>NZ_CP180406.1:0-2660754 GCF_047716785.1 Synechococcus sp. A10-1-5-9
GTGGATCTGACGGGAAGTGAACTTTGGAGCAAGGTTCAGCAGACCCTTCAGAGCAACCTCAGCAAGCCCACGTTCGAGACCTGGATCCGGCCAGCCCAATGCAGCGCTTTCACGGATGGAACGCTCACTCTGCTGGCGCCCAACAGCTTCGCGAGTAACTGGCTGCGCAAGAACTACGCCGGCACGATTGCCGATGTCGCTGGTGAGATCGTTGGCCGTCCCGTCCTTGTGATGGTTGAGGCCCGGGACGTTGAGCCCCGTGGTGGCAGCCCCAACAGCCAAACGACCGCAGTGACTGCCGAGTCAGCTCCGTCGCCTCCCACGGTCGAGGCGCTGCCGAAGGCTTCGAAGGCACCACGCCGTCTCCCCGGCTTGAACATGCGCTACGTGTTCAACCGCTTCGTGGTGGGTCCGAACAGCCGGATGGCCCATGCCGCGGCTCTGGCAGTGGCCGAAGCACCGGGACGGGAATTCAATCCGCTGTTCATCTGCGGCGGTGTCGGGCTCGGCAAAACGCATCTGATGCAAGCCATCGGCCACTATCGGCTCGAAATCGATCCCGAGGCGCGGGTCTTTTATGTTTCCACTGAAAGTTTCACGAATGATCTAATCCTGGCGATCCGCAGAGACGGAATGCAGGCGTTCCGTGACAGATATCGGGCTGCTGATTTGATCTTGGTGGATGACATCCAGTTCATCGAGGGCAAGGAATACACCCAAGAAGAGTTCTTCCACACCTTCAACGCGCTCCATGAAGCAGGCCGTCAGATCGTCATTGCCAGCGATCGGCCTCCCAGTCAAATCCCCAGGCTTCAGGAGCGTTTGATCTCCCGATTTTCCATGGGGTTGATTGCCGACATACAGGCACCGGATCTGGAAACACGGATGGCCATCCTTCAGAAGAAAGCGGAACAGGAGCGGGTGGCCCTGCCCAGGGATCTCATTCAGTACATCTCCGGACGTTTCACGTCCAATATTCGGGAGCTGGAAGGTGCACTGACGAGGGCTGTCGCTTTCGCCTCCATCACTGGGTTGCCAATGACGGTGGAATCGGTTGCTCCCATGCTTGATCCCAGTGGCCAAGGCGTGGAGGTCACCCCGCAACAGGTCATCGACAAGGTGTCCGAGGTGTTCGGAGTGAGCTGCGATGACATGCGCAGCAGCAGCCGTCGACGAGCTGTCAGTCAGGCCCGGCAGGTTGGCATGTTTCTGATGCGACAAGGGACAGGTCTCAGCCTTCCGCGCATCGGCGACACCTTCGGGGGGAAAGATCACACAACGGTGATGTATGCCATCGAACAGGTCGAGAAGAAATTGTCGAGCGACCCGCAATTGGCCAGTCAGGTGCAGAAGGTGAAGGATCTTCTTCAGATTGACTCCCGTCGGAAGCGTTAATCAGCGCCTCCTCTCCAGCCTGCAAGATGTCGAGCGGCGGCTGACCGGGCCAAACATCGCGCCGCCGGTAATGCGGGCTCCAAACGCGCGGAGCTGAATGGAGGCAGAGGCCTGGTTCGCAACCAGCTTCCCCAACGGAACTCGTGGTAAGGAATCAGGGGTTGTGGTTTGATCAATCCTTCTTTTTTCAGTTTCCATACCAGGCTTCTGTAGGGATCGTCCTGCAGGCCGAGGAGGGTGTGGGGGAGTTCCGTCGCAGGCTTCGGGCCATTACCCCGACCGTCAAACAGGTAAAGCCAGCCGCGCTTCTGGAGAGCCTCGAGTGCCGATTCCCTCGATTCGCTCTCAAGCTCGGCAATCACATAGCCGAAGGACGTGACGCTCCGGTCAAGTTCGAGAAGCGCACGAAGTCTGTGGTGACGATCCACCATCCAAAGCTGCCCCCGGCGGTTGCGGACCAGTGGAACGGGTTTTCCGCGGAGATAACGCAGTCTGTCTTTGGGGCTTTGGTCGTGGAAATCTTGCTGCCGGCTCCATACCTCTGTGAGGCCCACGCACATCTGCGTGGGCTGTAGATCATTGACCTTGACCTCGAAAAGAGAGTGGTTTTTGTCGTGATCAGGGATGGAGTCGTATCGAGGAAGTTGCAGGAAATCCCTCACCATTGCCAGGAAATCTTATGAGGAGAGTTGGCTCAATAGGGAGTGTGAATATCCATCTGTATTACCCCGACAACTTGTGGGATGGGACTCGGTCCAAAAGGAATCGCTGCCAGTGTGAAGGTGTAGAGGTCTGCAGGTGGATTGGTTCCAGCTTTGAAGGCGACTGTCACCGTGTTCCCTGGTTCGACAGGTTCTTTGAATTGAACGTTGACGGTGCGGGACTCGATGTTGAACTCGGCGGCCGTGGGAACGTTTCGGCCTTCTTTGCGCGGAGTTCCGAGGAATGCTCTAACTGGCACAGCCCCGTAAAGGAAAGCAGGCTGTACGCCTCGGATTTGTTCGAGGCTGATTCCTCCAAGTCCCGCTTCGGCACCTTGAGGAAAGTCGAGAACGACGTAGTAAGTGGCGCGCCCTTCAAAGGCATACCACTGGTAATTCACAAGACGAGCCTTGGTTGGTACCGCGACAAAACTGGTCTGACCGTTGATTTCTAGGGCTCTTGCTGGGATGGCGACAAGCATCAGCGCCGCCGTCAGAGCGGAGTAGATCAGACTCATCAATGATCAGCGTTCTGGTCTTCGAAGGTAGGGGGCGAAGAGCACCTCAGACGGCTTGGAACTGCCTTGCCAATCCCCAAGTTCTCGCATCAAGGCAAGACAATCGTCGCGCTTGCCTTCTTGAGCGAGCTCTTTCAGCCTCTGGTTCATATCATCCTTGGTGATGATCATGACAAGCTCCCTGCGCTGATCGGCTTGGAGAGCAAAGCTGTCGGGGAGGTGGACTCTGCGAAAACGCTTAGAACTCATGGTGTCTTGAGCAGATATCAAACAACCCTGGCTTGGGTCTTACTCGGACCATAATCAAGCCTTTACGTCCATGCCGTATTCCGGCGCACATCGGCTTAGCAGGATCAGGGACAGGAGCAGTTGCAGCTTTTGATCAGAATGGACCTGATCGAGGTGTTCCGGTGGACCAGAATTTTGATCTCGTGGTGATCGGCGCCGGCTCAGGCGGTCTCGCCGCTGCCAAGCGAGCCTCGGCCTATGGCGCACGTGTCGCTCTCGTTGAAGGCGACAAGGTCGGCGGGACCTGCGTCATCCGTGGGTGTGTTCCGAAGAAACTGCTTGTGTACGGCTCTCAGGTATCAGAGCACTTGGCTGATGCACCGAGCTATGGCGTTGATGTTCCGCCGGCGACGATCAACACCCATGTGCTTCTGAAGGCGGTGCGGGCCGAAGTGGACCGATTGAATGCTCTGCATGTGAACCTCCTCGAGAAAGCGGGAGTCACCCTGATCCAAGGCTGGGGTCGTTTTGAAGATGACCACCGCATTGCTGTTTCCTCCAAACCCGGAGGCGAAGCTTTGCAGGTTTTGAATGCCGTCCGCATTCTTATCGCCGTGGGAGGGCGTCCCAGGCGCCCTGCGATTCCAGGTGCAGAGCTGGGTTGGGTGAGTGACGACATGTTTCTCCTCAACAGGTTCCCAGACCACGTGGTGGTGGTAGGAGCCGGTTTCATCGCCTGCGAGTTCGCTTGCATCCTCCGTGGACTTGGCATCGCCGTCACCCAGCTTGTAAGGAGCGACGGCCTGTTGCGTGGTTTCGACCGGGAACTCGCCGCTGCGGTTCAGGAAGGAATGATCGAGAAGGGGGTGGATCTGCGTTTATCCACCAGTCCTGCGGCTATCGAAGGCGCGCCCGGTGATCTTGTTCTCATCACGGATCAAGGAGATCGGATCCCTGCCGGAGGCGTGCTTCTGGCGACCGGGCGTCAGCCTTTTCTGCAGGGCTTGAACCTGGAAGCAGCTGGTCTCCGCAGCGACGGCAGGAAGCTGGCGGTGGATGCTGACCAGCGCACCAGCACTTCTCATATCTTCGCTGTGGGCGACGTGACCGATCGCATCTGCCTCACCCCGGTGGCGGTGGATGAGGGCAGAGCCTTTGCTGATACTGAGTTTGGTGGCCGACCTCGCCAGGTGAATCATGACCTTGTGGCGAGCGCGGTGTTTAGTCAGCCTGAGCTGGCCACCGTCGGTCTTTCCGAAGAAGCCGCCATCAGTCGATTGGGTGCTGACGCTGTTGTGATCCAGAGGGCGCGGTTCCGATCCATGGCGCAGGCACTTCCCAAGCGTGGTCCGCGCACTCTGCTCAAGCTGGTGATTGAGGCCGACACGGACAAGGTGCTGGGCTGTCACATGGTGGGAGATCATGCCGCTGAAATCATTCAGATGGCGGCGATTGCTGTGGGGATGGGCGCTACCAAGGCGGACTTTGATCGCACCATGGCTCTCCATCCCACGGTGTCAGAGGAATTTGTCACCATGGCCTAGAGATGGCCTAGAGATCGTCTGGCGAATCGCTGTCAAGGTTCCACGTGACAGCGGGGCTGCGGAAGACGCACTACTTTGCCGAAAGTGTTTTTTGTCAAGCGGTGCTGACTCTTGAGGCCCTGCGTCGTGGAGGGATGTTGATCGTTCCTTTGATGCTGGTCTCCGTTGCTGTTGCATCGATCGGAGTGGAGCGGTTGCGTTTCTGGTGGCAATGGAGCCGCGGCGATCTTCTCAGTTCCGAGCTTTTGTTGCCTGAACTGGATCAACTCAATCCATCGGAAGCATCACTGCGTCAGCATTTGCTTCTGGCGCGTCTTGAGCGAAAGCTCTGTCGCTGGGATGGTGCGCTGGAACTCTGCATGGTTCTTGGGCCGCTGCTGGGGCTGCTGGCCACAGTGATCGGCTTGATGCAGTTGCTTCAAGCGCTTGGACCAGGACTCACGCTTCCTTCCCAAGGAAACGAACTGGTCGTTGGGTATGGCCAGGTGCTCATCGGCACGGTTCTCGGCCTTTTGATTGCGGTTCTGGCCCTTTTGGTGCAACGCCTGAATCGTCTTCGTGCTCAGGTGGTTCTCAATGCTGTCTCCGATCGTTGCTTGGAACGTCGTTCTGGCCTGATCTGATGCCTCTCGTGCTCTCGTTCAGTGTGATTGTTCTGTCCCTGATGACGTTCCTGGCATCCTTTCCGTTTTTGGTGCAACAGACTCCCACGTCGGAATCGCGGCAGATGTCTGGAGCTTCGTCACGGACGCGTTGGCTCGTGGTCCGATCTCTCGGTGGTAGTTGGTATCTCAATGGACAACCCATGTCAGCTGCGGTGCTCAGCCGGCAGCTCGATCTGAGTGAGGACACGCCAGATGAACTGGTGCTGCTTCCCTCAAGCGCCCGACCGGTATCGGCGGTCGTGTCTGACCTTGCCTGGCTTAGACGCCAGTCATCGATCCCCGTCAGTTTGCAGGGTGTGCCAGAGGTGATGGCTCCATGACATTGCCTCTCGCCCAGCGTCGTGCGCTTGGCTGCTCAGTGGTCTTCCTTTGCATCGCTCTCGCCGCGACAGCACTGTTGTTGCTCCCCCAGTGGCAGTAACAACAGGCGGCCAGTGACGGCGTGATCGTGATCCATCTTGAGGCCGATGGCGGACTGCGTCTCTGGAATCAACCGATTGAGCCATTGATGCTGCCTGCTTTGATCGCTCGTCTGAATCGTCTTGATCCGGGTACTCGCATCCGTTTGTCTCTGGCGCCCCAGGTGTCTTGGGGTGTGGTGCAAGACCTGATTCCTTTCTTCAATTCCAGCTCCCTCGATGTGGATCTTCAACTCCCTGCGCCGACGCGTTCCTGACGGTCTCGCCATGGTTGCGTTGCCGGTGGGCGTCGCCGTTGCTGGCCATGCCGTTGTGATTTGTACTAGCACGGTGCTTGCGACGCGAACGACGGTGGAATCCGGGCCCCCGCAAGTGATCGACAACTCCCGGGAACTGGTGCGTCTGAGCAGGCGAGTGGCCCAGAATCAACCTGTGGCCTCGGTTGGCCTGCGCTTGAGTGAAACGTTGCCCCCGCCACCTGCACCGGATCTCCTGGATGCTCCATCTGGGGAAAAGCAGGTTCAAAACTGCGATCCAAGGACGAAAGCTGATCAGGAAGACCGTACGAATCCGTCTGTTGCGACGGGGGCGTCGGCTTCTCAAAGCACGATGGCGTTTTTGCCGCCTCTGGAGGTTCAACAGGTCAGCTCCCTCTGGGAAGAGGGTGATCCCGTCGAGAGCTGGCCCGATGAGTTCGGTGCCTTTCCTGAAGATTCACAGGTGCGAGAGGTGCCGCTGGATTCCTTCCGTCCTCGAACCACGTTGCAGCTGAACGCTCTTGTGATCACATCACCAGACGCCGTGTTTCTACTTCGCGCCAGGGATGAGGCCGTGTGGATCGCTCGTCGATCCTTGGATTGAGTAGTAGTTCTTACTTGAGAAGAGGGTTAAGGGCCGTAAGACTAGAAGTTAAGGAATGGTTAATGATTGATGCCGTTGTTTGTTCTGGTGTTTCTCGCCTCTCTCGCAGGCGTCAGCACTGTGACCGGTGGGGAAGGTTGTGAGGCCAAGGCGCATTACTTGGGTAGCTTCGATCCTGATCATCAGCAGGTGAGTCTCTGTGCAGAGCATGCGATGCAGGGGCAGCGATCCCTGGGCGAAGTGGCCCGCCACGAGTTTTTTCACGCCATCCAGCACCGCTTCGGCTTTGGAGGAAAGGGATTCCTCCCTGATGCTTTGCTGACGCCATTGGTGCGCCACGGCATGGATAATCGGGAGGTGATGGCCGTGCTCAGTTTTTATCCGGAAGAGGAAGTGAATGGGGAGCTGGAAGCTCGCTTGGCTTCCAGAATTATTCCCAACTCGCTGATTGCAGGTGGCCTAATTAGTGGCGCGCTGATTGACAACAACACGCGCGGGCCTATTGGCAAGATTCGGGCGTTTTTCCTGCCCCGCTAGGCATCGAATCGTTGCTTGAGGGCACCGGCCATGCGAAGAGCTAAGGCGATGGTGGTGAGTCCAGGGCCGACGCTTGGGCAGCTGGGAAACACGCTGGAATCGGCAATGTAAAGATTGTCAAGTTCGTGGCAACGGCCATCACCATCGACCACTGACTCAGCTGGATCTTCACCCATGCGGCAAGTGCCGCAGGCATAGCCCACCACGCTCAATGGAGCTTCTCCACGAGGGTGCGTCGGTGCTTTGGTCACCACCTTGGTGATGGGATCTGATTCAACGGCCTTCAAGGTGTCGATCCATCGATAAACGAGGCGATCGTGGGCTTCGCGATTGTTATGCAGATAATTAATGCGGATCTGATCGTTGTTCAGCCACACTTTGTTGTGGGGGTCGGGAAGCACTTCCGTCATGGCCCACCAGGCCACTGACCGGGATGCCAGGCGTTCCAAGCCGAAATCAGGGATCAATTTGCTGACGAGAGACAGCACCGGTGGTGATTCGGCGAACAGGGCATCCTGCAAAACACCACCAGCCGTCTGGATGTGACCCAGTGGAAAGCTCACATTCTTGTCTCCCCAGTAGTAGTCGTTCACGCCAAGCGATCGGGCATAGCGACCATTGTTCGGTTCAGCTGCCAGCTGGAGAATCGAGGTGAGCTGAAGATTCATCAGATTGCGGCCCACCTGATCAGACCCGTTGTTGAGACCTCGGGGATGCTTTTCACTGCTGGAGCGCAGCAGGATTGCCGCTGTATTGATCGCCCCAGCGGCAAGCACAACAACATCAGCTGAGAACAACCAGGTTTCACCGGCTACATCGGCTTCAACAGCCTTCACTTCGCGGCCGCTTGGATTCACGTGGAGTCGTAACACCCGGGCCATCGATCGCACCTCCAGTTTCTCTGGGTCGGCGTTGTCTAGGCCGTACAGCTGGGAGTCTCCGCTGGGGTCTTCCTGACTGCTCGACCAGCTCAAGGGCAAGTCATAGGGTTGACAACCTTGGCGCTTGAGACTTTCACGCAAGGGCTCAAGGAAAGGCATCAACGGTTTGGGTGCGTAGCTGAAGTCGTCGCTGCGGGCCGGTTCCGTTGGATCCACGCCCGATTTACCGTGCACTTGATAAAGGCTTTCGGCCTCGTCGTAAAAAGGAGCCAGGTGCTCGTAATTGAAGGGCCAGCGAGGGGAGATGCCGTCCTGAAGTGGGAGGTCTTCGAAGTCCTTCTCGCGCATGCGCTCGAGAACGGCTCCCCAGATTTTGGTGTTGCCGCCTAGGGCGTAGGTGGTCTGCGGGGCGATCGGGTCGCCATCCGGTCCGAACCAGCGCTCGTTGCGTGGGTGATAACGGTCTTTGCGAAAGAGATCAACATCGGCCACGTTCTGATCACTCAGGGCCATGGCCTCTCCGCGTTCAAGCAGAAGCACACAGCGACTTTGCCTGCTTAGAGCTCCCGCCAGGGTTCCTCCGCCGGCGCCACTGCCGATGACAATGATGTCGTAATGGCGATCGTCGATGATCATGGGATTACTGCCAAACGTAGATAAGAAGGAAAAGAATGATCCAGATCACATCGACGAAGTGCCAGAACAGGCTCACTGAAGCGACGCCCATTTCGCCTCTGTCGTAATTGCCAGGGCGGAACGACCGGGCCAGCATCAAACCCATCAGCAGGATGCCAGTGATCACATGAAGGCCATGAAATCCGGTGAGCAGATAGAACATTCCTCCGAACACACCGCTGCTGAGGCTGAAGGTCAGTTCGGACCATTCGAGGTACTGCCCGTAAACGAAGTAGGAGCCCATCGCCATGGTGAGGAGCCAAACCGCACGGAAGCCCCAGAGGTTGCGGTGATGGAGGTAACGCTCAGCGAAGTAAGCCACGAAGCTTGAACTCACCAACACCACCGTGTTGATCAGAGGCATGCGCACCTCTAGTCCTTCAACGCCATCGGGGAGCCATTGGGGTGCCGTGAGCTTGAGCAACGCATATCCGGCGAAGAAGGCCAGAAAGATCACACTCTCGGAACAGAGGAAGATCACGAAACCAGTCATGTTGTGACCGTCGTGCTTCACATGGCCAGGGGTGTGATGGAGCTGCAAATCGGGATTGACGCTGGTCATCGATCAGACCTCCAGGGAGCGGCGAACGTAGAACTCCTCGTCCTCGACGAGGGGATGGCCCAGGCCATAGCCGTAGGGCTCACTGATCACTGTGGGGATGTCGTCTTCGAAGTTCTCAGCAGGTGGCGGGGAGGGCAAAAGCCATTCCAAACCAATGGCTCGCCAGGGATTGGGGGGAGCCTTCGGCCCCCGGGCCCAGGAACTCACCATGTTGAGGATGAAGGGGATCGAGGCGACGCCGAGCATGAAGGCACCAATGCTGGCGATGACATTCCAGATTGCGAATTCGGGGTCATAGGAGGCCACACGGCGGGGCATGCCGAGCAGACCGGCCCAATGCAACGGCAGCCAGTTGAGTGTGGCGCCGATGAAGGTGAGAGCGAAGTGCACCTTGCCCAGACCTTCGTAATACATGCGGCCAGTGAATTTCGGAAACCAGTGATAGATCCCTGCGAAAACTCCGAAGCCGATCGTGTTGAAGATCACGTAGTGGAAGTGGGCCACCACGAAGTAGGTGTTGCCAACGTGCACATCGATTGGAACGGTGGCCAACATCACTCCAGTGATTCCGGCGAAGATGAAGTTGAACAGCCCACCGAGACAAAACAACATCGGAGTGTTCAGTCTCAGATTGCCTTTCCAGAGAGTTCCAAGCCAGGCGAATACTTTGACGCCGGTGGGCACAGCGATCAGCATTGTGGTGGCCATGAATAAATTGCGCATCCACATCGGTGTGCCGGAATAAAACATGTGGTGCACCCACACAATCAGGCTGAGGAAGGTGATGCCGAAGGAGGCGATGGCTACGAACCGATAGCCGAAGAGAGGCTTGCGGGCATAGACAGGAAACAGCTCAGAGAAGATGCCAAACACCGGCAGCACCAGCACGTAAACAGCCGGGTGCGAATAGAACCAGAAGAAGTGCTGGAACAGCACCGGATCGCCTCCGCCCTCCGGTCGGAAGAACGTGGTGCCGAAGCTGAGATCAAACAACAGCATCACAGCTCCTCCGGTCAGTGCCGGCAGGCCCACCAGTTGAATCGTCTGGGCGGCCCAGGCTGTCCAAACGAAGATCGGCATTTTGAAGAAGCCCATGCCGGGGGCCCGCATGCGGATGATCGTCGTCACGAAGTTGACGGCGCCCATGATTGAGGAAATGCCCGACAGAGCCACCGCCAGGATCCAGAGAAACTGTCCGTTGATGAAGTGCCCCAGAGGGTTTTGAATGCTCATCGGTGGGTAGGACCACCAACCTGATGAGGCTGGTCCTCCAGGGGCGAAGAAGCTGCCCATCAGCACCACGGCGAAGACCGGCACCAGCCAAAAGGCAGCAGCGTTCAGTTTTGGAAATGCCATGTCGGGTGCCCCGATCATCGTGGGAATCAACAGGTTGTTGAAGCCGTTGAGGATCGGGAAGAGAAATAGGAACAGCATCACTGTTCCATGCATGGTGTAGAGGCCGTTGTAGACGCTGGGATCCACCAGATCAGCCGGAGGTGTGATCAGCTCACCACGTACGATCATCGCCAGTAAGCCTCCTACCAGTAGGAAGAACAACGCGGTGGCGATGTACTGAATCCCGATCACCTTGGCATCGGTGTTGAAGCTGAAGAAGCGCTTCCAGTTGTCCGGTGCACCGGGTACGGGATGGGGCGCCTTGAGGATGCGGGGGTCGTAGTTGGTGGTGCTCATGGCTCAGGCGTCGTGGGGGATTGAGGGATCGCCAGGGTCATTCACTAACGGAGGTGGTGCCGGTGGCACCGTGCCCCAGCCCTTGTTCCCGCGGGCGATGCGGCGGTCGTAAAGCGTGCGGCCTGGGTCGAGGCCGGGTTGGAGAGCTTTTTGCGCCGAACGCTTCAGCCAATCGGAGTACGCCTCCTCTGATTCGACGATCACGTTGGATTGATTCACCGACATGTAGGCGCCACTGAACATGGCGTCGCGCAGTCGGAAGCGCCCCTGTCTGGTTGGCGTGAGGCTGTAGGAGATCAGGCTGCCCGGAACGATGTCTTGCTTCAATCGGAAGGCCGGTACATAAAAGCTGTGAATGACGTCCTCAGATTGCAGCTGCAGGTTGACGCGCTGATCGATGGGGAGGTGCAGTTCTGAACTGCGAACGCCGTTGGGATAGATGAATTCCCAGCTCCATTGGCGAGCGATCACTTGAATCGGTCCCACCTGAGCGATGGGATCGGCCGTAATCAGCTCACGGGTATCGGTCTCGAGGGAGTACTTCTGCTTCGGCCCCAAGGTGTTAAGGGTGTCATTCACCTTCATGGAATAGAAGGCGATGGTGAACACCAGAAGCAGGGGAATCACGGTCCAGGTGATCTCGAGTTTGGTATTGCCTTCAATCGGCGCACCGTCGCTTTCGTCATATTTGCCGGCCCGATTGAACAGCAGGACCCAGCCCATCACGCCTGTGCAGCCGAAGAAGATGAAGGAGCCGATCCCAGTTTCAAGCGCGAACAGATCGTCGACGTAAGGCGCTGCCGTCGAGGCTTGCGGCGGGAACCAGCTGTAGGACCAAGTGGCCATCAGCTTGGCGATCACCAGATTGAGCACAACCGCGACAACGATGATCACGATCGCGCCAATGTTGGGGCTTTTCTTGGGTGAAGTGGTCGTCATGGCAGCACCTCATTCAGATCAGCGCCGGCGGCCAAAAGCTGATCCGCGGTGATATGCACTCCGAAGTCGCTGGCGAGCCAGGCGCCGAGGCTTCCGTGTAGGCCCATCACCATCAGCATCGAGGCTCCACAGAGCAAATACAGCCATGTCACCTGACGGCCGAGATCCTTGCGCCAGACAAAGCGTTGATAGCCGCGCCAGACAGTCATGGCGACGATCACCATCAGGATGGCAACACCACCGATGGCATGCCAGAGCATGGTGTCGATGGCGGTCTGGCCGAGAATGCTGCGGATACCTGGCAGGGGCACCGCCAACAGCATTTCGTAAAAGCCGGCAGCCACGGTGAAGAAGCTGATCCCGCTGCAGGCCACCAGGTTGTACCAGCCCACATCATGGAATCCACTGCGGGTCACTGGCAGGGCGAGAAAGCGGAAGACCCGTTTCTCCAAGGGATAAAACGCGCCAGCGAAGTCGAAGGCGATCCCGATCGAGAACAGCCCAATGGTGAGATGCACCAAGTTGGGGTGAAGGGGAATCGCGTAGGGAAGATCGTTAGCGCCAAGGGAGTCGGCGATGTCGTTGATCGGCGATGCAATCGCGGAAAGAAGAGTCATGACACCACCCCATTGCGGATTGCTTCCACCACAGGCACAGTGTGGAGCCCGTAAACCCACACGAGTTTGTCTCCGAGATAAACCTGGGTGAAGACCAGACCGGCCAATACGAAGTCAATCGCTAGAAAGCCTTTCGGCAACGCAGTCGCATCTTTTTGGCGAGCTACATAGCGCCATCCGGTGAGCAACGACAGGACACCAGCCAGGGACCAACCGAGCGTGCTGTGGTAATTAAGAATGTCGCGCGAGGCTCCGTAAGGATTGGCGAGCCCAGCCTCAATTTGTCCGAAGATAATCGCTACAAAGATGGCAATAGTCGCGACAATCAGATTCCAGAAGCTGACTTCGAACAGGTTTTTCTTTTTTGTGATCACTCCGATGACGTCGAAAACGACTGTAATCAGTGCCATCGAGATCACGAAGTGAACAACGATTGGATGAATGACATCCAGCCAGGGAAGATTTTTGTCGTTGAGTGGTGGTAGCAGCCCGAGCATCGGCAAGCCGATCGACACCCTCCAAGGATGACCACGGTGGATCAGATGGTCAGCACTGGGTGTGGAAATACAACTTCATCCGAGCCATCAAAGGCCGAAATTGAATGCTGTTAGGACTTGGTTCTCCAGAACACCAAGGCCTGAGTCATGATCACAATCATCACGACCGGCAGCACCAGGCAGAGCATCAACAGCCGGAATTCGTCTGACCAACTGGCGAGAGTTGTTCTCGGAAGAACGTTGTCAACGATGTACAAGATGTACAAACCCAGCAACAGTCCACCTTCCAGTCGGCTGATCCGACCGCGCGTCCAGAAGATCGGCAAGCAGGCCAAGCTGGTCAGCAACATCACCGGCAGGTCGTCCTGAATCAGTTCGGGGCTGACGTCCAGGCCGCGGCCAGCGGCAGCCAAGGCTCCACCGCCCAGCACCAGCAGAAGGTTCAGCAGGCAGCTGCCCACCACGTTGCCGATGGCCAGATCAGTGCGCCCGCGCAGGGCGGCCACCAGGGAGGTGATCAATTCCGGCATCGAGGTTCCGGCGGAAACGATCGTCAGACCGATCACTGCCTCACTGACCCCCAGATAGGTGGCAGCTTCAGTGGCGCCGCTGACCAACACCCGGGATCCGATGGTGAGGATGCCGATACCTCCGATCAACCGCAGAACCGCAAGGATCCAACCCCCGCTCGCTGCGTTCTCTTCGATGTCAGGTTCAGCGCTGCCGCTGTCGTCTGGTTGTTCACGGGCGGTGCGGATTTCCCAGACCGAATTGATCACCAACGCCAGAAGCAGGGCAAGCCCCGCCTGCCAGGTCACCCGCCCTGCTGAGGCCATACCCCATACAGCGGCCGAGACCGCAATCAGGAGGGGGACATCCCGCCGCACGAGTCGGCTCTCCACCCGGAGAGGCATCACCAGGGCACTGCTGCCCAGCACCACCATCACATTGAAGATGTTGCTGCCGACCACATTGCTCACGGCCAGGGTGTCAAATCCCTGGGACACCGAGCTCAGGGTCACAAACAATTCAGGGGCACTGGTGCCCAGTGACACGACCGTGAGGCCGATCACCAGCTGGGGAATCCCGAAAATCAATGACAAGGTGACCGCACCCTGCACGAAGATTTCACCACCGCCGAACAGCAGAGCGATCCCGACCAGAACTTCCAGGAATGCAGACAGAAACGGAGGCATCGCTACCTGAGGCCTGATCCCATTCTGCTTTGTCGAGCTTCACCCCTTGATGCGCTGATGTGGGGCTGATTGTTTTGAGCGGGATCTAGCATTCGCCACCAATGGCTTGCTATGGCGTGTTTCTGAATCACATCAGCACCCGCAACATCCGAGGTGATCTCTTCGGTGGATTGACGGCAGCTGTGGTGGCCCTTCCCATGGCACTTGCTTTCGGGGTGGCTTCAGGGGCAGGAGCTGCTGCAGGTTTGTGGGGTGCCGTGATCATTGGCTTGATGGCCTCTCTGTTCGGGGGGACTCCCACGCTGATTTCAGAGCCCACAGGTCCGATGACGGTGGTGTTCACCGCAGTGATCCTGAGCTTCACGAGCCAGATCCCTGATCGTGGAACCGCTCTGGCGATGGCCTTCACCGTGGTGGTGCTGGCCGGTGTGTTCCAGATCCTGTTCGGATTTTTCCGTCTGGGTCGGTACATCACGATGATGCCCTACACCGTGATTTCCGGGTTCATGTCCGGAATCGGCGTGATCCTGGTGATCCTCCAGCTCGCTCCGTTCTTCGGTCAGGACAGCCCGAGTGGGGGAGTGATCGGAACACTGAGCAGTCTTCCGGAGCTCGCGGCCGGAATTCAGCCGCTTGAGCTCGCCCTCGCCGTGATCACACTGCTCATTCTCTGGTTCACTCCTGAGCAGCTGAAGCGTTTCTGTCCTCCCCAGCTACTGGCACTGGTGATCGGCACGTTGCTGTCGTTAACGGTCTTCGGGGATGTGGAACTCCGCCGAATTGGCACGTTCACAGCTGAGTTCCCCACCTTTCAGGTCCCAACGTTCTCCACGGATCAGATTCGCCTGATGGTGGTGAACGGTGCGGTTCTGGGCATGCTCGGCTGCATTGATGCGTTGCTCACATCTGTTGTGGCTGACAGCCTCACCCGCACAGAGCATGACTCCAATAAAGAATTGATTGGTCAGGGTCTTGGCAATGTGATGTCGGGGCTGTTTGGCGGTCTTCCCGGTGCAGGGGCAACGATGGGAACTGTTGTGAATATTCAGGCCGGTGGACGATCCGCCCTCTCAGGAATCGTGCGTGCGCTGATTCTGATGCTGGTGATCCTGCTTGCGGCCCCATTGGCTTCTCGCATCCCCTTGGCCGTTCTCGCGGGCATCGCACTCAAGGTCGGTTTCGACATCATCGACTGGAGCTTTCTCAAGCGGGCGCATCATCTCTCGATCAAGGCGGCCTGCATCACTTATGGCGTGATCGCGCTCACTGTTTTGGTTGATTTGATCTGGGCCGTGTTCATCGGGGTGTTCGTTGCGAATGTCCTCACGATCGAGCGGATGACAGCGCTTCAGGCCAAAGGGGTGAAGACCATTACCACGACCGATGATGACGTTGAACTTCCTGAGCAGGAGCAGGCTTTGCTCGATCAGGCCTCAGGGCGACTTTTGCTCTTCCAGCTCACCGGCCCGATGATTTTTGGTGTAGCCAAGACGATCAGTCGCGAACACAACGCCATCGAAGATTGCGACGCTGTGTTGTTTGACCTGAGCGAAGTCTCTCACCTGGGTGTGACGGCATCGTTGGCGCTGGAGAATGCCATCAAGGAAGCCGTGGAAGTCGGCCGTTCTGTTTATCTGGTCGTGATTGCTGGATCAGCCACACGCACTCGTCTCGAGAAGCTGAAGCTTCTTGAACTTCTTCCCGAGCACCACGTGAGCGAGGATCGCGAAGAGATTCTTCGCCGAGCCGTCGGCGAGCTTCCCGTTCTTCAGGAGGTCTGACCATTGCAGGACAGTCCCAGCCGTCTGGTGCTTCGCCGTCCTGATGACTGGCATGTGCACCTTCGGGATGGAGCCATGCTCAGAGCCGTCGTTCCTGCGACAGCCAGGGTGTTTGCCAGGGCGATTGTGATGCCCAACCTGAAACCACCCGTGACCACGGTGGATCAGGCGCGCGCTTACCGGGACCGAATTATGGAGGCAGTTCCAGCGGATACGAGGTTCGAGCCGCTGATGACGGCCTATCTCACTGATCACTTGGATCCTTCCGAGCTTGAGCGTGGTTTCACTGAGGGTGTGTTCACCGCAGCCAAGCTTTACCCCGCCAACGCCACAACCAATTCAGCCGCTGGCGTGAGTGATCTGTCCAAGATCAGTGAGGTTTTGGAGCGGATGGAGGCCATCGACATGCCCCTGCTCATTCACGGAGAGGTTACCGATTGTGATGTGGATGTTTTTGACCGGGAAGCCGCGTTCATCGAAACCCACCTGATCCCCCTTCGGAGACGCTATCCAGCCCTGCGGATCGTGCTTGAGCACATCACCACTCAACAAGCCGTCGATTTCATCAGCAATGCAAGCCTGGCGGGTGATTCCCGCATCGCGGCCACCATCACGCCTCACCATCTGCATCTCAACCGTAATGCGATGTTCATGGGTGGTCTTCGCAGCGACTTCTATTGCCTTCCGGTGGTGAAGAGGGAATGCCATCGACGCGCTCTAGTCAAGGCAGCCACCAGTGGTCTTCCCTGTTTCTTCCTCGGGACCGATTCAGCCCCGCATCCACGTTCAGGTAAGGAATCGGCCTGTGGATGTGCCGGCATCTTCAACGCGATGCATGCTCTCGAGAGCTACGCCACCGTTTTCGAACAGGAGGGGGCCCTGGATCGTCTCGAGGGCTTTGCCAGTGAGCATGGGCCCCGGTTCTACGGTCTTTCTCCAAACGCTGAAACCCTCACGCTCGTGAAACAGGAACAGATCGTTCCCATGCGCCTCGAATCGACGCCGTCGATCCAGCTTGGGGACGCGGGACTCGAAGCCGGTGAATGGCCGGTTCTGTTTCATGCCGGCGAAACGCTGACCTGGTCGGTGCATGTCGATGGGCAAGCGGAGACCAACTGAATAGGGTTCGTTCATGCGTACACCTCATTGCATGGGCGATTCGCAGATCCAGACTCCCGATGCAGAACAGTATTGGCATCTCTGGACGGACGATGAGGGCATCAGTCGACATCAGCTCTGCACGATCAGTGAGCTCAAGCTCGGCCGGCTCGGGCCTCGGAACTCACCACAGTTTTCCCGGGATCTGCGGAGCTGGTAGCAAAATCAATCGGTGGCTTGCACCGTTTCCTGAACGGTAGGAAGAGCTTCCGTTGACGTCAGGAGATGCGTGAGGAGGCGCAGCGTTTTGGCAGGGTTAGCCCTGCCAGCGATTCAGTTGAGTGATCATCTTGGCGACAATGGCACTCCAACCTGTCTGATGACTGGCTCCAACGCCCGCTCCACTGCAGCCGTGGAAGTATTCATTGAACAGCAGGAGATCACGCCAGAGAGGATCATTCTGGAACTGTTCAACAGAACCGTTGAACGCACGTCGACCGTTGGCATCGCGGCGGAAAATGCCAATCAGGGGTTTCTCCAGCTCCAATGAAATCTGCCAAAGGTTCAGTTCTCGTCCGGATCCCGTATCGCTCACCACTGCTCCGTCTGCAAGACGAATGCGCGGACGTGCGCTGTCTTCATCGCCCCAGTCCCAAGTGTTGCGGAACCAGAGACTGGGAAGCAGATGAAGCTCCGCGGCTTCTGATCCCTGGTTGGTCACAGTGAGACGGATCAATAGATCCTCTGGCGACACCTTCGCGTATTCGACGTTCAGATCGAAGAAGCGGTTTCCAGAGAAAATTCCGGTGTCGACCAACTCGAATTCAGTCTCATCCCGGCTGCGGCGTTGGTTCTCTTCGCGCAGCTGTTCGTAGGGAAAGCGTTCCTGCGGATAGCGGTACAGCGCCTTGGCATAGCTGCATGTGGGTGTACCTGCCAGGTGGTACATCGTGTCTTTCAGGTCTTCACCGTGATTGCCTTCGGGGTTGCCCAGGCCGAGCAGGCGTTCCTTGAGCACTGGATCTTTCCCGTTCCAAAGCACGGGAGCGAAGCAGAGCAGACCGTTGGCATCGCTCAGACCCAGCAAACCATCTTCACCTCAGCGGTAGGCCCGCAAGTGGCTGTAATCAAAGGGAAAGGACTTCCAGGCGTTCCCGTCGTCGGAATAATCCTCTCGGACAGTTCCCCACTGGCGATCACTGAGATAAGTCCCCCAGAGATCCCAGGGCTTCAAGTTCTCATCCCGCTCCCTGGCTCGAACCAGCTCCATCGGCTCTTCGCCGAGTTGGGTGGTGGACATTACGGAGGTTGCCATGCAGTTGGCTTATCCCTTTCCCCAGAACGTATAGAGGGACTTAGAGACTGCCCATGCAATTGCGGTCTGCTCGAAGGCGAGGGATGGGGGCGGGGGGACTTGAACCCCCACAGGCTTTTCAGCCCAAACGATTTTAAGTCGTGTGCGTCTACCGATTCCGCCACGCCCCCTGGAAACCCACCGGCTCCGTAGCGGCATCCTAGATTCCCTGTGGACATGGAATCATCAGTGACGATCGAGACGCTTCTGAATGCCTTCCCCCAGGACACCCTTCTGGTGATCGGTGCCTATGGAGTCCTCGGAGCTGCCTATCTGGTGGTTGTTCCTCTGTTTCTTTATTTCTGGATGAACCGTCGTTGGACGGTGATGGGAAAGCTGGAGCGCCTAGGGATCTACGGCCTGGTGTTTCTTTTCTTCCCAGGCTTGATCCTGTTTGCACCGTTCCTCAATCTGCGACTGAGCGGACAGGGAGACGTTTGATTTGACGCGGGCAGGAGTTCTGACACTGGGTGCCGCCCTTTTTGTGGTCGGCGGGCTGGGATATGGAGCTTTCCAAGCGTTGGGGCTTGAGGGATTTTCAGCCGGCATTGCAGCTGAATCCCTTTTGGTTCTTGTTGTTGTTGGTTGGACAAGCAGTTACCTCTTCCGCGTGATCACCGGACGGATGACCTACATGCAGCAAAGGCGCACTTACAGGGCTGAGTACGACGCTCTGACGGATCAGCAGTTGCAAGCTCGTTTCGATGCCATGACTCCAGAAGAACAGCAAGCATTACTGGCCTCAGTCACCAGCGACACGCCTCCTCAATCCCAGGACAAGGATTCAATCGAACCCTAGGCTCGCATCCGTCACGTTGTCAGATTCTGCAATGCAGCCCTCGTCACGAATCGCTGAGGTCTTTGCAAACACCACCCGTGAGCATCGCCTCGCATTGATGCCTTTCATCGTGGCTGGGGATCCGAATCTGGAAACGACGGCTGAGATCCTTCTCAGCTTGCAGTCCAATGGTGCTGATGTGGTGGAACTGGGTCTTCCCTACAGCGACCCTTTGGCTGATGGACCTGTGATTCAAGCTGCTGCCTACCGCGCACTGTCTCAGAACACCACGGCATCCAAAGTGCTCAGCATGCTGCGTGGGTTAAAAGATCGTCTGACGATGCCAGTGGTGCTGTTTACCTACAGCAATCCCCTTCTGAATCGTGGCGCTGAACAATTCTTTGCGGAGGCCGCAGACGCAGGCGTCTCAGGACTTGTGGTGCCTGATCTTCCCCTCGAGGAAGCCGAACGTTTGTCTCCCCTTGCTGCTCAACAAGGCCTGGATCTGGTTCTGCTTGTGGCACCGACCACTCCAGAAGATCGCAGGCGCAGAATTGCCACATCGAGCCGAGGATTCACCTATCTCGTCAGTGTCACAGGCGTGACGGGTGAACGTGCATCGCTTCAGGAACGCGTGGCGGAGTTGGTGCTTTCTCTCAAAGAATGCGATGCAGGTCCTGTTGCGGTTGGGTTTGGAATCTCAGGGGCTGATCAGGTTCGTCAGGTGCGTGAGTGGGGCGCTGACGGAGCCATCATCGGCAGTGCCCTCGTCAAAAGAATCGCCGCTGCACAACCAGGTTGTGCAGCGGCGAATGCTGGTGAGTTTTGCCGAGAACTTAGACAGGCTGCGGGCTGAAGATCACTCTTCGTCTTCGTCAGTGCCACCCACGGGAACGAGACGAATTTGCTTGCGACCAAGCTTGATCTCGAATTCATCGCCAGGCTTGAGATCGAGCATGGCCGTATAGGCTTTACCGATCAAGAGATTGCCATTGCCTTGAACAGTGGCGACATAGGAAAGTTTGCGGCCTCCCTTGCCGATTCCTCCAACTCCGGCGGTACCAAGATTGACACCCTTGGCTTCGAGTAGTGCTTCGTAGAAGGCTGTGAAGTTGAGGCGCTCTCCTCCGTCCTTTTTGTTGGACACATAACCGCAGGCGCGGACGAGATCAGACTTGCTGACATCACCCAGCTCCTTCACTTTGTTCAATAGGTCAGCGCCTGTAAGCATGGTTGTTGAAAACATCTACTCACTGAACATAGCGCTTGATGTGCAGCATGTGCCATCCTTTGCCTCAGTTTTGTACCAACAGGGCAAGCAACCTATGGCTCGATTCGTTCTCTGGGGGCTGTACTGCGAAGATGCACTTGAGAAAAGAGTGCCGTTTCGTGATGAGCATCTAGCTCGTCTTCAACGTCTTAAGGACGACGGCACCTTGATCACTCTGGGGCCTACCGAGGGAAGCACTCATGTTTTCGGAGTGTTTGAATCGGAGAGTGAATCGTCGGTACGCGCACTGCTCGAAGCGGATGTCTATTGGCGGGAGGGTATCTGGACGCGCCTTGATATCTATTCCTGGATCCAAGCGTTCTGAGCTTGAAGCCAGACCCAATCGCCCACAACGTTGTCATTGCCCTCGCCGAGGACATGGCCATAACCACTCATTTGGCCGATTCCCTCTCGGGCAATGGCTGCGATCGCTTCTGGATTGTCCAAGCCTCGTTTGGATAGATCCTTCAATTTCAGTGAACGGCCGCGGCGGATGATGTTTCCACCGTTGGGGTGACACCCTGCGCAATGAAGATCAAACAGTTGCTCCCCGTCCGGTGCCAGGGCGTCCACGCTCTGAACCGGAACGATGGGAAGGATGAGGGCGATCAACAGCGCAGCAAAAACCAACAGTGATCGCATCACCAAGACTCCGTTCTGATTGATCAGTCTGCCTTTGGGGCTGTTTCATTTGTCTGATTGGAGCGCTGGTAGCGCAGCACGAGATCCTCAGGGGAGCGATAGCTCTGTGGAAGTGACCGATGCAGTCTTTGGAGATAGTCCCAGCAGATGGTTCGCTGAATGGCCGGCATTGATCGTCCTTCTGAGACAAGGCGACGCAGAGCCTGGCAGTAGCTCGAAAACCCTGCTTCCAGATCACCGATGGTCAGAGTGCGGCTCGAGGCTGTCATGAGTGAATCTGTCAGGCTCCCCTGACTTTCGTGGTGCCCCCTGCTTGCCGTCTGTTGCCAGGATCACGAGATCGCTCCAGTTCGGATGGCAGAAGAGGATCTCCAGCAATTTCTGCAGAAGGTCAAAGCGTTGAATGCACTCGTTGAGTGTCTTGAACATGACCCGACACGTTGGAGGCAGTTTGCCGCTTGCTCAGATCACAACGCCGTTGTGTCTCTTGCGGCTTCATGGGGATTTGAGATTGGACGTCGCTGGGGAGAACGTTCCGTTGACGCTCGCTCCGCATCGACGAACACCTCGCAGCTTCTAGCTGATGTGGATTGTTCGCCTGGTGAGGAGCAGGAAGATGTTCTCTGTTCTGGCGTTGGGTGGAGGCTGGTGAAGATCTGCTCGAATGCCGCCAGCAGTCCTCCAGGCTTCTGGTATCAGCAGAATGAAAATGAATGGTTGACCCTTCTCAGGGGAAGCGCCCTGCTCAGGTTGGGTGATCCTGACCAGTGGGTTGATCTCAGTGTTGGTGATCAGCTGTTGTTGCCGGCTGGTCGTCGCCATCGGGTCGAGAGGACTGATCCTTATCCAGGTACGACTTGGTTGGCTCTGTACTGGAGTGGTGATGACGGGAAGACCCATGCGCCGGTTGGATCGAACGCTTGACCAGCCAGTAAGCACCAGCCAGGGCGATCGATGAAATTCCCAGCCCGATGAGGAGCTGGGGCTTGTTCTCCGATCCAGCCGGCAAAACGATCACTTTGCGCGCTACGGCGGTCAAGGCGGTGACGAGAACCAGTTCGATTTGAACAACGTGACGACGCAGGTAGCTGGTGATGTTCTGTAGGACCTCGAGCGCAATCAGGACAGTCAGAAGATCTCCGAGAATGCGGATCAGTCCATCACCAAGCCAATAAGCGTCCTGATCGGTGGTGATCAGGGCCATGGTGACTTTGACCGTGAGCTGAATGAGGGCAGCAACAATCACGACAGCCGTGATCACGGTGAGAAGGATGGCGACCTGTTTTTCTCCCTGATCAACCCATTGGAGAAAACTTCGTCGTCTGCGACGGAGTTCTGACATGGAGGTTCAGTTGCTGCTGAAGGGGTTGTAGTAGGGCTTTGCGGGTGTGTCTCCAGGAGGGTTCTCAATCTTGGTGTTGCAAGTGATTGAGCCGTCGGAACCCTCTACGCAATCAGTAGGAACAACGGTGCTTTGTTGCCCAGTGCGACTGTTGGGGCCGAGAAGCCAGACTTCTGACTGTGCCAGGGCACTTTGGGGAAGGACTAAGGAGAATGCGGTTATCAGGCTGATGCCAGCAAGCTGTTGGATTTGGTAGGGCATCGTTGGTTCTCCACTAATCACTACTCTGCCTGGAATTCTCCTTAGCTGGCGCGACCATCGCGAATTTCCTGAAGGAGAAGGTCGAGCTGACCAAAAGGATCATCGGAGTGCCCCGTTGCAGCAAAAGTCTCGACGGAGTCTGAAGTGGATGGATGGTCTGCCCATTCGGCTTCGATGGCGCAAAGCCTGGCAGCCACTCTCTGCATCCCACCAAGGTTGTGATCTCTCTGAAGAATGTCCAGAAGGGCCGGCATTCGCGTTGACGTGGCACGGAGACTGCGACGCAAGTCGGCCTGTGTGCGTCCCTGTTGCTTGAGCCAGTCCTTGATCAGTGCTCCGAGGTCGTCCTCGAGCTCTT
Organism: Synechococcus sp. A10-1-5-9; assembly: GCF_047716785.1. Classification (NCBI taxonomy): domain Bacteria; kingdom Bacillati; phylum Cyanobacteriota; class Cyanophyceae; order Synechococcales; family Synechococcaceae; genus Synechococcus; species Synechococcus sp. A10-1-5-9. The sequence goes on from NZ_CP180406.1 coordinate 22,812, forward strand.
GAGACCAGCCAGTCATGGGTTTAACAACGGGAACCACCGGTCCAGTCTGCGCTGAGCACGCTGCTTGATCTCGGGAGTGATGTGATTCCTGCACAGTCCCAGCAGTGCGGTCAAGGCCACCAGATCGTCGCTGAACCCAGCTACAGGGAGCAGATCAGGGATCAGATCAATTGGTACGACGAGGTAAGTGAGCGCAGCGAGAACAGTGACTCTGGCCTGATGCGGTGTGGCCGGCTCGAGCACCATTTCCAACGCTTCCAGCGCTGGTCGTATTAGGAGTCGACCGCTCCGCTTGAGCAGGTTGCGCAGGAGCCCCTCATCCACCGTGACGTCAACAGGTTTTGGATCGACGGGGGAAGAAGAGGACTCCAACGGGGGCCTTGTCATCAAAATGACCATTATTTTGAGTCACCCCAACACGCTTGAGAAGGAGGGGAGCCGTAGCGGTGATGGTCGGGTTCCCGTTCAAACGCTCATTTCGACCAGTCCGTGCTGAATTCCGGTCTTGCGGAGCTTGCGCAGAGCCCTCTGCACAACCTGGCGGCAATATTCCCGGCTGCAGTTCATCTGACGGGCGACCTCGGCCAACGTTCGCCATTCATTGCTGCCGTCAAGGCCGAAGCGCAGCATGACGACGGTGCGCTCCTTGGGCGTGAGGTTGGATTTATCAAGCAGTTTCCAGGCTGATGCCGTGCGCTCGGCAATCTCAGCCCGCTCCAATGGCGGAATTTCCTCGCTGGGCAGCACATCCACCAGCTCAGACGGGTCAGATTTCGATTTCACCACCCCTTGCAGGCTTACGGTGACGCTGCGCAACTCACAACCAAGAAGATCCTCGACCTCGCTGATCGGGAGATTCATGTCGTCGGAGAGCTGTTCGGTACTCGGCGAAAGTCCATTCCGCTGCATCAGGCGGGCTTTGGAAGCACGTAATTTGGTGAGCTTTTCATTCACATTGACCGGAATGCGAATGGTGCGGCTTTGTGTTGAAAGTGCACGATTGAGGCCTTGCCGGATCCACCAGTAGGCATAGGTGGAAAATCGATGCCCTCGGGTTGGATCATATTTTTCAACAGCTCTGGTCAGCCCGAGTGTTCCCTCCTGGATCAGGTCAAGAAGGTCAAGGCCTTTTCCCTGGTAGCGCTTTGCGAGATTCACGACCAACCTGAGGTTGGCTGTGATCATTTGATTCTTCGCTTTTTCACCACGTTTGATGATGCGTTTTTCGTCTTCGCTGTACTCGCAGGCAGGGCCGCTGCCCCCGGCCAGCATGCAGCGTTCGGTCAGGGTTGCCATCGCCTGGACTTTTCTGCCCATTGTTAATTCCTGTTCAGGCGTCAGTAATTGGTGTCTGCCGATTTCGCCCAGAAAAGCACTCAGGGAGCTCACCATTTTGTTGGCTCTGTTTCCTTGAACCTAGGACGAATGTCTTTCCAGCTGGCCCGTGTAATAAAGAGTGCGGAATTCATAATTTAGACGCAATCTTGAATTTGTACTGAATTCCTTTTTTGTTCATAATTGAGATGGTTTTTCTTCACTTTTTATCTGTCTGAGTATTTCTGCTCTTCGTTGGGCTCTTTTCCAAACAGCGGCTGATGTGCTTCTGCAGCTACCCTCACTTTCGCCGACCTAAGTCGAATCCATGCCTTTGGCCACCGTGCTCACCCCCGAGATCGCCAAGAGTGCGGGAGTGGCCTACATCCACTACGTGAGCTTCATGTTCTGCTTCGCCGCACTGGTGGTTGAGCGCAGGCTGTTGCGTCCGGATCCTGATCGGCGTTCGGCAACGGCGATGGTGATCACCGACATCATTTATGGCATCGCGGCTCTGGCGCTTCTGGTGAGCGGCATCTTCAGGGTTCTTTATTTCGGCCAGGGAAGTGAGTTCTATACCCAGAACCCTCTGTTCTGGTGGAAGGTGGGTCTTTATCTCAGTGTTGGTGCTCTCTCCCTCTACCCAACGATCACCTACATCCTCTGGGCCATCCCCTTGCGTAAGGGCGAACTGCCCAAGGTGAGTGAAGCTCTTGCCACTCGTCTCGGTTGGATCATCAATGTGGAGTTGGTGGGCTTTTCACTGGTTCCCCTTCTCGCCACGCTGATGGCTCGAGGTGTAGGGCTGCCCAGCGTGTAGCGCACGCGATCAATGAACCTTGACCCATGCCCTCCTGCTCAGGCAGAGCGCATTCTGGACGGTGAATCTCTCCGGGCCGGGGCTGCAGCCGCAGCCCCGGGATATGGCAACAAGCTGGCACGGTCTGACTTTGGAGCTCCCTCCTTGCCGCGATGGTGCGTGTGGGTTCAACCCTCTGCTGCGGGTGATGCGGATCGCTGGGAGCGGCGTTGGCTTCAAGGCGTGAATGCAGCGCTGGACAGCTGGGCGAAGCTCTTGCCGATTGTCCGCGTTGACGAGCCCCGACGAGCCCATGTGCGGGTTGAGCGGCGGCGCCCCCCACTGCGTCAGCTGTCTGAAGGATGGCGTGCCAGTAATGGACGAAGCCTTTTGCAGGTGCTGGAGGTGAAGCGTGCCGATCGATCGTTACTTGAGCCCCGGGTCACCGTGTTGGTGTCGCCGGAGCTGCGTGCGTTGGCTTTGAGGGCGACGGCGTTGCATGAGCTCGGTCATGCGTTTGGGCTCTGGGGGCATAGTGACAATCCGGCTGACGCCATGGCGCCTGTGCAGGGGGCGTCTCCGGTGCTTGAGCCTTCCGAGGATGATCGCCTCACGTTGGAGTGGATTCGCCGCCAGCCGACAGGTTTTGGGCAGCCACTCCCTCCAGAGGCTCGGGCTGATGACGCGTAAGCGTTGCTCTTTCGTAGCGTTTGCAACACGTTTTCGTGTTTTCGAGGCTGGTTAATGGCTGTGTCGCTGGGATGTCATCAGGCTCTAAACCCGGCAAGCTGCGGGACAAGAATCCTTCCACTTTGGGTATGTTGCGGAGATGGCGAACCGGACAACTGGTGGGCCTGCCCGCCCTGACTGCTCTGGCGATCGCTGCGGTGGGCTGCAGTCCCTCGGAGCCGAAAGCTGATCAGTCTGTTGGCAGGTCTGAAACCATCCTCATTCAATTGGATGGCGACAATCCCTCGGCTAGTCGGGGGGAGCTGCTGCGCGGACAAGCGCCTCGGCAGTTCAAGGTGGGGTATGGCCGCAATGGCATTGCCTGCAAGGGAACCCGCTTCGAGGAGGGGTGGACTCCCCTGGGAACCTTCCGTGTGAATGCTGTGCTCAGCGCGGATCGCTTCGCGATGGACCCCTCCCTGGTGGAGTCCTCTGGAAAAAGTGAGGCCTATCTGCGAGAGAACCTCTTCCGCAACATGAGTGCGATCGATTTCAAGGGGGATGGCGAAACGGCTGAATATGGCATCGGTTACATCAGCCTGACGCCGGTTCCCCCGACGCCCCAGCCGTTCCGCTTCAACACCTACGACGGCCAGTTCCGTTGGTACAGCTTTGCCATTCACGGCACCAACGACCCCAGCCGAGTCGGTCAGTCAGTGACCGGTGGTTGCATCAATGTCGGACAGGAGGTGATGGCCGACCTGCTTAAGACTGTTCAGCTCGGTGATGAAGTCGTGGTCACATCCGAAAGCCCCTGTGTGTCTTGATGTCGACGTCTAGTGCCGCCTCGGTGCGCCTCTTCGGGCGGCAAGAACTTCTTGCACCTGGCGCCAGCTGACGCCGTGATGGGCCAGGGCTACCTGGAGATGGAAGAGGATGTCAGCCGCTTCACCGGCAATCTCCTCCGGGTTGTCGTCTTTGCAGGCCATGACGAATTCGGCGCTTTCCTCGCCGATCTTCTTGAGGATGCGATTGTCACCGCCGCTCAGCAGTTTGTTGGTGTAGCTGCCCTCGTCAGGGTTCTCCCGGCGGTCTTCGATCACGCGCATCAGTTCGGTGCAGGCATCGGCCGGTGGTGGCAGGGCCTGGTGGCCGCCTTCACTGCGGTGATCTCCGTCTTCAAAGAAACAGCTGCGTGCACCGGTGTGGCAGGCCACATCGCCGCGCTGTTCGATGGTCAGCAGGATCACGTCGGCATCGCAGTCGTAGCGGATGTTGCGCACCGTCTGGGTGTGTCCACTGGTGGCTCCTTTGTGCCAGAGCTCCTTGCGGGAGCGGCTCCAGTAATGCGCTTCGCCGCTGCTGAGGGTGAGCTCCAGCGAGCCACGGTTCATCCAGGCCACCATCAGCACAGCACCGTCAAGCCAGTCCTGCGCAATCGCTGGAATCAGTCCTGCTTCGTTGAAGCGGAGCTGATCGAGGAACGCAGGGGTAAGGGGCTGCATCGCTGGGTGTGGGGTCCAGATGTAGACAGGAGGAATCCTCCCGCAGCGCCGTTCCGTTCGTCTGCCCGATGCTCCTGCCTCCCGTTGGTTACACCTGCAGCAAGCAGTTCGACGGTTACCCCTGTTGTCATCGCCAGTGGCGCCATCCGGGACATTGCCGGTTCGTGCATGGCTACAGCCGTAGCTTCACGGTTTGGTTCGCTGCCACCAACCTGGACGCTTGTGGTTTTGTTGTGGATTTCTCCAGCCTCAGACCCCTTGAGTCCCAGCTGCGTGAGCAGTTTGATCACACGTTTCTGGTGAATGCCGATGATCCCCTGCTTGCGCAATGGCAAGATCTGCACGTGCAGGGAGCCCTTGATCTCCGCGTGATGGAGAACGTTGGTATGGAGGCTTCGGCACGGTTGGTGTGGAGCTGGGCCAACGCACTCCTGATGGAGCGAGATCATGGCCGCAGCTGCTGCTGGCGCGTGGAGGCCCGGGAAAACCGGGCCAATGGAGCCTGCTATGAGGCCCTGCCGGAGTGGTTCAGCGCAGGGCCAGCTGCTGCTGGTTCTCCTGGCCAGTGACAACAGGTTCAACATCCACATGGACGGTGTCACCGTCGCCGTACCGCCCGGAAAGGATGGCTTTGGCAATGGGCGTTTCCAGTTCCCGCTGAACGGCGCGCTTGAGTGGGCGTGCGCCATAGACAGGGTCGTAGCCGGCATTGGCCAGCCAGTCGGTGGCTGCTTCGGTGAGATTGAGCCCCAGCTTGCGCTCATCCAGCCGAGAGCGCAGGCGCTCCACCTGGAGGGTCACGATCCGGCGCAACTCATCCCGCCTGAGGCTGTGGAAGATGATCTGATCATCAAGCCTGTTGAGAAATTCCGGCCTGAAGTGAGCGCGCAGAGCGTCATTCACCCGTCGCTCCATTTCGGTGTGCTGACCGTCGTCGCCCCCGAGGTCAAGGATCGACTGGCTGCCGATGTTGCTGGTGAGGATCAGTACAGCATTGGTGAAATCCACCGTTCGCCCCTGACCATCGGTGACGCGGCCATCATCCAAGATCTGCAGCATCACATTGAACACATCGGGGTGGGCCTTCTCCACCTCGTCAAAGAGGATCACGGCGTAGGGCCGGCGTCGGACAGCCTCCGTGAGCTGGCCCCCGGCCTCGTACCCCACATAGCCGGGAGGTGCTCCGATCAGCCGACTCACCGTGTGCTTCTCCATGTACTCCGACATGTCGATGCGCACCATGGCGTCCTCGCTGTCGAAGAGCTGAGCCGCCAATGCCTTTGACAGTTCGGTCTTGCCCACCCCGGTCGGGCCCAGGAACAGGAAGCTGGCGATCGGTCGGTTGGGATCACTGAGGCCAGCACGGGATCGCTGGATCGCATCGGCGACAGCGGTGACCGCCTGCTGCTGACCCACGACGCGTTCGTGCAGCTCGGTTTCCAGGCTCAGCAGCTTGGCCATCTCCGATTGGACCAGTTTCGCCACGGGAATGCCTGTCCATTTGGCGATCACCTCAGCGATGTCGTCTTCGGTGACTTCCTCGCGAAGCAGGGACTTGTCCTGCCCTCCGTCGTCTGCGGCAGCAAGGGCTGCCTCCTTGTCGGCTAGCTGTTTCTGCAGAGTGGCCAGCGTTCCGTATTCCAGTTCGGCAGCTTTGTTCAGGTCGTAGCTGCGCTTGGCTTGCTCCACCTGCAGCTGCACGCGCTCGATCTCTTCTTTCAGATTCGAGAGGTCATCAATGGCGCCTTTCTCCTGCTGCCACTGGGCGTTGAGGGTACTCTGCTGTTCCGAGAGTTCCGCCAGCTCTCGCTCAAGGCGTTCCAACCGTTCCTGACTGGCGGCGTCGGACTCGCGGCCGAGAGACAGCTTCTCCATCTCTAGCTGCAGAATCTTGCGGTCGATCTCGTCGATCTCCTCCGGTTTGGAGGTGATCTCCATCTTCAGGCGCGCGGCGGATTCATCCACCAGGTCGATCGCCTTATCGGGCAGGAAGCGATCGGCGATGTAGCGGCTGCTCAGAACCGCCGCCGCCACGAGGGCGCTGTCGGCAATGCGCACGCCGTGGTGCACTTCATACCTCTCCTTCAGTCCACGCAGGATCGACACCGTATCTTCCACGGTGGGCTGATCCACAAGCACCTGCTGGAAGCGGCGCTCGAGGGCCGGATCCTTCTCGATGTGCTGGCGGTGTTCATCGAGGGTGGTGGCGCCGATGCAGCGCAGTTCGCCCCGAGCAAGCATCGGCTTGAGCAGATTGCTGGCATCCATGGCTCCTCCGGTGGCACCGGCACCGACCACGGTGTGGATCTCGTCGATGAAGAGCACGATCCCGCCGTCGGAGGCGGTCACCTCCTTGAGCACGGCCTTCAGCCGTTCCTCGAACTCTCCTCTGTATTTGGCACCGGCGATCAGGGAGCCCATGTCGAGGGCGATGAGCTGTCGGTTCTGCAGGGCCTGGGGAACGTCGCCGTTGACGATGCGTTGTGCCAGTCCTTCCACGATCGCTGTTTTGCCGACCCCAGGTTCCCCGATCAGCACCGGATTGTTCTTCGTCCTGCGGCTGAGGATCTGAATGGTGCGGCGGATTTCCTCATCACGTCCGATCACCGGGTCGAGCTTGCCGTCCCTGGCTGCGGCTGTGAGATCTCGTCCATATTTTTCCAGGGACTCATAGGAGCCCTCCGGGTTCTGATCCGTCACGGTCTGACTGCCCCGCACCGCGTTGATGGCATTTTTGAGTGAGTCGGGGTCAGCGCCGGCCTGCGTGAGCAGCCGTCGTCCACAGCGTCTGTCGTCTGCCAGGGCCAGCAGCAGGTGCTCAACGGAGATGTAGCTGTCGCCATAGTTCTGTTTGAGACTGTCGGCCCGATCAAGCAGGTCGCTCAGGCCCTTGCCCAAATACACAGACTCAGGCGGGGTCTGCAGAGCAGGTTGCTGGGTGAGGTGACTTTCCACGCTGCTCTGCAGGGCGGCAGGCGTGACTCCCGCTTTTTCGAGGATGCGGCTGGCCAAACCATCCTGTTCCAGGAGGGCTTGGAGCAGGTGTTCAGTTTCCAGCTGCTGATGTCGGCGTTTCTGGGCCAGCTGCTGGGCCGAAAGGATGGCGGCCCAGGCTTTCTCAGTGAATTGTTCGGCCGTGGGTTGCATGGTTCTTCTTGGTCTGCACCAACCGTATGGGTGATCTTTGGATCAGAGTCTTGGAAGACCGCTCCCTTGCGTTCGGTCTCCACGACAGGCGACGGTTAACCGATGCGAATCGGTAGGGTCAACCGAATTGTTCCACTCACGATGCAGCAGCCCAAGGCTGTCGATCCATCTCTCGTGAAGCACCTTGTGGGCAGGGTGCAGGAGATTTACGGCCCAACCCTCACGGATCCCGAGCGGATGTGCTGGACCGTCGTGCATGAACATCATCATGATGCGATGCCAACGGAGTACGACATCCGTGAGGTCGACGAAGACCTGTATCTGGCGGTTCTTGACGCATGCCGCCAGCTGTCTTGACAGTTCAGATCAAGCTGTCAGCGAACCAGGTTGCGATTTTGGAGCAATGCGCATCGGCCTTGAAATCGTCGGCCGAAACGGGAAAGCCCGTCTGTCTTGCCAGTTCGATAATCCCATCAAGTGTGGCTAGGTTTTGAACCTCTCGCCTCAAGCCAGGACTGCGTTCCAGAGCTCTAACGAAATCGCTGAATCCCTCCCTGCTCATCGGGACCAGCCATGTTCAGCTTGGCGTTCTACATAGGCCGCGACATCTGCAATGTCCTGATCGCTGAGCTTGCCTTCATAGGCAGGCATGGCGTTCTTGCCGTTTTCGATCTGATGTTCGATCGCCTCGAGCGGGTCCATGCCGTAGGACTCCAGATGGGCTTGGAGATCAGTCTGGCTCAGGGTGCGGCTTGCGCTGATGACATTGCCTCCACCCATATGGCAAGCCGCACAGTTCGCGTAGAACAGCTGGGCTCCATGCTCTGGGTCTGGACTGCTCAGAGCAGAGGCAGGCATTGCACTCATCAGCCCCAGGCCAATGCTGAGCAGCAAGGCCAGGAAGGAGGTGGGGTTCAGCATCAAACGCTGATGATCACTGTCCAAACCCTATCCAGACCTGGGAATAAAAAAAGCCCCCGGAAGAAAGGTTTCATCCTCCGGAGACTTGATGTGTTGCTTTCAGAAAATTGTCAATTGATCCCGGTGAACGGGATCATTCAACAATCACTTTGCCGACCATGCCTGCACCACGATGGGGCTCACAGTAGTAGTCGTAGGTGCCTGCATCGGAGAAGGTTTCCTCCCAGGACTCACCGGGGGCGAAGGCGAGGTCGCTGTGGCTGAGTTCAGCGTGACCGTCGAACACAGCGTTGTGAGGAGCCAGCTTGTTGTTCACGAACTTGACGGTATCGCCAGCTTTGATGGTGACGGTGCTGGGCTCGAAAGCCAGCATTCCGGCATCAGTGCCGAGCTTCACTTCAACAGTGGCAGCGTTGGCAGATGCGACGCCGATGGAGCAGACCACAAGAAATGCGATGGCTGCTGAAACAATGGACTTCAGGCTCTTAAGCATGACGTCAGAAACACTTCAGCGATCTTAAGCGCTTTTAGACTCCACCTCGATGGGGGAGGCCGGAGTCTTGAAGCACAGCTTCAAGATTTGCTGCATGGCTGGTGCCTCCGAAGCGCTCGGGCTGGGTCACGGGGTTGTGGATGAAGTGGCGCTGTTTGATGGAGAAGCGGTCCCAGGCATTCACCTCAATGGGGAGAATCTTGATCAGGGTTTCAATCAACCAGGGCCAAAGGGGCACCCCTGGTGTACGGGCCACACCTCGCCAACGGCAGAGCGTGGCCACGGCTTCATTCACGCTGATCACCGGCTGTCCCATCACGATCCGGCGAACGGCTCCCTGCCCCGGTTCCGAATTGCGCTCATGAGGTGACGTTGCCAGGTGCCCGCAGATGGCGGCGATGTCAGCGGCATGGATGAAATGGAAGCTGGCGTCGGCCCTTAGAAACCGTGCCAGCCAGAGCCACTTGCTGGCTTCCGCCAGGCCTTCTGTGAGGTAGCTGGTGGGGAACGGGCTGCTGCCATCTACTCGGCCGCCGAACACCAGGGTCGGAAACACTGCCACGATCTTCTCGGCGAGCGGATGCTGCTCCAGTTCTTTCAGGCACTGGGCTTTGGTTTGGATGTATTCCGTGCCGTAGGCAAGGGCTTCGGGCAGCGGCTGAAGATGGCGATCAAGAATGCTTGCCGTTGAGAAATAGGTGATCTGTTCGATCAGATTCGGGTTGAGCAGTGCCAACAACCGTTTCACGGCCACCACGTTCACTTGCTGCGCTCTTTCGGGATCCCCCCAGGCTGTGGCGGTGTGAATCACTCGGGTGACTGTGGACAGATCGCTGGCGAAGCGGTCGGTTTCACGCAGATCACCTACCAGCAGCCTCACTTTGGGGTTGTTGGCCTGGATTGCGGTGAGTTTGGACGGGTCACGCAACCAAAGGAGGAGATCCGCATCGCTGTTCCGCAGCAGCCAGTCGGCGGTGTACTGACCGACGCAGCCGCTGGCGCCGGTGATCAGAATGCGAGCGGGCATCAGATGGTGCTCAGGCGACGGCGCCGATTCGGTCCATCACGCTCTTGCCGGAGCGGAAGAAAGATGCGCCATTCTCCTCAGGGGTTCCGGGAAGAATTCCATGCCCGAGATTGAGGATGTGTTTTCGACCTCGGGCTTTGCGGACGCAGTCGTCGATTCGGGCTTCGATTGCTTCGGGCGTTCCGAACAGCAAGCCGGGATCCACGTTGCCTTGCACTCCGATGTGCTCGGGAAGACGGGCCAAGGCTTCAGCCATATCAACGGTCCAATCGAGGGAGATGATGTCGACCCCTGTGGTGGCCATGCGCTCAAGCACCCCTGCACTGCCAGAGATGTAGAGGATGAAGGGTGTGTCGGGATGGGTCTGCTTGACCAGATCCACCACTTTCTTCTGATAAGGAGCCGCAAATGTGTCGTAATCCGCGGGGCTGAGCTGGCCGGCCCAGGAATCGAACATCTGCACCACCTGGGCGCCGGAGTCGATTTGGTAGCGAAGGTACTGGGCAATCGATTCAGCGAAGTGATCGAGCAGCTTGTGCAGCAGGGCCGGTTCCTGAAAGGCCATGGCCTTGATCACGGCGTAGTTCTTGCTGCTCTTGCCCTCCACCACGTAAGCGGCCAGGGTCCAGGGAGCGCCGACGAAGCCCAGGACAGCGGCCTCATTGCCCACGCTCTGACGAAGACGACCCAACACTTCACCAACAAAGGGCATCGATTCAGCAGGGTTCAAAGGATGCAGGGCATCCACCTGGGCCATGGTCCGGATCGGCTCACCGATCTGAGGACCCTTGCTTTCGATGATGTCGAAGTCGATGCCCATCCCCGGCAGGGGGGTGAGGATGTCGGAAAAAAGGATCACGCCGTCGGGCTTGAAGGCGTTGAAGGGCTGCATCGAGATCTCATAGGAGAGATCAGGGTTCTCCGACCGTTCCCGGAAGCTCGGATACCGGTCACGCAAATCCCTGTAGATCTTCATGTAACGCCCTGCCTGACGCATCATCCAGACAGGGGGACGCTCGACCGCTTCTCCGCGGGCTGCGCGCAGCAACAGGGGCAGAGAGTCGCTCATCAAGCTCTTTCGACGTAGCCGGAAACTTACCTGAGTGATGCGTACAAAAAGCCCCGGGATGCATCCATCCCGGGGTCTTCGTCATATGGAGAGAACTTTCTCAGGCCGAGAGGCCTGCTCAAACTTGAGCCTGATTAAGACTCCTTTTGGGATCGTGTTTGAACACCATCAGGCTCAAGGGAGGCAGGCAAAGGTCGAGGGAGTTGTCGTAGCCGTGGATCCCCCACTCTTCAGTGGGCTTTCCGCCCATGTTGCCCAGGTTGCTGCCTCCATATTTGCTGGCATCAGTGTTGAAGATCTCTTCGTAGAACCCGGCCAAGGGAACACCAACTCGGTAGTGAGAATGACTCTGGGGAGTGAAGTTCGCCACAACCACGAGCCAGGTGCCAGTGGCACTCTCTCGACGCATGAAGCTGATCACTGAGTGGCGGTTGTCGTTGCAGTCGATCCACTGGAATCCAAACTGATCAAAATCATCCCGCCAGAGGGCGGGCTCGGCTTTGTAAAGCCCATTGAGGTCATCGACCATGCGCTGAACACCTTGATGGGGCTCGTAATTGAGAAGATCCCATTGCAGATCTCCCCAGACATTCCATTCAGCCCTTTGGCCGAACTCCATGCCCATGAAGATGGTTTTCTTCCCGGGATGGGTCCACATGTAGGCCAGTAGTGCCCGCGTGTTGGCGTATTTCTGCCAGTCATCCCCAGGCATTTTGTGCAACAGATTGCTCTTTCCGTGCACCACCTCGTCGTGGCTGAGCGCGAGCATGAAATTTTCTGTGTACGTGTACCAGATGGAGAATGTGATGTTGTTCTGGTGGAACTGTCGGAACCAGGGATCAAGCTCGAAGTAATCGAGCATGTCGTGCATCCAGCCCATGTTCCATTTCAGGTTGAAGCCAAGGCCACCGATGTCCGTGGGCTGGGTCACCATCGGCCAGGTGGTGGATTCCTCGGCGATTGAGAGGGCACCTGGGAAGTGCTGGAAGAGCACGTGATTGGCCTGCTGAAGGAATTGCACGGCTTCGGTGTTTTCCCTGCCGCCGTGATCGTTCGGAAGCCATTCGCCGTCAGGCCGCAGGTAGTCGCGGTAGAGCATTGATGCAACAGCGTCCACCCTGATCCCGTCGATGTGGAATTGATCGAACCAGAACACAAGGTTGGCAACGAGGAAATTGCGAACCTCATTGCGGCTGTAGTTGAAAATTAAGGTCCCCCACTCCTTGTGCTCCCCAATCCTTGGGTCGGCATGTTCATAGAGATGGCAGCCGTCGAAGAAGGCGAGGCCGTGGCTATCGCGTGGGAAGTGTCCGGGGACCCAGTCGATGATCACGCCGATGCCTTCGGCATGACAACGATCCACGAACACCCGGAATTCATCGGGTGTGCCGTAGCGGCTTGTGGGTGCATACCAGCCGGTGACCTGATATCCCCAGGAGCCATCGAAGGGATGCTCGGTGATTGGCATCAGTTCGATGTGGGTGAACCCTCTCTCCTTGACGTATGGAATCAGGCGATCGGCCAGTTCTGGATAGGTGAGAAGACGAGCTCCTGGCTTGAGGTCAGCGGCTGGAACCGGAGCGCGTGGGGTGCCATCGGCTTCGATGAACGGCTCGTTGGCGGCCGCGTGGATCCAGCTGCCAAGGTGCATTTCGTACACCGAGATCGGTTGATCGAGGGGGTTGCTGCTGTCCCGTTTCTGGATCCAGTCGCTGTCGGTCCAATGGAAGCCATCCAGGTGATTCACCACGGAGCTGGTGTCTGGACGCACCTCATGCTGAAACCCGTACGGATCGGCCTTCTGATAGCAGTGGCCGTCCTGGGTGCGGATTTCGTACTTATACAAGTTGCCTTCGTTGAGCTCGGGGATGAACAGTTCCCAGATGCCACCCAGACGCTGCTGCATGGGGTGATGGCGTCCATCCCAGGAATTGAGGTCGCCGATCACACTCACGCTGCGCGCGTGCGGTGCCCACAGGCAAAACATCACACCCTGAATGCTTTCCCGCTCGCATCGATGGGCACCCATCCGTCGCCAAATGTGGTGATGGTTGCCTTCGGCGAAGAGATGGCGGTCCATTTCGCCCATCCATTCCTGGCGAAATGCCCACGGGTCATGCTGCTCATGGGTGATCCCACCACGCTGAACCCGTAACCGGTACCTGCAGCCCGGGTCTTGGATGACGGAGGCTTCGAAGATCCAGGGGTGGTGAGGGGTTGACATCACCATCTCCTGATCGCCCAGGAGCAGGGTCACACTGTCTGCTTCAGGCATCCAGACACGGATGGTCCAACCTCCGTCGTCCTGAGCCTGGGGGCCGAGGACAGCAAACGGATGGTCATGACGGCACTCGGCCAACCGTTGTGCGTCCTCAACCATCCACTCGAGAACAGTGTTGGTCATGCCTTTGGACGCCGCGTTGGCCGGGAGCTTAAGCCGAAATTCCCAACATTCGGCGCACCGACCTGACTGAGCGAGTAATCAGACCAGATCCGCTGAAAAATCCACGTTGATGATCCGGCCCTGCCGGTTGAAGATCACGAACAGATTGTCAGTGATTTTCCCGAACTCGATGGTGACCAGCACCAGCTGCTGGTCACCGCCCTGGCTGGCGACCAGTGCGCTCTTGATGCGCTTCACACCACCAAGAAGCCCTTCCAGTTTGGTCCATTTGCGTTGCAGATCTGCCGGCGAAATCTCCTTCTGAAAATCGAGATCGAGGTAGTACCGGGCTGCCACCCACCGGCTTGCATCCAGATCCTTCACAAAATTGAGTGCCGTTTGCTCAATCGGCCGCATGGTGCCCACCCATTTCCAGGCCAGCAGCTTTCCCTCATCGTCGAGCACCAACAGGAGAGGAACCTCCCGAGTCCCACCGTTGGTGATTGCAACCGTGTCGACCGTTGTGTCGTCCATGCCGGGGTTTACGGCAACCACGCGGAAGGTTTCAATCCCAGGTGCGGATTGCAAGCGATTGGCGACGGCCTCCACACTTGTTGCCGCCTGAAGCGGGGAGGACAGCAGGGAATAAATCCCCGCGGCATTTTTTGTTTGAATCGCCTGAAGAAGAGCCGTGGCGGCCTCGGTGGCCTGGCGGGGGCTGAGTTCTGTGCGGGGGGCCGCGGTGGCCTGGCTGACAAGGCTCTCAGCACGAACGGAGAATGATGGGATCAGCTCAAGCGTGCTGGTGGCCAGGGCTGCAGCCAGAAGACAGGAGGTGAGCTTCACGGCAATCGTCCGAACAATCGCGATCAGTCTGCCGGAGTTCCATCAGGGTGTAGTACCAGCAAGGGATCGATCCAGAGCAAGGCTTTGTCCAGATGCAACGCGATGCTGATCACCCGACACTCAAGGCTTGGTGCTCCGCAGGGGTGGTGCGGTGTGCCTGGGTTGATGGCAACCGCTGGCCATGCCGTACCAGCGAAGGAGAGTCGCAGGCGGTCACCCGGCTGAAGGCTGGCATAGACCGGCTGTAGTTCAACCAAGCGTTCCTCCCGCCGAAGGGCACTGTCTCCAAGAACCCTTCGGAGCCCCATCGATAGCTGCTGGGTTGTTGTCGACCCCGCAGGAAGTCTGGAGAGGGTCACGCCGAGATCGAATCCGGGTTGGTCCGCCGAGGCCTCACAGCGCAGGACCGGACGTCCATTCAGCACGCGTGTGTCCTGCAAGGGAGCACTGGTGAACACGGCCACATCACTGCGCTGATCGATGGAGCTTCGGTCGCATGGGCCTGCTGAAGGACTCAGGTGACCTCCCACGGCCGGGACCGGACGCCAGGGGTCATGCACAACCGTGACGGTTCCACCGGAGCCTTCCGGTGGATTGAGAAGACGGCCTTCGTTGGGATCCAGGCAGGCCAGGCCATCACTGGCGAGATGCCAGCCGATCGCGCTTGCTGTCGGACTGTCCGCCGTCGTCCAAGGCATATCAATCCACTGATCACTCCCCTGGTCCCAGAGCCTCACCACCCCGGCGTTCTCACCGGGCGCCGAGTGGTCCTGCAGATGGCGCTGAAAGAAGTTCAGCAGCAGTTCACTGCTTTGAGGCCACCACTGCAGGTGGGTGGCTGGCCCGATGTGCAGTTCGGGACTTCCGCCTGCGGCCCGGGACCTTTCGGCCAGATCCAGGACGCCGCGGAGGTGGGGATCCCACCATCCGCCCAGCAGCAGCAGGGGGCGACGCAACCACGATCGTGGGCTGTGGTGCTGTGTCCAACCATCGGCTTGGTCTGCAGGCAGTTTCAGCCAGCGCAGGGCCATGCCATCGGGATCGTGGCGTTCCAGCAGATCTCGTCCGTTGCGTAGATAACGACCGTTCTCGAGGCTTTCGCGGATCTCCCCCCAAGCGTTCTGATCCTTCCGTCTCCTGGCCTGTAATGCTGCCAATTGGAGGCCCCAGCCCAGGCCGAGATGCCACCAGTGGGCACCGCCCTCGCAGCTCCAGTGATGGCGCTCATCCAGCCCACACATGGCCGGTGCCATGCAATCGGGAGGGGCACAGTCTTCCGGGGCAAGCAGCTGGGTCAGCCCTTGGTAAGAAAAGCCATAGAGACCGATCCGACCATTGCAGTCAGGGTGGTCCCGAATCCAATCCAGGGTTGTGGCTGTGTCTTCGGCTTCCTGACTAAATCCCTTAAAAACTCCCCCAGAGTCTCCCTGCCCGCGCACGTCTTGCACTAGCACCATGAAGCCATGGCGACACCACCACTGAGGGTGGGGCAGGGTGACTGTCGATGCGATCGCTCTGCCATACGGCTGACGCATCAGCAGGCATGGCCATGGTCCGGGGGCATCGGGCCGCCAGAGTCTGGATGCAAGTGCTACGCCGTCGGCGGTGATCAGATTGTGATCAGCGAACATCCGGGCAGTGAAGACCGATCACATAGGTAGCCAGGATTTCGGCATCGGTGGTGCTGAGGTTGCGCTGGTTGGCGAGCTTGCCGATGGACTTGCCTGACAGTGCCGATTTGCCGTTGGCGTTGAGAGCTTCGAACTGTCGGCACAGGGCCTTGGCTTCTTTCGGATTGCGTTTGACGCTCTCAAGAAGGGTGGATTGCGCCGAGCTTGGAGAGGCCACAGAGAGGACGGCCGCCATGGAGGCCGCCACCAATCGAGACTGGATGTGGAGGGAGTGCACAGGACCGCCGTCCTTGTTCGACCCTCATTTGAAACGGGTGAGACCACCGCTTGCTCGTCGGAGCGGTCAGTTCGTGTTTTGCCTCTCCTTGGCTCTCAGGATCCAGGTCCTTGCCAATGCCAGGTCAACCACCGGCGGGCGGCCACTGCGCAGTTGCCGTTCTAAACGCCCAGTACGAGTCACCAGCTCGGGGGGTGATGAACCCGCCACGGCTGCGACTGTGGCCAGGCCCGCATGCATCAGCAGGGCCGCATCGGCGGGGGCCAGGTCGAGGCAGCATCCCAGATCGGCCATGCCTTTGAGGCGGCGCAGGTTGCGAGCTGAGGCCCTGCCTGAGGCGGATAGGCGACTGATCTGATGGTCGGTGAGGTTCTGCACGTCTCCCCAGGTGTTGAGTCCTGAGGCCAAAAGCTGAGCCTGTTCATCACGTAGTCCCTGGGGGAGATCCCTGAGTGGATCGGCGGGGTTCATTAGGGCTCGAAGCTCCGCTCCAGTTCCCCCAGGACGATGGGCTTCGAGGCTCCATCGCCTGCCGGTTGCAGCTGGCGCAGTCGCACTGACACCACCGCGCTGCTCCGTCCACCTGGTCTCACATTCTGAGCAAGCTGTTCAAGGGTGGGTGCCACGGCCTCAGGGGGAAAGTCAACGCCTGCCTGTGCCACCACTAGATCGTCGCCATTGTCGAAAACAATGGGGACGCGAACGGCACCATCCACCTTCACTGTGGGGGTGTAGCTCACCGAAAAGGCCCAGCAGCTCGCCGATAGCAGCAGGGTGAAACTGCTGACCCCCACCAGGCGGAATCGCAGTCCCCAGCGGGAGATGAAGGCCACGATCGTGAGTGCCGACATCGCTGCTCCGCCCCAGGCCAGCCAGCCGCTCGAGGTTTCAAGCAACTCCGGTAAGGGCATGGGGTGGTCTCTCGTTGATGTGCTCCTTATATTGCGTCGGCTTCCAATCAATTGACGGAGATTGATGCTCGGAAGCGGTTCAGGTGGACGAACCAAGAGCGTGCTCTTCACTGGACTCGGTGCCGTCCTGATCGGCGGTGCCGTTGTTTGGGTTGCTGCAGATCGCATTGTCTCGGCTGTGTTCGAGCGACTGCGCCCGGATCTTGAAGAGCAGGTGGGCAAGCCCCTGGGACACCCTGTCAGCATCGGCAGTTTTCAGGGGTTGAGCCTCCGAGGGATCACGGTCGGTCCCATCAAGGTGCAGCGTGGTCGCCGTGATCAGTCCACTGCATCCGTGCAGCAGCTGACGATCGGTTTCAACCCGCTCGCCAGTCTGCAGCGGCTTCGGCCTGTGGTGACCGTGGGAGTCAAGGGTGCTCTGCTCGACCTGCGCCGCAATCCTCAAGGGGCTTATTGGGTGCCTGGTCCCCTGCCGAAAGGTGGCAAGCCGCCTCGACTGGATTTGGATGTGCGTCTGACGGACCTGGCGCGACTCCAAGTTGCACCCGCCGGACTGGCTCTGCGTGCAGCGGGCTGGACATCGGTTCGCCTTGATGAGAATCGAGCTGACGTGTCCCTGCAGGTGGCACTCCCGGATCGCGGCCGGATCACTCTTAAGGGCCGGGGCCGTTGGATTCGACCGGAACTGCAGCTCAGCACCCGCCTGGAACGGATCCGGCTGGAGCGTTATCAGGGGCTTTTGCCCGCGAAACTCCCCGTGCAACTGCGAGGGCAGCTGGGTGGAGATCTACGGCTCGGTTGGAGGCAGGGACAGGCGAATTGCAGCGGAGGGATTTCCCTGGTTGATGTTGAGGTGAGTGGTCAACCTCTGGACCAACCCCTGCGTTCGAAGCGACTGAAGATCAGTTGCCGAGGCAACGCTCTGACGATTCCCACCAGTGAGTGGGCCTATGGGACCTATCGCGCCGATCTTGGCGGTCAGGTGCGCCTGAATCGCGCCTTCGATCTTCGCGGTGGCTTCCGGGAGCTCGGACAGGACAGGAGCGTGGCCTTCCGTGTGCTGGGCGATTGGTATCGGCCGAAAGTTGAACTCAAGGGGCGCTGGGCTCTGCCCGAAACGGTGGCTCTGGATGAGCCACTGCAGTTGGCCGTGCAGCTGGGGGCTGATTGGCGTAACAGCAAGGCCTGGACGGCTCAGCTGGATCGTCTGGATCTGCAGGCACCCGGTGTGGCGGTGCAGGCGCGGGGGATGCTTCATCCTCAGCTTGATGTGACCAGCCAACAGCTCACTCTCGCGGGCCCGGCCTGGAAACGACTGCCGTTGGTCCCTGAGTTTCTGGGGGCGAAGGCTCCTCTCCAGGGGCTGTTGAAGCTTCGAGGAGAAACGGCGAAACCAGTGATCAGCCTCGACCTTGCTCAGGCCAGCAATCCTCTGCTTGAGGCGTGGTCTCTGAGGGCCGGATGGAGCAGCGAAACCGGTCTTCTGCTGATCAAGGACTTCCGCAGTCCTGACCTTCAAGCGGATGCCCGTCTTCCGCTTGAACTAGGCGCCGAGGGCCTGAAGATTGGCGATCTGCAGGCTGATCTGAGGCTGGATCGCTATCCGCTGAAGCGCATCGGTCCACTGCTTGGCACCCCAATGGACGGATCGATCAGTGCATCCGGTCGTGTGAGTGGACCGCTCCAAGCGCTTCGACCCGATCTCAACATCGCAGTCAATGCACCCCGTGCCGGCGTGATTCGTTTGGCCGAGAACTGGAAGGGGCGATTCAAAGGGCTGGCCGGAGGAGGAGGCCTCCTGACCATGGCCTCCGTCGGTGCGGTGGTGCAGGGGGACCTCGAAGCCAGTCTTGGTGCGAATTGGCTACCGAATCGGGTGCTTCTCACCCGGCGTGGCGGACGGATGGAGATGATTGGCACACCAGCGGCCTACCGCTGGACGGCTGAGGGACTCTCCATCGATGGGGTGGAGCTGGCCTTGCCTCCGAAGCAGCGATGGGAGGGGCTCTACGGCCGGCTGAGTGGAGAGGGAACCCTGGGTCTGCAGCCTCTGGCGATGGACGTTGATCTCAGTCTCAGTCGGCCTGGTCTCATGGGTCTTCAATTGCGTCAGATCCTGCTGAGTGGCCGCTACCAGGATCGTCGCTATTCCTTCACCGGTGAACTGCTCCCACCGGATACGGGCCAGATCACTCTCGATGCCAAAGGTCGACTGAACGGTGCCTTGGATGCTCGTGTGGAAGCACGAGGACTCAGTGCTCGCTGGCTGACCAACAGTGCTCTCAGCCTGCCTCAGCTCAACGATGAGCGTCTTGTCTCCATGGGGACAGCTCAAGATCTGGGCACCCTGCTGGTGAATACCTTTGGCGGAACGCTCGATGGTCAGCTTCAGGCCCTTCGCGATGCCAGGGAGGCTCTGCTGAATGCGACCCGAACCAGCCGTGAGAGAGACCCGCTGCATCTGAAGGACCTGAGGGGGCAGGTTGATGCGGTGATCGATGTGAAAGGTCCCAGGCTGAGTCGTCTTGATCTTGATCTCAAGGCCAGGGGCCATCTCTGGATCGAAGGACAGGACCAGGACTACGCCCTCCAGGTCAAACCCTTCATCGCCAGGATCGAAGGGCCGATTCAGGGGGGTGAAGGGAGTTTCTCCCTTGAACATCTCCCGTTCAGCCTGCTCGCCCTCGTGGCCCCCGTCCCGCCAGCTCTTCAAGGAGCTGTTGGGCTCACCGGCCGCTACAAGCTCGGCGGAGCATCACCGGAGCTCAGCACCGATCTCAAGCTGGAGGATGCGCAGATTGGTGACAACCCGATCGCTCTCGAGCGAGGGCAGGTGCTGTTTGAGAACGGTGGTTTGACGCTGGACCTCGCGCTCAAGGCGGAGAAGGCTGCCCAACCTGTCACCGTCACGGGCCGCATTCCGCTGGCCTCCGATCAACCTCTCGATGTGAGGGTGGTCAGCCTGGGTGACGGACTGCGTTTCCTGACCGGTTTCACCGGCGGGATGGTGTCTTGGACCAAGGGAGATGCAGACCTGCGGCTTCTGCTCAGTGGACCGTTGTCGGCTCCTGAAGCCAACGGCTATGTGGTGCTGAAGAATGCCTCGTTCAAAGCTCAGGATCAGGCTCTGACCCAGGTCAACGGGTCGATGGTGTTTGACTTTGACCGGCTGGAGGTTCAGTCCCTGACGGGACGGGTTGGATCAGGGGGCCGGCTCAAAGGCAGTGGTTCCTTAGCACTGCTCAGCCCTGCCCCAGAGGCCAAGCCGCTGCGTCTGCAGCTGGAGAAGGCCCGGATCAAGCTCACCATCGCGGACGTTCAGGTTGGTGCCGATCTCACGATCACCGGAGCCCTGGTGAAGCCTGAGGTGGGAGGCACTTTGGAGGTCAGCGATGGCTCGATCCGACCGACACGCTCGATGTTGGTGCGCCCCAAGCGCAGGGAGGCTTCAGGGCTTCTACCAACGATGTCACTCCAAGGGGGTGATGGTGATGCGCAGATTGTGTCTGCGGATGCCCTGCTCGAGCAGCAATGGAATTTTCAGGATCCTCTGGTGCTGCTTGGCCCCAACATCGAAGCTGACAGCAGTCGCTCGCTCAAGGCCTCGCTGCCGAATCTTCCCTTTCTCGGCTTCGATAATCTGCGCCTGAGGCTGGGGCCCAAGCTTCGGGTGGAGGTTCAGCCCCTGGCGAACTTCACCACGGAGGGGCTGTTGACCCTGAACGGTGCCCTGGACCCCAGCCTGCAGCTTCGAGGAGTGGTGCAGCTGCTGACCGGGCGCGTGTCGATTTTTACGACGACGTTCAACCTGGATCGGCGTTCTCCGAATGTGGCGGTCTTCACCCCATCCCTCGGTCTGATTCCCTATGTGGATGTGGCCATGACCAGCCGTGTTTCCGACAGCGTGACCATTGGTACAGGTAGTAACGCAGTCTCCAGCTCCGTGTTCGATACCAATGGACTCGGCAATCTCGGCGCCGGTGGGCAGTTGCGTCTGATCAAAGTGATCCTCACGGCCACAGGGCCTGCTGACCGTTTGGCTGATGCCATTACGTTGCGAAGCTCTCCTGCGCTGCCTGAGGCGCAATTGCTTGGTCTGATCGGTGGTAACTCCCTGGCCGGTCTCTCCAACGCCGGTGCCGGCGCTGCTTTAGCGGCGGTCCTCGGCCAGTCGCTTCTTTCCCCGGTGCTCGGGACTTTGACCGATGCCTTCAACCAAAGACTGCAGTTCGCTCTTTATCCCACTTACGTGACACCGACAGTTCAGAACAATCAGGAGCGCACCTCCGGTCAGGTTCCTCCCCAGCTCGCTTTGGTCACTGACGTGGGTGTGGCGCTGACCGATCGCTTCGATTTTTCCGTTTTGGCTGCTCCTGACCGCAACGATATTCCCAGCCAAGGCACGCTTTCTTACCAGCTCAATGCCCGAACGAGCGTGTCCGCCTCCGTGGATACCCAGGGCACGTGGCAGTCCCAGCTTCAGGTATTTTTCCGTTTCTGATTCATGGCTGAGCCGCGTGTCCTGGGGGTTGATATCGGCGGAACGGCCCTCAAGCTCGGCCTGTTCGACGCGGATGGCATGTTGTTGGCTGATCTCCAGCGACCCACGCCTCAACCGGCGACTCCGGGATCCGTGTGCATGGAGCTTGTGGAGGCGATCGACACTCTCGATCCGGAGAGGAAGGCTGCACTGGTGGGAATTGGGCTTCCCGGACCAATGGATGCAGCGGCCCGGGTGGCGAGGGTGTGCATCAATCTGCCCGGATGGGAGGAGGTTCCCTTGGCCGCATGGCTGGAGCCACGCCTCAAGCGCAAGGTCACCCTGGCCAACGATGGCAACTGCGCTCTGGTGGGAGAAGCCTGGAAGGGGGCTGCGCGAGGGTTCCAGGATGTGGTCCTCCTCACCCTGGGAACGGGCGTCGGCGGGGGGGTGATGCTTGGAGGAACCCTGTTCACCGGCCACAACGGTGCCGCTGCAGAGCCTGGACTCATCACCCTCAACCCGGAGGGACCTGACTGCAACAGCGGCAATCAGGGATCGCTCGAACAATTTGCCAGCATCAGCGGCCTGGGGCGTCTCAGCGATGAGGATCCCGCCGTTCTCGCTGAAGCTGCCTCACGCGGTGATGCCGAGGCTCTGACGATCTGGCGTGAATACGGCCGCTTGCTGGGGATCGGTATCACGTCTCTGGTGTATGTGTTCACGCCACAACTGGTGCTGGTGGGTGGAGGGCTGGCCGGCGCCAGTGCCCATTTCCTTCCAGCCGTTCGCCAGGAGGTGGCTCAGCGGGTCCAGGCCGTTTCGAGGGAAGGACTCTGCATCGAAGCCTGTGCACTGGGCAATGGAGCCGGTCGTCTCGGCGCAGCCCGACTCGCTTTGCAGCGCTTGAGCTGAACGTCGAGACGTGTTGACTCCGCCAGACCCTCGGCATTGATGATGGCCTTAGTGAGAGTCGCCCTCAGGTATGAACGAAGTCCCAGTGCCGTCCCCTGAGCTGCTGCAACGGGCTGGCGCCGTGCGTCTGGCCGCGGTGGATCTGGGGATGGCTGACGATGGTCAGCGAATGCAGGCTCTGAAGGCCATGGCTGAGGCCCTGGCTGATCGCTCTGATGCCCTCGTGGCAGCCAATCGTGAAGACCTGGAACGCTCGGCCGCCGAGGGTCTAGCGCCCGCCTTGATGGCCCGGCTCAAGCTCGACGCTGCCAAGCTGGGGGGGGCGATCGATGGCGTTCGCAAGGTGGCCAGTCTCAGGGACCCGCTAGGCCGGCGTGACCTGCACCGAGAACTGGATCAAGGCCTTGCGCTGGAGAGGGTTTCAGTGCCTCTTGGGGTTCTGGGTGTGATCTTCGAAGCGCGTCCTGACGCCGTGATTCAGATCGCCTCCCTGGCCATTCGCTCCGGTAACGGCGCCCTGCTCAAAGGGGGCAGTGAAGCCCGCTGCACCAACGAAGCGGTGATGGAGGCCCTCAAGGCTGGGCTGGCCTCCAGTGCTATCTCCCCCGATGCACTCGCTCTTCTGACCACCCGTCAGGACAGCCTGGCCCTGTTGAAGCTGGATGGTCTGGTTGATCTGATCATTCCCCGTGGCAGCAACGAACTGGTGCGTTTCATTCAGGACAACACCCGGATTCCCGTGTTGGGTCACGCTGACGGAATCTGTCATCTATTTGTGGACGCGGCAGCGGATGTGGACAAGGCTGTTCGGGTGGCGCTGGATAGCAAGACCCAGTACCCGGCGGCATGCAATGCCATCGAGACCCTGCTGGTGCATCGCTCTGTGGCCGCCTCCTTTCTTTCCGCTGCCATCCCGGAGTTCCGCAAGGCGGGGGTAGTGCTGCGTGGCGACGCCGCCAGCGTTGCTTTGGGAGTGTCTGAACCAGCCACGGACGATGACTGGCGCACTGAATACCTCGATCTGATCCTGGCGGTGAAGGTGGTGGAGGATCTGGCTGAAGCCGTTGAGCACGTCCGCTGTTTTGGCTCCCGTCACACCGAGTGCATCGTCACGGAGGATGCCGCCGCCGCCGACCGCTTCCTGAGCTCCATCGACAGCGCAGGGGTATATCACAACTGCTCCACCCGTTTTGCCGATGGTTTCCGCTATGGGTTCGGCGCTGAGGTTGGCATCAGCACCCAGACGCTCCCGCCTAGGGGCCCGGTCGGTCTGGAGGGTCTGGTGACGTATCGCTACCGATTGCGCGGCGATGGCCATGTCGCAGCGGACTACGCCACGGGTGCGAGCCGCTTCACGCACAAGGATCTGCCGTTGTGATGCCCTCGCTGATCCCTTCACTCGACGTGATTCGCATCGATGACCTGTGCCTCTGGGCCCATGTGGGAGTGCTGGAGCATGAGCGCCGGGATGGGCAATGGTTCCGTTTGGATCTTGCCTTGCATCTGGATCTCTCCGGTGCTGCGGCATCGGATGCGCTTGAGGCCACAGCCGACTACAGCCTGGCTGTGAATGCACTTCAGGTTCTCGCCGCTGAGATTCGTTGCCAGACAATCGAACACTTCAGCGAACGGGTCTTCGAGGTCTTGGAGAGTCTCTATGGAGCCCTGCCGATGCATCTGCGCCTCAGCAAATGTTCCCCACCCATTGCTGGATTCAACGGTACGGTGAGCATTGAGCGCTGGCGCAACAGGCCGTTTTGAGATGACCACTTCGGTCACGGTGCCCTCGTCAGTTCGGCGTCCTCTCGTTCTTGTTCACGGGCTCTGGGATTCCCCCCGTCTCTTCAATCGTTTGGTTCGCCGCCTGGATGCCTACCAGTGGCCGGTGTCGGTGCCGCACCTTCCCCATCGTCTCGGTGCGGTGCCGCTTGTCACTCTCGCCGAACGTCTGGATGATCACATCCGCCAACGCTGGGGAGATGGCTGCGTGATTGATCTACTGGGTTTCTCCATGGGGGGCATCATCAGTCGTGTTTGGCTTCAGCAGTTGGGGGGAGCCCGGAGAACCCATCGCTTCATCAGTGTCGGCAGTCCACAGCGAGGCACACTCACGGCACAGTGGATTCCCCGCTGGTTGTTGGCTGGGCTGGCCGATATGAAACGCGGCAGTTCCCTGCTGCGTTCTCTGAATGCGGATCCTTCGCTACTGCAAGCCCTCGACTGTGTGAGTTGTTTCTGCGGTTGCGATCTGATGGTGGTGCCCGGATGGCAAGCCCGTCTCCCCGTCGGAACGGTGCGGAGCATTCCAGTGCTGACCCATCAGCAGCTCATATCCAATCCTCATGCGTTGGATGTGCTGATGCAGGCCCTCCTTCGCGACGCATCCTCTGCGGACGGGTGACACTGTCTAAAGCTGAGGTGTCACTTCGGTGTAGTCGACTCAACTGGCTTTCAAACCCGAATGGCGGATGAGCGCTTTGCTGCTGGCATCCCGACCTCGGAACTGTCGATAGATCTCTGCTGGACGGAGACTTCCCCCCAGGCTGAGGATCGTGTTGCGGAATCGCTCGCCGGTGGCCGCCACAGCATCATCCTGGTCCAGACCGACCTCTTCAAATGCCGAGAAGGCGTCAGCACTAAGGACTTCCGCCCACTTGTAGGAGTAGTAGCCCGCTGCATAACCGCCAGCGAAAATATGTCCGAACGCGCAGAGGAAGCGGTCGGTATCGATCGGCGGCAGCACTGTCGTCGTCTCGGCGATACGGCGACGGAAGGCATCCGGGCTCAGGCCGAGGTTCGTGGACCATTGGCTGTGAAGCCGAAGATCGGTTAGTGCGAAGTGGATTTGGCGAAGGGTGCCACTGCCCTGCATGAAGGTGCGGCTGTTGCAGAGCTTGTTGTAATCCGCTTCGGGCAGTGGCTCACCCGTTGTCCAGTGCCGGGCCATGCCCATCAGTGTCCTGCGGTCGAAGCACCAGTTCTCCATGAACTGACTGGGGAGTTCCACGGCATCCCACTCCACGTTGTTGATGCCAGCGGCCTGGGGGTGCTCGACTGTGGTGAGCATGTGCTGCAGGCCATGCCCGAATTCGTGGAAGAGGGTTTCCACCTCCTCAAAGCTCATGAGGCTGGGGGTGTCCCCAGAAGGTGGGGTCTGATTGCAGATCAGGTAGGCCACCGGCAGGGTTAAGTCTCCGTTGGGTTGCCGTTTGCGGTTGAGGCACTCATCCATCCAGGCCCCGCCGCGCTTGCTCGCCGGCCGGCTGAAGGGATCCAGGTAAAACCCAGCCAGGGCTTCTCCCCTGCGGTCGAGGACTCGGAAGAACCGCACGTCCTTGTGCCAGATGGGCGCATCACCATCCGCCGCTTCAATGCGGATCGCAAACAGGCGTTCGCAGAGGCTGAACAGGCCATCGAGAACCTGTGGCAGGGGAAACCACGGCCTCAAGGCTTCCTGATCGAGATCGAAGCGCTCCCTGCGCAGTTGCTCCGCCCAATAACTCACATCCCATGGAGCGAGAGCATCCATGGCACCGCGGCTAGCGGCGAGTTGGTTCAGTTCCTTCAGCTCCCGCTCAGCGACGGGCATGGCCGCAACCCTGAGTTCTTCAAGAAGGGTTTCCACCGCATCCACCCCATCGGCCATCTTGGAGGCCAGGCTCAGCTCAGCCCAGTTGGCATAGCCCAGTCGCTGGGCCTGCTCCTGGCGTAAAGCAAGGATTTCTTCGATCAGCGGGCCATTGTCGAGATCACCCTGGCTCGCTCGGCTCACGTAGGCCTTGTACACCGTTTCGCGAAGATCGCGGTCTTCGGCATGGGTCAGGACCGGCACGTAGCTCGGCATGTCCAGTCCCAGTCGCCAAGGCCCTTCCGCGGCGGTGGGTTCGGCACCGGAGGAGGCACGGTCCCCCGCGGTGGCTGCAGCAACGGCCAGATTCTCCAGGACGCGTTCGGGAACTCCCTGCAGTTGATTGCGGTCGTGCACCACGAGGCTCCATTGCTGGGTGGCGTCGAGAACGTGATTGCTGAAACTGGTGGAAAGGGCTGCCAGACGCTCGCTGGTGCGGTTGAAGGCCTGTTGGTCATCCCCTGTCAGACCAACTCCGCGATGCTGCATCGAGAGCAGTTCGGTTTCGAGAATGCGGACCTGGGTTGAATCAAGCGTGTTGTTCTGTTGCTCCAGCAAGGAACGCAGGGCCTGGTGAAGGACTGAGCTTTGTCCGACTCTGTTGCTGAAACGCACCACCTCAGGTTGTTGTCGTGCGTGGGCTTCACGCAACTCCGGCGTGTTGCGAACGGCTGTGAGGTGCGTCACCACGCCCCAGCTCCAGCGCAATCGTTCCCCCAAAGCATGGAATGGAGGCATGAGTTCGTCCCAGGACAGGGGGGGGCTGTCTGGTTCAGAGAGGCGCTCGCGAAGTTGGTCCTCCAGAGCGGTGAACCTTTCACTGAGATCAGCCAGCAGGGACGGGATCTGTTGATCCACCTGTTCGGTATCGATGGCGTCGAATTGAGGGAGTCCCTCGCAACGCAGCAGTTCCGATGGGGGCATGGATGATCAGCCGGTGGGGAGGAGGGCGCGCATGGCCACGACGGTGTGTTTGGCCAGATCCACCGCCAGGGCATCGGTGGAGGCTTCATACAGATCCATCGCGATCCGGGGCCAGATGCCAATCACAAGCGTGGGGACCAGCAGAGTGAGACCGATCACCAGTTCGCGAGGACGCATGTCTTCGACAAAAGCAAGGGCGGGAATCCGTGGACCGAAGAACACCCGACGGCACATCGACAGGAGATAAATCGGAGTGAGAACCAGACCGATGGCCGCGAGCACGATCGTGGTGACCCTGAACAGTGTGGTGAAACTCTCCTGGCTGGTAATGCCGAGGAACACGGTGATTTCACTAATGAATCCACTCATGCCCGGCAGTGCGAGGGATGCAAGGGAGCTGGCAAGGAAGAAGGCGAAGGTGATCGGAAGCACCTTGGCGAGTCCGCCCATGTTGGGGATGGACAGGGTTTTGGTGCGCTCGTAAAAGCACCCGGTCACGAAGAACATGGCCGCGGCAATCAGGCCATGACTGATCATTTGCAGCATGGCTCCACTGATGCTGAGTGCATCGACGGCACCGATGCCCAGCAGCACAAATCCCATGTGACTGACCGAGCTGCAGGCGATTCTGCGCTTCACGTTGTCCTGCGCGAAGGCATTGAGAGCGCCGTACACGATGTTGACGATGCCCAGGATGATCAGAGCCGGTGCCATCACGAGGTGGGCATCCGGAAGCATCTGAACGTTGAATCTCAGCAGGGCGTAGCCACCCATTTTCAGAAGCACGCCTGCCAAAAGCATGGAAACCGGAGCATTCGCTTCCCCGTGGGCATCGGGAAGCCAGGTATGAAGCGGGAACATCGGTAGTTTCACTCCGAATCCCACAAGGAAGCCGAGGTAACAAAGAAGGCCGAAACTTCCTCCCGGTGAGCGCTGTGCGAGCTCATTGAGGTTGAGCGTGAAGGTGTCGCCGGACAGGGCGAGTGCCAGCCCGCTGATCAGGATCAGCAGTGACGCAAGAGCGGTGTAGAGGATGAATTTGGTCGCGGCGTACTGACGGTTCTGACCACCCCAAATAGCGATCAGTAGATAAACGGGGACCAGTTCCAGCTCCCAGGCCAGGAAGAACAGCAGGAAATCCTGGGACAAGAACACAAGGCCCTGGGCCGAGGCCTGGACCAGCAGCAGACCGAAGTAAAGCCGTGATTTATGAGTGACATTCCAGCTGGCCGCAACAGAGAGAAGCGTGACCAGACCGCTGAGAACAACAAGAGGTGCGGAGAGACCATCGGCCCCCAGGGACCACTCCAGACCGATGACCGGAAGCCAGCTGACTCGTTCAACAAGCTGGAGCTCACTGCTCATCGGATCAAAATGTTGGCTGAATACAGCCAGCATCAGGACGAGATCCACCAGCAGAACGCCGATCGCCACGTTGCGTGGCACCGGCGACGGGGTTTGGTCGTCGCCAGGCAACAAGGGCATGAGCAATGCCGCCGCCGCAGGTAGCAACACGATCAGCGACAACCAGGGAAAGCCTGCGTCGGACGCAGCCGTCAAAGGCAGATTTGCGTCCATGGCGTCCACAAGATTGTGATTGAACTTATCAGCTCCAAGGGTGAGCTTAAGTACAACTACCCAGCATCGCGAGGCTGCCAGTGGCTCCCAGTCGTCTGCAGATTCAGTAGGGGGGCACGGCTGGCGATACCGACCGATTCCCAGGCTCTCACCATGGCCTGGCTGATGCTCGGCCCTTTCTCCTCCGTGCAGAGGGCCAAAATGCTTGGACCGGCTCCGCTGATGGAGCAGCCCCAGGCTCCCGCCTCGAGAGCGGCTTGGCGCACCTCCTGCCCTCCCTTGATCAAGCGCCACCGGTAGGGCTCATGCAACCGATCATGCATGCCATCGGCGATCAGATCGCCGTTGCCTGTGCGCAGGCCCTGCAGGAGCAGCGTGAGCGCACCAAGATTGACCACCGCATCTCCCACGGGAACGGTTTTCGGCATGGCGCGACGGGCTTCGCTGGTGCTCAGACGGATAGCGGGAATCGCAACCACGGCCTTGACGCTGTGCATCCATTCGCAGCGCACCACCCGCCATCGCTGCGATGCCGCCTTGGCTGTCATGCAAAGACCCCCGAGGAGGGAGGGCACCACATTGTCGGGGTGGCCTTCGATGTCGATGGCTAGCTCCAGAAGTTTCTCGCGGCTCAAAGGCTCTCCGACCAGAGCATTGGCCCCCACGAGGCCGGCGACGATGGCTGTGGCACTGCTTCCAAGGCCGCGGGCCGGCGGAACCGCCAGGCGCACTCTGGCCTCGAGAGCGAAAGGTCCTTCACCTGCAGCCTTCCAAACCCGTTGAGCGGCTCGATACACCAGATTCTCGGCTCCACCGCGGAGATGGGATCCCTCTTGCCCTTCGATGATCAGCTCGAAGCGTTCACCATCCCCCTCGATTCGCCGCATGGTGAAGCGGTTGTTCAGATCCAGGGCTGCACCGAGACAGTCGAAGCCTGGTCCGATGTTGGCTGTGGTGGCTGGAACATCCACCACAACGGTCTGGCCTATGCGCGGCTGCGCCATCCCTACTGATCTACTCAGGCTAGTGTCCCACCCGACTCCGCCAGATCGCGTGCCCTGCAGGCTGAACTGAACAATCCGGCCTCCGGATCGGTCACGGCCCTAATGGTGATGCTTTCGATCAGGGGCCTGAAGCGTCCTTTCCGGCGAAGAGGCTCCAAAAACTGCGGCGAGCGCAGGCCGTCGATGACCTTTTCCGCTGTACCACCGCCGATCCAGAGTCCACCGATGCAAAGTTCTTGAAGGGCCAGATCCCCTGCAGCGGATCCATAAGCTCCGAGCCACAGCGTCATCGCGGCCTGGGCTAGAGGATCTCCTGAGACCGCTGCCTGGCTGGTGTGGGCTGGCAAGTCTTCATGCTCCGGGTGGTCTGCCGGCAGCGTCCTCCAGGCTTTTGCCTTGGCCTGCAGGGGGTGATCGGCGTTGTCATGAGTGGAGAGCATCCAGCACATCACATACCCAAGCCCCGTGCCGCTGACAACGCGTTCGATCGACAGTCGATCGAGATCAAGGTCACTTCGCATCCACTGGGCCAAATGCCATTCATCTTCAGTTCGCGGGGCGAATTCCCGGTGCCCGCCCTCGCTGGGCAAGGCCAGCCAGCCCCTGGCCGCAGGAAGGCCGCGAGCCATTCCCAGGCCCGTGCCTGCACCAAGAATGGCCACGGCTCCGCCGTCGTGTCCTGATTCTGTCGGGGTGTCTCGGCCGCTTCCGGTCTGCAGCACCACCTGTTGCGATGCGTTGAGGTGGGGCAGGCCATGGATGAGCACAGCAAAGTCGTTGACCAGCTCAAGTCGTTGCAGTCCTGTGGCATCGCAGAGCGAGGATTCGCTCATGCTCCAGGGGAGATTGGTGAGCTTTGCCGTGCCGTTCTGGACTGGTCCGGCCACGGCGATACAGCTGGTTTCAGGTTTGGACACACCTGGAGGCAGGGTCTTGAGAAAATCACCCAGCATCGATTCAAGATCGTTCCACTCAGCCGACGCATAGCGATGGGAATGCTTCTTGTTCAGCCCCCGATCGGTTTCGCTGTAGATGGCCAGTAGGGTCTTGGTGCCTCCGAGATCACCGGCCAAAAATGTTTTGGCTGCCATGGGGTGGTGTCTGGCATCGATCCCAAGGGTGAAGATGGTGCCGTTAAACGGCAAGCGATCTGGACGACATCCTTGAAGGATCGAGGTCGTCAGTGTTGTCCTTCTGGCCCAGCTTCATTGAAGAAGTTCAGCGGAAGCGGCCCCCAAGTAGTGCTGGGATGACTCTCGTCATCACCATGGCCAGTGATCAGGATTCCTTCCCCCAGGCCCTGTTCGATGCGGATGCGGATAGATCCGCCGTTCTGATTGGCTTTGAGGAACACAGGTCCTTGTTCCTCGGTGCTGGCTATCACAGTCATGGGCTCCCACGCCTGGCTGCGTTCGAGCGCCCGAAGGGCCGCTAAGGCTTGAGCGGCAGAGGGGGCCATGACGCCAACGGTGAACCAGCTGGCGCTGTCCATGGCTTCGGTGAGCTCGGATCGCAGGCCTTCCCAGACCTCAGAACTGAGCTCCGGAGCCCCGCGCAGACGGGCCAGATCGCCGAGGGAGGTGATCGCAGACTCCGTCATCCCTTCAGCTCCAGTCCTGCGGCACGTTGTGCGTTGGCGTTCTGAACAGCTCGGAGTAAATCGGCCACAGTCACCACACCGAGATCGCCATCCCTGCGGCTGCGAAGACTCACGGCATTTTGTTCAGCTTCCTTGGCACCGATCACGGCCAGAACAGGAATTTTCATCTGTTCGCCGGTACGGATCAACTTGCCGAGACGGTCGCCGCTGCGATCGATCGTGGCCCGCACCCCCACCTGGGTGAGCTGGTCCAGCAGGCGTTCGGCGTAGGGCTGCACCTCATCGGTGACCGGTAGCAGCCGCACCTGCTCGGGGGCCAGCCAGAACGGATAGTCGCCCGCGTAGTTCTCGGTCATGATCCCGAAGAACCGCTCCAGGGAGCCGAAGATGGCCCGGTGGATCATGATCGGGCGCTGTTTGCTGCCATCCGCAGCGATGTAATCGAGCTTGAACCGCTCCGGCAGGTTGAAATCGAGCTGGATGGTGGAGCACTGCCACATCCGGCCAATGGCATCTTCGATCTTGAGATCGATCTTGGGTCCATAGAAGGCCCCGCCGCCTTCATCGATCTTGTAAGCCCAGCCTTTGCGTTCCAGCGCTTCGATTAACCCTTTGGTGGCCAGATTCCAGACGGCGTCATCACCGATCGATTTCTCCGGGCGAGTGGAAAGGTTGATTTCGTAGGTATTGAAGTCGAAGGTGGAGAGAATCCGCTCGGTGAGGTCAAGGATTTTCAGGATCTCATCGCTGATCTGTTCTGGAAGGCAGAACACGTGGGCGTCGTCTTGGGTGAAGCCGCGCACGCGCATCAGGCCGTGCATCACTCCCGGCCGCTCGTAGCGGTACACGGTTCCCAGCTCAGCCCAGCGGATCGGCAGTTCCCGGTAGCTGCGCAGCTTGCTGGCGTAGGTGAGCACATGGAACGGGCAATTCATCGGCTTGAGCTGGTACTCCCGCTCGTCCACCTGCATCGGGCCGAACATGCTTTCGGCATAGAAGTCGAGGTGGCCAGAGGTCTTCCAGAGGCTGATGTCGGCCACGTGGGGGGTGTAGAGCAGCTCGTAGCCACCTTCGAAGTGGGCCTGGCGCCAGAAGTCCTCGATCAGCAGACGCATGCGGGCTCCTCGGGGGTGCCAGAACACCAGACCGGCACCGGCTTCATCCTCGATTGAAAACAGATCAAGGTCTTTACCGATGCGGCGATGGTCACGCCGCAGAGCCTCTTCCTTGCGCCGCTTGTGCTCGGCAAGCTGTTCGGGGGTCTCCCAGGCGGTGCCGTAGATCCGTTGCAACTGGGCCTTGGTTTCATCGCCGCGCCAGTAAGCCCCCGCCACGCTCTCCAGCTCAAAAGCCTTGGCGTTGAGCTGGCCGGTGTGATCCACGTGGGGGCCGGCGCAGAGGTCCCACCAGTCGTCACCCAGGGTATAGAGGGTGATCGGCTCTTGGAGGCCTTCCAGAATCTCCAGTTTGTAAGGCTCGTTCTGGGCCTTGATCTTTGCTTCGGCCTGGCTGCGGCTCACCTCGACGCGCTCGAGGGGCAGCTTCTTGTTGATGATCTTGATCATCCCTTTCTTGATCGCCTTCAGATCGGCTTCGGTAAAGGGATCCGGGTTGTCGAAGTCGTAGTAGAAACCGGATTCAGTCCAGGGGCCGATGGTGACGCGGGCCTGGGGAAAAAGCTGTTGCACCGCCATGGCCATCACGTGGCTCATGGAGTGGCGGATTTTGAGCAGCTGCTCGTTCTCGCTGGTTTTGGGCAGCACCACTGGGCTGGGGGGGGCTGAGGTCGTTGCTGCCGCGCTGCTCACCGTCTGCTGATCGGGATTCGCCATCCTATGGGGATACTGCCTGCACCCTTTGATGAAGCCGGATCGGGATCCTGAAGCCGATGCTCTGCTGGAGTCCCTCCTGGATTCACTGTTGAGGGATTTCAATCACTGGTTCCATCGGGGAGAAGAGTTGCTGAGGGTCTGTCCGGACGCTGTGATGGATCGAAAGGACCGTGAGGCCATGGCGGCGCGGCTGGATGAGGGCCTCAGGGCCATCGAAGCAACACGAGCGCTCGTGAGCGCCAGTCCTGAGGCGATGGCCGTGTCGATGGATGCCATGGCTCCGTGGCACCAGCTGGTGATGGAGGTTTGGGCTCTGGCGGCTCAGGTGTCCAGAACGTCTCGATGAGGAGCGCTTCAGGCCATCGACGCAGCGGTTGGATCAGCCTGGGAGTGCTTGCTGCCCTCGTTCTTCGCGCTCGTGGCGTGCCTCTGCTGTTGCCAGGGTGCCCTCTGCGCACTCTCACAGGGATTCCCTGTCCCACTTGCTTTCTCACCCGTTCGGCTCTGGCCACGCTGCACGGTGATCTCGGAGAAGCCTTGGAGCTTCATCTCTTCGGCCCACCCTTGGTCTTGGGCCTGGGTTGGGTCGGATGGCGGCAGGCGGTCATGGGGAGAGAGCTGCCCAGGCTGGGATCGTCCCGCTGGCTCCTGCTCATCGTTCTCGGCGCTGGACTGGGTTTGTATTGGATCGTGCGCCTGGGGCTTTGGTTTGGTTTGGCTGTTCCCCAGCCAGCTTGATCAGCTTTCGGTCCCGTTTCGTAATTCGCTCAGATTGCTCCTGTAAAACGCCAAGAGTTCGGAGTGGGACTTCACGGGTTGGCCATAGGCACTGCGTCCAGCATGGGTGGGGAAAGACGCCCATTCCGGTGCCAGACGGTTCATGGCGGCCCTGGTGAGCCCATTGCGGTCGACCTCCTGAAGGGCGCCGCGCTTTTTCACCAGGTGCAAAGCGGCTTGGTCTTGATGCTTGGGAGCAAAGCTGGGGAGCTTGAGCTTGCGTGCTGTTTCCTGCCAGGTACTGGGGAGGAACTGGTAAGCGCCGGCAGCAGCGCTGGAGTAGCGCTTCACCACGACGCGTTCAGGATGACGCGACAGATCTTGAAAGAGCCCACCGCCGTACAGGGTGCGGTACCCGAGGTCTCGGCCATCTTTCCAGGTTCCTTCCGCGTAGCGGATGGTATTCAGCAGGGCCCTGCGTTCCGGCGTAATGGTGTAAGGGGTGGCTTCTAGATCGTCGGTGCGCTCTTTCTGCTCTTGGCGACGAAGAGCATCATCCACTGTTTGAGCCTGATCCACTCGCTCCTCGGAGCGTTCGGCCTGGATGCCCGTCCCCAACGTCATCATTAGACCCACGCTGAGGGCTCCAATGCCGAGGATCTTGGGTCCGGAGGTCTTGGAAGAGCGGATCAATGTGGTGGTTTGACGCAGCAAGCCGGGAACGCTCCAGAGGAATGGAAGCGCCACCTTCGTTAATGGGAAGGGGCTCTGGCGAGTGGGTCGGGGTCGCCCTTGACGCTACGAAGTCTGTATGCCTGAGCAAAAACACTCAGGCCTGAGCTTGCCTGAGACCCATGAGATCTTGCTTCTGGACTGGCAATCCCCCATGGGAGGGTGCCGGCGGGTCGCTTCGGCTCTCAGGAGGTATTAAGTATTAGTGAAACTTTTTAGTTCCTTTGCCAATGATCAGCTGCTTCTGAGAAAGCCGAGGGCTGAGCGAACCCTTTGCGCGCTGGCATCCGCGACGGCACCAGCACGCTGGCGGCCGGTTTCCAGTACGGCGAGGAGCTGAGCACGGTCTTCCATCAGCTCGTGGTAGCGCTTTTGGATTGGATCGAGGGCCGCCACCGTGGCCTCTGCAAGAAGGGGTTTGAATTGACCCCACCCCATCTCAGAGCACTCCGCGGCTGCTGCCTCACGCCCTCTGCCGCTTAGAAGGGCGTAAAGCCCGAGCAGATTGTCTGTCTCTGGGCGTTCAGGATTGCCGAATTCAAGGCCTCGTTCCGGGTCAGTCTTGGCCCGCTTGATCTTCTTGGTGATCTGGTCCGGAGGGTCGAGCAGGGTGATGCGGCTTCCCTCATTCGGGTCGCTTTTGCTCATCTTGCTGCGACCGTCGGTGAGGCTCATCACCCGAGCGCCGTCCTTGAGGATGAGCGGTTGGGGAACCTTCAGGATCGGTGCGTCCTCGGTTCCGAACCTTGCATTGATGCGCTGCTGCGCGATGTCACGGGCGAGCTCAAGATGCTGTTTCTGGTCCTCTCCGACGGGGACGAGATCAGCGTCATAGAGAAGGATGTCAGCGGCCATGAGCACTGGGTAATCCAGGAGCCCTACGGACACGTTGTCCCCCTGTTTCAAAGCCTTCTCCTTGAACTGGATCATGCGTTCCAGCCAATTGAGAGGAGTGACGCAGTTCAGCAGCCAGCAGAGTTCGCTGTGGGCAGGCACCTGGCTCTGCACAAAAATCGTGCAGAGCTCAGGATCGAGCCCGCAGGCCAGGTAGAGGGCCGCCGTTGAGAGGGTGTCTTCCGCCAGGCGTTTCGGATCGTGGGGCACGGTCACGGCATGGAGATCCACCACGCAAAAGAACGTGTCGTGGTCGTGCTGGAGATCCACCCAGTTTCGGATCGCTCCGAGCCAGTTCCCTAGATGGAGGGCACCGGTTGGCTGGACGCCAGAAAGAACGCGTGGCCTCCCCATCGATCAGGCTCCGGGCTCGCTGGTCGGGGCCGCTTCGGCTGCAGGTTGTTCGGTTCCTGCGGCTTCAGGATCCGCAGACGCAGGTTCGACATCAGCGTCTGCGCTGGTTTCGGGCTCAGGCTCGGGCTCCGGGGCAGGAGGCTGAGGCTTGGCGGGTCGTGCAAAAGGGTCAGGCTTGGAGCTGCGACCTCCTTCACCCCGGCCCTCGCCACGACGACCGCCCCGCTCGTCATCACGACGACCGCCGCCACGGTTCCCCTGGGCACGTTGCTGGGCCACCAGCTCATCAAGCTTTCCATCCTCGAGCATCTGCCCAAGGGTGCGGACAGCAAATCCGAGCACTGCCACGGTGGAGCGCAAATTGAGGGCTTCCTGGAGCGCCCGCGCGGATCGCATCTCGTTGTCGCTCAATCTGATCCTGAAGCCGCCACCCTCTCGGTTGCCGGGGCCGCGGCCGCCTCGGGCTCCACGACCGCCCTCGCGGCCGCCTTCACCTGGTCCGCCCTGTTGGCGGGAATCGCTGTAGGAATCAGTCATGGCCTGGGGCCTGGAGTCAGGCGCAAGTGTGACGCATCACCGCAGCCCAGGGAATGTCCTGGGGAGCTTCGTCAGCTGTTTCAACCGTGGGTACCCCGAAAGGTGATCTGTTGTTCCGCGTAATCCCTCGGCTCCAAGTGGATGGTGCAGCGCACCGGTCCGAACCGGGTCTCCAGTCGATCCTCGACCTGCTCGGTGATGCGATGGGCTGCCGCGAGGTCATCCACGTCCACCACCATGTGCATGTCGATAAAGACTCTCTGTCCCAAGACTCCGCGGCTGGCGATGTCGTGGCAATTCAAAACTCCAGGAACTCCCATGGCCTGCGCATGAATTGCTTCGGGGGCAATGGCGATGTGATCAACCAACCAGGGCAGGTTGTCCCTCAGAACATGCCAGCACACGCGAATCAGGATCACGGCCAAGGGCACGGCCAGAATGAGATCCAGCCAGTTCACTTTGAAGATCCAGGCACCAGTCAGTCCCACCAGCACAATCACAGTGGTCCAGATGTCGCTGGTGGTGTGATTGGCATCGGCCAGAAGCAGCTGACTGTTTAGCTTTCGTCCTTGTCGACGCTCATAACGGGCCAGCACGACGTTCAGCACCAGCACAACGAGAAGCAACAGGAGTTCGGGCCAATCAATCCTCAGCTGGGGAAGTCCATCCAGAATGCGCTGGCCACCCGTGATCAGGATCTCGATCGCGGTAAAGAAGATGAATCCGGCGATCGCCAGGGCTCCGATCCCCTCATATTTGTCGTGTCCGTAGGGATGGTCGCGATCGGGCCTCGGGTCAGAGAGGCTGTTGGTGATCAGCGCCAGCAGGCTTGAAAGGGCATCTGTCGCACTGTGCATGGCGTCCGCGATCACCGCCAGGGATCCGCTGGCCAACCCCACCGCAAGCTTGAGTGCGGTCATGCTGAGGTTGATGGTCAAGGCCACCATCAGCACCCGCTTCACCTCGTTTCTGCGATCGCTGGCCATGGAAGGCTGATGATGACCTCTCAACCATATGGAGAGACCTTTGTCCTGGCCGTCAGGAAGGGTCGGATTGCCCGCTGCACGATTTCAGGCTGGCCATCAGCGGGTGCCGTAAGCATCGAGGTGAGCTAGGAAAGCCGGGTGTGTGGGCCCGTCGTGCAGTTTCCGGTGCAATCGATCCGCAACCTGGTCGTTTCCGGTTGGTCTCTGTCCCCCCGATTGGCAGGTCGGCTGGCTGTTTCCGCAGGTGTGCTCACCGCTGGGCACTGGTTGCTCACCGACGTCGCTCACATCCCAGGAGGAGGTTTCGGCGTTCTGGCGGCTGGAGCCGGCCTTTGGTGGCTATCCCGTCCGGTGAAGCCTCCTGTTTTTCAGGAACCCGAATCACTCAAGGGCTGGATTCAGCGTTGCAACGATGTTCTTCGTCAGTTCGCTGAACTGGAGACCGTCCTCGGGTTCACCGATCTGTGCAAGCCCAGAGCCGCCGAGCTCGATCGCTTACTGGACTTCGACGAGCCGCTCAGTCTTGGGGTGGTAGCCACAGACGGCACACCTTTACCGTCGACGGAGCGTTTGCAGGTCGCCCTGGCGGGTGTTCGCAACCTCGACCTCTGCATCGGAAGGCCTCTTCCTGTTGTTGGGACGTCCTGGAGCTGGCCAGCTGATCTGCAGCAGCTCGATGTTCTTCTGCATGTTCTGCCCCTGCCCCTGCGGGCGGCTGATCTGCTCTGGCTGGAGCAGCTGCCTGTCGATCGTCCCGTGTGGTTGCTGCTCGAGTCGGAGTCATCCAGGTCTGAGCAGATCCAGGCCCTGAACTGTCAGCTTCCGGAGCGTTGGCACCAATCGCTGCTTCCATGGAACGGGACGGCCGAGACGCTCAGGAGTGTGCTCCAGCCTGTCCGTCGTCAGCTTGATGAGCCACAGTCTGTTAGAGACATCACCCGTCAGCGACTGCTTCGGGACCTGCACCGCTGCTGGCAGGCCGATTTGGAAGGGTTTCGCCGCGAACGGTTTCGTGCCCTGCTTCAGCAAAGCCAGTGGATCGTGGCCGGTGTGGTGGCTGCGTCGCCGCTTCCCAGTGTCGACCTCCTGGCTGTCGTGGTTGGCAATGGCCTGATGGTGAAGGAGATGGCAGCAATCTGGAATTGCCCTTGGAGTCAGGACGTCCTGCAGGCTGTGGTGCGTCAGCTCGGGGGTGCCGCTCTCGCCCAGGGCGTTGTGGAATGGAGCGGCCAGGCGCTGCTCGGTCTGGCCAAGCTGGATGGTGCGAGCTGGCTAGCGGCTGGCGCGGTTCAGGCATTGAGCGCTGCTTATCTCACCCGCGTGGTGGGAGCGTCGATGGCGGACTGGATGGCTCTCAATGCTGGCGTTGCGGAGCCCGACCTCGAAGAACTCAAGCGTCAGGCGCCGTTGCTGGTGGCCCGCGCCGCTGACCGGGAACGACTCGATCTGCGTGGTTTCGCAGACCAGGCCCGCGACTGGATCCGAGCGAGGAGCGACTGGAGTGCCGCCTGACTTTGCATTAATTCATGAAGTATTCATGAAGCTGTTATGAATTAATGCTGCGAGATGACTCGAATAATGTGAAGTGGTGGTTATTGATCGACAATTCCATACTCTTAATTCTGAATCCAGGCCTTCAATTTGAGCGTTTGGATTCATTCCCGTACTCATTTGATTCATGGCTACTGCAATTCGCAGCGGTCGCCGCGGCAGCTGGGAAAGCTTCTGTCAGTGGGTCACCGACACCAATAACCGCATCTATGTGGGCTGGTTCGGTGTACTGATGATTCCCTGTCTGCTCGCAGCCACCACCTGCTTCATCGTTGCCTTCATCGCAGCGCCAGCTGTTGACATCGACGGCATCCGTGAGCCCGTCGCCGGCTCCCTGATCTAC
Source organism: Synechococcus sp. A10-1-5-9 (assembly GCF_047716785.1). Classification (NCBI taxonomy): domain Bacteria; kingdom Bacillati; phylum Cyanobacteriota; class Cyanophyceae; order Synechococcales; family Synechococcaceae; genus Synechococcus; species Synechococcus sp. A10-1-5-9. The sequence goes on from NZ_CP180406.1 coordinate 61,879, forward strand.
GGAAACAACATCATCTCCGGTGCTGTTGTTCCTTCCTCGAACGCCATCGGCCTGCACTTCTATCCCATCTGGGAAGCGGCTTCTCTTGATGAGTGGCTGTACAACGGCGGTCCTTATCAGCTGGTGGTCTTCCACTTCCTGATCGGTATTTCCGCCTACATGGGTCGCCAGTGGGAACTCTCCTACCGCCTCGGCATGCGCCCCTGGATCTGCGTTGCTTACAGCGCTCCGCTGTCTGCTGCCTTCGCCGTGTTCCTGGTGTACCCCTTCGGTCAGGGTTCCTTCTCTGACGGCATGCCCCTCGGCATCTCCGGCACCTTCAACTTCATGCTGGTGTTCCAGGCAGAGCACAACATCCTGATGCACCCCTTCCACATGCTTGGTGTGGCTGGTGTGTTCGGTGGTTCCCTGTTCTCCGCCATGCACGGTTCACTGGTGACCTCCTCCCTGGTGCGTGAAACCACCGAGAGCGAGTCCCAGAATTACGGCTACAAGTTCGGCCAAGAGGAAGAGACCTACAACATCGTGGCTGCCCACGGTTACTTCGGTCGCCTGATCTTCCAATACGCCTCCTTCAACAACAGCCGCAGCCTTCACTTCTTCCTGGCTGCCTGGCCTGTGGTCGGCATCTGGTTCACCTCCATGGGCGTCAGCACCATGGCGTTCAACCTGAACGGTTTCAACTTCAACCAGTCTGTTCTGGATGGTCAGGGCCGGGTTCTCAACACCTGGGCTGATGTGCTGAACCGCGCCAACCTCGGCATGGAAGTGATGCACGAGCGCAACGCTCACAACTTCCCCCTCGACCTGGCTGCTGTTGAGTCCACTCCTGTGGCTCTGCAAGCACCTGCCATCGGCTGAGGCTGAAGTCTCTTAACCCAAAGATTCAGCGTCAGTTGAATCGGAAAGCCCTCACCTCACGGTGGGGGCTTTTGTTTTGGGTTCAAACGTTCAGGACTGATGTGTTGCCATGTGCCTCATTAAATCGATGCACTTGCAGCTGTAGGCCCATTCGTTGTCGTACCAAGCCACCAGTTTCATGAAGCGGTCATTGAGAGCCATCCCCGCTCCCGCGTCGAACACCGACGTGCAGCTTTCTCCCAGCAGATCATTGGAGACGATCGGATCTTCCGTGTAGCCAAGGATGCCCGAAAGACCATTCTGTGAGGCCTGTTTGATCGTCTGCTTCAGATTCTCGTAGCTGGTTGGACGGTCCAGATTCACTGTGAGATCGACCACGGAGACATCAGGAGTGGGGACCCGGAAGGCCATGCCGGTGAGCTTGCCGTTCAGTTCAGGAATGACGCGGCCTACGGCTTTTGCCGCTCCCGTGGAGCTGGGAATAATGCTTTGCCCCGCTCCCCGTCCTCCACGCCAGTCCTTCAGGGAGGGACTGTCCACTGGTTTCTGCGTTGCCGTTGTGGCGTGCACTGTGGTCATCAGACCGCTGACAATCCCGAAGTTGTCGTGCACCACCTTTGCCAGAGGGGCCAGGCAGTTGGTTGTGCAGCTGGCGTTCGAGACAATCGCCTGCCCGGCGTAGCTGGTGTGATTCACACCCATCACGAACATCGGGGTGTCGTCCTTGGATGGAGCACTCATCACCACGCGACGGGCGCCGGCATCCAGGTGAGCCTGGGCCAACGGGGCAGTGAGAAAAAAGCCCGTGCTCTCGAGCACGTAATCCGCGCCGATCTCGCCCCAGCGAAGCTGACTGGGATCTCTTTCAGCGGTGATCCGGATCGGTTGGTCGTTCACAACAAGCGCTCCGTCCTCCACGCGGATGTCGCCTTGAAACTGACGATGGGTGGAGTCGTAACGCAGCAGGTAGGCCAGGTAGTCGACCTCGATCAGATCATTGATTCCCACTACCTCCACATCCGGGCAGGTCATGGCCTGACGAAAGGCGAGCCGGCCAATGCGGCCAAATCCATTGATGCCGATGCGGATGGCCATTGAGCGATGGAAAGCAGATCCTTTCCGGCTTATAGAGAGCTCATGCGCTCTTGAACGCTGCCCTTGCGGGGATCCGCACAGGTCGCATCGCGTGCAGCCTTCTGAATCAAGGATCAGCTGGACTTATCAAAGCCATCACCGATCCTCGTTGGCGCAGCCAGTGTCTTTGGTTGTGGAAGAGCAAAGTCCCTTTACATTGTGAAGGTCGGTTAACCGACTTTTTTTACCGCTGACGGGTTTTCCCTGACGCTTTCTCCCCCGTACTCATGACCACCACCATTCAGCAGCGCTCCGGCGCCAATGGCTGGCAGTCCTTCTGCGAGTGGGTCACCTCCACCAACAACCGCCTGTATGTGGGCTGGTTCGGTGTGCTGATGATCCCCACCCTGCTGGCTGCCACCACCTGTTTCATCGTTGCCTTCATCGCAGCGCCCCCCGTCGACATCGACGGCATCCGTGAGCCCGTCGCCGGCTCCCTGATCTACGGAAACAACATCATCTCTGGTGCTGTTGTTCCTTCCTCGAACGCCATCGGCCTGCACTTCTATCCCATCTGGGAAGCTGCTTCTCTCGACGAGTGGCTGTACAACGGCGGTCCTTACCAGCTGGTTGTCTTCCACTTCCTGATCGGCATCTTCTGCTACATGGGTCGCGAGTGGGAACTTTCCTACCGCCTCGGCATGCGCCCCTGGATCTGCGTTGCTTACAGCGCACCTGTGGCTGCTGCCTCCGCCGTGTTCCTGGTGTACCCCTTCGGTCAGGGTTCCTTCTCTGACGGCATGCCCCTCGGCATCTCCGGCACCTTCAACTTCATGCTGGTGTTCCAGGCAGAGCACAACATCCTGATGCACCCCTTCCACATGATGGGCGTCGCAGGTGTGTTCGGTGGCTCCCTGTTCTCCGCCATGCACGGTTCACTGGTGACCTCCTCCCTGGTGCGTGAAACCACCGAGAGCGAGTCCCAGAACTACGGCTACAAGTTCGGCCAAGAGGAAGAGACCTACAACATCGTGGCTGCCCACGGTTACTTCGGTCGCCTGATCTTCCAATATGCCTCCTTCAACAACAGCCGCAGCCTTCACTTCTTCCTGGCTGCCTGGCCTGTGGTCGGCATCTGGTTCACTGCCCTGGGCGTCAGCACCATGGCGTTCAACCTGAACGGTTTCAACTTCAACCAGTCCATCCTTGATGGTCAGGGCCGCGTCCTGAACACCTGGGCTGATGTGCTGAACCGCGCCAACCTCGGCATGGAAGTGATGCACGAGCGCAATGCTCACAACTTCCCCCTCGACCTGGCTGCTGCTGAGTCCACTCCTGTGGCTCTGCAAGCACCTGCCATCGGCTGAGGCTGAAGTCTCTTACCCAAAGATTCAGCGTCAGTTGAATCGGAAAGCCCTCACCTCACGGTGGGGGCTTTTTGTTGTGAAGCCACGGACGCATCGCCACGATGCCAACAAGACCGTGTCGCAACGATGGATCCATCTACAAGCGGTCACGGTCCCTGGAACTTGTCCTCACTTCTGGATTTTTCCCGTCCTGCGCATGCAGCCTGGTCTGATGTGATGCGCGGAGCCGGCATCACTACGCTGCTCGGCTGGATCGCCCTGACCTTGAACGCTCCCAGGGCGTTGCTGCCACTCACCCTTGGGTCGGTGTTCACGGCTATTGCAGAAACCGGTCAGGGGCGCGAGCATCCCTGGCGGACCATGGCCTGGACCACCAGCTGGCTCACGGTCGCCGCTGGATTCGGCGCCGCTATTGGCGAAAACACGCCACTGGCTGTTATCGCCTGTGGAGCCATGGGCTTGATCTGCGCCTCTGCAGCAAGCCATGACAAGCGAACGGCTGTTACCAGTCTGCTCACGTTGGTGGTGTTCACGATTTACGTGGGCTACCCCGGGCCCACTGTTCCGGCCCTGCAAGACATGGGGCTGATTCTTCTGGGGGGGGTGATCCAAACCCTCGTTTGCTCAGTGGTTCATGCCTTCCGACAGGTGAAGCATGAGCGCCTCTGCATTACACCAATCTGGAGACATCTGAGGACCTTTCGCCCGTCAGACATGCACGTACGGCATGGCATTCGGCTGGCCATCACTCTGATGGTGGCTACAGCTATTTCGGAATCGACAGGCTTGCCTCATCAGTACTGGTTGCCTATGTCGGTGGCTTGGATGAGCAGGGCTCAGTTGAACAACACCTGTCAGCGTGTTCTGCATCGTTTGTTCGGCACTTTTTTAGGGCTGGGTTTCATTGCACTGGTGGTGCGGTGGATCGGTCCACAAGGAGCGCATTGGTTACCGCTTTCACTGTTAGGAGCGGGGATCCTGATCGCCTACGTCTGGGTGCACTACGCCGCAGCGGTGGTCGGTGTGACCATCTGGATCATCGCCGCCTTTGCCCTAGTGGGAGATCCTGTGATCGATACGCTCTGGAACCGCATGCTTGACACCACCATCGCCTCCGCGATCGTGCTGATGGCAGTTTGGATTGATCCTCGTGCCAGTGAATCATGAATGCATCGACGTGGCTGATGCTGAGACCGCTCTTGTGACTCTGTGAGCTCCCGCCATCGGCTGAGGCTGAAGTCTTCAAGAGATTCAGCTTCAGTTAAATCGGAAAGCCCCCACCGAAAGGGGGGCTCCTTATTGCCTTGCTTTTGGCTGATTCGTCAGGCTCAATTTTCAGGTGATGCCGCTTATGCCCCCTGCTTCTCTCCCCTCAGAACCAACCTGTGGGATCTGTGTGCTCCATCAGCACTCACCTCAGCTCGAACCCATGGAGATCTGGAGAAGTGAGCATTGGTTGCTGCGTCACCATCCCCATCCCAGTCCCCTCGCAGGTTGGTGTCTGCTCGATGCCCGACGCCACTGCGGAGGTCCTCTTGATTTCAGTGCTGTTGAAGCGGCGGAATGGGGCCTCATCGTGCAACGTGCCTCGCTCCTGGTAAAGCAAACCAGCGGTTGCGAACGCGTGTACGCCATTGCCTTCGGGGAGGGAGCGCGCCATCTCCATCTGCACCTCATCCCGCGTTGCAGCGGCATCCCCGAGACGGAAGCGTGGGCCGTTGCAGACCTCTATCGGGATGTGAAAGATAAGCGCCGCTTAGCGGCGGCTGATTCCGAGGTTGATGCCTGGATTCAGGATGCACGCCACAAGGCCCTCAGCCTGATGGCCTCAGCCGTGTAGATCGAAGCGGTCCAGCTCCATCACCTTCACCCAGGCTTTGACGAAGTCGGCCACAAAGCGGCTGCTGCCGTCGTTCTGGGCGTACACCTCAACAATCGCGCGAAGCTGGCTGTTGGATCCGAACACCAAATCGGCGCGGCTGGCGCTCCAGCGTTCGGCTCCGCTTGAACTGTCGTGACCGACATACGCATCCTGGGCTTCGTTGGTCGGTGTCCAGCGGGTTGTCATGTCCAGCAGGTTCACGCAGAAGTCATTGCTGAGTACGCCGACATTTGTTGTGAACACGCCTTGCCGGTTGCCGCCGGTGTTGGCGCCCAGCACGCGAAGACCCGCCAGCAGCACGGTCATTTCAGGGGCGCTGAGCGTGAGCAGCTGGGCTTGATCAATGAGCAACTCCTCGGCCCGCAGGGGAAGGCCGCTGCGTTTCCAGTTGCGGAAGCCGTCCGCCAAGGGCTTGAGCACATTGAAGGAGGCGGTGTCGGTCTGCTCCGGGCCGGCATCGCTGCGACCGGGTCTGAACGGCACCATGACCGATTGGCCGCCATCAGCGGCAGCCTTCTCCACGGCGGCACACCCTCCCAGTACAACCAGATCGGCAATGGATACCGACTTGCCATCGGTGCGGCTGCTGTTGAACTCGGACTGAATCGTCTCCAGGGCCGCGAGAACTCCATTCAGCTGCTCGGGGTCGTTCACCTCCCAGGTGCGTTGGGGCAAGAGCCGGATGCGACCTCCGTTGGCACCCCCGCGGCGATCGGAGCCGCGGAATGTGGATGCTGAGGCCCAGGCTGTTGCCACGAGGGCGGACATGCTTTGGCCACTGGCCAGGATCTGCTGCTTGAGGTTGCTGATGTCAGCGTCATCGATCAGCGCATGGTTGACGTCAGGAATCGGGTCTTGCCAGATCTGCACCTCCTCGGGAACCTCCTGGCCGAGGTAAAGAGCACGGGGCCCGAGATCGCGATGGGTGAGTTTGAACCAGGCCCGGGCAAACGCATCGGCGAAGGCCTCCTGGTCCTGATAGAAGCGCCGGGCCACCGGCTCCATGATCGCGTCGTGCCTGAGCGATAGATCAGCGGTGGTCATGATCGGTGCTGACGACTTCCCGGCCACATGGGCATCGGGAACCATGTGCTCGGGCTTCACATCCTTGGCCGTCCATTGCCAAGCGCCGGCTGGGCTCTTGGTGAGTTCCCAGTCATAGGTGAACATCATCTGGAAATAGCCCTGATCCCAGCGGGTGGGGTTCGGTTTCCAAGCGCCTTCGATGCCACTGCTGATGGTGTGTTGTCCTTTGCCCGTTTCGTAGCTGTTTCGCCATCCAAGGCCCTGCTCATGGAGAGCAGCACCTTCCGGCTCGGCGCCCAGGTTGCTGTCTGGAGCTGCACCGTGGCACTTGCCGAACGTGTGACCACCAGCCACCAGGGCCACCGTTTCCTCCACGGTCATGCCCATGCGGGCAAAGGTTTCACGCACGTCGCGACCTGACGCCACAGGATCGGGTTCGCCACCAGGACCCTCAGGATTCACATAGATGAGCCCCATCTGAACGGCTGCAAGGGGTTGCTCGAGCTCTCCCTTTTCGTTGTGCCGCTCATCGCTGAGCCAACCGGTTTCCGTCCCCCAGAACACATCCTCTTCCGGTTGCCAGATATCCACACGGCCGCCGGCGAAGCCGAAGGTGCGGAAGCCCATGGATTCCAGGGCCACATTGCCCGACAGGATGATCAAGTCAGCCCAGGAGATGGCATTGCCGTACTTGCGTTTGACTGGCCACAGCAGCCGCCGGGCCTTGTCGAGGTTGGTGTTGTCAGGCCAGCTGTTGAGGGGGGCAAAGCGCTGGTTGCCGTGGCCTGCTCCGCCGCGACCATCGCCCGTGCGATAGGTGCCTGCGCTGTGCCAAGCCAGACGGATGAACAGTGCTCCGTAATGACCCCAGTCGGCGGGCCACCAGTCCTGGGAATCGGTCATCAGGGCCTGAAGATCAGCCTTCAGGGCGGTGTAATCAAGTGCGGTAAATGCTGAGGGGTAATCGAAATCGTCGCCCAGCGGATTGGAGGCCGGGTGATGTTGATGCAGGATCCCGAGGTCGATCTGATTGGGCCACCAATCGCTGTTATCTGTTCTCCCCGCAGGTGTAACGGCTCCCGTGTGACCACTGAATGGGCATTTCAGATCTGACATCGAAAGCGTCTACATCCACTTTTGGACCTTATCCATCAGCTCAGATGGCCGCCAGCGATCTAGCGCACATCTCCAGGGTCTGAAGCAGCAGTCGGTCGTGTCCTGGAGAGGCGATCAGCCCAAGACCAAGCGGCTTGTTGTCCACTCCCCCAGTGGGAATGCTGAGTTCAGGAGCCCCGCTTAGGCCAGCCAAGGCATTGAGCAGGATGAGTTGTCCCACCAGCGAGCCCGCACCACGATCCAGGGAAAAGCTGCCGATCGCTGGGGCTGTGCACGGTGTGATCGGCTGTGCGAGCAGCCCATGATCACCCAGCAGCGTGGCCAGAGTGTCGCGGACGTGCTGACGGTGTTGAATCACCTGCTCCTGTGCACCCTTGGACCGGTTCCGCACCATCGCGAGGTTGCGTTCCAACACCGGTCCCAAGGGCAGATCGTTTGGCAGTGCTGCGAATGTGGCCGCTATCTCATCCCATTGGATCGTCTGAAACAGATTCTGGAGCTGCTGCGGATTCTTCAGACCGAAGGTCGCGAGGGGGAGCGCTTTGATCTCGCAGTGGATTGTTTGGCTGAGTTGTTCAGAGCTTTTGATCAAGGCCAAGCGGACGGGTTGTTCGAGATCCGTCCAAAGTTCAGGGATCCAGTACAGCCTTGTTGGCGCAGGAGCCTCAGCGGATTGGCGCTGTTTGTTCGAAGAAAGCAGCACCTTGGCTGCCGCTAGTAACACCTGCGGGTCACGGCTGAACAGACCCGTTGTATCGAGGCTTGGTGCTAGCGGCTGCAGTCCTTGAACGGACACCGCACCATGGCTTGGTCGCCAACCCAGCAGACCGCACCAGCTGGCAGGCACGCGAATCGATCCACCGGTGTCGGTGCCCAGTGCCAAGTCCACGTCACCCCTGGCCACAGCGGCAGCGCTGCCGCTGCTTGAGCCACCGGTGATGCACCCAGGGTTGGCACTGTTGGGGGGGCTCCCGGTCCAGGGACTCTCCCCGCTGAGACCGAAGGCAAACTCATCCATGGTGGTGCTGCCTGTGCAGATTGCGCCCGCATCAAGCAGTTGTTGAACCGCGTTTGCGTTGCTGAGGCTTGTGGATTGTCGTTCTCGCCAATGGGGGTTGCCGCAGCCTCGCCGTTCTCCTTTGAGATCGAACAGATCTTTGGCTGCGAAGGTGTGGCCCTGGAGTGGACCTCCCTCGCTTCCGGTCATCTGCAGCCGGCGAATCCAGATGGTGTCTTCTTGCATCACATGGGCCGAAGGCAACCTCGAACAGCGTTGTGTTGCGGACCGACAGTTTTAGCCATAGGGGCCGAAGCGCGTGGCGCAGGCAGCACCGCAGCGGGCGCCGAGACGGACGGCATCGCCGACCTCCCAGCCAGCGGCGAGTCCAGCGGTGACCCCTGCGGCGAAGCTGTCACCGCAGCCGTAGGACTCGACCCTGGGCCCAGGGAGGGGCTCCGGCGCGTAGCGACCTCCAGGCATCAGGAGGCCTCCATCGGCACCTTCCGTGGTGATTCGCAGCATGGGGGCGGGATCAAGGGTTCCCTCGGGAAGCTGTTCGTCGGGATCAAGGCCACTGCCGATCAAGGCATCGAGTGGAACCGATGCTTCCTGAAGCACAGGCAGACGCAGTCTTGGCGTTGCTGTCAGCACCTTGGCGGTGCGGGCAAGGCGCAGGCCAGCGGCATCGGTCGCTGATACGAACACGCCATCGCAGTCCGCGAGTCGTTCCCAGCCGAGGGCATCCTGCGCGCAGGGGGTGAGTCGATCTCCGATCACGGTGATGGCACGGTCGCCGCCTGGATCCATCAAGCTGATGCCATGTCGGCTCGGAGTGTCACGCCAGGCGATGACTGGCTCCACCCCCAGCTGCCTGAGCCGTTGTTCACTGCGATGTCCGATCGCATCGCTGCCGAGTGCGGTGAAAAACAGCACTCGTCTTCCGGTGAGACGTGCTAGCTGAACAGCCACCACCGCACCGGCGCCCGCCGGTTCCTCGAGGGATCGGCAGGCCCGGCTGATTCGGCCGGGCTGGGGGAGGCAGTCCACCTCCAGAAAGGTGACCCATTCCTGATGGCCGATCACGGCCAGGTTCAACGCGGACAGGTCTGGCAGGTCGCTCAAAGCCACAGAGTTAAGGGACGGGCAGGATGGACTGGGCTGCATCCCGAAGGCGGACATTGATCTTGCCGCCCACGGAGTTCACCTTGACTCCGCCGGTGATGTTGAGCGTCTCCCCATCGGGAGTGCTCACCTGAAGCGTTTCCCCATCAACCGCCCGAATTGAAACTGGGTTGGAGACCTCAGAGACGACAATGGGGGAGGCCACGTTCACATCACTGTTGACCTCCAGCGGCGTGCTGGTGTCCACCTGGATCGACCGGCTTAAAGCGACTCCATCTGGAATTTTGACGCTTCCACTCACTGGAAGAACCTTGGCTGCCTCCACAGACAGTGCCCCTTCGCTCTTGACGCGCACTGGGGTTTTGAACTGCTCCACGCTCACTCCACCGACGAGCTTCACCGGCAGAGGCTGACTGAGGGGCAGACCGATGGGGATCGGTTTTCTCAGAATCTGCACGGCAGCGATGGCCACGGCCCAGGCCGCCAGCACCACAGCTAGAGGCCAGCGACTGGCCATGAGCAGTTCGAACCAGCGGGGATCGTTCGTACGCGTTCGCGTGTCACCGCGCTCGGTCATGGCAGCCGTTCAATGCAATCAACTCGGTTGTACCGGGTTCTGGACGCGGCAGCATGACTTTGAACGCTCTTTTTTGTCGCTCAGAGTTCGTACTCCCCCTCGAATTGGGCCAGCAACCCTTTGTAGAGGGCAAGCGTTCCCTCACTTTCTTCTGTGAAACCTTCGGTTTCATAGAGCTGGGCTAGATGGGTGCTGGCCATGTGCACGCGAGAAAACGCTTCCGCGTACTCGTTCTGGATGTCTTCTTCTCGGATATCCCGAATCATCGCGGAGATGAATTCAACCTTTTTCTGGGCGGCTTTGATATCAGCCTCCATCTCCTTGCTGAGCTTGCGGCGCTTGCGAGGCATGCCTCTGATCTGACAGCCCTCAACCCTAATGCATTCTCGCGTCTAAGACATAGATGGGAAGAATTGGAATCGATTGCAGCGCAGTCGTTCTTGAGCGTCTGTGCCTGCAAGGATTTGCTGGAGTTTGCTTTTAGTTACTCGCGTTGTTACTTCTTGCTTTGTTATCTGATTTTGATCGATCAACAGGGGGTGATGAGGGCAATGGGTGGTTGCAGCGCCGGCACTCAGGGCTTAGCGTGATGATACAACAGTACTATCAGTGAAGGAAGCGTGAAGGAGTGGCCATTCGTGGATGACCGTGATCTGGAGAGCTTCAACGGGGCGCAGAGTTGCTCGAGTTGCAGCAGCTTTAGGTACGTATCCCTGGCTCAATGCCAGGTGCTGGGGTCTTGTCATCTGAAGCAGCGGCTTCTGCCGCCTGGAATGCAGCTCATCCGTAAGTGCAAGGCCTGGTCCCACGCCACGCCTTGGGCGATGGGCTCCACTTCTGCAGCTGAGGTTTAATTACGAGGTGCTGACGCTAGATCTAAATTTAATATTCACCGTCTGCAAAAGCGTTGATGGCCTGGGAATACACGCAGCTCCGTTTTGTTCCACGCGGTAAAAGCTGGACAGGTGAAATTGAAGAGCTTTGGTTGGACGACAAGCAACTGATCTCCAGGAACCAACCGCAACAGGTGAGTCTGGTAGAGCTGATGAATGAGCTTGGTTCCCAGGAGTGGGAGCTGGTGACTTATGCCCAGCCCTTCACCGGCTACCACGGGGGCTGCTACACCTTTAAACGCCAACGCTGAGATCAAAAAGGGGAGGGCATTCCCAGGGCCTCCCCAATAGGCGCAGTGCCGTCCGGACTTCTGGCTGCGCTCACCTCAGTGTGGTTCATAGCGATACACGCTTGCCAGGGGTAAATCACCTACTTATGGGCCGATACGGAGACGGGCACGGCTGGTCTGCATTGGGCAGCGGCAGCTGAGCCGTGTCCCGAAGGGGAACGGGCTATCTGCCGGGGCAGTAGTGGGCCGTCAGCCAGGCTTCAGTTCATTTCTTATGTGCAAAACGATTGTGCGCTGATGAGTCTCGAGTTAAGTGCGGTGGCGTCGCGGATGCGTTACGGATGCGTGCCGTCGCCTTAGCTGTGGTTCTGCCAGTCGATTTGCCTGGATTATCAAGGGTGTGTAACTTTTGATTGGCTGTTGGGAATTGTTCTTAATAAGTAAACAGCCATAAGTTATTCGTTTGATGCGTATGTAATACATACGATTAACGTACGCCGCCGTGCAATCCGGTGGCTTCCTAGCTCTAGGAATTTGTTTTGAGAAATTCTGCAGAGCATTTAATTCTTTTAGCTATCTGTTTGTTTAGAGCTGTTCTTAATCCAGAAGTCTTTGGGTGCGGTGCGGTTATGAGCCTGCTGTTCACTGCTGCAGAACCGCTTGCCTTTAACAAACTGAGCCTCGGTTTTGGCTTCTTCAATGTGTTCTTGCATCTTGAGTTCTGTGTATTCCTTCTCTGCTTTCTCGATGTCGAAGTGCTCGTGCTGACCTGGTTCTGTTGCTAATCCTTTCTCTCCTGGGGCCATATCCCAGATTGCTTTCTTCTTTTTCTTGGGGAGTCCTGGTTTGCGTTGCTTCAGGTTTCTGCGTAAGCCGTGCTCGTCGGCCCATTCTTCTTTGGGCATCGGCTTGAACTTATCTGATGCTGGTTCGCCAGTGATATCTCGTGCAGTACGTGCGGCTTCGAAGAACAGGGCTTGTTCTTTCTCTTGTGCTTCTTGTTTATCTGTGACGTAGTTCTGATAAAGCAGGTCAACTCGCTGACGGATTTCGTCCATCTCTTCTCGGGTGAATTTGTGCTTACCCGTGATGCCTCCTATTTTGTGAACGAACTCGTCAACGTCAAGGTCTGGAATACCGCTGCGTGCTTCTGCTCTTTGGCGAATGCGTTGCTGTGCTTTAAGCCTTAGCTCTTCTGCTGAGAGGTCCTGATATCCACGGAACACTTCAGTAATCGTTCGCTGCTGATTACTTTCGAGTGGGCTGAGGATTGCAGCCATCAGCGGTACATCTTTCTCTGTAAGAGTTACTGTTGCTGCGACTGCTACTTGGCATGTGTTTCCTTTGAAAAATGCTGGTGCTTCAAGCACGGCAACAGGCCGCACTGAATTTACAGTGTTGAGCATTTGGCAACTCCTTTAATGAGGAAATTTTTTCTTTCATGCGGAATAGGCTCACGCCCATATAGATGATCACTTGCCTATGTGAATACATTGGCTATAAATATTTAATTGTGTGGGATATCTTCTCAATGCTTGCTACATTTTCTTTGTAGTCTTTAGGAACCTTTTGCTATGCGGCAGCTCATAGCACCATTGGTATTGTTATTGATTGCCATCGGCTTTTGGCTGTCTGACCGACCTACTGCTGATACAGCCGGCAGCGGCGAGAGTTCTGCGGATATCACAACGGATGATACGGACGTAGCGAAGAAGAAAGCGGACACTAAGGGTTCAGTAGATACGATAGTGTCAGATGACATCTTTCCTCAGAAATATTTGACCAATTGGGAGACTGATGAGGGATTGCTGTCTTTGATGCGAGCTCCTGATAGCAAAACTATTCGGGGAATTTATTTTCACCCTGTTCGCACTAACGAAATAAGGGGAAAGGTAGTCACTTCATACATTAGCAGGCGTTCTGCGGCGACATTGACAGGTTTCTGGTTTCAACCTGTTTCAGATAAGAAGTGCAATTTTGAAAAGAACGGAACTTATTATTGGGGAAGACTGGCCTTTATGTTTAAAGATAATAGCTTTAAGGGGATATGGGGCTATTGCGGTGACGAGGCTAATTATTACTGGAATGGTAAGCGTGCGTAAGCATTTTGGATTCTATTAAAAAAGCGCCTAGTTTTCTAAGCGCTTTTGAAGTGTTGCCACCCACAAACTCTGCTGAATGCAATCAACTGAACTAGACAGATTTGATTTGACTGACTTCATATTGGCTCAGCTTCACGCTTTGCTTTCACATGCTGGTAACGCTGCTTGCCTGCCTGTATTTGAGCAGTCCTTGGATTGCTTTTCTTAATACAAGCAGCAAGGAAGCCGTTTTCCAGAATCACAAGTTCCACGATGTTGCGATCAGCCATTTTGTGCAGAGACTCTTCGGCAAACTCTGCACAGTCACGACGTGGATGCTCACCGCCCTCAACCCTAGAGCTGAGGGTGGAAGGTGGTGTCGATCAGAAGCAGAAGGGCAAATACTGGGCGCTGCAGGCGGCGTAGCCGTCAACCAGTGGGCCTAGGCCGATCTGATGCAGGATTCCTTGTCCAGTCAGCCCTTCGGTGATCACGCCGATCACAAAGCCGAGCATGGCGGCTCGTCCGTTGAAGCGCTCGACCCGTTCCAGCTGCTCCTCATGAATGGCCCGGGCTGCGGAACCTTGAAACCAGCTGTCTTGCGCAGAATTACGTGTCATGACTTGCTTTCGCTCGTATTGCAACAAATCCTAACAGTTGTTTGACGAATGGCTCCGATCAGGGCTTTTTCCACTCCACTGGCTGTCTGCGCCTGGGATAGAGCTCGCGGCAGAGCGGGCACACGGTGCCATCGCAGCCGCGGGCTGTGCAGTGGTCCCGTCCATAAAAAATGATCTGCAAATGGAGTCTGTTCCAGGCGTCCTTGGGAAACAGACTTTTGAGATCCTTTTCCGTCTGCGCCACTGAGTCACCACTGCTCAGTCCCCAGCGCTGGGCCAGGCGATGGATGTGGGTGTCGACCGGGAATGCCGGCACTCCGAACGCCTGAGCCATCACCACGCTGGCGGTTTTGTGGCCCACGCCCGGCAGGGCTTCCAGCTCCTCGAAGCTGGCTGGAACCTGGCCTGCATGCACATTCACAAGGATGTGGGCCAGCTTGTGAACATTTCTCGACTTGGTTTTGGCCAGGCCAAGCTGGCGGATGTGGGAGAGGATCTCTGCTTCCTCCAGGGCGGCCATCGCCTCCGGGGTGGGGCCAGCGGCAAACAATGCCGGTGTCACCTCATTGACCTTCTTGTCGGTGCACTGGGCACTGAGCAGGACCGCAATCAACAGGGTGAAGGGATCGCTGTGGTCGAGGGGGATCGGTGGCTCGGGATAGTGCGCGTTCAATCGCTCCAGAACCACGGCTGCCCGCTCGCGCTTCTTCATGACGCTGAAACGAAAACGCCATCGTTGCAGCGCTTTCTTCCGGATGCGAGCATCAACTACTGCTGACGGCACAGTTGATGAGCTCCCAGGAGTCCAGACCCGAATCCGACACGCTGAACGCCTATGAACGGGTGGTGCAGAAAGAAGAGGAAGCGGCGGAGAGGCGGGCGAAGCCTAAAGATGCAAAAGAGGATGACCCCAGTGATCTCTACCGACAGCACAGCCATCAGCAGTCGATGGAGGGAGGCTGAAGCTGAATCAGGACCCGGGTTGAATCGCTTTCTTCACAGACTCAACACCCTTCTGGATTGCTTCGGCGGGTGCCTTGATCATCTGCTGCTTGGTGTTTGACCAGATGTTGATGGCGTACACAATGGATCCACCGATGATCAGCGCGGCTACCACCAATCCGAAGCCGTTGCCTCCCTGTTTGATCACAACGGGTTGTTGCTGATCCTGTTCGCTCATGGCCATGGTCATTCCTGAAAGGGTTGTAGCCATGGAATTGTGCTCAAGCTGCTGATTTGGATCTGATCTACGGTCAATCTCGATGCGGCCTTCACCTCCTTGAACAGCACAACCCGTGGAGTGATTTACGTGTCGGTGTGGGTGGTGATCTGGGGCACCGCTTCGTCACTTGTTGACTGGCTTCTGCTCAATGCCGACCTCTATGAGATCGGCAGTTTTGGTCAAGTTGCCACCTTCATCGGCTATGGAGCGGCCGCTGCTGTTTTGGCGGTTAAGACGTCGGGACGTTTCCTAAGCAGTGGTCGTCAGGATGACCCTGACGCCTGAGGCTCTTTCTGAACGACTTTCGCTGTGATCAGTCCGGCAATGAATCCCGTGGCATGGCCGATCCAGCTCACGCCTGCGGGAGAAGCCCAGGGAAGAAGTCCGGGCAAGGCACTGCCGAACAGCACCAGCGTGATCAGGCTCAACAGGATGGCGAAAGGCCGCCGTTCGAGAAAGCCGATCAACAGCAGGTAGCCGAGGAGGCCATACACCACGCCCGAGAGGCCATGGGCGCCGACGGGCCAGAAGAGCCACACCGGGATCTCCATCAGGATGACCGCGATCCAAACGGCGACATAGGCCCTGGTGTTGCGCGCCAGCACCAGGTAACTGAGGGGAAGAAACACCAGGCTGTTGGCGAGCAGATGCCCAAAGCCTCCATGGCTGAAGGGGGCCGTGACAAGCGACCACCAGGGTGTCCCCGGGCCCATGGCCAGGTTCCAGCGACCGGCGAACACCAGTTGATCGATCAGCTCCTGGAGCCAGGCGATGCCGAGGAGGACCAGCGGAAGCGCGATCACTGCACGCGGAACGTGACACCCATCACGGCGGTGATGTCTTTGTCGATTGTGCGGGTGTCGTAGGCGCCGTAGCGGCCCATGTCGGTTGAATTCGGAACCGTGATCTGAAACGTGCCCGTATCGGCTTTGGTGATCGCTCCGATCCCTGACCCTGCCTGACGTGCAATGGCCACGGCGCGTTTGCGCGCGTCCGCTGTGGCTTTGGCGAGCATGTCGACCCGCTTGTCGGCGAGTTTGGTGTAGGTGTAGGCGGGCGGCTGAATCGTGAGCGAAACGCCATCACCCACCAGTGAACCGATGGATCGGGACACCTTGCTGATGAGGCTGACATCGGGCGTGCTGATTCGGATCGGCTGCCGGGCCGACCACTCGGTTTTGATCAAGGCTCCGTTCACGCGGTTGCGGATGTCATTGCTCGACGATTCGAGCACCGCGAGCTGAACCGAGCCATCGGGGACGCCCTGCGTACGCAGAAACGCCAATGTTCGCTGAAGATCAGGCTGCAGGTCTTGATAAGCGGCCTGTTGGCTTGTTCCGCTGCCTAGTACAACCACGGTCCAGTCGGCGAAGTCACTGCGGATGCGTTCCGTGCTGGCTCCCGTCACGGTGATGGTGTCCGCGGCTGTGCGTACCCCTTTCACGGCCACAGCACCGGCCACCACCAGTCCGGCACTGAGCACCACCATGGGCAGCACCAGCGGGGGCGTCCTGCGGATCCATCCAAGGAGGCCGCTCGCCGGTTCGCGTTGGGACTGCGTCTCGGTTTCGCCCACTGAATAACTCTTGTTCGTATCAAAACCCTAGGGATTGGGGTGTCTTCCGGCATGTCCGTAACGGAACGGAGCTGTGACCGGCTATGAATCCTTCACCGCTTCTCCGATTCCCTCAATGACCTCCAAAACTGAGGTGATCGTGATTGGGAGCGGCATCGGCGGTCTGTGCTGTGCAGCTCTCTGTGCTCGCGCTGGCCATGAGGTGCTCGTCCTGGAGGCCCATGGGGCCGCAGGCGGAGCTGCCCACGGCTTTCAGCGCCAGGGTTATCACTTCGAATCCGGTCCATCGCTTTGGAGCGGACTGGGCCGGTGGCCCAGCAGCAATCCTCTCGCTCAGATTCTTCGAGCTCTCGATGAACCCCTCGAGGTGATGCCTTACCGGGACTGGGATGTTCTCTTCCCAGAAGGCCACCTTCGGATCGGTGTTGGCGCCAAAGGCTTTGAGCAGGTGGTGCAACAACTTCGCGGTGATGCGGCCTTAGATGAATGGCGACGTTTCGCCAGGATGCTGCAGCCGATCGCAGCGGCGGCTGATGCCCTTCCCCTTCTGGCGCTTCCAGCGGGAGGAGTCGATGGAATCGGGCCCCTTTTCAGACGCAGTGGCCGTTTGTTGCCTCACCTTCCGGCCCTTCGGCATCTCACCGGTGCCTTTGGACCTCTTGTGGACCGTCATCTGACGGACCCCTTCTTACGCCATTGGGTTGATCTGCTCTGTTTCCTGATCAGCGGAATGCCGATGGCGGACACCAATGCTGCGGCCATGGCCACCCTGTTCGGGGAGTGGTTTGATCCCGACGCCTGTCTTGACTTTCCCAAGGGTGGAAGTGCCGGTGTTGTGAACGCTCTTGTGCGGGGCTTGCAGAAGCATGGGGGGACGTTGCGACTGGGTGCCCGGGTGAAACAGATCAGGCTTGATGGCGATCGGGTGATCGGCGTGGATCTCACCAACGGCGAGCAACTGGATGCTGATCATGTGGTGAGCAATGCCGACGCCTGGAGCACGGCGGCGCTGCTGCCTGAGAATGGGACGTCGCGATGGCGTCAGGAGCGTTTGAACACGCCCGCTTGCGGTTCATTCCTGCATCTTCATCTCGGGTTTGATGCTTCTGGGCTGGACGATCTGCCGATTCACACCGTCTGGGTCGGGGACTGGGAGCGTGGCATCACCGCGGAGCGCAACGCGGTGGTGGTGTCGATTCCGTCGGTGCTTGACCCCGGCATGGCCCCTGCCGGTCAGCACGTGCTGCATGCCTACACACCAGCGAATGAACCCTGGGAGCTCTGGAGCGGGTTGGATCGCTCCACGCCGGACTACGAACGCCAGCGTGCGGATCGCTGTCAGGTGTTCTGGCATGTGCTGGAGCAGCGCATTCCGGATCTCCGTAGCCGGTGCCAGGTGGTCATGGAGGGCACACCCCTGACCCACCGCCATTATTTGTCGGTGCACAACGGCAGCTACGGCCCGGCCCTTTCCGCTGCTCAGGGCCTGTTCCCTGGAGTGCAGACCCCGGTGAAGGGGCTTCTGCAGTGCGGTGCCAGCACGTTTCCTGGAATCGGTATCCCTCCGGTGGCTGCCAGCGGTGCGATGGCAGCCCATGCCATCACCGGAAAGAAAGCCCAGGCTGAGTTGCTCGAAAGCCTGGCGCTCTGACGACCCTCCCCTGAACAAGTCCAAGGAGCGATTGGCCTTAGGGACACGCGCTTTCCCTTTTCTTTCCTTAGGTTCCGCGCCGATGTCGAGGGCTGCCAGTGGTCGTTCAGGTTCTCAGTGCCAACGAGCGCTACAAGCTGGATGGCAGTGATGACGCACTCTTCTACAGCGAACCCCGGTTCGTTCAGCATCTGGATGCTGGCTTCAGAGGGCGACTGACCCAGCTCTACAGCGAGCGCATCCCCGGTTGTGCTGTTGTTCTCGATCTGATGAGCAGCTGGGTGAGTCACCTCCCTGACGACCAGCGTTACGAACAGGTCATCGGCCATGGCCTCAACGCCCAGGAGTTGCAGGCCAATCCCCGCCTCGATCGTCATTGGGTTCAGAACCTCAACGAGTTGCAGTCGTTGCCCCTTGACGACAGCAGTGTGGACTGCACCTTGATTGTGGCGGGTTGGCAGTATCTGCAGCAACCGGAAGCCATCGCCGAGGAGCTTCTCCGAATCACCCGCCCCAACGGCCAGGTGATCGTGGCCTTCAGCAATCGCATGTTTTTCACCAAAGCTCCCCAGATCTGGACCGACGGAGCGGACGGCGATCATCTCCGCTACGTCGCTGAGGTGCTGATGGCCCAGGGTTGGCCCAAGCCGGAACTGGTTGCTGAGGAAACCCGCAAGCCTGGTCCCATGGGATGGTTGGGCGGAAAGGGCGATCCTTTCTTTGCGGTGATCGCTACCAAACCCGTTCCATCAGTTGTCTCCTTCTGATTCGTCAGGGGGAATCGACTGCCAGCCACTGTCCCAGAGCGATCGGTCGCGGAGCTCTCTCCAGCTGAGGCGAAGCCGCACCTCGGGGGTGAGAACTGAGCACAGCTCAACCCAGCGCTCCGATCCCCGTCCCCCCTGGAGCACGAGGCGGAAGTGGCGTCTCCCTTCTCGGGGGATGCGGCTTGTCCATGCTTTGGTTGCTTTCCAGCTCACCTAGCCTTCGTTCATTGCCTGCAGCTCATGATGCCGCTGCTTTGGGCTCGCCTGTTGCCAATCGTCAGCCGGGCATGACCACCATCGGCTACTGGGATCCCCAAACGGATCTTGCCGCGTTGCTGAAGATCATGGAGGGACAGGCTGCTGCAGCCTTGGCAGACTTGCGGGCGATCCTGGCCGATGTGATCAAGGAGACCCTGCCATGAGCCCGCGCACGATCGCCATCAGTGGAGCGTCTGGCAAGACTGGATTCAGAATTGCCGAAGAGGCGCTGGCGGCTGGAGATCAACCGCGGCTGCTATTGCGCGCCGATTCACAGATCCCAGCGTCGCTGGAGGGTTGTGAGCAGCACCGTTTGAGCTTGATGGACTCCTCCTCCCTGGATCGGGCCCTCCGTGGCGCGGATGCGCTTGTGATCGCCACCGGAGCGCGTCCGTCGGTGGATCTCACTGGTCCGATGCGTGTCGACGCTTGGGGTGTGCAGCGGCAGCTGGAGAGTTGCCAACGGGTGGGGCTGCGCCGTGTGGTGCTGGTGAGCTCTCTCTGTAGCGGACGCTGGAGGCATCCACTCAACTTGTTTGGGCTGATTTTGGTGTGGAAGCGCGTGGGGGAACGCAGTCTTGAACGCAGCGGCTTGGATTGGACCGTGATCCGCCCGGGCGGGCTTTCGGAACGGGAGGAGTCGCTCGAGAACGAGGGCGTTGTCTGGACAGGGCCAGATCAACAGGAGAGTCAGTCCATCCCCCGGCGCCTGGTGGCCCGTTGCTGCCTTGAGGCCTTGGATACGCCGGGATCGATCGGTCGGATCCTTGAGGTCACAAGTAACGCTGGGCAAACCGTGCAACCGCTATCGAAGGCGATGTTGAGTATCGATTCCTACGGCACAACCAAGGGCACCGCGCGATAAATAGTCCGTCAAAGGGCATTGCTCTGGGGCGCAAATCGGGAGATCCAAGACGGGCCAGCACCCGTCTTTTTTATTCAGACTCTCCGCACAGAACGGCGTGCTCATGGCTGATGTGGATCTGGCGGTGATTGGCGCCGGCCTTTCGGGCTGTGCTCTGGTGTCGGCTCTTCGCCGCAACCACACGTTTGACTCGATGGTGATCTTCGAGGCCGGACGCGGGCCGGGAGGCCGTTGTGCAACGCGACGCCGGCGGGATGATGCCCTCTGGCGACTGGATCATGGGGCACCGACCCTGAGCTTCAGCGGTTCACCCCAGGGACGGTTGGGCGCGCTGGTTGGCGATCTCTGCGATCGCGGGGTTCTGGCTCCGGATGCTGGTCCCGTGTTCGGTCTCGATGGGGATGGCGCGCTGTGTGAGCTTCCCGCTCATCCGTTGCTTTGCGGTCCGCGCTGGCGCGGCCAGCCCACCATGGCCGCCGTGGCCGAAACGCTGTTGGCAGACGCTGGTGACGCTGTCTTTACCTGCTTCGGGGAGCGGATCAGCAAGCTCAGCTGGGAGGACGGACGCTGGTTGCTGCCCGGTGGCTGGCGGGCACACACGCTGGTGTTGAGTGGAACACTGCTGGCCCATCCGCGCTCGCTGGCGATGCTGGGCTGGCCCGATGTTCCATTGCGCAGCGCTGTGGCTGTTGGGGTTGATCCCGGACTTGATGCAGCCCTTGAGTTGATTGCCGTGATGACGGCCAGCGTGCGCTGGAACCTGATGCTGGAGTTGCCTTCGGTCACTGGCGATCCGTTCTCCAGCAATCCGTTTCCCAGACAGATCTGGCTCACAGCGGAGGCTCGGGATCATTGCGGTGTCGAACGGCTGGTTCTGCATCAACAGAGTGGTGGCCGCCTCGGTTTGGTGGTGCATGGCCTCGACGATGGTGCTGCGATCAGGCCGGACACCCAACCGGATCTGCTCGTGCATCACGAGAATCGACTGCTGGCGGTTTTGCCCCAGCTGCTTGTGCCGTGGCCTGCCTTGCAGGCAGCTCTCCCTGGGGCGCGAAGCCTCGGGGTGATGCGCTGGGGTGCGGCGCAGCCCCTGGATCAAGCGCTGCCCAGGTCTCTGCAGTGGTGTCCGCAGGCCCGGGTGGGCTTCTGCGGCGACTGGATTGCTGGCGCAGGCTTCGGGATGGCGGAAGGCGCTCTGCAGAGCGCGCTGGATCTGGCAGAAACGCTGCAGTGATGCGTCCGGTGGCTGAAGCAACACTCAGATTTGTTTCATCAGCTAAAAAAAATCCCGAGATTGCCCGCTGAGGCTGGCTGTGTTCCGGATCGCGCGTCAGAACTGAGGAAAGGCTTCCTTCCATGCGATCGCATTTTCAGCCGGTTCGGCTTCACGCCAGCGTCCACGACGATGACCCCTGCCAGTGCGCTGAATGTGTTGCCTTGCGAGGTCGCCTGCAAACCATGGTTCTGTCGGCACCGGGGCGATCGACATCGAGGCGTCCCAGCGCGGAACATCGCTGAGCGTTGGTTTCAAGGTTGGTTGAAGCCTTGATTCTGTAGCGCTTGGGCCAGGGTCTGAAGGCGTTGAGCATTCACCCCAAGATCCGAGTCCCCCAGGCGTGAAATAGATCGGGCTTCGATCCGTTCGGGTGTGGATGCATTGAGCTCCAGATCATCAACAAAGCCGAAGATGCGGCTGCTGAAGGTGGCATGGAGGTAGGCATCCTCCCGACTGATCACCTCCGCTTGGGGTGTTGATTCGATCAGTGTGGTGAGGCTCTCCAGTGCTGCGCTGGAATCCGTCACAGCCCATTCGACCCGCGCGCAGTGCGCTGGCCCAGGGCAGGCGCTGAGATGGCCTCCATTGACGCCCAGATCCTCTGGCACCGGGCCGACCAGATGAAACAACGCGAGCACCAGGGGGAGAGCGAAGAGAGCAAACGCGGGCATGACTTGATGATGAGCGGGTGGGCGGCTCAGGTCCAGCGCACTGGATCCTTGGAGTTCAGATGCTGCACATGATCGACGTCACGATCGAGAAGATCGTGGCTGATCGTGAGGCAGATGCTGTCGAGGGGAAGGGAGAAGCTGCTTCCGTCGGAGTCGAAAGGTCCCTCGACGTAAGCGCCGATGCGTTCCGCCATGAGGAACAGCAGCACAATCAGCACTCCACTGATGGGGTTCTGGTGCCTGGACCCGGGTTCGTGAAAGTACAGAAGCAGAAGCAATCCGAACAGCCAGGTGAGAAGGCGTACGAACACGTCATAAGACGCGGGCAGCGGTGTGTTGCGGATCCGTTCCAGTCCTCCGATGGCCTCCGTGCAGGCATTGGCCACCTGCATCAGCTGCAACCGTCCGAAACTATCAATGTGCCCTTGGTGATAGAGGGCTCTGATCCATTCGGCCCGCAGCAGACAGAGCTGACGCAGGCTGCTGTTGCGGGGCAGCTTGAGGCCATCGAGAAGTCGTCCCTGCAGCTCTCTGAGCTCCCGATGCCAGAAATTACGCAGCTCGAAGTTCAGCTGCCACACCAGCGCTATCTGCAGCTGCAAAAGTTTGTGTTCCTTGTTCCGGTTGATCCTGTCGCTGTTCAGGTAAGCGCGGATGGTGTCAGCCCAGCTTCGGCTCACAATGAGGATCGCTCCCCAGAGTTGTCTGGCCTCCCACCAGCGCTGGATGGCCTGGGTGTTTCGGAAGCCGATGAAGATCGATGCTGCGATCCCGAGAATCCTCACCACATTGCCGTTGGCTGTTCAGCCGCGGGGAACCACGTCACTGTTGATGAGCACCGCGATTGTGAGCAGCAGCAGCAATTCCAGTCGCATGCGTTGCATCAGCTGCAGCAGCACCAGGGGGTAGTCCCGGCGCCGCGTGCTGGGCGGATGGCCGTAGTCACCGAGATCAATCATGGTTTTGATGTCGCGGTCGCTCCTCCGAGACGGCGATCATGACTGCACTTGTGGCAAATCCATGCATGCCAGCTGGACCGAGCAGTGGTGGCCGGTGGCTTATTTGCGTGATCTCGATCCGGGCAAGCCGCAACGCTTCACATTGCTTGAGAGGGACCTCGTTCTGTGGTGGGACGGTGTCAACAGCACCTGGCGCGCCTTCAATGATGTCTGTCCGCACAGGCTGGTGCCCCTGAGCGAGGGGCGCATCAACTCCGCGGGCGATCTGGAGTGTCCTTATCACGGCTGGAGTTTCAACGGGGAGGGGCACTGCACCCGCATCCCCCAGATGGGGGATGCGGGTAGAGCCCGTGGCCGACGGTCCAACTGCGCCAGCCTGCCAACGCGCTCGGCCCAGGGGTTGCTGTTCGTTTGGAGTGGTGATCCGGAGAAGGCTGAGTCCAACGATCTGCCTCTGGTGCCTTCGCTTCAGGAAGAGGGGGATGGCTGGGCCGATGGGTGGATCGTGCAGGACACGTTTCGCGACTTGCCCATGGACGCTCTCACCCTGCTCGAAAATGTGCTGGATGTGAGCCATGTGCCCTTCACCCATCACAAAACCGTCGGAAAACGGGAGAACGCCGCTCCTGTGCTGGCTGTGATTCAGTCGGAGGATGACTCGGGCTTTGAAGCTGTCTGGGACGAGGGCCCCCGCCGGGGGCGGCTGGGTTCCCAGTTCACCCATTTCAAAGCTCCGCAGTTGATGTGGCACGACCTCGATGCCAAGGGGTTCGCGCGGATTCTCACCGTGGTGTATGCCGTGCCGATTCGCCGCGGGCAGTGCCGTTTGTTCGCCCGGTTCCCGTTTCAGTTCAAGTCGGCGTTACCGAAGGTGGTGGTGGGTCTGCGCCCCCGCTGGCTGCAACACATCGGCAACCACAAAGTTCTGGAAGACGACCAGGTGTTTCTGCACTGGCAGGAACGGGTGCTGGAGTCTGCTGGCGGCAGCGCTGGCGCCGAACGCGCGTTTTTCCTGCCCACTGAAGCGGATGTGTACGTAGCAGCGTTGCACCGCTGGATCAACAACCATGGTGGAGAGCCCTTCGCCGGACAGCCGCTTCCCCCCAGGCAGGAGGTCGACGCTCTGATGGATCGGTATCACAGCCATACCGTGCATTGCCGCAGTTGTTCCCAGGCCTTGCGGTGGATTCGCATCGGGCAGCCGTGGTGCTGGGTCGTCCTCTGGACGGCTGCGGTGTTGATCGGTCTGGGGCAGATGGGCTGGTTGAGTGCCTGCGGCGCGCTGCTGGCCGTTTTCGCTGGTCTGCTTCTCCAGCGTCTGCGGCGTTGGGAGCGGGGTTTGACGGCCGGTGATGGGCTGGCGCCGCGCAATTATGGAACCTGATTGATGACATCATCGGCTCGGAGATGATCCGTGTGACCTCCCCCTGCCCTGACAGCGTGATCGTGGCGCTTGGGGTTCATGACTGGCCAGTCTGGGCCAGTGAAGTGAGTGAATTTCCCTGGCATTACGACCAGAGGGAAACCTGCCTGCTGTTGGAAGGCGATGTGACGGTCACTCCCGACTCCGGCGAGTCCGTGCACATCAAGGCGGGTGATCTGGTGGAATTCCCTGCCGGGCTGAGGTGTACGTGGACCGTGCATCAACCCGTGCGCAAGCATTATCAGTTCGGTTGATCGTTGGGCTCCTTGCTGACGCGCTGCAGTCTTCAGACATCCACATCGGCTCCCCACTGAGGTCTGCAGGGTCGCCAGCCCACCCTCAAAAGCTCTCTCCACAGCTGCTCTGCAGTTTCTCGCCGCAGGTGCACCCGGGTGGTCAGCAGAGGAGGCTGGTCTGGAAAAGGTCTCCCTGAATCCACGAACACGCGGGGGTCGCGGTTCCAGCTTTTTTCATCGGGATGGAAGCGCTTCGTGTTCTGGGTGCTTGGGTCCTGGATCCAGCCGTGACGGGGCATCGCTTGCGGGGGGTGATCAGAGAAGCGCGCATCCACTCCTCCGCCTTGAACGGTGCGTAGGGCGAACTCGGAGCCATGGAGACGCTGCTGGTACACCTGTTCTAGACAGGTAGTACAGATGTGTCAATGCGTTGTGGCGTTGTCCGTGTGGCATGACTAAAGACAGGGGAGCACTGTTGCGGCTTTCGCTTTGATCTCCGTCTGGCAAGCACCGTCTGCAGGGGCCCCGCTTGAGTGCGCCCAGCGGCCTGCACTTCAACCTGTTGCTGATGAGCTGGTGCTGGAAGTGATGCACTGCGGCCTCTGCCACAGCGACCTATCGATGATCGGCAATCACTGGGGAGTGAGCCGCTATCCCTTGGTGCCAGGCCATGAAGTGATCGGCAGGGTCACGGCGGTCGGAGAGGGAGTGGATCCAGGCGTGATTGGTGAGGTCCGCGGTCTGGGCTGGATCAGCGGCAGCTGCAACCACTGCAGCCTCTGCCTTGGGGGTGATCAGAATCTCTGCAGCTCTCTGGAGGCCACGATCGTGGGGCGCCAGGGGGGATTCGCCAGTCATGTTGTAGCTCGGCAGGACTGGACAATTCCGCTGCCAACCGGATTGGATCCGGCTGAAGCGGGTCCCCTGTTCTGCGGTGGCGTCACCGTGTTTGCGCCGCTTGTGGATGAGGCGGTGTCACCCACGGCCCATGTGGCCGTGGTCGGCATCGGCGGACTGGGCCATATCGCCTTGCAATTCGCGCGGGCTTGGGGCTGTGAAGTCACCGCGATCACCACCAATCCCGCCAAGACGGAACAGGCGCGCCGATTTGGAGCTCATCAGGTGGAGGAACTGGAAGCGCTTTCCGATCTTCAGCGTCGGTTTGATCTGGTGATCAATACGGTCAACCATCCCCTCGACTGGAGTGCGGTGATGGCCTCCCTCAAGCCCCGGGGACGCTTGCATCAACTGGGAGCCGTGCTCGAGCCGATTCAGGTCGGCGCCTTCGATCTCATCTCTGCGCGGCGGTCGATCACCGGCAGCCCCACGTCCTCACCGGCCAGCCTCCTGAAGATGGTGGAGTTCTGCGTTCGCCACAACATCCGCCCCTTGGTGGAACGTCTGCCAATGGATCAGGTGAATGTTGCAATCGAAAGGCTTGCCAAGGGCGATGTGCGCTATCGCTTCGTGCTCGATGCGTGAATCTGGAGGCGTTTTGAAGACAGGTATGAAAGCCCCCGATTCTTTGCTGGAGCGCATCGCCGAAGTTTCGGGCATGGGACGAGGCTGCCGGCGGCTGGTGGTGCTGCTCACTCAGCTCGGTGATTTCGACTCCCTGGAGTACGCCCAGGCTCTTGTTCCGGCTCTGCCCCAGCTGGATCAGGCGGGGATCCAGCTCTTGGCGATCGCCATCGGAGACCGGGAGGGTGCTGACCGGTTCTGCGCATTCACCGGTTTTCCGAGCGAGCGGCTGCAGGTGGAGCCTGATGCTCGCCTGCACCAGGACCTGGAGCTGTCTCCAGGGCTTCAGGCCCCAGGCGGAGCGTGGCCTTCCTTGCTGCTGATGTGTGCAGGCATCGGCTCTCCCGGCACCCTGGCTGAAGTGCTGCGTGGTTACACCGGCGATCGCACCGCGCCCCAACGTTTCAGCGACGATGAAGTGATCAGCATCGGTGTGTTGCCGGCGATCCCCGCCGGACTGTTTCGCCGGGCCGGTGGCGGCGGGTTTCAACGACCGTTCGAATTGGCCACGGTGCGCCTGCGCAACATGAATGAGGTTCTGCGCCACTGGGGCACCTATGTCCCCGACGATCGCTTCATCACCCAGCGGGGAGGCACGTTCCTGTTGGAGGACGACGACTCCCTGCTGTACGTCCATCGGGACCGCGGCATTCTCGGTTTTTCCGAAACGATGAATCGTCCGCTGGCTTTTCTCGATCCCTGGATACCAGATGCCGGTTGATCCGAGCCATCCGGTTCCGTTGCCTCCCTGGCGGCCTTTGCTGCGGGGAGCCCGCCAGCGGGAGGGACGGGCTCCGGGGGCCAGCTGGCTCCAGTTGGCCAGCATGGCGGCCGATGGCACGCCGCGGGTGCGCACGCTGGTGTTTCGCGGCTGGAGTGATGAGGGCGCCCTCGAGCTGCTCACCGATGCCCGCAGCGAGAAGCCAGTTGAACTCAGAGGGCAGGGGCAGGTGGAGCTGTGTTGGTTGTTCCGCAAGGCCAGAGAACAGTTCCGGTTGCGTGGAGCCGCTCAGTTGCTCCGTGATGGCGACGATCCTGAGGCTCTGAACGCCCACTGGCATCGGTTGACGCCCGGAGGGCGCTCGGTCTGGGCCTGGCCGCATCCGGGGCAGCCCTTCGATTCGGCTGGCCCCTGGCCGCAGGAGGTCGCCGACGGGGCACCTCAGCCCCCGCACCTGGTGTTGATCCGCATTCAGATTCAGCGTGTGGAGCAGCTCGATCTCAAACCCCATCCCCACCGGCGTCTCTGCTGGGATCGAGGCGAGGGTTGGGCCGAGCGACGGCTCAATCCCTGAACGTCCAGAGGGCGAGCCCACCACCCCGGCCCCGTGCCGCCAGCCAGCCGCTTGCATCCCTGTGGATCAAAGCGAAGAACGGCTTGCGCTTGGCGGCTGGAGCCGGCAGCGACCGTTGCAGCAGGGTGATGGCGCCCAGCGTCAGCCTGACCTGCTCGAAGTGGAAGCTCAGCAGGGGTCTGCCTCCAGCCAGCTCCCCAGGTCCGTTGAACTGCAGGGCTAGGGCACCGAGGTTCACGGCGTTGCGCAAGCGCAGCCCTTTGTCGTCGGCCAGGCTGATCTCCAGAGAGGCGCCAAGGCTGCGCAGCAGCCATCCGCTCAGGGCGTTGGCGTCGCTTTGTCCCTTGGGCCAGATGGTCTGAAGCTGCCAGCAACCGATCAGGTCTTTGGCGTTGATTCCACTTCCCTGATGGCGAACCTGCCGCTCGAGCGTCAGCAGATCGTTCCCTGTCACGGTGGTGATCGGAATGGACAAGGAATTCTCGACACTGTCGCCGACATGCTGTCGGATCGTGCGCAGGCGTGCTAATTGGGAGCACCTTCCTTAGCGATTTCATGTTGTTCCTCATGCACTGGCACTTCAAGACCGGCTATCACGAGAAGGCGGCTCGCAAGTTCCTGGAGACCGGTGCTCCTTTGCCGGCTTGCAAGTCGTGGAAGCGCTATCACGCACCCGGATCGGTTCAGGGCTGGATCCTGGTGGAAACCGATGATGCCGGCGTCTGCTACGAGCACGCCGCCGAATGGGCGGAATGCCTCGACTGGACGGTGACACCCGTGTTCACCGATGAACAGGCCGGTCCCCTGATGGGCAAGGTCTACAGCTAATCGCACGACTTGAGCCGTCGTTCGTCTCCGTCTTGCCGCCAAACTGCGGCAAGACCTGGGGGCGTGATGACAGAGGACTCGGTGAAGGCGGAGGCGCTCTCCTGGGCTGCCCTCGAGGCTCTGGCACCGGCTGCAGCTGAGCGGGTGGAAGGCCCCACCAACGCCCAGGCCAGCTTGCGGCTGTTCGGGCACTCCGAGGCGGACGTGCAGGTGACGTTGTTCCGGGACCACCACGCCTGGTGCCCGTACTGCCAGAAAGTCTGGCTCTGGCTTGAGCTGCGCCGGGTGCCGTACCGGATCCGCAAGGTCACCATGCGCTGTTATGGCTCGAAGGAGCCTTGGTTCACGGCCCTGGTTCCCTCCGGAATGCTGCCGGCCCTGGAACTCAATGGTCGCCTGATCACCGAGAGCGATCGCATCCTCGAGGCCCTCGAACGCGCCTTCGGGCCGGTGGGAGCCGGCATGACGGACAGGCGGGTGAGGCGGTTGCGCGAACTGGAACGGCTGCTGTTCCGTGCCTGGTGTGTCTGGCTCTGCTCTCCGGGCCTTCGCGAGGATCAGGAACGGCGCGCCCGGGACCAGTTCCAGCGGGTGGCCACCCAGATGGAGGAGGCGATCGCTAGTGGTGGCGGACTTTGGCTGGATCCCGATGATCCGATGGGGCCGATACCCGGCACCGCGGATCTGGTGTTCATCCCCTATGTGGAGCGGATGAATGCATCACTGGCTTATTTCAAGGGGTTTGCTCTGCGTGAGGCCCATGGCGGCATCGACCGTTGGCTGTCAGCCCTCGAGCAGCTCGAGACCTACCGCGGCACCCAGAGTGATGTGCACACCCATGCGCATGATCTGCCTCCGCAAATGGGCGGATGCTGGTCGGATGGCAGTGCCCAGCAGCAGCGCATGGCCGCGGCAGTCGATCACGGTGAGGGGCTAGGTGCCCTGGAATGTCGATGGTCACCCTCCCCAGGGGAGGTGACACCCCAGGCCAGAGCCCTGGAGCGGGTGCTGCGCCATCGCAGCACGCTGCTGGCACGCAGCCCTCTCGGGGAGGCCTTTGATCAGCCCTTGCGCGCGGCACTCACGACGCTGATCGCTGGGACCTCTGTGATGCCAGCTCCGGGGTCAGCCGCAGCTCTGCGCTATCTGCGGGATCGCATCTCTGTGCCCCGCGACATGCCTCTGCACAGCGCCCGCTTCTTGCGACAAGCTCTGGAAAGCACGGCGTCTCTGGCAGGAGTTGATCAGCCGTCTCTGCTGCCGTTTGAGCATCGCTTCGATCAGGATCCACGGCCGTTTGTCAGCTCGGGCACCTGATCGGGTCCCCACGATCAAGCAAGGTGGGGAGCCTTCTTACTCGATGCTCCGATGGCTGGAGATGGATTCGGAGCGACAGGCTCCTCTGCAGCTGGCGCCAAGCGCAGCAGCTCTAAACGCAAGCCCCGGCAGTCGAATCATCAGCGGGAACGCTGTCCCCTCGGTCGGGATCCCGGCTTCGAGGCGATCTGTGCCCGCCAGACCCTCGGCTTGGCCTTGTCCGGTCGCCTGACAGAGCAGGCTGTGAAGCGGGCGCACAAAGCCTTGGCTGTTCAGCATCACCCCGACAAAGGCGGTGATCCCGAGATGATGACCAAGCTCAACAACGCCCGCGATCTGCTCCTGGAGCCAGAAATGGAGGCAATCACTGTTTGACGGTCACAGTCGCTCTTCTTGGCACCGGTCTGCTCGGTTCCGCCATCGCTAGCCGTCTGCTTGCGGTGGGCTGCTCTCTGCGGATCTGGAACCGGGATCGAGCCCGTTGTGAACCGTTGATTGCGGCGGGTGCCCAGTGCTTCGGCCAGCACGGTGATCACCGTGCTGCGGGATGGTCCCGTGACGTCTGAGGTGGTGGCCTCGCTTGGTGCCCTGAATCAGAGCTGTGTGATGCCTATGGGCACCATGGGCATCAGCGAAAGTGTGGCTCTGGAGGCCCAGGTGCTGCATCAAGGCTGTCTGTATCTAGAGGCGCCAGTTCTGGGAAGTCGTCCTGAGGCACTGGCTGGACGCCTGCTCGTGATGGCTGGCGGAGAGCAGGCGGTGTTTGATCAGCAGCACGTCCTGCTCAGCCACCTTGCTGAAGAGCCGAAGCGAATGGGCCCTGTGGGAACCGGGGCAGCTTCGAAACTCGCGCTCAACCAACGGATCGCCAGCCTCACCCATGGCTATTCGTTGGCCTTGCGATTGGTTCAGGCCTCCGGTCTGGACGTTGACAGTTTCATAGATGTGGTGCGTCCGTCGGCGCTGTATGCGCCGACGGTGGACAAGAAGCTCAAGCGGATGCTGGCCCACGACTACAGCGATCCCAACTTCAGCACCAGCCTTCTGCGCAAGGATCTGAACCTGTTTTTGCGGGAGGAAAACTTGGCTGGAGTGAATGCCGACGCTCTGGAAGGACTGTCTTCTTTGCTGATGCGTGCGGAAGGAACGGATCTGGACGCTGGTGATTACAGCGCCCTGTATGAGCTCACCGCCGCTGAATCGCCCCTCAGCTGAGGTACCAGCGGATCAGTGCCAACACTTGACCGGCCGGGCCGTAACCCGTGATCCATTCGCCGATCAGAGCAGCAGCAAATCCAACCATGGCGGTGCGACCGTTCAGCCTCTCGACTCCGGCAAGAGCGCTGGTGTTCCAGGGGCGGTTGGTGGTGAGACCTTCTCCGAACGCTTCAACGGGCTCGTAGTGGAAGCGCGGTTCGGGCATGGCGTTAGCTCTGTTCATGTTGGAGCCTATGCAGAGACGATTGATTTCTGAATAGGGTTCAACCGGTTATTGCGATGTCAGTCGTGGATGCAGAGCACCTCCGGTCCCTGTTCACCAAGCCTTACGGCGTGGCCGCTCCTACAGAGGATCAGTGGAGGGAGCTGTATGACGAGGCTGTGCATTTCCAGGATCCAACCCAGGAGCGCGACGGCATCAAGGCTTACATCGAGGCGCAGGATGGATTGATGCGCCGTTGCGACGATGTTTATCTCACTGCTTCTTCGATCGCTGTCGATGGAAACACCGCATTCATCGAATGGGAGATGGGGCTGAAAATTAAAGGGATTGAATTCATCTATCCGGGGACGAGCCGTCTGCGGTTTAACGCCGAAGGAAAAGTTTGCGATCACCGCGACTATTTCGATTTCGTTGGGCCGACCTTCGGACCTGTGCCGGTATTGGGCGGATTTGTGCGCTGGCTTTACAAGCGGTTTGTGGATTGAGAACGGCTCAACTTCCAGAACGCCAGGCTGGTGACGGCCGCCCCAAAGCCGAGGAAAAGAGTGAGAAAGGTTTCGCTGCTCATGTCAAGAGAAGTACAACTTTCACAATATTTTGGCGGGCTTGAGCGCTTTCCGTGGGCTGACCCCAGGTGTTGCTAGGTAATTTTGCTTAATGCCGAGTGAGCCAGGGGGAATGCTCGCGGGCTTGTGCCCGGCCTCGTTAAATTTTCTAAACGATTCAGGCTTTCCCGTGCTCAGAACCATTCTTTCGAAGCCTCTTCTCGCCGATTTGGGCCTACTGGTTCTCCGCGTCTTCACGGGAACTCTTTTGATTCACCACGGTTACGAGAAGCTCGCCAATATCGACAATTTCGCGGACGCCTTTGTTCGTCCTCTGCATCTGCCGTTTCCGATTGTTCTCTCATATATCGCCGCCTTCTCCGAGATCGGTGGTAGCTGGCTCCTGATCACTGGGCTTCTGACCCGTTTTGGTGCTCTGGCCATTCTCGGAACGATCACTGTGGCGATCTACCACGCCGTGATCACGGCCGGTTTCAATATTTATCTTCTCGAGCTTCTTGGTCTTTACTTCGCCGCTGCCGCAGCGGTTTTGGCGGTTGGTCCCGGTTGCTTTTCTATCGATGAATTAATTGTTCGTCGTTTCTCCTCTGCTGAGCCGTCTGAAAGTTCTGAGTCTGATGCTTTTGCAGGTTCTGTGAACTAATTGTTGTTTAGGCTGGAGTTATGAACTTCAGCCCTTTTTTCTTTTGAGATATGAGCTCAATCAGTTCACCAATTTGGAGTCTGATTGTTTTTGCAGGAGTATTTGCTGTTTTGCAAGTTTGGTGGATCGGTTCTTTGATGGTAAGGAATCGACGCTCAAAGGGTGAGCGCCCACTGACTTCATCCCAATTTCGCCAAAGTCTCGAACGGATTTTCAAGGACAAACCTTAAATTGTCGGAGCTTTTAGTAGCTCGACTGAGGCAAGGTGAATCCTGACTGCATATGCTGCACATCGAGCATGATCCAGGTGAGCCAGACAAGAAGGGCCACAACACCTGAACCCGCAGCGAAACGTCCCACATTGCGGATCAGCAGCTCAAAGACACTGACTTCCTTCATGGCAATCGATCGGGTGAATTCATATTGCTTGATCATGGCCTGATGTGTGGACGTTTTGCTCTCTCCATCTCAGTTTCGGCTCTCCCGCATCCCCTGCGAGAGCGCCTGGATCCCGTGCATCGCGAACGTTACGAGCCTCGCGACATGATTCGCCCTGGAGAACCTCTCCTGTCCTTGCGCCGGGATGAGAGGGGGACCTCCCCGGCTCTCATGCTCTGGGGTCTGATTCCTGCTTGGTGTCGGAATCCTTTGGCCGGACCAAGACCCTTCAATGCCCGTGTTGAAACTCTGAATGACAAAGCCAGCTTTCGGGGTGCCTGGCGTCATCGCCGCTGCCTGATTCCGGCCAGTTGTTTCTTTGAAAAAGGCTGGCGGATCCGGCGGGGAGATCAACAACCGTTCTGGCTAGCCGGCCTCTGGGAACGCTGGCTCGGTGCCGATGGCAGTGAAATCGAGAGCACCACGATTCTCACCACCACTCCCAATGCGCTCATCCGGCCTTTGCACCCGCGAATGCCTGTGGTGATCCCGTCAGGGTTGGAGGACGCGTGGATGGCTTCTGTTGATGGAGCCGGCTTAAGGGCCTTGCAACCCTTATTGGAAAGCTGGGATCCCACCGGTTGGATTCGGGATCGGCCTGGAGACAGTGATCAGCCTGGAGACAGTGATCAGCTCTCTCTTTTTGAAAGGCTTTAGCGTGTCGCAAGACACCATGGCAAACCCTGGTTTCCCTTAGCTTTCTTAAACAGATATTCGAAGATTCATGCAACTCTATTTTGTGATCGGCACGATGCCTGATATTGACAGCCAGCTTGATGTTTATCGGGAATTCATCAATTACTTCGAAGGTGGTTGTCAAAATGATTGTTTCGAGGGCTTTGAATTGGTTCAGCGGGCACACCTTCCTGGTCAAGGTCAGGTGGTGGCTCTGATGAAAGCCCGCGGCACTGAGGAACTCTTCCGACATCTCGCACCCTGGCGGGCACAATTCGGCGTGGAGATGGAGATCACTCCAGCGATCAGTGATGCCGAGGTTGTGGCCAATCACAAAGTTCTGTTCGCCTCAATGGAGGATTGACTGATCGAGGCTCCGCGACTTGAGGGGTGGTGCGTCACTCAGAGGATCATCGCCATTGCATCATCCTTTCGGGGTTCAACCCTCAGTCGTTTTTCTCTCAATCAAAAAGATGCCGTTATTTTGCTGATCTGGTTGAACAATTCTCAGGATATTAATCAGACGATGGTTGTATTTTGAAGTTGCGCTTTTTCAGCGTTTGAGTCTCGATAACTGCCTTAAGCCAAGCTCACGAACTTGATCTGGAAGTGGTACGTATCCGAGGCGTTCAGCATCATCCTGACCTTGGCTGCTCAGGATGAATTCCAGGCTGCGTCGTAACGTCACAGTGTTGTTTCCGAGTCCACGGGCCGGAACCAGCATCCAGTTCAGAGTGACGATGGGGTATCCGAGATTGGGATCAGGATTTTTGCCCACTAAGCGTTCATTCAGGCGAATGGTGCTGACAGCTGCACTTGCCGCTTCCTGAGTTGGACGTAGGAATTTCCCTTGGCGATTTTCGAGTGCTGCCACTTGCAGTGGTTCGCGAACGTATGCGGATTCGATGTATCCGATGCTTCCAGGCGTGGAGTTCAATGCTGTTGCCATTCCATCAGATCCTTTCACTGCATGACCAATGGGCCAATTCACCAGACGCCCGTTCCCTGGCCCATTTTTCCAATCTTGGTCCATCGACGAAAGGGCTGAAGTGAAGCTTTCAGTACTTCCCGATTTGCCTGCCCGATGCAAAACGGTGATGGGAAGGTCGTTGCAACCAACCTGAGAGAAATTGTCGATTTTTCCAAGGAAAATACCTGCAAGTTGGCTCCGGCGCAGCCTTAAATCGCATCCTGGGGCGTTGTAGGCAATCGCAATGGCCCCAGCTGTGACTGGGAATGCCAAGAGGCCTTTTGGAGCCTTTTTAACTTCCTCTGATGAGGGTGGATCATCAGTTCCTGCAAAGTCATTTGTTCCCTTAAGCAATGTGCTGATGCTTTTGCCGGACCCCATGCTTTCGATTTCTGCATAGATGTCTTCATTCACCGCTAGTTGGTTGAACCAGCGAAGATAGGCCTGGAGTCCAAACGTGCTACTCGTACCGTTCAGAACGAGAGGTTTTCGGTCTTGATTTTTTTGCTCAGCTGAATTGCTGCAGCTTGTAAGTAGCGCTAAGACTATGCTTGAGAGAAGCTTGAAACGAAACGTTTTGATCAATGATTTGAACATTATTGAATGCGCTCCATGATGCTTTCAAATGTTGATGTGATGTTGATCAGGTTATGAGCTATCGGATTGGAATAAACAAAAAGTAGGATGACTGGGACAGGGGCTGAGAGTAAAAGAACAATTGCTGCCCAAGTCAGGGTCCAGCTGCCGCTATTGACCAGAAAAACCATCAATGCAAGCGCGAAGTACATCAAAGCGATTGCAAAGGTTAGGCGTATTTGAAATTCCTGTTTCGAGAGCGAAAGGCGCCTTTCGCGACTGTCAATGAGGTCGAAGCAAAAGTCGCTTGCTTTTCTAATGTAATTTGCCGATTCGGGCGTGATCATTTGCCCTTTTGGTTGAATGGCGTTACTTGATGCCAGGAAATCACGCAGGCGCTCGAGTGAATCCCTGGCCTCTTCGCTGCTTTCACCATGGAGCATGTCGTCGACTTCGGTATGCGCAACTTTGTCGGCATAGGTGTAAAGTAATCGCCTTGATTCAATGCGTTGTTCAGGTTGCAGCACTGACATCACCGCAACTAGTTTGTTGACTGTAACGACTTCGTGCGTTACAGCATTGCGAAGATTGGTGAATTGGAAAATGACATTCGAAAGTAAAAATGCCGTCGTCAATGTATACAGAGATCCAAGCGGGCTGAGTTGTGAGGCTTGAAGTTTTAAGCTGCCACGAGCCTTAACCCATTTGGCTAGGAATAAGGCAATCGCTGTAAGTGATAAAAATCCGAGGTAAATTAGTGGTACGCCGGCCTTTAGCAGTAGATCACTCATGGGGGCTGGAATTAATTAATAAAGGAGCCGTCTCGGCCTACTAGAAATGTAAGGTGAACGATATCGCTGCCATTGCGTTGCCTTGGCCCGAATGTCACTTTGTAG
Source organism: Synechococcus sp. A10-1-5-9 (assembly GCF_047716785.1). NCBI lineage: Bacteria > Bacillati > Cyanobacteriota > Cyanophyceae > Synechococcales > Synechococcaceae > Synechococcus > Synechococcus sp. A10-1-5-9. The sequence goes on from NZ_CP180406.1 coordinate 97,798, forward strand.
CCTCCTAGGTCGACTGTCCCAAGGGACTCAACAGCAGTGATGAAGCGTTTGCGTGTGAGGTCAGGGCCTACCTTCTGAAGTGCCTGAACGAGCATTGATGCTGCAATGTACCCTTCCAGGCCGACGAAGCTATAGGGAATATCCGGCTTCAGTTTGCTGATTTTATTTTGGTAATCCCGGACGACTGGAGTTCGCCGGTCCCAAGGAAATGGCACGACCTGACTGATCCCGATTCCGTGTCGTAGTTCCTTGGGGAGTGATCGGGCTAGAGCGTTGCTGCCCACAAACGACACAGTTAAAACCTGAGCGTTGCTGCCAAATTGGCGTAGTTGGGATATGAAGCTTGAGACTGTTCCGTAGGACGAGACAACGAGAACAGCATCAGGTCGTGCTAAAGCCACCTTTCTTGCCGCATCGCTTGTGTTCGAGGAATTGCGTTCTACAGTTGTTTCTACGACAGGTTTCAATTGATGTTTCGCCAAAGCTTTTTTGAGCCCTTCTAGGCCATCACGTCCGAATGAATCATTTTGATAGGCGATGGCAATTGATTGCCGTCCATAACGAATTAAATAGCTGACAATGGCCTTGATTTCTTGGTGATAGCTGGCTCGGATGTTGAATACATTCTTTTTCATCGGCGAGCGAATGATCTGAGCTCCAGTGAGCGGTGCAATTAAAGGAATTTTGCTTTGATCAATCAAGGGCAGCGAGGCTTTGACTGTTGGTGTTCCCAGGTAGCCAAATAGGGCAAAGACTTTATCCTTGTTGATAAACTTTTTGGTGTTATTCAGTGTTAGCTCTGGATTGTATTGATCATCGCGATAAACTATGACGACCTGGCGTCCATGGATGCCTCCCTGTGCATTCACGTGATCAAAAACCAAGTGAGCGCCTTGTCGATACTCTCGACCGAGCTCACCCGATGGTCCGCTGAATGCTGCCGATTGTCCGAGCAAGATCGAGCGTGGCGTGACGCCGATCTCCTCAGCATGAACCGTTGTCGTTAAGCCTGCAAGCAGAAAGAGAGTCGTAATCGTTGTCTGCTGAAGCATTGGATGAACCTTTCGGTTGCCTCCTTCCACGCAGGTCGGTCATCGTTAGGTTCCACTATTGCAGCGAGTCGACTGCGTGTTGGCAACAATTCATTCGTGTCCAGTCGGGACTATGGGTGAAGTCGAGTGATTGCCGGCGTTGGTTGCGTTGGCTGTGCAGTGGACGCTTCAAGGTTCTTGTATCCGGCTTGAATAAACCGATCGCGCCAGCGGCGTTCCTGTTGTTCGGCTTCAGGAGTCCCTTCCTGGGGAAAGTTCCGGATGAAGTCCTTGTCTTGGCAAGGAACATAGGGTCCTTGCTTGAGTTCGAAGATCACGGAGTCGTACTCCAGAGCCACCAGCGTGTGAAATTGACCTGCGGCCACTTCCACTCCACGGATGGGACCCGATGCTGAGATGGTTTCCTGTTGATGAACCTCTCCCTCAGCGCTGAGGATCATCAGGCCGATCGCTCCCTGCAGAACGAGAAAGCATTCGAAACCTGCCTCTGCCACGTCGCGGACATGGCGATGGGGACGCACGTAGGTGCCGGGCTGCAGCACTTTGAGAAAACGCTGCACCGGTTCGGCTTCTTTGTGGAAGTTGTGGTTGCAGCGTTTCCGTGGTCGCTGGGCGGCTTCCGCGGCCAGCGCGTTGAACAGGGTCTGATCGATGCGCTGAATCGGAGATCGGCTCATCGGCGCTGCTCCCTCAAGCGGCGCATGGAATTGCGGGGCATCAGTCTGTTGTTTCTCAGGGACGGCATTCCGTCGTTGGGACGTTGGGCGCGTGGGTGGTACCCGATGAGGGCAATGCCGATCAGCATCAGCAGAATCACTGCACCAGCGCGTAACACCCGAAACATCAATACACCCGAAACATCAATGGCTGGAGGTCAGAGCATTGATCAGTTGATCGACCTGGTGTTGCAGCAGCGAGATCGGATCAGTGCCCTCGTCTTCGCCGAGATCCTTCACGCTCCAGAAGCGGATCTTGGCTTCCAGATCTGGGAACAACTCCTGCACCATCGGTCTGTGGGCTTCGGCATCCACGGCCACCACCACATCGGCTTGTTTCACGTCATCTCGGCTCACCTGACGGGGCATCGCCAGTTGCGTTGGATCCACGACAACTCCACGCTGTTGCAATGCGATCTGGGCCTCGATGGCCATCGCTCCGATGTTGCCGTTGCCGGATGTCACCTTCAGGCCGGCTGATCCGGCGCGAACGTCATCACCGTTGCCCTGGAGGGCGATCTGGTGATTGAACCAGAATTCCGAGAAGCGGCTGCGGAAATAATTGCCGGTGCAGAGGATGATAACGGTTCGCATCGCTGCGGTCAGGAGGGAGGGACTGCAGGAGATGCACGCACCACGCCCTGTTCCAGAGGAAGCAGATCATCGTCATCGGTTGCTCGACTGCGAACCGGTGCACTGAACCCCCTGGCGCGGGCATTCCTGACCTCAAACGGGCCCGGCGTGCCGGTGGGAACGGCCAGTCGCAGAGCGAAAGGATGCTCTCCAGGTTCCACATCACCGATGGATCCCACCCGGGTGCGGTTCTGAAGAACGGGCTCGCCACTGCGGTCGAGGATCCGGGCATACACGTCGGTATCGACGACCGCACGCCGTGAGGTGTTGTTCACCATGCCGCTGAGCACGTAACAACTCGCTCCTTCCGGGCTGGTGATGGTGGGTCTGCTGGCCGCTGCGGGGCTGGGCTGGGCTCCTGGATCTGCGGCATCACAGGGAGCCAACGACACGCCGGTGAGGGGCAGGTCGGCGGCGAGTGCCGGCTGGGCCACCAGCATCAGCAGCGCGATCAGTCCCGCAGCAAAAAGTTTGGCCATGGCTCAGTGCTGCAGGCTGGCTAGGGTGTCGGTGAGTTCGGCGACATCGGACAGACCGTTCACGTCGAACCAGGGAGCCGTAGCCCAGTCGAATCCCTCTCCGAAGGTGTTGTCCGGAGCTGTGATGTACCAATGGCAGTTCACATCGGGGACATCAACAGCGCACTGGGACCAGTCGTTTTGCCACTGGGGAACCTGCACCCACATCACAGCGGCAAAGAGCAGGGAGAGAAGGCTTCTCAGCACGGGACCCAGACAGGATGGTGGGACGCTACCAGGGTTCTGATGGTGCTGCGAGCACTGCGGCTTTCCTGTCGCTAGGACGTGGGGAGTGATTCGTCTCTGACGCCACCCCCGCATGCAAAGTCCATCCCCGATGCGTTCTGTCAACTCCGGAGGTCCGGAGGGGGGCTTGGTGGCCATCGTGGCCCTTGTGCTGGCTGGTCTGCTGCTGCTGGCGCAGTCTCTGTTCGTGGTTCCCGCTGGCGAAGTGGCGGTGATCACCACCCTGGGCAAGGTGAGCGGGACGCCGCGGCAACCGGGCCTCAACGTGAAAGCGCCCCTGGTTCAGCAGGTGTGGCCGTTCAGTGTCCGCACCCAGGTGCGCCCTGAGAATTTCGCCACGCTCACGAAGGATCTTCAGGTCATTCAGGCCACAGCCACCATCAAATACGCCCTGCGTCCTGATGAAGCCGGTCGGGTTTACAGCACGATCGCCAGCAGCGACCGGGATGTGTATCCGCGGATTATCCAACCCTCTCTTCTGAAAGCGCTCAAATCTGTGTTCTCGCAGTACGAGCTGGTCACGATTGCGTCGGAGTGGAATGACATCTCCGCTCTGGTGGCCAGCACTGTGGCGGAGGAACTGGATCAGTTCGATTACGTGAAAGTGGTGGGACTTGATCTCACCGGTCTTGAGATTGCCGAGGAATACCGGGCAGCGATTGAGCAGAAGCAGATCGCTGAACAACAGCTTTTGCGGGCGCAGACCGAGGTGAAGATCGCTGAACAGGAGGCCCTTCGTTACGACACGCTGAACCAAAGCCTTGATGACCAGGTGCTCTACAAGCTCTTTCTTGATAAGTGGGATGGTCAGACCCAGGTGGTGCCCGGCCTGCCTGGAGGTGCGGCAGGAACCCCGCCGGTGATCGTCGGGCGGCGTTGAACCGGTTCACAGCATGCTTCGCCTTGATCCCGGGCTGATTCTTCCGACTGTCATCACAAATGTGTTCCCAGGGCGTCGTCTCGCGCTCTGGTTGTTCGTCCCCTTGATGGTGGTCACGCTTTGGCGCAGTCAGCATCACCTGTTGGCTGCCGATGGTGGCGCCCAGTCGATCGCCCACATTCCCCTCAACGTCTACCCGGAACCGGCGGCTGCCACGATCGTGGGCCTGTTCGCCCTCTGGGGGCTCAGTCAGCTGGTTCTGGCGTTTCTGCAGCTGCTGGTTCTGCTGCGCTACAAGTCCATGATCCCTCTGATGTATTTGCTCACGCTGATCGAATACGGCGTGAGAGCCCTCTACATCCCGGCGTTTCGTCCGATCCCGACCACGGCCATAGCGCCAGGTGCCGTGATCAATGGCCCCATCGCCGCCGCTTCTCTGGTGCTGTTGCTGATCAGTATCTGCCCTAGGCGAGAGGTCTCACCATGACGCAACGCACAGCCACCGGACTGGTTCTTCTGCTTCTTGTGGGCCTCATCACACACTGTGCATCCCAGGTGCGAACACGCGTGCGTTTTTGGGTGGTCCCCCAGCAGGGGCCAGGCAGGCTTGTGCCGATTCCAGGCCGTCAGCCTGCGGCCAAGCCAGGTGTTCTCCTGTGAGCGAATTGTCGAATTGTCAGCAGTCGAAGAAATCCCAACGTATTGCCTGATACACAGCTGCCGTTCCTACTGATGAAGAACCCCTTTGGAGGTTCTGACCATGTCGATGAAACAGCTGGAGACTTTTTTGGCCAAGGCCAGTGGCAATGACGACATCCGACGGGAGGTGGATCAGTGTGATGGCGACACAATCTGTGTCGCCAAAGTGGGCCTGCGCCATGGCCATAAGTTCTCCGCCGCCAATTACAGCCGGTGGCAGAGGGAGCACGGCTGAGGCTCGTCTGTGACAGCACGTTGACAGAAGCCACATCTGCCGATCGCGCGTATCTAAAACTGATGAGTCCCTGATTGAGATCCCGAATGGAGACTTGCTTTAGCAGGGACCTTGGGCGTTCGCTCGCTCTGATGCTCCTGGAATTACAGGCTGAACTCGACGAGTTTGCCTACCAGGTTGAACATTCTCCAGATGATGTGCCGGCCGTTGTTGAGCAGAGTCTGGGCGCTCAGACTCTGCTTTGATCTGGATCAAGAGGAAGACCCTTCAGTCCCAAAGCGATCTGTCGTGCAGCCAGGAGCCCTGGATACAGAAGGTTGGCTCGCCGTGTGTCACTGAAGAGGCCGTGAAGAAGACGTAGGAGTGGGTCGTTCGGCGTGAGGTGCTTGCAGAGCATGGCGATGGCTTCGCTTCCATGCCAGATCTGATCGCCGTTCATCAACACTGCGCCATTGCTGATGTTGTATCCGCGCTTTCTGAGGTTGGCTCTCAGCTCGTGATCACTGCGGCCATCGCGAATTACCAGGTCGGGCACTCCCCCAAGAAGTTCGCTGCGCTGGGCAAAATGCCGGCAGAACGGACAACCTCCGTCGTAGACGAGTGTGAAAGTCATCGACCCATCTTGGCGTTTTCATTAGATGTTCTGCGGCTTCATCGCCAATGCTCAGTGCCATTTCTCTAGGGAAGGCACAGGCTCAAGCAACGGGGACGATCGCTCCCCGATCTGTTCGGCTGCAGTGGTCACGCGGGTTGAGCCGACCTTTTCAATCCGCTGAACGGCCCGTTCCACCCTGAACGGTAGGTTGACTTGATTGAAACGATCGGAACGCTCGTCCCTGGAATGGCAGACAAGGAACTCCTCAGAGAAGTGGCGCTTGAGCTCTGGAGCTCAGTGAAGAAGTTGCGCCCTGGTCTGCCACGGGAATCACGGTTGGAGATCACTCTCAAGGCGCTGATGGTGATCGGTGATCTCAGCGATCAGATTCAGGCCGCTGTGGTAGTGGGTCTGATCGCTGAGCAGGAGCCCCCTGAGAATGAGCCTGAAGGCCAGGACGTCACGCTCAGTGAGGAGAGTTCAGACGCCAAAGCTGGTTCAGAGGTCGAGCAAATGCCCGACGGACGGAGGGTTGTGCGTCGCCGTTCCAGATCCGGGAGCTGAGCCCGCCGGATCTTCATGGTTCGGTCGCCAGTGCCGATTGCCCCCGGCGGTTGATCTCCTGGGCAAACTCTGTCCAGAGCCCTTGTCCCCAGTAGCGGAAGCAACTGGTTTCCAGCAGCAGAACGTGGAGCAGGGCCTGTTGATAGGCGGGGGTGGCCGTGACGGATGGATCCGTTGCAACGGCTGCATCGAAGCGTTGATGAAATTGGGCGCTCAGGCTCTGCATGGGTTCCAGCACATTGCTGTAGCCCTCAACCCAGCTGAGATTGTTGGTCCAGGACGCCCCTTGCATCGAAAAACCGTCGCCACGGGATGTGAGTGTTTCGATCGCAGTGGAGACGGCGTCAGGGTGAGTCGCCTCACCCACCTCCCGCCACAGCCTGTGCTGCAGCACAGGCTGGATCCTTGGGAAATGCTTGGTCTCAACCCCAATGGCATCAAGATGCGCCAGATATTCGGACCCATTGAGCGCCGCGATGTTGCCTTCTCCATCTCGAATTCGGCGATTGGCCTGACGGAATGCCTCAGGAAACTCGTTCATCATCACGCCACCATTCTCACCGTCTGCGATCTGGCTCACCAGCGATGGCACGTCCTTTCCATTCAGATGCTGTGACGCCAGCCCCATGGCCTCGTAGCAAGGCTGCATCTGGCCGACCAGTTTGGTGTCAGATCCCTGGGTCTTGATCAAGACCGTCATGCTGATCTCCTCGCCGGAGGAGTTTCGGGCGACGAGCTGATTGGGCAGGTACCGCTGAGCGTGCTCAAGGGGAGTCCCGTTGAATTGCTCCACGCTGTGCTCCTGCACCAGCATCCAGCGATAGCCCGCTTCCTTCAGGGCTTTCACAAGGGCAAACAGGGTGTCTGGGTGATTGGGAAGGTGCATCTCCGGCAAGGAGAATCCCTGCACCCGTTGCAGAGCCTCGTCGCCGAAGAGATCAGCGAATTGATGCTGCCAGGCACTGATCTGCAACGCCAGATCTGGAATGGGCGTCGAAGGCGCCACGGCATGGCTCCAGAACGTGCCGAGCCACTCAACATGCCGCTGCATCTGATCATCACAGGCCAGATAGCGCAGGGCTTCTGTGATGTCATCACGGCCCATCTGCATCACACCCCAGAGCAGATTGCCGGAGTAATCGAGCATGATCCGGGGTTTGCAGCCTTCTCTGATCAGCTCGGGAATGAGATCGGCCATGCGCCGATAGCACTGGGCGAAGGGTTCAGCGTTGTGGTTATCTCCCTCCCCTGGCCGCTCGACCATGTATTGCAGGTGGGAGATCAGGGCCCCATCAATTCCTGCTGGCACGGTGGGTTGATGCATGTGCAGCGCGCAGGCGAAGGCGGCCTGCAAGCCTTCAAGGCTGGTGTGTCCTGGGAGTATTGATGGGGCAGGGGGATTCAGCCTGAGTGTGTGGATCGTCTTCTCCCGTCCGGCGATCGGTGGCAAGTGCTGAGGCTCCATGAAATGTGCTCGCTGGGTGAAGATCGAGAGAGGTCAGGTGGGTCTGTCGTGAAGGACAGTGAATGAAACCGAGAACCGTCAGCGTGGTGGCTGTTGAGTGTTCAGGTCTTTGATCTCATTGTTGGTTGCCTCAACTCACTTTGACGTTTTCACAGCTCTTGCTAACTATTTGAGTAGAAGGAAAAAAGGAGCCTGACCAATGCATCGCTGCCGGATCGGAGCGACAGTTTTGCTCGTTGGCGTGTTGGGTTTGCAGGGTGTTTCCACGCGGGAGATCTGGGCTGGTTCCCACCATCACGGTGATGGTCACCATCACGGCCATGGTCACAATCACGGCCATCACGAGCACCACGGCGATGGCCATCGTCATGCGGGCGATCACCACTATCACCACCGCTACAGCAGGGGGTACTGGTATGGCCATCACGGTCGTTGGTATGGACCTGGATACGCCAACCGTTGGAATTGGAATACCTTTGGCGCGCTTGCTGGTGCTGCCGTGATCGGGGGGCTTGTCAGCAGTGCCTTCGACGCGAGCAATGCAACGATTGCGGTACCGGACAGCTCCTATGCGCTTGATTACGACAGCGTTCGTGCGAACGGCAATCTGATCACCTTTAAGGTTGATGGAGCTCCGATGAGCGCCGACTGCAGCAGTGGCTATCTCAACGGTCGTTCTCCTGAGAGTCGCGGACAAGCGCAATTGGTGAACGCGGTCTGCACCGTTGCTTTCGGTGTCTGATCGATCCAGTTTCAGGCGACTTCAGGGGCCCAGCCGGCCTGATGGTTCCAGCTGGGAGCCCACTGGCGGCAATGGTGCGTGAGGTGCGTTCCCTGAGGCAGTTGTTGATGCTGGCGTTCGCAGGCGAGCAGGGTGCGACCCTGCTCGTCACAGCCATAGCGGAAGTGCTGGCATGTGATACAGACGCTTGAACCGCGGCTGAGCCGAAGATCGCTGACACTGAGAATGCTCCAGGACTCCATCATGAAAGGGCGAGTACACTTGTACTAGCCCGGCAATTCGCTTGGGTCAAGGCGTTCTGGTGCAGGCCTCTGTGTAGGCGAGGTTGCCTCAAAGGCGACTGGAGGTGAGAAAGCCCCTGATGTAATCCAGTCCCCAATCGAGGGTGTGGACAGGGAGTTCGTAGCAGTCGTTGAACAAGCGGCGTTTGGCCTGCTCAAGCCGGGTTAGGCCGATGGCCTGAAGGTTGGCGCTGGAGGCAATGAAGAATTCCTCGCGGGCTTCAGGGTCGTTGCGCTTCATGCCGTTGACGTACAACGTACGGATGTCTTGGAAGAGGTCGGCCGTCTCGCCTTCGAAGCGGATGGTGTCGTCGCCCAAGGGGATTTCCATGGATTTGATGCAGCGCATCGAGAAGGCCATCGCCGATCGTGTTTCCTCGGGAGAAAGGGCGTCTTCGTGGCCATCGCGAAATTGATGCTGAATTACGCCGTTGCTGCATTCGAGCAGGCGAAGCAAGGCGAGCTTGTCGAGCTCGGCGTCCGGAAGTTGGCTGAAGAGACTGTGCCAGTTGCGTCGTTTCATTGTTCTGTGATCACCCAGGCGGTGGCTGCGCGTTGGCGCATGTACAAGTCGGCAAGCTCGCGAGCGAGGGAACGCAATTCCTGAACGTTGTCGGTGGTGTCGATCAAGCGTTTGAGCGACTCGACCTCGAATTTTTGGCTGAGGGACAGCTGCATGGAACAGCGCTTGAATGACGTCACCTTAAAAAAAGTTCACGATCATCGGCTGTTGTTTCTGCTGCAAAAAGGAAAACCGTTCCCGCGATGCGCTTCGGCGCCTGTCAGGATGTAACAACTTCGTTACATCGGCGAATGACAGTTGGCGAGCTTTTCCTCGAATCCCTATCCACGGGAGTGATTACGGAAGATGAGATGCAGTGGCTGACCTCGCATCAGCAAGGGTTTTCTCGTACGGAAGAAGCCGCTGCCGTGCGGCTGGGTCGTTTGGTCGATGAAGGGATCGTGAATCTGGGCTGCAGAGTGTCGAGTCGATTGCTGCAGCACCGCACAGTTCGCGACCACTGGATTGAGCCCTTGGGTCGGCGTCGCGGGCATCAACTCTGAGTGTGTGCGTGAGGACTCGCGCAAAGCCCATGGCGGATTTTCTCAATTGTGTTCGCATCGTGGTGAAGCAGGGCTGTGAAAAGCGCTATCTCGATGCTGTGGAGGCCTGGGTGTTTTCCAAAGGAATGCGTGAGCGCTATCTGGCGCGAACAGGTGAGCGCGCGTTCTGCTTCGTGGCTCTCTGGGACAGCCAGGATTCCCTTGTGGAGGTACGCCCGGAGATGTTTCAGCATCTGAATTCAGTGAGAGATCTGCTCGAGGAGCTGTCTCCGGAACTGCGCGTCACCGATCCGGTTTCCGGCCCAGTGATCCACTGCACGAACGGCTGAAGCACATCACGCTTCCGGAGAATCCTCGCGTTCGCGAATTCGCTGTTCGAACCGCCTCACGTGTTGGCGTTTCCTGGCGATGGGCACACCCACCACAAGGGCAAGTACGCCCACCAGCAGCAGAGTGGCAAGAAGCTGCGACAACGTTGCTTGAGGAAACACATTCTCCGACAGGCGTTTCACGGCTTCTTCCACAGCGCTGCCGTTTTCTGTGATCAGAACCGTTGCGATCAACGTTTGGTTGCATCTCTGTTCGTCATCATGCGCTCTTTCACTGCCAGCGGTCAGGCCGAGAGCCATTGCAGCGCCACGGTGCGCTGGCGCGGGCCATCCAGCTCCACCAGGATCACGTCTTGGTAGCGTCCCAGTTGAAGCGCTCCGTTGCAGACCGATACGGTCGCCTGATGGCCGAGCAGCAACGCTTGCAGATGGGCATGGGCATTCCGCGGCTCATCGTCGGGAATGCCGGGGCGCAGCTCCAGGTCGTTGTGTTTCCAAGCTGTGGTGGGTGGTGCCAGCTGCCGAAGCCACTGCTGCAGATCCAGCAGGAGTCTCTCCTCTAGCTCGTTCACGATCACAGCTGTTGTGGTGTGCTGCGTTGACACCACAACAGCTCCATCGCGTTCGCCATGTACTTGCACAAATCGACGCAGTTCAGCGGTGAGCGATAGGCACTGGAACGAAGCATCGGTGCTGAGGTGGAGGAGATGGGAGGTCATGAACGTTCACTGGTGTTGGCTGGTGTTGACTGAGGCGAACAGCCCTTCGCTCTGTGTCTATCTCTGCATAGAAACCTGCAGCGCGGAACGGGCTCATGTTTCGCACGTGATAAGAAATAGAGAAGCACCTTCTGTTGACTGATGGCCAGTTATGGCATCAATTCTTGCGATGTGAGGTTGATTCCAAGTCAACGGCTAAGCAATTCAATCCTATGTAGGTGAGTCCTAGATCAGCCTTGCCGTCGCAATCCAATCCTTTGTTGTTGCCTTTCGGAGGATCAATGTTGACTAAAACATGGCCAGGGTCGGAGATGTCTTCTCTGTATCGAATTGCAGCGATGCCAGTTGGGCATTGAACGCCTTTCGTGTTTTTCACAACATCCATCTTGGCTATCAACAACTTGCTGCTTGCTCCAGAGTTCATGCAAACGGCTCTCTTCATCTCCATCTCATTGTTGACAGGCATGAGATTCAGTAAGGTTTTGTGCGGTTCCGCACGTGCGTGCTCTGCGTAAGCAAGGCCGCTAAGCATCAAAAAGGCAACGCTTTTGTAAGATAGTGCCGATAAGAATTGGTGCATTGATCTAGAATCTTCAGATGTATATGCCAAACATGCTAGTGAATTGGCTTCTTGAAGGCAATTAATGCGATGTTTCCCTCTTTGCGGAGGGGCTCATCGTTTGAGTTGGCGAATGGCTGCTGATGCTTCCCCTGTCACTCCTAAAGTGCGTTAGGGCATGGTTGTGTTAACGAACGTCTTGACGTTGTGTTCACAGACCTCGTCCTCCGCAACGACTGATTCTTTGACCCATGGCGCTTTTGCCCCGCTGGCAGTACATGACCGATGAGAGCAAAGCGCTTGTCAAGCGTGGGGCTGTGAGTGTGCTGGTGCTGTTCGTGGCGGCGTTCCTGCTGCGAGCGCTACTGCCTTGGGTGTTGTTGGCCTTGATTGCCTGGTTCGTGTGGAGCTGGATGAACCGTCGTTGAATGGACGTTCAGAGGATCTGTGACCAGATTGCAGATGGACGTTTCCTTATCACATGGTTTCTGATCCGGACCGACGGCTGATGCTCGAGACCATACGTCTCATGCGCGAAGCCGGAGTGGTGAACCAATCAGGTGGTCGCTGCCGCCGGTAACCGTGTGGTGCGTGATCTTGACCCCAGTTCCCATGCTGAGGTCAACGCCATCCGGGCGGCTTGCAAAAAGCTGGGAACCTGGGACCTCAGTGGTTGTGTGATGTACACCAGCTGTGAGTGTTGTCCAATGTGTTACGCAACCGCTTGCTGGGCCGGCATCCGTAAAGTGTTTTATACCGCGGCATGGTCGGATTATTCCGATCTTTTCTCCGATCAGGCCATTAATGAAGACATGCAAAAGACTCAGGCAGAGCGGGAGAATCAGTTTAAACAGATTCTTCAAGATGAAGCCTGTGAAGTCTGGAAAGAGTTTCGTCTGCTGCCCGATGGTGCTCGGTACTGAGATGTTTGGAACTGAAACAGCGAGATGGATCTCTGAAGCGAATGGCTGAGCAACCTCTAAACGATGAACAATTCGTCTACACCTTTCACAGCGAGTTGTTGCCCTCCCAAGTCGAAGGCTTCATGCGTCTGCAAGCCGATATGGATATTGCTGCAAGAGATTTTGAAGGTTATCGAGGTCAGGAGCTGTCTTGCCAGGAGAATCAAGCGGATGGCCTGAACCATTGCACGGTGAAGATACGCTTCACCAGCCTTGAGTATTGCCTCGCCTGGTTGGATAGCAGTGTGCGCCGCAATCTTCTCTTTCATGCTGAAGATGCCATTGGTTATCACTATCGCGCCAGCGTTGAAACGCAATCCTTTGAACAGTGGATTGCGGTGCGCAGCGGTCAGCATCCTGCCACCTGGAAAGTGAATCTTCTGGTGTGGCTTTCGCTGTATCCCTGCGTGATGATTCTCACCCGGATCGGCCAAACCACCTTGGGGCGATTGCCCTTGCCTCTCAACATGCTGATCAGCACTGCCATCACTATTGCTGTGACGGGTTGGTTGCTGGTGCCCTGGTTGAGTCGCCTCTACGGCGGCTGGTTATTGAATCGATCCATGCGGTGGAACTGGGTTCACGGCACCACGATTGTCGGTTTTCTGCTTTTGTTTCTGGTGCTGTTCAGCGCATTGAGCATGCCGTCATCCCTGGATCAGGCAAACCTTCAGCTGCACCGGTGCTGACAGCACGTCGTTCATGCTTTCGGCATCGCGATCGAGGTTCACCAGCGCACGGCCTCACGTCCGCGGTGACGCAGCTGATCGGCGCAGGCTTCCCAGCATCAGAACCAATGTGGCCGTGGCCGACAGGAGAGGACTTCAGGGTGATCAAACCTGGATACTGCCGCTCAGGTAGGGGATCACCCGCCCAGTAATCAGTACCCGCTCACCTTGCAGCCTGCAGCGCAGCGAGCCGCCGCGGGCAGAGAGCTGACGTGCGTTGAGCACGGTCTTGCCCAGTGTTTCGCACCAGTAGGGGGTGAGGCTGCAGTGGGCGGATCCGGTCACGGGGTCTTCTGGAATGCCACATCCCGGCGCGAAGAACCGGCTCACCACGTCAACGTGTTGGCCTGGAGCGGTGGCGATCAAGCCTCGCCCCGGCAGAGCGGCCACGCGCTCCGGGTTCGGACGCAGTGTTCGAATCGTGTCTTCATCGGCGAACACGGCGATCAGATCCACTCCCAAAAGGCAGCTCTGAGGCGTAGCTCCGATGGCCTTCTGCAGGTCTGCTGGCGGCAGGCATGGGTGAGCCCGCTGCACTGGAAAGTCGAGGGTGATCCGATCCCCCTCGCGTTGCACCCTGAGCGTCCCGCTGCGGGATTCAAACTGCAGCGTGTGTTGTTCCGGTTCACGGCGGAACACCACATCGGCGGCCGCCAGGGTGGCGTGGCCGCAGAGATCCACCTCACAGGCAGGGGTGAACCAGCGCACTTTGTAGCGCCCTCGGCTTCCAATGAGAAAGGCCGTTTCCGACAGGTTGTTTTCCGTGGCGATCGCCTGCATCAGCGGGTCCGGCAGCCAGGCGTCCAGGCAACACACGGCGGCGGGATTTCCCTGGAATGGTGCCTCCGCGAAGGCGGCCAACTGTTCGATCGCAATCCGGATGCTCATGGGTCGCTCGGCTCCTCTCCGGTGCCTGAAGCCCGTGACCGTTCCACCTGGATGAACACCAGCCAGGCCAGTGCCGCCAGGCCTGCACTCAGCCAGTCATTGCGAAGCGCTTCCACCAGGGCCACGGTGCTGGCGGCAATGCGCAGGGCCCGCAGCAGCAGCGTGATCAGCGGAGGACGGGCAGGTTGTTCAGCAGTCATCAAGCCAGGCCTGGATCCCGCCATTCAAAGCCTCTCCAAGTGATGGAACCGCCTGCTTGGGCAGGATGTGGCTTGGTTGCGATTGGTTGATGGCATCGGTTCTTGTCACAGGATCCAATCGCGGCATCGGCCTGGAGTACTGCCGCCAGTTGCGAGACCGTGGCTTCGATGTGATTGCCGTGTGCCGGGAGCCTTCACATGAGCTGCAGGCCCTTGATGTCCGCATCGAGGCCGGTCTGGATCAGGCGGATCCCGGCATGCCCGCGGACTTAATCCACCGCCTCGATGGCCTATCGCTGCATTGGGTGATTCTCAATGCCGGCATCCTGGAGTCGATCGCGTTGGATCAACTGGATGAGGCGTCCATCCGCCGTCAGTTCGAGGTCAACGCTCTGGCTCCTCTGCGGCTGGTGCGGGCCCTGGTGGGACAGATCCCCAGCGGCGGCAAGCTGGCACTGATGAGCAGCCGCATGGCTTCAATCGACGACAACACCTCCGGTGGCTCCTACGGCTATCGCATGTCGAAGGCTGCGCTCAACAGCGCTGGCAAGTCGCTGGCGCATGACCTCAAATCACGAGGCATCGCTGTGGCGATTCTGCATCCGGGGCTGGTGAGCACCCGCATGATCCGCTTCAACCCCAACGGCATCACTCCTGAGCAGGCCGTGAGCGGTCTACTGGCACGGATCGATGCGCTCAGTCTCGAGACCAGTGGCACCTTCTGGCATGCCAATGGCGAAGTGCTGCCTTGGTGAGCTGAGATCGCAAGGATCCCCAGCCGTACATTGCTGACATTCGGGAGTGCGGGTCATGGGGTTCGATCCGCGCCAATGGTCGCCGCACCGCGATATGGCTTCTTGGCCGAGGTCGACGTCTGGCCAGCGGGTGACCAGCAATGTGGAAGCGATTCTCCGCGAGAACGATGCCCTGCGACGGGAGGTCAAGCGCTTGCAACAGGAGCTCGAGCGCGCGCGTCGTTCCCAGTGGCAGCAGCCCTCAGCCCATGCTCCTGCACGGATCAGTGCGGAGCAGGTCCAGGCCTGGGGTGCGGCCATGGCCAGGCAGCCGGGATGGAGTCAGCTGCGTCAAGTTGCTCTTGATGCTCTGATCGACCAGCTCAACCGCAACAGCTTTCCGTCTCGATTGAGCCTGCAGCAGCGACTGGATCGTCTGGTGAGCGGGTTGGGGACCGATCTGCTTGCTGCTGTCGGCCCCAGAACAACCAAGAAGACGGCTGCGGTGATGGCCGCTTTTGCCCTTTACGGCGTGCGGGCCAGCGAATGGCTCGAAGAAGATCCGGCTCGGGTCGTGAGCGAGCTTTGTCAGCTCCAGACCCAGTCGAGTCGTCGCCAGACCCAGGCCAATCGTCGCCAGACCCGGCGCACCCGCAGTGACCGGCGCACAACGGATCGTGAGCCTTCAGCTGCAGCAGTGAGCGAAGAGGAGAAGGCTCTGGCGGTGCTGGGTTTGCAGGTGGGTGCAACCCAGGAGCAGATCAAGCAGGCCTTCCGTCGCCTGGTGAAGCGCCATCATCCGGATGTGGGTGGATCGGCGCACGCTTTTCGCCGCGTGAACGAGGCCTATCAGCAGTTGATGGCCTGAAGCCAGCTGTGCAAGCAGGCCATCCAGCGTGGCGATGGCCGCGTTTGGCAGCTTGCGCCGCCAGAAGCCCGCCAGAAAGGAGAACACGGCCCAACGGCTCTTCATGGCTCGCGAGCCGGCCTGCAACGTCTCCAACCATTCGTCGTCGACCGCATCAGGCTCCAGGGTTCTCCAGTGCTGGATGAACCGATCCCAGAAGCGGCTAGAGCCCGACGCCGATTGGATGGATCAGCAAAAGCGTTGAAGCGCTACACAGGGCGTTGCTCCTGCTGGCGCAGTGTTTCGTAGGCCTGCCAGAGACCGTTCACTTCTGCACAATGGGAGTCGCGGTCGCAGACGCGGTAGCGACCATTGCCGACGGCATCGATGGTGGATCCGCGGGAGGTGGCGCAGATGCGGCTGACAAACGCCATGGGCTTGAAGCGAATGAACCCGGTTTACGCGTTGGCCTGATCCTTTCCTCAAGGAAATTTCATTTCGACATCACTTCTGGAAACGAAAAATCTCCAGGTTGGAGTGGATCGCATGCAGGGGACACGGTTCACAATGAACCCAACGCTTCCGTTCGAGATGTCCAACGCCCGCGACATGATCAACGCCCATCTGTTTCCGGTGCTGGGCCTCATCGCTACAGCCAGTTCGGTGTCGATCGCACTGTCGTTGCGACCGATTGCCGAACAATCCACCCGTTGGAACACCTGCTACAGCGACAGCCTGGCTTGGTATGAGGCCAACAAGCCTGATTGGACGATTCAGGACAAGGAGGTGTTTGCCTCGAATTTCTGCAACGGCGGTGTGCCAGTAAAGCCCGGAGCCGGATTTCAGTTGGCGCGTTGATGTCCGTTACACCCGGCTGTACCCCAGTTGGGTTTCAAAAATCTTCAGGGGGAGACCGAGTGACTCCATCAAGGTGCGGCATTCGTCTCCCACCGTTCCATACACCTCCACCCTGAAGTCGTCGGCCAGTTCGGCGTGCTTTTGCAGGTACTCCTGAACTGGAGGATTCGATACGTGTGCGGCAAAGGCGGCGTCGTTGGCATAGAGCTCTGACCACACAAAGGCCTGCGGGTCATCTGGATCCTGATCAAAGGTGTGGTGGAGCATTCCCGGTTCGCTGGCCTGCACTGCAGCGTCGGTGGTTCGCGCCAGCTCGAGATAGGCCTCCACGCAGTTGAGCTTCACGTGAATCCGTGCCAGCAGCATGAAAGGAGTGCTTTTGTCGAAGCTGGCCATGGCTTGAGATTCGGTTCAGCGATCATCGCCGGCGGCCGAGCACCATGCGCTTCACCACGCCGTCCTCCTTTTGGTAGAGCACCAGATCGTCTTTCTCGAGGGTGTAAAGGCGCCTAACTCCATCGCTGCGGTACTCGCGGTTAAAAGGAACCACCCAGGAGGTGCCCATCGCCATCACGTAAATCAGCTCCGACTGATCGGCGCTGATGCAAAAACGCACTTTCTGATCCTTGTAGAGCCCAACATCGCTCAAAAAGGGCGCCTTGAAGTAGTCACAGGAGTGGGCTCGCTGGTATTCATCTTTGATAGTCGCCAGAGCCTGTTCAGGTACAGCCGCGCCAAGCAGCAGGGTCCCGAGCAGGAAGGTGAGGAATTGGGATTGCCCCATGGCATCGACAGTGCAAGGGATTTGAGTCTTTGTAGCGGCTTCTGCTGCCCCCTGCAGGGAGGCAGGGCCGGGTTCTATGGTTCGATTCGCTACAGAATCGGTTGGTCCGGTTTTCGCTCGAGATGTTCCATCCCCTGGCCCCATCTAAGGTGCTCGACTTCCTGGGCCGCCTGTGTCTGGCAGCGGTGTTCGTGAACGCCCTGCCAGGCAAGTTCAGCAATTTTTCGGACACCGCTGCCTCGATCACAGCCAAGGGAGTTGCCGAGCCCCTGGCCGGTGTGCTGCTGGTGGCTGCGATCGTGATGCTGATCGCCGGCTCGCTGTTGCTGGTGTTTGGCACGAACACCCGGCTGGGTGCCTCCTTGCTGCTGGTGTTTCTGGTGCCCACCACCCTGATTTTTCACACGTTTCCGATCGATGCCGGCTTCTTCATGAACCTGGCTCTGATCGGTGCTCTGATCCTGGCGATAACGCGCTCCACCGGCGCAGCGGTTCCTAACTTCCGTGATGTGCGAGTCCGGGACGGCATGAAGGCGCTGCGTCACTGATGCCTGCTGATGAGCATCCGTCTGGGGAGCCCGAACCCAGCGATGGCTTGCTCTGATCGCGTGAGCGCCAGGCTCTTCACGGCAGGGCCAGGGCTGTTCCTTCCCGACGAGGGTCAGCGGCTCCATGCCAGCGATTGCCGATCCGTTGCACCAAGCCGATGCCGCTGCCCAGGGTCTGGAGGCGCAGCTCGCGGCCGGGTGCATTGAGTTCATTGGGATCGACGGGCCAGGGGAGCGGCGGTTTCCTCTCGATCACAAGGGTGTTTCCCTGGGGAGACACCAACGGCAGCCCAACCGATCGGGCCGGAGGCTCAGCCCACGGCAGTGCGGCCAGCAGCACCCGACTGATGTAGTGGGGGATGCGCTTTCCCCCCGGACTGCCCAGCGCCAGGACCGGCTGGTCACCGTTGAATACGATCGTGGGTGCCATCGACGACACCGGCCTGCGCCCTGGACGGCGGCGGTTGGCCACGGGGAGGCCCCCGACCACGGGCCGCCAGTCGAAATCGGTGAGCTGGTTGTTCATCACCATGCCCTCCACCAGATTGCGGCTGCCGAAAACGGTTTCCACCGTTGTGGTGTAGCTGGCGAGATTGCCCTTCCCGTCCACGATCGTGACGTGAGAGGTGCCCAGTTCGGTGCCGGGCCCGGGGCGACCGAAGGGAAACCGCTTCATCCCTGGCGGCAGACCCGGCTGCGCCACGCGTTCGGGTGAGGCCTGCATGGCCTGGACACGGGCCCGAATGTAAGCCGGATCCAGTAGTCCCTGGGTGGGAATGGTGCCATCAATTGGATCGTGAACCCAGTAGAGGCGATCGGCGTCGGCCCAGGATTCAGCCAGGACCAGATGGCGCCAGCTTTGTGGGTTCGATGGATCGTTGAAGCTGCCGGTTGCATCGAGCAGGGCCAGGGTCTGCAACACCGCCAGTCCGCCGCTGCTCGGAGGGGGCACTGTGCAGACGCGGTGTTTCATTTGCACCCGGCAGAGGGGAGCTCGGCGCACCACGGAATAGGAGGCAAGATCAGCGGCGGTCCAGCCTTTGAAGCCTGGTTCTTGACTCTGCAGAGCGTTGACGCCGCGCTGGATCCGTTGTGCCAGCGGGCCTTGGTAAAAGGCTCGGCCCCCCTCCTGGGCCAGGACCTCCAGGGTGCGGGCCAGGGCTGGGTTGCGGAACAGACGGCCTGCTGGCAGCGGCGTTCCGCCAGGCAGGTAAAGCTGTTGAAAAGCATGGTTATGGCTGGCACCGAGGCGCTGGGCCAGGGCCACGGAGCGGCGCAGCCGCGGGCTGGGCAGGAACCCATCGCGGGCCAGACGGATGGCAGGCGTGAGGGTGCTGGACCATGGCCGTTGCCCCAGCTGTTGATGGGCCTCCCAGAGCAGGGCTACGGTTCCGGGTACTCCGATCGCATGCGGATGGCGGGTGGCCGCCCGGTAGGACAGCGGTTCACCGGAGGGCTGAAGAAGGTCGTCGCTGCGACTGCGCGCCGGGGCCGTTTCACGGCCATCGAAAACCTCCAAGGCCTGACGACGGGCATCCCAGTGCAAGAGGAATCCTCCGCCTCCGAGTCCGGAACTCTGCGGTTCCACCACAGCCAGCACCGCTTGCGCTGCGACTAGGGCATCCACGGCGTGGCCACCGCTGGCAAGAACACCCAGGGCTGCCTTGCTGGCCAAGGGGTTGGCAGTGACGACCACCGCCGAACCGGCGGCGGTGGTCGTGGTTTGTTTGCTGGTGTCCGCTTGCTCGGGATCCTCGCGACTCACCGGAGCTGCGCTGCCGGGGGTGAGGCTGAGGGAGAGCAACAGCAGCAGGATGCGGATCACCAAGATGGTGCGGTGATTGGCAGGGCTGATGTGGAGTCTGGCGGGACAGGCACCTGCACTGCCTAGCGTGGGGTTCGGGATCGGCTGCAGGATCAGACCATGACAGAGGCAGTCCCATCGACTTCCAATCCGTCGCATGTTGTGGTGATCGGTGCGGGGTGGGCAGGCTGGGGTGCCGCCAAGGCCCTCTGTGAAGCCGGAGTGCGCGTGACGATGCTGGATGGGATGGCGGATCCCACGGGCAGCACCCCCCTGACCACCAGCAGCGGCAAACCTTTTGAAGCCGGCACCCGCGGGTTCTGGAAGGACTACCCCAACATCAATGCCCTCACCGCTGAGCTCGGGCTCAGCAACGTGTTCACGGAGTTCACCACCAGCGCCTTCTGGTCGCCCGATGGACTGGAAGCCACAGCCCCGGTGTTCGGTGATGCCCAGCGATGGCCCAGTCCCATCGGGCAGGTGCTGGCCACCACCACCAACTTCAAACGGCTTCCCGTGGCTGACCGCCTCAGCATTGCCGGGCTCCTTTACGCGATGCTCGATCTCAACCGCAGCGCCGAGGTGTTTGAGCGCTACGACACCATCGATGCGCTGACGCTGTTCCGAAGCCTCGGAATCAGTGAGCGGATGATCAACGACTTTCTCCGTCCCACGCTCCTGGTGGGCTTGTTCAAGCCGCCGGAAGAACTCTCGGCGGCGGTGACGATGGAGCTTCTCTACTACTACTCCTTTGCGCACCAGGATTCCTTCGATGTGCGCTGGATTCGCTCCAGGAGCATTGCGGAACAGTTGATTGCCCCTTTGGCGAAGCGGCTGATCGATCGCTACGGGCTGCAGGTGCTCGGCGGAACCCTGGCCACGCGTTTGAATCTCCATCCAGACACCAAGGCTGTTGCATCGGTGGACACCCGGGCTGTTGCCACTGGTGACGAGGGACTGATCGAGGCCGTGGATGCGGTTGTGCTCACGGTGGGTGCCAAGGGGATGGGTGCACTACTGGGCAACTCGCCGGCCTGTGCTGCTGCAGCCCCTGAACTAGTGGATGCCGGCAATCTCGGGGCCATTGATGTGGTGTCGGTGCGGTTGTGGCTGGACACCTACCTGGAGGTTGCCGATCCCGCCAACGTGTTCTCCCGTTTCGAGGCCTTGCAGGGGGCGGGCGGCACCTTCTTCATGCTCGATCAGCTGCAGAAGGAGACGGAAGCAGCCCTGTGGGGAGGTGAGAAACCCCGGGGATCAGTGATCGCCAGCGACTTCTACAACGCCACAGCGATCGCGGTCCTCAGTGATGAGGAGATCGTGGCGTTGCTGATGCGCGAGCTGTTGCCGGTGGCCAATCCCGCCTTTCACACCGCCAATGTGCTGGAGGCTGAGGTGCGCCGCTATCCGGGGTCGGTGGCCTGGTTCTCACCGGGGAGTTTCCGGCAGCGGCCGCCGTTGGAGACGAACATCCCTTCATTGGTGTGCGCCGGCGACTGGGTGAGGATGGGGGCGCGGGAATTCGGCGCCAAAGGGCTTTGCCAGGAGCGGGCCTATGTGTGCGGGCTGGAGGCGGCCAATTCCCTGCTCCGGCGAAGGGTGATCAAGGGATCGGAGTCTGCTGGCAGCGCTCAGCACCAGGTGATTCCGATCCGGCCCGATGAACCCCAGGTGCTGCTGGGACGTGCACTCAATGCCCAGGTGATGAGCACGGCGGAGACCCTGGGCTTGCGTTGGCCGTGGTTGGCTTGACGTGGTTGGCATGAAGCGGATCCTGATCACCGGAGCGAGTTCCGGCATCGGTTTGGAGGCCACCCGGCGGCTTGCCCTGAGTGACCATCAACTCACGCTCTTCTGCCGCACGCCAGAGCGCGGCGAGCAGACCCGATCGCAATTGGTCGCAGCTGGTGCAATGCCGAGCCAGGTGAGCTGGTTGGTAGCGGATCTCGCCGACCTGCGCAGTGTGCAGAGCGCCTGTGATCAGTTGCTGGATCGCGCTGAACCCTTGGATGGTCTGGTGCTCAATGCCGGGCAGCAACGGGCGGGGGCCGGGGCGCCGGTGTTCTCGCCCCAGGGCCTTGAGATCACCTTTGCGGTGAATCAGTTGGCCCATCAGCTGATCGCCACGCGCCTGTTGCCGCTGTTGCGGTTGGGATCGCAGCCCCGGTTGGTGATCACCGCCTCCGATGTGCACAACCCCGCTAGCGGCGGTGGGCGCGTGGGCCAACCGGCGGATCTGGGCGATCTGGCAGGACTGAAGGCCGGCGCAGGTTTTGCAATGCTCGACGGCAGTGCCAGCTTCGATGGCGACAAGGCCTACAAAGACAGCAAACTCTGCAACGTACTGCTGGGACGCGAACTCAACCGCCAGCTTGACGCGATGATGCCAGTGATTGCCTGGAGCCCCGGGTTGGTGATTCCCCGCAGCAGCGGGGGCTTCTTCCGCCACAACCGCCACAGCAATCCTCTGGGGATGCTGCTGTTTGCGTTGGTGGCCCGTGATGTTCTTCGGGTGACCGAATCCGTGCAGACCGCTGGTCGGTTGTTGGCGGATCTGATCACCGACTCTGGCTATGCAGCACCAGGATTTAGCTATTGGAGCAACCGGTTGGTGCGTCCCGGTGTGCATCGTTTTTCTGAAGCCAAAACCAGTGCCGAGGGTGCCGATCTTCAGAAGGCCGTCGATCTGTTTCGTCTCTCGGACGACTTGATCTGTGAAGTGTTAGCGCCAAACTGACGCCGTGATCCCCGATCGTTGCTGATGTCTCCCTCTGTAGTGACCTACGTGCTGGATCGGTTGGCGGATCTCGGCATCGGCCATGTGTTCGGAGTGCCGGGGGACTACTCCTTTCCTTTAAACGATGCGGTGGAGGTGCATCCGCGGTTGCAGTGGGTGCCATCGGCCAATGAACTGAATGCCGCCTACGCAGCTGATGGCTATGCCCGTCGTCGTGGAGCAGGGATTGTCTGCACCACCTATGGCGTTGGAGAACTCAGTGCCCTCAATGGCGTGATGGGCGCCATGGCCGAGAGAGTGCCTGTGTTTCACCTGGTGGGCACCCCCAGCGTGCGCATCGTGCGCCAAGGGTTGATCTGCCATCACACCCTCGGTGATACCCGTTACGACCGTTTCGAGGCGATCTCGGCTGCAGCTGGTTGCGTGAGTGCCAGGCTCACCCCCGAGAACGTGGTGGTGGAACTGGAGCGGGTGATCGACAAGGCCCTTGAGGATTCGAGGCCTGCTTACCTAACGGTGCCGATGGATCTGGCGCTGATGCCGATCACTGGCACGCCGATCCAGGGAACACCCATGGGCGCGGTCGATCAACACGCCAGTGTGGCTGTGGAGCTGGAGGCTGTGCTCGATTTGGTGATGGGGCGTCTCGCCGAGGCGGCCCGTCCTCTGGTGATGCCTACGGTCACCCTCAAGCGCTTCGGTTTGGTGGAGACGTTCGCCGCGTTTCTGAAGGCTTCAGGCTTGTCCTATGCCACAACGCCGATGGACAAGTCGCTGCTGAGCGAGGGGCATCCCGCCTTCCTGGGGATGTACAACGGAGCGCGTTCCACACCGGCGGCCCTCCAAGGCGTTGTGGAAGACGCCGACCTGTTGATCGATTTCGGCGGCCTGGTGATGGAGGACCTCAACACAGGCCTCTGGAGCGGGCATCTGGATGCAAGCCGGGTGATTTCCCTACATGCCGACTGGGTTCAGGCGGGTGATCAGGTGTTCACCAGCGTGAGCATCAGTGAGGTGCTGGCGGGTTTGATCAAGCGTTTCCAGGCCACTGGTTCCAGGCCCAGCCACTGGGGGGAGCAGCGCCCTGTGCAGCCTGAGCCCCTGCTCCCCTTGCGTGGTGAAGGAGATCAGCCCACGGGATCGGCGAGTTTCTATGGGCGTCTGCAGCGGTTTCTGCGGCCCATGGATCTGCTGGTGACCGACACCGGCACCTGCTTGCTCAAGCTCAATGCCATGCGCCTGCCCGATGGGGTGGCGATTGAAAGCCAGACCCTCTGGAGCTCGATCGGCTGGGCGACGCCGGCGGCACTGGGGTGTGCCCTGGCCGACAGCGAGCGACGGGTGGTGCTCGTGACCGGTGATGGGGCGCACCAGCTCACCGTGCAGGAGATCGGTGTGATGGGTTTCACCGGGGCCAAGCCCGTGGTGATTGTGCTGAACAACGGGCTTTACGGCGTGGAGGCCCTGCTCAGCGAAACGGGGCATGCCTACAACGATCTGCCCCCTTGGCAATATGCCCAGCTGCCCGAGGCCTTCGGTTGCCAGGGCTGGTGGAGCGGCCGCGTGTCCACAGTGGCGGAGCTGGAGCAGGCGCTGGTGGCGATCAATGCCCATGACGGCGGCGCTTACCTCGAGGTGATGATTCCTCCTGAGGAGAGCCAGCCGTTGGCGGAGACGTTGATCGAAACCATGCACCAGACGGCGACGCCGCATCTGGAAGCAGCTGAGTAAGCAGGGCTTCACAATCGCTGCGGCCCATCAACCGTGGCACCGGATAGGACGGGTGGGCTTCTATAAGGGCATCGGCGCTGATCCGGGGAATGTCGATGCTGCGCAGTGGTGCAATTAATGGAGGCACTCCCAGCTGCTGGTTGAGTGCGACCACCCAGTTGATGAAGACCCTCGCGAGCCTCTGGTCGCTGTCTTGCGATGTGCCCAGCCCTGCGGCCCGAGCCAACGCAGCAAGCCTCGGCTCGCAGGCTGGTAGGGAGAAGCGCAGCACACTCGGTAGCACCAGCGCATTGGCAAGGCCATGGGGGATGCCGTAGGCGCAGCCAAGGGCGTGGGCCAGGGCATGGGCGTAGCCCACATTGGTGCGAGTGAACGCCTCACCAGCGGCATGGGCGGCAAGGGCCATCTGCAGGCGGGCCTCGAGGTCGCTCCCATGGGAATAGGCCCGCGATAGCCAGCGGCTAATGGCGGCGGTGGCATCGAGGGCGCGACGGTTGCTGAAGGGGGTTCCCCCGCGGCCGATGTAGGCCTCCACCGCGTGGGTGAGGGCATCGAGGCCACCGGCGGCCGTGATCGCTGGCGGCAGACCGAGCATCAGTTCGGGGTCGATCACCGTGATCTTTGGAAGCAGCTTGAGATCGGCTATGGCGAGTTTGCGTTGCCGTTGGCCATCGGTGAGCACGGCTGCGATCGAGGCCTCTGATCCGGAGCCGGCGGTGGTGGGTACGCACGCCAAGGGCGCGGGCGGCAGCACCACTCGGAAGAGCCCCTCCATGGCCCGGCAGCTCAGCCAGGGGTTGGCGGCGCGGGCGCCGATGGCCTTGGCGCAATCGATCACCGAGCCGCCGCCCACGGCTACGAGGCTGTCGCAGTGGCCCTCGCGGTAGGCGCGCAGACCTGCTTCCACACAGGCAAGGGTGGGATTGTCGGGAACCTGATCGAACACCCGGCAGGTCCGTCCGTCCGCTTCGAGTTGCTGCAGCAGGGGCTGGGGCAGCTGCAATTGCAGAAGCTGCTGATTGGTGACCAGCAGTGGCCGTTGCCAGCGACGCCCTCGCATCTGCGGCGGCAACGACCGCAGGGCACCGGCGCCGATGAGCTTGCGGGGTTGAGGGAAGGGCAGCACCAGCGCCAGGCCCTGGATCAGGCGCTGATAAGCCCGCATCAGCAACACGCCAAGGCCTCCTGCCGGCCTGGATGCAGCAGTGTGATCACAAGACGTGGAGAGGTGACGCAATGGAGGAATGGACCGACGCATTCATCAGCTCTGCCCAGCAGGAGCTGGCGGCGATGGTGAAAGATTGGCAGTACGACTATGGAGCCAGCGACGACGAGTGTGCTGCCATGCTTCTGTGGATGGTGCTGCGCCTCAAACCTGATCTCAACCTTGATCCTCAGGCCTTCTCTGCGGCTGCCGAATCAGCAACAGAAGACCGGAAACGGTGACCAGGATCGTGAGTGTGCCGGATAGGCCGGCTGCAGATTGGACTCCATCGATGTTCATCTCCAGCAGCCAGCAGCGGCTCTGGTCCGCGATGTTGCATGGATTCAGCTTGACTGGAGCGAGGGATTGTGGCCAGGAGCCCGTCGCATTGAATTCTGGGGGCAGGCTGCTATCCATCGCGCGCGCGTTTGGCGTTGTTCTGGCCCTTGGCCTCGAAGCAGCATTTGCATCGGCTGACAAGGTCACGATCCGCAGCTGCGATGAAGGCGATACCTGCCAAACCGCCGCAGGCGAACGCATCAGGCTCGCCTGTATTGATGCTCCGCAAAGGAAGGAGATGCCTCGATTTCGTGCGACATCGATGCAGGCCTACGCGTACGACAACACGGATGCCGATGCATCCCGCGATCACCTCAACATGCTGGTGAAAGGCCAGTCTGTCGTCATCAGACGGATCAACACGGATCGCGACGGCCGCACTATTGCTGAGCTGTTTGTGAACGGCATCAATGTTCAGCAGGAAATGGTGGCGGCAGGCCATGCGGTGATCTCACGGCCGATGTGCTTACGATCGATGCCCTGAAGACAGCTGTTATGGAACCCATCACCTGGCTTGTGATCACCTGGGCGACCTATGGCGCTCACCGAACCACTGCTGCCTTGGAGAAGATTCCCCAGGCATCCATGGAACAGTGTTCAGAGAATGCTAAACGCATCATTGAATGGCAGCCCAAGGCGAGTGCCAAGTGCATTGAGGGTGTTCGCGGCATTTGATTGTCCTGGCGGCTGCCAGTGCAATGCTCCTTGTCGGTTTTTAGATGTACTGGTTAGGAAAACAAATAGTGCTTGTGACGGATCTCACTCATGCGGGTGATCGCTCTCATCAGAACTGACGCGTAAATCAGTGAGGGTGTGGATATCGCTAATCAGTGGCGACTCACTTACCTTCTCTGACTATGCATGTTCCACTTAAAATTATTTCTGCTTTCACAATCGTTAGTTCCATCCTTTTCGGTGCGACAGCTGCTTCAGCTCATCCGTACCATACACATCGGGTCCGTGTTGGCTATCCCAGGAGATGTACTCGTTGCACAACACTTATTCGTGCCCAGTATCCTTCAGCTCCTTGTCATGTTCATGATCAAAGTCCATTGTGGCTGAGATCATCATTGTTGTTGTGGCCATCTTCAAGACTGCACTACCGGTCAGTCACGCGTATCCGCGTGAGTAGCCACAATCACTAGCCATGATTGTTCTTTGTGCATTGGTACCACTGATGATGACCGTTGTGGTGATTGAGGTGTTTGGTCATTGATCTCGTGCAACCGAGCTCTGTGTTGCTTCTGTCAGACCCAGCGCTCGGACGTCGCTTTGAGGTTCTTCTGTTCGATGATCGAATGTGTCGGTGCTTCGATGGCTCTCTGTTCAAAAAAGATGAGTCGAGGCCATCTGGCCCCTGGGGCTGATGCTGATCAGGATATTCTTCAACATGGCGCGGATGACGTGGTTGCACCGTGTTCGATGCAGTGTTCTCGATTGATACGCCAGGCCAGTTTTTGCCAACAGGTGTTTGATCGGCTATCAAATCCCTATGCGGCATCCTTTCGAGCTGTTCAGGGTGATCATCAACCGACGTGTGCTCGCTGGGGGGCTGGTCACGGTTTTTGTGCTTTCCGATGCTTGCTTTGGAGCTGGCTCCAGGGGATCCAGCCAGGATTTTGAGGAGTGTGTGCTTCAGTCATCGGTTTTACCTGAGGCAGAGATCCGTTGGCACTTGCCACGGCAACCCGGTGTACCGCTTGGGCTCTGGCGGGGGGACTTGACTCAGGCGGGCCAGCGCAAGGCTGAACTCACCGCATCACGTTTTCAGGGCTATGGATCGGCGATCTGGAATCATGCGGGCGATACCGGACGAGCGGAGTACCTGATCCCTTTCATTGGCCCAAATCCGGCCAGAAGCGTTGGAGCCGCATCCGGCATTGATGGTTTTCTCTTCACTGGGCTTGGTTCTGATCTTTATTACGGCCGTGAGCGCAACAATCTTCCCCTGATTCGGGCTGCTGAGGGCGTCTGGAAGGTGAAATTAGGCTGCCGTCGATTTCTGATGTACAACAGGTGATTGCTATTGCTCAGATATTCACAAAAAGCTCTGATTTGCTTGCTTGCTTCTTCACAACTCGTTGTTTTTCGATTGCGAATATTGTTCTGAATCTTGCTAGTCTTTTCCTGAACAGTTGCCTTGTTTGTGCAGGCGCTGTTTAAATCTTTAACAGTCTGAGCAATCTTTGCCTCAGATTGATTGAGAAAATGTCCTCTCTTTCCTCGTTTTTCAATCATGGCTGCAGTCATTCCTGGCCTTTCTCTGTCTAAAATTGAGGAGGTCATCAACAATCTGGGCCTGGAACCCCTGGATCCTGTTGTTCTTCAAGAGTTGCTTGACAAAGTTCAGGCTATTGAGAATCAGGTTAATGGTGAGTTTTTTAATGCTTCACCTGTTGATGTAGAGAATGAATTGGTTCGAGTTATTGTTGAGAATTTTGTTCTGGGTCGAGACACAATTGTCGAGCCCTTTTTTATAGTCGACGAAGGGGAGGAGTTTCGCTTAAATGGTTCAATCTTCTCTCCAATTGTTCTGAATCAAGGGACAATTTTTGATGATGGTTTGTTGGGAGATAACATTTTCTCTGGCTTCCTCAGCAACGAAGGTGCCATTGATTTTGGATCTGGTCAGGATTTTGTCCTTGCGATCACAGGTGGTTTGGCGAATGGCGGCCTTCTAAGTACTGGTTTCGGTACTGACCTGGTCAGCGGAACAGCAACAGGTTCGATCCGTGTTGATGGCATTTTGAATGAAGGTCTGCTGACAACCGGCGTTGGAGGCGATCAGATTATCGGTAATGCATTGGGTCTTCGCGATGTCGATGGCATTGAAAATAGCGGTGGTGGTGAAATCATCACAGGTCGTGGTGATGACCTGATTGATGGTGAAGCAGCCGGAACCGATGGTGTTGGTGGAATCAATAATGACAACTCCGCCGTGATTCGTACAGGCTTAGGTGAAGATCAGATTATCGGCTTTGCTGACGATTTGACCGGTTTGGCGGAATCTGGCGAGATGAGCGGCATCCTCAATCGTGGTAACTCCTTGATTGATGCCGGTGTTGGTGAAGATCTCATCGAAGGGGTGGTTGTTGTGAATGCTGTGACTGATTCCGGCCGGATTGCAGGTATCAATAATGACTCCTCTCTCATCAAGCTTGGTTCCGGTGAAGATGGTCTGTTTGGTGAGGCATGGGCTGCTGGCGCGACATCGGCCTCAGGAGTGTTCAGCTTGCAGGGAGAGATTGACGCAGGAGCTGGGGAAGATCTTGTGTTTGGTCTAGGTGAATCTCAAGGCGGGCAGCAGGTTTCTGGCGTCGCTCTTGTGTCATCAAGACTTCGATTGGGTAGCGGAGAAGATGTGATCGAAGGTCTCGCCTCTGGAGGCCTCATTAATGCTGGTGTTTTTGTTGACCAAAACAGTGTGATCAATGCTGGAACTGGTGAAGACTCTCTCCTTGGATGGGGTTTCTCCACTGGAGACAATTCTGCAATCAGCAACTTTGGCTTGATCAAAATGGGTCGTGGCAGCGACCTCGTTGATGCCTCCTTCGGAGGCTTCAGTGGCGACGGACTGACGAATTTAGGGGCTGGTGACGACCAACTTCTCGGTTTTGGTACGGGCTTCTTTAATGGTGGTCGTGGCCTTGACACTCTTCAATTGGGTGAAGGAGAGTATCTCTTTGATTCCGCTGCTGGCACACTGGTTTCCGGTGGCATCACAATGAACCTGGCCAATATTGAGCAGGTTGGCGGTTTCGCTGATACTCAATTCCTGCTTCTGCAAGACGGAACCTACATCGTTAACGCAGAGAATCAAATTCAGTTTGTCTGAGCTTGTTTTTGGCTCCCAACGGACTGTTTATTCAGCTTTGCAAGCCCGCTTCGGCGGGCTTTTTTGATGGTTTTCTTTTCTCGGTTGGCTATTGACACATAAACGCACTTCAGCCATGACTTGAGCCACTGGTGAACAATTGGCATGAAGCGCTTTGTGCAGTGTCCGGGGGACAGATGTTCCCATCTTTGAGCATTCCGGCACTCTCTATGTGGTGTCGTGAGTCTTGTCACCCCCTTTTTCGTGGTGTTGGATGAGATGATCTGTCTGGTCATCGTTGCTTGCAGGATTCATGACTGGGTCTGTGCTCGCTCGCTGTCGTGTTTTTTGCGAGTGTGCTGATCTTATTAGTTTTCTTGTTCTGCAAAAGCTTGCATGACGTCTAGCAAGGTCAGCTGAAGAAGTTACAGACCACTTTCACTTGTCTTGGTGCTGATTGGGTGGAAATTTTATCAATGCTGGTCTGAGAGCCTGTACTGATTGTTTTGAAGCGGGTGTTCAAAATCATCCTTGTTGAAGTTGTAAGCAACTCCAAAATTCATTTGTTATTGATTTCTGAACGAGTTTGACGTTTTGACACTAATGGATTGATCTCTTTCGCAATTCGCTTGTAGCTTTCATGTTTGCCAAGCGGTTTGCATAAGAATGCAAAGCCAAGCATTTATTGTTAGAGATGAGTAAATGTTTGTTTGAATCTGTCAATATTTTTTGTTGATTGTTTCAGTGCTTGAGTTTGTGTGTGTCTTGTCTTCTTGGTTGGTTTTTTGAATGTTTCTCTGTATGCGGACGTTGTTATTGGAAAAAATGCATTTACCATTTTGTTCTTTTGGGTGTGTGACACCTGCCATTACTTAAAGAAGAAAATAAAAAAGCCTCGCTGCACGCAGCGAGGCTTGAAAGATATTTATTAATAGCTAGGCCCTTTCGGGCTCAGCTATTTCAATCACACAAAGGTGATGTCACTGAAAGCGAGTTCATTTGCGATAGCAATCAAATCTGAACCGCTGCCAGGAGTGTTGAGGAGAATATCAACACTACCAGTGATAAAGTTGCTATTGAATGAGTAGTCACTGGCTACACCAGCAAGCTGGAGGGTATCCACACCGGACTCGAAGTCAAGAACTTCAGCAAATCCGATTCCTTCGTAGTAAACCGTGTTTTCAACACCGAGAACGAAGAGGTCTGCACCGCTGCCGCCAGTGAGTCTGTCGAAATCATTAGCGCCGAACTCACCACTGAACCATGCCGTGCCATCGAGTTCGTCGTCGCCTTCTCCACCGAAGAGGACGTCGTTTCCATCACCACCAGCAAGGGTGTCGGCGCTTTCACCACCGCTAAGGACATCATCGCCGTCATTACCAGTGAGTATGTTGGCTTGATCATCACCAGTGATGCTGTCATCACCGGCTGTACCGAACACATCATCGAAGTTGACGACTGTGCGGTTGATCACAACAGGCACACTCTCAACATTAACTGCGAGGGATTCAGCTGCGAGGTCAACAGTGAATGAGACACCTGCGTTGTTTTCACCATTGATTGTGTTGTTGCTTGCGAAGGAGTCAGCAACGATCGTCTCGATGTTATCGATGGAATCAGTTCCAAGGGATCCACCTTTTTCGATGTCTCCTGTATCGAGAAGTGTGATGCTTTCTCCAAGGCCCTCGTAGGTGAGGGTGTCATCACCACCCAAACCATCGTAGGTGTCATCCCCGGCGCTGCCGACAAATATGTTGTCATTGTCGTTGCCGACAATGCTGTCTGTGTTTCGAGTACCAACCACATTGTCGAAGTTGATAACTTCGAACGTGAAGGGTCCAACATTCGGAGTGCTGATGTTAACGATCAGCTCATCTTGGCTGAGATCAATGTCGAAGGAACCATTGCCTGCAGCATTAAGCTGACCGTCGATGAAGTTGTCCTGCGTTGCAGAACCGATAATGGTTTGGATGTTTTGAATGGTGTCTGTGCCGAGACCTTCCTTCAGGATGTCGCCACTTCCACCCAGAACGATGGATGTGTCGAGATCGCTGTAGTCAAGGGTGTTGACGCCACCATCACCATCAATAACGTCGCTACCGCCACTGCCGAAGATGATGTTGTCATCTTCAGATCCAGTGATGAAATCGGCAGAAGAAGTTCCTCGAACTTGATCGAAGTTCTTGATCGTGAATTCGAGAGGATTCGGAACAAACGTAGGAACGTTGGTCAGAACAATCGTCAGAGATTCTTCTCCAAGATCGATTCCAAACTGTGCATTCTCTTCATTGCTACCATCAATCAAATTACCGAAGACATCGTCCGCGATAATCGTTTCGAAGTTGGCAATACTATCGATACCTGCATCACCACCTTTGATGATTTGAGCGTTGAAAGTTAAACCAGCTGGCGTAAGAGTGATTGTTTCACCGAGACCGGTGTAATCAAGGGTGTCGCTGCCGTCAAGACCATCAAGGAAGTCATTGCCATCAGAACCACCGAAGGTGTTGTCGTTGGCGTTGCCGATGATGGAGTCATCGTTGCCAGTACCAATCACGTTGTCGAAGTTTTTGACAACGTAAGTTTGGGTCGCCAGATTTGGAATACCCGCCGTGAAGGAGATCTCCAGCGAATCTTGGCTGAGGTCGATGTCAAAAGAAGCCCTTGCATCTGAAGGGTCGGTTGGTGTTCCGTCAATGGTGTTGACGATGTCTGGGCCAACATCACCAATGATTTCTTCAATCGAAGCGACAAACGGATCAAGAATTTGGCCAGTACCGGATCCCACCAGGGTGTCGGTACCAAGGTCACCCGTAGTTGCTGCGGTTTTTGTAATGACACCTTGGCTACCAAGGCTCACGCTTCCGCCTAAGCCTGTGTAGTCGAGAGTATCGCCACGGCCGCCACCGTTAATTCTGTCGTTACCAGTACTGCCCTTGATGGTGTCATTTCCAGCATTACCCAACAGTGTGTCGTCACCAGCACCACCATCGATTAGGTCGGCACCGCCTTTTCCGCTAATGAAGTCGTCTCCATCATCACCACTCAAGACGTCAAGGTTTCCGCCTCCATCAATTTTGTCGTTACCGTCGCCACCTGAAACGGTGTCGTTACCGGAATCCCCTCTCAGCGTATCTTCACCATCACCGCCAGCAACGTTGTCATCGCCCTTACGGCCAAAGACAAAGTCATTGCCTGCCTCACCATCGAGATCATCTGCAGAATCTGAACCTTTAATAACGTCGTCATTAACGGTTCCAACAACCTCGCTGAAGTTCTCGATATTGAATGTGATTGGGCCGAAAGGAGCTGGATCCAGGGTAGAAGTGAGGGTGAAAGTTTCAGCCCTGAGATCGATATTGAAGGTTGCTTTATCTCCAGCATCGAGGAAAGCACCATTAGCAACGCCATTAATTGCGTTGATTTCAGACGCATCACCGATAATTGTATCAATACCAGTGGTTTGATCTGTACCGTTGGTTCCAAGAATGGTATCGCCAAACAAGGATGGTCCTTTAGCGATTTGCCCCTGGGTCAGCAGTGTGATGCCAACACCTAAATCGCTGTAATCAAGTACGTCATTTGAACTTGAACCGGGGAGAGTATCATCAAAACTCCCATTAATTACGTCGTTACCAAAGCTACCGACAAAAATGTTATTCTCAGTATCATTGCCAATGATTAAATCATCGTTGACAGTTCCTACAACCCGACCGAAGTTTTCGATGTCAAAGTTAAGAACCTGGCCTGCGAATGTTCCGCTTTCAAATCTTATGTTAAGTCCTCCGGTTTCGAGATTGACTTCGAAAGAAGCATTACCTTCGGCGTCCAGAGAGCCATCAATTGTATTATCTAATCTGAAGTTTTGATCAGCAATGATATTATTAATGGTATTGAAGAGAAGCCCCATCTCGACATCACCTATAAGTGTGTCGGTACCGAATTCACCCTTGTCAATCAGACCACTACCGCCAAGAGCGATTGCACCACCAAGACCACCATCGAAGTTGTAGCTAAGTGTGTTTTCGGCCATTCCATAAGAGCCATAAGAGCCATCAGGAATGAAGGCTACCCGTCCACCGAAATAGGTGTCATCACCTTTGGATCCAAAGAAGGTATTAGCTACTTGACTTTCACCAAAAATGACGTCGTTGTTGTCAGTACCGCGAACGTTCTCAAAGTTTTCAACAACAAAGCCCAGTCCAGAACCAGGGAACGGACTGCTTGGAAGGAACTCGATAAACAGGCTATTTAATTCCAGGTCGACAAAGATTGATGCCTGATTAGGTTCGTCAGTAGCAGCGTCGATGAGATCGGGATTTGTTGCATTACTTGCAATAATTCTTTCGACGTTTTCGATTTCGGTAGTGAACTGGCCCAGACTAATAGAACCACCAGCGTTAAGTACGATCGGTGCATCTGAGTTATCTTTTACAGCGCTGTAATCGACGGTGTCAAAACCATCACCACCATCGAGAGTGTCGTTACCCAGGCTGCCGCCAAAGGTATTGTCTTCAGCGTCACCAATGATTGAATCATTGTTAACGGTTCCAATTACATTTGTGAAGTTTTCAACGGTGTAATTTACTTCTGTTCCGTTGACATCGACAGTCAGCAGTTCTTGTGAGAGATCAACAGTAAAGGTGTTGCTGAGCAGCTCATCCAGAGTTCCATCAATGGTGTTGACTCCAGTTGCGGAACCAATGATTGTTTCGAAGCCGCTAAAAGCATCGAATTCAATAGTTGTAGGATCCGAAAATGTTTTTTTAGTAATGCCAGATCCATCAGACTTGAAATTGCCGATATTGATATCAGCAGCTAATCCTGAATAATCGAGTGTGTCATTACCACTCAATCCATCGAGGTTATCAGTGCCGGAACTACCGCTAATAACATTATCTTGATCATCGCCGATGATGATGTCGCTGTTGCGAGTACCAATGACGTTGGCAAAATTTTCAATGGTAAAAGTTTGTTGAAAGACCAAAGGATCAATTGGGATTCCTGTTGTGGGATCCACAAAAATGACTTTGAAATTATCAGTTGAGGCTGACAAATTAATGTCAAAGGCTCCGTTACCAGTCGGCGGCATGCCGGAAGGATCAGAAGAACCATCAACGGTGTTGACTTGAGTCGAATCACCAATGATTGTTTGGATCGAGGGGATAAAATCCATCCCATCAATAGGGAAGCCCAAGCTACCAACTAATTGATCTGTGCCTGCAGATCCAGTGAAGGTATTGTTCGTAAAGGTTTTACTTATTTGCCCTCGAGCTTTCAATGTAATTGCGATTCCACTATCCTCATATGTGAGGGTGTCGTTGTTGCCAAGAAGCTGAACCCCACCAAAGAGGAAATCATTGCCTTGACTGCCAATAATTGTGTCATTACCTTCACCACCATCAACTGTATCGTCTCCGGTGCCGGGTTCAATCAAGTCATCGCCACCTAATGCAAGAATGGAGTCGTCTCCATCAAGTGCTGTAATTTGGTCGGCTTCATTAGTTGTTGCCACTGCAACAACGTTAGGGTCACCTAAAACAGGTGTTCCTGAAAGTACGTCGTTAAGTGCTGATCCAAAAACATCGGCCATTTGGGAAAGTGTTGAGAGAACAAAGGGTCCGGACCCTTCACTGCAAGGCAGTAGAAGGTCTAATAACTGTAGCTACTTAAATATTATTGGTCAAGATTTTATAAAGACTTTTGATGAGTAATTGATGAGTTTATACTGTGCTGTGTTATAGCTTTTAGATTTTAATGTAATTTTAACTATCTGATATCCTCAATACTAGCCCCGCGAGGCTTTGCTTTGATTGCTCTTTGAGCCACTTCTTCTATCGGCTCGGCACGTTCTCACTCTTTGTCTTGTTGGACTTTGGTCTCTTCGGGCCAGTGAGAATGAAATTGAAGCCATCGTGGCTGGGAGGCTTATTGGAGGACCCTTTTGTATCTCTAGATCAATCAAAAATTGTCCAATGTTTGTGTTTCCCTTCGGGCATTTTGTCTCAAGCTGCTCTTGCGGTTTAAAATTAACAGCCCTCTCATGGCCAAGGGGGGTCTTGTGCAAACAGATTTATTGATTTATGGATTTATGGCGTTGCGTCCTCGTCAGTGAGAACCAGCTTTTGCTTCGCGTCGCTCAATCGCTACCGTTGATGCAGCAAGGCAAGGGTTGGCGGGATGGCAACATCGTCGAAGCCATGGCTCTCCCTTCCGCTCTTTCAAGAGAAGCCGGCGGCCTTTCTCGATGCTGTCGCCGCTTATCTGAATTCCCTCAGTGCCCTGAACTTTCAGCAGCGCAGGGATCTGGCGGTGTTCAAGGCTGCTGAGCTGATTAATGCCCTGATTCAGATCCGTGAGCGCAAGAAGACCCCCGATCGGCTTGGACCTGCTCTGGCGCGAGCTTCGTTTCAACAGGTTCGGCGTGTGATCCGAGAACGGCGCCTCCATCTCGGCAATGGTGAGGTCATCGATCTGCGCGATCCTCTGATCCGCGATCTGATCGATGAAGGCTGCCGTCTGTTTCATGAGGGCAAACAGGATGCGGCCGTCTACCAAAGCGCCCTGGCGCTGTCGGCCGCGCAGTGCTTGGTGTTGAACGGTTAGCTCGATGAAGCGATCTACCGCTATGTCGCCGCCAGCTCTCTTGTCTTTCCCGATTCACTTCTGGATGACGTGCTCAACAGTTTCATCAAGGCGTACCGCACCTGCTGATCAGACCTCATCTTTTTGGATCTCAATTGCGGTGGGGAAGGGAATCACGATCTGAGCCGCTGCAAGCTCGCGCAGCAGTTCTTTGTTGATGGTATCGATTGAATCCTTGAACTGTTTGTAGTTCAGCGTTGGGCAGATCAGATGGCATTTGAAGTTGTAACTGAACTCGGCGATCTCCATGAGCCGGCAGGCTTTGAGTTCAAAGCCCGGCGTTCGCGCGATGATCCCGCGAAGAATCCCAGGAACGGCCGCGAGCTGTTCATTGGTGCTGTCGTACGACACCCCAAGCACGAAGTGGGAACGATCGACTCTGTCAATGAGCTGATTGAAGGCCAACGTCAGTGACTCCTGCAAATCGATGTAGTCACGCCAGTTCTCGACGTGAATCAAGGCGATGCAACGCAATCGTTGGGGTGAGCCAGGTTCCAGCTCAATGGTGAGGCAGGGGTTGATCAGATCCGGCCGGTTCGCAACGTAGGCCCTGGCCAATGCCAGCAGATCTGTCATCTGATCCGGACTGAACGGGTCGTTGGCATCGAGCTCTAGGCTCAGATCCAGCCCTTGCCGCTGTGCTCCTCCCGAGGTCGCAGGATTGCGAGAGAGATTGTTGATGATGCAGTCATCAGCAACGGCATTGGGAATCGTGACTTTGCCGGTGACGGTTTCGATCTCCACCGAGCGCAGACCGATCTTGGTGAGGAAGCCCCGCGTGTCGCCGATCTCGCAGAACTCACCCACCTTCAGCGGCCGGTCGGTTTGCAGTGACAAGCCGGCAAACAGATTGCTGAGCAGCTTGGAAGCACCAAGGCCGATGGCCAGGCCGGGAACCGTGGAGAGTGCGAGCACGAGCGTGGGCGACAGCCCAAGCTGCAACAGCAGTTTGTAGATCAGCGCCACACCCACCACGCCGGACATGATCCGGCAGATGGGCATCACCCGGTTGCTGGTTCTCGACAACCGCCAGATGTCCTGATCCCCGGAAAGCCGTACCAGTCCTTCAGCGAGAGTGCGTCCCAGCGCTTCGAAAAACAGAAACACGAGCAGGACGAACAGGCTGAAATAAGCCGCTTCGAACAGCACGGTGAGCACCACCAGCGCGGTGCCGGTGAAGTTGAGGTAGAGGTCAATGAACACCTCAACCGCTTTGGTGGCCAGCACCATCGGCAGCACCAGCACAACCCGCTTCCAGGCCAGGGAATCGAGCGTCCAGATCAGCGCCTCATCATTCGTTTTCTGTTTGTACGAGCGGATCAGCAAGCGGCCAAGACGCGTGATCAGCAGCAGGAGCAGCGCGATGATGACGATCGAGAGCACCAGCCGGAACAGGGTTTGCCCGAACAGCACCTCGGCCTCCAGGCCTGCGCGTGCACCAGCCGGCAGATTCAGATACCACTTGGGCGGAAACAGTCGGCCAGGGGTGTGGACAAAATCCTGGTAAAAGTTTCGGGTGAAGAACGTCTGATCATCGAGATCAGCAACCTGCTGCTTCACCTGTTCATACATGGCAGCCACATTCGCCACGGTGGAGGTCGAGAACAGAAAATCGCTGTTGATCGGATTGTCAGCCAGCTCACTGGTGAGAACGATCGAGGATCCCGGCAGCGTCCACGACTGGGTGTCTTTGGAGCGCCCGTCATTGAGCACCTTCATCGCCTTGGCGTCTGGGATGGAGATGATCTGCCGGCTGCTGTTGAAGATGAAATCAAGGACATGCTTCAACTGAATGGCTGCTTCGTCTTTGAGGTAGGGACGAACGCCGAGCGCAAAGGACGTGCCATCGAGAACGTCCACCGCCGCATTGAAGAGCACCTCCACCTCTTCGATTTCGGCCCGGGCCTGGCGGTTCCAGAACAGCCCGGGGTCATTGCGATGGGAGGTTTCAACACTTTCGATCAGAAGGCCGACATCGGCCATCACCGCATAGAAGTTGAGCAGGGTCTCTTTGGGTGAATTACCCACCACTTGTCCCAGGGGGGTATGCCGCCAAAGCTCAGCACGTTGCACTAAGTCGGGATAAAACGGCTGATCCTCAAGGGGAATCACCGGAAGGGAACTCGCGTGGCGCAGACCCAGGGGCTGTAAGACCGATGACGGTGAAGCGGCGCGCAGAGGAACACCGGAGAGAATGATGACGCTCAGCAGACCGGCCAGGAAGGCCATCAAGCGCTTGTTCGTTCGCACGCCAACGGTTCGCTAATCACTGACAACCTAATGAACGCCTGCTCTTTTACGATTTTTTCGAAGCGATCATCCATGAATGGAGATGCTTCCTGATGGGTCGTCAACGGTTCCGGGGTTTGTACCTGCAAGCCACGGGTCACCCACTTTGTTTTTCGTTTGTGACCTACACACCGCAAACCAGGGAGCAGATGGTTGCCTGCGGTGATCTGCGCGCAGACGAGGAATATTTCAACCCGGTGTTGTTTGATTTTCTTTTGTTCGTTTCGGAAGGCATTCTCGGTTCATCGCCGGATGCTTTGTTCCCGCTTGGTTACGACGATCTCGTGCTCGTGGCGTCCCGCATCAGAGGAACTGGAGTGCAGCATGAATATCTGATCGCCATCAATCCAATTGCTTGGAACGAAACCAAGCAAGCGGTGCTGCACCAGCTGAGGACCATCCTTTCTGCTCAGTCGTGGGATGGGGCAAGGTTGCGCAGGCGCGATGATTCTCCGTAGCAGCCTGTTAGTTGGATGGTTCCAGCCACTGCATCGATGGACGGTGCTAAAAGGCGCAGTCGGTGGGCATCACTGCAATATCACGGATGCAGATGTGTGCTGGTTGATGCCAACAGAACAGCACGATCTTCGCGAGCTCGTCTGGGGTGATAAAGGTGGGGTTGCCGAGCATCTCGCAGTACGTCTCGAAGCTGATTCCCATGCTCTGATGAATGTTGGTTTGAATCAAACCGGGAGCTACATTCATCACTCGCACATTGTGCTCCGCCTCTGACATGTTCATGCTTTCACCGAGTGAGCGCACGGCATGTTTGCAGGCGTGATACACAGGCGCACCAGCTGCTGGCTTGCGATCACCAATCGAGCTGATGTTGATGATCGTGCCACTCCTGCGTTCACGCATTCCCGGCAACACGTGGTGAATGCCATTGATCACCCCGGTGATCATTGTGTTGATCTCTTCTGCAATCTGATCCAATCTCAAGCTCTCGATTCCGCCGATGTGGATCATTCCAGCGTTGTTAATCAGGCAACCTGTCGGCCCGTACTGGCGTTCTGCAGCCGTGATTGCATCCGCAAGCGCACCAGCATCGCTGACATCCAGCTGGTGGTAAAGAACCGGCCGGTCTGAGAGTTGCGGATCAGCCTCCTGGTGCCTGGTGATCAGCATGCAGGGATGTCCCTCTGCAGAAAAAGCACGGGCCAGTGCCTGACCAATCCCGGCTCCTGCGCCAGTGATCACCACGAGTTCTGAGGCCACGTCTGTTCTCCAGGTCAGCCTTCAAACTGGCAATGTTTGATTGATTTGCCCATGGACAGGTTCCCAACATCTGCCGTGGGAGCCTGGTTTCAACCCGGTGCTGCTTTTGAAATCTTTCAGATCGAACCGCATTCGAGGAGATGATCCATTAAGGCTGCATACAGCTGGGTTTTCATGTTGAGCAGGCAGGCTTGCTCGTTGGGATCGCCGCCGGGCCAGTTTGCGTAAGCTTCAGCCACAGCACGGTGAAGTAGACGCAAGGCATCAATTTCCATCGAGATTGTGGTGACCATTTGATTGTTGTTCAATGTTCTGAGAAACGAAGAAATCGGAATGGTGTGAACGGAATTTTAGAGACCCTGGCGCTGACGCAGAGCCCAGGCTGAGGCGGCTTGCTGCTGTTTCCAGGCAACTAAAAGGTCTTTAGCGATACTGCGCAATGCTTGCAGATCGTCGGAGTTGTCAATTTCGCGTGAGAATTTTTCGATTTCAAATTTCTGGCCCAGAGTCAACGCGATCGGTTCCATTGGCTTTTGGCTTTGCAAGCGGAACGTAATCCAGAACTTTGGATGCAGCAAATTAAAAACGTAGTGTTTGCAACCAATGGCATCAAAACATGGTCAGCTCAATACATTGCCGTCATTACGGAAGGTTTCTGTGTGCGGCTGATCACGCACATCGGAAGTGCTGATGGGTTTATAAAGTACTCTGACGACTGGGCTGGATGCATTTTTCTTGGGAAAAACATCTGGAGCTTTCCCGGAATGTAGCTGTTGCGTCTGACGGCAATCAGGGTTCAGCTCTTGCGTTGATGGGTGTTGCTCTCACCCTCTTGGCGAAGGATTTGCTCGCGCATGAGCTGCGGGCCACTGCTCAGCAGTCATCCAAGGCTTGAGCCAGCCGTGTTGATCATCCATTCGGTCATCTTGGACACATCGGCTGTAGGCAGATCGTGATTACGACTGAAGGAGCATTCGCTTTTGGCTATGTCTTTCGACAAGCTTGACCGCACGACGCAGTACATCCACGCCGCAAAAAGTCGTGCCACTTCCGTGCTGAATGAGGCAGCGCCAAAGTTGACTGCGCTGGAGAAAGCGATTTGGTTGCAATTGAAGCGGAATCAGCGCTCCACCCGATGACAGGGATACCGTTGGCTGTGATTGAGAGACTTGCGATCGATAGGCATAATCACTTAAGGCTTCAGGCTTGTAGTGGCTGCCACAACAACGGTTCTTGAGCTGAGGTCATAACGAAAGTTCTCCATCACCTGGTTATGGATTCTCTGACGGCATTTGCAGCTGTGGGGTTTGCAGCTGTGTCCTGGGACAGTCATTTCACAAAAGCGGGCACGCGGGCCTTTCGCCATGCCTTGGATTATCGCGAGCCTTTTTGTCGGATGGCTGATGGCGAAATGATTGCTCTGTTGGATGAACTCCTGGAGTTACGGCGCTCTGTCGGGGCTCATCAAATGATGCTTGAAGCAGCAAAGTGTCTCACCAAAGCGCAGTGCATGACGGCCTATGCGATGGCCTCAGAACTGATGCGTTCTGATGGCCCTTTTGAACCAGAGGAACGACGCTTTCTTGATCACCTCGCTGTGACATTGGAGATCTCTAAATTTGAAGCGCAGCGCATCGATACGGTGTTTGAAATTTTTCATGCCAGCCTCACCTTAAGCAGCACGATCGAGGTGACTCCTTCAGTTCTGGTCTAGGGCCCCTCTCCCTGCTGGCACGATCGCTCGGTTGTGGATCAGCGCCTGCGCCGCCATGTTCCACTCCAGCCATCGGCTCCTCTGAGCTCAATCAGGGTTCCGGTCGCTGAAACGCGGCCTTCAACGGTGGACCCACTCCGATCCGTGTAGGTGAAGAGGTCGTTGCTCAACCACCGGGCTGTGTAATCCACACGTGGATCGGCGCGGCCCGGTTTGGGGAAGACCTGGATCCAGAGACTCTCCGCCTTGCCCGTGTAGGCAAGAGTGATGTCGGCACCCGAGGAGGATGACCAATCGCCCACAACGCGATCACTGCGTTGCTGCTGGGTTTGCGACACCAGCACTGGGTTGTCAGCGGACTTGCAGACCGCTGTCCCGAAGACCGCGCAGCTGAGAACTGCTGCCAGCAGTGGCACGTTCGCCTTCATCAGCGTTCACCGATCAGTTGTTTCATCGCAGCAACAGCCACATGGCCAGGGCTCCAAGCCCCACCCCCTTGAAGAACTGTGCCCAGGTCAACGCGTAGGTGTCCAGCCCAAATGTTCGCATCATCCAATTGAGCACGTCTTTGTGCTTGCGAATCATGAATGAGCTGTCGGCCGTATTCAGCTGTTGAACACGTTTGAGCTTGAGTTCTGCAAGCTTGGCCATGGGCTGCGTGACGTTTGCATCGACTGTAAAGACGCTGTCGTGCCGCACCAGGTGTCTTTGCTTTTGATTCCTGAAGGGTTCAGTGTTGTTCAAGGCAGCCATTCATGCCGGTTGCTTGCTTCCCCAAGATCGACAACATCTGGTGGTGAATGGCAGGTCAGTTAACAAGGCACCATGGCCGTTTTCACGGGCCGAGGGTGCACTGGTTGTTGCTGGGACCAGGTGGACTGAGCTTTAGCAACCCTGACCCATTGTTTTGTACTTACGTCGCTCAGCAGAGATCGCCCAGGGCAGAACTGTTGCGGCATTCTTTCAGGGTCATGCCAACGATGATGGTATTCCCGTTGGTTTGATTGACAAGCCCGAAGCTGCCGGCATAGCCCCTCAGCATCCATTCCCCTCCCCGTGTGTCTTTGTAGAAGCCCACATTGCGTGCAGCGCCGTCTCTGATCCGTGTGTAAGTGTCGTGGATGCCGTCTTTCCACTCCAGTTTGAAACGGTTGCAAGGGGCACCGGTGCAGAGAAAGGTGCGCCGGCAGGCGATGCTTTTGTTGTTGTAGAGGCAGTTCACCCAGGGCTCGGCGGCCATGGCCTTTGCGGCACTGCCCACCGTGATGTTGTTCAACCCGCCGATGAGGAGTGCCCAACTCATCCCCAGTGCAATGCGCTTCATCGTGTGCGTGATGCCGTGGCTTGTGGTCATCATCCTTGGTGAGCCTGCTGCATACCGCGCTGCCTTCCTCGCTGATGAATCACTTGAAACGTGCAGATGTTTCGCCGACAAGAATCACTGCGACTCTGCGCCAACGCACCGGCTTGGGCACTGGCTGGCCGTTGAGGGATTGATCAGCGACAGGCCGATGGATCACCAGGGCTGAAGACCAGGGCGGGCATTGTGCTGGTGATTCTTGTGTTCGGTGCAGTACAGCGCAGAACGAGCGAATCCTCTAGAGGCAGAGGGCTTTGTCTGGACCAACATGCCCGGCCCGCTGAACCAGGAACCAGAAGTGTGCAATGTGCTGGGAGACGCCATCACATTGCGGCTCACCACTGAGCAAACCGACGGTAAATACAGCGTTGCCGAATTCGCAACACCCGGCGGTGTTGGCCAGCCCCCTCACACCCACGCCTGGGATGAGACTTATCTCGTGCTGGAGGGGGAGCTCAACCTCAACATCAATGGTGAGACCACCGTTGTGGGAATGGGTGGTTGCTATCAGGT
Source organism: Synechococcus sp. A10-1-5-9 (assembly GCF_047716785.1). NCBI lineage: Bacteria > Bacillati > Cyanobacteriota > Cyanophyceae > Synechococcales > Synechococcaceae > Synechococcus > Synechococcus sp. A10-1-5-9. Next base: position 141,013 of record NZ_CP180406.1, read on the forward strand.
CAAGGCTGGTGTTGTTCACGCCCCTACACCCAACGGTGACTTCTGCCGCTACGTGATGGTTGGTCAGCCTGGCGGTGTCGAATCCGTGTTCAAGAGTCTGAAGGCCAACGAAAAAGACCTGAACGACATGGCCAAGGTGGTCGAGATCGTGACCAAAGAAGGCGTCAACATCGCTGGTTGATTCACCGCTCTCCCTCCCATTCATTCCCATCACATAACAAATCAGTGGCATCCCGCTTTTTTCATGTTCAGCACGAATTTCGTGCCGGAACCTCAAAGAAATGGTTTGAGACCGTTCAAAAGGCCTTGGCCCCCGGTGGTGGCTGGGACGCCGCCGTGACCCGCAATCTTGAAGGGCCTGCCTTCTGCATCTGGGAAGTGCGTGATGGCATCAGCGACGTTGAATTCCAGGCCTTCATCGATAGCCCCAACGGCCCCGACATGGGGACCGGCGCTTTGTTGAACATCTGCCGTGAGATCAACGTTCAACTGGCCGGGACCACCCCTTATCCCCGCAAGTTCGCCTGACGCACAAGACGCCCCTGGCCTCATGGTGCGCGCGTTTGCCTTCCCCTAGGGACGATTCGCGAACGCAGCCTCCTCCAGCTTGCAGTCACCATTGGGCTGGGCCTGCCTGGCTCTGAGCTCTTCCACTTCCTGGCGTGCTGCCTGGAGATCAGCCTGGAAGACAGGATCAGCGTGAAGCCTGGCGGTGGTCGCCGAGGCCATCAACTCACCGGCCTGCACATCGCTGTGCCAGTGCACGTTGCAGATGCTGCGGCTTTCACCGAACGCCCGGCCTCTGGCAATCAGTTCGTCGCTGCGTTCCGGCGCGATCGTGCTCAGGATCAATCCCCACCCCCAGCCCACCGCAGTGTGGCCCGAGGGATAGGAGCCGTCGCCGCGTAAGCCCTGTTCATCCGCAGGCGTGCAGATGGGTTGGTTGTTGACCATGAACGGGCGCTGGCGCTGGTAGCGGTTCTTGGCGGGGTAGGTGGCGAGCCCCAGGTCCGTCATGCTGCGGCGCATCAGCACCAGCAGTCTGGGCGTGTCCGTTGCATTGATCGGTACGCCCAAAGCGCAGGAGAAGCTGATGGCCGCTTCCGGGAACTGCAGATCGGCATCTCTGGCGGCGAGCGTCCAGCGGGGCGAGTCGCGCAGCGCAAAGCTGGCGTTGGCCTTAGCTTGATCCAGGGCTGCAGCGGCGCTGCCCGGAGGCGGTGGACCCTCCAGCAGGGCCAGGGCATTGGCCATCGCCTCCTTCTCGAGATAGCCCTTCAGGAATCCCGGCTTGATCTCCGGCACCGTTGCGGGTGATCCGGGCCCGAGTTCACAGGGGGTGGCGGCTTTGGCAGGCTCGGGGATCCCCGCCAGCAGGGCGATCAACAGCGTCATCACAGCTGAGCTGCGGCAAAGCCTGGCCATCGTCATCGTCGAGATCTTGTGGGTTGATAGCCGGAATGCAGGAAGCGTGCCGCTGTTCAGGTGGCGTTGAGGAGTACGGCCAGCTTCATGGCCTGATCAATCCGTTGGATTGAGGGTCTGTCAGCTGCAGTGAAGACCTCAACGCCACTTAAGATTTTTTTGTCTTTCGATAAGGACCGTTCGCGGCCTTGACCAAAAAAATCATTGTCGGCAGTGAGGAGTGGTGCTCTCTGCCAGGGCTTGGTCTGCCGGCAATCAAGGCAAGGGTTGACTCCGGCGCAGCAACATCCTCCTTGCATGCCTTCAACATCGTGCCGTTTCAGCGCGATGAAGCCCGGTGGATCAGTTTTGAAGTGCATCCGCTTCAAAACGACCGTTCCGTGGTGATCCGTCATGAGGCGACTGTGCTGGAACAGCGCGGTGTGCGCAACACCAGTGGCATCACCGAAACCCGTTACGTGATTCGTGAACAGCTGGTGCTCGGTGAAGAGAGCTGGCCGATTGAGCTGACCCTCACCAACCGCGATGCAATGGGCTATCGCATGCTGCTCGGCCGTGAAGCCATGGTGGGCCGTGTGTTGGTGGATCCCGAGGGCAGCCACCAACTCGGTGATCTCCGCCAGGACGAGCTCGAGGCGATGTACGCCCCTCTGCGCACGGAGCGCCATGGCCTGCGCATTGCCCTGCTGGCCTCGGACCCGGAGCTCTACAGCAACCGCCGTCTTCTGGAAGCCGGCGAGGAACGGGGCCATCGCATGGAGTTCCTCAATGTCAAGCAGTGCTACATGCGCTTGGATCCACAGAACCCTGAGATGCATTACCGGGGAGGCAATGTGCTGGAGCGCATCGATGCGGTGATTCCGCGGATTCGCCCCAGTGTCACCTTCTACGGCTGTGCGATCACACGGCAGTTCGAGGCGATGGGCATCCACGTGCTCAATGCCGCAGAACCGATCAAGCGCTCGCGCGACAAGCTTCTGGCCTCCCAGTTGTTTGTGCGGCACGGCCTGAACATGCCGGTGACCGGCTTTGCCAGCTCACCTCTCGACACCAAAGACCTGATCAAGATGGTGGGTGGTGCCCCGTTGATCCTCAAGTTGTTGGAGGGGGCCCAGGGGCGTGGTGTTGTGTTGGCTGAGACTCAGAAAGCGGCGGAAAGTGTGATCAACGCCATGAAAAGCCTGAACGCCAACCTTCTGGTGCAGGAATTCATCAAGGAAGCAGGTGGAAAAGATCTGCGTTGTTTCGTGATCGGCGGCAAAGTTGTGTCCGCGATAGAACGCACGGCTGCGGCCGGAGATTTTCGCTCCAACATTCATCAAGGTGGATCGGCCCAGGCCGTGCGCATCCGTCCGGAAGAACGCAAATTGGCAGTGTCAGCGACCCGTGCCCTCGGATTGGATGTCGCCGGAGTTGACATCATTCGCTCCGAGCGAGGCCCTCTGCTGTTGGAGGTGAATTCAAGCCCTGGTTTGGAGGGCATTGAAACGGCTACAGGCAAGGATTTGGCCGGCTTGATGATTCAAGACATCGAGCGAAAACTCGGCTGGGTCCGTCCACGCTTGGCGGAATCTCTGGTCGCTTGTTGATCTGGATCCTGCTCGATTCGTCACAACCATCTTTCAACCAGATTGGTGTTGCTCTGTTTTTAAAGCCCTTCGATGCTGGCACTGCTGGTGTTGGTGATTTGGATGAGTTTGATTTCATGGCGCTTATCGCGAAAAGCGCCGTAACTGGGGGCCAGGGCCATACCACCGGGGGGGTGTGGTCTCCCCTGGCGGTGTCGATGCCTGAGGCCTCCTTGAATCTCACCAGAGGGTTTGGCAAGGGAAGGTGGAGAGCTGTGGGTCGGCGGTGAGCAGCACCAATCGATCCAATTCGGCTTGTGCGGCCAGCATGCGATCAAATGGATCGCGGTGGGGTTGGCTGTAACCGCCAGCGCGCAGGCCATGGTGGTGCTTGAGGCTGGTGATGGTCGTGGGCGGGATCTGCCAGAGGGCCTGTTGAGGATTGATGTCCTCTCCCATGGCCCACCACACGGCAGAGCCCGCATCTTCAGACCTCAATCATTCGAGGTTTAATCCATAGATGTTTGCAAATTCATCCTGGAATGGAGAGGTTTTCAGGAGCTCACTGAGTCCCAGTTCATCCTGCCAATCGGTGATCGGCCTTTCCCAGCCTTCTTCCCAGCGAGGCGAGAACAGTTCAGGAACCTCCTGGCCAATTGCAATGCCGAAACCGATTGCATCCCAGATCAGCCTGCGCTCACCTGGTTCGTAGGCACCACGCAGCATCCAAGATGAAAGAATTCCGATATGAAAGGGGCTTGAGCCAGTGCTTGCATAAAACGCCGTCGCAGCAGCTTCGCCGGCCACTGTGATCGGTAGACCAAGAATCGTGTGGTGAATTTCGTGCAGACGCGTACCTCTCGTTATGACGAACTCTTCATCCGTTTGGGATTCGGGCACCTGAGACTGATCAACTAAAAAAGAGATCCCAAGCTTCTCCAATCGGCGATGCACACACCATCCAAGACTCCCTTTGGGCATGGCAGCCATTTGCTCAAGATCTGGCCATGTTTGTGAAGGCCGGTTGGCCAGTAGGTTCTTCACTTCTGGGGTGGCCAGAGCCCTCTCAAAAGTGTCTTTTGCCAGTTTGGTATTGGCTGGAATTCCAAAATATCGGCCGTGTTGAAATGCTCTTTCAGGCTGCTTTGCTGTCTGCAGAATTGAAATTCCTAGCTTTGTGACACCCTTGGAAAATGATGAGCGTGCGTAGTGTTTTTGTTCTGTAGCCATAAGTTGACGAAGTTCTGCAATGAATGTCGCTGGAACCCCAGACGATTTCCTCCCCCGAATGGGTGATTTGTTTCTGAGACTTTGCTGAGTCAACAGGGATTGGCTTGACCAGTCGGTCGGCGTCAGTCGTGGCGCCAATGGCGAAGGCCACATCTGCGCTGACTGCTGTTTCTTCAGGCACGCCGTTCTGACTTTCGCCGGTTTCAGGGGTGGAGGCAATGAGCGTTAAGGCTGGTAGCCAAGTGCTGGCGGCGCGTTGACAGTGTGTTCATCGAGATCGGAGGCGCTGATGACAGCCGACACTCCACCGCAGCACAATCGAGAAGTCGCCTGACTTTTCAAGCCACTGCTCCACAAGTTTTCGCACCATCCATGGGCTTGCCCTCGATCCGGCGCCATCTCCTGGAACCTTGGCCCCAGCAGCTTGAAAGGCCCGACACTTCGCCCTACGCCGGCAACGGCCTACGGCATGACCCCTGATCCATCCTGAAGGGGTGTCGGAAGCGAGCAATACGAGAGGTCACTCCGTTCCTGTCGTAGACGGGCTGACCTCTCACCGACATCGCTGGAGGACCGAGGGAGTCCTCGAAGTTCTTGGTTGCCTCACATGAGAGTCGTTTTGTCGTGATGGTGACGACGCGTAGGTATTTCTTCCATCACATTGGTGGAGTTCCCTCTTGGAGAAGGGGGGCAATGCGTCTTGCGAGGAGGGATTAGGGCCCCTCCTTTTTTTTGGACGTTCGCAACTTGCGCTCTCAACTCTGCTTGTGGATCGGTGGTGATGCGTCTGAGAGTTCCACGCTTCCTCAGAGAAAAAGCCCTCAGGGCTGCTCACCGTGATCCAGTTGCCGGCACCACCGTCATCCCCACCGGCGCCAGGGCGATCAAGGCCAGCTTCATGTGCTGGATCCCGAAGGGAATGCCCACGATGGTGATGAAGCAGGCCAGGGCGGAGCTGAGGTGGCCGATCGCCAGCCACCAGCCAGCCACCAGAAACCAGAGCACGTTGCCGAGCAACCCCAGCGGACCGGTGCCCAGATCTCCCCGGCCGCTCAGGTCTCTGCGGTTCACAGCTTCCTGCCCGAACGGCCAGAGCGAAAATCTTCCGATTACAAAGCAGGAGCGTGCCCAGGGCAGCCCGATGATCGTGATTGCGCAGAGCAGGCCCGCTAGCCACCAGCCCAGGGCCATCACGAACCCTCCGAGCACTACCCAGAGGATGTTGAGCAGGGCGCTGATCATGGTTCGTTGATGGGTGCGGAGAGGGGGCTGCCGCTTGCCTCCATAGTCTGCTCACTCCATCAGCTTTGCCGGCAACCAGATCGCCGCGGTGGCATCCCCCAGGCCAACGGTGCGGCCGTCGAGGTGTTCGATGCCGATCCAGGCGCAGATCAGGGCATCGAGCATGTCTTCCATCGGCTTGAGTGACGAGAGCGTGGTCACCTTATTGGGCTGGGGCAGGCTGAGCGGGATGGCGCTGATGCGCTGGCTTGGATGGCGGTGAACTCCCCGAGCAGACGCCTGATTCGTTCGTTGATCGGAGGCCGCTCAGCCTTCCAGTACTGAGCCGAGCGGCTCACCTTGTAGGGCACGCGATAGTCGCGATTGAGCAGGGCCAGCAGGGCTACATGGGGGTAGCACTCGATCAGGGCCGGCCCTTGGCGAGCTGGAGTTGTGGTGTGCAGGGCAACGCCGAGTTCGGCGAAGCGTTCCCGCAGTTGATCGGCGATGGCTGTGTCGGCGGCCCGGCGGCTGGTGATCGGTGTTGTTGCCAGGGGCATATCGACCGACACGCAGTCCACGGGTTGTCCCGCCAGTTGTTGGCAGGCCGCCAGCAGCGCTTCGGGATCGGGTTCACTGCCCTGGGCTTTCCGGTTCTGGTCTCAAGGTTGGCCGGCGGCTAGGGCAAGAAACGCCTCATAACTGGGGGCCAGGGCCAGGCATTGCCACCCCTCAGCAGCCCGTTGCACCAGGGCTACACCACTGGGGTTGTGGGCCGTCCAGGCGGCATCGATGCCGAGAACGCAGGGGGCATTGATGGGATCAGCTGGATCGCCCATCCAGGCTCCAGGGATTGATCAGGTGTAGGCCGATCGCTTCGAAATCAGCGGTGTTGCGGGTGGCCAGTTGCCCGTCATGGGCGAGAGCTGTGGCGGCGATCACGGCGTCAGCTGTGCTGATCGAACGAGCCATGCGTTCGCGATGGCTCACCAGGGCCGTATACCAGTGGGCCGCATCACTGTTGAACGGAAGCACGGGGTGCTTGAGCACGGTCGTGAGCAGGGCGTTCCATCCCTGTTCAAGCTGTTGCTTGCGTTGGGAGTTGGGCAAGCGGGCGATGCCTTGCAGGATCTCGGCTTCGTTCATGGCGGTGATCGCCACCTCCTGGGGGCTGAGCTGATCAGCCCAGGCCAGAACGGACTCAGCAGGTTGCTGCCGCATCAGTTCCGAGAGCACATTTGTGTCGAGAACGATCACAGCTCAAGCCTTGCCGCGGTTGGAGTGTCATTGCGTGATGGCAGCTCCAACTCGACGCTCCCGAGGCGGGCGAAATGGTTGTGTATGCGCGAGCCCAATCCTTCTGTTGTGGCCGCTGGATTCTTGGGTTCAACCACCTGGCGAAGGATCTGGCGCACCTCTTCTTCCATCGAGTGACCGTGCTCGGCGGCACGGCGCCTGAGCCGATCGCGCACGGCGTCGTCGAGGTTGCGGATCGTGAGGGTGGCCATGGCTTGGCTGCTGCCAGCAGTGCTGTCATTGCTGTCAACGCTAGCGGTTGGCATGGGCATGCTCTCTCTGCAGCTCTGTTGAATGAATGCCCGGGCTGTCTCTTGGGATCGCTCTTCGTCGACATCAGACAACGCAACTTGCAGCCTGAAGCCTGGGTTGAAGCATTGGTTCCCTCACTTGGGGGATGAGATCTTGGATTCACCCCCTGCCTGATGCTCCTTGACCAGCCCCGCCGATGCCGACGCCAATCTCAAGCGGGCCCTCGAGCAGCTCAATGCAAACGAAGCGGCGGTGGCCGAGGCGATCAATGAGGCCCGGGCTGAACACTCCCGCACCGAGCCGCCGGTCACTGGGGTGGAGTTGCTCGAACGCATCGATGCACTGGCGGCGCAGCGATCGCTCGACAGCCAAGACGCCGCGATCCTCTGCCATTGGCCCGATGCCGCCTCCATCGGCCAGGCCTGGTTTGCGCTCAAGCATCCCGGCCAGAGTGTGCCCAGCCCGATGCTGGTGCTCGATGCCTATTTGGTGGGGGCGCCGCCGTTTCTGAGCAAGGCTCAGCGTGATCAGGTGAGCGACTGGTACCGCAGCCAGGTGTCGGCTAATCCTGAGTACACCGATGCGGTGACCGGTGCCGCTAAGGCCTTTGTGCTGATCGGTGATCTCAACGCCAGTGCCGCCGGTATGGCCTGGCAGACGATCATTCCCGATCTGCTCGCCAAGGGCCACAACCTGGAGTTCAACGTCACCAAGGAACAGGTGACGGCAGCCGCTGCCCGCTGGATCGTGGCGGTGGCCGATACGTTCACGCCGCCATCGCTCACGGGACAATGAGGTTGACGATGCGGATCCCAACCACGCTCGTTGTTGCATTGGGGCTTGCCGCTGCGTGCCTCCCGAGCGCCATGGCCCAGCAGCCGGTGCGTCTGTTGCCCAAGATCGGCTCGTGTCCGATCGGCTATTACAGCTCCCGCGATTACTGCGTTCCCAGCAAGAGCGGCAACGTGAGAGGGGCGATTGAACAAGTCGGCAATGGCTGCCCCATCGGGTTTTACGCATCGGGCAGCTACTGCCTGAGTAGCCCCAGCAACCAGCGGCAAGCGATCGAGAAAACAGGCAATGGCTGTCCGGTCGGTTGGTTCAGCTCCGGGCGCTATTGCGTTCAGAGCCGCTGAAGCATCCCTAAACGGGGGGATTGGCTAGCAAGAGGGAGTCATCTTTAGACCCATGACGCTCGGCGATCTCCTTCGCATCATCCTGGCCTTCTTTTTGCCACCCCTGGCGGTGGCCTCCCAGGTGGGCCTCACCGGTGCGTTCTGGCTCAATCTGCTCTTCTGGTTGCTCAGCTTCGGAGGCCTGGGGCTGCCACTCATGGCCATCATGTGGCCAGTGGCTGTGATCCACGCGATCTACATCTGCGTCACCCGCAAGTGAGGGCTGGTTGCCCACGCTGATGTTGCGTGCACAAGGTCAAGAAATGGCACGGTTCCCTTCAGCAGCACCAAAAGGGCTCGATGCTGAATCAATGGGATTGATGCACTGCCCCCTCTGTGTTGGCTTGGCCGTTGTTTCGGCCGCTCGCTTCTCAGCGCATCTTGTGATGCTGTTGCAGCTCGAGCTGCTGCGCACGGATGGTTCTGAGCATCCGGCCGATCTGTTGGGAACCCTTCTGGAGCTCTGAAGCGCACGTGGTGGAGAGGCCATGGCGATCCTTGCCGGTGTTCGATGAGAAGTCGCCCGCGTTTCTCGATGCCGTGGCCGCCTATGGGCATGCGCTGAGCGCTCTGAGCTTGCAGCAGCGCAGGGATCTGGCCGTGTTCAAGGCGGCTGAGCTCCTGAATGCGTTGATTCAGATCCGTGAGCGCAGGCAGTCACCTGATCGGTTTGGACAAACCCTCGCGAAAGCCTCCTTCCAGCGGGTGCGCCAAGTGATCCGGGATCGGCGCATCGTGTTGCAAGGAGGCGAGGTGGTCGATCTGCGCGATCCTGTGCTCCGAGACCTGATCGATGAAGGCTGCCGCCTGTTTCATGCCGGACGCAAGGATGCCGAGGTGTATCAACAGGCCCTGGCCCTGTCGGCGGCCCAGTGTCTGGCGCTCAACGATCAGCTCGATGAAGGGATCGCCCGCTACATCGAAGGCAGCGGATTGTCGTTTCCAGACTCCCTTCTGCAGGTGGTGCGCACCTCCTTCATCGAGGCCTATCGAACGCCCTGAATCAGCTCTGGGCCCGGCACAGCCAGAGGCGGATGAATAATCCCTGGTACAGCTGCAGCGGAGAAGGCCAGCCGGCTTGCGCCAGCACCGTTGACAGCTGGCTTGGATCCATTGAGAACACCACCTTGTTGCGGCTCTCCACGATCGCTTCAACCGTTTCCGGCGGGACGCCGCGATCCAGGAGCCGTTGACGCGCCACGTTGAACACCAGGCGTTGGCTCTCGGGCTCTTCCGCTTCGCTGTAGGCGCTCAGCAGCAGAACGCCGCCATCCGCTGTGCACTGTGTTAGTTGCTGCAGCATCACGTCTTGCGCGTCGCTGCCCAGGAGGTGAAGCACGTTGTGGCACACCACCAGGTCAAAGCGGGCGCCTGCCAGCTCGCCCTCGAGGGCCTCGTTCAAGGTGTGCTGAAGCAGGCGGCAGCGCGCGCTGCCGGGGTGATCCGCAAGTGTGTGGCGGCACTGCTCCAGCATTTGAGCACTGGGCTCGAGCACGGTGAGCGCAGCATCCGCGCAGGCGTTGAGCAGAGGGGGGAGTTCATCGCCCGGGCCGGGGCCCACCACGAGCACCTGCTGGGCCTCGCTGGCTGTGCTCTGCACCGCTGCAAGTGCGATCTCGTGCAGAACCTCGTGGCCGGGAATGGAGTTCTGGATGCTCTGGCGATAGCTGCGTCCGTAATCACCATCGAAATCAAGCGAGGGCATCAAGGCACCGCGATGGAGCAACCCCAATGATGGACTCAATTCGAGGAGCGCACCGGCATCACCGTTATTCCATGCTTCGCAGCCTGGCTTCCAGGGTCTGCCGCAGCCGTTGGCTGACGAGTGCGCAGAGGTCATCCACCAGGGGGTCATCGGCGTGAAAGATCAGCCGTTGCCCCTGGCGTTCGCTGCGCACCAGCCGGGCCTGGCTCAGTTGGCTGAGCTGTCGGCTGATGTGCGACTGGGAGAAGCCGGTGCGCTCCATCAGGGTCTGCACGTCGCTGGGTGAGTCGCGCAGCTCACAGAGCAGCTGCAGCCGGGCCGGTTCACTGAGCAACCGGAAGAAGCGGCTGATTTCGGCGAGTTGTTCCGGTCCTGGCTTGGCGTTTGCCATGGCGGTGCAGCACCTGCATTGATTATGGCGTTATGGGTTTATGCGTGTAGAGTCATATCTCTAATTTCGGGGTCTGATGGCTGAGTCCTTGGCCAAGCTCGCCGCCGGCGAGGGATCCCTGTTGTTTCGCCAGCTCCAGGATGCCGACACCGGCACCTTCACCTATCTGTTGGCGGATCCGGCGACCGCCGAGGCGGTGCTGATCGATCCCGTGTTCGAGCGCCAGCACCGTGATCTGGCCCTGATCCGCGAGCTGGGTCTCCAGCTAGTGGCCTCGCTTGATACCCACGTGCACGCCGATCACGTCACCGCCAGCTGGTGCCTCCATGCCGCCAGCGGCTGCGCCATCGGCCTGTCAGCCATCGCCGGGGCTGACTTCGTCACCCGGCCGCTTGCCCATGGCGACCGCATCTCTTTCGGCAGCCGTTCGCTGCTGGTGCGGGAGACACCGGGGCATACCGATGGCTGCCTCACCTATGTGTTGGATGACGCCTCAATGGCCTTCACCGGTGATGCCCTGCTGATCCGGGGCTGTGGCCGCTGCGATTTTCAGCAGGGCAGCGCCAGCAATCTCTGGCAATCAATCCAGGGCCAGATCCTCACGTTGCCGGACACCTGCCTTCTCTATCCCGGCCACGACTACAGCGGCCGTTCCGTCACCAGCGTGGCGGAGGAGCGTCGCTTCAACCCGCGCTTCGGCGGGGCTGCCCGCGAGCAGGACTTCGTGCTGCACATGGACCATCTGCGCCTGCCCCATCCCCGCCGGATCGATGAGGCGGTGCCAGGCAACCTGCGCAGTGGTCGCCCCCCGCAGACGAGCGAACTTCAGGAGCCCTGGGCTCCGCTGCAGCGCACCTATGCCGGTCTCGATGAGGTGCTCCCCGACTGGGTGTGCGCCCATCGCGATCAGATCACCCTGCTCGATGTGCGCTCCCGCGAGGAATGGCAGGGCCCTGATGGCCGCGTGTCTGGAAGCGTTCACCTGCCGCTCTCGGAGCTCAGTGAGCGCCAGACGGAGTTGCCCAGGGACCGGCCGCTGGTGGTGGTCTGTTACGCCGGCAGCTGTTCGGCCCTCGCCACCCAGCAGCTGCAGCGCAACGGCTGGCCCCGCGTCGCCAATCTGCGCGGCGGTCTGCATCGCTGGGCGGACGAGGGCTATCCGCTCGAGTGCCCGTGAGCACCTGTTTTTTGCTGTTCTCTCTTTGCTCTTGTCATGTCTGAGCGTTTGTCACCCCTGGCTCTGCAAACCCGCCTCGCCTCCGTGACGGTGGTGGATGTGCGCCAGCCGATGGAAGTGGCCGGCGGCTGCATCCCTGGCAGCCGCCGCATTCCCCTCGACCGGATCGACCGCGCGGAACTGCCGGAGGGTGATCTGGTGTTGGTGTGCCAGAGCGGTAACCGCAGCGGCCAGGCCGCTGCGGTGGTGGAGCGGCGCTGGCCAGGCCGCACGGTGCTGGATCTCGCGGGTGGCCTGGAGGGCTGGCAGCAGGCGGGCCTGCCTGTGGAGCGTCAGGTGCAGATCGCCGCCGGCAGTCTGGTGTTGCTGGGGCTGATCGGCAGCCAGGTCCTGGCCCCCGCCTGGATCGCTTTGAGTTGGTTCGTCGGTGCGGGATTGATGTTCGCCGGCATCAGCGGTTTCTGCGGCATGGCCCGGCTGCTGGCGATGATGCCCTGGAATCGGGTGCGGCTTTGAGTGTGCTGTTGCTCCTCGGTGGCGGTGTTCTGATCGGTGCTCTGCTGGCCCTGCTCGGTGCCGGTGGCTCGATTCTGCTGTTGCCGCTGTTGGTGAGTGGTCTGGATCTGCCACTGCGGGACGCCGTGCCGCTGTCGCTGCTGGTGGTGCTTCTCCTGGCCCTGGCCAACCTGATCCCAGCCGTGCAGCAGCGGCGGGTGGTCTGACGGCCGGCCCTTTGGCTTGGCCTTCCCGCTTTGGCCGGCAGCTGGCTCGGTGCGGGATGGGTGCGCAGTGGTGTGATTGCCCCTTCCATGCAGCTGCTGCTGTTCGCCCTAGCGGCCACGGCCGCCGCCCTGTTGATGCTGCGGCAGCCACAAGCGTCGCCGCCTGTGCATCAACGGGAGGGCCGGTTGCAGCTGCTGGTTCAGGGCCTCGGGGTGGGTCTGCTCACGGGGATTGCCGGTGTTGGCGGTGGCTTCGCCATCGTTCCCGCCCTGGTGTTGCTGGCTCGTCTGCCGATGACCCAGGCCTCCGGCACCAGCCTGTTGGTGATCTCTGCCAGTTCCTTGATGGCCCTGGTGCGTCATGGCCATTGGCCGGCAGCGAGTCTTCCCCTGTTGCTGCCGTTGCTGCTCGGTGGGGGCATCGGCATCCTCCTCGCCCAGCGGTTCGTGTCCCGTGTATCTGAGCGCAGGCTGCGGCAGGGTTTTGCGGCTCTGCTGCTGGTATCAGCCATCACCACCGGCCTCGAGGCCCTGCAACCGCAGACGCCATCACCTGTTGCTGGGTTGCGCATTTCCACACGTTTTACTGAGGCCTAATGACAGGTGGGTTCTCCGTGATTTAGCAGTGAAGAAGGTATGCAGATAGACACGCGTGGTTGCGACCCCTTTGGCATCCGTGCCAGCAGAAGAAACGTTGATTAATGCCCTCCGCGGCTGCAGCAATCAGCGGGAACTGAAAGACCTCGAACAACGGCTCGCCATGGTGGAGGGTGCCCCGCCTCTGTTCGACTGGATCTGCGATTTGCTGGTGAAGCGGCGCTTGTCCAGCATCCTTGCCGCGAACCTGCTCCGGCAACTCCATCACTCCTGAGAACCTGCGGAGTTGCGGGATGCGGCTGGTGTTTGCTGTGGTGTTGGCGTTGATCCTCGCCTTCCCGTTGTCGGTGTGGGCTGACGCCGAGGGGCCGGAGATCACGGTGGTCCGCTCAGCCAGTTGTGAGTGCTGCCGACAGTGGGAACAGCACCTCGCGGCTGCGGGCTTTCGCATCAACGATCAGATCAGCGACAGCCTCGATCCCACCCAGGCCTCCTGCCACACCGCCAGCGTTGCGGGCTACAGGATCGATGGGCATGTTCCAGCTGCGTCGGTTCAGCGACTGCTCGCCGAACGCCCTGATATTCAAGGCGTGGCGGTGCCGGGGATGCCGATCGGTTCTCCCGGGATGGAGATGGAAGGGATCGACCCCGACCCCTTTGTGGTGATGGCCATCGCCCACGACGGCACCACCCAGGTGTTGGAGCGGTACTGAAGAGGCAGGCTTTCCCAGACCTTCACTGGCCAATGGTTCATAGTCAAACCCCCCCAGGTCTCGTTGGTTAAGAGACCTGGGGGGGTAGCGATCAGCCTTGGGCTGATCTGGGGAGGCCGTCTTCCCTTGATGGGAAAGGCGGCCTAACGCGCTCGTTTGTGCATCACGACCTTGCGAATTTCAGTGTTGCCATACGGTTGTTCAACCTCCAGCAAGTGGACTGAAAGAAAAGGGTCGAAGCGACTGGCTGTGGCGCCTGGGGCCAGGTTCCTAGGTGGGAGGGTGATTTACTCCGTGGGGCACCTGGAACGGTGCAGATGGAGTGTCGATCGGCGTGGCGAACATCTTTGCCTACCGAAGGACGATCCCTCTCTGATGGGTGAAAACTGTTGGAGCAGGAGCCAGAAAGTCAGCGAGCTTCTTGTCTGGGCTCGGGTGGAGTGTCGGCCGTCATGGGTGCCTCCGATCTCGATGTACACAGTGTTGGTGTTCCAGGCGACAAAGGCAATCAGTGCAATCACGCATTGCCGTTTGGCTGATGCCGATCAAAAGTGAAAACGGTTTGCCTGATGCCAGTGGAAACAGCTGGGTGCTGCAGGCCTCTCCCTCAGTTGAGGGATGTGCATTCCGCTGCCTTTTGCCTCAATGAAGGCACTGCATGATTCGGACGCATGTCCCCTGCCTACGACCTCATCCTGGAGTCGAACGGTCGGCTCATCACCCACACCGTGGAGGTGGCTGATGCCCTGGCGGCTGGCCCGTGCGCGTTATCCCGCTCGCATCCGCGGGGTGGTTTGGCGGGATCCCCAGCAGGTGCATCTGGACCATCCGCGCTAACAATCGGGTGTGCGTGTGCAATCCAAGGAGCTTCGGCTTGACTCCCGTGTCAATCAAGAGGCGATTGCCCAAGCCTCTGAGCTTTTGAAGGATCGACGCATTGTTGTGGTGTTTGGCGATCGCCTCTCGCTGATTTCCTTTGTGCTCGTCGATGCGATTACTTCGAGCCTGGTGGGTGCGGCCACCACAGAAGAAGAGGGGTTTGAGCTGGCCGCGTACCCAGCCGGATCTGCTGATCTGCAGCTCGGATCTCGAATCCGGCTATGGCATCAACCTGTTGCGTCGGGTGAAGGCGGAGCTTCCAACCTGTCAGTTGCTGATCGTGCTGGTGCGCGAAACCCAGACGGTGGTGCAGGAAGCGATGGAAGCCTTTGCAGACGGTGTGGTCTTCAAATCCAGCCTGGGCACTGGCCGCGGTGATCTGATCAGTGCCCTGCGCACCCTCGCCGAAGGCGGTGTCTACTTCCCGGAGCAGATCCGTCGCATTGCCGCCTCCACTCCGCAACCCGATCTGCCGCCATTGGTGGAGGAACTGAGCCCGCGTGAACTGGAAGTGGCCGCAGGGGTGGCGCGCGGTCTCAAGAACAATGCCATCGCCACCCTGCTCGGCCTCTCAGTGGAAACAGTGAAGAGCCATGTGGGTAACGCCATGGACAAGCTCGGTGCTCGCGACCGCACCCAGATGGCGGTCATGGCGCTGCTGTATGGCTTGATTGATCCCCTGCAGTGAGCAGGCTTCAGCTGCAGCGCTTGAAGATCACGATGCTGCGGGTCGGGCCTTGTTTCGGCCAGTTGGGCATCACCCGCCATGGGGTGCGCACCGTGAGCTGGTCACCGTCAATTGAGAAGAAGCGCATCTGCTCGGTGCCCACCCATTCCGGCTTCCAAGCCACATCCACCGCAGTGATCCAGCGGTCGTCCTCCAGCCTGTAGGTGCCGGAGTAGGCCACCAAGCTGCGCAGCAGAGCAGCGTCGCCCTCGATGTCTGTTGTTGGTTTGCGACCTTCAGCGGTGAGCGTGAACGACACCCGTCCAGCCGGGGTGAAGAGCGCGTAACCCGTTGGGTGGTCACCCATCGGCCTGAAGGTGTTGCCGCTGCTTTTCTCCTCCACCAGGTAGCTCACCAGTTGCCAGGCGCCATGGATGCAAGAAGCTTCAAGGGCAATCAGTGATTGCACAGGCGTTGCGTTCACAATCGATTGATGGATTAGGCGGAAGTTACCAATGGTCACTTCAGCGTCTCAGCGGCTCGAGGCGCTGAATGAGCAGATCGACATCCTTTTGTGAATGGTTGGTATCAACCACAACCGAGGTATTCCGTTCAGTCGGCTCGCTCGCAGTGCTCGTCGTCGCAGCGCACTGTGCAGCTTGGGGCCTCCTTTCCGTAGCTCTTCGGTTCGCGCATGGTCCAGTACTCATCAACCAGGCCCATCAGGTACGAACCGAGCCTTTGAAGCAGGGAGCGCTGTTTCATGATTTCAAAATGCCATTGCCTTTGGCCTGCTGTCATCAGGCGTTGTGGAAAGAGCAATAAAAAAGCCCTGCCTGAGCAGGGCTAAAGAACCGCCGAGTGGCGGCATTCACTCATTTGGCCAACTTGAGACCGCGGTACATCAGAACCACAGGCTGCAGCCGGGTAGCTGCAGTGTGGTTCGGCACGTACTTCTGGCCGCGATAGGTAAGCGTCATGATGGTTCCTCGAAGCAAGCTCAGGTCCCCGTTCCATGGCCTGAGTCGAACTGCGCCTCACCAGGAGTGAGGTGAACGTGTTCTCGTAGCGGTTGCTACAGACCCTTCATAGCGAAGCTGTCAACTGCCGTGTCGTTCACGCGGATACACAGTGATCGATTGGGAGGCTGATCAATTGGCTTCCGGACGTGGGCATGGCATCAGGGGCAGGCAATCACCAATTGGATTGATCCATTCCTCAAATTCACTTCGGATGGCCTCGGCATCTGAAACGCGCTCTCTGCTGGCGAGCAGCTTGCTGCGTTGCTTGCTGTAGTCAACAGCGGAGCCGATCAGTTCAATGGCTTGTTCGCTGGTCATGGCTGAACACGTTGTTCGGTCCATCGTTGGCAGCCCCGCGCAGGTTGACCGTGCCAACGGCAACAAACTGATGTGTTTTTGTGCATTTGCCCATCCGCGCTGATGGGTTTGTCTCGGAAGATTTTCTGTACTTGGCTCGCCAAGAGCCATTGGGTCCGCGAGCCTGAGAGAAGGAATCTTCGCTGATCAGATTCCGCTGCATCCATAGCTCGATGATGAAACTCAACCTTGCCCATTCCCATCCGATGGGAACCCTGATTGTTGAAGGCGTGCATCAACCGTTCCATGCTCTGGCCTGTGCCTTGAGCCCGGCCTCAATACGGATTCAACCCAAAGTTGGAGCATTGCATTCTTGGATTGATCAACAACACATGCATCAGCCTGGCGCTTAGAACATTGCCATCGCTTTGATTTTACTCAGTTTGGTTTTTTCTAACCCCTCGAGATCATCGTAATTGATCAAGTTTTGTTTGATCATGTCAGCGAGAGTAAATAATATGTTTGCCGTGTCAAATTCAGACCGACCTTCGTATTGAAAGCGTTCGCTGCTGAGAAAATCGTGAAATTTCCAGATTGACTCTGGTGTATCGAGTAGTTCGCTCTGTTCTCTGAGAATCACAATCAGAGCTTCGATGGAGCGTTGCTTGCCTGTTTCAAAGGCATGCTTGGCAACGGATTGTTCCTGGTGTGTCCAGTCAGCTGCTGACATGGTTTTGAGAAGGTGAGGGGTCGGGGCAGAGGTGCTGAACCAGGTTCAGAATTGGTTGTAGACAGTGCGCACTTCTGGAAGCTGATGCCAGGGCACTGCTGGGTAACTGTGATGTTCGCGATGATAGCCAAAGTGGTAACACGCTGCGAACGACAGTATGGGGTGAAGATCGAGGCTGATTGGTTGATGGAAATCATCAGTCTCAGGGGCACTTTTGCGATGGGGTAAAAATGTCCCCACCACAAATAGTTGCCAGGAGCTGATGATTAAAGGAAGCACATAGATCAACGCAAGCGTGAGCAGTGGCTGATCCTGATTGGCGGGAATCATCAACAGCAAAACCCCCATCCAGGACGCCAGCTTGAGCAGCTGCATCGGATTCAGATAGCGACTGAGAAAGCGGGCATACCAGGCCACTGGTGAAGAATCCGCCGCGTTGAAGTAATCGGGATCAGTCTTGGATCCTGGCGAATGATGGTGCTGAATGTGATGGTTCAGGCACTCCTGAAAGCTCAGGCCGGCGTAGGCCCAGAGGCAGCCCTGGCCGATGAACCGATTGAAGAGTTTTCGGTGAGGAATGAGGCTGCCATGCATGGCGTCATGAGCCACGATGAATAGCCCCGTGTGCAGAAAGCTTCTCAGCAGAACAAGCCCTGCAATCAGCAAAGGGTGGGCCTGCTGAATGGGAAGCCTGAGTCCAGCGGTGAGGGTCACCAGCCAGGCGGACCCGATTAAGCCCGCCAGTTGCAACCCTCGCCAGTGGTCGTTGCGAATCGGATCACTTGCCACCAAGCTTCAGCAGCTCGGCGGGAGAGGCCAGCAGGTCGATCGCCACAAAGTAGATCTTGTTGTTGTCATCGAGCAGGAAGCGCCAGGCCACGTTCATGCCCACTTCCCGGCCGAACCAAGGTGTCTGCACCTTTCCGGTGACCTTGATCTGGGTGAATCCGCTATCGGCAGGCTCTCCGAATCCTCCCTGGGGGATCAGCTTGAGGTTCTGGCAATCGCGCTTGAAGAACTTGAGGATGGCGTCCCGACCCACGATCGGACGCTGAAACGGTGGCTGAAGAGCCCCGTCATCGAGGAAGAGATCGATGAGCTGGTCGAAGTCATTGGCATTGAGCAGCTGCATGTAGCTGAGGATCGTCTGATTCAGCACACCCGGAATGAAGATCTCCTCACGCTGATCCTCCGGAGTCGGCGCCACGATCGGCTCAGCCACCACCTTGCTGTCGTCCACGTCGGGGTCATACCCCATGTCCACCACGAAATTGCGCAGCAGGGTGATCTGCTGCCCCTGTTCCACCTTCTTCACGGCTTCCAGCACGGAGGTGGCGTTGGCTGACAGCTTGTAGCCCTGGGGGATCGGGGCCACCTTGCCCTGACGCATGAATTCACCCAGCTCATACCAGAAGCAGAGCTTCACGTTCACTGACCAGAAGGCGTAACGGCTGGAGACCGGGCTGTTGATCTTGGCGGCCAGGTCGCACATCACCTTCGTTTGCTCGTCGAAGCTCATTGCCACGATTTCATCGAGGGTGGGCTTCGCCAGGGCCATACGGGCAGCTCCCGGAGCTGCAACGGTGATGGTCTGCCCCATTTCCAGATAGGCAAACCAGATCAGGGCCAGTTGGTCTTCAGGGCTGAGCAGCTTGAACCGCGCGGTGATGGCCGGCACGGCATCGGCAGTCATGGTCTCCGGGAAAATCTGACGAGCTTTGTCGAGCGTGAACATCCGGAGTGATCGAGAATTCTAAAAACTGTAACACTATGTTTCGGGTTTAAGCGATTTTGATCGGATGCTCGCGGTTCCCATTTGTTCATGGTATGGATTTTGCCCTTAATGGGTGCTGGTCGGTGCCGCTGGCAGGATGTGGGTCACTAGGTCGGCATTCACCCAGCGCACCACGCCGGAGTCGATATCAGCGATCTGGAAGAGGGTGAAGACCTGAGGGTCCCTTGCTCCGCCGTTGCAGTGCAGGACCAGTCCCATCCACCAGTCCTGGTCGTTGGGTTCGCCGAGCAGGGGGTCGTGCCGGACGATCACAGTCATCCCTGGCTGAAGGTCGAGAAAGACCGGACGGGCGGCCATGAATTTAGTACTGATGTATTGATGCTAGGGGCGGTGTCTGGCCAGGCCAAGTTCCCGGGTTTTTCGCTTCAAGGCACCTGGCTGAAGATGCTTCGTAGTGTGAGTTGTGATGAATGGCGATCATGAACCCCAAGCAGCTCGGTGCCATCAGGCGTGCGGTGATCTATGCCGTTGTTGGCTATGGCGGGTTGGCAGTGATTAACAACAGCGGTCTGGCTCCTGATCGGATGTGGACTATCTACCTACCTCTGTTCGTGGGTGTGTATTTCTTTGCGCGCTGGGCTGATTCCAAGATCGCAGCCTTCAATCAGCAGCGGCAGGAGAAAGAGTCCGAGTCGTGAACAAATGTATCTGGCTCGCGCATTGGAGTGCTCAAAGATACATTCTGGATCTGGGAAATGTAAAAGGGTGGACCTTAAAAGGTCTGCCTTTTTTATCGCCCCAAGATTTCAAGATCATCTTGCAATCGTTGGAATCCTTAGCATCGAGCTGCAGCGGCTGAAGAAAGCGCTGCTGTTTCAACGCTCGCCAACAGCAAGGCCGCCTTTTCCCGGGAGAAAAGACGGCCTGGGTTGCGACAATGGGGAAGCGTCTGGCTTAAGGGCGGCTGGGGCCTGAAGTCCAGAGGTAAGGCTTTTGAAGCTCCGGGGCACCTGTGGCTGCGTAGCGATGCGTTGGAGTGTCGGTCGACGTGGCGTACCAGTGATTGCCTGCCGAGGGACGAAGCCTCACGGATGGGTGGAAACTGTTGGAGCAGGGGCCGGTTGGGTCAGGCTGCTTCAGGTTTGGGCTGGGGTGGAGTGTCGGCTGTCATCAGCGCCTCCGATCTCAATGACCACACTGTCGTCGGCCTGAACCGCTGAGACAATCCGTGTTAAGGCGCATTGTTGCTCTGGTTAAAAAAGACGAGAGTGCAAGTGATGTGCCTGCCGTGATGTGGCGGACTGCGAACGCGATCAGGGCGTCATGGTGTTGTTCATCAAGCCGATCATGAATGCAGATCGTTGGTTGTCTTGAGTGCCCATGGGGAGCAGCTCGTCGCTCTGCTGCTGCTGGCGTCGGCCACGGCATCCTGCGGCGGTCTTCTGTTGCTTCAACTGGGGCTGATGCGTGGCTTTGCCCGCGCTCCTGTGCTGCGGTCGGACGCGTCCGCCAGTCCTGAGGACACCGCGTTGACGGTGGTGATCCCGGCCTACAACGAGGCCGCCAACATCGGCCCCTGCCTCCAGCACGTGCTCGAAAGTGAGCCTCCCTGTGCTGACTGGCAGGTGTTGGTTGTGGATGATGCTTCCACCGATGCAACCACGGAGCTGGCGACCCAAGTGCTGGCGAACGCCGTGCTGGCTGAGCGCGAGCATGCTCAGATCCGCGGTGAGGTGTTGCAGGCAGGCTCTCGGCCGGAGGGTGAGTGCTGGGTCGGCAAGAACTGGGCCTGCTCCAAGGGAATGGAGGGGGTTGTGTCGGGGTGGGTGGTGTTCATCGATGCGGACGTGCGGCTGAAGCCCGATGCCCTGCGCCGTGCTCTCGCCCAGGCGATCGATGAGGGCGCTGATCTGTTCAGCCTTGCTCCGCGCCTGAGCTGTGCCTGCCTGGCGGAATGGATGGTGCAGCCGATCATGGCCAGCCTTCTCGGCCTGGGCTTTCCCATTGAAGACGCCAACGATCCCACCTCATCGGTGGCGTTTGCAGCAGGTCCATTCATGCTGTTTCGACGTACGGCCTATGAAGCCATCGGTGGACATCGCGCCCTTGCCGCCGAAGTGGTGGAAGATCTGGCTTTGGCCCGGCGCATCAAGAACAAAGGCATGCGGCTGCGCTACGTGCTGGGACTTGATGCGGTGGATCTACGCATGTATCCAGATCTTGCTTCCCTCTGGGAAGGGTGGACCAAAAACTGGTGTCTCGGCCTGGATCGCGACGTCCTGAAGGCGCTGGCGGCAGCGGCCGTGGTGGTGTTGATGTTCAGTGTCCCCTGGATGTTGCTTGTGGCATCACCGGCACTGTTCCTGGGATTCCCAACACTGTTTCTCTGGTGGGAAAGCAGTTTCGCTTTGGGGATCCTGGCGATTGTTCAGCAATTTCTGTTGAGGCTCTACATCAGCAGAACGTTCAGAATCCCTACAACCCTCTGGTGGTTGATGGGAGCCGGTGGGCTGCTGGTGGGAGCGATCGGACCGGTCTCGGTCTGGCGAACTCTGACCGGTCGGGGATGGACCTGGAAAGGACGTCAGCTCAGGCCGAGCACGCCGAAGGTGATCTGACTGAGGATGCCGTGGCCGGTGAGGGCTTCGGTGAGAACGCCGATCACGAAACCGAGCATGGCCACGCGACCGTTGAGCAGTTCAGCGCGCACCATGCGCTCACTTTTGATCTGGGCGGCAGCAGCGTCCTGGAACCAGGCATCTCTGTTGGAAGAAGTGGAATCCATGGTCAAGCATCAATTAATTGAACGTTACGACTCTTTGTTAAGGAATGCAACGCTCCTGGCTCAAGGCCAGGCCTGACTCAAAGGCAGCAGATCTCCCTTGGTGTCGTAGCGACGCACCATCTGCCGCACTGTTCCATCAGGAAGGGTCCAGCGCAGCCCGCAGGCGGTGGCGTCGCCCGCCTGGCGATCGCGCTGGTCCAGAAGCAGTTCAACGCCCTCTTCGGGTTCCCAGATCAGCAGGTCCTCCGCGCTGTGCGCGGGGCACTGAAGTGGCTCCGTTGGTGCCTCGGGTTTCCGGGTGCCTTCGATTTCTACGACATACACCACCTGCTCCAATCCGCTCACTCCATGACGCACCACGATCCTTCTGCGCGCTTGCTGGTGCACCACGCAGAGTTCCGCCACCCAGTTCCAGGGCGTGATGCTGGCCGGGCCAAGAGACCAACCACCGTTGGGGCTCACTTGCATGGTGGGTGGCAGGGTTTGAAAGGTCATCGACCGCTGCTGGCCGGTCTGCTCGTAGGAGAGACAGGTCTGAATCAGCCCGTCGGACTCCTTCACCGACAGTGATGTGGGGAAGCGAGCCTGCTCATGGCCATCGCCGTTGAGACGGATGAAGCACCCCGCCCAACGGCCGATGTTGTGCTGCAGCAACGCTGCCCGTTGGTCGTGCATGGCGGCTGTGGAGGAGCTGAGCACGTTCAGGTTGGCGCGCCGTCAGGGACGATGGAGTCTCAAGCCCCTGCTCGGAGCCATGGCCCCCTCACCTGTGCAGGCGTTTCTGGCCCATCTCAGCCGTGACCCTCGCCTGCAGGCGCAGGTTCAGGCCTCCGTCACCGCTGACGAGGTGGCTCTACTGGCCCAGCAGCTCGGCTATGCAGTGTCCGGGAGTGATCTGCTGCTGCTCTCAGGCCGCAGCGTTGATGGTGTGCGGGTGACCCGCGTGGATCACCCGGGGGAATACCCCGGGCGTTACTACTGAAGCCGGCTCAGCTCACGTGCAGGGCCAGGAAGGCATCGTCGAGGGCGGTCATCTCGGCCTCGTCGTCCTGAAAGCAGCTTCCGTAGAGCAGGTTGAGGATGCGACCTACCTCCATGTCGCGATCGGCGACCTCCTGCCAGAGGCGCTGGCTCAGCACGGCGTCGGCCAGAACGAACTGCGCCTGAACGAGCTCGCGTGTGATGGCGAAGTAGCTCTGACGGTCATTGCGCAGGCGGCACTCGGCGGTCGGCTGGGCAGTCGTTAACTGATCCTGTTGCGTGCGCAGACGGGCCGTCTTGGTTGAGGACTGGTTCATACTGCGCTCCTAGGACCTTTCCTCCAGTGTTGTGCCCTGTATCAAAAGGCACAATCAGCGTTCATACCCATGCCTGCAAGTGAGCTCATTCACGAACTGAACGGCAAGCCCATCAGGATTTCCGTTCCCAGCGATCGCCTCGTGGTGGATCGGGTGGCCAGGCACATGCAGCGACGGCTTGCCGAGAACGACTGGCGTCCCTATGGCTCGCAAGCTGACGCTCTCCAGGCCTGGGCGCGCCTGGGTGGCATCCGCGTGGATGTGCTCCGTGCCCTGGATCTGCTGTGAGCAGCCCCGTCGATCGTTTTGATTCCGTCGATCTCGACCGAATCATTGAAATGGCCTGGGAAGACCGCACCACCTTTGAGGCCATTCAGGCTCAGTTCGGCATCAGCGAACCGGAGGTGATCGCCATCATGCGCCATGCGCTCAAACCCTCCTCTTTCCGGATGTGGCGCAAGCGCGTGAGCGGACGTCGAACGAAGCACGGGATGACCAGTCGGTCGTCTCGCTTCCGCGCCAGCGGCCACCATTAGTGGCAGGCTGAAACGGACGCCCACCTCACCATGAAGCAGTTGCCGGGCCGTCGCCGGCCGAAGTGGATTCAACAACTGGCTGCAACGGCCGTCGCTGTTGTGGCCACGATCTGGTTGATCACCCTGCTTCCCGTGCTGCTGTTTGTCGGCCTGATCGCGGGGTTGCTGCTGATCCCCGTGCTCAGGAAGCTGAGGCTCGAGATGGAGCAGCTGGAGCGCCAGCAGCGAGGAGAGCCACCGCTCCCCAGAGATGTCACGCCCTGGCACCGTAGGGTCTGGAATCAATGGCGTGCCCGCTGAACCGAGTTCAGCACGAAAGCAGAGCGCGTTTTCCCCATCGCTCATGGAGTTCATCCTTGCGCAGCATCGCTGCGTTCGAGGCATCTGGCTTCAGGATGGCGTCCAAGGCGGAGGCCCGCCCTGTCGTTTCGGATTTCCGCGCTGAGCAGGCCAGTGCCGTTGCAAGTAGAGCGAAGGAGCCTGTTTCGCTCTACTCGCAAAGAGGAAGGCCGTCCCTCCCGATGGAAAGACGGCCTAAGTCGCTCGTTCATGCATCGTTCAACCCTTGAATGAACAGGGGTTGAGAGGCCCGCCCACCTACGACAGGAATGGGGTGGTCTCTCTTATTCCTCGCTTCCGACACCAACTGTCCTTTGATTCCCGTAAAGGGGCAGAGGTCAAGTCGTAGTGCCATTTCTGGCGAGGGTCGAAGCGTCTGGCGTGTTGGCGCCTGGGGCCATTTAGTCCAGGGGTGTGGCTGATGAAGCTCCGGGGCACCTGTGGCGGTGCAAGTTGGAGTGTCGATTGGCGTGGCGCTCAGTTGATGCTTACCAAAGGACCAGCTTCACTGATGGGTGAAAACTGTTGGAGCAGGGGCCAAAAAGTCAGGTTGCTTCTGCTGTTTGCTCAGGTGGAGTGTTGTCCGTCATGGGCTCCTCCGATCTCGATGGACATACTTTCCACCCGTCAGTAGTTAATGGCTATCCGAGTTAACGCTCATTGCCCTCCAGGGCGAATTGGTTGAGTGTGGGAATGGCGTGCCACCCGGTTGGACCTGGGAGTTCCAGGCCAGTGGCCACACGATTCACCCATCCGCTCTTGATGTGGTTTCAGCCGCTGGCTGGTTGTCGTGTTCTGAATCAAGTGCCCCCCATCACGGCGATGCCGGTTGGGAATAATTCATTGTGTCTCTGGTCGTACTGAAGGGAGATGGTTAAAGCACTTGCTGCATTAATAGATGTCCGCCGATGAGTGCCTCCTTTTGAAAAGATAAATGCTCTTTTAGATGATGCCTTGGAAGTCATTGTAGGTGAATCTTGTTAGAGCATCATCTCTTTTTGAATTGAAGAAAATGCGCTTAAAAAGCATTCAATTTTTTCTCCTTCCTTTGCTTTTATCCAGTCATTGATGGCTTTGTTGTATAAATCTTTTGTGTGCGCCGGAGCCTTCGAGATGTGAGGCTTGGTGGGATTGATCCTGCTGACCTGCGTCGGGCCTTTGTCTGCATGGACTGGGGATACTCTGCGCCAACGGTGGCCTACCTGTGTTGCTGGATGAGTTCTACGTGGCTGCTTCTACCGCTGGTGGTCAACGCGATTGGACCTCAGTGATGCCAGTGGTGGCAGAGTTGAAGGGCGCATGCAGCAGTGCCATGGATGCCACGGACCCCCTCGACCAGGCCAAGGCCATTGCAGATGCGATCGAACAGATCGCCAACCAGCTCACACCCGCTGTGATCCGCGCAGCGCGCAACGATGGCGGGGGGCGGAACGACCTCGACCGGATCGAATATGCCCTCGGCACGATCGGCAAGGCTTTGATTCTCACTGATTACACGATCGATGAGGAAAAAGACATGGACAAGCTGCAGGCGTTCCGGGAATCCCAGCGGACCTGAGGAGTGCAGCGGGTGTAGACCGGAACCACACGAGGACACTCCTCGACGTTCATCACAGTGTCGAGCTCTGAGCACCGCATGCCACTGATCAATCTGCGCACGTCCCTTGCTTCCGTCGACGATGCGGATGGGTTGCTTCAGCAGCTGTCGTCGTTGCTGGCGGAGCAGACAGGCAAGTCCGAGGCCTATGTGATGACGTTGCTGGAAACCGGTGTGCCGATGACCTTCGCCGGCAGCCCCGAACCCTGCGCCTATGTGGAGGTGAAGTCGATTGGTGCCCTACGCCCCCCAGCCATGACTGCGGCCTTCTGCGATCTGATCAGTGCTCGAACCGGGGTTCCAACCAACAGGATTTACATCGGCTTTGATGATGTGCCAGCAAGCTGCTGGGGCTGGAACGGATCCACGTTCGGTTGATTCCTTCAGTTCCCTTGAGGAACGAGGTCGATCACCACGGCGGTGGCTGTCGTTCTACTGGTGTTGCGCCAGCCGTGCAGAACACCGCTTGATTCAAAGACAGCGTCCCCAGCCTGTCGCTCGATCGCACGAACCCCAGCACCGTCTTGCCTGTATTCCACCAGTGTGCCGCTGAGGATGTAAGCAACCCCGGGCCTCTGCTCGTGTTCATGCCAGGCCACCGATCCACCGGGCAGGATCGTGATGCGCCTGGTCCGTAGTTCCCGTCCTTGCAGCGCACTGAATTCCTGTTCGAGGTTGAGAGCTCCGAGCGGTTCCACGCGGATCTGGCGGGTTTCTGCTGGAGCACCTCCAACCGGTGGACGCAGCTCCTCGCTGGGGGTGACGGGATGGGCAACGGATCCAGTAGCCCATCCCGCCAGCACGAGGAGCAGAGCACCTTGCCTGCGCATCAGGAATCAACGCTGGCCGAACAGCTCATCCCAGCTGATGAGCTGCGATGACTGGTTCCGTTGGCCCTCGTTGGAGGGACTGAAGTGGGAGGGCTGACTGGTCGATGGACTAAGGGAACTCTGATGATTAGACAACACAAAGTGTTGTTGTCCCTGACTGGAAGGACTCTTCATGATGGTTTCTCCGTTGAGGTATCTGGATCGCGCTGAACGTTTGTTTCAGGCTCTCTCGGCGTGCAGGTGACATATGTCAGACCTGCTTCACAAGTACATGGTGCCACAAACAAGGGCTCATGTCGTGTTCAGGCCATACTTTGTGCCCCTCGTAGGAGCCCCATGGCAGTTCTGGGACAGCAGGCCATTCTTCAGGCGATCGAGGCCGGCGTGATCACGATCTCTCCCTTCGATCCTGAGCTGGTGGGGCCGGCGTCCGTGGATCTCACCCTGGCCGGAAGCTTCCGGGTGTTCCGCAAGGTGCATGAGGTGATCGCCGTCTGCGAAAACACCGACTACCGGGAGTTCACCGACAAGGTGGAGGTGCCAGACGGGGAGCACATCCTGATCATGCCCGGTGAAACGATTCTGGGAATCACCCGGGAGCGTCTCAGGCTTGGTCCGGGGTTGTGCGGTTGGTTGGAGGGACGCAGTCGATTCGCCCGTCTGGGGCTGATGGTCCACATCAGTGCTCCGTTCATGGGGCCAGGCATCGACAGTCAGCAGGTGCTGGAGATGAGCAATTTCGGGCCGGCCCCCCTGGCCGTGGTTCCTGGTACAGCCATCTGCCAATTCATCTTTCAGGAGCTTGATGGCGAGGAGCACTACGCAGGCCGTTTTGCCGGCCAGACCCAGCAGAGCTTCTGATCGCGTGTTGATTCAGTCGCCGATCATGCGCCGTCGCACCATGGCGTCCCACAGACGGGTTGGAATGAAGCGCTGAATCAGCGCTGATTCCGACGAGCTGCCGCAGCGGTAGCGCGGGCTTGGATCAGCCTCTGTGAGAGCTCGCTCGATGCAGGCGGCCACCACGTCGGGATCGGACCCTTGTCGGAAGCCTTCGGCCCAGGCCGTTGCGACGTTCTGCATCATCCTTCCCCAGACAGGATCATCGCCACCAGCCGCAAGTGCAGGCTGGCTGACGGCTTCAAAACCCGTGCGGATCAAGCCGGGTTCGATCACCACCACCTTCACGCCAAAGCTCTGCAGCTCCATGCGCAGCGCATCGCTCAAGGCTTCAACAGCGAACTTGCTGGCGCCATACCAGCCAGCTCCCGGTGTCACAAAACGACCGGCGATAGATGAGATGTTCACGATCCGGCCTTGACCGCGGCTGCGCATCGCCGGCAGCAGCGCTTGGGTCAGGCCCATGAGCCCGAACACATTCACCTCAAACATTGCCCGTGCCGCATCAAGCGGCATGGTTTCCAACGGTCCAACGTCGCCGTATCCGGCATTGTTCACCAGGGCATCAAGGCCGCCGCCGTGCTCCGCAACCGCGTCACTGAGCGCTTGTCGGGAATCGGAATCCGTGATGTCGAGGGCATGAACAACGGCTCCCCGCCCGCGCAGGTCCTCCATGGCCTCCACGCGCCTGGCTGCGGCATGCACGGTCCAGCCCCTCTTCAGCAGCTGCAGGGCCGTGATCCGGCCGATGCCGCTGGAGGCACCGGTGATCAGAACGGTTCGAGTGGTTGGCATGCGTCAGCCCACCCCGCAGGCGATGCGGGCGCCACCGCCTCCCAATGGTGGGATGTCGCTGTACGTGTCACCACCGGCATGCACCACCAGCGCCCGTCCACGTAGATCGGAGGTGCTCAGTCTGGGGGCCACTACCGTGGTTGTGGTGTTGCCATCGGCATTCACCACAAGCTTGCTGAGGTCACCACGGTGACCGTTCCCGAACGGTCCGAGATGGGTGTTGGTTTCGTCGGGGTCCCAGTGACCCTTGGCGGCCAGACCCGCCACCATCTCGCCCTCGCCATTCATGGCGGCGTCGCAGGAGTCGCCCGCATGCAGGTGGAACCCGTGCTCACCCTCACGCAACCCTTGCAGTGAGGGAGTGATCACCAGCCCCTGGTCGCTGTCGTGAGCCAGCACAGCGCCGATGGGTGCACCAACACCATCGGCGCTGATGGCCTGAAACGGTATTTCCAGTGAAGCGGCCAAGACCCTGGCCGGCAGACATAACAACAGGATCAACGCAATCAGGGGAACCAGGCGCGGCATGGGTCGGGGTCGGTCGCACTCATTTTGCTCTGGCAGGTCGGTCAACCGAGATCAGGGTCACGCGGTTGCGATGGAGCTGGCGTAACAATCCTGACCCTGTACTTGCCACTGTTCAATGAATCCGCCACGCTGAAATTGACCCTGCAGGTCGCATCATGAAACGCTGGCTTCTCAAGGTTGCCTTCCGCATTGGCATGCCGCTCGCACTCTGGCCTTTGAAACTTTTGGATAGTCCGCGATCCACGACGCGTCACTGAGGCGTTCATGTCGATCCAAGGGTGCATGCTGAATTGTTGGTGGTCAATCTCAGGCGAAGCGCACAGTGACGGATCTCTTTGTAGTCCAGGTAATATTATTTTTGAAGCATAATTATTCGTTGTTATTTCGGGATTGAATGGCTTTGATGCTGCATGAGAGATGAGTTAACCTGATGTTGTGTTGTGTTAGATCGATGTCCTCCTCGGAGCAGTGGTTTGACGTTCTGGTTACTGATGATTTGAGTCGTTCAGCTCAAAAGCTGCCATTGGAGGGTGAGGCCTTTCGTTTTCTGGAGTGGGAATGGACCTATCGATCTCCTGCTGATAGCGCTGGCGGCAGGATCAGAGCAAGGGGGACCTTCTTGACTGATTACGATTTAGATGGAGATGGCTGGTACAACATCGTTTCGATTCTTGGCCAGAATAATGGTGTTCCCATTACAGGCCTGTTTCCAGCAGGTGTAGCGATTCCAGGGAATTCAGGCTTTCCTGGTGACAATCTTGTTCGAGAACAAGGCGATCGTGATTGGAGTGCTGAGGGGCAGCTGACAGGGGATGGTTTTCAGTATTCACTTGCAGATGGCTCTTTCGTTAATGTCTTTTTCGCCGACTTCACTGTCGTTCCGACTTATAAAGAATTTCGTAGTCGGGCACCTTTTCCAGAAGGTCCTGTCAGTCCTAACAACGAGCTTGACGTCAGTTTTCAGGCTGAACCAGATTTCGACCTTGCTGATAATGCCAGTAATATTCTTGTTGACAGGGAGGGGGGCAATGTTCTGAAGGGTCTGGGAGGGGATGATTTCTATGTCGTTAAAAGTGCAGGCATTGATGTTGTTGAGCGTGTTGGAAAAGGCGTCGATACAGTTCTTTCCAGTGTTTCTTTTAGGCTTAATTTAAACGTTGAAAACTTGGTGTTGACAGGTGGCGAGGCGATCCAAGGAATTGGAAATTCACTCAACAATGTGCTGGCGGGAAATGCTGCGAATAATAAGTTGAAAGGCAAGAGTGGTCGTGACACTCTTGTGGGAGGATTGGGTAAAGATAGTCTTACTGGTGGTCTTGATGACGATACTTTTGTTTTCAGGTCTATTGCGGATTCAGGGGTGACATCTCGTACCCGCGACAGGATCACTGATTTTCGGATTGGTGATCGAATTGATCTTTCGTTGATTGATGCAAATCTTGGCCTCAGAGGCCATCAGTCTTTTTCTTTTATCGATTCTGATGCCTTTACGGATGCAGGCCAAATTCGATTTTCCAAGGGACTTCTAAGTGTCAATGTTGATGATGTGCTTGATGCTGACTTTCAAGTGAAGTTGAAGGATGTGACAGAGTTTTTTGTTGAGTCATTGGCTCTCTGATCACATGATTTCTGCCATTGCCCTGATGCAATGAGGTCTTCTTGCAATGGCTACCCAAGCTCTTTGATGCTGTTCCTGAATCGTCCTGAATCTTATTGAGAATCTTTTCCGTCATTGTCTGGCTGAACAGATTTCATTTTGATTTTTTGAATGAATATGTTTTGGATTAACGACCGTTGTATCAACTGCGGCACCTGTTGGCAGTTCGATCCCGATCATTTTTCCCCTTCTGGCGAGAGGGCCTGCGTGGCTGTTCAGCCTGTGGATGCCCCAGAGGCTCAGCAAGCTCTTCTCGCTTTGCAGGCCTGCCCGGTTGCGGCCATCGAGACGGAACGAGAGCTGCGCAACACCACACCGACGGATGGTTTTCCTGTGGTGATCCACGAGCATCCCCTGGGAACGGTTCAGTACTGCGGTTGGGCTTCTCGGCGCAGTTTCGGAGCCTGCAGTTGGTTGATCACAAGGCCTTCAGGGAATGTGATGGTGGATGTGCCGCGCTGGAGTGCTCCTCTGGCCCGTCGCATCAAAGATCTGGGTGGATTGCAGTTCATCCTCCTGACCCATCGCGACGATGTGGCCGACCATGAGCTCTGGGCCAGATCTTTTCGCTGTGAACGCTGGATCCATGCGGCCGATGCTGATGCAGCCCCCCAGGCGGAACAGCGGTTGAAGGGCCATGACGCCCTCGAGATCGCCGAAGGGCTTCAGCTGATCCCCACGCCAGGGCATACGCAGGGATCGCTCTGCGCTCTACTCGGCGATGCCCGCTCCGTGCTGTTCAGCGGTGATCACCTCTGGTGGAATCCTGAGCAGGCGGTGGTGGTGGCGTCAGAGCGCTATTGCTGGTGGGATTTTGCTAGCCAACTGCAGTCTATAGAGCGGCTGCTGGAACTTGATGTGGCCTTGCTGCTGCCTGGGCATGGCCGGCGCCATGCCTTTGCTCCGGGAGCCTGGCGCACCGCTCTTGAACAGACTCTCAACTGGAGCCGGCGCCATCATGAGCCCTGATCAGGATGAATCGATGCAGGCAGTGTTCAACGGCACGGTGATTGCCGAGAGCGACGACATCGTGATGGTGGATGGCAATCCCTATTTCCCTCGGGCGTC
This sequence comes from Synechococcus sp. A10-1-5-9, assembly GCF_047716785.1. Taxonomy (NCBI): domain Bacteria; kingdom Bacillati; phylum Cyanobacteriota; class Cyanophyceae; order Synechococcales; family Synechococcaceae; genus Synechococcus; species Synechococcus sp. A10-1-5-9. The sequence continues at coordinate 172,148 of NZ_CP180406.1, forward strand.
GATGAACGCCGACTGTTTTCGGGACTCCAGTCACACCACGGTGTGCGGCTGGAAAGGAACCGCCCGCTATTGGGATGTGGTGGTCGGTGATCAGGTGATCACGAATGCGGTGTGGAGTTACGAGTCACCGAAGCCCCAGGCGGAACAGATCCGCGAGCGTTTCGCGTTTTATCGCGGCAAGGGTGTGGAGCTGAGCTGAGTATTCAGCGTTTTCGCTGGCGGCGGTTCGCCTTGCGTGTGCCCCCGTACTGATAACCGGGTTGGGTCTCAATCCGCGACCAGCACTGAAGGCAGATCAAGGTCCATGTTTTGATCATGCTGCTGCGCACGCGGTAATGCACCGTTCCAATGCTCTGGCACAGGGCGCAGGGGATCATCTGGTCTTTGGGTTGGCTCTCGCTGACCTCAGAGGTGTCGTTGGGTTGTGGCATCAACGGCATGGCTACCTTGCAGAAGCATGCATCGACCCATGAGCAAGGCCACATAACTGCTGATGGCTGATCCTCTTCATGCGTGATTGCTGAAGAGTGCGCTCAAGTCCCAGCGAATCCCGACAGGATTCGTGCATGTGGACATCCAAACCCGATCAATACCAGAAACCCCAGGTCTGTGGAGGTCAGGGCTGGTTGATGAACCGGCAAGAGGGTCTTGTTGTGCGCTTTCAACAAGCCACGCCAACGTCCCAAGCTGAATGGGTCTGGGTTGAAACGGGTCGTCTTGTTGCACCTGGCCAGGCCACTCCTGAGCATCGGAGACGGCTGTTGCTCGTCAATGCCATCAAGGCTTTCGAAACGATGCGCCTGACGGGATGGGAGCGCACCATCGCCCACTGGTGATTGGCTCGAAAATTAAAAAACTCTGGAAATAGCCCTGTTCTTGAATTTTGAGAACCTTTCTTGTCAAGTATTAATGCTTAATTCGCTCGAAAATCGTTCGTGTTGCTACACGGCTCTCATGTGAATGGGTAAAAGTAGGGATGGAAGCGTTTCACTTCCAATGCGTCGAACGGGTGAGCTGAGGGGCTTGCCCATTCCCTTCTCACCGCCTTTCCGCTCTGGTTGCGGACTTCCGCCAGGGATAGTGCCCGTGTCGCAGCAAGACCTCTCGGTGGTGACGGGCGATCCTCGCCGTGTCGTCGTCAGCCCACTCTTCAAGGAGCGGAATGGCGCTCTCGACGGTTTCGATGTCCTCGCTGTGCAGTAAAGGCATCAACCAGAACTGCCGCCGGGCACGTTCCGTTTCCCTCTGGACCCAACCCTGCCGCAGCGAATCTCTGCTGAGAATGACTGCTCGTGCATCCCCAGCGAAAGCTCTTAACTCTCCACGCCAAACATGGCGGCTGAACTGATCGAGCAGCAGGACCAGCGCAAGCGCAGAAGCAGCGTCTTGCGTCCAGTCCGCCAGGTCTCCGGCTTGAGCCGAATAACAAAGATCGCCGAATCTCTCCTTGATGTTTAGGTCGAAGTGAGGGTTGTGCCTGAACCACTGCCAGGGGTGGCAGTCTTCAAACCAGAAGCGAAGAATCCCATCGGCCTCTTTGGCCGGTTCAGTCAGAACCACGAACCCGCTTCACCGCCAGGCCGGCTTCGCTGGCTGTGATCGCCGACAGCAGAACCAGGCCGACCAGCCCAATCAGCTGATTCTGGGGATCGGCGTCCGGCTCGGCGTTCAAGCCCAGTGCGGCGCCGGCAACAAACCAGGCGGTAGCCAGCGCCGACGTGATCCAGTAGGCCTTCCAGCGGCGTTGGTAGAGGTACCCCGCACCCAGGCCGGGAACCACGTTCAGCACAACGGCTACCCAACCAGCTGATGCCCCCAGGATCTGCTCCGGGCTGGGACCTGTTTTCGTTTCCTGTGATGTCATTGCTTGTTCCGGCTGGCGGCGTAGGCCACAGCCCCTCCGGCGACGAGGGTAAGCACACCGGTGCTTAGAAGGAACCCGGTCAGCATGATCAAACCAAGAAAGGAGCCCAGCAGCGACATTTTCACGCGCAGCAGTTTGGATTTGATCAGCAGCATCAGCAGCAGCATCACTGTGGCTTTAAGGCCAGCGATCTTCGCGGCGCTGATCGGGCAGAAAGGGCAGAAGGGAGGGAGCATCGACGGGCGGTGCGCAAAGGTGCGACCCTTTCACTCTGACGTGTTCACTCCTCCGCTGTGGCTCGATGTCTGGGATGGCTTGCCGCGATCTTCGTGCTTTTTCTCTGCATCGTTGTTCCCCTGAAACCTGTCTCGGCGGCCTGGATCTGTGATGGCGATCCGCTGACGGCGCAGGACCTCAGCCTTGGACGGGAAGCGATTGGTGTGACGGCGGCTCCGCTTCCGAACAGCACGGCTGGCACCGTGCCCGGTGATGGCGTTTTGCTCCACTGGCGCGGCGTGACGCTTCAGCTTCCTCGCACCAACAATGCAGGGACACCGAGTTACACCGATGGGCGTTGGTGGTGGCAGGTGGAAGATCCATTGCATCCCGATTTCCGAGAGCGGCGCGGCTCCGTGATCAGTTACGCCTGCGATGCCTTGGAGTGAGATCAGGCTCCCGGGGCCAGACCCTGAAGCAGCACGTATTCATAGATCGCCGCAGCCAGAACAATCAGTCCGATAGCACCGAGAAGCAGTCGTCCGTCCATGGTGGTATCAAGGCAGCCGCAGTGGGCTTAAAAGCAATTCATGATGGTGTTTTCAAAAGCCAAGTGCACGATCCACGCTGGATTCTTGTGGCCTGGGGGGTCGTGGCTCTGGCAGCTGCTCTGCGGTTCTGGCGGATAACACGGCCCTTCCGCATCAGGCTTTCATCGCCGAATCGCCTCACGTCAACCGATCTCGATCAGGCTCGCGCATCGTTGGAGCGCTCCTGGAGCGAGGGCGACCGTCGCGGTAGCAACTAAACAGTGCCTTTCCCGCCGTTACATTGAAGGAATGAATCCCTCGATGTCACGTCAGCAGATCGAAGAGGAGCTTGAACAGGCCCGGGAAATGGGACGCTGGCTCAGCGATGAGGAACGCGATCATCTGGCTGCACGGAAGCAGGAGGAGCGCCTCGCTTTCGAGCATGACCAGCAACTACGCAAGCGACTCATTGTTCTGGCGGGGGTGTTCTTGCTGATTCCGCCGTTGTGGCCCGTGTCAGCTGGCCTGGCTGTGTATCTGCTGTTCCCCCAGTCGTTCCGTCGGCTGATGGTGTTGGCCGGCGGCAGTCTTCTTCTGCTGATCGCCCTCGGGATTGGCACCATGGGCGTTGCTCTAGCACTGCTATGGGCGGTCCTGAGCTGATGTCAAGCAGCGTCAGGACCTTAAGACAATGTTTGATCTGCTGCAAAAAAGTTTGATCTGCGTCACCCTTTGAGCGTCCGCGCGTGTGGTGACGCAGACCGCGGACGGAGGCTCACCCCTCGGATGCTTCCGGGGTCGGAGCCTTCATGGCCGGCGCATCGGGGTCGTAATCGACTGCTTCAGACTCTTGAAATTGCATCATGTCTTCATCCTCCAACGTGGTCGCAGCAGGATTTGCGCACGTGATTACCGCTAAGCAGGCAGTGATGATTAGAGCTGCAAGATGACCCAGGCGAGAGAGCAGCCAACGATGAGCGAAACAATGCCCAGCAGTGCTCGCCAGAACCGGGGGTCGTTGGGTTGAAACACCAAGCACGTCAGGCGCAGGTGTGGATCAGTTTGATCGAGCCGTTGTCCACCTGACGGAGCAGATCGGTGCGCAGGCGTTGGTCCTGATCGTCCAGTTCCTGCAACATCAGGACCGAGCGGAAGCTATCGACGGTGATGCGGCTATGCAATTTGGCCTTCAAGTACAGCTCAACCATGGTTGAAACCTTGCGGCATCAAAACTAGTCAATGCCAACAGGCCAATGTGACGAGTCGAGCGGACTCCTCAGCTCTGGCCCCCGGGGATGAAGGGGGGTGGTCCCTGGCGCATGATCCAAGTGGTGGCCGCTTTCTGGGTCTGCCAGGCCTGCATCAGTTGCTTGGCAAGCTGCCGAAGTTGATCAGGATCCTGGGTGGTATCGAGGGCCCGATTGAACTGTTCAATCTGAAACCGTTGTTCCGTACTGAGTTGAATGCTGCCATTCATCGCGATTTCCAGTTGCGAATGACTACAACGTACGGGCTTGAATCAAACGATTTGTTGCAGATCACACGCTTGTGACCGCCTGTCAGCACATGCGCACTTGCGATCTGCTAATGCGCCTATAGCAGCCCGCGATGTTGCACGAAGCGCTGGATCATCGCCCACGAGCCCAAAGTCACCTTCAGGGCTACCAGCAGATTCAGCAGTGGAATCCAGCCTCCGCTCAGCAGACTCCCGAACTCACCGCCCCCTGGCGACAGCCCTTCGAGGGCCAGGAAGGACACAACAACGAACCCCATCACCGCCGCTTTTTCCCAAAGATCTGCATGCCAGCGTTTGTGGAGACGGCGACTGCGTTCATTCCCGCCGCTGATCAACACAAGGCCGATGGCAGTGCCGCCGGCAACGCCGGCGGCGAATCCACCTCCCGGGCTCAGGTGTCCGCGCAGCGCCAGCTCCACCCCTACCAGGGCTGCCAGTGTTGCCACCTGTTCACACACCACCCGCGAGGGAATGTCGCTCAGGCTCCGGATCCGTGTCCGCAGGGGTTCGTCTCGCAGCAGCATGCACACACCGATGGATGCCAAGGTGAACACCACCACTTCGCCGACGGTGTCGAACAAGCGGATGTGCAGGATCACCCCCGACACCAGATTGGGCACCCCTCCTTCGGCCGCCAGCCCGCTGATCAGTCCACCCATACCACCCACCTGAGGCAACGGTCCTGTCAGCGGTGCCGCGAAGAGCGCGATGGCCGCGAGCACATAGAGCCAGATCATGAGGTTGGCTCCTCTGATGGAATCAGCACCCCGCCGTTCTTGCGCCAATGCGCGTAGCCCGGACTGTTCTCGAGACGTTGCTTCAGGGATGGCTGAACAATCGTGAGGCGACTTTGATCCTCCAGCCATCCGTGGGGGGCTGTGCCCTGGCGCACCAGCCTGAGCCGCAGGTGCAAAGGCTGGATCCAGTGGCTCAGAACCTGGGCTTCAGCATCGACCGTTCGCACTATGGCTCCCTCTGTGGCCCCCTCCATTGCGGTGCTGCGCCGATCCTCGAGGCGCAGGGTCATCGACGAGCGCAGGGCGATCACATAAAGGGTGGTGGACAGCAGTGTTCCCACCATCGCTTCGGTGAGGGCCACATCCGGAGCACCCAGGAGCACGAAGAGCAGTGTGGACACTGATCCGAACACGCCCCGCAGCATCAGGGCCTGGTAGGGGTTGTCCTGGCAGACCATCAGCACCGACACCAGAGGCAGCAACGCGGTGATCGGCAACAGCAGCCCCAGGGAGCCTTGAAGACTCAACAGGGAGAGATCGAAATCAGGAAGCATCACCCAGCTCCCGCGCTTTGGTCTTCAGCGAACCGCTCAGGTGAACACCTCGGGCGACCACGTAGCCGAAGATCGTGTTCCACAGCATCAACCCCAGCATGGCCAGGCCGTAGAGCGGCCACCAGTCGGGGCGTCGAATCAGTAGCCCCAACAACATCAGCAACGATCCGAGGGAATCGGAGACCGTGAGCTTGTGCAGCCGCTCGAGCAGGGGACGCACCTCCAACAGAGGCCAGCTGCCCCAGAACCAGAGAAACAGTCCCGCCATCAGAAACAGCAGGCTCGCTGCCTCCTTCAGGAGCACAACACTCATGGCTCTCTTTCCTCCAGAAGCCTGGCCAGCAAAAGCATTCCAGCGTCACCGGCACTGAGCATCAGTGCCCCCACCAGGGCGAGCATCCGATCTCCGCGCATCACGGCCACCACCAGGGCCAGCATCGCCATTTTCGTGCCGATGCTGCCGAACGCCGCCAGTCGTTCCCATGCGCCGCAGTTGCGGCACAGCAGGGCAATCGGGATCAACAGGGCGAGCACCATGCCCCAGAGCAGCAATGTCATTGCGGTGACCTCCCGCCAGCCGGCGCTCGCCCCCGGCGTTGTGCTGGGCGCAAGCGATGGATCCGGTAGCGATGGTGCGATCCCTCCACTCCATCCTCAACGCGCACCAGGTCGAGCACCAGGGTGAAGGGTGTGAGGGTGATGGCCAGCAGTTCCAGAAACACCACCAGCGGTGTGGCGGTGCCGCTGGCACGATGCTCAGTTTCATCACAGTGTTCGCGACCACCAGCAAGGATCAACGCCACGGCTTCGCCGTAGGCCTGGGGAATGGCAAGCAGGCTCTGCCACAGCGCCTTAAGCAGCGGCGCAACATGGTCGTCGTGGTGATGTGCTCTTGGTAACAGAATCGCCACCAGCAGACCGAACAGCAAGTTGGTTCTGTTTGTGTCGCCTGTGAGCAACACCCACAGCAGCAGCCGGAACCCCAGGCTCAGAACCACGGTCATCCCCAACCCTCCATGACATGCAGGATCAGCAGCATTCCGGCTCCCACCACAGCCAGGCTGCCGATCAGATCCTGGAGTGATTCCAGATCCGGCCAGCGACGTTCAAGCGCAGGCCGCCACCGGTGCAGACCTCGATCCAATAGCAGACCGAGGGCGAACACCAGTCCAGTCATGGCGAGCTTGTGAGCGTCGTGGGTGGGGGCAACGGCGAGGCTCATCAGAGCCGATGCACCGATCAGCACCACCAGGAGCAGAGTGATGCTGCCCCCTGACGGTGACAAGACTGCGTGGCTGCTTCTGTTGCTCCCGCTGTGGGCACGCCACGGAGCACCCCAGAGCCTGGCGTACACCGCCACACTGCCGATGGAAGCCAGGAGCACGGCCGCGGCCCAGAACGGTGGCAACGCAGACTCCAGCTCCGATTTGGTGGTGGAGCCGATCAACCAGGGGAAGCCGGCAATCGATAGGGATCCGATCCAGAGGGGAACCTGCAACCTGGCCGGCAGGGGATGCTGACGCCAGGTGTTGAGGTCGGTGGAGTCCACGCCTCCACTCATCAGAAACAGCAGGGCTTTGCCGAGTCCGTGCGCGAAGGCCATCAGGCCACCGGCCACCGGTGAGAGGGCCACAAGCCCCATCTGGGACAGCGTGCTCCAGGCCAGAAGTCGGCGCAGGTCGGTTTCGGTGAGCGCTCGCAACAGGCCGAGTACCGCACTGGCGATGCCGATCCAGCGAATGAGTGGAGTCAGTCCTGGGTCGATCTGCATCAGTCGCAGCAGAGGCAGAACCCCGGCGGTGACCACGACCCCAGAGTGGAGCGCGGCCACTTCCGGTCTGGCGGCTGCATGACTGCGAGGAAGCCAGAGCCCTGGCAGGAACAATCCGCCCTTGCTGAAGAGTCCGAGAAGAATCAGCACCTGGGCGCTGCCGAGCTCCAGGCCTGCCAAGGCCTCCATGCTGAAGCTGCCAGTGCGCACATACACCAGTCCGGTGCCGATCAGGTACAGGGTCATGGCCGTGCTCGCGACCATCAGATACCGAAGCGCGATCCAGAACGAACGCGGTGCCTCCCGGCGAAGTTGCAGCAGGAAAGCTGCGATGCCCACCACTTCCAGAGCGACATACAGACTGATCAGGTCTGTCACCACGAAGCAGGTGTTCAGTCCCCCGAGCATTACGGCAGGCACCAGGGGGCCAGCGGCTCCCTCAAGGTTGCGGCTGGCCAAACGGGTGGCGGCGAACACCACGCCATTGAGCAGCAGAAACCAGGCAGCCGTGGCATCGATGCTCAAGCTGATGCCGTTGTTGCCGATCAGGTTGAGGCTGATGCTTTCGCCCAGCAGCAGAGACGGCAGCGCCATCAGCACCGTGGCCAGACAGCAGAGCAGCAGAGGCAACTCTCCCAGCGCCGGTACGAGAGCACCGAAAAAGGCCAGCAGATAAGGCGCCAGCAGCCAGCCCACCACCACCGCCGGGGTGAGCAGGGACACCAGAATCGCCTCAGGGGTCATCAGCACGGTTCGTCCCTGTCAAACGTGCCCACATCCAGCATTGGGTCACGGACGGAGAGGCGGCTGATCACCACGAGCAGCAGGGCTTGGGTGGAGAGTCCGATCACGATCGCCGTGAGAATCACGGCCTGGGGAATCGGGTCTGCGACAGCGGCCAGAGCCTGATCGGTCTCGCCGTTGGAGAGAATCGGGCTGCGCAGACCGGTGCGGGCCGCCACCAGCACAAAGAGCGACACCACCGATCCGCCCATCACATCCATGGCCAGCACCTTCAGGTAGAGGTTGCGGCGGAGCAGCAGTCCGAGAAATCCACTCAGCAAGCTCAGCAGAATCAGCAGTTCAAGGAGGCGGATGGTGGCCATTCAACGGCTGACCGACGTGGACTCTGGGTATTCGGCGCTTCGACCCCTTGCAGGAACTGCAAATCGATCTCTCACCACCTCGAGCGGGTCGCTGAAGTGATCCCAGGGATCAATGCCGCGGATCAGGTCGGTGTTCACATGACTTCCATGCTCGAGCCCTGCGAAGACCCTGTCGGGATCCAGTTGTCTCCACTCCCCCGGGATGAACGGAGAGACGCCGATGCCGAGTTCAAACTCGGCCATCACGAACATGATCACATCGAAGGGATCCAGGCGCTCGAAACCGGCCTGGAAGCCAATCACGCCGCCTTCCTCAGCGGCCGTCGTTCCATAGCCTCCGAGCACATGGCAGCAGTCATGGCGAAACACCGGTGGTGGTGGTCCTCCCAAGGCTCCGGGAAAGGCGAAGTCATTGCGCTCGATGAAGTCGGCGTAGGCCTTGCCGAAGCTGCCGGGTGGATAGCCGCGCAGGGTCTGGAAACGCTCGACCATGGCGCGGTCCCCATGGCCGCTGAGCACCTTGAGGGTTGACACAAAGGCTGGAAGACCACCATCACGCACCGTGGCTTCAATTGCCTGCCGTAAAAAACCACGTCTGGCGATGTCGAAGCGAACGATCGTCTGGCGATCCAGCATCACGTTTCTGTAGGTGGTTACCGGTCGTGCATCGACCCCAAACGCCTCGGCAGCAGCATCCAACAAGGAGAGGGTCTGGGGGTCAGGATTGCCGTCGAACATGGCGACGAGCGTCATCCCCCGCAGAATCCGTTCTTTCCATTCGGGATCGGGATCGCAGGCACTGACGGCCTGCGCCATGGCCGCTGGCTTGAGGCTGGGGCGTTGTTGCAAATCACAGTCCACCTGCAGAAGGTGGTCGCGGGTGGCGGTGATTCCTGCAAGGGCGCGTTCCGATGGCTCACCCCGCAAGCGAGCCACGGTCATCAAGCAGGACAATCCGCTCTCCGCAAGACAACGCCGAAGCTCGCTGCTGAGGAGCCGTCCGGGATGAATGACCATGGCGATCACCGGCGCTCATCCACCAGTGATAGCCATGGGATGGGAAACAGCGTCAGATGCTGTAGCGATACCCCCGATAACGCAGCTCAGTGGTTTTGCGTTCAGCCTTTTCTGGCTGATTGGCATCCAGTGATTCAGCGTCTCGCTGGTCTTTCGCCATCACCTGCTGAGCTTTTCTGAGAGCCTCAGCCTTGATCTGACGAGATTTGGTTAATTGAAGGGTGTTCACAGCTGAACTCCACAGTGTCCACACCCCCGTTGCTTGGTGCGGAGCGGACTGCAGCCTTACGGCTCAACGTGCCCGTATCATACGCCGATTGGCAAGGGATCGTTCCCCGATGGACGGTCTGTATGCCCTGCTTCTTTCAGAGCAACCCCCAGCGTGGCCGCGGCTGAGGACGAGGCCTACCGGTTCGCAAAGGATCACGATCAAGCTGATGGATTTCATCGATCAGGTTTTGATCGATAGGGGTGTGATCGTGATGCTCTGGATGAAGCCGTTCGAGAGACGCTTTGTGCGGAATGAGGATGGACCCTCTTCTTTCATCAGTGCATCAGTTTCAGCTTTTTGATGTCGGTGAGCATCGTGACTTTCCTTCGCGGACATGACCAAGAATTAGACGCTTCTTCGCTAGCCAGACAGCGGACACCTGTCATGGTTCCTGATGTTTCAATGACTCGCTCCCGTGATCGCCCCAGCAAGATCTGCCCTGTCTGCGGGCGTCCTTTCCAGTGGAGACGCAAGTGGAAGGATGTGTGGGACGACGTGAAGTACTGCTCGGAGCGCTGCAGACGGCATAAAAAATCCCCCGCAATGAAGTCGGAGGACTCTTCGCCGGCGTCGTAAGACCCCATCACCCGGCCTTGGGGTCAACGCTAAAGAGAAGTTTCTTCAGCGCCACCCTTGCGCTCATGAATAGGTCTGGTGTGAGTGTTTGCGCAACCCCCAGATCTGGTGTTGACAGAGGCTGGCTGAATGGATGAAAAGCACTTTCGGTGGCTTGTCTTGTTCGGTGCACCGTATGTGGTGTGGTTCGGCAATTTTTGAGGGGGGGATGCTGTCCTGATGCCATAAAAAACCCCGCCGAAAGGCGGGGTTCAGGGTCAGCAGGTCAAAGAAGTCTTTCCTTGTTTCGACTCTGTGAAACTGCTGAGCTCCTCACACAAATGCACTCTTGCGCCAGGACTGTCACAGTGCCAGTTGGCTCAGGACGGTTGTTGGCCTGTCCCTTGCAGTTGCGTTGTTGATGAAGAGATATGAAGTGCTCGATCCTTGCACTTGTGCCGATTCTGCGGGTGGCGGTTGAATGGACCCGAAGGGTTCGGGTGGCTGCATATGTCGAGCGGTATTGCACAGTTTTTCGAGCAGGCTTTGTCGAATGTCAATTGGGCTGGATCTTTGACAGTTATTCTGTTGATGATCACGATCACGATGGTGGGTTATCGCATTAATCACCCGATTCTCTGATATCAAGCCAGAAGACGATTGACCACAGTTTGGTGTCATATTTGAGAGGGTTTGTTTACTGCTGCTTTTGCATTACATCAGGATGGATACACAGCTTCTGATGCATGATCTGGTGGCAGATGCTTTGTTTCGTGCGTGAGTTCTTCGCTTCTAGAATCAAGAACGCTTCTCAGCCGCCATTGCCGATTTGCGACCTGCGCAGCGTCGTGATCCGATCCACTGTTCTCACCGGACTGATCGCTTGTTGCCTGCTGGCAGCCTGTTCATCGCCACGGGGCGAGCAGCGTTCTCGCGACGACCAGGATCAACGTCCCCGAGTTCTCGCCACCTTCACCGTGCTGGCTGATCTGGCCCGAAACGTGGCTGGTGATCGACTGAAGGTGGAATCAATCACCAAGCCTGGTGCAGAGATTCACGGCTATGAATTCACGCCCAGTGACATCGAACGGGCGTCCCGCGCGGATCTGATTGTGGAGAACGGGCTGGGCTTGGAGCTCTGGGCGCGGCGCTTCACGGCCGCGGCCGGTGATGTCCCCTCGGTCACACTCACAGAAGGGATTCAGCCTCTCTTGATCCAAGACGATGCCTATGCCGGCCGGCCCAATCCCCATGCCTGGATGTCGCCGCAGCGCACCGAGCACTACGTGGACCAACTCGTGAAGGCCTTCTCCTCCCTTGATCCAGATGGTGCGAAGACCTATCGGGCCAACGGAGAGGCGTACAAGCTCAAACTCCGCCAGCTGGATGGCGAACTCCGCCAGGCCTTGGATTCACTTCCGAAGCAACAGCGCCTGTTGGTGACTTGTGAGGGGGCATTCAGTTACTTGGCGCGCGACTACGGACTGGATGAGGCCTATCTGTGGCCGGTCAATGCTGAAAGCCAGATCACGCCGCGCCGCATGGCCCGCCTGATTGAACGCGTCCAACGGGACCAGGTCCCGGCCGTGTTCTGTGAGACCACGGTCAGTGATCGAGCCCAACGGGAGGTGGCCCGTGCTGCTGGAAGCCGCTTCGGCGGCAGTTTTTACGTGGATTCCTTGTCCGATCGCAACGGTCCTGCCTCAACCCTCCTCGATCTGCAGCGCCACAATGTGAAACTCATCCGAGAAGGGCTGGGGACTTCCGCCAATCCAACGCCATGACGATGCGCATCGCTGCTGAGCAGCTCTGTGTGGACTACAACGGCTCGGTGGCGTTGTACGACGCCTCTCTGAAGCTTCCATCCGGATGCATCTGCGGGCTTGTGGGCATGAACGGTGCCGGTAAGTCCACGCTGCTCAAGGCTTTGACGGGGTTTATCCGTCCATCGCGAGGACGGATCCGGATCAATGGCTGCAGCATCGCTGAGGCTCAGCGCCAGCAGTCCGTGGCCTACGTGCCCCAGAGCGAAGAGGTCGACTGCCAATTCCCAGTATCGGTCTGGGATGTGGTGATGATGGGGCGCTACGGATCGATGAATGCCCTGCGGATTCCCCGCAGTTCCGATCGGGTGGCGGTTCGCGATGCTCTTGAACGGGTTGACCTTCTGGAGCTCAGCCGCCGACCGATCGGCACGCTCTCCGGTGGCCAGCGCAAGCGTGCCTTCTTAGCCCGCGCCATTGCTCAGCGTGCTGATGTGCTGCTTCTCGACGAACCGTTCAACGGCGTGGATGTGCGCACCGAGAAATTGATGGCTGATCTGTTTTTGCAGTTCCGTCGAGAGGGATGCACGATTCTGATCTCCACGCACGACCTCACCCATGTGCGTGATTTCTGCGATCTCGTGGTGCTGATCAATAAAACAGTGCTGGCCTACGGCGAGACATCCGAAGTGTTCACACCCGAAAATCTGTCTCTCACCTTCGGCGGATTGCCCCCTGATCTGCTCACCGGAAACAGCTCCATGGACGATTCCATTTGACCGTTTTCTCTGGGTTGACTTCAACGGTTTCTGATCGCTCTGCAGCGATCTAGTCAGGAGGGGACTCTGACTTTGGGGGACTGATGGGGAGCTGAAGTCCAGTGCTGTTTTGCAGCTGTTTCAGCAGCGTGGCGATTGAAAGCGTATTGCCGCCGTCTTTTTGGGCCACCAGGTTCACTTCCTCCACTTCAATTGGCTGCACCGTATCGCTCAGCATGTTGAGCAGAGGTTCCAATTTCTGCAGAAGAAACAGACGTTTGGCGTCATCGCCAGATCGTTTCAAGGAGTCCACGAGATCCTGAAGGCCTTCGGCCTGGGATCGCCCCTGTTCAATGATCGTGGCGGCCTCACCCTTCGCTTCGGCCATCATCGTCTGACTTTCCGATTCCGCCGGGGCGACGATGTCGGCCTGCAGCTGCTCGGTGACCTGTTTGATCCGTTCCTGTTGGACGGGAAGCTCCGCTTCTGCACGGGCTAGTTCCGCTCCCACGCTGGCCTCCACCTCCGCCACGACGGCGGCCCGCCGGGTCAGTGCATCGGTGGTTCGCTTCTGGGCATTGGCTGTCGCGATCGCGAGATCCTTATCCAGGCGACGCAGGGCCGTAATCCGTTCGTTCTCGGCTTGTTTCACCGCCGATTGCGAGTTTGCTTCGGCTTCGGCAATCCGTGAATCGCGCTTCAGCTCCACCAGTTGCTTGCGGCCGATCGAGTCGAGGTAGCGCACATCATCGGAAATGTTCTGGATCTGGAGTGTGTCCAGCACCAGGCCCAGGCGCTGCAGATCGTCTTCCGCCTCCTCCAGCAAGGTGCGGGCAAAGGTGATTTTGTCTTCGTTCAATTGCTCCGGCGTGAGGCTCGACATCACACCGCGGAGATTGCCTTCCAGGGTTTCTTTGGCAATGTGGCGAATCTCATCTTGGGTTTTACCGATTAATCGTTCAATGGCGTTGTGGATCCCGGGTTCATCTCCTGAGATTTTGATGTTGGCTACCCCTGAAACATTCAAGGGAATGCCCCCCTTGGAGTACGCGTTCTCAACCCGCAGATCAATGATCATGTTGCTGAGATCAAGCCGCATCACCTCTTCGAGCAGGGGGATCCGCAGTGCACTGCCGCCACGAACGGTGCGGTACCCCACGCGCTTGCCGCTGGCAGTGCTCTGGCGCAAACCGGCAAAGATCAGCACTTCACTGGGCTGACAGATGTAATACAGCTGCCGCAGGAGAACAACAAAGGCCCAGACACCTGCCGCTCCCGTCAGTCCGATGGCGATGAACATCACAGTCCTCCTTTGGTGTTGGAATTGGTGCTTGTGAGCGTTTCGAGCAGGTCGATGCCAAGGATCTGGTGCACCTGGGTGAAGAACTGACGGACCACCCGGTGGTTCAGGTCCACAAGACTCGCCAGGCTGCTGGCGTCATTGCCGTCCAAGGTGGTGATGCGCTTGATGGTGATTCGGCCAGGAAGCCTCGTCGCTTGATCCAGCACCATCTCGATCTGCTGCAGCAAAAACACGAGCTCGGCTGTGCTGCCGGCGTCATTCCACACCGTTGTGAGCAGATCATTCACCAGGGCGCTGGCTTTGACATCTTCTGCCGTGGCAGCTGCCTTCCCACGGGCACGCAGCTCCTTGGCTTTCTGATTCGCCTGGGCTGGCAGCACCTCTTCGGCCTGGAGCCTCAGGCGCTCCAGCTGGGCTCGCACCTTTTGCAGCTTCTGTTCTGCTCTGGCGCGCGCTTCCAGCTCAGCGGCCGTGGTGCGTTCCTCCTCAGAACGCGCCTTCTTCTCCATTTCGGCGATCTGGGTGCGCACGGCGTTGTCTTTTTCGAGAACAACGGTTTCCGCTTCCGTGCGCACCACTTCGGCCACTTCTTCCATCTCCGCTTCCACCCGTTCGGCCTGGCCGATTGCTTCTGATTCGGCGATTTCCGCATCCCGAACGATCTGAGCGACCCTGCGGCGGCTGATCGAACTCAGGTAGTCAACGTCGTCAGACACGCTCTGGATCTTGAGGGTGTCCAATTGGAGCCCAAGCCGTCGCATGTCTGCGCCGACGTCCTCGGCGATCTGTTCGGCAAATCGCAACCGGTCCTCGTTCACCTGTTCAGGGGTGAGCTGGGCCAGAACACTGCGCAGGTTTCCTTCGAGGTTCTCTTTGGCCACCTGCACGATTTCGCTCTGGTCGTGGCCTAGGAATCGCTCGATGGCGTTGTTGCGCACCTCGGGATCGCTGCTGATCTTCACATTGGCGATGGCCTGGATGTTCAGCGGTGTTCCGCCATGGGAATAGGCGTTGTTCACTTCCACCACAACTGGCAGCAGGGTCACGTCGATCCGCCGAGCTGTTTCAAGAATCGGTTTCACAAAAGTCCAGCCGCCATTGGCCACAACGCGGTAGCCCTTCACGCCCTGCTGTCCCTGATTCGAGTGTGAACCGGTGACCACCAGCATCTCGTTTGGACGGCAGATTCGGATCATCCAGCGGCTGATCAGATTCAGTGTCACCAGGACGATGACCACGAGTGCGGCGCCGCCGATCACGATCTCAGAAGGATTGCGGCTGTTGGTTGAGAAATTGGGTGGCTCTGGTTGTGCCTGCGCGAAGAGTCGATGCATTCCGAAGCCAGTTGCACAGCTTCGATCTAGCGAAAGATCGCAACTTCCGCTGCAGACCTAATCCCGCCTAAAGAGAGTCGCCATCCAGTGCTTCGACGCGAAGAGTGTGCTCGTCACTGGCGATGACCACCACAGAGGTGTTCTTTGCCAGCTTCCCTTTGGAACTGAGGGCAGGCCTGCGCAAAAGGCTCCCTTTCACACTGACTTCCACGAACCCCCTGGTTTCGGTATCGGCTTCCAGGGTGATCAGGCCCTGCAATCCGATCAGATCATCACTGTGCACAAGGCTGTCTGCGGTTCTGCGGCTGAGCATCACCAACAATTTTGCGGCAGCCACGCCCATTCCCAACCCCAGAACAAGGGCGACCAGGCTGGAGGGAATCCAGGATCCCCTGGGAGAGAGCACGGTCATCAACACGCCGCTCAGCCCGAAGCCTGTGAGCCCGAATGACCAGAACGGTGTGCTGAACAGAATCGTCAACGACCCGCCATCGCCATCCACATCGCCCCCGTCATGCAACGAAAAGCTGATCAGCACGACTCCAGCCACGAGACAGAACCAATAAGCGCTCAGCATGGGGTGGGCCATCACTTCCTCATACTGATTCCATGGATCTGCTCCTGGAACCCCTCAGCCACGCCTTCATGCTCAAGGCGCTGTTGATCAGTGGCCTTGTGGGAGGTGTTTGCGGTCTGCTCTCCTGCTACATGACCCTCAAGGGCTGGGCTTTGATGGGTGATGCCGTCTCCCATGCGGTGCTGCCTGGTGTGGTGCTCGCTTACGCCTTGGGGTTGCCCTTCTCCCTGGGCGCGTTTGTGTTCGGTGTGGGATCTGTGGCCACCATCGGCTTCGTGAAGCAGAAGTCGCGGATCAAGGAAGACACGGTGATCGGATTGGTGTTCACGGGCTTCTTCGCCCTGGGACTGGTGCTGGTGTCGAAGACGCGGAGCAATATCGACCTCACCCACATCCTCTTCGGCAATGTGCTGGGGATCTCCTCCTCTGACATCCTCCAGACCGTGCTGATCTCCAGCGTGGTGATCATGCTGCTGCTGCTGTTCCGTAGGGATCTGCTGCTCTTTTGTTTCGATCCCACCCATGCCCGTTCGATCGGTATCAACACAGGCGTCCTGCACTACCTGCTTCTCTCGGTGCTGTCGTTGGCGGCGGTGGCCGGACTGCAGACGGTAGGAATCATTCTCGTGGTGGCCATGCTCGTCACCCCTGGGGCTACCGCCTATCTGCTTACGGATCGCTTTGATCGCATGACCTGGCTGGCGATCGGCAGCAGCGTGCTCTCGAGTTTGCTGGGGGTGTATGTGAGCTACTGGACCGACAGCTCCACGGCGGGATGCATCGTTCTTGTGCAAACCGGTCTTTTCCTGCTGGCTTTTCTTCTGGCACCGCGTCATGGCGTGCTGCGCCGTGGAAACCCTCAGGCCTGAGGGGGGGCTGACGGGTCGTGGTCATGGCGGTGGTGGAGATCGCTCACATGTGGATGGGTGTGCTCCATCGCTTCATGCTCGTGTTCATGGGCATGCCATCGCGGTGCTCCATCTGCATGTTGATGCTGGTGATGGGGATCGGGATCCTCCGCACTGTGTTGATGGCGGTGGTTGTGATGCATCGCCGCGTGGTGATGACGGTGGCTGTGGTGATCACCGATCAGCAGGATCACGCCAGCGGCCATCAGTCCTGCTGCGAGAACCAGGGTGCTGCTCAGGGCACTGCCCAGCACCACCACGGCAAACACAGCTCCAACAAACGGCGCCGTGGCGAACAGCACAGCTTCCCGTGCCGCTCCAAGCTGCCGTAGCGCGATCAGATCCAGCCAAATCGAGATGCCGTAGCCCAGTGCTCCAATCATCAGCAACGCAAGGCTGCTCCGCATCGGCGGGAAGGATTGCTGGAACACGGCTGACATCACCAGCAGTGGCAGGGAGGCTCCCAGGGCTTTGATGCAGGCGATCTGCAGAGGATCACGAAGGCTGAGGGCCTGGCTGAGGTTGTTGTCCACCCCCCAGGCCAGGCAGGCCAGGGCGATCAACACCACGCCAACAAGAGAACCGCCATCCAGGTGGCCTCCGCTCAGGATCAAGGCTCCCGCCAGGGTGAGTGCTGCTGCGCCGAACCCGCGCCGACCCAGGTGCTCGCGGCCGATCAGCACCGCCACGATCAGCGTGAACAGGGATTCCAGATTCAGCAGCAGCGACCCTGTCGCGGGGGAGAGTCGTTCAAGCCCCAGCACCAGACAGAGGGGGCCAACCACTCCCCCCAGGAGCGTGAGCAGGGCCAGGCTCGGCCAGTCGGAGGGCTGAACCGGCGTTTCCTCCACGCTTGGACTTGCCTTCGCGCGGGATCGCAGGTGC
Organism: Synechococcus sp. A10-1-5-9; assembly: GCF_047716785.1. Lineage (NCBI taxonomy): Bacteria > Bacillati > Cyanobacteriota > Cyanophyceae > Synechococcales > Synechococcaceae > Synechococcus > Synechococcus sp. A10-1-5-9. The sequence continues at coordinate 189,813 of NZ_CP180406.1, forward strand.
TGCAGGGGGAGCAGGACGGCACTGGCACCGAGGTAGAGCAGGGCGGTAACGGCAAGTGGACCCCCCTCAGAGGCCAGCTCCGCGATCAATGGAGCACTGCAGCCGAAGAGCACGGCGGCCAGCAGACCGGTCCAGTAGCGACGCATGCCCTTTGGGTGACCTCATCACCATGCCAAGAGTTTCTGAACCCTGGAACGGTCGGTTTCTGGAATTGGCGCTGAGCCAACAATGAATTGACTCCTGTGAATGAAAAGTCGTTGTTGGTCAGTGGCTGCCGCTGCGGTTCTGGGGTCAAGCGCTCTGCCCCCTACCTGCATTCTCGGATCCTGAAGTGCAGGTGTTCAGCACCATGGTCACCGAAGCGGAGGTGATCAAGCCCCAGCGCGGCTGGTGTGCTGCTTTGGTTGCAATCAGCGATGCCTATCAGACCGGTGGTTACGCCGCTGCAAAGGCCAAGCGTCTGCGGTGATTGATGGGGCCTACAGCTTCGATTTCGGTCCGATCGCGTTCAAACCCACTTACACCACTGGTAAGGACACGTTCCGTTCCACCCGCGCCGGAGCTCTGGCTAATTTCGTGGGTCCTGATCCCTCCATTCCCCAGTTCGGCAAGAACCAGGGCTTTGCCACCTATCACCATTGGAAAAGCTGTGAGATCCAGGACTACATGATCCAGCTGTTCGGCAACATGGCCAACACCATGGGTTTGGTGCGGGTGACGGATGCCAAGGGGCAGGTGGGCGTTGTTGAGAAAACGTGGACCTTCGTGCGCGAGATCAATGGCACGCTGCGGATCGTTCTCCACCACTCCTCGGCACCGTTCGATGCGCGCTGATTGGTGACAGGGACCTCCGGTCTCGTCTCCATTGATGGAGAATGGATCGATTGATCTCTTCATTGCATCCGATGCAATTCCATTCCACCCGTTTCAGGCTCAGAAGCGCGATGGCGTTCCTGGGTCTGCTCACCCTGGTGGGTGTTGCGTCGGCCCGCGCCCATCACGTCCCCGGGGATGACCACAGCGGCATGGTGCTGTCAGGTCAACCTCAGCAATCCGATCAGACCGCGGGGGGAAAGAAAGCCATGTTTGACACCCGGAAGGAAGCGGAGGCCGCTGCCCCCGGTTTTGGATGCAAAGGGGCCCACGCCATGGGTAGCAAGTGGATGCCCTGTGAGAGTCACGGTCACGGCATGGGGATCTGACCCCCATGTCATTGCGTGACGATCATCTGAGGCCTGCGTGAAACCTCGCAGCAGGTTTTGAACAATCAGGTCATTCGACTGGCATGCCATGCGCTTCGTTGCTTCGCTCGTCCTGGCTTTGTTGATTGGTTTGATGTCGCCGTTGTCGGCCAATGCCACCGATGCGGTGCGCGGTGGTCAGATCTTTACGACCAATTGCGCCGCCTGCCACGCCGGTGGTGGCAACATCATCAAGGCGGAGCGCACCCTTCGGGAAGCTGATCTCAAGGCCCATCTTCCCAACTATCTCGGTGCCCATGAATCGGCGATCGTGGCTCAGGTCACCTACGGCCGCAATGCCATGCCCGCCTTTGTGGATGTGCTCAGTGAATCGGAAATCGCCGACGTCGCTGCCTATGTGGAGGAGCAGTCGTCTCAAGGCTGGAGCTAACACCAGAGGCTGGGAATGACACGTGCCTCCACGGCCTGGGCCATCTTCCAAGGTCTGCTGATTGAGGCCCTTCCATTCCTTCTGCTGGGAGTGGCGATTGCCGGGATCGCCCGGTGGCTTGTTCCCCAGTCAGCCTGGGTTCGCCGGCTTCCGCGCAATGCCGTTCTCGCACCGATCGTGGGGGCACTGCTCGGCTTCGCTCTGCCGGCCTGTGAATGCGGCAATGTGCCTGTGGCCCGTCGCCTTCTGGCCAGCGGAGCACCCTTGGGAACGGGGTTTGGATTTCTCTTTGCGGCTCCGGTTCTCAATCCGATCGTGCTGGCCAGCACCTGGGCTGCGTTTCCCGATAAAACCTGGCTGCTCTGGGCGCGGCCCCTGGGTGCTTTCCTGATCGCTTTAGCGCTCAGCATGCTTCTGGGACTGCTGGCTGAATCCCGGCTGCTGGCGCCGGCTCTTCTGGAGGAGAGGCGCCTCACCCAACCGCTGTCGCGGGTGGGGTTGCTTGAGCGTGGTAGCGGTCTGGTGGGGGGCAGCGCACCGATCCCTGAACGGCCCGCATCCGTTGATCGGCTTCGGCCCGGGGAGTTGCTCGGTCACAGCACCCGGGAATTTCTCAACCTGCTCACCTTGCTGGTGATGGGTAGCGCCCTGGCGGCGGTGGTTCAAACCTGGTTGCCCCGCAGCTGGCTTCTGGCACTCGGCAGTGCGCCGACACTGTCGGTGATCGCCCTGATGCTGCTGGCCCTGGTGCTGTCGGTGTGCTCCAGCGTGGATGCCTTTCTTGCTCTGGGGTTTGCTGCTCAGGTCACCCCTGGGGCACTGCTGGCATTTCTGCTTCTTGGTCCTGTCGTTGATCTCAAACTGGCTGGCCTGTTCACTGTGTTGTTCACCCCCAGGGCGATCGCCATCACTGCGGTGGCGGCGTCGTTGCTGGTGTTGCTGATCGGCCAGTGGGTCAATTTTCTTCAGCTCTGAGTTGTTCATGTCGTGATGTCTCTGCTGCAACGCCTGCGCCGATCCCCCTGGTTGACACCTCTGGCCTTGGGGCTGTGGGGTTGGCTCTTGCTGTGGAGCCGTCTGTCCGGACGTCTGGATCTGCTTCTCAATGCGGCGTTTCACGCGGTGGTTACTGTCGCCGGAGCGGTTCTGCTGCTGCTGGCGCTGATCCAGCTGCGCGGGGCCCGGCGCCGTCCGGGTGGACCTCTTCCGCTGGGTGTGCTGTTGTCGCTGGGCGTGGCGCTGCTGATGCTGGCCTTCCCCCCGGCCCCCTCCTTCAGTGATCTGGCAGCCAACCGACAGGACAGTCTCCCCGAGGCACCCCAGCTCAGTTTTTTCCTGCCCTCCGAGCAGCGCACGCTGACGGAATGGGTGCGCTTGCTGCGCAGTCAGCCTGATCCTGATCTGCATGCCGGAGATCCGCTGCGGATCAGTGGCTTCGTGCTGGCGCGGCCTGGGGAGCCTGCGCAGTTGGCCCGTCTCACCGTGCGTTGCTGTCTGGCCGATGCCACGCCCGCTGGTCTGCCGGTGGACTGGCCTGAAGGATCAGATCCAGTGCCGGATCAATGGCTGGAGATCAAGGGAACGATGACGGTGCAGGACCGAAATGGTGTGCCGACGAATGTGGTGAAACCCGCGAGCATCAAGGTGATTCCCAGGCCGGAGCGTCCTCTGGAACCATGACAGGCCGATTCGCTGGATCCAAGGAGCGCTGGCTTGCTGCCAGCCTGACGCTGTTGGCCGCAGTGGCACTGCTTCAGCAACAGCTTCTGGCGCGGCGGCCGCCGCGTTTGCTGGCGGTGGCGGTGCAGCCGATCCGCTCCGGTGCCGCTGCTCTTGATGTGACGTTCAGCCGCCCGATGGATCGCGCCACGGTGGCGGACAGTCCGCTGGAACCCAGGTATCCGCATCGCTGGTTCGGCCGGCAGGACCGGATGCGGCTTCTTCTTGAGTCAGGCGATCCTGTTTCAGGTCCTGTGCGGCTGGATCTGCGCGGCCAGGACCTGCGCCGCCTGCCGATGACGCCGCAATCGCTTTGGTGGGATCCCAGACCCTTTCTCCTCGCAGTGGCACCAGGGGACGAGGGCGAGCGTCTGCTGATGCGGCTCCGCGATGGCCGCTGGCGTCCCTTGATGCCGGCGCAGCAGCGCATTCTCCAGGTGGAGCCCCTCGGTGACGGACGTGGCGTGGCTGTGGTGGGCGATGACGCTGAAACCACCCAGCAGGTGTTGTTTCGACGGATCGATCAGCGCTCTCTCAGCGGCGCGTCATCGGGGCTTGGCGACCCTGCCCTGGGCCCGCTGGAGACCCTGGAATCGGGTTCACTGCTGTTCGTGCACCTCAGCGCCAATCAGCGCGGTGATCTGTTGATTCAGCTCGGGGGATTTGAACCCGGGAGTGACCGGATCTGGATTCTTGACCAAGGCTCCGACCGCCGCCGCCTTGCTCTTGAGGCCAGTGGAGCCCTGCGCTTGCTCCCCGATGGCACGGGGCTAGTGCTTCCCTCGTTCGATGGCCTTGAACTGTTGCCTCTGGAGTCCACGCCAGGAGCCGCCCCACGTCAGACGCTGCCCGGCAGCCGTGAAGTGAAAGCGTTCTGCTCTGGATCCGGCCGTGCGCTGCTGGTTCGGCACTGGCCCGATTACCGCCGCTCGTTAGAGCTGGTGATTCCCGGGCGTCCGCCCCGGCAGGTGTGGATCGGCGAGGCTGGTGTGATGGCTGCCGCCTGCGACAACGGCGGCGAGCGTTTGTGGCTCGTGCTTCGCGAGGCGGGACAGCAGGCCCGAGACAGGATGCTGCTGCTCGATGCTCAAGGCCGCACCCTTCTGAATCGATCCCTCAATGACTGGCGTCTCACTTCCGGCGCTGAACTCGACTTTGATCCGGTGAGCGATCAATTGCTCACGGTGGTGCGCCGCCCAGGGGAGGACGCCGGGCGGGTGGCCTTGATCAGCGGACGCACGTTGGATCTGACCGTTCTTGATCAGCCAGCGGTGCTGGCCCGTTGGCTCCCTGCCGGTGGGGCCTGGGCTGGCAGATCCAGAGGGTCTCGATAGGTTGAGTGGGAATCGTTCTCATGATGGATGGGGGGTGCTCCCCTGGTTGCCGACTCGGTTTCGGCTGCTTTTGACAACCGCGTCGTTCTTCAAGAGGTGTCTCTGACACTCCAACCAGGCACGCTCACGGCCCTGGTTGGCGCGAATGGTGCCGGGAAATCAACCCTCCTGCACCTGTTGCAGGGGCAACTGTCCCCAACAGGCGGCCAGGTGCTCTGTGATGGCGTTCCCGTGCAGATGTGCCGCGATCAAGTGGTGCTCATGCCCCAGCGCGGACGGATTGACTGGTCGTTTCCGATCACGGTGCGGGAGTTCGTGGATCTCGGGTCGGTGCCATCCAGGTCTTATGGCTGTTGTGACAGAGATGCGGCACTGCAACGGGTCGGTCTGACAGCGCTGGCCGGCCGTCGACTGGATGCCCTCTCCGGAGGTCAGCAGCAGCGTGCCTTGCTGGCGCGTGCGATCGTGCAGCCGTCCCGGGTGCTGCTGCTCGACGAACCCTGTGCCGCCATTGATCCACCCTCGCGGGCGCAGTTGCTTCGGCTGATGCGCCAGCTGGCCGATGCAGGCCAGACCTTGCTGGTGAGCAGTCACGACTGGGGCTCGGCACTCGATCAGTACGACCGGGTGATCGTGCTCGATGGCCGCGTGCTGGCCGACGGATCGCCTGATCAGATCCGGCACCGGCTCGGCGATCAGCTTGATCCCGGAGCGCACTGCCATGACTGAGATCGATCTCTGGCTTCTGCCGCTGTTGATGGCCTTGCTGGTCGGCGTGCTCTGTCCGGTGACCGGCACCTTGCTGGTGACCCAGAGGCGGGTGTTGCAGGCGAATCTCATCTCCCATGCCGTTCTGCCGGGCGTGGCTGTGGCCGTGGCGATGGGAGTGGATCCCGCGATCGGTGGTGTGCTGAGCGGTTTGCTGGGTTCCCTGCTGGCGGAACGGTTGCAGCGGGGGCAGTCGGCAGGCCAGGAGGCCGTGATCAACACCGTGCTCGCTGGGTTTCTTGGGCTTGGAGTGCTGCTGATTCCCCTTCTCAACCTGCGCTTAGATCTGGAGGGCTTGCTGTTCGGCGATCTCCTGATCGTGGACTGGTCGGATCTGACTCGGGTGCTGGTGGCGGCCGCGGCGATGGCGTTGTTGTTGCTGACGCGCTATAGCCAACTTGTGTTTCTAGGGGTGGATCCTGAGGGTGCGCAAGCCTCTGGTTTGCCAGTGCGGAGTCTGCAATTGCTGCAGGCTCTGGTGACTTCGATGGTGATTGTGAGTGCGATGGCGGCTGTGGGGGTGATCCTGGTGATTGGTCTTCTCTGCGCGCCAGTGTTGCCCGGGCTGCGTCGCGTGGGCAGCTTGAGAGCGGCCATGGTGCAGTCCGCCTGTGTGGGACTGGCTGTCAGTGCCATTGGTTTTTTGCTGGCGGTGCCCCTGAACCTGCCCCCGGGGCCCCTGATCGGGGTGGTGTGCATGGCGCTTCTGTGCCTGCCGAAGCTGAAGCTGGCTCCGTAAAGGTGGCGTGGACAGAGAGTTGAGAATGATTATCATTCTGATAGAGCTTTCGCGTCCGTCTTGTTCGTTCCTCTTCTTCCGTCTGCGTCGGGGCTACTGATTGCCACTGCCGCTTCGGTGCCCACCGTGGTTGCTGCGGATGGAGTGCTCTGCGACATCACCAAAATGCTGGTGGCGAATCAGGCCAAGGTGGTCTGTTTGATTCCTGCCGGCGCCGATCCCCACACCCTGGCGTTGCGTCCTGCCGATCGCTTCAATCTCAGCAAGGCCAATCTGGTTCTCCTCAACGGCTACAACCTCACGCCAGCGCTGAATGGCGTCAAAGCAGGTGGCCCTGTGGTGTCGATCGGTGAGATCGCTCTACCGAAGAATCCGGTGAAGGATCCGCACCTGTGGCACGACCCATCCAATGCTGCGTCCATGGTTAACACCACAGCATCAAAGTTGAAGCCGCTGTTTCAGGGGCAGCAGGATGCCGCCATCAACCGCAGGAGGGCATCGATGGACTCCGTCTTGAAGGCCTTGGGAACCTGGACTGGAGCTCAGATCCGCACTGTTCCTGAAGCACAGCGCGTTCTGGTGACTGGCCATCGAGGCTTTTCGTTTCTGGCCAAGCGCTACGGAATCCGTGAACTTCCGTTGATTGACGAATACGCCACTGGTGGTCGGTTGCGACCTTCCAGCTTGCGTGCCATCAGCAAGGCCATCAAGGCTTCCGGCACCAAAGTGATCTTCCCTGAAGCGCTACCCCCTTCGAAAACGATGCGTCGGATCAGTCGTTCCAGCGGTGTGCCTTTGGCCAAGCAACCGTTGTTCGGCGAAGGTCAGGCTCCTGGGCAAAGCCTGATTCAGACAGCCACCGGCAATGTTTGCAATTTCGTGCTGTCCCAGGGAGGGAAATGCGACAAGAAGGGCGCTGATCAGCTGCAGAAGCGGTGGGCTTCGATCAACTGATGAGGGTCAGAATCGAAAGCTGGTTTTCACCAGGCCTCCCAGTTGATTGAAGGATTGGTTGATCGGTGTTTGTTGACCAAATGGACGACTCAGATAGAACACTGCAGGTGTGACACTGATGTTGTCTGTGACTTGAAATTGATACCACCATTCCCAGACGTAATTTCCATCTCTGGGGGTATCGCCATTCTTGATTTCAGTCGCAAAAATCGGCTGTCCAACGGCTATACCCGCATTATTTCCCTTCAGGACAACATCATTCCATTCCAGGGCGATTGTCCAGGACTGGCTTGCTGTGACCAGGTTGGATTGTTCGCTATCCGTTAGACGATTTGAATCGTAGGACGTTGTGTTGTACCCCCAGCCAGTGCTGATTGAGGGGATCCAGCCACTGTCTTGCGGTTGCCAATAACCACTGATGCCAAAGGCTGAGGTTGTGCCTGGGGTCTCGTAGCTATTCAGCACGAATTGCGTCCCGAAGGCCACAAGACCATTCGGTTCCGCCTTTTGATTCGTGTTTTGTACTGAGGAATAAATGACTGCAAGGCCCCATTGCTCTTGTTGGTAGCCGATCTGCACCGTTCCCGTGCTCCCGGCTCCTGCTGTGCCGACGCCACCTTCGGATGGATTGGATTGATTGGCGGATGCCGCTACATAGTTAGCTGCTGCGCTGAATCCACTGTCGGTCCAAGTGATGCCTGCCCCGGCTCCCAGATTTTTGTTGTAGGCCCCGGGGGCTCCATTTAGTGTTGTGACGTCGAGGACGGTGTCCGATGGATACACGCTTGGCCACAGTCCCAACATGTCTTCCTGACCAACCAATCCACCAAACGTCAACACAAATTTGTCGCCAATCGGGACTGTGTAATAGAGCCTGTCTAAAGCAACATTGTTTGGCAGATCGCCTTCTTGAAATGCTGTTTCAAGGGTGGACAGAGGTAGAAAAGAACCGCCGAAAACATTTTCACCGCCATCGAAGTTGCCCACGCGCAGGATCGTGATCAGGTTGTCTTTTCCAGTGAAACTTGTGTTCAGAGTTAATTGTGTGTCGTAGTTAAATGTTGTAGCCCCGAAGTCACTGTTGGCCGCTTTCCGATTGGCTGCTGGTTGTTCGCCAGTGGCATCAGCATCACCTCCAAAGATGTTGGCGCCAATCACAAAGGTTGTCAGACCTTCTAATTTGGTGGTGGTGGTGAACTGCGTGGCTTTCAGTTCGCCCACGCGGGCTTCCAGGCCATCCACACGGCCCTTGAGGATGGCGAGTTCCTTTTCGAACTCCTTCATCAGGCGCTTCAGCTCGTCAGTCACTTCAGTGACGCGGTCGAGACAGGCATTCAGCAGGGCAGCCGCTTCAAAGCGGGTCATGGCCCGGTTGCCACGATACGTGCTGTTGGGGTAGCCAGCCACGCAGCCGTAGCGCTCGATCAGGTTGCTCAGTGCCTGATATGCCCAGTCGGTGGGGTACACATCGGAAAACTGAGTGATGCTGGTGACCTGCTCACCGGAAGCGGCGTAATCAGACACGCCGTCGATGTTCAGCTCAGTGGCCTGAACAGAACACAATGAACTCGCAATCGCAACTCCAAGGGTGTTGCGCGCTGCGATCAAAAAGTTCTTCATGGGTATGCGTTGCGACACTGTTTGCCGTAATGCGAGTGAAATCAAGGATTGAAGTGCTGATATTAATTATTTCTGTGGGGGCGTCTTGCTTGTGTTCCGGCCTGTTGAACATTCAATGGTTTTTTAATCAACCAGGGCCACCCAGGCGAACGCCAGGCCGATGCCCATCCAGATACCAGCGCTGAGGCGGCGTCCCTGCTCACCCAGCCTGGCAACAAGGCCCTTGGAGCATGCCGTGACGAGCAGCAGCAGTGCCCCCTGGCCGATCAGCAGGCCGAGGAAGTAGGTGGATAAGGGTGTGGGCTCGGCTCCCACGATCGTGCTTCCCAGCAGGAATCCATGGAGGCCGATCAGCGGCAGCAGCCACTGCGCCGGCAACAGCGTGAGAGCGATCAGTCCTTCAGCAACCAGAGACAGGGACACCAGAGCTTCGGCCCAGGGTGCGATGGCATCGGACAGGGGGATCAACTGCGACAGCACGCTTCCTCCCAGGCCAACCGCCAGCAGAGGGATCACCCAGGCCATCGGGCGGCGCAGGCCGATGAAGGCAATCGCCAGGAGGAACAGAAGATGATCGGGGCCCAGAAGCGGATGGCCGATCCCGCTCAGCAGTCCCTGCCAGGCCGTTAGGCCTGTGCTGTCACCCATGCCGAAGGGGTGGTGGGCGTTTGCTGGTGCCACGAGTGATGCGCTGAGAAGTAGGGGTGCTGCAACCAGGCCGGCTCTACGCACAGCTGCTCCAGGAGTGGCAATAGTCAAGGTCGATCCTCGTCGTGTGATGGTCTGGCGGGCGTTCTGACTGACTTCGCGTGAGGCGAAGCTTCACAGCTGCGGGACAGCGACGGATTCGCACCGTTCTTTCCCCGTTTCCATCAGCGGCTGCTCCCCGCTGAAACCAGCAAACCACCGTAGCCCTCTTCTTAGATCCGTACTTTTCCGACTTCCGCTCTCAGAGGTGCACGACCTGTCCCCACAAGAATGGGTTGGCGGGTGTAGATCTCGACCCTTATGCCGTTGCGGGCGATGCTGATCAGGGCTCGACTCAGAGCGAGAGCGATCAGGACTGAAGCGCCAGGCCAGCGCCAGGCCACCAGCAGGTTGATCAGGTCCGCCATGGAACATTCGCATCTTGTCCTCACCTAGCAATGGCAGGCTGAACCCAGGGATGACAGCTGAGCAGCTAGCGGGCACCATGGGACACTCACGCTGAAACGCATGCGTCGCATCGGTCTGGCTCTTGTGGGTGTCCTTGCTCTACCGCTGGCTGCGGAGGCAGGTCTGATGGACATCCTCGAGAGCATGAAGCCGGCTCCTCCTGTGCGCAATGAACCTCAGTTGCCGCCGCTGCCTCGCACGCCTGGGCGAGGCAAGAACTGGGTAGGCGATCGCATGCCCAAGAAGGACATGCCGATTCTGGTGCTTGCCGGCCATGCGGATTCCCAGAAGATGTATGGGTCAGGGACGCCTGGTCGTGCAGTTGATGTGGGAGGTGCGGCTCCGATGCAAGCCGGCATCACCGATGAGCTCTACTGGAACCTGCGGACGGCCAAGGTGGTTGTGGCTGAGGGCAAGCGCCAAGGGTTGGACATCACCTTCTATGACCCTGGTGTGCGAACGATCCGTAATGGAGAGGATCCACGAACCAACTGGAGTGTGGGTGGTGAACATGCCGCCAAGGGTGGTTATGTGGTGGAGATCCACTACGACGCTTATGCGCCCCATGGCATCGGCGCAGGAATCATCCCCGCTGTGGCCTTCGGCTTCTCGGTGATGGATGAAGCGCTGGCCAAGGAATTCGGTGCCTATCCCTACGACTACAGAGGCATGTTGGGCGCTCCTCGCAAGGGCGTCTCGATGCTCGAGATCGGCATGTTGGAAGGTGCGCTGGAGGCCCGTCTGCGTGATCCTTCGCAGACGGAGTCCACACTCAATCAGATTGCTAAGAGGGTGGTCTCAGCCCTTCAGGAGGGACTTGAACAGGGCCAGTCGCTTGACATGGTCTGCCGTTTGCGGGGAAGGATTGCCGCCGATTGCAGCTGAGCCGCTGCGATTCCTCTGCTGCGATCCCTCTGGCTGCCCCAGGGCATGATTGACGCCCATGAACCTGATCCTGCTCAACAGCGACGACCAGTGGATCGACGCTCAGCGTGTTCGACTCAGCGATCGCCGTGCCGAGCACATCCGCCAGGTTCTGCGCTCCCAGCAAGGGGACACACTGCGGGTTGGATTGCTGGGAGGTCAGCTGGGCACGGGTTGGATTGAGGCCATCGATGCCAACGCTGTCTTGATGACTGTGCAGTTGCTGGATCCGCCCCCTGCACGTCACCGGTTTGATCTCGTGCTGGCTCTACCCAGGCCGAAAATGCTGCGAAGGATTCTGCGCACGGTGGCGGAGTTCGGAGCAGGCCATCTCCATCTGATCCACTCCGCCAGGGTGGACAGGAGTTACTGGCAGAGCCCTCTCCTTTCAGACGCCAAGGTGGATGAGGTTTTGCGCATGGGAATGGAGCGCTCCCGCGACACTGTCATTCCTCAGGTGCACCGCCACCGGCTGTTCCGCCCTTTTGTTGAAGACCGGTTGCCTGGGATCTGCCAGGGCCGGCCTTGTTGGATCGCTCACCAGGAGGCTGGTCTTGGCCTGTCTGCGGTTGCAACGCAGCCCGCCGTGGTGATGATTGGTCCTGAGGGTGGATTCGTGCCCTTCGAGCTTGAGCTGGCCGAACAAATGGGCGCTCAGAGAGTGCATCTCGGCGGTCGGACCCTGAGTGTGGATACTGCATTGACAACCGTTCTGGCGCAGGCGTTGTGACTGTGGGGACTCAGGATCAGGCCCAGTGGATTTCGGCGTTGATCAAAGGAACGATGCTGCGTTTCACAGGGCACTGTTCCGCCACCCGCTGAAGGAGTGCGCGCTGGTCGTCATCAAGGTGCTCTGGGAGCTGAAGGGTCACGCGCAGGGTGTCGATGCGTCTTGGCCCGTCGGTGCTCATCACTTTGTCCACGCTGGCGCTTGCTCCCTCAAGCGACCAACCGCGGCTGCGGGCGGTGATTCCCATGATTGTGAGCATGCAGGTGGCCAGTGAGGTGGCCAGGAGATCGGTGGGGGAAAACGCCTCTCCCTTACCTTCGTTATCGAGGGGGGCATCGGTGCTCAGCGTGGCTCCAGATCCCGAATGGATGGCCTCGCAATGGAGATCACCGGTGTAGGTGCAGGTGATGTTGGTCATGATGAACTCACGAAAATAGGCTCGGAGGTAAGAATTACTTTAGAAGCCACATTGGGATTTTCCAGCGCTGATTGCAGGGCCTGATTGATTGCATGACGTGTGTTGTCAATCTGGGATGGTTGTATGGCATGTTTTGCATTGCAATACGCCACGATTAACACTGAATGTCCAAGTTGTGTGATCAGGAGATTCTGGAGAGCCATCGCATGATTCGAGCAGATGACCTCAACTTGCCGTTGGAGTGTCTTGTCATGAGCGAGGTCGCTGGTGCCGCCGCTGACCTGCCAAAGGTTGAACAGGAAGCTCTGTAATGCATCTTTCCCGATCACAACACAACAGATGATCAAGAGAATTGAGTCGAAAATCGGAGATATTACGGCGAGTGGAGTGATCTTCAGGAGCGGGCTTGCAAGGAGCGCGATGCCCGTCACCACGGTGTCAGCGCCATCAGCCAAGACATTCTGCATCTCGTTTCTGAGGATCAGTGATTGGCGGCCAAGCTTGATCCAGCTTGATCTGTAATTGACCCAAAGAAGACCACAGATGATGGTCATGATGGTGGTGTACGGGACAATCTGTCCCAGTTCAAGAGCAGGGGGAACATCACCATCGATATAACTCCATATCGTATACACAGCCTTGAAGATTCCAAAACAAAGCACGCCCACCATTACCAGGCATCGGAACATCACATAATCGGCCTCTTGCCCCCCGTAGCCATAGGGGTAGCTGCGGTCTCGAGGCCGACTGGCATTGCGGCTGATGCTCTTTCCGACCAGGATGGAACCAAGCATCACTGTTGAATAAAGAGAATCAAACTGCACAACAGATGAATTGGAGGCCACGCTTGCCCAGAGGCCATAGGCAGCCATGAATGCATTGGCGGCAATTCCGTATTGGAGAGCCTGTTGCTCAAGCTTTTCTTGGCCTTTGGTTGACATGACCTGATTAATCAATGCTTTTGATCGATGATGATGTAGACAATTGATTGGTTCAGATGCGATTGCCCTCTAGTTCGGGAATCAGGCTTCTCAGTGTGTCGTGGTGTTCGCGAAGAGCTTTTTCTGAATCACCGAAATAGCCATGATTCCAGTATTTGGAGGCTGTTGCTTGATAGTGCAGCGCACAAATGTGTTTGTCTTCTTTCATCACGATGTCGTTGATTTTAGTGGCAACATTTCTTGCCTGCTCCAAGCTTTCACTCTCGTTGTCGTAGCTGTAATCAGCACCATTCATGACGGACTGGGTGGTGTTGAGAGGAATCGAGCGGTAGAAGCCCGCGGATTCCGGGTAGAACACCAACACTGAGCTTGGGAACAAGCCGATGTACAACCAGGCCTGCGGCAGGGTGCTGAACGGTGAAGGGTGCTGGTCCACGAGCACGCGATAGCGCTGATTCAGTTCCTGACGCGACGGTGTCTGGTTGAACGGGCCCCGAATCCGGTGAGTGCCATCGACCCAAGGCCCTTCTTCGTATCCCCGGCCATAGAGATCAGTCAGTCCAGGGTGTGCCGAGGGGCAGTGGTAACACTCGTTGTCGACATCGACCATGGCTTTCCAGTTCACCTCCTGGATAGGACTGGTATAAAAGCCACTCGCTGGTTGCAGTGTTTCCAGGGGGTAGATCTCCAGTTCCTTTTGATGACGTCCCATCAGGGAGGCCACGGATCCTTGGGGGCCCGGTTCAAACCGAAGAAACAGGAAGCCTCTCCATTCTTCAAGATCCAGCGCCTGCAAGCTCCACTCGCTTGGATCAAGGGCTGGAAGCTTGTCGGGTTGGGAAGGGGTTTTCAGTTGTCGATCGAGCGTGTACACCCAGGCATGAAAGGGGCAGAGCAAGGCACCGCGACAATGCCCCTTGTCTCCTTCAACGAGGCGTGATCCCCGATGGCGGCAGGTGTTTTGAAAGGCACGGATGGTTCCATCCTTGCCACGAATCACCAGTGCTCTTTCCCCGAGGAGATCGAAGCCGAGCCAATCCCCTGGTTCGGGTATGTCATTGGCATGCCCGACAACATGTCAATGGGTCAGACACACACGGTCTTTTTCTAGTTCAAGGATTCGTTCGCTTCGATAAGACCAACCAGGAAGCCCTTCTCTACTCCAGGATTCGCTTGAAGGCATGGACGGGATGACGCTGCCATATCTCTAGCCAGATTGATGTGATGTGGCAGTGGCTTGGGAATCCATCACCAAATCCAAGGGATTAAGCGTGTGGAGTGTTGACGGTAAGACGCGAAATCCGGGTATTTATCAGACAATGATTTCTCTTTCTCGCCAATGCGTTGAAGGTAAAGGGCGGTAATCGCCAGAGGGACAAGAAAAGCCCAAGCTGAACCTGCGATGATTGCAAAACTTAAGTAGCGCATCAGATCTCCGCTGTAGTTCACATGACGAACATGGCTCCAGATTCCATCACTGACTAGATCACGACCCAATGTTTTGGCCGTCATTTTCTGCACGTCGGCAGACGTGTTGATCAAACTACCGAAGTAAAACAGGGGGAGTGCTGCTGCTGTGGCGGCAATTGTGAGCGGGTCGGGATTGAAGAAAGCGAGAAAAGCTGGGAGTGAATAAAACACGCCAATGATCAGGATGGCGCTAATCAGGCCAACAGGCCCAACCTTTTCCTGAAATAAAAACGTTCTTCGTTCTGGATAGATCCGTTGTTCAAGCAGCCACCACACGCAGTAGCTGATGTGCATGCATGCGTAAAGAATCTGTCGTTGATCTGCGATGCCGACTAATGCAATCAAGCCGATCACAATCGCGATCGTGATCATCTTGGCAATATTGATTGCCGTGAGCTGGCTGACCATGGCGACGTATCAATTCGTGGAACTTTCCAATGAACCCTGATCGGGAAAACGCACAACAAGAAGATCGTCTTTGGTGAGCTCGCCTTGTTCGTTGAGCAATTCAGGGTGAGTTGTGAGCAGCCCGGTGCGATCACTGCGTTGCATGGCGCGGGTCAGAACAGCCTTCCCCGGACGCATCATTCTGAACGCTTGGAGAAGCAGAAAGACCAGGCAGCCTGCGTAGACAAGAGGAAACAATGAACCAGCCATCAGATCAATCCTTTTTCTTTAATGAGGGCAGGTCTGTTGGCTGAGAGAGCACATACACGACAGCAGCAGTGATGACCACTCCAAACACCACCATGCCGATAATGAACGGGGTGTAATCGGTCATGGTTGACTCCGCAAGAAACAAACCTTAACAATGCTCAACGCTGTTCGCGTGCTTAGCGTCAGAGCGGATGCCTGAAGAACGGATGCGCTGGGGTCAGGCTCTGAATCAACGCGATCGTCAGCCCGAGGTGATGGATCAGCCAGGGCTGGATTCCGCAGAGCACGCGCATGCCCTTCGCGGTCTGCGCCGGATCAATGCGATCAGCCGCAGCTCCTTGGGTTTGCTGCGTTCGCTGCAGGCGCTTCATTCAACGGCTTCAAAACCGATCAGCGTTCTGGAGCTGGCCTGCGGCGGTGGTGACATCGCCATCGATCTTGATCGGATGGCCAGACGCTCAGGGCTGGCGCTTGAGATCCGCGCCTGTGATCTCAATCCCGAGGCAATCCGCCTGGCACGCGCCAATGCCCAATGCAGGGGAGGACAGGTGGAGTTCAGCGTGGCTGATGCTCTCGCGGAGCCAGGTCAGGATCGAGTTGATGTTGTGTATTGCACGCTGTTCGCTCACCATCTCCCTGATGACGCGGTTGTCTCACTGTTTCGGGTGATGGCTGCGCGCGCCAAACATCTGGTGATCGTCGACGATCTAATCCGCAGTCGGCTCGGCTACGCCCTGGCCTGGGCAGGTACACGCCTGCTGAGCCGTTCATGGGTGGTGCATACCGATGGCCCTCTGTCGGTTCGTGCGGCATTCACTCCCCAGGAACTTCTCAAGCTGGCCGAGCGGGCGGGGCTCTCTGGAGCAGAGCTTCAGCGCTTCTGGCCTGAGCGCCAGCGGCTGATCTGGAGTCCACCGTTGTGATGGGCCGGACCTGGGATGTGGTGGTGATCGGAGGTGGTGTCGCTGGCGGGCTCGCTGCTCTCGACTGCGCCAGAAGGGGACTCTCCGTGCTTGTGGTGGAAAAGCGCGCCTTTCCCCGTTGGAAGGTGTGCGGGTGTTGTTTCAACGCGCAGGCCCAAGGTGTGCTGGAGGCTGTGGGCCAGGGTGATCTGATGGCCCGTTGCGGAGCTCAGCCGCTGCAGCAGTTGCGCATCGGCCTCCAAGGCCAGACCGCGGTCCTCTCCCTGCCGGGTGGGTGGGTGCTCTCCCGGGAACGTTTTGATCAGGCCCTGCTGGAGGCTGCCGCTGCCGCTGGTGCCACGGTTCGCTTTCAGACGCGTGGGCAGCTCGGTCCGGCATGTTCCGAGTCGCGGAACGTGCGGCTTACATCATCTTCCGGCGGGCCACAGGAGGATGTGCAAGCCAGGGTTGTGCTCGTGGCGGCAGGTCTGGTGAACCACTGCAGCCCCGATCACACCAGCATTGAAACCGTCGTCACATCCAGGGTGGGGGCTGGCTGTGTGTTGCCGCCCATGTCCCATGGTTACGCCAGCAACGTCATCCATATGGCCCTGGGGAACGGGGGGTATGTGGGATTGGTGCAACGGGAGGATGGAGCGTTGAACCTGGCGGCGGCTTTTGATCGTTCCTGTGTTGCTGCTGCAGGAGGTGCTGCGGGAGCAGCACGATCCGTTCTTATGTCGGCGGGATTCGACCTGCCTGCCGATCTCATGGCCGGGCAGTGGCAGTTGACTCCAGCCTTGACGCGCCGTCCTCCAGCGGTTGCCGGCAGCCGCTGTCTGCTGATTGGGGATGCAGCCGGTTACGTGGAACCGTTCACCGGCGAGGGGATGGCCTGGGCGCTGACTGCGGGAGGTGCTGCTGCTCCGTTTGTGGTCGAGGGGTTGGCTGACTGGAGCCCAAGCCTGGAACGTCGCTGGCTGCAGACCTTGAAGTCCCTGGTCGTGCGGCGTCAGAGGGTTTGCCGGGCTCTGGCCACAGTGCTGCAGCGTCCGCTGCTCACCTCCGGCCTGTTCAGCATCTGCAGGGTCTGGCCGCGACTTCCGGAGCGGATCGTGTGCCGTGTGAACCGCGTGCAGGTGCCCCCAGCGGAGATCTGTTGATGGCCCTCACGCTGCACGGCATCGGCACGGCCGTTCCCCAGGGTTCTATCACCCGAGATGAGGCGGTTGCCCTAGCGGAGCATGTCAGCGGTGGCGACGGCCGGCAGACAGCGCTGCTACAGCGCATCCATCAGCGCAGCGGCGTGAGTCGTCGGGGCAGTGTGCTGATCACTGATCACGCCAACGACGGTTCATTTCTCGCACGGGTGCCCTTCTACGGCAGCACCAACCCCTCCACGGGGGAGCGGATGACTGAATTTCAGCGCCATGCCGCTGAGCTGGCGTTCGAAGCCAGCGCCACAGCCCTTTCTGAGTCTGGAGTTGCCGTTGAGGCGATCACCCACCTGATCACGGTCTGCTGCACCGGCTTCGAGGCTCCGGGGGTGGATCTGGCTCTGATCGAACGGCTTGGGTTGCGTTCCGATGTCCAGCGAACCCATGTGGGCTTCATGGGCTGCCATGCAGCGCTCAATGGCCTGCGGGTGGCCCGGGCGTTTGCAGAAGCCGATGTCGACGCCGTGGTTCTGATCTGCTCCGTGGAACTTTGCAGCCTGCATCTCCAGTACGGCGGGGATCCTGAGCAGGTGGTGGCCAATGCCTTGTTCGCTGATGGTGCCGCTGCCGTGGTGGCGTCGGCGCAACGCCCGATCTCGTTTCCGGCTCTTGTGCTGGAGGCCAATGGATCCACCGTGATCCCAGGATCCGCTGGCTTGATGCACTGGAGAATCGCTGATCACGGGTTTTCCATGGGCCTGTCGCCTCAGGTGCCGCAGACCGTGGCGCAGGCCTTGCGCCCCTGGTTGGACGATTGGTTAGGCGGTTGGGATCTCACTCCTGCATCCATCAGCAGCTGGGCAATGCATCCCGGCGGGCCCAGGATTCTTTCGGCTTGCGGTGAGGTGCTGGAACTGAGCCCTGAGCAATTGCAAACATCACGGGCTGTGCTGCACGATCACGGCAACATGTCCAGCGCCACAGTGCTGTTCATCCTTCAGCGGTTGCGCCGCTCAGCCATCCCTGGCCCCTGCCTGGCCCTGGCCTTCGGCCCCGGCCTTTGCGCAGAGGTGGCCTTGTTTCGGCTTATGGATGGCTGACGGGCGGCCCCCCGCAGTTGCCTCTCTTTTTCGACAGGATTGAGTTTTGTTGCAGAGCCCGTGATCGCACTCGTCCGTCGCCTGGCCGGGCCTGCCGCCGCCGCCACTGGTGTTCTGGGCCTTGCTGTTTCCGGCACAGTTTGGAACTTCTACGGACGCCTGCCCGGCCTGATCGGAACCATTGCTTCACTGCTTGTTCTGGCGGTGGGCCTCGTGCTTCTGCGGCCACTTCCTGCGCCGGCGCTGCCCGATCCCTCCACTTCTGAGGAGCCTGCCGTTCCGTCCGAGGAGGCCATCGCTGCAGATCCAGTGGTCTCCGGTGAGTCACTTACCACCGCTGAGGCCATCGCCCGTGAACTGGCTGCCGAAGAGAGCCGCAAGCCTGAGGTGGTTCTGGTGACCTATGCACCCAAGAATCTTCTCCCCGGAACCAGCCTTCCGGCTCGCAAACGCCGCCCCGGAGCGTCGTTCAAGCCTTTTCGGGAGATGACCGACGAACTGTTCAAGAGTTGACGACCCCTGATTGATTCATGACAGGCAATCTGCAGGCCATTGGGTTTCTCTTCACCTGGGTTCTTGGCTGGGGTGTCGGAGGATCGTTGATCGATGCCGGATTGATTGAGTTCGGCGTTTATTCACTGGAAACAGGCCAGCTCGGCACCGCGATCACTTTTATTCTTTGGTCTCTGTTGTGGGGCTGGGGTGGATTCAGGCTCTACCAGATCCTTACCGACTCCGGGGCGTCACAGGATGATCACTAAGCGGGCTCCTTTTGGTTCACCGCGACGTGTCGCGGGCCGATGCTCTCACCAGCAACCCTTCCCGAGGTGAGGGACTGGGGATCTGCTGAAGCGTCAGGTCTTGATCCGGCGTTAACTCCAGCCGCACGCGCTGCAGCAGCCCAACCGCCATCAGACGGATCTCCAGCTCCGCCAACGCCTTGCCCAGGCAAACTCGCTCCCCGCCGCCGAAGGGCAAGAGGGTTGGCGTGAATGAACCATCCAGGTGGCGTTGCGACCTGATGTCTGCCAGGTCGCAGGACCCATCGCCAAGGTCTGGTGAAAGTGCCACCTGAATCACTCGATTCGGTGGTATCTCCACACCACCGAGCTGAACGGTGTCCTTGGTTCTGCGGAAGAACCCTCCCACTGGCGGCGTCAGGCGCATCACCTCCAGCACGGTGGCGTCGAGACGAGGGCAGCTTCGGGCATCCAAGTTGGGCCAGGACTGATCCAGCAGTTCTGGCAACAACCACTGCTCAACCTCGGGGTTGAGCAATAGGGCGCGCATCAGACAGCTCAAGGACGACGCGGTGGTTTCGTAGCCGGCGAACAGCAGCAGAAGCAGTTGTTCCACCAGATCATCATCGGTGAGAGGAATCCCAGCCTCATCCAGGCCGCCGCTGAGCAGGTCCAGGCCTCCCCGCTTCGTTGATGTCTGGGCCAGAACCTGTTGCAGGCGGAGCAGCAGGCGCTTCTTGGCCTCCAGGGCCTTGGCGAAGGGAGTGCCAGGAATGGCGACGGGAATCGAGAACAGGGCCCGGGTCCAGATCTCGAAGTCGGTGAACAGGGCCTGCCGGTCACTGGCATCCAGACCCAGCACGGTGGTGGCGATCACGGCAAAGGCGAAGCGACGCATGCAGGGCACGAGCTGAACTGGGGCCCTGGCCTGGATCAGCTCCTCTGCCAGCTCCTCCACCAGAGCGGCGATCGAAGGGGTGTAGCGGCTCAGAGCCGCTGCGGAAAACAGCTGTTCGACCACCCGGCGGCGCGCCTTGTGACCTTCTCCGCTGCGATTGGCCAACGAGCGGTTGCCGAGAAGCTGGCGCACGCTCTCCGGTCACCAACCCTCGAGGGCGTCCCCCTGGGCGAACAGATCGGCAATCGGCTGTTCCCCTCGGATGAATACCAGGCGCTGGTTGAGCAGTCGCGTTTCAAACACTTCGCCATAGGCCGTGAACCGCTTCTGCGCGAACTGCGGGTCGCGGAAAAGTCGAGGGTTTCCTTCAGGCCGGTCACGGCCCCCGTGCTCGGAAGTGACCTGGCCGTCATGGCACTCGGGAGAGAGGAGGCCACACGCTATCGAGCAGCGGGAGGTGCTTTGATCGCCCTGTTGGTGTGACATTTACGATGGCTGGATCCGACATGCACGACGCGCTGGCAGCGCTGGTTGCCGATGTGGGGATGGGCAATGTGATTGATGCAGAACTGCTCGAGGGCTGCCCTGTGGCGGCCCACGAACTTGATGACATGGATGCCGATCAGGCGGCGCGAGTGGCGGCGCATTGTTTCCAGACGCTCTTTGATCACAGCGTTAAAGCACCGGTGGGGTTGGAGGCGGATGCCTCCGCGGGGGTGTGGAGCGGCACGCTTGATGGCTTCCGCTTCAGCATCAGCCGTGACGATCTCGGCGATCTGGTGTTGGATTTCAGCAGTGCCCAGGCATGACCATCGAGGAGCTCCGCGGAGACCTTGGTCAACGGATCGGCAAGAGAGTGGAGATGCTGTTCACCCGCGACGGAGAGCCTGCGCTGGAGATCAGCGATCTCTATCAGCCATCTCCCGCGGGCTTTGGCGGGCAACTGCAGCTTCGCGATGGATCCCGTCTGGCCTGGGAGCTTTGGCTTGAAGATGGGGAGCGCTGGAACTTCCAGGCTTCACCCATTCACTGATGAATGGCCTGGATTCAATCTGGTTGGTGCGTCGGTTTCAGGCAAACCCTTGTCCTCTGGCGTGCGTTGCGGTGTTCCGCTCACCAATGGTTCGGAATTCCAGATGATCGTTGGCTGGGGTGTAGATCGTGTAGCTAGCACCTTTGCCGATTCCGATCACACTGCGTTTTGGGACGGTGTGCTCCTGTTGGTGCTCACCTGAAAGATCTTGCACACGTGATGCCATCGATCCTCCCGTGAGCTCAATGCGAAATTGCTCGCCGCAGCGGGCCGTAAACAGACGGTTCACTTTCAGGCGTGTGAGACGGTCGAGGAGAATGAGGGGAGATCGCGTTGGGGTGAGTTGATCAGCCACATCGGCCGAACTCCCGTGCATCAGGGCACAATCCAGTTCGATGAAGCCGAACTGAAGGGACGCCAACCATTCGGCATGTCCTGGATCCACGGCAGTGAGCAGTGCCTGGATGGCGTCTTCCCCACGCTCGAGTCGAAGTGCCTCAGCGTTGCGCTCCCCTCGGTAGCCGCATTCGGCCAGCAACTGCTCCTCCCACCATCCGTAGATGCAATCGGGCTTGAGATCGTTGCGTTTTGGCTTACGTAATCGACTGAGCAAGGCATCACAATTGCGCTCTGAACTGATCAGATCGCCGAGAACGAAGAGGCTTTCAATCCCCCGTTGGGTGGACAGGTCGCGTTGAATCTGTTCGTAGAGATCAAGATCTCCGTACAGACCACTGATGAGTGCCCAGCGTTCCATCAGCGCTCACACACGTGGCTGGCATCATCGGCCCGCTCGGCGTATTCAAATCCGTGGCTTAATCGCCAGGCAAACACTTCGGGTAGGCCAGCATTCACAATGGCCTGGCAGGTTGCAGCAACGTCATACTCAACTTCGTGAATCGTGATCTCCTGGGTGTTGTCGTCATGAATCACATACGTCGCTTTGGTTCCCCCATGGCGGGGTTCTCCAACCGAACCTGCATTCACAATGCGTCGCACGGGCAGCTTCAGTTCGTGCTCAACAGGAGCTTCTTTGTTGCCCTGAACTTTCACTTGGATCGAACCCTCGCTCAGTTCTCGGACATAAGGCTGATGGGTATGACCGCAGAACAGAATCTCGGCCCCAGCTGAATCAACCCTCTCCAGGGCTGCGAATGCACTCATATCAGGCAAGAGATATTCATGTTGGCTGTTGGGACTGCCATGCACAAACAGATGAGAGTTTCGTCGCAAGGTCATCGGCAATGTGGCCAGAAAAGCTTTGTTGTCTTCTGTGAGCTGTTGCTCTGTCCAATGGTGCGCTCTGTGACCGCGCCGTTCCGCCAGTTGCGAGGGGTAGCTGCATTCGCAGGCATTGAGGCCGTCAATGATGTCCTCATCCCAACAGCCCTGGCAGGTTGGAATGTTGCGCTGGCGGATGAGATTCACCACTTCATTGGGCTGCGGGCCGTAACCGACAAGATCACCGAGGCAGGTGATGGTGTTGATGCCCTGTTGATCAATATCCGCAAGGACAGCCTCAACCGCAGCGAGGTTGGCGTGGAGGCAGGAAATAACGGCCTGTTTCATGGTGATCACACAAGCGAAGGGATGGTTTGTTGTTGGTTGAATTGCTCCCTCAAAGGTGCCTGATGCAGTTCCAGTGCTTCATCACTGAGAAGGCAATCGTGAATGGTTGATTCAATTCCAGGGTTGTTGAGGGCTTTGCCTTGCACCACCAGCTCCGATGTGCGCTGTGGTCGACCCAGGGGTGGTAAAACATTCCTCAGCGGAAGAAACTGGGATGACGGCTGACTCACCATCCAGTTGCAGAGAAAAGCCCGGCCATCGGGAAGATTCATCAATGCTTTTGCCCGGTAGACGTCCCCATAGGCGCCATTGACCAGCTCAAACCAGAAACTGCTGAGGCTGTTGGGATCCCAAACCTGGCCATGAAGTTTGAGAGACCATGATTCAAGTCGGGTAAATCTGAGGGTGTTCTGATCGGGAAGTTCGGCATCACACCCGAAGTTCAGCACGCGTTGTGGGCTGAGATTCATCCCCCTCAAAGCGTTCAGCAGTGAGGGATCAGCTCCCTCGATCCCAAAGGTCTTGGGTGGATGGAACTGCGGCCATTCGATCAGGGTGAGTTGATCTTTCTGTGGCTCTTGAACAAGCTCAGCGTTGACTTCCGCATGTTGCAAATCAGGAATTTGATCTGTCAACCAAGCCCTGTCGATGCCAACGTTACTGGCCTGTTCCAGCTCGTTTGATGAGTGGCCGGGCAGCTGCAGATAGGCCTTGGGCCCAGAATGGTTTTGAAGAGTGTTGAGGATCCAGTTGGTTTTCCCGCAGCCGGGAGGCCCTGTGATCAGCCAAATGTTCCCCATGGCAGTCAGTCGGTTGGCCAGCCACCGCCGATGGCTGGAAATGGGAATCATTCTTACTTTGGCAGCGTTGGCCTCGCCTGTCCACGCTTGATACCAGAAAACACGTTGAAGCTGCTCCTGCGCGGCTGCTGGCAACTTTCTGTTTTTCGGAGCGCTTCACGGGTTGCCTCTATGCCTTTGATCAGGCGCTGCTGCAATCAGCGCGAGTTTTTGGCAGCGGCACTGGGATTCGCAGTAATGGCGGTGGTGGCTGTTTGGACTTGAGTTCAGAGAAGGTTCTGTGCCTGTGATTGCGACACAGATTTTTAGAATGAATTAATCATGTTCAATCCAAATGCTTACCAAACAGGAAACGTCTCTGATAGTGGGTCTGTAAAGACCAAATCTGCCTGAATATCAAACACTGCGCTCGTAGTGGCAATTAGATCTCCACCCAGTAAAATAATTTTATTGCTTACAAATGTATACTCCTCAACAGAGCCATTGAGTTGAATTTTGTCAGCTCCAGACTCGAAATCTAAGATCGTTGCAAACCCATCACCCTGATAGAATTTTTCTTCAGCTGTTCCCAGAATGAATATGTCAGCATTAGAGCCTCCAAAGAGTTGATCAAAATCACTTGTACCTAATTTAGAACCCGTTCCATTAATGATATCTTGACCCTGCCCACCCTGAAGAACATCATCACCGTTACCTCCAACCAGACTGTCGGATCCGCGATTCCCCCAAAGGGTGTCTTTTCCATTCCCCCAAACAGGCGATCGCTTCCCATGCCTCCGGTCAAAGTGTCACGTCCCTTGCCTCCTTGAAGGAAATCATCTCCTCTTTCACCACTCAAATCGTTGGCAAAGGCATTGCCTTGAATGACATCATCTAAGTTGGTTCCGATTGCATTGTTGAAATTAACAACCTGGATGTCAAACGGGCCAATGTTAGATGAGGCGATATTGACGGTCAATCTTTCAGCACTGAGATCAATATTAAATGATGCATTGTTGTCATTGTCGAAGAATGCTCCATCGGAGACCCCATCAATGCTATTGGATTGACTTGCATCTCCGATCACGGTTTCGATCGACAGAAGAATGTCGGTTCCGAAATCGAGCTTGAAGATTTGCCCCATCTCCAAAAGTGTAATAGGTGCGCCCAGACTGCTGTAGTCCGCTACATCAGCAGATCCACTCCCTCCATCAATAATGTCATCTCCTCTGTCTCCAATAATGGTGTCATTACCCTTCCCTGCTTTGGCTATATCGTTTCCCGGCCCCCCGTTGATGACATCATCCCCGGCGCCTCCTTCAACACGATCGTCGCCTGCCTCTCCCAGTAAAAGATCATCACCTCGCAAACCATTAATTGTGTCGTTTAAGTCTCGACCAAAAATTTGATCGCTACCACGCGACCCATTGATGATATTGCTTTGTGCAAGAGGGTCGATAATTAGCAAAACGGTAACCCAGAGCAATAATATTTATTTTACCCAGACCCGACTCACCGTACTGGGGTACCACGCACTGAAAGTGCTGCTGCCTCAGGAGTGTGACCGCCTGTTGGCACCTTTCTGTTGTTCGCAACCCTTCACGCGGGGGGGGGGTGCTCTCCACGCCTTTGATCTGGCGCTGCTGCAACCACTGGAGTTTCTGGCAGGGGCACTGGGATTCGCGGTGATGGCGGTGGTGGTTGTCTGAACTTGAGTTCAGAGCAGGCTCTATTCCTGTGCCGTTGATATGAAGTTGTGTTTTGATGATTATCCCAAGGTCAATATGGCTTGATACACATTAATCACTGTCTTGGATCGGATGCCAGTCTGATGTTCTGATTCCGAACTGATCCTGTAGTTCTTGATCCGTGCTTGGCCGCATTGGTTATGGTTTGATGATGAGTATCGATTTGCAATTAGTTGTCTCCCGAGGCACTGCACGTGGCCTTATTAATGGCTCTTCCGCTGCTGATTATGGAGAGGTGATTTTACTTTGCAAAGCGCTTTATCTTGAGGGGGATTACCAGCTGGCAGCTGATCTTCTTGAGTTGGCCAAGTCTTTGCAGCCAACTTCATTAGAACTTGCGGAATTCGGCTCCATTGATGAGTCTTCTCTAAGGATGAAGGGTGCTTGGGAGGGCATAACCAGTCATTCCCCCCCGGTTGTCAATCCTAGGTTTAAGGGTTGAGTCGCTTGCCCTGCTGACCGTTGCGGTCACTTGGTTCCTTGTTGCATGCACAGGTCTGAGGGGCCCGTCCTTCAGTTGTTCCTGGATTTTGGTAGTAGTGAGCAATGGTGGGCAACGGAGGCTGTTTGTTAAGGCCCCTTCGCCGGCTCTCAAGGTTGAATTTGCTTCTTTGTTTAAGCAGTTCGTGTGACTCTGAAATTTTCACGACAATGGGTGTGACATTGCCCTAACAACGTGCGCGCACTGTTTCTCTGCTGTGCTGTTTTTTGCGTGAGTGCTCAGGGGCTTGTCACCCCAGCTGCTTTGGCCCACTCCGGTCATGGCGATGAGTTTGTCCAGAACGGTGAGGTTGATCAGGTGAAGGCATCGCCTGATCAGGATCACCTCCTTGGGATCATCACGGATGCTCCCCAGAGCGGGCCTGATGGGCAATTGACGGTGCCGAGCGTTGCTGTTGTTGATGCTGCTGGCAAACCTCTGGTGTTTGTACGCAGCGGAAGCACGTACGACCCGGTGTTCGTACGTCTCGGGGCGGCAACGAATGACCGCACGGTTGTTCTGGAGGGTGTGACTTCCGATGAACAGGTGGTTGTTTCAGGAGCTCTTTCGCTTTACGCCGAGTCTCAGAAGCAGGATCGTGTTCCGGTTGAAAAGAGTTCAACAAGCACCGCAGTGGCCGAATCGGGCCAGGCTGCAGTTGAGCCTGTACAAAACAGTGCCCCTGCATGGATTCTCCCCGGAGGCATCGTTGTTGCTGTGTTGTTCATTCTCGGAGTGGTGGTCGGAGTTCGCAGTCGTGGTTCTGGATCCAAGCAAGGTTGATCGGATGCATCAATGTTGAACAAGCTTCTCAATGCCATCCTGCGTGGTTCGATTGCACGCCGTTGTCTCGTTGTTGTTTGCTCGATTCTGATCAGTGTTTGGGGCGTTCTGAATGTTGTTCAGATGCCTCTGGATGTGTTTCCCCCCTTTGCGCCTCCGCAGGTGGAGATTCAAACGGCTGCTCCCGGTCTTGCACCGGAGCAGATTGAGCTCCAGATCAGTGCGCCCATCGAAGCTGCTGTGAATGGTTTGCCTGGGGTGGATGTGGTGCGTTCCGCATCCAAACCTGGTCTTTCGATGGTGCAGGTGGTGTTTCGTGACGCATCGCAGTTGCAGAACGTCCGGCAGTTGGTGTCGGAACGTTTGCAGCAGCTCCGCGCCCAGTTGCCGGCGTCGGCCGGTTCGCCTGACATTTCCCCACCCCTTTCGCCCCTCGGCACGGTTCTCCAATACGCCTTCACGCTGCCTGATTCGGCGACGGCAGATGAGCAATTGCGATTGCGCTCGTTGGTTCAAACCACGTATGAGAATTCGTTGCTCGCCATCTCTGGCGTTGCCCAGGTGACCATCTACGGCGGTGACCTGCCGCAGACACAAGTGCAGCTGAATCTGGAGGCTCTGCAGCAGCGCAATCTTGCTCTCACTGATGTCGTTGAGGCAGCTCGCGCATCGCAGTTCAACGGCCGCGGTGGTGTTCAGATTGCTGGCGGGCAAGAACGTTTAATCCTTCCTCCCCCCATTAGCACGGCCAGTGCTGATCTGGAAAAGGCACCGTTGCGTTCAGCCACAGATCAGATCATCGCTTTGGGCGATGTCGCTGAGATCCGCCCCGGTGCTGCCTTGCGGCGTGGCGAAGCCACCTTCAATGCCAAGCCCGCTGTGGTGTTGATGATCAACAAGCAGCCCGATGTGGACACCCCGCAGCTGACGAAAGCTGTGGAACAACGGGTTGAACAGCTGAATGACTCCCTGCCGAAGGATGTGGTGGTGAGCCAGACGTTTCGTCAGGCCCAGTTCATCGATAGTGCGATCCGCAATGTGAGCGAATCACTGGTGCTGGGCGTTGTGATTGTGGCGGCTGTGCTTGTGCTTTTTCTCATGAACTGGCGCACCGCTGTGATCACCCTCAGTGCCATCCCGTTGTCGTTGTTGGTTGGCCTGTTGTTGATGCGGGGGCTTGGGCTTCAGCTCAACACCATGACCCTTGGTGGTTTGGTGGTGGCCATTGGATCGGTGGTCGACGATGATCGTCCATCGTTGACATGGAGAACTGCTACCGGGGGCTGCGCCGTAATCGGCAGATGCCGTTGCCCCAAGACCCTTTGGAGGTGGTGTTTTGTACCTCGGTGGAAGTCCGTCAGCCGGTGTTGTTTTCCACCTTGATCATCGTTGTGGTGTTTGCTCCAATCTTCACGCTCACGGGCGTGGAAGGACGCATTTTTATGCCGATGGGCATCGCCTACGTGATGTCGATCCTGGCATCGACGCTCGTCGCATTCACCCTTTCACCGGCCCTCTGTGCTCTGTTGCTGAGTCGGGCGCCACTGCCGGCTGAAAGCTCCTGGGTTGAGCGGACTGCGGTACGGCTCTACAGCCCCATTCTGAATCTTGCTTTGATCACCCCACGCCGCGTCTTGGCGCTTGCCCTGGCAACGGTTGTGGCGGCTGTGTTGATTCTTCCAGGGCTTGGACGGGTGTTCTTGCCGGAGTTTCGCGAGCAATCGCTGGTGAATTCGATGGTTCTTTACCCCGGTGTGTCTCTCGAGATGACGAGCCGCGCAGGCACGGTTCTCTCCGAACGTCTCCAGTCCAGCGACGACGTCGACTGGATTCAGGTGCGCGCCGGGCGTGCCCCAGGGGATGCCGATGGCGCGGGAGCGAATATCGCTCACGTCGATCTGGAATTAAGTGATCAGGCCATGGCTGATCGCTCCGCTGCCATCGCTCGTCTCCGTGAGGCCTTTCGCGCCCTTCCTGGTGTGGCCCCCAACATCGGCGGTTTCATCTCCCATCGGATGGATGAAGTGCTCTCTGGCGTACGCAGTGCCATCGCCATCAAGATTTCTGGCCCTGATCTGAATGAACTGAGCCGTCTTGGTGAGCAGGTTCGTGATGCGGTGGGTGAGGTGCCAGGTGTGGTGGATCTTCAGCTTGAGCCTCTGCTGCCAGTGCCCCAGATCCAACTGACGATTGATCGTGACCGGGCGCTTCAGGACGGGGTGATGGTTGGAGCGCTGGCAGAAGCTATCGACGTCGCTCTCCATGGTGCACTCATTACCCCGGCTGAGCCCGCCAGTGGCCGTGATCCCTTGATCGTGACTCTGAGACCGGAACTACGTAGTGACCTCGATGCGTTGCGTCGCGTGCCGATTCGAACCGCTTCGGGACTGCTCAAACCCTTAGGGGACTTTGTGTTGCTCACCTCGACCCGTGGCCCGAACGAGATCAACCGTGAGGATGTGGCTCGCCGGATTGTGGTGTCAGCCAATGTTTCCGGTCGCCCTTTGGGGCCGGTGGTGAATGACATTCGCAGCCAGGTGGCGACGTTGGTCCGGCTGCCTGATGGCTACAACATCCGCGCACCCGTGGCCAGCCACAGTGGCGATCCTGATCAACCTGCCCCTGGCCCTGGTTGGTGGTCTGGTGGCTGTTCTGATCAGTGGTGGGGTGCTGTCGGTGGCGTCATTGATCGGTTTCATCACCTTGTTTGGAGTCGCCATTCGCAATGGCCTGTTGCTGGTGGACAACTTCAATCGGCGCCATCAAGGCGGTGAGCCACTGATGGAGTTGATCCGAAACGGCAGCCTGGAGAGGCTCAACGCGATTTTGATGACGGCACTGACATCGTCCCTTGGGATGTTGCCGTTGGCCCTTGCTTTTGGCGCTGGCAATGAAATCCTTCAGCCCCTCGCCATCGTCGTGCTCGGCGGGCTCATCACCTCCACCCTGCTCACCTTGGTGGTGATTCCTGCGTTGTATGCCTGCTATGGGCGCTGGCTTCTTCCGTCCGCGTCTCGCTTGACTTGAAAGGCTCGTCTCTTGATTGGATTTGAAAGTTTGTTCAATTCGGTTTGATTGCCACCAACCAGCGTCCCGCCAGGGTGAGACCAAGGGCGAATCCTGAGGCTCCAAGCCAGGCCATCCGATCGGTCGCCAGCTGTCGTCGCAGCAGAACCACACTCGCCCCCCAACCAACTAGCACCACCGTGCTTTGACAGAATGCGATCACGTGGACGTCCGCTCGCCATGCGGGTAATGACTGCGTCCAGGTCCAGTTCATGGCTTCCAGGCTGACGGGCAGCAGCTGCCCTGCTTCGCTCAGTCCCGTGGGTAGATGTCGAGCAAGCAGGAGTGCCCAGATGAGGGGCAACAGGCCATAAAGGGTGCGTCGGATTCGCTTGTTGCTGAAGCGCAACCCAGCCAAGCCGTACAACAACCCTGGGATCGAGAGGGCCAGGATTGCAAGGCCCAGGCGGGGTAGGAGTGGGCCGTCCACCAGGTTGCTTGGAGTTCCGGGGATCCATCCCAGCAACCGATCGGCCTTGTGGAGACAGACGTCGCCCGCAAGGATGAGCAGCAACGCTGGTTCTCCTCGAGGGAACTCCATCTCCCGCTGGATATCAGCGGCAGGCGGCCTCAGTGCTAGCTGAACAGAACGGTGGGGCCAGGCCTGGGCGCAGGTCAGACACAACACGCAATTGCGGTTGTCCTTTAAGTGGGCGGATCAGTTCCCAGCGGACACCCGTCAGTGGCCAGTCCCTCGCCATCAGCCGGTCCTCCTTTGAAGCAGGCATAGCTGTTGCAGCTGCCGCTGCAGGTGCCGACCTCAGCGCGAAGCTCCAGTACTGACAACTTCGCGAACAGACCGTTCATGCCTCCGACTGGACAGAGATAGCGACACCAAAAGCGCTTTTCAAAGCACAGCGAGCCAATTACTGCTCCTGCGGTGATCACCAGCAGCAGACAACTGCTCAGCCAGGCGGTGTCCTGAAGGTTCCAGACCTCTTCCCAGAGCAGGATCAGGGCAAATCCTGCCGCCAGCAGGATTGAACTCCATTGATCATTCGCTCCGCGGGGCCAGCGCGCGGGTTGCCAGCCCAGGGATCGTGCCAGTCGTTGGCTGATCTCCCCCCAGACCATGAAGGGGCAAAAGGAACACCACAGCCGACCAACCAGTGGGAAGCCCAGAAGGATCAAGGGCCACCACCAGGCCCAGAAGAGGTTCAAGGCACCGCTATGCGCTCGATCCTGTGGCCCAAGCCAGAGTCAGATGTTCACCAGCACGAACAGCCAGCTGACCAGTCCGAACAGCAGGGTGTTCCAGAACACTGGAGTCCGCATCCACTCCCTCAGTTGAGGTTTCCAGCGCCAGACGTCGAAGCGATAGCGCTGTTGGCGAGGCGGCGTCCAAAACACGTCTTCAGGAATCAGTGTCGGCATCGCACTGCTGTCCTGCTGACGAATTTGTCGCAGCGCTCGATCGATCAACTTGTCGAGTTCACGGATGTTGCTGGGGAAGTCGTAAGCCTGTAGGCGCTTGATCACCGCCTCAGAGACAGCTGGAGCTTTCAGCCATCCGAGTGTTCGGCTGCGCAGACGGACTCCATACCGAAGCCACTCCCCGAGATCCTGCCGACGTACACGAAGCGGGGGCACCCGGATCAGGTTGCAGCGCCGCTCAATGTCAGGGCAGACGGTCTCGGAGGTGAAAAACAGGCGGCCCTTGAAGCCGTGCTGTCCTTCGAGAAGCTCCAGTAGGAAGGGTTTGAGTGCCTTGGGAGCAAGGTCGAGCTGATCGATCAGCAGTGACCCATCACCCACCAGTTCGAGCAGGGACTGACCATCCGAGGACGACAACGGCTCGATCAGATCACTGCCATCAGCCTTGATGAAGGCCGCATCCACACGGACCATCAGTTCCTTGCGCTGGGTGGATCCGAAGTGGATCAACGCCGCCAGATTGTCCTTCTCAAGGCCAGGTTCGCCAAGAATGAAAACCGGCTGCCTTCTCGGATCTGTTGCTGCCTTTCGCACTTTCTCACGAAGTGTTCTGGCGTAGCGGCTGCTGCCGACCACACCCCGACGGGCACGGCCCACCAGGAAAGGTGCCAGGCTCAGAAGTTCAGGGGGGGCAGCCATGGCCATGCCAGCGCCATTCACTTCAGTCTGAAACCCTTTGGCGACACTGCCCGCGTTTCAGACATTCAACCCAATGCCTTTTGGGCGATGTGCTGGTTCTTGATCTGTGAACAAGAACTCAATGTTGTCGGTACTGTCACATTGTTTTTCACCTCAGCGCGTTGGACTTTGACGTGCAGTGAACGGTTCCGCCTGTTACTGCCAATCGAAACTGTTGCCTTCATCTGGCTGTGAACAAGTGATTCGCATGCAACCGCGTCATCCAGTCCAGCAGGATCAACCGAGACGTATCAGGAGTGGGCAGAGCGCCAACGTCTTGTGACCATTGTTGTTTGTTAGTTGATCAAAGGAGATGAAGTCTGAAAGTTGCCCTATCGACTTGCCTGATGTTGGCTTTAATTGTGTCAAGACCTAGCCGTTTGTGTGCGGTAAACCGGTGACAGCCATTAAAGCCATAGAGTTTCCCTTCCATTTCCAGCAAATCGATTGGCTCTTGTAGGCCAATCTCGCGAATGCTTTCCATGAGCCGAGTGACTTTCGCTTCGTCGATTGGCGTTTGATGTGGCCGGTTGATTTCAGAGAGTCTGACTAGCTTTTGTCTCATTCTGGATGACAGTAAGTGTAGGCATCAAGTGTGGCTTGTAGATGGCTGATGATGTTGTTCATTCCGATAAGGCGTTCAACCGGCTGTTCTTCTTGATCGCAATATTCTTCGCCATCAGAACCGATTTCGCAGAAGAGAGATTCGTGGGTGACGACTAGAGTTGGAACACCAAACACGCTCAGGTCCATTGCTAGGTCGATGTGATTCGTCGCATCACCGTGAGCATTCATGATCGGGACGACTTCAAGTTCAGCTCGCTCCGCTTCTGTCAGTGTTTTGAAATGTTCCAAGAGCTGCAGGCAGGAGCCATTGTTTACTTGTGTAAAGACACGCAGGTGATAGTTCTTCATGATTAGTTCTCTCTTTTGATAGTTTCAGTATGCATCGCCTGGTGGGTTAGCGCATCACATAAAAGAGCTAAACCACTTGCTTTTAAGAGGTTCTCAATAATCCTTGTCGTCTGACTTGTCATTTATTGCCTTTGTTTGATGCCTCGGGGGGGCTGTGACTCAGTTCACGCGGATTGGCGGTGGTGGCAGGGGAGAAGACATCGCCGGCGTGTCTTTAGGAACAGTTCGTTTCTCGGCCTCTTGAGCCAGCTGATGCGCAGCGCTGTGCGTCTGAGCAAAATTCACTCTCAGCAGCGTGAGGCCTACAAAATGCATGCCAATCTCCCCGGGACTACCCCATATCAGCGTGGCACCGGCTGCGGCCAGAACGAGGCGGGATAGAACTCCGATGTTGGTCATTTGTTTGAGGTATGTTTTGAAGATCGTTCTCCCGTTTGATTCACCATTGCCGTTCTCGCTAGAAAACAACTCCCTCAACTGAGGGATTTTTCAAGCCTCCTTGCTTTCCCAACTGCGTAGCGCCCTAAAAAGACCGCCATTGCTGACGGCACAGAGTATTTGATGTTGCAATCGCTCAAATTATTTTTGCTACAGCTGAAATCCTTCTCGGTTGACCAGTGAGTTCGAACGAAATGGCAGTTGAAACGTTTGTAATCAGCCATGGTTTGATATGGATTCTGCAAGTGGGACTCAGTCACCAACAAGCTTTGCGATGATGAAAGCGGATTTGAGTAAGGCCAATAGGGGGGTCTGATCTTCAGACCTTTGGGGTGCCGATTTGGATTCAGAGTGTTTCAGGGCGCAATCGACTTGGGCGATAAGCAATCAGGAAAGCTTGTTGGCCAGCACTCTCTGACTTCACTGCTGTAATCAGATCTTCACCGGTGTTCCAGACCCACACCTGATCGTTTTGTTGTTCATGCACAAGATTCGTACTTAGAGGTTTGCCGTGGCGAGAGCTCAGGCCTGCTAACACCTCAGTCATGTCGTCGATGGCGAACTCGTAGGCCAGATTTGTCAGACCTTTGTCGGGGTCGATCTCAAAGGTGGCCTGAGATACGGGGAGTCGATCCAGCATGATGTCGTGCATGACATAACGACCGGCCTTCTGTTCCCTTACGGCGTGGCTTTCACCGAGATGGCTCCTCACCTGCTCAAATGGCATTCCCCAGGAAAGACCTTGCACGCACGCGTCGACGGGACCAGCGCTGCAGAAAAAAAGCAGCAGCCCTACGCCTGTTGAGATCAGAAAAGTCTGAAGCTGACGCGGCATAACCATGAGCTCAAGACATCATTCTTTGAATTTTGTTGGGTCAAGCCTCATATGCCAATCGATGTTTTATAAACCAATATTTTTAATTTCCATACAGCTAGCGAAGGATGCAGTCGCTACCATGCACTTCGCTGATTTCATCCGAATTGTGGGTGCATTCCGAACCATTCGCAGCAGTAGCCTAACCTCAAGATCAGGAGGACAAAAACAGCTGAGCTGCAAATATAAAGGTTATCCCTAGCGATAGCTGGGAGTTTTTTTTCTCCTTTCGCGGAGCGAACCATCCACATCCAGCATTGACTTCCAACAATCCTACAGGTTAAGGTTTATTGCTTCTGCAAGATCCGTCTTGGTTTCTCCACCCTTGTTCTACGAATGGGTTTATTCGTCTGAGGATTGATGAGGAGTGTTGGCTTGATGCTCCACTGCGGTCTGATTTGCAGTTTCTATAAGAATATTCTCTTTTCTGCGTATCGGTAGGGTTTCTCTCGCAGGATTGATGGGTTTAATGCCTATCTATGCGTTATCTGTTTTCTCTGGCCCTTGCGGCTCTGCTTGCAGCCTTCTCGCCGTCTGCTGCCTTCGCTGCTGATGCAGCACATGGTGCACAGATTTTCTCAGCTAACTGCGCCGCCTGTCATATCGGTGGTGGCAACGTCGTGAACGGTCAGCGCACTCTGCAGCAAGATGATCTAAAGGCCTACCTGGCGAACTATAACGACGGCCATGAAGACGCCATTGCTAACCAAGTAACCAATGGAAAAAACGCTATGCCTGCTTTCGGCGGCAAACTCAATTCTGACGACATTGCTGACGTTGCATCATACGTTGAATCTCAATCGGTCAACGGTTGGTCCTAACTTTTAAGTAGCCAAGTTTCATTTTTTAATCAAACTCCTGATTGATGAAATAATCAGTTTTTTTGTATCTCCAATTGTTCTAGCTTTTAGATGGCCGATGATCTTGTTTTGTTTTTTTGATCCGGTTGATGTGTTGTTCTTGTGTGTAGGCCTTAGGACAAAACTCTTCAAAAACTGAGTGATTGGCTCAATCTCACACAATGCAGAGTCTTCTTTAAGCCGTTGCAGTTTTGTTTCCACTTGGAGCTTTGATTCAATCAAAGCGAATGGCAGTGTTGGCATTGGAGCAAGCACTGCATCTCTGGTTTTGGGCTCAGTGCTCATGATGGTTCCTTGGCCTTGGTGTGTGACACCGCGTTGCGACTGACTCTGGAACGAAGCGTGATCGACGGCTGGCTTCTTCTTTAGATCGATTGTTCACGGCCTAAAACGCACCTGTTCACTATGGCTAGACCATTTAGACGAGGGGCGTGGCGTTTGACACTGGCTGAAGTCCCGTGGGTGCGTCGATCTCCACTCTTCACTTGCTCTCTCCAGTTGCTCCCGTGGCCGCGAGAGACATGAGCTTTCAACGCCCATCGCTTGAGGGCCCTTGCACTCGTTATCGACCGCGACGGGAGGTTCGAAAAAGCCGCCGTCGGATGGATCGCTTTTGGCTTGCTTTGGTGGGCAGTTGGAGCTTGTGATCTGCCCAGTCCATTGTCAGGGCTTCGATCAGGGATTCACGGTCGCCAAAGAGCCGCATCATGGTATTCACGTTTGAGATTGAGTCTCAATAGAGCATGCTTCCCGAAGGATTGCAAGTGATTCTCAATAGCTTTAAGAATTTCGAAAGCGCTGTTGAATCAGCGGCGCCCTGATGGGGCTGCTCTTCACCCGTAGCAACGGGTTGTCGACGTCTTCAGTGACTGAAAACGTCGCTCTCATTCGAACCATGCAAGCCCGGTTGCCACTGCGCCTCTATGCGATCTTTTTTGCTCTCTGAATCAACCGCGTGCTTTCTGAACTCCTGCAGTGATGGGTGTGTTTGATGTGCTTGGAACCTAATCCAGGCGAATCAATTCATTTATAGGTTTCAGTTGTGACTATTTAATGCGACAATGTGCCATTTACTTCTTCCTTCTGGAGATGCCCGACGTTTTGACCGCGTGCACTCTCTGCTGCTCAGAAAACAGCCACAGAATCCGGCCAGTTCGACTTTCTTGCCGTTTCGCAAGGGTCATTCGCTCTATGGAATAAAGCCAGCTCAGCTTATTCGATGGCATCTGTTGTTTCGAAATGGAGTGATTAAGTCCTCCCGTGCTTCTTGCTGTATCTATGTGTCATCCAGTGGATGGAATTGGTCTGAGTGGCGTGCAACGTCTTCTTTGAGCAACATGCGGCAAGTCAGACCAAGTCGTTGATGCGCTCAGGATTTCTCAAAGCCCTCGGACCGGGAATTGTTCTGGCGGCGGCATCGATCGGAGGTTCCCATTTGGTCGCCTCAACCCAGGCGGGAGCTCTCTACGGATTGGGCCTGTTGGGATTGTTGCTTCTCGCCAACCTTTTTAAATACCCCTTTCTGTTGATCGGCAGCCGGTTTACTGCAGTCACCGGTCGCAGTCTTCTGGAGGGCTATCAGCACCAGAGCCCATGGTTTCTGCCTCTCTACCTGATGATCACCCTCAGTACGGGTGTCGCCAATATCGCAGCCGTCAGCTCCTTGGCAGGCAGCTTGGCGACAGCAGTGGTTCCAGGATCACCGCAAACTCTCGGATTGCTTACATTGGCCATCTGCCTGGTGGTGTTGCTCATGGGGCAATACCGCAGCCTTGATCGGCTGAGTAAGTTTGTCGTCGCGGCACTGGTTTTGTGCACGCTCGTAGCAGCGGTGGCGACATTGGTTCGCGGCCCAGCAGCTGGTTTTGCTGTGATGTTTTCCCCCAGTCCTTGGACCTGGACCTCGCTGCCTTTTCTGGTTGCTCTGTTGGGGTGGATGCCATGCCCGCTGGACCTTTCCGCTTGGACTTCGCTTTGGATCTATGCCCGCGAACAGGATTCAGGCCATACATGCACCCGCACGGAAGTGGAGGCTGATTTCAACATCGGATATGCCGCGACGGTGCTCATGGCGGTGTTGTTTTTGCTGCTGGGAGCGTGGGTGATGCATGGCACCGGGACTGAGTTTTCCCAGGGTGGAGCAGCTTTCTCTCAGCAGCTCATCGAGCTTTACACCGTCAGCTTGGGTGCTTGGGCCTACCCCTTGATTGCCTTGGCCGCGTTGATGACGATGTTCAGCACGGTGCTCACTTGCCTCGATGGCTACCCGCGCTCAGCGTCGGCATCAGTTCGATTGTTGCAAGGTCATAGCGGGATGGCTGTGCTGAACAACAACCACCAACGGTTTTGGATGCTGCTCCATTTCATCTTTGCCTTTGCTGTGCTGCTGTGGTGGTCCGGTTCGATGGGTGCGCTGGTCACCTTGGCAATGTGGGTGTCGTTCGTGACCACACCGGTTCTGGCATGGATGAATTGGCGCGTCATGCAGAGCCGCCAAGTTGCCCCACAAGACCGATTTGGCCCGATTATGAACTGTGTTGCTTTCGGTAGTCTCGGTGTATTGAGCCTGTTTGTTGTTCTTTTTGGAATCAGCCTTGTTTGAGGTTCATGAGCGAGATGGTTTCTTTCAAGCTGTTTTCTTTGTCCTGGGATGGCTCGCTTGATGAGCAAGAGATGATGGATTTGTTGGATTGACTCCTTAGTTATCGATCTCAAATTGTTCACAACGTGTCTTGAGCTGTTGGCGGCTCCGTGACGTTCGGCTGTGTTGGTTTAGCCATCGTGCAGCCCTTCGGCTGACTTTGGCCCATCCACATGTCGCTGCCTGATTGCAGCGATAAGAGTCTGTCAATCGAATGCCTCAAAGGGCTACTGACCATGATGGGACACCCTACTGAGACTGATTCCAATACTGATACCAACGATCTATTCTTTGTTAATCACTTGGTGATGGCAAGGAATCACGCCAACTTGAGCGTCATCCCACCAGTGTTGATGTTGATCTATGGCCTGAAGCCTCCACCCACCTGTACCGGTATGTCCTGCCCGGAGATGTTCTTCCCACGTCAAGGGCTCTGCCACCGGTGGCACCGTTTCCCTCCTGCTGATCCAGTGGTCCTGCCACCAGGCTGCATTCTGCTTCTACCGGGTGGATCCTGTTGTTCTTGGCTACTGCTGCTACTTGGTCTCAACTTTGGCTTTTTGGGTTGTGATTCGCCTGGCTCTAGCCAATCCACTGTTTGTGATTATTAGTGTTATTCAGTGATTCATGAAGGGCCTCAATACCTTTAATGTAGAAAATTTTGCGTTAATTTCTGTTGAGTTATTGTTAAGCTGTCTTTCATCGCTCCGTTTTTTTGCTGAGAAATGTGTTTTGAGTTTTTGTTTCCTGAAGGAATGTCGAGTCAGTCGAGTGTTGCCTTGATAGTGACAAGCTCTTCATAGGAAATCTGATGGCAACGGAGTCGCAGAGTGGTGCTCAGGGTGCTTTGCCGTTCAAGGATCCTCTTGAGACTGTTCCTGGTCAGGCGGAACCGATCCAGGTTGCACTGGATCCCGCTGAACTCAGCCTTCGGACTCCTGCAGCTGATCCGGAAGAGTCGTCCCAGCCGAGCCTTGATGAGCTTCTGGGATTTCTTGGCAAGGGCATTGCTCTTCTGAAGGGGCTCAACCTCCAGGGATTTCAGCAGATTTATCCGGTTTTTCTTGCGATCCTTGCTGCTGTTCTAACGGGACTTGCCATTATCATTGTTTCAAACATTTTGACGTCGATTAATCATTTCCCGCTGATTGGTGGTTTGCTTGATCGCCTTTTTGAGTTGTGTGGGTTGGTTGTGGTTTGTAGATTTGCGGCCTCCAATTTATTACTTCAGAAAAAAAGAGCAGATTTGTTTCTGAGAATTGCTGAACTTAAAAAAAAGCTGATTGGTCGGTGACGGGGGCGATTTTGGTGATTATGGGCGGTCAATCACATTGTCACGAGTCTTCTTAACTTG
Source organism: Synechococcus sp. A10-1-5-9 (assembly GCF_047716785.1). Taxonomy (NCBI): domain Bacteria; kingdom Bacillati; phylum Cyanobacteriota; class Cyanophyceae; order Synechococcales; family Synechococcaceae; genus Synechococcus; species Synechococcus sp. A10-1-5-9. Next base: position 228,324 of record NZ_CP180406.1, read on the forward strand.
ATTTTCAGTGTTGAATGGTTATGTAACCATTCGCCTGGTTCTGAGAAAAGTCTGAGGTGATCGCTCTTCGGTTTTCTTGGGATTGTGAGTACTTGTTTTAAGTTATTTGCAATTGATCGACTTTTGAATTGGTATAAAAGGACTGGTCTGGTTGCTTTGACGGGACTCTGCTGAGATCTGTTGTTTTGCTCATTGTTTATGGTTTAAGGGAATCAAGCGTGTACGACTTGATGAATGTCCCGAGTGAATTGAATCTAAGGCACCGCTACGCGGTCAAGAATAAAAGCAGCAAGAGCCTTTCATCTCGCTGATGGTCTGCAACAGTACTTGGCATTCAGTCAGACTCACTCGGCTCAAAGGCTTGTTTTAGATGCTTTTCAAAAGCGGAACCTACACCATTGGTGATGCGATTTGAGATGATTTGTGATGCAGCTCATCAAATGTCAATTGATGGGTGTTATCTTTTTGTTTTACTTATGGAGGTAATGGCCAATTTCAAACGCATTAATTTTTTGAGAATATTTACTTGTTAAAAGATATCGAGTGTCTCCTGCTGGATTTGTGTAGAATCTTAATATTGTTGATCGCTATTTTCTCTGTATTGCTTTGGTTGCTGATTTGATTTTGTTTGCATGCTTGTCTCAGCGTTGAGTCTTCATGCCTTCTTTTTAATCCTAAGCCTTGATAAGTATTTTTGACTTTTTTGTTTTCGATGCATGAGGAATGATGTAGAGCTCTCTAGCGTTGAGATGTCATTGGAAGGCTCTAGCCATGGATGTCTCCCGTAGTCAGCTGCCACGCGACGGTTTCAAACGTGGTGGTGGTTGGTCCGTGATTACTGGTTGGATGCGGGCGACATTCAGCCGAAAGGGCAAGAGGCTTTGGCAAACTTTGAATCACAAGAGCGCTTGTTTGTCTTGTGCTTGGGGTACGGGGGGACAGAACGGTGGCTTTCGAGATGAGCTTGGAGAGCCCTTTCAGCGTTGTATCAAGAGCGTGGAAGCGATCCGTTCTGAACTTCAGCCAGCTGTTCCTCGTTCTGTCTTTAATCGCCATAGCTTGGTAGAACTTCAGCAGTTGGATTCATCATCTTGTGACCGATTAGGTCGTCTTGATCGTCCCTTGATCAAGCGCGAGGGTTGCGATTTTTATGAACCGATTCAATGGAATGAGGCTTACAACATTCTGACCGCTGTTTTCAAGTCTTCCACACCGGAACGGCTCGCTTCTTACAGCTCGGGGCGTTCGTCCAACGAAGCCGCTTACCTGCTCCAGTTGCTGATGCGAGCTCGAGGTTCGAACAATCTGGCTGATTGTTCAGATCTTTGTCATGCCCCATCCAGTGTGGGCCTCACTCGTGTGTTCGGAAGCGGCACATCCAATGTCAGCTTGCAAAGTTTGCGTCAAGCGGATGGTGTCGTTCTCGTGGGTTCCAATGCCCCTGCAAATCATCCTCGCTTAATGAACGAGTTGATTCGTCTCCGTGACCGAGGTGGCACGGTGGTTGTGATCAATCCTGTTCTCGAAGGTGGTCTCCTTAAATTTGGCTCCCCTGCCTTTCCGATCCGTTCTTTGTTGATGGGAAGTGAGATCGCCTCTCTCTTCCTCCAACCGATTCCCGGATCCGACACGGCCGTATTTCTCGGGTTTCAAAAGGCCTGGTTAGAGAGTGGTGCTATCGCATGTGAGTTTGTTAAATCGCACAGCGACGGCTGGGAGGGGTTGCGACAACAACTGATTTCAACGAGCTGGGTGTCGATCACACAGTGTTGTGGACTCAGTCGCGAAGAGTTGGAGTACACCGCTGCCCGTTTGGCGAATTGCCGCTCTGTTGTCTTTGCCTGGGCGATGGGGATCACGCACCATTCCAATGGAACGACCAATGTTCAGGCCATCGCCAATTCTGCTGTACTAAGTGGAAATGTGGGACGACCTGGTGCGGGAACGATGCCGATCCGTGGTCATTCCAACGTGCAGGGTTTTGGCTCGATGGGTGTTTCTGTTCGTTTGCGCGAACCGATGCGACTGGCTCTGGAATCCTTGCTCCAGCGTCCGCTAAGCCGCACTCCTGGTTTTCATGCCAGAGATTTGATTGAAGCCGCCGATCGTGGTGAAGTCGATGCACTGCTTTGCCTTGGTGGAAATCTCTTTGGGGCCAACCCTGATAGCACCCAGGCGCAACGTGCACTTGGGCGTGTTGACACGATTGCTTATCTCGCGACCAAACCCAATTTGGGTCATTTTCATGGATTGGCTGCTCGCCAGACATTGCTTCTCCCTGTTCTGAACCGTTTTGAGACGCCTCACCGCACAACTGTTGAGTCAGGTAATAACTGGGTCCGTTTTAATGAGCCAGGTTCTACTCACTTAAAACGAGCTGATCTGATGAGTGAAGTTGGTTTTTTGGCGGAGCTTGCATACCGTATTTTCGGCGATGACCCTATTCACTGGAGGCGTCTACAAGATGCCTCATACGTGCGTGAATTAATTGCCAAGACGGTGCCTGGATATGAAAAAATGACCGACATTGATTCGACCAAAACTGAGTTTCAAGTGAGTGGACGGGTTTTCTCAGTTCCCCATTTTTCAACCACCAATGGGCGAGCTCAGCTGAGTCAAACACCCTTGCCCAAATTAAGTCTTCCTGATGTTTCTCACTTTGGTGGATTAGCCAAAGGCGAACGTGGTTTTGTTCTTAACCTTATTACTGCTCGCAGTCATGGTCAGCATAATACTGTTGTTTATAAATCTGCCGATTGGTATCGCGGTATGCCTCATCGGCAAACACTTCTGATTAGTCCGGATGATTTGGAGTGTTTCGATTTTGACCCTCATGAGCTCGTAACGGTTCAAGGTGAAGCTGGTTCCCTTCATCGTATTGAATTAATTCCGGGACCCATCAGGCAAGGTTGTGGATTGATGTTTTTCCCAGAAGCTAATGTGTTAATGCGTGGAGTCTCTGATCAGAGCTGCGGAACTCCAGCCTTTAAGCGCGTTCCCGTGCTCGTTCGATCGCGCCGCTCCGCTGGCAAGCTTGATTAATTCTTATGCATCTTTGCAATCCATGTGATGCAATTGCGTTGAATGAAGGTCACTCAACGCAAACCATTCAATGTCCGGTTGAATTGTAAGTCATCTTTCCACCAAACTGTTTCATGTAATGAATTATTGGGTTAAATTGGTTAGAGATGGTATTGATTTGCCGTGTCAGATAGTGGGTGTTTTATTCTCAATGTTGTGATTGATAGTGGAATATTCTCTCTGAACTGTCAGCATGTTGATCACTGCATTTTATCCCAGTCTAACGAGCGGATGATGCCAACAACGAAACCCTCCACCTTGCCAGGTCAGTGCATCAATCGGTGTGGTGATGACCTCAAGACCTTCGTTCTCAAGATCTTTTTTTAGCGAGGGCATGTTGTCGCCGATCAGAATGGTGTCCTTGCTTAGCACAAGACCATTGCATCCCATCTTCTTTTCAGCATCATCCGCTGAAACATTAATGAGCTTCCAGCCATTGAGGAATTTGGGAAGACCCTGAGTAAATGCTTCTTGGCACACAATGGCTACACCTGGTCGCGGTAGAGCCAGTACACAATCAAGATGAAGGAATCGACGACTGAGCGGCACTTGATGAACTTGGTAATCTTGACCCAAGTAATCGCTTAGCCAACGTATACCAGCAAGGTTTGAAGCGTTGCCTGTTTGGCCTACATAAATATCTTTTCCGATTAACATTACGTCGCCTCCTTCAAGGTATGGTCCTGGCCCGTAGTCGTCAGCTGACTTTCCGCGATAAGGATCAGCTTGTGGCATCGATACGGGATAAGATCCGCTGTTTAGTAATCGATCCTCAATAGTTCTCCGGATCGCAAATCGCTCCTTACGGCGATAAGGCTCGAGCATTGATGTTTCAATGACTTTGTTGCCAATGACAAGAATCGGATCGCGTGGGAAAGTCTGCATCACAGCATCACTATCCATCTCTAAGTATTCAACCTCGGCGGGAGAAAGCTGTTCAACCTGATGAACAATAACTCCGCGATCATTTAGTATGTAAATGATTGTGTTCATTTGATCAATCGATTGCTGGTTCAATTCGGGATCGCAATCGATTAACCATTGACCTTTATTTTTCTCGATAAAGTCGATGGAGGATTGTGGCAAATAGTTTTTACTTGAGGGCGGTATTTCGCTTGGTACGCGAATGTTTGTAAATCCAACGACAACTTCCTTCAGTGTTCCCCACTCATGATCAACCGATATCTGTTTGCGATTAGAATCTCCTGCGCTCTGTGCTGCAAGTGAAGAAGATTTAAAAAAACTCGATCCAATGGCCAATGCCGAGGCACTCGTTGCAGCTCCCTTAAGAAAGTTGCGCCTGCTGGAATTGAGTGCTGCCACTAGAATTTATTTCGTATGACTTTTTCTAGCGTAGGGGACCGATCATGCGCAGGCAAATTATTGAAATGATACATATAAAAATTGCTTAATGCAATGCTCAGCTTGGCCTGAGATATCACCCTAATCTCAGTACTGATTAATAGATCCTGATTCAATTGCGTCACGCTGTTTGTTGTTAAGCCTCGGCATTGATTACTCTGCCTTTCCTTGGCCAGCTGTCTTCCTCCCTCCCTTGACATCAACTTGGGAATAAGAGGGTGATTCCATTTGTAATGGTCAGTATGCCCCGATTGCCATTGTTTCAACTCGAATTTCGGTTGTCCTTGCTCTATGTAGTTTTGTTTGTAGTGAGTTTCTTGGTTGAACTATTTATAGAAGAAATACTTCTTGGCGGGTGGTGATGGAAGGTGCTGGAGTGAATTATGTCGATCAGCGATGTGGTTTTTGTCACTGCTTCCAATATGCATTCTGTTGTTGACGTGGGACTGAGGGCCTGGATCGCTTTCTTTGGATTGTTCAACAACTAGGGAGATGCATTTTCATCCAGCGCCTTGAGCTCTTCTTGATGGTATTTGAAACTGAGTTCTTATCCGCTTTCGCTTTTGTTGTTAGTGCTGATGGGTTTAGATTCTGCTTCTAAGACCCCAGGATTGCCGTGCATTCCAAGCGTTCCTGGCAGGCATCACGGCGTTGCAAACGCAGGTTGATGACTTGTGCGAGATACCTTGCATCTTCGCTGACGCCGCAAAACCTCCCTGAGCCCCAGGTGTGCAGCCAAGGCAATCCGATGAAATACAGGCCAGCACTTTGTGTGACGCCACGATCATGGGAAGGTAACCCACTCCCATCAAAGACGGGCGCCTCAATCCATGTGAAGTCACTGCGGTAACCCGTGCACCAGATCACTGCGGCGAGCGGCTGTGAGCTCAGATCAATTCCTGGATCTTCCATGGGAGACGGCTGCCAGCAGGGGCAATACGCCGGTTCGGCCGGGGCATCAATCCCTTCCTGTTCGATCCAGCTGTCAATGCTGGTGCGGATGCGGCAATACACCGCATCGGCTTGATCAAGATTGCTCGCCAGGTCATCTGCGAAACCGATGTGTTCGCGGGAGATGGTCGAGAGTCGGCCATGCAGATGCATGCCTTCCATCGCCCGTTGTCGTAGATCAATCTCACGCCCGCCGTCTCGGCCTGTGAGGTAGTGATTGGTCTTGGCTCGGACCGAGCGTGGATCCGTGTGATCGCTGATCGGCATGGCGTAGTAGCCCATGCGATCCAACCAATCCACAACGTCTTTGCCTCGATAACGACGCGGAGATCGCGGGGCTCGGCCCACGCTCAGGTGCACAGAGCGACCTGCCAGGTGGAGGTCTTCAGCGATCTGGCTGCCAGATTGGCCATTGCCGACGACCAGCACCGGACCATCCGGGAGTGCCTCGGGGTTGCGGTAGGACCGAGCATCTAGTTGCTGCACAGATGCTGGTATGCGTTCGGCGAATGGATGACGTCGGGGGATGTGGTAACCCCCAGTGGCAACGATGACGTGTTCGGCTTCGATGACTCCCTCACTGGTGTCGAGCCGATACCCGTTCACGATGGGTTGCAACCGCGAGACGGCCACGCCCTCGCGAAGGTCGGCGTTGACGTGCTGAGCGAAGCGCTGGAGATAATCCACAATCGTGGACTTGCCCATAAAGCCGTCGGGCTGATCACCGTTGTAAGGAAAGTCGGGAAGACGGCACTGCCAGTTCGGCGTGACCAGGCAAAAGGAATCCCAGCGCTGTTGGTCCCAGGCGTACGCCACACGGTGCTTCTCGAGAACCAGCGGTCGTATCCCTTGTTGCTGCAACGCATAGGCAGCAGAGAGGCCAGCTTGGCCCGCACCGATGACGACTGCTGAACGGCGCTGAAGTGAAGAATTGGATTCAGAAATCACTTGCAACGTCGATGTACTGAAAACTCTCACAACTTTATTTCTGGAAAAACGAAGAATGCTGTATTGAAAAGCACTAAATAGGCAATCGAGTTGTCTCTCAGTCGTTGGTTTTGTTGCAATCAGCACATCGCTGAAGGCGGTGATGGAGTCACGATTGGACTGGTTATGGAAACTTTACATGCCTGCTGTTGATCGTTCCGCCAATCAACCCGGTGACTTCCTTGTTGACTACGAGGAAAAAGTATTTCCTGACGTCAAAGCCGAGCCTGGTGAAAAGGCTCTTGTCACATTCCATACCGTTGCCTTTGAAGGTTCCATCGGACTGGTCAACCTCCTCCAAGCCAGTCGTCTGATCAATAAAGGTTTCGAGACCTCAGTTCTCCTCTACGGTCCTGGGGTCACGCTGGGTGTGATGCGAGGCTTCCCAAAGCTTGGTGATGCGGCGTTTGATGGACATTTGAACTTCAATGCTCGACTTCAGAAATTTATGGATCAAGGCGGAAAAGTGTATGCCTGTCGTTTTGCTTTACAGGCGCTTTATGGCCATGGCGAAAAAGCTCTGATGCCTGGAATTACACCTGTGAACCCTCTTGATGTTCTCGACATCGTCTTGATGCACCGCAAAGAGGGCGCCTTCATTCTTGACACCTGGACGCTTTGATTCTGCCTGGAGGCTCTCCACTGTGACAACTGTCAAAGTTGCTGCCGCTCAGATCCGTCCTGTGCTGTTCAGTCTGGATGGATCCCTCCAGAGAGTTCTGGATGCGATGGCCGAAGCAGCTGCCGAAAGGGTTCAACTGATCGTTTTCCCCGAAACATTTCTCCCCTACTACCCCTACTTTTCCTTCGTTGAACCTCCGGTTCTGATGGGACGATCCCATCTGGCTCTCTATGAGCAAGCCGTGGTCGTTCCAGGCCCTGTCACTGATGCTGTTGGCGCCGCTGCTCGTCAGCACGGCATGCAGGTTTTGTTAGGCGTTAACGAGCGTGATCGGGGAACGCTTTACAACACGCAGTTGTTGTTCAACAGCTGCGGTGAGCTGGTTCTGAAACGGCGGAAAATCACGCCTACTTATCACGAGCGAATGGTTTGGGGCCAAGGAGATGGCTCAGGCCTGAAGGTGGTGCCAACGCCGCTGGCTCGCGTCGGCGCTCTGGCCTGCTGGGAGCACTACAACCCCCTTGCCCGCTACGCCCTGATGGCTCAGGGGGAGGAGATTCACTGCGCTCAGTTCCCTGGCTCGCTGGTGGGACCGATCTTCAGTGAACAGACCGCCGTCACCATGCGTCATCACGCTCTTGAGGCCGGTTGTTTCGTGATCTGTTCCACCGGCTGGCTGGACCCCGAGGACTTTGCGTTGATCACCCCCGAGACGTCTCTGCACAAGGCCTTTCAAGGTGGATGTCACACCGCTGTGATCAGCCCTGAAGGCCGTTATCTGGTCGGACCTCTCCCCGATGGTGAAGGGTTGGCGATTGCTGATCTGGATCTCGCACTGATCACCAAGCGCAAACGAATGATGGACAGCGTCGGCCATTACAGCCGTCCTGAGCTGTTGTCCCTGCAGATCAACAGTTCGCCAGCGCTTCCTGTTCAAGACATCTCCACGTCGTCGGTTTCCTTGGAGCCGGCCGCGGTGTCCGACTCCCTGTCATCGATGGAGGCTTTGAACCATGTCTGAGCTTGGTCGCTTGGTTACAGAACTCCAGGTGCATGGCGTTCGGGTTGACCCGGTCAAGGGCAACCCCGGCCGGCGAGGAGGTGCGGGTCCTTCTGACCACCGTGCCTTGGATCTTGATGGCACCACCGTGATGGTGCCCGTTTACAACAATGCCTCTGCAGCCTCGCCTTACAAGCTGGCATCCACTGGCACGTCACTTTCGATCGATGGTCCAGAGCAGTCTTGCGCTCCAGTGATCACAACACCACGGGAGCCAACGTTTTACGGCTTGAGCACAGCCGACGGTATTTCCTATCGATCGATTGCCTTGCTGCACAGCAAGGACGTTTTGGCCACCACGTTGCTGCAGACCTGCATCCGCTTCCGGGACCGATCCCAGTCTTGTCAGTTCTGTGCCATTGAACAGTCGATCGACGACGGGGCTTTGATTCGGAAAACACCCGAGCAGGTGGCGGAGGTGGCGGAGGCTGCCGTCCGGCTGGACGGGGTCAAGCAACTGGTGATGACCACCGGTACGCCGAACAGTGACGACCGCGGCGCTCGTCTGATGGCTGAAACCGCTGAAGCGGTGAAACGTCGAGTGGATCTGCCGATCCAGGGGCAATGTGAACCGCCGGAGGATCCACGCTGGTATCAGCGCATGAAGGACTCTGGAATCGACAGCCTTGGCATGCACCTTGAGGTGGTGGAGCCGGATGTGCGCCGTCGGATCCTTCCCGGGAAATCGGAGCTCACCCTTGAACGGTATTACGAGGCCTTCGCCGACGCCGTTGAAGTGTTCGGTCGAGGTGAAGTGTCGACGTATCTGTTGGCTGGCCTCGGTGACAGCAAAGACGCTTTGCTGGCCTGCAGTCGCCGTCTGATCGAACTCGGGGTCTACCCCTTCGTGGTGCCCTTTGTTCCGATCTCTGGAACTCCGCTTGAGAGTCATTCTTCTCCGGATAGTTCCTTCATGGTCGACGTGTATCAGGGTGTTGCCGAGATGCTGAACGCGGGGGATCTGCGCTCAGAGCAGATGTCCGCCGGCTGTGCCAAATGCGGAGCTTGTTCCGCGCTCTCTTTTTTTGAATCGGTGTCGTAGTCATGGTTTCTTGTCTTGATCCCAGCAGCCGCGGCATTGGTCGCAGCAAAAGTTCCGCGCCTCATCTGTTCACGCCATCTGTGCGCTGCGGCATTGGTATTGATGCTGATGATTTTCGCCTGTCTCCGACAGCGAGTTCCGATCGTTTCACCTTTCATCTTCTTCGCGCTGATTCCTTCCTGATCCAGGGGTATTGGTCGTTGCGGCGCAGCATCTTTTGTAGCGAGCAGCATGTGTTTGAAGACTCAGATCGAGATGAACTTGATGCGATTGCCTATCCGATTGCGGCGTTGCATCACAGCTCAGACTCAGAGCATGACGATGCCGATGAAACCAATGTGGTGGGAGTGGTTCGGATTGTGGAAACGGAGCCGCGACATTGGTATGGCGGTCGCCTCGGAGTGCATTCCGACTTCCGCCGTCATAACCAGATTGGGAAGGGGTTGATCTGGAAAGCTGTCACCACCGCCAATGGTTGGGGATGTGATCGTTTCTGCGCCACAGTGCAGATTCAGAACGTGCGTTTTTTTCGCCGCTTGCACTGGACCTCGATCGATGAGCTTGAGATCCGTGGCATCCGTCACCACCTGATGGAAGCTGATCTCGATTACTACATGCCCTCACGTGAACAACGGCCGATCGTCTCGCATCACCTTTCAGTTGCGGCGTGAATGACGTGGGGCTTGTGAACGTCTTGCGCACGACCAGTGGCCTGTTGGCTAAGAGCGATATTCGCTCGGCCGCTGCCACCTTTGGCCATCAGCCCTTTCCTCAGTTGGGATTGGCAGGAATGCTCGGTGATGATGCTGCTGTGCTTCCCACTCAGGCCGGTCAACTCTTATTGGCCTGTGAGGGGATGCATCCCGGTCTTGTTGAAGAGGACCCATGGTTTGCCGGCTGGAGTGGGGTCTTGGTCAACCTCAGTGATATCGCCGCAATGGGAGGACGTCCTCTGGCTCTGGTGAACAGTGTCTGGAGCACCGATGCAGAGGGAATCAGCGCCTTAATGGAGGGCATGCGATTCGCGTGTGATCGCTTCGGTGTCCCCATGGTGGGTGGCCACTCCAACCAGCAGAGCTCTTATCAGGCGCTCTCTGTTTCCGTTCTGGGCGTGGCGGATGGTCCTGTTTTGTCCGCTCGTTCAGCACGTCCCGGCGATGAGCTTTGGATGCTGGTCAACAAAGCTGGAGGCTTCTATCGCCACTACCCCTTCTGGGATGCCGCGACCCTTGCTTCTCCAGAACACCTTCGTGCACAACTTGCTTTGCTGCCATTGCTGGCTGCGGAGCAGCTAGTGCATGCCGCCAAGGACATCAGCATGGGAGGAATCACCGGTACTGCCGTGATGTTTGCCGAGGCTTGTGGTCATCAATTGCTCCTTGACCTCGACGCCGTGGAACGTCCAGAAGACATCCACGAGGAGGCCTGGCTGACCTGCTTCCCGAGTTTTGGCTACCTGCTGGCTGTGGATCCCTCCCGCACTGCAGCTTTGGCGCAGCTGGTATCACGCGATCCGACGCTGATTTGCTGCCGTATCGGACACTTTGCCTTGGGTGATTGCAGCGTGGTTTTGAAACATTCAGGTGCGATCCATCACTTCTGGGATGGGACTGATGCACTCACTGGTTTTGGCTGTGTTCGATGAGACAGTCATGGGCGATGTTGCCGTGCAAAATCTTTGAATTGAGCATCGATCAATGCCTGAAGTTCGACTTCAACTGGAGTGGCCTGATGGGCAAGCCAGTACGTTATATTCACCATCAACGGTGATTCTCGATTACTTCAAATCTGACGAATCGTTGTTGGTTTCTGAGCTCGAATTGCGTGGTATCGAAGCCCTTCGCGCGGCATCAGAGCGCGTTCGCGAACGTTATGGATTTGCCTGCACGCGTACGGATGAAGAGGCATCCCGGCTGCGCCAGTGGATCTCCCGTTACAACTCTGATGACACTGTTCGTGTTACTGGACCCCTGTCTTAATGATCACTCTTTTGCTAAGCCGCCTTCAATGTCTGGAAAACCTCCTTTCCCCCCATTCACCCTCGAGACCGCTCGCCAGAAAGCACGCATGGCGGAAAATGCATGGAACAGCAAGGATCCCGAGAAGGTCTCCCTTGCTTACACCGAAGACAGCGTGTGGAGAAACCGCAGTGAGTTCATTCATGGTCGTGCTGAAATCCTGGCCTTCTTACAGCGCAAATGGGCCAAGGAGCTGGATTACAAACTGATCAAAGAGGTTTGGGCTTGCAGCGACAATCGCATTGCTGTTCGTTTTCAGTACGAATGGCATGACGCGGAGGGGCAGTGGTTTCGCGCCCATGGCAATGAGAACTGGGAATTTGCTGAGAATGGTTTGATGCGCCGTCGTGAGGCGAGCATCAACGATGTGCCGATTGGAGACGGCGATCGCCTGTTCACCTGGGGCGGTGGACCGAGGCCCGATGACTTCCCAGGCTTGACAGAGTTGGGGCTTTGACGTGATGGAGCTGCAGCGTCACCCGCTGCCGCAGGCGATTGACTCAATGGCTGGCCTGCGGCTCTTCATGGAACATCACGTCTTTGCCGTGTGGGATTTCATGCAATTGCTCAAAGCCCTGCAGCAGCACATGGCCCCTTCTGGGGTGCCGTGGACGCCCCCATCCCACCCGCAGTTGGCCGGTCTGATCAACAGTTTGGTGGCGGAGGAGGAATGCGATCTGCTTCCCAACAGCCTTGGGGGGCCGCTGTATCTGTCCCATTTCGCGATTTACCGCAAAGCGATGGAGGAGATCGGTGCGGACACCACGGTGATTGATGCATTGCTGCAAAAGGCGTCCTGCGGCGATTGGCCCCGCGCCCTTCGCCAGGTTGGGATCCCTGAGCCCGCTGCGCGATTTCTTTGCACGACCCAAGCGTTGATCGCCTCCGGTGAAGTCCATGCACTGGCAGCGGCGTTTGCTTACGGCCGGGAGCTTTTAGTTCCCGATCTGTTTCGTGCGTTGCTCGATCGCTTGTCCGGGCTGGCCCTGCCCTGCCCGACCTTGCGCTGGTACCTCGAACGTCATATCGCGCTCGACGGTAATAGCCATGGGCCTTTAGCGGAAACAATGGTGCTCACCCTCGCTGGAACCGACCCGGCTGTTCATCAACGGGTCCAGGCCGTGCGGGAGCAGGTGCTTGCCGACCGGACTGCGTTTTGGGATGCGATCGAGACCAGGCTTCGGCAGATGTCTCAGTTCAATCGATCTGGCGGCGAACATTCACAGATGTTCAGTTTTGGATTGATGGAATTCCAGACACCTTGAGGGCTCAAGCAGAAGCGGATGCTCAGCATTCACCCATAGAAAAAATACTAACCTGCGGAAAAAAGTTCTTGTCACACCGCTGTTGTGGAGGGATCTGTGATTGAAGGGCATGTGCCCGCTTCTGCGATCCAGCGGATGTTGATGGGGCGGCCCAATATCCGTGTTCGCACGCTACTGACTAGTTAGGAGAGACTTACGAGCAACCATCTCTCATTGCGTTGGTCTCAAGAGCATCACCGCACCTGACACTGTGACGATGACGGTCAGCGCACCCAAGAGCATTGGATAGACAGGCTGAAGGTTCAGAACGCCAAAGTTCCCGGTGTGGATCTTGAGCAGCCAGAAGGCATCAATTTCTTGCTCCAAGAGCAAGCTGTAAAGAGATCCCGTGCCGGCGGTGATGAGCAACGGGAGAGCAGCAATCGGGACCAGCCAACGGTGAATCTTGCGTGCTCGCTTTGTCAGCTGTCGTTGGCTCATTGCTTACGAAGTTGACGGTGGAGTTCCTGCTCATCCGCGCACGGCATCCACTTACCGTTGTTCTGATGCACCGACATGCAACCAATCTCGCCAGCACGTTGTTGCGCGTCAGCTTTGGATTGGTAGATGCCTTTGCTGTGTCCCAGACTTGCCATGGGGTATAGAGCGAACGCAGCGGCGACTGCGAATGGGATTGAGACCCAGCCCATCACCCTTGTTGTGAAAGGAATGAACATGGTGGCTCTCATAACGTAAAGAGGCCATCAAATTTGTAGTAGTCAGACTTATTCATGCCTTCGCTTTGCAACATTTTGCGGAGATCAATGATTTCTTTGCGCTGGGCGACGATGATCTCGCGCGCAAGACGAAGAATGGTGGGGTTGGTTGAATTTTTGCGTGCTTCATGGGCCATCTGAAGGGCCCCGCCATGGTGTTCAATCATTCCCTCTAGGAACCACTGCACCCTGTTGTCGCGTGTCGGCTTCGTTCCCGACATTCGCATTCCGGCAATCACCTCAGGACTCATGCGCACGAGGTCAGCCATGGAGTTGGGGTCGCCATCGGGGCGCAATGCCACGGGGTACACCGGAGCATCGGGATACCAGGCTTTGCGCCATTGGCGCATCGCTTTGATCTCACGGGCCTGCTCGTCCCAAATGCTGTTCGCCAGGGCCCCCACCCCAGGGGCGCCGATGTTGAAGACGTATTCACTCATCCGCAACGCCCCGGTGTGGTGCTCGACCATGCCGTCGATGAAACGCAGGTCATAGGTGCTGCCTGCGGGCCCCATTCCATGAGCATGGTGATGATGGGTGCCGGAATGCGTGGGTGCTGGGTCTTTTGTGCGTTCAGGCTGTGCGTGATGCATCCCGTGCCCATGATGATGGTCCATCTGGGCGAATACGACTTGAGGGGGAAGAGCCGAGATAGCAATCAGGGCAAGGGCAAGATGCCGCACCGGTTGAAGACGTAGATGTTGTTTGACTTTAGAAAATTCGAGCCTGGATTGCTCCTTGATTCTTGGACCTGGTGCTGTGGAATCCAGGGCGCGCTGCAGGTTTGCCAATGAATAGACGTGCCGATTAGTCCTGGGGTTTCTGGCCGCTGCTGCCACCGAGTTCTCAGTTGTTTGAACTGTCTGATGAACGTGTCCATGAGTTGTCCCTGGAATTTGGTGCAACTGGGCCGGATGGTGTGCAACTACAACCTTCGCCTTCGCTGGCTGATGCTGTGCTCTTCCGTTGTGACGTTGTTCGGGTTGAGGTGTCCAAGGTTGTTGTTCCAGGGTTTTTTGATCTCACTGTGCAGTTCTGAATGTGATGTGTGTGGGCCGCAGGTCAATGTTCTTCAACAACTGAGTGAAGGGTTGAACGTCTCAGGCTGCATCAGTCAACCCGGATGGCAGCGGTGAGCTTGCTCACGGCGTTCCACACGGGATTGACATTGGCTGTGGTCATAGCGGTGTGTTGACGACCAAGCTCAACTCGTGCATCGCCCTGGTTCTGAAGCAATGACAAGCATCTGAGAGATCAGCAGATCGCTTGAGTGCTCCGCCGGTCATTAACGAACGCGACGGCTGGTTCGAAAACGACGGCGTCGGGCGGATCGGTCTTGGCTTGCTCTTCTAGGGAGTTGGAGCTGGTGGTCAGCCCAGTCCATCGTGAGGGCTTCGATCAGGGTGTCACGGTCACCAAATAGCCGAAGCATGGCGTTCGCACTTGAGATTAGATCTCAATAGAGCATGATTGACGTGACTTTGCAAGTGATTCTCAATAGCGTTAAGTCTCCTGAAGAGTCCGGCGGATCAGTCATGCGCCCAGGTGCTAACCAGCGCGCAACGATACTTTTGACCAACATGCGGCAAGTCTGACCAGTCCGATGATGCGCTCGGGAATGCTCAAAGCCCTCGGACCGGGAATTTTGCTGGCGGCGGCATCGATCGGTGGTTCCCATCTGGTCGCCTCAACCCAGGCGGGAGCTCTTTACGGGTTGGGTCTGCTCGGGTTGCTGCTTCTCGCCAACCTTTTCAAATACCCTTTTTTGTTGATCGGAAGCCGTTTCACCGCAGTAACCGGTCGCAGTCTTCTGGAGGGCTATCAGCACCAGAGCCCATGGTTTCTGCCCCTCTACCTGTTGATCACCCTCAGTACGGGTGTGGCCAACATTGCAGCTGTTAGCTCCTTGGCTGGCAGCTTGGCGACTGCGGTGGCTCCCGGATCACCGCAGGCTCTTGGATTGCTGGTACTGGCTATCAGCCTGGTGGTGTTGCTGTTGGGGCAATACCGCAGCCTGGATCGGCTCAGTAAGGCAGTCGTCGCGCTACTGGTTTTGTGCACCCTCATGGCAGCTGTCGCGACATTGATCCGTGGCCCAGCCGCTGGTTTTGCCGTGATGTTCACCCCCAGTCCCTGGACCTGGGGGTCGTTGCCTTTTCTGGTTGCTTTGTTGGGGTGGATGCCATGCCCGCTGGATCTCTCCGCCTGGACATCGCTTTGGATTTATGCCCGAGAACAGGATTCAGGCCACAAGAGCAGCCGCACTGAAGTGGAGGCTGATTTCAACATCGGCTATGCCGCGACGGTATTGATGGCAGTGTTGTTTCTGGTGCTGGGAGCTTGGGTGATGCATGGCACCGGGACGGAGTTTTCTCAGGCTGGAGCAGCTTTCTCCCAGCAGCTCATCGAGCTTTACACCGCCAGCTTGGGATCTTGGGCTTATCTCTTGATTGCACTGGCTGCACTGATGACGATGTTCAGCACAGTGCTTACCTGCCTTGATGGCTACCCGCGCTCGGCGTCTGCCTCGGTTCGTTTGCTGCGAGGTCATCGCGGTATGGCGGTGCTGAACACCAACAACCAGCGTCTTTGGATGCTGCTGCATTTCGCCTTGGCCTGCGCTGTGCTGCTGTGGTGGTCCGGTTCGATGGGGGCTCTGGTCTTCTTGGCGATGTGGGTGTCGTTTGTGACCACACCGGTTTTGGCATGGATGAATTGGCGGGTGATGCAGAGCCGTCAAGTTGCCCCTCAAGATCGCTTTGGCCCGGCCATGAGCCGGTTGGCTGCGATCAGCCTCGGTGTGTTGAGCCTGTTTGTTGTCCTTTTCGGAATCAGCCTTGTTTGAGGTGCAGAAGCGCGCTGTTTTTCTTCCATGCGCTTGTTTTCTGTGAACTGGGTGAGTCTGCTTCGGTTCGCGAAACGGTGACAGGGGCCACCACCTTTGCGGGGGGGGGGGGCGGCTTCGTTGCGGCGTTGCCCCCCCGCCTCTTTGGTGAAAAGTGGCTGGCTCCTGTCAGTTCTCTATCAACCGCGTCAGGAGCTAAGGCATGAGAACAGGTTTGATCAGCACAGTTATTTCTTTAAGCCTTGGGTTGCGAGGGAGAGCGCTTGGTGGCGGCTCCCAACAAATTGGGCCATTTCTTAAACGAGGCGCAGAACAGACCGGAGTCGAATTCAAATCTTCAACACCCCAAGGTTTTAAGTATCAATGCCTTTGTGGTCATCGAATGGACCATTCGCGCAATGCGATCGAGGCATGTCACCGATGCAGCAACCGGCGTGGCGTGTGGTTCTGTTTTGCGCCGGGTTCGCTGATTGACCCTGGCCTGATCGATTCCTCTGCAGAATCACTGCATTGATGGAGAGCGTGGTGGCTGGAGCTGGTGTGAGTCCTGCTGATCAGCGCTGGGCTTTCTGGCCGCTGCTGCCACTTAGCCACCCAATTACAGCAATAGGTCTGAGGGGATTGTCTCTGAGTTGTCCCTCGTTTTTTGTGCAACTGGGGAGAGTTATGTGCAACTGAACGCCCTTCAAATAGGAATGACGAGGCTGGGTACCTTGAAGTTTCAGGGCTGGGATCCGTCGTTGTGAATCTTGCTTCTGGCTTATGGGATTCAAGCGTGAATGGCTTGAGGAGTGGTTCCTGAGGGTCTTGAGCCCTGGGTATGGCTACGTGGTCGAAAACAGTGGAGGAAAGGCCACGCGATCTGGCTGGTTAACAGCCTCTCTTCTGGCTCAACACCTCGGTCTGACTGGTGGTCAGCCTCAGTACTTGGCAATCCGACCGAACAAGACGACCAACTGGCTTGTCTTGGATGTTGATCAACATCGATCTCCTCACCATCCAGATCGTGCTGAGGGGTCCCTCGAGCCGCTGCTTCAGAGATGCCGCTTGATGGGACTGAATCGCCCGCTGCAAATTCGCTCCAGCTTCAGAGGCGGTATCCATCTCTAGTTTCCGCTGTTTCAGCCGGTCAAGACTTTTGATGCTGCGTTAACAATGAAAAGGGCACTGTTAATGCCCGGTATTGAATCTGGCTTGGAGGCTGAGTCTTACGCCTTCCCAGAACCCGAACGTCTGCAGCTATCGGGAGGTGTTCTTGAGGTCTTCCCCAACGACAAGGCTCGTGACAGTGATTACAGGGCGATCCGTATGCCCTGCACAGGTCAAGGGAATGGCCTTTTGTTGAAGGATTCGGGATCGTCGAGGAGCCAGCAGCATTTCGTCCTCACTGGGAGGAGGCTGTTCAGTACAACCAGCTTGTTGAATCCAGGTGGATCAGCTATGGGGAGCCAGATTGTGGTCCTTACAACTTGGTTGAGGAGGGTGCCGATGGTGCTTTCAAGTTTGTTCCGCTGAACTGGGTCGTTCCTTTCTCGCGGCGCTGCGCGTCGCCAGTAGTTTCCGCGGTTAAGGGTGAGGGGCTGTTGGGGGAGCCTCGTAACAAGTCTGATTTCTCAGCGAACAGCGTGGAAGATGCCAAGTATCTGCTCAAGGTTGGCTGGACTGGTCTTGGCCAAACTCAGCAACTGCAGCTGGCCGCCTTGATGGTTGCGCGTACTCAACACGCAGAGGCCGATCAAATCGCGGATGAGGTCTGTGAGCTTTTGGTGGCTTGTCCTGGTTTTTATGAGTACCGCGGCCTGAGCTGGTCTTGTTTTTCTGGACAGGTCCCATCGTTTACTGCTGAGGCGGGGTACCGCCCATGAAACGGGGGCTCCGACTCAAGAGCACGCGCCGCATCCACTGTTCCGAGTTCAAGACCCGAGTCGCCATCGAGGCGATCAGTGTCCGCATGACGATCCAGGAGATCGCCGTCGATCACGTCATTCACCCGATTCAGGTGTGTCAGTGGAAGAAGCCGCTGCTGGATGGTGGCAGTGAGCTGTTTACGCCAGGGAAGAAGAGCAAGGACAAAGAGGCGAGCCATCCGAGAGATTCCCCTGTCTGGTGGACCTCAAGAAGTTCAGGGCAGCGGAGAAGATCTGGGCGACCGCTGTCACCTACAACCCGCTTCAGAAAGGATTCCTTTACTTGGTAGCGATTGAGTATGTGTTCTCAAGACACGTGCTCAGCTGAAAGCTCACGGGCAGCCTTGACACGGAGTTCTGCCTCTATGCATTGGAGATGGCGTTGGCAGGTGGTTGCAAGCCAGAAATCTTCCACTCGATCATGGCTGCCATTCACCTCTTCTGGCATTGTGGCGAGCCTGAAAGCAGAGAAGACCAAGATCAGCTGGTCAGAAAGGAAGCGCTGCTACGACAACATCATGGTTGAACGGCTGTGGTCCACAGTCAAGTACGTAGCCGAAGGCTTCTCGGCTAAGCCGAGTAGAGGTGTATCTGCATGCCTACAGCGATGGCTGGGAGGCAGAACCCCCCCCCATGAGGTCTACATTGAAAGCGAACCTTGTTTCTCCCGTTCAGAGTTAAAGATGCCAAGGTCTAGAACTGTGCAATAAATACCACGCACCTCAAAGAGTACTTACCTTATTGATTATTTTTTGATTAACTTGTAAGCAAAACCATTCTGGCAATAATTAAAAGAAGATAATTTTGTTATTGTGTTTTTTTGTTGCTGAACGATGTGCGTGTGCGCTTATGTGCTTTTGATGGCATTGGGCCTCATCTCCACTCGGCTCTTATCTCTCATTGAACCCTCTACTGCCGCGGTGATTTCTGAGCCATGGATGCCATCACTTCAACAACTGGCAATCCCAAGTTGCGTATTTTGCTCCATAGTCAGCACGGAAGGGTCTGGGCTTGCCAGAGCCTGCTTAGTTACACATTACAGAAGTTATCAAAACAAAAAGCCCCATGGACTAACGATACAATGAGATTATTGATTCTAAATTCATGAAAACTCTAAGAGTTGGATTCTGGATTGCATTGATATCAATGTGCCAGTTAAGAGCGAATGCGGCCCCGAAAGACGATATCTTAGCTGCGATTAATACACGATATAATGCCATGGTGACGCAGAATATGTCTGTCTATGCCAGTACTCTGGCAGACAACATCACGCTCTATAGCCCCATAGGAACAACATCAAGTAAAAGCGAGTTGATTGTACAGATGGGGCCAGGTGGTACCGATCGGATCTTGTCATACGAGCTCATCAATCCAGTCATCCATATCTATGGCAATACTGCAACGGCCAATGGGTTGGTTAATGTCAACGCAATCAGCCAGGGCAAAAAAATCAGCACTCAAGCGCGCTATCTCGATGTCTGGACGTACCAAGACGGACGCTGGCAACTGCTTGCTCGCCAAGCAGGAACTGCCAAACAATAAACCGATTATTTGAGACCATCTCCTTCATCACCACAAACCAATGAAAAATGCCTCAAAATTTATGATTGGCACGGGCGCCGCATTGCTACTGGGCTCGCCATGCGTTGCAGGTCCCATAGAAGATGTGAACAAGGCAGAGGACTATAGATATACTGTAGAGATCGCCAAGAACAGGCCCGAAATCGAAAAGATCCTGGGAGCCGAATTTTTTTACAACCAGCCAGATGGAACATACAAAACCAGATCCGCATACATTGAGTCAACACTCAAAGACAGCATGACTCAAGCGGAGAGATACAACGTCAAGACAGAAGTGATTGGCAATACTGCCATCGTTCAAGGCAATGCCAAAGTGCTGGTCGATCTAGAAGGCAAACTAACACCTTTTGATCTCAGGTATTTGAATGTTTGGGTATACCGGGATGGCCGCTGGCAGCTCGTCGCCAGGCAATCTGCACCTAAATCCGATTAGATTGAAACGTAGGGAATCTATAGAATTTGGCCAGCCTCATTAATGACAACAAAGCTTCATTGGCTTCGGTAGTTCTAACTTATTGATCCATTGACTTGATGAGATGATGCAGCGCTTCTCTAGGTCATTGTTCTGGCTTGGTGGTGTTGGTATTTCGATCGGCATCACTGTTGTCAACAGCGCACCGCTATTTATTTTCAGCTCCATTAGAGGTTCTCGTTTCTGCTTACGAGCGCAGGTATCAGGCCATGACCGAACAGGACGGTTCAGGATATGGTTACTGGATGCCGGATGAACTCTTAATTTTTCCCGGCCCAAATTTCAACCAGTAACCAAGCGCAATAAGTATCCAGCATTGCAAACAATCCAAATCGCAAGGTTATTCGTATCAAACAGCCTGAAACACCTCGGTTTCATGTGTATAGTGATATGGGTACAGTTACATGCAAAACACAATACACTGTCCAATCAGACAACAAACTAATTTTGAAAAAAGAGCGCTTCCTTGATGCTTGGCGAAAAATTAATGGGCGATGGCAACTCGTCATACGCCACAGCATCGCCGTCCAGCAAGAATGCATAGTCGTCCACAACCATGATTAAACATAGGCTTTGACACCATGATCAGATCAATTCTATGCGTTCTGGTAGGTCTGATTGGTGTAGTTGAATCGCCCGTGCTTGCCGATCAGATCAGCAACGTATATCAAATTGAATTGTCTTGCTACAACACTGGAATTAACAAGGATGCATCGGGACTAGATCCCTGCTTACCTCAGTAATTCACCTTTAACGCACCCGATGGCTCCACCAAGAACAAAGAGCAATATATGTCGTCAAACATGCAAAAGCAATCCACGAGGTCTGAACGACATTCAGTTTCGATAAATGCTTCAGCCAAGACAGCCTACTTACACGTGTCCTCGAGTTTATCTAAGCGAGTCGTTGGGATGGAAGATACAAAGAAAATTCATTATCTCAATTTATGGGTGCTGCGAAATGGAAGATGGTAATTGGTTGCACAGAAAGAAGTGGAAACAGAAGAATAGACAATGGCTGAAAATCGAACAGAATATATTTTGCAATGGTTAACTAGGGCTCAATGACTACATTTTGCATCATACCTTGATCCTCATGATCCAATGTGTGGCAGTGCAAGACAAATTGACCAGTATATTTATTGTACCGAGTGCGAATCGTAACTCTATAAGAGAAGTCGCTAGAATTAGGACCTGGTTTTTTGGCGATATTCTTAACAAATACAGTATCCATCCATTGTCCCTTCGTGCCACGATACTGCGGATCAATAGGACCTCCACGAGCAAGCTTTCCATCCACGACCTGAAAGTCATCGATAGAGTCGGGTGCTGAAACATCAATCCAATTGCCGTCGTAGTTCACTTCAACGGCAACGATCTGAAAGGGATTAACATGAATATGAAATGGGTGACTAACGAAATCTGAAGAGAGCTCCCACTCTTCTGTTGTTCCTAACTTAAGACGACGATCGATTCGATTGGGATCATAAGGATGCCCATCAACCATGAATAACGGTGCTTCAGATGCACGTGGTTTCAGTTGAAATTGCAGTGGTTTGGCAACACTAGTAACTTCAGAGGCTTCGATAGAACGATGAGGAACAAAAGCCGACAAAGTCATATTGCTTTCAAGATCATTTATAACCGAAGCTTTCATGGATTGATTAATATTGGATTGTGCGGCCCTAATGAGTTCATTCTTGATCCACAACTTAGGATGGACATTCCCCATACGAGAGTCACCCGTGACTTTGACAAATCCCAGGAGTTGATGATCTGAACGACTCCCCTGGATTGCACCTCCAGATGGCGATGCAGTATCCACAACGCACCATGTTCCGGCTTCCGGCAAGGTCACTAAAAAGTCAGTGCGATTGCCAGGGTGCAGTACGCTCACCTGTTTTTCTGATATAGAGCCAGTTGTAAGACCATCAATAGCCATCTGGTAATGAGCTACTCGTGGACCATTACAATCACTGTGAATTCGATTGCTGAGTGAATTTGCATTTTCCTGGAACTGAGATTCATTTGAATTATCACGCAACTTCCTGAATTCAATAGATACTGTGTCGTCATTTCCTGCATGAATTACCCGCCAACGCTCAATTTCACCAACTTTGGTCGTGGAGATTACTGGATGTATGTTGCCATTAATCGATGTATACCGACCTGATTGGCTCCATGTTGGATTGACAGCGCCGTCTTCGTGACGATAGAGAAGAGGTGTTTTAGGCTTGGGAGGATCGATTTGCTGATACGACTCCACAAAGCCGAGGTCTCCAGGGTCACACTTCCACGAGAAAAGAACGTTATTATCATTCTCAGAGCAGGCATAAGGAATTTGCTGCAAGTGGAGAATTTTTTCTTTGAATCCTTGATTTGCTATTGGTTTGAGAAGAACATCAATATCACCAGTCTTTGTGCCAGTAGGTTGGCGATCGCCTCGCACGATTAAAGGGCCAGACATTCCACTCGCCACTTGTAGAGCTGTGGCACCATGGCGGTGTGGATGATACCAGAATGTGCCTGAAGGATGATCTTGCGAAATTTCATAGCGATAATTGAATGAAGTGCCTGGCTTGATATCAATAAGCACATTATCGCTGTTATCAGAGGGGCTGATCCAAAGGCCATGCGTGTGCAGATTTGTTCCGTTAAAGCAGTGTGGCTTATTAATATCCTCAGGGTGAGAAACGCAATCTGCCGTTTGCGGTAAATTATTGGTAACTTTCAAAGAGAGATTGCTACCCGGGGATATCTGAATAATGGGCGCCATGGGTGGTGAAATACTAGTTTTAGATTGTTTTTCATCCCTCAAGCCTCTAAGCCTGACAAAGTCATAGTGGCCAGTGCCTGGATTCCAGATCTTGGAACTATAGAAATCTGCAACCAAATGAATCTGTTGATCAGTTGATGCACTCTCACTACCAGAGCTATTGATTTTGCTGTGTTGAGCAGTGCCATGCTCAGTAAAGCTATGCACAACAGAAGAAAGTATTACTTCAGATAAAAATATGAAACAGGCAGGAATTGTATTTTTAAATATAAGATTGCGCATGATTCAGTGATATATCTATAAAATATCACAACCATCAGGAAAGTGGCAATGCTTCCAAAAGAGTTAATATTTGGGTCCGCAATTTGTCTCACTTGACACCCAGTACTCTGCTATTTAGCCTTTAATAAAGAACGGCACAAATGGATCGTCGTAACTTTCTTGGGACTTCTGCTTCAAGCGCTGTAGCCGCTGCGGCGATAGGTTTGGGTTTACCAGCTGTTGCTCGAACAGTTGCAGAAAAAAAACAATCGTCAAAAAGTAAACAACACATTTTGATTCTAGGTGCTGGTGCCTCAGCCCTAACGGCTGCCTTGGCGCTAGAAAAAGTAGGTCATAAGACTACGCTAATTGAATATCAGGATAGGGTTGGAGGTCGTGTTTGGTCAAAAGAACTTAAGGGTGGGCAATACACCGAATTAGGAGCTGGTCACTTTCGTGGCAATATGCCATATGTCGGTAGCTATATAAAGCATTTTAAATTGCCAATTGTTACTTTAAACGATGGGCTGCCGCGCTATTTGTTAAACAACAAAGCTGCTACAGCCGCCGACCTCAGTAATTGGCCCTGGAAACTGCATGAAAGTGAAAGGGGAGTAGGGCTTCCGACACAGTTTCAGGCTTATCTGAGCCAATACGATCTTGATGCCGATTTAGTAATCGATCCGAATTTTTTGGAGAATCCAAAAACTCTGGCTCGCTTCGATAATGAGACAGTTGGCAGTTTACTTAAGAAAGCTGGTGCATCCGACGAATTTATCGCATTAATCGGTGTTCACTGCGGCGGGGGAAGTCCCTTTGATGAACCAGCTTTGGTGGGCCTTCCCGACATTGCCTATCATTTTGGAGATCAGTTCTGTTACAAAATCAGGGGTGGAAATGATCTACTCACAACCGCGATGGCTAATGCCTTAGAGGGTAATATCGAGCTCAATAGTCCAGTCAATGGTGTAATTCAAAATGGAAGTAAGATTATAGTTACTTGTGAAAATGGTAAGACATTCACTGGCGATCAGTTGATTTCTACGATTCCACCTTCAGTGCTTAATAAAGTTACGTTTAAGCCTGGTCTTACAGCACTCAAGAAAAAAGCATTTTCAGGCTTGCAATGGGTCCAAACAATCAAAGTAGTTTGTCAGTCAAATCAACCAACCTGGTTGACCGCGCAAGTTCACGGATGGCCGATGGCGGCATCCGATCAATCTTGGGAGAGAATTATCGACATCACTGGTAATGATCGAGGGGCATACGGGTATGGTAATACTTTTATATATTTAAATAATCAAGATAATCAAGATTCCCTTCGCAAATATCCAATTGAGCAACGAGCCTCTCGCATCATCAGTTTGTTCCAAAAAGACAATCCGGATTTACTTGATAAAGTTGTTTTTTCAGAATACTGGGATTGGGAATCTCAACCATGGATCAAAGCATCACTTGGTTTCGTTAAACTAGGCCGAGGATCTGTGATCACCGAACTTCAAAAGTCGGACGGTAGAATCCACTGGGCTGGTGACTGGACAACTTTAAAAACAGGCTGGGTGGAAGGAGCGATTGAATCTGGATTGCGAGCAGCAAGAGCTATTGATCCAAGTGCACCATTCGTAACCACGATGATTCGCGCTGAACAAGCTTGTTAAATACTTATCACATGATGTTACCTTCACTCGTGAACAGTGTAAGTAGCTATACATTGGTTTAGTATTTACCTGGGAATTAGGTTAGAGGGAAATCGAATATTCTTTATCTTGTTATTTCTTGCCCCAGCATGGGCTGTATAGTAACTCTTTGCTTTATCTAACGTTGAAGTTTAACTTTTATAGTGTTCCATAAAGTTTTTTAGCTGCTGGATATACTTCAGGATGAATCTTCTTGATTCTTTCCACTTGTATGGAAGTGTTTCGTCTTGTAGTAAGCCATTACTACAGCTTGTTGTTGGTGATCAGTACAGCTACCTTGATCCAGCATCTGCAATCAGGGGGTTATCCACACAATGGCGACAAAAAATATGCTTGAATATGTACTGATTGATCACGAGGTCTGCACCGATGCAGGTAAAAATTCTGTTTTGCTTTTGGGTACAAAAAGATAACTCTTATAACTTAATGTCAGATTATCCTTTTCTCTTGCCCAACATCATCTCAGCTAGATCAATGGGCTTGACGGAATACTAAAACGTCAATCTAATATAAATGCCTAACCAGCGATATTTAGTCAAAGCCGGACAGTCAATTTGGTCTACTATGACTAGATGCATAGTAGTACTCGCAGCATTTTCTTCGAAAACGATTCAGAATCTATCAAAGAAAAAGTAGGCTTTAATTGTTGTCAGATACAAGGAGAGAGTGTTTTCGCTATAAGCCATCTTCCATATTAATGCCTTGAATATAGTTTAGTTTTGATGAGATTTGGCTT
Source organism: Synechococcus sp. A10-1-5-9 (assembly GCF_047716785.1). Lineage (NCBI taxonomy): Bacteria > Bacillati > Cyanobacteriota > Cyanophyceae > Synechococcales > Synechococcaceae > Synechococcus > Synechococcus sp. A10-1-5-9. The sequence continues at coordinate 253,741 of NZ_CP180406.1, forward strand.
GCAACCCCAGGCGGCCACTTCGATGAATAGCGATACAACTGTGCGATTGCCTCATTGTATTTTTGTAGTGTTGCAAACCAGCGACTTGCTGCACTTTGGTACTGATCCAAGGCCAGAATAAGGTTTGTGACACTTGATGCTGAGTATCTATTGGCCTGCTCAGATCTAACTTGAAGAGACAGAAGAGTTTGATCGATTTCTCTGTTTACAACGGGCAATTGGATTAACTGACTCGTATAGGCGGAATATGCTGTTTTAATCTGTGCTTCAACCTCTAAACGATTAAGGGCAGCTTGCTCTTGACTGGCCTGTGCTTTTTTGCGGAATGATGATGATTGCGCCGCAAGAACCCCGCTATCAAAGATAGCCCATTTGACTCGTACGCCTACGGATTTATCAAGAGTGTACGAATTTACCGTGGAGGTATTGTTTGAGGCGTTTGTTTTCAAGCGAAAATTGTCATTCTCCAGCTTGCCGATTGCCTCTGCTGTTATTTCAGGGTAGTATTTTCTAACAAGCGAATTAGCGCGATTGTTCGCGGCTTTTGACTGAGAATTGGAAATCTTTATTTCTTCACGCCGGTCCAAGGCTCTTGATATGGTGTCATTCAACTCTTCCTCCCATTTCCCATTGAGACCTAGCTTCTCTGAAGGCAGAATAAATGAATCAGGTGGTAATGCCAGTCGAGAAGCTAAAGAAGCGGATAGACGAACAACATTTTGCTGGGCAGAAACGCGCAAGGACAACGCCTGGAGCAAGCGGGCTTTTAGGGCTGCCAGAATTTCATCGCTCTCCTGCGAGAGTTGCTCAGAATCACTTAATTGCAATAAATTCTTTATATAAATATAGATTCCGTTGAAGACATCTTCTTCTTGTCTTGCACGTTGCAAATCGAAGTAGTCTGACTGAACATTCAGAACAAGGTCGCGAACATCTTGCCTAAAACGCAGCACTTGAGAGAATATATTTTCTCGTTGCGTTTGCAACAGGCTGTTTCGGGACAAATTGAGTAGACTCCAGCTTATCTTTAGCTCTGGCTTGAGATTTGAGCCATCCTGAAGTCGAAAATCACGTAATGACGATGGGTCGTTTTTGGATAATGAGTATTTTTCTATTGTCTTGTTACGGTAACCTATTGGTGAATCGAGGTTTAGTGCTGGAAGCCATTTGCGTTGAGTAGAGATGGAATCCCAAACTAATCCTTCATATAGCTTGTATTGCCTAACAATGTTCGGGTTTCTCTCCAGGGCCAGACTAATGCTCTCATTAAGAGTCATTTTCTTGGCAACCGCTGAAAGACTGATTTCATAATCGCGGATCATTTCTGTCATGACTTCAGTAGGGTCATTGGGGGCAACCTGCTGATCAATAAGAGGCTTTGGTGACCGAACTAAATCAACTAGATTTTGATACTCCTGTTGATATTCTCTTGTCTTTGCTGGTGAGGATAGAGATAGAAAGAAGATTAATAATCCTATAGGTAATGGCGACAAGCATTCCAGCAGTCTGGCCATCTTGAGATGGGGATAGATAATCTTGTTTGTATAATAGTCGTATTTTGTCTGAATGCAGTCATAGGGACTGATCCCGCAACAGCATGGACATTCATAATGTATTCGGTATTCTAGTGTTCTTACTTATTTCTGAGCGAGGTGCTCAGTGCTTAACAACCAATATTCAAAATACACCAAAATCATCCTTAATATGTGCTCACGACTCAGCTTTAGCAGCCAGTCGTGCAGGTAGACGGTGCTTACACACTCTTTACGGTTGTAGTCCTCAATCGCCTGCATCTACGGGCTTGACTTCGTCGCATCACTTAGGGTGGCGGGTCGTCGGCGGTCTGCCATTGCAGATAGGCCACTACCCAATTACCAGCACTGGTTACCCCTACCTGGCGTGAATCCCCATAAAGGTGCTCCACCTTATTTATCGAGTAGCTGGGTTCGCCCAGCACGGTCGAGCTGGTCATGATCGGCAGCAGGAATACCAGTAGTTCGCCGCGCAGCCACCTGTCGATTTTGGCTTCTCGCGTGGCGTGCCGATGCTGAGAAGCCGGCAACCGGCGAGACGGGTGGTGCTGTTCTGCGCCGGAGTGGGTGGTTTGACCCTGGCCTGATCCATTCCTCTGCAGAATCACTGCATTGATGGGGATAGTGGCTGGAGCTGGTGTGAATCCTGCGGATCAGCGCTGGAGTTTCTGGCCGCTGCTGCCTCTTTAGCTCAAGTGGGGTTAATGGATTTGAAGGTCAAGTCCCTGACTTGTCCCTGGAATTTTGTGCAACTGGGACCAATGGTGTGCAACTCCCAGGGAGCTGACCTCGCTTCAATCTTGCTTTACAGGACATGGTCCAAGACCACCTGCCTGTAGTCATCCAATTCGGGCACTTCAACGCCGTGAACCTTGGTCCGGTCGGCCCAACGGCGCAGCGCCATGACATCTGCCATCCCCTCAAAGGTCAACAGACGCATTGCTCAAGAACGACTGAGTTCTGCGCCTTGCAAGGTAAAGCTCCGTTTGTGCGCATCCGACAGTCCCGCGTAATACGTCTCATCCAGAGAGCGCAGCAACCGTTTTGCTGAGACATTCCGCTGTATCGGGGCCACACCTGCTTGTGGAAGAACAAGAGAGTGCTCGGGCAGCGACGACCTCATGGGCACAGCCAGTCCTCCATCGTTCACAGCTGTCATCGGTCGCCCATCCCGAAGGCGGCAGGTCGCTGGTAATTCTTTTTGACGCCATTGTGTTTAATCGCGACTCACATTTCAGGGCTCCAATCAGGGATCAGAAGTCAGCGGTATGGGTTCACCTTGAGTATTGGTTTGGATGACTGTGCGTGTCGGGAACGGCATGCTTGCTCCCAAGCTTTCCACCACATCTCCCACCAGTAGCAGCAAGGTATGTTGCAGTTCGAGGGCGTCTAGATAGTCGTTGCCGGTGCTGCAACACACCAGCTGGCAATCCAAGCTGGATTCGCCATAGCTCTGAAGAACCACAAAACGTTCGTGTTGCTGATCTACATTCTCATTCCGCTCCAGCTGCCGTAATAGCTCTTCGCGGATGGCTGGAATTTTGTTTCTATCATTGTAGGTGACGGAGAAATTAACGACCAGGCGCCGATTGTCGATTTCACTAACGTTAATTACGGAGTTTCTGCCAAAAATAGAATTTGGGATGAAAACTGGCTCTCTGTCGTAGGTGCGAAGTTGGGTGTAATACCAGCTAATTCTCTCGACAAATCCTGAGAGTTTCTCCGATGGGATCTCAATGAAATCCCCTACAACAAATGGGCGATTGATGTAAAGCGAAAATCCCGTGAGGGAGTTTGAGACCACGTTTTGCGCGCCGAATGCGACGGCTGCAGCTCCCAGCCCACCGGCCGTGGCCAGCACAGAGACAGGGACTCCGAGAATTTCCAAAGCAGCTAGTAACAGCAGCACAAACGAAGTGGTGCTCAGGAGTTTTTCCAGTACATCCACAAGGAACAGCTTTTCCCGGTTTGCGAGGCTTGCGGGCAGCCGCTCTGTGATTTCGGTTCGTTGTCCTCGGAAGCAGCCTCTCCATCGCCGAATTGTCCATGCCGCTCCACAGGCCAGCAGGAAGCCGCGCAAGCTCTCCAGCTCCAGGATCGATAACTTTGCTCGTGCTGGTATCAACTGAAGCAGCCACGTGGTGAGCGCGATAGCCAGCACCGTGCTGCATACGCTCAAGCAGGAGGAGAGCAAGAGGCTTCTCCAGGGCTGGCGCCGAAAAACCGTTTTAGACAGGATCTGCAAGGCGGTCCAAGCCAAGGCGGCGATCAGCACGCCAAGCAGGAGTCGTTCCAGACGCCAGGGCAGTTCCGGGATCAGCATGGTGCCCGCACACGGGAGCATCTCTCTTGATGCTCTCAGCCGGCGTAAGCCAAGGTTTGCCGCCATCCCGGAGTGTCATGGAAAGACGGGAACCTCAGCGTTGAACCACAGGCAAAAAGACCCCCCCGTCAAGAGCAGGGGGAGATATGAGCGCAAATGGCTTTTGCGTTTAGCTGTCGTTTTTGTAGAGCTTGCAAGCCTCGCTATCAGCCAAGGCCGGATCGGTAGAGCACAGATGCCTCATTAAGCCGTCTTGGTCGTGTGGAGACAGGGTTCCGTCTGCGCCCCACTTCATGCAGGTATTCAGGGTGCAATCGACAGGCTTTTTGAAACCTTCGTACATGTGACCCTCCTTGTTGGGTCAACTGACCTTGGGATCCTTTCTCTGTCGCGGGATCAATAACACACAAATCTTGTCAGGACCTCAACACAAGTCTTGGTTCAGTCCTGGCCGTCCGAGCACAACTTGCGCATCGCATTGATCCCAGCGCAAGGCACGTCGGTTCCACAATCGACTTATTTGCCCCAGAAGGCAATGAGCAGGACAGCTGATTGCCGGGTTCTCCATGGCTGCCGAGAGTGTGTGCATCGAGATCGGAGGAGCCCATGACGGCCGAAACTCCACCTGAGCAAATCCCAGAAGCAGCCTGACTTTTCTGGCCCCTGCTCCAACTTTTCAACCCAACCGTGAGCGCCTCGTCTGTGACGACACTGATGTGCGTCTGATCAGTCGACACACCTCTGCACCGTTCGTCAAGGTGCCCCGTAGGAGTCCCGCCTCACACCTGGACCAAATGGCCCCAGGGTTGCCACAAGCCAGACGCTTCAACCTTCCTCTTTCAGTCCCATTGCCAAGGAGATCCCCAAAGGCAACACGTACTGACTAGGTCGACTGCAATGCATAAACGAGCGAGCTAGGCCGTCTCTCCACCGGGAGGGGCGGCCTTCCTCTTTGTCGGTGATTGGGGTAGTCGTTGCTGTCAGTGATGTCGATGCTGGATCGCTGTTGATCGGTCAGTTTGGTTCTTCATTCACAAGAAAAAGCCTCCTCTTAGGAGTGGTCTTTCTGATTTTGTTAGCCTCAATTACTTTGGCTGTTTAGAGATCCAATAATCAGGAGCATCCTCTTGTTGGATGCAATACAATGATTGTGCTTACTCCCTTCTATTGCTTTTAACAGAGCCCGGTGGACATGTTCGAGAGCTGGTTAGGCAGCTTTCTCGTCTGCTAGGGCTGCAATAAGCAGCGCACGGCACTGGGCGGGTCGCAAATTGAACTCATTTATCAGCAGGTGCTTAATCGCGCCATGTTTTCTTCTCGTGCGCGCCAGCTCACGGGCACGTTGCATTTGTTCTAAGGAAAAGGTCATTTGTCCTACGGTTGCAAGTAAGCGGTAGTGAGTGACAAGCCCTTCAGCGCGTGATGACTTCAATTAGGGGATTTTGGTGACAATCAGGTCATGTCTCTTCTCAAGCAGTCTCTGGACATCCCGCATTCCTCTGACTACATGGCAGACGCCTGTGTGATCGCAGACTCTGTAGTACTCAAAGCCTTCTGGCGCGCTGGTCAGCTTGGTCGATCTCATCGCATTCATTCTGCTTTGGCCTGTGTTTCCTCTTCTTCCATGGCACGAAGGAAACGTTTGTGTTGAGGTGACTCAAGACCATCAATCTGAGTGCTCGGCCTTTCCAGAGATTTGACCTTGGCCTTGCGGTCTGGCTTGTCCAACCCAATCAACAGGGGATGCATTCCTCTTCTGCTCATTGTTGAGACCTCCTGTGCAGATCTCGCGTTGTGGTCTTTCGGCCCTCCCGCGTGGGACGAATCTCTCATCCATATGAGAAGCCTGATACCCCCATGCGGGGGTATTGGCATCTGTCAATCAGGAATTGATTGACCAGGCCGGTGGTGCCGTTAGAAGCTCCGCTGGTCGTCGAGCAAAAGCCCTGGACTTGAGACGACCAGAGCTTTTCCTTATCTTTCGTTAGCGCTTAAGGCATAAGCGTTATTAACGCCTTCCCCAGCAGTGCAATAACTCCTTGCTCCAGTAGTCGAGATGGGCTTCGGCGCTGGCCATGTCGTCGCAGTAAACACGGCTGCCGCTCAACTCGGCTAGGTGGCGGGGGTTGCTATCACCCACCAGCATATGAATTGTCCCGCCTAGAGTTGTTCTACGAACAAGTGAAGGAGCAAGAGACATGCTCACCTCCAATTTATTCAAAAGTGAAAATAAGACGATGGCTTGTAAGAGTCAAGCTTGTCATGAATGAAAATAAAGTATCTAGGTATTTATCCTCCAAGCTCGTTTCCCAAGTTTGGGTTAAGTACCTAGTCCCAAAAAAGAGACTTCCGTTCTAGGACGAAGTCAGTTCCAAATGAGAGGTTGTATGAAAGGTTTCCTGAAGTGGTTTGGAGATGCTTTCGCCCATGCCATGGGCGCGATTGATGCAGAGGAGAAGAGCTATGTTCCTCCCCCAATTGGCACGACTCCTTACCGAGACCAGCCGATGAAGAGGGGCCATGGTTACTAGGTCTATGAATTATTAGGTCTGAGCATTCCCGATGCCATTTCAGGGCATTGGATTGATGGAGATCAGACTTCCCTCCTGTTTTCTTTGATGCAGGAGGGTTTTTTGTGGGTAGGTTGAGCTGCTATTTGCTTTTCGCTCAGCAAATCGTTTTCAATTTCGACGATTTTGCCTCGTAAGGCAATGAGCGTTAAGACCGATTGCCTGATGCGTGTCCGCTGACGAGAGTGAGACCACTGAGATCGGAGGCGTCAATGAGAGACGACGGTCCAACCGAGCAGGTTTTAGAAGTCGCCTGACCTTTCGAGCATCTGCTCCACGAGTTTTCTCACCACCCATGGGCTTGCCCTAAATCTCGGCACCATCACTGCCGGGGGGCACTCATCATTGAGTCAGAAAGTCCATCACCTGGAACCTTGGCCCCAGGAGCTTGAAAGGCCCGACACTTCGCCTCTCGCCAGCAATGGCATGCGGCATGGCCCCTGTTCAGCAATCACAGGGGTGTCGGAAGCGAGCCATAGGAGAGGTCACCCCATTCCTGTCGTAGATGGGCTGGCCTCTCATCCCCCGATCGCATCGCGGGGTCAAGAATGAATGAACGAGCGAGCTGAGCCGTCTTTTCAGGGGGAGAGCGGCTGCCCCTGCCTCAATGCATTCCAGGAGAACCATGCAAACCCAATCGAAGTCTCTAAGCCAACAGCGCCTGCAGATGTCTGTGGGTGCAGCGATGGAATGCCGCATCCGCAATGACAGACAAAGCTATTTCGCTTTGGCCCGTGAGTTGGCCCGTGCACAATTCGTCCTTGCTGACTCGGAGTTGAGCTGTCGTCTTTGGCAAGACATCGCCGACCGGGAGTTGGATGTAGCGAGGCTTCTTCATCTGCTCTATGGCGGCTGGGATGTTGAAGACGATGAAGAGATGCTTGAAGCAGACCAGCATTTCCTGTCTCTCAAGGTGGCTTGATTGTCGGATACAGCTCGATTTAGCTGTTCTTCAACTCATTCAAAACAACATCAACAGGCCGTCTTCCTCTCATGGAGAACGGTCTTTTTATTGTCGCTTGTTGTCTGACTGCAACGTACCTCGGTTAATCAAGGCATCAAATCATCCTTGCACGCGTAGCTGAAGCCCCATTCGCAGAACATTCATTCGCTGTCAGTGCACTACTTGGGGAATGATAATCATTCAGGAGTTAATCCTCAGGCATTACTCATTTGTTTTTGATTAACCTAAGGAAGGGGGTGGGACCTTGTCCTTTAGTGTTTCCATAATGTCTGAGGGATGTGATGAACACGATTCCAGACTCCGTCAGCTTCAGTCAGCTCTGCAGCTTTCTCAAGGCAAAGGTATCGCAAGATGATTTCGCCCAAGAAGTTGCTCTGGATTGGGAGGATCGCTTAAGCGAAATTCTTTTTGAGTTTGAAAGTTCTTTGGACGACTCCACCCAGAACAAAACAGCCGACCAGCTCATGGCTCTTGGATCATTTCGAACCTATTTGATGCTGAGCCTGAGAGCCCTTAAATCCTCAGGGCTCTGAGTTTTAGAAGCCCTTTGCTGCCTAAAAGACTGTTGGGAGCAGAGGGACAGTAGACCTAAACCTCATGGCAATCGTAGAGACTTAGCGTCTTGTAGTTTGCACATCCAGAAAATCCCGGGCTGTTCAACAGGCTCGGATGAGTCGTTAAGGGATAGAGCCGTAATCCAATCCCAATCTGTAGCCTGATTTCGTGGGAAGATCACCAAGCCCAGGGATCAAATTGATCCCAGTGTGTTTTGGAGGGTCAATGTCTACCCTCCAGTCGCCGAAATAGCAAACATCTGCGCTTTCGCAGATCAAGGTTGGACAATCGCCGTGGGCGAGGGGCAAAATATGAATTGACATGATCATCCTCCTTTACTCGTCAAAAATTTTGCAAGCTGAAGCGTTTGGATCTATTGAGCAGCGATTTTTCCAGTAATCCTCTCTGCGATTGCGAAAGTGCCTCTCGGCCAGCTGCCAGGAGGGAGAGGGCTTTAAATTGTTAGGCCTCAAATAAACTGGTTTGATACGTTCAAGTGAGCACTGCTTAGGGCTAAAAGACATGCCGCTCCTTATCTTCTTTTCCGTATTTATCATCAAGAATGAAAAAAAGAAATAGGTACTTAACCAACCTCAATCATCTGGTCTTTTTCTCGTCCGTTGCTCTGTTGATGAGCAGAAAAGCTGATACCAAAAATTATCTTCCTAAGTAGACAGGAAACAGCTACTGATGAAGCGATGAAAAGACAGACTCCAGCACACCAGCTCAGGCGACGGATTAGTAGAGATGCCGAATTTGCCAAAGGGCTGCGTGCATTAACCAGCACCACTGAAGCTGCCTGGTACTGCAACCTCAACGGAATCGCTATTTCCGCAAAAGAGTTGTTCTTTGAGCGAGGTCGACTTTGCTCAGATGGAATTCCAACCTGGTCGGCTTAATCAGTCTCACTGAGTTGGCTGTAGGGGGGATGGGCGAGTAGCCATCCCTCACTGGCTTGGGTGGGTAAGCAAAGCCAAAGCTTCTTATTCCCGTTTCCGAGATTTTCTTGCTGCCAGTTTTGGAGGAGTTGTTCAACGGGGACGCCATGGCATCGGATCAAGATGAAGCCTTCATGCGGCGGGCGATTCAGGTGATGAGGGATGCCGGTGTGGTGTACAAAACCGGTGGACCCTTTGGCGCGGTGATCGTCAAGGACGCCCAAGTGATCGCCGCCGCAGGCAACAGCGTGATTCAGGACAAGGACCCCAGTGCCCATGCTGAGGTCAATGCCATTCGCCAGGCCTGCCACACTCTCGAGAACTGGGATCTCAGTCGTTGCGTGATGTATTCGAGCTGTGAATGTTGTCCGATGTGTTACTCCATCGCCTATTGGGCCAACATTCGCCAGGTCTTCTATGCAGCATCTTGAAGCGATTACGAGGATCTCTTCTCGGATCGGGCGATCAACGACGATATCCGCAGACCGGTGCCGGACAAGGAGATTCGTATGCAGCAGATCCTTCAGAGCGAAGCCCAGGCGGTGTGGGCCGAGTTTCGTCAGTTGCCTGACGGTGCTCGTTACTGAATCACCGATCCACTCAGAAGAAAAACCCCAGGAGTGAAGTGAAGTCTCCCAGGGTTGCTTTGGCTTCGAACACGGGAGACGGGGTCCAAGACGTCTCCCTCTTGCCAATCAACTCCTTTGAAGCACAACTCGATACCCCCATCTGGGGCTGTCATCGCAGCCAAGGGGATTGATCTGCCCTGCCGCAGTGGCTTTCTTGAAGGCAAACCTCACGATCCTGCAGTTTGTTTTCCGCAGACGTCGATTTCCATTCCCATTTCGAAGGCCATGGTCACTTCTTTGAATGTCGAGTTATAGACCCTGTACGTTCCCATGGTTTCTGTTGATTTCGTCATGGCTGAGACATAGGCGTCGAACTCATTCTTGAAACAGTATTGATCGACCCATCGACCATGAGCAACTTGCTTGTGAACACAGAACATCTCACTCACCCCAAGTACATTCACCAAAATGATTCAACTGTCACTGTGCCAGTTGAATCAGGACGGATTCACATCTGGCTGAGTTCAGGGTGTCTTTTTTTGACAGTGTGGCCTGCTAGGCATTTTTGTTTGTAACCACTCGATGCAGTCATGGAGGATTGTCTTAGAACTGAATTAGCCAATGGATGCCTATGGATGTTTATTCTTTGTTGCTGATTATCTGTGTCATTTACCTGCTTCTTGTTGACACGACTGGAGGTCATGGTTGGCATCGATAATTTGCTGATGTGTTATCGAGTTTGATCTGAGATTCGGGCGCTTCGTGGGTCGAGGCGCTTTTTTCTCTCGATCAGTGTTTGGAGCAACCCTCGCTTCAGCCAGCGTCAGGAGCGCAGAGCATCCCGACGGGTGGTATTAGGCAGCTGGTGTGACCATCCAGCAATGTGCGGGAATGGTTTGCCTGTCTTGAGAGGGATAATCGCCCTTTGAGGCGGGGAGGCATGGCGTTTTGAAAACCCATAACCGAGCACGCAGCCCACACGCTCATGAACACTGAATGAACCACGTTAAGCATTTTCAACGCTCTAAGAAGTCTCTGGCTTTGGCGCGCCACGGCACTGCCCCCATTTAGGAGCATTCGTGCGTAACCACCTTCAGGAATCCAGCCTCTTGTCGAGGCCATGCATGACCTGATCACCAGTGCGACAAATCTTGTTCCAACGGAATGGAGTTTCTGCAATCAACCAGTTACAGCAAAGCGACAGAATTGCTTGTTGATTCGCTGATTCTATGTAACAAACCTGCCTTTTCCCTTGGATCCGAAGATCATCGGATCTAGACCGGAAGTACCTCTTTGAGGAGGAGCAGATGTTTGAACCACTTGTGGCCCAACTGCTCATTGGTCTCTACATCCTGATGGTCAAGCTTGAGGCTGCTATAAAAGATGCATCCAGACAAAATAGTAAGGGATCATGATTGAACCTGTTGTTTTTTCATTTATCTGGTTGATTATTTTCCTTCTTATTGTTATCCACGATGCCGATCAACAAGAAGGCAGAAAACACCATCAGTGAACCTGAGGCAAACGAGTTGTTGTGTTCAGCGCTGGGTGGACCCCGGGCTTAATTTGTCATGGATCATCGAACAAAACGTTAACGTCCTGGCCCAGGTAAAAGCTCCTTGTTCGACTAGGAATTATCCCCGGTGCTTGATGTAACAGTCTCCTTGGTAGGTGAGGTGAATTTGTTTAATCGGAAGTGACCCAACCTGCCGGCATGTGTTGTAGTGCTCCTGCCTGTACGTGAGCTCCAAACAAGTCTTTGGCTTTGTTGTGGGCGCTTTGTAGGTGTGACCTCGATAGAGCAGATCATTCATGGGGATGTTCCTCGAAAAAGAAGGAGACTGTTGTTTAGACAGCTCAAGGGTCTTCCTTTCATATCAAGAGAAGCGTTCTGAAGCCTCTTTCGGTGTTGAAGATAAAAGCCCTGTTTGTTCGATTCAGGGCTTTGGCTCGCCGGCGAGTGGAGTTACCAGCAACCCCACCGGCATACCCATCCTCCAATACGATCACGACGGCGAAGGGCTTCAAACCCATTGGCTCGACTGTGCGCATGTACGAGGGCCTGATGCCGGAGGGCCACGACCGCAACGTTTATGGCCTGGCCTGCCTCGAGCTCGGTTGAATCGTGGAATCGAACAACCACTCCCTGAATTCCTGAGTCAACGCATAGCTGTCTTCATAGCGTTGCTCTTGATCAAGGGCAGCAATCCTGTGCATCACATTGCTCACAATTTTAGCCCTGATGGCATTAGCTTCGGTTGACATCATTTCTCTTTAGCTATCGGTCACTGACGAAAACTCGGCCTGGATCATCAATATCAACCGCTCGGGTGATTTGTATTGTCGAGGCAAGGAGCGGTGCAACAGGCGCAAACGATCCCAACAAAGTGTTCGCTCAAGTTCAGCACTTGTTTTCCCCTGCTTGATCAGTAGCTTCAAGGCCTTGCAGTACAGCGGATATTTGGCTTCGAGCTCTCCGATGCTGAGGTTGGATGTGCTCATGGAACCTTCACGCTGCCGAGCAGAACTGTGCAATAAACGAGGCTGTTTCATCGCCTCCCAAATGGGGACAATTTCTCTGTCCCCGGATGGGGGTAGCTCAATAATTCAGCCAGCGCGTTAGATGACTTCGATTGCAATTTTGAGCGTGGAATCAATTGAAACCCACATTGCCAAGGACCGTGAGGAACTGGCCAAGGCTCAAGCCAGAGGTGATGACGCCAAGGCGCGTCACTACGCCACCGAGCTTGAGGGACTCGAGACCTACCAAGGCCACCATCCAGGAGAGCACAAGGACCCCACCTCCCTAGAGGTGCATTGCGACCTGAATCCCGACGCTCCCGAATGCCGCGTCTATGACGACTGACGACGGTCGTAACCAGATGGGCAAGTGGCCCGCAAGGATGGATCAAAGATGCAGGCAAGCGCATGGATCTGACCCCATATCTGCTGAGCGTACCCAAATCTGCCGACGAAGAGCCCCTGCTTTCCGTTGTCATCAACGGAAGCATTGCTTTGGCAATGAAGGGGCGCTTCTTCCTTCGCTGCTTCTGCGAGAGTTTTAGCGAACGATCTCGCATCGGATGTGCTGTTACGGATGAACAGTCCTGCCTGAGTTACCTCAGAAAGACTTCATTTGAGCTGCTTCTCTGCACAGATCTACTTGAAAAAGGCAATGGTTTTGAGTTGGCGTGCAAAGCCCAAGAGCTTCAACCCGGCCTGAAGGTCGTGGTGCTGGCGTTAAGCGATGCCATTCCCGTGGAATACGACAACGCACCCTGGCTTGAAGCCGTGGTTGCCGAAGCCGACATCATCGAAGACCGCAAACCTCTAGAGGCGGCTGTGCTGGCGGTGATGGGACATCACTCCTATCGCAGCCCATCACTGCGCTCCGATGAACTTCCCTATCTCAGCTGCCCGAGACTGACACCTCGCGAATACGAAGTTCTCGACCGCCTCGCCCGCGGAATGTCCGACCGTGAAATTGCGGAAGATCTCATCGTCACCGAAGAAACCGCACGCACCTACACCAAACGGCTCCTGCGAACCCTCGAAGTGAACAACCGGGTTCAGGCGGTGCTGAAAGGAATGCGCTGCGGCATGGTTCAGATCTGAGCCTATGAATCACCCCAAATGGGGGTAGAGAGCAAGTCCCCAAAGAGGCATGAATGGATGGCGATAAGTGATATCGCGAAGAGATGGCTGCAATCACCTTCACCCATGAACCATCCCTCGCAGAATTGCGGGAAACGGAATCGGTATACACCCGCGCCATGGAATACTTGGTGGCGGATGGAGTGAAAGAAGGCGAAGCCAGCAAGAGCGTCTGCTGGCAACGCCTGTACCGACTGCATCAGGCTCTTCCAGACCGTTACGGCAATCCGCGCGCGCTGTTCCTTTCACTGCAGGCACATCAGCGAAGCCAGAAGGCGGCGTAGTTGTCTTCACTGAATCAGACCATGGACAGTGAACATCAGCCGTTCAGTCGGGTGGAACGGTTACTGGAAGCTCACCCCTGGTTGCTCAGGCCCAGGCCTGGAAACTGCTCAGCATTAAATACGTGCTGATGGGCTCAGACCTTATCATCCACAATCCCGATCACCTCGCACTGATCATGCAGGAGTGGACCGATCATCTTGTGGAGATGGATGACGCCGCACTGCGGCAAATGTGTGACTGGATCGATCGAAGCTGTCTGGAGGGTGAGCAGGGCGAGCTCTGACTCTCACCAAAGCAGCATGCGATGAACATCACCCACCAGGAAATTTCTCGGCACAGCTCGTGCGTTCTGCATTCGCTGCAATGCCGCTAGCGGCAGTCTCATGTGCGTTGTCGTTGTCCTAAGCCCAGTGGACAGCGGGTGACGCAGATTGACAACCGCTCGGGCGAGGCCGTTGACCGATCAGGAAGGTCGGCCCATCTCTTCGGCGGTGATTGGGTCAGTCGTTTCTTGCCGTGTCGTCCATGCCAGAACGCCCTTGATCGGACCCTTATTAAGATCTGCAGTCACAACAAAAAGCCCCCTCCGAGGAGGGGGCTTTCCGATTCAGTTGACCTGAATCGTTTTGCTGTTCAGATATGAACAGGTTGATTCCAGATCAACCGATGGCGGGAGCTTGCAGAGCCACAGGAGTGGACTCAGCAGCAGCCAGGTCGAGGGGGAAGTTGTGAGCATTGCGCTCGTGCATCACTTCCATGCCGAGGTTGGCGCGGTTCAGCACATCAGCCCAGGTGTTCAGGACGCGGCCCTGACCATCAAGGATGGACTGGTTGAAGTTGAAACCGTTCAGGTTGAAAGCCATGGTGCTGACGCCCAGGGCAGTGAACCAGATGCCGACCACAGGCCAGGCAGCCAGGAAGAAGTGAAGGCTGCGGCTGTTGTTGAAGGAGGCGTATTGGAAGATCAGGCGACCGAAGTAACCGTGGGCAGCCACGATGTTGTAGGTCTCTTCCTCTTGGCCGAACTTGTAGCCGTAGTTCTGGGACTCGCTCTCGGTGGTTTCACGCACCAGGGAGGAGGTCACCAGTGAACCGTGCATGGCGGAGAACAGGGAGCCACCGAACACACCTGCGACGCCCATCATGTGGAAGGGGTGCATCAGGATGTTGTGCTCTGCCTGGAACACCAGCATGAAGTTGAAGGTGCCAGAGATGCCGAGGGGCATGCCGTCAGAGAAGGAACCCTGACCGAAGGGGTACACCAGGAACACGGCGGAGGCAGCAGCCACAGGTGCGCTGTAAGCAACGCAGATCCAGGGGCGCATGCCGAGGCGGTAGGAAAGTTCCCACTCGCGACCCATGTAGCAGAAGATGCCGATCAGGAAGTGGAAGACAACCAGCTGGTAAGGACCGCCGTTGTACAGCCACTCATCGAGAGAAGCAGCTTCCCAGATGGGATAGAAGTGCAGGCCGATGGCGTTCGAGGAAGGAACAACAGCACCAGAGATGATGTTGTTTCCGTAGATCAGGGAGCCGGCGACGGGCTCACGGATGCCGTCGATGTCGACGGGGGGTGCTGCGATGAAGGCAACGATGAAACAGGTGGTGGCAGCCAGCAGGGTGGGGATCATCAGCACACCGAACCAGCCCACATACAGGCGGTTGTTGGTGGAGGTGACCCACTCGCAGAAGGACTGCCAGCCATTGGCGCCGGAGCGCTGCTGAATGGTGGTGGTCATGAGTACGGGGGAGAAAGCGTCAGGGAAAACCCGTCGGCGGTAAAGAAAGTCGGTTAACCGACCTTCACAATGTAAAGGGACTTTGCACAATGTGAATGCCGACCTACCCCCTGTGCACAACAGCGCTACTCATCCCTGCGATCAGCCCCGCTGATCAATAGCCATTTTGGGAGCGCAGAGCCTCGGCTTGGCGGCTGCTGCCACTTGGCTCTCAGGTGCAGGAATAGGTCTGAGGGGCTTATCCCAGTGTTGTCCCTGGGATTTTGTGCAACTGGGTGTGTTAATGAGCAACTCGCGGTAATGCGGAGGGTCGATTTAGTTCGCCTCCTATGCGATGAGGGGCCAGCTGTGACGAACAATCGAGGTCACTTCGTTTGTGGTTGCGTCAACCACCATGTAGGTACACATCAGCGCCTTCGACTTTGTGCGGGCACACAGGTAAGCCCTGAATTCCGTTTGGAAGTAGAGCTCCTTGGCCCAACGGTCGGGAGCTTCTTGCTTGATGACGTTATACACGGCTATTGCCTGGACCCTTGCTCTAGCAATGTCTTTGATGCGTCATTGCAAATCACGGAATTGCCGCTCTTTATGCACCAGCACTTATCCAACGAGTCGGTCATCTTCAGCCAGGATCGCTTTCCCTTTTGAAATCCTCAGCACCTCACCTGAGTTACCGAGACTTTCGTACATGACTCGATAGAGCCCGAAAGTATTCAGCGATTTGGTCCGGGCGTTGGTGAAAGCCTTGAACTCAGTCTCGAAGCACTGCTCCTGAAACCAAATGTCGGGCCCATCGCTTCGTTCAACGCAGAACATCATCTGTATCCCTTGGGGCTCTCAGCCTGGTGAGGGCAGAGCTGCTCGCTTGCTATCTCCAAATGAGCTTCGGGATCATGTTTTCAGTTGGCGACCAGTGAGCAAGGGAGCCAGTCAGCCTTAGGAGCCCAGCTCGTCAATGGCACTGATGTTTTTGGCTGAGCATGTGCATTGATCACCCTGACGAAATCGCTGTTCACATGGAAGACGGCAGGAATCCTGACTGGAGTGAAGCTGGCAACACTGGCAGCCGTACTTGGCCTTGCTCGTGCGGGGCTTCTTCCCCAGTGGTTTCCGCATTGGGGGTAGCCCGCTTCAGGATCTCAGCCCAATCCTTTTGGCAGGTTCGGAGCTGCCTCAGAGGCAAAAAGAAACCCCCGCCGCGGGCAGGGGCTTGGGATCTTCTGATTAAGCCTTGCTCACTTGGCGTAGGAAACGCCGCGGTAGGTCAGAGCAGGCTTGTCGGAAGCGCCAGCCACTTTTTGCAGGTCGTACTTCTGGCCGCGATAGGTCAGGGTCATTTGTGGTTCCTCAGAAATCCAGGTCCCCGTTCCTTGGCCTGGTGATCTGCGCCTCGCAGAAGCGAGGTGAACGTTGTTGGTAGCGGTTGCTACAGAGCTGTTATAGGGGGGGGGCGCCAGCCCCTTTCTCGTTCAGGCGGATACATAGCGCTTTTTGGGCTGTATTCCGCTCAGCTTTCTCGCTCCATTTCCAGGCAAGGTGAGCCCAGATCGATTGCAGCTCCGCCGCACCACCAGCTCTGCCAGTGCGGTGCGATTCTGTCGCAACCGTCCTGATCACGGCTGAACCGCATCACCTACCGCCGAATCTCAGGCAGGGTGATCCGCTGCAGCTCAATAGAGCCGATCACCTGAGCCAAAGCCACCACCCTCTCGTGGGGACGTGACTCTGTTGGGGTCATAGCCCTCATTGCCTTCATTGCGCCAGCGCATAATTTGCGACTGCATCAACTGGCTGGAGGCTTTGACTTGCAACCTCCAGCTGCAATGGGTTAGCAGCTGAAGCTACTGGAAACGGTGGCCCCGTCCTTGATGTGTAACTAAGGCCACAGTTTGTGTTGTTGAGTCCAGGACATTGCACTGCTTGGACCACGGCGTTTTCGAAATTCGTGCAGGGTTAATTAGTTCTACATTTTTTGGAGTGTGTTGTGGGCTATTCCTACCGTGATTATCCGAGCGAAGAGATTGAGATCCTTCAGTTAATGCTTTGCCGGGACGAGTTTGTTCAAGATCCCAGTGCTCGCAAGCATTGTGAACCTCTTTTGGATAAACTAGAAGTAGATGTAAAAGAGCTTTCTGATCTCGTCGCTCAGTTGGCTGCTTAGTTCCTATGAGCGATGGTTGTTTGGCACGGCATTGAAGAATTAGGGATAAGCATCCGGGGTGATTGGTGTGTCGATCGACCGCCGCTGTGTAAAGCAGCGTTAACCGTGAGCCACAAGCCATCACCTCGTTGTGGGAAGGCATGAGTGAAAACACAAAAGAGATTCCGGTCTGGGTCGGCGGAGAGTCAGGGCAGCGGAAGCGGTACTTGAAATCGCTGGAGAAGGACCTGGCAGCTGAGCTGGGTCCTGATTGGCGGAACGTGATAGAGCTGGCGAAGGACAGCTAACGCCTGCGCCTTGCTTTGACTTTTAAGGCTCGCTTGTTGCGCTATACGGCGAGATAGTCACCGAGACCTAAGCCAACCAGAAGAAGAAAATGGCTCATCTTTTGTGGGTCTTGCTCGCATCTGCATCTTGACGAAAATTGCAAGCTCCGGATTTAGCCATTTCCGGATCTGCAGAGCAAAGACGTCTCATCAGCTCATTCTGATCGTGCTCCGACAATGAGCCGTCAGTAGACCACTTCAAGCAAGTTCTACCGATACACGTTCGCGGAATGACGGACTGAGCCATAAAGCCCTCCTGTCTCGATTGTTGCAATCTCCCATCCGACACAAGCCCTTTGATACCCCTGCCTGGGGACAAAAGAAAAAAACTGGAGAGTGACGGCTCCAGGGGGGGCTCGAGGCAAAGTCGAAAACCCTGTCGTCTCAGGTCCAGGGCTTTCGCTCGATGACCGAAGGAGGTGCTGACACCCCTTTGATGTGTTGCTCATGCTCTCCGCTGCTCCAGTGCTGTGGGTAGGCAGCCGGGGCTTGAAGCTCCGAGATTGGGTTGTTGAGTTCTCTCGCTGGGTCCCCGGACCGAAGATCCTCTCCACAGTTGACCATCACCTACGCCTTCTGGTGAGGGAAAAGTGAATCTCTTGAATCACTACTGATGCTTCGCTCGGGAGAGGCCGTTGATCTAGCAGGAGGATCGGCCCATCCCCTTGGTTGCGTTTCTGTTGTTGGTGAGCTGGTGTCAACCGGCTTGGCGGGTGGTTCTCTTTTGCACCGTGGTGGGTGGTTTGACCCTGGCCTGAGCCATGCCTCTGCAGAATCACTGCATTGATGGGGAGTGTGGTGGCTGGAGCTGGTGTGAATCCTGCTGATCAGCGCTGGGGTTTCTGGCCGCTGCTGCCTCTTTACTCCCCTGTTCTGCAATGGATTTGAAGGGCTTATCTCTAAAATGTCCCTGGAATTTTGTGCAACTGGGTGTGTTTATAAGCAACTCGAGATAATGCAGAGAATCGATTTAGTTCGTCTCTTATGTGATGAGGGGGCTGCCGTGACGAACGATCGAGGTCACTTCGTTAGTGGTTGCGTCAACCACCATGTAGGTACACATCAGCGCCTTCGACTTTGTGCGGGCACACAAATAAGCCTTGAATTCAGTTTGGAAATAGAGCTCTTTGACCCAACGGTCGGGAGCTTCTTGCTTGACGACGTTGTACACGGCTCTTACCTGGACCCTTTCTATAGCAATGCCTTCGATGCGTCATTCCGAACCACAGAATTTCTGCTGCTTAGGCACCAGAACTTATCCAACGAGTCGGTCATCTTCAGCCAAGATCGCCTTCCCTTTTGAAATCCTCAGCACCTCACTTGAGTTGCCGGGGCTTTCGTACATGACTCGATAGAGCCCGAAAGTATTCAGCGATTTGGCACGGGCGTTGGTGAACGCTTTGAACTCAGTCTCAAAGCACTGCTCCTGAAACCAAATCTCGGGGCCATCACTTCGTTCAACGCAGAACATAATCTGAATCCATTCAGGCTCTCAGCTTGGTGAGGGCAGAGCTGTTTGCTTGCTATCTCCAAATGAGTTTCGGGATCATGTCTTCAGTTGGCGACCAGTGAGCAAGGGACCCAGTCAGCCTTAGGAGCCCAGCTCGTCAATGGCGCATGATGTTCTGTGGCTGAGTATGTGCTCTGATCAGCCGGTGATTGCCTCAGCTTTTGTGGACCTTGCTCAGATCTGCATCTTGACAAGTGTTGCAAACTCCGGATTTGGCCATTTCCGGATCTGCTGAGCAAAGACGTCTCATCAGCTCATTCTGATCGTGCTTCGACAATGAGCCGTCAGATGACCACTTCAAGCAAGTTCTACCGATGCAATTTCGCTGAATGACGGACGGAGCCATAAAGCCCTCCTGGCTTAATTGTTGCAATCTCCCATCCGGCACAAGCGATTTGATACCCCTGCCTAGGGACAAAAGAAAAAAACCTGGAGCTGTCACTCTCCAGGGTTCGGCTTCCCTTAGTCACAGGAGGAAAGCCTTGGCTGCAGCACCAAGGCCCTCGTTCGATGACCGAAGGAGGTACTCACGCCCCTTCGATCTGTTCAGTTGACTCCTTTTTGGCGTATGCCAATACCCCCGCATAGGGGTATCGGGCATCTCAAATACCTGAGAAGTTCATCTCACGCGGAAGGGCCGAGAGACCACAACGCGAGATCTGAATAGGAGGTCTCAGCAATGGCCGGAAGCGATATGCATCCCCTGTTGATGTGGTGGGAAGAGGAACGTCGCAAAGTCGAGAACAAAGCTCTGGAAAGGATCGACGCTCAGATGACTGGCCTTGAGTCACCTCAACGTAAGCGTTTCCTTCGTGCTGAGGCAGAAGAGGAAACACAAGCGAAAGCCGGATGAATGAGATGAGGCCGACCAAGCTCACCATTACTTGAGGCTTGGGAGGCGATGCAGAAGACGGGCTGGAGGCGCTTCCCGCCGCCGGCGCGATGACCAGAAGTGTTTCCGCGGTCAGCGACGCAATGGCCACTACTACCCTCGCTAAGAAGGGACCAGCACAACTGCACTTACGTGAGCTCAGAAGTAGCGTCGCCCATCGCTAGTGGTCTCCTCGGTGTAGTTCCTACCATGCATTTCGTTCCGGACATGATGCTATTGCCTCGCCGGTTTCTACAGACGTTTTCAGCCCTGGAGATATTCAGCGTCATCCTCCCGCAGCAAAAAAGACCCCCGAGGTGCATTCCCTCAGAGGTCCCATCCCTCTCGTTGTGACCTCTTTATCTTCCTCCAGGTGTTCTCCCATAAGGAGTAGGAGAACCGTCAACAGTTGTACGGTTCGCCTCCTTACAAGATGCGAAGTACCGAATGACTCCCAGGGTCACCATCAAGACGACACCTGCGTTCCAGATCGTCGAAGAAGAAGGCATTCGCATCAACACACTCCAATGAAGAAGGGGGCGTTGATCGCCCCCTTTGCCTCGGACCAAATGGGGCATCGCACTTCACTCATCCATCAGGTCTTATCGGGGTCTGAACTTTTTCTATGACTGCCTGCATGCCATGTCTATGGGGAGACCCCCCAAGCATTGATACCCAATGAGGAGTGATGAAGTCACCGCATCAATCACTCTCATCCGTCCTATGGAGAAGAGATGAATAGGTGGAGGCGCCAGCGTGGCAACGTTCCTAACACTCTTGATCCTGACCGGTTTTTCCTGCCTGATTGCGGCATACATCCATGAGGGAAGGCACTCTCAGCACAGGCGCCTCAGAGGCAGATAAGTAAAGGCGGCAGGGAATGCCGCCACTGAAGGGGACGAATGCGTCGAAAACGCTGGACTCGCCAGCAGTTCCACCATCTCCAAGCAAGACGGGGTGTCGAGAGCACTTTTTACAAACTGCCAAAAAAGTGGGGGTGTTCCCTAAGCACCCCCGCGTTCGACGCATCGCCCCCTTTCACCAAAAAGGAAGCAACTAGAGAATGACGCGAGGGATGACAACACAACGTCGCCATAACGACCGCACGACTACTTGGGTCACGGGACACACAAAAAAGGAGGGTTCCCTACTCCCTCCCAAGAAGACGCATTCACCCCTCCAGAGAGGGTTTATAGAACTTTCACAACCCTGGAGTGCTGCCGCCATCCGTAGAAGCGCGCATTTAAAAGGCGGGTGGGGAACCCGCCTGAAGGTCGTTGAGACCTGGTTTGTCGTCCTAATCGGTCTCTGACCTCATCCCTGTTCTAAAGCGATTCAGAGCAGCGGGGCATGAGAGGAACTACGCAGAGGAACGCCCTGGTTAAGCGTCCAGGCACCCAGGGCGTTCGCTCGACGACCGACAGAAGAAGTGACGGCTCCTGCCGATGGGATCAATCAACTCCTGTTGATCGCCTACAGATACCCCCATCTGGGATCCGGCCTTCGCTCCGAAGTGACTGTGATCTGTGCAATGCACGTTGAAAGCAATCTCAGTGATTTCAGCCTTGAAGGCAATGAGCGTTAACTCGGATAGCAATTAACCGCTGACGGGTGGAAAGTATGTCCATCGAGATCGGAGGAGCCCATGACGGCCGACACTCCACCTGAGCAAACAGCAGAAGCAGCCTGACTTTTCTGGCCCCTGCTCCAACTTTTCAACCCAAACGTGAGCACTTCGTCTGTGACGACATTGATGGTCGTCTGATCAGTCGATTCTCCTCTGCACCGTTCGTAGGTGCCCCGCAGGAGACCTGCATCACACCTGGACCCAATGGCC
Organism: Synechococcus sp. A10-1-5-9; assembly: GCF_047716785.1. Classification (NCBI taxonomy): domain Bacteria; kingdom Bacillati; phylum Cyanobacteriota; class Cyanophyceae; order Synechococcales; family Synechococcaceae; genus Synechococcus; species Synechococcus sp. A10-1-5-9. The sequence goes on from NZ_CP180406.1 coordinate 275,575, forward strand.
CCAGGGTTGCCAACAGCCAGACGCTTCGACCCTCTTTCTTTCCTGAAGTGACGGGTTGAATCATGCACAAACGAGCGAGCTAGGCCGTCTCTTCCACCTGGGAGGGGCGGCCTTCCTCTTTGAGATCAGGCCAATCGTCCCCAAATTGGGAATAGGCCAAAGGACGACTTCAGAAGTAGAAATGCATAATCAATTCAAGCGTCATGAAGCTCGATCTCGCTAACGCCCAAGCCATGGGAAGCCTCATTGTTGAGGGTGTGCACAAGCCGTTCCGTGCACTCGCCTGCGCGCTTCGTCCTTCTGTTATCCGAATTGGTAAGAAGAAGAAGATCGAGGCCTAGAGGTAGTCCAGGGGGTTTGCGCCCTACGCCTATTTAAAAAACAAAAAGCACCGCTGGATTCAGCGGTGCTTTTTGCTGAAAATCCTTGAACTTTTGCTCAATCAGCTGACACCAGCAGCGGAGACAGCGGGCTGCATCAATCCTCCTCCACCATTATTCGAATCGTCGTCGTCAGAATTACCAGCAGGCTGAGCAAGTGCATAGATCGCAATAGCGACAGAACAAACGATGCTGCTCAGTAGCTCGAGGGGAAAGGCAGTCGAACCAGTTGCGACAAAATCTCCCATTCCTGAGCCTGCTTAACTTTTCTAAATATAGCTGCAATACAGCTTTACGTCATAAGAGGTGCCCCTCGATCTCTGCCTAATCAACAAGGGATGACGTCGCCTCAAGCTCAAACAGAGATCACCAAAAAGCCAAGACAACAAAAAGCCCCCACCTTGCGGTGAGGGCTTTCCGATTCAGTTGACCTGAATCGTTTTGCTGTTCAGATATGAACAGGTTGATTCCAGATCAACCGATGGCGGGAGCTTGCAGAGCCACAGGAGTGGACTCAGCAGCAGCCAGGTCGAGGGGGAAGTTGTGAGCATTGCGCTCGTGCATCACTTCCATGCCGAGGTTGGCGCGGTTCAGCACATCAGCCCAGGTGTTCAGGACGCGGCCCTGACCATCAAGGATGGACTGGTTGAAGTTGAAACCGTTCAGGTTGAAAGCCATGGTGCTGACGCCCAGGGCAGTGAACCAGATGCCGACCACAGGCCAGGCAGCCAGGAAGAAGTGAAGGCTGCGGCTGTTGTTGAAGGAGGCGTATTGGAAGATCAGGCGACCGAAGTAACCGTGGGCAGCCACGATGTTGTAGGTCTCTTCCTCTTGGCCGAACTTGTAGCCGTAGTTCTGGGACTCGCTCTCGGTGGTTTCACGCACCAGGGAGGAGGTCACCAGTGAACCGTGCATGGCGGAGAACAGGGAGCCACCGAACACACCTGCGACGCCCATCATGTGGAAGGGGTGCATCAGGATGTTGTGCTCTGCCTGGAACACCAGCATGAAGTTGAAGGTGCCAGAGATGCCGAGGGGCATGCCGTCAGAGAAGGAACCCTGACCGAAGGGGTACACCAGGAACACGGCGGAGGCAGCAGCCACAGGTGCGCTGTAAGCAACGCAGATCCAGGGGCGCATGCCGAGGCGGTAGGAAAGTTCCCACTCGCGACCCATGTAGCAGAAGATGCCGATCAGGAAGTGGAAGACAACCAGCTGGTAAGGACCGCCGTTGTACAGCCACTCATCGAGAGAAGCAGCTTCCCAGATGGGATAGAAGTGCAGGCCGATGGCGTTCGAGGAAGGAACAACAGCACCAGAGATGATGTTGTTTCCGTAGATCAGGGAGCCGGCGACGGGCTCACGGATGCCGTCGATGTCGACGGGGGGTGCTGCGATGAAGGCAACGATGAAACAGGTGGTGGCAGCCAGCAGGGTGGGGATCATCAGCACACCGAACCAGCCCACATACAGGCGGTTGTTGGTGGAGGTGACCCACTCGCAGAAGGACTGCCAGCCATTGGCGCCGGAGCGCTGCTGAATGGTGGTGGTCATGAGTACGGAAAGAAGCCGGTGGGACGAATCCCGGTGGCAGATAAGAAAGGTCGGTTAACCCAACAGCGGTAATGTAAAGGAAGTTTGCGGCACCGGCACGACACCCGGCCCGAGCACTCCTGATGAGATCGATAGGTCCGGCTTATCAGTTGTCTGACGATGAGCGTTCAGCAGGCGATTTGCGTGTTGTGTGCATCCGACTCCGACTGCTTGCCGTGATGGGCATAGCGATGTGGGAAGAAGTGATCGGCCTGATGAATGACCTGATCCATTCCTCTGCAGAATCACTGCATTGATGGTGAGTGTGGTGGCTGGAGCTGGTGTGAATCCTGCGGATCAGCGCTGGGGTTTCTGGCCGCCGCTGCCAATTAGCTCCCAGTTACAGGAACAGGCCTGAGGGGCTTGTCCCTGAGTTGTCCCTCATTTTTTGTGCAATTGGGCTGAATGATGTGCAACTGAGAGCTAACCGAACAACTCCGGCTGACAAGCCAGGAGTTCATTGAGCGCCACGTAATTAATGGTGGTGCTGCTGTGCTGGCAGCTATGCCTTTGGCTGCAAGCGTGCCCGAAATCGGCTGTGCCCTAAATCAATTCGTCCCACTCCGCTGGGTAGAGCCTTGTCTTGGTTGCGGTTAGGCCAGGCGTGTCCTCTACGAGGTGCTGGGCTTCCCACATGCCTTTGACTACACGGCATACGCCTTCGTCGTCGCAGACCCGGTAGTACTCGAGGCCAGTTGGAGTGTTGGTGAGTTTGGTTGGTCCCATTTCATCTATTCCTGCTGCTCTAAGAGCTAGGCGATAAATCGAGTCCTGCCTGAGCAAGGCGAGACAAAGCCTTCAGCTCGTCACAAAACCTTGGGTGGCTTAACGATGCGGGTTGCGACAGGTAAAGCTGCTCGCTCTAGCGAGGGTCAACCGCACTTCAATCGTCGGCTTTGCCCATTGCAGTTCACTAGTACTAGTGCTTACCTGTTGGGGCGCGACGAGAGAATTGGATGTCTGTTGATCATTCGGTCGTCACAGAGCGGCCAAGTCGCGACCCACTGTTCCTGCATGTCAAAGCAGGCATGACCGTGATCGTTGAAGAGAACGGTGATTGGTGGATGGCTGACGTGATTCACGTCATTGGCAGCGTCAAAAACCCAAAGCACCCAAGTTTTTTCCAGGTGGCAGACGTGGAAACACGTGTTGTCCGTTGGATCAAAGCTGATCTGGTGACTCATGTCGTCCCCAGAATCCACGAACCAGTCGCGGCTTAGCTGTCCCCATGAAGGGGTATCAAAAGGCTTGTGCCGGATGGGAGATTGCGACAATCGCGACAGGAGGGCTTTATGCCTCCGTCCGTCATTCAGCAAACTTGTATTGGTAGAACTTGCTTGAAGTGGTCTTCTGACGGCTCATTGTCGGAGCAGGATCAGAATGAGCTGATGAGACGTCTTTGCTCTGCAGATCCAGAAATGGCTAAATCCGGAGTTTGCAATGTTCTTCAGGATGAAGATCTAAGCAAGACCCACAAAAGGTGAGGCGATCTATGGCTCTCGATCAACTAAAAGCTTTTCTCTTGCATCTGCAGGCCGACGAAGCCGTGAAGCAGTCGGTGCTGGCGGCCTCAACGGCTGACGATGTGGCCAAAATCGCTTCTGGAATGGGTTATTACTTCAGCGGGGACGAATTGCTGCGGTTCTCCGGCAACAAAGTGGGCCGGGTGACAGTGTCCAAGCAGGAGACGCCTGGCGAATACAACTGATTAGGAGGCAGTCGCCAGGTCAGTCAGGACATAGGGTTTGGTGGTTTTGCACGCATCTATTTCAAACCTGAGCGAGCATTTATCTGCGGCAGTCTTGACTAGTTCTTGGCGTGTTGCCTAACTGTCCCCATGCAGGGGTGTTGGCACGCGCCAAACAGGAGTTGATTGATCCCATCGGCAGAATCCACCGTTACTTCTGTCGGTCGTCGAGCGAGGGCCTTGGTGCTGCAGCCAAGGCTTTCCTCCTGTGACTAAGGGAAACCAAGCCCTGGACTGGATACTTCAGGGTTTTTTCTTTTGTCCCTATGCGGGGGTATTGGCGCGATCCAAACAGGAGTTAATTGATCGCATCGGCGGGAGTCGTCATCCTTCTGCCGTTAATCGAGGGAAGGCCTTGTTACTGAGCGGCAAGGCTTTCTTTCAGGACAGTAGACATTCTGGAGCCGCCCCTCTCCAGGGGGGGCTTTGGCCTGGTGACTCAGATCGTTCCGAGGGTCCAAGCCTTGGCCTCAGCCTTTTGCGGGCTGCGTCAGCTTGTAGAGGTTCAGGGCTACGAGAGCCACCCCGAAGCTGCAAAAGAAGACGATCAGGTCTTGGCTGGAGATGGACATGAGGACCCAAAAGCGAGTTCGTGACGGAATGTAACGAATTCTTGTAAGATGGCGGTATGGGTCAAATCAAAAAAGTTCCAGCAGGCTTCGCCTTTTGGGGTGGCGGCGTGATCGTTGCGGTCATGTTTTTGGCTGTCTTTGTTGGCGGTGCCAACGCTGGTGACTGCCCTCGCAGCAAGTCAGCTGAAGCAACCTCTGTTGAGACCCATCACAAGTCGAACGAAAAAGCTGAGGTCGAAGCCTGACGATGTCTATCGACGCCCGATGCCGTGAACAGCGGTCAGTCGCTGATCGCATGTTCATGGACTTCAAATACACCCGCCCTGGCTCGAAAGAGCAGCTACAGGCCTTAAGCACTCTGAGCTTTCTCATAGGGATGTGGGCCGATTTCCTCACTGCCGAGGAAAAGAGAATGGATCGAGTGTTGGTCCTAGAAGTCGGTCACTCATAGGGACTGGACGGCGATCACGCTGGGTGTTCCACCCTCCAACTGAATCGATGACCCACATCGTTCGCACGGGTGCCTTGGTGTTTGGCGTCGCGAATGTGGTGCTCTCTTTGCTGGAGTAATCGCTGGTGCCCAACGGTTGGATTGACCTGCAGCAGTTTCTCGTGGGTGGTCCTCTTCTGCTCCGGGGTGTGTGGTTTGACTCTGTTCTGATCCACTCCTCTGCAGAATCACTGCATTGATGGGGAGTGTGGTGGCTGGAGCTGGTGTGAATCCTGCTGATCAGCGCTGGGGTTTCTGGCCGCTGCTGCCGCTCTACCCCTATGGCCGGCGAGCCACGCATGCCGAAGAGCTGATTCCCGGTGAGGTCTGGAGCTTTGAGCAGCTTCAGGGGGTGTATTACGTGGCCGTGCCGATTCGACTCACGGTGGTGAAGGTGCCGGGTGGGTTGATGCTGGTGAATCCTTTGCCTCCCACCCGGGAGCTGCTGAAGAAACTCGAGGCTCTGGAGGCTGTCCATGGCCCCGTGCAGACCATCGTGATGCCGACGGCCTCAGGGTTGGAGCACAAACTGCCTTTAGCGCCCCTGGCCCGCGCTTTCCCGAAGGCCGATCTGTGGGTGTGTCCGGGCCAGTGGAGTTTCCCCGTGCAATTACCCCTCAGCTGGTTGGGGGTACCGGAACGCCGCACCCGGGTTCTGCTCGACGACGGGGTGCCCCACCCAGAGATCTGCGATTGGTTGTCGCTCGGTCCACTGGATCTCGGTGTGGGTCGGTTCCAGGAGATCAGCTGTTTTCACCGTCCTTCCGGGGCCCTTCTGGTGACCGATGCACTCGTGGGGATCAGCGCTGAGCCTCCCGCGGTGTTCGATGCAGACCCCACCCCGCTGTTGTTCCATGCCCGCGAGCGGGGCGATGAACCTTTTCTGGATTCAGTTGAAGCACGCCGTCGCGGTTGGGCCCGGCTTGTGCTGTTCGCCTCTTACCTGAGGCCGGAACCGCTGGACGTTCCTTCGTTACTTCAGGTGCTGCGCCAGTCCTTTCGTCCGGGTTTGCGTTCCCCCCGTGGGCACTTCGGGCTGTATCCCTTCTCCTGGAAGGACGGCTGGCATCAGGCAGCATCGGCTTTGATGGGGGATTCGGCCCCGCGTCTGCAGGTGGCTCCTGTCTTGGAGCGGTTGGTGCTGCCGCGGGCCCGCCAAGCCTTGCTCCTTTGGTTGGATGAATTGGCCAGCCTTGGGGCCATGCGTTGGCTGGTGCCAGCGCACTACAGCGCTCCTCTCGCGTTCACACCCGAGGTGGTCGCTGCTTTCAAAGAGGAGCTCGTGCAGAGGCCCTGGGCTCCAGATCAGGGCAACTGGGATTTTCTTGCTGAAATCGACAAAACACTGGTGCGGTACCGGCTGGTGCCGCGCAATCCGTTCACAGATTGAGTTCTTCGTCAGGGCCGATCGCCATGTCATCGTCGCCGAACATCGCGTCCTCCAGCTCCTTGCGTTGCTCCATCTGACGCAGGAAGTACCCCGTCATCATTGCCGAGGCGAGCATGTTCGCCAGGTTGTCGCGATGGGCGGTGACCTTCACCTCGAACTGTTCGCTGGGAAGCATTCCCAGAAGCCCCTGCACGTTGTGACGGATCACATCTTGGATGTCGTTGCTCGCGGATTTCGCGACGCGCTGGAGAACATCGGGTGATTGATCCTGCAGGTACTGAATCAGTCCGTTAACGGGTTGTCCGTCTTGGCTGTCCGTGGTCAGGAACTCAGGATTGAACATCCCGCCGCTCTCCGTCAGGACCCTGAACTTATCGCAGCTGTGTGCTGCGTCACAGTTGAATCCGGTTGTGAGAACCGAATCGGACCGAACCGTGTGAGCGGCCAGTACCGCCAGACAGCCGTTCCGATCACCAGATTGTCCGGCAGGGAGCCCCACAAGTGGGAATCAAGACTGGCATTGCGGTTGTCACCCATCACCCACAACGCTCCATCCGGCACGGTGACGCTCGGCATGGCGTAGTCGATCGCTTCATCCAGCCAGGGCTCGTTCACCACGCTGTTGTTGCGCAGAAGCTGTCCATCGCGGACCTCGAGCTGATCGCCTGGCAAACCCACAACCCGTTTGATCAGCGCGGCATTCGGGTCGTAGCCCGCCGCCACGAGCTGGGGGGGAACGGCGAAGACCACGATGCTGTTCAGGGGCAGCGCCTGGTGCGTGGCGCGATCGAACCGCGGCCTCAGCTTCTCCACCAGAATTCGATCTTGAAGCTGCAGTGTTGGCAGCATCGATCCCGATGGAATCCAACGGGGTTCCAGCACTTGCCATCGCAGCAGCAGTGCCAGAACAACCCACAGGAGTAGGGAGGTCCAGCCACTGCGGCGTGAGTCGGACTGATCGGGTTGGCTGGGCATCGAGGGTAAAAACCCAGGGGCAGACGCTGCACGAGGATCGCATCAGCGCCGCCGACCGGTCTGAGCCACGCCATCGCCAATCTCAGGGCCGCTGTCAGTCTCTTGGCCCATCTGCAGCAGCAGGGACTTCAGCAGGTTGTTCTCTGCCCTGGCAGCCGCTCCGCTCCTCTGGCCCTGGCGGCCGGTGGCTTGGCCAGGCGTGCTGGGCTGACGCTCGTGACCGCGATCGATGAGCGCTCAGCTGGTTTTCATGCCCTCGGGCTTGCCCTGGCGTCCGGTCGTGCCACAGCGGTGATCACCACCTCCGGCACAGCCGTCGCCAATCTGTTGCCTTCCGCCGTCGAGGCTGATCGTTCCTGCATTCCTCTGCTGCTGCTTACGGCCGATCGGCCGTCACGCCTGAAGGACTGCGGCGCCAACCAAACCGTGAATCAGGAGGATTTTCTCAGCTCTGTTTGCCGCGCGTTTCTGACCACCCCCGGCGATGGGCTGCATCTCCAGGACGATGCTCAGCTGCAGACCCTGGCAGCGACACTCTGGGAGAAGGCGATGGGATCGGCAGGGCCCGTGCACCTGAATGTGCCGTTCGAGGAACCACTCCATCCCAGTGGGGCTGAGCAGCAGGTGTTCTGGTCGGCATGGCAACCCCGCTCTGGCAGTGGTGAGGAGGCGCTCAGGCTGCAGACGCTTCCCACACCATGGGGTGGTCCAGTTCTGGATTGGTCGCATCCGGGCGTGGTGGTGGCGGGACCCTGGCGTGGTCAGGCGGCAGACCTCCCGGCCTACCAAGGGGCGTTGCAGGCGTTGGCCTTCACCACCGGCTGGCCTGTTCTGGTGGATCCTCTGGCCGCCGCACCCCGGGATCTACCGGGCATGATCCGCCACTGGGACCTGATGCTGCCGGCCGGTTTGCCCAAGCCGGAGGCATCGCTTCAGGTGCTGCGTCTTGGCCCTCTCCCGGCCAGCCGCCGGCTTGAAGCCTGGTTGCGCACGCTGGGGCCCGGCCAATGGCTCATCAGCGAAGGAGACGGCCGATGCCTCGACCCTCTTGGCCTGGCCAGCCAGTGCAGCCAGGGGCTCTCCAGCTGGTGGCACGGCGTCTCTCCCCAGCACGTGTGCTCTGAAGAACGTCCCAGCGCCTTGCTCAAGGCCTGGCGTGCTCTGGATGCGGCCGTGGAGCGTGCGCTTGCCCAGCAGTTGCCCCAAGTCGGCCCCGTCAGTGAACCGGCCTTGATGCGGTGTCTGCCTCAGCTGTTGCCTCCAGCGATGCCGGTGATGCTGGCTGCCAGCAGTCCCGTTCGGGACTGGCAGGCCTTTGCAGCTGCTGATACCGGCCATCGCCGTTGCTTCAGTTTCCGCGGATCCTCTGGCATCGATGGGACCCTCTCTCTGGCCGTTGGACTTGCACGGGATCTCGGCCCCCTGGCTCTGCTCACGGGCGATCTCGCACTCCTGCACGACAGCAATGGCTGGCTGCTGGCGGCGGCCTCAGCACCGCCCTTGCTGGTGCTGTTGATTGACAACGGCGGCGGCGGCATCTTCGGGCAGCTGCCGATTCCTGCCGGTTCGGCGGCTGAGTTCGACCATCTCTTCGCCATGCCTCAGGCAGTGGATCCGCTGGCGTTGGCCAGGGCCCATGGCGTGCCCTCCCGTCAGCTGGCCTGCCTCGAGGATCTTCCCCATGCCCTGGAGTGGGGACTGGACCAGAGGCGACCGGTGCTGCTGCGGGTCTGCACGGACCGAATTGCTGATGCAGCCTTGCGGCAGACGTTGCGGCGAGAGGTGGAGCAGGTGCTCCGCTGTGATCAAGGCAGTACAAAAGAACACTGATCCCCACCGTCTCCATGGCCGATCCGACCTCCAGATCCGTGCTTCCTGGTGATCCGGGAGTGGTGTGGCAGCCCTGGGGGGATTACAGCGATGTGTTGCTGCATCGAGCCCAGTCGGGCATTGCGCGGGTGGCCATCAATCGCCCGCACAAGCGCAACGCCTTCCGGCCTCGCACGGTGGTGGAACTCTGTGATGCCTTCACGCGCATCCGCGACGACAGCAGCATCGGTGTGGTGCTGTTCACCGGTGTCGGTCCTGCGGACGACGGTGGCTACGCCTTCTGCGCCGGCGGTGACCAGAGTGTGCGCGGTGATGGCGGCTATCTCGATGAGGACGGGCTGCCCAGGCTGAATGTGCTCGATCTGCAGCGGATCATCCGCAGCCTGCCCAAGGTGGTGATCGCCCTGGTGGCTGGGTATGCCATCGGTGGTGGACAGGTGCTGCATCTGCTCTGTGATCTCAGCCTTGCTGCAGAGAATGCCGTGTTCGGTCAAACCGGCCCGCGGGTCGGCAGCTTTGATGGCGGTTTCGGTGCGGGGTATCTGGCCCGGGTCGTGGGTCAGCGCAAGGCCAGGGAAATCTGGTTTCTCTGCCGTCGCTACGGAGCGGAGCAGGCCCTGCAGATGGGACTGGTCAATGCCATCGTTCCGCTGCACAAGCTTGAAGCCGAAGGCGTGCGTTGGGCTCAGGAGGTGCTGCAGCACAGCCCCACGGCGATCCGCTGCCTCAAGGCGTCCTTCAATGCTGAAACTGATGGCCTGGCGGGCATTCAGGAATTGGCGGGTCAGGCCACCCATCTCTTCTACCGAACGGAGGAGGGGCAGGAGGGGCGTAACGCTTTCCTTGAGAAGCGGGACCCTGATTTTTCAGCCTCCCCCTGGCTCCCCTAGCTAAAAAAGTTGCATCGTTCACTTCGTTTCGGCGCCGCGATGCTCCAGCGCATCCTTCCAGCAACCATCGGATTGCTTGCCCTGGCTGCGCTTCCGCCGCTGCCCTGGCTGCGGCCTGTGCATGCTGCGGATGTTCCCAAGGCTGAGGCGACTGAGGCTCCAACGCAACGGGAACCGGATCCGATTCCTCCGCTCGCGGCACCGGTCAGCGATGCCGTTTCGATGGCCCGTGTCCCAGCGGATCTCCTGCAGCGTGTGGGTCTGCAGCTCGTGCTTGATCGTCAGCACCGGCAGCTACTCGTGCTCCACGATGGTTTGCTCACGCGTCGGTTCCCTGCGGCCGTGGGCACGGTCGGCTGGGAAACCCCTTCCGGACGGTTCCGGGTGATGCAGATGGTGAAGGAGCCGGTGTGGACGCACCCTGTCAGCGGCGAATTGCTGGGCCCCGAGGTGGCTAACAATCCTTTGGGATCGCGATGGATTGGTTTTCATCGCGATTGCAAAGGCCGTAAAGGCTGGGATGGTGAGCAGTACCTCGATATTGATGGCTGCACAGTGGCGGGGTTTCACGGCACCCCTTACCGCTGGACGGTGGGACGTGCGGTATCCCATGGGTGTGTGCGTCTCTACGAGGAGAACGTTCAGGAGATCTTTGAGATGGTGCGGATCGGTACTCCAGTGACAGTGCTTCCCTGACTGAACTCAACCCAACTGATTGCGCTTAAAGTCGCGCCTCACAATCGGTTGAACTGACCATGCGCGTGCTCTTTGCTGCCGCTGAATGTGCACCGATGGTGAAGGTGGGCGGCATGGGCGATGTGGTCGGCTCACTTCCGCCCGCCCTGTCGGAGCTTGGTCACGATGTGCGTCTGATCTTGCCCGGCTACGGCAAGCTCTGGAGCTCTCTGGATATCCCTGCAGAACCGATCTGGCGGGCCCAGACCATGGGCACGGAATTTGCTGTCTTTGAGACACGACACCCTACAAATGGTTTGCCGCTCTACCTCGTGGGTCACCCTGTTTTCGATCCCGAGCGGATCTACGGCGGCGAAGACGAAGACTGGCGGTTCACCTTCTTTGCCAGCGCGACGGCGGAATTTGCCTGGAATGTTTGGAAGCCCCAGGTTCTTCACTGCCACGACTGGCACACCGGCATGATTCCGGTGTGGATGCATCAGGATCCTGAGATCAGCACGGTGTTCACGATCCACAACCTCAAGTACCAGGGTCCCTGGCGCTGGAAGCTGGATCGCATCACTTGGTGCCCCTGGTACATGCAGGGAGATCACACCATGGCGGCAGCACTGCTCTACGCCGACCGGGTGAACGCTGTGTCGCCCACCTACGCGCAGGAAATCCGCACCTCTGAATACGGCGAGAAGCTTGAGGGCCTGCTCAATTACATCTCCGGCAAGCTGCGCGGCATTCTCAACGGCATCGATCTCGAGGCCTGGAATCCTGCAACGGATAAGGCTTTGCCTGCGACCTTCAGCCCCTCCAATTTTGCTGGGAAAGCCACCTGCAAGCTTTTGCTGCAGGAACGGATGGGTCTGGCTGTGAACCCCGACACCTTCCTGCTGGGCATGGTGAGTCGTCTGGTGGATCAAAAGGGTGTGGATCTGCTGCTTCAGGTGGCCGACCGTCTTCTGGCCTACACCGACACGCAGATTGTCGTTTTGGGAACCGGGGATCGCGGACTCGAATCCGGCCTTTGGCAACTCGCTTCACGCCATCCAGGTCGCGTTGCGGTGTTCCTCACCTATGACGACGCCCTGTCTCGTTTGATCTACGCAGGCAGTGATGCCTTCCTGATGCCCAGCCGCTTCGAACCCTGCGGTATCAGCCAGCTCTATGCCATGCGCTACGGGAGCGTGCCTGTGGTGCGCAAAGTGGGTGGCTTGGTCGACACCGTTCCGCCCCACGATCCCCGCCACAAGACCGGGACGGGCTTCTGCTTTGACCGGTTCGAACCTGTGGATTTCTACACCGCTTTGGTTCGGGCCTGGGAGGCCTTCCGTCATCAGGAGAGTTGGACGGAGCTTCAGCGGCGGGGGATGGAGCAGGACTACAGCTGGGCCCGTTCAGCACTGGAGTACGACCTCATGTACCGCGACGTCTGCGGCCTCAAGGAGCCCAGTCCTGATGCCGCTGCGGTGGAGCAGTTCTCCCAGGGTCAGGAGGCCGATCCCTCCCGTCACGGTGCAGCCCCTCCGGCTCTCTCCTCCTCCGACGATGGCCCGATCGAGAACAGCGAGTCGTCCGGTTCTTCAAGGCCGGTACGCTCCAGCCGCAACCCTCTTGCCAGGCTGCTCGGTAAACAGCGACGCTGAGTGTGGATGGCTGATCCTCAGGCGGAACCCCAGGACAAACGTTCGCTTCCAGCTCCTTACCAGAGTCCTTGGGAGGCCTTGAGCCGTGATGTTCCCGCTGCATTCGCCGACCTCCGTCTTCGGTTTCAGGAACTCTGGCGGCGCAACCGTGAGGGAGATCTCTCCACCCCGGGGTTCTGGCCCCAGGATCTGGCACCGCTGTTCTGGCCGCTGCTTCTTGCCCTTGGCACCGCAGTGTTGCTTCTGGGTGTGATCCAACTCAGAGGAGCGCTCACGCCCGTGGCGGATCCAGAGCCACAAGGCGTCGAGCGCATCGTCACCACTCCGCTGCCCGAGGCCAGACCTCTGGCAGCGATTCCGGAGCCCGTGCCGTCTGAGCCTGTTGCTGCTGAACCTATTGCTGCTGAACCGGTGGCCGCCGAGCCGGAGCTCCCGCTGTTGCAGGTCACCCCCCTCCTGAAACTTCTCGCTGAGGTGGATCGTGATTCCGCTATGCCGGAGGGTCTGCTGCTCACGGCTCAACCGCTTCCGGAGCGCAATGGGGCTGTGCTGACGCTTGATGCGAAACAGTGGAGGGAACTGCCGCCGTCCCAACGCCTCAATCGCACGGAAGCCTGGTGGGAACAGCTTCAGGAGGAGGGTTACGACGATCTCACCCTGGAAGATACCGACCACCATCTGCTGGCACGGCCATCCCGCGTCGGGAACGGCATGATCATGTTCGATCCGCAGACAACACCGTGACGCTGCAGCTTTCCCAGCTGGTGCAGCTCTGGGGGCAGCCCCTCTGGGCAGGTGGTCCTCGACCAGACCTTTCCGAGGCCGTCGGACCGGTCTGCACCGATAGCCGGACCCTGGAGCCTGGGTCCTTCTTCATTCCGCTGCGAGGGGAACGTTTTGATGGGCATCGCTTTCTCGCGAATGCTGTGGAGAGGGGAGCCCAGGCCGCTTTCGTGGCCAGGGATTGTGCCCATGCTGTGCCCGACGGTTTGCTGCACTGGCGAGTGGAGGACACGCTTTTGGCCTATCAGCAGCTCGCCACCCTCCATCGCCGGCAGCTGAGCGCTGCCGTGGTGGCGGTGACCGGATCAGCCGGAAAGACCACCACCCGCGAATTGATCCGCTCAGCGTTGGCTCCCCTGGGCGATGTTCAAGCCAGCGACAGCAACAACAACAACGACATAGGCGTTCCCCTCACCCTTCTGGGTGCTCATCGCGAGCATGCGGCCGTGGTTGTGGAGATGGGAATGCGCGGAGCCGGTGAGATTGAGCGTCTTTCGCGCTGTGCTGAACCGCAGATTGCAGTGATCACGAACATCGGCACCGCTCATATCGGCCGGTTGGGGAGTCGGGCGGCCATCGCCTCAGCCAAATGCGAGATCACTGCGGCTTTATCGCCCCTCGGGATTGTGGTGATCCCAGCTGGTGATGCTCTTCTTGAGGATGCACTGTCGCGGTGCTGGACAGGACGCATTCTGCGTGTGGCTCTCGATGGGGATGAGCCTGAGAATGGCCCTGAGGTCAGTGGGCTGACCTCAGGAGACCTTCCTACCCCCGATCTTGTGGGTCATTTTCTGCCGGAGGATCAGTCGCTGGCATTCAACGGCCTGCGCTTTCACTGTCCTCTCGAGGGACGACACAATGCCCGCAACTTCATGTTGGCCCTGGCGGTCGCCCAAGAACTCAAGGTCTCTCTGCAAACCATTCAGGCCTTGGATGTGCAGGTGCCAGGAGGTCGGAACCGGCGACTGTCCTTTGGGGGAATCGCCCTGCTCGATGAGACCTACAACGCATCACCGGAAGCGGTGTTTGCCGCTTTGGAATTACTTGCTCATCAACCGGGACGTCGTTATGCGGTTTTAGGAACCATGCTGGAACTTGGCAGTCGCAGCGTTGATCTGCACCGGAGGGTGGCACAGAAGGCCGTCGATCTGCAGCTTGATGGATTGGTGGTCGTCGCGGGCGGTGAGGAAGGCGAAGCGATGGAGGTCGCTGCAGGCTCCCTCAGTCGTTTTGAACGGGTTGAGACCCCTGAACAGGCGGTCCTTCCTCTGGCGGGATGGCTGAAGCCTGGAGACACAGTGCTTCTCAAGGCCAGCCGTGGTGTGGAGCTGGAACGCCTGATTCCTTCCCTGGAGAACACACTGATCGGGTGATCAGGCGGCAACCAGGCTGGAGTGGCCTTCTTCGCAGCGGATCAGATCGATGGCGTTGGGATGGTCTTTGATGTACTTGATCATCTCCATGGCCAGCACTCGAGCCTCAAAGGCATCGCCGGCGTAGTAGCACCCTTCAATGCGATTGCTGTTGGCATCGCGGTAGCGCACAGTGTAACGCTTTCGGTCGTACATGAATCCAGAGGATTGATACCACCAACCTCACGCATGAATGGCCTTTTGCCATCATCGCGAAGTGAAGAGAATCTGGTGATTTGAATAAGTTTCTTGGGGGTTAATTCTTCCTTGATCTTTCCTTCTCAAGGGCGCAATTTGATGGTGATCCGCTGACCATTGCATCAGAACAATCCAGTTTCTTTCAGGAGTTCCAGCCCTCTTTCACCCATTGTTTGGCACGGCCCAGGGCGAGGGAACCATCAGGGACATCCTTGGTGATGGTGGAACCAGCACCGATCGTCACATCGTTGCCGATGGTGATAGGGGCGACCATGACGGAGTTGGCTCCGGTTTTGCTTCGGTCTCCAATCACGGTGCGGTGCTTGTTGACACCGTCGTAATTCGCCGTGATGGTGCCCGCACCCACATTCACATCAGCTCCAAGCTCAGCATCACCGATGTAACTCAGGTGATTCACCTTGCTGCCTGCGGCCAGGGTGCTCTTCTTCACTTCAACGAAGTTGCCGATGCGGCACCCTTCACCGATGTCAGCCGCCGGCCTGAGATGAGCAAAGGGACCAATGGCCACATCCCGGGCCACCTTGGCGCCGCGGACCACTGAATGCAGCACGCTCACATTTTCGGCCAGCTCGGAATCCTCCAGCAGGCTTCCAGGTCCGAGGCGGCAGTTGTCGCCAATGCTGCAAACACCACGCAGGTGGGTCTGGGGTTCGATCACAACGTCGCGTCCAAACCGGCATGACTCACTCAATGTGCAGCTGGATGGATCCACGAAGGTCACACCCTGATCCATCCAATGGTCGCGAAGACGCTGTTGGAGGAGGGTTTCGCACTGGGCCAGCTGACGACGGTTGTTGATTCCGTTCACTTCATCGGCGTCGGCCACCTCCACATGCATGGCGCGCTCCAGCATGGAGACGGTATCTGTGAGATACAGCTCACCCTGATCGTTGTCGGTGCTGAGGTTGGGCAGTACGGCCAGGAGCTTGTCCCAGTTGAAGCAGTAAATCCCAGCGTTGGTGAGGGAATTGCGTCGCTGCGCTTCATTGCAGTCACGATGTTCAACAATGGCGCTCACTCGCCCGTCGTCATCGGCGAAGACGCGGCCGTAACCGGTTGGATCCTCAAGGCGGGCGGTGAGCAGTGTCACGTCGGCACCGCTGTCGCGGTGCGTTTCCACCAGCTGCTCAATGGTTGCGGCCCGAAGCAAGGGAACGTCTCCATTGAGAACCAGCAATTCTCCGGTAAAGCTCTGGAGGGGAGCGATCAATTGCTGAACGGCATGGCCGGTTCCGTTCTGCGGTTGCTGGAGAACGAATTCCAGGCCTTCAACGTGATTCAGCTGCTCTTCCACGCGTTCGGCTTGATGCCCCACGATCAGGATTCGGCGTTCTGGTGCCAGCGTTCGCGCACTGGCCAGAACCCGTTCCACCAGCGTGGCTCCTGCCAGGGGCTGCAGCACCTTTGGCAGAACACTCTTCATTCGAGTGCCTTTTCCTGCGGCCAGAACGGCAACGGCGAGCATGGTCTGCAGAACGAACCCGAGGGAATCTACCGGGATCAGCGGGTGGGGTCCTGCCGCCAGCGCCGCTGCCAGGCGTTGGTCGCCTCGAGGTTGCAATGCTCCTGCTCCAAGCTCCGTCGCCGCAGGATCGCAGCGCTGTCGTCAGTGCTGAGGGGGTCACGGAAAGGCACGGCGGCGCGGGTGTGGAGGTGCTCTTCCTCCATGGTCGAGAGTGCTCTCCAGCCCGGTCCTGCACTGGCGATTGCCGCCTCAGGACGAACGGCCAGCGTGCCGCTGCTCCAGCCTGGTCGTTCACCGGGAGCTGGCAGGAGTGAGAACAGCTTCAGACCGCTCCGTTGCAGTGTGGCTCTCACCGCGGCGGAACGGCTGTAGGTCAGGAGTCTCCCCTGCGGTTTCAGGCGGTGCGCCAGAGCTCCCAGGAATTCCTCACTCCACAGTTCCGGACAGCGCTGGGGCGAGAAGGCGTCCAACAGAACCAGATCGAAGCGAACGTGCTCAGGAATCTCCTGGAGCATGGATCGGGCATCCCCCCAGAGCTGGATCCCCTGGCTGTTGGGCTCCTCCCATCCGTTGTGGTTGCGGATCGCTTCAAGCTTCGCCAGCACAGGGGTTGGCCAGAGGGATTGGAAACTCGCCTGGTCCAAGGCTTGTTCCAAGGGGCGGCGGTCCAACTCAAGTCCCCACCACTGCAGCTTCGGCCCAGCCGTTGGTAGGGCCTCCAGCACAGCGGCCGTGTTGTAGCCGAGCCCCAGGCAGACATCCAGGATCTTCAATTCAGAATCGGTGCTGAAGCGCTGCAGTTCAGCGGGTTGGACGAACTTCGCCCGGGCCTCATTCAGGGCACCCGCCGAGTTGTGAAAGGCCTCCCCGAAGTGATCGCTGAGCAGGCTGAAACTCCCGTCTGCAGTCGGGTAGGCGTGCAGCGCTCCGAGGTCAGGTTCGCAGTCGTGCAAGGTCATCCCAGAACGATGGGTAAGACACTGCTGCTGCTTCGCTTCGCTCGAGCGTGGAGTCACCACTTGCCAGCAGCGATGCCACCGCCAGGCTCATGGCCACGCGGTGATCCGTTTCACTGTCCAGGGCGGTCCCGCGCAGGGAACGGCCACCACGAATCACAAGCCCATCGGGGTGTTCATCGATGTCAGCGCCCATGGCTTTGAGTTGTCGGGCCATCACCGCCAGACGATCCGTTTCCTTTACCCGCAGCTCGGCGGCTCCGCTGATGTGGCTTTCGCCGTCGCAAAAACAGGCCGCCACCGTGAGGATCGGCACTTCATCCACCAGCCTCGGCATGATCTCTTCACCGAAGCGGAAGGGTTGCAGCGGTCCGTAGGTCACGTGCAGATCGCCGACGGGTTCTCCGGCGACATCACGGGGGTTGAGCACCTCGATCTTCGCGCCCATCTGCTCCAGCACATCCAGAACGCCCGTCCGAGTGGGATTCAACCCCACGTTTTCCACGGTGAGGTCAGCGCCGGGGACCAGGGCACCGGCCACCAGCCAGAAGGCTGCTGAACTGATGTCTCCAGGCACCACCACGTGCTGTCCTTTCAGTCGAGCTCCTGGTCGCACCATGATGTGGCGCCCCATTTCACCGCCCACGGTGAGATCGGCTCCAAATGCTTTCAGCATCCGTTCGCTGTGGTCGCGGGACGGCGCCGGCTCAATCACCGTGGTGGTTCCCTCGGCGGTGAGGGCTGCCAGCAGCAAGGCTGATTTCACCTGGGCACTGGCCACGGGCGTTCCCACCACAGCCCCCCGCAGCCGGCGCCCCTGCACCGCCAGAGGGGCATAGTTGCCATCGCCCCGACCCCGGACTTCGGCGCCGAGGATGGCCAGGGGATGACCGACACGCTGCATGGGGCGTCGACGCAGTGAGTCATCTCCAGTGAGGATGAAGTGTCGGTCGTGGCGGCCTGCAAGCAGCCCGAGCATCAGGCGCATGGTCGTGCCTGAATTGCCGCAGTCGAGCACGGTGTCCGGCTCCTGCAGTCCATCGAGTCCGACGCCCTGAACACGGATCAGGGCACCCTCGGCAATGGGGCTGATCTCTGCTCCCATTGCCCTCAGGCAGGCGGCGGTGCTGATTGGGTCTTCCGCAGGGAGAAGGCCCTCGATCGTTGTTTCCCCGTCGGCGATGGCTCCGAAGAGCAGGGCCCTGTGGGAGATCGACTTGTCTCCAGGGACACGTACACGCCCACTGAGTCCCCCTCCTGCCTTGAGATCACGAGGGGGCTTTGGCGCTGACGTCACTAGGTGGTGAGGTGGACTCTTTCGTTGATCCTATTGGCCCGCTTTGCCCAATTGATAAAAATATACTTGATATTACGTTTCAATTTTTTGATTGGATTGTTATCGATAAATCTGTGATTTTAACTGTCTATATATGATACGCTTTCACTATTTCAGTGATTGTTGTTTGATTGATGACTGTTAAATGATTGATGCGGTGAACAAGTTGTTGCTATTCATTATTCATCAGCGGAGTGAATTTGGTTACTTCTTAACCGGTTTTATTAGAAGTATATTAAACATATACTCATTATTCATAAGTTAGTGCCTTGGGACAAGAGGCGCTTGTCCAGCAGTAAAGTTGTGACTTTGCACTGGGCCCAAAACTTCACCCTCAGGAGTGAGACCTATTAATATTTAATTGGTTGTTTAAAGATCAATGTGCGAGCTGCCGGCAAGAAGTATTGGTCTTTTGTTTAAATGATAATCGTAAATGATTAATCCGGTAGTTGGCAGCACTAAAAGATTTTATTGTTTGTCACCAAAAAACCAATCTTTTATAATTATTATCAATAGATAATCTTTAAACTTGCTAAAGCTGAAATTATAAGCAAGGAAGCAGGAGCATGCTTAAAACTTATTAAAAGTTTCTCGATAAGTAATTGCAAAAGGCTGAAAGTTTCTATGCATAGGAAATCCAGGAGGCATTTGGTGATACGCGTGTGACATTGACAAAAGATTAGAAGTTAGAAAGTTAAAAGTGTGTAATTAAGCAATTATTGATAATATCAGGCATGTCCACATTTGCATTTTCCACCCTTCCATTTGGAACATTTTGATTTTTTGCACCCCTTTTTTCTGGAGTGATGTGTAATGGCTGCGAATTTTCTTTTTATTAGATCAACTCCTGTTAGGTCTTGAGCAGGGCCTAATGCACTCATCAAAAGCACCAATTAATTTTTAGATCAGGTTGAACTTTAGCCTATTCATTCTGCATATGCGCATCATTTGATACTTGACATAAGCTCAAACAGTACTCATGCTGAAGGAATAATTTTTTAAATAATGGTTGGTTTTCCTTCCTCATCCACTCCTGAAATTGCCACCCAAGGTCCTTCAGGTCGGGTGATTGCTGAATCAATGTCTCAGGAGCTTGTTGCTGCCATACAACAACACATCAATCTAGAGCTAGAAGCATCGATGACTTATTTGTCGATGTCGATTTGGTGTGCTGAAAGAGAACTCACTGGATTTCATAAGTTTTTTAGTGAAGAATCTGTCGAGGAGCGTGGTCATGCCATTCAGTTCTCTGACTACCTCATCGCGCGTGCACAATGTAATGACCTTCAACCTCTTCAAGCACCTTGCCAGATCTGGGCAAAATTAGAAGATCTTTTATACAACGCTTTTAGATTGGAGGCAGATACAACAAGCTCTATTCAACATTTGTATTCAATCTCCGATCGCGAGAATGATATTAGAACAACGGTTTTTCTAGATCCCATTTTGGAACGGCAAATTGCATCAGAGGATCAGTATGCCTACTTGTATGGAAGAACTAAATTTGCATGCAACGATCCGACGGCTTTGCTTGTTATTGATGGCGAGGTTCGTTCCGGTCAGACAAGTCGTTAAAATGTACAGACCTGGATAAGACCTCTAAAGTAAATTGAACCTCAGTGTTTGAAGTCTTTTTAGAGTTGCAAATAGTATTCTTTATGATTTCTGATATCAAGTGAAGCTCCTTGCTGAGTCTTTCGTTCAGCTTTGAGCTGATACTTCGACGAAGTCTCTCGCGGATTTTTTGATTCTTTTGAATAAGTCCATAAATGCTCATTGTTTTAACTTATGATTAAAATGTTAGAGGGCTAGTATTAACAAGCTGGGGTGAAAGCCGCATTTCTGAATCTCCCGACGCCGTCTCTAGCATTTTTCCATTTCTTAATTTCGACATCAAGCGAGTTGAAGTCACTCGTGTTGAGCCGATTAATTCTCCGATCCGTTCATGGGTCAGTCGGAAAGGCAGGTTGCACCATTCTCCGTAACGCTTTCCAAGTCGGTTCACCAGCAGGCTAAGTAATGCGTGAAGTCGTTGCTCGGCTTGGCCTAGATGGCGAATGCGGAGTAGCTGAAGTGTCCACTCGTTGACTGAGTCATAGCCATGTTCTGCCGTTTCTTCTGCTTTGGTTTCAAGTCGCAGGCTTGTTAGCGCTTCAACACATACTCCTTCACTGCAGAGGCAATCGGTGCGCAGTTGATCACCGTCTTGCAAGAAGGCAAGGGTCATTCCTTGGGTCTCTTCGCATGGGCAGTACACGCGTGCAATCCCTTCAAGAACGTTGAGTTTCAGGCACTCGGAGTGGTCGCGACTGTTGATCAACACAGTTTGACCAGGAGGGACCCGGATTGATCCGTTGGGTTCATCGGGGAGAAATCGGAAATCCACGCAGAACTCAATAGCTAATGAGAATCGTTAGCAATATAACCAGAAAGCGGGTTTTTGTAAACGATTCTCATTTGCGATAGCTTATTGAGAACTGCTGGTCTGTGTTTTGAGGCTTTTGACCGACCCCTTTGATGGCCGCTGCGCTCCTGGGATCACGGATTGTTTCTCCTTGATCGTTTGGTTCCAATTTTCCTTTGGCTGCTACGAGGCCTGTGATGACAAGACCTGTAAGACTGATTTGCAAAAGTCTGATCATTGGTTTGTGTTAGTTGATAGGTAACCATTCGTTCAGTGTGGACAGGCCTGTTCTCTGCGTCGTATCAATTGATCGCTCGTGTCTAATTTTTTGATTCACTCGATTCGCTCAATTGTCGGGTTGCTTTGTGACCTAATACAGATTTTTCATTTTTAAAGCCAATAATTTTTTGTCAGGCCTCCGTGTCTTTTTGTGAGGAATCGAATGAAACTGTTCCAGCAACTTCTGGTGGCACCTGCTGCCCTGGGCCTTCTGGCTCCCGTGGCCGCCAACGCCACTGAGCTGAACATCAATGGTGTGTCTGATTACGCCGCAACCGGCGAGCAGGTCACCAGCATCACTCAGTTCTCTGATGTGTACCCCACCGACTGGGCGTACCAGGCTCTGAGCAACCTGATCGAGCGCTACGGCTGCGTCGCTGGCTACCCCAACGGCACCTACCGCGGCAACCGGGCGATGACCCGCTTTGAAGCGGCTGCCCTGCTGAACGCCTGTCTCGACCGCGTCACCGAAGTGACCGACGAGCTCAAGCGCCTGATGAAGGAGTTCGAGAAGGAACTCGCCATCCTTAAGGGCCGTGTGGACGGTCTGGAAGCCCGCGTTGGCGAACTGGAAGCGACTCAGTTCTCCACCACCACAAAACTGAGGGGGAAAGTGGACTTCGTAACTGGAGGTGTTAGCTATACCGGCGGGGGTTACGATTTGGGGAAAGGTTCTGCCTATCAGGGGCAGGATGCGTTCACGTTCAACTACCGAACAACCCTAAATCTCAACACCAGCTTTACTGGTAAGGACCTGCTCTACACCCGTCTACGCGCGGGTAATTTTGGCAGGGGGGCCTTCTCCGGCAAGGGATACACAGGCAACCAAACTCAGTTGGATGTCGCCAAAGAAACTGCCAACAATCTCACGGTCGACAAGCTCTGGTATCAATTCCCGGTTGGTGACGATCTGAAGGTTTTTGCTGGTCCTCTGATTGAGAACTATTACATGCTTGGTGCTGCTCCGAGTGTGTATCGCCAAATTCTCAAACAGTTCAAGCTCGGTGGTTATTACGGTGTTTATGGTGCTTCGACAGCTCCTGGTGCTGGTGTTGTCTGGAAACCAAACAGCAAAGTCAATCCTCTAGATCCTAAGTTCAGTATTTCACTGAACTACACAGCGAAAGGCGGCAATAATTCGGACCCACAAGAGGGGGGTATTGGTACAGATAATTCTAGAGGAAAGTTTTTGGCTCAGGTTGGTTATGGGGGGCCACAGTGGTCTCTTTCGGCAGCCTACGCATACATCCAGAACGGAGCAACGGTTGGCTTCGGTACTCCTCTTGGTGCTTCGACCACCGTTGTTGGTGGTGGTGATTCCTCATTCTCCCGCGGTTTCAAAGATGCTAGTGCAGTTGCTTTGCGTGCTTGGTGGCAACCTGAGACATCGGGCTGGATTCCCAGCATCAGTGCCGGTTGGGGCCTGACTTCTTTCAACAGCAACGACTACGACCTGACGGAATTCGAAATTCCTAAAAAAGAGACATCACAAGATTGGATGGTGGGTCTCGGTTGGAAGGATGCCTTCGTAAAAGGCAACTTGCTCGGCTTTGCTATTGGCCAGCCTCAGTTTGAAACGGCTCGCGTCAGCGGCACTCCCGATGATGGCAACTACGCGATGGAACTGTTCTATCAGTTCCAGGTGACAGACAACATCTCTGTGACTCCGGCTGCCTTTTATGTTTCACGTCCCTTTGGTGAACTGACAGGTGCCAATGACACCTATGGTGGCACTGGTGCTGAGTCTTTTGGAACCTTTGGCTATCTGGTGAAGACCTCCTTTAAGTTCTGATCGGTAGGTTCTTGCATTTGTTTTCATAGCCCCCTTGTTTAAAGGGGGTTTCTCGTGTGCAAAAAATAGTTGAACTCCATTTTTTTTGATTGAGCGTGGTTCATCGAATTACCAGCAATTCTCGCCTTCTCCGATCGGAATGCAAATATCCTCTTCATCTGCTTTGTCTGCTGCCCGTTGAGCATCAGCATCCTTCACTGCCTCGGCATCAAGATTCTGATCGGTGTTCCATTCTGTGAGGCCTCCACCAATGGCCCCGGTGTCAGCAAGACTGGTAGGAGTTGTCAATGTACTGCTGAGTACGGCGGTACTCGCTAGGAAAATGGATAGTGTTGTGGAGCGGTTCATGTTTCAACTTTGGTTTGAATTAATTATTCTAGGGTTGGAGGTGACTTCTTATGTTCCTAGTGACCTCAGTAAATTGGTATATGCGAGAAAAACTTGATCTAACTCATCACTTCGTCCGTGTTTGGCTAGCAGCCCACGAGCACCACTGTCGAGTTGAAACAACGTAACTCGATCAGTCTCGCTTTTAATGTAACTTTCGATCCAGCCAACGCAAACAATTCTTTCACCGCTGGTGACCGTATTGACCCGATGTAATGTCGTGCTGGGGTAAATCACGATCTCACCCTGCAGCAGCTTCCATTCGGTTGAATCGCTGATGCTGTCAATTTCCAGGCTTCCTCCTTCGAAGCTCTTGGGATCGGAAAGACAGACCGTGAAGGAGAGATCGCTTCTCCCGTTGCTCATGTAGGCGTTATCGACATGGCTTTCGTAACCTCCACCTTTGCTTGTTTTGCTGATTTGAAAACGATGAAGTTTTCGAGGCAAGCAGAAGCTTTTAATGGCTGGTTGATTCCACATTGCTGCTTGGACGATGTTTTGTATTTCGATGAGCTGAGGGGATCTTTGCTCAACTTGTTGATTGATCTTTCCCCTGCTTGCTTGAGCCCCCGCCGTTGTACGACCATCGACCCATTCTGCTTGATTGAGAAGGCTGATGATTGATCCGCATTGCTTCCGTGAAAGAAGTGTAAGTTTGAGATGGTTCATTGTCCAGCAAGGATTGGTATCAAATGATCATTTGGTGCGTATCTTTTGTATGCCATGTATGGTTGTGACGATGTCACGATAGTGCAGGTTTTTTTGTTCTATGAAGTGTATTGCTGCCGCTCTTTTTGCATCAATCACCTTTACGCAGTTCTCGGTTCATGCTCGGGAAGTTCGTGTTTATTCTGGGCGTCATTACAATGCAGACAGGCAGAGTTATAAGGACTTTTCTGAGCAAACGGGTATCAATGTTCGTTTGATTGAGGCATCGGGGATCTCGCTTGTTGAACGGCTCAAGCGTGAAAAGTCCAATACAAATGCAGACGTGATCATCCTTGTGGACGCTGCTCGCATCAACAATGCTGCAACAGCTGGTTTATTTCAGCCCATATCATCGACCGTACTCAAATCAAATGTTCCTTCCCGTTATCGAGATCCAGCTAATCGCTGGTTCGGCTTGACTCGAAGAGTTCGTGCGATTCTCGTTAATCCACAGTTGGTCAATCCGGCCAGGGTGCAGACCTATGCGCAGCTGGCATCCCCAGATTTGAAGGGTAAACTTTGCCTCAGGAATCGCAGAAATGTTTACAATCAATCTTTGGTCGCCGACCAACTTGTCCTGAAGGGTGAGGTTTCAACCAAGGTTTGGTTGAGTGGGGTGACAGCGAACGTCACACAGCCTTACTTTACTGGTGATATTGGCCTTATTCGTGCTGTTGCTCAAGGTAAGTGTGGTGTGGGTGTTGTCAATCATTATTATCTGGCCCGCATGTTATCGGGAGTGAATGGATCCAAAGATCAGCAGCTGGCTCGCAAGGTGTCGATCGTGATGCCCAAGCCTGCCCACGTGAACATCAGCGCGGCTGCAGTTTCGCGTTTCGCTAAAAATAGAATGGAAGCGATTCAGCTAATTGAATTCCTAACATCCCCGAAAGGCAGTGCCAAATTTGCCGGGCCGACGTATGAATTTCCTCTCCGAGGAATCGGATCTTCGGTTTATCTGAAGGGCATGACTAACTTTACGCCCGATAGCGTTAGCATTTCTCAACTGAGTGCTTTCATTCCACTGGCAATACAGCTTATGACTCAGTCCGGTTGGAAATAAGTTGATCCAACAAATAGCCGAATAACTCAGGATTCGGGTCCTCGTTACCGATGTCGTCCAAACCGAGTTCTTCCAACCTTTCTGTCACCCGTTGTTCGAGATCGTCGGGTCTGCTCAGGGGCTTCCCCCACTCATGGTTTTTCTCAGGGCCGATCTTGGTGGTGGCATCGATGGCCATCCGTCCACCTAAACCCAGTTGCTCGCTGGCGAAATCAAGGGTGTCAAACGGCGTGTTCTCGAGCACGAACAGATCGCGTTGGGGATCCACCTGAGCGGCGATGGCCCACACCACCTGCCTGGGATCGCGCACGTTCAGATGGCTGTCGATCACCACAACAAATTTGGTGTAGGTGAACTGGGGCAGTGCACTCCAGAAGGCCATGGCCGCACGCTTTGCTTGCCCTGGATAGGCCTTGTCGATCGAGATCACCGCCAGCTTGTAGCTGAGCGCTTCCATGGGCAGGAAGAAATCCTTGATTTCAGGAATTTGCTGCCTCAGGATCGGCGTATAGATCCTGTTGAGAGCGATGGCCAGCATCGCTTCCTCCTTCGGTGGCCGGCCGCTGAACGTTGTGAGAAAGATCGGATCGCGGCGCTGGGTCATGCAGTGGAAGCGCACCAGTGGTGAGTCTTCGACGCCGCCGTAGAACCCCATGTGATCGCCGAAGGGGCCATCGGGCAGCACCTCTCCGGGGGTGATCGTTCCCTCCAGCACCACTTCGCTGTGGCTGGGGACCTGCAGATCCAGGGTCTTGCAGGGTGAGAGCCGCACCCCTTCGCCGGCGTAAATCCCCGCAAACAGCCACTCGCTCAGTTGCACGGGAATCGGCGTGGCTGCTGCCATCACCAGCAGAGGATGGACGCCGATGGCCACGGCTACCTCGAGTTTTTTGCCCATGGCCGCTGCCTTGCGCAGGTGGCGCGCACCACCGCGCACGCTCAGCCAGTGCACCGTCATGGTGTTCACCGATTGTCTTTGCAGTCGATAGACCCCCACATTCGGAACCCCGGTTTCCGGGTCCTTGGTGATCACAAGTCCAAGGGTGATCACGCCACCGGCGTCACCTGGCCAGGGCCTGATCAGTGGGATCTGGCCCAGATCCACCTCATCACCCTTGAAGATTTCCTGCCGGCAGGGAGGCAGCAGATCCCGATCGGGGCGCGCCTTCACCAGATCCCAGAACACCCTCGCGAACTTCTTGGTTTCCCCGAGACCTTTGGGGGGACGCGGCTGTTGCAGCAGGGCCAGCCGTTCTCCAAGGTCTTCCAGTTGCTCCGGCCGCTCCAGGCCCATGCTCCACACCACCCGTTCCACCGTTCCGAGCAAATTCACGGCCACCGGCATGGAGGAGCCGATGACGTTCTCGAAAAGAAGTGCTGGTCCGCCACTGGCCAGAACGCGATCGGCGATGGCGGCCAGTTCAAGATCGGGATCAACGGGGGCCTGGATCCGCTTCAGTTGTCCACGCTCCTCCAAGAGTTGAATGAAGGAACGCAGATCCCGGGTGCCGGGGCCTGGTCGGAACAGAGCCATGAAGACGACACCTCATTGGTGGGTGGTCTCGGTACTGTGACGCACGCGGATCAAGAGCGTGGCCATGCAGGTTTCCTATTTCCAAGTGGCTGCTGATGTTCCCGATGCCATCGGCACACCGGATGGGCCCGATGCAGCTGTGGTGATCGATGTGCTGCGCGCCACCACCACCATCGCCTGGGCTCTTCACAACGGGGCCGAGGCGGTTCAGGCCTTCGCTGATCTGGATCAGCTGCGCCTTCAGTCACAAAACTGGCCGGAGCAATCCCGCTTGCTTCTTGGAGAGCGGGGTGGTCGCATGCTCGAGGGATTTGATCTCGGTAATTCTCCTGTGGCCGTGACTCCTGAGGTGGTGCAGGGAAAACGTCTGTTCATGAGCACCACCAATGGCACGCGTGCTCTGCAACGCGTGCGCGAGGTTTCTGTAGTGATGACGGTGGCTCTCCCCAACCGAGACGCTGTGGCTCAGCGACTCCTTCGGGACAAGCCGGAGCGGGTGTGGATGGTGGGCAGTGGTTGGGAGGGCACGTATTCCCTTGAGGATTCCCTGGCGGCAGGAGCGCTGGCCGAGCAGTTGGCGGCTTCTGGTGCAGAGATATCCAACGATGAAATGCAGGCCGCCCTCGCCCTCTGGTTGCAGTGGAAGCACGACCCTGAGGCCTGTCTGCGTATCGCGTCCCATGGGCAGCGCCTGACGCGGCTGGGAAATCACGACGCCGATTTCAGTTGCTGCGCCGCTCTGGATCAGCTGAATGTTGTGCCAACCCAGACCGAACCAGGGGTCTTGAAGGCCATCCGGGTCTGAACAGCCATACCATTTGCTTCGATCGCATCCCTATCTGTGAGTGATTTTCTGGCGGCTGCCGTGCAACTCACCAGCACTTCCGATCCAGAGACCAACTTCAGTGCTGCTGAGGAACAGATTGATCTGGCGGCCCGTCGGGGCGCCGAACTGATCGGACTTCCTGAGAATTTCGCCTTCATCGGTGAACCCGACCAGCGTCTGGCGATCGCACCGGCACTCGCCGATCAGGCGTCCCAGTTTCTGATCACCATGGCGCGTCGCTACCAGGTGGTGATTCTCGGCGGGGGATTTCCTGTTCCGGTGGGAGATGGTGCTCACACCTGGCAGAGAGCTCAGCTGGTGGGACGGGATGGTCAGGTCCTGGCCAGTTACGACAAAATCCACCTGTTTGATGTGGATCTTCCTGACGGGAGTTCCTACCGGGAATCCAGCAGTTTCATGCCGGGTTCCTCACCGCCTCCAGTCGTGGATGTTCCTGGACTGTGTCGGGTGGGGGTGTCCATCTGCTACGACGTGCGCTTCCCTGAGCTGTATCGCCATCTCGTCGGCGCTGGCGCCGAGTTGCTGATGATTCCAGCTGCCTTTACGGCTTTCACGGGTAAAGATCACTGGCAGGTGCTGCTTCAGGCCCGCGCGATCGAGAACACGGCTTACGTGTTGGCTCCGGCTCAGACGGGGAGCGATGTCGGACGTCGTTTCAGTCATGGTCATTCCATGGTGATCGATCCTTGGGGAACCGTTCTGGCAGATGCCGGGGTGTCCCAGGGGGCTGCCGTCGCTCCTGTCGATCTGGATCACCTCGCCCGTATTCGCAGTCAGATGCCCTGTCTGCAACACCGCCGATCCACGGTGTTCTGAGCTTGCTCATGCCACGGCTGCCTCTCCGTTTCAGTGCCTTGCTGATCGCCGCTGCTTTGCAGTCGACAGGATGGTTGATGGGATTACCCGCAAGGGCGGCCAGTGCCCTAGCGGCATGGTCCCTTGGCAGAGATGGTGTCCTGCAGCTGCGCACGGCCACCGGGGCGCGTCTGGACGCGTTCTTTGAGGCTGGTGATCGCCGTCAGGGCCCTCGGGTTTGGATTGATTTTCCTGGTGAGCTCAGTCGTCCCAGGCGGATTCTTGGTTCGGGGCCTGTGCGTGAAATCCGCCTTGGCAAGCCAACGCCTGGCGCTACCAGGTTGGTGATCGAGTTTCAGCAGGGGGTGACGCTCGACCCGGGAAATCTGCGGTTGGTGGGGACGGCGCCGGACCGATGGAAGCTGATGTTCGAGGGACTTCCCACCCAAGGTCTGCGGGCGATCGGTGAGGGAGATCTCAACCGCGCCAGCACTGGGCGATGGGGAGGCGTACGTATCCGGCCGACGCAGACTCCGGTCAATGCTGCAGGCCTGCCTGAAGTGGCCAGAGGCCGGTACAGGGTTGTGGTGGATCCAGGGCATGGAGGGCCTGATCCCGGTGCGGTCGGTATCAACGGAATTCGTGAGGCTGAGATCGTTCTCGATATCTCCTTGCAGGTTGCCCGCCTTCTGGAAGCCAAAGGTGTCCAAGTGACCCTGACGCGCACGGCGGAAGTGGATGTGGACCTGCCACCACGCGTCTCACTCGCGAATCGCATCGGCGCCACGGCGTTCGTCAGCATTCATGCCAACGCCATCAGCATGTCGCGCCCGGATGTGAATGGCATCGAGACTTTCTACTTCTCTGATCCCCGATCGGCGCGTCTTGCGGCTCATATCCAGCAGCAGGTGCTCAATGTGTCGCCAGGCAGCCCAAACCGAGGTGTCCGTCGCGGCCGGTTCTTCGTGATCCGACGAACCACCATGCCCGCGGCGCTGGTGGAAACGGGATTCGTGACCGGAAACATCGACTCACCCCGTCTGGCTACGGCATCGCATCGCCGCAGGCTGGCGCTTGCCATCGCAGCAGGCATTCTTGAGTATCTGCAAGGGGTTCGTTGACCATCCGTCTCGGTTTGTTCGACAGCGGCCTGGGGGGGCTGACGGTGCTGCGGCGTGTGCTTGAGCGTCATGGCGCAGTCCCCACGATTTATCTCGGAGACACGGCCCGGGTGCCCTACGGCAGCCGTTCTCCATCCGAGATCCGAGTCATTGCCTCCGAAGTGGTCGCTTGGCTTCGTCACCAGAAGGTGACCACAGTGGTGATGGCTTGCAACACCACCAATGCTCTTGCCCGTGATGTGGCTGAGGGTCAGGCTGGGGTTCCAGTGGTCGGCCTGATCGGAGCCGCTGCCGCCATGGTGCGGGAGTCGCGGGTGGGTGTGCTGGCCACTCCAGCGACCGTTGCATCCGGGGCCTATCGAGACAGCATCGAAGCTCTTCACCCTGGAACGCTTGTGGTGCAGCAGGCTTGTCCGGACTTTGTGCCCCTCATTGAGGCAGGGGACCTGAACTGCGACGAGCTGTACAGAGCAGCGATCCGCTACCTCCAGCCTCTCCTGGAGGCATCCGTGCAATCGATCGTGCTCGGTTGCACCCATTACCCGCTGCTTCTTCCTCTCCTCTCAAACCTCTTGCCGGAGTCGATCCGGCTGATCGATCCGGCTCTCGGTGTTGCCAGCCAGCTTGACGTTCTCCTTGGGCAGCCGCTGCCGGGTGGACTCGATCAGCCGCTAGCTCTGGGGGCTACCCATATCTATGTGACTTCCGATCCGCAGGGATTCGCCGACCGTGCGACTCCCTGGCTAGGGCAACGCCCCCGGGTCGAACAAATTGCTCTGCAGTCGCCGGTCGATGCCTTCTAGGATCCCGGCACCGAGAGGACCCATGGCCACCGTCACCGAGTTGTTGCAGCCGGTCGAGGCGGATCTTGAGATCCTGCTCAGCGATCTTCGCAGCCTGATCGGTGCAGGGCACCCGATTTTGCAGGCAGCTGCCGAGCATCTGTTCAGTGCCGGTGGCAAACGGCTGAGGCCAGGAATTGTTCTGCTTGTGTCACGAGGCTTATCTCCAGAAGGTGAGCTCTCCCCCAGGCATCGGCGTCTGGCAGAGATCACTGAAATGATCCACACCGCATCCTTGGTTCACGATGATGTGGTGGATGAGGCTGGGACCCGCCGAGGTGTGGAAACGGTCCATAGCCGTTTCAACCATCGCGTCGCTGTCCTTGCTGGCGACTTTCTGTTCGCACAGGCCAGCTGGCACTTGGCCAATCTGGACAACCTCGATGTGGTGAAACTTCTCAGCCGAGTGATCATGGATCTGGCTGATGGAGAGGTGAAGCAGGGGCTGTTCCGCTATGACACGGGTCAGACCTTTGAGACCTATCTCGAAAAGAGCTACTGCAAAACAGCCTCCCTGATTGCCAACAGTGCCAGGGCGGCCGGAGTTCTCAGTGGGTGTACCGAGCCTCAGTTGGAATCCTTGTATCACTACGGCAGGCAACTGGGCTTGGCCTTTCAGGTGGTTGACGACATTCTTGATTTCACAGGAAGTGATCAACAGCTCGGCAAGCCTGCTGCCAGTGATTTGTCCAGCGGTTATCTCACCGCTCCAGCGCTGTATGCGCTTGAAGAGAATCCTTCCTTAGGTGTGCTGATTGAAAGGGAATTCAGCAACGAAGGTGATCTCGATGAAGCCCTTCGGATTGTGCGCCAATCCGATGCGATCGCTCGAACCCGTCAGCTTGCTGAACGCTTCGCTCAGGAGTCCCGTGAGGCTCTGAGCTGGCTTCCTGAATCACCTTCCCGTTCGGCATTGCTGGAGCTGCCAGATTTCGTGTTGAGTCGTCTCTACTGAACGGATCGTCGTAATTGGGTTTCCAATTCGGAGAGTGCCTTGATAGTGATCACTGCTTGATGGCTGTACGGCCTCGCGAATTCAACGGGTTGCATCAGTCGCCAGACGTTGCAACCGGCTTCTGCCGCTGATTGGCATCCGGCATCGGAATCTTCGATTGCCCAGCAATCCTGAGGGTTCACATTCAGTTTTGAGGCTCCCAGCTTGTAAGGATCAGGAGCTGGTTTTCCAGCCTTCAGGGCGCTGTCGTCTCCACACACTTGGACCTGCAACAGATTCACCCAGGAATGGTGACCGATTTTGTGTTGCATCGAAGTTCGCTCACTGCTGGTGACCAGGGCCATCGGCAGATTCAAGGAGTGGATGTACCGCACGAGGGATTCGGCTCCCGGCATCGCCCGGGCTGAGGCCATCAGGTCGGCGGCAATCGGTTGACGCACCGCGAGCAACTCCTCTGGAGTGATGGGTTGACTGATCCATGAACAGACCTGCCGGGAATTCTCCAGCCGGCGCTTGCCCTGCAGTAGCGCAAGCTGCCCATCAGTGAGATCGGTTCCGAAGTGCGTCGCCGCCTGGCGCCAGGCGATGGCATGCAGAGGTTCGGTGTCCAAGAGGACGCCGTCCAGATCGAAGAGAAATGCCTCAGGTCTGACTGTTCGAACGCGAGTGGACCCCGGCTCTGGCATGGTGCCCCTTACCCCCTCAAAGCATTCTGCAGGCCATGCCTCCGGGATTCAGTGACGGAAAGAAGAACCTGGCAACGCTTGGCAACGACCCGCTGTCTCTGGAGCTGCACGCTGGATAACCTTGCGGTGACACTGCAAGCGGCTGCTGGCGATGAGCGAAGGTTCCACGATCGAAAGCGTGCTCAAGGAACAGCGCGTTTTTGCTCCGCCCATAGAGCTCACTCAGTCAGCACGGATTGGTGGCATGGATGCCTACCAAGCCATGGCCGATGCAGCCAGGAACGATCCGGAAACGTTCTGGGGCAATGCGGCTCGCCAGGAACTCGATTGGTTCACGCCGTTTGAGCAGGTGCTCGACTGGACCAACCCTCCCTTCGCTCGCTGGTTCCAGGGAGGCACCACCAACCTCTCCCACAATTGTCTTGACCGGCATCTTCACGGTGAAACGGCCGACAAGACGGCTCTGATCTGGGAAGGGGAACCGGGCGATGTCCGCCGTTTCACTTACAGAGAACTGCATGCCGAGGTGTGCAAGGCAGCCAATGCGCTGAAGTCCATGGGCATTGGCAAGGGGGATCTGGTGGCCCTCTACATGCCGATGGTTCCGGAAGCGGCCATCGCCATGCTGGCCTGCGCCCGAGTCGGTGCTCCCCATTCAGTGGTGTTCGGAGGCTTCTCTGCAGAAGCGCTTCGGGACCGGTTGATCGATGGTGAGGCCAAAGCTGTGATCACCGCCGACGGCGGCTTTCGCAAGGACAAGCCCGTTTCTCTGAAACCTGCCGTCGATGCTGCTCTCGCCGATGGTGCCTGTCCATCGGTGACCTCCGTGCTGGTGGTGCAGCGCACCGAGCAGCCGGTGGACATGGTGCAGGGCCGTGATCAGTGGTGGCATGAGCTGGTGGATGGTCAGTCCAGCGACTGCCCGGCTGAGCCCATGGAGAGTGAAGACCGGCTCTTCGTGCTTTACACCTCTGGATCCACCGGCAAACCCAAAGGTGTGGTGCACACCACGGCGGGTTACAACCTCTGGGCTCATCTCACGTTTCAGTGGATCTTTGATCTCCGTGATGACGACGTGTTCTGGTGCACAGCGGATGTGGGCTGGATCACCGGTCACAGCTACATCGTGTATGGCCCGCTGTCGAATGGGGCCACCACCGTGATGTATGAGGGAGCGCCACGACCTTCCAACCCTGGGGCTTTCTGGGAGTTGATCCAGAAGCACAGGGTGACGATTTTCTACACCGCTCCCACCGCGATCCGGGCCTTCATGAAGAACGGCCGGACCGTGCCTGACCAGTTCGATATGAGTAGCTTGCGACTGCTCGGAACCGTTGGCGAACCCATCAATCCCGAAGCCTGGATCTGGTATCAAGATGTGATTGGTGGTGGTCGCTGCCCGATCATCGACACCTGGTGGCAGACCGAAACAGGCGGCGTGATGATCAGCCCGCTCCCTGGGGCCACACCCACCAAGCCGGGTTCAGCCACCCTGCCGCTGCCCGGGATCGAGGCCGATGTGGTGGACGCCGATGGCAACAGTGTGGGGGCCAATGAAGGGGGATATCTGGTCGTGCGTCGTCCCTGGCCGGGGATGATGCGAACGGTGCATGGCAATCCGGAGCGCTTCCGCCAGAGCTATTGGGAGTACATCCGTCCTGAGGATGGCAGCTACATCTACTTCGCCGGTGATGGTGCTCGACGGGATGCGGATGGTTACTTCTGGGTGATGGGACGCGTGGACGATGTCATCAACGTGTCTGGCCATCGCCTTGGCACCATGGAAATCGAATCAGCCCTGGTCAGTCACCCTGCGGTGGCGGAGGCCGCTGTGGTCGGTCGTCCTGATGAGCTGAAAGGCGAGGGCATCGTGGCGTTCGTCACCCTTGAGGCCGATCGCGAATCCAATGACGCCCTGATCGCTGAGTTGCGGGCTCATGTGGGCACCGAAATCGGTCCGATCGCTCGCCCTGATGAAATCCGCTGCAGCGATGCCCTTCCTAAAACGCGCAGCGGCAAGATCATGCGCCGGATTCTCAGGGCACTGGCTGCCGGAGAGGATGTGACAGGTGACACCAGCACCCTGGAAGATCGCTCCGTGCTGGATCGTTTGCGGGCCTGATTTCAGGCCCAGGTAAGCAGAAGGTCGACTAAGCGGCGGATGCGTCGACTGCGGCCTTGGTCATCAGCCCAGCCGCCGAGAAGTCCCTGCCGCAGTCCCGCACTCGCTGGGGTGAGGTGGTCGCCTGTGGTCTGCACAAAGCGGCTTTGGTCTCCAGGTCTGCGCTGGAGTGCCTGAATCAGATCGTCACTTTGATCGAGGGCATCGTCTCCGAAACGCACGACCAGATTGCGGTCCTGCCTGTAGAAACGCTCGATCATGTTGAGCGTTTCTACAGGCCCTGGGCTGAACTCGGTGACCACACCGAGTTTTGGAGCGAGGGTCCCGAGCAGGGGAATGGACCGTTCGGCTGTGAAGTTGTTGAAACTGAGTGCTGCCAGACCACTGCAGCCGCGCCCATCATCCGGAGCCAGGAGATGGAGTTTGCAACCGAGACTGTGACCCAGCCGCATCGGCGTGATCGGTCTGTTCAGCCGCTCCTCTAGGAGCCGGCGGCACTGCCTCAGTTGCTGCCAGCCTTCGCGGGCCTGGAGCTGGTGGTCGAATCCCGGAACGTAACTCCAGGCGTGAATGGCATAGCCCTCATCCGCCAACCATTCCAGGAGGCGTCGGTAGCTGATCTGGGGACTGGTGGCGAGATAACTGCCACCAATGAAGTCCACGAGACCTCGAACGGAGTCCTTCGGCCACAGACACCAACACTGTTCACGACGCTGCCAACGGTTCACCCTGCGGCCAGAGTGCGCACAACCGACTCCGCCTCCTTCACATGGGCTGGTCCATCGAGGAGGTTGTTGAAAACGAGTTTGATCACGCCCTTCTGATCAATCACGTAGGTCACCCTTGCGGGGAGGAGTCCGAAGGTTTTGGGCACACCAAATGACCTTTTCAGGCTTCCAGTCTTGTCGCTCAAAAGCGGATACGGCAATTGGTAGCGTTCAGCGAAACGCCTGTGGCTCACTGCGTCATCCCCGCTCACTCCCCAGACTTCTGCTCCCAGTGCCGTGAGATTGGCGTGGTGATCCCGGAACGTGCAGGCTTCCGCTGTACAGCCTGGAGTGTCGTCCTTCGGATAGAAGAACAGCACAAGAATCCGATCCTTCACGTCATCCAGCCGGCGCATCTGACCGTCTTGGTCTTCGAGAGCAAAGCTCGGGGCCACATCGCCGGTCTGCAGAGCCATGGGTGTTCAGCGCTCGATTCACCCTAGGAAGCTGGGGTTGATGACGAGAGAATGGATCCGCTGAGATCTCACGGCCCCTTCCCATGACTGACAGTGCTCTGGAGTCCGGTCAATTGGATCTGCTGCAGGGTTTTCAATCACCTTCCTCTGCTTCGCGACCAATCGAGCAGCCGTCCATCACTGAACCCTCTCCAGACGTGCAACCGTCCCGTTTGCTGATTGTTGATACGGAAACGACAGGGCTCGATGCCGATCGTGATCAGTGCCTTGAACTTGGAGCGATTCTGTTTTCCGTCCCCCATCGTCAGGTGCTGGCGCAGATGTCATGTCTGTTGCCTGTCGACAGCAATCCTGCTGAGTCGATCAATCGAATCCCAGCTGAGGTCAGCCGCGTTGAGCAGCCTTGGGGTGATGGGCTTGCTTGGTTTGAGCGAATGATGATGAGCGCGGATTATCTGGTGGCTCACAACGCAGCCTTTGATCGCCAGTGGTTCGGTCGCGGTGCTTTGCCAGAGGCGAAGCGTCCCTGGCTTTGCACCCTTGAAGACATCCGTTGGCCTGAAGCGCGCAATCTGAAAGCCAGGCCTTCGGTGATTGACCTGGCCCTGGCCTACGGAATTCCTGTGTGGTCAGCGCATCGGGCTCTCACGGATTGCATTTATCTGGCTGAGGTGTTTCAGCGCTGCGACGACCTGGAGGAGCTGATCACCCATGCCTTGGAACCGCGTCGACTTGTGCGTGCCCAGGTGTCCTACGACCAACGCCATCTCGCCCGCGAAGCAGGGTTCCGCTGGAATGAACCCGTCAAGGGGGCCTGGGCCCGGCGGCTTTCGGAGCGGGAGGAGCGGGAGCTTCCCTTCACCGTGGTGCCGGTGGACGCTGCGTTGCCACGGGCATCCTGATTTGCTTCAGCAGTCCGAAGTCTCACGGGTTTTTTGACCGATGGTTGCGCTGCCTCGGCCACCCTGATGGCATGAAATCGTCGACGCATCGCCAATCTGTTCGTTTACGCCTGCAGCGCTGGCAGCAGGTTCGAACTTGGGCGCGTCTGATTCGAGAAGCTGAAAGTCTTTGGCATGTTGATGTACGGGAGCTCAAACGATTAGGAGCCTTGGAACTTTCCCAGCTCCTGAACGAAGTTCCCTCGTGTCAGCGCAGTCGGGTGAACCGTTGGCTGACCCGCTACAGCGTTTCGACCCGTCTCCCCTTTGAAACGGGTGCAACCCGTTCGCGTTCTTGCAGCTCGTCTTGGAACAAAGATGAGTCTCGTCGGCCCTGAACAGGCTTTGCGATCACCCTTAACCTACTGCTAACGACCAAATCCGTATTGGTTAGCTACTCCTAGGACGCCGATTTCTCCCAGGCTTCTCATGAGCTTCGCCAAGAAGGCTCTCATTATTTCCTCTTTGCTGGCTCTCGGAGCCGGCGTTTCCGCATCCGCCGCTGATCGTCTGAACGGTGCAGGTGCATCATTCCCCGCCAAGATCTATCAGCGCTGGTTCGCTGAGCTGGCCAAGGCCGGTGGTCCTCAGGTCAACTATCAGGCGGTTGGATCCGGTTCCGGTCGTAAGGCTTTCATCGACCAGACCGTGAACTTCGGCGCTTCTGACGATCCGATGAAGCCCAAGGACATGGCCAAGGTGAAGCGTGGTGTTGTGCAGATCCCCATGGTGGGTGGCACCATCGCTTTCGGTTACAACAAGCCTGGTTGCAACCTCAAGCTGACCCAGAAGCAGGCAGTTCAGGTGGCGATCGGCAAGATCACCGATTGGAAGCAGCTTGGCTGTGCTCCCGGCAACATCACCTGGGTGCACCGTTCTGACGGTTCCGGCACCACCAAGGCCTTCACCAACTCCATGCAGGCCTTCTCCTCCGAGTGGACTCTGGGCACCGGTAAGTCCGTCAAGTGGCCCGGTAAGAACGCTGTTGGTGCCAAGGGCAACTCCGGCGTCGCTGGCACCATTCAGAACAAAGTTGGCGCCATCGGTTACGTCAACCAGTCCTACATCAAGGGCAAGGTTGTGGCTGCAGCCCTGCAGAACAAGTCCGGTGAATTCCTCAAGCCTTCTGTGAAGGCCGGTGCCACTGCACTGAACGGCATCAAGCTGGATTCCAACCTGGCTGGCAAGAACCCCAACCCCACCGCCAAGGGCGCTTACCCCATCGCCACCCTCACCTGGGTGCTGGCTTACAAGACCGGCAACGGCAAGAACACCGCTGCCATCAAGGAAGCCTTCAACTTCATGCTGAGCAACAAGGCTCAGGACCAGGCTCCCAGCCTCGGTTTCGTTCCCCTGAAAGGCGGCATCCTCAGCAAGGCCAAGGCTGCTGTGAACAAGATCGGTAATTGATTCTCTGAATCAACTTCACTGATCGCATGAACGAGGAGGGGGCAACCCCTCCTTTTTATGTTTCCTTTATCTTTCTGATTTTTTAGGAGAGTCTTAAAGCGCTGATCCCCATCCCTTTGCCTGCTAGGGATGTTGTGCTCCATACACTTCGTTGTATCGAGAGCTTCAACAATGGTCTCTTCTCCTCAGTCCGTTTCCAGCCGTCGAGAAGGTTTCCGTGAGCTTTTAGAAAACAGTTTTCAGAAGCGCAACCTTGTGCATCTCTCCTCTGGAAGCGTGGTGCCTCTGCTGAAAAACAGCCTTTGGCTTGTGGTGAGAGGCATGGTGAAGTTGGGTGCTGTTTCTGTTCATGGCGACGAGCTTTTGCTCGGACTGGCTGGTCCCAATGAGCCGTTTGGTGAGCCTCTGAGCACCGTGGAGGCCTATGAAGCCGTCACCCTCACGGATTGTGATCTCCTTTGCGTGACCCTTGCAGAGGTGCATGAATCGGCGGAGTTGGCTAGGGCACTGCTTGATGCTGTTGTTCTGCGATACCGCCAATCTGAATATCTCCTCTCACTTCTCGGTTTGCGTCGCGTGGAGGAACGGGTTCGGGGCTTTCTGGAACTGCTTGCCCAGGATTATGGTCAGCCCTGTGATGAAGGATTGCGCCTGAATCTTCGTTTAACCCATCAGGAGATGGCGAGCGCTTTAAGCACCACGCGCGTGACGGTGACCCGAGTGATCGGCCTTCTCAAGGATGAGGGTTGGCTGAAGATTGATTCCCAGCGTCATCTTGTGATTACCCACCTTCCCAAGAAATAAGTCAACGCGCTTGTCAGTGCTTAGCGGTTTAGCTGGAACGGATTTGATCGCTCAAGTTTGTGGCTGGACCTTCTTTCCCACTGCTGATGTTGCTGCTTCATGCAGAGCAGGGCTACTGACTGGTTGGCTGGATTGGTGTTCTCCTCTGTCTTTGCACTCTTCGGGGTGCAGTTGATTGATTCCGCTGCCAGGGGGTGGGATTATCCCTGGCTTGTCACTGTGCTTGCCGCTTTTGCTCCTGCGCAGGGTGCGTCGGCAGGGGCCGCTGCGGGAGCGCAATGCCCATTGCCTTGCATCGCGGCCATGATCCGGTCCCATCACATAGGGGTCATGCCAGCAGCCGACCCTTTGTCAGTCGGCATCTCTATGCGTCTCTTCAGCCACTGGTCACGATCACAGCCAATGCTCGCCTGTTTGATGTGATGCAAGGAGTGATCCAGTTCACCGATGGAGGGGTGTTCTTGGCCATGCCTGCCGGTCAAGGGAAACGTCAGCACACTGAACTCAAAGCCAATCCCGCGCACGTCTCCAATCAACGTCGGTTGCGTGATGCCCGCTTGCAGGTGGATGGCCCACGCTTGAGCATAAAAAAATCCCTCCTCAGAGGGATTCGATGCTTTCAACTCGACGGTGAAATCGGAGCGGCGGGATTTGAACCCACGACCCCCACTACCCCAAAGTGGTGCGCTACCAAGCTGCGCTACGCCCCGTCAGATTCAAGTTATCACAAGGCATCCACGGCTTTGATCCTCCTACGGATGCGGGCGAGAAGACGGGCGCTGAGCTTGTCTCTTGATTCGCCCGTGTACCCCCAGATGCGCAATTCTCGGGAGAGTTGACGCAGCTCCCGTAGCGACATCGAGGCGAGCTGCAATTCCGGCAAGGTTCTCCAGGCTCGTGAGGTCATCGGTAGGGGAGCTCTTGCTCCCCGTCCCCCCAGGTTGATCGTGCCGTCAGCGATCCATTCCGGGATCAGCACCACCAGCACGGCAATCAGTCCGTAGAGCTCAACCAGTCCCTTCGGGAGCGGATGGAGGCGTCTCCTCTCTGTTGGTTTGGGAGGCTTAGACACAGGACTTCAGTCGTCAGAGCGCGAGGGTTCCAGTCTGGTTAGGACTGCGATCGAGCCCAGGACCAGGGTCCCGCCAGAGGAAGGGCTGCCTGTCCGTGGACGGTGCTCGGAGCGAAAACGCCAGGGCGAACACCATGAGCATCGTTGCGGCCAAGATGGCGATCACCCAGCGGTCCGGAAGGGATCTGTTCACGGGTTCAGGTTGATTGGACTGTTGTCTCCACGCAGCACGCAGTGGCTGATCGACCAGTCGTAATGCGTCCAAACCTTCGCTGGTAATCGGTACTCGGCGCCTTCAAAGGCCCCCAGAGTCACGCCTGTCGGCATTGCTGAGCAGTAGGGCCTGCTGCCTGGCCTTGCCAGGTACTGCTGGTGATAAGACTCGGCGAAATAGTAAGGGCGATCTGCGGCGATCTCCGTGGTGATTGCACCGCGGCCTGCCGCCGACAGAGCGTTCTGATACCACTCTCGGCTTGCCTGGACCCGTTCGATCTGTCGGGCATTCGTGGTGTAGATCGCTGATCGGTACTGGCTGCCGCAGTCATTGCCCTGGCGATCTCCCTGGGTTGGGTCATGACATTCCCAGAACAGCTTGAGCAGATCACTCACATCGATGGCGGGTGAGCTCCACACCACGCGCACCACTTCTGTATGTCCTGTGCGTCCGCTGCAAACCTGGTCATAGCTCGGATGATCCGTCTCTCCGCCTGCGTATCCAACGGAGGTTGAAATCACACCAGGAAGTCTCCAGAACCCTTTTTCGGCGCCCCAGAAACAGCCACAACCGAAAATGATCTCTTCCTGATCCTCCATCAGAGGAGCTTTAAGCGGCGACCCAAGCACGACGTGGCGCTCAACTCCGTCGCCCTGCTCACGAGTCCCTGTGGAACCTGTCAACCAGTTGGGGAGCATGGCAACGACGTTTCAGGTTCCAAATTAGGTCGTTGTCCCTGGATCCAGGCGGATGTGATTCAACAGGGTCGTGACAAAGGCGAAGAGCAGGAATGGAAGGCTTAGAACGAGAATCAGCCCCACACCCACCAAGGCAAAGAGCGGTCTGGACGACCCCATGAGCGCTAAGCCTGAGGCGAGGCTCACAAAGATCACAGCCATCCAGGCCAGGATTTGGCCGTAGATATCACCAAACGTGAGGGTACAGCGAACGTGAAATGGGGTTTCGGTGCCTGACGTCATGATTCCAGGGCAGTGAACTCAGCTAAGCCGAGGTCGGGAGCTTTGTCCGCCGTTCATTGCGCAAGCTTTGCGTCAGGCCACCGATTCCAGTCGTTCTTCGGCCTGTTCCCTCTCCCAGAGACTGCGGTAGAGGCCTTGTTCCTTGATCAATTGGTTGTGATGACCTTCCTGAACGAGACGGCCCTCCTCCAGCACGAGGATGCGATCGCACGCGGCAGCGGCAGAGAGCTGGTGGCTGATCATCACCACGGTTCGCTGGGTCTGACGTCGCACCGACGTGAGGATCTCTGCGGCCGTGTTGTTGTCCACGCTGGCCAGGGCGTCATCCAGCACCAGAACAGGACATCGCATCAGCAAGGCCCGGCCGAGGGCCGTGCGCTGACGCTGGCCGCCGCTGAGAGTGATTCCCCGTTCGCCGACGAGCGTATTCATGCCGTCAGGGAAACCCTTCACATCACCGAGTAATCGCGCCTGTTCTGCAGCGGATTCCACCCTGTCCAAGGACGCCTGAGGGTCCCCGTAGCGGAGATTATCCGCCAACGTGTTCGTGAAAAGATAGCCCTCCTGGGGAACCAGAGCGATCTGAGCGCGTAGATCGTCGAGGCGAAGCCTGGTCACGTCCTGGCCATCGAGAAAAAGTTCTCCTGCCGGCACATCCACCATTCGGCCCAGAGCTCTCGCCAGGGTGGTCTTGCCACATCCAACTGGCCCTACGACAGCCACGAGTTCTCCTGCGCTGATGCTGAAGCTGAGTCCGTTCAACGTGTCCTTTGCGCTGTCCTCGTAACGAATGTGCAGGTTGCGGGCCTCAAGTTCGCCACGCACTGGTTGTTGAAGAGTGATGGGATGGCGACTGTCGCGGATCAGGGGTCTGCGCGACAGCAGTTCCTCCACTCGTTCCAGACTCACCTGACCCGTCTGAAAGGTGTTCAAGGTGAAGCCCAGCAGAGCGGTCGGGAACACGAGCCTTTCCACGTAAAGGATCAGCGCCACGAGTCCTCCGATTGACAGGGTGCCCTGTTGCAGCTGGCCACTGCCGAGAGCCA
The DNA here is from genome assembly GCF_047716785.1 of Synechococcus sp. A10-1-5-9. NCBI lineage: Bacteria > Bacillati > Cyanobacteriota > Cyanophyceae > Synechococcales > Synechococcaceae > Synechococcus > Synechococcus sp. A10-1-5-9. Next base: position 317,128 of record NZ_CP180406.1, read on the forward strand.
GAAGCAGGAGGAGGGACATCGAGGAAATCCCCTCGAGCAGAGGAAACAATGTGCTGCGAGTTTTGGCCAGTTGGATGGCGGAATCTCGATAGCGACGATTCCTGGAACTGAATGCATCCAGTTCCTGATCCTCCTGGTTGTAGATCTTGATGGCGGCGATGCCCGAAAGGTCCTCCTGAATCAGTTCGCTCAGTCCAGCCAGGGCCTCCTGCTGTCGTCGCTGCTGATGCATCATCCGCCGCCCGAAAAGACGAACGGACCCCAGCATCACGGGGTAAAGAGCAATGGCAGCAACGGTGAGCCCCGGGTCGATCGCCAGCATCGCCGGCAAGGTGAAGGCATACGCCAGGGCTGTGTTTGTAAGGCTGAGCACTGCGAAACCAAGCAGCCGGCGAACGTTCTCCACATCACTGGTGGCCCTGCTGATGACCTCACCGCTGCCGGTCTTCTGAACCCAACCGGGCTCCTGTTGCAACATCTGGTCAAAGAGCTTCTGGCGCAGCTCCACTTCCACCTGCCTTCCCACCCCGAAGACGAGTTGTCGGGAGTACAGCCGCACCACGGCCATCGAGCTCGCCAGCAGAACGATCCAGCCGGCCTGGGTCAGCACATCCGACAGCGCAAAGTCGCTCTGAAGGTCGTCAACCACGCGACGTACCTCCAGTGGGATGGTGACACTGAGAATGTTCACCACCACCAGCGCGATGGCACCCAGAATCACCGTTCGACGGTGGGGTTTCAGATAGCGGCCGATCAGATCGAGGCGGAAGGCGGCCATCGGAGATCCTGAACAAGCAACAACTTAGGCAGTGGCATGAGGCAGGCTGCAGCGATCCGCATGCCAGGTGTGTCCAATTCCGATTCCGATGATCAGAACCATCCTCTGGAAGCAATTGATCGCGACACGGTGGATCGCCTCCTGGCCTGTGAACGCCCTGGTCCTCAAGACATCACAGATTTGGCTCGGCTTTTCACGCGGTACGAGATGTTTCCAGGCGCCGCTTCCCTTCGCAACGATCTCGATCGGGTCCTGACCTTCTGGGCGATCACTCGTGATGAACTCAACAGCCGAGCTCGCAAACTCTGGTCCTCAGGCTTCCGTCCTGGTCAATCGGGTGCAGAGGATGTGGGATCCGGATTCGATGCTCAGCAATCCGACAGCCCGTGAAGCTGCGACGAGCAGACGCCAGCAGAACTGGTCACAAATTCAATCCTGAGTAATAGTAGAAACATCCCCATCATCCGGCCCGGCGTGCTTTTGCACCCGGGTTTTTTTCTGTTCACTGCTCATCGTTTGAAGTTTTGAAGGCTCTGCCTCATGGTTTCTTTGCCTAATCCCTGGTCCAAGCGCCTGGATCATCTGCTTGACGGCGGTGTGTTTGGTCATGCCGAAGCGACAGAGTTGATGGAGGCCTGGCTTGCCGAAGCACTGACACCCGTTCAGACCGGCGCCTTCCTCGCAGCCTTTCGCTCTAGGGGGGTGGACGGAACCGAACTGGGAGCCATGGCGGCCGTGCTGCGCCAGGCCAGTCCTCTTCCCTGTGACAGACCATCCCTGCGCATGGTCGATACCTGCGGCACCGGAGGCGATGGTGCTGACACCTTCAACATTTCCACGGCCGTGGCGTTCACAGCTGCAGCCTGCGGAGCCACGGTGGCGAAACACGGAAACCGAAGTGCCAGCGGCAAGGTCGGTTCTGCCGATGTTCTCGAAGGGTTGGGTCTTCATCTCAAGGCTCCTGCTGACCAAGTGGTGAAGGCCTTGCCAGCCACCGGGGTGACCTTTTTGTTCGCACCTGCCTGGCATCCCGCACTGGTGAATCTCGCTCCTCTGCGCAAGAGCCTCGGAGTGCGAACGGTTTTCAACCTGCTTGGTCCTCTCGTGAATCCCCTGCGGCCCGATGGCCAGGTGCTCGGCGTTGCGACCGATGACCTGCTTGACCCGATGGCTGAGGCTCTGCGTTCGTTGGGGCAGGACCGGGCTGTGGTGGTTCACGGATCCGGTGGTTTGGACGAAGCCTCCCTGGCCGGTCCCAATCCTGTGCGCATTCTGGAAAACGGCCATGTGCGCTCCGAATGGATTGCTCCAGAGGATTTGGGTCTGCAGCAGACACCGCTCGACGACCTGCGTGGTGGTGATCTGCTCTGCAATCAGACCATTCTTGAGGAACTGCTAAAGGGACGCGGCAGTCAGGCCCAGAATGAGGTGGTGGCGTTCAATGCGGCGCTTGTGCTCTGGGTCGCGGGTGTTGAGTCCGATCTCAGCCGCGCTGCCCAGCAGGCTCTCGATGCCCTTGCCCAGGGCTCCCCTTGGCGTCGTCTTGAACAACTTCGCGATGCCCTGACCCCCGCCAAGGAAGAATGAACGTGTCCGACTTGCTGAAGGGATCGGTTCAACAATGATGACAGCCTCATCCGGGAACCCGGCGATGCTGATGCTCGCTGATGGAACCGTGTTTCAAGGTCTGGCCTGTGGAGCGGTCGGCAGTGCCGTGGGTGAGGTGGTCTTCAACACGGGGATGACCGGTTATCAGGAAGTGATGACGGATCCCAGCTATTCCGGTCAGCTGGTCACATTCACCTATCCCGAGCTGGGCAACACCGGTGTGAATGATCACGATCAGGAGGCAGACCATGCCCACGTGCGTGGGTTGATCGCCCGTCAGCTCTCTCCGGTCTCCAGCAGCTGGCGATCCACTCAGAGCCTGCAGGCCTGGCTGGAACAGCAAGGTGTCGTTGGTATTCAGGGGATCGACACGCGTGCCTTGGTGCGCCACTTGCGTGAAACAGGAGCGATGAATGGAATCATCAGTTCCTCCGGACGTTCTCCAGCCGATCTGAGGGAGGAGCTTCGTGCTGCACCTTCAATGGAGGGGCTCAATCTTGCTGATCGGGTGACAACGCAGACCCCCTACACCTGGGAAAAGCCCTGCAGCGTTGCGTTCGACCGTCGTCTGCAATCCAGCCGATCTGAACGGCCTTATCGCGTCGTGGCGATTGATTTCGGGATCAAACGGGCCATCCTCGACCGCCTTGTGAGTCATGGTTGCGCTGTCACGGTGGTCCCGGCCTCGGTGGATTTGAACACCGTGCTCGCCCATGAGCCGGAGGGGGTCTTCCTGTCCAACGGGCCTGGTGACCCCGCGGCCGTGACCCATGGCATCGATCTGGCCCGTGGCCTTCTTGAGCATCAAGCCCTGCCTTTGTTTGGAATCTGCCTCGGTCATCAGATTCTCGGCTTGGCGCTCGGTGGTGAGACGTTCAAGCTCGGGTACGGCCATCGCGGACTCAACCATCCCTGCGGTACATCCGGTCAGGTGGAGATCACCAGCCAGAACCATGGCTTCGCTCTGGATGCCTCAAGCCTTCCCCAGGACAAGGTGGAGATCACTCATCTGAATCTCAACGACCGCACAGTTGCGGCGATTGCCCATCGTCATCAGCCGGTCTTCAGTGTTCAGTACCACCCAGAAGCCAGTCCTGGACCCCATGATGCGGATCATCATTTTTCCCGATTCGTGACACTGATGTCGGATCGCCGCTGAACCGTGGTCTGTTCCGGTGTTGATCCCTACACTTCGCACGATGCATCCAGGGGGGTCTGTTCCCATCACTGAACTCCAGCGACTGACGGTTTCGCTACGCGGCGGATTCGAACAGAAGGGTGGGTGTCTGGTTTTTCACTTCACCGGACAGCTGGATGCCTTCTCCGAGAAGCAGTTCCTCAGCTACGTGGCTGATGTGCTCAAGGCCAATGCTTCCTCAACGGTTCTCGATTTGAGCAAGATCGACTTTCTTGATTCATCCGGTTTGGGCGCTCTGGTGCAACTCGCCAAACAGTGCAACGACTCCAAACGCAGCTTCGTGGTGGTGGGTAATGCTCGCGTCAGCCAGACTGTGAAACTGGTCAGGCTTGAGGCGTTCCTTCACCTCGTGAACGATCTGGAGTCGGCTTTCACCCAGCTGGCCGCTTGAGCGACTGGGTCCGGATTCAGCAGGCTCTGCCTTCGCAATCCGTTGATCTAGGTCCCCTCCAGCTTGCCTGGCTCGGTGATGCCGTCTGGGAACTGCATCAACGACTTCGCCATTGCCGACGTCCAGGACGGGCGTCTGATCTGCACCGGTCGGTTGTCGCCGAGGTCCGGGCGGATGCGCAAGCTCTCGCCTTGGAGCGACTTCGGCCCATGTTGACTGAGTTTGAAAGCGATCTGGTCCGTCGCGGCCGCAACCGCGCCGGGAGGGGGCCGCGCGGTGGCGACCCCGCTGCCTATGGGAAGGCCACAGGATTTGAGACAATGGTTGGCTGGCTCTATCTTCACAATCCGACGCGGCTTGCCCAGCTTCTGGATCGCCTTGAGGAGACCGAATCAGCCCTGTCATAACCATCGATCCCATGAGCTCCCGTTTTGAACGCCGCCCGTCCCGTCCCCCACGCGGTGGAGATCCCGGGGGAGGTCGTCCGTCCAGAGGAGGTCCTCGCGGAAGTTCGGCTCGGATGGATGAACGAGGACCGGGCCGTGATCGCCGTGATCGCCGTGATGGCAGCGACGAGCGAAGGGAGTCTCCTTGGCGAGTCGAGCGGAGTGGCGATACCAAGCGACGGGTCCCCGCCAGAGGTGGGTCTAGTGATTACGCGCGATCAGTCAGTAGAGCTGGCGTCCGATCTGTGGACGTTGCAGCACGCGGGCGTCGGGATCAACGCAGCTCTGAGCGTCGCCTCTCTGAACGCAATCGTGAGGTGCCTCTGCGGTCCCGTGATGGTGAAGCCAGGGGAAGCCGTTCGCAAGATAGTCGATCGCTGCGATCAGACCGCCAAGACCGTCGTTTTGATGAGAAGCCCCGGGGCGAGGCCAAGTCCCACTCCGCAGATTCCGTTGCTGATGATCTCCTCTGGGGCCGTCATGCCACCCAGGCAGCTCTGGAAGCCGGTCGCCCCATTCACCGGATCTGGTGCACCAGTGAGATGCGGAGTGCACCGCGTTTCATGCAGCTCCTTCGAGACGCCAAAGCCTCAGGTGTTCTGGTGGAGGAGGTGACCTGGGCCCGACTGGCCCAGATGACCGGAGGGGCTGTCCACCAAGGCATCGCCCTGCAGACCGCTGCTGCTGAGACCCTTGATCTTTCCGATCTCATCGAGGGCTGTGCCGCACTCCAAGAAGCTCCCCTGCTGCTGGCACTGGATGGTCTGACCGATCCTCATAATCTGGGCGCCATCGTCCGCTCTGCGGAAGCTCTCGGCGCTCATGGCGTTGTGCTTCCCCAACGCCGAAGCGCTGGATTGACAGGATCTGTGGCCAAAGTGGCAGCTGGTGCCCTCGAACACCTCCCGGTTGCGAGAGTGGTGAATCTCAACCGTTCGTTGGAAACTCTCAAAGATGCCGGGTATCGGGTGGTGGGCCTGGCTGAGGAGGGTGACCAGACGCTGGAAGAAGTCGACCTTGATGGTCCATTGGTGGTGGTGACCGGTTCGGAGGACCAGGGACTGTCGATGTTGACGCGCCGCCATTGCGATCACTTGATCCGCATTCCCCTCCGAGGCATCACTCCGAGTCTCAATGCGTCGGTTGCCACTGCTCTTTGCCTCTACGAGGTGGCCCGTCGTGGCTGGATGAAAGGCCTGCGTGGTCAGAACCCTTCGCCGCAGATCGTGCGCCCAAGATTGCCAGCGGCACCGAAGACCCGCAGCGTCGTGAAGCCTCAGGAAACAGTGCTGGATCTTCAGCTTGAACGCTCGACCGAGATTCCAACACCCAGTTTCGATGGAAGTGTCGAACTTTGAAAGCCGAGCGTGCTAAATCAAGGCACAATGACGGAGTCTTCACAGCTCCGCCATGAGCCCGCTGATTTGGCCGATGCGCTCCCTTGCCAACGGCCTTGGACTCGCATGGTGGGCCAAAGTTCACACCCGTAATCCGAGTGTGACTTACTGGTTCGGACCTTATGTCCGCCGCTCCGGTCTTGAGAAAGCTCTCCCAGGATTTCTCGCAGACCTCGAATCTGAGTCACCCGATTCGATCGAGCAATCCCTGATCCGCTGTCGTCGTACGGAGCCGTTCACGATTGAGTCTGCGTCCTGAGAGGCTCTCTGGCATTTCGACTGGCTGATAGCGTCTCAGCTGCACGAAAGTTCTGACCATGGCGATCGCCGAATGGCGTCAGCAATTGGCGAACGGAGAGGTTTCAGCACGGGAGCTCACCGACCACCATCTGGCCAGGATCGAAGCGGTTGAACCTGGAATCCATGCCTTCCTTGAGGTCACCGCGGAGCGGGCCAGGGCCGATGCCGATCGAGTTGATGAAGCCCGTGCCGCCGGTGAGGACTTGCCTCGTCTCGCCGGGGTTCCTTTAGCCATCAAGGACAACCTCTGTACACGTGGTGTTCGTACCACTTGCTCCAGTCGGATGCTGGAGCAGTTCGTTCCCCCCTATGAGTCCACGGTGACCGAGCGCCTCTGGGCTGCTGGAGCCGTTCTGCTCGGTAAGACGAATCTCGATGAGTTCGCCATGGGTGGATCCACGGAGACATCCGCCTTCGGGCCCACGGCGAACCCCTGGAATCCTGACTATGTCCCTGGCGGCAGCTCCGGTGGAAGCGCTGCGGCGATGGCGGCCGGCGAGTGTCTGGCCTCCATCGGTTCCGATACCGGCGGTTCGATTCGTCAGCCGGCCTCGTTCTGCGGCGTGGTCGGTCTTAAGCCGACGTATGGGCGTGTCAGTCGCTATGGACTCGTTGCCTTCGCCAGTTCCCTCGACCAGGTCGGTCCCTTCAGCCATTCCGTGGCCGATGCCGCGGAGCTGCTTCAGGTGATGGCGGGTGCGGATCCCCGCGATTCCACCTGTCTCAATGCTCCCGTTCCGGATTACTGCGCGGCACTGGGGCGTCCCGTGGAAGGCCTGAAAGTTGGACTTGTGAGGGAATGCTTCGAACAGGAGGGTCTGGATCCTCAGGTGAAAGCATCCGTTCTTGCTGCTGCGCAGCAGCTGCAGGCCCTTGGGGCGGATTTGGTGGATGTGAGCTGTCCCCGGTTCAACGACGGGATCGCCACCTACTACGTGATTGCACCGTCTGAGGCATCGGCCAACCTCGCCCGTTACGACGGTGTGAAGTATGGATACCGGGCTGAGGATGCAGCCTCGCTGGCCGCGATGACCGCACGTAGCCGTGCCGAAGGATTCGGCAGTGAGGTACAGCGCCGCATCCTGATCGGCACCTATGCGCTGTCGGCGGGCTATGTGGATGCTTACTACAAGAAGGCCCAACAGGTGCGCACGCTGATCCGGCGTGACTTCGATGCCGCATTCCAGTCAGTGGATGTGCTGCTGACGCCAACTGCTCCCGGTACGGCCTTTAAGAACGGCGCCCACGCGGATGATCCGCTGGCGATGTACTTATCTGATTTGCTGACGATTCCGGCCAATCTGGCGGGTCTTCCGGCGATCAGCCTCCCCTGCGGCTTTGATAACGGAGGACTGCCGATCGGAGTGCAGCTGATTGGAAACGTGCTCGAGGAGCCGCGCCTCTTGCAGGTTGCTCACCAGTACGAACAGGCAGCCGATGTCATGAAATCCCGTCCAGAGGGGGCGTTCATCCCAGGCTGAACGTTGCCAGCTGGTTCGATTGGATCCAATTCACGCTAGATGCGGTGTTGGCGACTCGGTCCTGCCCCTGCATCTTGCGCCGGCGCTTAGGCTATGCCTATGGCATTTGTTCCCCTTCACAACCACAGCGATTACAGCCTCCTGGATGGCGCATCTCAGCTGCCCCAGATGGTTGAGCGTGCCAAAGAGCTGGGAATGCCGGCACTGGCTCTGACGGACCATGGTGTGATGTATGGAGCCGTGGAGCTGCTGAAGCTCTGCAAGGGGGCGGGGATCAAGCCGATCATCGGCAATGAGATGTACGTCATCAATGGGTCCATTGATGACCCACAGCCCAAGAAGGAGCGGCGTTATCACCTGGTTGTGTTGGCGAAAAATGCTGTCGGCTATCGAAATCTCGTCAAGCTGACCAGCATCAGTCACCTGCGCGGCATGCGCGGTCGGGGAATTTTCTCCCGAGCCTGCATCGACAAGCACCTCCTCAAGCAGTACAGCGAGGGTCTGATCGTGGCAACCGCCTGTCTAGGCGGAGAGATTCCTCAGGCCATCATGCGTGAGAGACCCGATGTGGCCAGGGACGTGGCCCGGTGGTACCAGGAGGTGTTCGGAGAGGACTTTTATCTTGAGATCCAGGATCACGGCTCTCCCGAAGATCGCATTGTGAATGTGGAGATCGTCAAGATCGCGCAGGAGCTCGGTATTCAGGTGGTGGCCACCAACGATGCCCACTACCTGACCCGTCATGACGTGGAAGCCCATGACGCCCTCCTCTGCGTGCTCACGGGCAAGCTGATCAGCGACGAGAAACGCCTTCGTTACACCGGCACTGAATATCTCAAGAGTGAAGAGGAGATGGGCCGGTTGTTTGCCGATCACCTTGACCCTGCTGTGGTGCAGGAGGCCATTGCCAATACTGTGTCTGTGGCGGAGAAAGTTGAGGACTATGACATCCTCGGCCGCTATCAGATGCCCCGCTTCCCAATCCCTGAGGGGCATACGCCGGTCACCTACCTGCATGAGGTCACCGAGCAAGGTCTGCGTGATCGGCTTGGATTATCCAGCAACGACACGATCGAGGAGACCTACGCCGATCGTCTCGCCCATGAACTTCAGATCATGGAGCAGATGGGATTTCCCACCTACTTCCTTGTGGTGTGGGACTACATCCGTTTCGCCAGAGAGCAAGGTATTCCAGTCGGTCCTGGCCGCGGCTCGGCGGCTGGCTCGCTCGTGGCCTACGCCCTTGGAATCACCAATATCGACCCGGTGAGCAATGGCTTGCTGTTTGAGCGCTTCCTGAACCCAGAACGCAAGTCGATGCCTGATATCGACACCGACTTCTGCATTGAACGCCGGGGCGAGGTGATCGACTACGTCACGCGCCGTTACGGCGAGGAGAAAGTGGCGCAGATCATCACCTTCAACCGGATGACGTCGAAGGCTGTGCTCAAGGATGTGGCCAGGGTGCTGGATATTCCCTATGGCGACGCCGACCGGCTCGCGAAGCTCATCCCGGTGGTACGCGGAAAGCCAGCCAAGCTCAAGGCAATGATCGGCGATGAGTCGCCGAACCCCGAATTCAAGGAGAAATACGACAAGGACCCTGTGGTTCAACGCTGGGTTGATATGGCCATGCGCATTGAGGGCACCAACAAGACCTTTGGTGTGCACGCTGCCGGTGTGGTGATTGCCGCGGATCCCCTTGATGAGTTGGTCCCCCTGCAACGCAACAATGACGGTCAGGTGATCACCCAGTACTTCATGGAAGACGTGGAGTCCATGGGGCTCCTCAAAATGGATTTCCTGGGGCTCAAAAATCTCACGATGATCGACAAGACCCTTGAGCTTGTTGCTCAGAGCAGTGGGGAACGGATTGATCCCGACAAGCTCCCCCCTCAGGATCAGGGGACCTTTGATCTTCTGGCCCGCGGTGACCTGGAGGGCATTTTCCAGCTTGAGTCGACCGGGATGCGTCAGATCGTGCGCGATCTCAAACCGTCGTCACTGGAGGACATTTCTTCAATCCTGGCGCTGTATCGCCCTGGCCCTCTCGATGCCGGACTGATTCCCAAGTTCATCAACCGGAAGCATGGACGCGAGGCGATCGACTTCGCTCACAGCACCCTGGAGCCGATTCTCAGCGAAACCTACGGAATCATGGTGTATCAGGAGCAGATCATGCGCATCGCCCAGGATCTTGCGGGTTACTCCCTGGGGGAAGCAGACCTTCTGCGCCGGGCCATGGGCAAGAAAAAGGTGTCTGAGATGCAGAAACATCGGGGCATCTTTGTGAAGGGCGCCTCCGAGCGCGGTGTCGACGACAAGGTGGCCGATGAACTCTTCGACCAGATGGTGCTCTTCGCCGAATACTGCTTCAACAAGAGTCATTCCACGGCGTATGGGGCGGTGACCTATCAGACCGCTTATCTCAAAGCGCACTATCCGGTGGCGTACATGGCTGCGCTGCTGTCCGTGAATGCCGGTGCCAGTGACAAGGTGCAGCGTTATATCTCCAACTGCAACGCCATGGGCATTGAGGTGATGCCTCCGGATGTCAACGCATCGGGCACCGACTTCACCCCCCGCGATCAACGCATCCTGTTCGGCCTCTCCGCGGTACGCAATCTCGGCGACGGAGCGATCCGTGCTCTGATTCGTTCCCGAGAAGCGGATGGACCCTTTGAATCCCTCGCTGATCTGTGCGATCGCGTGCCTTCCAGCGTGATCAATCGCCGCAGCCTCGAATCACTGATTCATTGCGGTGCGATGGATGCCCTTGAGCCAGAGGCCAACCGTGCCCAGTTGATCGCCGATCTCGATCTGCTGCTGGACTGGGCGAATTCCCGTGCCCGGGATCGCGCCAGTGGTCAGGGCAATCTCTTCGATCTGATGGCAGGCTCTGCAGACGGGGATTCCGATGCTCCATCTGACCTGAGCCTGGCGCCCAAGGCTGCACCGGTGAAGGACTATCACCCCAGCGAAAAGCTCAAGCTCGAGAAAGATCTGGTGGGTTTCTACCTTTCAGACCATCCGCTCAAGCAGCTCACCCCTCCGGCCCGACTGCTGGCACCGATCGGGCTTGCTGGTCTGGAGGAGCAAGCGGACAAGGCCAAGGTGAGCGCCATTGCCATGGTGAGCGAAATGCGTCAGGTGACGACGCGAAAGGGTGACCGCATGGCTGTGCTTCAGCTGGAAGATCTGACGGGCTCCTGTGAGGCAGTGGTCTTTCCCAAGAGCTATGCGCGGCTTGCGGATCATCTTCTTGTCGAAGCCCGCCTACTGGTTTGGGCTGCTGTTGATCGCCGCGATGAGCGTGTTCAGCTGATTGTGGATGACTGCCGTGCCATCGATGATTTGCGCCTCCTCATGGTGGAGCTGGATGCCGATCAGGCCAGTGATGTGGCTGTTCAGCACAAGCTGAGGGAGTGCCTGCAGGCGTACCGACCCGATCAGGATGAACTCGGGGTGCGCGTTCCGGTGGTCGCCGCCGTCCGACGGGGATCGGATGTTCGCTACGTGCGGTTAGGTCCCCAATTCTGCGTCCGAGATGTGGCTGCTGCGCAAAAGCATCTGTTGGACAGCTCCTTCAGGGTCAGTTGCAGTGACCCGCTGTTGGTTTGAGATTGGGTCTGAAGACGAGGGATTGAAGCGAACGATTTCAGCTCTGCTTCTGGGCTCGGATCGAACTGCGCAGTCTCTGCAGGTTGGGTTTGATGTGCTCGATTCCAAGCAGAGTTCCGGGTTGGGGTTCCCAGCTCGCTGACAAAACGCCGTAACTCAGTCCAACAAGGCCAAGCAGAAAAAACAAGCCGGACGTGACCAGCGTGATTCCAGGCGGGATGTCAAGGATGCCTCGGCTCACCAGCACGTAGCTTCCGACAAACACGCCCATTCCCATCAAGGAAGGGAGTCCGGTCGCGATGGCCACCCTCCGAGCCATCCGATTGGCCACATCTTTGGGAATCGGCTGGTTGACCGAAGGAGTGGGTGCCGATCGGCGCGGTTCAAACGGCAGGGGATCGCGTCGTTCGGCCATGGCTCACGAAGAAACTGGAACCGCGGATCAGCCGCGGATGCCCAGTTTGGCGATCAGATCCGTGTACCGCTTCTCGCTCTTGTTACGCACATAGCCGAGCAGGCGCTTGCGACGGCCGATCATCTTCAGAAGACCCTGACGAGAGGAGAAGTCGTGAATGTTCTGCTGCAGGTGGCTGCTCAGCTTCGAGATGCGCTCTGTGAGCATGGCCACCTGAACCTCAGCCGATCCGGTGTCGGTGGCGTGGGTCTGATGAGCGTTGATCAGTTCTTGCTTTTCGGTGGTATCGAGCGACATGCGCGGCGTCTGGCCCTGACAGTGCAAACAAACAATTTACTCTGCCGTGGGGCCCTAGGCCGATTGGCTCAACCACTTCAGGCTTGCCCGTAACCAGGCGTCGCCGTCATCCTCTGCGGGCACGTCGGTCCCTGTTGCCACGGCACGCATGGCTCTGCGGATTTCCAGATCTTCGTAGCCAAGGGTTTCGAGGGTGATCTGAAGCTCCCTTAAGGATGTCTCCCCGAGGGGAATCTCCTTCACATCACTGCGATCCACGAGGGACAGGCTTGGTTCCTGCAACGGTGCCCAGGCACCGAGGCGATCACGCAGTTCCACCGCGATCCGCTCAGCGGTGCGTTTGCCAACACCTTGCGCCTGCGTGAGGCGTTTCAGGTCGCCATCAACGATGGCAGCCACGAGCTCTTCAACTCGGCAACAATCGAGTAATGCCAGGGCCATCTGCGGACCAACCCCATTGACGCCAACAAGGGTTCGGAACAGATCGCGTTCCTGTTGCTCGCAGAATCCGTACAAGGTGGATCCATCCTCCCGCTGCACTTGGTGCACCCAGAACGTGCAGGAGGTGACATCCATCTGTCGGCTCTGATCCCTGGAGGTGAGCTGCACCTCGTAACCGACTCCGCCGCAGGCGATCACCACCCCACGACGACCACCTTGCTCCCAGCTCTGGATTCTTTCTCCCTGCAGCCAGCCGATCATGGGAGAGTGTCTGTTGAAGCCATGCTGCCTGATCTGTCCAGCCCGTTCTCCATGCCCGTTCCGTTTCGTCGCTGGCTCCGGATCGCGGTAACAGGCCTGCTTTATTTGGTGATGAGCATTGGGCTCTCTGCATGCGTGGCATCCGATCAGCCTCCTCGCTCCGTGCTGCTGAGTGCGTTGGGCCAGCAGATTCAGCTCACGCAGACCTCCATCGCCCGTTCCCTTGATCTGGACGCTGGGGGTGTTCCCGAGGTGAGCAGGGTGCGGCTGGAAGATCAGGACGCGATCCGCATCGGTGAGCAGAAAGGCGTGCATCTCACCGGTCGCTTTGACTGGCGTCTGCCCGGTGACGCTGTCAAGGTGGATAGCGCCTTTGAGCTGTACCTCGAACGGGGTGAACGCGGTGAAAGCTGGCGTTTGGCGATTCCAAGCGGCTCTGATGACGGCGCATCGCAGGCCTGGATCACCTACCCCCTCGCCATCGACTGACGGGCGCTCAAGCTGATCAGCGTGGCTCCAAGAACACACAGTGCTCCAACAATCACGCTCCCAGTAACCGGCTCTGCGAAGAAGAGCACACCCCAGAGGGTCGCGAACACGACTTGGACATAGTTGATCGATGTGGCTCGGGCCGCTGGCATGGCTGCCAGCCCCTGGGTGAGCCAGATCTGCCCCATCTGGGTCATGAGACCGACCCCGACAAGCCAGACCCAGTCCATGCCGGTCGGGAGAACGAACCTGCCCACGAGCAGCGGCAGTGTGGCGGGCACAGAGACCAACGGGAAATAAAACACGATCACCAGCGGATGTTCCCTCCCGGACAGCTGACGCACGCTCACATAGGCCAGGGCTGTCATCAGGGCTCCACCGAGTCCGATCAGCGCCGCCACGGTCGGGAGTCCTGCCACGGACTGACCCATCCATTCGGGCTGGACCACCAGGATCACTCCGATCAGGCCGAGCACGATGGCCAGTCCGATGCGTTTGCGGATCGGTTCCTTGAGCAGAGCCCAGGCTGAGAGCGCCGTCAGCGTGGGATAGGTGTACTGAATCAGGGTCGCTGCCGCGAGGGGCAAACTCGCCAACGCCTGGAAGAAGAGCAGCAGCGCGATGGTGCCGAGCGCCCCGCGCATCAGCAGGAGTCCTTTCTGATGCCCCCAGGGCGAGACGTTCACCTGCGCAAGCATCGTCAGGGTGATCGCAATGCTGATCAGTGATCGGATCAACACGATCTCCGCCACAGGCAAACGGCCCCCGAGGTGTTTCACGCAGACCGTCATCAGGCTGAAAGCCATTGCTGCACCCAGCAAAGAGGTGCAGGCTCTCCACTCTTGGGGTGACTGCGTTCCGCGGATCGCTGCCAGCAGGCTCCGCATCAACACGTCCGCAACCACTCCAACAACCTTGCCACCCGTAGGGACGAACGGTTTCCCTCGGCGGATTTCTCGTCGCAAGCGCCTGGGTCTTCCACAATGGGGTGATGGTGAGTGCCCGTCTGCATCCCCGAACCATTGAGGCCGTCAAGGAGCGTGCCGACATCGTTGATGTGGTGGGTGAGCACGTCGTGCTCAAAAAGAAGGGCAGAGAGTTTGTTGGGATCTGCCCCTTCCACGACGACAGCAAGCCGTCGATGACGGTGTCGCCGGCGAAGCAGTTTTACTACTGCTTCTCTTGCGGTGCGGGAGGAAACTCCATCAAGTTTCTGATGGAGTTTCAGCGCCAGAGCTTCAGCGATGTGGTGCTGGATCTGGCCCGTCGTTATCAATTGCCTGTGGAGACCGTCGATGGTCCCCAGCAGGAGCGGTTGAAGCAGCAGCTGTCGCGTCGGGACACGTTGCATCGGGTGCTGGCGTTGGCCGCTGGTTGGTTTCGGAGCCAGCTGAAGGTTGCATCCGGTGCTGATGCGCTGCGCTACTTGCAAGACAAGCGTGGACTCAGTGACGCCACTCTTGAGCAGTTTGAACTGGGTTATGCGCCGGATCAGTGGGATGGTCTGCTGAAGCACCTCCAGCAGATTGAGGGTCTGGATCCTGAGCATCTCGAAGCCGCAGGTCTGGTGGTGCCGAGAAAGGGCGGCAATGGCTTCTATGACCGTTTCAGGCATCGAGTGATGGTGCCGATCAAGGACCGTCAGGGACGGGTAATCGGTTTCGGCGGCCGCAGTCTTGATGGCACCGAACCCAAATACCTCAACTCTCCGGAAACCGAGGTGTTTGAGAAGGGCAAGCACTTGTATGGCCTTGATCGGGCGGCATCCGCAATCCGCAAAGACGACCGTGCCGTTGTGGTGGAGGGTTACTTCGACGTGATCGCCCTGCATGCTGCGGGCGTGACCAACGCCGTGGCTTCCCTGGGGACGGCCTTGAGCAGCCAGCAGATCACCCAGTTGTGCCGCTGCTGCGATGGCAAGCGCATCGTGCTGAACTTCGATGCTGATGGTGCCGGCGTTCGCGCCGCCAATCGCGCCATCGGCGAGGTGGAACAGCTGGCCCTTCAGGGACAACTTGAGCTGCGTGTTCTTCACCTTCCTTCTGGAAAGGATCCCGATGAATTCCTCAAGGACCATGGCGCCGGTGACTACAGGGCCCTTCTGGATCAGGCGCCTCTCTGGCTCGACTGGCAGATCGAGCAGGTGCTGGAGGGACGGGATCTCAGCAAGGCTGACCAGTTCCAGCGTTCCGTTTCCGCCCTAGTGGAACTGCTGGGCAAGCTTCCTCAGTCGGCGATTCGCACCCATTACATCCAGCAAGTGTCCGAGCGCCTCAGCGGCGGTCAGGGGCGCTTGGCTCTTCAGCTGGAGGAAGACCTGCGTCAGCAGGTTCAGGGTCAGCGCTGGCATGGACGCTCAGCCCGTCATGAGAAATCGGGGGAAGCGAGTCAGCGAGAGCGTTGTGAAGCGGAGATCCTGCGCCTGTACCTTCATTGCCCCTCACACCGTGGCTCGATCCGGCAGGAGCTGCGCAGGCGTGAACTCGAGGACTTCGCCTTGCAGCACCACCGTCTGCTCTGGTCGTGCCTCACGGAGCTGGAGGAAGGAAATCTTGGCAGTGTGCGCTTGGAATCCATCAGTCGCGGTGAGGATCGAGGCGATGACTTGGCTGATCTGGATCTGCCCCGCCTGCTCACCGATCAACTGCTTCTGGAAAACAGCAGCCTTGTGACACGCCTCACACCCCTGCTGGAGCCTGGCGAGCTTCAGAAGGTCGCCTTGTCCCGGCCGATGGAACAGCTGCGAGGAACGGCCGCCATGCTCGAGCGTCAGAAAAGCCACAAGCGCTGCCGCCACCTGCTTGAGGCCTGGGCCGGGCAGCGGCTTCAGACGCTTGAGCGTTGCATTGCCGTGCTGATCGATGAGGAGCGTGAGCAGCAACAGCCCCAAACCGTCGACATGGAGCAGCGGATTCAAGCCATGTTCGACGATCTCAATGCCGAAGCCCTGCGTTTTCAGGAGCTGTACTACAGCGAACGCCGCCACATCCTGCATCTGGATCAACAGCGCTGCGCTGGCTATGGCGACGGCATCTCTCCTGCGGACTCGGATGCATCGGCCATGAGCGCCTGAGTCAACCGTGTGATCTGCCATGCGTCGGCAGGGTCGGAGTTCCGCTGGCGTCGCAGGCCGGGGAGAGTCAGTGTCGGATCCTCGCGTCAGCGACAATCTCAACGAACTCCTGAAAGCCTGATGGGTGTTTTCGAGCGCTTTCTCAGTCTGTGGGTCGCTTTGGCGATCATCGCGGGCGTGGCACTCGGTGCAGCGGTTCCTGCCCTGCCGGAGGTGATCGCATCCCTTGAAGTGGCAGGGATCAACATCGCGATCGCTCTGCTGATCTGGGGAATGATCTACCCGATGATGCTGGCGGTTGATTTCTCCGCGATCAGAGGTCTCAGCCGTCAACCGCGCGGTCTGCTCATCACCGTTGCTGTGAACTGGCTGATCAAGCCGCTCACGATGACAGCGCTGGCCTGGCTGTTCATCCGCGGCCTGTTCTCTCCCTGGATTCCCGCTGAACTCGGTGATCAGTACGTGGCCGGCATTATCCTGCTTGGCGTAGCCCCCTGCACCGCCAGGTGTTCGTCTGGAGCCGTCTCAGCGATGGAGACGCCAATTACACCCTGGTGCAGGTAGCGGTGAACGACCTGATCATGGTGTTTGCCTTCGCTCCGATTGCAGCCATGCTGCTCGGCGTGAGTGAGGTTCTTGTCCCTTGGGACACCCTGATCGCGGCTGTCGGATTGTTTGTTGTGGTTCCGCTAGCGGCCAGTTGGCTGACCCGGGTCTTTCTGCAGTCTTCGACTCGCATCAGCAGGCTTGAGCATCGCCTTAAACCGCTCACCGTGGCGTGCCTCATCGGCACCGTGTTGCTCCTGTTCATGGTGCAAGCCGGATCGATCCTTGCGGACCCTCAGGCCATCGTGCTGATCGCCGTGCCTCTGATCTTGCAGACCTATCTGATCTTCTGGATCACGGCGCAGTGGATGCGGCTCTGGGGTCAGCCGCATGCCATTGCTGCACCGGGAGCCATGATCGGGGCTTCGAATTTCTTTGAGCTGGCTGTTGCCGTGGCGATCAGTCTGTTCGGTTTGCAGTCCGGTGCTGCCTTAGCCACTGTGGTGGGAGTTCTGGTGGAAGTGCCGGTCATGCTCTCGTTGGTGGCGATCGCCAACCGCAACCGTCGTCTGTTTCCTGTTTGAGATGTCTGAATTTTTCGAGGCGATCTGGCACGGGGAGGGCATTGGCGATGGCGGTGACCTGGAGGAAGCCCTTCAGGCTTACGTGGCGGTGAAGCCCGACGACAACGACTGGATCAAGGCCTGCGCAGCCGAAGGCGCTGAGCCCCGCATCGATCGTTTCGCGTCTTTCGATGCCTACCTCGACAACGACGATGCCCTGGAAACCATTCCGGTGACGCCGCAGATGATTGTGGTGGCCATTGAGCAATTACCGGTCTGATGACGGGATCCTCAATTGACTTCAGTACCTGTGAGCCCGTCAATGGTCTCTGGCCTTCCCTGGTGGAGCGCTTGGGTCTCGAGAAGGCACAACGGGCTGCCCGTCAGGCCCTCGATCTGCAACGGATGTCGGGCCATGGCGGCACGCTTCCAGTGCTGTTCTGCGAAACCTGTGGACTGGCGTTGGCCAGTACCGATTCGCTGCGAGAGCAGACAGGGCTCAATGGCCATGGGGAGCACATGGTGCTTCTGTACAGCAGCCGTGCCCAGGAAGTGCAGCTGCTGCAGCACGCTTGAGTTCAATCCAGCTTGACCCCCAGCTGCATGGAGACGCTGTTGTTGATTTTCGGGCTCTGCAGTTCGTTGAAGATTGTCTGTCCGTTCAGTGACGTGAACAGTCTTTGATTACCCATCGGAAAGATCTTGAGTGCCACTGAAAAGGTGTTGTTTGTGGCGATGCCGTTGACATAGGCGCCTGTGTAGCTGTTGGTGACAGTGACGCTTGCGATGGAACTGGGTTTCCACTCCAGCTGCGCTCTCGCGGTGCTGGCGGCAAAGGTCTGTCCGCAGATTGGATCTGCATCACATCCACGGCCTCCCCAGATCTGCTGAACCGAGGGCCCCACAGACACATTCAATGTTGTTGTTTTGTTTTTGATCAGGTCGTAGCCCAGGCCAGCGGATCCCACAAACACGTCGGTTCCGATCGTGTTGAGCGTGTCGTAATTGAAGGTGGTAGTTGCATAAGCGTTCAGGCGATTCCCCAACGCTCGCGTGTAACGCAGTTCGCCTTCGCCTTCGTTGGTGTCCGTTGTGTTCGCTGTCTCTCCCTGGTCGCGTGTGACCTCGTAGGTGGCACGTCCTCTCACGCTCACACGGTCGGCACCTTTGCTGTAGCTGGTGTTGAGCTGAAAGGTTCCACCTGCGGAGAGATCGTTGTCTGTGTTGTTCGCAGAGAGTCCTCCGGACACACTCAGACTCCATGGCTTTGCTGGTGGTTCGACGATCAGAGCCGTGGCCGGAATGCGCAGCCGACCGAGCACTGGATGCAGAAGAATGGTGATGGTTTCTGTGGTCTCCTCCGGAACCAGCACGCCCTTCAGCGTGTCTCCGTTCTTCAGTTTGAGCGTGACCTGTTCTTTCTTTGCTACTGGAGCAGCCAGTGCTGAATGTCCGAACAGCAGAAGCGCTGCTGTGATGGGAAGTCTGCGCAGCACTTTCAAATCACTTTGCGACTGCAGATTTTGTCACAACACTCCTGGCTCGCTGTGTTCCCTGATGCCTGATCATTCCCGCCATGACCGTTCTCCAGCTGATGATGGCCTCTATTTGGTCCCCTACTGGCTGCAAGGCGGACGATTCTGGATCGTGATCCTGGCTGTGCTCCTTTGCGGCGGAGTGATCCTGCCGTTTTCAGCTGCCTGGTTCGGGCGTCGTGCGTTCTCCAGCGGCTTTGGCTACGGAGCGGCGGCCACGTTCTGTTCGCTGGTCAGAGACGACAAGGTGCTGTCCCCTGATGCCGCGGTGGAACAACTCAAGACGTTGAAGACCAGTTTCTCCCGAACCGGTGCGATTGATGCGCGTCATTTTCAAGACGGAGTCAGTCAGGTGGTCGCCTCCCTCGGTGATTGCGCTTTCCTCTCCCGTGGTTGACGCCAGGTTCAGGCTTGGACCACCGGCACATCGCTCAGGCGCGTGGTGGCGGCGCGGCCGAGCTGCCCACGCCGCATCGTCCAGCCCGGATGCAGGCCGCAGGCGGCCCACTGAATGGTTCCCCGCCCATGCCGCTGGTTGAGCTGGTCGATGGTGCGCATCAGCACCTCCCGGCGTGCCTGGTCCACAGCGCTGCAGGGCACCAGCAGATGGTGCTGCAGTTGCTCGGTGTCCTGCAGGTGCTGCATGAGGACTCCGGCCTTCGCCAATTGCCGATGGGGTTGAAAGATGCGCTCCACCAGGGGAAGGGCTGCCTGCAGCAGCACCTGGGTGTCGTTGCTTGGCAGGTCGAGAGAGGTGCTGGCGCTCCGGCTGTAGAAGGCGGGCACGAACGGGCTGGTGCGGGTGTACACACTCAGGGCCGCGGCCCGTTGATTCTGTCGGCGTAATTTCTCGGCCGCTCGCACCACATAGGTGGCTACGGCTTCACGCAGCTCCTCCACACAGGTGACCGGCCGACTGAAGCTGCGGCTGACGCAGGTTTCCTGTTTGGGTGCCGGGGTGAGATCGAGGGGGAGACAGGCGTGACCCTGCAGCTCGCGTTGCAGGCGTATTCCCACGACGCCTGCCTTGGCCCGCAGCGGACCGCTGGCCATGTCGCGCAGCTCGCGGGCATTGCGCACGCCTCGCAGTCGGCACCAGTGGGCCAGCTTGCGGCCGATTCCCCACACATCCTCGATGGCGATCGTCTCCAGCCAGCGATCCCCGTCGCCGCAGTCTCCGAGATCGAACAGGCCGGCATGGCTGGCCTCCACCTTCGCCAGTCGGTTCGCGAGCTTCGCCTGGCCTTTGCTCGCTCCCAGTCCGATGGCGATCGGCAGCCCCAGATTGCGCCGTGCCAGGGCCCGCATGCGTCGGCCCCAGGGTCGTAGATCGCCATCAGCAGGACGGCTGATGCGGGCGAAGGCTTCATCGATGGAATACACCTCGAGCTCTTCCACCTGGCTTTCCAGCAGACTCATCAGCCGCTGGCTCATGTCGGCGTAGAGGGCGTAGTTGGAGCTTCGCACCACCACTCCCTGGGCTTCCAGGTCCTGCTTCGCCTTGAAATAGGGGGTGCCCATAGCGATGCCGAGGGCCCGGGCTTCGGCGCTGCGGGCCACGATGCAGCCGTCGTTGTTCGACAGCACCACGACGGGGCGTCCCAGTAGGGCCGGATCGAGGCTCTGTTCGCAGGAGGCATAGAAATTGTTGGCATCGATCAGGGCGGTGACCCGGCTCATGGTGCTTAGAGGGGGTGAATCACATGGATGGCGACGCCCCAGATCTGCATGTCGCCGCAGTCCTCCAGTTCCAGGGGGGGATAGTCGGGATTGGCGGCCTCCAGCCGTAGTCGACCGCGATGGAGTGCCAGTCGCTTGAGTGTGAAACCGCCATCGAGCACCGCCACGACCACTCGACCCGGCCTGGGGTCGAGGCTGCGGTCCACCACCAACAGATCGCCGTCATGAATGCCGGCGCCGGTCATGGAATCACCGCTCACTCTCAGAAAAAATGTGCTGCTGGGATGGCGGATCAGCTGGTCGTTGAGATCGATTCCCACCTCCACGTAATCGTCCGCGGGGGAGGGAAAGCCCGCAGCCACCCGTTCGCCGGCCAGGGGCAGGTGGAGCGGACGCCGGTGGGAACACAGGGGCTGTGGCAACTGGCCGAAGGAGCGATCGAACGCCACAGAGACGAAACGAGCAAATCAGACTTCTAGATTAGTACAGGCGTTCTAATTGTCTGCGCTTGGGTGTTGCCCCAGGGTCTGGCGGATGCATGCAGCAAGCCCGGCAGCAATCAGCGCCTGAGCCTGGGCATCGAAGTGAACGCCATCCAGGATCGAGGGATTGGCGACGGGCTGCACGTCGAAACAGGCCACGTCGAGTTCAGCGGCCAGTCGGCGGTAGTGCTCTGCCAGTGCCTGGGATTTGAGCTCAGCGCCCTCGAACCCCCAGGTCAGCGACTGGGGAGTGATCCGGATGGCCGGTGGTGTCATCAAAATGATCCGCGGAGACGTAGGCGGATCAAGGCGGGGGCCACAATTCAGGGCTCTGCGGGTGTCATGAATCAGGATGCGAGCGCCTGCCGTGATCTGCTCGGCGGAGAGATTGAGATAGCCCTTGCAGTCATTGCAACCCAGCGCAAGGATCACCACATCAATCGGTTTGTGGCTGTGGAGAGCGGTCATGAGGCCTGATCGGCCGCTGCAGCTGTAGTCGCCGCCGTAGTTCGCGGTACCGATGGCATCGTCGTGCAGCCATGTACGGGAATTGAGTCCTTCCTCGACGGTCCGCCAAGGCAGCTCGGGCCTGGTTTGGTTGAGAGCATGCTCCAGCTGATTCGGCCACCGTGTTGGCTGCGGAAAGCGTCCGCTGCCGTCCGGGTTGAATCCCCAGGTGTTGGAATCGCCGAAACAGAGAATGGTTCGGGGATCCTGGATGGTTGCTGTCATGGAGGGCGAGGACACGCGTTGCTTCAGTTCAGCGACACCCGGTAGGCGGTGCCAATGCGGTTCCGATCAGTGAGGATGCCCGGATTGCGGACACACCCATGGCTGAGTCTCCCTATCTCATAGCTCTGGCCCTGATTGAACAGGGAGGGGCCAGAGCTCTCCCCCTTGCGGGTCGTTCACTCAAGGCCGATGAAGCCGTTGCCGATCAGCCAACACAAGCGGCCCACGGCCTGGCTCTGGAGCTGTTGCTGCGCGTCTGGCAACGCAGTGAAAACGGCCCCTTGAAGCGAGCCTGCGGGGTGGAGAGCCTGCTGCTGGTGGAGCTGGCGATGGAGCGTTTGCCCGAGGACCTTCCAGCGTTGAAAGCAGCCTGGTTGAACAGTGGCGATACCGAGGCGTTCCATGCCGGCCTACGGGCGATGGGTGGACGTGCCTGGACGATGAGTATCGCCAAATTCCAGCCGGTAACCCTGACGCCCTGGACTATTTAGTTGCCAGGGATCTGCTGGGGACCGTTCATGACAGCTCATGCCCGGTGGTAGGGGCTCCCTTGAAGAATGGCCTGCGCCCGGAACAGCTGCTCGAGCAACAGCAGCCGAGCGAGTTCATGGGGGAAAGTCATTGGTGAGAGGCTCAGCTGCCAGCGGGCTGCAGCTTTGAGCTCATCGGTGAGTCCATCGGCGCCGCCGATCACAAAAGCCAGGCGTTCATTGCCCAGACGCTCGAGCCGTTGAGCGAAAGGGATCGAAGCCAGTGGCGTGCCTTGCTCCATCAACATCACCGGCCATTCATCTGCTCGCAGCGTGGAGCGGATAGCCTCCGCTTCCTTCTCGGGTGTGCTGTCTTTGAGTTCCACCACCTGGAGGCCCTGGAGGCGTTTGAGGTAGAGGGCCACCCCTTCTTGGACCCAGCCCTTGCGCACCTTCCCAATAGCAATGATCCGGCAGCGAGAGATGTTCATGCCGCGTCGTCGAGAATCCAGGTGTCCTTGAGGCTGCCGCCGCGGTTCAGATTCACGATCGAGGAGCCAGGGGGCGCCACGCGAGTGAGCGCTTCTGGACGCACGGGCAAATTTTGTACGTTTTGTAGGAGAAACAGCCGGTTCTGATCGCCATGCAGATCCTCTGGAGAGGCCAGTGAAATTCCCATGGATTCAGCCAGAAAGCGGTGCTCACTGATCTCGGTACTGACGGCGCTGGGAGTGAGCAACACGATCAGTGGATCATCCTGATGGGGGCAGGGCTGATGCAGAGCATTGCGAAGCAGCTGCAGACCCTGCTGAACGGGCCGAGGTCAATGGGCTGAGTTCTGCGGCAGTCAGGCCGCCAAGGAGGCTTCTCGGATACGGACGGAGTAGCCATGGCCTCAGCCGGCGTCATCGTCTTCGAGCAGGAGCTGCCCGAACGCCACATACAGGCTTTCCTCTTCGCTGCCGGGAGTCACGGCCGGGCGTCGAGGACGGGTGTTTTTTCCCGGGCCGGCATTGCGGGCTGGCGTTGGGGCCGAAGACAGAACCCCCTCTTGGGGTGAGTTGTGTGCTGCTCCCCGCGTCTGTTGCCGGGATTCCGCCTCGGCTTTGGTCTCCGCTTGGCGAAGACGATCCAAGAGGTGCTCTGGAACGGTTCCATCGCCGCTGACGTTCATCAGTTCATGGAAGAGAGCCTGGGGATTCTCTTCTGTTTCCACCTTGTGGAGCCGCTCGCTGGCGCGAGGGGCCTCACTGGGCTTGTCAGCAGGGGTCGGCAGCGATTGCGGCAATTCCCGGCCCAGTTTCTTCAGCCGTTCGAGGCTGCGAGGGTCAAAGCTCATCAGCAGCCCAGGGTGTCGCGGGTGTCCCGTCCGGTCACGGGGTTGGTGCCCTCAGCCGCTGCGCAGAGGGTTTTGAGCACATCCCCTCTCAGGGGCACATTGGTGAAATCAGCGCCGCTGATCGTCACATCGATGAAACGGGTGTTGAACGCGAAGGCGTCTTCCAGAACGGCATCGGTGAGATCCGTGCCGTTGAGCACGGCGGAATCCAGCGTGGCGTCGCGGAGATTGGTGCGGCTGAGGTTGGCGTCCTGCAGCTTGGCGCCGTACAAGCTGGCTCCTTGCAGGTCACTACCCGAGAGATCAGCCTCGCGCAGGTTGGTGAGGTTGAAGGTCACCCCCTGCATCTCCCGGTTGGCGAAATCAGCTCCGATCAGCACCTGTTTGGCGTAATCCATCGCTGCCTCAGCGGAGGGAAGCAGCAGGCCGAACACCAGCAACAAGGCAAGCACTGGAGCCAGCAGACAGCGTTGCATCATTGAAATCAAGGCGTAAAACCAGACTAAGCGGGATGGGCCTTGGACATTCACGCCTGGGAGCCCATATCGAGACCGTCATCCCTCAGGCGTGAACGATCGGCGCTGTCTTCTGATGGCGTCTTCAAGCCGTTCAAGCCGCTCCTCGCGGGACCCCCAAAGTTCGATCAGTTGTGGAGCGTTCTGCGTTGGCATCACATTGAATCGCTTGTCGCGATAAATCTGTTTGAAAATGGCATCAACTTCACTGCGGTAAGGGAGATCAATAGGGCGAATGCCATCGTCTTCCATCTTCACCGGCCATCGGTCGCTGATGGGTATGAAAACGATCAGGTCAAGGTTTTGAAGTGTGTCTCTCACCCTTGGAACCATGGCTTCAACGAATTCATTGTTGATATCAGTCGTGCCGTAGTCCGCTGTGTACTGCGAGTAAGCGATGTAATCCACTGGTGCGCGATCGAAAATCACGCATTCGTTTCTGCATCCATAGGCATTGACTCGGCTGGCGTTGTAATACAACTGAATGCCGTTATGCAAACGATTGCATTCCTGGCGAAATTGAATGTCATAGCCCTCGTTGTGAAGGGCTCGAAACGGTTCTTCTTCGCGAATGTAATGAGGATTGCGTTTCACCCAGTCCCAGACCAATGTGCTTTTCCCCTGGGAATGGGCTCCGCTGATGGCGATTCGCACGAGCATCTGGCGCCTCTGAGCTGTTCTAGCGCTGCAACATTGCGGGGAATGCTTCAGATCAGATCTCTCCTAATTGCATGAAGGCAAGGTTGAGCACTGCATCGTCGGGCCTCTGGGCTGAGGCACGGGCACTGGATCTTCTGCAAACCCGTGGTTGGGTCCTGCTGCATCAGCGTTGGTGCTGCCGTTACGGGGAAATTGATCTGCTCATGTGCAAACACAGTGGGAAGACATCCCGCTTGTTGGCGGTTGAGGTGAAGGGGCGCCGGCGCTGCGGACCAGATGGCTGGGGACAAGCGGCTTTGAATACGCAGAAGCGACGTCGCCTGGCCCGAACCCTGAACTGTTGGTTCGCCTTCAACCCTGAATACGCAACGAGTCAGCTGGAAGTGGTTCTTGCATTGGTTCCACTGCCCCCGAGCCATCGGGCGGTGCGTTGGCTCAGTGTTACGGATCTCAGTGCAACGGGTTGAAGCGCCAAGAGACAACGAAATCCCAGCAGCAAGGCTTCAATCCTTCCGCCTGTCTGCGCAGAGGACCCTGATCCGCGTCAGCACCTCTGCCAATCCCTCATCGCTTCGATTCACCACCACATCCGCCTCTTCCTTGAGAGGTTTGATGAAGCGTTGTTCACCAGGAATCATCTGCCTGAGCACTTGCCTCAGCACAGAGATCACCGTTCTCTGTCGCTCTCGGGTGTCCCGTCGCAGACGGCGCAGCACTCTCATCGGAAGTGATTCCTCCACATAGATCAACAGATCAGGGGGTACTTCCTCAAAAAGCAGCTGAGGTCCGAAGGCTCCCTCTAGAAGCACCACGTCGACGGCATCATCGACCTTGTCTTCGACTGGGGTCCAAAGCACGGCACGGGTGCCCATGTCGTACCGACGGCGATGTTTCAGTTGTCCTAAGCGCAGCGAGTTCAAATCGTTGATCAGGCTGTCGACGTCGATGGCATCCACCGTGTCGAAGCCGTACAACGGGTCTGGGATCCAGTGCTCGCTGTAATAGTCGTCGCAGCCAATTACGACCGCTTGAATGCCTTCGTTCTGGAGTGCCGCAGCCAGCAAACCAGAAAACACCGTTTTCCCTGCTGCAGAAGGACCGCAGATACAGATCAAAGGCGTCTGAGAGCCTTCCAGAAGTCGACCTTCGGCAGAAGTTCATTGTGAAGGCCCGACCAGGATCAGTCAGGAGGCGCAGACCTGCTGATGCACAGTGAACGGATGACGTCGATGTGATGAGCTTCGGAGGCCACTCGCCACGCAAGCGTTTCGGGCAGCACTGGTTGCGCGATGAACGGGTGCTGGATCAAATTCTTGACGCATCCGAGCTTGGAAGCGATGACCGGGTTCTGGAGGTGGGGCCTGGGCGAGGTGCACTCACACAAAGGCTTCTGGCATCCACTGCTGCTGCGGTGCACGCCGTGGAGCTGGATCGAGATCTCGTTGCAGGACTCCAAGATCGTTTTGCTGACTCCCCGCAGTTTTCCCTGCGCGAAGGCGATGTCCTCGAGGTGCCTCTGACCCTTCCCGATGGTCAGCGGGCCACCAAGGTCGTGGCCAACATCCCTTACAACATCACCGGCCCCCTTCTAGAGCGCCTGATCGGTCGGCTGGATCAGCCGATTGATCCTCCCTACCAACGCCTGGTGCTGCTTGTGCAAAAGGAAGTGGCTGAACGCATCCGTGCGAGGCCTGGAGCGAGCAGCTTCAGCGCCCTGAGCGTTCGTATGCAGCTGCTTGCCCATTGCAGCAGCGTGTGTTCAGTTCCGCCACGTTGTTTTCAGCCTCCTCCGAAAGTGCACTCGGAAGTGATCCGCCTTGACCCCCTTCCCCAGGAGCAGCGTCCAGACCCAGTCACGTGCCGTCGCGTGGAATGTTTGCTCAAGCAGGCATTCCTGGCGCGGAGGAAAATGCTGCGCAACACCCTCAGCGTGTCCCAGCCCCTCTGCGAACTGGAGGAGATCACGCTGAAGGCCGGTATTGATCTACGCCAACGTCCCCAAGAGGTGGCTCCCAACGCCTGGGTGAAGCTCGCCAGGGGTTTGAATCAGGCCGACTCCGCTGCGTCCTCGCCATGACGGCTTCGGTTTGCGTCACTGCGCCCGCCAAGATCAACCTGCACCTCGAGGTGCTTGGTCTGCGTGCCGACGGTTTTCATGAGCTGGCCATGGTGATGCAGAGCATCGATCTCAAGGATGAGCTTCGTTGCGAGAACACGGCGGACGGGACTCTCTCTCTGACCTGTGACGAGCCAGATCTCAGCTGTGGTGATGACAATCTGATCCTCCGGGCTGCTCGACTGCTCAGGGAACGCTCCGGCTTCAGTGAACTTGGTGCGCGGATGCATCTGAGCAAACGCATTCCCATCGGCGCTGGCTTGGCGGGTGGGTCGAGCGATGGTGCCGCTGCGCTGGTTGCACTCAACGAACTCTGGGGATTGGGCCTGGTTGAGAGCCAAGTGGAGCGCTTGGCTGCCGAGCTGGGATCGGATATGCCGTTTTGCGTTGCCGGTGGGACTCAATTGTGCTTTGGACGTGGCGAAAGACTGGAGCCTCTGCCGCCTGTGAAGGCCGAGCTTGGACTTCTTCTGGTGAAAGATCCCGAGGTCAGTGTGTCCACGCCCTGGGCCTACGGCGAGTACCGGCGCCAGCGTGGCCATCAGTATCTCCAAGACGAGGCGTCGTTTGAACGCCGTCGTCAGGACCTCCGCTCCGCCCGATGGCTGTACCCCCTTGGCCAGGACATCCCGCCGTTACGCAACGATCTCCAAACCGTCGTTGCGCCCCTAACGCCGTCTGTGCGGAACGCGTTGGAGTGTCTGCGACCCCAGCAAGGCTGTTTGCAGGTGGCGATGAGTGGTTCGGGCCCGAGCAGTTTCGGACTCTTTCTCGACCGGAGTGGGGCCGATCGGGCCAAGGAGGCTGTGGAGGCTCAACTTGATGGATTGGGTTTGCGGAGTTGGAGTTGCTCGTTAATCCCCCACGGGGTCAAGCTGATGTCATGACCGAGAGCCAGAAGGCCGATCAGGCCAACCCCTCCATCAGTCCCGAGCAGGCCGTTGATTCCCGGCCCCGCAAGGGACCACTGAGTTTTCTCTCAGGCTCTCTGACCAGCCTCATGCTGGCTTGGTTGAGCCTCGGACTTAGTAAAGGGATGGTGGCTTATTTCGCTGCCCATCCCCCCTCGTTCAGCAATGCCATCGCCCAGAGCATTGCTTCGGCATTGAAGACCTTGTTCACAGGGATGTGCTTCCTGGCCACCTTCAGCTTCGCGTTCATCGGCCTGGGCCTGCTTCTTGTCTTTCTTCGCAGTCTTTTCACAAGACCGGATGGTGACGCTGCCTAGCGTCGAAAGAGAAATGGTCTGTTGATGACCCTTCATGATCTTGGCCAGCTGATTTTGCTGCTGTCCCCCGGACTGCTTCTTTCCGTACTTCTGCTGGCTACTTTTGCCGCTGGAGGCTGAAGTTGCCTTGGCTGAGATAGCTTGGCCGCTGACGCCGGCATGGCCGGGATTGCAGCAACGCCGTGGCAGGGACGCTCCTCTTCAACGCTCTTCGCGAAGCCATCGATGAAGAAATGGCTCGGGATCCTCATGTCTGCGTGATGGGTGAGGACGTGGGCCAGTACGGCGGCTCCTACAAAGTCACCAAGGATCTCTACGAGAAGTACGGCGAACTGCGGGTGTTGGACACACCGATCGCCGAGAACAGTTTCACAGGAATGGCCGTCGGTGCTGCCATGACGGGGCTTCGGCCAATTGTGGAAGGCATGAACATGGGTTTTCTCCTGCTGGCCTTCAATCAGATCTCCAACAACATGGGGATGCTTCGCTACACCAGCGGTGGCAATTTCACGATCCCCACAGTCGTTCGGGGGCCTGGAGGTGTCGGTCGCCAGCTTGGCGCTGAACACAGCCAGCGTCTTGAGGCCTATTTCCACGCCGTGCCCGGCATCAAGATTGTGGCCTGCAGCACCCCGACCAATGCCAAGGGGCTCATGAAGGCCGCGATTCGCGACAACAATCCCGTGCTGTTTTTCGAGCATGTGCTGCTCTACAACCTCAGCGAGGAACTACCGGAAGGAGACTTCACCTGCGCTCTTGATCAGGCTGACCTTGTTAAGGAAGGGGCTGATGTCACGATCCTCACCTACTCACGCATGCGCCACCACTGCCTGAAGGCGGTGGAGCAGCTTGAGGAGGACGGTATCGACGTGGAGCTGATCGACCTGATCAGTCTGAAGCCCTTCGATATGGAAACGATCGCCCGATCGATTCGCAAGACCCATCGCGTGATCGTGGTGGAGGAATGCATGAAGACCGGCGGCATCGGAGCCGAGTTAATTGCGCTGATCACCGAGCATTGTTTCGATGATCTTGACGCCCGACCGATCCGCCTTTCGAGCCAGGACATCCCAACGCCTTACAACGGCAATCTTGAAAATCTCACGATCATTCAGCCGCACCAGATTGTTGAAGCAGCACAGACCATCGTTCGCCAGGGGCTCTGATCGATGGCCCGTCAACAGGGCTGGTTTGCCCTCATCCTTGCGCTGACGATCGCGGCAGCGTCTGTTCTTTCCAGCTTTCCTCTGCAGCTCGGACTCGATTTGCGCGGCGGCAGTCAACTCACCCTGGAAGTCCAGCCAGCCGGTTCCATCACTGCGATCAAGCCGGAACAGCTTGATGCGGTGAAGCTCGTGCTGGAACGACGGGTGAATGGTCT
This sequence comes from Synechococcus sp. A10-1-5-9, assembly GCF_047716785.1. Classification (NCBI taxonomy): domain Bacteria; kingdom Bacillati; phylum Cyanobacteriota; class Cyanophyceae; order Synechococcales; family Synechococcaceae; genus Synechococcus; species Synechococcus sp. A10-1-5-9. The sequence goes on from NZ_CP180406.1 coordinate 346,571, forward strand.
GGGTGTTGCAGAATCCACCCTCCAGACCGTCGGGAATGACCAACTGCTTCTGCAGCTGCCTGGGGTGACGGATCCAAGCCGTGCCGCCCGTGTTCTCGGCAGCACGGCTCTGCTGGAATTCAGGGCGCAGAAACCCGGGACTGAAGAGGAGATGCGCAGCCTTCTGCAGCTCCGTGCTCAGTTGAAAAGTGTTTTAGCTGTCAAAGCGGACGCCTCCGAAGCGGATGACGCGTCCATCAATCCCGAGGAACTGGCCAAGGTCCAGGAAGCCCTCGGCTTGGACGGTAACGCCAACAGTGAGGAGGAGCAGCTTCAGCAGCTCCTCGAGCGCACCAATGCTGAGATCGTTGATCGTTTCGAACCAGCGGCTCTCACCGGCAAGGATCTGGTGACTGCTGGACGTCAGCAACGACAGAATTCTTCCGGTTGGGAGGTCACCCTCGGTTTCAATGCTGAAGGAGGTGATCGCTTCGCCAAGCTCACCCAATCCATCGCCGGAACTGATCGGCTTCTGGGCATCGTTCTCGATGGAAGGCCGATTAGTGAAGCCAGTGTTGGACCTGAATTCAAGGCGGCTGGTATCGCCGGTGGAGCCGCGACGATCACCGGCAATTTCACCGCTGAAGAGGCCAGAGATCTCGAGGTTCAGCTTCGGGGCGGATCCTTGCCTCTTCCCGTTGAGATCCTCGAAGTTCGCACCATCGGTCCCACGCTTGGTGCAGACAACGTGCGTCGCAGCCTGATCGCTGCCTTGTCCGGCCTTGTGCTTGTAGGCCTCTTCATGGTTTTGACCTATCGCTTGGCCGGGGTTGTGGCGGTGATGGCTTTGAGCCTCTACGCCCTGTTCAATCTTGCGGTGTATGCCCTCATCCCCGTCACCCTCACGCTACCGGGGATCGCTGGCTTCATCCTCAGTATCGGCATGGCTGTGGATGCCAACGTGTTGATCTTTGAGCGGGTGAAGGATGAACTGCGCCGTGGCAACACGCTGATTCGATCCATCGAAACCGGTTTTCAGGAAGCCATCTCTTCGATTCTTGATGGCCATCTCACCACCCTGATCAGCTGTGGTGCGCTCTTTTTTCTGGGAACAGGACTGGTGAAAGGTTTTGCGGCGACCCTTGGCATCGGCGTGATTCTCAGTTTGTTCACTGCCCTCACCTGCACACGCACCCTGCTGCGTTTTCTGATGAGTTACCAGGGTCTGCGCAGACCCACTAATTTTCTGCCCGCCGGGCAACTTCCCTCGTCGGCCGCCTGAGCTATGCCCATTTCTAATCCTGACCCCAAAGACCGTTCACTTCGGTTTCCTTTGACGAGCCGCAGGCGTCAGGTGTGGTTGATCTCTGCTGTGGTGCTTCTGATCAGCGTGGCTGGTCTTGTCCTGAGCTGGACCAACCCTCAGATTCGGTCTCCGTTAAGGCCTGGGCTTGATTTCACTGGAGGGACCAAGATTCAGTTGGAACGTCGTTGTGCTGCAGAGACCTGCTCTGATTTAAGCGTTAGCACCATCGAAAACACCCTGACGGCCATCCCACTCCCGGTTGAACCAGGCCGAAGGGCTCCCAATCTGGACACAGCAAGGGTTCAGCTTCTCGATCGGGGGCAGTCGATTGTTCTGCGTATTCCAGCTCTGACGGCATCGCAGGGGCAGGCTGTGATCCAGGCCCTGGAGCCCGTTGCCGGCCCCTTTGTCGCTGGAGGTCAGTCGGTTGACACGATTGGTCCCAGCCTCGGCGTTCAGTTGCTGCGCAGCAGCTTGATCTCTCTTTTGGTTGCTTTCACCGGAATTGCTATCTACATCACAATCCGCTACGACCGGCGCTTTGCCTTTTTGGCTCTGGTGGCATTGGCTCACGACATCGTGATTGTTTGTGGTGTCTTTGCCTGGCTCGGCTTGATCACGGGTCTTGAGGTTGACAGCCTGTTTGCCGTTGCTCTCCTCACGATTGCTGGGTATTCCGTCAACGACACGGTGGTGGTGTTCGACCGCATCCGTGAACGCCAACGGGAGGACGGCGATCTTCACCTCACGGTGCAAGTCGACAGAGCGGTTTCCGCAACGTTGACACGCACGCTGTACACAAGTGGCACCACGTTGCTCCCCTTGATTGCCCTGATTCTTTTTGGTGGATCAACGCTGTACTGGTTTGCTGTCGCTCTGGCCCTTGGCGTTGTGGTGGGGAGCTGGTCCAGCATTGCATTGGCACCCTCGTTGCTCAGCCTTTGGCCGAGTCGCACGAGTGCCCAGGCCAGTGCTTGAGGTGAAGACAGGCCAGAGGGAGCGCTCTCAACAGTGGGTTCCGCTGTTGCTATTGATCCTTGCGTTCCTGGATTTACGCACAGAACTCCGCCTTCTTCTGGATCACATCACGTTGACAGCGCTGATGTTTGCCTTTCGACAGCACACTCTGGCCGTGATCGTGCTGATGCTCCAGCCTTCTCTCTGGTCCCATTACCGACGCGGTCGCATTAAAGAACGATCTGCTGATTAGAGCCCTTGATGTCTACATGCAGTGTTCTCAATCATCAGTATCTAAACTGTTTATAGGTTTTGGTAGCTGAAGACTTTCGCAGAGCTGGATCAATTACTGCATTGCGTTTAATGTCCAGTTCAATGCAATTGAAGCGACGGTAATTTTCAGCGAGGGTGCACGTTCGACGGGGTTCTTTGCTCTCTGCAACATCGACATCCTCGATCACTTTTGTGTTGGGAATTTTGGCTTCATAGCCCTGGGATGCTTGCTCCTGTGATTGTTCGCTGGTCTGTTGGAACGAGCAGAGTTCTTTGGCCAGGTTGTTGTCTGCTCTCTCCAGGCACTTGGCGTAGTCCGCTTCGATCCGGGCGCGCAGGCGTTCGTCGGCAAGCATTGTCAGCTTGAGACGTTCTTGCTTGCTCAGGGGTACGGATCGGCGAACTCGCCGCGTTGTTCTTACGACGAATTCTCCACCCTCTTGCACCCAACGTTCGGACTCGGCCTGGGCCGCCTCTCTGGAGGGGTAGTTGGGAAGGATTTTTTTTGCCTCCGGCGCAGACGTTGAGCGCCGGGCATTGGCATAAAAAAGGCCGGCGTACAGGAGAAGTCCAATCATGCCGCTTCCCGCCACTGTCGCGAATACAATCAGCGAGGAGGGCTTCTCCAACGGTTTTTCCTAGACGAAGCGGAAAGCTAGCAGTTTGGTACAGGCGTGCACCCATCCATTTCCGAGTTGAGAAATACTCCCATTAATGTGGTGTCAAAACGAGGCGACGTTCATGACTCTCGATCTTGAAGCGAAGAAAACGTTGTTGCGGAAAATCCCCCATGGACTGTTTATCTGCGGCGTTGCCGAGGGTGATGCGGTGAATGGATTTACGGCGAGCTGGGTGACACAGGGTTCCTTTGAACCACCTCTCGTGGTGATGGCCGTGAAAGCCGACAGCACCAGCAACGGAATGATTCAGCGCACAGGTCGTTTTTCGCTCAACGTGCTCGCCAGCGATCAGAAAGACCTGGCTGCGGTTTTCTTCAAGCCTCAATCCGCCGTTGGTGGACGTTTCGAGGCAGCACCCTACGAATTGGGGCCTCTCGGTTTGCCAATTCTCAAGGATGGCCTCGGGGGAGTGGAGTGCCAAGTGGTAGGCCAGCTCGCCCACGGCGACCATACGGTTTTTATCGGTGAAGTGAAATCTTCCCTGCTCCATCGCGATGCTCCTGCACTCGAGCTCAGTGCAACGGGCTGGCAGTACGGAGGGTGATGAAGATTGTGGCCTTCCCTTCGCGATGGACCACAGTGAAGAAGCCCCATGGTCAGAGGACCCAGCGAGAGAACTCAATAACGAAATCTCGGAGCTTCAAGCCCGAGTTGCTTTCCCTCAACATTGGAGCAGCGGGGAGCATGAGCAACACGTCGAGAGATTGCGTCAGCTCAACGACCAAAAACGCCAATTGGAGGACTACAGCGAGAAGTAGCTGTAGCTCCGCCCTGGCATCTGTTGTTGATGGCTATGTCCATCGGTCCATGATGCGTTTGACCACGATCTGCTCCATCCCCACCTGAAGTACAACGACGAGAGGGAGCGCTAAGAGAACGCCTGGAAGTCCGAGCAGTGCTCCCAGGCTGAGTTGAGACGTGAGTGCCACCGTGGGCAACAGATTCACGGTTCTGCGCAAAAGGATGGGAGTGAGAAGGAAGGCTTCGAGGTTTTGAATCACTAATCGCAGCACCAGCACCTGCACCATCAGGGTCGGAGAGATGAGCAGGGCGATTCCCAGGGGAAGAACCGTGGCAGCGGTTGGGCCGATTGTGGGGACAAAAGTGAGAACGCCGCAGACCAAGGCACTCAGCAATGCAAGAGGAACCTGCAGGGCGGCCAGACCGGCCCAGGTCAGAAGAAAGACGGCTGTTGCCGAGAGTGTCATTCCAGCCAACCATCCTCCGAGTGCCGCCCTGCAACGGTTGAGCACTTCAGCCACGGCGTCCCGTGCAGGCCTTGGAGTCGCCGCGATCACCATGCGGCGATGAGCTTCGGGATCAAGGGCGAGGAGAACAGCAAGAAGGCTCATGAGCAAAACCTGAATGAAGCCGTTGGCAGCTCCACCGGCGACTCCCAGGAGCTGAAACCCCACGGGTTGAACCTTGTCCCAGCTGAACTGGTCTGGAATGGATTGATTCAGTTCCGCAAGCAGGGGCTGGCTTGACAGGATGGTGCGTACTTTCCCAAGAAGGCTTGGCAGAAGAGACGTGAGCTGCCCGAACTGCGTGATCAGCTCTGGTAGAAGCAGGCGCATGACCACCATTCCACCGATTGCCAGCACCACCACCACGAGAAGGAGTGCCAGGGGACGTTGCATGCTGAAGCGTTTGATCAACATGTGCACCGGCACATCCAGAGCGACAGCAAGCACGACAGCACCAAACAGGACGAGGAGAACCCAACGCAGCTGCCACACCAGCAGGGCCAGCACCACCAAGGTGAGAGCAGCCAGCAGGTTGCGAGGATTCATGCGTTAACCCGTCTCTTTTTCCAGGGGTCGAGAAGGTCGTGAATCACGATTTCACGGATGATCACCTGAAGGACAACCGCGAGCGGCAGGGCCATCAGCAGACCCAGTGGGCCAAAAAGCACCGTGAAGATGAATTGGGCAGTGAGCGTGAGACCCGGAAGCAGATTCACCTGGTGCTGCATCACTGAAGGAGTAATCACGTAGCTTTCAACGTTCTGAACCACCACGTAAAGAGCTAAGACGGCAAGAGCTTTCCAAGGCGCGTCCACCAGGGCAACCGACATGGGAAACACCGTGCTGAGGGTTGGTCCCACGTTTGGGATCACGTTGAGAAGACCAGCCAGGAGTGCGTTCGCGACAACCAGTTTGACGCCGAGTAGCGTCAGGCCAATGCCGGCAAGCACTGCCACACAGCACGAGCTGATCAACACACCGATCATCCAGCTGCTGAGCGCTTCACCACATTGGAGCAGGATGCTTCTCGCTCTGCGTCGATAGAACGAGGGAACCAACTGAATCCCCACCTCCCGATAGGCCATCGGCTGGATGCTGACCATCAAGGTCACAGCAATCACGAACAGCAGCTGAACAAGACCGTTGCCGACATTTCCTGCCAACCCAAGAACTCCTTTAAGGCTTCCGGTCACTCCAGAGGCAAGAGCCGAGCCGCTCGGGAGTCCCGAGAGGCCGTTGGAGAGATTCGACGGGGTGAACGCAGGTTGAGCGTCCTGGCCGTAAACAAGGGATGAAGCAGAATTCAGCCATCCGGTGATGATCTGCTGCAGTGCCCTGGCGGCAGCCGGAAGTTGCAGCAGGAGCTGCTGAAACTGGCTGAAGAACGGAGGAAGAATCACCGCCACCGCGATGGCGACCACGGACGCCAACCCGAGCAAACACACCAGAAGTGCCAATGGCCTCGGAAGGGACCAGCGCTCACGCAGGGCTCCCACCAAAGTGCAGAGAGCCATTGCCAACACAACCCCTGCGAAGAGGTGAATCAGAACGTCACGCAGGCTCCAGAGCAGTAGCCCGGAAATCAGCAATGCCGCTAACCCAAGCCAATGCTGAAACTTCACACTTCAGATTCTTCGTCGGCGCCTTCATTGTCACTCGAGTTTTGCGAATAACCGAGTCCTTTGGTCTCTGCGTAGCGTTCAGCAAAACGCATGAAGCGTTCAAAATCCTGCTCCGTTTTCCAGGTGTAAGTGGCCTCCAAGGCCGATGGCTTGCCGTTGACGAATTTGCCATTGACCTCTCTGGTCACCATCTCACCTTCCTCATCCACCATCCACATTCCAGCAATATTGCCGAGAGTTTCAGGAGCCAGAGCCTCAGGTTGCTCAAAGATGAATGTGGCCTGACCGGTCCGTCCATCCCGGCTGCGGGTGAGCCGGATATCAGGCACAACGGGTTCATCTGTACCGCGGAAGAACTGAATCGCTGCCTTGTCGCCGTCTGCCATGGATCGATCTACCGCGCAAGCCGCGATCTTAAGAGCAGACCATTGCTGTGACGACGCCTCGTTCAACCAGAAGTTCGGCTGCTTCTTTGGGATCGATTCCCTCCAGGTCAATCGTTGAAGACGCTGGCTTGCGTTCCAGCTCCCGGTCATAGCAACCGTCGTAGTAAGCGAGCATTGCCAAGCAGGCATCGTCCCAGCGCTGCTGATCGATGGCTTCAAGGGCGACCCGTGTGCGCTGAGGCCCCAACCGCCGCTGGATTCGTTCGGTCGCTTCCCGCAAGGCGGTTGCGTCGTGCACGGCGTACACATCCACGAGACGGTTGATCCGCTCCTGATCACTGCGGCGGATTTCAAGAACAGGGGCTAACTGCATTTGCTGAAACAGGGCCCCAGGAATTCTGCAGCGGCCAACCTGGGCACTTTCGGCCTCAAGCCAGATTTCAGAGGCTCTCCGGCGCGCATGTCCTTCAAGCGTCTCGGCCAGTTGATTCTCGTAATGCTCCGTGCTTGGTTGCTCAGGCAGTCCGAGATTGCCGAAACTGCTTCCGCGGTGATGGGCAAGGCCTTCCAGGTCCACCACTGCCACGTTTTGACCTTCCAGCTCCAGAAGCAGGTCTGTCTTGCCGGTGCCTGTGCGTCCTCCGAGCACCTTGAGGGGCCAGGGAGCATCAAAGCTCTGAAGCACCCACTGCCGATAACGTTTGTATCCGCCTTCAAGCAGGCAGACCGGATGATCACTCAAGCCCGCCAGCCAGGCCATGCTGTTGGATCGCATCCCGCCTCGCCAGCAGTAGAGGCGTAGGGGTTGCGCTGCTCCCCCAGCGGTTCGGGTGAGGGATTCCGACAGATCCCCTAGGCGAGGGCCGCAAAGGGTTAAACCGAGTTGGATCGCAGCATGGCGACCCTGCTGCCTGTAGGTGAGCCCGACTTCGTGGCGCTGCTCATCCGTGAAGAGAGGAATGTTGATGGCTCCGGGCCAATGACCTTGAGCGAACTCCCTGGGGGTGCGAACGTCGACCAGCGGACCTGCCGCTTCGCGGAATGCCTCGACACTGACTGCTGTCGTGATGCCCATGCCTGACATAGTGGGCCAACGTCGACCCTGCCGAGCCGGCAGGACGTCATGCTCTCCGGAAGAACTCCAGCTCAAGATCTCAGCATCGACAAGCTCCTCGACCGCTTCGCGAACGGCTCGGCCCGGCAGCGTCGCGCGACAGCACTTGCGCTGGAGAAGTCTGCCGATGCCTTGGCTGACGTTGCAACAGATGCTCTGAAGCCCTATGAACGCAGTGGGGATGACTGGGCCGCCGGGTGGATCCTCCAAGTTCTTCGCCGACACCAACCTGACGCTCTCGCCCGAATTCCCGGAGTTGAATCGGGTGGCTGGTTCCAAGCCCCATCGGCTCGAGGTATCGACTACGGCCCAATGCAGCGAGCGTTGCTTGATGAGGACTTCGAAGAAGCCGATCGTCTGACCAGTTGCGTGCTGCGTGAGCTTGCAGGAGATCAGGCCGTGAAGCGGGGTTACGTGTATTTCAGCGAGGTGCCACCCATGGAAGGACTCGACCTGACCACTCTGGATCGGCTTTGGATCGCCTACTCACAGGGCCGCTTCGGATTCACGGTTCAGGCGCGACTGCTGAAGGCTTTGGATGGTCGATATGACAGGCTTTGGCCGAGAATCGGCTGGAAACTTGACGGCACCTGGACCCGGTATCCAGGCGCTTTCCAGTGGTCCATGGATGCACCGGAAGGGCACATGCCATTGATCAATCAGCTTCGCGGTGTCCGTCTGATGGATGCATTGCTGTCTCATCCTGGACTTCAGCCCAGAGTTTGAGTTCTGGGGAGGCCTCCAGCCTCCTTGGTGTTTGGCATGGTCTTCATCCCTCGTTATGGTCGAAGAAGGATGGATCAGTCCGAATGTTCAGCCGCTATCTGCCTGTCTTTCGGTGGGCTGATTTCATCCTCCCCTCAACGTTGCAGTTAAGCCCTCTGCTGGAGCTGCTTCTCGATCCTGTTGATTGCCAGGAAACCTCTTGCAGGTTGCAGCTGGGATTGCAGGAGGCCATTGTGAATGCCGTGCGTCATGGCAATGCAGGTGACCCTGACAAATGTCTGCGCATCCGCAGGATTCTCACTCCCAACTGGTTGATCTGGCAGATCCAAGATGAGGGCGATGGGCTTCCAGGCCCCGCGCGTATCGCCTATCTGCCTGAGCAATTGGATGCGAATCATGGTCGGGGACTGTTCCTGATGCATCAGTGTTTTGATGACATCCGCTGGAGCTCGCGCGGTAACCGTGTTCAGCTCGCATGTCGTCGACCAGGACGATCATCTGCTGTGGTCAACGGTGTGGGCAGCCGGGATCTTTCAGTTCTCGTCTGATCCATCCCAGCGCCTGTTCGGTCAGTGCTTCCACATCGCCGCGATCGCCTGTCTGGAGGAGCTGAGTCAGTGCTGCAGCAAGCAGCTCCGCTCCCCGTCGATCCGGATTGGATTTCAGCCGGTGCCAATCGCGGTCTCCAATGCTGAGTGATTGATGCAGAGCCTTGGCTTGCTCCACGGCACCGTCAGGCCAGGGATTCACTGTCACGCCGATCCGTGCGTAATATTTTTCTAGTCTGAATGGGCGACGCGTGACAGCGGTGACCAAGCTTCACCGGTTTCAGCAACGAGCTCTTCATCATTTGAGCCGGCTTGCAGGTCTGCAGCCCAGACAATGGGAAGGCTCAGATCTCAAATCCAGGCGTCGGAGGCAGCAGCGTCAACTGATTCAGCAATGCGTTGACGCCGACCCAGAGGGATTTCGTTGGCTTGTCAATCGAGAACGAGGTCAACTCCTCTGGAAGGCCCTGCGATGGAGTGGGCCTGGACTCCTGGTCGGATGGTGGTTAAGCCGAAGTTGATTCAGACAGCAACGAGAGACTGCTGCACGACAACCAGGGAATCGGGGGGTTCTGGGATTGCACCATCCAGGGGAGGAACATCAGTGCCGCTGGTGTTCGTGAGCGTGTTCCCCTTGATCCAGGCCTGGTGAAGGGCCCGACGACGACGATCTTCTGCGAGGACTAGTCGATCTGCCGCTGAACAGGGACTTTCGCCTGGGTGAACGGCAGTACGCAGACAGATTCCAAAGCCATGCGCTTCTACCTGAACTTTGCCCTCCATCAACACCAACTGAAAGGTCCAGCCCTGCAACCAGCGGATCCGGAAAGGATTCGTCATCAGTGGTCACACAATTGACTGCACCTTATGGGGTCGTACCACCCTTGCAAGACTGTCTGTCAGGGAATCACTTCGTGCCGGAGTCCGGCTTGGTTGCGCACCACACCCGCGTCATGAAGTGCGACTCTGCCTGCAGATTGCAGAATCCTGCGTCCAGAAGCCGCTGATCAATGTCGTCACTGATGTAATCGCGGTAGTAAGGCTCGTGAAACACGCGACGGAAATTGTCCATGGCTACGTCGAACTGGGGGGAATCTTTCAGCTGAACCGAGTCGGCGAGTACCAGGACCCCTCCTGGTTCTAGAAGCCTGTAACAGTCTTGAAGGACGGCCTGCCTGGCCTCAGCGGGCAGTTCGTGCATCAGAAACACACAGGTGAGGGCTTGAAAGCCGCCCTCATCGAAGGGCATGCGTTCGGCATTTCCTTGCACAAGCTGAACAAGGCTGCTGCGGTTTTGATTTAACCAACGATTGGCCTGACGCAGGTAGGCCTCGGAGAGGTCGACCCCGATCAGCGTGCATGTAGGGAGTGCCGCTCTGATCTGATGAAGGGTTCGTCCTGTCCCGGTGGCGACATCGAGGATGCGCAGACTCCCTGGGTTGCGGTTGGAAAAGTGCTTCAGACCGGCTTGAAGGAAGGGAATGATCCTGCGGCGCATCGCATCGGCGGCGCCATTGAACAGGATGTCGACCTGGAGGTCATAGAGCTCTGCCGAGTGGTCTGAAAGGTACCCATCGGTTTGGTGGTGAAAGTTCTGGAGGTAGTACTCGGGATAGAGCTCGCGATTGGAAAGATCCGGAAGATCTTGCACATCTCTGGCTCTACGTCTGGACCAGTTGGAAGGAAGGTCTAGCCACACCCGGGGATAGCGTTCAGCCCATTCCAACCAGGGGATGTCAAAGAGAAGGGATTGCGGATAGATCCCTGCCGCAGCATCCTTCCAGTCACGGTCTTGCAGGGCATCGAGTGACTTCCTCAGGGCATTCATCATCTCCGCTGGAACCGGCTGGGTCTGCGGAACGACATCGGGAGCCACAGCCTCCATCACCTTGGTGCTCAGTTCCTTATGCACCAACCCCGCGAGGCTTCGTCCCTGCTGAAGGGTCCGATACGCGATTTCGGTGATGCTGGGCGCCATGACTTGGCCTGATCAAACCAAATCATTCCAGTCGATCCTGGAGCTCACTGTGGCCGTGGCTTGCGTTTCCACAGAACAATTTGTGAAGAAGAAGGGAAACGAGTAGCGGTTGCTACAGAATTGAATCATCCACAAAGAGGCTTAGCGATGATGCAGCAAGCGCAAGCAACATCTCCGGTCATTCAGTACTCCGGCAATGTGCTGGAGCGTCGTCAACGAGCAGCTGCGGAGTATTTGGCGTGGGCCGATCACCATGCTCACGTGATTGCCCGTGAAGAAGCTGCCCATGTGCAACGTGGGGGGCTCCAAGTGCTGGATCAGCGCAGTGCCGCTGCTCAGCAAGAGCTGTGGGCGCGTCGCAGGATGCACGAAAGGCATCTCCGCGACAGCGCCATGGCTCAGTTGCGGCACCGCTGATGCCTGGGTTCAGGCGTCGTAGTACATGGTGAATTCGTGGGGGTGCGGACGCTGGCGAAGCTGCTGAACCTCCTCGTACTTCAAATCGATCCAGTTATCAATGAAGTCTTTGGTGAACACACCACCTTCCATGAGGTAGTGATGATCAGCATTGAGCGCTTCCAAAGCACCATTCAGTGAGGCTGGAACCGTGTCAATCTCACTCAGGCGTTCTGCGGACAGCTCGAAGAGGTCCACATTCGTGGGAGCGCCCGGATCAATCTGATTTTTGATGCCATCAATGCCGGCCATCATCATGGCGGAGAAAGCCAGATAAGGGTTGGCCAGTGCGTCTCCGGAGCGGAACTCAAGGCGCTTGGCCTTGGGATTGGGTCCAGTCAGAGGGATACGCACCGCAGCTGAGCGATTGCCTTCGGAGTACACGAGATTGACTGGTGCTTCGAAGCCCGGCACCAGGCGCTTGTAGCTGTTGGTGGTGGGGTTGGTGAATGCGAGGAATGAAGGCGCGTGTTTGAGGATCCCGCCGATATACCAGCGGGCAGTTTGGGACAGGTTGGCCTCAGTGCCTTCGCCGAAGAACAGCGGTTGGCCTCCTTTCCAGAGGCTCTGGTGCACGTGCATGCCACTGCCGTTGTCGTTGAACACTGGCTTGGGCATGAATGTGGCGGTTTTGCCGTACTTCTTCGCCACATTGCGAACGACATATTTGTAGGTCATGGTGTTGTCCGCCGCCTGGATCAGCTCGGCGAATTTCATGCCTAGTTCGTGCTGCCCTGCACCGGCAACTTCATGGTGATGCTTTTCGATGGGGATCCCAAGTTGGGCCATCACGAGCAGCATTTCAGAACGGATGTCCTGCGCTGTGTCGTTGGGTGAAACGGGGAAATATCCCTCTTTTAACTGGATCTTGTAGCCAAGGTTTCCGCCTTCTTCGAGCCGTCCGGAGTTCCAGGCGGCTTCGATGGTGTCAACGCTGTAAAAGCTTCCTCCTTCGCTGGAGCTGTATCGCACGTCATCGAACAGGAAGAATTCAGGCTCAGGTCCGAAAAAGGCCGTGTCAGCGAGACCGCTGCCTGATAAGTAGGCCAGTGCCTTCTGAGCGAGAGCACGCGGGCAGCGATCGTAAGCGTCGCCGGTTCGCGGATCCTGAATCGAACAGATCAAGCTGAGAGTCTTGTGGCTGTAAAACGGATCGATCCAGGCCGTTGATGGGTCTGGCACCATCGCCATGTCGGACGCGTCAATGCTCTTCCATCCGCGAATTGAGGATCCGTCAAAGGCAAGTCCCTCGTTGAAGGACTCTGCTTCCAGAAGATCGGAACAGATGGTCAGGTGCTGCCACTTGCCGTGGAGGTCGGTGAACTTGAGATCAATGAGTTCAATGCCTTCATCCTTGATCTGACGGAGCACATCCTGGGCGGTCGTAGCCATTGGCGTCAGTGGTTCTTTGGATAGCGATTTGAACGTAGGGATCGATGTGCACCCGTTTTGTATCCGTCAGTACATTTTTTCTCTTGTCACTATTCATAAGGGCTTGGTGCTCCCTTGGTAACCGTTTCTGTCAAGTTCCCGGGATCCCACGCGCTGGAAGGGTTTTTGCGTCGATGGTGGTGTTAGCTTCCGGCCAACGTGGCCAGGGTTCTGCATGCGCGATGCCATCACCGGATTGATTGGTCGTTACGACCAGCTTGGCCGCTATCTCGATCGTTCTGCCATCGATCGGATTGAGGCTTATCTCGATGAATCCACCATCAGGCTGAAGGCTGTTGAGTTGATCAACAGGGAAGCGGCAGATCTTGTCCGTGAAGCCAGTCAGCGACTGTTTCAAGGGGATCCGGAATTGCTACTCCCCGGTGGAAACGCTTACACCACACGGCGTCTGGCGGCGTGTCTTCGTGACATGGATTATTTCCTGCGTTATGCCAGTTATGCCTTAATCGCTGGCGACAGCACGATCCTGAACGAGCGGGTCCTAAACGGGCTTGACGATACCTATAAGAGTCTGGGAGTACCGACCGGTCCGACGGTCAGAAGCATGGTTCTCCTCGCTGATGTTCTCTGTGAGCGTCTCCTCTCGGAAGGAGTTCCGTCGAATTGCCTTGGATTGGCTCGCTCGCCTTTTGAGCACATGGCTGCAGGGCTGGCTGCAAGCGACGTTCGCCAACGCTGATTCCTTCAAGGAATTTCCGTTCGTTTCAAGCGGCATCGGAACAGTGCTTTCTCGCTCAAATCGGCCCTCTCGCTGCGTAGGCTTCCGCCATTGAATGATGGTTTCCGGCCTGCCGATGACGCACTCTCTTCCCCAGGTCGAATCGCGCCATCGCCGATCCGTTGGCCCTATCAATACCCCTGACCGCCTCTTGCTGGGTCCCGGTCCCTCAAACGCCCATCCAACAGTTCTATCTGCACTGGCGAGAACTCCGATCGGTCATCTGGATCCTCTCTATGTCGATCTGATGGGTGAGGTTCAGGAGTTGCTCCGCTACGCCTGGCAGACCGACAATCGGCTCACCTTGCCCATGAGTGGCACGGGGAGCGCGGCGATGGAAGCCACCCTGGCAAACACAGTCGAGCCCGGAGATCGGGTCTTAGTAGCGGTTAAGGGGTATTTCGGAAATCGTCTTGCCGACATGGCAGGCCGTTACAGGGCCGATGTTCGGGTGATCGAAAAGCCATGGGGCGAGGCGTTCACTCTTGATGAGTTGGCCGCCGCCCTGGAGCATCACAAGCCTGCGATTCTGGCAATGGTTCATGCCGAAACCTCCACAGGCGTCTGCCAACCCATGGATGGAGTTGGTGATCTCTGCCGTCAGCACGACTGTCTGCTTCTCCTCGACACAGTCACCTCACTCGGTGGTGTTCCCCTTTATCTAGATGAGTGGAAGGTTGATATGGCTTACAGCTGCAGTCAAAAAGGCCTGAGCTGCCCTCCTGGTTTGGGACCCTTCACCATGGGCACCCGCGCGGAAGCCAAACTTGCTGCACGCAAGGACAAGGTTCCCAATTGGTATCTGGATGTTTCCTTGCTGAATCAGTACTGGGGAAGTGACAGGGTTTATCACCACACAGCACCCGTGAACATGAACTTCGGAATGCGTGAGGCCCTACGCCTGCTGGCTGAGGAAGGGCTGGAGAATGCCTGGGCACGGCATCGCCGCAATGCCGAAGCGCTCTGGAATGGACTGCAATCCCTTGGGCTTGAAATGCATGTACCTGAGGAACTACGGCTGCCTACCCTCTCAACCGTGAAGATCCCCGACGATGTGGATGGAAAGGCTTTCTCCTCTCATCTGCTCAATACCCATGGCATCGAAGTTGGCGGTGGTCTTGGTGTTTTGGCAGGAAAGATCTGGAGAATCGGTTTGATGGGTTACAACTCCACTCCAGAGAATGTGGATCGGCTCCTCAATTTGTTTGAGTCTGAGCTTCCTCGTTTCCGCGAAGGATCCTGCGTCGCTGCCTGAACCAGCCCGCCAGGAGCGCAGAGGCTTCCTCTTCCATGACTCCCCCAATCACGTGCATGTGGTGGTGGGCGCTTTCATGGTCAGCGAGGTTGATCGTGCTGCCAAGCCCACCGCGCTTGCGGTCTTTGGCAGCGAAAATCACCTGTCCAACTCTGGCTTGCACGAGAGCACCGGCACACATCGGGCATGGCTCCAGAGTCACTAACAAGGTGCAGTGGTTCATGCGCCAGTCACCGAGGACCCAGGCGCCCTGACGTAACGCCATCAATTCCGCATGACCGAGGGGGTCGCTGTGGGTTTCTCTGCGATTGGAACCGTGGCCAATGCACCGTCCTGCTTCATCGAGAAGAACAGCTGCGACAGGAATCTCTCCAGTCGCTCCCACGCGCTCAGCCCGTTTGAGCAGTCGCTGCATCCACGCTTTCAACGTCTTGTCTGTCAGCTGAACCGGGTCCGCCCGCACGGCCGTTCATCCCTGCTTTCCATCCAATGTGCCACCACAGGTGACAATGGTTTTTGATCGCAATTCTTACTTGCACGGCCCTGCTCGGACATCTTCTGAAGCGTTGGACCCGTTGGCTGCCTTTGCATCACCTGATGCCCTTGATCCTCAGTTGCAGAGGTTTCTGGAAGAGGCCTGCGCCTCACTTTGTCGATGGTTCGGAACCGCAAACCAGCGCTCACCCCTGCCTTCGCTCCGTTTGCTTCCTGATGCCTTTCCCGAAACGGAAGGGCTTGGGGCACAGCGTCTTCTGGATGATCTTCAGCAGGTCATGGATGGTGCTTACCAACCCTCCCATCCCGGTGCCTTGGCCCATTTGGATCCACCCCCAAACACGGCCTCGATTGCTGCGGAACTGATCTGTGCGGGACTTAATAACAATCTTCTCGCTGAGGAACTCTCACCGAGCCTTTCGCAACTGGAGCGCCAACTCTGTGAATGGTTTGCGTCCTGCTTCGACCTCCCGATGGGATCGGGAGGCGTCGCTGCCAGTGGCGGCACTCTGAGCAACCTCACTGCTCTGGTCACAGCGCGACATTCTCTTGGGCTGAATGCAGTCTCTGAAGCTGTCGTTCTGACAAGCGACGATGCCCATGTGTCCTTGGCCAAGGCCTGCAGGGTGATGGGTTTGAACGCCGATGCACTACGGCGGATTCCCGTCGATGCCAGTGGATGTCTTCGGCTGGATGCTCTTCAATACGAACTAAACCTTCTCGCGGTTGCGAAACGTCCATGTCTGGCCATTGTCGCCACGGCTGGCACGACGGTTCGTGGTGCGATCGACCCCTTGCGTGCGATTGCGGAGATCGCTCGCAACCATGGCACCTGGTTGCATGTGGATGGCGCCATCGGCGCTGTCTTTGCACTGTCGGGGAAGACCCGTGAACTGGTGGACGGATTAGAAGAGGCCGATTCAATCACCGTGAATCCCCAGAAACTGCTCGGGATCGCCAAAACGTCCTCCCTGTTGCTGGTTCGCGATCAGTCCACCCTTCACGCTGCGTTCGGAACCGGACTTCCTTACATGGAGCCTGCCACCGTTGGTGCCCATGGTGGTGAGATCGGACTGCAGGGAAGCAGGCCAGCAGAAATCCTCAAGCTTTGGCTCGGATTGCGTCAACTCGGAATGGGTGGGATCGACTCGCTTCTGAGCAATGCTTTGGCACGCAAAGAGCGGTTGCAGCAAAGCCTTGACGGTCAGGCGCTGGATGTTGTTTCGGGTCCGCTTCATCTGTTGGCCTGTGCACCGAAAAATACTGATGCTGACCAATGTGATCGTTGGTCAGCTCAACTTCGTCAGCGTCTACTCGATGAACAGATCATGGTGTCAAGACCCTGCTACCGGGGGCGTCACCACATCAAGGTTGTCCTAGGCAATCCACATACGTCCGATGCGCTGATCAAACATTTGGGGATGAACATCAATCAATCGATCGTTCGGAGTGTTCACTGATGGCAGGATCTGAGGCACAACCGAAACGAGGTCGGTGGATCGCAGTGCTCACCGGCGCTATTTCGATTCTGATCGGGGTGCTCTATCTCGGTTTGATCACGGTTCTCGATAGCCGCGGTCCGATGCGTCCCCCTCCGCCTGAGGCCCTGGTCGGGGCGGAAGTCGTTTCTTCACCTGCTGTTGAAGGGGGTCCACCACCCGTCGCAGCGCAGTCTCCAGAAATTCCTTCAGTGAGCGATCGCGACGGTTGAGGTCGTAATGCCTCAACACAACGTCTTGAACGCCGCCATCGCCCCAATCTTGATCCTGTTGAAAGAACGTGATGAAGCTGGCACCGGCGATCCTGGTGAGCCATCCAGCCGCCACACCCTGGACTGCCCTGCCCAGCAGAAGCGTGGGAAGGTTCACGCTCAGTGCTGTTCCAATGATGGCCACTCCACCTTTCACAACGCCAAGGCCTGCCAACGTTCTCCCCACTGAGATCGCTAATTCCTGCGCCCTTGCACGCGTGAGTTGAACGCCATACACAGCAGCCACCTCCATCACCATCTGGGCATTGACCGCAGCTGTTCCGAGCAGATCCACTCCCGGTAAGGGAGTGGCTGCCACCACACCTGCGCTGATCCACGTGTAGCGATCGACGATGCGACGGCCCTCCCTCTCCCTTTGCCGATCGAGAAGGCTGCGGCCGGTCTCACCAAGCGATCGGCACTGAAGAAGGATGTTGTCGGCAAGCAGCTCCTCGCCGTCTTGATGCAGGACGACGGCCAGGCGTCTGAGCAGCTGCCCGACCTCCGCAGGTGGCTGGAGAGGTTTCTGGCCTGGTCTCGGCAGCGACTGGGGTGCTGCACTCGTGCCGACGACATCCTCGGGGGCCAGCCATCCCAGGCAGCGTTCCCGCAGCAGCATCATCAGCCGTCGCTCCTCTTCCTCACCCCTCAGATCGCATTTGTTCAGGACAAGGAGCAGCCTTTTGCCAAGACCAGAGAGACTTTGGACAACGGCCAGTTCCTGGCTGCGCAGATCACCATCCACGACAACCAACATCAGATCAGCGCGCGATGCCCTTCGTCTGGCTTGTTGCTCGCGGGTGCGGCCATCCTGTCCACCTTCAAGGATTCCGGGTGTATCCACAAGAAGCACGCCTCGCTCCAAGCCTTTCAGTCTCAGGCGATAGGAGCGGATTTCATTGGTCGATCCCATGGATGCCCCAACCTTGCCCACGATGTCCTGCAACAGGGCCCGGATCAGGGAGGTCTTTCCGCTTGATCCGGTCCCGAACACCACCACTTCCAGATCGCCACGCTCGAGTTGCTGAGCCACCCGCTCCCGTTCTTCCTGCAATGATCGGCGCGCGACATCGTCCTGAAGTCGAGCGAGAAGTCGGTCCACACTGTCGAGACTCTGACGGGCTGCTTCCCGTCGGTTGCCAGGTGGTTCGGGGCGATCAGAGTCCGCCACCTGAGAGCGGCGTCCTTGCTTCCAGCGTTTCAGCCACGGAACACCCACTTGGATCAGTGCCGCCACCAGGAGCACTGTCCCGATGAGAAGTACGGGGCCAACGAGCCATGGGGGTAGCCAGTAGCTGAGATCCCAAAGCAGGTTGCGGATGGCCTGAAGCACCAAGCCGATCACCATCAAAGCGACCAGAGCAGCGGTTCCTGCCAGTAGCAAGCGGGTCTGCTGTTTCATCCGCTTGTTATCGCGTATTGAGCCCGCCGCGTCCTGCCGATCGGATGATCTCGCCCCAGAGCGAGGCCGCAAGAGCACTTGAACTGGTCGATGGGCTGTTGTCGTCGTTTCCTAGCCAGATACCCAGCACCCAGTGACGACTTGGTTCGTAGCCGATGAACAAAAGATCGCGCCCGTCATTGGTGGTTCCGGTTTTTCCTCCTTCCTGACCTCCAAGAGACGCTCCTGTTCCTGTGCCGTTTCTCACCACCGCTCTCAGCATGGCCTGCATCTGTTTGGCAACCTCTGGACGGATGGCCTGACGGCCGGCATTGACGCTGTTCCCTGTTGCGCCACTGAGACTGGTGCATCCCAGCTGATTGTCCTGTCGGCAGGTTTCAGCATCCAAGAGACGTCGGATGGTGGTGGGTGGTTTCCACAGCCCTTTGTTGACCACGGCGGCATAGGCGCTCGTGAGCTCGATTAAGCGCACCTCGCTTTGCCCGAGAGCTAGACCGGGAACAGGGTCCAAAGGGGTTGTGATTCCTAAGGCACGGGCCTGACGGACCACTTGCTCGAGTCCCACACGCTTGGCCAGTCGTAGAGCAGCGGTGTTGCTGCTCGACGCAAAAGCGTTGGTGAGTGTCAGACGCCCTTTGCAAGGACTTTCAAACCGCTGTCCCCCCCATTCCATAGCGCTGCAGTCGATGCTCTCACCGGGCTTGATTCCTCGGTCCAGAGCAGCGAGGTACGTCATGAGCTTGAAGGTGCTTCCTGGCTGTCGCATCGCCATGGAGGCTCGATTGAACTGACTGAATCGGTAGTCGCGTCCACCCGCAATTGCCAGAACTCCACCACTGCGACTATCGATCACGACCGCAGCTCCCTCACTGACACCAAGTCCGCCGGCATTGCTGATCAGGTTGCGAAGGCGCCGCTCAATCACGCTCTGAAGAACCGGATCAAGGTAGGTTTCGATCAGAAAATTGCCTTCCGCTGCCACCTCGGGGCCCACCAAAGCCGTCAGGTCTCTTCGAACCTGGTCGGTGTAAAAGGGAGCGGATCGACGGGTGGCTTTGCTGCTGCAGGCAGTTTGAGCCAGCTTGATGGCCTGACGCCGCGCAGCGCGTGCTTCATCCAAGGAGAGACGGCCGGCGTCGGCCATTTTGTTGAGAACCCTGTTGCGGGCTTCGAGGGCTCGCTGCGGAAACTGACAGGGGTCATGGCCGTTGGGCGATGGCAACAGGCCCACCAACAGCGCCGCTTCCTCCACCGTGAGCGATCCGGCTGATTTGTTGAAAAAAGTTCGGGCTGCATCGTCGAAGCCCCATCCCACGCCGAGATAAACCCTGTTGAGGTAGCTCAGAAGAAGTTCACCTTTGCTGAAGCGACTTTCCAGCTGCAGGGCGACGAGCAGTTCTCTCCATTTCCGGCCCAGAGTGTCCCCCTCCCCGACCAGATCCGGGTAAAGGCTTCTGGCCAGTTGCTGGGTGAGACTGCTTCCACCTTCCAGAACCTTGCCACCACTCAGGTTTGTGGCGAAGGCCCGCACCGTTCCAATCGGATCAACTCCTGGGTGCCACCAGAAACGGTTGTCTTCACTGCTGAGCAGAGCGTTGATCAGAAATGGTGAAAAATCCGACAGAGAGGGAAGTTCGCGGTGGCGACTGGAATCAACGGAATCAAGAGGTTTGTTGTTGCCGTCGTAGATGGCCACCGGTCCGCGCACAGTGGCCAGTCGTCCCCGAACGGGAACATCCAGGCCAGCCAGAAGCAGCAGGGTGCCTGATCCTCCGAGGGCCAATAGAAGTCCGATGCCGAGCCAGCGTCGGAACCGCTGCACAGCACGATCGGCTGGGTTTTCAAACAGGAGGGTTGGTGCTCCGGGTTCACTAGAAGGAGCCAGGCTGATTCGGTCGCCGTCTTTCAGCTCAATGTCCCTGACCCTGCGACCCTTCCACCAGAGCCCATTGGTTGAGTCCAGATCCTGGAGCCGCCACCGCCGATTGCGGCGCTGCAGCATCGCGTGCTGCCTGCTCACGGCGGGATGCTCGATGCAGACTTCCAAGTCATGATCGCGACCGATTCGGTACCCCTCTCCATGCAAATGAAGGCTGTGATCGGGGCAGTCGTGCTGATGAATGGTCAGTCGGGCCGTGCCCTGATCCTCTGAATTAGGCGTTGCCATGGCGTTCATGGAAGGCGTCGATGGCGAAGCTGATGACGGCGAGATTGATAACGACATCAGCCCAGTTGAAAATGGGGAAGTTGATCGGAATCAGTTCAAGAAAATCGGTGACATAACCCAATCGCCAGCGATCAATACCATTGCCGAGGGTTCCCCCGAGCAGAAAAGCGAGAGCCAGTCCCATCCAAAGACCACGTTTGGGCTGACTCCAGATCCAGCCTGTGACTCCAAGCGTCACCAGCAAGCTGAGCACACCAAGCCAGAGCGTGGAATCGGTGAACAAACTGAAAGCGGCTCCACTGTTCTGAACGAGACGCAGCTGCAGAAATCCGGGAATGAACGACACCGGCCTTCCAAGGATCAAGGTGGAATGAGCCCAGTACTTGCTCCACTGGTCAAGAATCACCATCAAGGCGCTGATGAGGAGCAGTGATCCGCGCCCTAAAGAACGGTGGCTGCGTTTCATTGATCGTCCTGCTGCGTTCATTCCACCCACAGGAGACTCCGGATCCCTCGGGCCAGAAGACCCGCCGCGCAGCAAAGAGCGAGTTGAGCGGCCAGAGGTCCCAGGCTGTAACTGAACAAGAGTTCGGCAAGGGGGGCCTGCCATCGTTCGAACTCAGCACCGATGATGAGATTGAGCAGACCGCACACTTGGATGATCAGCAGACCCGTCATGGCGGCCAACGTGAGTCGGGTGATGTCATTCATGCCGCTCTGCTGGGACAACCGTCCTGTCAGCCATGCTGCGGGAACAAATCCCGCTAGGTATCCGAACCCCGGTGTGAGCACGTAAGCAAAGCCCCCGCCACCGTGAAACACAGGGAGATCGACCAGACCGATGGTCAGGTAAGCAACCGAAGCGATCACACCAGCTCGAGGTCCTGCCACCAGGGAGCAGATGAGCAGTGCCGGAACCTGCCAGGTACTGGGCAGAGACAACACCGGTGGCGGGAGTTCAGGCAATGGAATCACCAGGGCAGCCTGAATGAGGCTCCCCACAAGAATCAGGAACAGTCCGGCGACAGCGCCGCTCCACGTGGCTATAGCCCTCACGGGCAGTCGTCAGCTGGCACCATCCTGCTGTAAGAGGAAGGCATTGCCCAGCTTTCATGACCGTTTCCATTGGTGACCATGTGCGACTGCTCCGCGCCCAGCCCTACCTGAAGACAGCGGATCCGATGCCGATGCTCCGTCCTCCCGATCTCGTGGATCTCGATGACGTCGGCATCGTTGTTTCTCTGCACCCTGCAGAAACCGTCGCAGTGCGTTTCTCCCGCGGAACATTTCTCTTGGCGGTTGATGCGTTGTCCCTTGTCGACAATCAAGCGTCAAGTTGACGGAAATGGTCCATTTCCCCAAACGGATTCGAGTCTGTTCAGAGTTGAATTGGGCCCACAAAGACTGAGCGTCGGCTTCTTCAGGTGCTGGCGGGCTGCCGTTCTGAGATCGACACCTGTGAGGTTGTCGAGTTGATCGAGACAGCGGCGATCGTGATCATCCGGTAGCCCCAGCCCGCGGAGCTGAGCACGACGCTCCGCCCGCTGGCCCGTGGTCTGGGAGGCGTGAGCGAGCTGTCCTCGGAATTTGGCCATTGCCAAATCAAGATCCCTCTTTGCAATCACAGTGTCCAGTAGCTCCTCCCAGCTCTTCATCAACAGTTCGAGGCTCAGTTGCGCGCGTTCCACGCCTGTGGAGGCGTGCATCACGAAAGGAGCCGAATGCTGTCTGGCTGGATGGTGAACTCCCACGTCGTAAGCAACACCATGGTCTTCCCGGAGACGTCTGAACAGAAGGCTCGACATCCCCGATCCCAGGTGTGCGTGCAGCACTCTCAACGCCAGATCATCCGGATGGCCGTGGGGCAAGGTGGCTTGACCGAGCATCATCACAACCTGTTCCGTCTCCACTGGGTTCAGTGTCAACGAACTGTCTGGTTGTCCTGGATCGGCTGTCAAGTCTGGTGAGTGTGAGGTCTTCTCTCGCCTGCCTGATTCTTCGCAGCTCTGCAGAATCGTCTGAATTCCCTCAGGAAGCGTTCCGGACAGGGCTAGAACAGATCCACCGTCATTGAGTCTGTCTGCAAGGGCGGTGAGGTGATCGTGATGAAGGCTCTCTAAATCCCCCGGGACCCCGAGAGGATCGTGTCCATAGGGACCCTGGCCATAGGCCAGTTGTCGCCAACCATCAAAAGCGCGTTGGAAAGGATCTTCCTGCTGCCGTTGGAGAGCCTGAAGGCTGAGTTCCTTTTCCAGCGCAATCTGAGCCGGGTTCAGATGCGGCTGCTGCAGCATCGATCCAAGAATCGGCAGAAGCCTTTCGGCATCGGTTTGCGTGCATTTGAGGCTCACCAGAATTCCATCTTCATGGGTATCGCAACGAAGCCCTGCTCCGCAGCCCTCCACCAAATCCGCCAGCTGGACATGGTCCAGCGGTCCACAGCCGCGACTGAGAACGGAGCCGAGGAGTTGATGGCCTCCCCGCTGTCCGAGAGGATCTGCACCGCTTCCCCGTCGGATCCAGAGCTTTGCGGATAAGACGCCGGTCGTTGCGACCGGGTCAATGACCAACTCAGTGATTCCGTTCATATTGTTTCCGCAGGGCGGGCGATCAAGGTGAACGCCTGGTCTGGCTGGAGTCGTTGCATCACTCGCTCCTGCAGAGCCGTCGCACTCCACAGTTCGAGATCGTTGAGTGGATCAAGCAGCTGCCGCTGCCGCCCCCAAACGGCCTGAGAGCCTGCGCAGGCCGCCACCGATCCCGGGGCTTCAAGGCTGAAGCGGTAGCCATTGCCCACAAGTTGCAGAGCCCGGCTCCGTTCCTCCTCCAGCATCGGTTCCTCGGCGCTGCGCAGCAGTTCCTGATTGATCTCCTGTTCAACCCGTTCCAACTGTTCTTCCGGGCAGCATGCCTCCAGCATCACCAGGCTTCCCTGCTCGAGTGTCGTCACGTCCATGTCGATGGATTCGACGATCTGCAGATCTTCGCGGAGACGTTGCACCAGCCGGCTCCTGCGACCTTCAGACAGAATCGTCGTCGCTAAGTCTGCTCCTGCTACTCCGATTGGATCGGAAGCTGCAGCGGTTGGCCAGACCATCACTAAGCGCGCGGACTCAAGCCTGGGAAATCTGTGGCATTCCCTTCCGCTTTGAAAAGGCAGCTGCTCCGTTGAGCGGCTGCCTTCGCCAGGCGGGTTCGGAAGTGAGGTATCAGCCCCATTGCTCAATGCTGTGAGCGCGCTCCCCCGGACTTGGCTGATCAGGTCAGTAGGAATGGCTCCAGCTACGGCAAGGCAGCAGTTCGGACCCTGGTAGCGGCGTTGGTGATAGTGACGCATTCCCTGGGGGTTCATTCCTTTCAGGCTGGAGTCGATTCCCAGGACCGGGCGCCCATAGGGGTGTTTAGGGAAGCAGCGTTCCAGCACTTTCTGAAACACCAGATCATCGGGTTGATCGCGGTACTGGGCAATTTCCTCCAGTACCACCTCACGCTCCATGGAGAACGAACCTTCATCGAGGGAGGGATGCAGGACCAGATCAAGCAACAGGTCCAACGCTGCTGATGTTTCCTTGGGTGGAACAAGAACATGGAAGTGCACGTCATCGAAACCGGTGGCGGCGTTGCTGCTGCCGCCGAGAGCTTCGATTTGGCGGTCGAAATCACCTGGTTGCAACCGTTCACTCCCCTTGAACACCATGTGCTCGAGAAAGTGAGCCATGCCCTCTTCACCGCTCTGTTCCCAGAAGCTGCCCCCCCGGCACCAGAAATCAAGGCAGATGAGACTGGCTCCCGGAAGATCTGCGGACACCAGGGTGCTGCCGTTTGTGAAAGTGAAGTATTCCAGTGGAGGACCGGATGAGATCGCTGTCAGGGTCCCGTGGCAAAGTCCCATTCTGTGCAATGACGGATCGGATTGATGCCTGAGTCCTCGAGTGGCCCGGAGCTTCATCCGTTGCTGGTGTCCCTGGCCGATCGCATCCGTCGGTGTCGTGAGCGCCTTCCCGAGTTACAGGACCGCGCGATTCCTGCGGATCTCGAGGAGATCATCGGCAGTCTTGATGGGGAGGCCTTGTTCATCCGCAATGAGGTGCACAGCTGTCGCGGACTGCGCAAGATGCATCTCGAAACGGCCCGACTCGGAGTCGGCCTGCAGATTCTCCACTGCGTGTTCTTCCCTGACCCACGCTTCGATCTTCCTGTGTTCGGAGCTGACATCGTTGCCAGTCCAGCCGGCATTTCCGCGGCCATCGTTGATCTTTCTCCCGTTGGTGAGCACCTCCCTGCTGCGATCGGCGCAGGCCTCAGCAACATCGACATTCCTGACTTTGAACAGGTTCGTGATCTCCCTGCCTGGGCCACGATTTTTTCACCATTCGTGTGCTTTATCAGACCTGCCAATCGCGTCGAACAGGATTGGTTTGTGGCGCTTGTTGAGACCTACCTGAGCATCTTGAGTCGTGCTGTGGAGTGTGCACAACCATCGGAGGCCAGCGATCCGCTTACGATTGCCAGATACCACGGGCAGGTGTCGTATTGCCAGCAACAGAAACGCAACGACAAAACCCGGCGGGTTCTGGAGAAAGCCTTCGGAACGATTTGGGCCGATCGGTACATCGAAGAGCTTCTTTTCGACGAACCAGCCTGCCCTTGATCTCTCGTCGGGCGATGTGGATCGGGGCGGGTACGCTCTCGTTCCTCGTCATCGTTGGGACTGTTGTTTATCTCCAACGGTCTGCCACTGTTGTCGCGGAGGCTCCTCAGACCGATGTGCCCCGACCACCGGAGGCTGTGGCGGCTCTGGGACGACTTCGCCCTCTTGGAGAGATTCGCCGCCTTGCGGCACCGGTCAGCGGCTTCGGAGGCACCCCCCGAGTTTCGAAGCTTCTGGTGAATGAGGGGGATGCGATCACCCGTGGCCAGGTGCTGGCTGTCTTCGATAGCCGCCCCCAGATTGAAGCTGATCTTTCGGCTCTTGATGCTCAGATTCGCTCTGTGGAGACGGAAATTCCTTTGCTTCGCCGACAGGTATTGCGCTATTCACAGGCTGCCAGAGTTGGCGCCGCTTCGATGGTGATTCTTGAAGAGAAGCAGAACGCCTTGACGCTGTCTCAACGTAAGCGCATCGAGTTGATCGCCGAACGTCGCATCCTTGAAGCCGACCTGGCGGATAGTGAACTGAAGTCTCCGATCGATGGCACCGTGCTCAAATTGCATGCCAGGGTCGGGGAGCGTCCCGGTGCCGATGGTGTGCTCGAAGTGGGCGCCAGCCAGTCGATGGAGGCCTTGATTGAGGTGTATGAATCCGAC
This sequence comes from Synechococcus sp. A10-1-5-9, assembly GCF_047716785.1. NCBI lineage: Bacteria > Bacillati > Cyanobacteriota > Cyanophyceae > Synechococcales > Synechococcaceae > Synechococcus > Synechococcus sp. A10-1-5-9. The sequence goes on from NZ_CP180406.1 coordinate 372,389, forward strand.
ATCAACCGGATTGCTGTTGATGATCCGGTGACGCTTGTTAGCGAGCACGGTGGATTTGAAGGAAGCCTCACGGGGCGCGTCGAACGCATCAGCCCCCAGGTGAGACAACGGGAGGTGTTGTCCACCAACCCCACAGGTGATGCCGATGCCAGGGTTGTCGAGGTTCAGGTGAGCCTTGATCGCGATTCAGCACGTCGGGTTGAAACGTTGGCTGGTCTGAAAGTGATTGCTCGCTTCAAAGCCCAATGAGCGGTGGATTCTGGTCTAGCCGAGGCATTCCCCTGGCTTCACTGATGTTGATCCGACAGCCTGTGCGCTTGGCTGTTGCTCTAGCTGGAATCAGTTTTGCTGGAATCCTGATGTTCATGCAGTTGGGATTCAGGGACGGATTGTTTGATGCCAGTGTCACAGTGCATCGCTTATTTGATGCCGACATTGTTCTAATCAGCCCGCGTTCTACCAGTTCGGTGAGTATGGCTGGCTTTCCTAAAAGGCGGCTTGTACAGACCATGGCGCTTCCGGAAGTGGAAGGCATTACTCCTGTGAACTGGAATCTTCTCCTCTGGCGAAATCCTGAAACCCGTGGAACTCGATCCATTCTTGCTCTCGGCTTCGAACCTGGTGATCCCTTATTTACCGATCCGACTTTGTCGCCCAAAGCCAAGAAGCTCACTCAAAAAGGCAGAGTTCTGTTTGATGAAAAATCGCGTCCTGAGTTCGGGCCTGTTGCTGAGTGGTTCCGCGAAGGTCGCGTTGTGGAAAGCGAAATTGCTGGCAAGCGTATTCGTGTTGCCGGCCTGATTGGACTTGGAACGTCCTTCGGTGCCGATGGAAATCTGCTGACCAGCAGCGAAACATTCCTTGAACTGCTCCCCAACACGTCCCCTGGAAGCATTGAGGTGGGATTGATTCGCCTCAAGGCCGATGCAGACCCTGCATTGGCTGTGGAGCGCCTCAAGACCTTGCTCCCAGATGACGTCTCCGTTTTGACAAAACAAGGCTTCATCGATTTTGAGCAGAATTATTGGAAAACCGGTACTTCGATTGGCTTCATCTTCACCCTCGGAGCCGCCATGGGTTTCGTGGTGGGGTGTGTGATCGTTTACCAGGTGCTCTATTCCGATGTGAGTGATCACCTGCCTGAATACGCCACGTTGATGGCAATGGGATATCGCCTCAACACACTTTTCGGCGTTGTGGTTCGTGAAGGATTATTGCTTGCTCTCTTCGGATATCTGCCGGCCTATGCCGCCGGCCAAGGTCTGTACCTGCTCGTTAGGAATGCAACCCAGCTTCCTGTTGCCATGGATTTCAGCCGAGCTTTCACAGTGTTCACCATGATTTTGATTATGTGCATGGCGTCGGCGGGATTGGCGATGCGTCGCCTCGTGGATGCTGACCCGGCGGAGATCTTCTGATGCAAAGCAGCGCGCTTTCAGAGTCCATCCACAAGCCAGGCTCTCGACAGGAGCTCAGTGTGCGTATCAGCGGCTTGAGTCATTGGTACGGAAAGGGTTCGAACCGTCGGCAGGTGTTGCAGGGAGTTGATCTAGAGATCGCTGCCGGTGAAGTGGTGCTTCTGACAGGGCCATCCGGATGTGGAAAGACCACGCTGCTCACGTTGATCGGAGCTTTGCGTCAAGTGCAGCAGGGCGACGTTCGCGTGCTCGGTCAGCAGTTGCAGGGAGCTAGGCGGGGCCAGCGGCAGAGGCTTCGGCGCCGGATCGGGATGATCTTTCAGGGCCACAATCTTCTCCGTTGCCTCACAGCCGAGCAGAACGTTCAGATGGGTGCCGATCTTCTCCCCGGATTCAGTTATCGGGGCCGGCGAGATCAAGCCAGGCAGTGGTTGCGTGCTGTTGGCCTGGACGATGAGCTCGGCAAACTCCCCCACGATCTCTCAGGGGGACAGAAACAGCGGGTCGCCATTGCCCGAGCGCTTGCCGCCAGGCCCAAACTCTTGCTGGCTGATGAACCCACGGCCGCTCTCGACAGCGCAACGGGGCGAGAAGTGGTGGAATTGTTGAAACGTTTGGCGAGGGAACAATCCTGTTCCGTTCTCATGGTTACCCACGACCCCAGGATTCTCGATGTGGCCGATCGTTTGGTGCGGATGGAAGATGGCCGCCTTTTTCAGGCCATTGAGTAGGTTGGGGTGACAACAGGAATCGTTTCAACCAACGCATGTCCAAGCGCAGAAACCTCAAGAAAGAAAAGCAGGAGCGCAACCGCGCCTACGCACGCAAGTTCAAGAAGCGCAAGATGCGCAATGACGGTCGTGGCGAAGGTGCTGGCAACGGTGTCACAGGGACTGCCAACAATGGTGGTGCCGCCGATTGAGTTCCGGCTTTGCTACCAGAGGGGGGGGGCTACCCCCTCTTTTTTTGTGCCCTTAGGCTGACGTCAATCGGATCACCGTGAAGCGCGGATGTTCATCAGCGTTGTCATTCCCACCTACAACCGACGCTCGATCCTGGAGAAGTGCCTGCTTGCACTGGAAGGGCAGACTCCAAGTGGGGAGATTGAAAATTATGAGGTGGTCGTTGTCGACGACGGCTCCACCGATGGAACGCCGAACTGGTTGAGAGCCTCAAGCAGTCGTTTCCCCAGCATGCGTCTGATCGAACAGAGCCACGGTGGACCCGCTGAAGGTCGGAACCGCGGCGTCAGTCACGCTCGGGGTGACGTCATTGTCTTCATCGACAGTGATCTGGTGGTCACACCTACGTTTCTGGCCAGTCATGCCAAAGCGCTCTCTGCTCAGTGGCGTCGAAGCGGACATCGTTTGTGCTTCACCTACGGCGCTGTGATCAATACTGCGAATTTTGAGAATCCAACGCAGGAGCGGCACAAGCTTCGAGATCTCTCCTGGGCTTATTTCGCAACCGGCAACGTTGCCATCGACCGCTCCGTTCTCGAGCAGTCCGGTCTTTTTGATACGGGATTCCGTCTCTATGGCTGGGAAGATCTTGAACTTGGTGAACGTCTGAGGCAGATGGGTGTGGAGCTCGTTCGCTGTCCTGAAGCTGTCGGCTATCACTGGCATCCCGCGTTCCGGCTTGAGCAAATTCCCGATCTGATTCGTGTGGAGAAAGAGCGCGCGCGGATGGGCCTTGTCTTCTACAGAAAGCATCCCAGTCGCCGAGTGCGCATGATTATTCAGTTCACTTGGATGCACAGGGTTCTCTGGTCCGTTTTGACCCTGGGAGGTTTGGTCAATGAGCGATCACTCAAGCCGCTTCTCTCCTGGCTCATCCATCGAGGACAGCCCTCTCTGGCCCTCGAACTTCTGCGCCTCCCCTTGAACCGACTGGGCGTTGAGGCTCTCTACAGCGAGGCCAGGGCCAACGGTCTGCATTAAACCGACTGTTTGATAAATTCAAGAGGTTCTCTCAAACCGCACACCTGTCTGTTTCGGGTGCTGATCGTCTGGGCATAAGCCCGCACGTGATCCCTGACAGGTGGAGGCCAACCCGAAACCTCAAACAATTATGGCTGTCGTCACTCTCGCTGAGATGATGGAGGCTGGTGCCCACTTCGGTCACCAGACTCGTCGTTGGAATCCCAAAATGTCGCGCTACATCTACTGCGCGCGGAATGGGGTTCACATCATTGATCTTGTGCAGACTGCTGTCTGCATGAATAACGCCTACAAATGGGTGCGTTCTGCTGCAAGGAGCGGCAAACGTTTTCTCTTTGTCGGCACGAAGAAACAAGCTTCTGAAGTGGTGGCTCTAGAGGCCACACGCTGTGGTGGGTCGTACGTCAATCAACGCTGGTTGGGCGGCATGCTGACCAACTGGACCACGATGAAAGCCAGAATCGATCGCCTCAAGGATCTTGAGCGCATGGAGGCAAGCGGAGCGATCGCCATGCGTCCCAAGAAGGAGGGAGCCGTTCTACGTCGTGAACTTGACCGTCTCCAGAAATATCTGGGCGGCCTCAAAAACATGCGTCGTCTTCCCGATGTAGTGGTGCTGGTTGATCAGCGTCGTGAAACCAATGCGGTGCTCGAGGCCCGCAAATTGGATATTCCTCTGGTCTCCATGCTGGACACCAACTGTGATCCTGATCTTTGCGAGGTTCCCATCCCCTGCAACGACGATGCAGTGCGTTCCGTTCAGCTGGTGCTGAGCCGTCTCGCCGATGCCATCAATGAAGGCCGTCATGGCTCCAATGAACAGCGTGGTGGTGACGACAGCGAAGGCTGAGTCCCTCGAGCCGCTAAGTTCACGCCGCCCTTCCGAATGTTTGGAAAGGCGGCTTTTTGCCCAAACACTCCCCTCCTTCTCTTCTGATGGCCGCTGCCGTATCCGCCAAGCTCGTTAAGGACCTGCGCGACAAGACCGGCGCTGGAATGATGGATTGCAAGAAAGCACTTGCAGCCACTGACGGCGATGCTGACAAAGCCATCGAATGGCTTCGTCAGAAAGGTATCGCCAGCGCTGAGAAAAAGTCAGGACGCACCGCTGCGGAAGGTGCTGTTGGCAGCTACATCCACACCGGAGCCCGTGTTGGCGTGCTGATCGAAGTCAACTGTGAAACCGACTTCGTCGCCCGAGGCGAGATGTTCCAGGAGTTGCTCAGGGACGTGGCCATGCAAGTGGCTGCCTGCCCAGGTGTGGAGTATGTCAACACCGATGAGATTCCTTCCGAGATCCGTGAGCGAGAGAAGGCCATTGAGATGGGACGTGATGATCTCGATGGCAAACCTGAGCAAATGAAGGAAAAGATTGTCGAAGGTCGGATCAACAAGCGACTCAAAGAACTGGCCCTGATGGAGCAACCCTTCATCAAAGACAGTTCTCTCACCGTTGCCGAACTCGTCAAGCAGACGGCAGGAAAGATCGGTGAAAATGTGAAGGTGCGTCGCTTCACTCGTTACACCCTCGGTGAGGGCATCGAAGTGGAAGACAACGATTTTGCCGCTGAAGTGGCATCCATGACCAAGGGCTGATTTTGGAGGTTCACTCGGAGAGTCGCCATCGTCATGATCCAGACCTCCAGCTGGAGCGTTTGGCCAAGCGATGTCGCTCTCTATCCCCCTCGATTTACCGGGAGCAAGCGCTCTACCTTCAGATTGTTCGCGATCAGCTCCCCAAGGCCGTCCGAACCGCGATCAAGCATCTTCTCTGTGACCGCGATGTGGACGCGCGGATCCGCAGAGGGGATGGCCTGAAAAGCATCCATCTCCGGGTTGATGCACTTGTTCAGAAAACCACCACCTTGATCACTGTCGAGCAGCTGCTTGTCACGGCCGATCGTTTAAGGGCGGATGCCCAGCGCAGCCGCCTCCTCCAGGTTCAGGCAATAGCCAGTTCCTCTGAAACGCTGGTTGCCTCAGAGCCCTGTCATGAAATTCATCTCGGACTGTCGCTTCCCCTCGATCGTCCTGACTTGATCGATGGTTTGGTCCCTGACCCGCAATCTTCAGACCGTGGTGGGGCTGAAGCGGATCAGTCCTCTAATGAAGAACAACCACCGATTCAAGAGGCTACGGAACTGGATCTGCTCCGTTCCCTGTTTGTCTTGGCCAGTGAGTCAATGGAAACAAGGGAGGCCCAGGTCTCTTCCGGTGAAGCCATGACACCTTCGGAGAGCTCGTTGCTGCGGTCGGTTTCATCATCGAATCAGTTGATGCCAGCGTCACCGAGCGATCTGCTGGCCTGGATTGAGGGACTTGATGCAGCCCTTTGCAGACGCCTCCGCAATCTTTCCCATGCGCTCAATGTGGAGCTGATGCGGGCGGGAATCATCAGAAGTCTTCTACCCATCCAGTTGTTGGAGGCCGCCATGAACGGTCAGCTGCCGTCTCAGGCTTCCCAGTCCAATCTTCTGAGACTCCATCTCCCGCTGCCCGTTGCTGCTGATGAGCAGTCCTTTGAAAGCCACTGCCTACTTCTGCGCAGCTCTGAGCTGGAATTCGATCATCCCTCTCTGCGCCGTTGCCGCGAACGCATTCAGCAGCAACGGCGTTATCTCTCCACTCTTGTGGTTAAGGAGCGACACTGGCAACGTCGCTCAAGCACCAGGGAGGTTCAAACCCATTGGTGGCCCAACCGAACGGAGATCCCTCCGCGCCATTGAGTCCTGGCCTGGATCATCAGGCTCTGGAGCGTTTTCAGATCTGGATTCGCCCGCTCCAGCAGGCGCTGTCGCTTGAGGCGGAGCGAGGATTCGTCAATGTTCAAGGCCGGCAGGAGACATTCCACAGTTTCCTAAGCCGTGAATTGGGTGCACCACCAGGAATTCCTTTTCCGCCCGATTGCAAGGAACGCCTGCAGGCGTTCTCCAATGATTTTCAGTCCTATCCCTCCCTCAGTGATGCAGCGCGTCGGCGGCTAGTCACCACGGTGAGGCAGTGGCTCCATGCCCTTCGTCAGCGCCTGGAACCCACCCGACCGATGGCACCTCCCAAATTGAAGGTTGCCACGAGCAGCCCGGCAGCTCCAGCGACTCACCACGGAATCATGCCGTTGGACGCACCACTGTCACGGGTCCGTGGCATCGGCCCCAAGCAGGCGGAACGCCTGGCCAGCCTCGGTCTCCTGGTGGTCAGAGATCTATTGCTTCATTACCCCAGGGACTATGTGGATTACTCCGCCTTGCGCCGGATTGAGGCCTTGGTTCCCGGGGAAACAGCCACCATCGTTGCCACCGTCCGTCGCTGTCACGGCTTCACGAGTCCGAGAAATCCCAATCTCTCCATTCTCGAGCTGCAGCTTCAGGACCCCACCGGACGCATCAAGGTCAGTCGTTTTCTGGCAGGTCGGCGTTTCAGCAATCCCTCCTATCTCCATGGACAGACCCGGCTCTATCCAAATGGAGCCACCGTTGCAGTGAGCGGTCTGGTCAAGGATGGTCCCTACGGCCTGAGCTTTCAGGATCCGCTGATTGAAGTGATGGAAAGTGCTCAGGCCCCCTTGCAATCCAAACGCATTGGCAGGCTGTTGCCGGTGTACTCCCTGACGGAAGGTCTGACGGCCGATCGTTTCAGAACCTTGGTGGAAGCGGCGCTGCCATCCGTCCGTCTCTGGCCTGAACCACTGCCACCTCAAAGACGCCAAGCTAGGCAGCTGCTGGACAGGCATCAGGCGCTGACGGCCATTCATCGACCGGAGACGTCCGAGCAGCTTCAGCAGGCCCGTCAACGTCTTGTCTTTGATGAATTTCTGCTGCTTCAGCTCGGATTGATGCAACGCAGGGCGGCACTGCGTCAGCGAGCGGCACCATCACTGAGGATCGCCTCGGATCGCGACGGTCTCTTGGCTCGCTTCCTTGACAATCTTCCATTCCAATTCACAGGGGCACAGACCAGAGTGTTGGCGGAGATCGATGAGGATCTCGAGCGCTCGGAGCCTATGGCCAGGCTGGTGCAGGGTGATGTGGGCAGTGGGAAAACGGTTGTTGCTGTTGCTGCCTTGCTCAAGGCCATCCAGGCCGGATGGCAAGGGGCCATGATGGCCCCGACGGAGGTGCTTGCGGAACAGCACTACCACAGTCTCTGCCAATGGCTTCCTCCTTTGCATGTCACGGTTGAGCTCCTGACAGGTTCCACGCCTCTCAAGAAACGGAGGCAGCTGCTCGCTGATGTGGCTTCAGGGGGCTGCAAGGTTCTTGTGGGAACTCACGCCTTGCTAGAGGACCCTGTTGCGTTCGAGCGTCTTGGATTGGTGGTGGTGGATGAGCAGCACCGGTTCGGTGTTCGCCAACGCAATCGACTGCTTGGAAAAGGTCTCCAGCCCCATCTCCTCACGATGACAGCGACACCGATCCCGCGAACGCTGGCTCTGTCACTCCATGGAGATCTGGATGTCAGTCAGATCGATGAACTTCCGCCAGGACGCACGCCGATCTTGACCACGATGTTGGCAGGCTCGGAGCGTGATCAGGCCTACAGCGTGATCCGTGAGGAGGTGGAGAAGGGCCAGAGGGCTTATGTGGTGCTTCCGCTTGTGGAGGAGTCAGAAAAAATGGACCTTAGGTCTGCCGTTGACGTGCATCGTCAGCTTGAAGAGGAGGAGTTTCCGGATCTCAAGGTCGGGCTCCTGCATGGACGCCTGCCGAGTGCGGAGAAGCAGGCGGTGATCCAGGCTTTCGCGCGCGGGGAAACGCAGGTTTTGGTGTCCACCACTGTTGTGGAGGTTGGTGTGGATGTTCCTGAAGCGAGCGTGATGATGATTGATCACGCTGATCGTTTCGGACTGGCACAGCTTCACCAACTGCGAGGCCGAGTCGGTCGCGGTGCTGCGGCATCCCGCTGCCTGTTGATTAACGACAGCCGTAATCCGCTAGCTCGGCAGAGACTTGAGGTGTTGGTGCGTTCCACGGACGGTTTCGAGATCGCCGAAATGGACCTCAGGCTTCGTGGCCCCGGGCAAGTGCTGGGAACCCGCCAATCTGGTTTGCCAGACCTGGCATTGGCCAGCCTGGCGGATGATGGCTCCGTTTTGGAAGAGGCCCGGGACGAAGCGGCCGATATCCTCCGCAACGATCCTGATCTGAACAATCACCCGGTGCTTCGCTGCTTGCTCGATGATCAACGCAACCGTGTGACCTCAGCAGCGCAGTTGAACTGAAGCCCCGTTCAGTCAGGACTTAAAGGATCGATGGGCTCTCAGTCGGAGACCGAGTGAATACAGTTCTTCTGTTTTGAATTCCAACGATGCGCCGGCCCTGGAGTGATGTGGCCATCAAGGATTGCGGTGAACCGCTGGAGTCGCTCAGAGGGACGTTTCTCTGCCTTGAGCCCCATCCCTACGCAGAACTTGGTGCCCCCTACGGAGATCAGGGTGATCCCTTCAGGGTCCGATCGAGCCTTTTGACCCGTCTCGTTCAAGCCCAGAACCACCTCACCCTGCATCCGGATCCTGAGATCGGCCCGATCCAGTTGCTTGTGTTTGATGCTTGGCGCCCCGTCAGTGTTCAGGCCTTCATGGTGGAGCACGCGGTCAAGGAAGAATGTGTGCGTCGAGGCCTTCAACCGACACTGCCTCATTGGGCGATGGCGCTGGAGGACGTGCAGCGCGATGTTGGACGCTTCTGGGCACCGCCAAGTGACGATCGGTCGACGCCTCCTCCTCACAGCACGGGGGGAGCCATTGATTTAACGCTGGCCGATCAGCGTGGAGCGCCTCTGAACATGGGGGGAGCGATTGATGCCATCGGTCCTGAATCGCTCCCAGACCACCACGCATCTGCTGCAAGGGCTAATCACAACAGCCCTGAAGCCCTCTGGCACCGACGCCGTTCCAACCTGCATGCGGCCATGCAACATGCCGGATTGGTCCGACATCCCAATGAATGGTGGCATTACAGCTATGGAGATCAGCTGTGGGCTTGGACGGTTAAGGCATCAATGGCCGTCTACGGCCGAGTGGACGGCCACTAACGGGCGGAAGTAAGCAGTTCGGCAACCCGTTCGTCACCGAGCTGACTCACATGATCACCAAAACCTCTTCGCCCCCCAGCCTGCTTCCAGCTCACGAACAATGGTTCCAGGGTGCTCTCGAGTTCATCCAACGGCATGCGTTGCAGGAAAGGCTTCGCCAAACGCTGGAGATTGGCACTACCACCAAGCCACAACTGGTATTGATTCACACCGCTGCCGACAAGCGCAAGCTCTGCCATGTAGGGCCGGGCACACCCATTGGGACATCCGGTCATGCGAAACAGCAAGGACTTCTCGATTTCGAGCCTGCTGAGTTGCGCATCCAGACGTTCAAGAACCCGAGGAAGAATGCGTTCAGATTCAGTGATGGCAAGCCCACAGGTGGGCAGGGCAGGGCAGGCAATGGCATGACGTGCCAGCGGTGGCGGTGCCTCCGGCGTTTTGATTCCCAGATTCGACAATGCATCACGAACAGAATTGCGCTGGGAGCTGCCGATGTTGCACAGAAGCACGTCCTGGTTAGGCGTCAAACGCAGTTCGAGCTGGTAACGATCAACGATCTCTCGAAGCCCAGCCTTAAACGCACCCTCGAGCCTTCCGCAGAGCAGAGGGATCCCAACGAACCAAATCCCAGGCTGCTGTCGATGCCAGCCGAGGTAATCGGTGAGTTTTGCTTTCGGCTCGTTGCGAAGACTCTTCAACTCACCATGGAAGTAGTTCTGCGTCAGTTCGCTCTTGAACCAGGACACACCTCTGTCGTGAACGAGATATTTCATCCTGGCGTGCCTTCGGATCTGACGATCACCGTGATCACGCTGCAAGGCCAAGATCGATTGCACTAGATCAAGCACATCGTTCGCTTCGACGTATCCAAGAGGGTCAGCGATCCTCGCGAACGTTTCTTCCTTGTTGTGGGTGCGGCCCATGCCGCCACCCACGTAAACATTGCAGCCGATCAGGGCACCTGTGGCATCGGTGAAGGCCACAAGACCAATGTCCTGGGTCAGAAGGTCGACGGAATTATCTCCAGGAACCGTGACCGCTACTTTGAATTTTCTGGGTAGGTAGGTGTCTCCGTAGAGCGGTTCATCGTCGCTACCTGAAAACACTCCGACATCACGCTGACGTGAACGGGCTGCCTTCACCATCCGCGAAGGGTTGATTCGATAACTGAGGTCACCATCGATCCACAGCTCGAGATAAGACGCTTCACCAGCCTCGGGACTGAGAACATCCGCGATTTCATCAGCCAGCTGACGCGCTGCCGGATAAGCACCTTTGGCGTAAGGCGCAGCCGGTGCCATGACGTTGCGGTTGATGTCTCCACAGGCCGCCAGTGTGGACCCCATGTTTTCAACGATGGTTCCGATCACTTCCTTCAGATCACCTTTTGGGATGCCATGCATCTGAAAGGCCTGTCGGGTCGTTGCTCGCAGGGTGCCATCGCCAAGGCGATTGGAAAGATCATCCATGGCGAGGAAAAGCCTTGCCGGAATGCGTCCTGCTGGGCTACGCAACCTCAGCATCATCTGCCAGGTCTTCTCTTTCCCTTTCTCTCGCTTATCCCGGTCATCTTGCTGATAGCTCCCATGAAACTTCAGCAGCTGAAGCGCGTCTTCACTGAAGTAGGGGAGCTCATTCGAGAGTTCATCTAGCAGGGGGTCCCGCAGATGATGACTGTCCAGCTTGCGTTGCTCAGCCTTCGGCAGCCTGGCAGTGGTTGATTCCGTGGCGGATTCCACACTGGACTGACTCACCGGCAAAGAGCTGCATCAACTCTCTGAAGCTAGCGAAGCGGCTTCCAATACAGTCGCGTCTTGGACACGTACGTGCTGTGGCGAACACGTTTCTGCTTGAGATCGGCACTGAAGAACTCCCAGCCGATTTCGTTCCCTCGGCCCTTCGGCAATTGGAGCAGAGGGTTCGCAGTGATCTCAACGATTTGCGGCTCGCTCACGGTGAGCTGTCGGTGACAGGAACGCCGCGTCGGCTGCTTGTGGTTGTGAAAGACCTGATTGACTCTCAGCCGGATCTGGAAGAAGACCGCAAAGGACCACCTGTCTCCTCGGCTTTCGTGGATGGTCGACCTGGTCCGGCTGCCATCGGGTTTGCCAAACGCTGCGGTGTAGATCCATCGGATCTTCAGCCCAGGGAAACGCCGAAAGGCCCTTGTCTGTTCGCGCAGGTCAAGACTCCAGGGCAGGCCAGTTCCGCTTTACTCGGCCAGTACGTTCCTCGCTGGATCGATGGTCTTCAGGGGCGTCGATTTATGCGCTGGGGATGTGGAGAGCAGCGCTTTAGTCGACCGATTCGCTGGTTAGTGGTCCTCCTCGGGGATGCGTTGATCCCTGTGACTCTTGATGCGGCTGATCCTGTGGTGACCAGCGGTCGCACAAGCCGTGGTCATCGTCTTCATCAACCGCTGAAGGATGTGAAGTCCGCCGAGGAACTTCTGGCCCAACTGGCCCGAGCCGGGGTGATGGTGAATCGTGAACGACGCGCTGAAACCATCCGCACGGCAATCGCGCAGGAGGCCGAGCACTGCGGTGGACAAGCGAATTGTCCTGAGTCACTGTTTCAGGAGCTTGTGGATCTGGTTGAAACCCCCTCAGTGTTGAAGGGCAAGATCGCGGATCGCTTTCTTGATCTACCACCGGAGGTGATTGTCACGGTGATGCAGGCCCATCAGCGTTATGTCCCACTCCTGCATCCGCAGGCAGGTTCAGACCCCCTGCAACTTCAGTCCCGCAATGTTCTGAGGCCGGAATTCCTTCTGGTGAGCAATGGGTTGGAACCAGCTTCGGACACCATTGTGAGCGGCAATCAACGCGTTCTTGGAGCCCGGCTGGCCGATGCCGAGTTCTTTCTCACTGTGGATCGTCGTCAGTCCAGTGAGCAACGGCGGGCAAATTTGGCACAGGTCACCTTTGCCGAGGGTCTGGGCACGCTTCTGGACCGTAGTGAGCGAATGAGTTGGGTCATGGACCAACTGCTGCTCGCGCTTCAACTTGAGGGGCCCATCGCCAGCCATGCCAGACGCGCTGCCCATCTCTGCAAACACGATCTCGTCTGTCAGATGGTGGGGGAATTCCCTGAGCTGCAGGGGTTGATGGGCGGTAAGTACCTTCTTGAGGAAGGAGAAGTCCGTGACGTGGCTCTGGCTGTGGCAGAGCACTACCAGCCTGCTGGTGCCGGTGATGCTCCTCCCACCAGTGATGCAGGAGCTCTGCTGGCTCTCGCGGAACGGATCGAGTTGCTGTTGAGCATCTTTGCGAAGGGTCAGCGCCCTACTGGATCTTCTGATCCTTATGCCCTGCGGCGAGCAGGCAATGGAATTGTTCAGATCCTGTGGAATCGTGGCTGGAGACTCCCCCTGCAGTCACTCTTCAAAACGGCAGCAACGCATTGGGCTGAACGTTTCCCGGCTTTCAAGGTTGAAGTTTCAGCCTTGGCCAATGATCTGGGACAACTTCTCCGTCAGCGGATGGTGTCTCAGTTCGAAGAGGATGGATTTGAAATTGATTTGGTGCAGGCAGTCAGCGGTGATGGGGTCAGCACTGACCGCTTGCTGGAGGATCCAGTGGATGCGAGGGATCGCCTGCTTCTGTTGAACAACCTCCGGACTTCTGGTCGTTTGCAGGGATTGCAGGCTGTCGTCCAACGTGCATCCCGCTTAGCCGATAAAGGAGATCTGCCTTTGTCCAGCCTGTGTGTCGAAGGTGTGGTAGACGCCGAACTCTTCGATTCACCCAGCGAGGCTTCGCTGTTAGTGGAACTCGAAGCGATGAGTCCGCTCGCCGTCGCAAGAGACTACGAAGGCTTGGCTCAGAAACTCCAGGGTGCGGCATGCGCACTTGAAGCCTTCTTTGATGGTGCTGAGAGTGTGATGGTGATGGCCGATGATCCATCGATTCGGCGCAATCGCCTCAATTTGCTGGGAGTGCTGCGCAACCAAGCGTTTGTGTTGGCCCGTTTCGACAACATTCAGTCTTGAAATGGGACGATTGCAGCTGAATCTGCAAAACGCAGATTCAGCTATGGAGTCTTCACCCAGTTGTGACGGTGGGTCGTTCCTTCGTCTCTGTTGACGATTCAGTGTGAACCTGAGCCTTGATGGCCTGAGCCGCTTCATCCGCTAGAAAATCTCCCTCCGAACGTCCCACAGCGGAAGGAACGGCGTCGTAACCAGCTGGGGCGAGGGCCTCACCCCGAAGCAAACTTCCAAGGGTGCGCAGGGTGAGTTTCACCTGTTGCCACGGATTCATCATCACCACCCTCTTGTACAGATAGCTGTCAAAGGTGAGTTTCTGTACATCTCGGTCATCGCACATTTCCACGAATGCCTCTCGCGCCGCGTCATTCCGGTAGAAAATTCGCTGGAGAATGTCGAGAACGGCGTAAGTGGCTCCGTACTTTCTGTCCCAACGCTTGAGGTACGTGGATTTGATCTCTTTTTCCGTGGGTACGCGGCTGCCGTTCGCTGAAATCTCAACGATGGCTTCGGCACACATCCGGCCACTTTTCGCTGCGAAGTAGATGCCTTCACCGGAGCTCTTGGTCACATAACCGGCGGCGTCACCAACCAGGGCCATCCGACCAACAACGCGACGGGGTCTGGGATGTTCCGGAATCGGATGAGCTTCAACTTTGATCACTTCGCCCTTGAAAAGGCGTTTGCGGGCCCGCTCACGAATTCCTTTTTGCAATCCCTTGATCAGGGACTGATTCTGTTGCATGGTCCCGGTTCCAACGGCCACGTGGTCATATTTCGGAAAAACCCATGCGTAGAAATCGGGAGAAACGTCGGTTCCGACGTACATCTCGGCGAGATCCTCGTAATAGGTCATCTCTTCAGGAGGAAGCTTGATGCGTTCCTGGAAGGCGATGGCCACGTTGTAATCGCCAGCATCCATGGCTTTGGCGACACGGGAATTAGCCCCGTCTGCGCCAATGATCAAATCCACCTCGAGGGTTTTTAACTCACCGGTTGGTCCACCAGAGCTGTAGTCGGCGTAATGAAGGGTGTACGGACCTTGACGAGCGCTGCCCGTGTCGATCTTCTGGACAAGACCGTTGATCAGGGTTGTGCCGAGCTCGGCAGCCCGGTTGCGCATGAAAGCATCGAAGACCTCTCGGCGGCACATGCCGATATAGGCATTATCGTCGTACCCGAGTGGATCAAGCTGGATATCAACCTCTTTGTTGGAGGGGGATATCATCTTCATGTTTCGAACCTTGCGGTCGATAATCGACTCCGGCAGATCGAATTCCTCGACCATGCAAAGCGGAATGGCTCCCCCACAGGGTTTGGCATTGTCGAGCTTTCGCTCAAACAACCAGGTGCTGATGCCAGCCTTGGCAAGAATTTCAGCTGCGCAGGATCCGCTCGGACCACCTCCGACGACGGCAACTCTCAGCATCTCAGCTCACTCCGCTGGATTGTTATTGAAAAGCTATCACCGATGAGTACCGATCCGGGGGCCACCCTGGCGCCTCCCCTTACGATCGATACATCACTGCAATGAAGTCGTGTCTCCGGCTGTCGCCAGACGCAGCAGATCTCGCGATCAAAGACGCGACGATATTCCTGTAGCTCGTCGTAGTCCCGCCGCCGCTCCGAAACGTCGTCGTCTTGGCCTACTGCTTGCCAGTGGGGTGGTGTTCTCATCGTCCATTGCCGCGGTTCTGCTGATTCCGATGGTTCCAGAGTTGCTCAACGGGCCTGGAGATCCTTCCCCAGAGCTTGTTGAAGGCATCGATGCCCAACCTTCGCGTGATGGTCGTCTCCTCGGACATTTTCCTTATCCAGAGGTGAGCCTCGACGCTCTCGTGCCGGTGGAGGCTGGGATTGAGCTTCATCGTGATGCTGCTCTGGCTCTGAATGCCATGCGTCGAGCGGCCGCCGCTGATGGCGTGGACCTGCGCCTTCTCAGCGGCTATCGATCTCACGATCTACAGAAAAACATCTTTTTTGATGTCAAATCGGAGCGGAACCAAACCGCTGCCGAACGGGCCAAGGTTTCTGCACCACCGGGATATTCAGAACACAGCACTGGCTATGCCGTTGACTTCGGGGACGGTGCTGATCCAGCCACGAATCTCTCGCAATCCTTCGAAAACACACGCGCGTTTCGCTGGCTTCAGGACAACGCCGCCGTTTATCACTTCACGCTGTCATTCCCAGTCGTCAATCCCCAGGGCGTGAGCTACGAGCCCTGGCACTGGCGATTTGAAGGGTCTTCACAGGCACTGCGCGCATTCGAACCGGCGCGACGGTTGGCCGACGGTCTTTGACAGTGAACATCTCTCCAGAGCTCCTGGCACCAGCTGGAGACTGGGAGGCACTCCGGGCCGCCGTTGCTGGAGGAGCCGATGCGGTGTACTTCGGAGTTGAGATCTTCAATGCCCGTCTGCGAGCTGAGAATTTCAATCGGCGTGATCTCCCGGAGATCATGGGTTGGTTGCACGCCCGAGGGGTCAAGGGCTTCCTCACCCTCAATGTGCTGATCTTCACCGAAGAGCTCGAGACGGTTTCTGAGCTCCTTGTGGACTGTTGGACGGCTGAGGTCGATGCTCTGATTGTTCAGGACCTTGGTCTGTGCCTGCTCGCCAGAGAGCTTGTGCCTTATCTCGCTCTTCATGCATCCACCCAGATGTCGGTGACCAGTGCCGCTGGTGTGGCTCAGGCCGCCGCAGCTGGATGTGAGCGGGTTGTGATGGCCCGCGAACTCACCCTGAGAGACCTGGAACGGGTGCAACAACAGCTCAAGCAGCGCCACCTTGATGTGCCGCTCGAGGTGTTTGTACACGGTGCTCTTTGTGTGGCCTATTCGGGGCAGTGCCTGACCAGTGAATCGCTCGGTCAACGCAGCGCCAACCGTGGGGAATGCGCCCAGGCCTGTCGACTTCCCTACCAGCTAATCGTTGATGGTGAGGAGCGTGACCTAGGCGAGCAGCGTTATTTGTTGTCACCCCAGGATCTTGCTGCATGGTCACTGATCCCGGAACTTGTCAGGATCGGCATCTGCAGCCTCAAGATTGAGGGGAGGCTGAAAAGTGCCGCCTACGTGGCCGCGGTGACTGATGTTTACCGCCGCGCTCTTGACGGTGTGGTCAGTGAACCTGCCGCCATCAGCAATCAGCTTGAACTTGGTTTTTCAAGGGGCCTGACCACTGGTTGGCTTGAGGGCATTGACCATCCGGCCCTTGTTCACGGTCGTTGGAGCAAGAAACGTGGACCGTGCCTCGGTCGGCTCCTGTCGGTTCTGTCCCGCGGTTGGCTCAAGATTCAGGCTGAGACTGAGCCTCAGTGCGGTCAGGGAGTGGTTCTTGAGGTCGCTTCATCCAAGGGTGGACCGTTTCAGATTCCCCGAGAAGTTGGCGGTCGAATCATGAAGGTGGTGCCGTTAGGCGATCAGTGCTGGCGACTGATGCTTGGACCAGGCCGCATTGATACGGCGGGTCTGTGCGCTGGAGCTCCTGTCTGGCTCACCAGTGATCCCCAGTGGCAATCAACCTGGAGCCGGCGAGCCAGTCGAGAGACTCCTCCCCTTGATCTTCCGCTGTCTCTGGCGGTCAGCGGTCGCGATGGTGAACCACTCGTGCTCGCATTGGAGTCACCACAATCGCTGGATGGCCAATCATTGACCGTCGTCAGTGATCGACCTCTAGAGCCTGCGAAAGACCACGGACTGAATCGGGAGCGTCTGATGGCTCAGTTGGGGCGTCTTGGAGGAACAGGCTGGCGACTTGATCACTTGCGTCTTGATCTCCCCGAGTCCCTTTTTCTGCCGATCGGCGAGCTCAACCGTCTGCGTCGGGCTTTGCTTCAGGAGATGGCGGACGCGGGCATTGTTCCTGGGAACCCTTGGACAACACAACGCCAATGTTTTGAAGCATCCAACCGTGATGAGCGACGTCAGCTGATTCGCAGCTGCATCAACCGTCTACCGGCTGACATTGCCGATCAGACCCCTCGACTCACTGTGCTGGTGAGAAGTCTCGATCAGCTCAAGGGCTTGATGGAACTCGGCGACGAGACCCCGATTCAAGGGGTCGTTGCTGACCTGGAGCAGCCCCGAGACCTCAAGGAGGCCGTTGCCATTGCCCGGGGTTGCTGGAGTGATGGCATCTGGTTGACCGGTCCCAGGGTGACGCGTCCCGATGAGGGATGGACTCTGGAGCCGCTCTTGCGCGCCAAACCCGATGGCTTCCTGGTGCGCAATGCTGATCAGCTCGAACGTCTCAGCGACACGGGTCCCTGTCGGGGAGATTTCACCTTAAATGTGGCGAATCCCCTAACGCTGCTCTGGTTTCTTGAACACTGGGGACTTCAACGCGTCACAGCGAGTTGTGACCTCAACCTTCACCAGCTGCTGGAGCTCTCCGAGAACGTGCCTTCCGATCGTCTGGAGGTTGTGCTGCACCAGCACATGCCTCTGTTTCACATGGAGCATTGTCTCTTCTGCTCTCTGCTGTCTGATGGGCATGACCACACGGACTGCGGTAGACCCTGTGAGACCCACAACGTTCTGCTGAGGGATCGCAGCGGCATCGAACACCCTCTGCGGGCTGACCTCGGATGTCGGAACACGTTATTCAACGGAACAGCTCAAACCGGTGTTGAGGCATTTCCAGCTATGCGCGCTCGGGGCCTGAGGCATTTCCGGCTTGATCTCCTCGATGAAGATGCTGAGGCCACCAAACGGCGTGTGCAGCTTTACGGCGACGCAATCCAAGGGCGCATGCCTTCTGCTGAGGTTTGGCGTCACGAACAGATCGTGCATCGTCTCGGCGTCACCAGGGGCAGTCTTCGCGCAGATCGTGAGCAGGGAACCACATTGATCTCACGTTGAGATAGTCTTCACCGGCTGCGCCTCCGGGCGTCCCAGCGACCCTTCGCCCCCTCCACGGACCCCCATGAGTGCCCAGCAAAAGGCGATTCGCAATATCGCGATCATCGCCCACGTCGACCATGGCAAGACGACCTTGGTCGACTCTCTGCTGGCCCAATCGGGCATCTTCCGCGACAACGAAGCCGTGCCCACCTGCGTGATGGACTCCAATGATCTGGAGCGTGAGCGCGGCATCACCATTCTCTCCAAGAACACTGCGGTCACTTACAACGAAACGCGCATCAACATTGTTGATACCCCTGGCCACGCCGACTTCGGTGGTGAGGTCGAGCGTGTCCTCGGCATGGTGGACGGCTGTCTGCTGATCGTTGATGCCAACGAGGGACCCATGCCCCAGACCCGTTTCGTGCTCAAGAAGGCGCTCGAACAGGGACTGCGGCCGATTGTTTTCGTCAACAAGATCGACCGGGCCCGCGTGGATCCCGAGACGGCTGTTGACAAGGTGCTGGATCTGTTTATCGAGCTGGGTGCTGACGATGATCAGTGCGATTTTCCTTATTTGTTCGGAAGTGGTTTGGGAGGATTTGCCAAACCCGATATGAAAACCGACAGCGAGAACATGCGTCCGCTGTTCGATGCGATCCTGCGTCATGTCCCGCCCCCGGTCGGTGATCCAGAGAAGCCTCTTCAGCTCCAGATCACGACCCTTGATTATTCCGATTTCCTGGGGCGAATCATTATCGGTCGCGTTCACAACGGCGTGATCAAGCAGGGGCAAAGCGCTTCACTCATCAAAGACGATGGCAGTGTCAAGAAGGGACGCATCAGCAAGCTTCTCGGTTTTGAAGGGCTGCAACGGGTTGAAATTGAGAACGCCGCTGCCGGCGATCTCGTTGCCGTTGCCGGTTTCGATGATGTGAACATCGGGGAAACCATTGCCTGCCCCGATGAGCCGACGGCACTCCCACTGATCAAGGTGGATGAGCCCACCCTTCAGATGACTTTCGTTGTCAACGACTCTCCCTTCGCGGGGAAGGAAGGCAAGTTCGTCACGAGTCGTCAGGTGCGGGACCGTCTGCAACGTGAACTTCTCACCAACGTGGCCCTGCGGGTGGAGGACACCGACTCTCCAGATCGCTTTGCTGTCAGTGGCCGGGGTGAACTTCACCTGGGAATCTTGATCGAAACCATGCGCCGCGAGGGTTATGAGTTTCAGGTATCCCAGCCTCAGGTGATCTTCAGAACAATTGATGGCACTCCTTGTGAGCCTGTGGAGACTCTCGTTATGGATGTGCCTGAAGAGGCGGTGGGCTCCTGTATCGAGAAACTCGGCACCCGAAAGGGCGAGATGCAAAACATGGAGACCGGTCAGGATGGACGCACGCAGTTGGAGTTTGTTGTGCCGTCCCGCGGTCTAATTGGTTTCAGAGGTGAATTCATTCGTGCCACACGAGGCGAAGGGATCATGAGCCATTCTTTCTTTGAATACCGGCCAATGATGGGTGACTTCGATACCCGCAGAAATGGTGTTCTGATTGCCTTTGAGGAAGGTACAGCCACGTTTTACGCCCTGAAGAATGCCGAAGATCGCGGTCAGTTCTTCATCTCGCCTGGCACTAAGGTCTACAAGGGAATGATTATCGGTGAGAACAATCGCCCGCAGGATTTGGAAATCAATGTCTGCAAGGCCAAGCAACTCACCAACATGCGATCTGCTGGAGCGGAAGAACTCGATACGCTTCAGTCTCCCGTTCAGATGACTCTCGAGAGAGCTTTGGAATATATCGGCCCCGATGAAATGCTTGAGGTCACTCCGGAGTCCATCCGTCTCCGCAAGTTGCCTGCCAAGAGGATGGCCAAGCGTTGAAGCTTGTCGACGATCCTCGTTTCGCTATGGCTCTTGAGCTCTTTAACTCCGGAGCCTGGTATGAAGCTCACGATGCCTTCGAGGAGCTTTGGCATGAGCAGGTCAATCCTGAGCGGCGCCTGCTTCAGGGAATCATTCAGATTGCTGTGGCGCATGTCCACCTTGAGAGAGGCAATGCACGCGGAGCCACCATCCTTCTCGGTGAGGGAATCGGCCGTCTGAAGGCATCACTTCCAACAGCGCTGGGGCTCGATCTCACACTCCTGCACGCTTTGGCGAGCGCTCGATTACTTGTTCTTCAAAACGATGGGGACCCAGAGCAGCTTCCGCCCCCATCCCTCTCCTCTTGTCATGATCCCGTGGGACCATGAAATCTTGATTGTCTCTTGAGACGCTCCCTTGCTTTTCAAGTCGCGTACGAAGGCTCCGATGTCATGGCTCTCAGGACCATTGGCCATTCTCTTGGCAATGGCATCGGTCGAACTGGTGCGTTCTCAGTCTTTGCCCGCACCCGTTGATGACGTCGAATCAGTCGAAGCTGGTCTGATCAGTATCGAGTCCGACAGCCAGAGCGCCGACAACCTCACCGGTGTCGTCACGGCCTCAGGCAACGTGAGAATTGTTTATCCAGCAAGGGGCATGGTTGCAACATCCCGGCAGGCGCAATACTTCAGCCGAGAAGGGAGGTTGGTTTTGAGTGGCGACGTTGATCTGATTCAGGAGGATGGCAGCACACTGCGGGCGGAACGGGTGACGTACAGCCTTGACGATGAGCGGGCTGTGGCCCTGCCCGCCGAGGGCAATCAGGTGAGATCCACGATGATGATCCGCGCCAAGCAGCCTGCACAGACACCACTAACGCCATGAGTTTGAGCCTCAATGGCGTTTCCCTCAGCCTGGGAGGTCGTCCACTGGTGAAAAATCTCACCCTCAGCCTGGAACCAGGTGAAGTGATTGGTCTACTTGGTCCCAATGGTGCCGGAAAAACGACCAGTTTCAATCTTGTGATCGGTCTCCTCCGGCCGGACAGTGGGGAGGTCCTACTGGATGGTCATCCCGTCGCCAGCCTCTCCATGCCCAAGCGTGCTCGGCTTGGCATCGGTTATCTCCCCCAGGAACCCAGCGTCTTTCGCCAGCTCACGGTGCGGGAAAATTTGCAATTGGTGCTTGATCAAAGCGGACTCGCCCGATCCCAGTCCAGGGAGCGTCTTCAGCAGTTGATCCGTGACTTTCATCTTGAACCGTTTCTTAATCGTCGCGGCTATCAACTATCAGGAGGTGAGCGGCGCCGATGCGAGGTTGCTCGTGCTTTGGCCGTAGGTCTGGAAGGCCCCCGTTATCTGCTCCTCGATGAACCCTTCGCTGGAGTGGACCCTTTGGCCGTTGCCGACCTTCAGCAACTCATCCATTCGTTGCGGCAACGCGGCATGGGGATATTGATCACCGATCACAACGTCCGTGAAACCCTGGCGATCACAGATCGTTCCTACATCCTCACTGATGGCAGCATCCTGGCTTCCGGTCTCTCTGAGCAGGTCGCTCATGACCCGTTGGTGCGGCGCCACTATCTCGGCGAGGGATTTCAACTGTGATCGAATCCATGAAGTCCTCCATTCAACGTCTCATCCATCGGATTCCCTTGTTGGACCGTTGGTTGCTTGGTGAGCTGCTGGGTCCTCTGCTCTTCGCTGTCGCCGCTTTCACCGTTGTGTCCCTCTCCGTTGGGGTGATGTTCGAACTGGTGCGTCAGATTGTTGAATCTGGTCTGCCAGTGGGGATTGCAGTGCAGGTGCTTCTACAGCGCCTGCCCAGTTTTCTGGTGATTTCATTTCCGATGGCCACACTGATGGCTTCGTTGTTGGCTTACAGCCGATTGTCCGCCAACAGTGAGCTCACCGCTCTTCGCAGCGTGGGAGTGACTGCTACGCGAATGATCGTGCCTGCTCTGATCTTGGCATTGGTGATGTCCGGATTAACTTTTATATTTAACGACGTACTCGTACCGAGAGCCAATCGCTCGGCTGAAACGACTCTCGCTCGAGCTTTAGGGAAGGCAATTGCAACAGAAAAGGGAACCAATATTGTCTATTCCCGTTTCGGTCGCCTTCAAGAAACTGATGGCACTTCTAATAAAGGCCTGGCGCAGTTGTTTTATGCCCGAAAGTTTCGAGATGGTGTGATGAACGAAGTGACCGTTCTTGATTTCACCCGCGCTGGTTTCACTCAGATGCTTGTTGCTGATCGAGCAGTCTGGAATGAGAGTCAGGCAAAATGGCAGTTTTTCGATGGGCAGATCCTCACCCTGACTCCTTCAGGAAGCACCACTTCCGCTGATTTCGACCAATACCTCTATCCACTGAGCGCAGCACCGATCCGTATTGCCAAGTTGCCAAAGGATGCGAACAACATGACGGTGGTTGAAGCACTTCAAGCCAAGGACCTGCTGCAACAAGCAGGAGATATCAAGGAAGCACGCAGGCTGGAGGTAAGGATTCAGGAAAAATTCACCTTGCCAATGGCCTGTTTGGTCTTCGGTCTGATCGGCGCGAGTCTCGGAGCTAAACCGAACAACCGCACGAGCCGTAGTCAGGGTTTCGGTATCAGCGTTGTGTTGATTCTCGTGTATTACGTACTCAGTTTCAGCTTCAGCTCGTTAGGAGTGAAGGGTACCCTGCCTCCGCTGCTCGCGGCCTGGTCGCCGGTGTTGATCTCTCTGGCAGGTGGCGGTTTCTTGCTTCGGCAGGCCAGCCGCTGATCCTTTCCGGCAGAATTTCATTCATCCATAGTTCGTCCGGTGTCTGTTTTGGGGAGTCTCGATCTTGAATCAATCGTCTCAGAACCGGTTCTGCTTCTTGGTTTGATTGCCTTCGCTCTTCTGCTCACAGCGCTGCCGTGGAGTTTCTGGGCTCTGTCCAATGGCCGCAGCTCCAGCGCTGTCCGCTCGCTTCTTGGAATGGCCAATCTTTTGTTAACAGCGCAGTTGGTGCTGCGTTGGTGGCAGTCCGGTCATTTCCCGATCAGCAATCTCTACGAATCTCTTTGTTTCCTCGCTTGGGCTTGCACACTCACCCAGCTGCTGGTGGAGCGTCAGTGGCCCTCACCGCTCGTGGCGGCATCGGCTACACCCATGGGCCTGGGGTGCATTGCCTTTGCCAGTTTTGCTCTCCCTGATCAGCTTCAGCAGGCCTCTCCTCTGGTTCCCGCTCTTCGCAGCAGCTGGCTGGTCATGCACGTGAGCGTGATCATGGTGAGTTATGCCGCTCTTCTGGTGGGATCGCTGCTTTCGGTAGCGGTTCTTTTCACGGACCGGGAGCAGCAGCTTGAGCTGAGAAGCAGTTCTATCGGAACGGGTGCCTTTCGCCGGGCGATACCAGCGCCAGTCGGTGATGGCTCTGTGGTTTTGCAAGCTTCACCGGATCTGCAGTTGTCTTCCTTGGATTTCAGTCGCAGTGAGCAGCTCGATAGTCTCAGTTATCGAACGATCACAGTGGGATTCCTTCTCTTAACCGTAGGAATCATCAGTGGCGCCGTTTGGGCTAACGAAGCATGGGGAAGCTGGTGGAGCTGGGATCCTAAAGAAACCTGGGCGTTGATCTGTTGGCTTGTCTATGCGGCTTATCTTCATACCCGTCTCAGCCGCGGCTGGCAGGGACGACGTCCAGCTCTGGTCGCAGTCGCTGGTTTGTTTGTCATTGTTGTTTGCTACATCGGAGTGAATCTACTCGGCATCGGATTGCATAGTTATGGATGGTTTTTTGGGTAACAACAATCTCTGAGGTTTTGGTTGATGACATGAAAGTTCTAAACGATTAGATTCTTTATGACCCTTGTCTGTGACACGCCTCTCCTGCAGAGCTTAACGTTGGTCTCTTTGATTTTGAGGATTTTCCCTTTTACCACAGTGTGTTCAGATAGGTCTGAACATCCTCGTAAGACCATCCGGGAATGCGTACTCCTTCTGATGTGAACTGGCGCATCCTCCATAGCGTGTCATAGCCTTTGTCGAAGATGATTGTCTGGCTGTTCATCCCACAGCCTGTCACTGTCACTGTGATTGTGTTGTCAGTTTTGTTGACTTGCATGTGTTTATTGGCGCATTGATTGGACATTGGAGCGTGAATATTCCCTCCCGTCTTAACTATATTTTAAGTGCTCTGCTTTGTATGAGAGTATCCTGTGATTGCTCTTAGAGGGGCCTGTATTTGTCTTGGATATTGAGGATATGGTTTTGTCTAAAACTTTCAGTACAATCTGAGTAAAATTCTGACTTGCTGGTTGTTGGCAAGTTGCATGAAATTAATGAGTGGTTGCATTTTGCTTTTAAATGACTCGTCGACAAAAATTATTATTCTCCGAGCGTTAAGCGCTGCACTGATGCCAGGGCTCTGGTTCTGCCGTCGGCCGATAGGATCTTGTTTTCTCAGTTTTGAGCTAACGATGTCTTCCGTGAGAGTGCCTGTATTTGTGACCTCTTGTGAAGATACTTGCAATTGATGCTATTCAGGAAAAGTGAAGCAAGTTTTGGTCTCAAGGACTGATTGAGAATATCGCATCATCAGTCTAGATGTTTGCTCGGCCAGCCAAGAATGGGGGACAATTCTACAGTTGTGATCGTTGTCACAAACATAATAATCGACTGCGTAGGTCCGGTCGGTAAATGAACTTTTTGCCGATGAGGAAATTGGTGACTGCTTTGAAGTCATTGATCCTTGACTAGCTCACGTCAAGCTAATGGTTTCCAATCGTTCGCAACTGTGCTTGATGCGACGGATGTGTGTGAACTTTAATGATGAATAAAATGGACTTCTCCCAGGAAAATCAATATGTTCCTTGAAAGGTATTGACAACTGCAGTTCCTGTCGAGAAATCACCCCATGCTTGGTTTTCCAAGGAACCGCTTCATGGAAATTTTTGTTGGACTTGCAATTCTTTTGCCTCTGTCTGCACTAGCCATCCAAGCCAGGGAAGCAGACAGCGACGACGATCATTGCGATTTCCTTTGATTCAGGGGTTCCCACTGATGACTCACCGAGCAAGGTGAACCATCAGTGGGAACAGCTCACGACGGCGTCAGACCAGAACAGCTTCCGGTCGCTTGCTGTCACGAATGCCCTGGATGGCAGCGGCGTAATCAGGCTGATTGAAGACTCCAGACCCGCTCACGATGGCGTTGGCACCAGCTTCTATCACTTTCCAGGCATTTCCGCCTTTCACGCCACCATCCACTTCGATCCAGGGATCTACACCCTTTTCTTCACACATACGTCGCAGGTCACGAATCTTCTGAACCTGATTGTCGATGAAGCTCTGGCCACCGAAACCAGGGTTGACGCTCATGATCAGCACGAGATCGCACAGTTCGAGGCAGTATTCAAGGGTGCTGAGCGGTGTGCTGGGATTGAGAACAGCACCAGCCATCTTGCCGAGATCCTTGATCTGAGCAAGATTTCGATGCAGGTGAGGGCAGGCCTCAACCTGAACCGAAATGATATCGGCGCCGGCTTTGGCGAAATCTTCTACGTACTTCTCAGGCTCGACGATCATCAAGTGCACGTCTAAAGGCTTGGCCGTGACCGGTCGAAGTGCGTCAACGATC
Organism: Synechococcus sp. A10-1-5-9; assembly: GCF_047716785.1. Lineage (NCBI taxonomy): Bacteria > Bacillati > Cyanobacteriota > Cyanophyceae > Synechococcales > Synechococcaceae > Synechococcus > Synechococcus sp. A10-1-5-9. Next base: position 398,098 of record NZ_CP180406.1, read on the forward strand.
AGGGGACCGATCGTGATGTTCGGCACAAAGCGGCCGTCCATCACGTCAACGTGAATCCAGTCCGCACCGGCTTGGTCAACAGCTTTGACCTCCTCGCCGAGTCGTGAGAAATCCGCCGAAAGAATGGATGGGGAGACCACCAGGGACTTGGTGCTCATGACGAGAAGACTGCTGAGACCCAGTGATTGTAAGGAGTGCGGAAGTCGCTGATACAGTTAGCCGCGCTTTTGAGTGATAAGCCCAGTGGCACCAAGCCCAGTGAGCTGACACTCTTCGCATCCAGTTCCCCCGCCGCACTCCCGTGGATCGCACTCTCATCCAGGAAATTCTCGAGGTCGTTGAGCAGGCGGCTATCGCCTCCGCCCGCCTCACTGGTCTCGGCAAAAAGGATGAAGCCGATGCTGCTGCCGTTGAGGCCATGCGACAGCGCATGGGAACAATCCAAATGCAGGGCCGCATCGTGATCGGTGAGGGCGAGCGTGATGAGGCTCCCATGCTCTACATCGGCGAAGAGGTCGGCAGCGGCACTGGTCCTGGTGTCGACTTCGCCGTTGACCCCTGTGAAGGTACGAATCTGTGCGCCAACAATCAGAGGGGCTCGATGGCCGTACTGGCTGCTTCTGATCGTGGTGGCCTTTTCAACGCTCCAGACTTCTATATGAAGAAGCTCGCTGCACCTCCGGCTGCGAAAGGAAAGGTGGATATCCGCAAATCGGCCACTGAAAACATCAAAATCCTCAGCGAATGCCTGGGGATGGCGGCCAGTGAGCTCACCATCGTGGTGATGGATCGTGCTCGCCACAAAGATCTGATTGCTGAGATCCGAGCCACCGGCGCCCGTGTTCAGCCCATTTCAGACGGTGATGTTCAGGCTGCGATCGCCTGTGGATTTGCTGGCACAGGAACCCATTGCCTGATGGGCATCGGTGCTGCTCCTGAGGGTGTGATTTCTGCGGCGGCCATGCGCGCCCTTGGCGGCCACTTCCAGGGTCAGCTCGTTTACGACCCCGCGGTTGCTCAGACCAAGGAGTGGGCGGATCTCACCAAGGAAGGCAACCTCGCCCGCTTGGCTGAAATGGGCATCGCCGATCCCGATAAAATTTATGAGGCTGAGGAATTGGCCTCTGGTGAGCATGTGGTGTTTGCCGGCAGTGGCATCACTGATGGCCTCCTATTCCATGGCGTTAAGTTCGAGTCGGACTGCACCCGAACGAGCAGCTTGGTGATCAGCAACCTGGACAACACCTGCCGCTTCACCAACACGGTGCACATTAAGGACGGCGCCCAGAGCATCGCGCTGAGCTGACCTCTTTTTCACGCAACAAGGGATTTCTCCATGCACATCGCCGTTGTCGGCCTCAGTCATCGAACGGCACCGGTTGAAGTGCGCGAAAAGCTCAGCATTCCTGAGCAGACCATGGAGGAATCCCTTCAGAGCCTGCGCGGTCATGACCAGGTGCTGGAAGCTTCGATTCTCAGCACCTGCAACCGTCTCGAGATCTACACACTGGTGCGCAATCCCGAGTTGGGAATTAGTGCCGTTAGAGAGTTTCTCAGTGGACACTCCGGTCTGGAGACCAGAGATCTAAAACCCCATCTCTTCGCCTACCACCACGAGGATGCTGTCGCGCATCTGCTGCGTGTGGCTGCTGGACTCGACAGTCTGGTGCTCGGCGAAGGCCAGATCCTCTCCCAGGTCAAAAAAATGATGCGTCTGGGCCAGGAGCACAAGTCCCTTGGCCCAATTTTGAATCGGCTTCTCACACAGGCCGTCAGTACCGGTAAACGCGTCCGCTCGGAAACAAATCTCGGCACAGGAGCCGTGTCGATCAGTTCCGCTGCTGTGGAATTGGCCCAGCTCAAGCTTGGTCAGACCCGTGGTCTCGACGAGCTTGTCACGCTTGAGGATGAGCAGGTCGCGGTCGTCGGTGCAGGCCGGATGAGCCGCCTGCTACTGCAACATCTCCAGGCCAAAGGCGCTTCTGGTGTTGTCCTACTGAATCGAACGGTCGCGAGAGCAGAGGCTCTTGCTGCAGATTTTCCGAGCCTTCCCGTCCAGTGCAGACCGCTGAAGGATCTTGATCTTTGCTTGAGCACTTGTTCTCTGGTTTTCACCAGTACAGCCGCTGACGATCCGATCATCGATGCCCAGCGTCTATCCACCTTGAACCGGAGGAGCTTACTTCGTTTAATCGACATCGGAGTGCCACGCAATATCGCAGCGGATGTGGTGGGACTCGGGGGCGTTGAAGCCCATGACGTCGACGACCTCAAAGAGGTGGTGGAACGCAACCAAGAGGCCCGACAGCAGGTGGCTCGTGAAGCCCAGGGGCTTCTGGACGAGGAAAGTCGGATGTTCCTTGAATGGTGGGATTCGTTGGAAGCCGTCCCAACGATTAACCGTCTGCGCTCATCGCTGGAGTCCATCCGTTCTGAGGAATTGATGAAGGCTCTCAGCCGTATGGGTCCGGATTTCTCAGCGCGGGAACGCAAAGTGGTCGAAGCCCTCAGCAAAGGGATCATCAACAAAATTCTGCATGCCCCTGTCACCGCTCTGAGAAGCCCACAGCCACGCTCGGACCGACAAAATGCACTCTCTGTTGTTGAGCGTCTGTTCGCTCTACAGCCGGAGGAGGACAGCGACCGTTGAGGTCGTCAATCCTTGCTTTTGGCGCTGTCCAGAAGTGATTCGCACCAATCTTGGTGGATCTTCCCCTTTCCCCGGTTGAGAGAGCGAAAAGTCCGGTAAGTTTGCTCCGCAACGCCGATCTGCGGGGGCGGCATGAAGCGCGTTCTGGCCATCATTCTCGGGGGAGGCGCTGGTACGCGCCTCTATCCCCTCACAAAAATGCGGGCGAAGCCTGCAGTGCCACTCGCCGGTAAATACCGACTGATTGATATTCCAATCAGTAATTGCATCAACTCAAACATCAACAAGATGTATGTGTTGACGCAATTCAACAGTGCCTCTCTCAACAGGCACCTCAGTCAGACCTACAACCTGTCAGCTGGCTTCGGTCAGGGTTTCGTGGAGGTGCTGGCTGCTCAGCAGACTCCCGAAAGTCCTTCCTGGTTTGAAGGAACAGCTGATGCTGTTCGCAAATACCAGTGGTTGTTTCAGGAGTGGGACGTTGATGAATATCTGATTCTCTCGGGTGATCAGCTGTATCGAATGGACTACAGCCTGTTCATCAATCATCACCGCAGTACCGGAGCGGACTTGACCGTTGCGGCTCTCCCCGTTGACGCCAAGCAAGCTGAAGCCTTCGGTCTGATGCGCACCGATCAGGATGGTCGCATCTTGGAATTCAGAGAGAAGCCCAAAGGTGATTCCCTTCTGGAAATGGCCGTGGATACCTCAAGATTCGGACTGAGTGCCGATTCAGCGAAGGAGCGCTCCTACCTTGCCTCGATGGGGATTTACGTCTTCAGCCGCGATACCTTGTTTGATCTGCTTCACCAGAATCCAACGCACAAGGATTTCGGCAAAGAAATTATCCCCGAAGCACTAGCACGTGGCGATCGTCTTAAGAGCTACGTCTTTGATGATTATTGGGAAGACATCGGCACAATCGGCGCGTTCTACGAAGCCAACCTGGCCTTAACGCAGCAACCAACTCCGCCGTTCAGTTTTTACGACGCTGAGTTTCCGATTTACACACGACCGCGCTACCTGCCACCCAGCAAACTGGTGGACTCTCAGATCACGGATTCAATCATCGGTGAAGGGTCCATTCTCAAATCCTGCAGCATCCACCACTCTGTACTCGGTGTAAGAAGCCGTGTCGAGGACGACGTGGTCTTACAGGATTCCTTGCTTATGGGATCGGATTTCTTCGAGTCTTCCAGCGAGCGGGCTGTACTGAAGGAACGGGGGGGCATCCCGCTGGGTGTCGGAAGGGGAACAACCGTGAAACGGGCGATTCTCGACAAGAATGCGCGCATCGGTAGCAACGTCACCATCGTCAACAAGGATCATGTCGAAGAGGCGGACCGCCCTGAGCATGGTTTCTACATTCGAAACGGCATTGTCGTGGTAGTGAAGAACGCTTCCATTCCAAATGGAACGGTGATCTGATCACTCATTCCTGACAGAGGTTGTCCAGGTTGCAGCCGAACCCCGGTGGCATGGTCACACTGACGCCAGTGAAAGGTTTTATCTGACCATGTCCAAGGCCCACTTCGGTCTGATCGGTCTCGGTGTGATGGGTGAAAACCTCGTCCTCAATGCCGAGAGCAACGGTTTCTCAAGCGTTGTCTACAACCGCACCTACTCCAAAACCGAGGAGTTCCTGTCAGGCCGTGGTGCCGGCAAGAACATTCAAGGTGCTACAGACCTGCAGGACTTTGTCAGCAAACTGGAGCGTCCTCGTCGCATCCTGATGATGGTGAAGGCGGGTGGTCCGGTTGATGCGGTGATTGAGCAGATCTCTCCATATCTCGAAGAGGGAGATCTCCTCATCGACGGTGGAAATTCTGAGTATCACGACACCGAGCGTCGTGTTGCTGAGCTGGAGAGCAAGAGTTTCGGTTTCATCGGTATGGGCGTTTCGGGTGGCGCCAAGGGTGCTCTTGAAGGGCCAAGCATGATGCCTGGAGGCACCAAAGCGTCCTACGACGCCATTGAAAGCCTGGTTCAAAAAATGGCCGCCCAGGTGGAAGACGGCCCCTGCGTGACTTACATCGGTCCAGGTGGCTCAGGTCACTTCGTTAAAACCGTTCATAACGGCATCGAATACGGAATCGAGCAGATTCTCGCTGAGGGCTACGACCTCATGAAGCGCGTGGGAGGCATGAACGGCACCCAGATGGCCGACGTGTTCGCGCACTGGAACAGCACTGAAGAGCTGTGCTCTTATCTCGTTGAAATCACCGAGGTGTGTCTGCGCACGAAAGATCCTGATGACGGATCTGATCTGGTTGAGAAAATCCAGGACAAGGCCGGGCAGAAGGGAACAGGACTATGGACCGTGGTGAGTGCTCTCCAAATGGGTGCTTCCGTTCCCACCATCTACGCCTCCTTGAACGGAAGGGTGATGAGTTCCATGAAGGAACAGCGGATCAAGGCAGAGCCGATTCTCAAGGGCCCAGCGATCAAGCCCTTCGACATGGGCACCCCCGCCGATGGCATGGCTCCACTGATGGATGCGATGGTTCTGGCCTGCATGGCCAGCTACGCCCAGGGGATGGAGCTGATGCGCATTGCCTCTGCTGAGCACAACTACAACCTGCACATGCCTGCGATCGCTCAGATCTGGAAGGGTGGCTGCATCATTCGTTCCCGGCTGCTGAAACGCATTCAGGATGCATTTAATGCTGATCCTCAGTTGGCCAACCTGCTGATCGATCCTTGGTTCGCGGACCAGGTCAACCGCCGACTGCCTGGGCTGGCCAAGGTGGTGGCCGGTGCTGCCGAAGCTGGTATACCCGTTCCCTGCCTAAGCAGCACTCTCGATTACATCAACAGCTACCGCACGTCCCGTTTGCCTCAGAACCTGGTGCAAGCCATGCGCGATTGCTTTGGCTCCCACACCTATGCGCGTGTTGATAAGGACGGAGTCTTCCACACTGAGTGGTTGAACTGAACGTAGACTGATGACCTCTTATCGCATCGAGCGGGCTTCAGATCTTCAGGATCTGGCCCGCAGCGCCGCTGAGCACATTGGTGCTGCCATCGATTTGGCTCTGGATCAGCGCGATCGTGCTCAGATTGCTCTTTCTGGCGGCAGCACTCCAGCACGTGCTTACGACATTCTTGGTCAAGCGCATCTGCCGTGGGACCGTGTGGATGTTTTTCTTGGAGATGAACGCTGGGTCGCCGCTGATGATGAATCCAGCAATGCTCGGATGTTGCGCAACACGCTTCTGAAAGCTGGTTACCCGGGTTCACGCGCCTGCTTTCATCCAGTACCCACCGTGGAGTTCCCCACGGCAGAAGCCAGTGCGGAGGCTTTTGCTTCCCTGGTGACCAAGGTTTGTGCGGGAGATCCGCCGGTGTTTGATCTCATGCTTCTCGGACTTGGTGATGACGGCCACACCGCTTCGCTGTTTCCAGGGACGGAAGCGCCGAAGGTGCTTGATCAATGGACCACGATCGGTCGAGGCAAGGGACTCGATCGGATCACACTCACTGCGCCGGTGTTGAGTGCAGCAAGACAAGTTCTGTTCCTCGTCAGTGGAGAAGGCAAACATCAGGCACTGTCTCGCCTGATTGATCCTTCGGAATCTGCCGAACGGACTCCTGCCAAACTGGTGTCTCCGAGCACAGAGATTCTTGTGCTCGCTGATCAGGCTGCATCTCAAGGTCTTTGACAACCCCACCGCCCCAGCCCGCTCCCCAGATCCGAGTGATTGCATCTGGGGCGTCCTTTAACGCTTGGTCAAGTTTGAACGACACGATCATGGGTGGCTCAAGCCGAGCCGGCTGTCGTATCACCGATGACGGACTGCTGCTGGAAGGCGACGTGGTGAGCGAAGGCGGTGGATTCGTCAGTTGTCGTTCTCCGGTCTTCAAGCCGCCGTTGGATCTGACGGCTTACCGCGGTCTTCGCCTGTCCCTGGATGGTCAGGGGCGGAGTTTCAAGTTTGCGGTGGCCTGCCGCGATGGTGTTCTTGGTTTGACTGAGCTCATTCCTGGCGGGTTGCGATGGGTATCCACCGTGCCGACCCAGTCGAATGGACTAACCGTGGTGGAGATTCCCTTTGATCAGCTCAAGCCTGTGGTAAGGGCAAGCCCTATCAAATTGCCACTCCGGTTCGATTCTTCCTGCATCACGCGCCTTCAGCTGCTCCATTCCCGATTCGGTGACGACGGCGAGGCCAACCCCGGCTACCGATCTGGATCCATCCAGCTCTTGATCCGTTCGATTGAAGCCTTCTAAGATCGTGTCCTGTGCGCCGCTTGAAACACTGATCGCAGCAGCGGCTGATCTCTGTCGCAAGCCGTTGCTCCATGCTGTTGTTTCAGCGGAAAGTGCAACCATTGAGGATTACTGCGGCAGGATCGAATGCCGTGATGCCCATGGGATTCGTCTCGTGGACAATGATCTCGAGCTTGAGCTTTACCGCAGCGGGTCCGATCTCAATCTCACCCTTTCTTGGTTCGATCAGCCCGCACGACCGATCCTTTGGCACGGACAGCACCCGGTCTGGATGAACGGGGAGACCGGTGAACGGTGCTCAGCCCCGACTGATGGTGCTCCTCTCGAGGCATTGGCACGACGTCTCCGGGCATTGCTGGCCTGATTCTGTGTTCAGACAGTCCCGTTGACGTCCGCGACCAGATGCAACTGATCGCGGATGGAATCAACTCCTGCCACCTTCAGCACCAACGCATCACCGGGTTCACTGCCAGTCGGACAGGTTGCAGCGATATCAAGAGCCAGATCTTCGATACGCACCAGTCCCAAACGATCCTGGGGACGCAACCAGCGCAGAAAATCAACCGGCCAGCGCTCACTGGAGTGATGCTCGAACCAAACCTGTTGCCAATGTCGTTGATCTTCGCGGGTCACGGCGATTCCCTCGCGAACCGCTGTTTCTATCTGTTGGAGAAGAGTCTGCAATGACTCCGTATCCAGAGGGTCGTCATGTCCATCTGGTGAGAGCATGGCGGCGAACTGCCGCTGCACCACCAGATCGCCATAGCGTCTGATCGGTGATGTGGCCTGGGTATAGGCAGGAACACCAAGGCTGAAATGAGCTGCCGGTGTGGTTCCCATCAATCCACGACTGAGACAGCGCTTGATGGCGGCGAACCGAACGGCACCGTCAGCAAGTTCCTCGAGTTGAGCCGCCGATGGAAGCTCTGCAGGCAGCTGGCTTCGGAAAGGGAGTGCCAATGCATTCTCAATGCCCTTTGTGGCGGCAACGGTGCCGCAAAGAATCATGGCTTCGGCGACCATCTCTCGGGACGGGCTGGGCTCGGTGATTTCAACGATTGGCTGCCCATCGCGACAGCGAATCCGACCTTCCGGTAGATCCATCAACAACGCTCCGCGTTCGACGCGCCAACGACGTCTGGTGGCCAGCAGTGCATGAAGATTGGAGAGATCGGCTTCTTCCGGTGGCGCGAAATCAATCAATTCGTCTGCATCCTCGTAGGTGAGTCGGTAACGAGGGGTCACCCAGCTACGACAGATCCCGCTCGCTTTGACGTCTCCCGTGTGATCAAGATCCACCCAAGTGCTCCAGGCAGCGTTTCGCTGACCTGCTTTGAGGCTGAACACCTCGGATGACAGGTTCGAGGGGAACATCGGCAAGATTCCCCTGGACAGGTACAAACTGCTCCCCCTGCGGCGAGCTTCGAGATCCAGAGGAGAGCCGGTTGTGATCAGACGACCAGGATCTGCGATGTGAATCCAGATCCGGAGTTGGTCATCAGCCAGTCGCTCAAGCCCCAGGGCATCGTCAATATCCCTGGTTTCGGCATCGTCAATGGTGACGCAAGTCTGATGGGTCAGATCAATGCGCTCTGAATCCCCGGGGTGATCGTCCAGGCAGCCATTGAGCACACGCTCGGCGTCAGCGATGAGCTCGGCGCTGAAGCCGTTGGTCCAGGCCGTTCCCGCGATCGAGGAGAGCTGGTGAGGATCGAGTTGGCCAAGGGTCACGAGGCGCTCGCGAACGTCCCCCCGGTTCTGATCCAGGCGCAAACTCGTCAAAGACTGACGAAGCTCTGTCGACAGGTCGTCCAGGTTGATGCTTCCAGCGGAGAAACGGATGAGCTGTTCAATCCACTCCTTGTGAAGTGGATCCAGCTCCTTGTCTCCTTCACCCTGTTTGCTGAGAAAGGCCATCCAGCGCTTGAACCGGATCTGCGCAAGGTGTTGTCGCCGGCGATCGTGACGTCGGTTTCGAATTTCTTGAAGCGACCGTGGGCTAATCCGCTCTTGCTTGATTCGAAATAAATCTTGCTCTTCAGCCTTCAGCGCTAACCAGGTTGCTGCGCAGTGCTGTGCATCACTGGTTCCGCAAACAAGATCAGCGAATTCCTCAAGCTCAGCGGTCTCAGATGATTCGGCAAGTAAGACCCATGCCTGGCCCCAGTCGCGACGCTTGAGACTTGCGAGTGCTAGGTCTTTCTCGGTGAATTCCCATGGAAAAGCCCCCAGTCTTCCTGCCACATCAGAGGAGGAAGGATTGGAGGCAATCAGAGTGATCTGTCTGGCCGGGAGCAGCTGCTCTTTGGCTTTGAAACCCACGCTCAAGCGACGCTTGCTTCCCTGTACAGAGAGAACAACAGCGAGTTGAGGAGATTTCAGTTCGCTGATCCCGACGAGGTCACCGGGTTGGAAGTTGGCGGTCGCCAGAAATCAGCCCTCGGGATTCACAAATGGCAGAAGAGCCACGATGCGAGCACGTTTCACTGCATTGGTGAGGTCTCGTTGCTGTTTTGCTGTGAGACCGGTCAGACGGCGGGGCAGAATCTTGCCGCGCTCTGTGATGAATTTCTTGAGCAGATCCACATCTTTGTAATCGATGGGATCACCGGGCTTGATAGGTGAAAGACGCTTCTTGAAAAAGGAGCTGGACATTGGAATGGATTTGGAGGCGAAGTTGGTACAGAAATTTCAGATTCGAAAGATCACTTGATCTCTTTGTGAATCGTCATTTTGTTGTCATGAGGACAAAACTTCTTGATCTCCAACCGCTCAGTGGTGTTCCGACGGTTTTTTTCAGTGGTGTATCGAGACACACCCTGGGAACGTTTTTCGGTGCTGGACCGGCATTCGGTGCACTCAAGAGTGACAACGATCCGGACGCCCTTGTTCTTGGCCATAAGGACGTTACGCCGCGCTTGCGAAGCGAGTGACAAACGACAACTCTACAGGGCAGCCATTCACTGATGGATCACCTTCTCAGCACGAAAGAGTTCGTAGGATCCCCCACCGACGACACGTTTCCCCATGCGGGTTTCCCTCTCCTGGCTGAAGGATCTGGTTCAGGTGAATGAACCTGCCCTTGAGCTGGGGGATCGGCTGTCCATGGCGGGATTTGAGGTGGAGGAGCTTGAGGATCTCAGCCTCTTTGCGCAAGGCGTGGTTGTGGGTCACGTGCTGGAGAAGAACAAACATCCCAATGCCGACAAGTTGAGTGTTTGTTCGGTGGATGTGGGGGCTGAATCTCCACTTCAGATCGTTTGCGGGGCCTCCAATGTGCGCGCAGGGATTCATGTGCCGGTGGCCATGGTCGGTGCCATTCTTCCGGCTGTGAATCTGACCATCAAGGCCGGTGAGCTGAGAGGGGTGAGCAGCCAGGGAATGATCTGTTCCCTCGCAGAGCTGGGGCAAACCAGTGATGTTGACGGAATTGCCATTCTCGAGGAACTCGTCCCTGAGGTTCCAGCACCGGGTGCATCGATCGCCCCAGTGCTTGGGCTCGACGACACCGTTCTTGAACTGGCCATCACAGCGAATCGACCCGATGGACTGTCAATGACGGGCATCGCCCGTGAAGTCGCTGCCCTCACAGGCGCTGCACTGTCTCTTCCTGAGACATCAGCACCCACAACAGTTGATGCACTGAATCCCAGCCCACCATCGGCCGAAGCCATGCAAACAGGTGGCATTTATGCCGTCACTGAGGTTAAGCAACTCGATGGCTCAAGCTGCTCCCCTCAATGGATTCAGCAGCGTCTTCAACGCGCTGGTGTGAAGCCGGTGAATGCGGTAGTGGATATCGGCAATCTGGTGATGCTTGAACAGGGTCAGCCTCTGCATGCATTCGACGCTGATGCCCTCGAGTCCATCTGCGGACAACCCATCACAGCATCCGATTTCGGCCTGCGTCAGGCTCGCGAGAAAGAAGCGTTCCGTGGTTTGGATGGTCGGGATTTGTCCCTCGATTCCCGTGTGCAGGTGGTGACGTGCCGCGATCGGGCTGTTGCGATTGCTGGCGTGATGGGCAGTGAGGAGAGCGGGGTCACCGATCAAACACGGCGCATCTGGTTGGAATCTGCTCTCTTCACTCCGTCCTCCGTGCGCATCAGTAGCCGAACTACGGGGCAACGCACTGATTCCAGCAGTCGTTATGAGAAAGGGGTGCCACGGGAAATCACCCTGTTGGCTGCCGGCCGCGCTCTTTCACTCCTGGAATCGTTACTGGGAGCCGAAATCGGACGCACGTGGCAGTGTGCGTCCGAGCCAGGTCCAGAGCCCGTAGTTGGTCTTCGTCGGAGCGCTCTGCATCAGTTATTAGGACCACTGGCGCCTACAGATCCTGATTCAGCGGCTCAGGATCTCAGTGATGGTCAAGTTGAAGTATGCCTGAAGTCTCTTGGCTGCTCGCTGACGTCAACAGAGGACGGATGGGATGTGGTTGTCCCGCCGTCGCGTCGCCTTGACCTCCTGCGTGAAGTTGACCTCATCGAAGAGGTGGCCCGCCTTGTTGGATTTGATCGTTTTGAATCCCACCTGCCCGATCCTCTAAGCCCAGGCCGGCTTTCTCTAGGTCAACAGGCTGAACGTCGCCTGCGTCAGCGTTTGTGTTCGTTCGGCCTTCAAGAGGTCACCACGCTCTCGCTGACTCGAGCGGATGACACAGATGAGGCCAGGATTGCCATCAGCAACCCCCTCCTCGCCGAAACAAGTCACCTGCGTACGGCGCTCTGGCAGGAGCATCTGGAAATCTGCCAGCGCAATCTGCAATCTTCCCAACCCGGTTGTTGGCTGTTTGAGATCGGCAACGTGTTCTTCCCCGATGCCAGCGGGGTTCGCCAGACATCCCGCCTCGGTGGTGTGATCTGTGGTGAGCGACGGCTCTCCCGGTGGCTCAACAGTGGCAAACCTTCGCCTCTGAGTTACTACGAAGCACGGGGGCTGCTCACGTCTCTCTTTGCCTCCCTGGGACTTGAGAGCATGGATCGTCGTCTTGTAGACGATGATCGTCTCCATCCAGGCCGTGCCGCCACGGTTGTCGTGGAAGGAAAACCCCTGGGATGTTTCGGGCAGCTGCACCCATCGCTTTGCGAACACTTCGAGTTGCCATCGGAGACTTACCTCTTTGATTTCGATATGGCACTTCTTCTCAATGCCGCCACCCGAAGCAACCGCTGGACCCCACAGTTCAAGCCTTTTTCCACCCTTCCAGCTTCGGAGCGAGATCTGGCAATGGTGGTTTCCAAATCCCTCCCGTCCGCTGATTTGTTGCAGGCCATCCGCAAGGCTGGCAAACCCTTACTGGAGTCGGTCGAACTCATTGATCGCTTTGAGGCCAAGCAGTTGGGTGACGACCGTTGCAGTCAGGCGTTCCGGCTGCGCTACCGCGGCAAGGACAGCACTCTCACCGATGATCAGATACAGCCGGTGCATGAGAAGGTGCGTCAGGCCCTGATCAAGCAGTTCGAGGTGGAACTGCGGAGCTGACGCGAATCATCATCACCAGACACTCGAGATGGGAGGTCTGGGGGAAGAAATCCACAGGCTTGATCTGTTCAATCCGATAAGGCCCATCAGGTCCTGCAAGTTGTTGCAGATCCCTCGCCAGGGTCGCGGGATCACAGCTCAGATAGATCAGGAAAGCGGGAGGGATCGCAAGAATCATCTGCAACACCGCCGGTGCCAGCCCCTTGCGGGGAGGGTCGACGACGAGAGCCTGGTGGTTTGGCAGGAGTTGCTCAAGATGTTCAGCGACGTCGCCATCGAGAAAGCAAACCTTTTCAAGCCCATTGCGTTGCGCATTCTCTTGGGCCTGGATCACGGAGTCTCGATTGATTTCCAATCCGACCACGTTCAAGCCTGAGGCTGCCAGCGGCAAGGCAATGGTTCCGATGCCGCAGTACGCATCGATCACGTTGGCTGATGGTGCTGACGCGTGGATCCAGTCGCGAATCATCGTGACAACCTGCTCTGCTCGTGTGGTGTTCACCTGAAAGAACGTGGTGGTTCCGAGCTGTAGCGACAGGCCGCAGAAGTTCTCTTCAATCACGTCATCGCCCTGAATGCAGAGGGTCTGCTCGCCGATCACGGTGTTACTGCGCTTGGGTTGCACATTCAGGGTGACTCCCTTCAGCTGCGGCCAACGCTGCATCCACTCCGCAGTGAGTCGGTCCAGCCCTGGAAGATGATCCGTTGCCGCAACGAGTGAAATCAGAATCTGACCGGTTCGCACGCCGATCCGCAGCCCGAGGTGTCGGAGACCCGGTTCACCCCGCAAATCAGAATCCATCGGCCAGTCGGTCAAGGCCAGATCGTTCTTGATGGGCTCGATCAAGGCGTCCAGTCGCGGATCGAGCACCGGACAATGATTGAGATTGACGATGCGGTGACTTCCTCGGCGGTAATAGCCGAGCCGAAGTCCTCCTTCACCGCGTTGAATGGGAATCAGCGCTCGATTTCGATACCCAAGGGATTCATCCTCGGGGCTGATCAAGGGCCCAGCCAAGGTCGTGACTCCTCCGATCCGCAGCAGGGTGGCTTTGAGGTGTTCCTGTTTCCATTGGTTCTGCGCATTCACGCTGATGTGCTGAAGCGTGCATCCACCGCACGTTTGCGCAAGGATGCATGGTGGTCGCCTGGCATCGGGTGAGGGCTTGATGCTCTTGATCTTTTTGCCATGCCATAGCCGCCTCTGCCGTTGCAGCAGCTGAACGCTGGCGTCCTCTCCGGGAATCAGTTCCGGGACCGTGATCACCCAGCCATTCCAGCGTGCGATCCCCCGTCCCTGCTGGTCAAGATCCTCTCCCTGAACCGAGATGGTCAGGCCTGGCTTGGGTGAATCAACGCTTGATGTCATTGCAAAGGCGTAACACCCCACACCTCACATCCATGGCTGGGGTTCAGGAGCTTTAAACTTTCCTCAGCATGCCAGCCGTCATGAGCGTTGTAAGGGATCTGATCCTCAAAGCGGATGACGATCTGCGCTATCCCAGCAGCGGTGAACTGAATTCGATTGTCGAGTTTCTCAGCCAAGGCTCCGTGCGCCTTTCAGTGGTGCGAATCCTGTCTGATAACGAGAAGAAGATTGTTGATGAGTCCGCACGCCAATTATTCAGTCTTCGTCCGGAGTATGTCGCTCCTGGTGGTAACGCCTACGGACAAAAACAGCGTGCCCAATGCTTGAGGGATTACAGCTGGTATCTGCGCCTTGTCACGTACGGTGTTTTGGCTGGTAGCACCGAGATGATCGAGCAGATCGGCTTGGTTGGTGCGCGTGAGATGTACAACAGCCTTGGCGTTCCCATGCCAGGAATGGTGGATGCCATGCGAGCAATGCGTGAGGCTGCCTTGGTTCTTCTCTCTGATGATCAACAGAGGCTTGCAGGGCCCTACTTCGATTTTCTGATTCAGGGCATGCAGACCAGCACCTGATTGCTTCCTTTCATCCGTTGACTCAAGGTCCTCTAACGAGGGCCTTTTTTATTGCTCAAAACGAACACACCACAATCAGCCAAATTGTTTCTCTCAAGTGAGACCCGTAATTAGTCTTATAATGCGTCTCATAAACGTATTGCAAGACTTCTCTGTGAGCGCGGCAGGGAGTGCTGGGTTGGCCCATCAGGACTGCGTCACTGTGTCTACAGCAGGTACGCAGAGTGATTGGACTCCTGTTTGCAATGGATTTGAAAGCTTGATTGTCTGTTGGACGAGGTATTGATCTTGTTGGACGAACAGCGGCTTTGCTATTCGGCGAATCGCTCAATCCGACATCGGAGGCCGGCTAGTCGTCACTGCATGGATAAAAACAGACAAAAAAACATTGTTAACAAGAATGTCTCGAGAGAGTTAAATGAGACGCTTTAAAAGACTTATCTAGTGTCTCGTCTGTGCCTTGTGAGACTTGCCTGCTTATGTCTTGGTTGGTGTTGTTCGGTTATTCAGTTTGATCTTTTTGGCGATAGAGCTCTTTCAGCATCTGATAGGCCTCATTCAAGCGACGCATCGCTTCGGTCGATCCACCTGAGTCAGGATGCACCTCCACAGCTTTGCGTTTATAGGCATCGCGGATCGTGCGCAAGGTCAACGATTGCCCGGCCTGGGTTGGCAGTTCAAGTTGCCGTAGTGCGCCATGCAATGTCATGGTGGATTCAAGAGTCTCAAAGGAGGTGACCTTTCGGCTGCGTTTGAACCGGTTCACAAACCGACGAATCAACGTTGGGATCCGATCAGTCACCGTTGCTGTGGCAAACGGATCTTCCAACACCGCTGCTGCAACGATCACCTGTTCAAATCGTGGTGTCTGCACAGGCCAGCTTCCACAGATCTGATCCATTGAATGCTTCACCTGAGACCAGGTGAAGGTTCGTCCCTCGCTGCCATCAATCTGCGGCCAGATATCCCTGGCCATCCAAAGCATCACAGCTTCCATCACGGTTTCACCTGGTGATGAGCCGTAAAGGTTCATCCAGTGCTGGAGTGCTGCATCACACCAAGCTTTGATCTGGCTTTCGCTGATCGATGGCACCAGTGGGGCATCGACAGGAGTGTCTGTGACATCCAGGCTGTATCGAATCGCGGCTGTCCGTTTTCTGACAAACCCAGGAAGATCGATCCCACTTGCGTTGGATCCTGCAGTGCGTCGCGACCGTGATGGTTCGACGTCGATGTCATCATCACGCTCCTCTGTGGATCTGTTGCGCTGGGAACCAACCAGCACAATGGCTCTGTCTTCGTCGTAGACAGGGTCGTTGCTCTCCGAGTTGATGACCTTGCTTGTGATTGAGTCCCCATCGGACTGGGGTTCAGCCGAGGTGGTCTCACTTTCGGATTCAAAAATCTCCTCCAGCAATCGCTCCAGGCAGGCCCCCCTTGATCGGGCATGCCACTCCTTGCGCAGCTGATCGAGCCGGTCAACAAGATGTTGAGGGAGTTCGAGGCTGATCCGTTTACTTGGCATATCTACGAAACGATCTGGCCCTCGAGCCTGGAAGCCTATCGACCCTGGAGACGACGTAGCCATTCCTGCTGGGCTTTGATCGCTTCGCGATAACGCTGTTCCAGGGTGCTGTTTACGCGTTGGGGCATGATCATCGCCGGTGGCATCGGGTTGAGTCCTCCACGAGGCGCAATGATGAGCGGTGGTGGCGGTGGCGGCGTGAACGTGTTGGGCTTCTGAGTGTTTTGCTTTGAGGCAGTTTTGGGTTCCGGTGTCGTCGTTGGTGTCGGTTTCGGTTTTGCTGTGATTGTCGGTGGTGGTGTTGCAGGACGAATTTTGCGCTCTTTGGCAGCAGCCTGGGCCTTGCGAGCTGCTTCCTGCGTTTCTTCCCGTTGTCTGAGCATGGCGAGCTGGGTATCAGGAACGACGCTCAGCAAGTGCCCAGGGGTTGCATCCGCTGGATACACAACACTCACTGTGACTTTGTTTGGAGACTTGCGTTTGAGATTGAGTTTGGCAATGGAAAGGCTCTGTCCTGAGCGCATTCCAACGTGAACTTCTTGATACCCCTCATCAGTTTTGATACTGATAGAACCTCGAAACGCAGTGAATGGTGGACGCCCTGATGCCACAGGATGGCTGAGGACTAAATCGTGCGTCCCTTCACCAGAAAGATTCAAATCGATATCGAATCTAACGCCGTATGTACCGACATTATTCACTGCAGAATCCACCATTTTGGCGGTTAATGGATTGACTTGAATCTCACGAGTTCCAAAGTGATGCTTTCGCGTACTTGTGAACGGAACATGCAAAGGTCCTTGATCAAGGTCGTGCCTGATGGATGCCTTGTATTCATCACCTAGAGCGACGCCAGCAACACGAGAAAAGACTGTTCCTGCTTGAATCTCCCTCAGGCGATTGAGATAAATACGTCCTGGAGCGAGGCGTCCACGATTGAGAACTGCAATCAATTCATTCTCATCTTTCGTTTCTTCTGCGGCGACTACAGCCATCTGGAAGGGTCCATCGCTTTTTCCGTGAAGCAGTCCATTCATGATTCCCCGAGCAGGGAGAACGCTGCTCACAATCACCTTCTTGCTGTTTGGGGGAATCACCACTGATTCGGGAAGTCGGCGATCTAGCTCACCTCGTAAAATCTGCACGGCCGTTGCATCACCAGGGCCTGTGTTCCAGGGCCTTCGACCCAGAGGCTTTACCCCCATCAGATTATTGGCTTGATAAGGGGCTTCAAAACTGTTTTTGACTGAACCCTGCTGAAAACGAAGCGTAATCGGTGTTGATCCAGGATTGATGGCTATTGCGGCCACAGTTAGAAGTCCTCTGGCCCTACGTCCTCCCAACTTGTTGGAGTCTTCCGGGTAGTACTTATGGTGCATATGCAGGCCAAATTCACCTTTGAACGTATAAGTGGCGTTCTGGAGAGGCCGATTCGTTTCTGCAGCTATGGCTTGTCCAGGTGCTGTATTGACCAGAATTCCCGGTCCCTTAACAATCTCGGGCTGGTTGGAATGCAGAACCGGAACATTATTGAACGTTCCATTCAACGGTCTGGCTCGCTGGCCTGCCATCAGCGGCACAAACGCCTGAACGGGGCGTATTTCCACAGCCGCGCCAATCCCAACCGAGACGCCAACTAGGACCAGTTGTGGAATTCGGTGAGACACGCGAGACTGGATCCTCGGGAAGGTCGCCCGCAAGGGCTCAAGTTCCAAACTTAAGCCTCAGATCTAAAACCGCCAAGTCGCCTACGACCCCGCGACTCGGATTTTCTCTCGGCAGGATGGTGTCACCAGCAGTTCGTCCATGTTCCCTCCTTTTGATTGCATGCCCTGTGCCGATGCTGAGTGGCAGCACAAGCAGAAATCTCGGAAGTTGCGCATGCTCCGCTTCTGGCGCGACGGTCTTGAGCGCCAGCTTGCAGCGGTTTCTGCTGCCATTTCAACACTTGAACAGCAGATCGAACGCGATCAGTCGGCCCAGAGCTGAGGCTCAAGCTTCAACCGAAGCCTTGAAAGCCCGCGCTTGACGCGCCGCTGCATGGTCATTGCGCTAACCCCCGCAACTCTCCCCGCGGCTCTGAGGCTTCTGCCATCGAGGACAACTTCCTGGATGGCCGATCGTTCAGGGCTACGCAACGACTTCAAAGCCTCTTGAATCAGTCTTGAGCGCTCCATCTGTTCGATCTCCTCGATCGTTTCGCTTTTGGTGTCTGCAACGGTCTCATCGCCGCAGTAAACCCTTCGCAGCAAGGGTCCATGGCACTGTTTTCCAGACTCGTTCATCTCCTTGTCTGACTGCAGGCGTCTTGGGAAGCGCACGACGGATGCGTTGTCTCTCAGGTAATGGAGGATGGCTCCACGGATATGCGGTCTGGCGAATGCTTTGAACGGTGTACAGCGTTCCGTGTTGAAGTTCTCCGCCGCTCGGAGCAGACCCATGAGTCCTACTTGTCTTAGATCGTCGGCATCGATTCCGCAACGTTGGGCGTAGTGCCTAGCGATCGGAGTCACCAACTGCAAATGGTCTTTCACCCTTTGATTTCGCTGGGTTGTTTGTTTTTGCATGGACTGGTTTCGTGATCCCCTGTCCAAGCAGGGACTCATCTCATCCAGTCCTCATTCAGGACTTGCCGTCATCCGTGGCATCACTGATCCCGCTCACAACCTCTTGGAGCAGGCCTTCACCACCGTTGTGCTCTAACCAGCTCAAGTCCGAGTTCTCAGTGGCCAGTAGGTAGCCGGCGAAACCGAGAGCGTTCAGGCTGAATCCTGATGCACGCTCCTGCTTGCGCCGAATCAAGGCCAACCAATCTGGTGTGAGCAGAAGGTTGTAGGGAGCGAGTGGAGGTCGCTCTGCATCGGCATCTCCAAGGGCCAACCTCATGGCGAGGGTGCGGTAAAGAGTATGCAAGGCACTAGCCTCCTGCTCTGGGTCTGAGCAGCTCGGACGCTTCACCAAGGCGCAACTATCGATCAGCGGGTCGCTACT
Source organism: Synechococcus sp. A10-1-5-9 (assembly GCF_047716785.1). Lineage (NCBI taxonomy): Bacteria > Bacillati > Cyanobacteriota > Cyanophyceae > Synechococcales > Synechococcaceae > Synechococcus > Synechococcus sp. A10-1-5-9. Next base: position 416,923 of record NZ_CP180406.1, read on the forward strand.
TTCTGATGGCCGTTTTGTGTCACCTCCTTCGAGGATGCGGCGAAACCAGCTCTCGCGCGGGCAAGCTATTTCGCTGCTTTGGCGTCGCAGCAACTGCAGATGGCGGTGCGGTTGGCTTGCTCCAGCCTTCGGCCCACTGTTGAAGAACCACAATCCGCTTGTGTCACGGTCAACCTCCACAAGCGCAGTCCAATCGGGTTGGGTCAGCCAATGCACCTGCGGCGCCCATTGCCTGGTGATCAGGAGCATGTGCCCAGTCTGAACAGGGTATTTGTTGAGGATCAGCACATGATCTGTCCCGATCACATCAATTTCGAGTTCTCGATCCCATGGGCTGAATGGATTCGGTTTGGGCCCCTCTGGTCGATGGTGTCTCGGAAGCTGCGCATTGAGTCGACGCAGTTCGAATCGTTCGCCACCAGGGCCTGGACATTGCAGTCGGGAGGTTGTTAGAGGAATCAGAGCTCCACTCTCCAGCGCCTTGCTGGATTGACTCAGCGCTGATGTCCAGAAACGTTCATTTCTCATCCGTTCTGATCCTCGCCAGTGATGCTCCGACGTAGTACTTGCCGAGGATTTCGTTGTACTGCAAGCCCTCCTCTGCCAGTCTCTGTGCACCATGCTGGCTCATGCTGGCGCCCAGGTGGCCATGGGCTTCTGCTGAGATTTCACGGGTTGCTGCATACAGGGATTCGACAAGCCCCCCCTCAAAGCTGAGCACGATCCCCCTGGTCTCAGTCGTGGCCTGGCGAGTGGATGCTGTCTTACTGGTCAGGCCTGCGTAGGCTTGCCAACGCGTTGTATCCCCCAGATTCCAGTCGGCTGTTGCTGGACGGATCACATGCACAAGGGCATAGGAGCGTGCAGCCACTGCCTGCGCCTTCAGCGCCTCACTGTTCCAGTGCGAGGGCATTTCGGCACCAACCACTGAGGCAACGTAACGCTCAAGACTGATCTGATTGATTGCAGTCCATCCCTTTCCACGGTTCAAAAGATGGATGGTTCCCTCATAGGACCTGTCATTCACTCCAACGCGTCCGCGATCGCCGCCACAGCTGATAACACCTTGCCTCTGGACGGCCAACAGTTCCATCAGCGTCCCTTTTGGGATCACCTCCCCAGAAGCACGACGGCAACGAGCTCCGTTTTGAAGCGAGATGCTGCGGGGCGGCGACTGACTCAAGAGAGCAACCTTGACCTGAGGATCAGCTGACCGGCCTGCCTCAGGACTGGCCGGAACAGTGATAGCGCTCGGTTTTGAGATCTCCTTCTCATCGGAACCATCCAGCAAGCTTTGCAGCAAGGTTTCGGTGGCTGTTGGGTCCGGCAGTGAGGAGCGGCTTGCAAACACCCACCAGAGAACCAGTGCAAGGACACTGGTGAAGGTGGCCAGTAACAGTGAAGGAGAGAACTTCATATCCGCGATAGCGGCGGCTGAATCATGCCTGAATCAAGCCAAAAAAGTTGGTCGGGCCGCGCCCTGATTGTGGGAGCCGGTGGCATCGGTGAAGTGCTGGCGTCCCAGCTGGCCGATCGCTGCCCCCACTTAACGGTCACGCTCTGTCGACGCAAACCGAAAGATGCATCGGACTGGCCTCTTGACCTGGAGAATTCCGAGAGCCTCTCCTGGCTCACCCAAACGCTCTCGAATGACCACTCCCCCCTGCGACTGGTCTTCAACGCCACTGGTCGCCTTCACGGTCCCTCTCTGCAGCCTGAGAAACGTCTTCAGCATGTCCAGCCAGACGCACTGATCGAATCCTTCAAAATCAACGCAGCCGCTCCATTGCTTCTGGCTAAGGCCATTGAGCCGTCGCTGCGCCGCGACCAACCGTTTCATTACGCAAGTCTCAGTGCCAGGGTCGGAAGCATCGGCGACAACCGCAGTGGTGGTTGGTACGCCTATCGCGCCGCCAAGGCTGCCCAGAACATGATGCTTCGGACACTCAGCGTGGAGTGGGCTCGCCGCTTTCCCGAAGCCACGGTGACGTTGCTGCATCCAGGAACAACCGATACAGCTTTATCGAAACCCTTTCAGAGCTTCGTCCCGGCGGAGAAGCTCTTCAGTCCGAAGCGGGCAGCGGGTCACCTATTGGATGTCTTGCTCCAGCAGACCCCTGCGCAATCCGGTGCATTTCTGGCCTGGGATGGTCAGTCCATCCCCTGGTGAGCGTGTTCACGGAGGGTTTCAAGCGGGATCACTGCCAGAGATCCCTGTTCGGTCGCTTCAAGGCGCACAGGGGGTGCCATGCCGTCCTCCATGGCTTGTTTCCAGCGTGGTGCGCAGACACACCAGTGATCGCCAGGTTTGAGCCCTGGAAACCCGTAGGCGGGCATCGGAGTGCTCAGATCATTCCCCTGCGCTTTGCTGTAGCTGAGAAAGCTTTCCGTCATCACACAACACACGGTGTGCTGTCCGTGGTCTGAGGGATCGGTCTTGCAATGACCATCGCGGAACCATCCAGTTAAAGGTTCACAACTGCAGAGCTCGAGCACTGATCCAAGAACGTTGAGATCCGTTCTCTGATCTTCGATTTGAGCATTGCTAAGGCTGGTCATTTGGGCCCCTCAACCCCCTCAATTCTGACGAAGGAGTGCCACATTGCGCGACCAAGTGGTTGACGGATCCCGGGGGCGAGGCGTTAAAGGTCATTCAGTTATGCCTCCTCGATGGATTGGGAGTTCACTGAAGACGCGGCGTTCCTCGCCCTCTGCGATGCCTTTCGCGAAAGTGGGGAATCGTCTGCGATTGAATTTTTGGCCAATGGTGAGGGTGCCTTTCACTTTCAAGACCTTGCCCAGAACGCTGCAGGTGAAGGAATTGATCTGAGTGAGTCGAATGCTCTCGATGCCTTTCAGCAGGAAGTGATCGACACTATGGAAAAGCTCTGCCAAGACTGAACGGCAGAGCCACGCTGTCGGTTCGGGTCAGCCGAAGAAGAAGGCAATCTCCTTGGCCTTCAGACCCTCCCAGCCCGCTTCGAGCAAGCGCTTGTTGAGCGTGTCCTGGTCGAAGTGCTTGGCACCTGTCCGGACGACGCGATTGCGCATGGACTTCCGAACACCGCTGCGCTTGCGTTGACCTTCGAGGGTCATGACCTCGCGGTAGAGCGAGAGCATTGCATCAGGCAGAGGGGATCCATCGAGATCAACCCCTGCATCTATGGCCTTGTCGATGGCGTCAGGCCCGCTGAGATCCATGGTCTGAAGGAAAAGGGCCGCTGCAGTCTGCAGCAACCCGCAGCCTCAGGCGCTGAAATACCTGGCAACACTATGGAGCGCCACGAGAGCCGTGGTGCTCTGCTCGGGATGGAGTTGATCGCTCTCGTCCATGCTCAGGCCGATTCGTTCAGCACCAAGCCAGAGCAATTGTTGGCGGGAATCGGCCACATTCGGGCAGGCGGGATAGCCGAAGGAATAGCGGCTGCCGCGGTAGCGCTGAGCCAACACATCCCTGAGAGGCATGCCATCGGGATCTGCGAAACCACATTCCCGACGGATCCGGGCATGGGTCCACTCCGCCAAAGCCTCAGCCATCTGAACAGCCAGTCCGTGGAAGAACAGATAATCGCTGTAGGAATCTGCTTCAAAAAGCTTCTGAGCGAAGACGGAGGCCTTTTCGCCCATGGTGACGGCCTGCATTGGCAACACATCAGTGGGGTGCCCACTGGAGAGATCGCGATAAAAATCTGCAATGCAGTAGCGATTGCCGCTGCGCTGCCGAGGAAGCGCAAATCGCCCTAGTTCATCGTTTGTATCGGGATCAAAGACAGCAACGGCATTGCCGTCACGGCCACACGGGAAGTAGCCGTAGGCCACAGCTGGTTGCAACAGATCCTCATTCAGCGATCGCTCCAGCCAGGTCTGCAGGATTGGCTCAGCTTTTGCTTTCAGATCTGCTTCGTAGTCTTCCCTCGACTGATCCTTGGCTTTACGCATTTGCCATTGGCCGGCAAACAGCGCTTGACGATCGAGATAGGCAATGACTTCCCTCAAAGGGATCTGTTCAGCACCCTGCAGCACCTTGGAGCCAAGAAATTCCGGACGCAAAGGAGGTTCTTCAGGAACGACATCCGAACGTTCATCTGTTACTGAAAGTGCGGCTGCTTCTTCACTGGCTGACGCAGGGCCTCCTTCATTTGAACTCTCCTCGGATGATGGTTCGTTGTCACTTCCGAGGCTGATCCCCTCGGGTGTGCCGTTGAGGAATCCCTTGAGGTTGTCCCAGTGCCCCTGCTTGCGCGCATCGACGAAGGCATCCATAAAACGAAGATCGGTGAATGCATCACGCCCGTAAATCACTTTTCCGTTGTAAACATCGCTGCAGTCCTTATTGACAAACCGTGGCGTGAGGGCAGCACCCCCTAAAACCACAGGGACGTCAATCCCAGCATCATTGAAGGCCTGCAAATTATCCTTCATGAAAGCAGTAGATTTCACGAGAAGACCACTCATTGCGATGCAGTCAGCTCCATGCTTCTGTTGAGCTGAAATGATCGCCCCAACATCTTGCTTGATTCCTAAGTTGATGACCTCATAACCGTTATTCGTAAGAATGATGTCAACAAGATTTTTGCCGATGTCGTGAACATCTCCTTTGACTGTGGCGATTAAGAATTTCGCTTTAGCGCTGCGCTTGCCTTCACTTTTTTCCATGTGAGGCTCGAGGAAAGCAACAGCAGCTTTCATCGTTTCAGCAGACTGCAGTACAAATGGAAGTTGCATCTGGCCTGAGCCAAAGAGCTCTCCCACCACCTTCATGCCGTCAAGCAAGAACGTGTTCACAATGTCGAGAGGTGGGTAGGTTTGGAGCCCTTCGTTGAGCGCATCCTCGAGGCCAATCCTCTCTCCATCGATGATGTGTTGCTTGAGCCTTTCTTCAACAGGGAGATCAGCAAGTGAAGGGCCTGAGGCCCTTGCATCCTTTGCGCTGACGCCTTCGAACAACGTCGTGAGCTTGGTTAGCGGATCATAAATGCAGGCGTCGCCGTCAAAGCGACGCGCGTCATTGATCAAATCGCGGCACACCTGCTGGTGATCGGCGTCAATTTTGACAAGCGGGAGAATTTTCGCTGGTGAAACGATGGCAGCGTCCATGCCCGCCTCACAGCAGTCGTGAAGAAACACTGAATTGAGGGTGATTCGGGCAGCTGGAGACAGCCCGAAACTCACATTGGAGACACCGAGAACGACATGAACTCCAGGAAGTTCACTACGAATACGACGTATTGCAGCGATGGTCTCTGCACCGTTGCGACGATCCTCCTCGATTCCGGTTGAAATAGGGAGTGCAAGCGGGTCGTAAAAAATCTCTCTTGCGGGGATTCCGAATTCAACGGCATCGCGATAAGCACGCTTGGCAATGGCAACCTTCTTTTCAGCAGTTCGAGCCATTCCGTCTTCATCGATCGTACCGATTACCACACCGGCTCCATACCGCCTTGCCAGCTCGAGCACCTTGAAGAAGCGTTCATCGCCATCTTCGTAATTTGTTGAGTTGAGAATGCATTTTCCACCGGCCACCTTCAAGCCAGCTTCCATCTTCTGCCACTCGGTTGAATCGAGCATGAGTGGGAGATTCACATTGGTGACAACTCGCGTCACCAGCTCATGCATGTCTTTCTCTCCGTCCCGTCCCACGTAGTCCACATTCACATCAAGAACATGGGCGTTCTCTTTCACCTGACCACGCGCTACTGCAATGAGACCATCCCAATCTTCTTCGTTGAGGAGTTCGCGGACCTTCTTCGAACCACTCGCATTCAGTCGCTCACCGATGATCAGAAAGGAGTTGTCTTGGAAATAGGGTGTTGCTCCGTAGATCGATGACGCCGCCGGTTCATAACGCAGTTGCTGACGTTCAAGATGACGAGTGCGCACATCGCGCTGTGCGGGTTTGAGTTCTTCCGAGATTTCAGATAGTGCCTTGATATGAGCCGGCGTTGTGCCGCAACAACCACCGATTACTTGAACCCCTAGGTCTTCCACGAAATGCATCAACTGCATCTTCAGCTCCAGGGGTGTAAGCCGGTAATGGGCCACACCACCGATGTTTTCGGGCAGCCCTGCATTGGGGATGCAACTGACCACGAAGGGTGAGTACTCCGAGAGGTATTTGATGTGTTCTTTCATCTGCTCCGGGCCCGTGGCGCAGTTCAGACCCAGAACATCAATAGGGAAGGGCTCGAGAATCGACACCACAGCTGCAATGTCGGAACCAACCAGCATGGTGCCGGTGGTCTCCATGGTCACCGACACCATCAGGGGGCGGCGTTGGCCGCTGGCCTGGAAGGCCGCTTCCACCCCCTGCAGGGCCGCTTTGATCTGCAAAACGTCCTGACAGGTTTCGATGATGAACAGATCCACATCACCGGCAAGCAATCCTGCGGCTTGTTCCTTGAACGAGTCACGCAGCGTGTCGAAGTCGATGTGCCCCAAGGTCGGCAGCTTTGTTGTCGGTCCCATCGAACCGGCCACGAACCTGGGTTTTCTCTCGCTGCTGTATTGATCCGCCATCTCACGCGCCAGCTCCGCGGCACGGCGATTCAGCTCAAAGGCTTGATTCTCCAGTCCGTATTCCGCGAGCACCACCGAGGCGGCCCCGAACGTGTCTGTCTCGATCACGTCGCATCCTGCGTCGAGGAACAGACGGTGAACGGCCTGCACCGCATCTGGACGAGTAATCACAAGATTCTCATTGCACCCTTCAAGGGCTTCCCCCCCGAAGTCGTCGGCGGTTAGGTCCATCTGCTGCAGCGATGTCCCAGTCGCACCGTCAAACACCAGAACAGGTTTGGAGGGATCGTGAAGACGCTGTAGGAAGCGGGAGGTTGCAGTACCGGGTTTGCTCTGAACTGCCTGCATCTCACCAAAACCGTTGAGATCATCCTAAGAACCGCAGCGCGCTTCCTCGGTCAGCCCCCGTTCCTGCGACTGAGAGAAACGGTCAGGAATCCAGCTCGATGCGTGTCACCCAGTGACGGAATTCCTCATCCCGGCCTTCGGTGATGGCGATCAGCCGTTGACGCAAGGCATCCATGACGGGACGTTGATTGGAGAGAACCGTGGATTCCAACTGACGGATCGGCGTGATCTTGGCAGCCGTTCCGGTCAGGAACACTTCATCAGCGATAAAGAGCTCTGTCTTGTCGACCGGTCGCTCGATCACGTTCAGTCCCATCGATTTCGCCAGTTCGATCACGCTGGCGCGGGTGATCCCCTCAAGGATGTCCTGATCCACTCCAGGTGTGATCAGATCGCCATCCCTGACGATGAACAGATTCATCCCGCTGGCTTCACTCACCTTGCCACGGGTGTTCATCAGCAGTGCTTCGTCGAATCCGCTGCTCACGGCCTCCGTCTTGGCGAGTGAGCTGGTGATGTAGGCACCGCTGATTTTTCCCCTCAGTGGCAGGGACCGGTCTTCCTGCCGTGTCCAGCTGCTGATCCTGCAGCTCACACCCTCTGGTGACAGATAGTCGCCGAGTTCGAGGCCATAGATCAGGAAATCGGTCTCGATGTCGTGAAGCCTGGGAGCGATCCCGAGATCGCTGGTGTAAACGAAGGGTCGTAGATAAATCGGTGTTGCGGGTCGATTGGCTCTCAACATCGTCACCAGTGCATCCATCACCGTGGCCTCACTCAGATCCGCCAGCAGGAGACGGGCGCTTTGAGACAGCCGACGTGCATGCCGTTCTGGTCGGAACAGCAGCATGCCTCCGGGCTTGGAGGGATCTGGAATCGCTCGCATCCCTCCGAAAGCTCCAGTCCCGTAGTGCAGAGCATGGGTCGCCACCGAGACCTTGGCTTCCTCGAACGGAACGCAGCGTCCCTGGAACCAGGCATAGGGAAGGAACTGATGCATCGATGACGATCCGATGATCAGATCTTCTCACTTGCGCGCACCGGGGAGTCCATCACTCGGGACAATGGGCTGATGCATCGTTTAACCAGTCTCCCCGGAGGCGATACCGACGATCCGGTTGCTTATGTCGAGCAGCCGAGCGCTGAAGTGCTTTTTCTCAGCAGTGCCAGTACGGATCTGTCTGCCCTGGCAGGATTTTTGGAGGGTTCTCGCTCGAAGGAATGGGATGGCCGGATTCGTGCACTCCCGCTCGATGCCCTGAACCATCCTGCACAGATCGATCACTACCTCTCAAATTGCACATCGCTCACACGCCTGATCGTTGTGCGCCTCCTCGGAGGACGGGGGCATTGGTCCTACGGATTGGACCAGTGCTCTCTCTGGGAATCCGCCAGAACTGAGCGGAGACTTCTCGTTCTTGCTGGAACCGCCGATCAGGATCGCGAGCTTCACAGCCTCGGATCACTTCCTGAAGGTCTCTGCGACGCCATGGCTCTTCTGCTCCGAGAGGGTGGAGCAGACAATCTGGACATCTGGCTGTCGGGTCTCCGTTGGATTCTCGAGAGCGATCCCGACCGATCGGGATCCCAGGCACCACCGTTGCTCACGGCAGTTCCCACTCCTGATCCTGATCCCTACGACTGGCAGGAGGAGTCGGGCACACGGGTCGGCGTGGTCCTCTACAGAGCGCATCGCCAGTCTGGTGATCTGCTCTGGTGCGATGCACTGCTGAGCGTTCTTCGCCAGCGCGGACTCTCTCCCCGAGCTCTCTGGGTGAGCAGCCTCCGTGACGCCGCTGTGCAGGAGGCCGTCCAACGGATGTTCAGCCATCAGCAGGTTGCCCTGGTGATCACCACGACATCCTTCGCATCGGTTCAGTTTTCGGAAGCTGGTCTGGGCGCTCCGCTCTGGGACGGTCTCGATTGTCCAGTCCTTCAGCTCCTGAGTTCATCGCGTCCACGCAGTTCCTGGTTGTCGTCGTTTCAGGGTCTTGATCCCATCGATCTCTCTCTGCAGGTTGTTCTTCCTGAACTGGATGGGCGGATCACGACAAGAATCGGCGCTTTCCGTGAAGTGCTCAAAGCCGACGATCGGCTTTGCACGGCCGTGAAGCGACTCGAACCCGACAGCGCAGGGATCAACTGGACCGCTGACCATGCCCTCGCCTGGGTCGATCTTCAGACGACCGGTGCAAGTGAACGGCGCCTGACGCTCCTTTTGGCCAACTATCCAGTCCGCAATGGACGTTTGGCGAACGGTGTTGGGCTCGATACCCCAGCCAGTTGCCTGAACATCCTTCGCTGGCTGCAGGACGAGGGATTCGATCTTGGACGTCAGCCCTTGCCCCAGGATTCCGATGCTCTGATGGCGATGATTCTTGCCGGGCGAACCAACGATCCGGAGAGTCATCTCAGGCCTCCCCTGACCCACCTCCCGCTCGAGACCTATCTGAGCTGGTGGTCAACGCTTCCGCAATCGGCCCGCGACGTGATTGAACGCCGCTGGGGGCAGCCCCGTAGTGCTGAAGATCTCGATGCCGACGGATTCGCCATCCACGGAATCCGATTCGGAAAGGTCACCGTGCTGGTGCAACCGAGTCGTGGGTATGACCCGGAGCAGCTCAGTGATCTCCATTCACCGGATCTTCCTCCTCCCCATCGCTATTTGGCCCAATACCTCTGGTTGCGACTTGTGGAGCGCTGTCAGCTGATGATCCATGTGGGCAAACATGGAAGTGCCGAGTGGTTACCGGGTAAGTCCGTCGGACTCAGCGCGTCGTGTGGCCCTTCCCTGGCCCTTGGTCCAATCCCCCATCTCTATCCCTTCATCGTCAACGACCCGGGTGAAGGATCCCAGGCCAAACGTCGCGGCCATGCCGTGATCATCGATCATCTGACCCCTCCGCTTGGCAGGGCTGGATTACACGGATCCCTGCTCTCTCTTGAATCACTGCTGGATGAGTACATCGAGGCGCGTCAGCTCGGCGCGTCCCGCTGCCGCGCTCTGGAACAACAACTCAGTGCACTGCTCGTTGAATTGGATTGGCCTGGTCGTCCTGAAACACTCGATGCGGTCTCCGAGTCCTCACACTGGAGCGCAACCCTTGAGCAGGTCGAAACCTATCTCTGCGAGCTGAAGGAAGCCCAGATCCGCACCGGATTGCATCGACTGGGTGAACTGCCCTCATCAGCATCGCTTCTCGAACTGCTGATCGCTATTGCTCGAGCTCCTGTTGCAGACCGACCGGGTCTCACCCAATGGATTGCTCGCGAGTGCAAGCTCAATGTTGATCCTTGGGGCGATGAGGACGGACAGCTCCTGGTTGATCACGACAGAACCGTTCTGCGTGCCCTGGGTGCGCCAGCCTGCCGTCGGGTCAGTGATGCGGTTGAGTGGTTTGAGGGGCAAGCGCAACGGCTGTTGCAACGGTTGCTGGGTCTAGAGCTCGAAGCTTCAGGCGATGCTTCGTTCGCGCTGGCTGATCCGCTGATCCGCGTTTTCGAGGGACCATCGCTTCCTGCACCGCTTGAGTTCATCAGGACGGACCTTTGGCCTCGACTTCAGCACTGTGGGACACGGGAACGAGATGCCTTACTTGCTGGGATTTCAGGGCGACGCGTATCGAGCGGTCCGTCCGGAGCACCCACCAGGGGACGGGATGACGTGCTTCCAACAGGACGTAACTTCTACTCCGTTGATCTGCGTGGACTGCCCACGGAGGCAGCCTGGGATCTTGGTCGGCGCAGTGCCGAACAGCTGGTGGAGCTCTACGAGCTGGAGCACGGTGAACCGTTACGCCACCTTGCCTTGTCGGTGTGGGGGACAGCGACCATGCGTAATGGTGGGGAAGACATCGCCCAGATGTTCGCCTTGCTCGGCGTCCGCCCTGTCTGGGACGGGCCGACCCGTCGGATGGTGGATCTCGAGCTGATACCCCTCACCTTGCTTGAACGGCCGCGGGTGGATGTGACTCTGCGCATGTCCGGATTGTTTCGGGATGCCTTTCCCCAGCTTCTGGGCTGGGTGAATCGTGCGCTCACCCTGGTTGCTGGACTGAATGAGCCGGACTCGGAGAATCCCCTGGCTTATCTCACCCGATCGGAAGGACCACAGTCCAGGCTGTTCGGTTCAGCACCGGGAGCCTATGGAGCCGGTCTTCAGGCTCTGATCGATTCAGGTCAGTGGGAGCGGCGGTCTGACCTGGGCGAGGCTTATCTCGCCTGGAGCTCCTGGCGTTACGACGGCGATGCCGTGGGCCATGCGGACCGAATTGGTCTTGAACAGGCTCTTCGCTCGGTGCAGGTGGTGCTCCACAACCAGGACAACCGTGAACACGACCTCCTGGATTCCGACGATTACTACCAGTTCCAGGGAGGTCTGGCCGCCGCTGTCGAGCAGGCCGGTGGTCAGACACCCAGCCTTCTGTTCGCAGATCACTCTCGTCGCGAACGTCTGCGCATCCATGGCCTTGAACGGGAGATCGACAAGGTTGTCCGCAGTCGTCTGCTCAACCCCCGTTGGATCGAGGGGATGCAACGGCATGGGTATAAAGGGGCCTTCGAAATGGGTGCCAGCCTCGACTATCTCTTTGCCTACGACGCCACAACAGGAGCTGTTCCCGATTGGTGCTACGCCCAAATTGCGGAACATTGGTTGCTGGATGACGACGTTCAGGCGTTTTTGCAGAGAGTGAATCCCTGGGCTCTACGGGACATGGCTGAACGGCTGCTCGAGGCATCCCATCGCAAGCTGTGGAGCAATGCAGATGATTCCCTCCTCCAAGGGATCAAAGCATTGCTTCTGGCGGCTGAACGAAGGGTCGAATGCGGTGGTGGCTTGTACGAATGACGTACTGGTCAGTTGTTGAGGTCGCGGACCATTGCACGGAAGGGATCGATTGAGCCGGGTTTGCTGCTTGGAGCGGCACCACCACGAGTCGGGACTGGTTCTTCCTGAGGCTTGAGTTCTTCCTTGCGTGCAACGGGCGCGGAATCAGGCGCACTGGGAGTATTGACTCCAGATGCCTTCAGAGCACTGCCTTTGAGCTTTTGATCCAGCTCCGTCTTGGTCATGGTCTCGGCGAACGTCTTTTTCACCGGCTTGGGAATCCCGTCCTTGATCAAACTTTCCATGGGCTTTTCAGCCTTCCGATCCCCGAGACCATCGCTGCGTTTGTCCACCTTGAGATCGAGGGCGTCCACCTCAGTGACGAGTTCTTTGCCGCCAGGGTTATCAAGCGTGCCAGGGAAGGTACGACGGATGGTCTTGGCTTCCCGCATGTAATCCCTGTTCCCAAGGGTCGAGGAACTGTCACTATCGAGGTAATAGGCCTCGGGCTTGGGTTTTGCCTGCTTGGGTCCGGTGGCCTCACGGGTCCGATCGGAATCGGAGGAACCGGAATTGAGCAGACGGTCGAAGAAACCCATACCCGAGATCAGGGACGTTGGTTGAACTTAGCGACCTCTTAGGTCAACTCCGTGGCTGTCGGTTCCACACGTACGCAAAAGGCCAAGGTTCTTCAACTGATCATCGATCTGTTCACAGACCATCGGAGTCCACTGCCACTGCGTTTGCATGTCGTAGTCGTACCAGGCTTCGCCACCATCGATTCCCAGATCGGCAGCGGCATTGATCAGGTCACGGAATCCCAGCCTGTAACGCGCTGGATGAGCCAATACGGCCAGTCCACCAGCCTCGTGAATCGCATTAACAACGGTGTCGGCACGCAACGCTTCACCGACGGCTGCATCCCCGTGGTTATAAACCGCCAGAGCTCGATGCCTCGGCTCGAAGCCGAGGGCCAGGACGTGCACCAAGCAACCGCGCAGAGTGCAGCTGATTTCCATTCCAGTCCAGAGCGTTGGTGCTGGATGGTCCAGCTCTTTTTGGGCCTCTAGCCAACTCCGCATGGGCAGGTAGGCAGCAGAGGAATGGTGATCTGTCACTGCGAGGTGACGCAGTCCATGACTGCTCGCTTGTTGGATCAAATCCTCTGGTCGAAGACTCCCATCACTGCAGATGGTGTGACAGTGAAAATTGAGCTCGTCAGGACAGCTCAAAGGACCGACTGTCTCTAAGACCGCGCGGAGAGGATGCTGCTCAGCTGGCATGACCAGACTCCGCAGCGATGGATTCAGCTTTCAGCCGGCGCCACCGGGCATAGAACTGAATGGAAGCAGCCATGAAGACCACCAGACCCACGATGAACCAGGTGGCTGCACTGGTTGGGAATTGTGATTTGAAGACCACAAGCATCACCACGATCACCAAAAGCAGCGTTGGCAGTTCATTCAGGGCTCGTAACTGTTTTCCGCTCCACTGACAGTGACCTGCCTGGAGTTGTCCCATCAGCCGGTAACAGAACCAGTGATAAACAAGCAAAGCGGCAACGAACGCAAGCTTGACGTGCATCCAACCCTGTTGCAGCCAGGTCGGTTGAGCCACCAGTAATCCGATCGCCATCGTGACCGCCACGATCATCCCCGGGGTTGTGATGATGTTCGCCAGTCGCTTTTCCATCAGCCCGTACTGGCTTTTGAAGGCCAAGCTCAGGTCTGGATCCATCTCATCGGCCTCCACGTGATAGATGAAGAGACGCACGAGATAGAAGAGGCCTGCAAACCAGACCACGACACCAACGATGTGAAGGGTCTTGAACCAGAGATAGGCCTCGGGAGGAAGCGTCATCGCTAGGGAAGGACTAAAAGGGACCATAAGCAGGCTTCAGGCCAGCCCGTCAAGAAACTCAGACGCGCATCGCTGGTGAGCCAGGAGAGTTTCTGGATCCATGCGATCAAGGTTCCTTGCCATCATCGCCAGTCGGTATTGCTTTCGGAAAAAGTCTTCGTGGCGCTTGATGAAACTCCAGAACAGTCCGTCCCAGACGTCACACCAGGCACCCTTCTTGTAGTCGGACATCTTGCGGACATAATTCGAGCCTGAGAGATAGGGCTTGGTGGTGAAGAGTCCTCCGTCAGCGAATTGGCTCATCCCGAAGACGTTGGGAACCATCACCCAGTCGTAGGCGTCCACAAACAGCTCCATGAACCATTGGTACACCCGTTGGGGGTGAAAGCCGCAGAGAAGCATGACGTTTCCAAGCAGCATCAACCGTTCGATGTGATGGCAGTAGCCACTGCTCAGGGCGTGGCCGATGGCGTCATCAATTGGAGGGAGTCCCGTTGTCGCGGTGTAGAAAGCATCTGGTATTGGTCTGTCCTCAAACTTCCAGAAATTGCTGTTGCGCATGGCCACACCATGCCTGCGATACATCACGGCCATGAATTCCCTCCATCCCACGATCTGACGGATGAATCCCTCCAGGGAATTGAGGGGAATGTCACCGTCCGCAGCTCGTTCCAATGTGCGATCCAGAATCTGCTGCGGCGTTAGAAGGCCGATGTTCAGCATGGGTGTGAGCACGCTGTGCCACATCACCCGATGCTGGGTGCTGATTGCATCCTCATACGCACCGAAATCCCGCAGGCGATACTCGAGAAACGTTTGCAGCCACCGATCCGCGTCCTCATGCCGAATTGGGTAGCTGAAGGCCTCCCAGCTGCCGACGAAGGGCAGCGCCTCAGACTCGAGTTCTTTGCGGGCTTGTTCGATTTCGGCACCGTTGCGGTGCGAGGGTTCGGCTGGAACGCTGATCTCTTTCGGAAGCTTCTTGCGATTGTCGGCATCGAAACTCCAATGGCCACCGAGCGGTCCTCCGTCGTCTTCTAGAAGCAAGCCCATCCGCCGGCGCTGTTGCTCGTAGAACTTGGCCATGAAGGGTTTGCGTCCGCTGGCGAAGTGCTCCTCAACCATCGACGCTGGAGTGAGGAACATCGGTGAGGCCAGGATCCGTAGCTCTCCCCCCGTGCGATCCACGAACCGACGCAGGCGCTTCTCGAGCAAATCGTCGAGCGGATCAGCAAGGTGGTAACTGACGAACCCTGATGAACGAAGAGCTTGAAGGTGATCCTCGGTTGTGCTCGCTTCGTGATGTCGGCGGTAGAAAACTGTGTAACCCCGATGTCGCAATGTCTCGGCATAGACCGTCATCGTGGCTCTGTGCAGCAGAAGACGTTGCCTGTGAACCCGGATCGGCCAGTGAGGATCGGTGCCGAAAAGGAGCGGGTCTTCGATCAGGGCTACGGGACGACCTTTGGTGATCGCCGGATGGTCCGCGAACAACTGATGGGGATAAACCAGAGCGATCTCCATCGTCAGCGGCCCTCACCCGCTAAACGGCAGGCCCTGCGGCCGACGGCGGTTGCATAAGCACGGTCTACGGGTCCAGAGCTTGGGCTTAGCTGCCCTGCCAGGCAATTCATCACCACTTTTTCCCGATGACCCTGCTGGTCATTCAGTTTCAGCACCAGTTGCCAGTGGTTCTTCGCACTGCGCGTGATGTCATCAGCGCAGACCGGCCCCGTACAGAGTCCTGGTGAGGCGTTCGCTGCTCTAGGACACCAGAGACTTGACAGCATGCCAATCAGGCAGAGGATCAACGGCAGAACGCGGATCATCAGCTGATCGACTCCGAGACTTGAACCGCACCATCCTGCTGTGTGTCCTCCTCAGGGTGAAAGAAACAGCGAATATCGCGCGCTAGAGCGAGCCCCACACCTGGGGCTTTGACGAGGGTCTCAACAGAGGCCAATTGAATGGCATCGATCGAATGAAAATGCGCAAGCAGGTCTTTCACCCGCTTCGGTCCCACTCCTGGGATATCTGATAAACGCGACCGTTTCATGCGTTCCCCACGCTGCTGACGATGAAAGCTGACGGCAAAACGGTGGGCTTCATCGCGGAGTCTGCGCAGCAGGGCAACGCCCAGCTGGTCCATATCACTTTCGAGGGGCTGAGTCTCGCCCGGTAGAAACACCTCTTCCCGTTGTTTGGCAAGAGAGCAGATGGTGAGGTCTTCGTGCAGATCAAGTTCCCGTAACGCTTCCATCACTGCCGATAACTGACCTTTTCCACCATCGATCATCACCACATCAGGCCAGTCGTTCAGTCCATCGGTCTGCAAAGCACTGCCTCCTTTCTGTCGCAGTGCTCCGACATCCACACCCTCTTTCTTGGCCAGGGACCATCGCCGGAAGCGCCTGCGCATGATCTCTGCCATGGCCATGAAATCATCGCTGTGACCTGCTCGGATGCTGCTGCTGCGAATCTTGTATTTGCGGTAATGCTGCTTGGCAGGCAGGCCATCAATAAACACAACCTGGGACGCAACGGCATCGCTCCCCTGGATATGACTGATGTCGTAGCCCTCGATTCGTCGCGGCGGTATGGGCAGCTCGAGCAGCTGGGCCAGATCCTCCGTTGCCAAAGCCTGCTGTTCTTGTCCTTGTTTGGCGCGCTGCAGTTCGTAGTCAGCATTGCGCTGAACAAGCTCAATCAGATCAGCCTTCTGGCGCTGCTTCGGACAGTGAATCTGAACCTTGCGTTCCCGTTGCTCAGAAAGCCATTCTTCAATCAGTGGCTGCTGCGGCAGCTGATGCTGAACCAGCAGTTCGGGAGGAATTTCAACGGAATCCACCTGGCTGTAGTGCTCTTCGATCACTTTCTGCAGCGTCAGTCCGGACGGTTGGTTGGATGCGTCCGCGAGATAGCCCAGGCGACCGACAAGCTTGCCAGCCCGCATCTGGAACAACTGCACTGCTGCCAAACGATCATCACCGGCCATAGCGATCACATCGCGACTCACCGAGGCGTCAGGCAGGCTCATCTTCTGATCAGCGGTTAGTTGATCCAAACCCTGCAGCTGATCCCTGATCTTTGCTGCAGATTCGTAATCCATCCGTTCCGAATAGCGCTCCATCTGCTGATGCAGCAACATCTGCAATTCATCACTGCGTCCTTGAAACACCATCGCCACCTTGCGCAGCGTCCGGTGGTAGTCCTCAGAGCTGATTTTTTCCTGACAGACCCCAGGGCAACGACCAATGCTGTAATTCAGGCAGGTCCTGTCGGCATGAAGAGGTCGGGGTCGTTGCCTCAGCGGGAACACTCGCTTCACAAGAAAGAGAGTTCGTCTGAGTAGACCCACATCCACGTAAGGGCCGTAGAAGCGATCGAGCGGGCTGCGAAAGCGGCGGCGTCGAGTGATGAAAATGCGCGGATAGGGTTCACTCCAGGTGATGCATAGATAGGGATATTTCTTGTCGTCTTTGAGCAGCACATTGAAATGCGGCTGTTGGTTCTTGATCAAGTTCGACTCGAGAGCCAGGGCCTCGGCCTCGCTGTCGGTCACGATGAATTCAATCTCACAGATCTGACGCACCATCAACCTGATTCGAGGGCTGAGGTCGTGTCTGCTGCGGAAATAGCTGCGTACGCGACTACGCAAGCTCTTGGACTTCCCTACGTAGAGAAGTCGGTCCTCACCATCCCGCATCAGATAGCAGCCGGGTTCAGAGGGGATCTCCTTCAGGCGCTGTTCGAGCCGATCCGGTTGTTCGATCAGGGTAGGCATGGCTCGAATCCTAGGAATTGTGAGTGCATAGGATCCGTCCAAACCGCCATCGAGATTGGATGAAAGCGCTGTATCCAGGCAGCTTCGACCCTCTCACCCTTGGGCATCTTGATCTCATTGAGAGGGGTGCTTCTCTAGTGGATGAACTGGTCGTTGCTGTTCTGAAGAACCCTGGCAAGTCGCCAGCGTTTTCCCTTGATCAGCGTCTTGCTCAGATCAACGCTGCCACGAAGCACCTCAGCAATGTGTCCGTGACCAGTTTTGACGGGTTGACCGTGGCCTGTGCCAGAGCACAGGGAACTCGCCTGATCCTGCGTGGACTCAGGGCAATGAGCGATTTCGAATATGAGCTGCAGATTGCACACACCAATCGATCGCTCGATCCGGAATTTGAAACCATATTTCTCACGACGGCAGCCCACTACAGCTTTCTAAGCAGCTCAGTCGTGAAAGAAGTGGCCCGTTTCGGTGGTGCAGTTGACCACATGGTACCCAGAGAGGTGGCGGAAGACCTCGAGAGGTTCTTTAATTCGGCTTTCATACCCCCTTCACGATGAGCGAGATCCGGCTTTCCGTACTCGACCAGCTTGATCTGCTCGAGGAGATCATGCTCGAGGGAAGTCGTATCCCCTTCAGCGGAGGGAGGCTCGTCAATGAGCAGGACGCCGTCGAGCTACTGGATGCTGTCCGTGACGCGATGCCCTCCCAGGTTTCTCAGGCCGAACAGTTGTTGCTGAAGCGCGATGAATTCATCGCCACAGCGCGTTCCCAGGCTGATGAGATCGTCTCGAATGCTCAACAACAGCGCGAACTCCTTGTTGCCCAGGCGTCCATTCGACAGGAAGCTGAGCGACAGGTGAATGAGATGCGTGATCAGGTTCGTCAACAGTGCGAGCAGCTCCTGCACTCGGCTCGGGGTCAGGCCGCTCAGATGGAACAGGAGATGCAGTCGAAACAGGCTCAGCTGGAACAGCAGTACGCGTCCCGCAGGCAGCAGCTTGAGCAGGAAGCTTTACAGCGACGTCAGCAGCTTGATCAGGAAGCCACCGAATTGAAGCGTCAGCTCACGGAACAGCATGAACGGAGCCGTCAGCAGTCACTGCAGGAGCTCGATCAGATCCGTCAGGAAGGCTTGAGGATTCAGAAGGAAGCTCAGAGTGAAGCCGAACGCCTTCATCAGGATTCGCTGCAATTCCGTCAGCAGACCCAACAGCAATGCGAGTCCTTGATTCAGCGGAGTCGCCAGGAGGCTGCCTCTGTTCAGGACGGTGCCAATCGTTATGCAGAACAGACTCTTGGTGAACTCGAACAGCGCCTGAAGGAGATGTCTCAGGTGGTGTTGGCTGGCCGACAGGAACTGGTGAAAATTCAAACAGGTCGGAGTGAAACTCCGACTCCTGTCAATGAAATCAATGAGTCAAAGGCTGTTCCAATCAGCCGGGCACGCCGTTCTTCAGCGCGGATGAGGCAGATGAAGGGCACGGGCTGAATTTCAGTACAGAACGCAGAATTTGGCCGATCACCGTGTTCGGCCGAACGGAACCGTTGGAAATCATGCTCACGTAGCGGGGTCCATCAGCGGTTTGCAGAATTCCTGAAATGCTGCGAACCCCGCTTATGGTTCCGGTTTTGCCGCGAAAGCGTCCATCGATTGGAGTTCCTCTGTAGAGATTTCTGAGCGTTCCCCGGCGACCAGCAATGGCCATGGATGCTTGGTAATAAGCGGCATAGGGATGCTGATCCATACGCATCAGCAGAGCGGCAACGGTCTGGCTGGTCACCTTGTTGTTCCTGGACAGCCCGCTTCCATCAGCAACCCTCAGTCCTTGGATGGGAAGACCCTGTTCCCACATCCAGCGCTCTGTCGCTCTGGATGCAGCCTTCACGTCCCACAAGTCGGCCGCCTGACGCATCAACACCTCTGCGGTGAAGTTGTGGCTCTCAGTGTTGGCGAGACTGAGCAGAGCATGCATGGGGGCTGAAGTCTCTTCATGCAGAACCACCATTTCCTCTCGATCCCCCAAATCAGAGATCTCAGCCATGCTCAGAGGTTGGATCTGCTGAATGCGCACTGCACCGCCCCGCCGTTGCACCTCTTTCTGAAACAAACGCTGCAGTCGGTTGTAGGGATCACTGACGGCACCGCCAACAGCGTTGCTGGTGAGAGCAAGTCGCGTGATAGGTGCCCCGTAGGCATAGCCACGGTCCGCCGGATGCCAGTCACTCGGCCACCAGTTGCGACGTGGCTCCTCACGCACCATGAGATTGACAGGTCCTGACGTCACCCCTCGAGATCCACCTTGACGAAGAGCAGCGAGAGCAAAGCGCTGCAACCCGGCAATACTGAGATCGGGATCACCCTCTCCATTCAGTTCCATAGAGCCATCCGGTCGCTGGATCAGGCGCGTCTTCAGTCGGAAATCCGGTCCGAGACGATCGAGGGCGTAGGCCGTACTGATCAGCTTCTGATTGGAAGCAGGAATACGGGCGACCGAACCATTGATATCCCCCAGTACATCCCCATCACTATTCAGAACTGTGACTGACCAGACTCTCGTTTCGGAACCGAGATTGGCCTGAATAGCCGTCTGAAGCGATGGGCAGGAGCGGGGTTCCTGCAGCTCAGGGAGTGGTTGTTGTGTCTCTGGAGGAGGAGGCGAAATTAAGGGGATGATTTCAGCTCTGACCCCTTCCTGGAGTGTTCCCAGCAAGAGAAGGAAAGGAATGATTAGTGTCTTCATTGCAAGTCAATCCCGCTGACGATCCCATTCAGTCGATAGAGGCGGCCATCCAGTTCGACAGGAGTGCCGACTTTGAGTTTGGTCCCTGCAACAACAACTCCTGAAGGAGTGATGGTGGCATTGCTTCGCAGGATGAATCGGGCATCGATGATGCCTTGAATCTGCTGATTGGGATCATCAGCAAAAACCACTTGACCATCGGGTTGCACAGCCACGAGTTTCCTGCGGATGTCATCCACACGGATAAGTTCAGCGCTGCCAGCTGGTTGATTGCGAATGATCAGATTGGTGCTTCCGTTTCCAAGAGCTTCCTTGATCAGACGTTCAGGGTCTGCAGCTCTCGAATTGCGGACATCAACACTTACCAACACCGGTTTCACGGATCCTGTCGCCCTGGCAACCGTGTTGCTGAGTTTCGGGCTCCAGAGCACGCCAGCAACTGCGACCATCGCCACAAGAGCGGCAACGGTATCAACGACCGACAGGGAGCGGAAACGATCCTTGATGCCCATGACGCTCCGAGGGAGACCGCACACTAAAAGTGTTGCGGCCAGGGATCAACCTTTCAAATCATCGATCAACCGATCGACAGCACCCAATGTCTGTTTCAATCCATCCGCTGATGGGTTGATTGCTGCGTCGATCTGCTCACGCTCAGGTCGTTGTTCAAACCGCTGAATCCATCGGTACCCATCGGGATCACAGCGGAAAAGGTCCCATTCCTTCTCTCGTTCCATCAGCAGTGCGCCCTGAGGGAGCGGCTCCAGATGGAATGCGACGGTCCAGGTGGACAAAAAACCGCGACGTCTGGAACGAGCAACACTGCCGATGCCGACGCCGGCATCTTCAAGCCGTCCGTTGACGAGCACCACGGGTTCTTTCCAGAGGTTGCAGATCGCCTCAACGGTTTCATAATCGCTGGGTTGGGCACCAACGAGCAGCAGCAGTTCGCCTCGATCCGCCCAGGCAGGATCCCTCTGCAGCTGCATGAAATCAACGCAACAGTCGGCAAGATCGGTCGCGTCTCGTTTGGCGAGAGCCGCTGCGCCAGCATCGGGAAAAGCCACGAGCAGAGGACAGCCTTGTTCCCGAAGCGTTCTGGCCAAACGCAGTGCCGGACCCATGACTCTCAGACCTTCAAATCGCCAGGTCACCAACCATCGTCCTCGCCGGGCCCCACCGAGAACAGACTCCAACGCTGAAACCGTGCGCTTCTCTGCCTCGAGAAGATCAGCGGGAAGTACAGCGCTCACAGTTCACTATTGCGTCTTGGGCGGAGCGTACAGCGATCGATCCGCACTCATTCACTACAGACCTGCATTGCTCGTTCAAAACGTTCAACAATGCTTCCGATCTGGTTTGAGCTGTTCCAGAAACCGAGGCTGAGCCTCAGACCTGAGCGTCTCATCTCCTTTGGCATGCGCATCGCTGAGAGCACGCTGCTGTCGGTGTCTCGTCCTGAAGAGCAAGCACTGCCGCTGCTCACGGCCAACCCTTCTTGATCGAGTACTCGCACCATGCGTCGTCCTGAAAGCGGCTTGCCTGAACGATCGCGAAGCATCAAGGCGAGATGATGAGGCAGGCGTTGTTGAGGTTGACCGAGCGTTGCGACACCAACTGTCCGGCAGAGCTGCAGCTCCAATTCATCCCTGATTCGCCGGATGCCGTCGCCACTGTCAGGCAAGCCATCCACGTCACATCGTTGAATCTGCGCGAGCGCCTCAGCCATTCCAGCCACCAACACGACGGATTCAGTTCCACTGCGCAAGTTGTTCTCCTGCCCGCCGCCCGTCAGCAGGGCGGTGAGTTGCTGTTTCCAGGCTCGACGAATCAGCAGCAGGCCAACACCTCTTGGCCCCCCGCATTTGTGGGCAGACGCGCTGAGTAAATCCACTGGCAGGGTGTTCCAGTCAGGCAGGGCCTGGCTGATCACCTGGGTTGCATCCGTGTGGAAGGGAATTCCGTATCGACGGCAAAGAGCGCCGATCGTCTGAAGAGGTTGCAGCGTGCCCACCTCACTCTGCCCCCAAATCACGGACACCAACCGCGTGGGTGGGTGCAGTAGCTCCTCAAATCGATCCAGTTGCAGGCTGCCCTCAGAATCCACCGGGGCCGTGGCCACCTGCCAGCCCAAGAGGGTGAGTGCATGAGCGGCCGCCGTGACGGCTGGATGCTCAACAGCGGAGATCACGATCCGTCCTGGAGCGAAGGACGACGCCAAGCCCCGGATTCCGAGATGTATGGATTCAGTGGCTCCTGATGTGATCAGAACGTCATTGGCATCGGCGCCGAGCAATGCACCGATCTCAACCCTTTTGCGTTCCAGGGCTTCCGCTGCTGCAATCCCAAAGGAGTGCAGGCTGGAAGGATTGCCCCAGGCCTGGTTCTGTACATCCAGCATCCTCTGCTGCACACCCGGACGCAGAGGTGTCGTGGCACAAGCATCGAGGTAAATGGGCCCCGAGTCAGCTCTGACCATCACGCTGAATGCGGGACAGAGTGCGTTGTTCGAGGGACTCTCCGGCCAGGTTGATCATCGAGTCCAGCGATGTGGATGCCAGGAACGCCTGAACCTTTGCCTGAGCCTCCTCGCGCAGACAACGTTCAGGTTGCATGCAACCCTCCTTGCAGTCATTGGCACAGTCCAGAGCTGGAGGTGTTGAAGCCACTGCAGGTTTCAGTTCAGCAGCCATCTCTTCGGAACGCCCCCCAGGCATCAGGTCTGGATTCATCACGCCATCGAAGACGGCCACTGCTGGACCAGTCATGAAAACCGACCCCTGTTGATCAGGCCAGCTGATGCTCAGCGGTCCGCCTGGAAGCACGACGGTTGCCTCGCTGTCGCTGAGCCCAAGCAGAAATGCAGCCACCAGCGTGGCGCAGGCACCGGTCCCGCAAGCCAGTGTTGGACCCGCTCCCCGTTCCCAGACGCGAATCTCGAGATGCTGCCGACTGAGAACTTTGAGAAAGTGAACGTTGGTTTTAGCTGGAAAGATTGGATCACACTCCAGCTGGGCGCCGAGTGCTTCAAAAGGGATCGTCTCCAGATCGTCCACAGGAACCACCATATGGGGGTTGCCCATACCCACCGCGGCCAAGGAGAGGGTGAGACCTTCGCGGGTGACTTCGCCACGAGGCAGACCGTTTTCATCTGGGCTTAAAAGCGTCGGAACCGCCTCTGGTTTCAAGAAGGGAGCGCCCATATCGACGCGGATCTGTCCGTCCTGTTGAAGTTCGGGAATGATTTGACCAGCTGGTGTTTCGATCCTCCAGCTCCGTCCAGGTAAATCACCATCACTATCAGCAAGGAAGCGGGCAAGGCAGCGGATTCCGTTGCCGCACATTTCAGCCTCCGAACCATCGGCGTTGAAAATGCGCATGCGCAGATCTCCTTGGCCCTGCGGGGGCAGGGCAAGGATCAAGCCATCGCCTCCGAGGCCAAAGCGACGGTCACAGACCTTACGGACCCAGTCAGCATCGGGAGAGGTGATGCTCTCAGGAAGCCGACCATCCCGACCCTCCACCAAGATGAAGTCGTTGCCGAGACCTTGGTATTTGCTGAACTGCAGCATGGCGCTTCGTTACCCCTGAGTGATCCTATGGAGCCGACAAGCTTTGATCCCAGTCTTCCCGGAATCCGTCTTCTTCAATCCTGGATCCGCGACCAGCGCACTCTGAGTGTTGAACTGAGCGACGGAAAACGCATAGACGGCCGACTCTCATGGCAGGACCCCCTTTATCTGGCCGTTCAACGTGATGACGCGTCCGATCCGATCTTGATCAATCGTCAGTCCGTGCTCACCATCCGAACCTTGATCTGAACCGCCGGGTTTGATCCCTGGTTATGTCACGATCGCCCCAGGTGTTTTCGTGCCGTGACGGCCTCCAAGTCCTCCTCCGCCACCGCGACGGCCTCTGCACGACCGGATCGGTACGATCCCATCGCGCTCGAGCAGCGCTGGCAGAGCCAGTGGCAACACGACGATCTCTATGCAACCCGTTCACCGGAGCCCGGTCAGAACGCGTTCTATGCCCTTTCGATGTTCCCCTATCCGTCGGGAACCCTGCACATGGGACATGTGCGCAATTACGTCATTACCGATGTGATTGCCCGGGCTCAACGCATGCGGGGCGATGCCGTTCTTCATCCCATGGGGTGGGATGCGTTCGGACTCCCCGCTGAGAATGCAGCGATTGAGCGTCAGATCGATCCAGGGATCTGGACCGATCGCAACATCGAACAGATGAAAGCTCAGCTCGATCGGTTAGGCCTGTCAATCGATTGGTCAAGGGAGCAAGCCACCTGTCATGCCGATTACTACCGGTGGACCCAGTGGCTGTTTTTGGAGCTGCTCGACCAGGGATTGGCATACCAGAAAGATGCCACGGTCAATTGGGATCCTGTCGACCAAACCGTTCTCGCCAATGAGCAGGTTGACAGTGAGGGACGTTCCTGGCGTTCTGGCGCTCTTGTGGAGCAGAAAAATCTCAGGCAGTGGTTCCTGCGGATCACCCACTACGCCGACGCCTTGCTTGATGATCTTGACCTGCTGAATGGATGGCCCGAGAGGGTTCGCACAATGCAGGCCAACTGGATCGGTCGATCCATCGGAGCAGAGATTGATTTCCGTGTCAGCGGTCATGACGACGCGTTGATCACAGTCTTCACCACACGAGCCGACACGCTGCATGGCGTCAGCTATGTAGTGCTGGCTCCTGAGCATCCGCTGGTTGACGCTCTCACATCGGACAAACAGCGCGAGTCTGTCGCCGCTTTTAGAGATCTTGTAAGTGAGCTGAGTGCTGATGAACGCACGGCGGATGACCGTCCCAAGCGAGGTGTGCCCATCGGTGCCACAGCAGTGAACCCGGTCAACGGTGAATCAATCCCAATTTGGATCGCCGATTACGTTCTAGCCGGCTACGGCACCGGAGCCGTGATGGGTGTCCCAGCCCATGACGAACGCGATTTTCTGTTTGCACGCACCTACGAACTTCCGGTGAAACGGGTGATCGTGGCCGCCGGTGCCAACGAACATCTCAGTGATGGCGAGGCATGGACAGGACCGGGGATTCTGTTGAACAGCGGCCGCTTCGATGGCCAGTCAAGTGACGATGCCAGGCAGGCGATCACGGCTCACGGTCACGATCTGGGCTGGGCCCGACCCAAACGCCAATTCAGGCTTAGGGACTGGCTGATTTCGCGCCAGCGCTATTGGGGGTGTCCGATTCCGGTCATTCACTGCGACCACTGTGGCGCCGTACCCGTTCCAGCGGATCAGCTTCCGGTGACCTTGCCCAAGGATGTGGATCTGCAAGGCAAAGGAGGATCCCCCCTAGCCTCCCTGGAATCCTGGGTGGCCGTGGATTGCCCGACATGCGGGCGACCCGCCCGACGGGAATCGGACACCATGGACACCTTCATGTGCTCATCGTGGTACTTCCTTCGTTTTGCCGATCCGCACAACACGGAGCGTCCTTTCGATCCTGATGCTGTGGAGCGTTGGCTGCCCGTGCAGCAATACGTTGGCGGTATCGAACACGCGATCCTCCATCTTCTCTATTCCCGTTTCTTCACCAAAGCGCTGCGTGATCGTGGCTTATTGAACATCCGCGAACCCTTTGAGCGACTGCTCACGCAGGGGATGGTCCAAGGTGTGACCTACCGCAATCCCCGCACGGGTCGGTATGTGGCGCCCTCGGAAGTGAGTGACGAGAGCGCACCCAAAGACCCGTTGGACGGCGGCGATCTGGAGGTTCTGTTCGAGAAGATGTCGAAGTCGAAATACAACGGTGTAGATCCCGCCGCCGTCATCGACCGCTATGGCGCAGACACGGCTCGGATGTTCATTCTGTTCAAAGCACCCCCTGAAAAAGATCTGGAATGGGATGATGCAGACGTTGAAGGTCAGTTCCGTTTCCTGCAACGGCTCTGGCGCTTGATCGAGAGCATGCGCTCAGATCACCAGGATCAGCTTCTCAGCGAACCTGCCGTTGTTCCTGAGGGTTCTGTCCTGTCTGAACAGGAGTCTGGGATCCGCCGAGCAGTGCACACCGCGATCGAAGCCGTGAGTGACGACCTGAGGGGGGAGTACCAATTCAATACGGCGATTTCGGAGTTGATGAAACTCTCCAATGCCCTTTCAGGCTCGCTCGCTGAAGCATCAAGGGGTGTTCAGGCTGAAGCGATCTCAGCGCTGATCCGCCTTCTCGCTCCGTTTGCCCCCCACTTGGCTGAGGAATTCTGGTTCAGCCTCGGCGGACAGGGCAGCGTTCATAACCAACCATGGCCGGTGCATGACCCCGCTGCATTAAGACGAGACACCGTGGATCTTGTGATCCAAGTGAAAGGCAAGGTGCGCGGATCAATCAGCGTTCCGGCCGACTGCAGCAAAGAGAAACTGGAGGAATTGGCTTTGGCCAGTGAAGTGGCGGAGCGATGGTTGGAGGGCAAGCCACCCCGGCGCGTGATCGTGGTGCCGGGGAAGCTTGTCAATCTGGTGCCGTCCTGACCCTGCTTATCCCTTAACGAAGCGCAGAGATGCCGGGCTGTCCCAAGTTCCCTGAGCCTGGTATCCACGGTTGTTTCCAGTCAAATGACGCAGGATCCAGAAGATCGCTTCATCGGATCCCTCCCCGATCGCCTGCTGAATCTCCAGAACGGAACGGGATGTTCCATCACTGAGCACGTCCTCCACTTGTTTCTGAAGTTTCAGAATCGCTGCGGCTGCTTTCTTCCCTGCCTCAACTCCTGGCTGGTGATACGCATTGATGTTGACAAGCTCGCCGTAGAAGCCAACAGCACGTTCGAACAGGGCGATGAGCGCCCCGAGTCTGCGGGCATCGAATGTCCGCATGCTGATGCTCAAACTTTGACGCCCGCCTTCGGTGAGGGCAGAACGTGTTCCCTGGACAAAACCATCAAGGAAGTCACCAGGACGCTCACCCTTGATTTCAGGGATGTCTTCAACATCACGCAGAACTTCGATGAAGGTGACGAAGAAGTTATCGACGCCATCGCGAAGCTGCTGAACATAGGCATGCTGATCTGTAGAACCTTTGTTTCCATACACAGCGATGCCCTGGTGCGCAATGGCTCCACTGCGATCAAGGCGCTTACCCAGGGACTCCATCACCAACTGCTGCAGATAGCGGCTGAAGACTTCCAGACGGTCGCGGTAAGGCAGCACCACCATGTCGCGCTTGCCCTTCCCTTCACCTGCGAAGTACCAAGCAGCTGCCATCAGAGCCGCAGGGTTGCGACGTACATCGGCGAGGCGGGTGGCCTCATCCATCTGAGCAGCTCCGGCCAGAAAATCTCGGATGTCGGTGCCGATCAGCGCACCTGGCAAAAGACCGACGGCGCTGGTGATGCTTGTACGCCCACCAACCCAGTCGAACATGTCAAAGCGTTTGAGCCACTTCTCTTTCGAAGCCTGTTGATCAAGAAGGCTTTGAGACATTGTGATCGCTACAGCCTGAGCCGCCCATTGGCCCCCTAGCGACTCCAAACGGTGTCGCGCTTGTTCCATTCCCAGATGGGGTTCGGGCGTTCCGCCAGACTTGCTGACGGTGACCACAAGTGTCGTGAGCAGGTTATTTCCCAGTTCACCGAGCACCCGGCTCATGCCGTTCGGATCGACATTGTCGAAAAAGTGAAATGGCAGCCCTTGTCCGTTGTCCTGCAAGGCACGGACCATCAGCAGGGGGCCAAGACCGCTACCACCGATGCCAATCCAGAGAATGTCGGTGAAGGGTTGACCAGTGGGCGACTTGATCTCGCCACTGATGACAGCCTTGCCGAACTGCTCAATATCGTTGACCTCTGAGGCAATGTGCTGGCTGACCTCTGGATCGGGTGACAATCGAGGATCGCGAAGCCAGTAGTGGCCTACTTGGCGGTTTTCATCAACATTGGCGATGGCTCCACCCTCGAGCTTCTTCATCGCATCGAAGGCCTTCTCCAGCGGGGCAGTGAGCTCGTCCAATGCTGCGGAGTTGAGATGCATGCGGCTGACATCCAGCCAAATCCCGAGATCGTCGTGGTACCAGAGGAGATCGCAGAAGCGTTGCCATTGAATCTGTGTATCAGTGGCGCTGAAATCCGGGAAGCTCATCACGAGGTGCATGCACGCTCTGAAGGTATCCACAATCCGCTTGGCTGCCCATCAAATGGAACACCGGCGCTAATCTCCGAGCATGTCCACAGACAGGTCTCCGGTTCGGGTTGTCTCCATCCGTGGAGTTCTCTGCGGTGCCGCTGCGCTGGCAGCAACTTGCCTGGCATTTCATTCGTCGTTGCGTCCGATCTCTCTTTCGGATCTCTCTTCGCGTTCATCGAAGCAAGCTCGAGATCAGTCCTCACCCGGTGAACTCAATCCGGACCCAACTGATTTCAGTGTGGAGGAACTGGAGCTCCTGCAGCGCCGTTTTGGTGTACATGGTCCCCAGACCCCTCTGGCTCAGCTCTTCACCCGAGGAGTAGATCAGTTACAGCCACTTCGCGCCAACACACTCTCAAGGTTGAGGAGTTTGAAACCTGTGATTCAGCGGGAGGCTTCCCGCCATCGCATCAACCCGATGTTGATCACAGCCATACTCTTTGATGAAATTCAGCACTCAAAGCCTGGAGAAGATCTTCCTTTCGTAGTGCATTCCGGGTTGGTTGATACCCATGGACCAGCTCAACTTGGGATCAGTGAACTGATTCACCAGGGCCGCTTACCTGCAGAACCCACCCCCAAACAGATCAGCGAAGCCCGAGATCTGCTGATGAACCCTGATGCCAACATCGAGCTCCTGGCAGCGAAATTGTCGAGAATCAAAAATGAGCTTGGTCTCGACCAAGGATCGATCTTGATCGCTAGTCGCTCCTATGTGGATGCGAAGGCCATTGCCACCCTGGCCTATTTGCACAATGGAAAACTTGATTATCCCGCCAGGATTTTGCGCTACATGCAAGATCCTGCTCTGCATGGCCTCATTTACAGCGTTCGCCAATCGGCGAAGCCTTACCTCATCTAATGGTCATCCCTTATCGATGATCGTTAAGTGCAAAGCTTTCCAAGAGCTGCCAATCGAATTTGAAGGTCACTCCAAGAGAAACTGCGTGGGTCCCCACGCTCTCCGCCAAGGTCCACATGCTGATGCGTGGTGATGGCTGCGGGCTGAAACCCAAAGCGTTCCATCCATTCGTCGAGAACAAGAGCCATGGCGTCATATTGCGCCTGGGTATAACCACTGTGACGTCTGTCATTATCATGACCATCGTTGGGTGTTTCCAGACTCAAATGAAGCGCGAAATTATTCACTGAACCTTGGAATTTGGCATTGGTGACAGCCCATTCGCCAAGGAACGACGAGTAACCAGCACCGAAGGCCCGCTGAAGGGGATCAACGAGATCCACAATTGAGCCATCTAAACCAATCAAGGTGTGATAGCTGACCTGATCCTCATCACGGGGATGGGGCGTCACGAACGTGTTAATGGCGGACCCAAGTGAATAAACAGTTTCATGCAATACCACCACCCTCGGATCGGGGTTGAGTGGTTGCCCCCATGGATTGCGTCGATAGCGGCTTCCGAAATTGCTCGGATCGGCGGGGATGTTCTTCCGCTCTTCAGCAAGAGAGAGCTTGCGTTTCAGCAAACGCTCTCTCACGTTTGGATCAATACCGGAACACTGGCGGGCCAATGGAGAGGCCCAGGCCAGAGCCTTCGGAGGAACGGGTGGCTCACCCTTGATGGTTCGGCCGGAATCCTTGTCCTTGCCGACCTCATTGAGAAGGTCAAGCAGAGAAGGGCGCCTCGCTCCTCTGTCTTTTTCCGCTGTGACACCAACCAGAGCCACGACCACAAGCAGTGTGGCCGTACTGACCAGGACGATCCCCACACCGGGACGATGCAACCGCTTCAACACGGCTGCCAGGTTCTTTCTCAGAGAAAGGCGAACCATTGATCGCGGAGAGAACGTGCAGCCAGTGATGCACCAGGATCCCAGGCCAGTTCATGTCGGTCCACCCCTGGATCGTCGAGTGAGAGTTCCGTGGTTCTGAGGAGACCCCTACGGCTGTAGGTCACCTTGAGGGTTGAGTTGCCCTGCAAAAGCTCTGAACAGCGTTGCACCGAGCTGCATCGCCAGTCACGCAGTGCGATCAGTTCATCTCCCGCCACCAACCCTCCCCTTTGAGCCGGACCATCGACTTCGGTGCGATCAATCCAGACACGCCCCTGACGTTCACGAATCAGCCAGCCAGCTGAGGGCGTTTGGTCACGCACAGGATTGAGTGATAAACCAATCATCTGGAGGCTCGCCTCGATCGGCAGTGCCGAATGACCATCCAGCCAAACCGGCAGCAGTGTCTCAAGATCCTTGGAATACTCGCTCAAACAGTTGATTAGATCAGTGCGTCGGTAACC
The DNA here is from genome assembly GCF_047716785.1 of Synechococcus sp. A10-1-5-9. NCBI lineage: Bacteria > Bacillati > Cyanobacteriota > Cyanophyceae > Synechococcales > Synechococcaceae > Synechococcus > Synechococcus sp. A10-1-5-9. Next base: position 447,420 of record NZ_CP180406.1, read on the forward strand.
CCGTCCATGGACACCGAAGCGCTTCCAGAGACATCGCAACACCTTTGCAAGTGAGTGCTGCGAATGACGTAGATGAACATCAAGGCAAAAGGCCAACGCTGTTCCCAGTCGGTAGTAACTGATCTGACTGTGAGCATTCGCTGGTGTCTGTTTGTAGAGCCTCACCCACGCTTCCCTGGAACTGTCGGCGAGCGATTGAATGGCGTAACCAGGATTCAGCAGCACATGGGAGAGATCGGCGCCTAAGTCCTTGAGAAGATCAAGGCGAGAGGAGAGTCCAGCAAGCAGTGGAAGGGCAAGATCGAAATAACTCGTGACTCCTTCTGCGAACCAGAGGCCATCACTGATGATGGGCCTGTCGTAGCGATAAGGAATGAACTCGCTGGGACGGAGTCTGCGCACATTCCACTGGTGCAGATATTCATGGCCGACAAGTTGAAGAAGCTTGCGATAACCGCCTGGCTCCTGAAGGGTCGGCCAGGGAAACTGCATCACAGAGGAATTGTCATGTTCTAAGCCTCCATAACCTTGTTCCAAAGACTGGATCACGATCTGATACTCCTGATCAGCCGGCGGTTCTGAATCAACGAGATCGCAGACGGCCGTGCAAACAGCCTCGAGATCGTGCTTAAACCCAGACGGCCAGCCGAATGGCGGGGATCCGATCAGGATTAGTTGATGATCGTGCCCGCGAACGCTGAGCCTCTCGGGATGAAAGGTGCCGGCATGAACCGGAGCATCCACAAGCTGATCAAAATCCTTGGCCAAAAACACCGAGCCGATCGAATCATGCGGCAGCGGAACCGCCACAGACCAATGCTCTGGTACTGACACCTGAAGGCGATGTTCATTCCAACGTTCACCTTCAACCAACATCACCACAGCGGGGAGGCTGAGAGACGCGAAATCGGGGTCTAAGTGATTGGTGCGCACCGTGAGCTGCCTGGCCTCAAGCCGGTAGCGAATGCACAACGGCTCGCCTGGATGACACGTGAATTCCCAGCGTTCTGGTGAACGCTGTTCCAAAAGCAGAACTCGATCACCCTGGATTGCTGAGAGGCTGTGGAGGTGTTGGGAAGGATCACGAACTGTGTAAGAGCCTGGCGTCCAGACAGGGAGCGACAGGGTCTGCAGGGACAGTTGTGGCGTCCAATGCAACGCAACACCAAACGTCTGAGTGGCCGGATTGGTGAGATCCAGTTGGATGTTGACGCCTGCCATCAGCTCCTGACGGATGCTGGCGTTAGGAACCTGATCTCTTCATCAACACTGGCCACAGCAAGGTTCTGATGGTCGGCATTACGCAGCGCCTGCTGCAAGGCATAGCGACGCAGAACCAGGCTCAGCATCCGCTCCGCAGAAACGGCCGGCAACGGGCTGCCGAGATCCACCACAACATCGAGGGAGTCGTGATTGCGGTTCCAGGTCCAGCCAAGGGCCAATCCCATGGAATGCGTGGCCGCAAGAGCCATGTTGTGGGGCGTTCCGAACGAACAGATCTGTCCTTCGAGCTCCACGACGAAACCTTCAGCACGCAATGCTGAGGCCAGCAAATCGAGATCGTTGATCAGTGTGGGCAGGATGGAGAGATGGGACATGAAATCCGAATGCCCGCTTTTGTAGACACTAGCCAGGTCCATGAAGAAGAATCCACTGAATTCATTGTTCCGGCACTCGGATCCTGGCCACGGTTTACGCCGCCGCTCCGAATCGGCGTCATGGCATCCGGCTCTGGCAGCAATTTCGAAGCTCTTTACAAGGCGACGACACAAGGACGCCTCGATGCATCGTTGCGATTGCTGATTGTGAACAACCCGAACTGCGGAGCCAAGGAACGGGCTGCTCGTCTTCAGATTCCCTGCCAGCTCATTGATCACCGACTTCACAGCACCCGTGAATCCCTGGACCACGCCCTGGTGTCTGCGTTCCGGGCTGCCGATGTCGAAGCCGTGGTGATGGCTGGTTGGATGCGAATCGTCACGCCAACGTTGATTGACGCCTATCCCGGCAGGCTGATCAATCTCCACCCTTCTCTCCTTCCCTCGTTCAAAGGATTGGATGCCGTTGGTCAAGCCCTCGCCGCAGGGGTCAGAATCAGCGGATGCAGCGTCCATCACGTTCAGGCCGATGTGGACTCAGGAACAGTGATTGCTCAGGCAGCAGTCCCTGTCTACGCAAGCGATGATAAGAATGCTCTCTCCAGGCGCATTCAGAGCCAAGAGCATCGGCTCCTTCCCTGGGCCACAGCGTTAGCGGGCTTGCGATGGAGAGACGAGGGAGATGCAGATGTTCAGGGATAGAACGGTGTCAGAGGAAGCCCTTCGGTGGATTTCAGGCCGGCCATCAGGTTTAAACACTGAAGGCCTTGGCCTGCCTGGCCTTTAAGAAGATTGTCAACAGCGCTCATCAGCACGAGACGACCAGTTCTTGTATCCACTTGTACCGAAAGCATGGCTCGGTTGGTGTGTTTGGCCCATTTGGTCGCTGGATAGGTTCCTACGGGAAGAACCTCCACGCAGGGATGCTGCTGGTAAACGGTCTCCAGCACAGTTGTGCAGTCCTCTGCTGTTAGTCCCGGATCTCTCAACCTGGCGTAAACGGTTGAGAGAAGCCCTCGCACCATCGGTACAAGATGGGGCGTGAACTGAAGTTGGATGGGGCAGCCTGCGACGTTGCTAGCCAACTGTTCGATTTCAGAGGTATGGCGGTGACCGATCACGCCATAAGGGGCAATCGATTCAGACGCCTCGGCAAGAAGAAGGTGTTCCTTCGCGGCTCGCCCTCCACCTGACGTCCCTGTTTTTGCATCGATAATTAAGCCATCACTCTCGATCAATCCCTGCTTGAGGAAAGGGAGTAGTGGCAAGAGACTTGCTGTCGGGAAACAACCCGGCGCAGCAACCAACCGAGCATTGGCAATGTCCTGGTGATGCCATTCGGGCAGACCGTAGACGGCCTCCTCGCAGAGATCATGGTCTGTTCTTGCTGCGCTCCTGGCCTCCTGCACATACACGGAGGACCAATGGTCAAGCGATTTGTAGCGATAGTCCGCGGACAGATCGACCACCCTCACACCTCGCTCCAGCAAAGGTGGAACCAACTTGCTGGCCAGTCCGTTGGGCAAGCTCAGCACAGCCAAATCCGACGTTGAAGCGATGCGATCCGGGTCCGCAGCTTCAACGATCGGATCACCGTCCAGTGGGAGAAATGGGCAGATCTCCTTCCAGGGACGGCCAGCAGAGCGCTCGCCAGCCAGAAAGCTCACCTGAAATGAGGGGTGCTCTTTGAGAAGGCGCAAGGTCTGGAGCCCTCCATATCCCGAGGCACCCACCACGGCAACCCGTTGATTCACCATCCCTGCGCCAACACATCAACTGATCGTACCGGCGTCGATAATGGAGTTTGAACTCAGGACATCGAGAGCTCTGCCCGAATCTGTCGATCAATCAACGCAATCTCAAACCCTGTTTGACACCATTCCTGATGCGCTCAAAGCCATTCGCAACGGTGAATGCGTTGTTGTCGTCGACGATGAACGTCGGGAGAACGAAGGAGACCTGATCTGCGCAGCTCAGTTCGCCACACCCGAACAGATCAATTTCATGGCGACCGAAGCCAGGGGGTTGATCTGTTTGGCGATGCAAGGTGATCGCCTCGATTCCTTGGATCTTCCTTTGATGGTGGACCGCAACACCGATGCGAACCAGACGGCATTTACGGTCAGCATTGACGCGGGACCAGAGCACGGAGTCTCCACGGGTATTTCCGCTGAAGACCGGTCTCGGACCATTCAGGTGGCCATTCAATCCGAATCAAGACCTTCTGATCTACGGCGACCCGGACACATCTTTCCTCTCAGAGCCCGACCCGGTGGTGTGCTGAAACGGGCGGGACATACCGAAGCTGCGGTTGACCTCGCCCAATTGGCTGGACTGAATTCATCAGGCGTGATCTGTGAGATTCAAAATGCTGACGGATCCATGGCTCGTCTGCCTGAATTACAGGATTACGCGCGCCAGTGGGGGCTACGTCTGATCAGCATTGCCGATTTGATTCGGTACAGATTGGAGAATGAACGATTTGTCGTTCGTCAGGCCCAGGCATCCCTCCCAAGTCAGTTCGGCAGTTTTCAGGCCATCGGTTTTCGCAATGCCCTTGATGGCAGTGAACATGTGGCGTTGGTCAAAGGCACGATCGGATCGATGAAGGAACCTGTGCTGGTGCGGATGCATTCAGAATGTCTGACGGGTGATGCCTTTGGTTCACTGCGTTGTGATTGCCGTGGACAGCTTGAGGCCGCATTGCGTCGGATTGAGCAGGAGGGTGAGGGTGTGCTGGTGTATCTGCGCCAGGAGGGCCGGGGCATCGGTTTGATTAACAAACTCAAGGCCTACAGCCTTCAGGATGGAGGCCTGGATACGGTGGAAGCCAATGAAAAGCTTGGTTTTGCGCCAGATCTGCGCAATTACGGAGTTGGCGCACAGATCCTCAGTGACCTAGGAATTCATCGTCTTCGCCTTCTCACCAACAACCCCCGCAAAATTGCTGGCCTGGGAGGCTATGGCCTTGAAGTGGTGGATCGAGTCCCTCTAGAAATTGATCCAGGGGATTACAACGCCCAATATCTCGCGACGAAGCGCGAGAAACTAGGCCATCTGTTCGAAGAGCGCCCCGAGCGTTCCCACTGGGTGATTGGCCTCGACACTGATGCCACCGGTGAAACCGTCCTCTCCAAGCTGGTTCAGCGAATGGAACAGCTTGCGTTGGAGCACAAGCTGCAGCTGCAGGCCGAACACAATCCACGGTTGCTCGCTCTCTGGGAGCGGCCGAGATTCGTTTGGTCCATTCAGAATTCTGATCCCACGCTCTCAGTGGTGCAGAAGCTGCTGGTCACGATGGCGTCCTGGCAGGAGACTTCCCGCATCGGAGTGCTTCATACGGTGAAAACGATTCAGATCAGTCATCCTCCGCAGTGGCTCAACAGGGAAGAGCGCTCATTGGAGTCGCTTCGATCAACCATGGAGAAGGCCGACTGGTTCCAGAGAGAGAACCAGCCGGCGTTGATTCACTGGTCCTGAACCGTCACCGTTTGGATTTTGGTGCCATTTTTGATAGCCAGCACCACGTCCATATCTCCAGTTTGACCGAAAACGGTGTGAACTCCATCGAGATGGGGCTGGGAATCATGCACGATGAAAAATTGGCTTCCGCCCGTGTTGCGTCCAGCGTGGGCCATCGACAGCGCCCCGGGAACATGTTTCTTGCTGTTGATCTCACAATCGATCGTGTACCCCGGCCCACCGGTTCCAGCCATGCCACGGGCACCCTCACGGCTGTTGGGGCATCCACCTTGGGCCATGAAACCATCGATCACTCGATGGAATGAGAGGCCGTCATAAAAGCCTTCACGCGCAAGTTTGACAAAGTTGGCCACGGTGTTCGGGGCATCGTTGTCGAACATCTCCAGCTTGATCTGGCCGGCGTCCGTGGTCATCAGAACCGTGGTCAAAGCATCAACACCAAAACACCATGCTAGGCAAGTGCATAATTCCAGCGCCGCACCCTTGCTATGACCAACATTTACACTCCGCCGTCGCTGGATTCGGCCCGGGTTGGGGTGATCGGTGGAAGTGGTCTTTATGCCATTGATGGGTTGGAGGACGTGCAGGAGGTTGAACTGGAGACCCCGTTCGGTACACCTTCCGACGGCTTCAGGGTTGGTCGCCTCAACGGTGTGGACATCGTCTTTCTGGCCCGCCATGGACGTCATCACCATCTTCTTCCAAGTGAGGTGCCATACCGGGCCAATGTGTGGGCCATGCGCTCCCTCGGTGTGCGCTGGCTGGTGTCAGTGTCAGCGGTTGGATCACTTCGGGAGCATCTCCGTCCCCGCGACATGGTGGTTCCCGATCAATTCATTGATCGCACGATGCAGCGTCCACAATCGTTTTTCGGCGATGGTTGCGTTGCCCACGTGAGTCTGGCTGAACCCTTCTGTTCCAAACTCAGTGACCTTTTGGCCTCAGCAGCATCAACGGCGATGCCCGCCGGACACCATCTCCACAGGGGCGGAACCTATCTCTGCATGGAAGGGCCTGCGTTTTCCACGCGAGCGGAAAGTGAGCTTTACCGCCGTTGGGGATGCGACGTCATCGGCATGACTAATCACACGGAAGCTCGCTTGGCAAGGGAAGCTGAGATCGCCTACGCCTCCTTGAGCATGGTGACTGATTTTGATTGCTGGCACAACAATCACGACGCCGTCACAGTGGAGATGGTGGTGGGCAACCTCAAAGCCAACGCCCTGGCAACCGGCCCCATTCTTGGCCGTTTGATGGAGAGCATCCGCCAAGAGCCTCCTACGTCTAAAGCGCACTCCGCCCTGGCCGATGCCTTGATGACGCCTCCTGACGTTGTCCCTGATGCCACACGACACCGGCTTGATCTCTTCACCTCTCCTTATTGGGGAAGCGTGACAGCCTCCTGAGGAAGGCTGACTCCTCGGCTCAGCAGTGCTTGCCGGAGGTCAGATCCATGGTCGTTGAGCAGGGCATCAGCTGCGGCAGTATCCAGATTGCAGCTGCCCATCAGAAGGGCTCGCTTCACGGAACCTCCAGCTGAACCGAGCAGTGCTTGGGACGCAACGCGGTCCAGCCCAAGAAGATCACGAAGAATGCGCATAGAGCGGTCCACAAGCTTGCTGTTGCTCGCTGCGACGTCCACCATCCGATTGCCGTACACCTTTCCCAGCCTGACCATCACGCCAGTGGAAAGGATGTTTAGCGCCATCTTGGTGGCTGTCCCTGCTTTCAATCGGGTGGAGCCCGTCAGAAGTTCAGGCCCTGTCAAGAGACGAATGTCGATATCGCATGGCAAAGGAGCCTGATCAGATGGAACACAGGCCATGGCGATAGAGAGCGCGCCAAGCTCGCGGGCATAGTGCAATCCACCTTTCACATAGGGCGTCGTCCCGCCTGCGGCAATGCCAACCAGGCAGTCATTCCCCTTGAAGTCCCGACTCTTCAGATCAGACGCTCCTGCCGATTCAAGATCTTCCAGCCCTTCGGAGCTGCGCAACAGTGCCGCAGGCCCCCCCGCCAGAACACCTTGAACCAGATCAGGCGGGCTGCAGAACGTCGGCGGGCATTCGGCTGCATCCAACACACCGAGTCGTCCGGATGTACCGGCACCCAGATAAAACAAGCGGCCGCCAACTTTCAGGCGCTCCGCGATGGCATCCACAGCCTCAGTCAAAGCGCTGATGGCACCTTGCACGGCCATCTGGGGGCGTCGGTCTTCCTCAACGAAGAGACTGATGAGCGCATCGGTGGGGAGCAGATCCAGGCTTTCACTGGACGGATTGGTCTGCTCGGTCAGCAGATGGCCTCGATCAGCAGACGGCTCGATCACAGCAGTCCCTCAAGACGCCGACGCACCGCATCGAGATCAGAACTGTCTGGATCTGCCTGAATCTGGGTGCTGCTTGGATCATCGTCCTGCCAGTTGCTCACATCCCGATTGGCGGAGGGAGGCGCGAGCATCAAGCGATCCTCCTCGGATTGGGGAACAAAACCCGCTGAGACCAGGCGAGCCTCATAACCAGCTTCACGGCAGAACAACTCAACCTCCTCTCGATCAAGGGCTTCAACACTGGGAGTGGGGAAATCTTGCGCTTCGAGAAGTCCCGCGTAACGCTCAGCATCGTCGCTGTTTTCGAACATGAGCACCACGGTGTGACCTGAAAGCTCCAGGGAGTGAATGCCTTCGCTGTCCTGACCTGCGTCGAACAGGAGAACGTGAACCAACATGCAGATGTATCGCCCATGCGAGTCTCTCATCGCTCCCTGCTCAGGTCACTCCAGAGCGTTCGAGACTGATCTCCTGCAACCGCTGGTAAAGAGCGCGCTCATCGTCCTCCAGTGATGAGGGGATCACGATCACGATCTCAACAAGTTGATCGCCCCTCTGGGTTCCGAGTTCAAGACCTCTCCCTCGCAGCCTCAGCAAGCGTCCACTGGACGATGCAGGGGGAACCTGAAGTGTCACAGAACCCATCAGGGTGGGCACGTTGACGGCGCAACCAAGCGCAGCATCAGGAGGGAGAAGTTCCAGTCGGTAGTGCACCCGGAGTCCATCAATCCGTAACCCCTCCTCGGTGATCACACGCAATTGCAGAAAGTGATCCCTGCCGCCGGGCGCTACGCCTTCTAGTCGCAAACGCCATCCATCACCTGCCTGGGGTGGCGTCTTCACTTCCACAAGGGTTCCGTCACCTAGTTCAAGCTCCACCAGGGTTCCATGAAGGGCTTGGTCAGGAGAGAGTTCAACCACCGTCTCGAGATCATCGTGGGATCGAATCGGTGGTGACGGTTGTGGGGAGGGTTCAGGCCAGTGGTGGTTGTCATGTTCGAATCGAGGGTCTGGATCCACGGGATCGTCGATTCCAGCGCTTGAACTTCGATGGTGCCCCGAGCCAAACACCACATCGAGATAATCCTCGAAATCGGGGAATCCTGTGCTGAAGGGATCGGCACCCTCGCCCTGTCCCTGACGCAAACGGATCCATTCCGTTTTCCGTTCAGGATTGCTGAGGACCGCGTAGGCCTCATTGACGAGCTTGAAACGCTCTTCTGCCTGAAGGTCATTACCGTTGAGGTCGGGATGCCAGCGGCGTGCTTCTCGTCGGAAAGCACGCTTCAACGCCTCCTGATCCGCATCCGGAGTCAGACCTAAAAGAGACCAGTAATCGGTGTCAGCGGAAGTTGTCATCGTCCCAGGGGTCAAGGCCTCTTCGTCCACTCCGCGGACGAGAGTCGTAGCCGTAGCGGTCCTGGGGCGTTGACCAGGGATCATCATCCCAGTCATCGTCAGCGAACAACTCGTCTTTCAGGGTTCCAAGCGTGCTTTTCAACCCCTGGAATGGGCCCGATTCCGTGCGGCGCTCTGCCGTGAGCCGACGATTCAGCCCGAACAGCGCTTCCTGTAATCCGCTCACTGCCAGTTCCAGTTCCTGGAGATCCTCTTGCTCGAGTAAGTCCTGCACGTCACGCATGGCCATTTCAACTGCTCTTTGCTGGCGTTCTGCTCCGTAGGGGCCAAATTCGAGTGCCGCATCCCTCAGCCGCCGTTCCGCCTGAGCCACCAGGGTCAATGCCGAATTACGGCGCTCGATGGTGGCGCGGCGGCGGCGGTCTTCATCGGCACGGGCCTCGGCCTCGGCTAGTAGAGCTTGGATTTCATCTTCACTGAGGGTTGAACCACCCTGGATGGTCACCGATTGTTTTCGTCCGGTCGTTCGATCAGTTGCGTTCACCTGAAGAATGCCGTTGGCATCAATGTCAAAAGCCACCTGGATCTGAGGAACACCTCTGGGGGCTGGAGGGATACCGGAGAGACGGAAACGCCCGAGGGATTTGTTGTCTGCCGCCATCTGGCGTTCCCCCTGCCACACGTGAATCTCAACGGACGACTGATTGGATTCGGAGGTGCTGAACACATCGGACTGGCGTACGGGAATCGGCGTATTCCTCGGAATCAGGACTTTCATCAGCCCGCCGATGGTTTCCAGGCCGAGAGATAGAGGGGTTACGTCATTGAGCAGAAGATCTCTGAGGTCTCCCGTAATGATTCCGGCCTGAACCGCAGCCCCAATGGCCACAACCTCATCAGGATTAACCGATTGACATGGATCGTTTGGGACAAGCGTTCTCACCAGTTGCTGCACCATCGGCATGCGCGTGCTTCCTCCAACCAGGACCACATCGTCGATCTCTTCCGCGCTCCAGCCAGAATCTCTGAGGGCCGCCTGCACAGGCAACATCAGGCGATCGAGGAGGTCAGGACACAACCCCTCGAACGTTTCTCGATCGAGCGTGGTTTCGATATGCAGGGGACCGTCAGGTCCCGTGGCGATGAAAGGGAGGGACACGGGCGTCGTGCTGACACCTGATAACTCTTGTTTGGCCTTTTCAGCGGCTTCCGTCAGTCGCTGCAGGGCTTGGCGATCACGCCGGAGATCGAGATTGTGTTGTTGGAGAAACGACTGCGCCAGCCAATCGACAATGCGTTGATCAAAGTCGTTGCCACCAAGCTGGGTATCTCCATTGGTGGCTTTCACGTCAAAGACACCGTTGGCGATCCTCAGCAAGGACACATCGAAGGTGCCTCCACCAAGATCGAACACCAGGGCACGGCGCACAGCACTACGGTCGAATCCGTAGGCCAGAGCGGCTGCAGTCGGTTCGTTCAGGATCCGTTCAACCGTTAACCCGGCCAAACGCCCGGCGTCGCGTGTGGCCTGACGTTGCGCATCATTGAAATAGGCAGGAACAGTGATCACGGCTGATTCCACCTCTTCACCCAAGTAGGTGGAGGCATCGTCCACAAGCTTGCGCAGAATGCTGGCAACAAGCTCCTCAGCGGCGTATTCCCGTTCGGTTTGCGGGCAAGCCACACGCACATTGCCCTGGCTGTTGGCCCTCACGGTGTAAGGGACCGTGAGGGAGCCGTCGTCGAGTTCGTCCCAGCTTCGGCCAACAAAGCGTTTGAGGTTGGAAAAGGTGTTGCGTGGATTCAGCACCAGCTGCCGACGGGCAGGCTGGCCAACCAACAGTTCGCTGTCCTTGGTGTAACCAACAACGGAGGGAGTGGTTCTCGTACCTTCGGCGTTAGCGATCACCACGGGGCGACCTGCCTCTAGGACAGCCACAACGGAGTTGGTCGTACCCAGGTCGATTCCGACGATCCGTCCCATAGACGCCTGTGGGGACTCCCAAGTTAACGGCCGAAACCATTGTCTCCCAGTCCTAGACAAGGACAGATGCAGCTTGCGTTAAAGCGCTCTTAGTGAATTCGATACGGTCTCACCGTTACGTTTCAATCGTCTTTGCCTGAGCGGGATGTCCGAGTCCAAGGAGTTGTATCTCCTGAGACGCCGTCCACCATCTGAAAAGTTGGTGGATGTCAGTTTCAGGTATCTCGCAGTGACCCTGGCGTCGATGGTGGCTGTGGTCTTGTTCGCCATCCTCATCGTCGTCTTCTGGGGGTCGCTCGAGTCGATGGGTCGTTACGGCTGGAAATTTTTGGTCACGTCCAACTGGAATCCCGTCGATGACGAGTACGGAGCATTCACAGCCATCTACGGAACGATCGTTACGTCATTGATGTCGTTGCTCATTGCCGTCCCCCTCGGCGTGGGAACGGCTGTTTTCATTACTGAAAACATCATCCCTCGGCGGATCCGCAACGTGATCGGCGTGATGGTGGAGCTACTGGCTGCCATCCCCTCAGTAGTACTCGGTCTTTGGGCCATTTTTGTGATGGAGCCTTTCATCAGGCCCTTCCTCGAGTTTCTCTACACAACTTTGAACTGGTTGCCAATTTTCTCATCTCCACCCATTGGACCAGGCACGGCGCCAGCAATCTTGATTCTCGTGGTGATGATCCTTCCGATCATCACGTCTATTTCAAGGGACTCATTGAATCAGGTTCCCGACAAACTTCGCCAAGCTGCCTATGGCGTCGGCACCACACGCTGGGGAGCGGTTCTCAATGTATCATTGCCAGCTGCAATTTCTGGAATTGTTGGTGGTGTGATGCTCGCTTTGGGAAGAGCTATGGGTGAAACGATGGCCGTTACGATGATCATCGGAAATTCAAACAACTTCAGCCCCTCACTACTTGCTCCTGGAAACACCATCGCCGCAATGCTCGCGAATCAATTTGGAGAAGCCGATGGCAGTCAGGTTTCGTCACTGATGTATGCAGCATTTATTTTGATGATCCTCAGCCTGGCAGTGAATGTTTGCGCCCAATGGCTGGTTAAGCGCTTAAGCCTTAAGTACTGATCATGACATTTTCTTCTACAACTCGCTTAGCGAACGGCGTCCCTGATCTTGCCTACAAGCACGGGCTAAAACGGAATCTGATCAGTCGCTTGCTCACACTGATTGCTGGATTGTTTTCAGGAATCGCGGTGCTGCCACTGATCGCAGTTTTGATTTATGTATTGATCAAAGGTGGGCAGAAAATCAGCTTCACCCTGTTTACTGAGCTACCTCCCCCTCCCGGTCTTGAAGGAGGTGGAATCGGGAACGCCATCATCGGCAGTTTTGTCGTCACCATTATTGCGGCTCTCATTGCCATACCAGTAGGAGTTGGCGGAGGCATTTTCCTTGCCGAATACTCGCGTGGTGGAAGATTTGCTCAATTCATCCGCTTTGGAACCAACGTTCTTTCAGGTGTTCCCTCGATCATTGCAGGTGTCTTTATTTACGGAACAATCGTTACCAGTCGATTGTTGTTTGGCAACGCTTACAGCGCTACTGCCGGCGGTATGGCACTTTCAATTCTGATGCTTCCAACGGTGATCAAAACCACAGACGAAGGTCTGAAGCTTGTGTCAGATGATCTTCGTCGAGGTGCCCTAGGCATCGGAGCCTCCAAATTCGTAACGGTGGTGAGAATTACGCTCCCCACAGCATTTACACCGATTGCCACTGGAGTGGTCCTGTCCATTGCCAGAGCGGCTGGCGAAACGGCTCCACTGATTTTCACTGCTCTCTTTTCACCATTCTGGTCAGAAGGCATCGATGGAATCTTCAATCCCATCGCCACGTTGTCCGTTCTGATCTACAACTTCGCAATCATGCCCTACGAGGCGCAGAACGAGCTTGCATGGGCGGCCTCATTTGTCCTGGTTCTCTTTATTCTTGTCATGAATTTATTCGCGCGCTGGCTGGGTCAGTTTGCGAATAAGTAATTGATTCATCCTTTATTTACCTGTACTTCCTCATTACCAATGACTGTCTCCACCTCATCCCCTCAGTCAATTTCCGAGAACACCTGCATCTCGATTCAAAACGCAACCATCAGTTACGGCAGTTACGATGCCGTCAAGAACGTCTATTGCGATATCCCACGCGGAAAAGTCACAGCCTTCATTGGGCCATCAGGTTGCGGAAAATCAACCGTTCTGCGTGCTCTCAACCGCATGAATGACCTCATCGAAGATTGTTCGTTACGGGGACGTGTGCTGTTTGACGGCGCAGATCTCTACGACCCAAAGGTTGATCCTGTTGAAGTCAGGCGCAGGATCGGCATGGTGTTCCAGCAACCGAACCCTTTCCCGAAGACGATTTATGAAAACATCGCCTTCGGCGCACGAATCAATGGTTTCACAGGCGATATGGATGAGCTTGTGGAACGCTCCCTTCGCCAAGCCGCCGTTTGGGATGAATGCAAAGACAAACTCAACGAAAGCGGCTACTCACTGTCCGGTGGTCAACAGCAGCGTCTCTGCATCGCCCGCACGATTGCGATCCAACCCGAAGTCATCTTGATGGATGAACCCTGCTCGGCCCTCGATCCGATCTCCACTTTGAAGATCGAAGAAACAATGCATGAACTCAAAAAGAGCTTCACGATTGTGATTGTGACCCACAACATGCAACAGGCTGTTCGGGTGAGTGACATGACCGCCTTCTATAACGCTGAAGCCGTTGAGGGGGGATCCGGAAAGGTTGGCTATCTCGTTGAATTCAACGAGACTGAAAAAATCTTCAACGCACCGTCTCAACAGGCCACCCAGGACTACGTCTCTGGTCGGTTCGGTTGATCTGACTTGTCGGATCATCTGGTGGGGACTGCATCAGTTCCCACCAATGGCAAAAAAAAACCGGCCGTTTGGCCGGTGTAGAAGCGGAGAGGGAGGGATTCGAACCCTCGATAGAGTTGCCCCTATACAGCATTTCCAGTGCTGCGCCTTCGACCACTCGGCCACCTCTCCAGCGGCTGACGGGGCAATGGAGAATGTAGCAGGGCAGTCCTAGAGGAGTCGTATTGAAGCCAAGTCATCGCATCACCATTCACTGGCGCCAGCAGGGTCGTGTCATCAGCCATGACGTGTTGGACGGCGAGTACATCCTGCAAAGCTTTGAACGACAGGGAGATCCGCTGCCCTTTTCCTGTCGCAACGGGTGTTGCACATCGTGCGCGGTCAGGGTGTTGAGCGGTGAACTCGATCAGCGAGAAGCCATGGGCTTGTCTCGAGAACTGCGCGCCAAGGGTTATGGACTCCTCTGTGTGGCGCGTGCCATAGGTCCATTGGAGGCTGAAACCCAAGATGAGGATGAGGTGTATGAACTTCAGTTCGGACGACACTTCGGCAGCGGCGTCGTCACCCGTGGCCTTCCGTTGGATGAGGAGTGATGCCTGAACGTTTTGATTGTTGTGCCGTTGCTGCCGATGCTGGGTTGTCCCATGAGCGAATGAGAGCTCTGTCGGCGGTGGCGATTCAGGCCGCCGAACAGGGAGGCCAAAAGTTGATGGAGCACTTCGGGAAGCTGACGTCGATTCGCGAGAAAGGCCGATCAGGTGACCTGGTGACTACGGCTGATCATGCAGCTGAAGCTGAGGTTCTGAGCGTCTTGTCCCGTCTATCACCAGACATTGCCGTCCTCGCAGAGGAGTCTGGCGCCAGTGACACTGTGGCCGATCTCTGCTGGTGCGTGGATCCACTCGATGGAACAACGAACTTTGCTCACAGCTACCCATTGTTCGCAACGTCAGTCGGACTTGTCTGGCGCGACCAACCAGTTCTGGGTGCCATCGCAGTGCCTTTTCTCAAAGAGCTGTACTGGTGCTGCCCTGGTGATGGTTCATTCCTAAACGGTCAGAAAATATCTGTGTCGGAGTGCTCCTCTCTCGAGGAGAGTCTTCTCGTCACGGGATTTGCTTATGACCGCCGTGAGGTACTCGACAACAACTATGCCGAATTTGCGTGGATGACTCACCGCACACGGGGAGTGCGCCGCGGCGGTGCCGCTGCAGTGGACCTTGCGTTTGTGGCTGCAGGTCGGCTTGATGGGTACTGGGAACGGGGCTTGGCACCATGGGATCTGGCCGCTGGTGCAGCACTCGTTCAATTGGCGGGTGGATGGGTTGACGATTACCGCGGAGAGGGATTCGAACTTGGATCTGGAAGGATTCTGGCAACTGGCACTCAGCTCCATCAGCCTCTGAAACGCGAACTCGCAAGGGTGTCTCCGATTCCTACTTGTCTCTATGGGGGGAACCTGGACGTGGGATCCTGATCAGGTCAATGATCAAGTGTGATGGCCCTTCAGCCTGCCTCTGGTGTCAGGGATCTGAACCCTCAGCAGGTTCAACGCAATCATGAATTGCGTGAAACTCTGGCAGAGGTATTCAGACTCTGGGGGTACGAGGAAGTCTCTCCACCGAGGGTTGAGCGCATGGATACGCTCAAGGCTGGAGGGGCCATCGACAGTCGGGACATTGTCCGTCTAGTCGCTGATGAGCCCCTGGGCTTAAGGCCGGAAATGACGGCATCCATAGCCAGAGCAGCGTGTACGCGATTCCAGGATCGACAACGCCCCTTGCGACTCTGGAGTCACGGCACTGTGTTTGAGGGTCGTCAGGCTGACGAAGGCGGCCTCTGCATCGAAGAGAACCTGCATTGCGGCGTTGAGCTCTTCGGAGCCAGTGGTGATGAAGCAGAGCTGGAGCTTCTGACACTTCTGATGGCATCGTTAAAAGCCCTGAGACTTCCACTGAATGATCCTCCGAGACTTCTGATCGGACATACCGGATTGATGCAATTGCTGCTTCGGGATGTTGAACCAAACCTTCAACAAGCCTTCCGTGGCTGTCTGACGCGACTGGATCGTCTTGAACTCCAGGAACTGCTCAAGGGACAACCCCAGCATGCTCACCTGCTGCAGTGGCTAGATCGGCGGGGATCACCTGTGGGAGTCATCAAGCAACTTCAGGACGTCTTCCCGGAAGCGCCAGTACTCAAACAACTGTCCAGGTTGGTGGCCCATCTCAGCCCTCTTGCTGAAGAAACTGGTGTAGGCCTTCAACTCGATCCAACATTTCAACCGATCTATGAGTTGTATGACGGCGTCGTATTCCAGCTTGTCTGTCGTGGCGTTTCATCACCCGTTGTCGTTGCCCGTGGAGGAAGGTACGACACTGTTGTTCAGCGTCTTGGAGCACAAGGGAAAGATGCCACGGGCCTTGGATTCAGTTTTTGTGTGGATGATCTCAGAGATCTCCCTGGGGCATTCTCAATTCAGGCAGGAAAGCAGGAGAGAATTCTTCTGTGTTACGCACAGAATCAATCAATGGAGAAAGCTCTTCAAGTACAAGCCGAATGGCATCGCAGAGGCCTGAGCTGCCAAGTCGACCATCACCCATGCTTAACCAGAGTTGAAGCAGAAGCGCGCGTTGCAAGGGCAGGATGCAACACATTGGAATGGATCGGCGACTAAGATTTTGATGGTCTAAAAAAATCTATGGCACACACCATCGTCACAGACATCTGCGAAGGAGTAGCGGATTGCGTTGATGCATGTCCTGTCGCATGCATCCAACCAGGCAAAGGCAAGAATAAGAAAGGGACTGATTTCTATTGGATTGACTTTGAAACTTGTATCGATTGTGGAATCTGCCTTCAAGTTTGCCCCGTTGATGGAGCAATTCTGGCGGAAGAGAGACAAGAACTTCAAAAAATCAAATAGTTCACGTGTTCGGTGTCGCAACGAATCAATACGTCTCGGTACGGAAAACCCAACCGCAAGCACCTTGGGCAGTTGTTCACTAATGGATAAAATAGAATTTTAACGACAACATGGCAGTGGCAGAAGAAAACGGACAAATTCAAATTCATACTGAAAATATTTTCCCAATTATTAAGAAAGCAGTTTATTCAGGTCACGAAGTTTTTTTGAGAGAGCTCGTCAGCAATGGTGTTGACGCCATCAGTAAAAGACGCATGGCCTCGATAGCAGGAGACTGCTCAGAAGGAGACGAAGGAGTTATTCAGATCAGAATTGACCGCTCAAATAAGACCCTCACAATCAGTGATAACGGCATCGGTATGACTGCCGACGAAGTCAAGCGTTATATCAATCAGGTTGCTTTTTCAAGCGCAGAAGATTTCCTTGAAAAATACAAACAAGATAGCGAAGCAATCATCGGCCACTTTGGTTTGGGCTTTTACTCAAGCTTCATGGTTGCTGAAAGGGTTGAAATCTCAACACGATCAGCTCGCCCTGAGAGCCTTCCAGTGCATTGGAGCTGCGATGGATCACCGAGTTACTCACTGACAGAAGGGAATCGCGATCAACCAGGAACAGACATTATTCTGCATCTTCTTGAGGACGAACTCGAGTACCTAGAGCCGTCACGGATTAAAACACTTATCAATACATACTGCGATTTCATGGCAGTCCCTGTTCAATTAGAGGGTGAAACAATCAATAAAATGAATGCACCTTGGCGGAGCAGTGCCAGAGAGTTGCAAGATCAGGATTATATTGACCTTTATCATTATCTTTATCCTTTTCAGGGTGATCCTTTGCTGTGGGTTCATCTCAACACCGATTACCCCTACAGCCTGCAGGGAATTTTATTTTTTCCGAAACAGACTGGTCGAGCTGACTGGGAGAAAGGAGATATCAAGCTCTATTGCAACCAGGTTTTTGTAAGCGACTCAATTAAAGAAGTTGTACCTCGCTATCTTTTACCTCTCAGGGGTGTCCTCGACTCACCTGACATTCCACTGAACGTAAGCCGGAGTGCCCTTCAAACGGATCGAAGAGTGCGCTCGATCGGGCAATTTGTTTCAAAAAAGGTTGCCGATAAACTTCGCGATCTCAAAAAGGATAATCCTAATCAGTATGCAGAGGCTTGGGATGCGCTAGCTCCCTTCGTGAAGATCGGGGCGATGGAAGACGACAAATTCTCGGAGCAAGTTTCTGATTTAATACTCTTTCAGACAACAGCAAAAAAAGAGGAGAACGAAGATTTATTAGAGGGTAATGGTCGTACATATACAACAATATCGTCCTACAGAACACGTCAGACAAGTGAAAGTCAAAAACGCATTCTCTATTGTACAGATGAAATTGCTCAAGCTGGCGCACTCTCACTCTGGAAAAGTCAAGGTTCTGAAGTGCTATTCGCCGAAACTGTTTTGGACAGTCAATTCATTCCATGGCTGGAATCAAAAGAGAACGAACTGACTTTTCAACGTGTTGATTCCGAGCTTGATTCGAGTCTCCAGGATGATCAACCTGAGATAAGCGACCAGGAAGGAGAAACCAAAAGTGAATCACTCAGAACATTGATCAAGAAAGCGTTGAACAACGACAAGGTCACCGTTCAAGTGCAGTCGCTAAAGGGAGGAGCAGATGCGCCCGCTGCCTTGATACTGCTTCCAGAACAAATGCGACGAATGAACGACATCGGAGCCCTAATGGAACAAAGACTGCCCGGACTTCCTGATTACCACGTTTTACTGGTGAACCGACAGCACCCATTAGTCGAAGCTCTGCTCAATCTTGAATCGGGTTCGGTAGTGATCGCCGATGGAGCGACATCGCCCAGTCACCAACTCGCTGTGGACCTGGCTCAACACCTCTACGATCTGGCACGTCTGGCCGTTAATGGATTAGAACCTGCCGAACTAGGTCAATTTCAGTCCCGAGCGACTTTGCTGATGTCGAGCCTCCTGCGACGGGCGGCGTAGGTCCCTTTGCTAGGATTGCTTCTTGGCAGGTGCCATTTTTTTCAAGGAACCGGATCATGTCCAGGGTGTGTCAGCTCACAGGTACGAAAGCTAATAACGGTATGGCTGTCAGCCATTCCCATATTCGTACCAAGAAGCTGCAACAAGCCAATCTGCAACAGCGTCGCCTTTGGTGGGCAGAAGGAAAGCGCTGGGTGAATTTGCGGATCACAACACGTGCCTTGAAAACAATTCAGAAGAAAGGGTTAGGTGCATACGCCAAGTCCCTTGGAATTGATCTGGCCCGTCTTTGAATCTGGACGTCAAAATGAAACGGCGGCATTTGCTTCAAAAAGGCATCGTGGCTGCCGTTGCAATCACTCTTTTTCCGAGTAGGGGTTGGTCACTCGGGGGCACCTCCCCAGACATTGGCAGTTCAGCGCCTGACTTCGATCTTCCCGGTACAAATTTGCTAGTACCGCAACAGTCGCGTTGGTCTTTAGCAGACTGGAAAGGACGCTGGCTTGTTCTTTACTTCTACCCTCGAGATTTCACGTCAGGCTGCACCATTGAAGCCCATGGATTTCAAGATTCATTGGCGGATTTTTCAAGTCTCAATTGTGATGTTGCTGCAATCAGTGCCGATTCTGTAGAAGATCATGAATCATTCTGCAGTAGCGAAGATTTAGGCTTCACATTACTGTCTGATCATGACGGTGAAGTGAGTCGAAACTACGGTTCCTGGATGGCACCTTATTCACTGAGACACACCTTTTTGATCGATCCTTCTGGTCTTGTACAAGCACGTTGGACGGGTGTGAGGCCGGTTGGTCACGCAAAAGAAGTGCTTGAAACACTACAGAACTTGCAATCCACTTAAACGATTGACAATTCCGAGATTTTGTTCAATGGTATAAGAGGTTCTTGAGCGCTTGCTGAACATGACTATAAGTGAAGGGAAAAGTGACTTTATTATTCTTTATCATCGCACCCCATTTGATGAATCCGTCGATGATCAGGGGAATCGACTTTGGAAAGATCAAAAAAGCCCTAATGGAATCATTCCTACATTAAGGAATCTATTTCGTAGTCGAGACAATGGTACGTGGATAGCTTGGCGGCAAGTTGAGGATATCAATAGCCAGGAGGATGAGAGGATTCTCATGAATTATCCATCCAACTTTACACTCAGACGCATTCCACTGGAACAAAACCAAATCTCAAGCTTTTATCATGTAACGTCCAAGGAGTCTGTGTGGCCAATTCTTCATACCTTTCCAACTTACTTTGACGTCAATAATACTAATTGGTCAATCTTTGAAGAAGTCAATCAACGGTTTGCCGATGCTGCCTGCTCAGAAGCAGCCCAGGGTGCAACAATATGGATTCACGATTATAATTTATGGCTTGTTTCGGGGTTCATTCGTAAAAAACGACCTGATTTAAAAATAGCATTCTTTCACCATACACCTTTCCCTGGAAACGATGTATTTGCAATTCTCCCATGGAGGAAACAAATTGTTGAAAGTTTGTTGTCTTGCGATGTCGTTGGTTTTCACATACCACGTTACACTGAAAACTTTGCCCGAGCTGCAAGTTGTCTACTTGGAGTAAAAAAAGGGCCAAAGATTGATGTTTCACCAAAATTTCTTAAATTTGGATCAGCTTTAACAGAACCTTCTGAAACACCTTGGCTTGAATACAATGGTCGAAAAGTCAAATTGGTCTCTTCACCAGTAGGAACATCACCGGATGTCATTCAATCCTTGGTCGTGAGAGACGACGTTGCAACTTTAACAAAGCAGATTGACGAAGATACCAAAAAGGGGCGAAAACTAATTCTTTCGGCAAGTCGTGTTGACTATACAAAGGGAAATGAAGAGCTACTACTAGCTTTTGAGCGATTGCTTGAACGACGTAAGGATCTACGAGGCAAAGTTGTTTTGATGTTGGCGTGTGTAGCGGCCGCTTCAGGTATGAAAATCTACGAGGATACCCAGCGCCTTATTGAAGAAACAGCTGGGCGAATCAATGGTCGCTTTAGTTTAATTGATTGGGTTCCAATCCGATTCTCAACAAATCGCATTCCCTATGAAGAAATGGTTGCTTGGTTTTCGATGTCTGATATCTGTTGGATTACACCATTACGCGATGGTCTCAACCTTGTCGCTAAGGAATATGTAGCCGCACGAAAAGGAAGAGATGGTGTCTTGGTACTGTCAGAATTTACAGGAGCGTCTGTGGTGCTTGATGGAGCAGTACTAACCAATCCCTACTCTCACAAACAAATGGATCAGGCGATTGAATCAGCTCTTGAAATGCCTGAGGATGAGCAAAAAATAAGAATCAGCAAAATGGTTTCAGCTGTGGAAGATTTTACAGTTTCAGATTGGGCTAATGAACAAATGCAATCACTCGAAGTAGAATATAAAAACACATGATGTTCTCTCGTAGAAAATTTTCATCACTTCTTATTGGATTGATTTGCCTGGTTGCCTTAATAAGCACGACTCCAGCTTTAGTTGCAAGCCAAGTTGAAACAATTTCAATTTTGATGCCCGCTCCTTTCGCTGATTCAACAGTCAAACTTGTTGAGAATTTCAACACTCTCTATAAAAATCAAATTCATTTGAATGTCATACGTGGTCCAAGACAAACAGAATCTATGTCAGATCTTGCTATTAGTAGCTTGCTCTTAGGAGATACACCATTTGATGGACTATTGATGGACATCACTTGGCTACCCAAATACGCTCGCGCGGGCTGGCTAGAAGGTCTAGATCCATATTTCGATGAGACTGATATTGCAGACCTTGCTAGTGGTGCAGAAAAAGGAAATGATTTTGAGGGAACTCTTTATCGATGGCCATTAGTAGCTGATATGGGGCTCCTTTTTTGGCGTACTGATTTGATGAAAACTCCACCCAAAACTCCTTCAGAGTTAGTATCGATTAGCAATCAGTTGCAAACGCAAGGAAAAGTTCCCTGGGGATACGTTTGGCAAGGTCGACAATATGAGGGTTTGAGTTGCGTTTATTTGGAAATGATTGATGGATTCGGAGGAGATTGGTTCGATGTCAATAACCAATCATTAGGATTGAATGAGGTGCCCGGTGTCGAAGCAGCTCAATGGTTAACGGATCTAATTGAAACTGGTATTAGTCCTAGAGCTGTCACTACATTTGCTGAGCCAGAGGCTCTACGAAATTTTCAATCTGGTGAGAGTGCTTTTATGAGGAATTGGCCGTATGCATGGGCAGAACTTCAAAAACAAGACAGTCCGGTCAGAGGGAAAATTGGAATCTCAACAATGGTTTCATTGCCTGGTGTGGAACCAGCCTCAACGCTAGGAAGTTGGGGATTTACTCTGCTTCGTGGTTCAAACCATAAAGATGCAGTCATTAAAGCCATCAAATATTTAACCTCAGCCGAAGCACAGAGAGTTATGTTCATCGAACACGGTTATACACCGACGGTGAAAGCGCTTTACGAAGATCTAGAACTAATTCAGGACTATCCACACTTGGCGTTGCTATCCAGAGCATTAAATAATGCGGTGCTAAGGCCTGAAACTCCAATCTATGCACAAATCAGTGACGTTCTTCAGCGATCCCTTAGTGCCTCATTAACTGGGGAAGAAAAGCCTGAGTTGTCAATGAATAGAGCAGATAGATCATCTGAACAAATTCTAGTCGCTGCTGGTGGGACTCCATCATGATCTTGATCGCCTTATTACTTCCATCAATTATTTTTTTAGGAATCGTATTTGGTTTTCCTTTACTAAGCTATTTATGGTTAAGTCTTCACGCAAATTCTGTTTTAACATCTTTCAGGTCGATCTTTAACGGATGGGCAAACTGGAATCGTTTTATCCATGATTATCGTTATTGGCAAGATTTTCTCCAAACAATACGTTTTTCGGTTGCTTCAGTTGGAATAGAATTATTACTTGGATTGATCATTGCTTTGATCCTTCACCGCCCAATGAAGTTTCGAGGGTGGATACGTTCGTCATCATTAATACCCTGGGCTTTGCCTACAACAGTTATGGCCCTTGGATGGCGTTGGATCTTTAACAGCCCCTTCGGTCCTATTGATCAGTTCACCACTGCTCTGGGTGCTCAATCCCTCAATATTCTTGGCAATCCATCCACTGCTTGGATTGCTACTGTTTATTCAGATGTCTGGAAAACGACACCCTTTGTTGCCTTAATACTCCTTGCTGGCCTACAAAGCATTCCTGCAGACCTATATGAAGCCTGCAGACTTGAAGGGGCATCCGCTAGTTCCTGTTTCAGAAGAATTACCCTTCCCCTTCTTGTGCCTTACATTGGACTTGCTGCTATGTTTCGGTTAGCTCAAGCGTTTGGTGTTTTTGATCTTATACAGGTCATGACTGGAGGTGGTCCTGCTAGCAGCACTGAAAGTATTGCTCTGTATGCATACTTAAATGCTTTGCGATTTTTAGATTTCGGATACGGAGCAACGATTATAATCGGTAGCTTTATTTTGTTAAGCATCCTCGTTGCATCTTGTTGGTTTTTTGTGCACTTATTTAATAGAAAGCGTTCAATTATCATAACAAAATGAAATTCAAATCCTCCTTGATCGTCCTTCTTCTTGTTTGGTCAATCATGCCATTGCTTTGGCAACTTTATACCTCATTCTCTACTGATCAGGCTCTTGTGACACCCTTCGCTGAGTTATCAGAAAGATGGACATTGGACCATTATCGAAATGTCATTTCATCTGATCCACCTTTTTTCATGTACTTAGCGAACAGTTTCTTTGTTGGGATAATATCAACATTATTAACATTGTTTGTGGCTCTTCCTGCTGCTTATTCGATTAGCAAGCTCTCAAGAAAGACATCAAATTATGTGAGAGTTATTCTCGTTGCTTGTGCACTTTTTCCATATGTTCTCTTATTTCTTTCTTTACTAGAATTGGCGAGAACATTCTCTCTTGGCAATAATCTCATTGCACTTGCACTGCCCTACACAGCGTTATCACAGCCACTTGCTGTACTTCTGCTATCAAGCGCTTTTGTTTCCCTTCCTTCAGAACTGGATGATGCTGCAAGGGTCGAAGGCCTATCGCTAATAAAACGTTTTAGATGGATCTACATCCCATTACTGTCCCCAGCAATTGCGAGTACTGCAATCCTGATCTTTCTTTTCTCTTGGAATGAATATCCAATTGCACTAACTTGGATTAGTGATAATTCTAAGCTAACGCTTCCCGTTGCTATGGCTAGAATCGCTGGTTCTTCTATTCATTCTGTTCCCTACGGTGCTTATGCAGCTGCAACTGTACTTGGTGCCATACCTCTTATCTTACTAGTGATAGTATTTCAGAAGCCAATCGTATCTGGACTAACCAGTGGAGCCATCAAAGGATGACACTTGTTCTCAAATCTGTCGGTCGAAAAGTTGGAAATAACTGGATCGTCAAGGATCTCAATTTTTCTGTAAGGCAAAACGAGTGTCTTGTAGTCGTTGGTCCGAGTGGATGTGGAAAGAGTTCTACTCTTCGCTTAATTGCTGGATTAGATCGATGTGATCATGGATCAATCAAAATTGACGACCGTGATATCACTAATCTTCAACCATCAGAGCGTGCTATTGGTATGGTTTTCCAAAGCTATGCACTACTCCCTCATTTAACCGTCTATGAGAATCTGGAGTTAGGTTTGCGAGTTCGAGGTATGCGAGCAGAGCAGAGAGCAAGAAGAATCCAAAATATTCTTGATATAGTTCAATTAAGTGATCGTCCTAACCATTTACCGTCTGCATTGTCAGGTGGACAAAGACAGAGAGTGGCATTAGCTCGTGCTTTGCTGCGTGATCCAAAGGTTTATTTACTTGATGAGCCGATGAGTAATCTTGATGCTCAACTGAGAGAAAAAATCCGACCTGAACTAAGGAGCCTCATATTGAGTCAGGAAAAACCTACGCTTTATGTTACTCATGACCAAAATGAAGCCCTAGCTATGGCCACTAAAATTGCCATCTTAAACAATGGACAGATTGAACAACTAGACACTCCATTTAATGTGTACCATAACCCACAATCACTTTTTGTAGCACAGTTTTTAGGTCGCCCACAAATTAATTGCCTCAAAGTACGTAATAATACTATTGATGCTGTTAGGCCCGAAAATTTAACCATCAGTGATTCTGGACTACCATGCCGTCTACTCGCCCGTGAGTGGTTAGGTAATACGCAACTTCTCTATCTAGATTCTGATGAAGGTGAATTAAGAATGACAATTGATCCATCATTCGTCTGTCCCGAGCGGATATTCGTACAATGGGATAAGTCTAAAGTTTTTCACTTTGATGCTAAAACTGGACAGCGTAAAAGTTTTCATTGACTGCAAGTAGCTTAAGCTAAATTAACGACTTATCTATTTATTTGCTGTGTTAAGTCTGCGTACTGCATTATTATAATTGAAAAGTCTAAGGTGTGTCTTTCTCCTATATTGGTGGATTTAGCTCATGCTTTATTGGGTTGAGTATTAAACACATATGCATTGAGTGACGAATATTTTTTAACGACAGCTTCAATTTATTGTTAAACGAATCCGCGATACAAATGAATCTTTCAATGCACCTTCATAATGTGGTTGTTAGAGTCGCAACATGTCCGAACCAACATCTGATCAATCGTTATTTAAGCCTGGCGATCGATTGTCCCCTGATAGTATTCCTGAACCATTGCCTTTGCTAGAGCGTCCGGGTAACTTACCTGCACATTTATTTCTACATGGTGGAAAGGCACCATTTTCGTGCAAAATACTGCAATTTAATGATGAGCAAGTGTCAACCTTTAATGTTCGTACTAGTGAAGACTTACAGGAATTTCTTCCCTCTCAATCATTAATGTGGCTGCAATTTCGTGGACTTGGAAATTTAGAATGCCTTAGAAGATGCTTATCACTTTTATCATTGGATCAAAGTGTTGTTGATATATTGGTTACATTTCCGCAGAAGTCGAGGGTCACCTCTACGAACAATTGTGTTCTAGCTGTTCTGCATGAATTCTCGCTAGCTTCAGACCCTACGCATTTAATTAGCACCCAATACAATTTGGTTTTGACAAATCGAATGTTGATTACCATTCAAGAAAATCCGCAACGAAGCTTTAATGATCTTGAAGCATGGCTCAATGTAAAGACAAATCATCTTAAAGAAATTGACTTAGATAACCTTTTCCACTTTGTTATTGATGACATTCTTGATAGTTATCTGCCTATGCTTGAATCGATGAGTGTTTTTCTTGATGATCTTGAAGAACGTGCACTGTTAAAACCTAAACCATCAATTCTCAATAAGGCTTATCAGGTCAGGTTTAATCACAGGGTTACACGTCGACAGCTGTGGCCATTACGTAATGAATTGATTATTTTTCTTAGACAAAGCCAACGTTTGTTAGGACCAGTAGCACGCGACGGTCTTCATGATATGGCCGATCATGTCAATACACTTCTTGAAATTGGAGATAGTATTCGATTGCAGTTGAATAGTATTACTGAGGCTTACATGGCAAGCACTGGTAATGTAATGAACCAAATTATTAAAACGCTGACTATTGTTAGTACAATTTTTGCTCCTTTAACCTTTATCGCTGGTATATATGGAATGAATTTCGAGAATATGCCTGAATTAAAATGGAAATATGGCTATCTTTATTCATTAGTTTTAATGTCGTTAATTGCACTTTTTCAGGCTTATTTTTTGTGGAAGCGCGGATGGTTTCAGGACCTATCCGGTCGCAGTCGAAAATTTGGTTCCTAATGCATTGTTAACCCAAAGCTTCTTTGGCTTATCCACAATATAAGTATCGACTTTTACACAATGGGATTAAGTCGCTCTTTGGTCCTCGCTTCCATCGCAGTAGTTTCTTCTCTCTTGCCAACAGCTTCTGCTGCTGGAATTGCTATTGCAGGCTCTAGTACTGTCTATCCAGTTACATCACTTGCTATTAAAAAGTTTAGAGATACAAGCCAAGGAAATAAGATTTCATTTAATCTTCGTGCAACCGGATCTTCAGCAGGTTTTAGAGATTTTTGTAGTAATAAAATTCCTCTTGCTAACGCCTCTAGGCCTATCAGTTCAAAGGAGATCAAAGCTTGCCAACAAAATGGTGTTAACTTTATCGAATTACCCATTGCTTTTGACGCTATAACTGTCGTCGCCAATCAATCGAATGGTTGGCTGAATTCGCTAACACCTTCCGAACTCTCACGCTTGTGGTCCAAAGCTTCACAAGGCAAGGTATCAAGCTGGAATCAAGTCAATCTTGATTTTCCTGATCAACCAATCAAATTATGCGGACCAGGAAAAGACTCAGGTACATTTGATATCTTTAATAAAGCCATAAATCGCTCTGCTACTAATTCTAGAACTGATTACAAGGCAAGCGAAGATGACAATGTAATTGTCAGTTGTGTAGCAAATAACACCAATGCACTTGGCTATTTTGGTTTTTCCTATTTTCTCAATAATCAATCTAAATTAAAAGCCATTCGGATTGTAAATGGCAAGGGGATTTCAGTTCTTCCCTCTGTTGCAGCGGTGCAAAAAGAGTTCTATCAACCGCTTTCGCGTCCTCTTTTCCTCTATGTCAACGATCGTTCATTGCGCAATAACACCCCTTTGCGAAATTTTATTACCTTTTACCTGCGTAATGTTGAACAACTTGTGAAACAAACAAATTACATTCCTCTTCAAAGCGCAACTTATCGCCTTGTTGATTCAAAGCTGTATCGACATATCCTTGGTTCTTCCTTTGGTGGTAATATTCCTGTCGGATTAACTATTGGCCAGATACTTCAAACAAGTTTTGACGTTCATAAGAAGCCGCAGTTCCGTTGACAGATTCTGTGTTGACCTAGAGAAGATGGTGCATTAAATTGTCAGCTCCTGTAGCTTTTCATTTAACATTAACGAATGGACTTTGGCTTCATTCGTTAATGTGTTGATGTTGCTACTGTCGAGTGGTTTTTGCATCGCTATAGACCATTGATCAATTAATTCTTCTTCTGATATTGTATTGCTGAGCTCAGTACACAAAATGCTTGAAAGTTCTGCCGCTGCCTTCACTTTTGGATCGTAACTCAGTGCACTTGTTGGTACACCTCCGACTGCTGCCAAAATCAGAGCATGCAGTCGCATCGCAATAACCATTTTGGATTGACTGAAAAGTTTTTGAACTTGTCTTATTGACTCTGCAGTAACTGTTGACGATCGCTTCTCCAGATTTGAAGGAACAATATTTTCTTGAGAAAGATGATGGAATAAATCGGAATCTTGATGTGCATGGAAGGCTAGCCAAATGACATGACAATCATGCATCTCACTCAATCGTGAGAGAGCATTCACCAGCTTCAGCCAACCCTTGTGATTAAGAAGCGGAGTAGGTCTCCAACATACGACCAGCGACTTGCCGGATCTCCAGGTCGGTGCTGGGTGAGTCCAAACAGGATCTGGCCCCATCTTCATTGGAACTTTCAACTTCCATTCAATCGCTTGCTTCATTGCGCCTGGATCTCTCCACGTAACAGAGCTAAGCGTTTTCAACGTTGTTCGAACCAGCAACCGACTGATCCTTCGCTTCAACGGTCCTAAGCCTTGACCCCATAGAAAAACAGGCTTCTGAAGACTCTTCGCGCACCAGATAAGGATGATGTAATACATCAAACTTCGGGTACTTGTTGCGTCCTGAAGCAAGCTTCCACCACCCAGAACCAGAGCATCAACGTTCCTCAATGCAGTCAGCACAGATTTCAAAGATCGCCTGTTGACAGTTTCACTGCCTGGTGCCATGGCTTCCACTGCCTTTTGATCATTTGCCGTGATCACTGGGATCCATTGCCCCTGGATTTGACTCAAGAGAACGGCGAGTAGCGCATCGTCGCCAAGATTATGTTCTCCGTAGTATCCACAAATCAGGATCCTGCGTCGGCTGCCATTGCTTAAGTGCGCCACAGAATTCCTTTCGCTGCAATCCATTATCGAATGGCAGTGCCATTACGGTGTAGAGATTCGATCACTTGTCATGCACGAACTGTCCCTTGGAACCTGGTGGATTCACTGGGCATCTGTTGTTGAGTGGCTTGCTGCCATCGTTCTGATCCAACGCCGTTTCCCTGGACCCAGGTTTGCCGGTGCAAGCCTGTTCGGCCTAGCCATGATTCCAGCACTGATCAGTGCGATGGCGGCATGCACCTGGCACCTCTACGACAATTCTGAATCATTGCGGTGGTTGGTCACGCTTCAGGCATTCACCACCCTGATCGGCAATTGTTGTCTCGCCTTGGCAGCAGCGAACAGTCATGCAGCATCGCGTCCCGCATCTCCAGTGTTGGAGGAGCAGTGATGGGCAACTTTGATCCGGCACCCATTTTTGCGCTTTCACTTTTTCCGTATCTCTTCTTCCTGAACAAACTTGGAAGCAACGGCTGGTTCAACCGGCTTGTGCGCGTTGGCTTTCAACTCACACTTCTATTCGTTGGCGTCACCATCGTTGCTGCGATTGTGGCTCAGGTTCGCTTTCAGGCCGAACTCGTTGCCATCGATCCCCTTCATGGCGGTGCTGAAGCCTTCCTCACTTTCAGCAACGCTCTGATCGTGGCTGGTCTTCTCAGAGTTGATCTGCCAAAGCGATGAATATCTCTTACGAGAGGTGGGCTTAGGCTGTGTAAACGTTGAAGATAAAGCGTCGCCTGTTTACAGAATGTTCCTGTCCCTCCTGGCCATCACCCCTGCATCCGTGACCTGGACACCCAAGGTTGCTCTGGTGATGATCATCTGCAATGTGATTGCGATCGCTATCGGCAAGGCCACGATCAAGTATCCCAACGAAGGCGCGAAAATGCCCAGTGCATCCTTCTTCGGTGGGATGAGCCATGGTGCCATGCTGGGCTGCACCAGCTTCGGCCATCTGCTTGGAATGGGTGCCATCCTCGGCCTTTCAACCCGCGGCGTTTTCTGATCAATTGATGAACTCAGGAGGGCACTGTCCCTCCTGAGTCTTTAGCTCTCAACGACGGTCACACTCGGGTTCTGGATGAAAGGAGTGACTGATGCTCCTTTTGGACGCTGAACAAACGTCAAGATCGTTTCTGCCATCTGTGCGGGTGTCAGACCCAGCTTTTCGAAACTCTGCTGAGGGGTTGCATGATCAACAAGAACATCCGGGATTCCCAACCGCAGGATTGAGGGCTTGATGTCTGCGTCACTGAGTGACTCCGTGACCGCAGATCCGAATCCCCCTGACAACGTCCCCTCTTCAATGGTGACAACCTTGCCGATTCGTTGTGCCAGTGGATGCAGCAGCTCATCATCCAGAGGCCTGAGGAACCGCGCATTCACAACCGTGCTCTCCACCCCTTGAACAGCCAGCAGTTCGGCGGTCGCCATCGCTTTTGAGTTCATGGCTCCGTACGCCACGATCAGAAGATCGTTACCTTCGCGAAGCAGTTCGCCTCGACCAATCGGCAGTGGTTCCCAGCCCTCTTCCATCAGCGGTACTCCTTCACCCGGTCCACGAGGGATCCGAATGGCACAGGGCCCTGGATGCTGGAGGCTGCTCACCAGCATTCGTTGCAATTCGGCTTCATCTTTGGGAGCCATCACTGTGAAGTTAGGAATGGCCCGCAGGTAACTGATGTCGTACTGACCCTGATGCGTCGGGCCATCGGCACCAACGATGCCGGCGCGATCGAGCACAAACGTGACAGGAAGATTCTGAATCCCCACATCGTGGATCATTTGATCGAAGGCTCTCTGCAGAAACGTGCTGTAAATCGCGACGACCGGTCGAAGTCCATCACAAGCCATACCTGCAGCAAGCGTCACAGCATGCTGTTCTGCGATACCAACATCAACATATTGATCTGGCACAGCTTTTTGAAGCAAATCCAGTCCAGTTCCAGTTGCCATCGCTGCAGTAATGCCAACCACCTTGGAATTCTGTTCGCAGATTTTCACAAGTGTCTGCCCAAACACCTTGCTGTAACTAGGAGGTTTTGGGGTTTTGCTTGGACGTGCCTTACCGGTTCCAAGGTCAAATGCCGACTGAGCGTGATAGCCGACCTGATCAGCTTCCGCATAGGGATAACCCTTGCCTTTTGTGGTGATCA
This sequence comes from Synechococcus sp. A10-1-5-9, assembly GCF_047716785.1. Lineage (NCBI taxonomy): Bacteria > Bacillati > Cyanobacteriota > Cyanophyceae > Synechococcales > Synechococcaceae > Synechococcus > Synechococcus sp. A10-1-5-9. Next base: position 478,100 of record NZ_CP180406.1, read on the forward strand.
CATGCACGAGAACAGGGCCGCCGATGCGATGCGCTGCCTGGAACGTGCGGATCATTTCCGCCATGTCATGGCCATCAATGGGTCCCATGTAGGTGAAACCCAGCTCTTCAAAAACAGCGCCGACCTTTGGCACCGCCAGTCGCCGCATGCTTTCTTTCAACCGATTCAGCTCCGGAGGTAAATCGCCGCCCATGAATGGAAGATGGCGCATGCTTTCTTCCACACTCCCGGATAGGAACTGCATCGGCGGGCTCAGTCGCATCCGATTCAGGTGGCTTGACAATGCTCCGACCGGAGGAGAGATCGACATGTCGTTGTCATTGAGCACCACAAGGAAGGGGCTGTGAGGCATATGCCCGGCATGGTTGATGGCTTCGAGGGCCATTCCGCCGGTCAAAGCGCCATCCCCGATCACTGCGACACACTTGTGGTCTAAACCCTGCCTGTCGCGGGCCATCGCCATCCCGAGAGCTGCAGAAATCGATGTGCTGGCGTGCCCAGCTCCGAAATGGTCGAACTCACTTTCACAGCGCTTGAGGTATCCAGCCACCCCCCCCTGCTGACGGAGAGAGTCGAACTCGGCGTAGCGCCCTGTGATCAACTTGTGCGGGTAAGCCTGATGGCCTACATCCCACACCACCCGATCTTTGTCCAGATCAAGAGTTTGATAAAGAGCAAGCGTCAGTTCAACAACGCCCAAGCCGGGGCCAAGATGCCCTCCGCTATTGGACACAACCTCGAGATGGCGTTGTCTGATTTGTTCGGCAACGTCTTGGAGCTCTGCAACAGAGAGTCCATGCAGCTCATTGGGATGGGCTAAGTCGCTCAGGTGCATGGGCCCGATTCTGATTCAGGCAATCTACGGGCCCTCCTTACCAGCCGCGACAACCGCTCAGTTGTCACACTGGGAAGATGGACGACTATCTCCAAAGGATTCTTCGTGCGCGGGTCTACGACGTTGCCCGTGAAACCCCCCTCGACGCTGCCAGCAATCTCAGTCGCCGGCTCTCCAACACCATCCGTCTTAAGCGGGAGGATCTTCAGCCGGTTTTTTCGTTCAAACTTCGCGGGGCTTACAACCGGATGGCCCAGCTGTCCGAAGAGGAGCTGAGTCGTGGGGTCATCGCCTCCAGTGCTGGAAACCACGCTCAGGGTGTCGCTCTCAGTGCTTCCCATCTCCACTGTCGGGCGGTGATTGTGATGCCGGTCACCACTCCGAGTGTGAAGGTCGAGGCCGTGAAGCAGCTGGGGGGCGAAGTGGTTCTCCATGGCGAGACCTATGACGAGGCCTATGCCGAGGCATGCCGGCGCAGCGAAAATGAGCATCTCTGCTTCATCCATCCTTTCGATGACCCTGATGTCATCGCCGGCCAAGGAACAGTTGGGATGGAAATCCTTCGCCAAAGCCCCCGCCCTCCAGATGCCATCTACATCGCCATCGGTGGGGGAGGTTTGATCAGTGGAATAGCGGCCTATGTCAAGGCCCTCTGGCCCGATGTTCAGATCATTGGTGTTGAACCACATGACGCTGCTGCAATGACCCTTTCACTGGAGGCCGGTGAACGCATTCGACTTCCACAGGTCGGATTGTTCGCAGATGGTGTGGCCGTGCGCGAGGTCGGAGAACACACCTTCCGCCTGGTGCAGCGTTATGTGGATGCGATCGTTACGGTCAGTACCGACGAGATCTGTGCTGCGATCAAGGATGTCTTTGAAGACACCCGATCCATTCTCGAGCCGGCGGGGGCTCTTGCGGTTGCAGGCTTAAAAGCGGATGTCGCCCGTCGCGGACTGAAAGATCAAGAGCTGGTGGCCGTCGCCTGCGGCGCCAACATGAATTTCGATCGGCTGCGCTTTGTGGCGGAGCGAGCTGAATTGGGTGAGGAGCGTGAGGCCATGCTGGCCGTGGAGATCCCGGAACAGCCGGGAAGCCTGAAGAATCTTTGTGAGCTTCTCCAGAAGCGAAGCTTGACGGAGTTCAGCTACCGCATGGGTGCTGGAGAACGTGCGCATATTTTCATGGGTGTGCAGGTTGCCGATCTGCAGGATCGTTCGGATCTTCTGAACTCCCTACGCAGTCACGGATACGACTGTCTTGATCTCAGTGACGATGAACTTGCGAAGGTTCACCTCCGACACATGGTGGGTGGGCGTCTGCCAGTCCGGACTGATGCGACGTCTTCACAACCCAAGGAGCTCCTCTATCGCTTCGAGTTCCCAGAGCGACCCGGAGCGCTCATGCGCTTTGTGAGTGCCTTGCGTGCGGACTGGTCCATCAGCATTTTCCACTATCGGAACCATGGAGCAGATGTCGGTCGCATTGTGGTGGGCGTACTGGTGAAGCCCGATGAACTTCAAGACTGGCAAGCAGTGTTGAGAGAGCTCGGCTACGCCAGCTGGGAAGAAACGTCCAATCCCGCCTACCGCATCTTTCTGGGTGCCTGATGGCCTTTAGGCATGCGCACGTTACTTTGAATCATCAGGTTGAAAGGTGGTGATTTGAGTGACGCCAAGTTGCCTCTGGTCTCGGGTTTTGAGCATCCGATCGAACAGGCTCTCTCTTTACCGGCTCGTTTGGAGGCCATCCTTTATTTAAAGGGGCGTCCACTCACTCTCCAAGAAGTGGCAGACCTCTCCGGTGTATCTGTTTCTGAAGCGGAGCAGGGGTTGCTCGTTTTGATTGCTGGTTACGCGCAAAGGGATACAGCGTTGGAGATCAACCACGCCAACGGCCGCTACGGCCTTCAACTCAGACCAGGTTTGGGCGATCTGGTAAGAGACCTTCTTCCCGTTGACCTTTCAACAGCTGCTCTGAGAACACTGGCCACGATCGCCTTGAAAAAGCGCATCCTGCAGTCGGACCTGGTGGATCTGCGCGGATCCGGTGCCTATGACCACATCAAGGAACTGGTGAGTCAGAATTTCATCGAGCGCAAGCGCCAGAGTGATGGTCGGTCGTTTTGGATCACGCTGACTGAGAAGTTTCATCGAACCTTTTCCGTGCTTCCTGAAATCGGCGGCACTGAACCGCCTCAAGCTGCATAGAGTTCGTTGAGTCCTTCCACTCCCATGGCTATCGAGTTGGTGTCCACCACGCTCCAAGTGTTGGCGCAGACCCTGCAGATTTACTCGCTGGTGCTGATTGTGCGCGTGCTCCTCAGCTGGTTTCCCAATATCGATTGGAGCAATCCTGTTCTGAGCACCGTGAGCTCGATCACCGATCCTTATCTCAATGCCTTTCGCGGCTTGATCCCTCCACTGGGCGGACTCGACCTATCGGCCATTCTTGCCTTCTTCGCGCTCAGCCTGATGCAGCAACTTCTCGTTTCCGCCAGCTATTCGTTTGCTGGCGGGTTTGGCAGCATCGGCTGAGTCTTTCAGCGATGGTCTCCATCGCCGTGCAAGGTTCCCCGTCGAGAACGGCTGTTTAGTTTCTCGATGTTCTTTTCCGCCACGTCTTCGAGGGTCATCCCCAGTTCCGTACAGAGCTGCGCGATGTACCAGAGCACATCTCCCAGCTCTAGAGCGAGGTCTTGCTTGAAGTTCTGGTCGACAAGGCCGTCACGGTCCCGGATCAGTTTCTTGACTTTGTCAGCCACCTCTCCGGCCTCCCCTGCGAGCCCCAGCGTTGGATAAATCAGATTGTTTCCAAGATCGGGGTATCGGGCAGTAGCCCTTGATTCCCGCTGATAGTCACTGAGATGCACGTTGATGGAGCGTCAATGGGCTTGACGGTAGATTCCGCTGGTTTGTGGCGCCAAGAATGGCCGTGATCGATCTGAACCGTAGAACCAAGATCGTTGCCACGATCGGCCCAGCAACCGAAAGCGCCGAGCGGATCCGTGAGCTGATTCAGGCTGGTGCCACAACCTTCCGTTTGAATTTTTCCCACGGAGATCACAGCGAACATGCCACCCGGATGGCCACGATCCGTCAGGTGGCCCATGAGCTTGGTGTTCATATCGGCATCCTCCAGGATCTTCAGGGTCCGAAAATCAGGCTCGGGCGTTTCGAGGAAGGACCGATCACCCTTGGGAAGGGTGATCATTTCGCACTCACTTCCAAGAAGGTGCGCTGCAACCAGACGGTTGCCACCGTGACTTACGACAAGCTTGCTGATGAGGTCACCGCAGGCAGCCGCATCCTTCTTGATGACGGACGCGTCGAGATGCGTGTGGACAGGGTGGATCTCGCTGATCAGACCCTCCATTGCGTCGTCACCGTTGGTGGCGTGCTCTCGAATAACAAAGGAGTGAATTTTCCAGACGTGCAGCTCTCAGTGCGTGCACTGACCCCCAAAGATCGTCAGGATCTCGCATTCGGTCTTCAGCAGGGTGTCGACTGGGTGGCCCTGAGTTTCGTGCGCAATCCTTCGGATATGCAGGAGATTCGAGAACTGATTCGTAAACATGGCTTCACCACCCCGGTGGTGGCCAAGATCGAGAAATTCGAAGCGATCGACCAGATAGATGCGATCTTGCCGCTGTGCGATGGGGTCATGGTGGCTCGCGGAGATCTCGGGGTTGAGATGCCTGCTGAAGAAGTTCCTCTGCTTCAGAAGGATCTGATTCACAAGGCCAACAGCCTGGGTATCCCAATCATCACGGCAACCCAGATGCTCGACTCGATGGCATCAAGCCCAAGACCCACCCGAGCCGAGGTGAGTGATGTGGCCAACGCGATCCTGGATGGAACCGACGCGGTGATGCTCTCGAATGAAACCGCCGTCGGGGACTTTCCCGTTGAAGCCGTTGAAACGATGGCGACGATTGCACGTCGGATCGAACGGGACTACCCGCAGCGACCGATTGATACACATCTGCCCAGCACGATCCCCAACGCAATCAGCGGAGCCGTGAGCAGCATTGCACGACAGCTGAATGCTGCAGCGATTCTCCCTCTCACCAAAAGCGGTGCCACAGCTCACAACGTAAGCAAATTTCGGCCATCCACTCCGATTCTCGCCATCACCTCGGAAGTGGCTGTCGCCCGCAAACTGCAACTGGTCTGGGGTGTCACCCCCTTGCTGATCGAAACGCAGAAGAGCACGACGGCAACATTCACCTTGGCGATGGCTGTCGCCCAGGAGATGGGGGTGCTCAAAGACGGTGATCTCTGCGTTCAGACGGCTGGAACCCTCGCAGGTGTGAGCGGTTCCACGGATCTGATCAAGGTCGGGATCGTGAGCGCCGTGCTCGGACGAGGAACCGGGATTGGGAATGGTTCGATCAGTGGCAAGGTCCGCATTGCACGCACCGCCAGCGACTGCGCACGGCTAGAGCCAGGAGAAATCCTTGTCGCCAGTGACACCAATGCTGATTACCTCGATGCGTTCCGTGAGGCCGCTGCGATCATCACTGAATGTGGAGGTGAAGAGTCGCATGCTGCAGTGATTGCCCGTCGGCTCGGCCTCTCCGTGATCACTGGCGTCGCCAATGCAACCAGGGATCTGCGTGAAGGTGAGGTAGTGACTCTCCATATCAAGGAAGGTGCGGTGCATCGCGGCACTGGCAGCAACATGCTGATGAAACTCGACACCATGCTTTAAGCACGAACAGAAGAATGGCGAGCAACCTGCCAATCGCCGAAACAGTCGGGATGGCTCTCACCACGCTGAGAGCCAATCGCCTTCGGAGCCTGCTGACCATGCTTGGCATCGTGATCGGTAATGCATCCGTGATCACCCTCGTTGGAGTGGGACGAGGCGCACAAAATCTGGCTGAAAGTCAGCTCAGCACCCTTGGTGCCAATGTGCTTTTTGTTGTTCCCGGCAACAACGACACCCGCAGGCAAGGTGTGGCGTTTCCGAAAACGCTTGTTCTGGAAGATGCTGAAGCAATTGCGGAGCAGGTCCCAAGCGTGAAGCGGGTAGCACCGCAGATCAATGCCAACGAAGTGGTCCAAGCTGGAGCGAGAAGCAACACCGCCGCAATCTTCGGAGTCACGCCAGAATTTCTTCCTGTGAGAAGTTTTGAAGTATCCAGAGGACGTTTCATCACGGATCAGGACGTCCAAGCTGCACGCAGCGTCGTGGTCATTGGCCCTGATCTGCGCAACAAACTGTTCCCCAATGGCGGTTCCATTGGGCAAACCCTGCGGATCCGTGATCAGAGTTTCACGGTGATCGGCGTGATGGCACCGAAGGGTGCTGTCTTCGGCTCCAATCAGGATGAAAACGCTTACATCCCCCTCTCCACCATGGTGAGCCGGCTGACCGGTCGTGATCCCACCTATGGCGTCAGTTTGAGTTTCATCAGTGCTGAAGCTATTTCAGAGCAGAGCACTGGCGCTGCAAAGTTCCAAATCTCCAACCTTCTTCGGCAGAGGCACAAGATTCTTCGCAGCGATGACTTTGCGGTGCGATCCCAGAAGGACGCCCTGACGATTGTTGGAACCATCACCGGAGGCCTCACCCTCATGCTGGGAGCGATCGGTGGTGTCTCGCTTCTAGTGGGTGGAATCGGAATCATGAACATCATGCTGGTGTCGGTCAGTGAACGCACTGAGGAGATCGGTCTGAGAAAAGCGCTCGGAGCCAGAAGTTCCGATGTTCTGCGTCAGTTCCTTGTCGAATCTCTCGTTCTGGCAAGCCTCGGCGGTGTGATCGGCACGGCAGCCGGTTATGGAGCCATTGCATTGGTCGCTGCATTCACTCCCCTGCCGGCCGCCATCGGCGCATCCACAGTTTTTGTCACCGTTGGGTTATCGGGATCCATCGGTCTATTTTTCGGAGTTGTACCGGCCAGACGAGCAGCTCGACTTGACCCGATCACGGCGTTGCGGAGTCTTTAGTGGGATCTGCGTCTGCAGTTCAACACCTACAGCTCTTACGATCTTCGAATTGGTACGAGAACCATGAACCAACGCTGGCGCCAGATCCTTCTTTGGGGTCTTCCAATCACGATTGCACTGGTGCTGGCTTGGCAGGTACTCGGGAGCGGTGGTCTCAATAGCCTGAAGCCTGGGGGTCCAACCGTTGCACCGCGGAATACCGCAGTTGCTCGCATGAGCTACGGACGCTTCCTTGATTACGTCGCAGCGGGTCGTGTCACGTCTGTTGATATCTACGACGGCGGTCGTGATGCTGTCGTAGAAGCTGTCGACCCAGATCTCGATAACCGAGTTCAACGCCTGAGAGTTGATCTTCCTGGGCTTGCTCCTGAACTCATCAACACACTCAAAGCTGAAGGCATCAGCTTTGACATTCACCCACCCAAGACAGCTCCACCGGCCCTAGGCCTTCTCGGGAATCTTCTGTTTCCTCTGCTCTTGATCGGATCGTTGATCTTCCTGGCTCGACGTTCCAACAACATGCCTGGCGGCCCTGGTCAAGCCATGCAGTTCGGAAAAACCAAAGCCCGCTTCGCAATGGAAGCAGAAACCGGCGTGATGTTTGACGATGTCGCCGGTGTGAATGAAGCGAAGCAGGATCTTGAGGAGGTTGTGACCTTCCTGAAGCAGCCTGAGAAGTTCACCTCTGTTGGTGCTCAAATTCCAAAGGGTGTTCTGCTGGTTGGCCCTCCAGGAACCGGCAAGACCCTGCTCGCCAAAGCCATTGCTGGAGAGGCTGGCGTTCCGTTTTTCTCTCTTTCCGGCTCGGAGTTCGTCGAGATGTTCGTGGGCGTTGGTGCCAGCCGCGTTCGCGACCTGTTCAAGCGAGCTAAAGAGAACAGCCCGTGCCTGATCTTTATCGATGAAATCGATGCCGTGGGTCGGCAGAGAGGAGCGGGTATTGGTGGAGGGAATGATGAACGTGAACAGACCCTCAACCAGCTGCTCACAGAAATGGATGGTTTCGAGGGCAACAGTGGAATCATCATCATTGCCGCGACCAATCGTCCCGACGTTCTTGACTCAGCGTTGATGCGTCCCGGTCGTTTCGATCGTCAAGTGACCGTTGACGCCCCTGATATCAAAGGTCGACTGTCCATCCTGGAAGTTCATTCCAGAAACAAGAAACTCGATCCAGACCTTTCACTCGACAGCATTGCCAGACGGACACCAGGATTTACAGGTGCAGATCTTGCCAACCTTCTCAACGAAGCAGCGATCCTGACAGCCCGCCGTCGTAAGGAAACCATCAGCCTTTCCGAGATCGACGACGCCGTTGACAGAATCATTGCCGGAATGGAAGGTCAACCTCTGACCGATGGTCGAAGCAAACGATTGATTGCGTACCACGAAGTTGGTCATGCGCTGGTGGGCACCCTGGTGAAGGATCACGACCCTGTTCAAAAAGTCACCTTGATTCCAAGGGGACAAGCCCAAGGTCTGACCTGGTTCTCTCCGGATGAGGAGCAGATGCTGGTGTCTCGCTCTCAGCTCAAAGCTCGGATCATGGGTGCACTTGGTGGCCGAGCAGCCGAAGATGTTGTTTTCGGTCGTGCAGAAGTCACCACTGGAGCGGGTGGTGACATTCAGCAGGTCGCGTCGATGGCGCGCCAGATGGTGACTCGATTTGGCATGAGCAACCTTGGTCCCATGTCTCTTGAAGGTGGGAGTCAGGAAGTTTTCCTTGGCCGCGATCTGATGACGCGGAGTGATGTTTCGGAAGCTATTTCAAAACAAGTCGATGATCAGGTGCGCAGCATTGTGATGCAGTGCTATCAAGAAACACTTGAGCTGGTGGGAGCTCAAAGGGAGGTGATGGATGATCTGGTCGAATTGCTTATTGAGAAAGAAACGCTGGATGGAGATGAGTTTCGTGAACTTGTTGCCAAAGTGACTGAAATTCCCGAAAAAGATCGTTTCTCTCCCGTTCTTAGCTAAAAGTTAACCTCCGGATTCCATGATGGTCTTTTAAGTTGATCTATGGAATCCGGAGGTGGAACACATTCTCCACTTGAGAGCTTCAGTAGTTATCGAGGAAATGATTGGTCACCAGAGCGCTTAGTTTTCCATCAGAATTTGGAGCAATTTGCTGAGCGTGTTGGTTTAATCGTTGGCTTGCAGGCCAATGGAAAAATCGAACAAAGCGAAGCCTACGCTGAAATCAAAATTCTATGGAATGAGTTGCGTTCTAGCAAAAAAGACTTATCTATTTAAAACAATACAAGACACCCATTCAGACAGCTTTTCATTGCCTGAATGGGTTTGTAGATTAAACAGAGTGAACGGGTCTTTTGTCAATCACACTATCGATTAATCCATAGTCAACTGCTTCGTGTGGAGACATAAAGAAATCACGGTCTGTGTCTTCCTGGATTTTCTCCAAAGGCTGGGATGTGCGATCAGCCAGCTCTTGGTTAAGACGATTTTTCAAAAATAGAATTTCATCGGCTTGGATTCTGATGTCACTTGCTTGGCCGCGAGCACCACCCAGAGGTTGGTGAATCATGATCCGAGAATGACGAAGGCTACTCCTTTTCCCCTTAGCACCTGCACAAAGCAGAAAAGCACCCATGCTCGCCGCGAGACCGACACAGACCGTCTGAACATCAGGCTTAATGTGCTGCATCGTGTCAAAAATTCCCAGTCCGTCGTAAACGGATCCACCTGGTGAATTGATATACAAGAAAATATCTTTCTCCGGATCCTCAGCTTCTAAAAACAACAGTTGAGCAACAATGCGGTTGGCGGATTCACTTGTGACAGCTTCTCCAAGGAAGATGATGCGCTCCCGCAACAAACGGGAATAGATGTCGAAGGCTCTTTCCCCGCGCCCGGATTCCTCGATCACGATGGGGATCATGCTGCTCTTGCACACTGACTTAATCCTAACGGCGGCATCGGCAGCGCTATGGTCATGCCTTGAATCAACTGCAGAAAACCTTGACAGGGCTTCGGACGATCGCAGACAGCAAGAGAGCGTTTCACGCAGCCTTTCCCTACGTGATTCCATCGCTCTATCGACGCACTGCCGATGAGTTGCTTGTGGAACTGCATCTGCTCAGCCACCAGACGCAATTCAAGTCGAATGCTCTCTTCGCTGTCGGACTCCGGCAGGTCTTCACTGCCTTTACCAAGGGATATCGACCTGCTGATCACCTCACCGAGCTGTTTGATGCCCTGTGCAGCTGCAACGGTTTCAACGCCCAAGAGCTGAATTCCGTTGCAGAGGGATCAGAAAAAGCTGTAGCCGGCCACAGCATGGAGGAGGTACAGGCTTGGTTGCAGTCGAAAGGAGAAGGAGCTCCAGAACCTCTCGCCACTGGTCTTGCCGACATCGCTGGTGAGCAGTTCCATTACTCAAGACTGATGGCCGTCGGTCTGTTTTCTCTTCTTTCCTCAGCGCAGGGCGTTGAGTCACAGGATCCAGAAGACCTCTGCAAGACAGCCCACAACATCGGTGAACAGATTGGACTATCCAGACCTCGTCTGGAAAAGGATCTCAGCCTGTACAGAAACAACCTTGAAAAGATGGCCCAGGCGGTCGAACTGATGGAGGAAACGCTGGCTTCAGAACGGCGGAAACGTGAGCGACAGTCCTCTGAAAGCAACCAGACTCAGGATTGAGGCAGCAGGAGCTGTCCTTGCATCCTCCATAGGCCCTTCGTCAGCCCTTTGGCATCCAGGGGACTGACCTGAAAGGTCATCGTTGAAGCCTTGGTCATCGGCTTAGGCCAACGTCCGCTCAGAAGATCCATCGATACAAGGGTGGACGGGTCAGCCTGAACAACCAACCCAGATCCCTTGGGTTGGTCAAAACCACGAATGAAAGCAGTCCCTTCCGGTTCAATACCGAATCCAATGCTGAGCAGCGGATTCTTTTTCATTCGGAGCCAACGCCAGCCACCGACGACCGTTTTCTTTGGATCATCCCCTTTAATCCAGAGTTGCTTCCCCTGATCAGACATCCCTGTTGCTGATGGGAGCGAAGCGTATCCCCGACTCCGAAGCCGTTCACTGACGGTGTCGAGCACTTTGTTCCATGTACCTAGATCTCCTGGAACAGGAATCTGCAACTGAAGCCCGGCTCTGTAAAACCCTTTGGGTCGGCCTCTGAGTCGAAGAGAAAAAGGCGATGCACTGATCTGCGTTCGCAACACTTCGTTGATGCCGTAATTCTGCTCAAGAGGAACCTGGATGATCTGCCGACTCAGCAGGGTGCCGAGAATCAACTGCAATGCAGATCCTTCAACCTGCAACAAGGTGAATTGATCGACTGGAGCCGGTTCAGTTGCAGCATTGTTCCAAACAACCAGTTTTGCTTGCGCAGGATTGTTCCGGAGAGGGCGTTGTGAAATCACGCCATTCCACTGCAGAACTTGTCCCTGCAGACGCAGTTCCATGCATCCTTCTCGTCCTCTCTGAAGTAACGGAGCAAGTGTTCCGCTGACAGATGCCAATGCATCTGCTGTCCAGTAGACGCTGGTTTGCTCTGCCAACGATTCAAGGCATGACGCAAACAACCCAGCCTCGGAGAAGGATCCAGATTGAGAATTTCCAGCATTGATGCGTTGCGAGAGCTGTTCGCGATGCAGTTGATCCGTTCCAACCACCACAAGATTTCCGTAGCGCTGGCTGAAAGAATCTTGCGATCGTGGCGGAATCAGAGTCGCAGGAAGAATTAAATAGGCTTCTCCATCGAGAGACCAGGCCTGCCACCAGAGCATTTCACCTTGGCGTTGCCAGAGGTCTCCAGCCGGTTTCACTCCAAGGCGTGCATTCCAGAGGGAAGGAACAGGACGACGAGGATCACCCTTGAAACTCTGAATCAGGATGAATGCATCAGCCACTCGGCCGAGAGAACGAATCGTTCCACCGCGATCAGACAGTCTGCGACTTTCAGTGAAAACAAGCCCAGTAATTGATCCGATTACGAGCAACAGGATGCCAAGTCCTGTAACGGGTAACGACCTCAGTGCAAAATCAAAAAACCTACGGCCTAATGAAGGGGACTCAACTGCGACCACGTGGTGAACGCCGACGACGGCGGTCTCTCCACTCAATGGTAGACAGATAAATCACAGCGACAGAAACAAATACGAGCAAAGCCGTGGCCGTGACAGCCAAACCTTGATTCAGTAACTGGGTTTGAACTGTGTTGAACACCTCAGAAGTTCAGCGTGCCGTCTCCGTTGCGACCCCAAACCACCATGGCGATCGAGAAACTGAAAACAGCTGCGAGAGAAGCCCAGGCCAGGGTGAACAGCATGTCTTAAACGAGAGTGCTCTGAGTTTACCTAATGTATTTGGTGGATCAGGCCAGTTGTTCACGAGCTCTCATGACTTCGTCATCACCGGGCGTTTCCACCGTTCTTGAACGGGATCGGCAAGCGCTGCGCTACCCCCAAGCTCGCGTGATCGTCCTCAACGACGACGTGAACACCTTCGAGCATGTTGTGGAGAGTCTTTGCAGGATCATTCCTGGCATGAACACTGACAAAGCCTGGGCTTTGGCACGTCGTATCGATGGAGAAGGTGCCGCAGAGGTCTGGTGTGGCCCTCTCGAGCAAGCGGAGCTTTACCACCAGCAACTGGGAGCTGATGGCCTAACGATGGCTCCAATCGAACGTTGCTAGTGATCGTAGGGTTCACTGGCATGCGATCGACCACGTGGGTTCGGCCCGGTTTTTTTTCCTCGCTTTTCGTCTGGGTCTTTTTCAGGCTTGTCTTGGAGCGTTATCAGTTCTCACCCTGGGGATCTTCAACAGGCTTCTGATTGAAGAATTCGCCGTGCCTGCAGCGTTGACGGCCCTTGCCCTTGGCTCACAACAGCTCGTTGCTTTTACTCGCGTGTGGTTCGGCCAACGATCGGATCGCTGCCGCTGGAAGGGACTTCGCCGAACCCCCTTCATCATTGGCGGAGCCGCTGCATTCTGCGTGCTCACCTGGATCGCAGGACGGCTGGTTCTTTGGATCGCTGCTGCATCCATGCTCGATGACGCCTCCGCTGTCATCGGACGAGGGCTGTTGTTGGCAGTCGTCTTTCTGTTCTATGGCCTGGCGATTTCCGCCAGTTCAACACCATTTGCGGCACTGTTGGTCGACGTGAGCACCGACAAGCAACGACCAGTTCTGGTCTCGATCGTCTGGTCCATGCTGATGGTTGGGATTGTTGTCGGTGCCATCCTCTTGAGCTCCTTTCTGGGCTCCTCCTGTGCAAGCTCGGAACTCACGGATGTCATTGATGGGGTGAGGCGACTGATCACAGTCGCCCCCATCGTGATCTTTGGCCTCGTGCTGGTCGCGATCACTGGCGTTGAGCCAAGAATCACCAAAAGCAATCGGATTGGTGAAGGTCAGAGCACGGATCAGGAGATCTCACTGGCGGTGTCCTGGAGAATTCTCCGATCCTCACCACAGGTGGGCTACTTCTTTGCAGTGTTATCGCTTTTCACGTTTTCGCTCTTCCTGCAAGAAGCCGTCCTAGAGCCCTACGCAGGAGCGACCTTCGCAATGGATGTCTGCGCCACCACAAGGCTGAATGCCATCTGGGGGATCGGAACGTTGCTCGGGATTGCCACGACAGGCTTTCTGTTTGTGCCCAGGCTCGGTGCTCAACGCACAGCTTTGGTGGGAGGTCTCCTGTCTGCGGTTTTTGTGCTTCTCATGGTGGTGGCCGGCGGCATGGGATCTGAACCTCTGTTCAGGGGATCGCTGTTTCTTTTTGGTACGGCTGCCGGGATTAGCACGAATGCCAGTCTCACCCTCATGCTGGGTCTGACCTCTCCGCTGATGGCAGGAACATTCATCGGAGTCTGGGGGCTTGCACAGGCTTATGCCCGGGGACTGGCCACCATCGGCGGTGGGGCTCTCCTCAGCTTCTTTGGTCAATTCACCGGATCTCAGAACAGTTTCAGTGCCTATGCAGGTGTCTTCATCGTGCAAGCCATCGGGCTTCTCATCGCAGGTGTGATGCTGCTCCGCGTTGATACCAATCTGTTTCAACGCAAAGTCGAGCAGGCGTTGTCCTCCGTTCTCACCAGCGAGCTCGATTGATCGAACCTCAGGCAGCCGGTTGGCGGCTGGCTCGGGTGAGCTTGAGCAGTTCCGTGGTTTTCAATTTCTGATTCTGAGCGACCAACACATACCGCATCACTTTCCCAGGACAGAAAGCCAGCCCCCTGACTTCATCACCGTGAACCTCCGCTGTTAAGACTCGGGCCTGAGGACCGCAGCGATCCCGGAGTGGGGCGGTCACTTCAAGACGAAGTCTGTCAACAGATCGGAGCATGTCAGGACAGCATCGCTGTCTTCTCTGTAGCCAAATCCCCTAGCTTCGACCAACTTGTTTCGCATTGTTGGTCTGGTTGTGGGACGCCTGGTAATCACGCACAGCACTTACCTGGAAGGTCTGATCCCCTGGCTCAAGGTGTTGGTTGCTGATCCTGCCATTCAAACGATCACTCCAGGTGTGATCAGTCGCGTGAGAGGTCGCTGCACAGCTTTACAGCTTCGAATCTCAACGCCGGTGCAAGGGGGATTCAAGGTCATGGCCCGCAGAGGCTCCACCGTTCAGGAAGTCTTTGTCGTGACACCGCTGAGCAAAGAGGAATTACGGGTAAGGATTGACGAATCGAGCCCTTGAAAGGGGTGAACCACCCAGCCGTGCAAGCCCCAGTGTTCGACCTGGAGTTACCAGAAGGGGCGACAAAGTGAGGCTTCGTTTCCGGCTACGAGGCCGGTCTACGGCACCATCACGACAGTTGCCCCAAGTCGAAAGAGAGTCAGATCAGAGCACTAGAAAAAGGCTGTCACCAACGGGGTAGTTCACGGTTCAATTTAGGGGATTCGGCCACACTTCTCGGATTTGGCGAAGGATGGCCATCGCTGTTTGGCGACGGGTCCCTGCGTTGTGCTCATGCAGCACAACGGTGACGTGACCCACTTTGCGGCCAGGTAGTTCCTGCTTTCCATACCAATGCACGTGGGCATTGGGTATCGCACGAAGCTTGCCAAGACGTTCGTTGAGGTCTGAGTGGCCATCACCTGCCTCAGCTTCTGGCAAGCCAAGAAGGTTGACCATAAAAGCGCCCTCCACCACGAGCTCTGTTGAAGGAACGGGTAGCCCTGCCGTGATGCAGAGCTGCTGATCGAACTGACTGCTGGAACAGGCTTCGATGGAAAAATGACCGGAGTTATGGGTGCGCGGAGCGATTTCGTTCACGAACAAACCTTCCGGTCCGTAGAAAAATTCCAGAGCCATCACACCCACATATCCCAGGCGCGTCAGCAGGGAGGCCGCGATGTTGTAAGCGGTTGCTTCCAGCAGGGGTTCCGCTTCGGCAGGGGCGAGAACCCAGTCACAGATCTGATTCTTCTGTTGGGTTTCCACCATTGGCAGATGGCGGATACGACCATGTCGATCGCGACTGACTACGAGAGCCAGCTCCCGTTCAAAGCGGACCCATGCCTCGAGCAACCAGTCCTGTGCTCGGACATTGCGCATGAGATGGGCCAGATCATTGAGATTGCCAATGATTTGCGTGCCCTTTCCGTCGTACCCACCGGACGCAGCCTTGGCCATGACGGGGAAGTTCCAGCCAGGAGGCAGAGCTGGCGAGCCTGGGTTGATCTCAGCCAGACAGATCCATCGAGGGCTGGGAATGGAGAGATCGTCGAGAAGTCGGCGCTGGGAGAGTTTGTTGACGAGGGGAACCAAGCTGGCCAGCGAAGGAACAAAGCTGACACCCTGACGTTCCAGAGGCATCAGGGCGTCCACCGACACCCATTCATTCTCGAAGGTGATGCCACTGCAATCGCGAGCCAATTCTCGGGTGGCGTCCTGGTCGGTCGGCAAAGCCTTCACCAATCGGCTGGATGCAGCAACGGCGCAATCGTCCTCGGACGAGGTTTGAACCAACACATCAATGCCGCGGAGAGAAGCCGCCTCCGACAGCATGCGGGCCAGCTGCCCGCCCCCAATCACACCGATTGCGCCGTCAGCGCTGCCCATGTCAGTTCTTTGCTCAACCTGAAGCTTGCCATCCGAGCGGAGATTGGACAGCTGATTCGGTCAAGCACATGATTCAGATGAGTGGACGATCATCCGTGAAGGCCAGTCGAACGGCTGACAGCAACAGGACGATCAGGAATAGAGCCAGACCGATTGTGCAGGCATAACTGATCTCAAGCTCCGCAAACGCTTGGTCGTAGACGTAATAAACAAGCGTGCGTGTGGAATCTGCAGGTCCACCCTGAGTCATCAGAAACACCTCTTCAAATACCTTGGTGGCTGCAATCGCTGAAATCACTGCAACCAAAGTGAGATATGGGCGTAACAGAGGAAGGGTGATATCAAGATGTTTCCTCCAGCCTTCACTGCCATCGAGTTCAGCTGCCTCATACAGCTCAGCAGGAATCCCTTGAAGTCCGCCCAGGAAAATCACCATGTAGTAACCCAATCCTTTCCACAGCGTGACCAACATCACCGAAGGAAGCGCCAGAAGAGGGTTGGTGAGGAAATCAATCGGAATGAATCCAGAGCCGATGAGAGCGCCGAGCCAGCCGTTGATCAGTCCGTTTTCCGCATAAAGCCATCGAAAGGCGATGGCTGCAACAACAATCGAAACGAGCACCGGGGTGTAAAAAGCAGCCCTGATGATGTGAATTGATGGAATCGCCCTGTTCACAAGCACAGCCAAACTCAGGGCACCGAGAACAATCGGTGGTACAACGCCGAAGAGATACAACAAAGTCGTTCCTAGAACTTTGTAGAACATCGGATCGCCTGCCAACCGCCGCAGATTGGCGAATCCGATGAAACGCAAAGGTTCTGAAACATCAAGACCAGTTTGCGTGAAGCTCATGACCAGCGCCATTGCGGCTGGAATCAGCACCGACAAACCAAGCAGGATGAGCGCAGGACTCAGAAAGCCCCAGGCCGTGAGGGTTCTGCTGCGATCAACCTCGGATTTCATCAAAATCCAACCCGAAACGTTTCGTGCTGAGGATAGGGTCAGTGACCATCACCCCAGAGACAACAACGGCAATGGAACCACAAGCCAGGATCCGTGTTGCCCTCGAACGCAACCCCTATGACGTGATCATCGGTCGGGGACAGCTCAACCATGTGGGTGACGCAATCTCTGCGCTGCAAGTGCGAGAAGGCACCCGAATTCTTGTGGTGAGCAACCCGGATGTCGCCGATCACTACGCCGCTCAATGCCTGACCAGTCTCGAGACAGGAGGTTTTAGGCCGGTGCTCCTCCAGATCGATGCTGGCGAGGAGCAGAAAACCCTCGACACCTTCAGGATCATTCTTGACGCCGCACAACGGAATGGTCTGGAACGCACCTCCTTGATGCTGGCCCTAGGTGGCGGAGTGGTGGGTGACATGACTGGATTCGCTGCTGCCTGTTGGCTACGAGGCATCCCGGTGGTGCAGGTTCCCACGACACTTCTGGCGATGGTGGATGCCTCGATCGGAGGCAAAACCGGAGTCAATCATGCCTGTGGAAAAAACTTGATTGGGGCATTTCATCAACCATCGCTGGTGTTGATTGATCCCCTCACATTGAGAACACTGCCCACAAGGGAGTTCCGTGCTGGGATGGCGGAAGTGATCAAATACGGAGTGATCGGCGATCCTGAACTGTTTGATCGTCTCGAACAGGCTGACGATCTCAGCGAGCCAGGCAGGATGGATCAGGAGTTGCTGCAGATGATTCTCGAGCGATCCGCTCAGGCCAAAGCTGCAGTGGTTGCCGCCGATGAACGGGAAGGCGGACGCCGGGCGATTCTCAATTACGGCCATACCTTCGGTCATGTCGTGGAGACACTCACGCGCTATGGCACGTGGCTGCATGGTGAGGCCGTTGCCATCGGAATGGCAGCTGTTGGTCATCTTGCCGTCATCAAAGGCCTCTGGACGGAGTCAGATCAGCAACGTCAGTTGACCCTGATCCGTAAGGCCGGGCTACCCACCCAATGGCCTTCACTGGCAATCGACAGAGTGCTTGACACACTTCGCTCTGACAAAAAGGTCCGCCACGGGCAGTTGCGATTTGTCGTGCCGAATGCCATTGGATCGGTGCTAATCAGTGATCAGATCAGTGATGACGACGTCAGGCAGTGTCTAGAGGGCCAGCACTGACCTGTTGAGGATCCCGCAGTAAACGGCTGAGTTGCCCGAGGGCATTCTCTGGTCTTTCGTTCTGCCGATGGAACACCATCCAGCGCAGGTCACCGAGACAGGAAGGATCCACCAGGCGCAGCAGAGTTTCTCGACGGCGCAGTGCCTCTCCCAGTTGCGCAGCGGGAAGGGATTGAAGGGCACTGAATCGTTCGGCCAAGCCAAGAGCAAGAAGAGCCTCCCCTTGACGGCGTTGTCCTTCAAACATCCAGCCATGCATTTCAGCTGCTGCAACCACACCGTCCACACAGAGATGGGCCGTGATGTCCTGGGTACCGGCATTGCGAAGGACATCATTGGTTGCGACCTGCTGTTGATAGGACAGCAACGTTCCATCGCTGCGATGGCAGGTGTAATAGCGATCAGCTTCAAAGGCATAATCCACCACCAGCAGCACACCCTGTTTCACTGCCGCAGCGGCATCACGCATCCAGGGGGCAACGGATGCATGCCATTCCGTGGTCCAGCCATCCTCGGCTCCAACGGGTGGGATCACCATTCCTGAGCGATCACATTCACTCTGGAACCGTGCCCTGAGCTCTCCATCGAACGGCCCCTCCGCCAGATGAATCTGTGCTGAGGAACCCTCGTCTCGGAGACGAACCATCTGACGTTGCAAGGTTCCGGATCTGAGCACCAACCGCTCAACGGAGAGAGCATCCAGCAGCTCATGTGCCACCACAACGCCGACCAAGGGGTTGAGGCGTAAGTCCTCGAGTGAACTCCAGCGGCAGGGAATGGCAGGGCTAGCGCCTAGGCGCTGCTTCTGCCGCAGTTCCATGCCTGGGTTGCACTCCACAAGAACGCAGTCCAAACGATCGACCAATCCAGGTGCCTTGCTGAGAAGCAGGGGGATGAGCTGGGCGGTGAGAGTGCCTTCACCCGGGCCCACATCCACCACTGAGAGGCGGTCATCAGGATGGAATTCAGCCAGGGCTTGAAGCCACTCCACCAGCTGATCCACAAGCAGTTCAGCGAAGTCCTCCCCGAGGGATGGCGATGTTGTGAAGTCGCCTTCCGGCCCGACCGCAAGACGGCCCGATCCATACGCCCCATGGTCGGGGTCGTGAAGGGCCCAGTGCATGAACAGTGAGAAGGGAACCTCTCCTCCGGATTGCCGAAGTCGGTCCAGCAACCAGGCTGGGCAGCACACATCCGAGACCATCAGTTGGTGAGAATGGCGGGCAGACGTTGACGATCATGGGCTTCCGCCGAACACTCTGTCGCTGGGCGGCAGTTCTAATCCTTCCTCTGCTGCTTCTGCTTGCAGCACCCGTACAGGCCATCGACAACCCTGAACTGCTTCCGGATCACCCGACCCCTGTGATTGATCTGGCCAGAATTTTCAGTGCAAAGGAACTGCAATCGCTAGAAGTGTCATTGGATGCCTTCGAGCAACGCAGCGGCTGGAAGATCAGGGTTCTGACCCAATACGAACGCACCCCAGGATTGGCTGTGAAGGAATTCTGGGGGCTCGATGAACGCAGCTTGCTGATGGTGGGGGATCCCCGCGGCGGCAATCTGCTCAATTTCAACGTGGGCGACGCGTTCTTCGCCCTGATGCCCCGTACTTGGTGGGTCGAGTTGCAAACGCGCTATGGAAATCAGTACTACGTGCGTGACCATGGCGAGGATGGATCGCTCATCGCCGCGATTGATGCTGTGGAACTCTGTCTTGACCGCGGTGGTTGCCAGGTGGTTCCCGGTCTTCCCACCGAGCAATGGCTCTGGACACTCAGCACCTCAGTACTCGGAGGCTTGATCGCCGGCTTTGCGGCCTATCCACGCAAGGAGGGGGAGCGTGTGGCGTGGGCGTGGTTACTGCTCCTTTCTCCTCTCTGGATCATGCTGTTTGGGGTCTTCGGGATCGCTCCGGTCGTGACACGCACCAGTGAGCTCCTACCTCTCATCCGCAACGCCATGGGATTCATCGGAGGGGCGGTTGGTGCGTATTTAATCGCGCAAGCAACGGTGGGCCGACGTTTAAGTGAATCAAACGATTAAGGGGTGAAATGCATCGATCCCTGAGGATTTTCCTCAGGGCATGTCACAAAGAATGGTGGGGCCTGTGCAAACAGGGGCTTTCGGCATGCCGGAATCAGTTTGAGAAGAATCGGCCGACAAGGATTCTCTCTTGGCATCACGAATCTGGCGCAGCTGGGCCAAATTCAAGTTGTAAAAACCTTTGAGATTGGTGAAACGCTTCACGGGCTGCCCGTAATAGCTGCGTCCGCGCAGTGTGGGAAAGGATGCCCATTCTGGGGCCAGTTTGGCCGCAAGAATCGGTGTCATGACACCTGTATCGGTCAGGCTCAAAGCCTTGCGGCGCTGAATCAGAAACAGCGCACCCTGATCCTGAACTTCCGGACCGAAACCACGAACGCCGAGGCTGCGCTTCACTAAATCCCAGGTGAAGGGCATGAACTGATAAGCACCCGCTGCAGCACTGGCATAACGGGAGGAATAAATCACCCTGTTGGGATGACGATCCAACGATCGCATCAGTCCACCACCGAACATCACCCTGTAACCCAGATCGAGGCCACCCTTCCAGGTTCCCTCTGCAAAACGAATGGTGTTGAGCATCGCCCGACGTTCCGGGGTGATGACGTAGGGGAGAGCCGACATCTGGGCTTCCTCAGGAAGCATCACCAGACGAGAACGATCGTTCCCCACCGGAGGAAGAACGGCAAACGCAGGAGCTGATAAAGACAACAAGGGCAAGACGCTTGCTGATACCGCCGGAAGAACACGACAGATCAAACGAGCAAGGGAAGTCATGCAGATGAAGCCGTAGAACAGGAAGTTATGAACGCTTTAAAAGCGAGATTCAGAACTCCAATGTTGAGAACAACACGGCCTGACTGTGTCGAATAGCGGGGTTGCCACCTAGATCACCTGTGACACGCCGCAAATCGTCCAACCCCCGACCAGCTGCCTCGACCCCGAGCAGGGCCAGATCAGCACTGCGATCACAGCAGAAATAAGCCAGGCCTATGGAGGCCATCAGATCCGCTGAACAGTATCGATTGCGACTCTCTTCACAGCCTTGGCGGCCTCAATCGCACCAGTGGAAGCAAGCCTGCCGTGGGTGGGCGGCTGCAAGGGCTGATCCAATCCCCAGCAACCCGATTCAAGCTCCTCCCGCCGAAGAATGCGATGGGACGCGTGCTGCCTGAGCCCTTCCATCAAGGTTTCGGCTTCGGCGAATCCCTGACGCTCCACCACATGCAGTCCCAGATCCGCTGCCATGGCCTCGCAGAAACTGCTGAAACCCGGTTTTCCGAGATGTCGCCTGCAGTAGGGCATCACATCCAGGGGGCGAACGTCGTCGGGGAGCAAGGTCACGTTGTTGATCAACGCGAGATGCTTTCTCAGATCGGGATTCCGCGGCCTGTTGAGCAAGAAGCGATGATCAGGCCAACGCGTAAACAGCGAAGGCTCCAGTCCCAGTCCGAGCCCTCCGAAGCCCACCAGCACGTTCGGAAATGAGTCCTTTTGCAACTCGGCCTCAAACGCTGCGGGAAGGGACCTGGGTTCAGCAGCGACCAACGTCAAACTGATTTCCCGCAGGTGCCAGTTCATCGCCAGGGAGAACGGGCAACGCAGCAGCAAGGACCCGCGTTGATAGCACTCCTGCGCGCGGCGGACCCATCCCTCGAAGGCGGATCCGAGAGGTGTGTAAATATCATCCCAACCGAAATTACCCATCCAGACCAATGGAGCCTGCAGCCGCTCGGCGAGCTCAGCTGCGACGGGTGGAATATCGCCGATAACGAGCACTGGCGTCTCCTGGTTGGATATCCAAGCCACTTCCTGATCCAACCGCTGGGGCAGGGCATCCTCCAGATCCTGCAACGCCTTCAGAGTGGCGGCCGGGTCAGCACCGAGAGCATCGGCCTGGAGCATCCCCACATCCCATTGCACAGGACGAAGCACCACGGGAAGGTCCCGAAAAACGAGCTCGAGGAAGCAGCGATCCACCATCGTGCTGATGACCAAGGTCCAGTCGGGACAGAGCGCATGCAGCTCCCGCAGCATGGCGGCCTGGCGGGCTGCATGGCCAAAACCATGACTGCTGATGCAGACATAGATCAACATCAATCGGGTCCCCGCGCGCTCAGGCGGTGGAGCGTCTGTTCGTAAGCGAGGTCCCCCTGCGGCCTATACCAGCGATGACTCACCAGCGTGGGCAGGGTGCCATCAAATTCAACCCAGGTGAAGTGATGGAGGGGTTGCCCCGATGCATCCACCCCCGTGCGTGGGACACAGGCTGCATTCACGTACAGCGTGCCCACCCGGTCGCGGTGAAAGGTGATGCGTTCGCCTTTACCCCCGCGCAGATGGTGGTGCATATGCCCAAACACCACGAGATCAGCACGCCGCCGCCGTTGCATGCGATCCAAGGCCAACGCAAGATCACGATCACCCCAATCAATCGCCGGTTGTTTCCAGTCCCGCCCGCAGGGACTCGAAGCATCAGACCCCAACCCAGTGGGACCGCTATGGGCAAGCACCACAAGCGGCCAGTCGTCGGGAACACGACCTGCGGCTGCAACGATCCGCCTGGCTGATTCCTCTTCCGTCACCGGACCGAACACAGCTTGAACCGCGTGAGAGAGGTGAAACCCTCCTCCGGCGCTGCAGGGACGGGCGCCGACAATGCCGACAGCAGGGGCCTGCCAGGAACGGAGTGCCCATGAACAGTTGAGTTCGCCCAGCAGAGTCAACTGCTGCTGGAGAAGAGCACCACTACGGTCTTTGCCCCGATCATGGTTGCCAAGGATGACCGCCACCGGACAGGCCAGCTGCTTGATCCGTTTGACCAGCCTCAGGTCACCATCACTGAGATCACCCACGAACAAGAGGGCATCGGCGCCCAGTTGCTCCACCAGCTCAGCATCACGGTCTCCCCAGTCACCGTGCAGATCTCCGGCAATGGCGAGACGGAGCGTCGTCAGAGCAACTGCCTAGGCTGAGTCCATCCTGCCCCAGAAGGCTCAGATGAGCGCTGACACCGCCCTTGTTGCGGCGATCAACCGACTCCGCAAGGAGCGCAACGCTGTGATCCTTGCGCATTACTACCAGGAGCCGGCAATCCAGGACATCGCTGATTTCATCGGCGATTCCCTCGAGCTCTCACGAAAAGCGGCAAGCACCGATGCGGATGTGATCGTGTTCTGCGGCGTTCATTTCATGGCTGAAACCGCAAAAATCCTCAGTCCAGAAAAAACAGTTGTTCTGCCGGACCTCGACGCGGGATGCTCCCTGGCGGATGACTGTCCAGCCGATGAATTCGCCAGATTCCGCGCTGAGCATCCGGATCACCTTGTGGTGAGCTACATCAATTGCACCGCGGCGGTGAAAGCACAGAGTGATCTGATCTGCACCAGCAGCAATGCTGTGGACCTGGTCAATCAGCTGCCGGCCGACCGGCCGATCTTGTTTGCTCCAGATCAGAATCTCGGCCGTTGGGTGCAGCGCCAGAGCGGCCGTGACCTCACCCTCTGGCCAGGACGTTGCATCGTCCATGAAACCTTCAGTGAAGAGGCGGTGTTACGCCTGAAGCTCGAGAATCCCAAAGCTGAGGTGATCGCTCACCCGGAATGCCAGGAGAATCTTCTGGATCTGGCCGATTTCATCGGCTCCACCAGCAAACTGCTCAATTACACACAAACAAGCTGTTCCGACACTTTCATTGTGTTGACTGAGCCGGGGATTCTCCATCAGATGAAGCAGCGGGTGCCGGACAAAACGCTGATCGATGTACCAGGACTCGATGGCTGCAGCTGCAACGCCTGTCCCTACATGCGTCTGAACACGCTGGAGAAGCTGCGCGATTGTCTTGAAAACCTTGCGCCTCAGATCGCCATGGAGGAATCGCTCCGTTCTGATGCCGAGGCTCCGATCCGCCGCATGCTCGAGATGAGTCGCTGAACGGCATTGGTGGGGATGCCGCTTCTCGAACACACCGACAGCGGTCTCTATTGCCGCGCTGCTGATGCCTGGATCGATCCGTCTAGACCTGTCAGACGCGCGCTGATCACCCATGCCCACGCTGATCATGCCAGGCCTGGCTGCCACGAATACTGGGCTGTTGATTCATCCGAAGGAGTCCTGAGACAACGCCTTGGGCAGGAGATCACTCTCCATGCCATGCCCTACGGCCGCCAGTTCTGGCTCAACCAGGCCTGCGTGTCGTTTCACAGTGCCGGGCATGTGCTCGGCTCTGCCCAGATCCGCCTGTGCGTGGAAGGTGAGGTGTGGGTGGTCACCGGTGACTACAAGCGATGTGACGATCCAAGCTGTGAACCGTTTGAGCTGGTGCCGTGCGATGTGCTGATCACCGAGGCCACCTTCGGGCTGCCGATCTATGCCTGGGAGCCGGGGTACCGCGTTGCTGAACAGATTCGAGCGTGGTGGCAGGGGGAACAGGAGCATCCATCCTTGCTGTTCTGCTACTCCTTCGGAAAGGCTCAACGGTTGATGGCGGAGCTGCACGCCATCGGCGTTGAAGACGAGGTGCTGCTTCACGGCGCCGTGGAAACCGTGACCCGCAGCTACCGAGAAGCCGGAATCGCCATGACGCCAAGCCGGCCAGTGAGCGCCATTTCCAGCAAAGATCCTCTTGCCGGACGCTTGATCCTTGCTCCGCCATCGGCCCATCGCTCCGCCTGGATGCGTCGGTTCCGTTCCCCCCAGACAGCCTTCGCCTCGGGCTGGATGGCTGTGCGAGGTGCACGTCGACGCCGCGGCTACGAACGTGGCTTCGTGCTCAGTGACCATGCCGACTGGCAGGGATTGATCCGCACCGTTCTCGACTCCGGAGCCAGAACGATTTACGTGACCCACGGCCAAAACGATGTGCTGTCGCGGTTTCTGAGGGAGCGCCATGGGCTCGATGCCCGCCCCCTTGAACAGCTCAGCTGACCTAAGGTCGGAGCACCGTTTCTTCACGATGCTGCTCAGACGTCTTGCTCTGGTGGGGACCGGTACCACTTTGGTTGTCCTGGTTTCACCGATGGCGGCTTAGACAGTGACCATCACGATTGAACAGATCAACAGCGTTGTGTTCCCCGCTGATGGCAAGTCCGCAGCGACGGACATCTGCACGGGCTTAAAAGAAGTTGTGCTCAGCAGAGATCGGATCGGAACAGCGCTCGCGGAGGTCCAGCAGGCTCTATGGCGCTATGCCGATCGGAGCTACGTAAAGTCAAACGAAACAGGCTTCAACCGTGCTGCTTTGTCGGTGCCGGGATGCAATGTGCAAGTGACTGGACCTGAGAACAGCAACCTCAATCGCTGGAGTTTCTGAGCGGCTCGCAGGCTGTCTGCACGGTTATGGATGCCTTCGCCACGTTGATTGACAGCCTGGATCAATCCACAGGCACGACGCGCAAGGTTGACCTGATCGCCGAGCATCTGCACGCCGGCGACGCCCACGACAACGCCTGGAGCACATTGCTGCTCATGGGCGAAAAACGAAGGCGACTGATGACCGGTCGCCGGCTTCGGGACGTTCTTCAGGCCTGCGACGCCATTCCCGACTGGCTCTTCGAGGATTGCCAGAGTCACGTCGGTGATTCCGCTGAAACGCTGGCCCTGCTCTGGCCGCAGCTCAAGGGGGCGATCCCGCCACAGTCGGTTGATTCCACGCTGAAACACTGGATCAGCACAATTGAGACCCATCCACCACTGCATTGGTGGATGGAACAGCTGCTACCGGCGCTGGCTGCGCTTGAACCCCAGCTCCAGAGCGCCGCGCTGCTCACGATCTGGAGCACCCTGCCTGACGAGCGCCATTTTCTGTTCAACAAGCTGCTCACCGGAGGCTTCCGCATCGGAGTTGCCAGAGGGCTGGTGGTCAAAGCGATCGCCAAGGGGTTTTCGCTTGAGGAGGCTTTGGTCCTGGAACGATTGATGGCACCACAGGAGCCGTCGCAACGCTGGTTTGAAGGACTGACGGCAGCACCAGAAGCGGAGCGGGTCAATCGTGGACCGGTCCCCTATCCCTTCTTTCTGGCCAGCCCCCTTCAGAGCGACACCCTTCGGGACACGCAAGCCAAGGACTGGTGGGTGGAACACAAATGGGATGGGATCCGGGGTCAACTGATCAAGCGCGAATCCGGAACGTATCTATGGAGTCGTGGAGAGGAATTGATCAATGAACAGTTTCCTGAGCTGATCGAGATGGCGGCTTCCCTTCCGGATGACACGGTTCTCGATGGCGAAGTGATCTGCTGGAGAGTCGATGCGGATCGGCCCCGACCCTTCAGTGATCTGCAGCGCCGTCTGGGACGCAAGAGTGTGAGCCGCAAACTCCGTGAGGAGTGCCCGATCTGCTTCGTGGCCTATGACCTGCTGGAAAGCCAAGGACAGGATCGTCGCAGCAGAACGCTTGAAGAGCGTTTGATCGCGATGGACGAACTCCTCTCCCCAATGAACAAGGCCCGATCTGCGGGACAGTTACGTATCAGCGCCGGGGAGACGCTCAGCGCGTGGGAGAACCTCGACACCCTTCGCCAGCGTGCCGTCAATGAAGGTGCTGAAGGGCTGATGCTGAAACAGATGCAGTCCCCCTACTTGAGTGGGCGCAAACGCGGTCACTGGTGGAAACACAAGCGCGATCCCATGACCCTGGATGCGGTGCTGATCTACGCCCAGGCAGGACGTGGACGCCGGGCCAATCTGTTCACCGATTACACCTTCGCGCTCTGGGACCGTCGATCGTCAGATCCTGAAGAACATCAACTCGTGACCTTTGCCAAGGCCTACTCCGGCCTAAGCGACCGAGAGATTCTCGATCTCGATCGCTGGATTCGCTCAAACACGCGGGAGCGTTTCGGACCCACCCGCTCTGTGAACCCGGAGCTGGTGTTTGAAGTCGGTTTCGAAGGCATTCAGCCATCCAAACGACATAAATGTGGACTGGCAGTTCGATTTCCCAGAATTCTGCGTTGGCGCCAAGACCGTTCGGCTGAAAGTGCCGATTCGCTCGAGCAGGCGAAGCAGCTTTGCGAAAACGAAGATCTGAGAATCCAGTCAGAACAAATGACTCACCAAAATGGTCTAAAGAGAATTTAAGAATGATTGATGAAGTCGCCGTTGGCAGGGTTGTTCTGATCTGACTGATCTCCTGACTCCCATCGAGCGCTGGTTTGCGCGTCAAGGCTGGACGCCCATGCCGTTCCAGCGACGGGCCTGGAACGCCCACCTGAGCGGTCAGAGCGGATTGATCCAGGTTCCAACCGGGTCTGGGAAGACCTACGCCGCCGTGATGGGCTCGATCGCTCGCATGCTCGAGGCACCTTCTGAGCAGAAAGGCGTTCGACTCCTTTACATCACGCCCCTGCGCGCCCTGAGCCGTGATCTCGCTCTGGCAATTCAGCAACCGATTGATGCCATGCAATGGCCTTTGAGGGTCGGCATCCGCAATGGAGACACGCCAACAGCCGAGCGCTCACGCCAGATCAAAACGCCTCCGGAGATTCTGATCACCACGCCCGAGTCTCTCTGCGTGCTTCTGGCTGGTCGCCACTGCGAGCGTCTCTTTCAAACTCTCGACAGCGTCATCCTCGATGAATGGCACGAACTGATCGGTAGCAAGCGAGGGATTCAGGCCGAATTAGCGCTCAGTTGGTTGCGACAACAACGCCCCGCGCTTCAGACCTGGGCCATCAGCGCCACCATCGGCAATCTGGAGGAGTCGGCACGGCATGCCCTCGGAGTCCGTTGCGATCCCTGTCTGATCACCGGAGCGCCGAAGCGGGGCCTCAGTGTGAGCAGCATCCTTCCGGACAGCATCGATGGCTTTCCCTGGGGAGGCCATCTCGGCCTCAGACGTTACGAAGACCTTGTCGGATCCCTGGTCCCCACCACCAGCACACTGCTGTTCACCAACACCCGCAACCAGGCGGAACGCTGGTTTCAGTGCCTGCGCTACGCCTGCCCTGAGATGGAGGGCCTGCTGGCTCTCCATCACAGCGCTTTGGATCGCAGCGAACGCGAAGCCATTGAAGCCTCGGTGAAAGCAGGGTCCATGCTTTGGGTGGTCTGCACCAGCTCCCTGGATCTGGGGGTTGATTTTCAGCCGGTTGAGCAGGTGGTGCAAATCGGATCTCCCAAGAATCTGGCCCGCCTGCTGCAAAGAGCCGGGCGTTCGGCCCACTTGCCCGGTGGCACATCGAAGGTGTTGTTCATGCCAACCAACGCCTTGGAGCTGCTTGAGCTCAGTGCCGTGCGTCGCGGACTGGAAAACGGTTTGGTGGAAGAAAGACGGCCACCCAAGTCACCGCTCGATGTGCTCCTTCAGCACCTCACCACACTCGCCTGCGGCCCGGGCTTCAAGCCTGCATCAACGTTGGATGCGATTCGCACCACGGCCAGCTACCGACACCTCAGCGAGAGCGACTGGCAGTGGTGCCTGCGCTTTCTCGAGCAGGGAGGCGATTGCCTCGGGGCTTACCCCCGCTACAGAAAGTTGGAAGCCACAGACGACGGACGCTTCGTGATCCGTGAAAACGCCATTGCCAGGCTGCATCGCTTCAACATCGGCACGATCACCTCCGCTCCATCCATTCGCGTGCGCTTCGTGCGTGGCTCGGTGCTCGGTCACGTCGAAGAAAATTTCATCAGCCAGCTCAAGCCCAAGGATGTGTTCTTCTTTGCCGGACGCCAGTTGGAATTCGTGCGCCTCAGGGAGATGACCGCATATGTAAAGAGCACCACCAAGAAAAGCACTGCTGTACCGGCCTGGGCTGGTGGGCAGATGTCGCTGTCTGATCTGCTCACCCATCATCTGCGCGAAGAAGTAGCCCGGGCCGGGCGCGGCGAGCTCGACACACCGGAACTGAAAGCGCTTGAGCCCTTATTTGAGCGGCAGATGGATCTCTCCACCCTGCCTGGAAGCGAACAGTTGCTGATCGAAACCTGCCGAACCCGGGAGGGGATGCACCTTTACGCCTATCCCTTTGAGGGCAGGTTTGTGCATGAAGGGCTTGGCTTTCTCTGGGCAACGCGCCTCACGCGCGTTCAGCGGGGAACGATCACCGTATCTGTGAACGATTACGGATTTGAACTGCTGGCTCCGAGGGGCTATCCGATGGACCAGCTGCTGGAGGACCACCTCGACGAGCTCCTTGATGACACAACGCTGGAAGAGGATCTGGAGCAGGCCCTGAACCTTTCGGAACTGTGCCGACGCCGGTTTCGCAGCATTGCCCAGGTGGCCGGACTGCTGGTGCAGGGATTCCCGGGCCAGAACAAATCCACCGGCCAACTGCAGATCAGCGGTTCCCTGCTCTGGGAAGTGTTCAGCAAACACGAACCCAACAACCTCCTGCTCCGCCAGGCCAGAGACGAGGTGCTGCAGGAGCAGCTCGAGCTCCCTCGCCTGCGATCCGCTCTACAACGGATACGCAAGGGCGACACCCTGCACTGCCCCACGCCGCGTCCAGGGCCACTCGCTTTTCCCCTGCTCGTGGAGAGGCTGAACAACCGCATGACCAACGAATCCGTTCAGGAGCGCGTGGAGCGGATGATGCGCGAAGCGTTGAACCAGGAGCAGTAGCGCCAATCAAATCGCTACGGCACGCACATCTACACCATCATTAATCTAATTTTCAAGCCATCAATCATTCCAGCCAAGGCCCACCAATAACCTCTCAATACCGCATCAAACCAAAAGAAGCGTCAAAACCAGTGAGTACACTAGGCGTCACAAAGAGCTTGCCTAAAAAACATTATGAACCGACAATTTTGCTATCGCAAAAGCGATTGCAGGCACCAGAAATCAGCACATTTCAACAAATTGACTGAGCAGCATCAGCACAAAACAAGAACTTCAAAAACGCAATCAACCTCGAGGCGCACCCTGCCGTAGAAAAAGACAATTTATAACCTTATGGATGACCAGCCAAAACGACGCAGACAATCACCGAAAGCACACAAAGCAGCAATGATCAAAAGTGCATCATAATTTACTGAACCTAAAATAACGCTCGCTAGGCTTGGCTCATCTACAAGCAAAGTCGTATGCTGAGCACGAAACAACGACTAAAACTAGAGTCGATTTGCAATCGAATAACAAAAGCTGTTGAAGTTGAACTTGATGAAATGATTTGGGTGTCAAAGCTGGCCAAAGCTAATGGCTCAGCAGGTGAGATGCTGCGCAAGGCAAGGCGAACTGTGGCTACACCAAACATGCAACCTGGTAACTTTGATGATTTTTTGAATCAGATGGACATCGGCTTTGTCGACCCTTGCAACCATCGCAATAACCTTCAAGGAGTCGATGACATTACACAATTCTTCAGCCAAGACAAGCCGGATGACTGGCGCCAACGAGACTAAGACAAACGCATTCAATAGACAAAAGTTAATAGAAACTGAAAAATGGTAGAGAACTGAGCATGCGTATACAACGACTCTAAAGATCATTTCATTCAAAGGATCCTTGCTACGACAGGAAACCTTCTGAGTAGCCCGGCAAAACCGAACGAGAAAAGAGTTGTCAGAACCATTGCATTGAGTGCAGTCAGCCAAGGATTGAGTCCAATGAAGCCGACCGCCATTAGAACCAACACCAACACCATTGGATGAATCACATAGGCCCCGTAGCTGTTCGATCCTGCAACTGACAACCATTGCCCAAAGCAGTCTTCATGCCTGTGAAACCACATGATTAGATACGACAAGACTCCCCATGCGATCGCAGGATAAATAAACTGTCCAAACAAAATAAGTGATGCTGGGTTTTTAAAAATGTCGGTATTAAAAGTCAAAGTCATATTCAGAAGCACCATCGAAAAACCGAATTGGCTCAGAAGCAAAAACATCGACAATCGGAACCACTTTATGACCAGATGCGGATCAATCCGCTCAAACCAGTGATGAAACGACGCTTTGCATCCAATAAAGAATAAAAATGCATAGGTGAATACATGCATTCCTTGAAAGCCCAGTCCATTCAAAGGTGTACTGCGCAAAAAGGCCCAGAGATCAGTTTGTGTTGACATAGCCACCTCAATGAATCCTAAAACGACAGCACTGATAACCCATGAATGCATTGTTGGTACTGGAATAGCTGTATCGACTACATAGTGATCACCCCTTAACTTAACCCAAGCACAATAAATCAAATCGAATACAAGTAGAACTAGCAAAAACCACAAAACGCCGATTCTGTTGAATGGAATATCGCTCAGAGATAAAAACTCTAATGGACTCGAGGGAGAAAGTCTACCAATTAGAAGTGAGAGGTTATTGACAATAAATAAACCAAAAACAAATGGAATACCGATGCGTATTGAGCGATTTTTTAAATACTGCACGACTCCCTTCTTATGCACTGATCGAGGAACAAAATAACCCGAAATTAAAAACATCATTGGCATGATGAAAGAATTAATGGCGTAGATGTACCAATTGAAGAATCCTATAAATCCTTCCCCTACCATTCCTTCAATGGGAATACGGACCCCACTCCAGCCCGTCGGGAAAAAGGCAACTGGAACATGGAGTGCAATGACCAGACCAACTATGACTGCCTTAATTTGGTCCAGATAAAGTAAACGTTTATGAGACATTGACAATCGAACAACCATCGAGCGGATTTCAATAAAACTAGCAAAAGGCTTCACTTCGCCATGGAAGCGAAGCAAAACTGAAATGTCAGTTCGTCCAAGGGACAATATGAAGCCTTAAGGAGTACAACTTCGCGCTTAAGTACTTCAAGGATACAGAGCAAAGAGATGATGATGCATACGCTTATCAATAGAGTTATTTATTTTTCTTTTAGTTCCAACGATCTTCACGGTCAAGCTTATTTGAAAAAGCTCGATCGTGTTATGATTATATTTTTACGCATCAAGGAGGCAGTCAATCAAGCCTTTCATTCCCTATTACTCTTATATTTAATCGTCAAGTCGTATCTCTAAAAAGCTTGCATGAATAGATCTTCACTCACACTCACAGCTCTTTTACTCGGTGGTTTATCTGCCATGGCCCAGGGAGTCGACCCCAAGATCCATGCAATGTGTCTTGAAGCCAAGGACTACGTTGGATGCGTTAAGGCGATGACCACTGACGTCAGTCAACAGAAAGTTATGCAGGTTGATCAAACCAACCGGCCTGGCCTGCAAAATGAAATGGGAAATTCGTGTCCTGCTGGTTACGCCTATTCAGGTGCAGGTCAATGCAG
The DNA here is from genome assembly GCF_047716785.1 of Synechococcus sp. A10-1-5-9. NCBI lineage: Bacteria > Bacillati > Cyanobacteriota > Cyanophyceae > Synechococcales > Synechococcaceae > Synechococcus > Synechococcus sp. A10-1-5-9. The sequence goes on from NZ_CP180406.1 coordinate 510,319, forward strand.
ATCAATCGTCTGTCAATACCAAGGCATTTTTGGTCAAAATGAGCCTCAATTGGCTGGAAAGGGGCATACCTGCAAAGGCGCGAATCGGCGCTATGGCCTGTTAACCGGTCGTGCCACCTTGTTATGGGGTAACCAATACATGCGTGCTGTCAACAATCCGAATTGCCCAAATAGGGAACCTTCCATTGGTGGTCGATCAAGCTGTAGCTTGACCAGTCTGAATGATCGACTTCCAAAAACCGACTCAATGAACATCGAGGATTGGGAATCCGATGAATAGAATGAAGCGCGATGTTATGTGGTTTCTACGAAGCAGGGCTTTTCAAATGGCATTCTTCCATTGATGGACAGCCATCTGGAAAGCCTTGATTCAAAGCGCTGCACAAGGTGTCCTTCGCTGCAAAACAGCAGCTGTCTTGTTAGCAAACACAGCCGCTTTAATCGATTTCACGATGGAGTCCTGCAGCTCAATCGGTTCCTATCGTTGAAGAGTTAGACAATAATCAATGAATCGCACTGCAACCGCCGCAGTTATCATCGCCTTGAGTGCACCCGTGATGGCTCAACCGGTCATTGACCCTGTCGCAGTTGCAGACAAAACATGCGCTGCTTTCAAGGATCCATCCATGCCTCAGTCTTACAAAGACCAAATGCGAGACAGAACTTATATCAACATGGCTGGAGTTGTTCCAGCTGGAGCAACCGACGCTTATCGATCGATGTGGGAGGGCTACGCCCTTGTTCGCCAGCGAGGTTGCGGAAGATAATCCTCACAACACACCAATACACGTGAAACATCCGGGAACATCCATGGAAGGCGTGGTCGAGGTGTTCCGCCAATTCCTGCTGCTCGGATGCTCATCGTTCGGTGGACCGGTGGCACACCTCGGATATTTCCGTGAGCGGTTCGTGCAACGGGAGAAGTGGCTCACCGACGCGGCCTATGCCGACCTCGTGGCCCTTTGCCAGTTTCTGCCTGGCCCCGCCAGTTCCCAGGTAGGGATGGGCCTTGGCCTGATGCGTGCTGGTTGGCCAGGAGCCTTGGCGGCCTGGATTGGATTCACGTTTCCGTCGGCGATCCTGCTTGTGCTTGCGTCCGCTGTGCTGTCAGCCAATCCGGACTGGCTGGCCGGAGGCTGGGTTCAGGGCTTGAAAGTGGCCGCCGTTGCCGTGGTGGCGCAGGCCGTGCTGGGCATGCAGCGCAAGCTGGCACCTGATCGGAACCGAGCGAGCCTGATGGCTTTTGCAGCGGTGTTGGTGCTGCTGGTGCCTCTGGCCTGGGTGCAGCTTCTGGCACTAGTGATCGGAGCGGTCGCAGGTCTCACCCTGTTGCCTCCCCCCGACGATCGCTCCATGAGCCATGAACTGCTCAAGGTGCCCGTGCACAGAGGCGTGTCCCTTCTTCTTCTGGTGGCGTTGGTCGGCATGCTTGTAGCTCTGCCATGGCTTGCCGCAGAAGCCAGACCGGTGGCCATCCAGCAGCTGGCAGGTTTTCTTCAGGCTGGATCGCTGGTGTTCGGGGGAGGCCACGTTGTGCTCCCGCTGCTCGAGCAGTCTCTGGTGCCCCCTGGGTGGATCAGCCTTGACCAGTTTCTGGCCGGCTATGGAGCAGCTCAGGCTGTACCCGGCCCCATGTTCAGCTTTGCCGCCTTCCTCGGCTTTGATCTGCGCGGCGGGTTGCAGGGCGTCGGCGGCGCCCTGCTTGCCCTCCTGGCTCTGTTTCTTCCAGCCTTTCTGCTGGTTGGAGGCGCCCTGCCGTTCTGGAGTGTCCTCGGGAAGCGAACAACGATGCGACGCGCCCTCAAGGGCATCAATGCTGCTGTGGTGGGTGTGCTGCTTGCAGCACTGTTTCAGCCGGTCTGGCTGGCTGGCATCAAGTCCAGTGCCGATTTCAGTCTGGCGTTGATGGCCTTTCTGCTGCTGGTGGGTTGGAAGCAACCGGCCTGGCGGGTCGTTCTGGTTTGCGGGCTGGTGGGAGGCTTCGCCCTGTCGTCATGACCGATCAACCGACCCTGTTTCTTGTCGTCCTCGGAGGACGCACGGCGACATGCCACGTGGAACTCCACGATGTGCGCTGGATGGTGGGGTCTTGCATCGAAGACACCATTCCAGCACTGAAGCGCGAATGGTTCGGCTTGCAGAAGGGTCTGCATGTCGACAGCTACAAGGCCATCACTCATGTGGATGGCTTTGCAGTGCGCCCGCTGCCTGCAGCACCGATGCCAGAGAAACTCCTGACCTCAGCGAATACGCAACCTGTCGATCGACTTTGGTTCGTCAATCTCGGCGGTTATCAACGTGAGTCACTTCAGGAACAGCATCAATTCGGCCTGGTGGTGGCCAGATCTCAGCAGGCTGCCAAGGCACGGGCCAAAGCCCGTTGGTTGAAGGAATCCCTACAGGTTCACAAGGATGATCTCCATGGGATCGAGTCCATTAGCGACGTCGATGACTGTCTGCCGATCGACGGCATCGGCGGATGGCGAATCAGTTTGCAGTCAGTACCCAATCCACCGGAGACGGATCTGAAGCCTGACTGGTTCGGCTACTGGCGCATTGATGGCCGATTGCCGAAGCCAAGGCCGGATGCAGTGATCTGATCCAACGTCAACCCTGAACGAACCGCCACCAGGACTGAACGCTCTCAGGGCTTCCGTACCAGGGCGCACCGAACAGCCCACCATGGGCGGTGGAGTTCAGCACGAGATGACGCGCATCCTTCAACAGAGCTGAAGAGACCGGAACGAGGCCATCGCCTGCCACTGCAGCATCCCCGACGATGCTCCTGTAGCTGCCGGAAGCACTGCGTCGACTGAATGCTGACGCTGTCGAACCACTGAGATCCAACGCGCCAGCTACAGCCACGTAATCCACGCCGGGGTGATGGCAGCCCGGAAAGCGGCGGTCCACCATGGCGCGCAGGGGCGTTGCTCGGACGGCCTGATGGGGACTACCGAGTGTGACCAGGCGATTGCAGCGATCAGAGCCGCCGTATCGGCAACCCTGGAACTCCACATCACTGAGATAAAGACGCAGCATCACACCGCCTGAGCTGTGGCCGACCAACGTGACCTGACCACTTGCCGAGAGGGGTTGCAACGCATCAACAGCGGCAGCGACGCGATCCAGAACACGTCGCCAGCCGAATCCCCAGCTGGTGAGCAGCCAGTCGAACCGGCTGACCGGAACGACCACCACGTGCTCCACCCCCGAGAGCCGCAGGGCTTCGGCCATCGGCTGATAGGCCTCCTCGGTGATCAGAAATCCACCAAGGATCACCACCGGCTGGTGGGGGTCGACAGATCGCATCACTCCGGTGCAGCTGAGGCAGCGCCATCATCAGGTCAAATGATGACGACGCCATGGCACCAGAGAACGTCGCCGATTACCCCCGACCACCACGACTGGAACCAACCGATGATCACGTTCTGATCAAAGTCGCCGGTGAGGTGCTCTTCGATGGCAAGGGCTGCCAGCGCGTGCTCGAGACGTACCACCCTCCCACCTACTACTTGCCGCCGACGGGGATGGACATGGCCTTGCTCTCACCCGCAGCGGGACGAAGTTTCTGCGAATGGAAAGGAGTGGCGGAGTACTTCGATGTGGTGACATCACAGGGCAGGATTCATCGCGCTGTTTGGCGTTATCCATCACCCACAGCAGGGTTTCAAGCCATTGCTGGTTGGTTTGCGTTGTATCCGGGTTTGATGCAGGGATGCTGGGTCAATGCTGAACCGGTGATCCCCCAGCCAGGAGGTTTCTACGGTGGATGGATCACATCAGCTGTTCAAGGGCCATTCAAAGGCGATCCAATGCACCCGGAGCTGATCTGATCCGATGGACAAACTGATTCAGCTCCTCAGAGACCATCCCAACGACCCGTCCATCCCAGACTTGATCAAGAACGCCGAAGCCGGGTCTGATGTAGACCTCAATCAGCAGAGCGAACAACTCAGCGGGGTGTGGGAATTGCGCTGGAGCAGCGCAAGCCAACCCTGGCTGAAACAGGCGGCATGGTTGGACAATCTGCAGATCCTGGACCCAGTTCACAGCCGAGGCATGAATGTTCTCAGGCTCAATGGTCCCCTCAGAGGGTTAGCGGCGATCACTGTTGAGGCAGAGCTGTCGATCGCGAGTGCGACCCGGGTTTCAGTCTGCTTCCGCAAAGGAGGCTGGGTCGGACCTGGGTTGCCAGGAGGAGGCCGCCTGGAGTTCATGAAAAAGGTGAATCAATCATTCCCAGCCTGGCTTGAAATCACAGCCCTGGATGACATCCTGCGCATCTGTAGGGGAAACGCAGGCACGACCTTCGCTCTTCTGCGCCGCCGCGAGATGCGCATTGATTCTTTTCTACGACCAAAAGACAAATAATCTCATCGTTGACATTCGCCGAAGGTGCCTAAACAAATGATTGAACGCATCTGCGTCAATGATTGCCTGTGATCTGAACCACGACCGAATCAATTTCCTGTTAATTTCAGCCCGTTTTCAACCCTGCTTAATTCATGAAAAAGCTGATCTGGCTGGCGGCACTCGCTCCCCTGTTGACTCCAGCGTCAGCGCTAGCGCAGAAAGAGATCCCCAAGGCTCCCGGCTATGAGGAGTGTCCGCTGGGTTACGTCAACACCCTTGGAACAACCTGCGTGTCGCCGATCTATTACGAAGTGGCTCCCACCAACGGGAAAGCCTGCCTGTCCGGCTGGATGAATATCGGCGCCGGATATTGCAAGAAGAAGAAGCTCGGCATCTTCTGAGCAGCCGATGCCATTCGATGTCTCCATTGCCATGCTCCGACGTCATGGACGTTGGTTGCTCCAGCTTCGTGACGACATCGATGGCATCGCGGCTCCTGGATGTTGGGGCCTGTTCGGCGGACACCTTGAATCAGGGGAGACCGCTGAACAGGCACTTCAAAGGGAGCTGATCGAAGAAATCGGTTGGTGCCCCGCCAACGTCAGGCTGTGGATCAGATACAGCACCGCCGAACGCACTGCCCACGTGTTCCTGGGAGAGCTTCAAAGAGATCTTCACCTGCTTGAACTGAATGAAGGGCAGGACATGGTGCTGGCTTCCGCTGCAGAGCTGCGAACTGGGCAGATTCTGAGCCCCAGACTCAATGAACTCCGCCCCCTGGCGCCAACCCTGAAGCTGCTCACCGGCAGACTTCAGGACATTCAGAGCGACTGAACAACCAGAACGAGCACGAGTGCCATCAGGGCCAGAATCACCCAGAACCTGATGCCTTTGCGGCGCGGCCCGACCGAGGCGCGACCCTCGCTTCGCACGCGTTGGCCAGCAGGTGTCCCGCAATGGGAGCAAACGAGACGACCTCCGAGAGACCGATCGGCACGGAAACTGGTGGAGCCGCATCGGCTGCAGCGGTTGATCATCGGGATCCCATCGGCTCAGCAGCCACAATCACTCCATGCCCCTTCAGCACGCAAGCCATCAAAACGCACCATGGCTAGACCTTCAGGGCATTGAAGCCTGGGCTGGAGGTCAACGCATCGTCGAGGATCTGTCACTGCGTCTCTGGATCGGTGAATCCACAGCGATTCTGGGTCCGAACGGGGCCGGCAAGAGCACGCTCGTCAAGCTCATCAGTCGCTGCCTTCACCCCGTGGTTCAACCGCAGTCCTACCTGCGCATGTTCGGCGAGGAGCGCATCAATCTCTGGGCCCTGCGTGAGCGTCTGGGAGTGGTGGATTCGGAGCTGCAGCAACGTATCCCCGATGCAATGACCTGCCGTGAACTCATGCACTCCGCCTTCTTCGGAGCCATCGGGCTTAGACGCGGTCTTGATCCCAACCCAGAGCAGGTTCAAAGGTCCTTGGCACTCCTGAATCAGTTCAACCTTAAGGAGCTTGAATCCTCCTCTTTCGGAAGACTGTCCGAAGGACAGAAACGCAGGGTGCTGATCGCAAGAGCCATGGTGCATCAGCCGCAGGTCTTGGTTCTCGATGAACCGACCAACGCCCTTGATCTGCGAGCCCGGCACGGGTTGCTGGCCCAGCTGAGGCTGCTGTGCCGAAGCGGAACCACCCTGATCCTGATCACCCATCAAATCGACACGATCATCCCTGAGATCAACCGGGTGGTGGGAATGCGCAAGGGTGGTGTCGTTGTGGATGGTGCACCAGCAGAGGTCCTCAACGATGGCGTGCTGTCCGATCTTTTCGAGACTCCGTTGAAGGTTTTGGAAGCCGCTGGTTTTCGGCAGGTCGTACCAGCATGACCCCAGCGATGGCTTGATCGAAGAGGTCATGAAACAGGCCTATGCCCAGAGAGAAAAGAGCCAGGTGTTGGCAATCTGGCCTCGGTCAACCCTGGCTCATTGTCTGATTCCTAACGCCCGATGAAACGCCTGCTGCCCCTGGCGCTTTATGGCCTCCTGAGTGTTTTGAGCGCTCATTCCGGTCGGTCGGAAATCGTCGATACAACCCTGTCTCCTACCCCTCTTGAGCCCCATCTGGCGCGTCTGCTGCAGATCGCTGGCTGCACAACTGAGATCTCTCCAACAAATTCGCTCAATCGTGTTCAGGCGGCTTCATTGCTGCAGGACTGTTTACAACGTCAGGGATCGACAAGCGAAGCAATCCAGAGATTGCTCGATGAACTCAGCGATGAACTGATTCAACAGCGCAACAAGCGCGTGAACCACCTGGATGATGCCGTCAGGAGCCTTGAAGCCACAGCGTTCTCGCCCACGACTCAGTTAAAAGGAGTCACCACATTGGTTATCGGGGCCAATGCATTCGGCGGTAACTCCGCAGCGCAGCGCAACGACATTCGCAGCAGCTTTGGAGCGACGATCGTCGGCTATGACGAGAAGTTGATCCTGCGCACGAGCTTCACGGGCCAGGATGTTCTCAATGTCCGTCTGAGAGCTGGCAATCTCGATTCAAATCAAAATACTTTCGGTGGTGGTGGACCGAGTCAACTTTCAGAGCTGGATGTGGCCTTCCAGCAGGGACCCAATCCCAATAAGCTCGGCATCAATCGTGCCTGGTACAAGTTCCCAGTTGGGGAGAACTGGACTTTCACCGTTGGTAGTCGTGTGAATCAAAGCGTGATGCTGGCGATGTGGCCCAGTGTCTACCCCGAAGACTCGGTTCTGGATCTCTTCACCCAGGCAGGGGCTTCGGGTGCGTACAGCAGCAACCTTGGCGCCGGTGGCGGTGTGATGTGGGAGCGGGGGCCGCTGAGCATCAGCCTCAACTACATCGCCGGACAAGGCGAAAGCGGATCGTCCGGATCTGGACTCTTCGGGGTGGATGCAGGCAGCAGCGCAACCGCGCAGGTGGGTTACGCAGCTGATCAGTGGGGAATCGCGGCTGCCCTGGCAACCATTCAGAACGGATTCGGGATCATTGACTACGCCAGCCCCTTCACTCTTCGCAGCTTCAACCAACCGGGGATCACAACAAGCACGGCACTCAGTGGTTACTGGCAACCGGCCAGGAAGGGATGGGTTCCGTCCATCAGCGCCGGTTGGGGTTGGAACAGCACGCGCTACCAGAACGGTGTGAACAGCGAGGGACTGGTTTCCATCTCCCAGTCGTGGACAGTGGCGCTGCAGTGGACCGACTGGCTGTTGGACGACACGTCGTTGGGTCTAGCCGTCGGCCAGCCGATCTTTGCGACGGCATTGAAGGGTGGGGCGACTCCTGACGATGCGAGTTTCGCCATGGAGGGGTGGTTCATGGTTCCGATCTCGGATTCGATCAGCGTTACACCAGCCGTTTTTTATCTCAGCCGACCTCTCGGGGCTGATACGCCCCGAGGAACGTCCCTGAGCCAGCTGGGCGCTTTGATGAAAACCACTGTGCGCTTCTGATGCGTGGCTCCCGATGTCATAACCTCGCCACGCGTCTGACGTGACATCTTGAACAGCAACGCCAGGATCGATGCTCTTCAGCTGATGCTGACCGATCTACGCACACGCAATGAACCGATCCGTCATAAGGCCGCGTTCCGTGGATGCCAACCTGAGTTTCAGGCGCTCGTCACCCAGCTGATCGAACAATTAGAAGCCGAACTCTTGGAGGAGAAACAACGCTTTCGAGCGGCTCAGCGTGACTGATTGCGGTAAGCGGCTGGTGCGATCACGAGAAACAGCACCCACCAGCACACCACAGCAATCGCGATGGAGCCTGTCACCCAGAGGCGGTGGAGCATCAACCAGCTGCCACCCACCACGATCAGGCCGGTGAGAACGATCGTCCATGGCTGACACCACCATGGTTTGTGCGACCAAAGTCCGGTATCCGATGACTCACTCATCGAAGGGAATCAATCTGACCGCTCTGATGCAGCTGATGGAGGGCGGTGTAGTCGCCAAAGAAGTCGCCATCAACAAAGATCTGGGGAAACACCCTGAGCCCACTGCGTCTCTGACAGGCTTCGAAGGTGCTGTCGGAGTCGACAGCGATGATGCGATGGGGAATCGCTTGCCGCTCGAGAAGCTGGCGCGCTCGATGGCACCAGGGACAACCTTGGAGAACAGCCAACTCGACCCGCTCGTTGCTGGTTGGTTGGCTCTGTCCTGGTAATTCATTCAGCCCGACCAGCAGCTGGACACCCTTGTGAACGATGGTTCCAGGTTCGAGATGTCCACCCCAAACCTGACAAGCTCCATCCGAGAGGCTGAGATGGAGATGAACACCTTGTGGTGACAGCGTGCCGTTCAAGGTGATCACTTCCAAAATGCCTCGCATCTGGGTGGGATGGGGCTGACCGGGGCACTGAAAACAGGCCACTGAAAGATCGCCAACAACCCCCAGAACGAAGCCGCTGAGCTGGTGATCAGACGCAAGTTGATGAAGGGACTGATGAAGATCCTGACCGGGTTCCAGCTTGAGGGTCAGAGTCTCCATTCAATCCCTGAGAAAGCCGCAACAGAATAACGTCAGACGACTATCAGCCATTACGATACGATAGCGTTACGCCAGCGAGACGAAAACGTGTCGTTCCTTCAGACATTGCTCCATGAACTCCAGGAACAGCTGCAGTCGGAGCATCAGGACATCACTGCCGGACAGGTCGCTGAGGCCGCTGAATCGGAACGGGTGAATGTCACCCTTCCTGCCGGCGTGATGAATCGACTCAAGCAACAGGCACTGGCAGAAGGCCGGAGCTGCAGCAGTCTCGCCACATTTTTAATCGAGGATGGCCTGCGCAGGCATGGAACGCTGCTTTAAGGGCTGAATCTGAACGATCCCAGTCATTGCAGTAGAGAATCCGTGATCTTTTTCACCTCTCCCTTGCGCTGCAGATCGAGCAACACCACATCAATCGGAGTCCGCAATGGGCTATCGATAGGCACAACAAAACCGAAGGTCTGATTCGCAAGACTGAATGGGGCCATCTTGTAAGGAGCTCCAGGATTTTGCTGGAGGTAGTAGCGCAAGGGCGCTCCATCGAAAATCACCGCTTCGACCGCCTGCTTGCTGAGCAAATCAATGGCTTCATTCAGTGTTGAAGCTGTCTTCGCCCGCGCCCCATAAATCTTCGCCCAGGTTTGGCTGGACGTTCCATCCACAACAGCAACGGTCCTTCCGCGTAGATCCGACTTTTCGCGGACGCCCGATGGGTCAAGTCGAGTCAGCGAGACAGTGAACGCTGAGGCCAAACCCGCAGTGATGGATGAGAGCGCCAGGAGCGACATCACCATCCAAACGCCTGCGACGGCGCGACCGGTTTTGGAGAGCGGAGCCCGATCGCCATAACCCACTGTGGTGAGCGTCACCAGGGCAAACCACATGCCGTTACCCACACCCCTGAGGTAGTGACGAGGGAACTGAGCGGCGTTCCGCCGCCGTTCCGCCAGCCAAATCAGATTCCCAACCAGAAACAGCAGCAGCATCAATCCGCCAGCTGAGGACAACGCCGCCCAACCAAAAAAGGGGCGAAGTCGTTCCAAGAGCCCGGGTGCTCGCAACGGCAACAGCAGATCTTCTGTGCCGTGGAAATAAGGTTGGGTGAAATCGATTTTGGGGTTAGCCAGTCGATTAGGGGTGATGCTGATCGGCCCGATGGCGAGATCCACCTGTCCATTCACCACGGCTTCGATATTCGCCTCGGTGGTCGGAAATCGAACCAATTTGTAGGGCTTATTGAGGCGTGCAGCAGTTTCAGCCCAGATCTGGACACTGATACCGGGCAATGAACCGCCATCCTTCATCACGAAGGGGGGAGAGCCACTCACACCCACACGCAGGGTTTGGGCCAGACCATCTGCAGGCCAAGCGAGCGCCGTTAGACCCGCTAAAAGAAATGCGACCTTCACCTTCACCGCCTCAGCCGTTGTGCTCAAGCCGCCTCACGATGAAACCCATGGCGATCAGCGAACCGAGCAAAGCCAGCAGCAAGGCGAGTGTCATTGAGGTTCGGGAAACCGTGGAACTTTGAGATTGCCATCTTCAGCTCCAAGAATCCACTCCGCGATCTCCATCCTCAGGGCATAGGCACATTCAAAGCGCTCTTGCCGCTCGAGAGACATCAATCGACGCTGGAGCCAATACAGAGTTTCTCCTGCAGGTGCGAAGGGTTGGGAAGCACGTGACATTCAACCGACCCAGAATGAGTCGACAATGAACGATCAAGGGACTCATTGGCTGCCATCGACGCTACAGATGCAGATTCGGCGATCCCGGCGGGCTGCTTCAGCTGGCGTTGGCGTGAGGAACAGCTTGTGCTTCTGCCGGATCGAGGGATCTGGAGAGAGGCGAGCCGAGATCTTCTAGTGGCTGATCTCCACCTCGGGAAGGCCGAGGTGTTTCAGGCTTTTGGTATTCCAGTGCCAAGTGATGAGGATCGCGGAACGCTCCAGCGTCTCAAGCAGATTTGTATCACCTTCAATCCCGACCGACTCATTATTTTGGGCGATCTAATTCATGGTCGCCAAGGGCTCACACCCCGGTTGATGCACGACCTAGCCACGTTGTCTGAACGGCTTGGAACCAATGTTCTTCTGGTTGGAGGGAACCACGACAGGGACCTGCAAATGCCGGTGCTTCCCCGAACAACAGCATTCCGCCTGGGCGAACTCTGGTTGAGCCACGAACCCGAAGAAGGCCCAGACAAGGCCGAACTACTTAATGTTTGCGGCCATATTCATCCAGCAGTAACCCTGCGCCATGGTGCTGACCGCTTGCGACTTCCGTGCTTCGCCTTCGACAAACTCGAGCAGCGAATGCTGATTCCTGCCTTCGGAGAGTTGACGGGAGGGCATGACTGCGGTCACCGTTACCGCAAATGGCTGGTGGCCGAGGGCACCATCGTTCCTTGGCTCACTCCCGAACCCCAACCAAAAAAGCGACGGCAGGCCCGGTGAAACGGAACACTGCACCCGCGACCGGCAAAGAACGTCGGCGGCCTCAGCGAAGAAGGAAAGGGCTTGGGTTACGGAAACGATGGCTGGTTCTCGGGTTTCCACTCGCTGTCTTTGCAGGTTTGCTGGCGCTCGCACCAAGGACTCACGATCTTGACGTCACGCCGCGCACTGACAAAGAGATTGAAGGTGACGCGCTTGGCACCTTCAGGTACCAACCGGATGATGAGGTGTACGCCCTCGATTTCGACCCACGCAAAGTCAGGCTGGGTCTGCTCGAAGGATGGGATCGCGAACAGGATGCCTTCGAGGACTCAGCAGCGCTGGCCTACGTGTCCGGTCCAATGTACGAACGTCACATCGATAACGGTGGACAGGAGATCACCGTTCCTCTAGGCGATCTGAAATTTGGTCAACGCATCTGGCGAGGGCGCAACCGCACGGCTTCCCGCCAAAGGGCCTTCGTTGGAATCCGGAACGACGGAGGTGTGGACTTCGGCTACGGAGAACTCAACCCCGAACGCGAGCAGACCTACGACATGTTCATCGGTGGACTGCACAGCATCTACAACGATCTTGAGCAAGCCCCTAACAGCTACAAAGGCGCTTACAGCATCAGCATGGGGCAGAGAATCCGCTACTACTTGCCACGGATCAGGATGATCTTCGGCCTGCGCAGTGACGGACGCCTGGAAATGCTGATGAGCAAGGACGGCCTCACTCTCGAGCAGACCAAGGAATTGGCGCGGCGACGTGGACTGGTTGCGGCCTACATGCCAGACCATGCGTCCAAAAGCCGTCTGATCATCCCTGGGGTGAAGGGATTCACAGAGGAAGATGCCAACTGGATCAGCGGAGGGGCGACAAGTTTTGTCCACGTCCCCTACCTCCTCCGTCTGAGTGAACGGCGCAACCAGCTGCAGGGAGGCCTGATGGCCAATCTTTCGGAACGCCTGCAGTCTCAGGAATCCTGCAGCGGACCGTTGGACTGCGCCCAGTTGGTTGGAACGCGTCTTGCTGACAGGGCATTGGCTGGTCTCAACCGGGTGATGGAGCAAGGGGTTGAACCCATCGCCCGGATGATCTGGACACCGAAACCAACAACAAGAGACAGCAACACGGAGTCTGCAGATTCGCCCGAGGTCAGAGATCGGTCTCCGCTGCCTGAGCCGCCAATCACCGCTGACCCGTTGGTTCTGCTTGAACAGCCTCCTCGAGACGGGCTGACCGAACAGCTGGACCCAGCTCTTCCTCCATTTGAGATCAATCTGCCTCCGGATCTACCACCACCCGAAGTGATCGAACCCGATATTCAAGTCAGGCCCGCTCAGTCAGATTTAGAGAACGATGATGTGAGCGTTGACTCTATTGACTTGGTTCAGTCAGAAGAGAGTGGGAGAACATTGATTGGCGCGCCACCGCCTCCGCTTCTTCCACCTTCCCTCCCCTGAAATCAGCGGCGGAAGAGACCGTTGCAGTCCCCACGTGGGGGCTTGGAAAAACACACATTGTCTGGGGACCAGTAACCGATCGCCGGGAACTGCAGACCTTGGCGACGCGCTTCCGCGTTTACAGCCTCCACCCCTTTGGCGGTGATCAGAACATGACCGGGACCCTCGACCTGATCGAGAAACTTCTGTTCCGGCATCTCCTTCATCGCATAGGCCACAGCTGCCGATGTGGCCAAGGAGGCGAACCCTGTGATCAGCAGGGAGGGAAATAAGCGCTTGAACATGGCTGAGTTGATGAAGTTCAGTTGGTAGTTACGACCACAGGGGTGCCGACATCCACCTGCTGGAAGAGCGTGACGACATCCTTGTTGAGCATGCGAATGCATCCCAAGCTGACGGCGGCACGAAGCTTGACCCAATTCGGCCAGGCTGTGCCATGGATCGCGTACTCACCGGAACCGATCTGGAAGTAAGCCATGTAGCGAACACCAACTGGATTCTTCGGACCGGGTGCGATGACCTTGCCGCCCTTGTGGTAGACGGGAGCTTCTTCTTTGCGCGTGATCGCGTAACTGCCTGCGGGGGTCGGAGATTCCGGAGCACCGATGGCGACAGGGAAGCGTTCCACGACCTTGCCGTTGTCAAACAGCGTGAGGTATCTCTGCTTGAGGCTGATCTCGATGGTTTTTTCAGCCCGAGCCTGCATCGGAGCCAAGCCCACGCACAACAGGGCCAGCCCCGCCGGCAGGGCGATGCGCCAGGAAGGGAAGGGCATGGCTGAATTCGCGTTTGCGCGGCCATTGTGACCTAAATCGGGTCGGGCTAGCGTCACCCCACTTATCAGACTTTCCCGTGTCTCCCACCTCCGCTCTCCGATCCCTGCTCCGCTGCGGACCCTTGCGGGGTGTGATCGGTGCAGGCCTTGGACTCACGGCTCTGCTGGCTCCTGCCGCTAATGCAGGGTTCTCACCCGAAGAGCTGGCTGCATTTGAAGTCACCGAGATGCGAGCCACGGTGACCACCGCTCTGCCCGAAGAGAAAGTGATCGAGGTGATCGATCCCCACGGTCACAAAGAGATCCTGACGGTGGGCATCGATCTCACTCCCCTTGGCCTGAAAGCGGGGGACGAAGTCAACCTCTCCATTCTCGACGGCCTGGTGGTGGAACTTGAACCAAGTTCCAGCAGTGATTTGAGCTTCAATCGCGAAGACATCATCCTGCCCATGGACATGGGCAGGCTCAAGAAAGGCATGCGCGTGGCTCTGGCATCTGGAACCGGCCGTGTGATCCGCATCGATGCCAAGGACAACTCCATCGATCTGCTGGGTCCTCTTGGCGGAATCAACAACCTCGATGTGGTCCCCACACCCGGGGTGAACCCTTTTGACAGCCTCAAGGTCGGAGACACCGTTGACTTCCGGCTGATCCAGCCACTTGCGATCGATGTGCGCAAGCTCCCTGCATCAGAAGCGGCAATGCAGAGCTACAGGTTCAACGGACAGGCGCCGATGGTCAGCACCGTGATCGATGACGGCGCGGCCCTCAAGAGCGAACTGCTTGAAGCCTTCGAACTGGCTCAGCTGCAGGCCACGATTCAAAGAATCATTCCCGGTCAGAAAGTGATCGAGGTGAAAGGTGCCCAAGGCCACACCAGCCTGCTGACCAGTGCAATCGATCCCACCGCAGCGGGCCTCAAATCTGGAGATCACGTGTCCATCGAGCTTCTCCAGGGCCTGGTGGTGGATCTCAGGCCCTCGAACCAGACCAAACTCAGCTTCCAGCGGGAAGATCGCCGACTCGGAGATGACTTCGGTCCACTCCCGTCGGGAACGCGGGTCGCCATGGCGACCGGAACCGCCGAAGTCGTCCGGCTATCACGCACAGATAACAAAGTGACCCTGCGCGGTCCCCTCGGAAAGATTCACAAATTGGACATTCGTCCTGAACTCGAAGATGAAGTGTTCGCTGATCTCAAGGTGGGCGACATGGTGGACTTCCGGCTGATCAAGCCGATTGCCATCCGCATCCAGCCCCTCGCCCAGCGCTAGGGCTGGGCGGATGCCAGGGCTCTCACCACATCACCGCGGGTGAGCATGCCAACAGGCCGGCGCTCTTCATCCACCACGATCAATCGCTGCGTTCCTTTCTCGTGGAGCATGGAGGCAGCCTTCGGCAAAGGCAGGGAGTGCGCACAGCAGTGGCTGTCACGACTCATGAGATCGGCCACTGTGTTGCCCAACACCTGGTGAACCTGCTTATCCCAGTTGAGGGGATTGCGTAAATAAATCACGCTGTCGAGAAGCATCACATAAGGCCCCGCATCCACCCCGCTTTCGCGCACCATCAGGTTCTGTTCGGTGAGTTCACCCACAAGAGTGCCGTCATCACCTACCACAGGCACACCACTGATGTGGTGGTCACTCAACAGGGTCACGGCATCCTTCAAGGGCGTGGCAGGAGTGACTGTCAGCACCGGAGCGGACATCACCTCCCCGACCGTCTGCTGGAGCACCATGGAACCCGATCAACTGAACGCATTCTGAGCCTTGATCTCTCCCTGGCGATCCTGGGCGGATCGACTCACCCTGTTCCGTGCTGTTCTGGGCGCCCCCGTGCTGCTGGCTCTTGCCGCCGAGCAGCTCTCAACGGCTTGGGTCCTACTGCTCCTGGGTGCCTTCAGTGACTGGGCTGATGGCTGGATGGCCCGCAAGGCCGATGGCGGCAGCAGCTGGGGGGCCAGACTCGATCCCCTGGCGGACAAGCTTCTGATCAGCGCTCCATTGATCTGGCTCGCCAGCGAGCAGGTCCTCCCCCTCTGGTCGGTCTGGCTTCTGTTGGCCAGGGAACTGTTGATTTCGGGCTGGCGATCAGCAAGCCAGAGCGGAGCTCCGGCCTCCTGGCTCGGCAAAACAAAAACCACCCTGCAATTCCTAAGCCTGTTTTTGCTGATCTGGCCTCCGAGCTGGGGGGCCGGTCCAGTCGTCCTGGGATTGCGTCAGCTGGGCTGGAGCCTCTATTGGCCAGCCCTGGGGCTGGCTCTCTGGTCTGGGCTGGCCTACATCACGCCGCCGAAAGCAGGGCATCGTCACCGCTGAACTCAGGATTGGGCGTGGGGTTCAGCTGGTAATCCCGCTGAAAACTGTCAGCCATTGAGGTGGCAGCATCAAACCGGGGCATCCAGGCAAGTTCGCGCTCCGCCCTGGAGACATCGGTCAGAAAGTGACTGAGCCGCAAGGGGAACGCTTTGCGGGCTTTCGGATCCAGACCACTGGGGTCGAATGAACGCAGATCAAGATCAGCGCACTCGCGCCCACAGGCCTCGGCGGCGGCAGCAATCAGACCTCGGAAAGTGATTCCGCGATGGGACGAGCAGTTGTAAATGCGGTTGCAGGCGGCATCCACTTCAAGGCTGCGGGCCATGGCCTCAGCAAGATCCTCCACATGGCCAACCTGGGTGATCGTGGTTCCATCACCCGGAAGTGGGATCGGGCGCCCATGCACGATGCGGTCGAAGAACCAGCGCTCCACCGGGTTGTAATTGCCGGGGCCGACGATGTAGGTAGGCCGGAAACTCGTGAATGGAATCCCCTCACGCATCAGCCAGGCTTCGGTTTCAGCCTTGCCGGCATGGCGACTCTGCGGGTCCAGCGGACTCTGCTCATCAAGAGGCCAGCTTTCACTGCCGGCGTAAACCCCAGCAGAGCTCACGTAAAGAAAACGGTGGGAGGGAGCTCCAGTCCGTTCAATCACCTTTTGGCTGTCAGCAAGAGTCCGTCCAGAGCTGTCGATCACCACCTCGAAGCGGCGGCCACGGAGCTGCTCCAGGGCGGTGTCGTCCTGGCGATCACCGACGCAGGACTCAACACTGTCGGGCAGGGGCTGCCGACCACGAGTGAACAGGGTGAGCTGATGACCCTGCTGCAGAAGGCGACTCACGAGAGGTTTCCCAACAAAGCGGGTCCCACCCATCAACAGGATTTGCACAGTCAGTCCAGCGGATCGGCAGCTATTGAAGCGCGCTCAACCCAGCCATGCAGGATGGGGGTTGTTCCCTGACCCGGCCATGCAGATCATTCCCGCCATCGATCTGCTGGGGGGCAGCTGCGTTCGTCTGCACCAAGGTGATTACGACAAGGTCACTCGCTTCAGTGATGACCCCGTGGCCCAGGCCATGCGCTGGCAGGAACAGGGCGCCGAGCGGCTGCATCTGGTGGATCTCGATGGAGCCCGCAGTGGGGAACCTGCCAACGACAGCGCCATCCGTGCGATCACGTCAGCACTCACGATCCCCGTTCAACTCGGTGGAGGTGTGAGAACTGCGGAGCGGGCGGAGACTCTGCTCACCTGTGGTCTCGACAGGGTGATCCTGGGAACCGTGGCCCTGGAGCAGCCCCAGCTGGTAATGGATCTGGCCGAGCGCCATCCCGGGCGGGTCGTGGTGGGCATCGACGCCCGCCACGGGAAGGTAGCCACCAAGGGATGGCTCGAGGACAGCAACACTGAAGCCACCGCGCTGGCCGGCCGCTTCAGTGCCTCCGCCATCGCAGCGATCATCAGTACTGACATCAGCACCGATGGCACCTTGGAGGGACCGAACCTGCAGGCCCTTCGAGAGATGGCTGAAGCCAGTTCCGTTCCTGTGATCGCCTCCGGTGGTGTGGGATGCATGGCCGATCTTCTGGCCTTGCTGACGTTGGAACCGCTCGGGGTCGAAGCCGTCATTGTTGGTCGTGCGCTCTACGACGGACGGATTGATCTAGGCGAAGCGTTAAGAGCACTGGCGAATGGCCGGCTTCAAGATCCCCCATCGGACCTGCTTCAGGATTTCGCCTGAGCCATGCACCCTCCCGGGGAGGGTTTTAAAGTGAAGTCATTCCGACT
The DNA here is from genome assembly GCF_047716785.1 of Synechococcus sp. A10-1-5-9. Classification (NCBI taxonomy): domain Bacteria; kingdom Bacillati; phylum Cyanobacteriota; class Cyanophyceae; order Synechococcales; family Synechococcaceae; genus Synechococcus; species Synechococcus sp. A10-1-5-9. Next base: position 527,984 of record NZ_CP180406.1, read on the forward strand.
ACCGCTGTGGAGTCTCCGCTCGTGTCACCCCTCACTCAGGATGGAGGCAGACACAGGAGCCTTCAGCAAGCGTTCGAGCAGTGCCGAACACTCGGCATGCGCTTGAGCCGACAACGCAGGATGGTGCTGGATCTGCTCTGGAGCGAGGGAACCCATCTCAGTGCGAGGGACATTTTCGAAAAACTGAACCAGAGGGGCCGGAGCATTGGCCATACCTCGGTTTATCAGAATCTCGAAGCCCTGCAGAGCGCTGGAGTTATCGAGTGTCTCGATCGTGCCAGTGGTCGTCTCTATGGGTACCGCAATGACCCCCATAGCCACATCACTTGCCTGGAAAGCGGCGCGATAGAAGATCTTGACGTTGAACTTCCCCCGGCCTTACTTCAGGAAATTGAACAGCGCACCGGCTACAGGATCGAGTCCTACACGCTTCAGCTCAGTGGCCGTCGTGCAGAAACCACTGGAGGATCCTGAACAGGACCGTTACCTTGACGCCTGTAGGCATCAGAGCTGAGCACCGTGAACGTTCAGGCCAGGGAGATTCTCCTTTTCGCTCCCGACCTACTCGGTGAAAGCCTCGTAGCTGAACTCTCCACCGCTGAGCATCCCCTCAGCATTCGGCGCAGCAGTGATGCATTGGAGGGTCACCCCGACCTGGTGATCTGGTCGCTCCCCGGCCGCAGCCAGCCACTCCTTCTTGATCGTGAGATTCTCCAGCTCCAGCAACGCTGGACTCCGGCTCCGATCCTGCTTCTTCTTCCCTCGGATTTCAGCCGTGATCCAAGGGAGCTTTTGGCTTTGAACTGTGAGGGGATTCTTCAGGATCCCGATCTTGAGGGTCTGCGTTCCGCCATCCATCGCCTGTTGCAGGGGGGCCGGGTGCTCAACATCGAATCCCGCGCATCGGCTGCTGAGCATCCAGGCCAGCCTGTCGGCGCTGCCAGTTGGCTGCTGCTGAGCGGTCTGCAGCAGATCAGTGCCGATCTGCAGGTCATCGAGGCACTCTTGAATCCTCCACCCGACCAGTCGCTACTGCGCTTGCTGCTGGAAGGACGCCGGCGGGAGCTGTTGAGTGCGCGCAATCTGCTGCTGTGGCTCTGGGGGCCTCTCCAGATGGGTCTTGACGATGCCGTTGCCCTCTCGCAGCCGACGGAAAGCATCAGTCTCAGCCTCAGTGATCGCAACACGGAGGCGGTATGGGAGGCCATCCAGGACCGGCTTCAAACCGCCGTAAGCGGAGGCCTGGGCAATGGCACCGGACAGTTGCTCGCGATCGAGGGATTGCTTCCGGAGCGTCGCCGCGATCTGCTCCTGGCCCTGCTCAAACAACTTCATGCCGTGCTGCTGCGCCTACGGCATGAAGCCCCCGCGGCTCCATTGAGCCAACAGGACCTGAGAACGCGATGGAATGCCCTGCAGCCGGAGGTCCGCCAACAAGCTCTACGCAGTGTGGCGGGCAGCTACGTGCGCGTGCCTTTCGGCGAATCCATGCAACCGGTTGCAGAGGAGCTACTGAAACGGACCGATCTGTTGCGAGGCGATGAGGAACTTCCCGACCCCATGACCATGCTTGCGGCGTTGGTGCAGGACCAACCCGTTCTTGTGGACGGAAAACTGCTTCCCTCCGACGATCCCAGGGCCTTACTCCAGCTCGAGACACTCATCAGCAACTGGCTGGTTCGCACAGCGGAGTTGATCGGAGGCGAGTTGCTAGGCGTCTGCGGCGAGTGGCCTGAACTGCGTCGTTATCTGCTGGATCACGCGCTGATTTCCACCCGTGAACTCGAGCGGCTGCGCAACCAGCTCAACAGTCAGTCCCGTTGGCAGGAATGGATTGAACGTCCGATCCGCCTGTACGAGAGTCGCAGACTGCTGTACAGACTGCACTCAGGCCAGATCGAGCCCCTGTTGCTGACGGAACCGAGGGATGAGGAACTGAGACAGCTGCAGTGGTGGCAACAGCAGGTCGCCCTTCTGGTTGAAGCCCGCGATGCCATCGCTCCCCAAGTGCAGAGTCTGGTGAAGCGATTCGGTGATTTGATGGTGGTGGTTCTCACTCAGGTTGTCGGTCGCGCGATCGGTCTCATCGGCCGGGGCATTGCCCAGGGAATGGGGCGCAGCCTCGGGAGAAGCTGAGCGCAGAGCTAACAGGGTGCGGAGAGAAGGGTTCAGAATGCGTTGTCTTTTCTGCTGAACCATGGCTGGGTTCCTGTTTCGCTCCCTTTCGATGGTTCTTGCTTTGGTTCTGATGGCACTCCCTGGACAAGCTGCCAGGGAGACCGACAGCTACGACGGAAACATCTTCGCTCTGTACGCAGGCAACGGATCGTTGGTTCCACCCGCCACAACCCTGGCCGAATCGCAGGCCGCAGGCCGCACCAGCGTCTTGGTTTATTACCTCGACGACAGCAGCACCAGCAAGGTGTTTTCCTCATCAGTATCGGAACTGCAGCGCGTCTGGGGCAACAGCGTGGACCTGCTGCCCCTCACCACCGATGCCCTGCAGGATCGCGGTGACCAGGGTCAGAGCGACCCTGCCCATTACTGGAAAGGAGTTGTTCCTCAGGTGGTGGTGCTCGACGGCAATGGTGCAGTGATTCTTGATTCAGAGGGACAGGTGCCTCTCGAAGAGATCAATGCGGCGATCAGTGCTGCGACCGGAATCCCCGCCCCCACAGGCGGAAGTACGAGTCTGAGTTTCAACGAGCTCAACACCGAGGTGATCACCCGCTGAGCCCCCGGCTCGGACGCCTTACGCTGCGCGCCATTGCTTCCGGTCCAGGACCGGCGATTTCATGGATGGTCTCCTGCTGATTCTCTTGCTGCTGGGGCTGGCAATCGCCTGGATCGAAGCACGTCATCGACTCCGACCCGCTTCCCCTCTGGTGCTGCGTCAGAGCGACTGGTCCATCAACCAGAGGGGAGCATCTCTGGTCATGGAGGGGTGGCTGGAGATCAGCAATCCCCACGCGCGCATGGAGGTGATGGTTCCGGAACTTGAGGTCCACCCCACCCTGATCGGCAGCGCCGATCTGCGCGACATCGTGACCTCCACCCGAATCACACCGCAGCACCCCGACGAGGACACACGGGCCGATGGCTATTGGCCCGCATACATCGTGAAGGGTCACAAGAGCACCAAGGTCCACGTGGCAATCACGCTGACTGGTGACGCACCTGCACCTGTCGGCAAGAGGGTGGACACGGTCTGGGTGGACGTGAAGTGGGTGAATTACGGACCCTTTGGTCGCTTAAACCGTCGCCAGGGTGTGGTCGTGCCCCTGCGCCGACCGGCGGTCATGGCAGCCGCTCAGGCTGCATTCCGATCGGGCGAAGGATGCTCGGTGCTGCCGTTGAAGACCCATCTGCTCGGACCTCTCGATGACTCCATCGAGGTGTTGCGTCACTATGCCGGCGAGTTGCTTCAGAAGGGCGACATCCTCACGATCGGGGAGACACCAGTGGCGGTAATCCAGGGGCGTTATGCCCATCCCTCCACGATCAGTCCGGGATGGCTGGCCCGGCTGCTTTGTCGCGTGTTTCACCCCACTAGCAGCCTGGCCACCGCCTGCGGTCTGCAGACCTTGATCGACCAGGTGGGACCCACCCGGGTGTTGCTGGCCTGGCTGGTCGGCTCTCTACTCAAACCATTGGGACAGCGTGGCTGGTTCTATCGACTGGCTGGCGAACAGGCCCGCCTGATCGATGACATCACCGGAACGACGCCTCCTTACGACCAAACGATCGTGCTGGGGCCACAGGACCCTGAGCGCCTGTGTGATGAAGCGGCTGCAGCCCTCGGCGTTTCAGTGGCCATCGTTGATGTGAATGACCTCGGACGCGTCAAGGTGCTGGCGTCGAGCCGTGGATGTGACGAGGAACTGCTTCACCTCGCTTTGAAACCGAATCCCGCAGGAAACGCCAACGAGCGCACGCCTCTGGTGTTGGTGCGCCCTGCATGAACACGAAGTGAGAACGGCGGCGATACATTTGGTAGAAGCAGGAGGCCTGCGGTGGGACAGTCAGCGGGATTCCGGCTTCGGATCGAACCACTGAAGGCGGGTCACATCGCCAGGAACCCCCACAACGGAGAGTGCAACGAAGGGCTGCCGAACACCACTCTGCAAACTCTGCTGGTTCAGAACTGGGCCAGCGGATTGGGAGGTCTGATCCGCTCACCGCTGACGACCCGCACCACCCGGGTGCTCTCGCTGCTTGAAACGGCCTCCATCCATCAGGACCGACTGCTGGCGCTTGCCCTGCTTCGGCCTGGAAATCGCCGTTCTACCTGTTGGCATCTGGATCTTCTTCAGTTCCAAAGCCCTGAACGTTTCAGCCGCCCGCAGGCATTGCGACTCCTCATTCAGGAATCCATGAAGGATCCTGTGGCTCAATCGCCCAGCTGGCTGGTGCGGTGTGACCCACTGGATCGCATGACGCTGGATGTCTTGCGGGAGTCAGGTTTTCAGCCACTGCTTCAACGCCGCATCTGGACAGCCCCGCAGAAGCACCGATCGGCTCCAGAGGAACAAACCCTGGGCTTACCTGACGGTGTTCGGTGGAGTCCGATTTCGCGGAGCAATGTGAAGCCATTGTTGTCGCTTGAGCAGAGCAGCATCAGTCCCCAGCACCGCCATATCATTGATAGGCACTGGAGTGACCTACTGGATCGCCGGCAAGGATCGTTGGTGCTGATGGCGGGGGTTGACAAGGAACCGGTGGCCATCGCCGGGCTCCTCAACCGACCTTGGGGGTTAGACGCGTGCCGTTTCGAATTCGTGCGCGGTCCCGCATGGGATGCACGAATCAGCTCGGCTTTCAGTGACATCGTCCTCCGATGGGTGGTACGGGGCCGAACCCCAGAGCTTCTCGTGAATGAAGACGATCACAGGATGCAGAAGCAGCTGGAAAGCCTTGGCTGGACATCTGAGAAATCGGAGCTTCTCTTGGGGCGAAGCCTGTGGAGAAGGGTCAGTCAGAGAGAACCGGGAGGCCTCCGCTCTTTGGAGACCATGCTCGGCCATCTGCAGCCGCAGCATCCGCCGCTGCCTACCCCAACCCTGGCACCGAGGCGTTGAATCCTCGGCCTGTTCCCCGCTCGATGCTCAGTCTCGACGTCGGCCGGCGCCGCATTGGACTCGCCGGTTGCGATGCCCTGGGCCTGACGGTGTCACCCCTTCCGGCTCTGCACCGTGGCTCCCATGCACAGAATCTCCATCACCTACGAACCCTTTGCCAACACCGGAATGTGAAAGGACTGGTGGTGGGGCTCCCCCTGAATGATCAGGGACAGCCCACAGACCAGGCCCACCACTGCCGACGCTATGGACGAAGGATCGCCCGAGATCTCGGTCTTCCTCTCGCCTTTGTGAATGAACACAGCAGCAGCTGGGCAGCAGCTGAACGCCATGGATTGCAGGGAGATCGCAGCGGTCGGCTCGACAGTGCAGCCGCTGCATTGCTGCTGGAACAGTGGCTAGCGGAGGGCCCGGATGTGAAACCGGTCATAGCAGCGCCCGATGAACGTGGCGGGAATGAGGCTGATGAAGGATCCTGATCACATCCATCCACGACCCCATGAGTTCAAGCGGCCCGTCTTCCAGCGGTGAAGTCCCCACCGTTCTCGTTAAGGACAGCGAGGGACGCGATCTGCTCTGTTTTCTAGAGCAGCTCATCCCACTGGATGGCCAGGACTTTGCCCTGCTCACACCAGTGGACACACCCGTGTGCCTGTTCAAGCTCCGCGATGGCGAAGATCCCCAGCTGATCGACAGCATTGCCAGTAGTGAGCCGATCCTCTCGGTTGCTGATGTTGTGCTGCAGGAACACGACCTCACCTTGGTGCGCTCGGCCGTCACCCTCACTGTGAATGGTGAACTCGATGAACCCGATCCAGAGGACAACGAAGACGAAGAAGGAGACGATGATTCCGAAACGTACGAACTCCTGGTGAGTTTCCTCGTTGAGGATCAGGAATATGGGCTCTACATCCCTCTCGATCCATTTTTTGTCGTGGCACGCATGGACGACGGTTGCGCCGTTCTCGTTGAAGGGGAGGACTTTGACAGGATCCAGCCCAGAATCGAAGCTGAGCTCGACGAGCGTGATCTACCCGAGTGATGCAGCGTCACTGGTTACGGCCCGACTGGGACCCTGGTCTCACGTTGGCTCATCTGCCACTTGAACCCCTGCTAGGCCGAGGAATCAAGGTGCTGCTCCTTGATGTGGATCGCACTCTTCTGCCTGGGAAGGATGTCGTGCTTCCACCGGCGATGCGCCGCTGGCTGGTTGACGCCTCACGACAACTGCATCTGCACTTAGTCAGCAACAACCCCTCAAGACAGCGGATCAAAGCCGTTGCCGATCAAATCGGGGTTGACTTCACTTGCGGTGCGTCCAAACCCCGCAGGAGAGCCATCAGCCGGATAATCGAACAACTTCCAATCCCCTCCACGCAGATCGCCATGGTTGGCGATCGATTTTTCACCGACGTCCTGGCTGGCAACCGCCTGGGATTGTTCACAGTTCTGGTCAGACCTCCCAATGCTGAGGGGTTCCCCTGTCAGAACGATCGCGTGCAGCGCCTGGAACGCCGCCTGGCACTCCTGCTCGGGAGTCCATGTCGATGAAGCTCAGGGTTGTGAAGGTTGGGACCAGCCTTCTGAGGGAACGACCTGGTGCAACAACAGCTGATGCCATTGCGCTCTTGGCCAGCAGCTTGGCGGACAGCATGCAACACGGTGACAAGGTTGTTCTCGTGACCTCAGGAGCTGTCGGACTGGGGTGTCAACGCCTCGGGATGTCAAATCGGCCGACAAGCGTCAGCGGCCTGCAAGCCGCTGCAGCCATCGGTCAGGGGCATCTGATGAGCCTTTATGAGGAAGCCTTGTCGCACCGATCCATTCCTGTGGCGCAGGTGCTTCTGACGCGCTCGGATCTGGCTGACCGCCGGAGCTACCACAACGCGTCAGCGACCCTGCACCAATTGCTGCAGTGGGGTGTTCTTCCAGTTGTCAATGAAAACGACACGGTGTCGTCTGCCGAATTGCGCTTCGGCGACAACGACACCCTCTCGGCACTGGTGGCATCAGCCGTGGGCGCCGATGAACTGATCCTGCTCACAGACGTGGACCGTCTCTACACCGCTGATCCACGCTCTGACAGGGATGCAACACCAATCACTGATGTGCATCATCCCTCTGAAATCGCCCAACTGGAAGAGGGCGCCGGTGTCGGTGGCCGCTGGGGGACCGGTGGGATGACCACCAAACTGGCAGCCGCACGCATCGCCACAGCCAGCGGCATCACAGTCCATCTTGGAGACGGACGCGACCCCAACGGACTGCGCCAGATCCTTCAGGGAGGGCGGGGCGGAACGGTCTTCCATCCCCACCCCGAACCCCTGGGCAACCGCAAAAGCTGGCTGGTCCACGCTCTCCAGCCCACTGGGAGTCTGTCCATCGACAGCGGTGCCTGCAGGGCCGTAAAGCAACGAGGTGCATCCCTCCTTCTGGTGGGAATCACCGGTATTGAGGGTCAGTTCAGCGCCAATCAGGCCGTGCGCGTGCTGGACCCTGATGGGCTGGAAATTGCCCGCGGCCTGACATCGATTGACAGTGAACAACTCTCGTTAAGCATGAATCAATCATCCAGACCCAGAACCATCGGAGGTTCCCCCGTTGTGATTCACCGCGACGCCATGGTGCTGATCACACCTACGATCCGCCAGCCAGCCTCCTGAACCCATGCGATTCAATCAATTGATCGCCGTGCTGAAGAACGGTGAAGCAGGCATTCTCTGCACCTCTGAAGGCCGGGATCCGGAGTTGCGCGGTGCCGCCTCACTGGAGCGTGCAGTGGCGGATCAACTCAGTTTTCTCGAGAAAGGAAACGCGCTCGTTGGCAGCCTTGAACGCAGCGATGCTGGCGCGGTTCTGATTCCTGATCAACAGGAGCTCAGAGATCTAGCCGAGCAGCATCAGCTGGCCTGGGCCGTGTGCAGTGATCCCCGGCTGGCTTTTGCCGAAGCCCTCGAACAACTGCACCCCAAGCCATCTCCTCAGGCAGGGATCCACGCCAGTGCCGTCATCGCTGATCGCGTTCAACTTGGAGCCGGTGTCAGCATCGGCCCCCGGGTGTGCATCGGCGATGACACCAGAATCGGCCCACGGACCGTGATTCATCCGGGTGTGGTGATCTACGGGAATGTGGACATCGGTGAGGGCTGCGAGCTGCATGCCAACGCCGTTCTCCATCCCGGCAGCCGGATCGGTGATCGCTGTGTGGTGCATTCCAATGCCGTGGTGGGATCTGAGGGCTTCGGCTTTGTGCCCACCGCCAAGGGATGGCGCAAGATGCCGCAGACCGGTCTTGTGGTACTCGAGGACGGAGTTGAAGTGGGCTGCGGCAGCACCATCGATCGCCCCTCCGTTGGCGAAACCCGGATCGGCAGCGGCACAAAAATCGACAACCTGGTGCAGATTGGTCACGGTGTGGTGACAGGCCGCGGCTGCGCCCTGGCCTCTCAGGTGGGAATCGCCGGTGGCGCCCAACTGGGCAACGGGGTCATCCTTGCGGGCCAGGTGGGCGTTGCCAACAGAGCCGTGATTGGCGATCGAGCGATCGCAAGCTCCAAGAGCGGAATCCATGGGGAGGTTGCCGCAGGCGAGGTGGTGAGCGGCTACCCAGCCATTCCGAATCGGCTCTGGCTGCGCTGCTCGGCGGCATTTTCCAAACTGCCTGACATGGCGAAACAGTTGCGAGAACTGAAGAAGCAAATCTCTTCCGAAGAGACCAGGGGATCAAGCGAAGTCAATCAGTAACCTCAGCACCATCGTTGTCGGTCGGCTCAATGACTCACCATCGCGTCGTCCTGCTTCCGGGAGATGGCATCGGCCCTGAAATCACAGCAGTGACGCGCCAGTTGCTCGATGTGGTGTCCGAGCGCCACGGCTTCCAGCTGGACTTTGATGAACAGTTGATCGGAGGGGCTGCGATCGATGCCACCGGAGAGCCCCTCCCCGGTACAACCCTGGAAGCCTGCCGGTCAGCGGATGCGGTGCTGATGGCTGCGATCGGCAGTCCACGGTTTGACAGCCTGCCCCGGGAGAAACGACCTGAAAGCGGCCTTTTGGCGTTGCGGTCGGGACTGAAGCTGTTTGCCAATCTCCGCCCGGTGAAGATCGTGCCGGCACTGATCGAAGCCAGCAGCCTGAAGCCTGACGTGATAAATGGTGTGGATCTGATGGTCGTGCGGGAGCTCACCGGAGGTATTTACTTCGGCCAACCCAAGGGAAGAGTCGAGGCCGATGGTGAAGAACGCGGCTTCAACACCATGACCTATTCGGCGTCAGAGGTGGATCGCATTGCCAAGGTGGCCTTCGAACTCGCCAGGGAGCGAGGGGGGCGGCTCTGCTCTGTGGACAAGGCCAATGTGTTGGATGTGAGCCAGCTGTGGCGCGATCGTGTTGACGCCATGGCCCCCTCCTACGGGGATGTGGAGGTGAGTCATCTCTATGTCGACAACGCAGCCATGCAACTGGTGCGTGCACCTCGGCAGTTTGATGTGTTGCTCACCGGCAACCTGTTTGGCGACATCCTCAGTGATGAGGCCGCCATGCTCACTGGCTCCATCGGCATGCTCCCCTCCGCATCCCTGGGCAGCGATGGCCCAGGACTGTTTGAGCCGGTCCATGGATCCGCTCCGGATATCGCCGGAGAAGACAAGGCCAATCCAATGGCCATGGTGCTGTCTGCGGCCATGATGCTCAGAATTGGCCTCAAGCAGAAAGCCGCCGCTGACGCCCTTGAACAGGCCGTCGACCGCGTCCTTGCCGCTGGTTTCCGCACCGGTGATCTGATGGCCGAAGGATGTACACAGCTGGGATGTGAAGCCATGGGAGAGGAGCTTCGGAAGGTGCTTTAAACAAGTCGTACGAACGAAAATTCAGATTCGGCCTCGCGACCTGCCAAACTCGTCGGGCCAGATCTGCCTCCGTCGATGTCGAAGCGTCACCCCGTCGTGGCTGTCACGGGTTCCTCCGGTGCAGGAACCAGCACTGTGAAGCGTGCTTTCGAGCACATCTTCGCCCGTGAAAGCATCACTCCGGCAGTCGTTGAGGGTGACAGCTATCACCGCTTCGAGCGGATGGAGATGAAAAAGGCCATGGCCGAGGCCCTCTCCAAAGGGGAGAACTTCTCCCATTTCGGCCCTGAAGCCAACCTTTTCGACAAGCTCGAGGAGCTGTTCAAGGTTTACGGCGAGACCGGCGGTGGACAAAAGCGTTACTACCTTCACAGTGGCGAGGAAGCGGCTGAACACAACGCCCGTCTCGGCGTTGATCTCAACCCAGGACAGTTCACCCCCTGGGAAGACATTCCCGGTGGAACCGACCTTCTTTTCTATGAAGGTCTGCACGGTGGTGTGGTGGGCGACAGCTACGACGTGGCTGCTCAAGCCGATCTGCTTGTGGGCGTGGTGCCCATCACCAACCTGGAGTGGATTCAGAAAATCCACCGAGACAATGCCGAGCGGGGCTATTCCGCCGAAGCCATTGTTGACACCATCCTGCGCAGGATGCCGGATTACATCAACCACATCTGCCCACAGTTCAGCCGCACAGACATCAATTTCCAGCGGGTGCCCACCGTGGATACCTCCAACCCCTTCATCTGCAGAAACATTCCCACTCCGGATGAAAGCTTCGTGATCATTCACTTCCGCAAGGGAGCCAGAGAGAAGTGGGGGATCGACTTCAATTACCTTCTCAGCATGATCCACGATTCATTCATGTCGAGCCCAACGAGCATCGTGGTGAATGGCGGCAAAATGGGTTTTGCGATGGAGCTGATCCTGACGCCGATCATTCACAGAATGATCGAAGAAAAGAAGAAGCTAGGCTGATTTCAGCTCTGTTCCAGTCACGACGAACCGTCCTATCGTGGGTTCATCTGAACGATCAGGTGAACCCATTTCTTCGTATTCACCATCCTTTGTGATTTCAGGTGCTGGTGGTCATGCCGGACTGACACCACGCTGGGATCAAGTGGACAGCAGGCGTTTGATCGCCCTCGCGCGCAGGGTTTATTTCAAGCACCTCACCACCAATGGTTACCACTTGGATCCATTTGGAGTGGTCGTGAATAGTGACAATGATGACGGTCGCGTTGTGTTTGAAACGCCGACCCTGCTGCCCGAAGAGCAGTTCATCAGCGCAGAGCTGATCGGAGTAAGGCTCAAGCGCGCCAAAAGCCCGAGAGAACGGCAGAAAGGAGGCTCGCTTTAGTGACTCTTGTGCTGATCTCCCTGGCCCTCTTCGGTGCCTGCATCGGCAGCTTCACCAACGTCGTGGTGTGGCGACTGCCAAGACAGGAGTCTCCGATTTGGCCAGGCAGTCACTGCCCGAGCTGCGGTCATGCCGTGCGATGGCATGACAATGTCCCGGTGCTCGGGTGGTTGCGACTGAGGGGCCGATGTCGCGACTGCTCGGCAGCGATCTCGGCCCGTTACCCAATTGTCGAAACCTTCAGTGGTTGCCTGTGGGTCAGCGCCCTGATAGCGGCCCAACGCAGCAGCGACAACAGCATGGTGCTGATCACGCTGCTGATGGGGCTTGTGCTGGTGAGCCTCCTGCTGCCGCTGGTTCTGATCGATCTCGACCACCTGTGGTTGCCGGAACCGATCTGCCGAGCAGGGGTGATCTGCGGCGTCCTTGCCACAGCCCTTCTGGCCTGGGGGGGAGGCAGTGACAACCCAAAAGCGGTTCTGCTGAACCATCTGATCGCCAGCGCGACCGGACTTCTGGTGATGGAAAGCCTGAGCGCCCTCGCTGAACGAATCCTGGGCCAACCTGCCCTCGGCCTCGGAGACGCCAAACTGGCCTCTGTGGCTGGAGCCTGGCTCGGGCTAGGCGGCCTCGGGATCTCCATGGCTCTTGCGGTGTTCTCCGGTGCTGCAGTTGGAACAGTGGGTCGATGGACCAGCCGCCTTGGGCCCAGGCAACCGTTCCCCTTCGGTCCCTTCATCGCCTTCGGGATCTGGATGACATGGCTGATGGGAGCCTCGTGGTGGTGGCAACGCTGGCTGGCCCTGATGGGGGGGCCTGAACTCTCGTCTTAAATGGTTTCAGTAGAAGGGATTGCGTGTCGCTGTTCGACTGGTTCGCGGATCGCCGTAAGGAACAGTCCGTCGTGAAAGTTGTTCAAGAGCCCGAAGAAGGCGACGGTCTCTGGAGCAAATGCCCTGAATGCGGCCAGGTGGTGTACCGCAAAGATCTGCTGGCCAATGCCAGCGTCTGCAGCAACTGCGGACATCACCATCGGATCTACAGCGCTGAGCGCATCGCTTTGATTGCCGATGAAGGCAGTTTTGAAGCGATTGACGAAGCCCTGGCCCCAACCGATCCTCTCGTTTTTAAAGACCGTCGTGCCTACGCCGACCGACTGCGTGAGACCCAAGCCGGTACAGGGCTCCGCGATGGGGTGATGACAGGATTGTGCCGGGTGGACGACATCCCCATGGCCCTGGCAGTGATGGATTTCCGCTTCATGGGCGGATCCATGGGATCGGTTGTGGGAGAGAAGTTGACCCGCCTGATCGAAACAGCCACAGACAAGCGGCTGCCGCTGCTGATTGTCTGCGCGTCAGGGGGAGCTCGCATGCAGGAAGGCATGCTCAGCCTGATGCAGATGGCCAAGATCTCAGGCGCCCTGGAACGGCATCGCGAAGCAGGTGTTCTTTACATGCCCCTGCTCACCCACCCCACCACGGGAGGGGTGACCGCCAGCTTCGCCATGCTGGGTGACCTGATTTTGGCAGAACCGAAAGCCCTGATTGGCTTCGCCGGACGCCGAGTGATCGAACAGACCCTGAGGGAAAAGTTGCCCGACAACTTCCAGACGGCGGAATACCTCCAGGACCACGGATTCGTGGACACGATCGTTCCCCGCACCCAGCTGAAATCCACTCTGGCCATGCTGATGAAGCTGCATGGCTGCCTGCAGGGGAGTGCCGCAGTCTTATGAGCGTTGGCCCCCTTTTCAAAACCGCACAGTGGATCGGCATGGTGGTGGTTTCACTCCTGCTTCTCCTGCTTGCGGGTCCCGTCCTGGCAGGTCCTGTTGATTGGCGAGAGGTTCCATCCAGTTCCGAAGGCCAACAGTGGTGGGACGCTGGCAGTGTTCGACGTAGCAAGGACGGCACCGTTTCAGTGCTGAGCCGCTACAGCCTGAGAACGGAGGATGAATCACCGGCCTTAGGAACCTTGGTCGTGATGGACATCGATTGCGACCAACGCCTGTATCGAGACACGCAGAAAAATGGTCTTCCCCGCCTCAGGGCCTCCTGGGAAGCTCCGGCTGACGATGATCTGATCTCCGAAGTGATCGATGCTGTCTGCAGCTCCGGATTGGCCTGATCCCTCTTTGCTCTATTTCCCCCCTGATGCCCCATGGCTTTGAGCTCCAACCGAGATCCAATTGGTGTCGCCGTTGCCGGTCTTGGTTTCGGGGCATCCGTTCACCTTCCTGCACTGGAAGCGAACCCTGATCTCAAGGCCGTAGCGCTGTGGCACCCACGCAGGGAGCGCCTGGATCAAGTGGGCCGAGACACCAGCTTGAAGGGTTATGAGGCGTTCGACGCCTTGCTCGAGAATCCCAGTGTGGAGGCAGTCATCATCGCCACACCACCGGGACCGCGTTATGACCTCGCTCTACGCGCTCTGGCCGCCGGGAAGCATCTTCTGCTTGAAAAGCCAGTTGCCCTGAATGCTGATCAGGTGGCTGACCTGCAGCGGACAGCCTCGAGCGCAGGTCTCAGCGTGGCTGTGGATTTTGAATATCGGGCAGTGCCGCTCTTTCAGCAGACAGAAAAGCTTCTGAGCAACGGCGCAATCGGCACACCCTGGCTTGCAAGGCTCGACTGGCTGATGAGCAGCCGGGCCAATCCAAAACGCCCTTGGAACTGGTATGCCAAAGCCGACGAAGGCGGAGGTGTGCTGGGTGCCCTCGGCACCCATGCCTTCGACATGCTGGCCTGGCTGATCGGTCCGGTGCAGACCCTGCAATCAATCACGCAAACCGCCATCGCGCACAGGCCGGATGCAAGTGGTGACAGTCAGGCCGTCACAGCGGAGGACATCGCCCTGATCAACACAACGCTCACGACCCATCAGGGAGCACCACTGGCCGCACAGGTGGCTCTGGCATCGGTGGCGCGCAATGGCAGGGGTTGCTGGCTGGAGATCTACGGATCGGAGGGAAGTTTGAAGCTGGGCAGTGAGAACCAAAAGGACTACGTGCACGGGTTCTCCCTCACCCTTCAACGGGACGGCGAACCCCCTCGCAGCATTCAGGCGGATGAGGAGTTCCGCTTTGCGAAAACCTGGAGTGACGGGCGCGTTGCCCCTGTCGCTCGGCTGCAAGGTTGGTGGGCGGAGAGCATGCGCAGCGGCCGGCCGATGGTGCCAGGTCTGTTGGAAGGGCTTGCCAGTCAGAAGGCATGCGACCGCTGCCTTGAGATGGCCTTGGGACAGTGATCGAGGGGAGACAAGAATCCAGGGGTTAGATCCGGTAGATTCGCCCCCATTCGTCTCTAAGACGTTCCACCTCGAGGTTCTTTCCCATGGCGCTCGTTCCGCTTCGGCTTCTGCTCGACCACGCCGCCGAAAACGGCTACGGCATTCCTGCGTTCAACGTGAACAACCTGGAACAGGTGCAGGCGATCATGGAAGCGGCTGATGAGACCGACAGCCCCGTGATCCTGCAGGCCTCCCGCGGCGCCCGCAGCTACGCCGGTGAAATCTTCCTTCGTCACCTGATCCTGGCCGCCACCGAGACCTATCCCCACATCCCCGTGGTGATGCATCAGGACCACGGCAACGCTCCCGATACCTGCTACTCCGCTGCCATCAACGGTTTCACCTCCGTCATGATGGATGGCTCCCTGGAGGCCGACGCCAAGACTCCCGCCAGCTACGAGTACAACGTGGCCGTCACCAAGCAAGTGGTGGATTTCGCCCACTCCGTGGGTGTGAGCGTTGAAGGTGAGCTGGGCTGCCTGGGTTCCCTGGAAACCGGCAAGGGTGAGGCTGAGGACGGCCACGGTTTCGAGGGTGAGCTGTCCAAGGACATGCTGCTCACCGATCCTGCTGAAGCAGCTGACTTCGTTGCCAAGACCAAGTGTGACGCCCTGGCCATCGCCATCGGCACCAGCCACGGCGCTTACAAGTTCACCCGCAAGCCCACCGGTGAAGTACTGGCCATCAGCCGCATCGCTGAAATCCACAAGGCCATCCCCAACACCCACCTGGTGATGCACGGCTCTTCCTCCGTTCCCCAGGAATGGTTGGAGATGATCAACAAGCACGGTGGTTCCATCCCCGAGACCTACGGCGTTCCCGTCGAGGAGATCCAGGAAGGCATCCGCAACGGTGTGCGCAAGGTGAACATCGACACCGACAACCGCCTCGCCTTCACCGCTGCTGTGCGCGAAGCGGCCATGGCTGATCCCTCCAACTTCGACCCCCGCCACTTCAACAAGCCGGCACGCAAGTACATGAAGCAGGTGTGTCTCGACCGCTATCAGCAGTTCTGGGCCGCCGGCAACGCCAGCAAAATCAAGCAGGCCAGCATCACCCACTACGCCGGCCTTTACGCCAAAGGTGCTCTCGATCCAAAGGCTGCTGTCGCAGCCTGATTGTTGCCATCGAACCCATCAGAAGCGGGGGCCTGCAAAGGCCCCCTTTTTTGTGCTTAGGCAGACACCACATCCAGATCCATCCGATTGTTGGCCCTGCGACCTTCCACTTCGATCACCAGCTGTTCTGGATCGGCGATGACGGAGATTCTGTGGTCGCCCTTTGGCAGAGACAAGGGCATGGTGAAGTCTTCACTTTCACCGGCTTTGAGCCATGGAATGCGTACATAGCGGTGGTTGCTGTAGCGGTCATCGATCACGACAGCGACGCCCACATCACTGACGTCCATGCTGCCGATATTGCTGACACGGAAGTGAAGTGCACCTGCTCGATAGACAAGGCTCTCGATCGCCAGGTCACTGGCCAGTGCCTTGATGCTGCGCAGCGGATAAATCCATAGGCTCTCAAGCCGTGACAGGCGGGTTGAAGGATGTTCATGGTGGAGATGGCCGCCATAGGCCAGGTCGGTGCTGCAGCCATGCAGATGCAGATGGGCGCCTTCTTGTGGAACGGTCACCCGTCCCAGTTCCGGCTCCGTATCGAAGAACCCACAGCAATCCCATTGCATGGAGCGGCCGAGGTACCGGATTGGATCGTTTGCATCGACCCCAGGTTGCGGTGCGAGCCGGTAGTGCTGAAGCATGTCGTAGAGGCTGAGGCCGGCGACTGTGGTGCCTGCCTCACTGGAAGCAATCCCGAGGTTTCTGCGCTGTTGTCCCATGCAGAGCTTGGAGGCCACGGTGATCACCAGTTCATGCCAGTGCGCGATCAGACGCACGCCGTAGATCGGTGCCGCCTCCAGGGTGCCAAGACGCTGCCCCTGGGCGATGGCGTCCTCCACAAGGCCTTGCAGTGGCCGTCCCTCCGGGTCTCCGAGGATCTCGAGATCGACTGGTCGACGCAGAGCCCTGGCATCCCCGGTGAAACACACATAGGGGAAATGACCGCTGCCATCGCCAGGGGTGAGTCTGACGATGCTTCCGTCGTGGGCAACACATCGCCAGATCGAGGACTGCTCGTCGCCATTGCGTAGGAAAGTCAGTTCACCGTTATCGACACTGGTGGTTGTGCCAAGCCCTAAGACATCACCTTCCAGGGGGATCTTCTCCAGCGGAAGATGTTCACGCACATCCCCAAGGATCAGATCACAGACAGTGTTCGCAATGGTGAGGTCGGACATGAAACGGTGCGATCTTGCTCAGCGCTAGCGGACTTCAGCCCAGCCAACCAGCGTCTGTTGTTGATTCATCCAAAAAGTTGAAGGGTGCCATTGTTCCCATTCAGCCGTGCCTGCGCTCCCAATGGCAGGGACAGATTGGGCAGACCATGGCCCAGAGGCAGATCTAATACAAGAGGGACTCCGAGATCCGAGAGCCGTTCCTCGAGAATCTCAGCCATCGAAAAATCACCGGGAAGAATGTCGTCCTCCTTCCAGCTGAAACGACCGCAAGCCACACCCGCCACGTTGTTCAAAAGCCCCGCACTGCGCCACTGCGTCAGCATGCGATCCACGCGGTAAGGAGCCTCACCCACATCTTCAAGCACCAAAACAGATCCCTGAAGGGACGGAAACCACGGGGTGCCGATCAGATGAGTAGCCACCGTGAGATTGGTCACCACCAGGGGGCCCTGGGCTGAACCGGCACGCAGCGGGCGACCCTGCAACGGTGCTGTCGGCTCACCTTTTAGAAGCGAGACTGTGCGTTGCCATTGCTCCTCCGGTCCACCGGTGGAGCCATGAATGGCGCCAAGAAGTCCGGCTTTCCACTGCGCTAACAGCAGGGCGCTGCTGTCTGAAAAACCAAGCGACCAGAAGGACCGTTTCGGAAACCGAACGCCCGCTTCAAGGATCCGGGCAGCACCCCAGCCCCCACCCACATACATCACCCCATCCAACGTGGGATCGTTCCAGGCGTCCTCCAAGACCTGGCGTCGCTGAGCGTCGGTTCCCGAAAACCACTGCCACTGCCCACGCACTTGCGCTGGGACCTCCAGGACCCACCCCTGGGCCTCACAGCGTTGCACCAGAGGAATGAAATCCGTGTCTGGATCAATCCAGGTCCCAGGGTTGAGAGCGCGCAGCCGCGAGCCTCTCACCAGCGGTCGTAGAGGTGGAAACGATCGGGGCGTTTGGCGTGCCCTCACGCCACCAGGCCAGAGTGAAGCCATCGCCCCGGAACCGACCGCTAACGACGCCAGCTTCAGCAGCGATCGACGGCGCATGATTCAGGAGAGCAGAGCCTCCAGGATCGCGCGACCGGCGGTACTTCCGGTCACCGGATCGCAGGCGCGCTCCGGGTGCGGCATCAGACCCAGCACATTGCCCTGCACATTGGTGATACCGGCAATGTCGGCGACAGAACCATTGGGATTACGGCAATAACGCAGAGCGATGGCGTCGTCGTCCTGCAGCTTCTTCAGCGTGTCGTCACTGCACTGAAAGCGGCCCTCCCCGTGGGCGATCGGCAAGGAGAACTGGTCATCGCGTGCGCAGGTCGCCAGCCAGGGAGTGCGATCACTCACCACCGCAAGGGGAGTGGACTCACAGATGAAGTGGAGATGATGATTCCTAGTCAGGGCACCAGGCAGCAGACCGAGTTCCGTCAGCACTTGAAATCCGTTGCAAATTCCGAGAACGCGCCCTCCCTGAGAGGCGAAATCTCGAAGGGATTCGAGCACAGGCGCGAAACGGGCAATGGCGCCACAGCGCAAATAGTCGCCGTAACTAAATCCACCCGGCAGCACGACGGCCTCTAAACCACTGAGATCGCGATCCTCGTGCCAGAGGTACCGGGTCGGGTGACCGAGACACCCTTCTGTGGCCCAGCGGACATCGCGGTCACAATTTGATCCTGGGAAAACGACAACCCCAATGGTCATGACTGCGAGAGCTCCAGAGTCCAGTTCTCGATCACAGGATTGGCCAGAAGGCGATCACTGAGCAGTTCAACCCTGCGCCGCGCCTCTGCCTCATCAGGAGCATCCAATTCCAATTCCACTGCTTTGCCGATGCGGAGATGGGTAATCCCATCCACTCCAAGTCGCTGGGCAGCGGCACGGGTGGCTTCTCCCGCGGGATCGAGGACCGATGGGCGCAGTTGCACCAGAACGCGGGCTTGAAAACGCGGCACGAGCTCTGAACGGGGATTGTTAAATCTTGACAGGCCAGGGACCCGCAAAGACTCTGCCGACTGCACGTTGAAGACAGTTGAGTCAACCCGCTGACGCGTGACTGCCTCCAGCAACGCTGTTCGTCAATACGCCGCTCTGCTGATGGTCGCAGTGTCTGTCTTCTCGACTCCGGCCAAGACTGAATCCGCTGCAGCCGACACAATGGAGTGTCGCAATGCGAATCAGGCCTGGTCTCCCTGCCGCTACGTGAGCGAACAACCGGGAGCTCGCTGGGAGCTGGCGTTCAGCAACCAAGTGGTGCGTTTTCAGCACGATGGCAGCGGCACGATGCAGATGCAGATCGGAGACCAGACCCCCTGGGCCGAGGTGCAGACGCGCTGGAGTGCGGATGGAACGCTCTGCTGGAACACGGTCTGCGCCCGCGGCGACATTCCGCTGGACTGAGGTCAGCTTTCAAACGTGGCATTCACCGACAGCTCAAAGGGCACGGCAGATGTCGGCAGATTGAGCAGGTTGGCGCAGAGAGTCGCGAGGTCGCCCGGCTGCGTCATCAATTCGGGTGCCAGAGGACTCGTTGCGCGCGCCATATCGGTGTTCACCCAGCCTGGACAGATGGCGGTCACGCGGATTCCCTGATCCCAGCCTTCGTTGCGCATCGCCTGGCAGAGGCCCATCAAGGCGAACTTGCTGGCGGAATAACCCGCCAGCTTGCCCTTGCAGCGTTTTCCGCTCATGGAGACCAATACCTGAATCCGACCCTTTTGTGAGGCCACCAGCGCCGGCCAGGCTGCACGCGTCAGCCACCAGGGGCCCTTCACATTCACACTCCAGAGCTCGTCGGGCTCATCGGACTGCGCATCACTGAACAGCAACGGTGTGTTCCTGAGAATTCCGGCGCAGTGGATCAGGGTGTCGAGTGCTCCGAACGCCTGCTGCACCGCCTGCACAGCCCGCTCCGCATCCTCTGGATCCCTGGCGTCGTAGCGACAGAGCGAGAGGGCATCGCCATTGAGATGCGGATCAAGCCCTGTGTTGCGGAGGCGTTCAGGATCGCGAACAGCCAGACAAAGGCGATGTCCCTGAGACAGCAGCAAGGTGGCAATCGACCGGCCTATACCCCGGCTCGCACCTGTGATCAGAACCGTTCGCATAGTGGGATGACGTAGAGGAAGGCAAACCCATGGCGGACTGGACCCAGGCGTTCCAAGGCTGGAACCTGAGCTGGAAAAGCCTGCTCAGCAATGAACAGGGGGAATGGTGGCTGGTGGCCCAGCTGCTGCTGATCGTGGGGCATCTGGCTCGTCCATGGCCGAGCCTGAACGCGCTTGGCGTCCGCTGGCCGCTGGCAACAACAATGATTGGCCTTGGGGTCTTGGCCGCAGGACTGTGGATGGCCATTCAGGGATTCCGTGCCCTGGGACCAAGTCTCTCGCCCTTGCCGGAACCAAAGAAGGGGGCTGCACTGGTTACGACAGGGGTGTATGCCCACTGCCGCCACCCTCTTTACAGAGCGGTTTTGGTGTGTTCCTTCGGAGTGACCCTCGCCTTGGGAAGTCTGCTGCACATGGCTTTGCTTCTCGGTCTGGTGTTTGTCCTCACAGGAAAGGCGCACCGGGAAGAGCGTGAACTGCTCAAATGCTGCCCCAATTACGCGGACTACATGAAAACCACAGCATCAATCGTGGCTCGTATCCCTGGCCTGGACTGGCGCGCAACAGGGGCCGGATAAGAAACCGTTTATTTATTTTTGAACTGATAATGATTGCCCGTAAGACAGGTTCGTTTTTCTGTCAGCGGGATGCAAATCGTCCGAGACCGCCAAACCCTCTGCCGCTTCTTTGTACGAGCGGTTGTGGCCACAGCCTTGATCGGACTGGCTGTTCCCTCCGCAGCGCGCGCTGACCTTCGGGATGGCGAGCGTTCGTCCCTGATGGCCCTGCTCGAGCCCGTTGAACCGCAGATTGAGCCTGTCCCCACCCTTGTCCTGGAAAGGACCGACCGCCGCATCACCTCAACAGGCGATCCGATCTGGGATCTGAGGCTCGAGATTCCAGGGAAACCCACCCGTCGTTTTGACGCCGTCAGCGGACGGGCCAATCGTCAGAACGCTGACCGCGACCGCATGGGAAGCCGGGCTCCCCTGCCTGCAGGCACCTACAGCGTTGGCCCGGTGGAACCCCTCGCCGACGGGGCCTATCCCGAGCTCGGCCCTGTCTGGATCAGCATCGAGCCCACGTTCACAACAGGGCGCAGAGTTCTGGGAATCCACCAGGACCCCAGCGCCGGTCGCCTAAATACCCAGAGCGGCACTCTTGGTTGCATCGGCCTGGTGAACCGCAAGGACATGCTCGATCTCTCCGCTCTGATCGAACGGTCAGGAACACAGCGACTAGTGGTGATGAACTGAAAGGTGCAACCACGCCTTTTGCAGCGCTAGCGACTGGTCAGAAGCCTGCTCTCGAGACTCTCCGCTGCACCCTTTTCAAGGCCGATCACGACGAGCTCGAGACCGATGCCTTCAGCAGGCATCCAGGCATGGTCCGGAGCTGCCTCAAACCAGCTGTCCAACCTGGGGCCGACCATCTGGATCTGTAAAGGGAGGCTCTTCCCTGGAAGCCAGACACGACCTTTGAGTCGGATCACGTGATGCGTGCGGACGAACTCCGGCAGGAGCCGCTCAAGCGTGGTGCGATCAAAGGATCCATCCAGACGGATCTGACCGCTGATGGCCTCCACATGGCTGTGATCGTGATGATCGTGATCGTGATGATCGTGATCGTGATGCCCAGTTTCGTCAGCGTGATCAGCGCGTTGGCGCGATTCAAGGGACTCAAGCCCGAGCACCAGAGCTGGATCAACCTGCCCTCGGCTGATCGCCAGAGTGCCCGCACCGGGGCGCAGACGTGGCTCGATCGCCTGCAAAACGGTCTCCAATTGCGGAGGCTGTAGACAATCGGAACGGCTGATCAACACCAGATCCGCAGCCTGAAGCTGGTCCTCGAACAGATCCTCAATAGCGGTGAGATGGTCAAGGCTCTGATCCTCCTGTCGCTGACGTTCCAGCGCCTCAGGATCACCGACGGGACTGCCACCACTCATCGCTTCACCATCCACAACGGTGACAACCCCGTTCACATGCACGCGCCGACGGATGGCAGGCCACTCCAGAGCCTGGAGCAGGGGACGGGGAAGGGCCAGACCACTCGTTTCAACAACAATCCCATCGAGCTGATCCGACCGCTCTAGGAGCGTTTCCATCGTGGGCAGGAAATCGTCCTGAACGGTGCAGCACAGACAACCGTTGTTGAGTTCCACAAGGCGGCTTTCCACCTCATCCTCCGGGCAGAAACCGCAGCTGCGGATCAGATCGCCATCGAGCCCGACGGTGCCGAACTCATTCACCATCACGGCAAGACGCTGACCGCTCTGAGTGAGAAGGTGACGAAGAACCGTGGTTTTACCGGCACCAAGAAAGCCGGTGATGACCGTGACGGGGAGTCGCTTGGCCATCAACGGCAACCCAGAGATTCCCTGGTGCTCACACCACTGAGGCTGTTCACCCCGCTGGCGCGTCCGCAGAGAGCCTTGAGCTGGGAAAGGTCGATCACGGCATCGGTGAAATCGGTTCCTTCAATCTCAGCGTCGTTGAAGCGGCTCTGCATCAACATTGCGTTGGTGAAGTTCGCATTGCGCAGATCGGCCCCATCGAACCGGCTGGAGAAAGCCACTACATCTTCAAGATCAGCACCCCGAAGATCTGCCCCCTGAAGCTGTGACGTGTTGATCACAGCTCCGCGGAGATCGGCTTCCCCAAGATCTACCTCGCGCAGATCAGCTTTGAGAAATTCCTTTTCCTTTAGATCCCGTCCATGCATATCGGACGTGATGTCCTGCACCGCGCGCTGCCCGCGCAGCTCCGGAGCCGTGATCGCCTCAGCGGAGGGTCCATCAATCAGAACACCTGTGAATACAACCAAAGCGGCGAGCAAGGCAGTGGTCAGGTGGCGACGCAAGTTGCAGAGAAGCGCAGATACGGGCATGGGGAAGAAGCTCGGCGGGTGCCGGAAGCAGCTGCCGTAATTTGAACAGTCACGTTATGGCAGAGATCTGCCCAGCCACGTGTCATGGCCAAGACTCTTCGGGTGGTGGTTCCACCCCACCCACTCATTGCCCACTGGCTGACAGTGCTGCGCCATGAACGAACGCCAGCAGCTCTGTTCCGAACAGCTATGGAGGAACTGGGCCGATGGCTGAGTTACGAAGCGCTCCGCGATTGGTTGCCGCACCGCCGGGAGGTGGTCAAGACACCACTCGCAAGCACCGAAGGAACGATGGTCGAGGCAGGCGTTCCTTTGCTGGCGGTTCCGATTCTTCCTGGAGGCCTGCACCTTTGGGAGGGGGCACGCCAGGTGCTTCCGAATGCAGATCTATGCCTGGACGGAATCCCATCTGGAATCGATTCCCAGGCCGGGCTCCTGCTGTTTTTCGATCAGATCCGTGATGGTGAGGGTGTTGTTTCGATTTTGGAGAACCTGCAACAGGAAGGCGTCGACGGGCGTCGCCTGCGCGTGATCACCGCGCTCTGCGCGAGCCCCGGATTGAAACGGATCGGTGAGGCCTTCCCTGATATCACCATCCACACCGCCTGCATCGATGCCGATCTCGATGAACAGAACCGAATTGTCCCTGGAATCGGTGACCCCTTGCAAAGGCTCGGGATCAGATCAGGGCAAGCCACCTAAGGTTTAAAAATTGACTGGTTGCCCATGGTGCGACAGCAAGACTCTGCTTCAACAACGCTGGCAACGCTTGTCAGCGGTGTCGTTCTGGGAGCAGCCGGCCTTAGCTGGTGGCTGATCTCAGAAGCGGACCGCCGCAGGCGTCTGCGTTACAAGCAATCGATGTTGTATGCCCCGCGCATGCAGGATGGAAGCGAGGCACTGAGTCCGGGCGAGCGGCTGCCACTTGAGACAGACAGCCAGCTGGAAGCGCGGGTTGAGCAACTGAATGCCGCCATCGCGGATGTGCGCAAGCAGCTGGAAGATCTGGGCTCACGAGGGTCATCGGAGTGACCGGTAGGTTGACCTGAGTCTCGTGCCGGATCACGGCCTGATTCATGCTCCGCTCCGATGCCGTCACCAAGGGGATCCAACGCTCTCCCAATCGGGCGATGCTGCGGGCTGTCGGATTCGGCGATCAGGATTTCGGCAAGCCGATCATTGGCATCGCCAACGGCTACAGCACGATCACTCCCTGCAACGTCGGCCTCGACGATCTTGCTCGCCGTGCTGAAGAAGCGGCGCGATTGGCCGGTGGAATGCCGCAGACCTTTGGAACCATCACCGTCAGCGACGGCATCTCCATGGGCACCGAGGGAATGAAATATTCCCTCGTGAGCCGGGAAGTGATCGCTGATGCCATCGAGACGGCCTGCAACGGTCAGAGCATGGATGGCGTGCTGGCCGTAGGGGGGTGCGACAAGAACATGCCGGGCGCCATGCTGGCGATGGCAAGGATGAATATCCCTGCAATTTTTGTGTACGGCGGCACCATCAAACCGGGAAAACTGGGCGGCTGCGACCTAACGGTGGTGAGTGCCTTTGAGGCTGTGGGCCAGATCACCAGCGGCAAGATCGACGAAGAACAGCTGACAGCCATTGAGAAAAATGCCTGTCCTGGTGCAGGCAGCTGTGGGGGGATGTTCACAGCCAACACGATGAGCGCAGCGATCGAAACGATGGGACTGAGCCTTCCCCACAGTTCAACGATGGCCGCCGAAGATGAGGAGAAAGCCGACAGCGCTGCACGATCGGCTGAAGTGCTTGTGCAGGCGATCCAGGCCGGGATCCGCCCCCTCGATCTGATGACCCGGGAGGCCTTTGAAAATGCCATCAGCGTGATCATGGCGGTGGGTGGCTCCACCAATTCCGTGCTGCATCTCCTGGCGATTGCCCGCACAGCCGGCGTCGAACTGGCCATCGACGACTTTGAACGGATCCGCCAACGCGTTCCTGTGATCTGCGATCTCAAACCGAGTGGTCGTTACGTCACGGTGGATCTGCATCGTGCCGGAGGCATCCCGCAGGTGATGAAAATGCTGCTGGATGCCGGTCTGCTCCATGGTGAATGCCGAACGATCGAAGGCAAAACACTCAACGAGCTGCTTGCGGATGTGCCCTCCACTCCGCCCGCTGATCAAGATGTGATTCGGCCACTCTCCAATCCCCTGTACGCCAAGGGCCACCTGGCCATTCTCAAGGGCAACTTGGCCTCTGAGGGAGCTGTCGCCAAGATCAGTGGGGTGAAGAATCCAGTGATCACAGGCCCTGCAAGGGTGTTTGAAAGCGAGGAAACCTGCTTAGAGGCCATCCTCGACAACAAGATCCAGGCTGGCGATGTCGTGGTGGTTCGCAATGAAGGACCAGTTGGCGGTCCTGGGATGCGCGAGATGCTTAGCCCAACCTCCGCAATCGTGGGTCAGGGGCTGCTCGACAAGGTGGCTCTGATCACCGACGGCCGTTTTTCCGGGGGGTCCTACGGGCTGGTCATCGGACATGTGGCACCCGAAGCCGCCATCGGAGGCACCATTGGTTTGATCGAAGAGGGTGACAGCATCACCGTGGATGCCAATCAACTGCTGCTGCAGCTGAATGTGGACGATGCCGAGCTGGAACGTCGCCGGAATGCCTGGACCGCTCCGGTACCGAAATACCGAACCGGAATCCTGGGCAAATATGCGCGGCTTGTGAGCTCTAGCAGTCAGGGTGCTGTCACCGATCAGCCCTGATCAGCCAGCCCTGTCACCCTCAGCCAGGGTCCTCATGGGATGCGGAGTCCTCTCAGCCTGACCAACGTCGATGCCTTCACGGTGGTCATCCAGGCCTGAAGCGATGGTTCGAGGCTGATCACTGGCCAGACCTCCCGGTAACTGGTCTCCAGCCGCAATCCGCCATCCGTGTCCAGGACCCGTGCAGGTGCACCCGACCACGTGTCCTCAGCGGAAACCTAAGAGCCCCACAAGGCTCGGTGCTGACACTTTGCCTAGCCGAATCATTCCAGACCAGAGTTCAGTGCGGAACCACAGCGGAAGGTACCAGCCGATCATTGATCAACAGCTCCTGAAGCTGATGCAGCGAAAGTGCGCCGGAGCGATCGCCTGAGCCACCGACAGGGCGGCTGCAGCTCCCACTGGCTGGCCCACGTTCAACACCAACGGCTGCAACCGCGTGGCGCCATTCGCCATAAGGCTAGTGCTGATTGCCTTGTCGGGTACCAGCAGATTGGCGATGACCGAACTCACCAGCGCGCCAAAAGGGATGCAGAACGGTGTGCCGGTACAGCGGCCAAACCAGCGGCATCTGTTCGGTGCCAGGGGCCAATCCGGTCCCAGATAGTGATAGCCATTGGCGAAGTTGCCCACCGCAATCG
The DNA here is from genome assembly GCF_047716785.1 of Synechococcus sp. A10-1-5-9. NCBI lineage: Bacteria > Bacillati > Cyanobacteriota > Cyanophyceae > Synechococcales > Synechococcaceae > Synechococcus > Synechococcus sp. A10-1-5-9. The sequence goes on from NZ_CP180406.1 coordinate 554,239, forward strand.
ACAGCACCACCCCGGCGGAATCACGGGGGAGTGCGGCCCCCAAAGCCCCGTTAAGAAAACAGAGCCATCCAACGCACCATGAGGCGCGACCGCGTCCATCCATGCCTCCAGATTCAGCAGGGCCTGAAGGTGGGCGTTTTCATTGATGATCAGAATGCAGCTGGTGTGATTGACATGCATAGCCAAAATCCCAGTCCAGAAAGCGCTTTTAGCGAGACAAGCATTCGGATCAGCGATGATGTCTGTAAAACCTTTCCTTGACTGATCACATACCAGCTCACAAAGGCCTTACTTCATGGTCAGAAAGATACACAGCAGGGCAGCCCTCCACAGACCCAGGCGCCAGGCGCTATTCGTAGTCCTGATCACAGTGGAATTCGATAACTTTGGCCTGGATGTCGTGAGCAAGTGAGAAATAACGGCCATTAACGCTTTGCAATCGTAAGCTGAACGAAAAATACTCAAAAACATTGAATTCACACGCAGATCACAAATGACTTGACAAAGGCGATGACACACTTAAGATAAATATAGAAAAAATTTGATGATGTCACTTTTCGACAAACTCAACGAAATTGACAAAAACATTAGCAGTTTTCAATCAGCAGAATTCGGGATCTGTCTGCTGACGTTTTTAGCCCATTGGCAATCAGATTCCGACAGTCACAACTTAAGCCCGAACGAATTACTTAAGAAAGCTGAGGATGATGGTTACGACTGCACAAGTTTCACCTCAATTCTCCGGCAGATCTCAAGCTACGAGTTAGGAACGGCATCGACCACCTCTCTCATCTCTTACATTCAATCAATAGCAGACAATCCAAATGGGGTTAACTTATTAAGTGAACATATTGCAGATCACTTTCCCAAGTTGGAAATGAAACTGATGGACTTCGGAGCAATAGCAGCAGAAGAAAATAAAGATCTCTCGGAAACAGCTGGAGGCAAAGGCATCGGAGAAATTGCTGGAATTTCAACTGGAGGTTTAGCACTTATTGGTCTTGGTGCTGTAGGTATTCACAAGTGGCGCAAAGCTTCGGCGAAAAAAAAGACCTTCTTAGCGCAGAAAGCAGAAGCCGACAGTCAAGCAGCTAAAGAAGCAGCTAATAAAGCTTACAACAAGGAAATTAATAGTATTTTAGAAGATGCCTTTACTCCACTAGATTTCAAGGAAGGCCAAATTGTGGAAAATGCTACGAAGGATTATGATGACCTTATGGAACATCAAGAACTGTTTGCCAAGATTTCTAATGATTTTGACTTCAAAGCTTATGCACGAGATGCAGCCATGAAGGGTGAGAGATCGCTCGCATTTGGCGAAAGGGAGTTAGAGTTAAAAGTGGCTAAAAAAATAAGAGTAGGGGGACTTAAAGATCTCAATGATTTGAGTGATGTGGAACGAAAATTATACGAAACAGCAAAAAAGAATGAAACAATTGGAATATCATTCGAGCAAAAGCTGGTTGAAGATCCAAGATTCAAAGATTGGGCGAAAGGAAAAATTGTTACAGACAAGTATTATGAAACATTTGCAAACAAATTTGGTAGCATTAAATCCGATGCCGAGATCAACGACATCCTTGAACAACTTCATAATGATCATCCGAAGTTTGTAAGAAATAAACTTGTAAAAGAAGAAGGGGTCCTTGAGACTGATGTCAAAAACGAAGCAGAGAAAGCAGTAGATAAAGCAAAGACGGACCTCTTAGAGACAGCAAAGGTGGAGGAAAAAACGTTGGAAAGCGATGTAGTTGGTGCAACAGATAAAGCTGCGCAAAAAGCTGAGAATGAACTACTAAGTAGCATTGGAAGTTTAGAGGATGCTGCAAAGAACGCAGCCGGCGATATCGAAAGTGTATAGTTTCAGCATATTTGACAATTAATGAAAGTCCGTCTACGAATACTTTCACAATGTTCAATGCCATAGACGTTCGTCACGTACAGTGCTCTCACGTCTAGTTAAGATCTCTTTACGCGGCATGCCAGTGAGCCGCCTCAAGTAACAACATCCCACGGAAAACCTCGTGTTGGTAATGTCGTAAGCTGCTATATTCCCGGCGAGAGCTGTTGTCACTGTCCCGTGCCATACCAACCGTGATGAACAGCTCAAAGTACAAAGAATCATGCTTTAAGGAGCATCATCCGGCAGCCCAACATGAATAGCGACTAATTGATAAAAAATCTCAGAATAAATATATAATAATTCACCCTGAAACCAAAAAACATAACATCAAAAGTTGAACATATTAAAGAAGTCGAAAAACAACATGAATCAACTGATCAAGGATCCCTTGCCGATGCATAATAAATTCGATCAAGAAAACATATGAGCATACGATGGATACATAAAATAAGTTAAATAAGACTTAATTACTGTGCAAAAGTCACAAAGAGGATAAGGCATCAGTAGCAATAGTATCAGCCTCTTGCGTAACAACATCGATATCTTCGCTAATTTTTGGAGCAACGTCAGACACCGTCGCATTGATTTTATCGACAGCAATCTCAATAAGAGCATCAGAATCTGTGATGAGATCATCTGTAAGACTCTGAGTAAGTTCATCGCAATCCGTTTTTAATTGATCGTCCAGATCACCTTTCAAACTACCGGTATCATATGATTCAATATCTTTAATTTGGGATTTAGCACGCTCAATCTCATCACTAGATTCAATTTTATTTTTAACTTTAGTATCGAGATGCTCACGCCGAAAAAGATCTTCTTGCATATCAACAATATCTTGTTCTGCCGCTTCCCATCTTGCTGCTGATTCCTTAAAGCCAGAGTCAGACAAAAGATCCGATTCAACTATATCTTGTTCTGTCGCTTCCCATCTTGCTGCTGATTCCTTAAAGCCAGAGTCAGACAAAAGTGATTCATCCCATTCTTCAGTCTCTTTTTCTGCCAAATCTTTCTTGTTAGATCCTTTGAATCTTTTTATGACTTGCGTATAAAGGAATATGGATTGCAATGTTGTGTGAAGTAGATTCACTGAAATTGTGTGCGAATTATTTGGTTGAGAGGAATGTGAATCACCACCTGATTGCGAAGAAGGAGTTGCATAGTTTTGAATCTGGGTAATATCAGCAATAGGTTCCCATTTGCTACTTGACGGCATGCAAGTTTTTACAATTTGACCAATGGTCATATTGGCACCCGAATTAATAGACTTAACATCTGTCTTTATGTCAAGAAAGAAATAATAATCAAATTTAGTATCTTTAGATAGACTCTTAGCAATCAATTTTTTTAACTCTTGATGCTTGTTATCATAACTTTTAATTGCATTATAGTTATTGATAATATTTTCCTGTTGGCTTTCAGATAGTGATGCCCATTTTGCAGAGCTAAGAACAATATTGACAATAGGCTGCAGAAGAATATGGTCTTTCCATTTACTTGTAAGGGAAGATATCGTTTTACTGGAAATTTGAATAGAACCTATTCTCTGAAAATTATAAATTACTTTAAGACGCTTATTCAGAGATTTAAATCTGTCGATAATAGAAGAGGAACCAACAAAAAACCTAAAGATAGAGCCTAGGTCCTTGTCAAGTTGCTGATGCGAATATTTAAAACGAGATGCAGAGGCATTAACATCCTGTAAGAAACTGTGCGGGATAGCATAAGATAACAGAATATCCGAAAAAACTTTATAACCTAGATTCTTATTTTTAATTAGGGTATTAAAATTTTTCTTTGTTTGGTTGTTCTCAATAAGTAAGCTGTCAATACCGAACCTAAAGCCTTCAAATATTTGCTTACCTCCTCCTTGGACCCAATCATTTTTGATCTCTTTTTGAACAGCATTAATATAGTTTTTTATTGCTGAGCTTTTGTGAATAGCACTGATGATACCAACATCATGAAAAAAGGAGTGATGCTTTCTTACGTAATGGCTAATGCTGCCTTGGTTGGCAACCAGTATTGTTAGAGATCCTTTTTCTATGCGATCGATTACTCGGTTTTGAATATTTTTAGTAATATCTTGGATCTTAGAATATGACACCCAACCTTGGGCAATGTCTTTGGAATAAAAAGGACTTGAGATACTATAGGAAAAGCCTCCTGATGAAAGTTCTATATTCATATTAAGTAAGTTATCATTGTTTTTATTGAATAATGCTATCTGTTGCTCACCTTTAAAATAAGAAGACCAGGTAGCAAAGCCAGATTTTCTATTGGCTATCACATTTTTGGCATAAAATCCATTCCAAGAAATGAAATAACCATCATTGTTAGCCGTAGTTCTTAACTTGGATATAAGAGCTGTTTCCTTCCGTCTCAATTCTTTTTTAGATAGATAGCTAAGGTCTCGCTTTAAATGATAACGATACGAAATATAGCCATCTCGAAGCAATCTATGATCACCTGCGAGAGAGCGAACAAACTTATACTGGCTTAAATCAGTAGAGAGCTGAGATTTAGACCATGCTTCTAAGGACTTAGCTGTAACATTAATGTAAATCCATTTATATGCTGCAACTTTGGCTGACTTTTCATAAGTTATTAGAGCGGCTTTTTCGTGGGAGATGATTTCAGATCTATTATTATAGGCTTTATTAGCTTCAGCTAATGCTTGCACAGGATTAGAATCGAAAAAAGCCTTTCCTTTAGCTATTTTAAACTCAGCTTTATCATATGCTTTAGATATAGAAGGTATCTGTAGTAGATATTTATTCGGATGTAGAATATGAAGCCTAGAGTGAATGTCGGATTTAAGACTATGCTTTAATAAGTCTAGATGTACGGCGCTCTTGAGAGCAAGTTTTTTGGGAAAAATGCCAATTATCTTAAAAACAAATATAAGCTTCATCTCATCTTTAATTATAACATTGTTGAATACCAAACCACCTGTAAAAAACCAAGCTGTTGCTTCACCTGCAAATTTGAGAGTCTTTTGGAGTCCCTTTGTATCACGGTCTAATGCAGCGCCCCAGCCCTTAATACCATTGCCATTGACACGACAACCTTTAATAATTTGGCGCGTTAAGAGATCAACATTTTTTCCAAATTTTACTGGTAAATTGAGTAAACTTTTTCCAATAAAATGCAATGTATCGCCAAGACCATGCCAAATTGCAGAATCAACATTATGTAGCCACGTACTATCAATATGGAAGACGTTTTTAAATATAAAGTGCATTGAATGACCTATTGAATACCAGATATCATGGCCAATTGAGCCAAGAAAATGCTTAAAACCTCTCCATGGATGAAAACCCTCTAATGTATTGAGAGCATAGTTTTGAGCCTTAGCGATATTGTTTTCAACAAAATTACCTCTAATAACATCAAATCTAACCCTTGTCTTCCATAAAAAAGAATGCCTATCGATACGAATAATTGATTTAGCAATATTTATTTGTCGATGAAATGCCAGAGGAAGGTATGGAGTTAATGTTGATGAAATCGGCCGGTCATTCAATAAAAAAGCGAAAGCCGCCAACTTCATATCTGAATGAAGGAGTGAGCCAAAATAACTTAAGGACGCAAGATTTCTTGCTTGTCGTGCTGTATCGCCATATTTAATGTCTGCTAAATAGGTAGCTTGCGCTTGCTTGTAGGCTTTCTTCTCAGGATTATAAAAGTAATTTTGCTCTTGATACACCCTGTTGATGAAATGTCCTTTTTGATGGTCGTTGTCTTTTTGGTAATTATTATAAGCTGTCTTAATATTAAAGCTTTGGTATTTGTTCTTGCCTTTCTGCCATTCAGTTCGAAATGAATAAAAATCGTTATTACGCTTACTAAACTCCTCCGAAAGCAGCATTTCGGTTGTAAACGAGATTCTTTTATCTTTTAGATTGCTCCTTAGTTCTTGAATCCTTGATCGGTCATGATTATAATCAGAAATCAATGAATTCTTAAAATTAATTAGCTCTCTATCAACTTGCGAAACTGACCCAAACTGAGTTTGTAATATGGCATGCCAATGCTCGGCCTTTCGCAAATCAGATACGACCAATTTGATATGCTCTCGATCCTTGATATAGATAGATTTAAGTCTATTGATAGTTTTTGAAAGTTCTTTTTGCTCCTTCCAAACAGTATACAGTTTTTGTTTATTACTACTAACCTTGAGTTGCAATTGCGATGTATGTTGGGACCATTTTGTATTTAGCGCGGTCTTTTCTTTTGACTTAACATCAGAGGCTAAGAGTCTGCGCTGATTATCAGAGAGTTTATGGAAAGATGAATACTGCTTTCTATCTTTAGAGAGCTGACTAGAGAGCCCTGGTTTTGAGCTTTTAGCATTAGAGAAGAAGTTATGTATTTCTCTTCTTTGATTTTCCGATTGATGAATATCCTTCACCCCTGCTGGAGAAAGTGCCTCGTGTACTTCTGACGCAGCTTTCTCAATCAAGATAGATTTCGATTTAATTTTATTCTGTCGTCTGAGACCAATCGAAACCTGATGAAAGGATAAACCACCAGCAGTATCACGACTTGGATTGTTGTAGAAAGAGGAACTTTTCTCTAAATAGTAAAGGTAGGATTTATAGTCATAAGAAATTTTATGAATCAAAAGATGATAAAAAATCTGTCCAAGCCAAGAACCATAAATGTTTATAACAATACTAGAGAGCTCTGGCGAATGGAGTAGGTGTACGTCAAAACCATTATCAACAATCCAATCCTGCCAGTCGTTTCCCTTTCCCGCATTACACCATTGTTCAAATAGCTCTTCTGACGAAAGAATGTAAATTAAAAGGGCTTGTATCTCCGAAGAATAGATGCTCATCGAATTTAACAAGCTAATTTATTTTAACAGGGTTGGTTTAAATGTCAAGTCGCGACCATGCCTGAACAAAGACACTAAAGAGATCAACAAGTATCACAAATGGAAAAATAGCAGCTCAATATGCACTTGATCGAAGCGTCTTCAGATTACTGGCTCTTGCATAGTTCAATAAAAGAAGCTATAGGACAAAAGGGAGACAAACGCACGGAGACGTGTAAATGGAATTCGTTAAAAATTACGTTCTGACTTGAAAAAAGAGTGAGCATTATACATAACAAAACATAATCTATTTTGGTGCAGTTTAGGTTTGAATATCAACATCTTGAGGGGGGGGTGATTCATTCATATTGAGGTCCATTGGCTGTATATTCCGTAGCAGGCCAAGAACAACTTCTAAAATCCCAAGATCCCTGGTCCAAGCGGCTGCTTGCTTAGCGTCATTCGTATTAATAGCTTCCTCTAAGCCTGATTCATGTAACTTGGCAAGGGTATCAAGCCATATCAGGGCCCTGGCTTGGGCTTTCATTGGAGTGGAATCTTCAAATTCACCTTGTATCTTTTCTGCTTCTTCTTGAAGACACTTTGTGAAGTTAGCAGAAAGCTCTTCTGTCATGGCAGCTTGTTGGGTACCGCTCATACCAGATTGACGGGAGTCTTCAGGCATTTGTTTACAACAATATTATCACTATAGCTGGTAAATAGCGCATTGCAGCGCCTTTTTAAGAATTCTTTTTACTCAAAACTTCTGCATCGCTCTCTGTCTAACCATGGGAATACTTACTCTTAGAGTGCTAACTAAATATGCCTTCCGATAATTTATCTAAACATCAAACTTGTGTACAAATAGTCTAGCCTAATGGTCCTACAAAGAAAAACAACAAGAGATACAATTGATCTTGAAGATTATACAGGGTTGCTGAGGAAGAATGGTTTTCTTGCGTGCATACTTAAGTGCATTTCGAAAAATAGACGATGCTGCAAGGGTTTAACGGCATTAGAAAGCCGCGACATGGCAGCAACATCCTATGCACTCATAAGCGCGCAGGTGCATATCTGATTAAGTCGATAAACGCACAAATTGCGAAGCCCTTCCTTAGTAAGATGCACCCTCAGGCAGACTGGAAGCGTGCTGGAGATATCGGGGGAAGTTGTACAAAAGGTTTTTGAGTCCCTAACATGCCTGGTTCTCGACAGCAATCGTTTTGGTCGCCTTTCAGACCATTTAAATTGACATGCGAACAAAGTCGTTCTCAACACATACTCTGGTTGCAAATTTGATGCGTTTCAGTTCTTTAAAGGCTTCGCTAAAGCTTGCGCGCGCCCTTTTCGTGGATCAAGCATTCGCAACGGCCGAGACTGAATAGATCCTCGAAACATTCTCCTGTCTACGCCGAATCGGCACAGACATAGTCGTGTTCATTTTCGGGATTTAGCAGGAGTGGAAAAATTTGAGCGTCATGGAAATTAACAGGTATAACGGCGTAGCGGCAGATCAAGCCATGGTCGACATCAATGCAGATACTGCTCTTGTATCCGTAATGATTGACGCCATTCTTGTTGACCCAATAAACATCTAAGTCCCACTGCTGCGAGCGATCTGGTTTTGATCCACAACCATTCGGTAGACACTCAGCTTTGATCTCTGCATCCTCATCACGGGTATTGCGTTACATGAAAACGCGAACAAAAATTGCATCGATGATCTAACCGCCTCGGGCTTGTAGACCCTACGAAGGGAGATAGGGCTTCCTAGAGAAAGACAGATGCCTGCAGTGCAAAAGATCTCCACAGTTATTGGAAATAAATTGTGTAAAATAAATTAGGCCTAAATACCGTACAGATTTCTCCAGGTGTATCGGCGCAAGAATCTTTCGTTCAAGGATTTCATCCTACTATTTGGATGTCAAGTCTCAGGTATCAACAGCTAAATCAAGCTGGCGGAGCTGATCCCATGGGAAGAACTTGAAAATAACTTGCAGTCAAGTTCATCAAGGAGATTGGTTCGCCTGCGAAGCCATTTCGCATGACACTGGGAACATTGATCATCAAAGACCGCTAGGAGCTCACAGATGAGGAACTCGTTGAGCAGAACAAAAAGAATCCTTATCTCAAGTTACTCATTAGCTTAGAGAGATTTCAGTCTTCAGCAACATTTAAACCGGCGATGATGGTGTGTTTCCGTAAACGGCTACCGGAATCGGGGGTGAATGACTGCAATGAACGAATCGTGTGTCATGGCCTGAATGCGATCCATTCCTCCGGCGCTACTGATCGCGATGACGACAGCAGCGGTAAAGCGGATGCTCAGGTCCAACTGATCAGCAGATTGGAAATGACAGAACACAATCAGGACAAATTACTGATTGATGCAACGTGTGGACCTGTAGAAGTTCGCCATCCAACTGATTTCTCGCTGCTCAATGAAGCCCAAAAACTCACCGAGACACTAAGCGACACAATGATTTCGCAGGTCAGAGACTCCATTTGATGTGGCCCCCGGAAACCGGTCCAGGGTTAATGAGAATCCTCAGCTGGACAAATTGGGACAAGGACTTGACCATGAAACACGCCAAGCACACGACCAAGCAGATCATTCGAAAGCTCAAGACCGACGAGCTGATTGCCCAGGACAAGACCGTCGAAGAGGTCTGTCGTGTCATCGAGATGCCCCAAGATTTCGCCCAGCGAGACTTCAGAGCCAGGAACGGCGCCGCAAGGCTGACGCGCTTCTGCAGAATCGTTAGTGAGCTTCAGAACGGTTTTTCTGCCGAGTGGCGGGGCAGCAACGCAGCACACAGCGCCATCGCAACAAACTTGTCGACATCGAGGGGGATAAAGCTTCGCCATCGGCTCCGCAAGATCGCCGCTGGGGCCAGCGGATGGCCTACGCCACTTGCAACGGGAGGGCTGGTCGGTGAACCACAAAAGGGTTCCAAGTCTGTGGCATGAGGTAGCCGTGCAAATGCCCATTCCCCGAATAACTAAGCAAGCACGTCCCGAGGAAGGCACAGTGCGGAGTCAACGGGCTCAGCATCCCCACTGCATAGTGGCCATGGTCTTTCAGTTTGATGCAACCGCTGATGGTCGTCGTCTCAGTTGCTGAATGTGTTCAAAGAGAACAACCGCGTCTGCCTGGCCATCCGGGTAGAAAGGCGTTGCAAGGCCAAGGATGTGGTTGGGATGTTGGAGGATCTCACCAGTGTTTACGAGGCTAAGGCGTTTATCCGCGGGGGCAACGGCCCGGAGTTCAACACCCAGGCCCTATGGAAATGATACGAGGCCATCCACACCACTTGGACGGCCTACTTCACGCCAGGGTCCCCTGGGAGCAGGGATACGCCGAATCGTTCAATGGCCGATTCAGGGATGAGTACCTCACACGGAGTTGTTCAGTACGGCTCCAGAGGCCCAGATCCTGGCTGGTTGCTGGCGCTGGGAGTGCACTGACTCAGCCCCCACTCGGCCTTCAAGGGGCTGACACTCCAGGACGCAGCTCAACAGGAAAATAGAGCATGAGCACATCCAACCACTCTCATAAGCACATGAGCAATGAAGGGAGTCACCGCGTTGATTAATGACATGACGAGCGAGCAAATGAACAAATAGCAACTGCTTATACATCTGGTTGTCAAGTACTAGCGACCACTCATCGGCAGACGCCAAGAACGAAATCATGACGTTCGATAATGCCGACAGAAGCAGCAGAAAGACCAGGTTGCCACTGGTGCAGTAGCGATGCGAATGAACGTATTGGACGACATGCTCTTGAGTATCTAGCAGAAAGCTCACTAGAGGCCTTTACAGCGGTTAGGAAGTTATTTTCGTTAATACATACGATATAAGTGACAATAATTTAAAAGCTCACCATCGACAGATTGCGCAAGAGTATCAATAGAGGATTCAACGCTAGAAGAAACCAATCGATCAACCACTTTCGACAGAGGTCAACACAAAGCCGTCTTAAGCACCACAACAAGCAGTGGCATTAGAATCAACAGGTCGACAATTGCTTTCAGAAGTCAAAGCAGACAACCAGACTGTTCTTCTCAACGATAAGCGAAGTCTTGAGGATCAGAAGATTCGTGAGCATTAGGAGTCAACACAACTAAAAAAGAGGTTGATGCAGTTGGAGATGTTGGCATAAAGCTGTAATACAATATCCTAGGTCTGTCTCAACCAACGTTGAGAAGGTTGCGAGCAGCAGTTGAATAGGAAACTCTCAATATTGGCTCACTTTGGCACAGGCATCGAAGCAAAAACGAACAAAAACAACTATCGAGAGGGCTTGAATGTCTTCTACTTTAAATATTGAAACCTAAATTTTCTATCGTTAGTTCATCTATCGTCTCAAGAAACGAAAGGCTAGATTTCTAAATCATCAACTATGTCTTCGGCGACATTTTTTATATCTCCTAAGCCTTCTTGAACTGTGTCGACAGTTAATTTAAAGAGATGAGATTTCAGCTCTTTGCTGACATCAGTTGCAATTTCTTCTAGAGGTATATCGTCATAAAGATTCGATAGAGTTTCCTTTGCGTCCTTGACTCCAGCCCTTTCGAGGGCTTGAATTCGTCCATCAACCACACTTTGTATCATTTCACCGTAGGACTTAGTTGCCTCGTTAAGTATATTGCTATCAAGAGTTGTCGTTAGATCATCAGTCAATTCTCCTAGGTTGGCTTTATTAGCAACTTTGTACGTCAACTGCGTAAGCAAGTCTTGGTCAGCGCAATATTTCATCAGTTTTTTATCTAGATAATTTTGACAAGCAGGAAGCAGATCGGAATCCTCCCCTAACCTTTCTGAAGCTATCTTTTCAATGTCCATCCCAGCTTTGAATTTCCCCAATTCACTCTTAAAGTCGCTGTAGGCCTTGTCTGTAATTGTATTAATATTTGTCGGGACCTCTTCAACTGCATCTACCAGAGCTTTCCCGAAACTCCTTTCAATTAGATCTTTGCCTAGTCTTTCACTTTGCCTTGCGGCACTTTTTAAGACAGGATCTAGGTCACTTTTCGATGTCTCGATCACAGTATTTCTTAAGTTTCCTTCCTTGAAGTCCATGCCAGCCTCATACAGAACTCTTTCGGGATCTCTCTCAAGGTTATCAACAACACGATCCTCAGACCGAGCTGCATCTGCCTTAAATGAACTCTCAAGAGAACCTAGTGATTCGTTGATAGAGCCTCGTACTTCAGGGATATCATGGGCAAAATCTGCGTTTAAGTCATCCACAAAAGCCCTATCAACATGTGCTCTTTCTGCGGCTAAGCCTCTATCTAGCCTCTTTTTGAGCGCCGCGGCAAGTCCAACTCCACCAAAAATCGCACCCGCAATTCCTAAGCCTTTTAATCCATCTTTTTCCAAATCCTTAAGCCCGCCGGCAGTTTTTAGAAGAGAAACATCTACAGTGGAATCTCCTATTCCATCTAACAACCCAGCAAGAAAAGTGTCACCGAGGTATAAGTTAATCTCCTGAAATGATATGTCATCGATAAGCGGTTTATTTGCGCAAAAGGTACTCACGCCTGGAAAAAACTCAAGCAGTGAACTAACTATATCTCCATAATCTAGGCCCTCCTCTTCGCAAGCAACAAGAGCTTGCTTGAGGGTCAAGCGAAGAAGCGAATCTTGATCTTGATTGTATCTATCATAAAAGTAGAGCAACGTAGCGCAGGACTCTGGATTCTCAATGGATAATGAGGCAAACATGTAAGCCCTTACTGTTGAAGTCATTCAACTGCCTATATCTCTATAAATCATAGTCAAGAGGCGATGGCTGAGGGATAGAATTAACAAATAATTCTCAATTCAGTCATTTCTCGTATATGCTTCAAGAATGGATGTTATTCAATTGAGGGGATTCAAGATTAATACTTTTTATGCGTAAAAGTCTCCTAGGCCATAGCTCCTGACAGACACAAAATAATGAGGATCGAGATTTTGCTAGTGCGCATCTTTGCTCGTAAAAAAGTATATAGATTAGTGGGCTCTGAATACTGTCTCTCTTCCAATCTATGTGTCCCCGTGGGCAGTTGTTGCTTCACATGTAACCTTTCTTGCCTCTTCTGATTTGCTTCAATTCGTACATTAGTACATGCAATTGGATACTTCTGTATGCGGATTAAAAAACATGAGTATCAACAAGCAGTAAAGCCTGACGTGGCGCCAGTTTTCTACGTTTTATTCAATTGATCTTAGTCTTAAGATTCATAAAGGGCTGTTAGGGCTCGCCGGAAGTACAGCATGGTCTCCCGTTCCTAAGGCTCTAAACATCGGTCAAAAAAAAAGATAACCACCCGAACAGACGCAAACTCAGCGATGTCGATTTCACGAAAAGCATCGCCGCTCAAGAATGGCACTTGTGTCATGGGTCGTGATGGTAGTGGTCAATAGAAAGAATATTCACGTGTGTTGGATCGTGTCCGAAAAGAGTTGAAAGCCACAAAGGATCCCCGCACTCAATTATGCAATACCGATTATGCTGGGTAAGGAGTAAAAAATGAAGCCAAGTCACTCATTCCTCCTCGAGGTTAGGCCAAGTTCAATCTAAGCCAACGATTGAAGCGGCTTGCCCACGGGTTAACTTAGTAATCATTATTCTTTTACAGTGGTTTTACCTTGTCAGGCGTGAGCAGCTTTCGATCTACACTTTCTACAAGTAATACAAGCAGATCTATACCGGTAGGAGCTAATCCCAATAATCACCTAGAGAAAAAGTTACCTAGATGACTTTTAATCCGCTCATTTGTTTGTCAATCAAGTTGCTACCATCTCAATCGATACTTTCCACCACATCCATGGAACCGTGTTCTAGATGAAACATTACATCCAAATCAGCCTTAGCGAGGCCTGTAGGAACGACACGCGAAATGCGGCGTTCAATTCAACCGACCGCGTTGAATGACTGACCACGTCATCATCGGAGTGACGAGCAAACGAACAATCCAGTGCCTCACTCATGTGCTTAGAAGCCCTGTAATGAAAACGACGCACCACATCAACATCATCCAATCCCCCGCTAGCAAAATTCTCGCTTTCGTCGCTGTGGCTCCTTAAGGAATATCTCTTTTCGGTCTGGCACAAAATCTTCGTAAGCAGTCACAAGGATTTCCCCTTGTTCGATCGCATAATGCACTGCACTCGAGTTAGTAACAGGAAAAGGATTATCTCTACACCTACGAAGGATATCCTCTTTTTGATTTCATCAAAAAGCTCCGACCGAACAGGCTCTGGCCGCTAGCGGGCGTAATCCATAACAATGCTGAATGTGAATCGTAGGAGCTGCTTCAATATCGCTAAAAAAATACTAGACAATTCCCTTTCTTACCATGAGAACGATATTAATACCTAAAACATTTGAAGGAGCAACAAAATTCTGCTGGTCAACGCAGTGCCCAGGCGCTGAGCGTAAATCACTCTATGCCTGCTTCTTCTCGAACTATGATTAACAGCTTGTTTATCGATGTTGATCAAAACTTGAAGTATCCTTTCTCATATAATAAAGGTCTTGCATTTAGTTTCTGGTGCTTGATCCCTTGATGGATATCCTCTAGATCCTGGCCAAGCCTTTAGTAAAAACAATCCAGATCAACCCAACAACTCTCACGGATCAAGCATACATTGGCTTTAAAGGACATGCTCCTGTGACCACAAGGATAGCCCTCACTTTTCAGCAAAGGATTCTCTGCTTGTGGTTTTATCGCAAGCAAGGCCTGGAATCACCTGAGTTCTTTTCAGGTTCTTGCTTGAGATGCTCACTTTGCTAAGCAGAACCAACTTATTCCACCACAAACATTTTTTAATATCCCACTAAACCAGCTGAAAATACTACTGCAATACTAACTGAGGTGCCACAACCACGTACCTGCACTCTCACGTTTTTATTACGTGAGCATTTGGTGCACAACATGGTCGTACCACTTCCGCCCAACAATCCAATCTTTGTACAATCCGATGTCTGCAGCAACCCATCAGCATCAACCAAGGCCAAGAGGGCTGCTGAACTATGGTCTCGATCAGGTCATATGCCAACACCGGATAGTAGTCTTGAATCTCGCGCGGTGATAAAGCCTAAATTGCACTCTCTTGTATCTGATCTAGCAGCACACGGCCGTGATCAGAACCGACACTCAGATTTGCTTCAATCGCTTCCCACACCAATAAACCGGAAGAATCCTCCACATCAAATTGCCCCAGAATGGCTGAGAGGTTTTCGCAGCAAACACTAAATCAATCTGGCATCCTCTGCCACGGCTCGGAGTAATGCGACAAGTTCAGCTGTGGCAGCCGAGCCAGAATTAGATGATGCAGAAGTCATCAATCGCAATCACTCACATATTGGAAATTAAGATGCTGTAGGTTCATTAATATGAATAAATCATATATTTTTCACAGGCAAATACCTTCAATCTGTTTAAGGCCAGATTTCGCACAGAATTAAAGACTATTTAGATGCTTGTGTAGAAAAAAGATCTTGATCTTTATAGGAACCAGCCAACCTCTTGAGCTCTCCAAATGTTTTAATGTAAGAAGCTAACGACTGAATCAACTGAAGTCGCGATTGATGAACTTGAATCTTCGAACTCAAGATATCACTCTGTTCTGCAAGACCCACAGCGGCACGAGCTGCTGTATCCGAAGAAATCTGTTCTGCACTCTGTAGATCCTGCAAACTAAGAGCAATTAGCTGCTCACTACCGACGAGTTGATTGAGGCTCTCGAGTGTCTGTGTCTTCAGCTTTGTTGCAGCATCACGATATTGAGCTTTATAAGATACAGCTGTTTGTTCATAAGACTTCGCCTGATTCCGCGTTGCGTAACCATCAAACAAGTTCCAAGAGATTGATAAACCAGCATAGTTACTGAGTGTTGATGACCTTGCTCCGCTCGGCTGTGTTGGTGGTGCAAAATTCTGGCTGCCGGCTGTATATTGATATGTAACATACCCAAGCAGACCAATAGTCGGCAATATACCTCCCCATTGCTCGTTGGCATTATCTGTTGCAATTGCAGCTTGAAGCATCAGCCGCTTCAAGGCTTCTGAGTATGACAATGAACGTTTTATGGTTTCATCTCGATCCCATGGCCATGCTTCCAAGCTCGGGCCAAGTATGTTGTGCAGGCTCAGAGGAGAGAAAGCAGTAGCAGCATTGCTGAGTTTCTTCCCATCAGATTCCACCAAGGGCAACAGCAGCGATTCGAGCTTCACAGCAGCATTTGACTGCTGAATCTGCGTAGACCTGAGCTGTCTTTGGTAAGATAAAAAAGTACGAAATTCCTGATCAGCTTGAAAGCGAGGAAGAAGTTTAAGATTTACACGTGCACGAGCCTGGCTAACTATCTGCTGCTGAAGGTTAACAAGTTGTAGAATCTCAGCAAGCTTGAAACCTGATAACAAATAGTCACCATAGGTGAGCATGACTGCTGAACGCGTTTGCTGGGTGGCCTGAAGCAGCTGAGATTTTGAGAGAGCCAGCTGATGTTTAGCCGCAGCAATCTGTGGATATCGAGTTGGGTCAAGAAAATTCCATTGGATCTGGATGACTGGATAGGCCTGAGTATAGGTTGCGGAGCTCTCAGAGAAGCCGGTCAATTCGCTACTGGATGAACGCCGCGATCCATCACGCTGTGAGCTGCCATTAAATGGATTGAACGCGCTCCCTGCCGTGGCCGGTGATGATGATGCGTTTGGCGCACCACCATAATTCTGTGATGATAAAATATCGGTAAAAAGTACCGAACTATTAGACATAGAAACGCTGGGCCACCAAGCTCCATTCGCTGACTTCAATGAATATTCCGAAGACTTTACCTGCATTGCGTAAGACTGTACTGAAGGGTTTTGCTCGATAACATTATCTAAAAATGACGCATTATTCTCTCCTTCGATGTTAGTTTCAATTTCACCCTTGCCAATGACTGGGCTACAAAAAACCAATGCGGGCAGTTGTGGTACTGACGGTAACTCTGTGCCCAATTCCACTTGTTGGCATGCCATGTCTTTACTGACCACCCCAGCCAAAGAAGGGAGTGGCATGAGAAACAACACACCGCTGAGTAGATGAAGTTTACGAATAAGTGGATTCATGATTAAGAGACAGGTACAGGATTCATGCTGATGTAACCTTGACGGTCGATCTCAATTACTTCATCAAAAAGATGAAGAGCTGATGTGCGATGTAGAACTGAAAGATGAATTTTGCTTCTCTGATTCAGAAGCTGCATCATTTCAAGATGCTGATCTTCAGGTAAATGACATGTGGCTTCATCACTAATGATGATGTCGTAATCAGCAACTAACGCTCGCGCTATCTTGAAGCGTTGCAATTGCCCCAAGGAGAGATCACGACTGAACTCATTAATTGGTGTCTGCCAACGCAGCGGAAGACTATCTAGCAGGTGAGTGAGATCAAGTTGTGCGCAAGCTTCTTCAAGCCTTTCATACGGAATATTCTTTGAGGGGTCGACGACATCAGACAAGCGACTTCCATAAAGGTTCGTCTCTTGGCTTAAAACAAGTAGCCGACAATCGATCAGTGAATGGTCAAGCCTTTGCTGATTCTCGTCGAAAAGTTGAATCGATCCACTCTTTGGGCTCAGATGACTAGTCAGAAGTCCAATCAAGGTGGACTTTCCTGATCCAGAAGGTCCCACTAGCGCGTAGCTTCTATCAGCTCTTAGCGTGAGGGAAACCGGTTGACTAAAGGGATAGTCAGCATCTACAGCGGTGTAAATAACTTCGGAAAATGCTACAGATGCCGGGCACGGGATGGGTTGGGGTGATGGTGCATTTCTAAAAACATTGATATCACGAATTGCGTTTGGCATCCAATACGTGGGCAAGCTCTGAGCAATCGAAACAAGATCATCCGCAATAGAGCTGAGTGAACCACTTAATGAGCCGATTGCGAAATAAATAACAAGTAAAGAACCAACAGATAGGTTCGATCGAGCAGGATCAAGGTAGCTCTTGTAATATTCATAAAAGATGAACGCATACAAGAAACCCTGGAAGAGGTTATTGAGAACTGAACTTACTGCATCCAACCTTCCTGCTCGCAACAGGCTCTCTGAGATCGCCACACGAGCCCGAGCAAAACGATCAATAAAAATTGCCTCTGTATTGCTAAGCCAAATGCCCCTAATCTGTCTGACTGCTTCATAAATCGTTGACTGAATTGCAGACTGCTGACCAATTACACGTATCGAGATATTAGAGCTGAGATATGTAATTCCAATGCTTAAGGCTGTTGGAATAAGGAGAATGAGGAATAGGTTCCATACAGCAGATAAATCCGTAAAGGCACCAATCACCAAAATGTTAGCCGCCATAGATATAACTGCTAGCGGTATTGATATGAATAGAGAGTTGATAGAGCCCAGAAAAGCGCTTGACACACTGAAAGTGAGGCGCCAGCTACCAATGTCTTTCTGTGGTAAAGCACTTGCCTTGGCCAGCAAGTAGCGTTGTGCCGTTGAGACTTTTGTTTCTAGATCCAGATTCTGCGTAAAATAGCTCTGCGTCAGAGTCTGCATCGTGCCGATAATCTGACCTGTCAGCTGAAGAGCAATCGATGCAAAGCCAACTAAGACGATTGCTGGAATCTGACCTTCTGGAACAAAGTTGTCAAACAAAGGCTGCTGTAACAGCTCAGCTAAGGCCCCCCCAATAATTGGCGGGGTTCCAAGCGCTAGCGCCAGTCCGATGATGGACCAGCGTCGATCCATTAACGTGTTGACAAACTGTTTCTTCGATAGCTTTTGCTTTGGCAGTGCTGCAGATAAGAAATACATGCGGATTTCATCCGAAGCAATTGAATTCGATTCAAGGCCCCTGAAATATTCAGAAGGCAAAATACTATTACCCTTCACCAAGAATGCCACTTGAGACAGTCTCACCACTGAATCCACCTGCCCTTCGTGAAAAGGTATTTCATTCACTTGCATCATGCCTTCTAGGTATTGAAGGAGCTGCGAAGTTAGCAACCCTTCTTGTTCACTTAGGAAGAACAAAGTTTGCTGAATTTGCTCTCCATGGAGCAAAGCGCAGTTTTTCTTTTGTGCAATGAGATAAGTAACATATTCCGATGCCGAGATCCAACGTGCACGTATTGGGACATTTGGTGTGTTCTGCATCAACATCAGTTTGCCTCCTTCTGCAGATCTCTCATCGCAATCGTTGGTAGATTGCTGATGACTGGACTGTCCCCATGTTGCACAACTAATGTATTAATCCGCATCTTGAGAAGCCCCTGAAGGACAGGCTTATGAAGTTCTTGAGGTATGCTGACTAAGGACTCATCAATTAGCAAGAGTTGTGGTTTCATCAAGGCTGCACGAATAATTGAGATCATCACTGACTGACCTGTACTGACCGACGTCTCATCTTGAAGAAGCCTTGCATTCTGTTGGCTAAAAATGGCCTCTTGAGCAAGCCCCAGTCCTGACAGAGTCTGTTCATAGTCTTCGTGGCTGGCATGTGTGCCCAGACGTGCATTAAATTCAACAGTTCCTCGGACTATCAATGCAGAGCGATCAACATATTGAACTATCTTTCGTTTGTCGTCTAGTTTTAAACGCGCAAGATTAGCACCACATATACTGACCTGCCCTGACACTGGGCTGATCAGCCCCATCAGTAAATTGAGCAGAGTACTCTTACCTGAACCGCTATCTCCATCAAGCCGAATAGCGAGCGGTCTTCCTGATTTTGACCTTATTTTTAGATTGGCAGCATTTAGGATTGGTTCTGAATACTTAGAGTATCTGTAAGTGACGCTCTGTAGCTCAATTAGTGGAGCAGTTTCAATCTTTGCAGGTAGAGACTCATTAGCAGATTTATTGTTTTCAGTTGTCGTTTTTGTGGGTGGCCGCAGTTCCGCAGCAGACTGGAATGTGAGTCGCGAATTCTGGAACGTTTCGAGTAATTGAGATAAGGAACGTATGGGCTCCAATGCTGTACCAATGATTACATTGATTGCTGCATAAGTACCGGTTGTTAGGTTACCATTCACAATCAGGATTGAAGAAACTACCAGTAGAAGGGCATTGAGTGATTGATCGATACTACCTAAAAATAATTCGTTGATCGCCCCAATCCTTGATGTCGCCAACTCGGCTTTACCTAAGGAGGCGTAGCCTGCAGTTAGTTCACGCTGAGTAGCATCCTCTGCGTGCTCGAGAATGATTTGTTCTCGACCCTTGATCAACTTGAACTCAGCTGTGGCAACAACGCACTCAGCCTCTCTTATCATGTAGTTATTCTGAATATTATAACCGTAGAATTTCAAGCCAACATAAATAAATGCTGCTATACCCGCAGCCGAAACAAGCGCAAGTGGTGTGCTAACAAGCATCACTGCAATCACATAAACCAAGAGATTTAAACAGCCGGTGAAGGCTGCCAGTACCGCTGATTGATAGCCGGATAAAGCTTCCTCAACCTGGCTAAATCGTGATGCAATTAACCCCGTAGTCTTATTGATGAAGAATGAATAGGGAGCTGTAAATAGCGACTTAAATAGATCGATATTCCAGGCCTGAATGACAGTCTGCAACTGCCGCTGCACAGCAACCTGCATCATCAGGCTTGACAATGCGATAAGGACAGACAGCGCGATGGTCACAAGGATCAGCCCCCTTGTCCAAAGAATCTCCCCTTCCTCAACGACATAGGTCATAAACACATCCTGCGCACCTGCATTCAGCAAGGCGAGGACAGCAGATACGGATGCGAGGATACAAATCAGCAACACAATCACTGTCTTACCGATCAGCAGCGATGACAGCTTCTGCGATACATGCCCTGCTTGCGTTAGATCCTGGTTCTCGAAAATACGCTTAATCGGGCGGAATGTAATCTGAAGACCAGAGTAATACTCGATGAAGTCTTCCTCTCCAAAGCAAAGAATGCCATCGCTGGGGTCGGCAATGTGGTACGTTCTGCCTTGTTTTGCATCTTCTTGAATTTTCCACAACACACTGAAGTGATCAGTGCGTACAAAAATAATCGATGGCGTCTTCTCTAACTTGTCTTCTTCCAACCTTGCAGGAATTCCCCTGAGGCCAACGGTTGCTGCAAACTCACATAACTCACCGACAGTCATTCCTCCTCGCGTCGAGCCATAGAGAACTCTGAGCCGCTCCAATTCACAGGTTGATCCCAAACCTCTTAAGACCATGGTCAGGGATGCCAGGCCACATTCCGTTTCATCCGACTGAATCGCCAGTGGGAAGGGGGGGTGGCGATTGATTCGTTGGAACAGCTCTTGCGCCAGATTTATAATACTCCTCATAATCCGCGGAAGAAGGGGATCAAGAGGCTGATTGGACGCACTTGCTCAGAGATAATGCGAGCTGTTGCCTGGCTGCCAGATCGAACCCCCCAGGGTGGTTGCCGTCCCAACGTCCATACCGGCTGTTGATTCTTCTCCTCGAGTTGAACTTTGACCAGATAGGGAAGATTCACCTGGCGGCCCTGACTAAAACTTTGTTGCAGAGACTGAACGATGTCCTGGCTGCCAAAGGCCTTAAGCAACTCAGCTCCTGTGGCTGGGGCGTCCGCTTTTGCAACCACTTTTCCTTTGATATAGCCGAAGCGGATCGAGGGGCTCGCAGAAGGCGAAACCAAGACCCGATCACCCTTTTTAATGCGTCCAAACTGATCCGAGCCAACAAGCATGATTGCAGTTAAAGGGCCAGTCTTCGGGGAAATAGTTATAAGAGGATCACCTCGGTTGACAAACCCACCCAGTTGCACGTCATAACTGACCATCGTGCCATCTATAGGCGAGCGAATCAGCTCTGATTGGTCTAGAACAAGTTGCGACTGAGCCACATTTGAAGCCGTGGAAATATTCTGCGATTCCAGATTAATTTTTCCCTGAGCATTGGACTGCCTGATCTGCTGGTAATTAATCCTCTGTTCTCGAACACTATTCTCAAGTCCAACCAATTGCTGCTTGAGCTGCACCAAACTTGAATAAGCCGAGGCGAGTTCATCACTGCTAACTTTATTGCTTGAATACAGCGTTAAGACTCCATTGTATGCATCCTGCTGTTTCTGAATTAAACTGCGCAGAGAGTCTGCATTGCGTTTATACATCTCTTCCGCAGAGCGAATATTCTCTATTGCAATAAGCTCAGCACGTTTGCCAGCTTGATCATTCAGCAGCGACAGCGGCTTTGTTACTTCCAGAGTTTTGGCCGCTGCGTTCAAACCAATCTGATTGGTCTGCGTATCAAGAGACATCAGCACGTCGCCAGCCTTGACCTCTTGATCAAGTTCAAAGTATTGCTTTGAAATGACACCCTGCTGCTTACTACTGACGGTAACAAAATGCTTGCCTCGAACAATCAAACCTACACCTGTAGATTCTAGCTTCAAGCTGCCAAATAAAGACCACAACAGTGTGCTGACAGTGAGCACAGCTAAACTTCCCGAAACATAAACGAAAGGCCTATCAACTAAGTCGTTAGCGCGTTGTTCAAGCACTCGCGTAATGCAAATAAAAAACAATATAACTGTAGTACATTTAAATACCACCCACAACCGAGGATTCGTGGACGCCCTGCAAATCGGCATACATTAACTGTAGATTTATATCATTGAGCACAACTTTTCCCACTGGTTGCATTCAACTTAACCATCAAGCTCCATATTTTTACAAATTGTGTCAGGCGATACTGACAGGCTCATTACGGTTTTAATTGTCATGTCCAGCTGAAAGCGTTGCAGCACTTGCTTGTGCACGCTGCGTCAATACCTCCGTTCGCTTTCGGAAATGATTCTCTGAAATGTTGGGTCTCGATAGCGCCGTTCGGCCGACAGCCCTGTCAGCGCATCCTCAATGATTTCCGTTTCAATCGAGGCTACTAGCACCACTGCATCAAGATTAAAACCCCTTATGACTACTTCAAGCAACCCATCCTGAAGGATTATTAATATTCTAATTAGTTTTTCTCATTATTCTGCAGTTTTTAATGAGCTAAAGGTGAAGGCCATGATCAACCCCAAAGACTCGTTCCTTACGTTTAGTGTAGGTCATAATGTTGTAAAACCTTATTTTCGACCAAACCGCAGATACAAAATTGGGGATGCAATTACTCAGGCTAAGTCCTTATGAGTTGCGCTTCAACGGTCGAGCCAGTAGCCTCAACAACATTGAATAGCTTCAATACATCATCTGTTCTTGCTATTCTTATCTCAAAGATGTTTTTTCTTAGGTCAAAGCGATTAGTAGCTTCGGTTGAGTCCATCACCCCTTAGTCGCCATTATTGTTCTTGCTAAAATCCAAGGGCCGGCTGAATTGTATGTCCCTACAATCGAAACCTCTAATGGCACACTGAGCTGATTGAGGACTGCTTCCACTGAAGGCTCTAGTGTGATAACCGGCAACATCGCTCCATCACTCATTTTGAGAAAATAAGATTGATCTGACATCGGCTCCAATGTTCCCTCTATTGTTTGCAATCGCTTGTGAACAGGCTCGATTTGAGCACTTTCGCTGCCGATGTTACTGATCAGAGTGCATCGATCAACAGTTTTGTTCATCAGGCACAACTGCCGGTCAAGCCAACTGGTGTGATGCCAGGCGATCTGCCAATCGGGTGCCACTGCGGCTGGTGCCTGAGCATCAAATAGAAGAGATTTCTGCACGTCCCACGCCTCGATCTGGCACGGTGTAGAGCCTGATGCCACAGCCAGAGCGGCAGCCGCTCCCGCGGCTTGGCCAACATTAAGTACCAGCGGTTGCAGGCGCGTTGCCCCGTTGGCCATATGGCTGGTGCTTATCGCTTTATCGGCAGCTAGCAAATTATCAATGGCATCGCTTTGCAAGCAGCCATAGGGAATGCAGAAGGGTGTGCCCGTCCAGCGGCCGCCCCAACGACAACTTTTCGCGGCCAAGGGCCAATCCGAGCCAGGATAGTGATGGTCGTTGACGTAATTGCCAATAGCAATCGATTGCAGGTCACCGGACTGATTCCGCGGCAGAGGCGCGCATGATGCTCCTTCCGAAACGGGCAATATGTCCTGTTCAATCACCGTGGATCGACCCACCATCCGTCGACCTTCACGCCAGTAGGGCATCGCTGCCAGCCAGGGTGCCGGGCTGCCCGATTCCCGCGGGAACCCATCACCCAGCTGAAGCCACCCACCACTCGCTTCCTGCAGCGCCTCAGCGAAGCGGAGGCCGTGGGCCTGCATCTCCCCATACAGCTCGGCTTCCTGGTTGAGATCACCACTGAAAGCTCGCTCCAAGCCCCAGTGCCAGTCGTTGCCCTGCAGAGGCCAGTTGAGCATCACCAACCCGCCCGGCAAGCGGCCGTAGGTGATCGTGCGCTCGAGGCCAAAGCTTTGGCAGGCATGCTCAAACGGTGCTTCCAGGTGCGGAGAGCCATCTGGATCAATGCCTCGGGACGGATCCGATCGCAGCCGATCGCTTTGAAGCTGCCCCATCACCACCCAGGTGGGCGACTGCACGGGCTGCTCGCGGAAGAAGGCCTCCGAGTTGAGCCGCTCCTGGCTGGGAGCACTCGGTTCCCCCCACTGCTCCTGCGCTTCCCAACCCAAGCGGAACGCGGCCTCGGCAAACGGCAGCAGATCGCCACGATCGCTGCCGTCGATCACCACCTGGCAGCGCACACGCCGCTGCTCGCCCTCGACCTCAACGCGCACCGCTGTGATCAGCGAACCTTCACGCTCCACCGCCAGCAACCGGCAGCCGGGCCACCAAAGCAATTTGGGTTCGGCGCGCACCCAGTCCTGCAGGATCGCCTCGGCGGTGGCGGGCCGGTAGCCAAAGCAGCTCACCCAGTTGTGATCCAGCCCTTCCGGTTCACGGCGCTCCAGTTCTCTGAGGAAAGCCCCCCAGAGACCGGTTTGCCAGGGGGTGAGCTCATTGCCATCCGGGCAGCAAACCCCGGCGGCACTCACCATCCCGCCAAGCCACCGGCCGGGAGTGAACAGAAGCGTGGAGGCACCACCGCGGGCCGCCTGGATCGCAGCAGCCACTCCGCCGGTCCCGCCTCCCCACACGAGCACCTCAATCGCATCGATGGGCGTGGTCATCACGTACCGCAGTCCCTGAGGCTGATCCGCAACTGCTCGTCCTGCGGGAGGCGGCTCAGGCAGCGGAAGCGCAGACCCAAGAGTTGGTCGTAGAGCGGATTCAGTTTGCACATGGGCGGAATGTGCACGAGTTTGTGGCCAAAGAGCACGATGTCCCTTTCAAACGGACATTGGGCCGGGATCAGGCTCACGATGAAGCCCGCGACGGACGGGTCACTGGGCTCCAGTGCATCCAACCACTGCTTCAAGGGCTCAAGTGGATGCACATCCCGCGCCTTGGTCGGGTTTTCGCACGCCTGCAATCCCTTCAGAGGTGACGGATCACAGCCGAGTACTTCCACCCAGTGGTGCAGAAGATCCAGTTCACTCCCACTGAGATGGCCATCGGCCAACGACACCACCACGGCTGAGCGGAGAAACTGCTCGGCGAGGGGCCGATCCTCTGCGAAGGCCTCGACCAGATCTCTTTCCTGAACAGGAGGCAAGCCATCCCAGTCGAGGTTGACGTCAGGCAACGTGATCGCCAAGTGGTCGGCCAGCGCCTTGCGCTCATCGCCGCTGAAATCACCGTCTGCAAGAGCCAGTTGATGCAGGGCTGACAACCAGACGCTCCGAAGCGTTGCCCGTTGGATTGAGGAGGTCATCGAAATCAGAACGCAAAAAGGGGGTCGTTAAGATCCAGCCCCAGAGCCAGAGGCTTCAGAGGAGAGCCGAAGCGATGACCTACAGCCTCACAACCCCGCTTTATTACGTCAACGCCAAACCACACCTCGGCAGCGTTTACACCACCCTTGCCTGCGATGCGCTCGCCCGCTTTCAGCGCCTTGAGGGCGAGCAGGTCGTGTTCATCACAGGCGTTGATGAACATGGTCAGAAAATCCAACGCACAGCAGAGGGGCAGAGCATCAGCCCCCAGGATCACTGCGATCGGATCTCCGCTCTGTACACCGATCAGTGGGCCCGTTGGGACATCTCGAATGATCGCTTCGTTCGCACGACGAGCACTCGCCACCTGCCACTCGTGCAGGACTTTTTCAAACGCTGCGAAGCGGCCGGCCATATTCGCACCGGCCATCAGGAGGGTTGGTACTGCGTTGACTGTGAGGAATTCAAGGATGATCCGGCTGACGCGGAGAGTCCTGACTGTCCGATCCATCGCAAGCCTCTGGAATGGCGCGACGAGGAAAATCTGTTTTTCTGCCTCTCGCAGTTTCAGGAACGCATCGAGGCATTGATTAGAGATCCTGAGTTCATTGCACCAACCAGTCGTCGTCGGGAGATCGAAAATTTCGTGGCCGGTGGTCTGCGGGATTTCTCCATCTCCCGGGTCAACGTGTCATGGGGTCTGCCGGTTCCCGGACATTCAGGGCACACGTTCTATGTGTGGTTTGACGCTTTGCTGGGGTATCTCACAGCCCTTCTCGATGACGGTGGCCCTGTCGATCTCGATCGCCTCGCCTCGGTGGGCTGGCCAGCGAGTGTTCATGTCATCGGCAAAGACATCCTGCGCTTCCACGCGGTGTACTGGCCGGCCATGTTGATGTCGGCGGGATTACCGGTGCCGAAACGTGTCTTTGGGCATGGCTTTCTCACCCGAGAAGGTCAGAAAATGGGAAAAGCTCTGGGCAACGTGCTCGACCCCGACACCCTGCTGGAACGATGCGGAGCTGATGCCGTGCGCTGGTATCTGCTGAGGGACATTCAATTCGGAGAGGACGGAGATTTTCAGCAGCAGCGATTCATGGATCTTGTGAACAACGATCTCGCCAACACCATCGGCAATCTGCTGAATCGAACAGCCTCGATGTCGCGCAAATGGTTCAACGGCTCACTGCCTTCAATCTCGGAAGACGTGCGAGCGGACCATCCTCTCAAGAAGAGCACGGAACAGACGATCGACCTTGTGCGGCAATCGATCCCATCGCTGGCATTTCAGAACGCCGCCGAAGCGGTGTTGCAACTCGCAATCGAGGCCAACGGCTACCTCAATGAACAAGCGCCATGGAGCCTGATGAAACAACCGGGCCATGAACAGAAAGTGGGGGATGATCTCTATGCAGTTCTGGAATGCTGCAGGGTGATCGGCCTCTTACTTCAACCCTTGGTGCCGGGCCTCAGTTCCAGGATCCTGGCCCAATTGGATCAGCGTCCCAGCGAGAAGGGTTGGGCCCATGCGCTGAGCTGGGGACAATTAGAGCCTGGCGCCAGCCTTTCAAAACCTGAACCGGTGATGCAGCGACTTGAGCTTGAGTCCCCCCTCTGATGACCATGCCTTCGCGCCATGCATGGTTTTCAAGTTGTCTGCTCGCAAGCCTTCCCTGGCTGGCCGGTTGCGCCGATGGGGATGCTCCAGTCGCAGTCGAGGCACCCCCTTTCGTCTTTCGTTCACTTGAGCTTGAACAGAAGTCGAGTACCGGGCAGAAGGAATGGAGCCTGTCGAGCCCAGAAGCCCGTTATGAGCTGAACAGACGTTTGGTTCGCGCCCGACGGCCGGTTGGACTTCTGTTTCGCAACGGGAAGCCGTCCTTTCGGATTCAGTCTGATCTGGCCCAAGTGATCAACGACGGCGAAAAAATTCTGTTGGAAGGGAACGTCAAGCTTCAGCAACTCACTGGCTCGAAATTACTGATCCAAGGCGACCGGCTGCGCTGGCGTCCCGATCAGGGCGTTCTGACCATGGAGCAGCGGCCCCGCGCTTCGGATCAGGAGTCGCGAATTTCTGCCAGCGAAGCCGAACTTCAACAAACCACCAATGAACTCACGCTGACGGGCATCGTTCAACTGGATCGCTGGTCAACCTCCGATCGCAACGCCCGACCTGACAGCTCCCTGCGCAGTGGTAAGGCCCAATGGAATCTTGATACGGGGCTACTCAACGCCAAGGGACCGATCCTCGGCCAGCGCAGAGATAAGGAAGGGACTGTTCTCGAACAACTCGAGGGCCAATCCCTGGAGGGAAACACTCTCAAAGGAGAGATCACGGTGCAAGCACCAGTGATTCTCAGAATCCCCCGCGAGAAGGGCGTGTTGAGGGCCAAAGCCACAACCTGGGTGTTCCGAGATCAGATCATTCGCAGTGCAAAGCCGTTTAAGGCTGATCTTGATCGCACCACAATTCGAGGTGAAAGCTTCCGCGCCGATCTCGGTCAAAGCTACGTGGATGTGAACGGAGCCTGCGAAATCCGTCAGCCAGGAGAAGCATTGAAAGCTGAACGCTGCCGTTGGAACTGGAGCAACGAAGCCGTCTTGGCCGAAGGCAAGGTTGAGTTGCGTCGAGATGAGAATGATCAGGTGACTCGAGCTACTCGGCTGGAGGGAACCGTGGGGAAGGAGGGGCGCATTTCCTTCACCGCGCCTGGATCCAAGGTGCAATCGGAAGTCAGGATCCCGACTGAGGGGCCGGAAGGGACACCGGAAGCCCGGCCCCAACCGAATCCAGTGTCCTTCTGAGGCGCTCGCTCCATCCCGCCAACCAGCGTTCGTCTGATCGGGTAAAGCAGCGCTCGGACCACCCCCCCAGGACGACCCAGCCCCTTTGCCCTAGGGGGTGCACCATCACCGATGGCAAGCCCGGCAGCACAGGATCAAATTCTTCGCGTCCGGGATACAGCGCCGTTTTTACAAGAGAGATCAGTTCCTGACGCTGGGTCGCTCGTTGACAGATGGGACCAGGCACAAATGAATCCGCCGTGATCAGCCCCCGACGGAGAAGAACTTGCCCATCCCACATCACAAGAATGGAGGCTGCTGATGTAGCAGTCAGAAACTGATGGCTACCCCAGGCCAGTTCCAACGTCAAGGCTTCGTCCAGCCCCTCGATGAAACGAAGACCCTGCTCACCGCTGAGTTGCGCTGCTTCAGCGGGACGGGGAATGGCACGTGTCCAAAGGACAGCAACCAACATCAAACCAACGGCTGACAATCCAGCAAGAACCTCTGCACGCTGCAGGGAAGGGGGGAACTCTCCAGCCGTCAGAGCATTAACAAGTGACAGGGTCAGCACCAACACTCCGGCGATCAGAGAGAGACGGGCGGAGCCAGGCATGGTCTGCAACGTGCTGCGGTCAGAACAACACACTCTTGCTCAAATGAGAGAGAACGGACCAGCCGACATGACTGACGCTGAAGCCTTTGCCGCCATCGCACTCGCCGCAGTGGCCTGTGATGGAACGCTTGGGCGCGATGAGGCCCACGCTCTGCGCCGCTCACTCGAATACCGCACGCCTTACAAGGACAGAAGTGAAAAGGAGATGGCCGCCCTGTTCGATCGCCTCTTGGCTCAGCTGCGAACCGACGGAGTTGAACGTCTTGTAGACGATGCCCTGCCAGTGCTGACTCCTGTTCAGCAGGAGACAGCACTGGCCGTGGCCGTTCAGCTCACCCATGCCGACCGGGACGTCACCCCCGAAGAAAAACACTTTCTGAACAATCTGACGGGACGTCTCAATCTTCCTGAGGGACGCGCTGTGATGGTGCTGGAGGCGATCATGGCCCTGAACCGGGACAGCCTCGCCACTTAAAGGCAGACTGACTCGACGCTGAGCATGACCATGAATCGCTTCACCCAGCTCACAAGCGGAATTCTGGCCGCGACTCTCTGTTTGCTGTTCTGCGCGCCGATCGCGTTTGCCGTCTCTCCCCAAGACTTCCCTCCCCAACCACCTGACGAGCTGGTTCTCGATTCAGCAGAAGTGTTGAGTCGTTCTGGACGCAACGAAATCAGCAGCAGCCTTCAGGAGCTGGATCGGTTTCACGTTGATGCACGGCTGGTCACCCTGCGGCGTCTTGATTACGGCCTGAGCCTTCCAGCCTTCGGGGAGGAACTGCTCAATCGCTGGACTGCGGCCACAGGCGAATCCGACAGGCCCCTTTTGCTGTTTCTAGAGGAAAGCCAAAGCAAACAGGCCGCAGTGGTCGCCTCACCGGCCCTGTTGGAGCAACTGCCGGAGAGCCTGTTGCGCAGCACAGGGCGAACAACAATGAGCCAACCCTTGCGGGATGGCGATCGCTTCCGCCAGGCCACCCTCGACGGTATCGCGCGACTCGAGATTGTGCTCGACGGTGGCGAAGATCCAGGCCCCCCGGTTCAGGTGGAGAGGGTTTCGCTTCCAACCAATGTTCCAACTGCTGAAGAAACCGAAGAGAGCAATGCCTTCACTTGGGTTGTCGTTCTACTGGTGGTCGGCACGATAGTTCCGATGGCCACCTGGTGGATTTTCTCCCGGTAACAGCACGATGGCAGGACGCAACTGGCTCGACACCTTCGGAAGGGCCAAGTCCTTCGATGTGAATGCCGATCTTGATCGCGGCTATGAAGCCGCTCTCTTGATTCAAAGCCTGGAACTTGAATATTACGGAGACCGGCCGATCCGCCCCGATCTTGAGCTCTCCGTTCCCAGATCCGTGCAGGCCACCGTTCTGCGTAAATTCCGTGCTGCCATCAACGTCTGCCGGGCTTCCCTCGACAAGTTGGAGTACCAACGGGGCCAACTTGATCCCCAGGAGTTGCGCCAGTTGCAACTGATCGAGGGCGTTGTCAACCGCTACAGCCCGCGACGTGAAGCCTCAGCTCCGACCATCAGCCGAACGCCTGATCCGCTTCCACGCTCTCTGCTCGGAATCTTCGACACCCTGCGACGTCAACTGAATCCCACCTCAGAAGCGACTCTGGTGGCTGGATTCCGGCGGCGTCGCGATTCAACCTTGATTTCACTCAAGGTGCTGCTGCTGCTGATTCTTGTTCCCCTTTTGGTGCAACAAGTCAGCCGCACGTACATCATCAGCCCTGCCGTGGATCGTTATGCGCCAGACCTGCCATTTTTGAGTTACCCCAAACCGCAACTTGAAGAACAAGCTGTGGAGAAGCTGCGTGTTTATAAGGCCGAGATCGAATTTGATGCACTTCTGCGCGGCGACTCAATCCCTACACAGGAAGAGCTGCAGAAGAAATTATCTGCAAAAGCGGAAGAGTTAAAGGAGGAAGCAGATTCAGAAAGTACCCATGCCGTGAAGAATGTACTCGCTGATCTAGCCGCCACAGTTGCGTTCGTTGTGGTCTGTGTGTTCAGCCGAGAAGAATTACGCGTTCTCAGGGGATTTTTCGACGAAGCTGTGTACGGACTCAGTGATTCAGCCAAGGCGTTTGCCATCATTCTCTTCACTGATATTTTCGTTGGCTTCCATAGTCCCGAAGGCTGGACGGTTCTTCTCGATGGAATCGCCAATCATTTCGGATTCCCCGCCCGAGAGAATTTCATCCTTCTTTTCATCGCCACCTTCCCGGTGATCCTGGCGACGATCTTTAAATATTGGATCTTCCGCTATCTCAACCGCGTCAGCCCTTCCTCGGTGGCGACGCTTCGCGGTATGAATGGTGGCGGCTAATCATCCTGAAGGTCTGGTTCTTGTTACTGGCCCGAGCCGTGGAGGCAAGAGCCAATGGGCCGAACATTTGGTGTCCTTTTGTTCTGAGGTGACCTACGTGGCCACATCCCCTTCCTTCCCTGAGGATGAATCCTGGCAGGAACGACTGCGCCTCCATCGTGAGCGTCGACCTCCCACCTGGACTCTTCTGGAGTGCGACGGGCAGCTCACCAGTGCACTCGAGGAAGCCCCCGAAAACCATGCGTTGCTGATTGATGCTCTCGGTAGTTTCACGGCCGCTTATCTCCAGAACGATGCGGAGCAATGGAACGCCGTGCAAAACGATCTGCTGATCACCCTGAAACAGCGCCGTCAGCCTGTCGTGATCGTGATTGAAGAAACAGGCTGGGGAGTGGTTCCCCCTACAGCGATTGGCGGACTCTTCCGCGATCGCCAGGGACAATTGGCCCAGCGATTGGCCAGGCAGGCCAACCGAAGCTGGCTCGTCGTTCAGGGCAGAGCTCTCGATCTTCACGCCTTAGGCCAAACCATCCCGCTGTGACCCTTCTCAAGCCCTCCCCGCTCAGCGTTGCTTTATTCGAACCACGCATTCCTCCGAACACGGGGAATATCGCGCGCACCTGTGCTGCATTTGATCTGCCACTGTCTTTGATCGAGCCCCTGGGCTTCTCGATCGACGACAGACAGCTCAAGCGAGCCGGACTGGACTACTGGCCCCATGTCAATCTCTCTGTTCACACCGATTTCAAAGCGTTCAAAACCAGTCTTGCCAAGCCTTCCCGTGTGATCGGCTGCAGCCGCAGGGACGGCGTTGCACTGCAGGATTTCTCCTTCGAACAAGGGGATGTTCTGCTGTTCGGACGAGAGGACACAGGGCTGCCTGAGCCAGTACGAGACCAATGCGACGACATTTTGACGATTCCGATGCCATGCAGCGCTGGGGTTGATGGACAAGGAGGCGTGCGCAGCCTGAATCTGTCTGTCGCTTGCGCGATCGCCTGCTTTCAGGCAGGCCTGAAACTGCAGCTGTGGTAGTCGATGATCTGCCACGAGCACCCTTGCGGGGAGGTGTTCAGCTCGCTACCTTCAGCCAGATCTGATGCTGTGGCGTCGTCGGATCTGTTCTTCACTTTTTCGATGAATGAAGCCTTTGCTCCTCGCCGTGACCGTTGTTGCTTCCAGCGGTGCTTTATTCGCGATGTCACACGCCTCCGGTTACGCAGATTCCGATCACATCAGCTCGAAACAACTGCTTTCGGCTCTTTCAACGGAGCCATCGCAGATCTGGGTTCGCCTCATCAAGCGCAGCGATCTTGAAACACTGTCGCGTGACCTTGATCAATCCCTAAATCAGCTCAAAAAGCTGAATGAGCTGGATGCCAATACGCCACTTGAAGCTGGAACCTGGGTGGTCCTCCCTTCAGAGAGTACAGAAAGCATCAGTGCATCCAAAGCTCTTGACGGAACTGAAATCAGAGAATCACCACCTTTGCAGACTCCTCCTGCACCAATGGAGGTCGTTGTGAAGACTCCTCCTGCACCAATGGAGGTCGTTGTGAAGACTCCACCTGCACCAATGGAGGTCGTTGAAATCCAGTCCAATCAATCGTTGATGTCCGTGGTGCGGGAGCACGGCATCACTCTGACGCAGCTGAAGGCTTTTAACCCTGGGGTCAAACTCTCCAAACTCGTCGTGGGAAGCAAGGTGCGTGTTGCCAAAGCCAGTAATGTGTTGGCTGTGCGGCCCTTGCGTTCCGGTGGAGCGAGCTGGCCAGACCTTCCTGCACTTCCCGGAGTTGGTCAGTTCGATGCGTCCCAGACGTATATCTGGCCGACGAAAGGTGTGTTCACCTCTGGATACGGATGGCGCTGGGGAAGGATGCACAAAGGCATTGATATTGCCAACAATGTCGGCACTCCAATTCTGGCTGCAAAGGATGGTGTGATTGCTTATTCCGGCTGGAGCAGTGGCTATGGCTATCTGGTTGAAATGTCCCATGGAGATGGTTCTTCAACGCGTTATGCCCATGGCAGTCGACTCTTAGTGAAGAAAGGACAATTGGTTCCTCAAGGTGCTCGCATTGCGCTGATGGGTAGCACTGGGCGAAGTACCGGTCCTCATCTCCATTTTGAAATTCGCAAGCCTGGTGGAGCCGCGATGGATCCATTGGCCATGCTCCCTTCCCGTAGAGGCTAGGTGAAGAGTTTCATTGCATTTAACAAGAAAACTACAGACAAAGTGAGTTCACTCGGAACCACAGATGTTTTTGAAAATGTCAGAGGAGAGACTTGAACTCTCGACCTCAGGGTTATGAATCCTGTGCTCTAACCAGCTGAGCTACTCTGACGAAAGGCCTTTCAGGCCAGTTGCCATCATACATCTTTGGGGGACAACTTCAGCGCATATCAATGGCGTTGAGTCTCTCTCGGAATGATTTCGGCGACGATGTGACAACAGCATCAGAGAGCGAGGACATGCCTTCAGGCATGGCATTCGGCCTTCGCTGTTGACGGACCGGCTGTCCGCGATGCGGTCTGGCCTTGAGCAACAGAGCCCGGCTGGAAGGATCGCGCACTAAGGGCTGACTGCTGAGCTCACTTCGGACCTGATTGAGCAAGCGGAAGTGACCTGTGCTGCTGAATTTTCTGAGAAGCGCCTGATCCCAGGCCATGGATGCATGAATCATCTGTTCAGCTTAAGAGCCAGAGAGAGCACCGATGGGTACGGCGGGTGACCGTTGTGTCGCGCGACAGCGTGATAAATTGTTGCCCGCAATTGGAAGTCGTAACGACTTCGAGCTAGGTCCTCACGCTTCCTTGCCTTCCTTCGCCCGTTCATCATGACCGCCAACGGTTGTCTGCGCGTGGGTCATCAGGCCCCCGACTTCACCGCCACAGCAGTGGTTGACCAGGAATTTAAGGAGATCAGCCTATCCCAGTACCGGGGCAAGTACGTTGTGCTGTTCTTCTATCCGCTGGATTTCACCTTCGTTTGCCCGACTGAAATCACGGCCTTCAGCGACCGCTACGCAGACTTCTCCAGCAAAAACACCGAGGTGCTCGGCGTTTCCGTGGACAGCCAGTTCAGCCACCTGGCCTGGATCCAGACCCCTCGCAATCAGGGTGGACTGGGAGATATCAACTATCCCCTCGTTGCTGACCTGAAGAAGGAAATCTCCACGGCCTACAACGTCCTCGATGAGGCTGAGGGTGTTGCTCTGCGTGGTCTGTTCATCATTGATCCCGATGGTGTGATCATGCACGCCACGATCAACAACCTGCCCGTTGGCCGCAACGTTGATGAAACCCTGCGCGTTCTGCAGGCGTTCCAGTATGTGCAGTCCAACCCCGATGAGGTTTGCCCTGCCAACTGGACTCCTGGTGAAAAGACCATGAAGCCTGATCCCAAGGGTTCCAAGGAGTACTTCTCCGCCATCGGCTGATCAAGCCAAACCAACTGAATCTTTCCGTGCCCTGTCGCCGTTGGCGACAGGGTTTTTTGTCTTAGAAGCTAGAAGGAGCCAGGAAGAGTGTCGACCAGCGTGATCGTTCTCCCATGATGGATCACCATCTGTATCTGAGAAGGCAAGCCTCCAACACAGACCCACAGAGCAAAAAGTTCGATAGAAATAAGGACGTTATAACGTAATCCAAAGGCTAAACATCTTACTGATTTAAGAGACCTGAACAATCAGCGCGGTTTTTATCGCTGGGATTCCGCTGAATTCTTCAAAAGGGCCTGCAATCCTTGCCAGAGATCATTCGCCATCGCAACGCGTCGCCCATCACTGACAACAACCCTTGTCAACGTCGGCAGACCTCCCTGACGCGCCTTGAGATAGATCGGCTCCACGTATAGCAGCGAATCGCCGACAGGAACCACCAGGAGGTTTCCCTGAACAACCTGAGAACCTGCTCTATCCCACAGACCGAATTGCTGACTAATCTCAGGGTTTTGATTGATTAAAGCCTGAACTTGCTCAGGGCCAAAGGTGGCAATATCGCTCGGGAAACGCAACAGAATCAATTCACCATAATTCTCTCCATCACTGCGTGCAGCTAGCCACGCCGAAAGATTGGGACGAGCCAATGGAGTGAGTGGTTGAAGAAGCAGAAATTCAGATCGTTCATTCGATTTGATCTGAGCGGTGATGTGATAAGGAGCAACCGGTATCTGTTTGCGCCCATAGAGCTCAAGTGGAACCTGCCAGACATCATCTCCGCTATAGAAAATCCTTGGATCAGTGACGTGATAACGCAAGAGTTGCTGAACCTGAAGCTCAAATTGATCTTTGGGAACCATCAAATGGGCCCGAAGAGTCGAGGGCATCGCATCCCAAGATTCAAACAACGTAGGGAATATTTTGCTCCAACCACGGATAATTGGATCCTCTTTCTCACTCACATAAAAATGAACTTTACCGTTGAAGGCATCCACAATAACCTTTACCGAATTGCGCAGATAGCGGAGGGGTTGTCCATCGGGGAGGGTGGCTGCGTAGGGATAGGTCCTTGATGTGGTGTAACCATCAACAATCCAATACTGATGCTGATCCTTCGAATAACCATCAGGAGGATCCTCCAGCGGAACGGATACAAGATACGGATCACCCATGAAGGTGAGGAATGGAGCCAAAGCCTTGACCCTCTGTTTTACATCGCGCCTCAAAAGCAATTTGGATTGCGCCGTCAACGCACCGGTGTTCAGCAGTCTGGGATCAGTGAGATAGGTGGCCGCAATGATGCGCTGCCATAGCGTGGACAGTGGGATCCCCGCTGATCCAGAGTAATGGTTGTAAGTATTCTGATCACCCTCGGGATAATCAAATTCCTCGATTCGCGTGGGTGCCACTGCGTAAGGGGAGGGCAATAAGCCGAAATACAGTGCAGCTTGGCCAATCGGCACTTCACGCTTAACATCGGCCTGAGTGATGCCAAGAGAAAGATTTCCTTCAATCCTGGTTGAACTTCCCAGATCACTGATGAAGTAATCAGGAAGACCATCTGGCGCGCTCGTATTCACTGGATTAAGCGTGAAACCGAAGCCGTGGGTGAACACGAAATGTCTGTTCTGCCAAGTTCTGGATCGCCTGGGAAGGGCTGTTTGATCCAGTTCCCGCGCCGCCATCATCACCTGCTGCCGTTCCTTGCGATCAGGACGCAACGGATAGCGATCCACTGCAGCTCTGGCGAAGCGGTAATACACCCTGAGCTGTTGAAGTTGCCGATTCGACGCCAGCAACGGTTGACTGTCCCAGAGACGAATGTTCTTTAACGTGCTTTCTCCTCGAACCAGATCGTCCGCCTCGAGTTGCTTCGACGGGTTGTACGGTCGCGTCGTCATGCCGTCGAGTTGAAAAGCATCGCGGGTAGCTGTGATGGCATGACTGAGGAACGGCTTCTCGAGCTGAAATTCTCGTGGGCGGACCACCATCCACTGCAATAGGGGTGCCAAAAGAAGTTCGGCAAGCAAGAGCACCATTGCCAAGGCCACAACCACCCCCCTGACACCACGTCGTCGCCGCGAGGACACTCCCGGCCAGGGACATGTGGTCGCCGCCAGAAACAGCAGGAGAACAGTGCCCCCATCCCTGAGTGGCAACACCAGATGCACATCCAGCCAACCTGCGCCTGCCACAACATCGTTCTGGGTCCAGAGCAACTGATGGCGTGACAACCACAACAGTGCGGCAAGCACCAGGAACAACGCTGCGAGCAGAGGACGGAGCAAGCGACGCTCCTGCAGTGTCCAACCAGGAAAGCCCCAGTCACTGAGACAGGGACTCCGAGTCAGTCGGCTCCAGATCGCGGTGCTAAGGACCAGGAGCAGATGAAGCAGAAGCAATTCCAAGGCCAGAGCCATGGCCGAAAAACGACCAAGCCCAAAGCTGACGTCAGCTCCAAGTAGTGGTTCAAAGCGGTTGGCGTCAGGAATCGTCAGCGCCAAGGCCCAAAGTCCCCAGGCTCGAGCCGTAATCAGACAGAAGCAGGCACTTCCATAGAGATGGGCCAAACCCAATCGATGGCTTCTCGTCAATCCGAACGTGATCGTCAGGATCAGCAGAATGGAGAGCGTGAACAGCGGCCAGGTGCTCTGGAAGGGAACACTCCACCAGTGCGCAAGGAGGAAGGGCTGGGATAAGGCCAGCCACGCAAGGCGGGTGTACACCACCAGCACACTCAGCAGCACCAGAAGCGCGCTGGCCAAACAAAGGGCATAGGTTCTCCCCCTCAGGGCAGGAAGTTCCCCCCTGGGCGTGGGCTCATAGGCCGCCATCCACTTCTGCCGCCAAACAGTCGTGAGGACCGCAAGACCAAGGGCAGCAGCCCCTCCAGCACCTTGAAGGCCAAGCCGTTTGAGGTAGACCTCCTCGAGGTTGAACTGTTGAAACCAGGCCACTTCGACCTGAAGACGGGCCAACAGCACAAACAGTGGAACCAGCAGCAGCAGCCAGCGTGCAGATGCGGGACGGCGAAAGAAAAGGGCTTGCTTGGACAGATTCAAGTCCAGGCCGGCAGTTGCCCCAGGCTATTACTCCGATCTGGTGGATCCATCCCTAACAGGGCATGAAAGCGATCCGATTGAAGCGTTTCCTCCTCAATCAGAGCGTCAACCAGGACATCCATCTCTTCCCGCCTGGACTCGAGCAGATGGATGGCTTGCTGCAGAGCTTCGGTTGCCAGGGAGCGAACGCGGAGGTCAATCTCGCGACCGGTTCGTTCGCCGTAAGACGGCCGGGTATGAATCAGATCTCGGCCCAAGAACACCTCCTGGTCCTGTCCCTCGAGGGCGACAGGACCCAGATCTGAAAATCCGAACCGGGTCACCATCTCCCGTGCAAGTTGCGACACCATCTGAAGATCACCGCTGGCACCTTGGGTGACCTCGGACGCTCCAAACACAACAATCTCTGCTGCACGGCCTCCAAGAGCCATCACCAAACGGGCCTGGAGGTAGGCACGGCTGACCAACCCGGAATCAAGCACTTCCTCATCAGGGAAAAAGCGCGTAAATCCGCCCACACCACCACTGCGAGGCAGAAGCGTGACTTTGTCGACGGGATCGGCATGGGGCGTCAATGCTGCAACAAGCGCATGACCGATTTCGTGGTATGCGATCAATCGCTTCTTGGCACCATCCTGGAGTGGGGCAGCTGTTAGCCCCATGGTGATCCGCTCGAGAGCCATTTCCAGCTCCTTGTTGCCGAGGGTTGTCGACTGATGGCGGGCCGTGAGGATGGCCGCTTCATTCAGCAGATTGGCCAGGTCAGCTCCGGAGAAACCAGGCGTGCGTCGGGCCCAGTCCGCCAAGGACACCTCTTCAGCCAAAGGCCTGGTACGAGCATGAACAGCAAGAATCGCCTCGCGCCCTTTGCGATCCGGCAGTCCAACGGCAATCCTGCGGTCGAATCGCCCGGGACGCATCAAGGCTGTATCAAGGACATCGGCACGGTTGGTGGCCGCCAGAAGAATGACGCCGGAGTTATCAGCGAAGCCATCCATTTCAGTGAGCAGCTGATTCAGCGTCTGCTCCCGCTCATCGTTCCCTCCGCCAATCCCTGCACCTCTCTGCCGGCCGACAGCATCGATCTCGTCGATGAACACGATGCAAGGAGACTTCTCCTTGGCTTTGCGGAACAGATCGCGAACGCGGCTGGCACCCACACCCACGAACAACTCAACGAATTCGGAGGCGGCAAGTGAGAAAAATGGAACACCAGCTTCCCCGGCAATGGCTTTCGCCAGCAGGGTCTTGCCGGTGCCAGGAGGGCCGACCAGCAGGACTCCGCGGGGAATACGCGCTCCCAACTGAATAAACGTCTCCGGTTGCTTGAGGAAGGTCACAACCTCTTGAAGCTCGTCTTTGGCTTCTGCGATCCCGGCCACATCTTCAAAGCGCACAGTCACATCGCTCTGTGGATTGGTACGCGCCTGGGTACGACCAAAGCCCATCGCCTTGTTGGCCACCTGGGCCGATCGTCTCAGCAGGAACGACAGTCCAACAACGATCAGCATGATCAGGGCCAGATTGCCGACCAGCCCGGCCAGGGCCTGTTCCTGCCGGACATCCTTGACGAGGAGGGGAGTCCCAGCAGCCTCTGCGGTTCGCAGAATTTGTTGATCATTGGCCAGGATTGCCACCGTCGCGCTGCGTCCGTCGGGGTAGGTGACGATCACCTCACGACGGGCCGGTACCAACTGCAGCTCTTTGACCTTCCCGGAGGAGATCTGCTTCAGCAATGCGCTGTAACTCGGAGGTGGTTCTGAACGGAAGCGAGAAAATGGATTGCTCGGTTGATCCGTTCCGATCGACCTCTGGGCGTCAGGACCCGGCTGCGACTGACTCTTCTGCTCTGGGCTCACACCGCTATTGCGTTAAGTCAAGACTAGCGATTTGACGTGGGGGCTCTCCAAAGTGGATCATGTCTGTTTGGCAGTGATCAGCCCGAGATGGCCGTCCCGAAGAAGAAAACCTCGAAGAGCAAGCGCAACCAACGGCATGCCGTCTGGAAAGCCAAGGCTGCAACTGCAGCGCAAAGGGCTCTTTCCATCGGCAAATCCGTTCTGAGCGGTCGTGCTCAAGGTTTCGTCTATCCCGTGGCGGAAACCGACGACTCCGAAAGCTGAGTTAGCTGAAACGGACTTCACGAACGGCTCTTTCGCTCGTGAGGTCCACAATGATCGTGGCTCCAGGAATCCAGTTAAGACAACTTTTTGGGAGAGCCGCCTCAACCATTCGATTGAACCCGGAGAGGTCGTTCTCAGCAAAGCTCACTCCGGTACTTTCAAAGAGGGTGTTCAACTGCTGACGCTTCCAACGCGCGGAAGCATCAATGTTTTCGATGCGCAGATGCCAGAGCTCGTTGAGCATGGACCAGATTGACGCGTACTCCCTGAGTTGCCTGAGTGCTTGGGGACGCCACTGTCGTTCGGCTGGCGTCAGGGAGTGCTCCATTGCATCATTTCCTTCCTCACCAACAACCGCACCGAGGAACCATCCCTCCAGCAAC
The DNA here is from genome assembly GCF_047716785.1 of Synechococcus sp. A10-1-5-9. Classification (NCBI taxonomy): domain Bacteria; kingdom Bacillati; phylum Cyanobacteriota; class Cyanophyceae; order Synechococcales; family Synechococcaceae; genus Synechococcus; species Synechococcus sp. A10-1-5-9. Next base: position 594,454 of record NZ_CP180406.1, read on the forward strand.
ACCACCCGTGGCTTGGAAATGGATGAACCGCAACGGTCACCACGTCCTCCCCTAAGGGATTTATCAAACCGCGGAGCTTGCAGTCTGCCCCCTTGCAACCAAGTCTGCAGAGAACGTTCCATACCGATTAGGTCATGACTGCCAGGCAGAGCCCGGGGCACCCCCCAAGGGTTACCGGCCATGCTGCGTTCCAGTTCGTCTGCAGGCCAGTAGAAATCATCGATCGATAAATGCTCCACCGACCAGCCGAGATGGTCGGAAGCATGTTTGATCCAGCTGCAAAGGGTGGTCTTGCCACAACCCGGCAGGGCGCTGACACCGATCAGCTTCAGACCATCCTCGACATGGGCTTGTTCGACTCTGGTGAGCAGGGGAAGAGCCAGGGACGCGATCCAGGCGTCATCGACAGGAACTGACCAACGATCCCGCACCAAGTTGACACCACCACGGGCCTGCCAGTGGTGCCACCAACCCTCGGGATTGGGCCAACCCAACAGCTCAAGCAGGGCATCCCCCCCGAGTGGTGCTGGCGGCCGACGGTCAAGATCCAAGCTTGAAAGCCTCAAACACAACGGCGTAAACGGTTCCAATCCTCAGATTGTCGAGAGCCAGCCAACTCAGAGGCCATTGGTCGATTCGGACCCGGCTCCTCAGCCTCACTTGCATTTCCAGAACCAGAACCACCATCAGAACGGCAAAGGGCCGTTGCTGACCCGATTTCTGAAACCAGTACATGGTGACGTTGCTGCCCACGATGAAACCGAACAGCAAAGACAGAAGTCCCACACTCCTGCGACGCCAAGAACCGACCAGCGCCTGGGACAGATGGGTTCCCACCCGACGCTGAAACTGGTCGTATCGCGTATCTTGCAGCGTCATCCCTGACCCAGATCAAGAAGCATCTCCAGATACTTCAGCGTGACCCGGCCGCCTTCACAAGGGGGCCCACTGAAGATCCGGCACGAGGTTTCAGCTCCAAAGTGATCCATAACTGCCGTGGCATGGTGATTCTCCATCGGCAGTGCAGAGTCCCAAGGGGATGGAGTCAGCAAGCAAGGCAGTCCCGCTGCACGAGCCGAACGCAAGCCGGGTGCTGAGTCTTCCAAGGCAATCGCGCAATCTGGATCGACACCACTGCGTCGCAGAGCAAGAAGATAGGGCTCTGGATCAGGTTTTGAACAACGGACATCGTCCGCTGTCACCCAACCGCAGAAAGGGCCTGCGCTGAAACCGTTCAGAACCTCGAGAAGAGCCTGAACGGACGCAAGTCCGCTGCTGGTGACGATCCACTGCTGGACACCGGCCTGCTGAAGGTCCTTGAGAAGCCGCAGCACTCCTGGTCGCCACTGCACGGCACCGGAGCGAATCAAGGCGAGGTAGTGACGCTGCTTGGCCTCGCGTAACCGTTGGAGCAGGTCCGGTGTCAGAGATACAGAGCTCATCTCCGCAAACCGCTGCATGCGCTTGGTTCCCCCGGGAATGGTCAAGAGCTCGGCATACAGGGCAGGGTCCCAGTTCCAGTCGACACCCAGCTCGGCGAAGGCACGGTTGTAAGCCACCCGATGGCCGGACATCTCCGTATCAGCAAGCGTTCCGTCCACATCCCAAAAGACGGCTTGCAGTTGAGACATTGCAGCGATTCAGCATGGGTTCAGCCTGATGGAACACCATCGGTGGCGGAACCCCCCACAATGCGTCCATCGGAGATGAGGGATGGTTGAGGTCGCCCGACAGCAGCAGTGGCGCCTGCCGCGGCCCATCGATGGCATCCCCCTTGATCGCGCTGCTTTACCCCAACCGCTCAGAGCTGTCCTTTATCGGCGCGGCCTTCTTACAACAGAGGACGTGGAGGCTCTCCTGAGCGATCAGGACCCGCCGGCTCCTCACGACCACTTCCCCCAGCTCGCCCCTGCGCTTGCACGCCTTAAGACGGCGTGCGGGTCGGGGGAGGCTCTGGCCGTTTGCGGTGATTACGACGCCGACGGCATGACCAGCACCGCCCTGCTCCTGCGAGCCTTTCGCTGTCTTGGTGCCCGACCCAAGGCGGCGATTCCAAGCCGAATGGATGACGGGTATGGGTTGAACCCAGGGATGGTGGAACAGCTCCATGCAGAGGGGATCAGACTTTTGATCACGGTCGACAACGGAGTGGCCGCGAAAGAAGCACTGGAGCGCGCCGAAGATCTCGAGGTGGATGTGATCCTCACGGACCACCACACCCTTCCGGATCAGCAACCGAAAGCCATGGCCCTGATCCATCCGGCCACAACTCCTGAAAACTCGCCGTATCGAAGTCTTGCGGGCGTTGGTCTCGCTTACATCGTGGCCCGCACTCTGGCGTTAGAGATGAACAGGCCCGAAGCGATTGCCAACTCCCGGGATCTGTTCTGCATCGGCACCGTGGCCGATATGGCACCCCTGACAGGGGCCAACCGCAGTCTGCTGAAAGAAGGTTTGAAGCACCTTCACCGCAGCAGCTGTCCGGGTGTGCAGGCCCTGCAGCAGCTGGCTGGACTGGGTGATCGCCCCCTTGTCGCTGATGACATCGGTTTCCAGCTGGCACCCAGGATCAATGCCGTCGGCCGCATTGGTGATCCGGTTCTGGTGGTCGACCTCCTCACCGCGGAGGATCAGAACCAGGCCTATGAACTGGGACGCCGCTGCGACGTCCTCAACCGTCAACGCAGAGACCTCTGCGATGCGATCGAAGCGGAAGCCATTGCGTTGTTGGAGAGCGACCCATCCCCCCTACCGTCCTTCGTTCTGTTGGCCCAGAGCCATTGGCATCATGGGGTGATTGGGATCGTGGCCGCCCGTTTGGTGGAGCGTTACCAAAGGCCGGCGGCCCTTTTGGCAGCGGATGGAGAAGGATTGATGCGGGCATCCGTCCGTGCCCCTGAGGGTTTCGCGGTGGATGAAGCTCTGCGGCACTGCGGCCATCTGCTCGAACGCTTTGGCGGACATCCGGCCGCGGGAGGCTTCACGGTTCAGGCATCGGCCGTGACGGAGTTACACGAAGAGCTCAACCGACTGGCCACAGCCTGGATCGATCAGAGAGGGCAGGGTTTGCTCGTGGAGCCTGAAGCTCTTCTGACGCTGGAAGAAATCAACCATGACCTCTGGGCAGGTCTGCAGAAGCTGGAACCCTTCGGAGCAGGCCATCCCAAACCGCTGTTCTGGTCGAGGGGATGTCGGGTGACAGATCAACACTTCCTGCGCGGTGGGCATCGACGCCTGACGCTTGAACAGAACGGAACGGAGCGACAGGCCATCTTCTGGCGCTGGCCAGCCACCGAAACACTTTCCCAGACGATTGATCTGGCCTACCGGATCACCCAGAACCACTGGAGAGGGGAAACCCGGTTTCAGCTTGATATCCAGGCCCTGCGAGCTCACCATCCCGAAATGGAAGTCCAGCGAGGTTCTGGGAGTTACAGGATGCAGCGCCTTGGGGAGAACAGCCTGAAACTGCTGAATTCGGCCGGCGAGTCCATGATCTGCAGGATCAACGACAACGGTGTGCTGGAAAGCGACGACAGCCGAGCCCGACACCCCTACGTTGCGGAATTACTACAAGAGGCCTGCATAGGTCTTGGCCTTTGCCCATGAGTCCGGACAGTCGCCAGGACGTTGCCCTGATTCCAGGGATGCTGCCTTCACAAAGCCGGATCGAAGGCTTAGCCCGTCATTTCATTGGCCTGGTGATCGTTGGCGTTCTGATCGGCATCGCTTGCCTGCCGCTCAATCTGGTGGATCGCGTTCAGGAGCAGTTCTACGCACTCATGCCAACGGACGCATCGAGCCCGTGGACTCTGCCCGGCATTCTTGTGGCGCTGGCGCCACTGGTCGTGATGCCGGTCCTGCTTCTGCTGCAGCGAGGTCCATGGCATGAGGGAGCAGGGTCTGGAATTCCATCCACGATGAATGGATTGAAGGATCCGTCCCTGCTGCCAAGGGCCATGGCCGCTCCAGGCACGGTGCAACGCGGCATCCTCTGGTCGATCGCAACCGTCGCCATGTTTCCTCTGGGAAGGGAAGGGCCTGTTGTGCAGTTCGGTGCAGCGGTGGCCAGGGCCTTCCATCAGCGTTTCAAGACATGGCTGCCGTCGCTGAGCGAACGTCAGATGGTGGCCATTGGGGGAGGAGCCGGCCTGGCCGGCGGGTTCAACACACCTCTGCTCGGAGCCGTTTTCATGCTGGAAGAGCTCACGGCCGATTACGCCATCGTGACGATCTGGCCGGCTCTTGTGATCAGCGTTGCAGCAGCAGGACTATCGAACATCGGCGGGCAACCGATGTTCGGCCTCGGCGTTCTCAACGTTGTGACTCCCGAGATGGAGCAACTGATGATGGCGATCCCGGTTGGACTCGTTGCAGGACTTTTTGGAGGGCTGTTCAACAGGGGACTGGTCTGGCTGACCAGGACACTGTCGGAATCAGTGAAACGCTGGCCACTACAAACAGGTCTCTACCTGGGGGGAGGTCTCAGCCTGCTGGCTTTGATGAGTTGGGGAACATCGACATCAGACGGAGAATCCCTGGTGCGACAGCTGATCGAGCAGGGCATGCCTGATCCGGTTCGCGAGGGTAATCACTTGACCGCAGGCCTCACCAGTCTCTGGATCACCACCGTGCGCATGATCGGTCCGATGCTGGCTCTCAGCCCTGGAGTGCCTGGAGGCCTGATTGATCCCTCACTGTCCTTCGGAGCCGTGCTGGGTTACACCATCTGCAGCAGCGCGGGATACAGCGGTCAATTGGGGATCGGACTGGGTCTCGCTGCAGGCCTATCAGGCGCGACTCAACTCCCCCTGGTCTCCATCATTTTCGCCTGGCGACTTGCCGGTGATCAGCAGTTGTTCGCAGGCGTGGTGCTGGCGGCTGTTCTTGCTTCCTACACCGGTCGCCTGGTGTGCAGGGATCCGGTGTATCACGGATTGAGCAAGCTCAATCGTCAGAGTGCGCCGCGGCGATAGAAGAGGATGAAGATCACTGCTGGTCCAGCCAGGGTGATCAAGGCCAGTGCGCCGAAATTGGCGATCAGGTGGAAATCGATTCCCATGGGTTGAAACAGGTAAGCAACAGTTTGCCGAAACTAGGTTACGAGCCTTCCGCCAGAAACAATTCAAACCGGGCTGGCCTCTGTGATGGCTTGTCACAGCCCGGACAGAACACAACCAACCACGGATTGTCATCATGAGTCGCCATTCCCTGCACTGGGCCTGCCTCCAGCACTGCGGAGCCTGCTGCAGGCTGGCCCCAGAGGAACGTCAGGAAGCGATCGAGGCACTGACACCTGAACAGCAGAGCCAATACCTCGCCATGGTGGGGGCCGATGGATGGTGCATTCACTTCGACAGTGGTGCCAGGCGATGTCGCATTTACGAAGAACGCCCAGATTTCTGTCGTGTCGCCAGCCTCTGCAGCCTCTTCGACGTTCCCAAAGACCATGCTGATGCCTTCGCCATCTCCTGCTGCCGCCAGCAGATTCGGTCGGTTCATGGTGGACGCAGTCTGGAACTGCGTAAGTTCGAACGACTGATTCGATCCACGCCTCCATTGCGATGACCGACGCCGGAAGCTCTCAGCGTCCAGGATTCACAACCGTTCTGGTCAGTACCTTCTCCACCGTGTTCCTGGCGGAACTTGGGGACAAGACGCAGTTGGCGACGTTGCTGCTCTCTGCAGAATCCGGACAACCGTGGCTGGTTTTTGGTGGTGCCGCTCTGGCTCTGATCTGCTCAAGCCTGGTCGGCGTGCTGGTGGGACGCTGGCTTTCCTCAGTTCTGCAACCCGAACGCCTGGAACAAATGGCAGGGCTGCTGATGGTGGGGCTCGGACTATGGCTCGGATCCCAGGCGCTGCGATCAGTCCTAGGGGACCATCTCCTCTGAGCGACCCGGTCGACTCTCAGCCCAATCCAACCAACTCAACGATGAATCTCACGCTGCTGCTCTCAACCTTCGTCACTGTGTTTCTGGCTGAGCTCGGAGACAAGACGCAGCTGGCGACCGTGGCAATCAGCGGGACCTCGGACCGACCGCTTGCCGTCTTCCTGGGATCATCGAGCGCCCTTGTGATCGCCAGCCTGATCGGGGCTGTTGCTGGGGGATCTCTCTCGGCGATCATTCCTGCTGACTGGATCCAGCTGTCGGCATCCATCGGGTTTCTGGTCATCGGACTCCGCCTTCTTTGGCCGAAGCTCAATACTGAGTCCGGTGTCCTTCCAGAACAGGACTGAATCACATCCCGTCAAGGCATCGGCTCGTAAGATCGAGTGGATTAAATGGTTGCGCGGTCCCTCTGCTGCTTGCGCACCCGTTTTGTCCTCCTCCCGGACCTGAAGTCCGGTTTCCGAATCCGTTCTGATGAAATTCACGGTTGCTGATCTACTCGACCAGGTTCCTTCCGATGGAACCCTGGAAACGACAAAGCTCGAGAAGATCCTCCGTTTGAGCAATCGATCAGAGAAACACACTCTTGGATTGGCTTTAGAAGCCCTCACGCGCCTTGGAATCCTGAACACGGATGAGAGCGGTGGCATTCACAAATGCATCACCGATGATTTGGTGCAAGCCCGGCTTCGATGCAGCACCAAGGGTTTTTGTTTCGCCATCCGAGATGACGGTGGTGATGACATTTACATCCGCGATCATCAGTTGAATCACGCTTGGAACGGTGATCGCGTGCTCGTGCGCATCACCAGGGAAGGCGGCCGCCGCCGTTCACCTGAGGGAGGTGTGCAATGCATTCTCGAACGGGCCACAACAAGTCTTCTGGCCACTGTTGAACAACAAGAAGAGAAACTCATCGCCATTCCCCTCGATGATCGTCTTCTTGCGGCCATCGACCTACCGGCTGAGGATGCGAGCTACGCAACGACTTCAGCGGATGAGGCAGTCGCGGAGGTGGTCCTGGACCGTTACCCCGTGGCCCAATTTTCGGCCCAGGGCCATGTCGCTCGCTCTCTTCCTCTCAATGGAGGAGCGGAGGATGACAGAGATCTGATGTTGACAAAAGCCAATCTCCATCAACGTCCCACTCCACCACGAGCTTCGCTTAAGTCACCCGCAGCAAAGAAGAGGAACGATCTCACTGATCAACCTGCTCTTCTTCTCAAGCCCTGGTCTGACGATGAGGCTGTCTGTTTACCGGCCATCCATGTCATTCCTCATGAAGGAGGGACACGCCTGTGGGTCCATGCGCCAGCGTTGGCCGAACGCCTAACGCCAGGAAACAGTCTTGACCAATGGCTCTCGAACCAATCAGAAAGCATCTGTCTTGGCCGGCAGTGGATACCGCTGCTGAGCCCGGCACTGACCAAGGCAAGCGCATTCCGCGTCGGCGAGGTTCAAGATGCAGTCACGCTGCGGCTAGACATTGGCCCTGACTGTGAATGGAAAGACTGGGAGTTCTCCCTGACCAAGATCCGTCCAGTTGCAGAACTCACACACGAACAACTGGCAGCTCTCGACAATCGCAAACCGAAATCGCGGGCGATCCCAGCGTCCCTTAAACCGATCAAAGAGCAGATCAACCAACTAGAGACTCTGATTTTTTGTGCCAGGAACGCCCATGAGTGCGAAAAGTCTGCAGGCCTGATCGAACTTGACCTGCCCAAACCGCAACTCGACAGTCTCGGGGATTTAAATCAAGTGTCCCCTGATGGTGATGGCACCAACTGGACGGAACCGTTCAATGCTGCCGCTCCGGAATGCCTGATGGCAGTGCTGCTGCGCACGGCACACCGTGTGTGGAGTTATCACTGCAAGAACCTGAATCTTCCAGCTGTGCTGCTTGAAGCTCCCCCTGCCGATGATTCAGCACTGACGGATGTTGCTAAAGCTGCAGTTGCGCTTGATGTGCAGCTGGAGCTTGACGAGGACGGCACGCCTTCTGCGGGCGAACTCGCCAAGGCCGTCGCCGGTTGCCAGTACAGCCGCGTTCTGAATCTGCAGCTTCGCCAGGCACTGCCCTACACCATGTACCGACTTGCTGATGTTGCTGAGACCGCAACAGGTGTTCAAGTTGATGACGCGATCACGGAGTCTGAAACTGAGGTTGCGTCAGAGATGCAGGCCGATGATCAAGACAGCCAAAATCCCAAGACTGATGGTTCATTCTGGTCTCAATCCCTAGCACCCTGGTGTTGCCCGACACTCCATTACGCCGATGTCCTGAATCAACAGGTCCTGTGTCAACTGCTGAATGAGGGAAAGGATCGTCCCAACGTGCGTCATAAAACCAAGGTGGAGATCGGACGTCAGGGAGCTGGTGATCAGATCACCTGGCCGCTTTTCACCGCATCCCAGGATCAAAAACTGGCAGAACTGTTCCGGGAACGGATGCTTCAGCGTCTCAACACGCGCCGACGCCAGGTTTCAGATCTACGCAAGGACATGATCGCGATGGCTCATGCCAGAAGCGCCGAGCCCATGGTGAATCAGGAGCAAAACGGTGTGATTAGTGGAGTGCAAAGTTATGGATTCTTCGTCGAGATTCCGCCATCGATGGTGGAAGGGTTAGTGCACGTCAGCTCGTTGAATGACGACTGGTATGAATACCGTTCTCGGCAGAATCGACTGGTGGGACGGCGGAGTCGACGGGTGTATCAACTTGGAGACCTCGTGAAGGTCAAAGTGCTGAAAGTCGACGTATTGCGCAATCAGATCGACCTGGAAGTAGTACCCACTGATCAGTCCACTGAACAGGACCCCTTGCCTGTTGCCGTGTCAGACGCATGATCTCTCCTTTCGTGATCGGCGTGAGCGGCGCGTCCGCCCAACAATTAGCGGAACGAAGCATTCAATGGCTTCTTCGCGGTGGTCACAGCGTTCATGTGATTGTCAGCAGGGGAGCTCACGAAGTTTGGAGAGCTGAACGGGGCATCGCTGTCCCTGTGGATCCCGACCAGCAGCAACGGTTCTGGCGTGACCATCTCGACGTGCAAACCGGCGAGTTGATCTGCCATCGCTGGGATGATCAAGCCGCTGTGGTGGCCAGTGGCAGTGTGGTGACGCGGGGAATGGTGGTTGTCCCCTGCTCGATGGGAACCGTGGGGCGCCTGGCGGCTGGACTGGCAGGAGACCTGCTGGAGCGCAGCGCGGATGTGCACCTCAAGGAAGGCAGACCCCTCGTCATTGCCCCGAGGGAAATGCCATGGAACCTGATTCATCTGCGCAATCTCACAACGCTTGCCGAAGCTGGAGCCAGGATTGCTCCGCCCATTCCAGCCTGGTACACCCAACCGGAATCCCTCGACGACATGCTCGACTTTCTTGTCATGCGCCTGTTTGACGGTTTGGGCGAATCGCTGACTGAACAGAGCCGCTGGCAGGGACGACGCCCATGACTCCGCTGCAACGGCTGCTTCTGATTCCATGCCTGTCACCCTTGCTGCTCACGTTGCTGGTCGCAGGTCTGAATCTCGGGAAGGGAGGAAGCCTTCGGATCCTCACCTGGCAGCTTCCCACTCTGCCCATCGGTGCCTGGATGGCCATTGCAGCTGCAACCGGCGCGGCACTGGGTTCAGGAGGTGCCTTGGCGGCATCTCCCCAGCAACCCACGCTCCAGCGCGAAGTGCGGCGGCCCTTTCAATGGCCGCCTGAGCGTTCGGAACCACCTGAACAGCCGAATTCTCCCCCCGATGCCGCGTCCGTGACGTGGCCTGAACGGGATGTGCGTGATCCAGCGCCAACCGTTTCCGTACCCTTTCGGGTGATTCGACGCGGCGAAGCACAAGCTGAGACGGTGCCGATGGATGATCAGGCGAAGACCACGGCAGCTGGAGCATCCAAGGCTGCAGAGCCTGATGACTGGAATCAGCCCCTCAGCGAGGACTGGTAGGCGGCGATTGGTGAGGTAACACCAATGCTGTCTACAGTCCCGCCAGTGACCGACAACCGGTGAGCGAAACCCCTGCCAAGCCGAAAGGCACGACCAAACCCGCTGGTGAAGGCAAAGCAAAACCTGCCGCCAAACCAAAGCCCGAGGACAAAGCTTTCGCCTCCTTTATCCAAGAGGACTTCCTCCCCTCGCTCTCGAAGGCCTTGGCCGATCGAGGACATGCTCCAGTGAGCCTTTCTCTCTCGGAGGGAGAGCGCCCCGTGGTGGGTGGTTTGTGTTGGATGGTGAAAGGAGAGCTCAGTAGCGAGCGCAGGTTTTGGCTCTGCTTCGAATCCGATGCCATCACCTCCGGCAAAACCATTGCCCTTGCCGAGTCCGCAGCCGAACCAAGCCTGCTGGAATCGTTTCTGATCGACGAGAAGCGAATTACCCTCGCGCTTCTGCAATCGCGACTGCTCCAGCGGCTCAACGGTCAGAAATGGCTTGGTGGCAACTGAACCACTCGCTTCACAGAGACCTCGGCAACCTCACGGTGCCACTTACGATGACTAGTACTGAGCAAAAACAGATGGTGCCTCCTACCGCCGTCAACGACGCACCTGCCGCAGGATCAGCCGTTGCCGTTAAGGATCCGGCCAAGGACACGATCCTCACGCCGCGCTTCTACACAACGGACTTCGAAGCCATGGCCGCAATGGATCTGCGGCCAAACGAAGCAGAACTGGAGGCCATCTGCGAGGAGTTCCGCAAGGATTACAACCGTCATCACTTTGTTCGCAACGCAGAATTCGACGGAGCCGCCGACAAACTCGACCCGGAAACACGCCGTGTTTTCGTTGAATTCCTTGAGCAGAGCTGCACATCAGAGTTTTCAGGCTTTTTGCTCTACAAAGAACTCAGCCGTCGCATTAAGACAAGAAATCCGCTTTTGGCTGAATGTTTTGCTCATATGGCCCGTGATGAAGCCCGCCATGCCGGGTTTCTGAACAAATCGATGAGTGATTTCGGTTTGCAGCTCGATCTGGGCTTCCTGACCGCTAATAAGAAGTACACATTTTTCAAACCCAAATTCATTTTCTACGCCACCTATCTCTCTGAAAAGATTGGTTATTGGCGCTACATCACGATTTTCCGTCATCTGGAGAAGAACCCCGACAGCAAGATCTTCCCGATTTTCAATTTCTTTGAAAACTGGTGCCAAGACGAAAACCGCCACGGTGATTTCTTTGATGCCTTGATGAAGGCACAACCCAATACTGTTCGTGGCATCCGAGCACGCCTCTGGTGCCGCTTCTTCCTACTGGCCGTTTTCGCGACGATGTACGTGCGCGACGTAGCCCGCAAGGAGTTTTACGAAGCTCTGGGACTTGATGCGCGTGACTACGACCGACTGGTGATTGACAAGACCAACGAGACAACCGCCAGAGTTTTCCCCGTTGTCTTAGATGTCAAAAATCCTAAGTTTTTTGCAGGGCTTGAAAACTTGGTAACCAACAACGCAGCCCTGGATGCCGTAGATGCCAGTGCTTCACCAGCACCGATCAAGTGGTTGCGCAAACTTCCCCACTGGATTGCCAACGGTGGGCAGATGGCGTCGCTCTTTTTGATGGCTCCAGTGCGCAGCGAGCAGTTTCAACCCAGCGTGCGCTGATGCAAACCACGACAACTTCTACAACCGGGATCTTCAACCTGGATCCCTGTTGTTTTCCATGGGAGCAACGTCTCAACACCTTGTTGAGTGTCGGTCTGGCAGCAGGAGCCGATCTCGTTGAAGTCTTCCTCGAGCGCACCGACCACTTGGGAGTGCTCGCTGAACAAGACAAGATCACCAGTGTTTCGCCGGCCTTCGGAATGGGAGCAGGCATCCGGGTGTTCCGGGGTGCGAGGGATGGATTCGTGAGCACCAACGATCTCAGTGACACCGGTTTGACCGAGGCACTGGATCAGGCTTTGGCCATGCTTCAACTGGAACGATCCACCCTCTCCGGTTCCAATTCATTTCAAGGTGTCAGCGCTCTCAGAAATTTCGCTGCGACGAAAAACGATTGGTTGGAGCGCACACCCAACCTTGATGTCATCACCCAGCGACTGCTTGAAGGAACCCAATGCCTGCAGCGCCTTGGCCAGCATCTTGAAGTAAGGCGCGGCAATTTCTCCCGGGACTGGCAGGAAGTGCTCGTGGCTGCCAGTGACGGCACCTTCGCTCGCGACATCAGGCTGCATCAATCCAGCGGACTCAGTGTGCTGGCTGCAGACGGTGACCACCGCGCCAGCATCGCTCGTCGGTACGGAACCACCGACAAACCCAATGATCTGTGCGACTGGAACATCGAAGCCTCCGCTCAAGAGGTGTGCGGCAGTGCGTCCACCATGCTGCGTGCTGACTATGTGGACGGTGGCCAGATGCCTGTGGTGCTTGCCAACCGATTTGGTGGCGTGATCTTCCATGAAGCCTGCGGGCACTTGCTGGAAACAACCCAGATCGAACGCGGCACCACACCATTCGCCGAGAGCATCGGCGAATCCATAGCCCATCCAGCCGTAACTGCCATCGATGAGGGGTTGAGTGACGGGGCCTTTGGCTCCATGTCCATGGACGACGAGGGAATGGAACCGCAGCGAACAGTTCTGATCGAAAAAGGAGTCCTGAAGCGGTTTATCAGCGACCGTGCAGGAGAGCTGCGCACCGGTCACGCCCGTACCGGCAGTGGTCGCCGCCAGAGCCACGGATTCGCAGCCGCAAGTCGGATGCGCAACACCTACATCGCTGCTGGTCCTCACAGCATTGATGATCTGATCGGATCCGTGGATCGCGGGCTTTACTGCAAATCCATGGGAGGCGGAAGTGTCGGCCCCACAGGACAGTTCAACTTTTCCGTTGAAGAGGGCTATTTGATTGAAAACGGAACCCTGAGCAAGCCTGTGAAAGGAGCCACCCTGATCGGTGAAGCCAAAGAGGTCATGCCACGGATTTCTATGTGTGCCGATGATCTTGATCTTGCCGCCGGCTATTGCGGTTCAGTGAGCGGAAGCGTCTTCGTGACCGTGGGACAACCCCACGTCAAAGTTGATTCCATCACCGTGGGAGGCCGCTGATCGTGGGAAATACACCTCTGAACGTCTCGGCTCTGCGTGATCGGCTCCACCATCTCGCATCCCGTGAAGGGATCTCGCAATGGGATCTCGGAGCCAGTCGGAGCAACAGTGCATCTGTTCAGGTTGATCGCGGTGAAGCCAAACAGCTGAAAGCGTCCCAACGCAGTTCCATCACCGTGCGTGTGTGGAATCAGCAAGGCCTGGTGGGAATCACCAGCACCTCCGATCTTTCGGAATCAGGCCTGGAAAAGGCGTTGATGGGCGCCCATCAGGCCAGCGCCTTCGGGAACAGCGATGAGGTTCCCCACTTCTCCCCCCTGGCAAACGCTCCAACAGAACCTCTGGATCGACCTCTCAAGGACTCCGAAGGCATTCAATCCCTGCTCAAGCATCTTCTTGAGGCAGAGAAGGAGCTCCTCAGCAGGCACCCTGCAATCGAAACGGTCCCTTACAACGGCCTCAATGAGGGGAGCAGCGAGCGCATCTACCTCAACAGTGATGGCGCTCTCCGTCAGGCACAACGCACCCAAGCCAGTCTTTATCTGTTCGCCCGCGCTGAAGAACAGGGACGGAAACCCAGAAGTGGTGGTGCGGTACGACTGGCTCTCGGCAGCACCGATCTGGATCTCAAGGGATGCATCGATGAAGCAGCCGAACGCACCATCAGCCATCTGAACTACAGACCGATTGATACGGGTCGCTATCTGGTGTGCTTTACACCGGAAGCTTTTCTCGATCTCATTAGTGCTTTCAGCAGCATGTTCAATGCCCGCGCCGTGCTCGACGGTGTGAGCCTGAGCAAGCCCGACACGATCGGCCAACAACTGGCCGTTCCCTTCTTCAATCTCATCGATAACGGGCTTCACCCTGCCCACGTCGGAGCGATGCCCTTCGATGGCGAAGGAACACCAACCCGTGCCCTGCGACTGATTGGGGATGGGCATCTGGAGAGCTTCCTGCACTCAGAAGCCACCGCCAGAAAGTTTGGGGTGCAACCCACCGGACATGCCGGTTTAGGAGCCAAGGTTTCTGTTGGACCGGACTGGTTTGAGGTTCATCGCAGTGAAGGGTGCAGACCTCCAGCCGATCATCTGGATCACAGAAAAACCCAGGATTCGTTCGTGATGATCGAGAGCCTCAATGCTCTCCATGCCGGAGTCAAGGCCAGCCAAGGATCGTTCTCGCTTCCCTTCGACGGCTGGATGGTGAATGGAGGTGAGCGCATTTCCGTTGAGGCAGCAACGGTTGCTGGCGATATACGAGAGCTCCTTCGATCCATTGTTCAGATCGAAGCCGATTCCATCGTCACCCACGAAGGGGTGTGTCCCCATGTGTGGGTGGATGGTCTCGCCATCACCGGCGAAGCCTGATTCAATCACAGCGCGACTGCTTTGGCTTTAAAGATCCTGTTCTGGGGCACACCGGCCTACGCCGTACCAACCCTCGACACACTCCATAAGGCAGGGCATCAGATCGTCGGAGTGGTGACCCAACCGGATCGGCGACGAGGTCGAGGCAAACAATTGGTGGCGTCGCCTGTCAAAGCAAGGGCTCAAGAGCTGGGCTGTCCCGTGTTCACTCCGGAAAAGATCCGACGGGACTCGGAGTGCCAGCAAGAGCTGAATGCTCTGGATGCCGATGTGTCTGTGGTGGTGGCCTTCGGCCAGATCCTGCCCAAGGAGATCCTTCAACACCCGCCTTTGGGCTGCTGGAACGGGCATGGCTCTTTGCTTCCCCGTTGGAGAGGTGCGGGACCGATTCAATGGTCAATTCTCGAGGGGGACCCAGAAACAGGCGTAGGGATCATGGCCATGGAAGAGGGCCTGGATACGGGTCCGGTGTTCCTTGAGCAACGCCTGCCGATCGGCCTCCTTGAGAATGCCCATCAACTGGGAGAACGACTCAGCCTGCTCACCGCCGATCTGATGCTGGAGGCGATGCCAGCGATCGAGGCGGCTGGACCAGGGCCGGAAGCAGATCGTTGGTCGCGACTCAACGTGCGCCGACAACCAGACCAGGGCACCTACGCCCGCATGCTTACCAAAGACGACGTTCAATTGACCTGGAGTGATCCAGCTCTAACAACCCATCGAAAGGTGATGGGTTTGTACCCAAGAGCCTTCACGGCCTGGAAGGATCGCCGCCTGAAGGTGCTGGCAACGGAACCGCTGATCGAGCGTCTCAAGGATGCACTGTCTGAAGACGCCCGCGGCTTGGTAGGGCGTTGGAGCACAGGTGCGCATTCCCCCGGCCAGGTTCTTCACTGCTCTGGTTCAGGCCTGGTGGTGAGTACCAGTGGCTGTCCAATCCTGATTCGTGAAGCCCAACTGGAGGGGAAGGCAAGAAGCAGCGGGCAGACTCTGATCCAACAGCTCCAGGCAGTCCCTGGAGACAGCATTGGGCGCGAAGCAAACCTCTAACGATGACGACCGCGCACTGTTGAAGAAGGTGCGTTGCGCGCTCTGGGTTTCCCAGGTGGGCGCTTGCGACCACCGCTGAGATCCAGGGGCGGAGCCTTGAGCACAGTGGGCTCAAACCCGTTCACGGTCTGACGCTTCAGCTCTTCACCCGTCAGCCGCTCGATCGCTTTGAGGAGAAGAGCTTCTTCAGCGGCAACCAGGGACACTGCATGCCCCGTTTCCCCCGCACGACCCGTACGACCGATGCGGTGCACGTAATCTTCCGCAACATTCGGCAGATCCAGATTCACCACATGGGGAAGCTGCTGAATATCGATGCCTCTGGCGGCGATATCCGTAGCGACGAGCACCCGGATGTTTCCTTGCTTGAAACCCTGAAGGGCACGGGTTCTGGCCCCCTGACTCTTGTTGCCATGGATGGCCGCAGCGGAAAGGCCTTCCTTGCTGAGACGGTCAGCAACCCGATTGGCTCCGTGCTTGGTGCGCGAGAACACGAGCACCTGACGCCAGTCCCCCGCACGAATGAGATGGCTGAGCAAATCACTCTTGCGCGCCATGTCACAAGGATGCACCACTTGCTCCACCGATCGCGCCGTCTGATTTTCAGGCGTGACTTGAAGATGCACTGGATCGTGGAGAAGGCCCGACGCCAACTTGCGAATTGGTGCACTGAACGTGGCGGAAAACAGAAGTGTTTGACGCTTCACAGGCATCAGCCTGATCAAGCGACGGATGTCATGAATGAAACCCATATCGAGCATGCGATCAGCTTCATCAAGAACCAGACACTCCAGCTGATCAAAGTGCAGGGCCCCCTGTTGATGGAGATCAAGCAACCGGCCGGGCGTGGCCACCAGCAGATCCACTCCCCCACGAAGGCGATTGATCTGTGGGTTGGCCTTCACGCCGCCGAACACAACATCGCTGCGGAGAGGCAAGTGACTGCTGTAAGCCCTCACATTCTCCAGGACCTGGGCGGCGAGTTCCCTGGTGGGCGTGAGGACAAGAGCGCGAATCTGGCCTCGTCCAGCCGGTTTGCCGTGCCGAAGTCTCTCCAGCACCGGCAACGTGAAACCAGCTGTTTTCCCTGTACCGGTTTGCGCAGCTGCCATCACATCCCTGCCATCAATCACTGCAGGAATCGCCTGCGCCTGAATCGGTGATGGATGGGTATAACCCTTGTCCTGGAGTGCCTCCAGCAGGGGTTCACCTAATCCCAGATCCGAAAACAAAGCCTGAGGATCAATAGAGACAGAAACTGCGCTGATTGTGATGCCGCCGCAAGCCACACCCTACGGGGCCATCCATTCACCTCTTAGTGATCGGCGTAGAGCAACTGCGCCTGGTTCCAGACCTCATCGAGCTGCTGATCACTGAGCACGAGTGCCTGGGGGTGAACGCGCGCCAGCCAGGCACGACGGTGCTCGGGGGTCTCATCACTGAAAAAGGTCTGCTGAGCTGCGAGAACGCGAAATTTGAGAAATTCCAAAAGCACAGCTCTGACCCGCAAGGAGGAATGCTGCATCCAAGGGCCCTCAGAACAATTGCCAAGCAGCATTGTCAGGGATCTCTGGAGCGGCATGGGGATCACTGGGTTCCTGCTGCGTGACCCTCCAAGCAGGAACCCTGCAATCGCGATACGTCGAGTGCTGAATCAGGATCCCTTCCTGATCATCCGTGGAGGCATAAAAACCACCGACCCACTGGGGCAACTCATTGATGCCACCTCGAAACCACACCCAGCATCGCTCGCGTTTCATCGATCCTCAGTGTTTTCACCGCTCCATTCTGAAAGCAGAAGCTAAGGCGCAACCTCACGGTGCACACAGCGTTCGCAGGGACCCTCCGGGAGCACGGCACAACGCAAGAGTGGGCTTCGTGCATTAAACCGACAACTGGGATCGCCGATCACCCAGCCATGAAGGAACCAGCGAGCATCGTCCGGTTGCTTCTGTGTCTTCACCAGCAAGACAACAGACCGGAGTTCATAGCGTCCAGAGCGAAGGCGGTACCGATGCCGCCTCTGCATCACCAGGAAACTTCTGGAGTCGATCGAAAACCAACGGCCTGGGTGGGGAGGATCCTCCATTTCCAACCGATCAATCGGCTGCTCACTTCCGAACTGACGAATCTCGATGAGCACGGCTATGTCTCTTCAGCAATGAGAGGCAGACGAATCGAAAATCCCCAGACCATCAAAAGGGCCACCACCGATAGGGTCAACAGCTCAGGAACATCGATCATCGGGAAGACCAGCTGGATCAGCAACTTGAATCCAACGAATGCCACTGCGAGGTATCCAGCCGATTCAAGTCTTGAATAGATCTTCAGCCATTGGATGAACAAGCCGGACGTGAAGCGCAGAGCGACCACACCGATCAGAGCGCCAGTGATCACAAGGAACAACTGATCACTGATCGCAACAGCGGCAGCGACACTGTCGATCGAGAAGGCCAAATCAGTGACTGCCAGAGTGACGACTGTTCGGCGAAAGCTCACCGTCGACGAAGAGTCCAATGAGGTCTTTGAGTTGTCATCAAGGTCTGTGGGTCGCCAATGTTGATAACAAAGCCATAGGAGATACCCACCTGCCAACAGCTGGATCGGTGGGAAGGCGAGGACCCATTGCGCCATGAGGATGAGGGCCACACGGAGCACGAACGCCATCAACACACCCAGATTGAGAGCCTGGCGTTCGAGAGCAGGATCACTCTGCTTTCGGGCAATCGCGGCCAGCGCAATGGCATTGTCAGCCGATAACAGCAGTTCCAGACTCACTAAAACCGGTAACAACGGGAGTAGCTCACCAAGGTGATCAACGCCATCCAGCCAGGCGGTTAAGGAGGGCAATGCAGCTGTGTCCATCAACCCAGCCTAGAAATGGGACGCGCCGACCAGTGGCATGAAAACTCAAGCCCAGCTTTGCCACCACAACGACCAGCGCTGCATTGTTCGAGTGGAAGGCTTTGACGGCGACACGTCGCTGGGCAGTGCCCTGGGCGAAGCACCCACGGCAACCGAAGCAGAGGATCAGGCCATTGCCCGACTGAAGCAAAGACTGGACACGTTCAGGGCACCCGCAGCAGGCAGCAAAGAACTCGTGCGCAGCAGCAGCCAGGAAGGAGATCGAGTTGCACAGAAGCCAACACCTGTCTCTGAGCCGCCGATAGCAACAACGGTCGAACCAATCCAGCCCTCGGGCGATCACGCGGCACCCACCGCGGTCAATGAGGCACCCACTGATCCCGACGATTGGAGCGAAGAGCTCACGGCAATCGATCTGGAATTGCAACGCATCGGCTGGGATCGTGCCAATGAATCCATTTATCTTGAGCGGGCGTTTGGTCACAGCAGCAGACATCGACTCACACGCTTCAGTGATCTCGTGGCTTATCTCAAGCGCCTGCGTGAACTACCAGCTTCTAGCGATGCAAAAACTGCTGGAATCCCTTTACGGCGTTCTGATCTTGTCAATCAGTGCGATGAGATTCTGAAACGCCTCAATTGGGAGCAACAGCAGGCTCGAGAGTTTCTCCAAAGCAACTTCCAGGTGGGATCAAGGCAGCAATTGAGTGATGAACAACTACTCGGATTCAACATGCTGCTGGAGGAGCAGTTGCTGAAATAGCCATGAAACCAGTGACACCGTCGAAGAATCCTTTCACCATTGCGATTAGCCGCACACATCCCCATTGCAAGGGTGGAATTGCACCGACAACAGACTGATGCCAGTCGCCAATGACCAACTGAAGCCAGCAGCAGCAGGGTGAGTTCTCAAAGGCTGTGCCTGACCCTTCAAGAGCGACACTGCCGAGTGGATGGTCGGAGACCTCGGTTTTCAGGAGGTTATCGACGGATCCAATCCCGATTGCTAAGTAATTAGAAGACCCCCTTTTTGATAATGGGCAATCTCCTGCGTTTCAACTTCCTGGCAGCGATTTTGATCATGCTCGGAGTTTGCGGATGCACCACGAACCAATCCTCAGCCAACTCCTCTTCAGTACCAGAAGCGCCGACAAAGGCCGATGAAACAGAGTCGAAACAAAAGCCGCACTTGGCAAGCGAAGACACCGTGAAGACGATGAAAGGGAGAGCCACTTGGTATGGCCCGGGGTATTACGGACGCAAAACCGCAAGCGGTGACGTACTCAAAAAGGGAACAATGACGGCGGCTCACAGCAGCTTGCCGCTGGGCACTGAGGTAAAAGTCACCAGAGTCGACACCAATGAAAGCGTGACGGTGGTGATCAACGACCGCAAGCCCTACAAAAAGGGCACGGTGATTGACCTAGCCCACCGTGCAGCCGATGCCCTCGACATCGATGAAGACGGCACAGCCAGCGTCATCGTTGAGGTGATCAACTAAGGACGATCAGGTTCTGCTCAAGAGGAGATCCGCCTCCTCTAAGCCTTAAAGGTTGAACGTTGCCGTCGGTGTGAGTATTTCACCGGGGGGGGGTCATCGCAGCAACAAGTCCATGACAGAAAACAACTTCTCACCGCAAGTGAGAGTGTATTGCGAAACGCTTGCTGCCCAGATTGTGATTCTAACGAGCTAACATCCTCTTTCTCATTGCTTACTCGAATTCCCAAAGCATCAGATCTGACAAGTGATGGAAGTCACGAGCACGCGATTCAAAGCTCATGTGGCAAGTTTATTACAATCATGGAGACTCAATCGAAGCCATTGCCTTAGTGAGCCACTGGATCCACATCCAAAACCAAGGGTTTTTGTCGTCAACTTCGAATGGGTTATGAATCAATCTTCCTCATCAACCACCAAGGCAAGGTCTGCGTAGGGGAAGAGGGACTTTGCTTGAGCCCAAGCGGCTTGCAAGCTATCGGCTTCGATGGTGCTGATGAGATGGGTCTTGGCGCTGATGGATCACCGTTGCAAGACCTAGCCCCATCACGAATCCCACATTGGAGTGATTTTTGCGTACCAACATCTGAAAATTTCAGACAGAGCCCAAGCTCCCGCTGGGTTTCCTTGCTGATCACCTGCTGCAGAGGCGCAAGGATGGCATCACTGAATGGATTCAACTGATCCCTAACCAGTCAGCCTCAACGGATGTCAACCCAGGAATTTCGACAAATCCGTCAGCTCGCTGATCGCCATCATCATCAATAGCCAGACTGACACCCTGAATCATCCAAGGCTGCAGATTGCCTTCTTGGCCTGGTATCAGATCTACCATCCAAGTAATGGCTTGAACCTCACCCGGACGTCCTGTAAACCCCTGTGAACCAACGAAATGGCTGGCTCCTTCAATAAGAATCCGATCTCCCTGATCCGGACGAAAATCCGTGATGGTGTCAGAAAAAATAGAGTCAACACGCTCCGAGTCGCGAAAGAGGAAGAGATCAGCGCCTGCACCTCCAGACAGAAGGTCATCACCCGAACCGCCGATCAGGATGTCATCACCCGAGCGACCGAAGAGTATGTCATCGCGGCGACTTCCTATTAACTGATTGTTTCGACGATCACCCGATATCAAACCGCGTTGTCTGAGCTTTGCATTTGTTTCTGCTTTAACACGAATTCCCAGAGACTCCGGCAAGCGATCAAGAGGAGACTCTTGAGGCCTTCGATTCAATTTGACTGCAAGCGGAAGCTCCTCGAGGTCTGACAGCCGATCCACCAAAAGTGAATTGCGTTTTGCGAAACGCTCATAAGCACCCCAACGGGTGCTGCTGATCCCTCCGAGAACGGGATGAAGCCGGTAGTCCTTGGTTTCAACCTGCAGGCGAGAGAATTGTGGGCTGATATAAAACGCTTGTGCCAGTGCTGAAGAGGGCATCATCACCACAGATCACCACGGCTCAACACTCCATTTATAAGAACGATCCACTGATTGAACAGCAGTCCCAAAAAAAATCACAACCAGGGATAGTCTTTGTTGGTTGCATCCTCAGGACACGGATCCTGGCCACGACCTCCCTGGAGATCCTCATCGGTCACGATGTGATCCAAATAGGCAACACATCATTGCTCTGGGCTAAGGCTGTACACCCAAGACTCCAAAGCACCAACAGCATCGGAACGAACAGGGAGACCATTGGTGCAAGCAACCACCAAACCAACCCATTCTGAGTCGAGATCAGCTCAGGGAGGCCAGGGGATCTGGGATGGTGTTGGTGGGAGCCTCAAAACGACCTTCAAGCACAAATTCAAGACGCAACTTCATAAATGTTATGAACGTTGCGTCGGTGGACACCACAGCTGCAGAGGGCTCAGGGACCTCCTTCTTTACCACTGAGAGTTCCGGACTGCTCAGAAAAGCTGGTCTGCGCACCAGCCAGAAATCGATCTCTCGTCCTTCCTCGGCGTAATGACGTCTGCGCTCCTTCAGCACCTCTTCAAGAGGCTCCTCCTCAGTGAGGAAACGCTCGCTGGCAGCGACGAAGTGATAAGTGGTCATCCTGGATAGCTTCCGAACAGAGGTTCCCGACGAGGATTCTGAACCAAGGACCTCATCTCCCGGACGGCCTGCTGCAGCCCCACAGCAAGAGACCTGGCCACGATCGAATGACCGATATTCAGCTCTTCCATCCCGTCGATGCAAGCAACCGGTTCAACGTTTTGATACGTGAGGCCATGCCCCGCATTCACTCTCAGGCCAAACGAGCGAGCCAAGGCTGTCGCTTCAATCAGCCGAGCCAGTTCTGCTGGTTGATCGGTCCAATTTGATTCGGCATAGGTGCCGGTATGCAACTCAACCCAACGGGCCTTGCAATCACGGCAAGCCTGCAGTTGACCCTTTTCTGGGTCCACAAAAAGGCTGACTGGAATCCCCGCGTCCTGCAGAGAGCTGATCTTGATGGTGAGGTCAGCGCGTTGGCTGCTTACGTCGAGTCCGCCTTCGGTCGAAACCTCTTCACGTCGTTCCGGCACAAGAGTGACCATATCGGGTTGTACCCGAAGCGCGATGGAGATCATTTCATCGGTTGCTGCCATCTCAAGATTCAGGCGGGTACGCACCGTCTGACGCAACAGATCCACATCCCTGTCCTGAATGTGGCGACGGTCCTCGCGAAGGTGAACGGTGATGCCATCAGCGCCGCCGAGCTCTGCCAGAAGAGCCATCGGCACAGGATCGGGTTCCACCGTTCTCCGTGCCTGGCGCACGTTGGCGATGTGATCAATGTTGACCCCGAGGCTGGCCACGGCGAACGATTTCAAACCTGAATCCTATGGAGCCAGGTGAGCGCACCGTCCGCAGGATCAACTGCCCTGCAAGATGCTGGGAAGTGGAAGGCCAAGGCCTAGCTTTCTCAACGATGAACTGTGGCTCAAGGCGGTGCCCAGCAGCCTGGCAACACGAGCTTCCGCCCTTGAAACGGGTATCAACCCTTTTTGGGCGCCTTTGGCCATGGTGGTCACGCAAGATTTCGCGCTGCGCGGATTTTTTCGAGAAAGAATCGTGCTTGGACGCCACCATCTGCCGATGCAGGGCCCAGTCCTTCTGGCCCCCACCCATCGCGCCCGATGGGACGCATTGATGCTTCCTATGGCAGCCGGTCGTCGCGTCACCGGACGGGACTGTCGATTCATGGTGACGCGCACGGAAATGGCAGGGCTCCAGGGATGGTTCCTACAACGACTGGGGTGCTTCGCCGTTGACCAGGACAAGCCATCCCTGACAACACTCCGTTTTGCGCTGGATCTGCTGGCGAACGATCAACAATTAGTAGTTTTTCCGGAAGGACGCATCAATCGTGATGACGAGCCGATCGTGGTGAAAGAAGGGTTGGTACGCCTAGCTCAGCTCGCCCTAAGACAAGGGGTGCAGGTTCCTGTGGTTCCTGTTGGTTTGGCGTACAACCCGAACCGACCGGCCCCCTTCAGTCAGGCTGCCATCTGTTTTGAGGAGGTGCTGAAGATTTCAGGCCGGGGCAAAGAAGAGACCAAGCATTTCAACCAATTGCTTGTGAAGGGCATGAAGGCGGCTGAACAAGCGGCAAGGATGGCCGTTGGACGACCTATGGAATGCCTTTAAAGTCCGCTGACCAGAGGTTTTCATCATGCGCTCACGCCTCATCTGCTCAGCGCTCGCACTGACGGCTGGATTATTCGTCAGCCCAGCACTGGGTCAGACCGCGTCGGACGCGACTACAGCGACCGTCAATAAGGTTCTTGCCTCGACCGGTGCGGGGTTCAACGTCGCAGCCGTCGAATCGCTCATCCAACGCGGAGATTCCGCTGTGTCATCCGGCAATTTGGATCGGGCCAAAAAGGATTACGACAATGCACGCACCGCAGCAAAACAGCTCCTTGCTTTTTATCGAGACTTGAGTGGAGCTTTCCGAGGTCTCGACGCCAGAATTCCGCGAGAAATGGATGCAAAGGGGCGCAAAGCACTGTCTCTACTGGCGCAGGCAAACCTGAGACTCGCTGCTCTGTTCCGCCGCCAGAATCAACCTGAAGTGGCCGTGCCTGTGCTCGTTGAAGTGGTTCGCCTGATGACACCGGCAAAACCGGAAGGTCAGAAGGCCTACCAAAGTCTTTTGGAGCTGGGTTTCGTTGACACTCCCTTTCGGGGCGGCCAGAGCGCAACAGGCAGCTAAATCCGACCAACTGTCGCGCTCATCTGCCAGCATCAGTGTCTGTATTGTCTCGACTCCATGGTTCAGCCAGATGCAGTTGGCGCTGCCATACGCAGTGCCTTGCCTGATGCCAAGGTCAGCGTGGAAGATCTCACCGGTGGCGGTGACCACCTTCAGGTGAGTGTGGTGTCTGAAGCGTTTGAAGGTCTCAATCGCATTCGTCAGCACCAGCTGGTATACAAAGCTCTGAAGGAGGAACTGAAAAGCGAAGCGATCCACGCTTTGGCTCTCAACACCTCTACGCCAGACTGACTCTCTCTAGTACTAAGAAGAAAAACCATGGATGCTCAAACCAAGACCCGTATCGAAACTCTCATCAATTCCAGCCCAGTGTTCGTCTTTATGAAGGGCACTAAATTGATGCCCCAGTGCGGATTCTCGAACAACGTAGTACAAATCCTCAATGCACTCGGAATCGGCTTTGAAACGTTTGACGTTCTCACTGACATGGAAATTCGCCAAGGAATCAAAGACTTTTCCGATTGGCCGACGATTCCTCAGGTTTATGTGAAAGGTGAATTTATGGGCGGTTCAGATATCCTGATCGAGATGTATAACAACGGTGAGCTGAAGGACAAACTAGAGATCGCACTCGCTAGCTGAGATCAATATTGCTGAGGATGCTGGTAGAGCGTACGTAGATCACCATCCGGACCAATGAAACTTGATGGGTCCATGATCCAGCGTTCGACCAGCGCCTCGAGCTTGGCAAGCTCTCTGGGATCGAGACTGCCCGTTCGTCTGAGAGCATGCAAATAACCATCTGCGTAGAGACGCAGTTCGGAAGGACCATGGAAGCGACTGGTCAGTTCCTGACAGGCATCACACAGCGATTGGAAGTGACGAATAGCTTCCGGATGCTGAAGGGATGTCATCTTTGGTGAGGTCGGCAGCCCCTGCTACCAGATTGCCGTTGAATTGGGCTTAGCCTATAGCCGCTTGACCACATCGTGTGACTCCTCTTTCCCGAGATCTGCTCACTAACGGATCCGGACTGGCGCCGGTCCAGCAGAACCCAGCTCCAAGCACCCCGGCACGTGAACCGGCGCGCGTGCTTGTGGTTGAACCCCATCCAACCCTTCGAACCGTTCTCGTGCAGCGCCTGCGTCAGGACGGGCACCTCACGGCGGCAGTGGCCTCATCAGCTGAAGCCATTGAACTGTGTCAGGACCAATCACCCGATCTGCTGATCAGCGCAGAGATCCTGGAAAAGAGCTCGGCATTACGCCTCGGCCAGCAGCTGCGATGCCCTGTGATCGTTCTCACGGCTCGCAACGGTGCGGAACCCGTTGTGGGCCTGCTCGATGACGGTGCAGATGATGTACTCCGCAAGCCGTTCGGCTTAGAGGAGCTCGCTGCACGTTGCCGGACCCTCTTGAAACGGGAACGCAGTGGCCTCCAGGAACGTGTCAAAGTTGGCCCCCTCGAAGTGCATCTTCTGCTTCGTCAGGTGACTTTGAGCGAAAAACCTGTTGAACTGAGTCCTCGCGAATTTGCTCTCCTCTGTGCACTGCTGATGCCTCCTGGCATGGTGCGCAGTCGGCAAGAATTGCTGAGAATGGCGTGGCCACCGTTCAGCGGAGGTCCACGATCAGTCGATACCCAGGTTTTAACTCTTAGGCGAAAGCTTGAGCAAGCTGGCCTGGGTGATGGAGGAGGAATTACAACTGTTCGCCAGCAAGGTTATCGTTTCAGCCTTGATAACCTGCTGGAATAGCCAGCCAGTTGAATTGAATAGCAGAAGCAATCGATAATTCCGCGATAAGCATCAAAATAGCAAGCATTGCAAGTAACTGGTAAGTCCAAGGAGGCGTTAGCCTTCCAATGCCACGTGTATCGATACCCGTTTGTTCCTCAACAACCTTCAAAAATTGATCAAAACGCTCTAATCGTTGGGGGAGAAGACGATGTCCCTCACCTAAGGTTTTGAGATAATAAACAGTGCCGCCTTGACTGGTACCAACAGGTACAACTCGGCAAATTTGATCCCAGCGCAGCTGCCATCCCCGACGCAACAACCATCGGCACCAAAAAGGATATCCAACGACAAAACCATTGTCATCCACGGAAACTTCTTCACTCAATAATGCCACCACGAAGAAAAGGCCGAGTGGAGCGGCTAGCCAGAGCCACAGTTGTAGGGGATGCGGTGCCATCAAGGGCAGTGGAAGCACCAGGGCCAGATAAACACATATCAAGGTTCCACGGATCAATATGGAAAGGCGATATCGATCGTTCACTGTTCACCGATCCTCTGGAGATCCTGGCCTGGGTTCGATCACCTGAGAAGGGACATAACCACCGGTAAACACCTCGGATTCACGGCCTTTCCAGAATTCGCCCATGCGCATCAGATCGGCATGAGCGTCCTGCAGACTTTTTATATAAGCCTCGGGCGACATCGAAGACTTAGCTTCTTTGAGCTTCGCCAGCCGCAACATCTGCAACATCCAAGGCTTACCAAGCTCCCCGCGTTGCTCCATGTACCGAGCGAGATCCGCTGCGCTGGGTTGAGACGGCGGGGCCATAACCGAAAGAGCTACCTGAAAACCTTAAGAAGCAACGCAAAGACCTGTGGCTCGCTAAGCCGGCAACGCCCAGGCGTTTAGGCCTAGATCGGCGCCGATGCGATGGCTGCAGGCATAGCCACTGAACGCCACCGCATTGAGACCCTGTCCAGGGAAACAGGAGTCACCCACGCAGTACAACCCTTTCAAACCGGTTCGGTTGAACGGCATCGGCAGCAATCCCGGCAGGCGCATGGATGGAATCGGGCCATAGCTACCTCCCATTCGCCCGAGGAAACGGCGATGGGTGCGAGGTGTCCCCACCTCCTTGAGTTCGATAGAGGCACCAAGGTTCGGCAAAATCGATTCCAATCGTTGAATCATCCGTGCGGAATCGGCCTCTTTCTTGGCCTTGTACTGGGTGGGAGTCAGTCCAGACCAGGCGGAAATCTCACTCATCGTGAAGGTATGCACGATGTGGCGACCTTCAGGAGCCAGAGACGGGTCAAGCAAGCTGGGAATCGAAACAAAGATCACCCCCTGTTCAGACTCGAGCTCATTCCAGTTTTCAAGGAGGAGGTGATGGCAGTGCATCCCCTCTGGAATGACGCCGGCCCTGACGCCGAGATGCAACGACAGAAATGAACTCGAAGGTTGGTAGCGGCGACGCCAGGTTGCTTCCGCGACTGGAGTATTGCCTGAATCCACGAGGGTTGCAGAAGGAGAGCCATCCCCCGCAAAGGTGTCCCAGCGGGTGGCGTTGCTCACCACGCGGCGGGCAAAAAGTTCCTGTCCATCGGCGAGGCGAACGCCCACGGCTTGCCGGTCTTCGATGATGACGTCAGTGACTCTGGAGCGATAGCGAATCTCACCGCCATGGCTCTCGAGGCCAGCAACCAGTTTCTCGGCGATCGTGCCGACGCCTCCCTTCGGGTAATTAATACCACCGGCGTGACGATCGGAAAACACCATGCCCGCATTGATCATTGGTGTGCGGTCGGCGGGCATCACCGACCAGCAGAAGCATTCCATGTCAATCAAACGCAGAAGCTCTTCATCGCGGATGTGCTGACGTGCCACATCTCCGACGTTGAAAGGAAGCCAGCGAGCCAAACCAAGACAGGCCAGGGGAGCACGGAAAAACACCTTGGCCAGATAAGCCGGATCCTCGAGGGACAACAGCGGCATGGCATCAAGACAACGAAACACCTGCCAGCAGGTGTCATAAAACGCACGGATGCCCTTGGCCTCGTGGGGAAAGCGAGCCGCCATGCGAGCAATGAATCCGCCGTAATCACGGTCCACCTGCATGGTGAGACCGTCAGGCAGGTGGTATTCAAGCTGCACGGGGTCCGGCACCGTTTCACAGCTCTGACCTACATCAGCCAAGGCCCGAGTCAGCAGATTGGTATGGCCGTGCTCTCCGAACCCGAAAATCATCGAGGCACCCACATCAAAGGTGTATCCATCCCTCCTGAAACTCCCGCCCGACCCACCAGGAATCACGTAGCGCTCGAGCACCAGCGTCTTCGCCCCTTTGGCAGCCAGCTGAGAAGCAGTCACCAGACCACCAATCCCCGAGCCGATCACGATCACATCCCAGTTCGGCTTGGTGCTCGAGGCCACGTGCTCGGTTCGCGTCAGCGTCCAAACCTAGGAGGCGCTGCTTGCTGAGAAGGGAGAAATGGCGGTAAGAATCACCTCCGTCCGAACAGGTCTGGCCAGCAAGTCACGACAGCGTTCCTGGATCCGGTCGCGAATCACATCGATGGCAGCACCATCCATGGGTTGGTTTGGATTGAGGTACACCACAACAAAGGCAGTGCGCCCCATCTCGTAAACCGTGAGATCGAGCAACCAGCACGAGAGTCCAGCAAGAAGATCCTCCAAAGCCAGTCGTGTGCTGCGGATCAGATCGGATTCAGCCGACATTCCAGCAGCCTGGCCGAGCGCGGTCAGAAATCCCTCCAGTGGTTCGCGCAGCACCGCAACACTCACGACCAACACAAGGACTGAATCCACGATCGGTATCAGTACGGCCAGCACTGAGCCCTGAAGCAGAGGCGTCCCCAGCAAGGCGAGCCCTGTCAACCCACTGATCAACCCATCCACGCGCGCAGCCTTCGCCTCAGTGAGAAGGATCCGGGAGTGGCGACCTGCCATCACCCAGTCATATTGGTGACGCCAGGCCAGGCCCCAGCAGATCACCACCATGGCCAGGGAATAGAACGCCACAGGACCGAGGCGAACGGCCATGACGGGAGTGCCGTTGGCGTAATCAACAATTGTGCTGAATGCCGAAACAGCGGCAAATGACAACACACCGATCAAGACAAGAGAACGGAACAGCACATACAACGCTTCCTGACCGTCGTATCCATAGGGATAGGCCCGATCGGGGGGGCGCACCACATTGCGGCTGATCCGTGCTGCGACCAGTCCTGATCCCACCATCACCGCGGAATACAGACCATCAAGGAGCACGGCATAAGATCCGGAAATCACGTGGACACCGATCCCGGCTGCGGCCATCACAGCGCTGGCGATCACCCCGATTTTCAGGGACCGACGTTCAATTAGTCGGTCTTCAGGCCGGACAGGCGACATCCAGAGGGGTCCTTTTCTCCGTTGCTAGCAGAAGATCGGCTAGCGCCCTGTCCCGATAAGCGCCGTAGCGGGCGCGCTTGTCGCGGATGCGCTCGGGAAGTTCAGGCAGCAACCCGAAATTGGGAGGCATCGGCTGAAATTTTCCGGACGGTGCTTCGCTGATGAAATGCGTCAACGCCCCAACCATCGTGGTGCGAGGAAGATCAATGGGATGTTCTCCCTGCACTAGGCGGGCTGCATTGGTGCCAGCGAGCCAGCCTCCGGCCACGGCGGCGGCGTAGCCCTCTGTACCGGTGATCTGGCCAGCAGCCAACAGGGTGGGCCTTGAGCGGAACTGCAGGGTGGCATCAAGCAACGCTGGAGCTTCCAGAAACGTGTTGCGGTGCATCACGCCGAATCGAACAAATTCCGCCTGTTCAAGGCCAGGAATCATCTGCAATACACGTTTCTGCTCCCCCCATTTGAGATTGGTCTGAAAGCCCACAAGGTTCCACAACCGGCCGTCCTTGTCTTCCTGACGGAGCTGCACCACCGCATAGGCACGTTTGGCCCGGCGAACATCCCGGTCATTCACATCACCCCAACGCGGATCCCAAAGGCCAATTGGCTTGAGGGGGCCATAGCGCATCGTGTCTTCACCGCGCCTGGCCAGTTCTTCGATGGGCAAACATCCTTCGAAGAATGTGGCATTCGCTTGATCGAAGTCTTTGAGCTCTGCCTGTTCTGCCTCCAACAAGGCATCGCGGAAAGCCAGGTACTGCTCACGATTCATTGGGCAGTTGATGTAATCCGCGTCGCCTTTGTCGTAGCGACTCGCTCGAAAAGCCTTGGTCATATCAACGCTGTCACCTTCAACGATCGGGCTCGCGGCATCGAAGAAATGACAGTCCGCCCGTCCGGTGAAGCGGCGCAGATCATCAGCGAGAGCATCACTAGTGAGTGGGCCCGTCGCGAGAACGGTGACCTGGTCAGAAGCAGGAAGCGCAATCTGCTCTTTGCGCTCAAACGAGACCCGGGGATGCTGATCCAGCAATTGGGTCAGCGATGCGCTGTAACGGCCACGGTCAACGGCAAGAGCCCCTCCCGCGGGAACGGCATGACGATCGGCCATCTGAATCACGACAGACCCCAAACGCCGCAATTCTTCCTGGAGAAGGCCCGCCGCCCTGTCACTACTGAGGGCTCCAAAGCTGTTGCTGCACACAAGCTCCGCACATTCAGAGCTGTGATGAGCCGGAGAGCGACGAATGGGCCGCATCTCCACCAAATGAACATCGATGCCGGCTTCAGCCACTTGCCACGCTGCTTCCGTGCCAGCGAGTCCAGCACCGATCACCACAACGGATGGAGTTGCCAAATGGATCAAGGTCGGTGGAACTCAACCCTATCGATCCAGGCGGTCGATCTCAATCAGACCCGACTGCGCTTGATCATCAATTGAAGCTGCCCAACAGCGGCACGACCGATGTTGAAGCCGGCCCAACCCAGAGCAAGAAGGATGGGAGATGCCACGAGGACGAGCCGGAGGTCCATGAATCCAGTCGGGAGATTGGGAGATCCTAAGGATTGCAGAGCCCAACGACGCTGCGTTGCATCAATGCGTTTGGATTTGCAGCATTTGCTGCCAAGTGCGCGCCAGTTCGGCATACCGGCGTGCATGCTCCCTCTGAGCATCAAGTGCGTCTTCATCCTGCTGACGCTTGACCTGCGCCGGCACACCAGCAACAAGGCTCCCCGCCGGAACATCACGCGTCACCACGGCACCCGCAGCCACAAGGGCACCACGGCCGACGGTGACGCCATTGAGGACGATGGCACCGATGCCGATCAGACACCCATCTTCAAGGGTTGCGCCGTGGATGACGGCTCTGTGCCCGACGGTGACGTCGCTGCCGATGATGACGGGTGCTCCCGGATCACCGTGCAGAACGGCTCCATCCTGAACATTGCTGCCCGATCCGATGGCGATCGGTGCCAGATCTCCACGCGCGACAGCCATCGGCCAGAGGCTTGCAGCAGCGGAAATCTGGACATCACCCATCACAACAGCACTATCAGCCACCCACGCGCCTGGATCGACCCGGGGGGAGGAAAAGACTTCGTTCAGGGGGCCGGTCGGTTCAGTCATCGGACCTGCTGCGGGATGAAACCCATGCTTTCAGCTCATCTGAACTCATGCAGGGCGGCCCCTTGGACGAAGGTTCCCCCGGGTGATACTTTTCAGGGGTGCTTCACGGCACAACCTGTACCTGTGTCGATGCACCGGTTCAAGTAGGGTCGCTAGCTCAGCGGTAGAGCACTCGGCTTTTAACCGATTGGTCCTGAGTTCGAATCTCAGGCGACCCATATGCTTCATTCTTTACATGTCTAAAGCGACACCCGCGCAGTTGTGAACCATGGGTGATCTTTATAAGGTCGCAATCGTTGATGACGATCCACGACTTCGCAAATTAATTGCGGAGGAGATGATCGACGAAGGCGTAAATGCTTTTCCTTGTGAGACAGGTCTTAAGCTTCTTCAATTACTGGAGCGCGAATCAGTTGATTTGATTTTTCTCGATCTAATGATGCCTGAAATGGATGGCTTTGCGTGTCTTAAGGAACTTAAAGACCGATCGATCACTGTACCCGTCATTGTAGTAACCGCACTTAACGATGAAACCAAGCGCCTGCAAGCTAACGATCTTGGCGTAGTCGACTACATCCTTAAGCCTGATCTGTTTGAACATCTTCCTGAACTTTTGGATCAACATCTGCCTGGACCACGTGTTCCCCGGAAATAGTTTTAACAATAGGAAAGCGAAGATTGACCTTGAATGGCTTCGAAGCTCCAGCTGCAGGACTCTCTCCTTCAAACAGAACCTCCCCCCGCATCCCTTCGACAAGACTCTTCACAACACACAAGCCAAGGCCGCAACCATCACCTTCTCCAAGGGTTCGGTGAGCCTCTAGCCTGCTGAAACGCTCAAATAGCGTGCTGACGTCTTGATCATCAGGAATCCCGGGGCCATTATCGGAAAAACTCAGATCGACGAAAGATGAGTTGACGACAACGTTGATCGTGAACGTGACGTCAGATCCACCAAACCTCAAGCTATTGCCGAGAAGAGAGTCAAAGATTCGATTCACCGCAAGCTGATCAAACTCCATCAAGCAATTTGAAGGGGCACTTTGCCAATGCATATGAACTTTCGATCGATCATCTGCGACAAGCGAGTTCAACCATTGATCAAGAAATTGATCCAGTGGCGCACGCTTGAGATTCCAATTAAAGCGATCAGTATCCAGTTCTGAAAGAAGCAGTAGTTTGTCAACGAGAGCGGCCATTCGCTTGGTTTCATCGATGGCATTGTTCAGAGCTCTGTCCAGGGGGGCCGCCAATGGACTCTTCCGATCGAGGCGACGCAAACTTCCAGAGAGAATGGCAAGAGGAGTTCGCAACTCATGAGCCAGGGAGTTGATGAAGGCACGTTGCTGTTGGAGCGACTTTTCAAGTGGCTCAAGATCTCTGAAGATCAGCAGTGTGAAGACACCGCCCATTTCGGTGATTGGCCGCCAAGACACCATGCGTTGAAGGACATCCGGTTGGCTGCTTTCAAGGGACGAAATCGCCTGAACCAACAAGGAGACCTGCCCTTCACCCAGACGAGATTGATTGAGAGGATGGTTAGAATCAGTCAACGGAAGCAACCGTTGATCCAGATGGCGTAAGCAAATAAGGGCTTCCAAGCGCTTACCAATCACGCGCAAAGGAAGCCCGCCCCCCCAAAGTTCAGCGGCTGTCTGATTCACCCAGCGCACCTGGCGCTCGGAATCAACGATCAGCATGGCTTCACCCGTGGCATCGAAGGCCACCCTCAGCAAACCGAGTGACTGTCTCAGCTGGGAGACGAGTGCAGAAGTCTCGCTCTGCGGTGTCGCGGATCCTTCAGCAGGCATGGGGGCCCTCCAAGGGCCTCAACGTGGCCGCAAAACTCCAGCCTTCTTTCGAATCTTTTTCAGCCACGATGAAGTGCTCACTGCGAATCACCGAGCCGTTGGCACAGATTGTGGCCAACTCAAGAGGATGATTCACCACCTGCGACGACTCGGTGATCTGAAAACGGGCGAACCCAGCATGGTGAAGTTCACGGAACTCCTCCGGAAGGATCATCCCGAGCGTCTCCCCAAGGAGAGACGAATCCCATCCGTAGATCGTGCCGAAGCGATCATTGAACTCAACCACAAGCCCTTCGCGATCTGCACGCACGAAGGGGAGGTCGAAACGTTCCCGCAAGGACGCAACCGCTCCGGGGGTCCAGTCCATTAAGGAGTAATCATCTTCTCTAAGGGTAGGCATGAGAGTTGATGGCACACACAAGCAAACAACCAAGCAGCGCACGGGCCAGCACTTACAATCTTGAAAACGGGGCGTGGCGCAGCTTGGTAGCGCGGGTGCTTTGGGAGCACTAGGTCGCAGGTTCGAATCCTGTCGCCCCGACTGATAAAAAGCTTGTAACCGCAACGGTTTCACGCGACAACCCAACTCCACCCTATACGCCCGGCGGGTTGCAGAGATGCGTGGATTCGGGCGAGATGCAACTCGTGGTGCAACTCAAGCGGGTTGCACAGGGCTATATTTGTGCAACTCGAAGCACCCGTGCATTGAGGTGGGTCAGCGCGGCGGCAACCGCCTGACCCATGACCAACCCAACCACTGATTGGATTGATGAAATCAATTCTGACGGCTGCACTGCTGATGGCAGTGGCCAGCCCTGCATTCGCCAGGGAACATGTCACCATCAAACGCTGCTATGACGGCGATACCTGCACCACAACTGCAGGTGAAAAGATTCGCCTCGCTTGCATCGACACGCCCGAGCTGACGGGCAGCAGGGCTAACCCAGTTCCAGCCAAAGCAGCACGCGACTATCTGCGCAGTTTCCTCTTCGGAAAGGAAATTACGCTTGAGCGCATCACCACTGATCGGAATGGCCGCACCGTGGGGCAGTTGTATGCCAACGGCGTAAACGTTCAGCAGCAGCTCGTGCGTTCTGGTCATGCCGAGATCTATTGGCGTTATGCCAAGCCCTGCAGTTGGACCCGGTGGCAGTGATGGCAGTTAAGACAAAAACCCATCCCGTCGTCGGTCCGTTCCAGCGCAAGGTCGCGACGGTGATCAAAGAGATGGAATCCCAGAGCGTTCCCGATGCCCAGATGACGGCGATCGAGCTTCAGCACGAGATCGGATTCCTGTTGCGTCTGCACCAGTGGTCTGAAAACAGCTGGCAACACCGGCAGCTGTCAGCACTGATTGATGAACTCGAAGAGGCCATCGTCGGACACACCACCATCGAAAAGAAGTGCCGACCGTCCGGCGCTTCTGTGGAAAAGAAGGTGGTGCAAGTGACTTCACGCAGGCGGATGCACAGCGAGGTTCGAGTTAGTCACGGATTGATGGTGGCAGGGCTATTCGCTCTGACCTTCTTTTTTGCTGCTGCACCACTCGCGGCGTTTGTATTCACAGCGGTCGTCATCGTTCCAACGGCGATGGTCTGCTGGTTTTGGTTTCTGTAGGAGAGATATGGCCAGCTCCACAACACCGGCATGGGTCACCACGCTTCGAGCGATGGTGAAAACTCAGTTCCCACTGGGTGGCTTCACCGTCCACGAAGGCAACAGCAGAACCGGCACCCCCAACACCCGATTGCAGAAGCGCTGGAAGGACGGCACCCGCCAAAACGCAGTGCTGCCCATCAAGTGGGAAGCGGCGAACAGCATGGAGATCCTCGGAGCAATCAAGACTGTTCACGAGCACATGTGCAGCCGCAGTGGAATGTCACTGCAGGAAGCAGTGCGTCTGCTGACTGCCGTTGAAACCACCACAGGGCTGGATGTGAAGGTCAGCTGGAGTGATGTTGTGGATCGGTACCGAAGCCACCTCGTCGACTCCGGCATGGTGAAAGCTGAGGTTTTCGATGTTCAGCACGTCTATGCCCTGCGGCGTGTGCTGGAAGTGGTGACAGGGCTTGGCGCACCCACCACTGCAAAAGGTGTTCTGCAACGGATCGCCACCGGCAAACCAGGAACACGTGGACGGGTTGTGCGCGTCGAACGTGCAGCAGCGTTCTTCAGATTCGCGGTGAAGGAGGTGGGGATGGATGTCCGCTGGTGGCCGCCCGAGGGTGAAGAGCTGGTGACGATCAAAGGCAAACGCCCACCGAATGACACCAAGACCACCCGCGAAGGCAAAGCCGCCTATCTGCTGGATGATGCATTTCTCCGGTTGTATGACTCGATCGCTGATCCACGTTGGAAGCTGGCGTTCGGTCTGCTGGGAGTGTTCGGTCTCCGGGGCGTCGAGCTGAAGTATCTGGAAGTTCGCAGCGGTCGGTTGTTCTGCAGTTACCGGAAGCGGAGCGGTCGGGGTGAACCAACACCACCGCGATACCTGGAACCGCTGGATCCCAAAGGTGCAACAGGGATGGGCGAGAGATTGCTGGTGCAACTCAGCAGCGGAATCACGGGATTGCCGCCCCTAGGCACCAAGGACGGTGAGACGAGCGACAAGCTGCTGAAGCACCTGAAGCGGAATGAGGTTTGGCAGCAGCTGCAATCCGAAGCGCAGGGCCAGACCGATGAACGAATGTCGATCTACAGCTTCAGGCATGGTTTCGCCTATCGCAGCAGCATGGTCTACAACCTGCCCATCAGGGTGGCGGCGAAGCTGATGGGTCACTCGGTCGACACCCATATGAGGGATTACGGCGAGCGTCTCTATGGCGATGATCTGCGCGATGTAGTGGAAGCAGCCCGCACCCGCCTCAAGGCCGAGGTGGGATGAGTTGGGAAGTGCCGCTGATCTAAGTGGCACATCTCGGGGTTGGGGGTTGCTGCCCTGATCCATAGCTTGTCACCACCGAGGGTCGAGTGTTGTTCTGCTCCACCCCTGCCGGTGGCGGCAACTTCAGCGCCGAATTGTGGGAACGAGCGAAGTCCACACCTGGATGGGACCGCTGGAGCTTCAAATCAGTTGACGGTGGCTGGATCAGCCCCGAATTCGTGGATGAAGCCAAAGCAACGATGGATCCCTCGCTGTATCGGCAGGAATTCGAAGCCTCGATCGAATCCCTCCTAGGTGCCATCTATGCGGACTTCAGCAGGGCCAACAACGTCGGCGCCGGCCACTACGACCCGAACGAACCGCTGCTGATGGGATGCGATTTCAACCGCAATCCGATGTGCGCCTGTGTCGGTCAGCTGCAGGGCGAAAAGCTGGTGATCCTGCGGGAATTCGTGCTGATTGACGCCGACACCAGGATGCTGGCGCAGGAAGTCCGCAGGGCCTACCCGCGCATGGAAATCATCTGCTTCCCCGATCCAACGGGCAGCAGGAGCCAGACCAGCAGCATGGGACTGTCGGACCATGCAATCCTTCGCCAGTCCGGCTTCAAGGTGAAGGCACCGAAAGCACCTTGGGCGATCCGCGATAAATACGCTGCCGTTCGAATGTTCATCCGCGACGCACAGAACCGTCGCAAGTTGCAGATCGACCCCAGCGCCAAGCGACTCGTGCGTTCCCTCGCCTCACTGGAATACGCCCCAGGTAAATCAGTTGCCGACCCCAAGAGCGATCACGGGCATATGAGCGATGCTCTGGGATATATGTGCCTCGGCATCGCCAAAGGTCTGCTGCCGTACAAGCTCGGCGTCAGCAGCTTCAAGATGTACGGCAACTAGCCGACCACTGGGGGTCGGTCAGGTTGATAGCTCAAGACGCCATCAAAAAATCCGATCCGTTATCGATGCTCAGATGGGTCCTCACGCAGGTGATGACACATTTCCCATCATCGAGGTCGCACTCGCTGATGCAGTCGAAATAATCATCGACGGCCTGCCATCGTTCAGTGATGGATTGATGCTCGTGTTCTCGTTTGAGTGAATGCATTTAGTTCTCCCAAGTGCAACACTCCTACCAGTACTTTTGAGTCAGATCAATTTAAGTATTGCAATAAATAGAATACCTAGGAAAATCCTCTCAGGCGCAAATACTTAGTCTTAGTCAGTCAAACTGGATCAGTTGCACTGATAGTGATGGGGATAGCGAGTCCTGAGTAGATGCGACCTATGCCAGGACTCGCTATGAGCATCAGCCCCCAATCGACGGGGTATCCCTGTCCCATCGACAGTTCAAGTGAAATCCAGATTGCAGGATGAAAACACCCCCAAACGGGGTCAGTTGCACGGGCAGTGAGCGACTTGTGCAGATTTGTGAAATCTCGGGAATTCTGCAACTTTCGCTGCAACTCAGCCCTGCTGCTGCCCGACAAAAGCCAGTGATTGCAAGCACTCTCAGCGATTTTGAGGACGCTTTGGGAGCACTAGGTCGCAGGTTCGAATCCTGTCGCCCCGATTAGTCTTGTCATCTCAGCATTCGTAGCTGTTGAGACGTTTCTTATCGTTGACAAAGGTCAATGTTTGGTGAGTTGTCAATGAAACGGTGGAAGTTCTTACTGCCCTAGCCATCCT
The DNA here is from genome assembly GCF_047716785.1 of Synechococcus sp. A10-1-5-9. NCBI lineage: Bacteria > Bacillati > Cyanobacteriota > Cyanophyceae > Synechococcales > Synechococcaceae > Synechococcus > Synechococcus sp. A10-1-5-9. Next base: position 632,045 of record NZ_CP180406.1, read on the forward strand.
TCCCTTTTTGGCTGCCCTCGTCGTCGGAGCTCGTGAAGCCGAAGAAGCCAGCCGCAACAGCTAACCCCAAACACACTTGAACACTCGAATGTGAAGGTTCGGGTCTGATAGGGGTTGTATCGGTGGTACTCGCCTGAATTCCGTTGCTAAGCCGGAGTCAGAGCCCTTTAATGCAATGCGCTGGAAGCTTGTCCTGGCCAGTCTCATTCTGGGAAGTTTTGCATCGACATCCAAGGCCGACACCTCCAGCGTGACCCTGCAAAGCGGTCAGTCCATCGTGCAAGCCAATGCTTCTCTCACTGCATCGGGATGGCGTCCTGCACCTGAACGCCCAGTTCTTGACTTTGAGAAGACCCTGTCAGGAACTGATCTACGGGCTCTAGCGTCTTGCTCAGGCACAGGGCCAGGCTTTTGTCGGTACGACTATCAACGCGATGGTCAGCGTCTGTTCGTTGTCACAGTTGCTGACGGCAGCCGTTCAGACAATGCTGGCATCGTGTCGCAGTGGTGGACTGAACCCTAAGGGCAGCCTGGTTGGTCTTAAGCCAACCCGTTGACAAGACGAAGGGTTCCCCAGAGATCGAATACACAGAAGACGATTCCGATCACAATCAGATCCCAGGCTTTGTGGCGCAGGGCCCAAGGAGCAAGAAACACTTCGGCAATTCCATGAAGAGCTGTGCCTAGGGCAATGTGCTCGAGCACCAGCAGTCCATGAGCCAGGAGAAAAAGACCACTGGCGACGAATCGCATCGACACCGTCCAGGAAGCTGACACCCTCGTCCTCAAACAGGACGCCACACTATCCGGTTCACTCTGGATCGTCCTGGACTGAAGACCAGCGCAAGAGTCGCTCCTGCACAGAACCATCTCCCATGAGATCGAGCACACGTCCTCCGGGGTCCCAGGCCCTTCCGAGCGGACAGGGCTGCACAGGATCAAATGAGGCAAGCGTCGAAGGGCAACCGAGCAAGGTGAGCTGAAAGTCGGGGCTTAGCTCGTCCTGCCAATGCTGATGAATGTGTCCGAACAGCACAGCCCTAACCGACGAAAACATTTTCAGAACATCCATCAGCTGCGCTCCATCAAGGAGACCGATGCTGTCCATTGCAGGATCACCAATCGGAACAGGAGGGTGATGAAGAGCAACCACCACGAACTTTCCGAGCGTCTCTGCCTCCCTGAGCTGACTGGTGAGCCAAGACATCTGAGCACCACCGATCAGTCCGGCGCATCCCCCTGCTCGGTGACTGGACAGAACAAGCACACGCCACCATCCTTTATCCACCATCCCGGGAGCTACGACCCAGCGGCGCCCAAGAACGGCCCGCAGCCGTTGGGGATGATCATGATTGCCGGCCAACAGGCCAAAGCGAAATGCACTTGCAGAGTTTTTTGGGATCGCATCGTCAAGCGAGTCCCGCAGCCGCACATAACCGCACCAGGTTTCGTCGTGGCAGCAATCTCCAGTGACCAGAACGAGGTCAGGCTGTTCATGCAAGGCCCGATCGAGAGCCTTTCGGAACAAAGACAACGCTGATCGTCCGCGAACCCTCCCATCGGCTTGCGCCACCAGGTGTGGATCACTGAGTTGGATCAGTCGTGGCATGAGCAGCGTCAGGAAGGCCAGCGCCAGGCACTGCGGTCCAGCATGGTCTGTTCAGGGATTTTTGTGGATCCCAGCTCGCGCTCCAAATACACCTGGTGACAGCCGTCACCATCCGCTAGGGCGTCGATCAATCTGGGGGAGTGGGCGATCACCCAGACCTGCGTGCGTTGAGAAATGGAACGAATCAAACGGGCGAGACAAGCCATCAGATCACCGCAGGCAGCGGCCACGATCAGCGTGCGGGCACGGACAAGATTGGATTGATCGCTGCCGTTGGCCCATAATCTCAATAAACATTACTATTGAGAAACGCTGCAGGATTCGGTTGCCTTCTGTCTCCACGCAACCTGAGGTTGGCGGGTCCTTAAAGCAAGGGCTCCATCAAGAGGGACGTCGACTCACACCCCAGCGACGTCTGATCCTGGAGCTGTTCGAATCGCTGGGAAGTGGACGACATCTCAGCGCGGAGGACGTGCACCACCAACTGCTGCACCTTCAATCAAAGGTATCGCTTGCCACGATTTACCGCACATTGCGACTGTTGGTGGAGATGGGGTTTCTCCAAGAACTGGAAACCAGTAACGGCAGTCGGTTCGAACTCGCTGACGCCGAACACATCCGCCATCACCACCTCGTTTGCGTGCGATGCGGACGCACAGAGGACTTTGAAAGTGAAGCTGTTCTGAATGCAGGACTGAAAGCCAGCACAGGATTTGGATTTGACCTCATCGGGTCCAGTCTCACAGTGAGCGGCATTTGCCCTCAGTGCCAATGAAGCGGGATCAGTGATGTCCCTTCGGATGCTCCGAGCACGGCATCCAGAAATTCCCCATTTGATGGGCCCCCTTGCAGCCAAGGTTCTTGGCTTGGTCTTCGGCGAGCTCTCGGGTTGGATAGGCGAGAGTACGAGGATCGCCTGCGGTAGCGGACTGTGAGCCTCCACCGCCATGGTGCGCGTTGTGATCATGAACACCAGGCTGTGCTCCCATTCGCACTAAACCCATACTCATCGGTCCAGCGGTCCACACCCCCATGGTGTTCACTCCAACTGCCAGCAGACCCATTCCCACGATCGAGAAATTGATCACCCCCATGGCCACAACGCCAATGGAGACAACACCCATCGGCACGATTCCGATGCACACAACGCCCATCGGCACGATTCCAATGGACACCGTTCCCAACGGAGCGATACCGATGGCAAGACGTTTGGGTTTGCTGCCGCAATGGGCCGGCCCCTGATCAGACAGTTGTGAGGCGTTCATGCTCCCATGATGACGTTTGTTCCCACCGCACCTTCACCTCGCCAAGTTGGATGTGATGAATATTGGTCAACTCCAAGCATTCCACGAGGTTCTCGTGATCACCCCCCTGAGATTCGAGCAGGGAGCGGAGGCGGTCCTTGCCGTTCGCGAACAATGCATCGTGGTCCTGAATCTCACGGCCATGGAACCGTCTTTGGCGCAAAGAACTGCCGATTTCGTTTCCGGGGGAGTCAGAGCACTGGATGGCCAGGAACATCGCGTTGGAGATCAGGTTCTGCTCTTTGCGCCAGCAAACGTCGACGTGAATCTCAGCTGAGCGAACCGCCACAGCTGGAACCTTGTCCAGCTGTGCAACCGAAGCAGTGATCCGCTACGGCAATCGGCTGATCGACCAAGCCATCCTTCGTTGTCAACAAATCCTCGAGCACAGCTGGCTCTGCGCCGACTGAACAACCGAGTTGTTGGTTGAAATCGCAGTCATGAAGTGCACCGGTCCAGCTGACGCTGATTAACGTCCGACACATAACCCCATCCAGATTGTCTGAACAATGCGCCTCTCGAAGGAGGGTTTGATAACCCTCTAGCTCTCCGCTGACCTCCAAGTCTCGAGCAAAACGCTTGATCGGCATGTTGGCAAGCGTCAGCAGATGATGAAAAGAAATCCCGTGGGATGCCTTCAATTGCTCCCTGTATTGCTCTTCCAAAGACTGCTGGGGCGGAGGCAAGGAAGGACCTGATGGGTTGTAAACAAGATCCAGCTCCAGAGGAGATCCAGGCATTCCATATCCCAAGTGATTCAGCACTTTCAAGGCATCAAGACTGCGCTCGAACACACCTCTGCCCCGCTGCAGATCGACCCGTTCCTTTTCATAACAAGGAAGCGAGGCCACGATGCGCACACCTGACTCGGCTAGGAATTCAGCTAGTGATTCCTGCCCAGGTTCCGACAAAATCGTGAGGTTGCAGCGATCAATCACCGCAACGCCTAGGGCTCGGGCGGCACGTACAAGGTCTCTGAACTGCGGATGAAGCTCGGGGGCACCCCCTGTCAGATCAAGGGTTTTCAACTGGCAGTGCCTCAGGACCTGCGGAATGAGCTCAACCTGGTGAGACTCCATCATTTCCGTACGCCAGGGACCTGCATCCACATGGCAGTGACGACAGCTCTGATTACAGCGGTAGCCAAGATTCACCTGAAGTGTTTCAAGGCGTCGTCGTCGTAGAGACGGGAATGGCGAGGGCAGAACACTCATGGCGTCAGGACTCAATTTTAAGGACGCCGCTTTCAATGATCCGCAGCCATCCGGTCGAGTAACGCCACCGTTCAAGCATCACCTTGGGTCTGTCGGTGAGCAGCACACGGCTTGCACTTCCCTGCTGGTCACGCGTCACGGTGAGGCCACAGGCGGACACTTTTTGCCAACGTCTCTGATAGAGGATTTCGCTGTAGCGACGTCCAATACGTAGAAAGCGTCGACCACGGACCGATCCATCCTCCGACCAGGTCTCCAGCTGCAAACCACCCAGAAGGGCATCGCCACGCTGACCCTGGCGGATCACCAGAGAACTGCCAAGACGAGGAAGAGCGCAGTCCGCAGAATTCAGCAAATTGATCCATTATCGGTATGCGATTTTGAGCTGCAGCTGTGCGCATCTGGCCGCTGATCGCACTCGGAGTATTCGCCGGGATCGCCGGGGGAATCAGTGCCCGCATCTTCAGTGGCGGAGCCTTGAACTGGCCTGAGCCGTCAACTGCACTGATCACGGTCCTGCGCAAACAGCCGCCGCCCCAACCCCCATCACGGGATGAGATTGCTCGCCTCGTCCCTGATCAACGTGCCGAACTCGTCCGAGCGAACGGAGACCCCATCGCAGTTGAATACAGCAGTGTGATTTTGGATCCACGCTGGATTGATCTGGAATTTTTCGGAGGTTGGAACCGGGAATTCGAAGCCAATGAGGATCCCGAGGCCCTGCTTTTTTTCACCGGCCCAACCTTCGAAAAGCAGTTCGGCCGGGGGGAACTGGATATGGCTCTCCATGGCGATCTGATGCTGAGCAATGGAACCTGGCGGGCTGGAAATCGAGCGGCGGCGGCTGGAAGGGCCTACATCGCTATTACACGTGAAGGAGAACTGGTCTTCGGATACGGGGATCTCACACCGTCTCGAGAGGAGAAATTTCGTCTCTTTGTTGGTGGATTGCATGCCTTCAGTCATCAAGATCAGATTCCTCCAGCCGACTATCGCGGTGTCTACGGAGAGATGAGGCTGGCCGACGTTCGCATCATCTATGCACTGCGATCCGATGGCGCTCTTGAAGTGATTGAGACAGCCGACGGTGTCCATTTCAATGACCTCAAGCTGCTGGTGGAACAACGCAACTTCACGGCAGCCTTTCTGCCCGACCATGCCTCGAAATCCCGGCTGATCGTTCCGGGCACCAGGCCGTGGAGTGAGGAACAGGCCGTCTGGGTGAGTGGAGGCAAACCTTCCATCACCCAGTTGCCGTTCATGCTGAGAGTGCTCGCCCGTGATGCGCTTCCGCAAGCGCGATAAACCAGTTCACATACCGCTCCGGGCCTTCAGGGATGCAGACATCAAACCGCAGTGAGTCGTTTGGATCACTGATCCCCTCGAAGCAACCATCAAGCAGGGAAGGACGATCCACTTCCCCGCCGCTGCTATCGACGAGAACAACCCGGTTGTGGAGCCCATAACTCTCACCAAGCTCCTGGAGAAGGGTGAGAAATCCGCGGTCACTGCCACCACGTAACCAACCCTCCCCTGAAGGACAAGGCGTTGAGGTAACGGTGTCGCCAACGCCAACAAGGTGGGGCATCAGGTCCTTGGCAATTCTCTCATGGCAGAGCGCGAGCAGTGCCCCATGGTCGTGTGGAGCTGTACGCACGTTGAAGTTCTCACCCAAGGGTGCATTACCAGTTCGATTGGCAATGTGGCGATTGATCAAGACCAACAATCCAACTTCCTTGATTGCACCCCGCAGCATGAACTGAATATCGGTGCTTCCCACATCGCCGGCTTCAGATGGTTTGAGGCGCTCAAGACCTTCCTGATCCCGTCCAAGGTTCGGAGCCACATGCAAAAAGAAGGAATGGCCCAGACCTTCGGCTGCTGCCATCGCCATCAACTGATCCATGAGCTCCTGAAGCATCGCCTGCAGCTGCCGTTGCCGGGCCACGTCATTCGGAATCAGGCTGAAGAGGCTGTTGAGATTGATGGTTGGCGAGACCTGGGTGTCGAGGATCGCCCGCTGAATCTCCATAGCCATTGCTTCGTCTCCGAGCTCGGGCATGACGGAAGGAAGGCGCTGGACAAGAAGACCTTGCATACGCGTTGGCACCTGGGCGAGAAACGCCATCTCCGCATCACTGACGCCTGGATGGGTGAGCTCTCCGTAACAGTCCTGCAGCTGCACGCCACCAGCTGCCAGTCCCGGGAGGTAAAGGCCTTCCCGTGCGGCCGTTGCAGCATCACCAAGGGCAGCCTCCACAAGCCGGTTCACACCACGGCGGCCCTCATGCTCTCCGTTGGTCAGAACTTGAAAGCGACCCTTCAGTAGCGCGGCCGCTCGCACATAATCCGCTGGCATCCGGCGGGTGAGCGGATCCTTCACCAGCGGCATGCAAACACCGTCCAGGTCCTGAACGATCAACAGATCAGAACTGGAGAGGAGCTCCTCATGGAGTTGGGCAAGATCCATCCGAAACACCTCGATCGCTAAACCGGTCGTCACGATCCCACGATCAGGCCATCCAGCCAATCACTCACTGGAGGCAGCTTGCCGGTACGTATGAGATGGATCGTGGCCACTGCTTAGGCTTAGGCATCAAGGCTTGATCAAAGGAGATTGCGCCGAACGCATGAACACGGCCCTGAACAGCAACGGCTTCTTCCCTCGCAGCTTGGATGGCGATCTGGTTCGGCAACGCATCCGCGATCTTGAGTCAGGGAAAGTGGGCTTCTACAGCGTGGGGTTGTACCCCGCCTCACTTGCCTACAACTGCGCTATGCAGCAGGACGAACCTGCGTCACTGCTGCTGGCTGCCCGCCCTGGGAGAGAACTTCTGGGTGCCTTCTCCCAGGATGCTCTCGATGGGATGGACCCGGATCACGTTGCCAGCGTGGAGCGGATGGGAAGTCATCTCCAAAACGGTCAGCGCTGTCCCAACACCCTCAAGGACCTGTTGCAGCGCTGCGAGCTGGTTGTTCTCAGCGCAAACAGCAATCACGTGGAGGAAGACCTGCAGGAAGCCTGCCGATTGCGTGAGGAACTCGGCCGTGAACATGTGGTTCTGGCCTGCCTAGCCGGGTCATTCAGCCACGACCACATCGCCAACGAGTCGTATGTGCTCTGTGAGAAAGTCCCCAATCTCGGATTCTTCTCCGGATTCCATCGGCACGGGGCACTGCGCAACCCCCACGACAGCTTCACGGCCAACTTCTGCCACCCCAGTGCCCTCACAGCCCTGCTTGCAGCACGGATGCTGGATCGCCTCTCCCCGAATATCCAGGTCTCACCTGGGGTTCACAACATCGAGGGGCAATACATCAAAGCCGCCAAGAACATGTCATCGGTGTTCGCTGGTTTCGGCTACACCTACCACCACGACAATCCCGGGGTTCTCCCCACCTTGCTCACCCTGCTGCTGGATCAATGCCTCGATCAGGCAGCCACCGTGTCGATGGCTCGCCGGAACAGGCAAAGCCTCTACAACCGGCAACCCTTTCCCCTCACTGAACTCGGCTACGGGGTCCAGAGAATCGAAGCCGCTCTTGTTCGAGGAGGGGATATGGAGAAGGTGCGGGATCACACCTTTGCCCAACTCACGGCGATGGTCGCCGATGTCCGCGGCAGCATGATGCGTCCTGTTTCCGGAAAGCCAACCCGGAATTTCCAGGCAGGACAAGTGCTCGCCGAACACATGCGCGCGGAGCAACGCTGCCCTCAATCCATGGAGGAACTGGAAAACTGGTGCGAAGACGCAGGCTTGCGCAAGGGAGGACTTGAGGGACTCAAAGCACTGCGCTACTGGCCTCAGATCGCCCGAAAATATGCGATTCCCGTCCATGACGCCTCCATGGTGAACCTTCTGTATATGGCGATCTATGGCCAATCCAGCACCAAGGATGTGGCCTTTTCGGTGATGACCGAAAGCCGGGAGCTTTCGAATTACTGTCAGGAATCTGTTCGCCCCACGCACAGCCGTCGCTACGCGGACGCGCTTCAAAACCTTGATCAGCCAGAAGCGATGGACCTGGTGGTGAATGCGGTGATCGCTGACAACGCTCGCCGGTTAATCCGAGACGACTCAGGAATCGAGGAGTCGGAGGCCAACGCCGAGCCTCCCGCCTATCTCAAGGCCATGAATGTGATTGAGAATGCGCTCTGAACCGATGGCTACACAGGCGGAAGCATCACGCAGGAATCGGCAATCTCGCGGTAGGGCTCTGGATCACAGCTCAGCACGACCACCTGAAGCCCAAAATCAACAGCTTGGCGCAACATCGTCAGTACTGAAACCAAACGCTTGGGGTCGGTGTTGGTGAAGGCATCGTCGAACAGCAGGGGCAGGCAACCGTCATGACTGCTGCTCAGGGTGTCGGCCATCGCCAGGCGCAGAGCGGCATTGAACTGCTCCTTCATGCCTCCACTGAGCTGGGCAAAATCAAATGACCGCCCGGATCGTTGCAGCCGCAGGGCATTCAAGCCTTCAGTGGGATCGACATTCAGCTCACACTCGTCCGAGGCCTCCAGGAGTAGAGGAGCCATAAAGCGATTGATGCTTTGCCTGAGGGGCATGGAATAGCGCCTGGACAGATCCCGTCGCGCCTCCTGGAAACGCCTCAGAAGCAGCTGGCGCGCCTCAGCCACCAAAGTTGCCTGTTGTTCAGCCCGGATCGCCAGATCCCTTGCGGCTGCTGTCTCCTCGACCAGCGCGTGCAAGTCGCTACGGCCGAGACGATCGCAACGCTCAAGCAGGCCACCTTGTTCACGATTGAGATCCTCACGCCGACGGGAAAGAGTTTGTTCTTTCTGTTCAAGAGAGGCGAGCTGCATCTTGGCGTCGGCCGTTCGATCAAGACCAGCCTCGGCAGCCAGCGCGAGAAGCTTGGACTGCTGCACGCGGCTTGTCTCCATCAGAACGTCCAGCTGACGCTGGATCTGTGCCGATTCACCGTGAGTCTCCACCAAGGCTTGGCGTTGTTGGCGTCGTTGAAGCTGCTGGGCTTCCAGGCGTTCCACAGTCACCCGTCGCTCTTGCCGTTCCGACTGAACAGCGATCAGGCTGCGTTCCAGGGCCTCAAGGCCCGCGCGAAGCGTCCGTGTCTGCTCCTGGACCGATTTATAGGAGGCCCGGCAGTCGAGGAGTGCCTGATCTAGAGCCGTGGCATCCATCGTGAACGCTGTCTCAGGTTCGAGGTCCTGCTGAAGGGCTGACAGTGTTTGCCGCAGGGTTTCAAGGGATTCATTGCCGTCACCTTGGGCAGGACGCTGATGATCCAACTGCTGGAGGCGCGCATTCACAAGAGCGAGCTCCTGGGTGAGTTTTTGCTGCTGAAGCAGCTGCTCCCTGGCCTCATCCAGGGATGACGCGCCCCACTGACGCAGTCCTTCGTCGAACGCCGCCTGGAGTTGTGAGCGCTCAGTGGTCAGTGAGGCCATGCCTGTGCCTTCTCCGGGAATCACCTGCACCATCACCCCCCCACCAACTTGGAGTCGGAACGCCCCATAACGCTGCAGGGTCTGTCCTTCCAACAACGCATCACCATCGAGCACCACCTCCTGATCAGCCGCTTCCAGATGAATGGACGACGCCATGCTGTTCAGTCGGATCTGCAGTTCTCGAAGACGCTCCTGCAAACGCTGCAGGGCAGAGAAAGCCTCGGTGGTTTGTCCCGGTGCAGCATCAAGCTTGTTCCGGAGTGATGTCTGTTGCGATTGAAGCTGTGCTCGCAGATCATCCCGTTGTTGATGGTCACGAATCCGGGTTTCGAGGGTCCGGAGCTCCTGCTGTCGTCGCAGTGCATGACCGCGCTCCTCAAGCGCATGTCGCTGCTCTTCTAGAGCGTTGAGAGAGGCCTGCCTCGTTTTGAGTTGCTCGGACTGCTGTGTGGCCAGCACCACCGCTTTCTCCAGATCGTGGCGGTGGGCCTGGATTGAACAGCTTGTCGACTCTGTTTCGGCATCAAGAGACTTCAGGCTGTTGAGCTGCTGCTTGAGCTGTTGTTCCTCCTGAATCAGCGGTGCGAGCGACCGCTGCAGATCGAGCAGGGTGGTTAGCCGGCTGCGCTGCTGTCGTAGTTCAGGAACAGCGCCAGTCTCAAGATCTCGCAGGGCCTGCTCATTGCGATCGAGCTCTTCGCAGGCCGATTCATAGATCTCCAGCTGTTGGCACGCGTCCTGATGGCGCTGCTCAGCCTGCTGCAACTCCTGACGCCGCTTCCAGAGTTCGCTCTGCTGCTTGACGCCACGACTGGTGAAGCTGGAGGCGACCAACGCCTCCAGCTGATCGTGAATGTCTTGATCCAGGGGTGATTGCAGTGATTCCGAAGCCTGGCTCTCCAAGGCAGCAATGAGGCCATTGAGGTCGTAATGGCTGCCATCGAGATCAAGAAGATTGCGGCCTGCAAGCCCTTGCATCACCCAGAGATGGGCCCAGCGGCTGGGCAGGACCCGGTTCACTTGCCGACTGCCGATGATCTCCTCAACACCGAGCAGTGAAGCCAGGCGATCCTCGGCTTCTCCGCCCAGATGCGCTGACGCACCGATCCGACTGAGGCGGCAGGTGCCACCGGAACCACTGAAAGATTTCTGCAGAGACCAGTGATGCCCATCCGCTTCGAAGTCGAGTTCCACTTGGGGATGACCGGCATGCACCGCGGAGCGCAGATCACGAACGGCGGCACCGGTAGCTGTGGCACGCACGAACAACGTGCGATGCATGGCCTCCACCAGTGAGCTCTTCCCCGTTTCGTTGCCACCGCCGATCAACGTCAACCCCGGAACAAACGCCACCTCCAGTTCTCGGTGGCGGCGCACACTCTCCAGCCGGCAGCGGATTAAGCGCATGAAGTGGCGACGCAGAGCTGATGGAGTTCAATCAAAGCCTGCTCGATCAGTGGGTCAGCACCACCCTCGAGCTCTTGTTTCAAACCTGCCGCAATGCTGCTGAGGAGAGGACCATCGCTCCGGTTTAAACACTGATCGAGTTCTCCATCGGTTGGATGTCGCCGAAGCTCACCTCGCAAGCGCAGATGCAGAAGCTGCTCTGAAAGCTCTTCAAGAAGTGCTTGCAAACGACAATGGGCGTCCAAGCCAAGCCGGCCGTTCAGTTCAAGTCGCAGTAGATCCCTGCCCACGCGACTGCCGATGCAAGCGTCGAGTTGATGGTGCAGGCGCTCCAGATCGGGCATCCCCTGGAGCTGCATGGTGATCCGATGCCAAGCAACCCGCCCTGTCGTGAACATCTGAACCCGAGGATCGTCCCCCCTTGTGAGGTCGGCCAAAATCACCTGCGACCGCTGATCATCTGGACCCGTTGGGAATCGATCAGGCTCAGGTGTACCGCTATACCAGGCATTGCTCTGAACCTGCATCAATCCATGCCAGTCACCGAGAGCGATGTAATCGAGCTCTCCGGTGGGAAGTTGCTCCAGGTTCAAGGAATTGACATCAGTCCCTGAGCCGAAGCCCTGCACCGATCCATGGGCCAGCAGAACGCGTGGAGCCTCTGGATCCAGATCCTGCCAGTTGAGCTGATCAAGCCAGCGCATCGGACCGACACTGTCGTGACGACGAAGCAGGGGACAGGGCAACAGGGTCAACCCCGCTCTGCTCATGGGCTCGGGTTGGGTCAGAAGCTCCAGATTCGGGGCCCGTTCACGCATCCGGCGCTGAAGATCCTCCCGCCGCCAGATACCACCCGCACCACCGTGGTCATGATTGCCGGGGATCACAAGAACAGGGCACGGCATCGCACCGATCAGCTCCATCACCTCCAAGACCTCCGCGGCCGGAACGGTTGAGGAATCAAAAAGGTCGCCGGCCACGAGAAGGGCATCCACCGATTCATGGCGGGCAACGTCGCCGATGCGGCTGACGACCTCGACACGTTCTCTCTGGAGACGAGCCTGTTTCTGAGGATTAGTAATCCATCGGTAGGGCTTGCCGATCTGCCAGTCAGCCGAGTGAAGAATGCGGGGCACGCGCTCCCTTGATGCTGTCGGAGCCCATGGTGCCGCCTCCCCGGCTGTTTTTCCGCACACTCCTTACTGGCAAATCGGTTGGAAGACGGCATGGTTTCGCTGTGAGACCCAGGCGATACACCGTGACCAAGGCTCCCTCTGGCTCCAGCACATCCCTGGAGACCATCGCCGGACTGTTCCATCCACCAGAACAGATCAAGGCCATCGATCAGCTGGGGGCTGGAAACGTGAATGACACTTTCTTGGTCACCCTGGAAGCCACCGCACCGAGGCAAGCCTTCGTGATGCAGCGTCTCAACACGGACGTGTTCGAGAGCCCGGAGCTGGTGATGCGCAATCTCCTGCGCCTTGGTGATCACGTCGAGCGACGATTAGCTGAGGAACCACCTGAGCTTTCGGGGCGACGCTGGGAGATTCCAAAGGTTCTTCCCACCCTCGATGCCGACGGGCACTGGGTTGAACACGAGGGTGAATTCTGGCGATCGATCTCTTACATCGGAGCAGCAACAACAACTGATGTCATCAAGGATGAAGCCCATGCCTGGGAGCTGGGTTACGGCCTTGGGATGTTTCACCACCTGATCAGTGATCTGCCCACGGAAGAGCTGGCGGACACCCTTGAAAATTTCCACATTGCACCGGCGTATCTGGCTGAGCTCGATGCCGTTATCAGGAGAACAGCTCCCATCACAGACGCCAGAGTGAATGAAGCACTTGCCTTCGTGGATGCGCGTCGTGAAGGCCTAGATGTGCTTGAGCAAGCGTGCGCCAGGGGTGAACTGAAGCGCCGACCCATTCACGGAGACCCGAAGATCAACAACGTGATGATTGATGACCGCACCGGGCATGCGGTGGGGTTGATCGATCTCGATACGGTCAAGCCCGGATTGCTCCATTACGACATCGGCGACTGTCTCCGCTCCTGCTGCAACCGCCTCGGCGAGGAAACCGCAACGCCGGAGCAAGTGGTTTTTGATCTTGGGCTCTGCCGCTCGATCCTGGAGGGTTACCTCAAGGTGGGGCGATCCTTTCTCAGCGATGACGATGTGCGCCACCTGCCTGCGTGCATCCGCTTAATCCCCTTGGAACTGGGTTTGCGTTTTCTCTCTGATCACCTTTCAGGCGACACTTATTTCAAAACCGAGCGAGCCGGTCACAATCTGGATCGGGCCTGGGTGCAGTTTGCTCTCACCCGCTCGATCGAGCGGCAGTGGGATGAGCTGGTTTCCCTGATCGAGAGCCTTCACGGAGTGAACTGAAATGGCACGCCATCCTGTGATGGTGCGTCAGGTCTGCCCGCTGGTCCCCTTCTCTCCAGACGCATCCCCGACCCTTCTGACCAGTGCCGAATTCGTATGGGAAGAACACAACACCCTCGAATTGAGTTTCAGCCTGAGGCCAACGCGATTGGGTCAGGAGCTTCCCATGCTGGATTTCATGGACACTGCACCTGGCTCGAGCCTGCGCAGCGGGCAGCGCCTCGATGGTCTCTGGGAACACACCTGTTTTGAAGCGTTTTTTGCCCAACCCAACCAAGATCGTTATTGGGAGCTGAATGTTTCACCAACGGGCGACTGGAATCTCTACCGATTCGAGAGCTATCGGACTGATCGAGTGCGCGAACAGACTCACAAGCCAATAATTCATTGGCAAAGCTCAAAGCGGGATTGTCGCTGCACCATCGTGTTGAGCCTTGATCCCTGGTGGACTCCGGTGCAACTGCCGGAGTTAGCGATCTCCATGGTCCTGAAAGACAGTCACAACGACCTCAGCTACTGGGCTTTGTCTCACCACGGAAACGAGCCAGACTTTCACGACAGGCGAGCCTTTCTCAGCGCATGACCCGGTTCCTCATCCGTCGTCACCACTGGGCGACTCTGCTAGTGGGTCTGCCGCTTCTGTTCACGCCTCTCACCGTTGCCTGCAGGCAGCTGAACGCGCCGGCATCGGAGCCCCCTGAAGCCGTCAAGCCAACGCTGGCTGGCGTTGGAATTGAACTGCCAACCCGATCAGACCTTCCCGTGGCCCCGAACGGAAACCACTACCCCCTGGTCCCGGCCAAAGCAGATAACACAGCCTCTCTTCTGGTCAGCATCGAAACCGCTTTGGTGGACTCGGATCACGATCCAGCGGAGATTCCTCAACTGGCCCATCAACAACAGGTCATCTACCGGGTGTTGTCCCATAACCCGGTCTTATCTGAAGCGGTGCGGAATCGTCTGCCCTCGCGGTGGCACTGGGTGTTCGATCAACACATCTCCGCAAGACGCTCGTTCCTGGCCATGCACCGCGGACCAGCCTCCACAACCCTGCCCGCGTGGCGGATCCAGGCTCCTGCACCACAGGAGGATCTTCTCAAGGCCTACCGCAGCGCAGCGGATGCCACCGGAATTCCATGGGAAGTCCTGGCCGCTGTGAATCTTGTGGAAACCGGAATGGGCCGGATCGATGGTGTGTCCGTCGCCAATGCGCAGGGACCCATGCAATTCCTGCCCACCACCTGGGCCGAGCCTGGAATCGGCAGAGATGGAGACATTCGCGATCCATGGGATGCCATCCACGCAGCCGCGCGATACCTTGTGCGTCGTGGCGGCCTCAACGACATCCGCCGTGGTCTCTGGGGGTACAACAACAGTGACCATTACGGCAAGGCCGTTTTGCATTACGCCGCGTTGCTCCAACGGGAACCACTCACCTATCGAGGCCTTTACAACTGGCAAATCCATTACGCCGCCTCAGCGGGTGATCTCTGGCTGCATGAGGGATATGCAGCAGCGTCACCTGTCCCTGTGGCCGAGCATCTGAAGCGCTATCCCCACAGTGCGCCTCCTCAACCTGCAAAACCCAACTGAACCCTGCACGATGGCGACCAGAAGATGGTCAGCCCCTCACCTTTAAACCTCATCCCTGAGTCAACTCGCTGGCGCGATCGGCAACACGTTGGAGTGATTCGATTTCGCTGTGTATGGCGACTTCGCTGAATCAATCGGTGCAGCTTTTCCCCAGAGGATTCACCAACCCTGCAATTTCTGAGCGCCTTTGGGGTCTTTGCCGCCGAATACCTGATGCGTCCAATCGGGGGACTGGTGTCGGCCCCATTGACGACATGTTCTGACGACGAATCTGTTGCTGCTCCTGCGGATGATTCAGGGTCTTTCAGTTGGGGGCGGAAGACTCCGGCTCGATCCCCTGAAGTGTGAAGACATCCCCCCAGCAAACGCGTTTGCTTTGCAATCAGGCAAGCCATGGTGCTGCTTCCAATCGTTTTCTATTCAGGGATCACCCCCCTGCTCCACCCGCTTTTTCCTGGGGGGATCGCGATGCGCCAGTTTCTCCTTCTCTAACAGCCTCGTGGTGGCCGTGGTCGGAGGCACCGCCTCACTGCTGTCTACCTGGCTCAAGGATCTGAAGGGCTGGCCCAATGGGCTGATTCTCTACCTGCTGATGCAGGCCGATCCCAGCGTTCTGGGCCTGGTCTTCCAGCCCCTGGCATTTACGCTTCCAGGAACAGGACTGAACAAGCTGCGTGTCCAAGGAACTTACCCATCGCGCCGATGAACTGGCCTCTCTTGGCTGGTCAGCGGAAGACGTGAACCGCTACGCCGAGCTGTGGGACTACCGGCAACGCTGGGGTGCGATGAACCTTGAGCGGGAAGACCGCCTGTTTCTGCGCAAAGCCGAGGCTGCACTCCCTGTACTCATCACAGGAAAGTCTGCAGCGAAAAAAAACACCAAAGACAAGTCGTACTACCGCTGGCTCACCTTTCATCTGGATGCCATGACGGCATTCGAAGCCCAGATGACCATTCCCGATGGAGCCCGCGGGGCATGGCCGATCCTTCTCGAGGAGGAACTTCGGCTTCTGGATCATTACCAGCCCGTTCTCGGATTGCCTGACACCCTGAAAGCCAAGGCGTTCGATGCATTCCGTGAGCTCATGGGCGAACAGGCAGCGGCTCTGCCTGAAGGAAACATGCAGATGGGCAGTTACGACTTCCAGAACGCGTTACTCGTTCTCAAAGAGAAAGAAAACAGCAAATGGCGCCATTTGCGCGAACAGAGCGGCGAGCAGCCCTATCCAGTCCTCTTGCCGGGAGTTGTTGACACCTTCCGTACCGACGTACGCAGCCAGTTCACCCCCCTACTCCGTGAGACCCTCCCATCGCTCAAGGACAGCGACAAGCCCGAACCCACAGAACCAACAGCCGGTTGAGTCGCGGCCGAACGACCAGTGGCTAGAAAAGGGGATAGACATCAACGACGCCGTGACGGATCAGCGTTTCGAAACCCTCCAGCTCCACGCAGGCCAGGTTCCTGATCCAACCACGAACGCCAGGGCTGTTCCGATTTATCAGACCAGTTCCTACGTGTTCAACGACGCCGAGCACGGCGCCAATCTGTTCGGACTGAAGGAATTCGGGAACATCTACACCCGTCTGATGAACCCCACCACCGACGTGTTCGAGAAGCGGGTGGCGGCTCTTGAAGGAGGTGTAGCCGCTCTGGCCACCGCCTCCGGCCAGTCCGCACAGTTCCTGGCGATCACAAACTGCATGCAGGCTGGTGACAATTTCGTCTCCACATCATTCCTTTACGGGGGCACCTACAACCAGTTCAAAGTTCAGTTTCCTCGGCTGGGAATCAATGTGAAGTTCGCCGAAGGTGATGACGTTGACAGCTTTGCGGCACAGATCGACGAGGGCACGAAGGCGATCTACGTGGAGGCCATGGGCAATCCTCGATTCAACATCCCCGATTTCGAAGGTCTTTCTGCCCTTGCACAGCGAAACAACATCCCACTGATCGTGGACAACACCCTCGGAGCTTGCGGTGCTTTGCTCCGGCCAATCGAACATGGCGCGAATGTCGTGGTGGAGAGCGCCACCAAATGGATCGGTGGCCATGGCACCAGCCTTGGTGGAGTGATCGTGGATGCCGGCACCTTCAACTGGGGCAACGGCAAATTCCCTCTCATGAGCCAGCCGAGTGCCGCATATCACGGACTCATTCACTGGGATGCCTTTGGTTTCGGCAGTGACATCTGCAAGATGCTGGGTCTTCCTGATGACCGCAATATCGCCTTTGCGCTCAGAGCACGCGTGGAAGGACTTCGGGATTGGGGGCCAGCCGTCAGCCCCTTCAACAGTTTCCTGCTTCTCCAGGGACTCGAAACGCTGAGCTTGCGAGTAGAACGCCATGCACAGAATGCAATGGCGCTAGCCACCTGGCTGCAAGCCCATCCCCAGGTGTCGGATGTCAGCTATCCCGGTTTACCCGGTGACCCGTACCATCCAGCGGCAAAGAAATACCTCACCGGCCGCGGCATGGGCTGCATGCTCATGTTCTCGCTCAAAGGTGGCTATGACGATGCTGTTCGCTTCATCAACAGCCTCAAGTTGGCGAGTCATCTGGCCAACGTTGGCGATGCCAAGACGCTGGTGATTCATCCAGCTTCAACAACCCACCAGCAGCTGAGCGAAAGTGAACAAGCCTCAGCCGGTGTCACCCCCACCATGGTGCGGGTCTCCGTGGGCCTGGAACATATTGATGACATCAAGGCTGACTTCGATCAGGCCCTTGCATCAGGTGGTTGATGGGGAGGAGTAGCTGAATGGCGCTGATCCTTCCGCCCAACTATCACAAGATCACAGCGGTTGAACGCAACCGCATCTCCTGGATCGAACCGAAGGAGGCTGAACGACAGGACATCCGTCCTCTACGAATCGGCATTCTGAACATCATGCCGCTGGGAAAGCAGTATGAGTTCAACCTCCTCCACCCTCTCGGCCTCTCTGTGCTCCAGATCGAGCCGATCTGGATAAGGCTGCAAAGCCATGCCTACAAAAGCTGGGATCAATCCCATCTCAAGGACCTGTATGTGAGTTGGGATGAAGCCCTTGCCAAGGGCCCGCTCGATGGCCTGATCATCACCGGTGCCCCCGTTGAACATCTGCCCTTTGAAGAGGTCACCTACTGGCGAGAGCTGGTGGCTCTTGTGGAGGAGGCTCGCTACACATGCGCCAGCACGCTTGGACTCTGTTGGGCTGGATTTGCTTTGGCCTATCTGGCCGGCGTAAACAAGGAGACCTTCAACCGCAAACTGTTTGGGGTTTATCCAATGCGCAGCCTGGTTCCAGGCCACTCGTTGATGGGCACCCAGGATGATCAATTTCTCTGTCCCCAAAGCCGCCATGCCGGCTTGCCAGACGCAGCCATGGAATCAGCGCAACGGCAGGGACGGCTGCGCCTGCTCGCCCATGGTGAATCGGTTGGCTACACCATTTTTGAGACCCCCGATCAGAGGCAGCTGATGCATCTCGGGCACCCTGAATACAACGTTGGCCGCATCGTCGCTGAGATGGAGCGAGACAAAGCCCGAGGTGACGTACCACCACCGGAGAATTTCAACGCAGACCATCCCAGGACCCTCTGGCGTTCCCATCGGAATCTGCTGTTCCAGCAATGGCTCTGGTTCTGTTACCAGCGGGTTTCATTACTGGGATAACCGCCGACCAACCACCTCGATGCATCCACTTGATCTGTACGACCAATGGCGGCGACGTGTCCTTCGCTGGCTGCCGATTCGACAGGCGTTTGACCGGACTCCCGATGACGTCGCGCCCCACGGATCAGAGGACTGGTTGTTGGAGCCCATCGATGTCGATGAAGCCTGTCGACTGTTCCCGCACCTTGAAAAAGACCGGGCGGTTCTGCAGTACCAAAGATTGCGTCTGCAAATCAGAGAGCAGGACGGCCGAGGGTTCTAAAACGCGAACCGTTCAATGGCAGAACTCAATCGAGACCTGACAAGCTACTTAGAAACCTTGACAGGAAGTTGAGCTTCTGCAGGGCTGGCTGCAGCACGGTTCAACTCCCGTTCCAGCGATTCAACCCGCCTCTCGCGCAGGCAATGGCGGCACCCTCCAGTTGTTTGCAGATGCTTTTCCGGAGTGATGGTGATGGGGTGAACCGGATGCTTACGGCATCGGATTTTCACCGGACTCTTGTAGCTTCTCCATTGGATCTCCGAGTAATCAAAAAGGTCACCGAAGCGCTGCTTAGCCCGCTCCAGGAAGATCTCGAGGGTAATTCGTGCTGCCATTCGGGCAATCTATGGACGAATGGATTCGGAACTCCTCTGCTGTTATCCGTCTTCACGTCGACACGATGAACTGGACCCTTCAGTCCCACTGGCTTCCCCAGGACTGCTGTCGACAGTGGATGGAGCGGTGCAACGAGCAAATCAACTGGGAGCAGACCAAGGTCAGGGTCTATGGGCGGTGGCACAAGGTGCCGAGGCTCACAGCATTCCTTGCCGAACGATCGGTGTCCTATCGCTACAGCGGCGCTCTTCACCGGGGCTCAGGTTGGCCGCCGTGGTTCCTCCCGCTGCTCGAGAAAGTATCGATACAGGGCAACGCACCCTTCAACGGGTGTCTGTTCAACCTCTATCGCAACGGCGAAGACCGGATGGGTTGGCATGCCGACGACGAACCAGAGATCGACGCTTCATTCCCGATCGCCTCACTCTCGTTCGGAGCAACGCGAGACCTGCAGTTTCGTCACCGACAGACTGGGCAGCGACTTGATCTCACGCTCTCAGATGGCGACTTGTTGCTGATGGATCCTGAGTGCCAGAGTCTGTGGATGCACGGTCTTCCGACCCGCCGCAGGATCACAACGCCGCGACTGAATCTCACCTTCCGTGTGTTCAGAACAGACGATTCAGTACAACGCTCCACAGAGGCACACTAATTAAAGCGATGAGCGTGCTTCGCAGAATCAACTGTGCGGAAGCCGATGCATCACATTGCCCAGATTCCGCTATCAACAACACCGAAATTGCTGTCGGAGCAGCGGCCTGAAGCACCAGAGCTTTCTTGGCGAGGAGAGGCAATGGCAGGGGAAGACTGATCAGCAGCATCAGCATCGGAAACAGCAGCAGCTTGCAGACCAGGGGAGACAGCAGACGCTCGGGCACAGCCGAAGGCGCGCGCGAGGAAATGGTTCCCAAACGCATCCCCACCACAGCAAGTGCCAGAACAATCACCACCCGAGAAGGCAACCACAACCCCGCACTGATGGCGTCATGCCATGGGGTGGCCAGAACGATCAGGGCCCCGATCAGACCGCGCGTCGCAGGGCTGGCCATGAGATGGCTTGCCAACGAGCCCCAGTCGTAACCATGGCCTTGATGGTTGGCCTGGTGCAGCCAAAGAGGGCCCAGTCCCCAAGCTAGAAGCGTGGCCCCGAAGTCGTAGCCGATGCTCACTGGAAGCGCCTCGGATGGAAGCAGTGCCAACGCAGCGGGAATGCCGAAGTAGGCCGTATTGCCGATACAACTGGCCAGCTGTCGGTCAGGCATGGCCAGAGCGTCAGTGATGAGCCCCGACCCACGCAACAGAGCAAGCATGAGCCCGATCGCTGTCACGGAGAGCAACGCCATCAACAGAAGAGAGCGGTTGAGCCCACCGTGAAGCAGCAACCCCATCAAGCTCAGGGGAACGCCAAAACGTACCAAGGGTGTGGCCAGCGGAGTGATCCATTGCGGACGACAACGACCGATCAGTGCCCCTGTCAAAAGACTGGGAACCATCTCCCAGAGCAAACTCAGCACATTTCACCAAAAGAGAAGGCGAACAAAGACATCAGACCTTGCAAAAATCCCTGACCTTTTTCTAGAAGTTGCTTCGCCATATAATTATGTCGTACAGGTTCAAGAAGAAGTCGTTATTTTGCACTAGCCCCATATGATCTGTAAAGAAAAACATCGCATCGTACCACGGGATAATTGAGTTATTATAGGGAGAATCAATATCCCTTTTCTTCGTGCTCTCCAAGGTATAAGCGCTCGCCCTTAAGACCGCTCCATCGCCAGCTTTTTCTCGTTTCGCTGACCATGTTTTGTTCTCAGTATTGACAGTCACTTTCGATTCCGTGGGCTTGCCAACACCAGCAAAAAGCCAAAAGTAGAGACCATTGGGAGATTCAACTTTTTTGTCCAAGCGTGAGTGGAATAACCTTGCATTGCCAAGTAATTTTGCCTGAAGGCGTTTTGCCTGGAGGTATTTTGACGATGGCCGTTCTGCTCCTTTGGTGGAGATTTGGGTCAAAACTTTTTCTTGATTTGGGTCAAGTAGCCCCCAGCTCATATCTTGCCATAATTGCGGATCAAGAAGATCAACCTCTTTGCCCTCGTGATTGGTCGCCTGGGAAATATCTTGTCTTGGCAAGAGCTCGTACATCGAAGGCCATGTACCCAGAACTGCAGGGGGATATTTCAAAAGTTTAATTTGATGCAAATAAAAGCCATTCGTGAGATTGCTCAATGCCTCTACCGAGCCTTTATTTGGCGGTGCGACCATAATAATATTTTCAATTTTATCACTGCCGCGCCAATCAAGTTCAGGAGGGTTGTCGGACGTGCCAAGGCCTTGATTACCGTAGCGAAGATAATATCTAGAGACAAGACATCCCATCGAATGGCAAATTAAATCAAATTTTTGGTTGTCGCCAAAACGCTTTTTAATCATTGGATTTTCGGACTTTTCCCTGACAAACTTGTCTAAAATGACGGCATTTTCCGCATTTGACTTGCGCCAATCATATGCAAACTCGAACAACGGAGTTCCTTCATTCTTTGTATTTCCAATCCTGGACAACACCTCCTTTTCAGAAATGTATCCCGCGGCGATCATGGATTTTTTTATTGTCGCGTAGACGGCAAACTCAATGGACGAAAAAGGGAAAAAGCTGAGTCGCCATGTTTCCAGGACTGACTTGGGTATGGCCTTGTTGAATTCCTGAGCGGAAGATGTATTTTCAGGCTCTAAAGGAAGTGACAACAATTGATTGTCTTTTTCTGTTGATGGCCAATAAGTGTTAAAACCATAGGACCCCCAGGCCGTTTTTCCGCTTTCTGCGTCTACAAGTTGAGTGCCGCCAATTCCTGGCACAACGATGATCGGATTTGAAGTTTTTATCTTAGGAATAATTTCATCTGTCAGCGGCCCAAAGGTTGGGGTATACACGGAGTCGACTCTTGCACAGGCAGTTAGCAGGCCTACAGCTGAGAGCAATAATGATGTCTTAAAACGACTCAGCATTGCCACTAATTACAAAAAGATTCGCGTAGCGATGTCGTTACTAATTTAAGCCAAGCCTTGGACATGTGCCATTGACATCCTTGGGCTTGCTGATAGCTGTGACTGCAGTCGTGTGGATTAAGTTGAGGCCGTAGCACAAGCCAAATCAGCTTCCACAAGCCGACTCCCCAGATCGGATCCATGTCGCGGATGAAGTGTGTCGCAAGTTGGGTTGATTCGATGATCAGAAGTGTTTCAGCTTTGGTGTGTGCAGCGGCTGGGCTTCAGTTGAAACTGCCGGTGATCACGGTTAGCCATCGATCACAGCGAAATTGTGATGCAGCTTGTCGCCAAGACTCAGCCGGGGGTGACCACGTTCCTTAAGGGGTTTGTCCAAGGGTTGTTGCCAGCCTCCAGCCGACAGCAGTGGACGGCTGCCGGCTGGCACTGCAGATCAATTCATTCGAAACAACTCCTGTGGGCAAAGACAAGATCCACCAGCACCCTGATCTCCACGCTCTGCTTACGCCTGATCGCCAGCACATCGGCCAAATCCTGGGCTGAGAACAGAAACAGAGGCAAATCAATGCTGCGTTTGGCTTGATCCTGCTGCTGACGCATCAGCGCGAGGTCTTGATGGGAGGGGCATCGCGCTGCGGGTGGGGCAAACAAAGACACCAGGCCTTGTGCCAAAATCCTCACCGTCCTCTTCTGACCGGCAGCATGGCCTTCGCTGCACCGTCCTGCCTGATCCAGCAACATCTTCTGCAACTCAGCACTGCGCTGATGGAACGCTGTGAACAGCTGCAACTTCATCTGGCCGAACAGGTCGACCAACTTCCGCTCGGCAATGAAAGCTGGCTTCAGACGGAGCGGGAACTGGTTGCCGCTGAACAAGCTCTGGATCGACTTCATCACGCGTATCAATGGGCCATCTGATTGAGAAAACGTTGAGAACGTTCTTCCTTGGCATGGGTGAAGAACTCTTCAGCATCGGTTAGTTCAACAATCCGTCCCGCATCCATGAACAACACCCTGTCCGCCACCTCACGGGCGAAACCAAGTTCATGGGTGACCACCACCATCGTCATTCCATCGGCAGCCAGTTGCCGCATGGCATCGAGAACCTCCTTCACCCGTTCAGGATCAAGGGCGCTGGTGGGCTCATCGAACAACATCAACTCTGGATCCAAGGCCAACGCTCTGGCGATGGCGACCCGTTGCTGCTGTCCACCACTCAGCTGAGCGGGGTACTTGAGTGCCTGATCAGCAATTCCCATTTGATCGAGCAGAGCATGCGCCCGGCGTTCAGCCTGGAGCTTTGGGATCGACTTCACCTGAATCGGCGCCAGGGTGATGTTCTGAAGAATCGTGAGGTGGGGAAACAGGTTGAACTGTTGAAACACCATCCCCACACGACGACGGATTCTGCGGATCTGACGTTCGTCGTGGTCGGAATCCAAAGGAATGCCAACCACTTCCAGCGATCCGGAATCGATTGACTCCAAGCCGTTGAAGGTGCGAATGAGCGTGCTCTTCCCCGAACCGGAAGGTCCCATGACCACAAGGACCTCACCATGGCGAACAGTGAAGCTCACTTCGTCAAGCGCGCGATTCCCGGCTTTGAAGCTCTTGTTGACTGACTCAGCACGAACAACAACGGTCATGAACGGCGGGCTGCAAGGAGATTGGAGGGGTCTTGGCGTTCAAACTGCCGCGCCATCAGTGCCATCGCAGTGCAGAACAACCAGTACAACGCCGCGAGCCAGACATAGACCTCCAGGTGGCGTCCGATATAGGCCGGATTGGCCAGCAAACTTTGGCTGATCCCAAGCAATTCCACCAAACCAAGAATGGCCATCAGACTTGTGTTCTGAAGTAAACCAACAGCCTGGTTCGTGAGCGCAGGAACGGCAATGCGCAGAGCCTGCGGAAGAATCACCAGGCGCTGGATCTGCCATGGTCCGAGTCCAAGTGCAGCAGCAGCTTCAATCTGCGTCGGAGACACCGCCTGCAGTCCACCTCTTAAATCCTCAGCCACATAGGCAGCTGCAAACAAGGCAAACGCCACAACCGCACGAAAGACACGATTGATTTCGATCTGAACAGGCAGGAACAGCGGAAGCAGTAGCTGGCCAAAGAACAGAACAGCAATCAGCGGAACAGCTCGCATCCCATCGATGTAGATCTTGGAGAGAAGGCGTGCCGTAGTGAGCTCGCTGCAGCGCCCCAGAGCGAGAAGAATGCCGAATGGAAGAGCAATCAATCCACTGAACAATGTCAGCAAGAGGGTCAGAACAAGACCTCCCCAGAGACGGGACGGGACGGGATCAAGCACACCACCACCGGCCAGCAGCCACAGCCCGAGGGGCATCATCAACAGCCAGCTCCAGGACAGCATTGTGCTGTTGAGGCGTAACCGCTGCAGGAGAAAGGGCTGAGCCAATGTGAATCCCGTCAGCAGGACCAGCAACGCGAGCCAAAGGATTGGCCTCCATCGGGAGGCCTCCGGGTAGCCACCGACTGCGAAGAGCGGCAGATTTCCTGAGACCACCGACCATTCGGCTTGCTGGACAAGCCAGAAGCCTGTTGACCAGATCGACCAGGCAATGCAACCCAGCAGAACAACACTGAAACAAGCTTGAACAGGATGCCGGCGGAAATGTCGCAACCCAACGCGAAGGGACGAAGACCTTGTCAATGCTCAGACGCCAGGCTGGTCAGAGGCAGTCTGAAACAGATTCAGGGCTGAGAGAAACAGAGCGACACCGAAGAGAGTGCCCAAAGCCCAGAGACTGTCCGTTGGCCACTCAAGAACGAGGAGCAACCCCAAGATCGACGTAACCACACCATCCACAACTGCCAAACCAGCAGCAGCACCAGGGGTTGTGGCGCCAGAAGCCAGTTCCATCACCCCTTCAACAAGGAGAAGAACGCCTGCGAACAGCGTGAGACTGATTTCACTGTCGATCGGGTCGACCAAAATGAAGACCGCGCCACCGATGTATAGAAGCGCAGACAACACTCGAAACAGCTTGCCCTGAGATGTCGACTCAGCACCAAGGCGAAGTAGTTGTCCGATTCCGGCGGAAAAAGCAATCCCACCGATACCGATGGTCAGCAATGTGGCTGAAACGAATGGGAGAAGAATTGCTGCAATGGCCGCAACAACCAATAGAACAGCGGCAATACGGCGCGAGCTCATGAATCCAACCAAGGATGATCAACGCTAAGTGCGCTTCCCCTTGTTGAGCACAGAGTGATTGAGAATCTGCATGCTGCTGTTGATCAGCAGGTTGAGCAGAAAGAAGCTCAGCAATAAGAGCAGAAACCCTTCAATTGCACGTCCCGTCTGGGTGATGGCCGTATCACTGACGGCATAAAGATCTGCGTAGCCAACAGCGATCGACAAGGTGCTGTTCTTGGCAAGATTGAGATATTGGCTGCTCAGAGCGGGGAGAATGGCAGGAAGAGCCTGAGGCAGAACCACGCGTTGCAAGCCCAGACCCTCACCGATTCCTAGGCTGCGAAAGGCTTCCCACTGTCCCCGCGGAACGGCATCCAGTCCTCCACGAACCACCTCGGCGATAGCAGCGCCTGTGAAAACACTGAGACCAACCAGCACAGCTGCGAACTCAACGCTGAGATTGAGTCCCATTACCGTGATCGCCTGATTGGAGACTCGGATCAGTGCCCCGAGGGGAGCCAGCGGTTCGGATGGCAGACCGAGAAAGGCCACGAAATACCAAAAGAGCAGTTGCAGAAGCAGAGGGATCTGACGGATCAGCCCTACATAAAGACCTGCAAGTGCGCTGAACAGTGGGTTGTTGCTGCGAGATGCCGCGCCTGCAACCACGCCCAAGACCGTGGCAAAGGCAATGCTGCAGGCGATCACTCGAAGACTGTTCAACCATCCCATCAGCAAAGCCCAAGCCATGCTGTCGCCGGGTTGAAACGGCAGTAGATGCTCGCTGATTGCAAATCCTGCTGGCCGACTCAGCCAACGAAAACTCAGTCCTAACCCTGTACGGATCAGATTGACGGTGAGATTGTTGATCAGAATTCCAGCCAGCGTGAGCACTGCCACCAACAGCAGAACCTGGATCCACCAGCGTTGACGACGCGTCATTGGAACGGTGGAGCAATCAGAACACCACCATCCCGATGCAGCTGATTAAGTCCTCGCGGGATGGGGACGGCACTCTGCGGGCCGAGATGGCGGTCATAAATCTCGCCATAGTTGCCGGTGGTCTTCAACACGCTGACAACGAAATCATTTCGCAGCCCCAGCTTGGATCCAAGCTCTCCATCAACCCCCAAAAAACGCCGCAAAGCAGTTTTGCTTGGATCGCTCGTCGCTTCCTGAAGCTTGACGTCCACATTGGCCTTTGTAATTCCCATCTCTTCAGCAGTGATCAAGGCGTAGACCACCCAGCGCATGGCATCAGCCAACCGTTGATCCCCTCCGGAGGAAAGGGGTGCCAAAGGTTCCTTACTGAGCACTTCAGGCAAAATCTGATGGTTATTCGGTTGTGCAAATCCGGAGCGAGCTGAAGCCAATTGGGATCGATCCGATGTCATGGCTGAGCAACGACCCTGCAAATACCCAGCCACCAACTGATTCAGATCCTGATATTTGACCGGTTTGTAGGCAATGCCCCTGGCTTGGAAGACATCATTGAGGTTTTGCTCCGTCGTGGTTCCCGATCCCACACAGATGGTCTTATCTCTGAGATCGTCCAGTCCATTGATACCGGAATTTCTGCGAACCAGAAGACCTTGACCATCATGAAAGACAACCGGTGCAAAGGTGACGCCATTCCCACCTGATGCATCGCGGCTGAGATTGAACGTTGTATTTCTCGACAGAAGGTCGATTTCACCTGTTCTCAGAGCCGTGAAACGCTCAGGTGCCGTCAATGGTCTGTATTCAACCTTGCTGGAATCCCCGACAAACGCCGCGGCAAAGGCTTGGCACATGTCCACATCCAATCCTGCGTAACGGCCATCGCGCTCCAAAAAACTGAATCCAGGGATCTTGCCGCTGACGCCACAGCGAAGTTCACCACGCTGCCTGATGAGATCAAGACGAGACGCGCCACCCTCTCCAAGGGTGGCGCAGGCGTACAAACCGAACAGCAAGACGCCAAAAGGGACAAGACGACAACACTGCACCGCGCGAATGATCAAAGCCAGCCCAATTGTGTCAGAGATTGCACATAGCTCTGAATTGAATTCAGCGCTTTGCTGGACTGAACTTAGTGTATTTAAGGTTTTTTTGAACGTAATGCTTCGATCCCTCCAGGGATCAGTAGTGCTAGGAGCAATCGGTGCTCTTTTAGCCTTCTCACCCGCTGGAGCCTGGGAGATGGGTGACCGCCAGGCTTACAACAACAAAATGACCATTCTTAAAGTCATGTTGGAAAGCGCTCGAGAGCGAGCAATTGAAAGTGACGACCTTGAGACAATGTGTCTCATCATGAGTATTGGAAACGATGTTACCGAAACTTATCTGCGGGCTAGCACCGGTGAGGAAATGATTCAACAACGTCTCAATGGAATGCGCAACGATCTAACCGCATGTCTTGCATTGCTCTACAACCGCCGCTGATCAATCAGCCGTGTGCACCCTCCGGTTGAGAGCCGATGCGCTCAAAAAGGTCACGACTTTCTGTGTTAAGCCCTAAAACCTCCACCTCAGATCCACCTTGTTTTAGTTTTCTGATCAACTGATTAAGCGCTCCAACACCACTCTGGTCCCAAATGTGCGCTGACGTCATATCAATGATGATTTTCGCTGGATGGTCATGCACATCAAAACCTTGAAGAAAATAGATCTTGCTCACGAAAAATAGTTGACCTGTCACCACATATCGACGCAGATCTGGAGCAACATCCACAGGCTCCACTCGAATCACTTTCGCTACTTTTCTGCTGAACAGGATCCCGGC
This sequence comes from Synechococcus sp. A10-1-5-9, assembly GCF_047716785.1. Taxonomy (NCBI): domain Bacteria; kingdom Bacillati; phylum Cyanobacteriota; class Cyanophyceae; order Synechococcales; family Synechococcaceae; genus Synechococcus; species Synechococcus sp. A10-1-5-9. The sequence continues at coordinate 660,185 of NZ_CP180406.1, forward strand.
CAGCGCCACACCGGCCAACACACCGAGTGCAAGGTTGTGGGGGGTGGTCAGCATTGTCACAGCAAAGGTCATCAACATCACCGCTGTATCACTTTTCGGAATGGAGCGGATCTTGCGCAGGCCAGCCACATCCGCGGTGCTGACAGCGATGCTGATCATCACGGCAACCAGTGCAGCCATGGGAATCTGCTGAAGCCAGGGTCTGGCCAGAAGGATCATGGCTAGCAGGCTGACGCCTGAGAACAGCGTGGAAAGCCGCGAACGCCCCCCGTTATCGATGTTCATCACGGATTGCCCCACTAGAGCACATCCCGCCATCCCCCCGAAGAACGACGAGACAATATTGGCGATGCCCTGCCCGCGTGCCTCCCGGTTTTTATTGGACGTGCTGTCAGTGCGGTCGTCGAGAATGTCCTGGGTAAGGAAGGTTTCCATCAGTCCAACCAGAGAGATAGCCATTGCCGTTGGCAAAACGATCCCAAGGGTTTCCAAACTGAAAGGCACGCGCCCATCCGCCAATGCACCAAAGGGGATCTGAAACACAGGCAGACCTGAAGGCAAATCACCAAGGCTCTGAACGGTAGGAATGTCAAAGCTGAAGCTCATTGAAATCGCAGTGAGCACAACAATGGCCACCAACTGTGATGGCAAAGCACGGGTCAGTCGTGGGAGGCCATAGATGATCAGAAGTCCCAACAGCACCAACCCCCAAACCACAGGCAGCTGAGCACCTTGAGGGAGAAGGTCGTGCGCATGGCCTGCAGCCTCCGCCTCACCGAAATGGAGATTGATGCCGAGTTGGGGGAACTGAGCTTGGAAAATCAACAGTGCCAGAGCATTGACGAAGCCGCTGAGAACACCCAGAGGCACGAAACGCATCTGATAGGCCAGGCGCAACCAGCCCCACAACAGCTGCAAGAGGCCTGTGACGATCCCTGCCACAAGCAGGTAAGTCAACCCCAGTCCGGGCCCCCGGGATTCACCTGTTGCCACAAGGCCTGTCATCAACAGGGCGGTGGATCCCGTCGCCGACGTGATCATTGCGGAACGCCCACCGACAAAGGCGATCGTGATCGACAGGCAGAAGGCTCCGAACAAACCAACCTGGGGGTCGACGCCTGCAATTCCTGAGAAGGCAATGGCCTCGGGAATCATGGCGAAGGCCACCACCAAGCCGGAAAGAAGCTCCTTGCTGGGGTTACCGATGAGGGACTCCAACCGCAGCGCCGCGGGTCCGGTTGCCATAAAACAATCTGTGCGTGAGGCGACCGTATCTCAAAGCCGGCACAGACGTTGGTCGGGATCGAGCTCGACCTTCAATTGCTGGAGTGATGGCAACCAGGATCCAAAGGCATCCTTCAATTCCTGGTCATGACAGGGAAGATGATCATGGAGCTGAGCGAGATGAACCCCTGGGTTCAGCGCCATCAAGGCATGGCTCACACTATCCATCCATTCCAAGGCATGCTTCCGTCCAGGAAGGTCCCCAGGTGTCCAGGCCGCAGTGATCCAGGGTTTCCACACTGCATCGCGATAAATGAAGGATGTCGAAGCTGCCGCAACAGTGCCGGTTGCCCCACCCAGTTGCTGAGCGCTGATTCGGCAGGAAGGATGCGGTCTCCTCATCATCTGCTCCCGAAGACGATCAACAACTGACTCGGCCTGCTCACCCCAACTGCTGCCGAGCCTGCCGAGCACCTCACAGTGGAAAGGCGAGGGTTTTTGATCACTCGTCAGCCGGCCGAAAACCGGAAGTGACAGCTGATCAGCACAGATCTCAGCGGCTTCCCCCGCCAACGCCGGGAGCAGATCAGGTGTGCCCCCATCGGGAACACATTCCACGGCGTAGACCTCGACGTGGTCACCCCAGGACCATTGGAGACTGGCTGAAGGGGGCCACTGCTCTGCCGAACGGATCCAATTCGGCAATGCATCAACAGTGATGCGCTCCTGCAGAACGGCCAAGGGCTTGATCGGGCGAGTCCTCAGGTCCAGTCCTGTCACGACGGCAAGAAAAGGTGCCGCTCCAAGAAGGGCACGCCAGTACCTGGCAGCCCGTTCATCACCGATGACGTCATGACGGTGAACATTGAAAGCAACACCATTGCCCCAGACACCCTCGATCCGCTGGATGTGGTCCATGGCTAAACCTTGTAAGCGACTCAGCGGACCCATGCCACCGGTGAGAAGGAAGCCAGATCCAGGCACTCCCGACAGCCCGATCGGCAGAGCGCGTTGATGGGAGCGCAGGCCTTCCAGCAGTTCAGCCATGGTGAGGCCGGTACCGATTGTGACCAGAGAAGATGCCTCGTGATACCGGAGCTCCCGGTAATGCCTTTTGAGATCAAGCGTCCAGAGTCCATTGCCAGCACAACGACTGCTGGTGGCACCGGAGCTCACCAACAATGGGGTTGGATGCAGAGGGTGAGCCAGAACGGCCGGAAGTAGATCAGGGTTAAGGCTCAGCCGTCCTTCAGACCTTGCATCCTTAGCCAAAGCATTCATGAGATCACGCGCACTGGAGACGAATAGGTTCGTTGCAGATGCACCCTCAGTGTGACCCTGCCGCTCGATGCTCTTTCTGATCGGAAACATGGTGTTCTGATCTGCGGCCATGGGAGCCGGAACCGGCTGGCGGTTGAGGAATTCGAAGGCCTCGCCCACGGCCTGAAGGCCAGGCTTCCAGATCTTCCTGTGGAGTACGGATTTCTTGAATTTGCACAACCCATTCTCCGTGAAGGACTCGATCGCCTCCGGGCCCAGGGAGTTGAAAAGGTTCTGGCCATCCCAGCGATGCTGTTCGCCGCTGGCCACGCAAAGAATGACATTCCATCGGTCCTTAACACCTACAGCGCTGAAACGGGTCTGGACATCGATTACGGACGGGAACTGGGCGTTGATCGACTGATGATTGCGGCGGCGGGGGCACGGATCCGCGAGGCCCTTTCGGCGGCGGGTCCATGCCCAGCGGCGGACACCCTGTTGGTCGTCGTTGGACGTGGATCGTCCGATCCCGATGCCAATTCGAATGTGGCCAAAGTGACTCGCATGCTGGTGGAAGGCTTTGGCTTCGGCTGGGGCGAAACGGTGTATTCAGGCGTGACATTTCCCTTGGTCGATCCAGGTCTGCGGCACGTCGTGAAGCTGGGGTTCAAGCGAATCGTCGTCTTTCCTTATTTCCTGTTTTCAGGGGTCTTGGTCAGCCGGATCCGACAGCACACCCATGGCGTTGCGGATGATCACCCCAACGTCGAATTCCTTGAGGCCTCTTATCTCGGAGATCACAGCTTTGTGCTCGACACCTTCATGGAGAGGGTGAAGGAAGTGCTGGGGGGAGAAGCGTCCATGAACTGCTCGCTATGCAAATACAGGGCACAGGTGCTGGGGTTCGAGCAGGAGGTGGGTCTGGACCAAGCCAGTCACCACCATCACGTAGAGGGCCTGACAGAAGCCTGCGACCTATGTGAAAAGGAGTGCACCGGCGCCTGCCAACCTGACGGAATCCCAATCCCGCTTGGAGGCGCCCACCACCATCATCACAACCATGATCACGGACATCACCATCCTTACCCCCACGCCGACCACCCCCTCGGACCGAGCACACTTCGGCGGGCCCCGTCAAAAGAAGACACACCTGAGGCTGAAAGCTGAAGCAAATCAGTCATATCTCCATGCTCACCCGTCTCTGTCGCGACGAGTCCAAGAAGACACAAGATCATCAGCGAAACTAATCGGTCATTGAATTTGTGGAGAAGACGGGTCTTTTTCCACTGATTGGCGAACTTTTCCACAGCTCTTCTCATGAAACGACTGTTCCAGCGATGAGGCTGTGGTTATTTCAAACTGCAACCAAATCGACTTGACAACTGAGACATTTCCGCTGAGGGAGCCGATCAACACCGCAACTTGCGCAAAGAACACTCTCATGGCAATGAGTCTCAATCAAGATCAGGATTTGATCGCATAGAAACGCCTGCTTTGACGAGAAGGGGTTTGTTGTGGCTTCCTTGCGTGTGAATGATCGCTGCCTGAAGGGCTTAATGGACCGCAACCACCTGGAACGCTGCATTGATACGGAAGTACCCCTTAATGAAGCTGAGGCTCCTTTTGTGAGTCTTGAAGCGGAAATTCCTGAAGTTCTCTACAAGGGCCTGAAGGAGTTCATCGTCTCCAATCCTTCTTGGGACCAATACCAGGTCATGAGCTCAGCACTCGCCCATTTTTTGTTTCAAAATGGTTGTTCCGAAAGGGCTGTCACGCAGCGCTATCTCGATGATCTGTTCAGCCGCAAGCAGGCTTGAGAGCTTCCAGGCAGGCTCGACGGGTGATGGCCATCATTGTGAGGGTTGGGCTTTGCCACCCGGATGAAGGCCAGCAGGCACCATCCACCACCAGCACATTCCGGCACCGCCACAGACGGTTGTAAGCGTCCACCACACTCGTTTGTTCACTGTGGCCCATGGGCGCCCCACCCACTTCATGGATGTAATAGCCCGGCGGAGGGGAATCCTCCTGAACAGCGATGGCTCCACGAATGAGTGGTTCCACGAAAGGGAGATGAATCAAATCAGGAAGTGATGCAGGCGTACCGCCGGCAACGCCAATGCAGTCTTCGATTGTCCCTTGCATATGGGTCACCATTGCTTTTTCGTTGTCCCCCCAGCGACAGCTGATCATGGGCATCGGCACCCCAAACTGATCACAACGATCGGAGAGCGTGACTCGATTGGTCTCTGAGGCCAGGACCTCTCCATGGCCAATCAGAAAGCCGAGGCGTTGATCCTGGTGACGCTTCAGCCACCAAGGGGGATCAAAGCGATTGATCGCCCCCCAGAGTCCATATCCCCGCAGAAACGAACGCCCCTTGCAGTGGGCAGGATCATTTCCGAACGGCAGGAAAAAGCTTCCCGCACCGGAAAGGAGGCTCGAAGGATCATGCACCTGCATGGGCTTGCGGCCGGTCAGCGATGGCACCGAAAAGAATCGGCAACAGGACACGTGATCCATGAGGCCCTGTCCCAGCAAGCACGATGGATCGTGGAAACCGCGGGAATCCTGCTTTTGCTCCGATTGCAAAAGCAACCGAAGGCTGGCGATGGTGGAAGCGCACAGCACAATCAAATCGGCCTCGAGCAAACGCTGCTCTCCGCTGGAACGATTCACCACAACGACGGCTCGGGCTTTGTCCTGTCCGGGATGCAGCACCAAATTCACGGCCATGAAGCCACTGAGCATCTCCACTCGGCCCGTGGCCATGGCACGACGCAAAGTGGATCCGTTACTGCTGGACTTGGGCCAGGACGACTGGGAACCAGCCGCGTGTGCTTCAAAACCGCGGGAGTGAATGAATGGAACATCCCGATGCCTGAGCAAGGCGGTCCGGAAGCGCTCTTCCTCAGGGAGCAGGGGCAGAGGAGGTGCCAGCAAGCCATCGGGAAGATGCTGGAGGCCATCGGTGTTCCCCCTCACCTCAAACAACCGCTCTAGAGCGCCGTAATGAGGGTCAAGATCCTCGTGACCAATCGGCCAGCTTTCCCCGTAGCCATCGGCATCAGCGGCCTTGAAGTCATAGTCAGAAAGACGCAGAGTGATTCCACCCCAGGTCAGGCTGCGACCACCCACCTGACGGCCTTGAGTCCAAAGGAAAGGCTGATCCGCGGGAGTGCTGTAGGGGTACTGATATTCATCGGCATAGAGCGCTGGATTCTGCTTCCAGTAACCAGGATGCTGGGATTGCCGTTGATGACGGCCGCTCAACAGCCCCTCGGCTCGCCGACAGCTATTTATCGGTTCTGATCCCAGTGCTTGTTCAGAGGAAAGATCAGGGCCTGCTTCTACAACAAGAACGCGAACGCCTGCTTCGGCAAGGGTCATCGCAGCCACACCTCCGGTGGCTCCGGATCCGATCACGATGGCCTCAAATGGATGATGCGGCATTGGTTTGGAGTCGATCCAATTCAGGGCGCTCGATTGTCAGAGAATCCAGAGGAGTTGCGATGTTGCGATGGCCAAGAAACCCTGCAAACATCTTCTTGCCAAAACGAACAATCGCCAAAAAGCAATAAAAAAACCCCACGACTGTGGGGCTATTTTGGAATTGGTGGCGGGGGGGAGATTTGAACTCCCGACCTTCGGGTTATGAGCCCGACGAGCTACCAGACTGCTCTACCCCGCGGTGACTCAATCATCATACAACTTGGTGTCGAACGACACCACGAATCTCGTTTAAGAACGCAGCTCTCCTTCCACCACGAGCTGAACCCCAGCGTTGAGAAGGAGGAGTTGCTCCTCCAGCTCCTGAAGACCGCTGGGCGTGAGCCAATCCAACTGGCGCAACACATGCAAAGCAACAGCCTGCTTGGCGCGACGAGCACCATCGACCACCTTGATGGCAACACCGAGGCCGTCGCCTGTTCGACTCAGGCATTGCATGCCCTCAGCACCTCCTTTGCTAATCACCTGCTTGTGTGAGCGGCGCATCAGCTCAGTATCAAACCGTCCCTCCCCTGCCACAATCTCGGGGTGAGCCAGCATGGCCCGACTGATCTGCTCCATCTCCGCATGAGTAGAAGCACCGAGATGGGCGTAGAGGAGACCGATCTGGGCTAACTGCAATCTGAGAGTGGGAGCTCCGCAATCGTCCCGTTCCGCCACGAGCTCTTCCACAGGTAGACCGAGCAGTTCAGCGACACGACGATTCACCTCTTGCTGAACGGGATGATCTCCACGCAGATACGTGTCGAGAGGCCAACCCATCTTCTTGGCTGTAATCAAGAATCCGGCATGTTTTCCGGAACAGTTGTGTTCGAGTGGACTGCGAGCGCCATCAGGAATGGGGCATTGGAGATGGTGACTGTCCAACTCGGCATTCCACAGCAGACGAAACGCCTCCCTGGCATGGGATGGAGTGCCGGCATGAGAAGCACAGCTGATTGCGATTCCACGTTCCCCACAGCTGTAAGACTCCGATGCTCCGCTGCTCAATAAAGGCAAAGCCTGAAAGGGTTTGAGTGCAGAACGAACGAACGTCTCATGATCCGGCTCTCCGGCTCTCATCAACACACGACCGCGGCTGTCACACACCACGACATGAACCCGATGGGTGGATTCAATCGACGCGCCTCGCTTCAGGTGCACTTCCAGTGGGGGAGTCGCGGTCGATCGAGCAGAACCTCTGTATCCGGATGGAAGCGGCATGAAAGTGACGATGTCCCTCGGATTCAGAGAGCTTGACAGATGCTCGCGCCCCCAAGCATCAGACCGGTAACAAGCGCCATTGCACGGCCGAGGCGGCCGAGAATCGGACGAACTTCGTGTTGGGCAAGAAGGAGATCACGCTCGCGCCAGGACAGGGGCTTTTCCCAGACCTGACCGTCGTACCAACCTGACTCTTCATATTCGACTTTCTCTGACAGCAAGCGTTTATGCACATAGCTCCATCCAAGCCATTGACGCACCAGAAGCAGCATCGGCAGCACGAGGGCTGCGACACCCCCCGCCAGACACAGTCGTACCGGGTCATGACGAAGGGTCCAGCTTCCACTGGCTACAAGAACACTGACCGGTGAGATCAAAAGCCAATTGATCAGAAGAGCCCGGTCGAGATCATTCTGCGACTGACAAGGCCACGAAAAAAACCAAGAACGGGTGAATTCAATGAACTCCTCCTGGGGACGCTGCTCAGGAGGAACAGGACAGGACACGCTGGAGACCATGAAGGGATCTCAGTCCTCGGTGGATGTGGAGGTTAGATGGGGACGTCGATGGCCGTGGCTCCAGAACGCTTCCAAGTCGTAGTAACGGCGCTCTCCTGGCTGAAGAACATGAACGATCAGTTCGCCGTAATCCAAAAGGGCCCATCGCCCTTCATTGATGCCTTCCTTGCGGAGGGGCAGGCGCTGAGCTTCGTCCTCCAGCCGATCTTCGACGGAACGGGCGATTGCGCGAACCTGAACGTCGCTCTGTCCACCAGCAATCACCATCCAGTCCGCCAGGCTTGAGACTTCATCCACGCGAATCAGCTGGATGTCCACAGCCTTGCGGTCATCACAGGCCTCAGCTGCCAGTTCAGCCAGCTGCTCACTATCCATAAACGTTCTCACTGGTGACGGATTGACGGGACCCCTGTTGCTGGGCCATTTCGGCCCGCGCCTTTCCAGCACTCTTGCGCAAAGCCTCGAGACGGTCCTCATAAAACCCCCTCTTCTTCTTCTTTCTGGTCTTCTCCACCAGATCCTTGAGAGCGCCACCGAGGCTCTTGTATGCATTCGGAACGCTGTAACCGAAGCGGCAGGCGAGATCGATCGCCCGCTCATCTGCCGCAATGGCATCTCGCAAGCGCTTCTCGGCGTTGTTTTTCAGGTAGAGCCGGTAACCCGCGAAACCCGATAACCCCAAGGCCATGATCAGCAGGAGTCCATCCTGGACCCAGAGCTCGCCGATCGCACCCCCAAGACCGATGGCCAGCGCTGCCATCTCCCAACCATCCCTGGGGATGGTGTCGTTCTGAATCCGCCCCACCTCATGCCAGAAGAGCAAGTTGCGGTAATCCAGAGCCAGGCTGTCCCAGGCATCGAGATCAACCTGGATCTCCACTTCGTCGCGACCGATTTCCTCCAGGGTGATCAGAGCAGGATCAACTGCTGCTGCGGCCTCAACGAACACCCAGCTCTGCATTTCGGGAGGCAGCAGCCCCTTCAGGCGCTGGAGTTCGCTCATAATCGTCAATGATTCACCTGACCCTCAAAGTTAGCGACTGATCAGCTCGCTCTGCTGTAGGCGCGAGCAAACCCAATGGGCTGCGTGGGAGACTAAGCATGTTTGGCCACTGACGATCTATGCCCAGGCGGAACGATCTGCATCGCATCCTCCTGCTGGGTTCGGGGCCAATTGTGATTGGCCAGGCCTGTGAATTCGACTACTCAGGAACGCAAGCCTGCAAAGCCCTGAAAGCAGAAGGATATGAGGTTGTTTTAGTTAATTCCAATCCCGCCTCGATCATGACTGATCCGGAGATGGCGGATCGGACCTACGTCGAACCGCTCACTCCAGAGGTTGTCACGCGGGTGATCGAGCGGGAGAGACCGGATGCTCTTCTACCAACAATGGGGGGACAGACAGCGCTGAACCTGGCTGTTGCGCTGGCAGAGGACGGCACTCTGGATCGCTTCGGCATTGAATTGATTGGTGCTGACCTCAAGGCGATTCGCAAGGCGGAGGATCGGCAGCTCTTCAAGGAGGCCATGGAGCGGATCGGTGTGAAGGTTTGTCCTTCGGGAATCGCTTCCTCGATGGACGAAGCAAAGGATGTTGGAGCCTCCATCGGCACATTCCCTCGCATCATTCGTCCTGCCTTCACGCTGGGAGGCAGCGGTGGAGGCATTGCCTACAACCCAGAGGAGTTCGACGCCATCTGCAAGAGCGGCCTGGATGCAAGTCCGGTTTCGCAGATCCTCATCGAAAAGTCACTTCTCGGCTGGAAGGAATTCGAACTTGAGGTGATGCGCGATCTCGCCGACAACGTCGTGATTGTCTGCAGCATCGAAAACCTTGATCCGATGGGGGTGCACACGGGCGACTCGATCACAGTGGCACCCGCCCAGACGCTCACCGATCGTGAATACCAGCGCCTGCGGGACCAGTCCATCGCCATCATCCGTGAGATCGGCGTCGCGACAGGTGGCAGCAACATTCAGTTCGCGATCAATCCTCAGGATGGCGACGTTGTGGTCATTGAGATGAACCCTCGAGTGAGCCGATCGTCTGCTCTGGCCAGCAAGGCCACGGGGTTCCCGATCGCAAAGATCGCTGCAAAGTTAGCCGTTGGATACACCCTCGATGAAATTCTGAACGACATCACAGGCAAGACACCGGCCTGCTTTGAGCCGACCATCGACTATGTCGTCACCAAAGTCCCCCGCTTCGCCTTTGAAAAGTTCCGCGGGTCACCAGCCGTTCTGACCACGGCGATGAAATCCGTTGGTGAAGCCATGGCGATCGGCCGATGTTTCGAAGAATCGTTCCAGAAAGCCCTGCGATCTCTTGAAACAGGCCTCTCAGGCTGGGGAGGGGATCGTCCTGAACCAACGCTTGAGCCAGCCGAACTTGAACGGTCCTTACGAACCCCTTCACCCGAACGGATTCTCAGTGTTCGCTACGCGATGGTTGCAGGTCGGACCGATGCCGAGATCCATTCCCTCAGCAGCATTGACCCCTGGTTCCTCGCCAAACTTCGCCGCTTAATTGATGCCGAGGAACGGCTTCTGCGTGGAAAGCGTTTGGATCAGCTCTCAAGCGACACCATGCTTGAGCTGAAACAGCTCGGCTTCTCTGATCGTCAAATTGCCTGGCAGACAGGCAGCAAGGAGCTTGAAGTCCGCGCCCGTCGCAACACACTCGCCATCCAACCGGTCTTCAAAACCGTCGACACCTGCGCGGCTGAATTCGCTTCCTCAACGCCATATCACTACTCGACGTATGAGCGACCAGTGGGTCGCATCAACACCAAAGGAGATCTGGTTTTTCAGGCGCCAACAAGCGAAGTGTCAACTGACACCCGACGCAAGCTGATGATTTTGGGTGGTGGTCCGAACAGGATTGGCCAGGGCATTGAGTTCGACTATTGCTGCTGCCATGCCTCATTCTCCGCGCAAAACCAGGGGTACTGCACGGTGATGGTCAACAGCAATCCGGAAACGGTCTCCACCGACTACGACAGCAGCGATCGCTTGTACTTCGAGCCTCTCACCTTCGAGGATGTGCTGAACGTGATTGAAGCGGAGCGGCCGGCAGGGGTCATCGTTCAATTCGGTGGTCAGACGCCCCTCAAGCTCGCTCTTCCTCTCCTGAGATGGATTGAAACATCGCAGGGCCAGACAACCGGTACTCAGATCTGGGGGACCTCCCCTGAATCAATCGATCTTGCGGAAGACCGTGAACAGTTCGAAGCGATTCTCCGGGAACTGGAGATTCGGCAGCCACGCAATGGCCTGGCACGCAGTGACGGGGAGGCCAGGGCAGTCGCTGAAACGGTCGGATACCCGGTTGTGGTCCGCCCCTCATACGTTCTGGGCGGTCGCGCCATGGAAGTGGTCTACGACGAGAGCGAACTCAATCGCTATATGAACGAAGCCGTTCAGGTGGAGCCAGATCATCCGGTGCTCATCGACCAGTACCTCCAGAACGCCATTGAGGTTGACGTGGACGCCCTCTGTGATCAGGAGGGCACAGTTGTGATCGGAGGGCTAATGGAACACATCGAACCGGCAGGCATTCATTCCGGTGATTCCGCCTGCTGCCTTCCATCAATATCTCTGGGGGCTGAGGCGCTGAACACCATCAAAGCCTGGACAAAAGCCCTGGCGCTTCGGCTGAACGTACGGGGATTGATCAACCTTCAGTTCGCCGTGCAAAGAGCCGAAAACGGTGAAGAGAGGGTCTTCATCATCGAAGCCAACCCGAGAGCATCAAGAACCGTTCCTTTCGTCGCCAAGGCCACGGGGGTGCCTCTCGCTCGCATAGCAACACGCGTGATGGCAGGAGAGAGTCTCGCGACCATCGGGTTGTTGAACGAACCAAGTCCACCCCTCCAGGCGGTGAAAGAAGCAGTGCTGCCGTTCAGACGATTTCCAGGGGCAGACTCGCTTCTGGGCCCTGAGATGCGTTCCACTGGAGAGGTGATGGGATGGGCCCCCGACTTCGGAATGGCTTATGCCAAAGCCGAGATCGCTGCGGGTGATGCCCTGCCAACGGAAGGTACGGTCTTCCTGTCAACCCACGACCGGGACAAACCTGCGTTGATCCCCGTGGCACAGCGCCTAATCGCGCTCGGTTTTGATCTGATCGCAACCTCTGGAACAGCTCAGACCCTCTCTGGAGCAGGGCTATCGGTGACCCCTGTGCTCAAGGTCCATGAAGGTAGGCCAAATATCGAAGACCAGATCCGCTCAGGAGGAGTTCAGCTTGTGATCAACACCCCCATTGGTCGCCAGGCCGCCCACGACGATCGCTACCTCAGGCGTGCGGCCCTCGACTATTCCGTACCAACTGTCACCACCCTGGCTGGAGCACGTTCAGCGGTTGAAGGAATTGAGGCTCTCCAGTCGAAGAACATTGAGATTCATGCCTTGCAGGATGTTCATGCAGGCGCTGAATCCCGGTAATGTCAAAGAACATTGACCCACGTCTGTGACCGTCAGCACACCAGCGCTAGTAACACCAGGCAGTGACTGCCGCGAAGCATTCAGGGCGGCCTATGAAAACCGTTACACCTGGGATCCTGGCTTCTCCGGATACAGCGGACGTTGCATCTGGCAACAGGGCGAGCGCACTGTCGAGGGCCGCTTCGAGGTTGGTGCCGACCTGAAAGCCAAGTTGACAGGAGTTGACGATGCAGAGGTGGAAAAGGCCATGGCATCCCAGCTCTGGGAAGTTGCCATCCACCGCGTTCGGAGGACCTTCGATCAGGTGCACGGTGACAACACCTTCACCGCAGGTTCAACCACGGATGAAGGATTAGAAGTGTTGGTTGGCGGCAAAGGTGAGGGTGACCGCTACTGCATCAAGAATCGGGTTGTCACCATGGTTCACCGCCATATTCACGGCACAGTCGTCACGATTCACACCGGCAGCACGACGGACACGGGGAGCGGTTACCTCAGTCGTACATACACCAGTCAGTACGCCGATCCCACCACGGGTGAGTTGAAAGGCGGAAAAAGTACGTTTGATGACAGGTTTGTACCTCTCAAGGGAGAGGGTCCTTGGGTCCTCGCCTCTCGGCGTGTCATTACGGCTGCAGGCTCCGGCGAAGACGCCTCTGAGCAGACATTCTTGTTTGAAGACTTACAGCCTCTGGCGTAAAACACGAAAAGCTGGGCATACTGGCCAAAGCTATTGATGAATATTGGACTCTTTGCTTGCTGCAATCAATGGTTTCGTTTGGGGCCCGTTTACCCTTTGGCTGATAGGTCTGACCGGACTCTATTTAATGATGGGGCTGAAGTTTCAGCCCCTGCTCAGAATTGGGTTTGGATTTCGCGAAGCGATTACATCTATTCGCAATAGTGGTGGTGAAGGTAATGTCAGTGCATTCAAAAGTCTGACAACCGCTTTAGCGGCAACGATTGGCACTGGAAATGTTGCCGGTGTTGCAGGTGCTATTGCCGTCGGTGGTCCTGGAGCCGTGTTCTGGATGTGGCTCATAGCCCTGGTAGGTATGGCAACGAAATACGCCGAGTCGCTGTTAGCAGTTCACTACCGCGAAGTGGATGAGCTGGGCGAGCACGTCGGCGGCCCGATGTATTTCATTCGCAACGGTCTTGGCAAAAATTGGGCCTGGATGGGCTGGTTGTTTGCCTTCTTTGGTGCCCTTGCTGGTTTTGGTATTGGAAATGGTGTACAAGCCAACGCGATGGCCGAAGCCCTGCAAGCGTCATTTGGGGTACCACCATTGCTCACTGGAATCGTGGTGGCCTCGATCACCTTGGCGGTTCTAATTGGTGGCATCGAGCGGATTGGTCAAGTCACTCAGATTGTTGTGCCAGTGATGGCAGCTGTGTATGTCATCGGTGCGCTAACCATTCTCGTAGCCAATCTTGACCAGATTCCTGGCGCATTGGGTCTCATTTTTTCCAATGCCTTTAATGGAGAAGCTGCTGCTGGTGGTTCGCTCGGTGTGGTAATTCAACGAGGAATTGCTCGGGGTGTGTTCTCGAATGAGTCAGGGCTTGGTACGGCACCGATTGCCCAGGCTGCAGCCAAGCCTGGTGATCCTGTTCTTCAAGGCTCTGTGGCGATGATTGGAACGTTCATCGACACCATCGTGATTTGTTCAATGACCGCTCTTGTGATCATTATCAGCGGCTTGTATTCCCAGGCTGATTATGTTTCTGGGGCTAAAAATGTTTCTCTAACCATTAATGCGTTCGGAACTGCCCTTCCTGGGTTTGATTGGATTGTTGTTTTCGGCACAGTTTTCTTCACGTTGACAACGATTTTGGGATGGGGTTACTACAGCGAGAAGTGTCTTGAATTCTTGGCTGGGGTCAAGGCAATCCGTCCTTTCAGGCTGGTTTGGGTTGCTGTGGTGGTATTCGGTTCTGTGGCTTCAGGCGGTGCGGTCTGGACAATTGCTGAAATTCTCAATGGACTGATGGCTATTCCCAACCTGATTGGCTTGCTGTTGTTGTCTCCCGTCGTGTTTCGCTTGACACGTACCTACGATTTCAAAACTCGCCAGCAACAACCAACGCTCCGTTGATCGTTGTTTCGTTTGCTGCTTGATGTCAAAAGAGGGGAGACTTCCTTGAGTCACTCGTTCAGCTGCATGGCCGTCGACTGAAGCCCTACTGCCAGTACCTCAATGATCCCAACCACGGAATGTTTAAGTGCAACGCGCCAATCGCTGTGGTTGAGAGGTTAACGGTGCTGAACGATTTCTTCTACAGAACGGCTTTTTTGCCAGGGCTCAGCAGCGAAGGCCGCGCACTAGATGCACTCCTTTAATGGCCTCTCCAAGCAGGCCTGCCAATTCGCTGACTGTTTTGGCATCGTTCTGTGGAAACCATCACACTCGCGCCAATCAGGCTGATCAACCAGGCAACGAAGGCTGCGAGTAGCAGGATGCATTGCAGATCTCCCAATCCCACATCGGGCAACTAGTCGACCCAGCAGTCGCTTCAGCACCAATTGGCCGTTGACAAAAATCAGCATTCGGAAAGTACCGATCAGTCGGGAGATGGAGAGGTCAGCACCTTTCAGAGATTGATGACTGTGCTTGCAGCAACAATCGACGCCGGGGGACAAGGGACTGTGTTTTGGATGTGGCTCGCTGCATTGCTTGGGATCACCACGAAATATTTCGAGTGCATGTTGGCAGGATTCGGGATCGGCAACGGCGTGTAATCCCTTGAGATGGCGGGCGTTCTCAGCAGCTACGGAATCCCAGATTGTCGGAGGAATTCGACGCATTGGCTGAGTGGCTGGTGTTGTAGTTCCTTTAATGGCTGGGATTCCTGCAGCACTTCAGGTGATTGTGCAGGATGCCTTCACCTCTAAAGCAACTGCAGGAGGTGCTGTGGGTGTGGTGATCCAGAAAGGAATCTCCCGAGGGGTGTTCTCCAATGAGGCTGGTCTTGGCACAGCGCCAATTGCTCAAGCCTCCGCCCGCCCTGTAGATCATGTGTTGCAGGGATCGGTGGCGACGCTCGGCACAGTGATCGACACTCTGATTATCTGCACGATGACAGCCCTCGTCATTGTGATCAGCAGCAAATATCTCTGCTGCGGCCAGGGAGTGATTCTGACAAAAAGTGCATGTGATTGGGCTTTCCGGGTGTTGGCCACCTCGTGAGCTTTGCGGCAGTTACGTTCACAGCAACCACTATTCTCGGTCGGTGATTTTATAGCGAACGTTGTTAAGAGTTCTTGGCAGGCGTTAACCGATTCGTTAGTTTTGCTTGATTTGGATGATTACAGATATTCTGAATGGATTGATGGCTATCTCCACTCCAGATCCCTTCCCCTTTGTCCCCAGTGATCTTAAAAATCACTGGGGACTACAAACTCAGCCGTTCTCAGGCAGAGGAGTCACACTCTTCAGTTGTTCGTTGAGCTGAGCTGCCATGGACTGACGACCAACTGCAAGAACTTTAAGGGTGTCTTCATGCATACGGAGCTGAGCATCAGCCACCTGCATACCTTTGACCAACTCTTTCAGTTCTTTAGAAAGACTGTTTAAGTCATAGCGCTTTCCTTCAAACGTAAGGATGGCGTTCTTTTGAGGGGATTCAGACATGAAGCAGTGCTAATAGCGCGCAAAGCTGGGCGATTTTAGCAAATTTCCTCTCGAATCATCTGTTTTTGACACAATTCCCGGTAACGCCCGTACTGTTTCATCAGAGCATCGTGCGTTCCCTGCTCGATGATCGAACCCTTCTCGAGAACAACGATCCGATCCGCCTCTTGTACGGTTGCCAGACGGTGAGCGATCACCAGCACCGTGCGCCCCCGCATGGCCTGGCGAAGACCAACCTGAACTGCTGCTTCCGCTTCAGCATCAAGAGCACTGGTGGCTTCATCAAGCAGCATCACCGCAGGGTCTCCAAGAACGGCGCGGGCGATGGCAATGCGCTGAAGCTGTCCCCCGGACACATTGGTTCCTCTCTCCTCCAGATGGGTCGCGTATCCCTCCGGCAGGTTGATGATGAAATCGTGGGCATTCGCCAGACGAGCTGCCTCCATGACCTGTTCTTGGCTCGCCGCTCGGCCAAAGCGAATGGCCTCGGCGATGCTGCCTGAGAACACGCTGCTTCGCTGCGGAACCAGGGCCACCTGCTGGCGCAAGTCCCGGGCCCTCACTTGGGCCAGATTCTTGCCGTCAAGCAGAACCTGGCCACTCTGTGCTGTGTTGAAGCGCAACACCAATGAAAACAATGTGCTCTTGCCGGCACCCGAAGGACCCACCAGGGCCACGACACTTCCCGCTTCTATCTTGAGGTTGAGGTCATGCAGAACAGGTTGATCGGAGCGATAGCCGAACTGCACATTCTCGAAGACAAGATCACCGCGAAGGCGATCCAGGGGAAGAGCCGGATCGGGATCAGACGGCTCTGAAGGCTCCCGTTCGATCGCCCTCAGACGGCGCAACGAGGCCTGACCTTGCTGAAACTCGTTGTAGTTCGTGGTGAGGTGCGCGATGGGGTCGATCAACACCACGAGACCCGTTACATAGCTGGTAAGTCCCTTGCTATCAAGATCACCATTGCTCAGCCTGTAAGCAGCAAGAACGAGAACCACTGCAATACCGAGCACTTCAATGATTCCAACAACAGGATGTTGCAGGGCAACCAACCTGTAAGTGTTGTAGCGGGCCCGCCTGTGCTGATCGATCTCCTGTTCGAAGCGACCCTGCAACCAAGGTTCTGCCGCAAAAGCCCGAACCAAGGGCAAGCCCTCAATCGCTTCGCCGAGAAGACCAGCCAACTCACTGACTTTTTTCTGACTGCGTTCGGTGGCGGCCATGACCCTCCCACCAAACAAACTAATCAACCAAATAATCAGCGGCGCCAGCAGAAAAATCCCCAGGGTGAGTTTCCAGTCGAGCCACAGCATGTAACCCAGAACAGCCAGAAGCTGAAGGGCGCTGGGGATCGTGTCGTGGAGAGTTTTGTAGATCACTTCACTGACACGGTCTGCGTCTTCAGTCAGCCGGTACGTGAGATCCCCAGCCGAAAGCTTCTCCAGGGCACCAAGCTCCACCTGCTGAAGCTGCTGGAAGAGATCCCTGCGCAAGCTCTGGCTGACCTGCAATGCTGGGCCGGCCAACAAAGAATCCTGCGCAAACTGAGCCAGCTTCTGAAGCAGAAAAACCACCAGAACAAGCCCGATCACCGGAAGAACAATCGACAAATCACCGGAGCCAAGAGCAGGGATCAGGCGCCCCACCAGATTCATCAACAGCGGCCAGCTGCTAACAAAAAGGATCATGCTGAGCGCACCCCAAAGCAACTGGACGGAATGCGGCCGCAGGAGGGGAAGAAGTCTGCGGAATCCGGCTTCGGAAGGGGTCAGCATCGGTGCACACTATCAATGGCATCCAGACGCACTGCCCTGATGAAGCTCGATCAGTTCCTCAAATGGCAGGGATGGGTTTCCACAGGAGGCGAGGCCAAACTGCGTATCCGCGATGGCCAGGTGCTGGTCAACGGCATTGTGGAATCCCGACGAGGCCGGCAGCTGGCCGCGGGAGATCAAGTCGAACTTGGAGGAGAAACCGCCACAGTCCCTGAAGAGCCTCAGGCAGGGCCTTAAGTTGGCTGCTGCTGAACAGCAGAGGACGCAAGCGTGCGCAAACCGGTGATCGCAGGCAACTGGAAGATGCACATGACCTGTGCCCAGACTCGGGACTGGATGGGTACGTTCCTACCCCTGATCGCTGAGACCCCGGATGACCGTCACTTGGTGGTGGCACCGCCCTTCACCGCGATCAGCACATTGGCGACTGTGGGAGCTGGGAGTCGGGTTGAAATCTCGAGTCAAAATGTGCACTGGGAAGGCCACGGGGCCTACACAGGCGAGATCTCACCAGCGATGCTTCAGGAGCATGGCGTGAGTTACGCCATTGTTGGCCACAGCGAGCCTCGTAAATACTTCAGCGAAAGTGACGAACAGATCAATCACAGGGCTCGTTCAGCGCAAGCTCACGACCTGATCCCCATCGTGTGCGTAGGCGAGAGCGATGAGCAACGCAGCCGTGGTGAGGCGGAACGAGTCATCCGTCGACAGGTGGAACAGGGCCTTGAAGGTCTCGATCCGGCTCGGTTGGTCGTGGCCTACGAACCAATCTGGGCCATCGGAACGGGAAAAACCTGTGAGTCCGCGGAGGCGAATCGAATCTGTGGACTGATTCGAAGCTGGGTGGGTTCACCTGATCTGATCATTCAGTACGGAGGTTCGGTGAAGCCGGCAAACATCGATGAGCTCATGGGCATGAGCGACATTGATGGTGTGCTGGTCGGTGGAGCATCACTTGACCCGGAGGGCTTCGCGAGAATCGCGAACTACCAGAAAGCCTGAGCGACCGATGCGCCATCCCACCTGCTGGGGACAAAGACCAGCTGTGATGGGTGTGATCAACCTCACCCCAGACTCCTTCAGTGATGGAGGCCAGTTCAACGGTGAGGATCAGGCCACAAGAGAAGCCGATCGACAGATCCGTGATGGAGCCGATGTGCTCGATCTTGGTGCTCAAAGCACTCGACCTGGGGCCAAGGAAGTGGGTGCGGAAGAAGAACTCAGTCGTCTGATCCCCTGCCTCAAAGCGATCAGACACGCCCATCCAAATGCCATCATTTCCGTCGACACGTTCCTGGCTGCTGTGGCCTCAGCGGCACTCGATGCAGGTGCCGACTGGATCAATGATGTCAGCGGAGGCCTCCACGATTCAGCCATGCTTCCGCTCATTGCTGAAGCGGGATGTCCTTATGTGTTGATGCACAGCCGGGGAAACAGCGCAACGATGGACTCTTGCACCAATTACGGGACGGAGGGTGTGGTGAACGCAGTCCGGCGAGAACTGAGAGATCGCACCAAGCACGCCATGAACGAAGGGGTGAATCAGGAGCAACTGATTTGGGATCCAGGCCTTGGTTTTGCCAAAGACGATGAACAAAACTTGGAACTGATCCGCCGGCTAGAAGACCTCAAAAACGATGGCATTCCGTTGTTGCTGGGCCCCTCACGAAAACGTTTCATCGGCGCGGTTTTAAACCAGCCACAACCCAAAGCAAGAATCTGGGGGACTGCTGCAGTCTGTGCCCGTGCACAATCCGCAGGCGTGCATGTCTTGCGGATCCACGATGTAGGTCCGATCCATCAAGTGGTGACCATGGGGGCTGCAATCAAACGAAAGCCATGAAGGAATTCGCTAGAAAGGATCAATTCACTCAATCTGTATGAGAACGGGCATCGAACTCACAATCCTTTACGACGGAGGTTGCCCACTCTGCCTCAGAGAAGTGAACTTTCTCCAAAGACGAGATCAATGGGAAAGGCTAAAATTTGTGGATGTGAATGAAACTGAGTATTCACCCGAACACTTTCAAAACATCACATATCGGCAAGCAATGGAACGAATTCATGCAATCCGCTCAGATGGCACTGTCTTAAAGGATGTAGCCGTATTTCGCGAAGCGTACAAACTCATCAATTTAGGCTGGATTTATAAACCAACAACATGGCCATTATTCGGATACTTCGTCGACAGGCTTTACACAATATGGGCGAAAAACAGACTTAAAATAACAGGGAGAATGAGTCTTGAGCAACTGTGCAGTGAGCGATGCGTCAAGAAGGAAATCTAAAACAAACTAGGAAACCGCCCCGTCAATAACAAAAAAACTTATAGTTAAAGAAAAGACAAGGAGCAAAGGCAATAACTGATAACAAGAAGTTATCTCATTAATACTAAACTTACACAGAGTTTTCACTGAGATGGATCCGACCCGTTTCATCGACATAAACGACTTGAAAAAAATTCGCAGTCACAGGCGAGATAAAACCGCTTTTAATTAAGGTCTCAGCGAGAGCACCATCAATATCTTGCTCTTGCTGACACGCTGAAATGAGATCACGGTTTCCGATGAGACCTAAAGAACAAAGTCGTTGGCCTAAAGGCATCTGATTAAATCCTTGACGTTGGAAAACATCTGGTTCAAGGAAAAAACGTATGACACCGTGTGGAATTCGGTGATTAAGCCTCAAGAATTCGCCAAAACGAAACTGAGTTGAAAGGGATTGATACTGAAGCAAGAGCTGGTCCAACTCATTCTTATCCAAAACCCCTGCCTCAACGAGCTTCAATCCAAGTGGTTGATCAGAAAAGCAAGGCATTAAGGAAATATCAATTGCCTCAAGATCACCACTAACAAGCTCAGGGGCATCAAAAAATTCACCAATCCAGGGATCTTGGACTAAAAACAAAAACAAACACAGATAACCTTACCAAGCTATCAAATAGAGTTTCTTTTGAGCTCGAAATAGAAAAATTATCAGCAGAAAAGAATAGACATCAATATCGATATTCTTTGCTTATGCTCGATATTGATAATTTCAAACTTCTCAATGATATAAATGGCCACATCATTGGTGATCAATTTTTAAGAGAAATAAGCAATCGTTTAAGGCTTATACTTAGACCAATGGATTTTATTGCAAGAATTGGTGGTGATGAATTTGTAATCATCGCTCGATTTCCTAATAGCAATGATGAGGATATCATAAGACGAAGTCTCGCGATTGGTGAAAAAGTCAGGAAAGCAATATCCAAGCCATTTTTAGTTCATGATCTAGCATTACAATACAACTGCAGTATCGGTATATGCATCGATAAAGACCAATCAGATAGTCCATTATCTATTCTTGATAATGCTGATCTAGCACTCTACGATGCAAAAGACAAGGGAAGGAACAAAGTTTCTTTCTTTAAGAATTCCATGAAGGATGTTGTTACTCGAAGAGCATCACTGAAAGAAATGATTAGCGAAGCCATAAACAAAAAGATGATTTATATTCACTACCAACCAATATTTGACATATCCTTAAAAAAAAGAGGCCAACAAAAGCTTCAAATAGTTGGGTATGAGGCTTTATTTCGATGTGATCAAATTAATGCTAGTCCAGGTCAGATTATAAAAACTGCCGAAAGAACAGGTCAGATAGATCAAGTAACAGAAGCTGTTATTGATGCTATTGGCAATGACATTAAATACAATAAGATTCGTCTCATCTCAACTCAAAAAATATCTATTAATGTCAGTGCCGTAGAAATTTTAAATCCTAATTTTTCAAAACAATTGCTTGATCGTTTAGCGCAAAATAATATCAATAATCATCAGATTTGCATTGAAGTAACTGAAACTGCATTTATCAGCAACATAGAATTGGCAAAAAGAAATATTGCTCTACTGAGGTTAGAAAATATACAAGTTGCAATGGATGACTTTGGAACAGGATATGCATCAATCCAGACCCTGAGAAATATTAAATTTGATCAAATAAAAATTGATCAGTCGTACATACAAGGGCCGATGAATGATATCAATTTGGCGTTAATCAAATCATTGATATGGACTGCAAGAGCAATCAATGTTGATTTAGTAGCAGAAGGGATTGAAACCGAAGAACAACTTAACACCTTGAGTTCACTGGGATGCACATTAGGCCAAGGTTTTTTTCTTGATCAATTTGATGAACGTAATATGGAAGCCAAAACTCCACTCGATAAACATATCTGAAATAACTAATGGCAAATACTGCGCGATAAGGTTTTTGGGCAAAACATTTGGTTACAAACAGAATACTTTACGAAGTTACGCCCTCGATCCGATCTTCTACTTCCTGATAAAGCTCTTGAAGCTGTTGAATATTTTCATCGGATGTTTCCCAATAACCGCGTCCATTCACTTCCAGCAGCGTTCCAACAATGCGCCGGAAACTATGAGGGTTCAACTCCAACAGACGCTTCCTCATCTCAGGATCATTGATGAAGGTGTCATTGGCTTCCTCGTAAACGAAGTTGTCAACAGCGCCACTGGTTGCACTCCAACCGAGAGTGAAGTTGAGACGCTTGGCCACCTCACGAACGCCCTCGTAACCGGAATCAAGCATGCCTTCGTACCACTTGGGATTCAGGAGCTTGGTCCGTGAATCCAGGCGAATCGTCTCACTCAGGGAACGAACCTGGGCATTGGCTGTTGTGGTATCAGCGATATAGCTGGTTGGTGCTTTACCGTCGTCACGCAACCCTTTAATTAATTTAGTGGGATCACTATCGAAATAATGGCTCACGTCCGTGAGTGAAATCTCTGCGGAATCAAGATTCTGGAAAGTGACATCAGCAGTTTTCATCACGTTCTCAAACACATCACGCTTCTGGTTCATTTCACCAGGATTATCCGCATTGAATGCAAATGTTTTACGGGAGAGGTACATCTCCTGCAACTCTCCTTCCTCTTCCCAAGTGCTGTTTTCTACAGCGAGGTTCACATTTGAGCTGTAGCTGCCACTCGCATTCGAGAACACTCTGCAAGCCGCATCGCGGAGACTTGTACCCTCCTTCTCGGCCTGTTCCAAAGCATGGCGACGCACAAAATTCTGCTCGAGCGGTTCATCAGCTTCAGCGGCCATTTTCACAGCCTGATCAATCAAGGCCATCTGGTTGATGAACAGATCACGAAAAACACCCGAGCAGTTCACCACCACATCAACCCGAGGGCGTCCCAACTCCTCGAGGGGGATCAACTCAAGCTTATTCACCCGACCGACAGAATCAGCCATCGGCTTGACGCCAACAAACCAGAGGATCTGCGCTAGAGATTCACCGTAGGTCTTGATGTTGTCCGTACCCCAGAGAACACAGGCAATGGTTTCAGGCCACGTGCCCTGCTCTTCACGCTGTCGCTCAATCAACTTATCAACCACACCCTTCGCAGCTGCGACAGCAGCTCGAGTTGGTATCGCCTGCGGATCAAGGGCGTGAATATTCTTGCCGCTGGGAAGAACACCGGGGTTACGGATGGGATCTCCGCCTGGCCCTGGAAGCACGTATTCACCATCAAGCGCCCGGAGCAAACTTTCCATCTCCATATCCGCGCAGATTTGCTCAAGGCAAAAACGCAGGTAGGCGAAAAGCTTGTCGAGCTCGGTGGAATCGATGCTGGTAAAACCAGCGCCACAGCATGCCCTCAGCCAGGGAGTGGGGAGCTTCAGGCCGAACTTGGTGAGGAGATCAAGAAGCCAACCGAAATTGCCGCGCATGTTCACCCGGCCATCAAGACCGGTCAAGGAACGAACCATGGAGCCGATGGCCGCCCGGGATGTTTCGGTGATTGTGCGATTCAGTTCAACATCAGCAAGAACCCCCTCATCATTTCCTCGATAAATGTCTTCGATGGTGCGTCCCATCGCTTCAGCGAGAAGCCCCGGGAGTGAACGAAGACCGTCTTCCTCACGCTCAAGTGCCGCAATATTGACCAAGGTTGCGACAGCCTCTTCAGCAGTCGGAGGCTTGCCAATGGTATGGAGACCGCAGGGGAGGAGACGACTTTCAATCTCCATCAATTGGCGGTAAACAGCTCCAACCAGAGCATCCCGTCCATCGAGATCAAGGGATGCGGCATCGTCCTCAGGAAGGTCAACATCCTTGTCCAGATTGCATTGTCGGGCCGTTTCAACAATCGTGTTCACGATTTGAACGCCGCGACCACCCTCGCGCAATTGCTGATAGGAACCGACGAGTTCACCAAGCTCTTTGAGGCCCTTGTAGAGGCCGGCATTCTCTGCAGGTGGCGTGAGGTAGCTGATCGTGGAGGCATAGCCGCGGCGTTTGGCAATCGTGGCCTCAGAAGGATTGTTTGCTGCGTAGTAATAGAGATTCGGCAAGGAGCCAATCAATGAATCCGGATAGCAGGTTTCGCTCATGCCCATCTGCTTGCCCGGCATGAATTCGAGCGAGCCGTGGGTTCCGAAGTGGAGAACGGCATCAGCGCCCCACACTTTTTCGAGGTAGGTGTAATAAGCAGCAAAACCGTGGTGCGGGCTAGCGCTGCGGGAATAGAGAAGGCGCATGGGATCACCTTCGTAACCAAATGTGGGCTGCACACCAACAAACACATTGCCGAAGTGACGGCCGTAAATCAGCAGGTTCTGCCCGTCACTGTTGAGATTTCCGGGAGGCTTCCCCCAGTTCTCCTCCAAACGCTCTGAGTAAGGAGTCAGCCGCACGTACTCCTCCACACTCATGCGGTGGGCAATCGAGAGCTCTGGTGCTCCCTGCATCGCTTCGGGGTCATTGATCACCGCTTCCATCAGAGTTTTGGAATCACGCGGAAGATCCTGGATGTCGTATCCCTTCGCCTTCATCTCTTCGAGAACACGATGAATGGATCCGAACACATCGAGATAGGCCGCCGTTCCCACATTTCCCTTGTCCGGTGGAAAGCTGAAGACGGTGATCGCTAACTTCTTCTGATTGCGCGGCTTGATTCGCAGAGAGGACCAGCGAATCGCCCTCTCGGCGATGGCATCAACACGATCTTGGAGGGTATGAGCTTTTCCGGTTGCATCATCACGACCGGACAGAACAATGGGTTCGATGGCACCATCCAGCTCTGGAATCGCAATCTGCAGTGCCACTTGCACGGGGTGAAGGCCGAGGTCGCTGTCCTCCCATTCCTGGGTGGTCTGGAAAACCAATGGCAAGGCCACCATGTAGGGGCGATTGAGCTTCTTGAGCGACTCGATTGCCTTGGGGTGGTCTTGGCGAGCCGGACCACCAACCAGTGCGAAACCAGTCAGCGAGACGATGCCATCAACCAATGGCTGTTCCGGATTCAGCGGGTCATAGAAAAAAGCGTTAACAGGCTTGGAGAAGTCGAGACCACCGCAGAAGATCGGGATCACCCGAGCACCGCGGAATTCAAGTTCCTGAACCACAGCAACGTAGTGAGCGTCATCACCGGTCACGATGTGACTCCGTTGAAGAACAAGACCAATCACAGGGCCTTGCCAAGCCTCATCAGATAAATCGGTTCGGCTCGACGTCCAGTTGAGGTATTCCTTGAGATCCTCAAACATGGTGGGAGCGAGTGGGTGCCAAATCCCCAGATCAGGGAACACCTCCGGCTCCGCCACCTCCATAGCCGGACGCTCTTCACCCTCAACAGCTGGAAAAACGTATTTGTCGGCAAGCATCAGCAGGAAATTCCTGAGGTTGTCCGGCGTTCCGCCCAGCCAATACTGAAAACTGAGCATGAAGCTTCTCGCGTCCTGTGCCTTCTCCACTGGCAGGTATTTGAGAACAGTCGGAAGCGTGTTGAGGAGCTTGAGCATGGCGTCCTGAAAGCCAGCTCCGCCGGCTTCTTTCCGCTTTTTCATGAAGCCGGCAATGGCGCTCTTGCTCTGCCCAAGCTGCGCCATCGAAAAGGAGCCGAGCTTGTTCAGGCGCATCACCTCCGGCATCGAAGGAAACACCACAGCCGCTTTGAGACGGTCGCGGTGGGGGGCCACTGCCTCGACGACCTTCTGCGCTAGATCCTCAATAAAAATGAGAGAGGCGATAAATACATCCGCCTCACTGACATCCTGCTTGAAATTTTCGTAATTATCAGGATCACGTAGTTCCTCAATCAAATAGCCGCAAAGATCAATGCCCAGATCGCCTTCAGCCGCATTCAGAGCGGTGGCGGCCTGAGTGAGTGAGTTTTGGTACTGAGGTTCCAGAACCACATACACCGCCTTCATCACGGACTTGTGGTTTTGACCCTCCACAGGAGCAACGCGACGATCTGCGGAGCGGACCTGTGTAAACATCTGCACTCTTTGAGCAATGTGAAGAACATACGGCGGTCTGCGCTCAAGATGCGAGTGTTTGGGGTCTGGTGTTACAAGTCCCCCGAGCCCATAGGCTCAAGCGAGTGACAGCAGTGCCATGAATTCAGCAGCGGGTGGTTCAATCCCTGTCGTGGTAACGGGAGCCCTTGGACGGATGGGTGCCGAAGTGATCCGAGCCATCAGGGCCGCCGAGGACTGCCACCTTGTAGGTGCTGTTGATACCACTCCCGGGAAGGAAGGTGAGGACGTCGGTCTTGCCCTTGGCCTGGGAGAGCTCGAGGTGGCCGTCACAGCAGATCTCGAAGGCTGCCTGTGCTCATGCAGCCAGGCTGTGCGAGATCAAGGCCCCGGCGGGGGTGCCGTGATGGTGGACTTCACCCATCCATCGGTCGTTTACGGCAATACCCGCGCCGCAATCGCTTACGGCGTGCACCCCGTGATCGGCACAACCGGTCTATCACCGCAGCAGATGAACGATCTCAGTGAGTTTGCGCAGAAAGCCTCCATCGGCGGCGCCGTGATTCCCAATTTCTCCGTGGGAATGGTTCTGCTGCAGCAGGCAGCAGCTGCAGCGGCACGCTTCTACGACCATGCCGAACTCACGGAGCTCCATCACAACCGCAAGGCTGATGCACCCAGCGGTACCTGCATCAAAACCGCTGAACTGATGGAAGAACTTGGCAAATCCTTCAACCCTGAGGAGGTTGAAGAACATGAATCGCTCGAAGGCAGCCGGGGGGGGAGCCGCCCCAGTGGGCTTCGCCTCCATTCACTGAGGTTGCCAGGCTTGGTCGCCCACCAGGAGGTGATGTTTGGTGCTCCGGGAGAGACGTACACCCTTCGCCATGACACGATCGATCGTTCGGCTTACATGCCTGGGGTCCTTCTATGTGTGCGCCGGGTTCGTCAACTCGAGGGGCTTGTCTATGGCCTTGAACGCCTGATCTGATTCACGATGCTTCTGCCTCTGCGACCGGGAGAACTCCAGCGTCTGATCCCGGCAGTCGCCACGGGAACTCAATTCAGAGCAACCCTCGGTAATCCACGCAAAATCCTCCAGCGCTTGCTGATTTCTGGAATCGGTGGGGTGATCACGCTTCTAATCAGCCAGAGCTTGTCATTCAATCGCTGGGGGTCGGTCTGGCTCATCGCAGGGGTCATCCTGCTGCTTTACATCCTCTGGGGCCCGATCGTTGAAGCGGGTCGCCGCAATGCCGAGCTTCGGCGCTATCCCGCAGCTGCACTTTTTGAAGGCGAGGTGGTGGAAGCCTTCACACGAGAACGCGTGGAGAACCAGCGGGAACAGGCCGATGCCAACGGTCGTCTCGAACTGGTTGAGAACAGGCGAACCTGGATGGTCCTTGACCTCGCCGATGAAGATGGTTACCTCGGACGCATCAGCTTTCCGAAGACCAAGGCCCATGGATTAATTCGGGCGGGGATGGTGGTCCGTTGCGTCGTGCTCAGTGATCGCAAGGATTTCGGCCGCTTGGGAGCGTTGACCGATGCCTGGTTGCCTGAAGTCCGGCTCTGGGTTGGGGACTACCCATTCCTGCTTAGGCCAGCCTTCGAAGATCTTTGCCGACTGCGCTTGCATGCGAGCTCTCGTCATCCAAAGTTCTGAAAAGATGCGTTACGCTATGTAAAGACGCACGAGTCAAATGTCCCAAGTACCTGCAAATTCGCCAGTCATTCGCGGAGCAACCGTCACCACTGAGGATGGTGGTCGTTTGAACGCATTTGCCACTGAGCCCAGAATGGAAGTGGTGGACACTGAAAGCGGCTGGGGCTTCCACGAGCGCGCTGAAAAACTGAATGGACGCATGGCCATGCTTGGATTCATTGCTCTCCTGGCAACCGAATTCGCCTTGGGCGGCGAAGCCTTCACCCGCGGCCTTCTGGGCATCGGCTGATTCCTTGCCAGACGTTGCGGCATTTCACCGGTTCCTCATCGTTGGAGCCGGTCCAACAGGTTCACTTCTCGCCCTCGGTCTTGCGCAGCAGGGATATCAAGTCCTCTTGTGTGATCAACTGTCACGAGCCGAACTTGCCGCAAGAAGCCGTGCCTACGCCTTAACTCATTCGTCCAGGCGGTTATTGGAGCGACTTCACGTTTGGGATCAATTAAAAACGTCTCTGGCGCCATTTGAATCCCTGCGGCTGGACGATCGAGTTCTGGGATTAACGGCTTGGTTCCGCCACCGTGATTTAAGACTCGGTAATCGAGGGTTTGAAGCGATCGGATGGATTTTGGATCACAAGCCGTTGATGACGGCGCTTCTGAGTGAGCTTGAAATCAACACACTGGTTGATCTTCGCTACGGAATTGACGAACGATCTTTCTTTCAATTCCATAAGCATGCCGATTGGGTTGTCGCTGCAGACGGTGCTCGCTCCACGCTTCGTCGCTCCAGGGCTATCCCGTTCTGGAGTCACACCTATGAGCAAGGTTGCTTAACAGCCAAGGTTTCTCTTGAGGGCACTGAACAACGTTGTGCCTATGAATTGTTCAGGTCAGAAGGACCGATGGCTGTTCTGCCGTTAGGTGGAACGCGTTACCAGGTTGTATGGAGTGCACCCTTTCAGCACTGTCAGGAGCGCTCCAGCCTGCAAGCCGATCAGCTGCTCCAGCAGTTAGCGGCCGTGCTTCCGAAGGGAGTTCGTCCCACTGCTCTTTTGGATCACCCAGGAGCCTTCCCTCTGGAACTCAGTCTCGCCCCACAACTCAACCGCTCCAACCTGTTGTTGGTGGGGGAATCGGGGCATCGCTGCCACCCCGTTGGTGGTCAGGGATTGAATCTCTGCTGGAGGGACGTGAGCGACTTGCTCGATCTCACGCAATCCAGAGGTGTCAGCGGATCCCTTCCATCACATCTGGGGCGCCTCTACACCTGGCGACGCCTTCCTGATCTGATCAGTGTTCTGCTCTCCACAGACCTCCTGATCCGATTGTTCTCCAATCGACAGCCACTGATTCTGCCGATACGGATCCTGATCATGAAGCTTCTGGCGAACCTCCGTTGGGTTCGTCGCATCAGTCTTTCAGCCATGACCGACGGGCCTGGCAACTTGTTCTCCCGCTTGCCAAAGTGTGGCCAAACGATTGCCCACCATGGTGATCAGCAGCGATCCACAACCTCAGCCAAGTCCAGCTCTGCTCAGTTTTCTTCAGCAGAAAATGGGACTTAGTGACAACGCACTCAATTTGGGATTGCGTCAAGCCGCATTGGAGCAGGCTCCACTCCCTGTCGTGCTTTGGAGCTTCGGACTGCTGAACCTCAGCCAGTACCAAGTTGTCCTGGACTGGCAACATCAACACGAGTGAGGAATCACTCGTAAATAATCAGAGATTCGACAGGAACACCAGCTGGCAGCTTCCTGCGCCCATCAAGTTCCGCTAGTTCAATCACGAAACCGCAACCGACGAGCACTCCGCCGGCCTTGGTCACCAATTCAGCCGAGGCCGAGGCAGTCCCCCCGGTGGCCAGCAGGTCGTCAACAAGCATCACCCTCGGATGATCAGTCAGAGCATCCGCGTGAATCTCCAGTCGATCACTGCCGTACTCGAGGGTGTAATCGATTCCGATCACTTCACCAGGCAATTTGCCTGGCTTGCGAACGGGTACAAACCCCTTCTGCAGCTGGGTTGCCAGCGCCGTTCCAACAATGAACCCCCTGGATTCGATGCCCACGATCAGATCCGGTTGCCATCGCTCACACACAGCAATCAGGCGTCGGATCACCTCAGCCCAGCCGGTGGGTTCTCGAAGCAAGGGGGCGATGTCTCGGAACAAGATTCCGGGCTTAGGGAAGTCGGGAATATCACGGATGTATTGCTGCAACTGGATTTCGGGCATGTGCTCAAAAATTGCTCAAAAAATATACCGTGACGTAATTGGAAATCAAAATGTCCAATACAGAAACGGCGGAACCGCTGAAATGCCTTTATACAAGAAGAGTTTGCCTGATAAGGAAATTTTATTATCCAATCTAAACTACGACAAAGACACTGGTATTTTTACTTGGAAGAAAAAATCTTCCAGAAAAGGGCGTGCAAACGATGGTAACGTCGCTGCCCATTTCGAGGTTGCCTCATCCATGAAAAATGGCTATAGAAAGAAAGTCTTTTCTTTTGTGCCATGTTTCGCTTCAAGCCTGTATTGGGTAGCTTTGCAGCGGTTGGATTAGGGCTTTTTAGTGCTGCACCTGCATTTGCTGAACCTTATCTACAAGTTTTCAATAACACCATCACCGTCAATGAAGTTCTAGAAGCCCAAAGGGGTTGGTGTTCAGCGTTGCTCGCTATCAGTGACGCTTATCAGAAAGGAGGCTTTAAGGCTGCAGAAGCCAAAGCAAGCGGTGTAATCGATGCTGCTTATGGATACCAATATGGTCCCGTGGCGTTCAAACCCACCTATGCCACAGGAGAAGGTACATTTCGCCTAGAGCGTGCTGGAGCCTTGGCTTATTTCGTTGGACCTGATCCTGAGATTAAACAGTTTGGTGAGGATCAGGGGTTTGCTACATATCGCCACTGGAAGAGCTGTGAAATTGTTGATGAAGTGGTGCAATTATTTGGTCAGACAGCTAATACGATGGGATTTGTGAAGGTTGTTGATTCGAAAGGTGTTGAAGGGAAAGTGGAAAAAACTTGGACATTTTTAAGGACACCGGATGGAAGCATTCGGATCGTTCTGCATCAATCGTCAGTCCCCTTTTCGGCTCGTTAAGTCCAAAACCTGTCCAGTGGAACCTGATGCATCAAACTCAATGGGTTGCAACCAACTCTGGCGATGCGCCTCTCCCCATCCGCTGGGCTGCTTTTGAGCTTGCTGGCTTTTACGACTCCGGCAATCGCACATCACGAGATTGGTTCTAACCACAGTGGTGCATTGCTTTCGATGGGCAAGGAGCCTGCCGCGTCAAAACCCGGCAGACCTAAGGGATAAACAGCAGACCGCTCAAAAACTAAGTTTCCTTTCTTGCCTGCTCACAAAAGCGCTCAAAAACACACAGCTGTAACTGGGGTCTGAGTACAGCTCAATTTCGGCTCAAAACTCAAAAGCCAGTCCACCACTGGTTCTTGAGTTGTCGGGAATATCGCGAACGTACTGACGAAGATCCACAAGGTGGTGACGTAAAGGCCTTAACCCTGGCATCATCGCAGCCATGACCGATGTTTCAGTTCCGGCGGTATCCGATCCGTCTCAACCCGAAGCCGTTCTCGGCCGTCGTTCGCTTGAGCGCCTGGACCTTCTGCTGCTGACCGTGGAGTCACTTGATCTCAATGGTGGTGAAGCCATGCTTTGGGCAACCCGACAGCTGGGATTCGAAGCGGTCTTCCCCAATCGTGTGGAACTCTGGAAGCGCCGATGCCACAACCCTCTGCGACGCTCAACCCGTCGTGGCTCTCTCTCAGCCGTTGAAACGGAAGCCTTGATCCGCATCCTCTGCGCGATGGCTGATCGTCTTTATCCGATGCTGCGTCAATTGCTGTCAAGCAGGGAACCGAAAAATCTCACCAGCGAGCGCTGGGCTCTTCTGGATGAACGCCTCAGGAACCTGATTGAGGAGCGCATGAACCTCCGCAGAGGAGCGATTCAACGACTTCTCGATGGCGAACAATCCAAGCCCCTCCAACGCCAGCTTGTGCTCACACTGGCCTTGGCGGCCGGTCCCGGGGGAGTCGATCGACTCCGCGCCAGTCTTCTCGATCCAAATCCCTAATGGTGATGCTGAAACAGTCCTTCCGATACGACCAGACCGCTGCACGCTTGGAAGTTGAGGGTCTTCCCGACTTTTCAGCTGACCATGGCAGCAATGCGATCGGAATTCTCTCCAGCTGGCGACTCACCATGATCGGTGCACCGGAAATGGAAGGACAACGGGACCATCTCGAAGCCCTCATGGCTTCAGTCATCCCTTATGCCCGTCTTCAGCTTTCAGGAGTAGGAAAAGTCCAGGGCAACGATGACGGCCCTGTGCGGATCCATCCCGCCGAGCAGGGGCACCAACTGGAACTGATTAGCAGTCGCAGTGGAGTGCCTCCTCTAACCCTTCAGCTCGATGACGCGGACCTTGCAGACCTGGTTCGCTGTCTCGATGCTTTGCGCGGCGATCCAAGGGTGCGTATCAATTGGCCTCCAATTGTTCATACCCCCCTGCCAAAACGGGAATTAGCAGAGCGAACCCCTCTGCATCAACGCTTGGCTGCTCCTGTTCTCGGTGCCGGAACCTTCATGATCCTCGGACTTGCAGGCCTGCTCGTGCCCATTCCTAATCCTGATGCCCCCTCCCAGACAGAGAACCAGACGAATTCGCAGGAAAATCTGATTAGCAATCCTTCACAAGCCGATGGAGAGCCTTGACCTCATGAGAGAGATCCTCAGAATGATGAAAGGAGATCAACGATTGAATGACATCAAGCTGGTCAGATCTCCGACGTAAGGTTGCGAGAATTGGAGCGACACTTGATGTCGTCGTCCGGAGCGATCCGGAAGTTTGCGGTCTCAGTGGATCTGGCTATCACATCACTCTCCATCACAGTGGATATGGAGATTGCACAGTCGGCGATCTCACCTTGATCGATTGTCCTAATGAGCTTGTGCTGACGGAGTTCGAGCGGTGGATGCGAGGTGCCGGCCATGAGGCGACGTCATGAAACCCTCGAACTTTCGTCCTGTGCTCAAGGGCCAGTCCCAAAAAAAAGTCTTCAGTAAAGGACGGGCTCACCAATCGACATCGATTGTCCGGCAGCTTCTCGAATCTGTTCTGCTGCTCAGCCTCGGAGCAGGTGCCTTCGCCTTTCTGAGCTGGCTTCCTCAGAAACTCGATGCCATGGTTCTGGTGAGTGAAGCCATCGCGGATCTCATCCGTGGAGTCACTCAACTTGTGGAAGCCTGCCTGGGTATTGCAGCGGTGATCCTGATCGCCCTGTTACTCATGTTCGCTTTGGTCACTTTCTTCGCCGGAGCTATGCGATTGATCAAAGGGTGCATCAGGCTGTCACAAGTAATGTCCAAGAAGCGCGTTCGACCAATCCATCCACAGCCAAAACGCAGACGTTGAAGGACGTGTATCCGATCAAGGTGCTGGAGCTCGAGGAGCGAGTGCGCGCTGAACAGTCCAAAGCTCCTCAAGAGTCAGACCTCCATTGCCATCGAGATCGAAGCTGACGAAATTACGGTTCAGCCAAGGCAAAGAACGACATTCCGCTCGATTCAATTGACCATCGTCGTTACGGTCTGCCTGACGAAAGCGTTGCTGCAGACGCAGGCCACTGGGATGCGTCGTTGAGGGCCTGAGATCATCCAGACGCAGGAAGCCTCGCGAATCTTGCCGTCGCAGTCTTCGTTCCAAGTAAGTCACCCCCTTCACCTCTCCTGACTCCAACCGGCCGTCGCCATTCACATCCATACGCACAAACAGGGCCTCCATCCGTTTGCCGTAATTAACGACAGGTCTGGCTTCAGGCCACACGGGGACAGCAGTCAGTGGAATGATCAGAAGGCCACTCGCCCCGATCAACAGTGATGGCGTTGAAAACATCATCAAGACAGATTATGGACATTCAGGGACGTGAGGATGCCTCAGTAGTGACAATGCTTTGATCAGCTGTGACAAGGTCCTTCACTGAGCGACAAGGCGCTGCCATCTCCATACCATCAATGCAATGAAATTCAGGGATGGGAACCATGGGACGCTCTTCAATGATCTGGGTCGTCGACGATGATCCTGAGCTGCGCCAAATGGTGGGTACATACCTGATCGACCAGGGGTACGACGTGCGGAGCCTCAGCGACGTCAAGCAACTCGAGGCAAGGCTCGAGTTTCAGAGGCCTGATCTTGTCGTTCTCGATCTCATGATGCCAGGAGACGATGGTTTGACAGCCCTTCGCCGACTTCGCGATGCGGGAGACGACTTACCCGTCGTCATGTTGACGGCCCGCGGCGAAGGAGTCGACCGCATCATCGGCCTCGAACAGGGTGCTGATGACTATCTCGCCAAACCTTTTCTACCAAGGGAACTCTCAGCGCGAATCGAAGCGGTTCTTCGGCGCCGCAGCTCTTTGCCGGCCGGCACCCCTCTGGCTGAGGGAGGGGATGTCGTCTTTGGCGAAAACGTTCTCGATTTGGCCGCCAGGACGCTATGCCGCGATGGAAAGTGTGTGGTCATCACCAGCGGGGAATTCAGCCTGCTGGCCGCTTTCGTACAACACCCCCACCGTCCGCTCTCAAGAGAACGACTCATCGAGCTAGCTCGGGGGCCTGGTTGTGACACCGACAGCCGCAGCATGGATGTGCAGGTCTCCAGGGTGCGCAAACTGGTGGAACCTGACCCGACGCGCCCCCGCTACCTGCAGACCGTCTGGGGGTATGGCTATGTGTTCGTTCCTGATGGCCAGCCACGCTCTCGCTGAACCCTTCCCATGCCCTCGACGTCCTGGCAGAAGCGCATCAGCTCACTACTTGGATGGGGAACCCTGGCGCTGGGAAGTTCAGCGTTCTGTCTAATCGTCTTCCAAGCCCTATTCGGTCGCCAGTTGGAGCAGCTTCAGACCATTCAGCTCGGACGCGACTTAGCCCTCAACGTCAGACTCACAGAACTGGCCCTGGAACGCTACCCGCCACACCTTGTGGCAGAACTGACAGGACTGGACTTGGTGGTCACGGTGCGACCCAAACTCTCGCCACTGACTCCATCAACTGCGTTCAAGCGCCAGGCTGAAGCGCTGCAACAACAGCTTTGCAAACGGTTGTCCCACTGCCCCATGGTGCATCCCCATCACTCGGCCCGGGAGGACCGAAGTGTATGGATCGAGTTGATTTCCCCCCTGGAACCCATCTGGTTGAGAGTGAAAGTGCCTTCGATGATGCGATGGCCCCCGGAGCCGACCCTTTTGGGCCTTTCACTGGTGGGAGCGGGCATCATCTGTGGAGGTCTGTTCTTGCTTGTGGAGGTTGAAGCCCCTCTGCGCGGCCTGGAAAAGGCACTTGCCAGAGTCGGGGAAGGGGGCGGTCCTGATGCGGTGCCAGCTCGAGGCGCACCGGAAGTGCAACGCCTGACCCAGCGCTTCAATGCCATGGTTCAGCGGTTAGCAGCCAGTCGGCAAGAGCGGGCAACCATGCTGGCTGGGATTGCCCACGATCTACGGGCACCGATTACACGCCTTCAGTTCCGGCTCTCCTTACCTGAACTCTCCCCGGAAGACCGGGAACGTTGCGCCGGAGATCTCCAGTCCCTCGAGCGGATCACAGGACAGTTTCTGCTGTTTGCAGGAGGAGGTGAAAGTGAAGCTTCGGTTGAGGTCCCGCTCGAGCAGTTGTTGGCAGAAGTCGCCAATAGTCATCCCGCTGACGAACTCCAGCTGGATCTGTCGCCTCTGTCTTTGGCGGTGAAACCGGTGGCCTTGGGCCGGGCGGTTGCCAATCTGATTGACAATGCCTTTGCTTACGGTTCGGCACCAGTCGTTCTACGACTACGTGAGGTCGACTCACGGTGCATCATCGAGATCTGGGATCAGGGTGAAGGAATGCCCGCAAACCAATGGGAACAGGCGCTTCAGCCCTTTCACCGCCTCGATCGTTCCAGAGGGCAGCAGGGTCACTGCGGGCTTGGGCTGGCGATTGTGTCCCATGTGGCGAGGATTCATGGTGGACGTCTGGAATGTTTGCGAGGAAAACTTCAATCCCAACAACCCCCTCCGGGGCGATTTGCCATCCGCCTCAGCATCCCGATTGCTTTGAACGATCAGCCCTCTGCACCGATGCAAAGCTGATAAAAAGATAAGCACTGACGACGTGACGCCAAGAATCAATCACCAATGCAGAGGAGCGTTGCAGAACCATGGGCCATAAAGAGAAGGGGAAGGAAAAGGGTCACGACAAAAAAAAGCACAACGGCGACAAGCTGCCTGACACAGTGTTGGAAAGAATGGCTGGAAGCGAGCACGATCTCGACAGTCCGTCAGAGCTGCTGGAGGACCTGCTGGAAGGTCGGAATCACAAGATCGAAAGGCTGAATAAAAAGCTGTACGAAGACGAACTGGAGAAACTCCAGACCCAGCTTGTGAAAATGCAGTACTGGATCAAGGACACCGGTTACCGGATGATCGTGCTGTTCGAAGGTCGGGATGCGGCTGGAAAAGGCGGCACGATTAAACGCCTTACAGAGCCGATGAATCCAAGGGGCTGTCGTGTTGTCGCTCTTGGAACACCAACCGAACGACAAAAAACACAATGGTATTTCCAGCGCTACGTGGAACATTTCCCCGCAGCCGGTGAAATCGTGGTGTTCGATCGCAGCTGGTACAACCGTGCCGGAGTGGAACGGGTAATGGGCTTCGCGACGCCGGAGCAAGTCGAACAATTCCTTGATGATGTACCCGAATTCGAGCGGATGTTGGTGCGCAGCGGCATCCTTCTGCTGAAGTACTGGTTCTCTGTCAGCGACACGGAACAGGAGGCCCGTTTCCAATCGCGGATCGACGACCCCACCAGACGCTGGAAGCTGAGCCCCATGGATCTGGAAGCACGTAATCGTTGGGTGGATTTTTCCCAGGCGAAAGACGCCATGTTCAACCGCACCAACATTCCGGAGGCACCCTGGTTCACCGTTGAAGCCGACGACAAGCGCAGAGCACGCCTCAACTGTCTGCGACATGTGCTGAGCAAAGTTCCCTGGGAAGACATGACTCCTCCAGCCATCGAACTTCCCCCGCGGCCGAAGCAGGGCAACTACACCCGCCCACCCATCAACGAACAGTTCTTCGTGCCGAATGCCTACCCCTACAACTGAAAGAACAGCGGAGTTAATGCATGCCGTATGAAATCCCCGCACAAGAACAAACGCGCAAATGGTTCCGTAGCCATCTGCTCGGTCGGGAGGTGGAATTGCAGGATCTCTACGAACTGCCGCAAGAAGAACTTGACCTCTTGATGGCAGAAACGGCTGAAATACGCTCGGATCCTGAAAACCGAGTTCGCAGCCACGGTCGCTGGTGCACTGCAGGCTATGTACTAGAACTCGCCCGGATCATTGATGCGCGACGGTTGAATGATTAAAACGCCAGAACTTCCAGAGCTCGGCAATGCTGGCTATGAAAAGACACAGCTGCATCACTCCAATGCCAAACATGATTCAGATTTTCGCAGCATTGATCCTCACTAGCGGCGCCATGGCAGCTCATGCGGGATCAGTGACCATGGGTGGGGTCAGCGAGGAGCTTGCAACCAATCGAGCACTAGCCAAAGTACCTCAGGGAAAATCCGTAACGGATACAACCTGTGAAGTAATTGGAACAGCAGGACATTCGAAGACCTACCGATGCACGGTCACATGGGACTAAATAAAAAGATCCGAGCTCTGATGGATGCTTCCTGTCAGGTTCAACCCCGGAGCTGCGCAAACCAGAATCCTGCAAGCTGCCAGCTGGACCAGAGAAAAATACCCAAGAACAGCCAGTTCACCCAAGCAGGACGATTTTTGTTCTCAAACATCGAAGCTAGGATCTGGAATTCCATTCTGATGGAGAACCAGCCGTTCAGACAGGGGAGTGAATGGGTTGTTTGCGCTTGAGATCGTGCATCCCCTCGAGCTGCTGATGCACGGCCTTGAGTTGTCGTTGAATGTGATCGCTATTGGGAAGAGCACTGAGAGATGTCAACGCAAGCTCGAGATGGTGCTTGGCGTCAATTAACAAACGGCAATCCGTGCTTCCTGGTTCGTAACTCATCACGTTGATGACTCTCATATTATTCAGATCCACCTAGACAGAATCGGCTGTGTCAACCACAACGGTTTTGGATCGTTCAGGGAGCAAGGCGTCCACCAGACGCCTCAATCAGATTCCACGGGCGTTGGATACCTCCTGGAACGCTCCAGATCCCGAGCTGAGCTGTTTTGGCAGTGCTCTCAAAACGGTCATAGTCGAGGTCATTGCACTGACCCAAATAACCGTCGTAGGCGAACACTGCACCTTGTCGCAGCAGTGGAGCAGCCACATCAGCCCCATCGTTGATCAATCGCGCCACAACCCTGCCGTAGACATCCCTGGCCCTTAATTCGAGAGCGACGATGCTTCCGGGCTGGAGTGAACGACGAAGCTGGGCCGTGGCACGCTCCGCCCAGGGCTTCTGCTCAGCAAGCGGCGCCTGAATGCAGGCCAGTCGGACAGCCCGCCCTTCACCCTGAAGATCCACAAGAACTTCTTGCCCATTATTCACGGTCAGAACCGTGACCTCCCGACGCGGATGAGGGTCAGCAACGGCAGTCGTTGTTAGGAGCGCGGGCCAGAGCATCACCGCGCCAGCAAAGCTGATCGGTCTTGGGAAGAGTTTTGGTTGCAGTCTTCTCATCAGCCCGCCACCGCCTCGACATCGATGAAGTCACCAGATTCCATGGCCTGCGCCGTGAGATACCGGAGCGTTCGATGACGAATCAATTGAACCTCAACAGCATTCCAGGTGCCACCAATCACGCACCCCACCAGGGGAACCGTCTTGGTGATCAAGGCACGTTGGCTCACTCTGCGTCCGAACACCCTGGTCATCACACCATTGATCAGCGCGAGGCTGCGCTTGTTGATCAGTTTCAACACCATCTCGCGAGTCGCTGTGTGAGCAGCCTTCAACCCCAACTCCACTCCTACCTGACTGATCACACTGGACCCGAAGACCGGGAACAGCAGCTCGTGGCGGGCGTTCTCACTCTCCAGAAAACCTGGGATTAAGAGCTCGGCAGCGCATGCAGCTGCGAACAGCTGGGTCCGGGTCGTGACTGACAGATCAGCCAGCGCACCAGCAACACTCAGAACGGGATTAGCGGCGAGTCCCGAAGCGGCACCGGCTGTGATCACGCGCAATCGTGCGTCGCCAAAGGCACGTTCAGCGAGTTCGTACGTTGTGGCATCCGGATAACGGCGGCGCAGACGATCAACTTCGAAACGAACCTTCTTGGCATCAAAACTGATGACCCAGTCGAGCAAGTCGGCAACGGAGTTCAGCGGCAACGCACAATCCCGCACATCATTCACCCTATCGGGATTAGCAAGAGTGAAGCCTTAGCGAACAAAGAGCATCTCCCGGTAAGAGGGCAAGGGCCAGCGATCATCATCCACGAGTTCCTCCAAGCCATCCACAGCCTCACGCAACTGCTGCAGACGGGGAAGGATCACACCCGCGCAGTGGTTCATGGCTGCGGCGGTGTCTCCGCTATGTAATTGATGCAAGTCCCCTTCCAGAGCCGTTGCATGGTCGTCCATACGCCCGTGCAGCAAAGCGATCTGGTGGAGAACACGGGTTTCAGGCTGAAGTCCGAGAGCCTGTTGCTGCTGAAGGCTGCGTGCCAAACCGCTCAGATGCTTCTGAACAGCAGGACTGATCTGCGTACGCACCATGGAGAGAGCCACCTTGGCCTCCACTTCGATCGCGAGGGAATACTGCTCTCCATACACCTCATAACGGCTTTCCATCTCCACAGGTGAAATCACCCCATGCCGCTGGAACAGGCTTCTCACCTCCTCCCGGCGCAGCACCGGCAGTGCTTCAGCGGTATTGCGGAGATTTTCCAGGCCACGATCATCGGTCGCTTCCCGATGCCACGCGTCGGAATAGCCATCACCGCCGAACACAACGGCACCATGCAGCTCCATGATCTGCCGGAGCACTGACGCCGCCGACTGTTCGAGACTCTGGCCAGAGCCCATTTCAGCGTCGAGGCGATCGCTGATCCATTCCAGAGAATCAGCCAATACAGTATTCATGGCCACAAGAGGGCCAGCAACAGACTGGCCGGAGCCAACCGCTCGGAACTCAAATCGGTTTCCGGTGAAGGCAAAGGGGGATGTGCGGTTGCGATCTCCGGCATCTTTGGGGAATTCAGGAAGAGAATCCACACCGAGACACATAACTCCGCCACTGGAGCTTCCTGTGACCTCTCCCTGTTGAATCTGCTGAAAGACCTTCTCCAGCTGCTGTCCGAGATAAACGGAAATAATCGCCGGAGGGGCTTCATTTGCGCCAAGGCGATGGTCATTGCCTGCCGTGGCCACAACAGCACGCAACAAAGGGCCATTGCAGTGCACACCACGGATGACCGCGGCGCAGAACAACAGGAATTGAAGGTTGTCGTGGGGAGTATGTCCGGGATCCAGAAGGTTGCCCTGGGTGCTGTTGCCAACCGACCAGTTCACATGCTTCCCAGACCCGTTGATCCCAGCAAAGGGCTTCTCATGAAGCAGGCAGGTGAAACCATGACGCTTAGCGGTGCTGCGCAGCGTCGACATGATCAGTTGCTGATGATCCGTCGCGACATTGGCGGCTTCATAAACCGGCGCGATCTCGAACTGACCGGGCGCAACTTCGTTGTGTCGAGTTTTGGCTGGAATTCCCAGTCTGTAAAGCTGATTTTCAACGTCCTGCATGAACACCTGCACCCGTTCCGGAATCGCACCGAAATAGTGATCATCGAATTGCTGCCCCTTGGGTGATGCCGCGCCGAACAGCGTGCGACCCGCGAGAAGGAGGTCGGGCCTGAGGGTGGCGAACTGAGTATCCACCAGGAAATATTCCTGCTCGGCGCCACAGGAGCTGTTGACAGGGGCCACATCCACATTGCCAAGGATGCGAAGCAGCCTCTGCGCCTGCCGGTTCATGGCGGCATTCGAGCGGAGCAGCGGTGTCTTTTTGTCGAGGGCCTCACCTGTCCAGCTCACAAACACTGTGGGAATGCAGAGCGTCACCCCATTGGGAGTGCGCATTAGGTAGGCCGGACTGGTGATGTCCCAGGCCGTGTACCCCCGGGCCTCAAAGGTGGAACGGATACCTCCATTGGGGAAGGAGCTGCCATCAGGTTCACCCTGCACGAGGAGCTTGCCTGAGAACTCATGGATCGCCTGACCATCACCTTGCGGGCTGATGAAACCGTCGTGCTTCTCCGCAGTGGAGTTGGTGAGGGGATAAAAGACGTGGGCGTAGTAATGCGCGCCCTTGGACACAGCCCAGTCCTTCATCGATTGAGCGACGACATCCGCCACATCGAGATCGAGACGCCCGCCATCACGGATCACTCGACGAACAGCCTTATAAGACTCCTTTGGGAGAGCACTCTTCATCCTTGCGAGCGTGAACACATCGCTGGCCCAAATGTCTTCAAGGGGTTGTGCAGGGGCACAATCCACAGGAGTGCGCTGCTGGATGGCCTGAAGAGCAGCCAGACGGGCGGGATGGGGCATGGTGAGGAACCCGCAGAACAGCGGGATGGGGCTCGTTAATCCGACGCTAAGCCGCCGACCTCCGAACAGCAGGAAGCCGCAGACTGGTGAACCACGAGAGGAAGACAAGGAGAGATGAAGTCCAGAGGCAGGCCTGCATCCCTGAGGAGGGAGTTCCACCGATCAGAAACACGGCACCGGAAAGCAAGGTTCCAACCAGACGGCCTGCCGCATTCGCCATGTAATAGAAGCCCACATTGAGGCTCACGTTCTCCTCATCGGTGTAAGCCAGCACCATGTACGAGTGAATCGAGGAGTTCATCGCGAAGACGACTCCAAAAGCCGCCAAACCGCCCACGATCGCGACCGCCACATCAACCTCACGAAGAAGGGCGATGGCAATGAGCGCGGGAATTGCGGTGAGAACGGCACTCCAAAACTGCACAGCAGACGCCCCGGGACTTTCACGCTGTCCCCAGAGGCGACGCAGCCCGGGGGCTGTGCCCTGCACGATCCCGTAACCAATCACCCAGAGGCCGAGGAAGCCGCCGATTTCCCAGAACCCCCAGCCAAGGGAGGCTTCCAGAAACACCGGAAGTGCCACCACAAACCACACATCGCGGGCACCGAACAAAAAGAAACGAGCGGCCGAAAGCACATTGATGCCTTGGCTCTTCGAAAACAGAGACGAAAACGCAGGCTTGGCCTTCATTTTTCCGATCTCGCCCGGCAACACCAGAGTGACGAGAAAAGCCAGTGCCAGACCTGCAGCCATCCAGGCCACGGCAGCATTGAAACTCAATGCTGTGAGCAGAACTCCGCCAAGGAAAAAACCAACCCCCTTGAGAGCATTTTTGGAACCGGTGAGGATCGCCACCCACTTAAATAATTGCTTCTCACCTTTTTGAGCATCATCTGGGGTTTCGGGAACCACCGTTTTAATGGCGCTCTTGGCGCTCATCTTGTTGAGATCCTTGGCAATCCCACTGATCGCCTGAGCAACCATTACGTACACCACGCTCAGGAGCTTTGGCCAGGATTCCGCGACGGGAACCAGCATCAACAACGCAAAGATCTGCAGAAGCGTCCCGACCCAAAGGGTGAGACGCAATCCATAACGAGCTCCGATCCAGCCTCCATAGAGATTGGTGAGAACCCCGAAGAATTCATAAAAGAGAAATAGAAAGGCGATCTCGAGGGTGGAGTATCCGAGCTCGTGAAAATGGAACACAACCAACATGCGCAAGGCGCCGTCAGTGAGGGTGAACGCCCAATAATTGGCCGTCACAATTCCGTACTGCTGCAGAGCGGAGAGCTTCATGCCTCACTCTCCACAACATGGCAAGTGAGATCAGCCATTCTCGAGCTGTAACCCCATTCGTTGTCATACCAAGCGAACACTTTCAACTGAGTGCCATCAACAACCATCGTGGACAGCGCATCAATGATCGAACTGC
Organism: Synechococcus sp. A10-1-5-9; assembly: GCF_047716785.1. Classification (NCBI taxonomy): domain Bacteria; kingdom Bacillati; phylum Cyanobacteriota; class Cyanophyceae; order Synechococcales; family Synechococcaceae; genus Synechococcus; species Synechococcus sp. A10-1-5-9. Next base: position 702,744 of record NZ_CP180406.1, read on the forward strand.
GATTGTCGTTGGTGTAATCACAAGACACCAAAGGGCGCTCCTCGTAACCCAGGATCCCCTTGAGTTGACCTTCCGCAGCAGCCTTGAACGCTGCATTCACCTCTTCAACCGTGACGCTGTGCTTGAGCTCGAACACGGCATCGGTGAGGGAACCATTGAGCAGCGGTACACGGACCGCATGACCATTGAGCTTGCCCTTGAGCTCAGGGAAGATCATCGCGATCGCCTTGGCCGATCCGGTCGTGGTGGGGATCAGTGAGGTGAGGCCAGAGCGGGCCCGTCGCAGATCACTCTTGAAGGCATCGATCGGCACCTGGGTGTTGGTGATGTCGTGAATGGTGGTGATCATTCCGTGCTCAATGCCGAAGCTCTCATGCACCACCTTCACCACAGGCGCCAGGCAGTTGGTGGTGCAGGAAGCCGCGGTCACCAACCGGTTCCGATCCGGCTCGTAAAGGTGATGGTTGATGCCGTAAACAATGTTGAGAGCTTCCGCACCGGCAACGACACCCTTCACAGGGCAAGCCACAACAACACGTTTCAGCCCTACCTGCTCGAAATAGGGGTTGAGGGTCTCTGGCGTTTTGATCTTGCCGCTGGCCTCCAGCACCATCTCCACCCCGCGCTCAGACCAAGGCACAGCGGTGGGATCTTTCTCACTCGACCATGTCAGAAGGGCCCCCTCCACGGTGAATCCCTCAGCGCTGCTGCTGATCGCGCGATCCCAGCGGCCATGGACCGAGTCAAACTCCAGAAGATGAGCGGCGGTTGCGGCATCACCGGCGGGGTCATTGACGTGAACCAGTTCGATGCCGGGTCGCCCCCACAGCGCTCTGAACACAAGGCGACCGATGCGCCCGAAGCCATTGATGCCGATCCGCATGAGATCAAAGGGCTCGATCGCCCGAAAAGATCAAACTATCTTGATTGATCAACATTGATTGATGCAACCACCTGGTTCCCAGGACGAACCCGATGGGCAGCCTCATGGGTCGCGCTCGACGGACAAGAACGCTTGAACACAATGAGCTTGCAGGCAACGCCGATCCCTAGCAAAATTTTCAGAAGTGAATGAATCGCCAATGAACGTGAGTCATCTCCTCTGGACCGTTCTGGGCGGCGCAGCAATCACCTTGGTGCTTTCCTACCTGTTGCGGCGAGTTTTACCTCAACTCACTCGCAAAACAAAAGGCGATTTTGACGATTTAGCGATCAGCGCACTCGCGGATGCCGTCATCCCCATCGGCATCATCATCATCCTGGTTCTCACCGAGCAGGATCTTGGCCTAACCAGCAACTTAAAGGTGGCCTATGGCGTCGGCCTGCGGACCGTCGTCACAATCGTGATGGTCCGCTATGCGAATCGAGTCGCCTCCCGATTCCTCACCATTGCCGCGAGGCGCTCTGGAGGGGAAGAGCTGCAACAGCTGCTCACAAGCCTTCTGCCTTTGCTTAGGGCTTTGGTGTGGATCGTCGGAATCTTGGCCCTCTTACAAAGCCTGGGCGTGAAAATGACCGTGATCTGGGGTCTGCTCAGCGCCGGCGGCATTGGCATCGGCCTCGCCCTGAAAGAACCCGCCCAAGAACTTTTTGCTTACCTCATGATCCTTCTGGACAAGCCCTTCACTCTGGGGCAAACAATCCAGTCAGGATCGATGACGGCAACGGTGGAAAAGATTGGGGTTCGATCCACTCATCTACGAAGCCTGCGTGGTGAGCTTGTGGTGATGAACAACTCCACTCTCACGGAAAATACAATTCAGAATTTTGCTGAAATGAATCAGCGACGAATGATTTACTCCATTGGCGTCACATACGACACGACCGTGGATCAGATGAAAGCGATTCCGGCGATGATTGAAGCCATTATCGCCCAGCAGGAACACAGCACCTTCTCCCGTTGTCATTTCACTGAATTCGGAGACTCCAGCCTGAATTTCGAGCTTGCTTACTACATCGATACACGCGATTACACCGTCGCCCTCAATGATCAGCAGGCGATCAATCTCAAAATCATGCAATCCTTTGAAGATATGGGCATCGAATTCGCATTCCCGAGCCAAACCGTTTACCTGGAAAGCGATTCAGGGCTGAACAAGGAATCCTGAACAAGTTGCAGACCTGCAGACAATCCCTCGAAACTGGCCCACTTACGCTGGCATGAATGCCGACGTAGTCCATGACGTCCTCCGTGGACAAAGTGCTCAATTTGGATAGCGACCAAGCCCAGAGCCTGCTCAAAGCACTCTCAGACCCCCTGCGACTCCGGATACTCGATCAGCTGTCCACCGGCGAGCGCTGCGTGTGTGACCTAACAGAGGCTCTGACCTTGTCCCAGTCACGCCTTTCATTTCACCTCAAAGTCATGAAGGAAGCAGGTCTGCTGGGGGATCGTCAAAGCGGACGCTGGGTGTACTACCGCATCCGAGCTGAAGCCCTGAACGCGCTGCAGGGATGGCTTCACGAGCTCACTCGCTCCTGCGAAACACCGGCCAACAGCTGCAGCGACTAATCCTGATGGATCTCTCCAGTCCCGACGCAAGGCTGTTTTTTCCAGCGACGCAACGCAATAGGAGGCCGATCGGGGATGTCCTGGCCGAGGCTCTCCCCCCGAAGGGACTCATTCTCGAACTGGCCAGTGGATCGGGCGAACACGGCGTTGCCTTTCAAAAGCGATTTCCCCAGATCACCTGGCAGTGCAGTGATCCAGACCGTAATCACTGCCGCAGCATCAGCGCATGGATCAGCAAAGAAGGACTGACCACTGTGATGCCGCAGCCTTTGTCATTGGATGTGTGCTCCCATGACTGGTTAGCGCATGGTTCAGAGGCTCCGGTCATGGTTGTGGCTGTGAACCTGCTCCACATCTCCCCCTGGGAGTGCACACGATCTCTCATGCAGGGATCCGTCCGCCACCTGAAACCAGGAGGGAAGCTCTTGATTTACGGCCCATTTCGGGTCAGTGGAAAGCATGTGAGCGAAAGCAATCAACGCTTCGACGACGCGTTGCAGGAACGCGATCCGAGCTGGGGAGTCCGCGAGCAGGAGGCTGTGGTCGAGGAGGCCCGGAAAGCCGGACTCGCCCTTCAAGACATTCGCTTAATGCCCTCAAACAATCGAATCATCCTGCTTGAACGATGAGAGCGTGAGCATTAATCCAGCTCAAAGCACCTTCAGAGATACCCAGCAGCTACCCACAAGTTGCTCAGCAGCATCTCTAGGCTAAATTTGACTCACTCCAATCTCCCGTCGTATGGCTGTCCCACGGGAAAACCAGGTGAAGCTGACGGTCTCTGTTCCGCCAAGCCTTCACGTCTTGCTGCGCAGCTGGGCTCTCTGCGAAGGTCGCGAGCTCACCAGTGTTGTCTTGCAGTGCGTGGAACTGTCCGTACGCCAGCTAAAAAGCAACGGCTCCATCCCTGCCGGCGCGATCCGCAATTACGAAATGGCGTGCGAAGAGCGCCTGACCGCTGGAGGAGCACTGTCATGACCCTCAAGCAAGCCTCAATCGAGCAGGCGTTGCTGGCTCCGTGCATGGAAGCGGTGATCGCCGTGACCGAGCGGTATCAATTTCTGGAGGATCACCGAGGAGCGCGCGTTTTCACCGCTTACAGGGAGATCGACCACGTGATCCAGCTCGGCTTCAGTGAAGACCTCAGTGGGCAGACCCGGATTGATCTGGAGGAACGGGGGTTCCAAATCCTGGAAGCGCGGGAGGGAACCCGACGGGAACATCGCCTGCTGATGCTCACCTTGAAGGAAATCGGCTACGCGCCTCAGTACAGCAATGGGTACTACCAGGCCTCGAAAGGCCTGCTTCGCCATCTACGCAACCTCGGATGGCCCCTTGGTGAGCTTGCTCAACTGCTCAAAAGCCAGCACACTCACTGATCACGCCGACGACGGCGGATTCCGCGCCCGCTGAAATCCCAATCCAAGGGCGACAGTTCACCGGTTCAGCATCTCGCCACGACTCAGAACGTGTCTCCGATACCAGGGCCATACCAACCGTCCGGCCAGAAATCATCGTCGTAATCCACACTCCACTGATCTTTGGGAATGGGCCCCGATGAGGGTTGACTTCCATCCAGGCAGCCATCAGGCGTGGTGAAACCGCTGGAAAATGCTTCACAGGTCACCGAATTCTTCTGTGCAAGAACTGGTGTCGCCTGAAGTGCGGCGGCCAAGACAACAATGAACACGCGCATGCCCGATCTCACATCTCAAGCAAGTCTGATAGGCCTCAGCCCAGGGTGAGCTGTGCCTGCAACTCCAGACCTGCCCAGCTCTGGAGAGCACCCCACGACCGGACCCGCTGCTCGATCCAGTAATGCCCGTCACTGTTGAGATGGATGCCGTCAGGCTCAATCCAGGCCAGCCACCCCGGCTCTGCCTGCATCGCCGCGTGGAGAGGCATGAAGGGAACATCCACCTCGAGGCAAGCCTCTTCAATTTGGGCTTCATGCACAGCGATGTCGTTGTTGCTGTACCAAAGACAGTCAGCAAACGGCATCACCTGTTCATCCACCGGCGACAGTCCCAGAACAAACACCTGGGTTCGAGCCGTCATGGCGTGAAGCATCTGTTCGAACCCGAAGCGCAAGGCCTGAGCATCAAGTGGTTGCCGGCCGTCGGCACGACCAACCCTGGCTGAATCATTCAGGCCCACCGCCACCAGCAAAGCCTTCGGATGTTGGCGTCGCAGCTCCCCACGACAGGCCCATTCATCCTCCCATCGTTGCGACACCGACTCGAGTCCGTCACCGCGAATCCCCAATGGATAGATCACAGGTGCATCCGGAAGCGCCATCCAGGAGCGCCGTAACCGCTCGCACCAGCCGCCACCCTCGGTGTCTCCCCAGCCGACCACGCCACTATCACCAATCACCACCAGTTGACGGGGATGGCGCATGGATTCAGTCACTCACAACGGGTGATCAGCTTTGCAGCCAGCGGTCCCGACACTGATCATTGAGCCACTCCCCGAGCAGGGTGATCAAGGCATAGGCCCCGATCAACACCAAAACAGCATCCCAGTGGAAGGAACTGAGCGATTCCAGCAACTGCCAGCCCAGTCCACTTCCACCGATCAGGCCCACCACAACGGTCTCCCGCAGGATCACATCACTGCGATAGGCCCCATAGGCCAGGTATCCGGGGCTGCGCGGCGTGAACAGGCCATAGAGCCAGCTGAGCCGTGCAGAAGCTCCCAACGCGCCCATGGCCTGCTGTTGATCAGCAGACTGCTGCTCCAATTCTTCGCGCAACAAACGTCCCATCACCCCGCCGTTGTGCAACCCGAGCGCCAACGCACCGATTGCAAGGGTTGGACGGTTGCTCAGCAGCAGAAGCAACACCGTGAGCGGTGGGGGGATGAGACGCATCAGAGCCCAGACAGCGTTGAGAACGACCTGCCACGGCCGTGAGGGGACCAACAACATCGCCAGCGGAGGAAGTCCTACCGCAATCCCAGCGGCCAGCACTGTGAGCAGGAGCGTCTCATAGATCAGCCGCAACCAGGGAAGTTCTGCAGCGGCCAGCATCAGACGGCCCCAATCCGGCAACGCCAGTCCCTGCCAGACGACACTGCCGGAATCCGGCAACAACACATGGAGCCAGGTGCTTCCTGTGATCCCCGCCACAATCACACCGGCGAGGAAGAGACACAGGCGTCGCTGGCCTGCCTGGGCCTTGTGGGATTGACGTCGCCAAAGCGTGAGCAGGATCTCCAAAGAAACACTGAGAAGGCCAAGCAACCACAGCCCACTCCAAAGCTCTCTGAACTGCAGCGACTGCAGGCTGAGTTGCAGATCAGTGCCCAGGCCTCCCAGGCCAAACACACCCAGAAGCGTTGCACTTCGCAATGCGCACTCGAGTCGATACCCGCCATAACTCATCAACACTGTGCCCATGGCGGGGGACAGTGCGGTGCAACAAGCGGCGAGGGGGGGCGCACCGCCCTGCAGCAGTGCCTGAAGCCTGGATGGATCAAGCGCATCCAGCTGGTCGCGCCAAACGCGAGCGACCAGGGCCGCATAGGGAATCGTGATCGCGGCGACCGCCACCCAGGGATGCAGACCGAGAACCTGCAGAAGCAGCAGTCCCCAGATCAGCTCATGCACCGATCGAGGCAGTGCCAGGGAGCGGCGAAGGATCCACGCCGGCCAGGTTGGCCATCTCCACGTCTGCATGAGACGTTCTGAGGCAAAGCACCCAAGCAGCACCCCAAGAACCAGGCTGAGACTCCATCCAGCCAAAGCCATCGCCAGCGTGACCTGCAGAGCTCTCAATAGAGCTTTGAGCAGTAGTGGGTCGAGGGACGGATGAACCGCTGCAGAGAGAAACGCCATCCAGATTTCAACGCCACCGGCGTGAATCCCAGCGAGAACGGTGATCAAGACCGGCAGCAGTGCCAAGGCTGGCAGCACGGCGAGCGCGGGTGCACTGGGTCGGGGCAGAGCCATCACAGTGCGTAGAGATCCTGAAGCTCCCCAGGCGTCACAGCCCTTGCCGGTGCATCGATCAACAGACGTCCATCCCGCAGGGCCAGGACACGATCAAAACGATGAATCAGATCCGGTCGATGCAGCGACACCATCACCGCTTCCGCACCGTAGGCGAGGGAGCCATCAGCGTCTCGTTCCAGAAGGCGATCGAGCACTTCGGCGGCAATGGCTGGGTCCAGACTGGCCAAAGGCTCATCGGCAAGAACCAGAGACGGTTGTTGCCGGAACAACCGGGCCAGGGCAACCCGTTGTCGCTGTCCTCCCGACAGCCGTTTCACGGGGCGATCCAAACCTTCAGAGCCCAAAACCTGGGGCTCCAATCCAGCCTGGCGCAAGCACTGCAGACAGGGCTCTGAGCCGATGGTGAACAGAAGATTCGCCAACGCCCAGGGCAATCCACGCCGACCAAGGACGCCGGCATTGATGTTCTGCCCAACACTGAGTTCCTCAATCAAGCGCAGGTCTTGCCAGAGGGTGCCGATCTCACAGCGCTGACGGCGGTTGCGTTGCTGCAGACTCCTGCCTCGCCAGAGAACCGTTCCCTGTTGTGGGATCAGGGTGCCATTGATCACAGACATCAATGAGCTCTTGCCGGCGCCGCTGGGGCCCAAGAGAGCCACACGCTCTCCGCGGTGGACCTGCAGCGACAGGCTGATCAGCCGGTCTCTCTGCGAGCCGACCAACTGAACCTCTTCAAGCTGAAGCAGGGAACTCAACGAATTTTGCCGAGCTGGCGACCCACCGTTTCGATCGGCTTGTACTGGCTGGCATCAGCAGGAATGAAACGTTTGGCAGCGAAGAGCTCGAGAATCGTGGTCTGGCGGGGGGTGGTTGGCTGTAAAGCCAGGATCGCCTTCTGCAGGCGCGTTGTGAAACCCGAACCGAAGCGCTGATCAAGATCAGGGCGTGCAACCCAGTGGTAGTCAACATATTCAGGGGTTCGCCAGATCACAGCGACCTTGTCGGTGTTGACCCGACCCTCTTTCAGAGCGGACGTCCAGACCTGCTCATTCAAGGCACCTGCCTGGTACGCCCCGCTTTGCACCAAAGCGATGGTGGCGTCATGACTGCCGCTGAAGCCCGCCCGGCCTCCGCTGAACTGACTGGGAGTGACCCCGGCTTTCTCGAGGAAATGCTGCGGCATCAAACGGCCGGACGTTGAGCTCTCCGAGCCAAAGGCGAAGCGCTTCCCGCGCAAACTGGTGAGGCCGCCGATGGACTGGATCGGTTGGAGACCCGCTGAGGCATTGGCGATGAACACACTGCGGAAGCGAGCATCGATATCCCGCTGCGCCAAGACCTTGGCTCCGGGAGTCTGGAGACGGGCCTGAACCCCGGTCAGGCCACCGAACCAGACCAGATCCAAGCCACCGGTCCGGAAGGCACTAACAGCAGCGGGGTAGTTGCTCACCGGCACGTAGCGAACGGTCACCTTCAGACGGTCGCTGAGCTCATCACCAAGCTGGCCATAGAGACGATTCAGTCGCTCGGGGTTCTGATCGGGAATGGCGCCGACGCGAAGCGCCGGTTTGGCCATGGACGGCAGGACCGTCAACCCCTGGCAAAGAGACAAAGCCAGAAGGGCGACGGCCCCTCGTTCTCGAATGGGCATGAACTGGTTTCTGGTGAAACGATCCTTCAGGAACTGCGAAAAAGGTGTCAATTCACAGCAAGCAGGCGGGCCAGTCGGGCCAAGCCATCTGTAATCGTCTCACGCGAGACCGCACAGGACACCCGTACACAGCGGTCGTCACCGAAGGCGACTCCGGGAACGATCGCCAACCCTTCATCTTCCAGGGCCCTGCGGCAGAAACTCATTGAATCGCCGCACCCTTCAGGCAGCTGAGGAAATGCATAAAAGGCACCCTGGGGGGGGACCAGGGTGATACCGCTCATCGCCTGCAGGCCTGCCACGAGAAAGGATCGGCGGCGGTTGTAGCTCTCAGCCATCGTCTGAACGCAGTCCCGTGGAGCCGTCAGAGCGGCAATGGCTCCCTGCTGGGCAAAACTGCAGACATTGCTGGTGCTCTGGCTCTGGAGAGCGGATGCAGCTTTGATCACGGATTCAGGGCCGCTGAGATAACCCAGGCGCCATCCGGTCATCGCCCACCCCTTGGCGAAACCATTCACCATGAAACAGCGATCCTGAAGATCTGGAGCAAGAGACGCAAAGCTGTCGTGGGTCACGCCGTCGTCGAGCAGGTATTCATAGATCTCATCGCTCATCACCACAAGCCGAGGGTGACGACGCACCAGCTCAGCGATGGCTAACAGCTCATCGCGACTGAGCACACGGCCTGTCGGATTGCCAGGAGAATTGATAATCAGCACCCGGGAGGCCGGAGTGATCGCGGCTTCAAGCGCATTGAGATCCAGGCGGAAGCCATCGTCAGCCGACGAGGGAACAGCAACCGGACGGGCACCGGCGAGGCGAGCCATCTCCGGATAACTGAGCCAGTACGGCGCAGGAATCAAGACCTCGTCGCCGGGGTTCAGCAAAACCTGAAAAAGGTTGTAAATCGCCTGCTTCCCGCCATTGGTGACCAGAACCTCGGCCGCTGAGGTTGGAATGCCGTTCTCCTTACTGATCTTGCTGGCGATCAGCTCACGCAGGGTGGAATCCCCGGCAGCGGGACCGTAACGAGTCATGCCGTTCCTCAAGGCCTCAACAGAGGCCTCAACAATGAACTCAGGAGTATCGAAATCTGGCTCTCCGGCGCTGAGGCTGCAGATGTCGCGCCCCTCCTGTTGCAGGGCCTTGGCCCGAGCGCTGATCGCCAGCGTGAGCGAAGGCTGCAGGGCTTCGGCCCGGCTGGATAGAGAGAGCGGGCGTGACATCAGCGCGGCACCCCTCCAGTGGATGCGCAGGTACGAAAGAACTCATCCTGCCTGATGTGGTGTCACAGACAACCAAGCGCCAAGGCAGAAGGGCCTCGATCCGAGGGAGGACCATGGGGAAATGGACAACCCAAAGCCCTCCCTCAGCTGGGTCCTGGCCGCACGGGACCCTCAGAGACTGGCAGCGTTTTATGCCGGTCTTCTTCAGACCAGAGCCCAATCGGGCCTGGCTGAACACCACTGGATCGTCCCCTTACCGGAGGGAGGGTCGCTGCAGATCTACACCCCATCACGACGTCGCCCCTGGCCGGCCTCAGGCGCCGTGCTGGCACCTTGCCTTCAACGGATCACACGCCACAACCCCCTGCAGGAACTTTGCTCCTGGCGAGATGAGGTCATCGCTCTGGGCGGATCCAGTGCGGAAGAACCCCGCCAAGAATCATTCGGCGCAGAAAGCTGGCTCAAGGATCCTGAGGGTCAACGCTTTTTGCTGCTGGTCACTCAATCAAAAGAATCACCCGAGGAAGCGAAGTGAAAGCTCTCGACGCCTTAAACAGCCAATGTGCAGCCTGCCGGCGCTGTGATCTCGCTCATCATCGGCAAAAGGCAGTGGTTGGCAGGGGAAACCCCGGGTCCGATCTGATGCTGATCGGTGAAGCACCCGGAGCCGACGAGGACAGCCTGGGGCTGCCCTTCGTCGGCCGCTCAGGCCGGCTGCTCAGTGCGCTGCTCAAGGAAGCAGAACTGGATGAAGACCAAGACCTTTACATCTGCAACGTGATCAAGTGCAGGCCCCCCAACAACCGAAAGCCCACGCTTGAGGAGATCAGGCAATGCAGACCCTGGCTAGAGGAACAACTCGAGCTCGTGAACCCTTCCTTGGTGCTGATGGCTGGAGCAACGGCTCTTAAGGCGCTGCTAGGGATCAAAAGCGGGATCAGCAAGCTGAGAGGTCAGTGGCACGAGCAGGAGGGAAGGGCCTTCATGCCGGTGTTTCATCCCTCCTATCTCTTGCGGTTTCAATCGCGGGAAGCAGGATCCCCCCAGGCCCTCACCCTCCAGGATTTGCAGGAAGCGAAACGCAGGCTTAGCGCACAAGGGGGATAGGTATGCCATGGTTTGGCCAAGGTCCCTGAACGATCCATGACCGGCTCCCTGGCCACCGCTTCTCAGACCGGCAATGACACCGCTCGGAGTCAGCGGTACGACACGGTGATTCACCGGCGTCGGACCCGCACCGTCATGGTGGGCGACGTGCCGATCGGCAGTGAGCACCCGGTCGCCGTTCAGTCGATGATCAATGAAGACACCCTTGATATCGAGGGTGCCGTGGCTGGCATCCGAAGGCTCGCCGATGCCGGCTGCGAGATCGTTCGCGTCACCACGCCCTCCATGGCGCACGCCAAGGCCATGGGAGACATCCGCGCAGCCCTCCGATCGCAGGGCTGTGGTGTTCCTCTTGTTGCGGACGTGCATCACAACGGCATCCGCATCGCCCTTGAAGTGGCAAAGCACGTTGACAAGGTGCGCATCAACCCGGGGCTGTTCGTGTTCGATAAACCCGACCCGGATCGGCAGGACTTCAGCCGTGAAGAATTTCAGGCGATTGGTCAACGCATCAAGGACGACTTCGCTCCCCTTGTTGAAGTCCTCAAGACGCAGAACAAGGCCCTTCGCATCGGCGTGAACCATGGATCACTGGCCGAACGGATGCTGTTCACCTATGGGGATACACCGGAGGGAATGGTCGAATCCGCCATGGAGTTTGTGCACCTCTGCGATGAACTCGACTTCCACAACATCGTGATCTCGATGAAAGCGTCCCGGGCCCCGGTGATGCTGGCGGCTTATCGCCTGATGGCCGACACCCTGGATCGTGAGGGCTTCCACTACCCCCTTCACCTCGGGGTGACGGAAGCGGGTGATGGGGACTACGGCCGGATCAAAAGCACCGCCGGGATCGCCACACTCCTGGCCGAGGGCCTCGGAGACACGATCCGTGTGTCTCTCACCGAAGCACCTGAGAAAGAGATACCTGTCTGCTTTTCAATCCTTCAAGCCCTCGGATTGCGCAAAACGATGGTCGAATACGTGGCTTGCCCAAGCTGCGGTCGCACTTTGTTTAATCTTGAGGAGGTTCTAAATCAGGTTCGGGATGCCACATCCCACCTGACCGGTCTCGACATTGCTGTGATGGGTTGCATCGTGAATGGCCCAGGTGAGATGGCCGATGCCGACTACGGTTACGTCGGCAAGACCCCTGGAGTGATTTCCCTCTATCGAGGGCGTGATGAGATCCGAAAGGTGCCGGAAACCGAAGGAGTTGAAGCGCTGATCCAGATCATCAAGGACGACGGACGCTGGGTGGATCCCGACTGATGTCGTTACTGTGAGCTATCAGTCCTCTAGGACGTTATGCCCACTCCCCGACTGCGCCCTGAGCACTCCCATCGCCAAGGCATTCTGCTGATTCTTGGTGCCGGAGGCATCGCAGCCGCCGTGGCGATCGCGGCACCGGGTCTGGGTCTTCCCAGTACAAATTCATCGTCGATTACTGACAGCCCGAAGGAGGTCATTGACCAGGTCTGGCAGATCGTCTATCGCGACTACCTGGATTCCACCGGCAACTACTCACCGGAGCGCTGGACACGCCTGCGCCGTGACCTGCTGACCAAGAATTACGCAGGCACCGATGAGTCGTATGAAGCGATTCGGGGAATGTTGGCCAGCCTCGACGATCCCTACACGCGCTTTTTGGACCCCAAAGAGTTCAAACAGATGCAGATTGACACCTCAGGTGAACTCACCGGGGTAGGCATACAGATCACTCTCGACAAGGACACCAAGGAAATCGTGGTGGTGTCGCCGATCGAAGGAACTCCGGCATCGAAAGCTGGCGTTCTACCTAAGGACGTGATCGTTTCGGTCGACGGCAAGACAACCAAGGGGATGACCACCGACGACGCGGTGAAGCTGATCCGCGGCAAAGAAGGCAGTGAAGTCACCCTCGGTCTGCGCCGAAAGGGAGAGGTGGTCATCGTTCCCCTCAAACGGGCCCGCATCGAGATCAACGCCGTCGAGAGTCGGCTCAATACCAGTGCAGACGGCACAAAGGTGGGCTACATCCGCCTCAAGCAGTTCAATGCCAAAGCCTCCCGGGAGATGAGGGCGGCGATCCGGAAACTTGAGCAGAAGGGTGCCCAAGGCTTTGTCCTTGATCTGCGCAGCAATCCTGGCGGCCTTCTGGAAGCCAGCGTGGACATCGCCCGCCAATGGCTCGACGAAGGCACGATTGTCAGTACCAAAACACGCGATGGCATTCAGGACATCCGCCGGGCCACCGGGAATGCGGTGACGGATCGTCCCGTGGTGGTGCTTGTGAATGAGGGATCCGCCAGCGCCAGCGAGATCCTCTCGGGAGCACTTCAAGACAACAAACGAGCGGTCCTCGTTGGTCAGAAGACCTTCGGCAAAGGATTGGTTCAGTCGGTCCGGGGGCTTTCGGATGGCTCCGGACTCACCGTCACGATCGCCAAATACCTCACCCCGAAAGGAACGGACATTCACAAGAACGGGATCCGTCCTGATGTACCGGTCGAACTAAGCGAAAAGGAGATTCAATCGCTCACGGTTGAGCAGCTGGGAACGGGCAAAGACAGTCAATACCGGGCAGCGGAAACCACGCTGATCAAAGCCCTGCGCTCCCCGGAACGTGGCCAGGCGTTCCAACCGGGCAGCGCCAATCTCCAGTCAGCGCTTCAACGGTAGGGATAGAGACCAAAGCCTTCCATCGCACTGCGACTCGAGCCAAAACGCGGCCGCTCGCTCACGGGAACGACCCCCGAGTAAGGCGAAATAGTCCTTGTTTCCTGAATGCGGTTCACCATCGCCGCGCAGCCACCTGCAGCACCAATGGCTTGGTCGACCCGTCTTAAGGGGATGCGTCGGCCCCACTGGGCATCCCACCCCCAGACATCTCCCTGACGCGAGAGCATGCTGCGAGCCTGGTCGCGGCTGATCTGACCTTCACGCAACAAGCAGGTCGCTGTGGCGAGGGAGGCCAGCTGGAGCGAGAAGGTCTGGTCAACGCTGGGCACACCAATGCCGACCGGAAAACCGCCAACGGGCATGCCGATCGGCATGCTGCTTCCGCCAGCGGCGAACTGACCGAGTGCGGCCGCAGCAAGTTGCATGAGAAGTGAATTCATTTGAAAAAAGATGAAAGAACAACGGGGTCTCCAGAGCCAAAGCCCCCTAAATGCGAACCTGCGATCCGCAATACCGGTCAAACAGCTCGAGAACCTGCTGGGACGGAAGCTTCGCCGTGTACCGAGCCTCCAGCTCTGCCAGTTGCTGTCCCAGGGGGTAGGCACGCATGGAACGGATCTCGGCGGGATGACTGCGCACGAGGGCGGCCGCCATTGCCCGGTGATGCCGCTGGTCGGTGATCAACCCACCGGCGCACTGCTGCATGCGATGAGTGGCCTCATGGGCCAGGGTGTCCCACACCTGAGACGGGGTCTGATGGGATCGGCACACCACCAGAGTGTCACTCCTGGGGTGATAAAAGCCCTGCAAACCGCTGCGAGAGCAGTCTTGTTGAATGACACGCACACCGGCGCTGGTCAGCCGTCCCCGCAAGGCATCGATGGCATCCCAGGAGGAGGCGCGCGCAGGCAGAACGCCCAGAACAAAACCAGAAACTCCGACCAACAGAAAGGATTGACACCTTGAAGGCAAGGACATGGACCGCTGCAAGGGACTCGGCCACCCTCGGACGGAGCATTAAAAAAACCATCCCCCAACTGGGGGATGGTTTAGGGAATATGACGAATCAAAAAAAAAACGTTCAGGCGACCGGTTGCATCAAGCCGCCACCAGGAGAAGAGTCATCGTCGTCATTTTGGGAATCGTCCTGCCAAAGAGCAAAGATGCCAAGGGCAGCTGCCCCAACGAGGCTTGACAGAAGTCCGAAGGAGCCAACGGAACTGATCGGATCGATGAATTCGCCCATGGTTCCAAATACCTGAAGTGACTGTAACGAAGAATTGCGCAATGTGTCGGACGTTTCTCATATTCATCTGGTTCCATCAGCGCCCCCATGGCTCAGACGCTCAGAACAGCCTCGTTACGGTCTTTCTGCTGCTGCTCTCGCTGCTCAGCAGTCAATCCGTCAGCATCTGGGATCTGAGCCGCCATCTGCTCCAGCCAGCCCTTGAGCTCATCCAGCTGTTTCTCCATCGGCAGAACCCCCAGTCCCCGGGCCAGCACCTTGGCAGCAGCACCAGGTCCAGCCTGGTACACCAACCGGCCGTGCAGGTGTTGGGGCAAGCCCTGCCGGAGCAACCTGAAGGCCGGCTCTTCCATGGGCGTCTCCAAAACAATGTTCGGCTTCTCCGGACGGATGCGGGAAAAACCGCAGCGTTTGGCCAGAAGCTTCAGATTCATCAGCTGCAGTAACGACTGAACCGGTCCTGGCAGCGCTCCATAACGGTCAGCCCAGAGAGCCGCCAACTCCACGAGCTCATCACTGCTGAGGCATTCCGCTGCAGCGCGATACGCAGCCATCTTCTCGTCTGCATCGGTGATCCAGTCCGCAGGAATGAAGGCTGTCACCTGCAGATCCACCTGGGTGTCATCCACAGAAGGAATGTCTTGCCCTTGAATCTCCGCAAGCGACTCCTGCAACATCTCCATGTAGAGATCGAAGCCGATCGCTTCCATCTGTCCGCTCTGTTCCACACCAAGCAGATTGCCGACGCCCCGGATCTCCATATCGCGCATGGCCAGCTGATAACCACTTCCCAACTGGGCGAATTCCTGAATCGCGCGCAGACGCTGACGCGCCGCCTCACTCAAGGAGGCATTACCTGGATAAAACAACCAGGCATGGGCCTGAATGCCACTGCGGCCCACACGACCGCGCAGCTGATACAGCTGAGCCAGTCCGAAACGGTGCGCGTCCTCGATGAGAATCGTGTTCACCCGTGGAATGTCGAGACCGCTCTCCACGATGGTGGTGCAAAGCATCACATCGGCTTCACCACCGTTGAAGGCCACCATGGCACTTTCAAGCTCACCCTCGGCCATCTGGCCATGAGCCACCAACAACTTCAGCCCAGGAAGCATCTGACGCAACTGACCAGCCACATCCTCAATCCCCTCCACGCGAGGCACCACGTAGAACACCTGCCCACCCCGATCCAGTTCCTGACGGATCGCGCTACGAATCGCCTCCTCATCGAGAGCGGCAAGATGGGTCTTGATCGGACGCCGCAACGGAGGCGGTGTGGTGATCAGGCTCATCTCCCTCACACCAGAAAGACTCATGTAAAGCGTTCGTGGAATCGGCGTTGCCGAAAGCGTGAGAACGTCGACGTCCTTGCGTAAGGCCTTGATTTTTTCCTTCTGGTTGACCCCGAAGCGTTGCTCCTCATCCACCACAAGCAGGCCGAGCTTCTCGAAAGCTGTGCTTTTGCTGAGCAACTGATGGGTACCGACCACGGCATCGATGGTGCCTTTTTTCAATCCCTCGAGGATTGACTTGCGTTCTCCAGCCGTGCGGAACCGGTTCAGCAAAGCCACCTTGATCGGGTAAGGGGCAAAACGTTCGGAGAGGGTGCGCCAGTGCTGCTGGGCCAGCACCGTGGTGGGGGCGAGCATGGCCACCTGACGCCCCGCGGTGATCGCCTTGAAGATCGCCCGGATGGCCACTTCGGTCTTGCCGAAGCCCACATCACCGCACACCAACCTGTCCATCGGTTGGGACTTTTCCATGTCCCGCTTCACCTCTGCCGTGGCTTTGAGCTGATCGGGTGTCGGTTCGTAGGGGAACGACTCCTCGAGCTCGGTCTGCCAGGGACCATCCACAGGGAAGGCGAACCCCGGAGCCTGATGGCGCTCGGCATAGAGCTTCACCAGATCGAGCGCCACTTTGCGCAGGGCCTTGCTGGCCCGTTCCTTGGCTTTCACCCAGGCCGAACCGCCCATCTTGCTCAGCTGAGGCGGAGCATCGCTGTTGGCTCGGTATCGCCCCAGACTTCCCAATTGGTCTGCGGCCACCCGCAGGATGCCATCGGCGTATTGCACAACGAGGTAGTCGCGCACCTCACCGCTGATGGCCAGCTTCTCGAGTTTCTGGAAGCGACCGATGCCGTGGTTGCGATGCACCACAAAATCGCCGGGGCGCATTTTGTTGGGATCCACCGTGCGACTGGCCGCCTTCCGCCGCCGACGCACATACCCCGTGCTGGTCAGTGTCTGCTGCCCGAAGAATTCACGGTCAGTGATCAGAACCACGCGCCAGGCGGGCAGCTGCAGTCCCTCGAGATCAGCGGTGCCACGGGTTTTCAGAGCCACCGGTGTGCTCTGCTCGACCAGCCGTTCAATGGCCGCAGCATCGGCCGCATTGGGAACGAAACGACTGACACAGTCGTGTTCTTCGAGCAGGGCGACGGCACGACTCGGCTGGGCCGACAGCAGCCACACCGCCTGCTTCTCCTTCTGGTAGCCCTTGATCAGCTCACCAAGCTTGCCGAACTGATTGGGATACGCCGAAACCGGCCGGCTGTTGAGATCAAAAGCATTGGGGTGATCGTCCTTCTCCTGCAGTTCAGCTAGATCGAAACCACGAAAGGCATCAGCCAGAGCCATGGCCTCATCAATCGGGCGATGGAGCTTTGGCAACGGCAGTCCGAGATCACCATGGTGCTCTTCGGCGTGGTCGAACCATTGATCGCCATGGGATCGCCCATGCCGGCGCTCATCAATGGCAACGCAGCACGCTGCGGGAAGATAGTCGAGAAGAGACGCGGGCTCCTGCCAGGCCAGTCCGAGCAACCGACGCATCCCTTCCGGGGTGCCGCCGTCGAGAAGCTCATTGAGAGCCTGCTCATTCAGAAGCTGATCCAACCCATCGGGCATCGACTCGCGCAGGGCTTCGGCGATGAGAGGGCTAAACCCGGTCGGGGTCAGCCGCAGGCTGTCGATCGGATCCAGGGATCGCTGACTGGCGGGGTCAAACTCCCTGAGTTTGTCGAGTTCATCGCCGAAGAACTCAAGCCGCACCGGCAGCTCACTGCTCACCGGAAACACATCCACGATGTCCCCGCGCCGACTCCAGGTGCCTTCCTGGTCGATCGTCGACACCCGCTCGTAACCCAGCTGGCTGAGAGAAAGGGCCAACACCTCGAGATCAAGAGTGTCGCCTTTGCGCAGGGTGCGGCAGCGGTCAGCGAGCACCTGCGGGGGCGGCAGGTGGGGCTGAAGACAGCGCTCTGTGGCCACGATCGCCAGGTCGTTGCTCTGCCCTTCGACCTGCAATTCACTGAGAACCTGCAACTGCCCCCAGGTGATCTCACTGGTGGGATCAAAGGGTTCATAGGGAGACCCCTCACTGGTGGGATACAGCTGGGCACTGCGCCAACCCATCAGATCAAGCAGCGCGGTCCAGCGTCCGGCCTCCTCCAGAGTGGGGACCACCACCAACAGAGGCCGGTCTTGATGGCGGGCCATGGCGCTAGCCACCAAAGCGCGGGCAGCGCGCCCAGCTCCACGCAGCAGCAAACGGTCCGAGCGATCGAGCCGATCACACAGCTCACCGCTCAGCGCCGAGGTCTGCAGCAGACGCACCAGGGAGCTGAGAGGCATGGCGTGACCACAAGCGGCAACGCATGATTGTCGCAATCAACTGCACGCGTTCGTGTGCTGCCATCGGTTTCGTTCCCCATGCCTCGGTACCGCTGCCCCGAATGCTGTTGTGGTCCAGCGATCGTGCTGCATCCTCCAAAAGGATCCGTGCCGGTGTGTTCTCGCTGTCGCACCGTGATGGAACGTCAGCCGCTGGTCCGGCCGGGGCCTCTGTTCGTGCTGCTGACGGTCGGGTCCGCTTTGATCGCGTTCTCCATCCCGGCCCTGCTGACCCCGACGCCGCAACCACGGCCTCCTGCGGCTCAAACCACGGCCTGATGGGCACCTGGCTGCTAAGGAAGAGCGAGTGATCAGTCGAGCATGGGCGACAACCTCAAACCCACACGCAAGCTCCGTGTGGAGCGACGCTTCGAAAGTGCGATCTGGAGGTTCCGCCTGATCACGCTCATCCCTGTGGTGATGAGCCTGATGGGCAGCGTCAGTTGCTTCGTGCTTGGAACCTACGAAGAGCTCACCGTGCTCACG
Source organism: Synechococcus sp. A10-1-5-9 (assembly GCF_047716785.1). Classification (NCBI taxonomy): domain Bacteria; kingdom Bacillati; phylum Cyanobacteriota; class Cyanophyceae; order Synechococcales; family Synechococcaceae; genus Synechococcus; species Synechococcus sp. A10-1-5-9. The sequence goes on from NZ_CP180406.1 coordinate 721,262, forward strand.
AAGGTGATGCAAGGTCATTTCACCTACGCCAACAGCACACTGTTGATCGGCAAGGTTGTTGGAGGCATCGACTACTACCTAATCGGCATCGCCTTGCTGATCTTCGGCTACGGCATCTATGAGCTGATTATTTCCGACATCGATGTCCGCCAGCAGGACAACTCTCAGGAACGTCGAAATCTTCTCAATATCGAATCCCTCGATGGTTTGAAGCACAAGCTCACCAAGGTGATCATCGTGGCTCTGATCGTTACCGCCTTCAAGGTGATGGTGGGTTTCGAGGTGAAAACCATCACGGAACTCCTTCAATACTGTGCCGGTGTGCTGATGCTGGCCTTCAGCGCCTATCTGATCGGTCGCACCGGCAAGCACTGAACCGGGTTCGGGAGTTGCATCCCCCTGAAGGGTGAACAGCATTCATCCGCAGGGGGGAGGCATCGAAAGACACAGGCAGCGGACGGTGAAAAGGTCCCAACGCAATGCCTGCGAATGACCTCCACCACACCACCGACCCCGCCCTGCCGCCGGCTCGAACGTCTGCAGCGCCGGGAGCAGCACCGCCCGATTCCTGCATCCATCCAAAAGCGCAATGGACAGGTGCTGCAACACCTTGGGCTGGCTCACCATGCGGCCAATCAACAGTTGCCCCGGGGCGGCGGCGAGTACGACGACCTCCGCCAAGAAGCTTGTCTCGGACTCGTGAAAAGTTTGAACTGCTTCGAGCCCTCCCGTGGCCACCGGGTGAGCAGTTACGTCATGCCCAGCGCCACGGGTCAGATCCTTCACTACCGGCGCGATCGTCTGCAAACACTGAGAATTCCCTGGCGACTGAAGGATTTGCACACCCGTGGCATGCGGCTGCAGGAGCAGCGCCTGCATGCAGGCCAGGCAACCTTCAGCGATGCAGATCTGGCCGCCGCTCTGGGGGTGTCCCCTCGCCGCTGGCAGCAGGCGAAAAGCGCCCATCTGGATCAACGCCTGGTGTCGTTGAACACCCCGATTTCAACGAAAAAAGGAGCAAGACCAACCGATGGCGACGAACAGATCGAGCTGCTTCCCAGCCCAGGGAGCGAGGCTCACGACGACCCCCAACAACGCTGGTTGCATGAGGCCCTGCAAAACCTGGATCCGGATCATCGCCGCTGGCTCTGGTCGTACTGGATCGACGGCATTCCCATCAGCCGCCTGGCTGAACAGGAACAGATGAATCGAAGAAGGTTGTCGACAATCCTGCAGGACACACTGCGGGACCTGCGCTACAAGGCTGGATCAACATTCAATTCATCACCCCCAGGAATGCCGCCGCTGCCATCGCCAGCAAGGCAGCCCAGGCTGTCTGCAAGGCATTGACGATTTCATTGCTGAGCCAGGGCCATCGACCCTGGCCGGTGGCTCCCAAAAAGCTCTCGAGCAGCGTGGCAACCAGCCCAACCACAAACACCAGCACCACAGATGAAGCCGTTGTCAGCAGGCCTAGCAGTGCCATCACGAAGGTCATCAACAGGCTTCCCAGAGCACTGGCAAGAGTCCCCTCAATGCTCACGGCACCCTCAGTGCCTGCCGGCACTGGCCGCAATGTGGTGATCAGCAGGGTGGTCCGTCCCCAGCGCTTCCCGATTTCACTGCCGAACGTATCGGCAAGCTTGGCCGCGAAACTGGCCGCAAACCCGACCAGCAAGAGGTGCTCAGATCCCAGTCCAGCGGCGACAAGCATCGCCAGCACCAGGCCGGTGAAGGCTGAACCCCAGACATTTTCAGGCCCGCGGCGTCCTCCCCGGGCCTCGGCAAGACCCAGATCTCGCTTGCGCGCGAATCCCAGCTTGGTGACCAATGAACCCAAGACCAGGTAAGCCACCACCGCGAGCCACCCCCGCCAACCCAAGGCACCCCAGAGCACCGTGCCGAGAAGTCCCGCATGACACCAACCAGCACGCGTCAGCACCGGAAAGCACTGCGCCACGCTGATCAGAACACCGTTCACCACCAACGCCGTCAGCCAGAGCATTGGCTCCTGGGTTGGGAAATCTGGCGTAGCAAAGGCCATGGCATGTGTTGCACTGCCCTAAGCATCAACGCTGAAGGCTTCGCTTGCGCGGATAATCACCACTGGTGTCATTCCGGATCCGCATGGTGCTGCTGCGTAAGGGTTTTTATCTCGAACTGGATACGGCGAAGTCGGCGGAGACGCAAAAGCTCCAGCTCGGCACGGTGAGAGTCGTGTCCGAATCCCCAGAGGAATCGGACGGTACGGTCAGCGCATCAGCTGTTCTGACAGCCGCAACATCTGCAGTCGCAGCAGCACCAGCTCCTGGCAGGGTTCAGACCACATCCACCAGCACCGAACCAAAACCCTCCCTCACCACAGCAGAGGCGATGGCCGCAGAACTGGCTGCTGCGGAAGCATCCCGTCCTGCCATTCAGTACGTGACGTTTGCACCGCAAGCCCTGCAGCCCGGCACCGGACTTCGCCCTGGCAAACGCAAGCCCGGCCGCAATCTCTCCAATTTCCGCTCGATGGCCTCAGAGCTGTTCAAGAGCTGAGTCAGGCCTAAACATCCGAGATGACGTTGAAATCCAAGCGAGCAGCTGGCTTTCTGAGCTGGATCGGGCTCAGTGATCAATCCAATTCTGAGGAGGCCAGGCCCAGGGCGGTCCGCGAGCAACCTCTGACGAGTGCACGCATTGCCCGACTGCGCCGGATGGGGGTCAAGGCCCGCCAGCTCATGGATGCCTACAAGGATCAGGAGCGCTGAACCTCTCGCCTCCAACTGCAGAGAGCCGTGGTTGCAGCCACTGCCGCCGTTGAGCTGCGCAGGATCGTGTCACCGAGGCCCACTCCACACCAGCCGGCCTCGGCTGCGGAGAGAAGCTCTGCGCTGGTCCAGCCACCCTCAGGCCCGATCGTGATCCAGCAGCCATCAGGCAAGGACTTCGTGACCGCCAACAGAGTCGACAGATCAGAACAGGCCTGATCACGGGTCACCGCGATCAGGCGGAGGTGCTCCGCGGAAGGGTTGCCCCACCAGTCGTCGGTCGACAGGACAGGCAGAAGCTCAGGAGCCCAGAGTCGTTCACACTGCTCTACCGCCTCGCGCAGGATCACTCCCCAGCGATCAGGCCTGTACTCCGCCTGCGGTACACAGCGTTGGGCCTGAAGAGGTTGCAAGCGATCCACCCCCAGCTCGCAGGCCATGCGCATCACCTCATCCATACCGCGGCGCATCAAGGACACGGCCAGCCCTAACGGTGGGTGGGGTGCTGCAACGGTGTAAGGGAGCGCGCCAAGTTCACTATCCAGCGCAAGATCACCCTCTGTTGTGAGTCGAGTGCTGAACAACTGGCCGCAACCACTCACGACGTGCACCTCAGCACCGGGCCGCAAGCGGAGCACTCGCTTGAGGTAACGCGCCTCCGCCACGGTGAGCCCAATGCGGCTCAACGCCTGAGCGCTACGAAGCCTGGCGGGTTCAATCAGCAGCCGCCGTCGCTCAGCCACAGCCGCTCAGGTCATACCCGGGAAGATGCTGTCTGGATGGTCCTCAACTGGCCAATCCTCATTCACGCCTCCGATCAAGAGTTCCTCGATCTGTACAAGATCAGAATCGAGTTGACGCAAGGCGTTGATCAGCACATCAAGGGAGAACCCATCACTCGTTCCAAGATCGACCCAGCAACGAGCCCAATCCTGCTCATACTCGAGTTGGCCCATGTTGTGCATCAACGCCGGCATCACTGAGGTGGACTCTTCATTGTCGTAACTCATCCAGCTGAGCTCATCACCCTCTTCGTGCACCTGCATGGATTCCGCATTGAAGCCTCCAAGCCTTCCCAGCACGTACCAGCTGTCGAAGATTCCATCGACATAGTTGCGCTCACCTTGGCTAGGAACTTCGCTGAAGCGCAGCCAGAGCCAGCAGTTGAAGGGATCAACCTCTCGGAAGCGAACGTGCATGGCCTTCAGGTGACCACCGCATCATCGCTGGCTTCAGCCTGATCGACCATGCTGGGTTTGCCTGGATAAGGGATACAGCGCGTTTTAGGAAATGCTGGAACTCACCGATATCCACTACAAACCGGCAACCGCAGGAAGTTCCATCCTCAACGGAGTCTCCCTGACGGCGCAACAGGGCAGCCCCCTGCTGATTTCAGGGGAAAGCGGCAGCGGTAAAACAAGCCTCCTGGAGATCATCAGCGGCATGGTCGGAGCCCAATCCGGCAGCATCACCTGGAAGGGAGCAAGCCTGAATCAACGCCAGCGACGCTGGCTTTGCGGTGTCGTGTTCCAATTTCCTGAACGTCACTTCTTAGGACTGAGCGTGAGCCAGGAACTGAAACTGGGTCATCGCCGACTGGCCGGTGACGACCAGATTGAGGTCCTCAGCCAGGTGGGACTGCATGGGGTGGACAACCGACAGGCTCCGGAGCGGCTCAGTGGCGGGCAACAACGACGGCTGGCTTTGGCCGTGCAGCTTCTGAGAAAACCAGAGGTCCTGCTCCTTGATGAACCGACCGCGGGCCTGGACTGGTCGGTTCGAGGTGAGGTCTTGGACCTGCTCTTCAACCTATCCAGACAGCATGTTTTGATCGTGGTGACCCATGAACCCGATCTGTTCCGGAGCTGGAACTGCAAGCACAACCAACTGCGCGACGGCCAGCTGCTCGCTCTGTCACCATGACCGCTGCGATGCAGGGCAGCCATGGCTGATCGGCTGGTGCGGGCGACCGCAGCTGGGGGGGGAATCAGGCTTGTCGCCGTGACCACCAGCGACACAACCCGATACGCCCAGGTTCGCCACGGGCTCTCCTATCTCACCACTGTGATGCTTGGACGGGCCATGAGTGCAGGGCTGCTTCTGGCCAGTTCCATGAAGGTGAGCCACGGAAGGGTCAATCTCAGGCTGGGGTCGGACGGCCCTATCCGAGGTCTCTCGGTGGACGCCGGACGGGATGGACGGGTTCGTGGCTATGTGGGCAATCCAAATCTGGAACTCGATCCAGTCCGCTCCACCAACGGTCAGGCCAGTTTTGATTTCACAACGGCCGCGGGAACGGGCTACCTGCATGTGGTGCGAGACGAAGGGAAAGGTGAACCTTTCAGCAGCACGGTCGAGCTCGTGAGCGGATGCATCGGTGAAGATGTGGCGTCCTACCTGCTGCACTCCGAACAGACTCCATCGGCAGTGTTTGTGGGTGAAACCATCAACAGCGATGGCTTGGAAAGCAGCGGTGGACTGCTGGTGCAGGTTCTTCCCAAAGCCGCTGAAGAGCCCGCCTTGGTGGCCTTACTTGAGGAACGCTGCCGTGAGATTCAGGATTTCAGCAAACAGCTGAACAGCTGCGGTGATCATCCGGAGCAATTGATCCAACAAGTCTTCCCCGATCTGGATCCACAACCGATTCCGAGTGGTGAACCGATGCAATCAGTGTCGTTCCACTGCCCTTGCAGCAGAGAGCGCAGCTTGGGAGCCCTCACGCTGCTTGGCCCTGATGAGCTCACCGACATGTTGAAAACCGATCGGGGCGCAGAGCTCACCTGTCACTTCTGCAGCGAGGTGTACAAGGTCGATGAGGTTGAGCTTGCGGAACTGATCAAAACCTTGGCTTGATCAGGCCAGAAGCAGCGTTCCAGCGAGGAGCAGCAGCAGGGCAGGCAATGCTTGCAACTGTTCCATGGTGAAAGGCAGACCCGAGCCGGCCACAGCAACACTGAGCAAGGCCCCAACCACAAGACCGAGGATTAACAACAAGACGCCCCAACCCAAGGAGCTAAGGGGACGGCGTCCACGGCGGATCTGACTAAGGAACAAACCGATCGTTCCCAAAGCGAGAAGCAGCTCGATCGTCTGCGGTGCAAACAGCAACAAGAGCAGAGCAAGAGCTCCTAGGGAGAGGCGGACCACCAGCCCCTGACCTTCAACAAGCGTGAGATCGGGCACCATCGCCGATCCCTTAAAAGAAGGAGCTGGAAGTGAAAGATTGCGAAACCGAGTGAGCAGAGCCGCCGGTCCGTTGGTGGTTTGAACCATCCCTCCCTCGCCCTGCTGACGCTCTACGCGCGAAGCTGTCGCCGCTTCAGCGCTCAGGCGGCCGGACTGACGATCGCGAAGACGATCCATGAGAACGCCGTCATAGGCCGCTTCGACCTTCGCGCGAGCCACTACATCGTCACCGCAGGCCTTGAGAACTCGATCACGGGCGCGTTGAACCTCGTCAAAACTGGCGTCGGACTGAATTTGCAACAGCTGGTAAGGATCCTGTCCATCGGAGTCCTCACCAGGGTTCAGCCCTGCCGCCATCGGTGTTCTCTTCTCTTGATGAATGGTATCGAGGATGAAGACCAGATGAGTTGATCAATCGCCATCGACAAACGATTCAGAACAGAGGGGGGCCATGCCGGAAGCCTTGTTGACGTTCGCAACGATGGCGGAAACCGGGAACTTCAGTGCTGAGAAGAAATTGGCGATGCTTGATCAACGGCATCTGCGGCGGCAGGTGATATCCCTCAAGCACCTCCACGCGATCTCTGCAATCACGGAAGCAAACGTAATCCGTTCCTCCGTCATCACAGGGCCGAAGCAGCCAGAGGGTGTCCAAACCACACCACACAACAATATGCAGTCTGGCGATTTCAATCTGCTGCCGTGAGGACCATCCGGGGATACGGACAGCCACGCCGGACGCAAGTAAAGAGTGGGATAAGGCTGAATGGAGATGAAAGAGGCTGTGATGCAAACCCTGACCCGACCCCCATCCAATCGTCAGAGCCAGCCATTGGCGTTTGAGTCCGGCACTTGGCCCGTGGCTGCTGCCCACGATGTCAAGACCTGGCTTCAAGCTCTGATCAACGTTTGGTTCAAAGGCTGATCGGCTCGACACCACTCACCACAGGAGCAACCGTGCTGAGCTCGAGAGCAGGATGCTCTTCAGACAATTGATTGAGGTTCCACTGATTCTTGAATAACAACACCGGGCGGTTCCATGCGTCGCGAACGGTCTTGCAGTTGAAAATCCGACCCACCTTCTCTAGCGCTGGCCAACCACCATTCACCCAGCGGGCTACCTGATAACCCAGAGGTTCAAGCCTGGTGTCTACGCCATATTCATTCTCTAAACGGTGCTGAACCACCTCAAGCTGTAGTTGACCAACAGCCGCGAGGATCGGATCGCGTTTGCTCTCATCGGTGTCATAGAGAATCTGCACGGCACCCTCCTCGCGCAGCTCATTCACACCTTTGCGGAAATTTTTGAAGGCTGAGGGATTCGGATTGCGGAGCCAACTAAAGATCTCCGGACTGAAACAGGGAATGCCCTCGTACTCAACCTTGGAACCCACATAAAGAGTGTCCCCGATCGAAAACATGCCTGGATTATTGAGACCGATCACATCCCCGGGATAGGCGTCCTCCACCACAGCACGATCCTGACCAAAGAGCTTCTGGGGCCGGGAGAGACGAATGGTTCGGCCTGTTCGCGCGTGGCGGACGGTCATGTCCTTCTCAAACCTGCCGCTGCACACCCGCACGAAAGCCACACGATCGCGATGGCGTGGATCCATGTTGGCCTGAAGCTTGAACACGAAGCCACTGAAATCTGGGCTCAATGGATCAACAGGCCCGTCATGACCGAGTCGAGCCACTGGTTTCTGCGCCATCTCCAGAAAGGCGTTGAGGAAAGGACGCACACCGAAATTGGTCATCGCTGATCCGAAGAACACCGGCGTGAGCTCACCGGCATGCACCAGCTCGAGGTCGAGCTCCGCTCCGGCAGCGTCCAAAAGATCCATCTCCTCAACCGCCTGATCCAGGAGGTCGGACTCCACCAGATCCAGAAGTTCTGGATCATCCAGAGACAGATGTCGTTCTTCTGACTGCTTGCCGCGTTCAGCACGACTGAACAACACCACCTCACGGGTCCGCCGGTCGATCACACCTCGAAACTGCTCGCCACTGCCGATTGGCCAGTTGACAGCCCAGGGCGTCAGTTCCAGTTCAGCTTCGATTTCATCGAGAAGCGCCAGAGGCTCGCGCCCTGGTCGATCCATTTTGTTGATGAAGGTAAAGATCGGGATCTGCCGCATTCGGCAGACCTCAAAAAGCTTGCGCGTCTGAGGCTCCAATCCCTTGGCCGCATCCTCAAGCATCACGGCATTGTCAGCCGCCGCCAGTGTCCGGTAGGTGTCCTCTGAAAAATCCTGGTGTCCGGGAGTATCGAGCAGGTTGATGGTGTTGCCCGTGTAGTCGAACTGCAGCACCGTTGAAGTGATCGAAATCCCCCGCTGCTTCTCCAACTCCATCCAGTCGGAGGTCACCTTGCGCTGCTCTCCCCGGGCCTTGACGGCTCCAGCCTGCTGGATGGCACCGCCGTACAAGAGCAGTTTTTCTGTGAGGGTGGTCTTGCCCGCGTCTGGATGGGAAATGATCGCAAAATTTCTGCGGCGTGCCACCGCCTCCAACAGTTCGCTGTTGTCTTGTGGACCTGATTCCGTGCTCATGCGCTGGGCTGATCGAGACCAGCCTGACAGCCCGTGATCCAGCCACTGATTTCGAGATAGCGATCCTCAAGTTCTCGAACCTGGAGGTGATCGAGTTGGGCGTCCCGCAGTTGCTCTTTCACCTCCTCGACCGTGAAAGCTGCGTGAAGAGAAGCCCGATAGTCCCTCTGAAGTAACTCCGGAGCATCAGCCGTGTAGCACTCACAGAGCTGATCCAGCTCAGCTGAACTGGACGGTCGCCTTAAGTCCCGATGCAGAACCAGACAGTGGCTACCGGCGAGGGGACGAAGGCATCCCCAGAGTTTCTGAGGATCATGTAAGTGATGCAGGAGGCTATTGCTCACAATCAAAGACGCCTGGGATGAGGGCGCATGCCAGGGGAGCGGAGCGACGACGTATTGGAGCCGATCACTGGGGATACTGTTTTGCCGGCGGCGGTCCTCCGCCTCAAGGATCATCTGTTCGGCGGCATCCACACCGACAACAGTGCAACGCGGCCAGCGCCGGGCCAGACGTTCACTGATGTTGCCGGGACCGCAACCAAGATCAATCAGGCAGTCGCCATGGGCAGGCCAACGATCAGCGTCCCGCAGCAACTGATCAAGGCGCTCCACCAGCGCCTGGTCAGTTGAAGCAAAATCCGCCGCCGCGTAAGCCTTCACCTGCAGTGGCTCATTCATGAGCTCCGGCTCAGGCGTCCGCTGGATCATCGGGTCGAGTCAGTGGACTTCAATTCCAAAGTCTGACTTCAAAAGGGACGCGCGATGGCCGACGCGCTCAGAAACCGAAAGAATGCATCGAGGAGGGTGAATGCAGCCACCGCTACCAAGGCAGACACAACGCCGAGTTGAACACTGCAGGTGGTGCTGGCACACCCTTGCTGGCCCCATCGCTGGCGTTAGGGTGCCAGTAATGATCCCAAGCCCTGTGACCCTGACTCCAACCCGCAGCGTCAGCTCGGACACCAATGCAACGCTGCCTGGGAATGGCGATTTCCCAGCGACCGCCCCCGCCGCCAATCCCGTCTTTTACCGGACCTACAGCCGTCGCAGCAGCGTGGGACGGGAAAGCTGGACGCAGGTCGGCGCACGCAACCTTGGCGGACTGGAGAAGCTTGGCAGCCTCACGTCCGAGGAAATGGAGTTGATGGCTCGGATGCAAGCCGAGAAGAAAGCACTCCCATCCGGACGATGGCTTTGGATCGGTGGCACACCGTGGATCGAGCAGCAGGAAAATTTCTCCGGTGCTTACAACTGCACCTCCACCAACCTTGTGGATTGGGAAGCCTTTGGTCTGATGATGGATCTGGCGATGATGGGCTGTGGTACTGGAGCCATCATTGAGCCCCATCTGATCGAGCGTCTGCCGATGGTCAGTAACCCGATTGAGATCCTTTCGGTGTCTGACATCGGTGTCACCCCCGCTGGAGAGCGTCAAGAGCAGACCAGCCACACCATCAGCAATGACTTGGTCTCCATCAAGGTCGGAGACACCCGACGCGGCTGGGTGGACAGTTACCAACTTCTGCTGGAACTCAGCAGTGATGCTCGGTTTGCTGGCAGAACCGTCAAGGTTGAGGTTGATCTCTCTGATGTCCGCCCGGTCGGCGAAACCCTTAAGGGCTTCGGCGGGATGGCCAATCCAGTGAAGCTCAAAGATCTGTATGGGAGGGTTGCACGTCTTCTCGGCAAAGCGATCGGCCGCAAGCTCACCTCCGTGGAGTGCTGCTTGCTCATCGACGAAGCCGCCGTCACCATCGTGGCGGGCAACATCCGTCGCAGTGCTGGCATGCGCCAGTTCGCCTCTGACGACTCCAGCGCAGCCGGTGCCAAGGACAATCTCTGGCAACAGGATGACGAGGGCAACTGGCGCATCGATCCTGAACGGGATGCTCTGCGCATGGCCAATCACACTCGCGTCTATCACACGCGTCCGACTCGCGACGTGCTCCTTGAAGCTGTCACCCGCCAATTCCACAGTGGTGAGGGTGCCATTCAGTTCGCGCCTGAGGCGATCGCGCGCTCAAACGCCGATCTCCTCAACACACCGGAACTGCGCCGGGAGTTCATCGAGATCTACTGCGATCAAGGCCGGGACGAGGCCGGCCGCTGGCTCGATCTCAACCACGGGCCCATGGATGTGGCCGAACTGGAGCACCGTCTTGGCCGTTACGGCCTCAACCCCTGCGGCGAAATTCTCGGTGCCGATTTCCACTGCAACCTGGCGGAGATCCACCTCAACCAGATCGACCCCAGCGATGACGAGGGCCAACGCGATGCCTTCCGCGCGGGTGCGCTGTCAGTGGCCTGCCTGCTCAACCATCAATTTGAAGTGGAGCGCTACCGCCAGAGTCGTGCCTGGGATCCGATTGTGGGCGTGAGCTTCACCGGCCTGTTCGACTTCTTCGTGCATGCCTTCGGCACCCCCTGGCTGCAGTGGTGGGAAGCCGGACGACCCAACACCGAGGAAGGCAAGGAGTTCAAACGGCGTGAAGCGGAGTACCTGAGCCGCTGGAAAGCCACGGTGAATGAGGCCGTGTGGGAGTACTGCGACCGCCATGGCCTGCGTCGCCCCAACCGTTGCACCACCGTGCAACCCGCAGGCACCAAGAGCCTGCTCACTGGCGCGGCACCAGGCTGGCACCCCCCCAAGGCCCAGCGTTTCATCCGCCGCATCACCTTCCGCAAGAACGACCCCGTTGCCATGGCTTGCATGGACTACGGCTACACCGTTGTGCCATCGCAATCCGACAAGGACGAGCAGGGTCGACTTCTCGATGATCCATTTGATCCGCGCTGCACTGAATGGTTGGTGGAAATCCCTACGGAAGTGAGCTGGGCCAATCTTCCCGGGGCCGATGCCGTGGACATCAACGCGTTCTCGGCAATGGCGCAGTTCGACTTCTACATGCAGGTTCAGACGCATTACACCGCGCACAACACCTCGGCAACCATCGAGTTCCGCGAGCACGAGATTGAAACTCTCACCGATGCTCTTCACAAGACCATCGAAAACGGCGACGGCTACATCTCAGCAGCCCTGCTGGCCCGTTTCGACGCTAATGCCACGTTCCCGAGGCTCCCTTTTGAGCCCATTGATGCCGACACCTATGAACGCATGCAGAACGAGGTGATCCAGCGCCGCGTGAGCGCGGACTTCTTCGAAGCCCTCCAGCGTTACGACATGGGAGAGATCAGCGAGGCGGGTCCTGCAGGCTGCGATTCCGATAAATGCCTGCTGCCTCTGGCCAAGCCGAACTCCTGACCACAATGGAGGAGTCCCTGCAGAGGGACTCCTTTAAGATGGGTTTTCAACCTTCAGTGAGGGTTGTGTCAGGAGAGGTGGTCGAGTGGTTGATGGCTCTGGTCTTGAAAACCAGCGATGTGAAAGCATCCGTGGGTTCGAATCCCACCCTCTCCGTTCTTTTTCACAGTAGTTCCAACGCATGACTGTGAACCGCCTGATACTGGCCTTTGGATCCATCATTGGACTGATCGCCATCGTGGCTTGGGTCGGCGAGCTGGATGTGGTGTTGTTCGAAGCCGTGCCGAACGAGCAGCCAGCAAACACTCAACAAAAAAACTGAGAATCAGAGCAAAGAGAACATATTTCTCTCACGATTAATGACGCTTCCAACGCAAACATCCATCGAACCAATCCACCTAAAATAGACCTTAAATCACATCAATTTGCATCCAATGTAGATTCATTCAAGCTCCTCCACAGTCACTACAGAACTAACTGCTGGTGATCGTCTCTAACTGCCAATTGTGATCGGCGCTTCTTTGTTTTTCCACCACACCCAGTCCCGGATGGGTGGGGTGTTGGCCAGCTGCTCGCGCGTCAGCCCAAGCCCAAGCTTTTGAGACGCACCCAGCAAGACATCGAGCATTTCCTCTCCGTTGTTGCAGCGTGCTAAGGCCTCGTTCGTTTTTTTCGCTCCATCAAGAGCCTGAACCAACAGGGTGACCCGACGGGCCACAGGGAGGGAACGAGGATCCATAACCAGCGACGAAAGTCGCTCACCGTAACCACGTCCACTGACAGAAGCAGGCTCAGCGGGCAGAATCTCTAGAGATTGTTCATGGCAATGGCACCTCCGCCGAAACACCACTGGATCATCGGTGATGTGCATGGATGCCACGAAGCCCTCGTCAGGTTGCTGTCGGTTCTGCCACGCAACGACCACTTGGTGTTCTGCGGTGATGTGATCAACCGAGGTCCAGCCATCGCCGACTGCATGAATTTGGTCTGGGAGCTGGTTTGCGAAGGACGGGCCACATGGTTGCGTGGCAACCATGAGCAGGCCTTGATCTTGGGACTCGAAAGTTCCCCCGCCATCGGCCATCCCGAACTCTTGACGATGGACACCTACCGCCAACTTGGGGACGGTCTCTCGCACCAGTGGCTGCATCGTCTTAAGCAGCTTCCTGATGTGTTTCAAGGCGATGGGTGGATCGCTACCCACGCAGGATTTGACGACAGTGGTCGCCCCGACCTGAACATCCGTGAACCCTTTTGGGAGCATTACAACGGGCGCTACGGAAAGGTTGTGGTGGGGCACACCCCGCGTCCGACTGTTGAGTTTCAAGGCCAGATCGTGATGATTGACACCGGCGCGGTCTACGGAGGCCTGTTAACCGCCTATTGCCCTGAAACCGAATCGGTAGTTCAGGTGCATGGACCCAGAGCCGTGTCTGTGAGTCCAGCTCACCAACAGGAACTGGCCACAGGGCTGCCTTGCTGAGGATCTACCGCAGCAACAGAGCGGAGCTTCTGGCTCAGCTCCTCGCCCAGGATCTCAATCTCAACCCTCCCAACCCGTTTGAACAGGTCGAGGTGGTGGTCAATACCTGGCCTACCAGCCGTTGGCTGGGGGAACGACTGGCCAGCATCAACGGAATCAGCGCTCTTGTGCGCTTCCCTTTCCCCGGGAGCCGCCTGCGCCAACTGGTGCAAGCGGTGCTGAGCACGGAGCCCCCCATTGATGATCCCTGGCGAGCCGAACGGTTGGTCTGGACGGTGCTCGCTGTGCTGCCGCAACTGATGCAGCGCAAGGAGGCTGAACCGCTCAGGCAGTGGTGGAACAGTCACCGCACAGCATCCGAGACTCTGACGCGGGAGCAGTGGTTGCTCGCCCGCCAACTGGCGGATGCGGTGGACGATTACGCGCTTTACAGACCTCAGGAACTGGCTAACTGGCTGGCTGGAGATGACGGGGGGAACCTCCCGGGCGTGCTGCGCTGGCAGCCCCTTCTCGTGCGTGCGCTCGCTGACCGGCTTCCGAGCGATCCCTTCGGCTTACAGGTTCAACGGGCCGTTGATCACCTCCGCTTGGGGCAAGCACCGGCCACAACGCTGCCGAGGCGCCTGAGGCTGTTCGGTCTCAGCAACCTCGCCCCGGTGCAGATTGATTTGCTTCAGGCGCTGGCCGGAGTGATGCAGGTGGAGCTTTATTTGCTCACACCATGCCCGGATCTATGGGAGCGATCAGCGCGAAGACGGCGCCGACTGGGCGAGAACTGGACCGCATCCCCAGATGGAACCTGGCTGATCGAGGCCCCGAAACTGGAAGCCATCCTCGGTCGCATGGGAGGGGAATTCCAGCTGCTGCTGGAGGGCAGTGGTGACTGCCTGCTCAGCAGCACGGACCAGGCTGATCTGTTTGCCGACCCGGTGGCGATGGCAGCCTCCGAAGGCCGGCAGGCGTCGTTGCTGGAGCAACTACAACGACAGCTCGCAAGCCCCGAGCACGCTTCGTTACAGCTCAAGCGTTCGGATCAATCCCTGCTGTTCATGGGCTGCGCAGGCCCCTGGAGGGAGGTGCAGCTGGTGCGGGATCGCATTCTTCGCTGGATGGCCGACGATCCCACGCTTCAACCACGGGACATCCTCGTGATGACGCCTGATGTTGAGCGTTATGCCCCGCTGCTGGCCTCAGTGCTCTCTGACCAGGACGCCACCGGAGTGGATCTGCCCTGGCGCCTCACCGACCGCAGTCAGCAGAACAGCCCTGGATTGCAGCAGGCCTTCATGACCCTGCTTCAGCTCAGTGCGGAGCGTCTCACCGCCACAGGACTGGAAGCACTGATGAGCAATCCGGCCTTTCTCAGTCTTCAGGGTCTCGTAGCCCAGGAGGCGATGGACATCACCGCGGCTTTGCAACGCAGCGGCTTCCGTTGGGGGCTCGATCGTGAGGAACGCCATGGCGATGACACCCACAGCCTGCGCTGGTGTCTTGATCGCTGGCTCATCGGCCTGATCCTCCCCGATGAGCCTGGCCTAGCACTTGGCACCTGTGCTCCCGCCCTCCCAGATCTGAGCCTTCAGCAGCTCGAGCGCTGGTGGCCGCTCTTGGATCAGGTTGCACGATGGATCGCTCAGTTGCGCCAAAGCGGAAGCTGCTCGGTGTGGGTGGAACGCTTGCGGCGGCTGCTCTCCGATCTCTTCGGCGACGGTGGTGCCTGGGACTGGGAACTGCAAGCAATCCAGCAATGCCTGGACTGCTGGGTGCTACAGGCTGGCCACTGCGAACTCAACCTGGAAACCACTGTGGTGATCTCGGTTCTCGAGGAAGCACTTTCGGCCGACAGTGGCCGCTTCGGGCACCGCAGCGGTGCCATGACCGTGAGCGCCCTCGAACCAATGCGTGCCATTCCCCATCGGGTCATCGTGCTCATGGGGCTGGATGCCGCCTCCTTTCCTCGTACACGGGAACGCCCGGGATTTCATCTGCTGGAGCGGCAGCGGAGGCTTGGGGATCCAAGCAGTACGGATCAGGATCGCTACGTGCTACTCGAGGCGCTGCTCTCCTCCCGTCAGCACTTGTTGATCAGCTGGAGCAGCCGTGATGAACGACGCGGAGACACGCTGCCACCCTGTCCGCCCGTGCAGCAGTGGCTCAGCCTGCTGCGACAGGAGCTCAGCGAGGAGGCGATGGCTCAGGTGTTGATCGAACCACCGGCCAACCCTCTGGACGCAGCCAACTTCATCCCTGCCAAAACTGACGCGTTGAGCTGTGATCGTCGCCTGCTTCAGGCCAGGCAGTGCCTCGATGATCCGCAACGCCCGGCCCCAGGCCATGCCCCCCTCGGTCTCGCCCTGCCCATTCACTGGACCCTGGAAGCGAAACCCGCGGCAGCGCAGGCCAACACTCTGAACAGCGACCAAGTGGAACAGCTGGAACGCTGGCTGCAAGCTCCCCAACGGGCCTGGCTCCGGCAGCGGGGCATCGAAGCTGGGGAGTGGTGTGATGCCGTTGAAGATCGATCACCGCTGGCCCTACCCGAACGCGCCCTTCGCGCCTTGATGACAGAGCGCCTGCATGATGAACTCGATGCGCTCACGAGAGACCCTGAGGCCCGGTGGGACACCTCCAAGTCCGGAGACTGGTTGCAATGGAGCTGCGGCCGAGGGCTGCTACCGCCCGGGGCTGGGGCGGCGCTGGACGACAGCCGCCTGGAACAGCGCTGGCAAAACCTACAAACCGCCCTGTTCAGCCTCGGAACCCTGCAGCAGCCTCCGCGATGGGAGAAGCTCGCGATTCCGCCACTGCCAGTGGCGGGAGAAACCGCTGTGATGATCAGCACCTCCAAGCTTCAGGCCCGCACCGTGCTGGAGGGCTGGTTCAAACACCTTCTCAACCAGCGGGAGGGCCGAGGCTCTCCGACCGTGGTGATTTGCCGCGGTGATAGCAGCAGCAAAGCCGAGACGTTCTCCGTCGCCATGCGCTGGATGCCGATGGAGCCGCAGCAGGCTGATGGATTGCTAAGCGACCTGTTTGCACTGGCTGATGAGGGGCTCCGGATCTGCTGGCCGATCCCCCCGGAAAGCGGACTGGCCAGGGCGATCACCCTGGCCAAAGGGAGAGACGTTGCCGACCGCGCCTTCAGCACCTGCTGGCATGGCGGGATCAAGCGTTGGGCCGAACGGGATCGAGGTGATCTCCAGGCCTGTTTCGGTGACGATTGTGATGCGGACTATCTCCTCAACAGCCCCGGGTTCGACAGCGCCTTCGACAGCCTGTATGCCCCGCTTCTCGAGGCCAGAAGCCAATGACAGGTCAAGGGGAAGCCCGCACCATCCGCTTCGAGCCGAACCGCTACCCGCTCACCCCGGGGCTGAGATTGCTGGAGGCCAGCGCAGGCACCGGCAAAACCTTTGCCTTGGCCCATCTTGTGATGCGGCTTGTGGTGGAAAGAGAGCTCAAGCTCGATGCACTTCTTGTGGTGACGTTCACAGAAGCAGCGGCCGATGAACTGCGTGACCGCATCGGCAAGCGACTCGACGGAGCGCTTCAAGGGCTCCTGCGTCTTGAACAGGGAGACGATGGCGGGGCAGCGGCAAGCGATGCGGTTCTCCAGGAGTGGCTGGAGGAGCACGGCCGCGATCGAGCTGGGCGCAAAAACAAGGCCAGCCTGCTTCTTGAAGCTCTCGAAGCGCTTGAGCGAGCCGATATCACCACCATTCATGGCTTCTGCCGGCGCACCTTGCGCCGGCAAGCCCTGGAAAGTGGCAGGAGCCTGGATCTCTCGCTCGACGATGACCCTCAGACCCTGGTGGAAGAGGTGGCCCATGACCTCTGGCGGGAGCAGATTCTCACGCTTGATCCCGGGGATGTCGCCGGGCTCCTGCAGACAGGGCTGCGGGAAGACACCCTGACGGCTGAACTCTTGCGTCTTGATGGCGATTGCGGTGTGCGCATCGCCGAAGACGCCGAGACCATCAATCCTGAGGACGCTCTACGGGATATTTTTCCCCTCTGGCTCAAGCAGCGATGGCTGCACTTCCACGAGCTCTGGAGCAGCGAAGGCGTTGAACTGGAGCAGTGCCTTCGCGATTGCGCCCAGGAATGGCACAGCCTCGGCTGCAAGGACACGAAGCCCTACAGCCGCAAACCCACGAAGAATCGCGCCGCCCTGCTGAGCAACTGGATTGAAACGCGCAATGACACGCAATCGTTACCAATTCGTTACGAATACGTACGCAACCAGGCCATTCTTGGCACTTTTTTCCACCCAGGCGTCTTCTCCAAAACAGCCCGCAAATGCGGCGAAACCTCACCAAGCCTGCCTCGACCAGAGCTGATGCAAGCCATCGCTGCGCTCTGGGATGGACCTGGGGAGCAGACCTGGCGCTATTTGCTCATGCGCGGACTGCGCGAGATCGATCAACGACGCCAACGTCGTGGAGTGGTGGGTTTCTCCGGCCTGCTGGATGCACTGAACCCCACGGATCCATCCAGGTCTCAACCATGGATTACAGCCCTGCGGGCCCGCTACAAGGTTGCGTTGATCGATGAATTTCAAGACACCGATCCCCTGCAGTGGACACTCCTGCGCCAGACCTTTGCCTCCCGCGAGCATCTCCTGCTGATGGTGGGGGACCCCAAACAGGCGATCTATCGCTTTCGCGGCGGTGATCTCAACACCTACAAGAGCGCACGCGCTCAGGTCGATCGCATCGACGATCTGCTCGACAACCGGCGCACCACACCTCCCCTGATGGAGGCCATGAATCGCTTGATGTCTCCAGGACTCAAACACTCCGAACTCGGCGTACCAGCGGTATCGGCGAAGGCCAGCTGCACCCCTCTGTCACTGCCGGCAGGCGAGGCACCGTTGCAGATCCTCGCGTTCAATCCCGAGGATGCCGGCGGCAGCAGGAGCCGAACCGATCTGGAAGCAAGCATCCCCTGCTTCGCTGCGGATCTGCTGCTTCAGATCCTCAGCAACGACACCTCCCTCACGCCTGCAGACCTCTGCATTCTTGTCAGTCGCCACCGGCAGGCTGAAGCAATCCGTGACCAGCTCTCAAGGGTGGGCCTGCCCAGCCGCCTGATCAGCCCCGGGGATGTGCTCAGCAGCCGTGGAGCCGTTGAATTGCAATGGTTTCTTGATGGTCTGGCCCGCCCGGCGGACAATGAACGACTGCGCCGACTGGCGGCAGGAGCCCTGATGCAATGGCCTGCCGACACCCTTGAAGCATGCGATCGAAACGGGCAACTCGACCAGTTCGCCGCCAAACTCCAGGCCCTCGCCGATGCCTTGCCTCGGCTTGGAGTGATGGGCTGCCTGGCCCAGCTCCTGGAAGGGGAAACCCTGGCCGACCTGTCGACACGCGGACGTCTCTTGGGAGATCTGCAGCAATGCGCGCGCCTGGTGCAGGACTCCATGCACCGACAAGGACTCAATGCTGCAGGCGGAGCCGACTGGCTGCGCCGGCAACGCCTGCATCCACCGGATAACGTGCCGGAACAGCGTCAGCCCTACAGCGATCTAGTGGCCAGCGCAGTGGCCGTGGTCACGGTGCACCGCAGCAAGGGTCTTCAATATCCAGTTGTGATCTGTCCCTACCTCTGGGAGGCGCCATCCCCTGGGAAAGGGCCGCTGTGGCGTCTTCCCGCAGGTGATCGCTCAGGGAGCTGGAGGGTGGCCCTGAATCCGCACTGGGGCAGCGGGCACGCAGCCGCCTGCGCCGATGCCCTGGATTGCATGGCGGAGGCCGAACGCTTGGCCTACGTGGCAGTCACCCGCGCTGAACGCCATTTGGTGCTCTTCAGTGCCGGTGAAGCCAACCCCAGCGGCAATCCTCTGGATCCCTGGCTGGATGCACGCGCAGGCGATGACGATCCGCGAATCAGCCTGCATCACCCGCGATCCATCCCTCCAGACCTGCGCTGGAGTCCATCCAGACAACCCCAGTCGCTTCAGTGCGGACCGGTACCGAAGGAAACCCTGGATCGCTCCTGGGGACGCAGCAGCTACTCAGCATGGATTGCTAGTGCCTCCAGCCCACACCAAAGCAATCGCAACAACCCCCACGAACTCGAAGAAGGCCGGGATGTGGATGCCGGAACCGAAGCGCCATCCACAAGCGCACGAGACCTGGGGCCAGACGAGGTGCCAGACGTCCAGCCAAGCGGAGAGCCACTGCCGCGCACCGGCTCTCTCGGTACGTTTCCGCGTGGAGCGACAGCAGGCGATTGCCTGCACCGGATCCTGGAGCAGATTCCCTTCGATCAGCCGATCGATCAGCCCAGCAACCATGAGCTCGTCGAGCGCGAGCTGAGTCGTTCCGGCCTGGATCTCACGTTGAAAGAGGACGTTCTCAAGGCCGTCAACACGGTGCTCCGCTCACCCCTCGGCGGCCCCCTCGACAGTCTGCGCCTGGCTGATCTCCACAGCGGTCGGCGCCTGCATGAACTCAGCTTCGATCTTCCAGTGGCCCATACGGGCAGAGCTGTGCGGGCATCGGCTCTCGCCAGTGCCTTCCGCCGCGACCCCCACAAGCGGTTCGGTCCGGACTATGCCGCTCGACTGGAGACCCTGGACATTCACAGCCGGGGCTTCCTCACAGGCTCAATCGATCTGGTGTTCACCGATGGTGATGATCTCGCCACCGCCCGCTGGTGGGTCGCCGACTGGAAGAGCAACTGGATCGGCGAGCGGGACGGCGGAGGACAGCCCCTTTATTGCGGCCCATGGCACTACACCCAATCCGCGATGGAGGAGCAGATGCTCCAGCACCACTACCCCCTCCAAGCCCATCTTTACCTGGTGGCCCTGCATCGCTTCCTGCGGTGGCGCCTGGTCGACTACTCCCCGGATCGCCATCTCGGCGGCTATGCCTACGTCTTTCTTCGCGGTGTCAGCGAGCGGGGGGGAGCGGCGTGATCCTCGAACCGGCACCGTTGCAGCGGCTGGAACGTCTGAATCAGCTGCTCCAAGGAACCCAGCCATGAACCGCAGCGAAGGCGCACAACTCAGCCAGCAACTCGCCAACGGAGTCATGGCCATGCTGCGCCGCCGCCGTCCGCCCGTGGCAAGCCTGTCAGCAACGGATGAACAGGCGCTCGAGGATCTCGTACAGGCACTCACGGCAGCTCTCAGCGTGGGAGAAACAAGCCTGAGCATCGAGGAAGGGCAGCGCGAGCTCCTCGAGCGCAGCGGATGGCTGACTGATCCGCCCCAGTTGATGGTTCTCGATGGCGATCAATTGCACTGGAAGCGATGGCATCAAGCCATGCAGTGCCTGGAGAAGGAACTCATCGATCGCAGTCACACCCTGCCCAGCGGGGGCCAAGCCAACGCCGTGAATCCGCCAGAGCTCGGGACGCTCAATGCGGAGCAGCGGGCCGCTGTCCAAGCCATCACACGCCATCGCCTGGTGATGGTGAGCGGCGGCCCGGGGACGGGGAAAACCAGCACCGTGCAGGCGATGCTGCTCCAAGCAATGGCTGAACGCGAGGCCTTGCGTATCCATCTGGCGGCTCCCACCGGCAAGGCGGCCCGACGCCTAGAGGAAGCGCTTCAGAGCGACCCGCAAACCAAGGGCCTGCCCTGCACCACCCTGCACCGCCTCTTGGAAGCGCGCCCAGGAGGCTTCGGCCGTAACAGCCGGCACCCACTAAATCTTGATGTGCTCGTGGTTGATGAAGCATCCATGGTGGATCTCAACCTGGCTCAGGCACTGCTGGCGGCCCTACCTCAAGAGGCACAGCTGGTGCTTGTGGGAGACGCCAACCAACTGCCGCCCATCGGCGTTGGAGCGGTCTGGCAACACCTCCAGCACCCAGAACGCCGGCACCGTTTCGGTGATGCAGCCATCTGCCTCAACCGGATTTACCGCAACAGAGGAGAGCTGGCTCGGCTGGGGAGCCTGCTGCGCAACGCGGGGGAAGAGGCTTTCTGGGAGGCGTGCAACGGGTTGGACGAGCAGGCAAATGTCGCCCTCCAGATTTGCCATGACCGTCGGATCCCCGACACCGTGATTCAAGTCTTGCGAAACCGTCTGGCTGAACTCGGCCGCTCAACGGCCCAATTATCCACGGACTCAGAGGGCCATCCCAACCCGACAACCAGCGCAGCACTGCTCAGTCGGCTCGACGATCTCATCGTTCTTTGTCCTCGCCGCCGGGGCCCCTGGGGTGTTGATTCCCTGCATCGCGATCTGGTCCAAGGAGATGATCCTTCGGGATGGCCTGAAGGTCTGCCGGTGCTGTGCAGCGAAAATCAGATGGATCTCGGACTCGCCAATGGAGACTTGGGTCTCGCGGTCGGCAAGGGTGCGTCGCGACGGTTTTTGTTCCGCTGCAACGACGGCAATGCAGGCAGCCAGTTCCGACTGATTCATCCTGCGCGCATCCGCCAGCTAGAGCCAGCGCTGGCCCTCACCATCCATAAGGCGCAGGGGAGTGAGGTCACCAATGTGATTCTGCTGTGGCCTCCGCAAGACGCGTTGGATTCTTCCGCCCTTCTCTACACAGCGATGACTCGGGCACGCCAACAGCTGAAGCTGTACCGACTGGCGCATGCCTTCAATGACGGCATGCTGTGAGAGAAGCAGTGACGGTTCAAAGCGTGTCAACACGGGTGGAACGCCCCTGGGGTTGGTATGAAGACCTGCTTTCAGGTCCTGGCTACAAACTCAAGCGACTGCTGGTGCGCCATGGCTGCAGACTGAGCTTGCAGCGCCATCGCCATCGCAGCGAGAATTGGACTGTGGTGGCTGGAACAGGACAGCTGCTCTGCGATGGTCACCTAGTGAAAGCCAAGGCAGGAACCACGTTCCATATCCCCTGCGGCTCGATTCACCGCGCCAGTGGTGGGCCGGGCGATCTCCTGATCATCGAGGTACAACACGGAGGCACGCTCGAGGAAAGTGATATCGAACGCCTCGAAGATGACTTTGGCCGGGTGATAAATTAAAAATTCACCTTTGAACAGACGGCAAGCAATACTGCGCGGCATTTGCCGATGGGACGTTGCAAGCCTGATTTGAAGGATCAATCAGGCTGAGCGCCGTCTTCACCATGACCCAGACACCCCCGCAGGCCGCAGTGCCTTGCGCCGTGGATCTCACTGTTTCCGAGCAGTCTTCGGAAACAAACCCCAACGAGGAGCTGTTCACCACCGTGATCGCTCCCTGCAACGACGCAGAAC
Organism: Synechococcus sp. A10-1-5-9; assembly: GCF_047716785.1. Classification (NCBI taxonomy): domain Bacteria; kingdom Bacillati; phylum Cyanobacteriota; class Cyanophyceae; order Synechococcales; family Synechococcaceae; genus Synechococcus; species Synechococcus sp. A10-1-5-9. The sequence goes on from NZ_CP180406.1 coordinate 743,696, forward strand.
CCGCAGAGTCCATCGCAGAAGAGTCGACCAAAGAAGAGTCTGGATTCGCCGGGTTTGGCTTCAGCGAAGCGTTGCTGAGAACTCTGGAGGAGAAGGGATACAAGGAGCCTTCCCCGATCCAGAAAGCAGCCTTTCCCGAGCTGATGCTCGGTCGTGACCTTGTTGGTCAGGCCCAGACAGGAACAGGCAAAACAGCAGCTTTCGCCCTTCCTCTTCTCGAGCGTCTTGAAGGACGCAGCAGCAAGCCCAGGGTGCTGGTGCTGGCCCCAACCCGGGAACTGGCCATGCAGGTGGCTGACTCGTTCAAGGCTTACGCCGCTGGTCATCCCCATCTGAACGTGCTGGCGATTTACGGGGGATCAGATTTCCGCTCCCAAATCCATACCCTCAAACGAGGGGTCGATGTGGTGGTGGGCACCCCAGGGAGGGTGATGGATCACATGCGGCAAGGCACCCTCGACACCACAGGGCTTCGCAGCCTGGTGCTCGATGAAGCCGATGAAATGCTTCGGATGGGCTTCATTGATGACGTGGAGTGGATTCTTGACCAGCTCCCTGAGGAGAGACAGGTGGTGCTCTTCTCGGCAACGATGCCGAATGAAATTCGTCGCCTCTCGAAGCGTTATCTGCAGGAACCCGCTGAAATCACGATCAAAACCAAGGATCGAGAGGCGAAACGCATCCGCCAGCGGTCGATCACGATGCAGAACTCACACAAGATCGAAGCTCTCAATCGTGTACTCGAGGCCGTCACTGGCGAAGGCGTGATCATTTTTGCCCGCACCAAGGCAATCACCCTGACGGTGGCTGAATCTCTGGAAGCGGCGGGTCACGATGTCGCAGTCCTCAATGGAGACGTCCCGCAGAACCAGAGAGAGCGCACCGTTGATCGGCTGCGAAAGGGGACTGTCAATATCCTCGTGGCCACCGATGTTGCAGCACGCGGCCTTGATGTGGACCGCATCGGCCTTGTCATCAATTACGACATGCCGTTCGACAGCGAGGCCTATGTGCACCGCATCGGCCGCACGGGTCGAGCAGGTCGAACGGGCGAAGCCATCCTGTTCGTCACACCGCGTGAACGGCGCTTTGTAGGCAACCTCGAACGGGCTGTGAACCAGTCGATCGAGCCAATGGACATTCCCAGCAACGCGGAAATCAATCAAAGTCGTTTGGATCGACTTAGAAATCGCCTGAGTGAGGCTGCTGTCTGCGAGGCCGATGACGAGACTCCCCTCCTGCAGGAGCTCATTCAGCGCGTGGCCCAGGAGCATGAGCTCTCAGCAGATCAACTGGCCCTGGCTGCGTTGAGACTTGTGGTTGGCGATCAACCGCTGCTGGTGAGTGGTGATGAGAGCTGGCTTCAGGCGCCTGTGCGCACCGAGCGCCGCGATGATCGGCGGGGTGATCGAGGGCGGGATCGCCGTCGCCCCGAGCGTGATGCCCGCCCTCCCGAAGACAACATGACGCGCTACCGAGTGGAAGTTGGCCATCGCGACCGAGTCAAGCCGGGCAATCTTGTGGGAGCAATCGCCAACGAATCTGGTCTTCAGGGACGGATGATCGGTCGGATTCAGATCTTTGAATCCCACAGCCTGGTGGACCTGCCGAAGGGTATGCCTGACGATGTTTTCGATTCGCTGCAACGCCTTAAGGTGCTGAATCGGGAATTGCAGATCACGAAAGCTTCATGACCCTGACGACTGCCCGTTTCTCTGCGATCACTCTTGCGCTGAGCTTGGTGGTCGCACCGGTCTTGCCCGCGATTGCATCAGAAGATCAAAACATGATTCATCGTCTGTGCATGGCTGGCTTCAACGGTGCCATGGCCAGCGCCGGCAAGACACCTCCTGCGGGAATGGGCGAATACACCTGCACGTGTTTTCTCGATGAGGTGAATGCAGGAGTGTCAATCCAATCCGCTCAGGACAATTGCAAGCAGAAAGCAGCTGACCGCTACAAGCTCTAAAAGCTTGTCAATGGAGTGATTTCGAGGCTTGCGCAGGGCTGGCGCAGTGCTGTGGCTTCGATCAAATAAATCAATTCGATCTGAACATCCGGCTGCGCGCCCAACAACAGCATTTGCAGCAATTCAAGTTGATCGGATGGATCGAGTTCTCCCTCGGCCGTCCATCCGAGACAACGAAGGCTGAGTGCAGTCATCAACTTCTCCGTCAGGGTCTCCTGACAATGCCCTGCCCTGAAGGAAATTCGCCCACCCCTTCCAATTGTCTTCTGATTGTCGTGACGTTGCTACAGGCCAGGCTGTAGCTTGGGAATGCATCAGATTCAGCGTTCGGCTCTGAACGGCTCGCTCCCCCAGGCTTCAGCTTTCCGGCTTCAGCATCAAGGACTTTCCAATTCGGACCACGGCTTCACTGATCAAATGTCCATCGGTCCCAACAGGAAATGACCATCTACATCGGCAACCTCTCCTTTCAGGCCGAGCAGGAAGATCTGCTCGATCTGTTCAGCCAATACGGCGAGGTGAAGAGTGCCAGCCTTCCTCTTGATCGCGAAACCGGCCGCAAGCGCGGTTTCGGATTCGTGGAAATGAACAGCGATCAAGACGAACAGAAGGCCATTGACGACCTTCAGAACGTCGAATGGATGGGTCGCATGATCCGTGTTAACAAGGCAACTCCTCGTGAGCGCACTGGTGGCGGCGGCGGCGGCCGTGGCGGTTACGGCGGTGGTGGCGGCCGCGGAGGAGAAGGCGGCGGGTACGACGGTGGTGGAAACCGCTGGTAACAGCTGCCGGAGCCGGCTCAAAAGGCCGGCTCCTCCTCCGTCAAGAACTCAAGTCGCTGGTCAAGGCTGATGGCACGCTTCATCAACCTCCCACTGACATCAATGGGTTGACCGGCATCAGCGCAAAGTGAAGGAACAGCTCCCCTCAGATCTTGGCGATGTTTCTTTGCCAGATAGCGATTGAATCGGGTGTTGTCGCGGGAACGGGCCATAGGTCCTCCTCGTTCTTATTCAGGTCTACAGCGCCCTTGCTCTTGTGGATGTTCAGGTGCAACACAACGCTTGAATACAAGGACTGCAGAATCCGCGGATGCCGTCCTCTGTTGCTCCAGCACGAAGTCCGGCCGCACTCAGCCGTCTGATTCTCCACTTGAGGCCTTATCGGCGGAGAGTCTGGGTGGCGGCAAGCTGTTCAGTGATCAACAAGATCTTCGACCTCGCTCCGCCAGTGCTGATTGGCCTTGCGGTAGATGTTGTGGTCCAGCAGGACACGTCCTGGCTGGCGAAACTCGGTGCGACAACGGTGCCGACCCAGCTCACAGTGCTGGCTGGGATGTCCTTCATCGTCTGGACAGCTGAATCGCTCTTTGAGTACTTGTATGGAGTGCTCTGGCGAAATCTCGCCCAATCCACGCAGCACAGTCTTCGGCTTGAGGCCTACGACCATCTCCAGAAGTTGGAGATGGATTTTTTTGAGCGCGACAGCAGCGGCCGGCTGATGACCGTTCTCAATGACGACATCAACCAGCTCGAGCGCTTTCTTGATCACGGTGCCAACGAAATCCTGCATCTGATCACAACCGTTTTGCTGGTAGGAGGCGCCATGACCGTTGTGGCTCCAGGGGTGGCGCTGTTCAGCTTTCTGCCCATTCCAGTGATTCTCTGGGGATCCCTGCGTTTTCAACGCCAGCTGGCTCCGCGGTACCGGGAGGTTCGTGAACGGGCCGGCAACCTGGCAGCCCGACTCAGCAACAACCTAGGGGGAATGCTCACCATCAAGAGCTTCGCCAACGAGGCCTGGGAGCTGGAGCAACTGCGGGAGGAGAGCAATGCTTACCGGCACTGCAACCGCAGCGCCATTCGCATCTCGGCTGCCTTCATCCCTCTCATTCGCTTTGCGATCTTGTTCGCGTTCCTGGCAATCCTCCTGATCGGAGGTCTCCAGGCGTGGCAAGGCGTGATCGCTGTTGGCACCTACAGCTTTCTGGTATTCATCACCCAGCGATTGCTTTGGCCTCTCACCACGCTCGGCCGCACGCTTGATGATTACCAGCGGTCCATGGCCTCCACCCACCGGGTACTGGATCTGATCGACACACCGATCCGGATCGCTGGAGGCAACCGGACGCTGGATCAAGCCCGCATCCGGGGCGAAGTGCGTTATCTAGCCGTGAACTTCTCTTACCGGGACCGGCCACCTCTCCTGAATCACTTCGATCTGACCATCAAGGCAGGAAGCACCCTGGGAATTGTCGGCGCGACCGGATCAGGGAAAAGCTCTCTCGTGAAACTTCTGCTGCGTCTGTATCCGCTGAGCGGAGGCCAGATCCTTCTCGATGACATCCCGATCGATCAATTGCAACTGGGTGACCTGCGGCGAGCGATCGCTCTCGTCAGCCAGGACATTTACTTGTTTCATGGCACCGTGAGGGACAACATCGCCTATGCGGCTCCGGAGGCCACCGAAGCGGCGGTGCGTGAATCGGCCCGACGGGCCGAAGCGCTCGACTTCATCGACGCCCTCCCGGATGGATTTGACACGGTGGTGGGCGAACGAGGCCAGAGGCTCTCGGGTGGTCAGCGTCAGCGCATCGCCCTCGCACGGGCCATCCTGAAAGATGCGCCGATCCTGGTGCTCGATGAGGCCACAGCCGCCGTTGACAACGACACTGAAGCGGCGATCCAGCGATCCCTGATGCACATCACCGCCAACCGCACCACACTGGTGATTGCCCATCGCCTCAGCACGGTGCGTCATGCCGATCGAATCGTCGTCATGGATCAGGGACGCATCGTTGAAGACGGAACCCATGATCAACTTCTGCATCAGCCAGGTGCCTACGCGGACCTTTGGCGCGTGCAAGCCGGTCTCCGAAGCGACGAAGCTCTGGCCCTCTAATCGCAGGAGCTGATGTCAGCTTCACTACATCACATGATGGAGCATCCGCTGGGCATTTTCGCCCTGCTGGTGGCCATCGCCGTGCTGGTGCCACCCCTCACCAGACGCCTGCGACTGCCAGACCTCGTGGGCCTTTTGGCAGCAGGCGTTTTGGTGGGTCCCCATTGCCTGCAATGGCTTGATGCCCAGGGAGAAACCATCACCCTGCTCTCCGACATCGGCGCGATCTACCTGCTGTTCACCGTCGGGCTGGAGATCGATCTCGAGGAATTCAACCGCGTCAAAAACCGCTCGATGGGATTCGGTTTGTTGGTGTTTGCCTTCGGCGTCGCCACAGGGGTCGGTATCGGCCAGCTTTTTGGTTTCTCCCTGGTCCCCAGCCTGCTCCTCGGGGCTCTGATGGCAACGCACACACCCCTTGGCTACCCGATCGTGCGCAGCTATGGAGCCCAGCGTGATGAGTCGGTAATCGTCAGCGTTGGCAGCACAATCCTCACGGATATCGCCGCGTTGCTCCTGCTCGCTGTCGCCCTGGGTCTTGGTCGCGGAAACCTCACAGCAGCGGGGATGACAGGGTTGTTCGCCAGCATCACGCTTTTCTCTCTGGGGGTGGTCTGGGCGATCCGATGGCTCGGACGACGTCTCTGGATGCGAAGCATCACCGATGAAAACCGCGTTTTTCTCACAGTGTTGCTTGCTCTGTTCATCGCCTCACTTGGCGCTGAACTCGCAGGTGTCGAAAAAATTGTGGGCGCTTTTCTCGCTGGACTGGCCGTTAATTCCGTGTTGCCGGAAGGGAGAGTGAAGGAGCAGGTGATCTTCGTCGGTGGGGCACTCTTCATTCCCATCTTCTTCATCCACCTTGGGCTGCTGCTCAATCTCAGTGACCTCGCCGCGAGCGTTAACACGCTCGACTTCACCGCGTTGATGCTGATTGGGGCTCTTGGCTGCAAGGCCCTGGCCGCTGTGATCGCCGGCCGCTGGTTCCGGTACAGCAACAATCAGATCTTGCTGATGTGGTCCCTGGCGATGCCAAAGGTGGCCGCCACCCTGGCCACAGCCTTCGTGGGATTTCAAGCCGGACTGCTTGATGCCACGGTGCTGAACAGTGTGCTCGCCGTGATGGTGGTGACGGCGACCCTTGGCCCGACCCTGACCACCCGCTCCGTTGTGGCGCTGATGGAACCAGATGAGAGCAGCTCCAAGCCGATCTTCAGCGGCTCAGCAAGGAATGAAAACGCCAACACGCGCATCCGAGCCGTGGTCCGAAGGCCCCTGAACGTGGTTGTGCCCATCTCGAATCCAGACACAGAGAGGCGCCTTCTGACCATTGCTGCACGCTTGCTCAAAGGAGACGATGCCAAGAGCGGAATGCTGCTGCCCCTGGCCCTGGTCAGCCCCAATCTCGAGGATGCAAGAGGTGGTCTGAACAGAGCACTGGCCGCGGCACGAGAGCGCCTCAAAGAGGCGTCAGTGATCGGCAACCACCTCTCGGTGAACACACGGTGCTTACTCCGATTGGATGAGGACATCCCTGGAGGCATGAGCCGCAGCGCCCTTGAGCAAGGAGCCGACTTACTTCTGTTAGGTGCTGGCCGTCCCGATCGCTTGCGCAACTGGCTCTTCGGCGACTTGGTGGATGGAGTCTGCAGAACGGCGCATTGTCCCGTGGTGGTGGTGAATCTGAAGGAAGAGACCGAGACGAAATTCCGCAGAATTCTTGTTCCAATCAAGGATCTCTCCTCCAATGCGCGGGAACAGTTCGAGTTGGCATTGCGCCTTCAGGGCAGCGCAGGGGAGACCAATGGCGCAAGAATCACCCTCCTCCACATTCATGACCCTCGCTTCAATCGGCATGACCGATCTTGGATGCGTGAAGAACTGCTCAGTTGGTCTGCTCGGGACGACGCCGAAGGACTTGATCTGCGCATTGAACTCTGCGAAGGGCCTGGAATCGATCGATTCATTCACGTCCAGAGCCGTAATCACGATCTGGTGATCCTGCGCTCTCAGCGACGGCGAGTTGCAGGTCTGCCGATCCCTGCCAGTGACCGCACCAGCAATCTGGTGAACCAGCTGAAGTGCGCTTCCTTGGTGGTTAGCGACCCCCTGCACTAAGCAGCAATATGAAGAAAGCCTTAAGAGTCGGGAAATAACCGCCTAAGTTAAAGCCATGAACTACCGGCAGCGAGTCGGAATCAAAACCCTTCTCATGGCGGCTGCCGGAGGGCTGGCAGGAGGATTTCTGTTGGCAATTCCGCTGAGCCGAGCCCTGATGCCGGATGCGGACGCCCCGCCACTGATTCCGGTCAGCAATCCATTCTCAGCCTGGTCGGTCTTCGACAATCGCGAGATCCTGGTTTTGGGGGTGGATGAAGGAGGCGGAAACACCGACGCCATTTTCACCGTGAGGCTCGAAGCGGGCCGAACTTCGATCACCCAAATTCCAAGGGACAGTTACATCGATTCACGCAGCTTCGGTCCGCTCAAGGCCAATGCCTTGTTTGCTCGTGGTGGCGCGGACGCCGTGAAGAAGGAACTTTCACGGCTGATGGGACGTCCGATCGACCATCACATCCTTGTGAATCTGGAAGGAATCCGCACCCTGAGCAATCTGGTGGGCGGCGTGGAAGTGGATGTTCCCAAACGGCTTTACTACCGCGACAACAGCCAGGGTTTGCTGATCGATCTACAGCCGGGCCCCCAAGTGCTCCGCGGCCGTGAGCTAGAGGGATTCTTGCGCTGGCGCCATGACGGGGAAGGAGACCTCGGACGACTCGAACGTCAAAAGCTGGTTCTGAAAAGCCTGTTCAGCACCCTGACGAAACCCCAGCATCTGCTGAAGCTCCCAGCACTGATCAAGGCGGCGGACGGGAACCTTGACACAGATCTCGGCGCGATGGAACTGGGGGGGTTGATCACGGCGATGGGTCTCACCGAACTGGAAACCGAACGGCTACCGGCGCGACCCTTCTATCGCAATGGAATCAGTTACCTGGAGACGGAGTGGCCGGGTGAGAGGCCTCGGGGCAGCGATGCCACTGAGTCCAGCAGCTGGCGCTATCGCTTTCTGTTCTGAGCCAAAGGCAGAGAAGACAACCACACTGTCGGAGATGTCAGGAATGGATTGGACAGCAATCTGCTGCGACAGAGTATTCGACTGGGTCACAGCATCCTGATCACCTGTACCGTCGAAGGCGATCTTGGCTTCCGTCACCTTCAGCTTGCGCTTGAGATCGTCGATCTTGAAGGTTCGATCGAGTTGTTCGGTTTCGATACCAAGCTTGATCTGCTGAAACTTTACGATTTCATCTTTGCGCTGGATCTCGATGTCATCCAGCTGAACACTGGTCGTTGTCAGGCCTTGTTCAGCGGACACCACAGCCCTTGACAACGGAGCCACACCATCGCGCTGGGCCAGCCAATCGAGATTCTTGAGCTTGCTGGTGTCAGTGGATTGCAGCTGAGCCAGGCGCTTCTGATCGTCATCAAGCTTGGCCAGAGCCGTGTCCAGGGCTGCCTTGGCAGTGGCGATGCGCAGTGCATCGCGTTGGTTGAGCTTCTCGTTCTGAAGGATCAGCTGCTCGAGATTGCCTTTCTGCTGCTCGAGCTGCCGTTCCAGACGCCCTGACCTTCCACCTGGGTCGGGACAGGCCAAAAAATCAGCCAAAGACCCAATAAACCGCCGATGCCAACCAAAAACGTCCCCACCTGCTGGTGGTCAGAGAGGCCACTCCAGCGACCTCTGAGTCGTTCAACCCGGCTGGATGTCGTCATAAAAACATCCTGCTGCTGACTCGCGACTGCCGCTTCAGGCAGGAGGACAGTTCAAACAAACGGCAGCAACTCAGATCAGCAGGGTGAAGGAGGTGATCACTGACTCGAACAATCCCTGCACTTTTGTCCAGCGGTCCTCGTTGGTGCTGGTGGCCAGGGTGTAAAGGCGACCGCGATCGACCACGACAGTGGCCAGCTCGTGTCGATCACGGTCCTGAAGATGAACCGCGTATTCCAGGTCATAAAACGTATGACCGTCGCTCTCCCGTTCACGCGCTTCGATGAGATCTGCCTCACGGCCACTGCCATCCGGAGCAATCACGTCCCGGCGGAGTCGTTCGCCAACGGCAACTGCACTACCCAGCTCTTCAAGGTCATCGTCTGGATCCACATCCGACACCACCAGGCTGACGGTCTCATCGCTGTTGATCAGATCGTGAAAGACCACCTGCGGCCCCCCGGTCACGGCCACGCGGGTCCACCCGGTCGGATAGAGGAAGGCATAACGTCCATCTGGGCTCTTGAAGGAGTTGAGCCCCGCCCCCGCTCCGCTGCAAGCGGTCAGCATCAAGACGCAGAGCAGTGCGCACAACGTTCTGAGCGAAGAGTGCAGCGAAAAACGCATCGGGCCATCGTCAGGATGTGGCCATTCTGCCCGCGCAAATGCCTGCCTAGATTTCAGACACTTGCCAAAGAGTTCTGAGCGGCTTCACCCGCCCACTGGCACGGCTGATCGATCAATTCGAGCGGTTGCCTGGTATCGGACCACGCACTGCCCAGCGACTGGCCCTGCATCTGCTTCGCCAACCGGAGGAGCAGATCCACAGTTTTGCCAATGCACTCTTGGCAGCGCGAACGGAGGTCGGCCAATGCCAGACCTGCCATCACCTCAGCGCAGAGCCAATCTGTGAGATCTGCCGCAATCCCGAACGGTCCAACGGCCAGATCTGTGTTGTGGCCGATTCACGCGATCTCCTGGCGCTAGAGCGCACACGGGAATTTTCCGGCCACTATCACGTTCTTGGAGGCCTGATCTCGCCCATGGATGGAATCGGACCCGACTTGCTTCAGATCTCCAGCTTGGTGAAAAGGGTTGCAGCCAGCAACACCGAAGAAGTGATCCTTGCCCTCACACCCAGCGTGGAAGGAGACACAACGAGCCTCTATGTGGCTCGGCTGCTGAAACCTTTCACCACGGTGAGCCGAATCGCCTACGGACTACCGGTGGGCAGCGAACTGGAATACGCCGACGACGTCACCCTCAGCCGGGCGCTCGAAGGGCGAAGGGTTGTCGAGTGACATGGTTCAGATCAGTCGCTATTCCTCCATCCCACCGAGGGAACGTCTACCCGAATGGTTGCGGCGATCCGTAGGCGACGCCTCCGCGATCGAACGTGTTCAGACCCTTGTGAAATCCAACGCTCTTCACACCATCTGTGAAGAAGGACGCTGCCCAAATCGGGGCGAGTGTTATGCCGCCGGCACGGCCACATTTCTGCTGGGTGGGTCCATCTGCACCCGCAGTTGTGCGTTCTGTCAGGTGGACAAGGGCCGGGCCCCCGAAGCCCTGAACCCCTTGGAAGCGGAGCGGGTGGCGGATGCCGTGATCACTATGGAGCTGCGTTATGTGGTGCTCACCGCAGTCGCCCGAGACGATCTTGAGGACCATGGAGCATCCCTCTTCACCAGTGCCATGGAGGCGATCCGACAGCGCAATCCGTTGATCGCGATCGAGGTGCTCACTCCAGACTTCTGGGGCGGACGGCCAGACCAGCGCGAAGGAGTCCAGGTCCAGCGGCAGCGATTGAAAACGGTTCTGGATGCCCTACCCATCTGCTTCAACCACAATCTGGAAACCGTTGAGCGATTGCAGGGCGAAGTGAGACGGGGAGCGACCTATGAACGCTCGCTTGGATTGCTGGCCGCTGCGAAGGAACTCGCACCTGAGATTCCCACCAAGAGCGGACTGATGCTCGGGCTGGGCGAGACCCGGGGGGAAGTGATCCAAACCATGGAGCACCTCCGCTCTGTGAACTGCCAGCGCCTGACCATCGGTCAGTACATGCGGCCTTCCCTGGCCCACATTCCCGTCGCCCGCTACTGGCATCCGGATGAATTCGCGGAACTGGGGAGTATCGCCAGGGAGCTTGGCTTCTCCGTAGTGCGCTGCGCACCACTGGTGCGCAGCAGTTATCACGCCGCAGCCTGAGCACGCCAACGCCCAAGAGCGCCTTCGAGCACAACAGCACAGTCGCCCACCATCAGTTCACCTGCACCGCCCCACACCATGCGCAGAGGGAGATCCAAAAGAGCAGCCTGCACCTCCCGCACCGACTGGAATCCCTTGGCCTGGAAGTATCGGACCAGTCGCCGATGCTGACGCTCGTCATCTCTGATGGCGAGCAAGCGGGCACGGCAGCACGGGGTGGCTTCAAGGGCCCAGGCCATGGTCGCGGCCCAGATCAGATCAGCGCATCCCGCCGGTGCACCGGGGAGAACACGCAGCGTGTCGAGCTGAAGTCCTCCGGAGCGTCCATAGGCCCAGGCTTTCATCTCCCCGAGCAACTGCAGTCTCTCGTCGCTGGAGCGGGCCACCACAAGACGCAGACTCCACAGGCCCAGGGGACGTCCCACCTGCAACCTCAGCAACAGGTCGCGGCTGCAAGCCTCGCGTTCAAGTTGATCCAGCATCGGCTCAGTCTGAGGGGTAAGAGGTGACCGAGGTCACCGCCTCAACAGGCAAGGCGCCATAGAGGTGGGGGAACAGCTCTCCACTGGGCACGGCATCAGCGCGCAAGGGGGCCTGAATCTGCATCGGATCCACGGTGAGCAAGCGAACATCACCGGCATCAGCGTAAAAACGCCGAAAGGTATCGGGTATCTGGTCTCGCCAGGACAGGTGAATGAAACCCACCTGTTCCACAGACAACCCTCGGGTTGAGGTGGAGTAGTGGCCGCAACGCTCGGCCTGCGACCAGTCCTCTGCAAGAGCCAGATGGAACAGAGGTTGGTCCTTGGGTACGGCGATGGCGTCGGCTGGGAAATGGGGCTGATGCCCCCCTGGAGCCCATGGATCGGCCCGTTGCATCAAGCGTTCAAATCCAGGGTTGTCGAGGAAGCCCTGCAACCAGCCGCGCAGGCCCTTCAACCCCTGATCACTGTCGAATCCCTGCGGATCGGCAATCCGCCACTGACGGACAAATGGGAACAAGGCCCCATCCGCCAGCGAACATCCACTGTCGAGAAGCCAGCCTCCATGGCCGTCGATCCGCTGCGACCAGCGATGGAGAACCTCCAGACCAGCCTGTTGGTGGTGTTCTTTGCAGGCTCCGGGATAACGATCGGTGTATTTGAAGCGATCCAGATGATGCTTGAACACACCATCGTTGGCGTTGATCAGATCACGGATCTCGGCTTGCTGCTTGAGGCACTGCCGACGGGCGAGGTCGCGGGGATCAGCCTGGTGAAGAGCCCAGTGGATCACATCCGCACTTTCATCGACGGTCGTCCCGTCGGAGAGCACAAGAACAGGAACGGTCCCTTTCGGCGACCTCTCCAGCATGGCAGCGGGCTTGGCCTTGAGTTCCACCTCCCTCCATCGCACCAGGAGGCCTGCCTCGAGAATGGCCCAGCGGGCTCGCATCGCGTAAGGACAACGCCTGAAGCTGTAGAGGATCGGCAGGGCTCTCATAGTCAGTGACCACCTGCGTGCTGCTGCTCCCACTGGCGTTGGCGTTCACGGAAACGGGCACGATCCCGATCCGAGAAGAGGTCCTTGCAGTAAAGACACTGCACACCGGGGATGTAACTCTCCATGGTCCGTTGCTCAGGCGTGAGCGGCAGGCCACAGGCATGACAAAGCCTGTGCTGCCCAGGTTGAAGCTGGTGGTTGAGAGCGACACGCTGATCGAACACGAAGCACTCCCCCCTCCAGCGGCTTGCGGATTCGGGAATCTGCTCCAGGTAGCTAAGAATCCCTCCCTGAAGATGATGAATCTCAGGAAAACCGTTCTGCATCAGATAACTGCTGGCTTTCTCGCAACGGATGCCACCAGTGCAGAACATGGCAATCCGAGCTGGAGCCCTGCTCTCTACGAGCGGGCGAAGTTCCTTCTCAACCCATTCAGGAAACTCTCTGAAGCTATCGGTGCCTGGATCGACAGCACCCTCAAAGCTGCCAATGGCCACCTCGTAGCGATTGCGCGTGTCGATGAGGAGCGTGTCCGGATCGTCCACCACAGCATTCCATTCGGACGGGGAAACGTACGTGCCCACTCGCGCGCGCGGATCGACCGACGGGACACCCATGGTCACGATCTCCTTTTTCCGCCTCGCTTTGAACCGCCGGAAGACCTGGCGGTCACAGTGACTGAATTTCACCTGAAGGCGCTCAAAGTGCGCATTGCCAAGTTGCAGGTCAGACCGCAAACGCTTCAGAAGTTGGCCAACCCCCTCATCGGAACCGGAAATGGTTCCATTCACCCCCTCAGATGCGAGCAGCACGGATCCGAGAACGTTCCCCTGAGCAGCCAGTGCTGGAAGCTCCTCCAGCAATCGTGCGAGCGTTTCCCCCTCTAGCGGCGTGAAGGCGTAGAACGCAGCCACCAGGAACCGGGATGGAGCCGGAGGCTTCAGGCTCATGCGACAGAGCGCTCCTGCCAGCTGGCCTGCACTCCAGCTGCAGCGAGAAGGGCTCGGTCGGACTCAACCGCTGGGTTGCTGGTGGTGAGCAGGGAATCTCCATAAAAAATCGAGTCGGCTCCCGCCTGCAGACAGAGGATCTGAGCTTCTCGATTGAGCTGCTCACGCCCAGCACTCAGCCGTACCCTGCTGTGGGGCATCAAGATGCGGGCGACAGCCACCATGCGCACAAGCTCCAAGGGGTCGATGCTCGGTTGGGCCTCCAATGGGGTTCCCTCCACAGCAACGAGCGCATTGATCGGCACACTCTCAGGATGGGGATCCAGACACGCCAACACCTGCAGCATTGAGGCGCGATCCCGCAGAGATTCGCCCATGCCGATAATTCCGCCACAGCAGAGCGTCACGCCCGCCTGACGAACCCTCTGAAGCGTTTCCAAACGCTCCTGATAGGTGCGAGTCGTGATGATGTTGTCGTAGTGCTCCGGGCTGGTGTCGAGGTTGTGGTTGTAGGCCGTGAGCCCAGCCTCCGCCAGTCGCTGAGCCTGCATGTCAGTGAGCATGCCGGCGGTCACGCAGGCCTCGAGGCCAAGCTCCCGTACACCACGCACCATGGCCAGCATCGATTCGAATGCAGGCCCCTCACGGATCTCACGCCAGGCCCATCCCATACAAAAGCGATCCGCACCGGCCTCGGCGGCCACACGGGCCCTGTCCAGAACCGCCCTCACCTCAAGATCCGGCTGACCGGTGACATCACTGCTGTGATGCATCGACTGAGGGCAATAGGCACAGTCCTCCTCGCAGCCTCCCGTCTTGACGCTGAGCAGTGAAGCCAGTTGCACCCTGTAGCCGGGATTGGCGGCCCTGTGGACACCCTGAGCACTCCAAAGAAGATCCATCAAAGGGCTCTGGAGAAGGTCTTCAATCTCCCCCAGAGTCCAGTCATGGCGTTGATCTACCTGTTCGCTCATCGCACCAGCCACGTGTCCTGCAGTGATCAGGATCCCAGAGCATCCGGCGTGACCCCGTCAAGGCCACCAAAGCGCCGGCAACGACTCTGGTAGTCGAGCAGAGCGGAGAACAGCGCATCGGCACCGAAATCCGGCCAGAACACGTCGGTGACATGAATCTCCGCATAGGCCAATTGCCAGAGCAGGAAGTTGCTGATCCTCCGCTCTCCGCTCGTGCGGATGAGAAGGTCCGGATCGAGCTCTCCAACGGTGTAAAGCTCTGCGGCCAGTGTGTTCTCATCGATCTGGGAAACCTCAAGTTCCCCAAGGGCTACCCGCTCAGCGAGGCGTCGTGACGCTCTGACCAATTCCCGGCGTCCGCCGTAGTTGGTACAAACATTGAAATGGATGCCACGGTTGTCGGCAGTTCGCCTCATGGCATCAGCGATCAGCGTCTGCAGTCGCAATGGGAGATCTTCCAGATCACCGAGAAATCTGATTCGAACCTGTTCTGATTCCAGAGCATGGAGTTCCCGCTGCAGCACCCGTTCGAACAGGGTCATCAAGAAATTCACTTCCTCTCCGGGGCGCGACCAGTTTTCCGTCGAAAACGCATAGGCCGTGAGGGCACGGATGCCCAAGTCGTTGCAGAGTCGGAGTGTGGACTTGAGTGCTTCGACACCTGCTCTGTGACCCATCACCCTGGGCAACCCTCGAGCTTTGGCCCAGCGTCCATTGCCATCCATGATCACCGCTAGGTGCCCAGGAAGCTTGGACAGATCCAGACCGTCGGGAATGCATCTGGAATGAACCTGATCGGCACTGGTGGCCAGTTGACGACTCAAGGCAAAGATTCCTGAGTTCCTGTCTTAACGCTACGTGGAGACGGAACTTTCATCGATGCCGATGAAACAGAAGCGGCAATTAATTCGGTGAGGAGGTCCTGAAGACGAGAACTCGTGATCGGGCGCTCGAGCCTTCCCTGGTTTGCCAACGAGAGGGTTCCAGACTCCTCGGATATCACCACGCAGATGCAGCGGTCGAAGCGTTCGGTGATTCCCAGTGCCGCCAGATGTCGGGTGCCGTAGCGACTGACCCCCTGCCTGGACAGAGGCAGGATCACACCAGCTGAAATGATGCGATTCCCCTTAATCACCACCGCACCATCGTGAAGAGGGGTATCGGAAGCGAACAGATTGAGAAGAAGCTCTTTACTGAGCTGCGCATCGACAGTCACACCAGGATTGAGAAAGTCCTCAGGCCTGAGATCACTGCCGAGATCAACCACGATCAGAGCCCCACGTCGGCTCTTCGACAGGCGCCCAGCAGCCTCGGTGAGCTGAGCAACCGTGCTAGCAGTCGTTCTGAGTCGACTCTGTGGATTCCCAAGCAGCACTGCCAACCGGCCTGTGCCGAGAAGTTCCATCAACCTTCTCAGCTCACCCTGCCAGAGAATGGCCAGGGACAAAGAGCATGCCAAAACCAACGCATCAATGAACGTTGATGTGAGAGGGAGCTTGCCAGACCACTTGAAGAACCACGCCAGAAAAACAAGAAAGAGATATCCCCTGAGCAACCAAAGAGTTCGCGGTTCCCTGACGCGAGAGAACAGCAAGAACCCGACCAATACTGCACAAAGAATGTCGAGAAGGCGCCACTGCACAACTGAAGCCCAGACAAGGTCGAACAGCTGGCGCCACTGCATTACCGCCAACACGTTCATCCATCCCTCCTCTTTTTTTAGACTAACGATCGCAGCCGTTCTGGCAGCAGGTCGTAGCGCAGCAAATCCTCTGGCTGTTCCCTCCGCTGAACCAGCTCCGCTTCAGACGCACTGATCAGAACAGCAGCAGGTCGAGGGATTCGGTTGTAGTTGGAGCTCATCGAACTGTTGTAAGCGCCAGTCGCAAGAACAACAAGAATGTCCCCACTGCTGCAGGAGGGAAAGGCGAGGTCCTTGAGCAGAACATCACCTGACTCACAGTGCTTGCCGGCGATAGTGACCATTTCCTCAGCTCTTGCCTGGGGGCGATCTGCAAGGCAGGCGGTGTACTGCGATTGATAGGTAATCGGTCTGGGGTTGTCGCTCATGCCTCCATCCACAGACAAATAGGTACGGATCCCTGGCACTACCTTTCTTGCACCGACTGTGTACAGCGTCACTCCTGCTGTAGCCACAAGAGACCGACCGGGTTCACAAAGAAGGCGCGGCAACTCAAGATTCCGTTCTCGGCAAGCGGACGCCACAGCCGAACCGACGACTTGAACCCATGCATCAATGCTTGGGGGGTCGTCACTGGCTGTGTAGCGGATCCCCAGACCTCCACCCACATTCAGATCTTCAACAGGGTGCCCAAGAGTTCTCGCCAGAAGGAGGGCATCGGCCATCACAGCGGCGAGATCTCGGTGGGGCTCTAGCTCAAAAATCTGAGAGCCGATATGCGCATGCAGACCCTCGACCCTGGCCCAGGACGCGCCTTGCAAAAAACGGAGGACCGGCTCCAGCTGATCCGGGTCGAAGCCGAACTTGCTGTCAAGGTGCCCGGTACGAATGTACTCATGGGTGTGACATTCGATCCCTGGCGTGAAGCGGAGCATGAGCCGCACCGGTTCACCCTGGTCTGGAACGATGGTTTGGAGTAAATCCAGATCGTGTTGATTGTCGGCGACCACCATCACGCCGTTCCGATAAGCAAGAGCAAGCTCCTCAGAAGATTTGTTGTTGCCATGCAGCACCATCCGATCGGCGGGCATGCCTCCATCGAGAGCTGTGATCAACTCCCCAGCCGATACCGCATCGAGTCCGAGTCCTTCGGAAGCCACGACAGCCGTGAGAGCCATCGAGCTGTTGGCTTTGGAGGCGTAGATCGCCAGAGAAGGGCCCGGATAGTGACGCTCAAGAGCCTCTCGATAGGCCCTACAAGCCTGACGGATACTGGCTTCATCCAAAACGTACAGCGGTGTCCCATAGCGCTCTGCCAGTTCGCTCAACACACAACCGCCGATTGAAAGTTTGCCCTGGTCATCGATCTCCGCGGTGATCGGTGCGAGGTTCCGGTTGGGACTCTTCAGGTCACACCCGGGGTCGAAAGGCTGAGGCATTGAAGTGTGGACCAACAGTGAAAAGCAATGTACGGAGCCACGTCATAGGGAGAGTTTTCATGCAGCCACCTCCAGGCCTGAGAGGGCCGCATCCACTCGGTCCAGCAGATCTGGGCGCTTGTCTGGCCCTCGATCGCATCGCGCTGAAGGGCCTCTGGACGCCAGAACAATGGGAGAGGGAACTGACCGATGAATCCAGGCTTGTGTTGGGGTTGGAAGACGAACAAAGAGACCTCATCGCCCTTGCTGCAGGGTGGCTGGTGGCTGACGAACTCCAGATCACGGCTGTAGCTGTTGCCCCCCATCAGAGGAAGCGAGGGCTAGGGAGCTTGATCGTGAAAGCTTTGATCCAACAAGGGCAGCTGAAAGGAGCTGTCGAAGCCAACCTGGATGTTTCAAGCAACAATCCCGCAGCGATTGCCTTGTACGGAAGTCTGGGCTTCGTGACCACCGGATTCCGACGTGATTACTACCGAGATGGGAGTGATGCACTCCTGCAGCGGCTAAAAATCAAAACGGGTAGGGATATCCACACTGAAAAAACAGAAAACCCATAACATTTCGGCATTGATTAATACTTTCTACGGCGTTCAACCCAAGGCATCACAGGGATCTCGCACACAGTCCTTTTAGGTCACGCAAACCCGTTACTCCTGATAGCTTGGTCCTAACAGCTGCCGGCCTGAACGATGTTCGAGAGGTTTACGGAAAAGGCCATCAAAGTGATCATGCTGGCCCAGGAAGAGGCTCGTCGCCTCGGCCATAACTTTGTTGGCACAGAGCAGATCCTCCTGGGTTTGATCGGAGAGGGCACGGGCGTCGCCGCCAAAGTACTCAAATCCATGGGTGTCAATCTCAAAGACGCCAGAGTCGAGGTTGAGAAAATCATTGGTCGCGGGTCTGGGTTCGTCGCTGTCGAGATCCCCTTCACTCCGAGAGCCAAACGGGTCCTCGAACTCTCGCTGGAAGAAGCTCGTCAACTTGGTCACAACTACATCGGAACTGAACACCTATTGCTCGGACTGATCCGGGAGGGTGAAGGCGTTGCGGCGCGCGTTCTGGAGAACCTTGGAGTCGACCTTGCCAAGGTGCGGACGCAGGTGATTCGCATGCTTGGAGAAACTGCGGAAGTAGGAGCAGGGGGTGGCAGTGGTTCCGGAGCAAAGGGATCCACGAAGACCCCGACACTCGATGAGTTCGGAAACAATCTCACCCAGCTTGCTGGCGAAGCCAAATTAGATCCGGTTGTTGGTCGTCATAACGAAATCGATCGCGTGATTCAGATTCTTGGTCGACGCACCAAAAACAATCCAGTTTTGATTGGTGAGCCAGGTGTCGGCAAAACCGCAATTGCTGAGGGACTCGCTCAGAGAATTCAACAAGGAGACATACCAGACATCCTTGAAGACAAACGTGTGCTTACTCTCGATATAGGTCTTCTTGTCGCTGGAACGAAATACAGAGGTGAATTCGAGGAGCGCCTCAAAAAAATCATGGAGGAAATCAAGTCAGCCGGGAATGTCATTCTTGTGATTGACGAAGTGCATACCTTGATTGGCGCAGGTGCCGCTGAAGGTGCCATCGATGCAGCAAACATTCTCAAACCGGCCCTAGCAAGAGGCGAACTTCAGTGCATCGGAGCTACCACCCTCGATGAGTACCGCAAACACATTGAGCGTGATGCTGCCCTTGAACGACGCTTCCAGCCCGTCATGGTTGGAGAACCTTCGATTGAGGACACCATTGAGATTCTCAGAGGACTGCGTGAGCGCTACGAACAACATCACAGACTGCGGATTACTGATGAAGCTCTTGAAGCAGCAGCAACCCTCGGTGATCGTTACATCTCCGACCGCTTTCTTCCAGATAAAGCCATCGATCTGATCGATGAAGCCGGCAGCCGCGTTCGCCTCTTAAATTCCAAGCTTCCTCCTGAAGCCAAGGAGGTGGATAAGGAACTTCGCTCCGTTCAGAAGGAGAAGGAAGATGCCGTTCGTGAGCAAGATTTCACCAGAGCAGGCGAACTACGAGATAAGGAAGTTGAGCTTCGAGACAAGATCAGATCCCTGCTGCAGACCTCACGCCAAGACATCCCCGCTGAGCAGCAGGCTGCAGATGAAAATTCCGGAGAGCCTGCAGTGGCAACGGAAGCGTCCGAAACATCGGAATTAGCGGTCACCGGCACAACCCCGGTCGTGAATGAAGAAGATATCGCCCAAATCGTTGCCTCTTGGACGGGTGTGCCTGTTCAGAAGCTCACTGAAAGTGAATCAGTGAAACTTCTCAACATGGAAGAAACGCTGCACAAGCGTTTGATTGGTCAGGACGAGGCTGTCAAAGCCGTATCCAAGGCCATTCGTCGGGCTCGTGTCGGTCTTAAAAATCCCAATCGTCCCATTGCCAGCTTTATCTTCTCTGGCCCGACTGGTGTGGGTAAAACCGAGCTCACCAAAGCACTAGCGGCTTACTTCTTCGGAAGTGAAGACGCCATGATCCGCCTCGACATGTCTGAATTCATGGAGCGGCATACGGTCAGCAAACTGATTGGATCTCCTCCAGGCTACGTGGGATTCAATGAGGGCGGCCAACTCACTGAAGCCGTTCGTCGCAGGCCCTACACAGTGGTGCTTTTTGACGAGATTGAGAAAGCGCACCCTGATGTCTTCAACCTGTTGTTGCAGCTCCTCGAAGACGGCCGCTTAACCGATTCGAAGGGTAGGACTGTGGATTTCAAGAACACCTTGATCATCATGACGTCGAACATTGGTTCGAAAGTGATTGAAAAAGGTGGCGGCGGCCTCGGCTTTGAGTTCTCCGGCGAGAATGCCGAAGAGAATCAATACAACCGAATCCGCTCCCTCGTTAACGAAGAGCTGAAGCAGTACTTCCGCCCTGAGTTCCTGAACAGACTCGATGAAATCATTGTGTTCAGGCAGCTCAATCGTGACGAAGTCAAAGAGATCGCAGAGATCATGCTGCGCGAAGTCTTCGGGCGTATCGGCGAGAAAGGGATCACTCTCACTGTGTCCGATGCGTTCAAGGAACGACTCGTCGAGGAGGGCTACAACCCTGCATACGGCGCAAGACCACTCCGTCGTGCCGTCATGCGCCTGCTTGAAGACAGCCTTGCTGAGGAAGTTCTAACGGGTCGCATCAAGGATGGGGACGAAGCCGAAGTTGATGTGGAAGATGGCAAGGTGGTTGTTAAACACCTCAACCGCACGCCCAGCGACATACCCGAGCTGGCCAGTGCCGGTCGCTGACCTGGATGTCCTCAACAGACAGCAACTGTTTGATCTCTCAACACTGCATTGCACCGGACCTCGTGATTCGCGGCTCCGGTGCATGGCAAAGCGCTCTGACCAAGATCCGTGAGCTCAGCTCCAGACCGCTGTTCTTGGGTCGAAGCGCAGCAACCCAACCACTGCGCAAAGCACTGATTACCAGCCTGGTATCCGCAGGTCTTGACGTCACGCCTGCATGCCTGAATCACGACTGCTGCGAAGAGGATTTAAGTCGTCTCGAAGCGGCTTTCACAGTTCACCGCGGTGATGCCGTCATTGCCGCAGGCGGGGGCAAAGTGTTGGATGCTGGCAAGCTCTTGGCCGATCGACTTGATCTGCCGTGCATCACAGTGCCTCTGAGTGCGTCAACTTGTGCCGGCTGGACCGCGCTTTCCAATCTGTACACCCCTGAAGGAGCCTTTCTTGGCGATCAGGCCTTGAAACGCTGTCCTGATCTTCTGGTGTTCGACCACGATCTTCTTCGCCAGGCACCACCCCGCACTCTCGCCAGTGGCATCGCTGATGCCCTTGCCAAGTGGTATGAAGCCTCAGTGAGCAGCGGCGCCAGCCACGATGGACTGATTCAGCAAGCTGTCCAGATGGCGCGGGTCTTGCGGGATCAGCTCCTGATTGACAGTGTGGATGCCATGCAGTCCCCCAGCGGAGACGCCTGGGTGCGGGTGATTGAAGCCTGCGGGCTGACAGCCGGCCTCATCGGAGGACTAGGGGGAGCTCGCTGCCGCACGGTTGCAGCCCATGCTGTTCATAACGGGCTCACCCAACTCCATGCTTGTCACGGATCCCTCCACGGCGAAAAAGTGGGCTTCGGAGTGTTGGTTCAGTTGCGACTCGAAGAACGTTTGGGTGGCAATCGCTTGGCAGAACAAGCCCATCGCCAATTGTTACCCCTGCTCAGCCAACTCGGACTACCGGTGAGCCTCGACGATCTCGGTCTTTCCAATGCCAGTTTGAGTGACCTTCAACAGGTGTGCGAGTTTGCCTGCCGTGAAGGATCCGATCTTCACCATCTTCCCTTCTCCGTAACGCCTGGAGCGCTTCTGGAAGCTCTTGTGGGAGCAGCCGAACCCAGCGTTCGACGCCCTTGAAAACTCAACTCGAGGCCATCCGCTCCAACCTGTTGGACCCCCAGGCTGTTGCGCTTCTCGACCATCTGCAGTGGTGGGACCTCCCTGAACTGGGGATCGATTCTCCTTTTCCTGTCGCCGTTCTCGGCCAAGGGCAGCCCCTCTTGCTGCTCCATGGATTCGATAGCAGTTTTCTGGAGTACAGACGGCTCGCACCACTGCTTTGCAGTCGGTTCCAGTTGTTCATCCCCGACTTGTTCGGTTTCGGTTTCAGCCCAAGACCACGCACGGCTCACTACGGCAGAGAACCGGTTCTGCTCCATCTGGAGCGCGTTCTTCAACGGATCCCCGGCAACCATCCGATCGGTGTGGTCGGCGCATCGATGGGAGGGGCTGTCGCGGTGGAGATCGCCCGTCGCCAGCCAGATCGGATCAACACACTGCTCCTGCTGGCACCGGCTGGACTGACCGGGCGTCCCATGCCCGTGCCACCCCTACTGGATCGACTCGGTGCCTGGTTTCTCAGCCGCCCGGGCGTGCGCCGTGCTCTTTGCCGACAGGCGTTTGCCGATCCAGACCGTGATGTCGGTCCTGCGGAAGAGCAGATTGCGTCTCTCCATCTTCAATGTCCAGGCTGGAGTGAAGCGCTGGCAGCTTTTGCCCGCAGCGGTGGCTTCTCAGGCAGTGGCCACCCACTGCCTCAACAACCCATGCATGTGCTTTGGGGAAACAACGACAGGATTCTCAGGGCGGGACAGCAACAAGCCTTAAGCGCCCTGCTGGAGCATCCGGTGGAAGCCCTCGACGCCTGTGGTCATCTCCCGCACATTGATCGACCTCAGGACGTCTCTGAACGATGCAACACTGTGTTCCTGCCTTGTTGATCCATGTCCAGCCCCAGTTCAGGCCCGGTCTTACAGCTGCTGGCCAGCGGTCTGCAGCGATGGATCCGCTCCCAATGCGACTCTGTTGAAGACTTGACTCTCTCGCTGCAGGGATCCGCCTTCGCGTTGTTGAAAGGCCGCCTCAAGGGTGTGACGTTGCAGGCCAAACATGTTCAGTTCCAGCAACTGCCTCTTGTCAGGGCTGAGCTTCAATCAGGAGAACTGAAGGCTTCGCTACGGCCGGGTCAGCCCACTCAACCGGTGCAATTCGAAGAACCTTTCTTGGTATCGGGTGAAGTGGTGCTCTCGGGTGTCGAACTCAACCAAGCCCTCGCCAGTGATCGCTGGCGCTGGTTGGGCGACCTGCTTTCGGAACAACTGATGGGACTGACTCCCCTGAGATCCCTCACCATTGACAACGACATCCTCAAGCTGACGGCTGATGTGATCACAGGGAAAGACCCCGTACGCCGCAGCTTCCGCATGTACGCCGAACAGGGAACGATCCGGGTTGATCACTGTGACGCTGAAGGAAGCATGCTGATTCCGATGGATCCTGCGATCCAGATTGAGGAAGTCCGTCTCAAGGCCGGCCAGCTCGTGTTGAAGGGAACGGCCAAGATTCAGCCTTAGGAAAGCACCGGCAACGCAAGGGTGACGGCATAAAAAACAACGGCAGGAGTGAAGAGATAACTGTCGATGCGATCCAGGATTCCCCCATGACCAGGCAAGGCATCGCCGGAATCCTTCAACCCTGCATCCCGTTTCATCATCGATTCGGTGAGATCGCCGACGAGCGCGAAGAGAGCGACAAGAGCACCAAGACATCCCCCCGTGAACCATCCAAGGGGCCACATCAACAGCGCACCGGTACAGGCACCAATCACGATGGCGGAGGCAAGACCTCCATAGGCACCCTCAATGGTCTTGGCAGGTGAAATCGGCGAGAGAGGACGGGATCCAAAGCGACGGCCGATGGCATAAGAACCGATGTCGCTGGCCACGACCATCAGACAGGCGGCAAAGGTGATGAGCAGACCTGAGCTAATCCAGGATCCATTGACTGACTGGAGGATCGGCGCAGCATCTGGAGTCACGAGGTTGCGAAGACGCAACCAGTGGCTGGGCAGAAACCCCAGATAGAACAATCCGAAAATCGATGCCGCGATGTCTGCGATTGATCCTGTAAGGGGCTGGAGAATGAGCCAACCGCAGATCGCAGCACCTGACAGGGGCAAAACGGCATCAGCAAGGTGTGAGGCCAGTCCCCCGTTCACAGACCACTGGGTGCTGACGAGCAGGAGCTGGCAGGCCACAAGGGTCGTTTTCGTGGCTGGACGCATGCCCTTGAACTGGGCCATCCGAAAGAATTCCAACAGGGCGAGATGAACAATCACGCCAAGGGCAATGGTGAACCACCAACCGCCCAAACCAACGACAACAACCCCGAACACGCCGGCCAGAAGACCACTACTGAGACGCTTGCGATCGACGCCGCTGCGCCTGAGAGTCGCCTCTCTGATTGTGCCGTCAGCAACCACCCGTTGGATCCCGCGGCCTGTCAGGCCAGAACCTTCACCATACCCGGCACCTGCTCGGGCCAGCGCCGGTGCTGCAGTTGCAACCATTGCACCCGAGCGTGATCAATGCGCTCTCCAGGCACCAACAAGGGAATCCCTGGCGGGTAGGGACAGATCATCTCCGCTGCGATCCGATCAGCACATCGATCAAGAGGAAGCTCAAGACTGGGGCGATGGAGGACAGCAGAGGGAGACAACTCTGCGCCCCTTACCGAATCAAGGGGAGGCGCTGCAACGGCGGCGAGGGATGGCCCGCCCTGCTCCTTGATCAACAACTGCCAGAGATGCCGAAGACGCGCTGTCAGCCCACGATGCCTGGCAAATCCCAGGCACAGGGTCAGGCAAAGAGGCTCCGGGAGCTCGGCAATCACCCCATGATTTATGAACCAGGTGTCTGCCTCCAAGCCACTCACCCCAACAGAGGCTGTGTTCAGGATGAGCCGTAGGGGGTCGTCGCTCTCGTGCAGCGCCACGCCATGGCGACGCAAATCATCAGTAAGCTTGCGGGCTTTCACCAGCCTTTGATGCAGAAGGCTTCTCCATCGGGTTGACAGCATCCAATCAAGGGTTGCTTCACAGGAGGCCAGCAGCAGCGCACTGGGACTGCTGCTCTGCAAACGCTGGAGGGAGCGACGCAACCTTGTTGAGGAGATGCGCGTCGTCCGCTGCCAGAGCACCGCGGTCTGAGCCAGCCCAGGCGCTGATTTGTGCAGTGAATGCACAACGAAATCAGCCCCGGTGGTCAGGGACGACGACGGCAATCCCATCCCAGGAGCAAACGCGAGATGGGTGCCGTGGGCTTCATCCACCAACACCGGCAAACCACGCGCCTGAAGACGGTCCACCAGAGGAGCGATCTCTGCGGCGTACCCGTGATAAGTGGGGTGAACAAGCACTGCGGCGGCGACCCGACAGCCAAGGTCTGGCAGGCCATCAAGAGAGCGGATCAAACCATCGGCCGTCATGGCCCTGGGGTGGCCCCGTTCCCCATCGAATGGAACCGGCAGGAACACCGGCAGCAATCCCCCCAGTTCGCACGCGGCGATCAGGCTGCGGTGAACATTGCGAGGCATCAGAACAGCCTCACCAGGGGCGGCCATCGCCAACAGTGCTGCCTGCAGAAGACCGGTGGCTCCGTTCACACCAAACCAACAGCAATCCACACCCATGCGGGCAGCACAGAGAGCCTGGCTCTCTACGACAGCCCCATCCAGTTCCAGAGGCCCGCCGATCTCTGGTAATTCAGGAAGATCCCAGCGTCCCGGCTGCCGACGCAACAGGCATCTAAGCCGCGGTGGCAAGGCTTCACCCCGGCCATGCACGGGAAGATGCAGAGCGAATCGCGGGTTTGAATCGAGCAGGATCCGCAGCAGGGACATGAATACAACAACAAAACACCGCAGCCACCCGCTCGAACTGCGGCTAGAGGCTGAATCGTGGCATCAACCGTGCCCACCCCATGGAGCAGTACTTACACACACACATGAACCCCTTGCTTGTGTGTGAACGCCTGAGAGAGTCACCAATCAGGAGCAGCTCATCACTGGCCGTCGTTGGTGCTGGCTGAATTGATCCACTGGTTCGGCGACCGGCGGCATCGGCACCCTGATGAAAAGAACTCTCTAGGATCTGCCGCGGGAGTTGAGATCTGAGCGTGGAGTCTGTGCGGTACAACCCTGGCCGAGATGCCCGTTGGCTGCTGCTGCGTCCGTGGATTTCCATACCCCGTGTTCTCCAGATTGTCTGGGCATTGTCCGGGCTGGTGCTGAGCTTGCTGATCCGAGGCAACAGCAGTGATCCCAAGGTTCAGAGAAATCTGGCGCGCATGCTCCTGCGCACACTCACGAATCTTGGCCCTTGCTTCATCAAGGTGGGACAGGCCCTGTCCACCCGCCCCGACCTGATTCGACGGGACTGGCTCGATGAACTGACGAAACTTCAGGACGACCTGCCTGCGTTCAGCCATGCCACTGCTCTGAAAACCATTGAAACCGAGCTGGGGTCACCGGCCGATCAACTGTTTGAAGAGTTTCCCGATTGTCCTGTTGCTGCAGCAAGCCTGGGCCAGGTGTACAAAGCCAGGGTTCATGGTGAGCACTGGGTAGCCGTCAAGGTGCAGCGCCCCAATTTGATGTTCATCCTCCGGCGCGACATGGTGCTGATCCGGAGTCTGGGCGTACTAACAGCTCCGTTCTTGCCGCTCAACCTTGGCTTCGGCCTGGGTGAGATCATCGATGAATTCGGCCGCAGCCTGTTTGAAGAAATTGATTACTTCTGCGAAGCCGACAATGCCGAGCGTTTCGCAGCCCTGTTTGCCAACAATCCTGCTGTCACGATCCCCACAGTGGAGCGTTCGTTATCGAGCAGGCGAGTCCTGACAACCAGCTGGATTCATGGAACCAAACTGCGCGATCGCCAGGAACTCAAAGCCCAACGACTTGATCCGGCCGCTCTGATCCGAACCGGCGTCATCAGTGGCTTGCAACAACTTCTCGAATTCGGGTATTTCCACGCCGACCCCCACCCAGGCAACCTGTTCGCACTCAGCGGCCGAAGCGGTGACCTCGGGCATGTGGCCTACGTCGATTTCGGCATGATGGATTCCATCAGCGACAGCGACCGCCTCACCTTGACAGGCGCCGTTGTGCACCTCATCAATCGTGACTTCGAGGCTGTCGCACGCGATTTTCAGCAACTTGGTTTTCTCTCGAGTAACGCAGATCTTGCTCCGATCATTCCGGCGCTTGAGGATGTATTAGGAGGAAGTCTCGGTGATTCTGTGGGGTCATTCAATTTCAAAGCGATCACTGATCGCTTTTCAGAATTGATGTACGACTATCCATTCAGAGTGCCGGCCCGTTTCGCCCTGATCATCCGAGCTGTGGTGAGCCAAGAGGGCTTGGCCCTTCGCCTCGATCCACAGTTCAAGATCATTGCCGTGGCCTATCCCTACGTCGCCAAGCGTTTGCTTGCTGGGGACACCCACGAAATGAGGGAAAAATTGATGGAGGTGATTTTCGACGGTGATGGCAGCTTGAGGCTTGAACGACTTGAAAGCCTTCTTGATGTTGTGGGGAAAGAGCAGACGCAAGTCGGAACAGAGTTGATTCCAGTGGCAGGGGCAGGCTTGAAGTTGCTGCTGGGGCGCGATGGAGGCGACCTGCGCCGAAGGCTTCTGCTCACCCTGATCAAGGACGATCGACTGGACACAACGGATTTGAAAAATCTCACCGATCTGATGCGCCGAACCTTTGGTCCGGCTCGCCTCGCGCAGGGGATGCTCCAAGGACTCAACCCTCTTGCAGCCTGATCTTGCATCGGACCCTCCGCTACAAGGTTCCGGCGGTGATAATGCCCACTTGATTCAGTCGTACGGCCCCCATGTCGATCGCACCAGACTTCTCACCGATCGATCTTGATCAAGCCGACCTGGATGTCCTTTCCGGAGCGTTCGGTGATCTCAGCGCTGATGACATTCTTCTGGAGTTCGCCCCGCTCCAGCAGCCTCCTTATCTCGTAGCCGGCCTTGGATTGGCCATTGGTGTGCTCTGCGGTCTCACCTTCGCCCGTCTTGTCCAGAACCGGCTGGATGGCTGGAAAAATGACAGATTGGCAATGCTCCCCCTAGGGACAGCGGAAACCAGCATCAGTTTTGCCGGAACACTGATCGGAATCAGCCTTTTTATCGGAGGGTCCCTCCAGGTTTTTGGTTTTGCATCCGGAGCGGCTTATCTGATTGCCTTCTTGCTCTCAATTCTCACCGGCGGAGCCTTGTGGGTCCAGCTGGAGGGTCTGATGACCCAGGTGGAATCTGGAAACTTCAAAGCTGTTGATTTCGATAACTTCGACGAATTCTTTTGATTGATTTGTCTCAGGCTGCCACGGTGTAATCCCTAAGTTCAAGAGGTGCCTGACGCAGCGATTGCAGACCCTCACGCTCTAGACGACGTGTGCGGTCCCGACTCATCTTGAGTGTTTTAGCGATGCCGGTGAGACTCATTGGCTCCTCACCATCCATCCCATACCGCATCCGCAGCACACGCTCCTGCAATTCAGGCAGTTGGCCCAGCAGATCCCTCAGATCTCCCTTCAGGCACTCGCCCTCCACCTGCTCACTCGGCAGTTCTCCATCGCCAGCCAACAGATCCAGCAGCTCCGTATCATCTCCATCCCCAACCTTCATCTCCAGGCTCACTGGCTGACGGGCACGGCACATCAGCTCTTTCACCTCATCCTCCGGCAGCTCCACAAATGACGCCAACTCCGTCACTGATGGCGTTCGCCCCAGTTCCTGGCTCAACTCACGCTGACCTTTCTTCAGTTTGTTCAGCATCTCGGTGATGTGGATCGGCAGCCGGATCGTCCGGCTCTTCTCCGCAATTGCCCGGGTGATTCCCTGACGGATCCACCAGTACGCATAGGTACTGAACTTGTAGCCCCGCGTTGGGTCGAACTTCTCCACACCACGCACCAGGCCGATCGTCCCTTCCTGGATCAGATCCAGCAGCTCCATATTCCGCTTCGTGTATTTCTTCGCGACGCTCACCACAAGCCTCAAGTTGGCCGCCACCATCCGCTCTTTGGCGCGGCGACCGGCCTGCAACTTGCGCTTCAGTTGCACAGCACTCAATCCCGCAGCCTTGGCCAACTCCGCTGCAAGCACCGATTCACCACCGCGTTTCTCCTGCAACTCGGCTTCCACGGACTCCAGCTCCATCAGCTCCTGCACCTGACGGCCCAGGGTGATCTCCTGCTGATGACTCAACAACGGCACACGACCGATATCACGCAGGTAGGAGCGCACCAGGTCTGCATCGGGAAGCAGGGCCAGGGGTGCCATGAGTTACGAAACCTATAGGTTTCTTAATCTTACATCAATCCTGATGCCGCCCCCACTCAACCCAAAGCGTTGAACCATGGGCAGAATGGAACTAGCGAATGATTCCTCGTGGTCGCTTCCGCAACAAGCTCGGTGTGTACAGCGAAACTGCTGGTTGTTGAAGACGATGATTCGATCAGAGAAACAGTTGAAGAAGCCCTTCGGGCTGAGGGGTTCGAGGTCAGAGCGTGCGGTGACGGCGCAGAAGCCATGAACCTTCTCACTGCGACGGATTCAATGGGAGTGGATCTGCTTGTGCTCGACCTGATGCTCCCTGGACTAGGCGGACTCGATCTATGCAGGCAGATCCGCAAACTCAATAACAACACTCCCGTGCTGGTCATCAGCGCTCGGGATAGTGAAACGGACCGGGTTCTTGGCCTTGAAGTTGGTGCTGATGACTACCTCGTCAAGCCCTTCGGCTTACGTGAACTTGTCGCCCGTTGCAGAGCTTTGCTGCGGCGTTCTCAACAGAGTGAATCCGTTTCAAATCAAGATCGACAAGTCATCCAGAGTGGCAATCTCTGTCTTTTTGTACGCGAGTGCCGTGTCACCCGCGACGGCGAAGACCTCACGCTTTCGCCAAAGGAATACAAAATCCTCGAACTCCTGATCCAAAATCCCAAGAGGGTCTGGAGCAGAGACCAGCTGCTGGAACGAATCTGGGGAATCGATTTTGTCGGAGACACCAAAACCGTTGATGTGCACATCCGCTGGTTGAGAGAAAAGATTGAGGAAGAACCTTCCTCTCCTCAACACATTCGCACTGTCAGGGGATTCGGCTACCGCTTCGGCTAAAGATTGTGAGCCTAGGAACTGGAGTTGTCCTCGGATTCGTCATCGGTGTATCCGGTAGTTGGCTCTTGGCCACTCGAAAGCGACGCTCATCGGCACGCGGTGCCAAAGAAAACCTGACGTCACCGCTGCTGGCAGGACATTCACTGACCACTCCCCAACTGCTGGCCTGGATTGATGCGGCCACCCAGGGATGGTTAATTCTCACGCCTGATCTGACGATCGGATACATCAATTCCCAGGCTGAACGCCTGCTCCAATTTTCAAGAAATCTGCTGGTCCGTGGCCTGCCACTCGATGAGGTTCTCTCGGTGCCTCAGCTAGAAGAGTCCATCTTCAGCGTGCGTCATCAACAGCGCCCTCAGCGCTGTGAGTGGGAGCAACAAGGGATTCCGCTGGAGGCGATCGTGATTCCAGGATCGGATGAATGGCTGTTGGTCCTGCTTCAGAACAGACAGTCCCTGGAAGCGCAGCAGCAGCAGCAGGAGCGATGGGTGAGCGACGTTGCCCATGAACTGAAAACCCCACTGACAGCCTTGATGCTGGTGAGCGACAGGCTCGAGGGAGCCGTGAACGCCGATGATGGCGTTCTGGTGGAACGGCTGCAGAAAGAACTCCGCAGGTTGCAGTTGATGGTTGAGGATCTTCTGGAGCTTTCTCGCCTAGAGAACATCCTTCCGCGGGAAGAAAGTAATTATTCGGCTTTGAACCTGGAGCAACTTGTCGAAGGGGCATGGAACAGCATTCGCCCCCTGGCTGATCAAAGGGATGTGTCCCTGTCAATCAACACCCATGAAACAGGACCACTCCTTGGAGATCAACGACGATTGCATCGCGCTGTTCTCAATCTCCTCGACAACGCACTGCGTTATTCCCCCGATCACGGCTTTGTCGAAGTCGACATTCTTCCCAGCGGCGGATGGTGGTTGCTCTGTGTCCGAGATCACGGGCCAGGACTGAGCGAAACCGATCTCAGCAATATGTTTCAGCGTTTTTATCGGGGCGATCCCTCCAGGGCCCGATCCAACCGCAGCGGTAGTGGACTCGGTTTGGCCATCGTCCAACAGATCGCAGTGAATCACGGTGGCCGCGTTCAAGCCAGAAATCATCCAGAAGGGGGAACATCCATGGAACTTCTGCTCCCGAAGGGACCGGCATGAGGGGAGCCCAACGTTGACGCGTCAACGACTGCAAAAACTGATTGCTGCTGCAGGAATCTGTTCCCGACGCAGGGCCGAGGATCTGTTGCGACAGCATCGGGTGAAAGTGAATGGACAATTAGCAGCCATCGGCGACCAGGCTGATCTCGACCAAGACGATGTAGAGGTGGACGGGCGCCCCCTTCAACGAGCCCTAGTACCACGCGTTCTTCTGCTGAACAAACCACCGGGAGTGATCTGCAGCTGCCGTGACCCACAGCAACGCAAAACCGTGCTCGACCTTGTGCCAGCGCATCTGAGGGATGGTCTGCACCCCGTCGGTCGACTGGATGCAGAGAGCAGAGGAGCCCTGCTGCTCAGCAACCAAGGGGAACTCACGTTGCAACTCACTCACCCCCGCTACAACCATTGCAAGACTTACCGAGTCACGGTGGCTGGCTTGCCCCCTGAAAAGCAGCTGAGGCAGTGGAGGCGAGGCGTGGTTCTCGACGGCACGGTCACGCGCCCAGCCGAGGTGACGCTTCTCGAGGGGACAACCCGGTCCAGTGTGCTGGAAGTCGTTCTTCGTGAAGGCCGCAACCGCCAGATCCGCAGAATCGCACTCTCCCTCGGCCATCGCGTTCTTGATCTCCAGCGGATCGCTATCGGTGACCTGGTGCTTGGCTCTGTAGCAGAGGGCTGCTGGAGAGAACTTTCCAGGCAAGAATGGTCAGGTTTGATCCAGCACCGAGGGAGGCCGCTCATCAACAAGACATGATGTTGATCAAACGCTTTCTCCAGTGGCGCCGACGCCAATCCGGCAAGCACTCGCCCGACACATCAAAAACAAACAGCATTGTTGACCCTGCAGAAGCTGCTGGGCAACTGCTGCGACAGCAGCGCGAGCAACGCGCACTGAGCTTGAGGGATCTGTCCAGACAAGTTCGCATAACCACCCCCGTACTGGAGGCTTTGGAGCGGAACTGGCAGGATCGCCTACCGGAGGCTGCCTATCTGACAGCGATGCTGTACCGCTTGGAGGAGTGCCTTGAACTTGAGCCGGGTAGCCTCCAGGGAGCCCTGCCGGAGCAGACCCTTCAATCGCAGGACCCTCGAAAGAATCGGCTTACCCGGTTCACAGTGGGCAGCATCGATATCTTCACGACCTGGCAGGGAAGTGTGCTGTACGGGTTGGTGATCCTTGGTTCAGTCTTTGCACTGAACCACCAGCAGCGGCAACTGGCGAGCAGCAACACGATCACTCTCGCTCCCATTCCGCTTGATCGTCCAAGCGAGTCCGAGGCGTTGCTCAAGGGACTTCGCCCGCTCACGGAACTTCGTAGCTCCACCCCCCTTGAAGCGCTTCCTGATCTCTCGTCACCACAGCCACGCACTGGAGTGCTGGAGATCCAACTCAATCAGCCAAGCAGCATTGATCTGAGCAGCGAAGGAGGCGATCGGACCAAACTGCAGGGAGCGATCGGTTCGTTCACTCTCCAGCTCCTTCCTCCTTTGCAGATCAAAATCCAGCCAGCTCCTCAAGCTGGATCAGTTCTTTGGGATGGCGCCGCTTTGAAGTCTGTGAAAGACAAACCTGAGCTTTACCGCCTCGACCAAACCTCAGCACGCAATCCATAGCCTTCAAGAGCACCTACGAGAGCTGCATCAAAGGCTGGCAATCTCCACATCCAATTGCCCCCCACCGTGCCTGGTGTGTTGAAACGGGCCGAATCATCCAGATGAAGCAGATCCTGAACAGGAGCCACCACCAACGCAGCGGACGTCGACAGACCCAGTTCAAGCAGCTGCCACCCGGGGGCCTCAACGGTTCGCTGAAGCGTGGCGGCGAACTGGTCTTTTGACGACTGATCCAGACGCTCCCACCAACCCAGGCTTGTGGGATTGTCATGGGTTCCGGTGTAAACAACCCAGCCGCTGCCCTTGATGTTGCTTGGAAGGTAGGGATTGACCTGATTGCCATCAAAAGCGAACTGAAGAACCTTCATGCCGGGGAGATGAAAACGATCGCGAAGTCGCTCCACATCAGGGGTGATCACACCGAGATCCTCGGCCACGATTGGCAAACGTCCACCGGCATCACGTCTTAGACAGGCCAGAAGCTCACCACCAGGAGAGCGTTGCCAACGTCCGTTGATCGCCGTGTCATCGTCACCGGGAACAGACCAGTAAGCCGCCAAAGCACGGAAATGGTCGAGTCGAAGCCTATCGGCGAGATCCCATTGACGTCTTAAGCGGTCACGCCACCAGCGAAAACCTGTCTGACGATGGCGCCCCCAGGTGTAAACGGGTGTCCCCCAAAGCTGGCCGGTGGCAGAGAAGTAATCCGGCGGAACACCACTCTGCTGATGGAGACGTCCATCACCGGCAATCGAAAACAGCGAGCGGTTGCTCCATACATCGGCGCTGTCGCGAGCCACATAGAAGGGAAGATCACCAAGGATTTCCACCCCAAGGTCGCGCGCAAGGGCGCGGAGCTGACGCCACTGACGATCGAGATGCCACTGGAGAAGATCCTGCTCAAGAAGTTCATCCTGATGTGAGCAGCGCCAATGCTCCAGTGCCGTGTCGCGATGCACTGCCAGCTCATGGGCCCAAGCCCACCAAGGCAACCCTGCAGACTCATGACGCAGCACCATGAAGGCAGAGTGATCACGGAGCCAAAGCGCCTGATCAACACACCACCGCTGAAAGGCCTGGTGGCGATCGGCGGACTGCGCTGACCAACGGAGACGCAGAGATCTGGCCAGCGCATTGACCCGTTGATCGGCCAAGGCGAAATCAACGGTCTCGGCTCCCTCTCCGTCCGCCCCAGTCCCCTGGGGAAGGGCCATCACATCATTGGGGTCGATGAACCCCTCGTCGCTCAGATCCTGGGCATCGAGCAACCAGGGATTGATGGCGAAACTGGATGGTGAGCTGTAGGGAGACCCCGTGCCGTCCGGTGGGGCCAGCGGCAGCACTTGCCACACCTTGATTCCCTGGCGAGCGAGTGCATGAAGCCAGCCACGAGCCGCAGCACCAAAACTGCCGCACACCGGTGATCCAGGAAGAGCTGTGGGGTGCAGGAGCACACCAACCCTGCGACTCGATGCGGTCCCTCTTGGATGGGGCATAGACGCTATGAATCAGCGGGCGGGCAAGCGATAGCGCTCAACGATGCGTCGCGCAAAGGCGGGCAGATGGCGCTCCACCATCTCAGGATGATGCCGCCGGAGCCAGAGCGCATTTCTGGTGAAGTGGGAATCAATGGAGAAGCGGCCGTATTCCAGTCCTTTCGGCCCGACCCGCTGCACGATCCAGCCCACAAGCTCTGCCAGCCACATGGGCAGTCGCAGGGCTTTGTCATAGGCGTCGATGCCCTGCTGAACAGCCTGGCGGCGATCACCTCGGCTCGACACCGGCGCCTGATCGAGTTCCGCTTCCACCAGCTTGAGCAATTCCTCCCCTCGTGAATTACGCACAACCAACCACTGGCGTCCGAATTCAGCACCCATGTAGCCAACGACCAGATCAGCACCGGCGTTGACGTAGTCGAAGCAACTCAGACAGCTTGGTGCGAAGACATCCTTGAGAGCGGGCGTGTCCAGACCGAAGAAGGGGACCGTCTCCACGTGACCATCGCTGTGCCTGAAATGGATCCTGAAATCCTGCATGAATTCATAGTGCACCACCGTGTC
This sequence comes from Synechococcus sp. A10-1-5-9, assembly GCF_047716785.1. Lineage (NCBI taxonomy): Bacteria > Bacillati > Cyanobacteriota > Cyanophyceae > Synechococcales > Synechococcaceae > Synechococcus > Synechococcus sp. A10-1-5-9. The sequence goes on from NZ_CP180406.1 coordinate 778,383, forward strand.
CGGCGAGGCACTGGCGCTCTCCAGAAAGGTCTGAAGCCCCTCGCGAGAGACATTGTCCACACAGGGGAGGCCCAAAACGTAGAGCGCGTCGAGCGGCAGGGTGTCCTGCACGGCTCTCAGCGCCTGAACCTGGCAGCCCACACCAATCGCCAGCAGTCGTTTGATCCCACTGCCTGGCAATTGCTCGAGAACCGAAAGGTTGTTGGACAAGGTGGGCTTATTGACCCTTGCCGCAAGAACCTCCTCCGGAGTGCGTGCCAGAACAGGCATCGGCGTGAAGCGATCGTCAGGGCTCTGCTGAACGCAGAGCACGGCATCAACCAGCCCACTCTCCAAGGCGCGGACGCCCAGACGACTCACAATCCCGGTCCACTGGGCTCCATCGATCGGTGTCTGCAAACGTGCAGTGAGCATCCGCTGCTGGACCCCGAAATACAGCTCGTCCTCTTGATCAAGATTGCGGGTACGGCCATGGGCCTTGCGTTCCATCCCATCGAAGTCTTGATTCAGGAAGGCACAGGCCTGGCGGACATAGGCAATCCAGCGCGAATCACAGAGGCCGCAATCACTGCAGAGGTCCTTGGCAGGACGGATCCGATCACGGGGAATCGGCCGCGCCTGGTCGTGGGGAAGCGGTGAAGCGGGGGAAGACGTCACAGACAGCTCGAGCCTGGAGAGAGGTCAACGCTAATCAGTGAGAGTTGAGCAAGACTGGGACGCCTGAAGCAATCACTGCGCGTCATGGAGGGTTCGGCACCGGCAGGAGACGCAGCGCAACCACGTCTGAAGCGATGGCTGGGCACAAAACCAAGCCGCACAGTGCTGAGGGTCGCTGCCGCAGTGATCGGAGCAGGACTCATTGGAGGAGGGCTTGCGCTGATCTGGCCGAAACCTGATCCGATTGCAGCTGCTCCACCCACCCCTGATGACCCTGCAAGCCTGGCACCTCTACCGCAACGCTCGGTCATGGTTCTGCTGGTTGGCGTTGATTCGGAGGAGATCAATGATCCCTCAAACCGTGCAGCACCCAAAGGCCCGGCCAATGCAGACAGTCTGATGCTGATCCATGTCACAGCGAAAGAAGCGCTGCAAGTGCTTCAGGTGCCAACGGAGCTTGCTGTCCAACTGCCCGGCCTGGAAGGGCTGCAGTCCCTTGCCAGTGCCTACCGCGTTGGCGGAGTGGCACTCACCGCTGACGTCATCGCCGAAATGATCGGACTTCCTGCAGGCCAACTTGATCGCTATCTGGTGATGCCCCGCCAAGCCCTCCGAGCCCTCGTCGACGGCCTCGGCGAAGTGGAAGTGAGCCTCAATCAGTCGTACAACCGCGAAGACAAAGCACAGAATTACAGCGTGAATCTGCAGGCAGGCCGCCAGACGCTCAATGGCCGTCAAGCCGAACAGCTGGCCAGGCATCGCCCTGATCCCAATGGCGACGCTGAAAGAAGACTCCGCCAACAGAGTTTGCTGCGCGGCATTCACGACCAGCTCCGGCAACCCAATGCCTTAATGCTTCTCCCTAACGTGATCGGGGAAGTTTCAGCGCAGGTTTCGACCAACCTCAGCTCCGCGGAAATACTGAGTCTCACCGCAGCGGCCCTCAGTAGCTCCGAGCCCCCCGTGATCAACCAGTTGGAACTCGCGCCGCGAGCCGGGCAGCAGCAGCTGCGGGAGCTCAAGCCGGATCAGCCCCTTCCCCTCTGGCCACCTGAGCCCAACGCGTCCGCAGGCAACTGATCAAGCCGCAGAGATCATCATCAGCCCCCTGGAGACATCCGCACCAGGGAAGGCCATCAGCCCTGCGGGCGGCACGATTCCAGGTTCCGCCCAATTGCACAAGACCGAGAAGCTCAACGTGAAGCGAACGGGCCAGGGCGACTGATGCTGGAACGATGCCGGCAAAGCGTCCGTCGTCCCTGGGCTCAACAAGCATCAAAACAGGGACATGCCAGCAGGCGAGGGCCTCAAGCCAGCTGCCTTCCCCGCACTCATCCACTGCCACATCGCCACTCACCCGTAGGAGCTTGGGCTCCAATGGTCCGTCAGCGGATCGGCTGGTGATTCCTTGCAGACAAGGATGGGGTGCAGCACCGGAATTCTGTTCCATCAAGGTGGCCCCAAACGCCTCCGCCAGGCTTCGACAGGCGGCTGTCATGGCACCCGTACCCAGCGTTCCGGCTCCAATCACCACAAGAAGGTTGTTTGCCATCACCGCAGCCTAGAAGTAGTGGATGGGTGGAAGAGTGTGGTTTGGATGTCCCATGCACCACTACCATCGGGATACCAAGTCTCTCGTTCGCGGGCATCGTGACCGGATTCCTGACTGCAGCCCGCGCCGAACAAGAGAAGATCCAGCACGACACCAGGCGGCTTCGCCTGTTCAGCGGCACGTCAAATCCTGCCTTAGCACGGGAAATTGCAGCGTATTTGGGAGTCCCAGACGGTCCGAGGGTCTGCAAACGATTCGCTGATGGTGAGCTTTATGTGCAGATCCAGGAATCCATCCGAGGCTGCGATGTCTTCCTGATCCAGCCCACCTGTGCTCCGGTGAATGATCACCTCATGGAGCTGCTGATCATGGTCGATGCCTGCCGTCGCGCTTCAGCAAGGCAGATCACGGCAGTGGTCCCTTATTACGGATACGCACGGGCGGATCGGAAGACCGCAGGCCGAGAATCCATCACGGCCAAGCTCACAGCCAATCTCCTGGTGAAGTCAGGGGTTGACAGGGTACTCGCCATGGATCTTCATTCCGCGCAGATTCAGGGTTACTTCGACATTCCCTGCGATCACATTTACGGATCCCCAGTGCTAGTGGATTACCTCTCCGCCCAGGAGCTCGGGGAAGTGGTGGTTGTCTCACCAGATGTGGGTGGAGTGGCACGGGCGAGAGCCTTTGCCAAGCAGATGAATGATGCTCCCCTGGCCATCATCGACAAACGACGCACGGGTCACAACATGGCCGAGAGTCTCACGGTGATCGGGGATGTGCACCAGCGCACCGCAATCCTCATTGATGACATGATCGATACGGGTGGCACGATCTGCGCCGGAGCCAAATTGCTGCGGCAACAAGGGGCCAGCCGCGTAATCGCTTGCGCGACCCATGCTGTGTTCTCTCCTCCCGCGTCCGAGCGCCTCTCAACGGATGGACTGTTTGAGCAGGTGGTTGTGACCAACAGCGTTCCGATTCCATCCGATCGCATGTTCCCTCAACTCCAGATTCTGTCTGTCGCCAACATGCTCGGAGAAGCGATTTGGCGGATTCATGAGGAAAGTTCTGTCAGCTCGATGTTCCGCTGAAGTCATGGCGTGATGACCTCATTACGGGCTTTTTGCACGGCTAAGGCCGTGGGCATGACAGCAATGGCCATGATCCTGACCACATCAGTGGCACAAGCCGGGCTTCCATCTGTTCAGCCCAAACGAACCCTGGGGGTCTGGCTCACCAACAGCCCAAGCCCTCTTTACTACGACAAAACAACGCTCCTAAAGGCGATGGACGAACTGCAGCAGGCAGGGTTCACAGCGTTGTATCCGAATGTCTGGAGCCGAGGAACCACCTTTCATCGCAGTCAGTTCGCGCCCATCGAACCGCCCCTCCTCAAGGCGGGGCTCAATCTTGACCCGATCTGCGCCATCAGCAAAGAAGGCCGCAAACGCGGGATGAAGGTGATCCCTTGGTTTGAGTATGGCCTGATGGAGCCCGCTGATGCAGCCGTAGTGAAACAGCATCCCGAGTGGGTGTTGACACGGCGGGACGGCAACCCCGTCATGACCATGCACGGGAAAGAGATGGTCTGGCTCAACCCTGCCCACCCTGGAGTGCGTGAACGGTTCATCGGTCTCGTCGTGGAAGTGATGAAGCGCTGCAAGATGGATGGACTGCAACTCGATGATCATTTCGCCTGGCCTGTGGAACTGGGCTATGACCCCTACACAACAGCGCTCTACCAACAAGACACCGGCGTTCAACCACCCAAAGACCATACCAATCGCTATTGGATGACATGGCGAAGGCGTCAGCTGACAGGACTCCTTCGCGAGCTACGCCAGCGATTGGATGACGAATCACTCCCACAAAGAATCAGCCTTTCTCCGGGCCCCTTCCGGTTTGCTTACAACCATTGGCTGCAGGACTGGGAGCTCTGGGCGGTTGGCGAATTGATCGATGATCTTGTGGTTCAGAATTACGCTTACTCGCTGAAAGGTTTCGCCAAAGACCTCAATCAGCCGGCCCTCCGCAAGGCACGTCAGTGGGGACTTCCTGTTCAAATCGGAGTCCTTGCAGGATTCGGGAAACGCACCACACCAATCCCTGTGCTGGCTGAAAAAAAACGGCTCAGCAACGAACAGGGCTATGGAGTGATCTACTTCTACTGGGAGGGTTTATGGGGAAAATACAGCGGAAAAGAAGGGTCTGCTTTCCGCTTTGATGCCTTTCAAAGCCTCGGTGCTCAAGATTGAACGCCGAGGCTTTGGCCTTCTCAGGCCTGCATCAGTGTGACCACTTCACGGGTATTGGTCGAGAGATCAGCTGCCGCCAGCACAGCCAAGGCGTGTTGGACTGCCGCTTTGCGCTCTTGTCCGTAGGTATGCCAACGACTGAAGACCTTGGCCAGCCTTGAGGCTGTAATCGGATTCCTGCCGTCGACCGCGATGATCTGGTGGGCCATGAACCGGTAGCCGCTGCCATCCAGCGCATGAAACACGCTGGGGTTAGCAACAAGCCCACCCAGCACGGCCCGCACGGAGTTGGGAGCCATCGGATCAAATCGGGGGTGCTGCAGAAGAGCCTCGACGCGCGCGAGTGCATCCGGTCGAGGAGTGGATGCTTCCAACGCAAACCAGGTATCGAAGATCACCGGGCGGTCCTGCCAGCGGTCATGAAACACCTGGAGCGCTTGCAGACGCTGAGCACAGTCGATCGGCTGAAGGGCTCGCAGGGCTGCACGGGCGAGGGTCATCGATGGACCACTCACAGCCGCCAGCGCAGCATCGCGCACCCCTTCTTCGCCGGACGCCGACAGCCAGCTCCAGATCAAAGCGGTGAGCTGCCGATCTCCCTGACCGGCAGGCCATGCCGCATGGAGGGACTCTGCACTGGATGCAAGACGTCGCTGAAGCGCTTCAGCAAGCTGTGAACCCAACGTTGCGCGCAGATCACAGGCTGCCTGAAACAGCGCCGGTGGATCGGCCTCATTCTGCAGGGCCTCCAGCTCGGCTCGCCCAGGGAAAGCCAGCAGTGTGGCGAGAACGGCCGGGTCCTTCTCCCCAGAAGGCGACAGCAGCTGGCTGAGCGCATCCAGCATCCGCCTCTCCAGATGTGAATCGTCACCACCTGATGCCCGGGCCAGGAGGAGACGCTTCCAGATCTGCTGCCCCGCATCCCAGCGGGCAAAAGCATCGGAGTCTCCAGCAAACAGAGCAAACAGGTCATCGTCGTCCTGATCAGCCGTCCAGGTCACCGGAGCTGAAAACTGCCGAAACAGGGACAGCGCGGGAGGATGGGGCGTGCTGGCCAATCCCTCAAGAACGACAGTCTGCTGATCTTGATCAAGAACAAGCAAGCGCTCATCGCCAGCACGACCATCAGGATTCAGAATTGCCCAGAGAACTGGGATCACGACTGGAAACTTGTCAGGCTGCCCAGGGGTAGGCGCCGTGGACTGGCGAAACGTCAGCGTCAAACGTCCTGACGTTGCATCCCATCGCCGATCCACCGACACATGGGGAGTTCCGGCCTGGAGATACCAACGTTTGAATTTCTCGGGCTGAAAATTGAGAGGTGTTCCATCTTCAGTCGCGCCCTCAACAATCGCCTCCACAAAATCCTCCGTTGTGGCAGCTTCTCCGTCATGACGTTGGAAATACAGACGCATCCCCCGCATGAAGCGCTCGTTCCCCAGAAGGGTTCGCAACATGCGAATCAGCTCAGCACCTTTCTCGTAGATCGTCGTCGTGTAGAAATTATCGATGGCCTGGTAGGCATCAGGCTTCACCGGGTGGGCTGTGGGCCCGGCATCCTCTCGAAACTGGGTGTTGCGCAGCATCGCCGCATCCTCAATCCGCTTGAGCGCTGCGGAATGCAGATCGGCCGTGAAGCACTGGTCGCGAAACACGGTGAGACCTTCCTTGAGCGACAGTTGAAACCAGTCGCGACAGGTGATTCGATTCCCCGACCAATTGTGGAAATATTCGTGGGCGACAACGCTCTCGATGCGTTCAAGTTCACCATCAGTGGCCGTTTCTGCGTCAGCGAGTACCAGCTTTGAATTGAAGATATTCAGACTCTTGTTCTCCATGGCCCCCATGTTGAAGTGGCGCACCGCAACCGTGTTGAACTCATCGAGGTCGTACTCAAGTCCATAGACCTGTTCATCCCACGCCATTGAACGTTTCAGGGATTCCATGGCATGGGCGGTGTAGGGCTCATCTCCCGCCTCCACATGCAGCCGCAACGTCACGCGACGGCCCGATGAAGTAGTGAAGTGATCTCTGATCTCCCTCAGATCACCGGCAACCAACGCAAAGAGATAGGACGGTTTTGGGAATGGGTCTTCCCAAACCACGGCGTGACGGCCAGGTGCCTGGGGAATTGGCCCGGCATCGATGGCGTTGCCGTTAGAGAGAAGCACCGGATAATGCTCACGATCCGCCTCAATGCGAACTCGGAAGCAACTGAGCACATCCGGACGATCGGGATGGAAGGTGATGCGCCGAAAACCCTCGGCTTCGCATTGGGTGGTGAGCATGCCACCACTGACGTAGAGCCCCTCGAGCGAACCGTTGGCTGCCGGATCGAGCTTGCACACCGTCGTCACGGTGAAGGGCTGATTCGGCGTGACGTGAATCCGGAGCGTGTCGACGCCCACGCTGTAGGCATCAGCCGGGAGAGCATGGCCATCAAGGCTCACTGAGATCAGCTCAAGATCAACACCCTGAAGAAGCAGTGGCTCGGAGGATTGCAGAACTGGCTCTAGGTGAAGATCAGCCGTCACAAGAACGTCGTGCTGCTGAATGACGACATTCAGCTCGGTGTTCGGAATCTTGAAAGGAAACGGTCGGTAATCCTCTAGACGGACGCTGGGTTGAGGGGAAGGCGTAGTGACCATGAACAACTCACTCTGGTCAGATCCTGACGCCCCAGTGTCGAAGATGACGGGGGTGAAAGCCTCACCCCCAAGTCAATCGATCACTGGCCTGCAGCCCTTTGCTTCTTCAGAGCTTCCTCCACCTTGGTTTTCACATCGGCTGGCACCTTGTCTGGACAGAACTGAAGTGCTCCAGTGATGATCTGAAATTCAGCACCCGAGAACAGCTGCTCATTGGTGAGCTTCTTGTTGCCCGTGGACGCCACGAGGCCACCGTGGCGACCGTTCAGCAGCTGGACGTACGTCGCTGCAGCAATTCCGACAGCCTTCGGAAACTCAACGCCCGCTGTCCTGGCGTTACAGACATAAGAGGAACCCATGCCCCGATAAAGAAAGATGTCAGCATCTGACGCTGGCTTGGTCTGAGGCTTGGCTGCGCCCTGAGCCATCACGGCGGGGCCGGCCAACATAAAAGACAAAATGGCCAGTGGTGTGGCCATCACGGGACGAAATCGACGGAGTGAAGCCAAGAATCCTGACCAGTAAACGCGATCATGTTGCACCATTTCAAACCATTCTCAACACTCGGACAGGAATGAACGGCAACCGTCCCCTGATTCAGCCTGGAATGGGTGCGGAAGCATCTTCAACGCGGGTTTCGTGGTGGTGCTCGACGATTTCCAGATCTCCTTTCTGCCAGCTGTAGATCGCTCTTGAACGAAAACGGTCTTGATCGATCAGGCGAGTGTATTCCTGCACATCCCAGTCGAGGTAATGGGACTCGAAAACAACCTCGTGCTCATCAACCTGACGGATGCGCGTTTTTGATTCCACCTCCTCAAGATAGGCACGGCTACGCTGCAGCTGATGGCCCAGCAAGGTGGCCTCCATAACCCCTTCCTGCTGATACCGGGGTTTTTTGTCGAAAAAGTCGGTGTCATGCTCTGGCCACCAACTCATGCGATAGCGAGGCTTGCCGACGCGGGATTCCGCAAAAATTTCCACTCGAATCATCATGTCGAGGAACAAAACTTCCTCGTTTTTGAAGACGTACTGACGGCGAGAACGCCAGAGACCCAGATTTCGCGCAAACCAGCGTCGCAAATTGCCATCGAGAGGAACCCTCGGGGAAGCGGGGGATTCCCCGTCTGGCGGCTGCGCGCCGCGACGTTCGACCGGCAGAAGGGGCATGCTGTGTCCTGGGTGACAACAGTCTGTTCAAATGTGTCTTAGCGGATCTGCCGCTCTTTGCAAAAACCCATAAGGTGAGGCTCATCTTTGCGAGCATCGCCTGGTGGTCGGGTTGGATCCCACACCACGTCAGCAACTAGGCCTTCTTCTTGTTGCAGGCCGTCATCACCTCTCAAGCGGTGATCTGCGTTCCCTGATCCAGTTTTTGGAACATGAGGATTGTGGCTTTGACGTGACACTTCAGGTCGCTGATCCGATGCAGCAACCAGAGTTGCTGGAACTTCATCGCCTTGTTGTAACACCAGCGCTCGTCAAGCTTCAGCCTCTTCCGAAGCAGGTCTTTGCCGGTACAAGCATTTTCCAGCAGCTCAGAGGGTGGGTGCCCCGCTGGCAGCAGGACGAAGTTGTCAGCGGGCTCGGACTCAGCCTCAAGCCGACAGAGCTGGATGGCAGCAGGACGCAGCGGGAGCTCCAGCTGGAAGATCAACTCCTTGTGCTGCGTCAGGAGAACGAAACACTGATTGATCGTTTGCAGTCCCAGGAACGGTTGCTGCGAATGGTGGCTCACGAACTGCGAACACCTCTGACCGCGGCCACCCTCGCCTTGCAGAGCCAACAACTGGGACAAATCGACCTCAATCGCTTCAGGGATGTCTTGAAGCGACGCCTCGACGAAATTGCCCTGCTGTCGAAGGACCTTTTGGAAGTTGGAAGCACCCGTTGGGAAGCTCTGTTCAATCCGCAGAGGCTTGATCTAGCCAGCGTGGCAGCTGAGGCGATCCTGGAGCTCGAGAAACTCTGGCTAGGAAGAGACGTCACCATCCATACCGACATTCCAGCCGACCTACCTCTGGTTTACGCCGATCAGCGGCGCATGCGCCAGGTGCTTCTGAATCTTCTCGAGAACGCTCTGAAATACACCCAGGACGGCGGAACAATTTCCGTTGCAATGTTGCACCGGACAAGCCAATGGGTCCAGGTCAGCGTTAGCGACAGCGGTCCAGGAATCCCTGAAGGGGAACAGCAACGCATTTTTCTCGATCGGGTCCGTCTTCCGCAAACCTCTGGGGGAACATCTGGGTTCGGAGTTGGCCTGTCGGTCTGTCGACGCATTGTGGAAGTGCATGGCGGCCGGATCTGGGTCGTCTCCGAACCAGGCAAGGGAGCTTGCTTCACCTTCAACGTTCCGGTCTGGCAAGGACAGGGGCAGGAAAAAGATTCAACTGTCTTGACGGAGGGTCTGTCGGCCCCGTAATTTCTTTTGGTGACCGGGAGCACACCCGCAATCACGGCCTCGCCCCCATCGTCTAGAGGCCTAGGACACCTCCCTTTCACGGAGGCGACAGGGGTTCGAATCCCCTTGGGGGTATTAATAAGAATCTAAATTATCAACCAAAAAAGAAGTATTCGCTCGTTATTTGCGGCGTAGAGCTTCTTTTTCAACAGCTAGAAGGTTGTCATTCAGGTCTTGCTTCAAGCGCTGTTCGATCAGAGCCACCGGCATACCCATACATCCTTGAACTGTCAAGTCGTACAGAATCAGAGTGGCATCTGGTACAGCTTGAAGCCTCCAACAGCCCTCAAAACGGCGGAAATCTCCTCTCAGCATTCGAAACCGAAGCAAACCTTCCGGTCGATGTTCAATTAACTCCAGCTGCACTTCAGCTGAAAATTTGAGTCCTAAAAACTGTTGACTTCCCACTTGGGACAGAGTCACCAAGTTGCCCTTCCTCGAAAGCAGGGTGCTGCTTGAGAGATTGGGAATGAAATCGCTCAGACCCTCGTAATCGGTCAGGACCGGCCAGACCTCATCCACCGAAAGAGATGACCGCAATTGAACAGCAAGCCTGCGCACTCCTTGAGGCAAGCGCTCCATGGTCTGTTCGATTGGGTGGTGCACACCCCGGGATGCTCGCTGGAGAGTCTTCAAGGAGACTTCGATGGTCAACCTGAGAAAGATAACAGCAGAATCTTAATGAAAGTCAGCCAACCGACCAGTGCGTTGAGCCAACCCATGACAAAGCGCATGAAAATTCAAGGTCACGCCTATGATCACGCCTTCTTCAAGGGAAGCGAGATCTCATGCGCGTCAGCTCTGCAGCCAGCAACACCTACAACGAACGGGTGTTCACGTTGGTTGTTGTCGGCCTGCAGGCTTCAAAGCAGCGGCGGTCTGAACAAACCTTCAAAGTGTCTTATGACCGACTGCAGTCCACCGTTCAGCGCATTAACTCTTGTGGTGGAAGAATTCTTTCAGTGACAGCTGGCTCCTCCAGGACCACTGCTCACACTTCTGTTTCAACAGCCTCCGCCACCTCCACCGTGACCGAAACCCCAAGCAAGCCGGCACACAAGGCTGTGCCTGTGAACCTTTACAAGCCCAAGTCACCCTTCATTGGCACCGTCACGGAGAACTACAGCCTGCTGAAAGAGGGGGCCATCGGCCGGGTGCAGCACATCACCTTTGATCTCAGCGGTGGAGATCCCCATCTCGCGTATGTCGAGGGTCAGTCCATCGGCATCATTCCTGAAGGTGAGGATGCCAAGGGAAAACCCCACAAGCTGCGTCTGTATTCCATTGCCAGCACGCGCCATGGCGACAACTTGGCTGACAACACAGTTTCCCTCTGTGTCCGCCAGCTGGAATACAAGAACGATGCCGGTGAAGAGATCAAGGGGGTCTGCTCGACCTACCTCTGCGATATCGAACCTGGAACCAAAGTGAAGATCACGGGTCCAGTGGGCAAGGAAATGCTCCTTCCCGATGATGAGGAAGCCAATGTGATCATGCTCGCCACAGGTACTGGCATTGCACCGATGCGTACCTATCTCCGCCGCATGTTCGAGCCTTCAGAACGGGAAAAGAACGGTTGGACCTTCCGAGGTAAGGCCTGGCTCTTCATGGGTGCTCCGAAGACCCCGAACCTTCTCTACGACGAGGACTTCGAGCATTACGAGCGCGAGTATCCCGACAATTTCCGCTACACGAAGGCCATCAGCCGCGAACAGCAGAACAGCAAAGGTGGACGGATGTATATCCAGGATCGTGTCCTCGAATACGCCGATGAAATCTTCGCAATGATCGAAAACCCCAAAACACACGTTTACATGTGCGGTCTGCGGGGGATGGAACCGGGCATCGATGAGGCGATGAGCGCGGCGGCGGCGGCGAAGGGGCTGGACTGGTCCGAGCTGCGTCCCCAACTCAAGAAAGCCGAACGTTGGCATGTGGAAACTTACTGAGTCCATCCACTGGGACTCGAAATGTTGGGAGCCCGCTTCACAGCGGGCTTTTTTGATGAAATGACGCCGGGACAGCCAGCACCAAAACAGGGCAGGTTGTTCTAAAGCACTGTCAGGACGGAAATTCCTGGTTAAACCTGCGTCAGAGCGACCTGTGCCATGAGCGCAACGATGACGAACCCACTGAGGGTTGGCCTGCGTCAAGAGCGAGTGATCGCGCCTCAGTGCCTTGTGATCTTCGGAGCAAGCGGTGACCTCACGCACCGGAAGCTTGTCCCAGCATTATTCGAACTGTTCCTGCAGAGACGATTGCCAAGCGAATTCGCTCTTCTGGGATGCGCCCGTCGGCCCTGGAGCGATGAAGAGTTCCGTCAAAAGATGGCCGAGGCCATGGAGAAGACGGTGAACGAGAACCGCGTGGCATGGGACCAATTCTCAGCTGGAATGTTCTACGAGCCGGTGGATCTGCAGCAGCCTGAGGATCTCGTGAAACTGGGGCACCGACTCGACAGCATCGACCGCCTGAGAGCAACACGCAGCAATCGCACGTTCTATTTATCGGTCTCACCGAAGTTCTACGGCAGTGGATGCCGGGCGCTGTCCGATGCCGGCCTGCTGAAGGATCCCCAGCGCAGCCGGGTGGTGATTGAAAAGCCCTTTGGACGGGACTACGGCAGCGCCCAGGCTCTGAACCGCATCGTTCAGAGCTGTGGTCAGGAGAACCAGATCTTCCGCATCGACCACTATCTGGGCAAGGAAACAGTCCAGAACATCATGGTTCTGCGTTTCGCCAACACCATTTTCGAACCGATCTGGAACCGGAATTACATTTCCAGTGTTCAGATCACCGCCGCTGAAACCGTTGGTGTTGAAGAGCGAGCCGGTTATTACGAAACCTCCGGTGCACTGCGCGACATGGTGCAGAACCACCTGACGCAAATGCTGGCGATCACCGCCATGGAGACACCCGGGCGTTTCGACCCCGAGGCCATTCGCAGCGAAAAAGCCAAGGTGCTTCAGGCAGCCCGTCTTGCAGATGAAAAGGAGCCCTGGAACTGCTGTATCCGCGGTCAGTACGGCCCCGGTGGAACCCTGGACAACCCCCTTGCCGGATACCGACAGGAACCCGGGGTGGATCCCAACAGCACCACGGAGACCTACGTGGCCATGAAGTTGTTCATCGACAACTGGCGCTGGCAAGGGGTGCCCTTTTATGTCCGCACGGGCAAGCGGCTGCCGAAACGTCTCAGTGAAGTGGTCCTCACCTTCCGAGAGGCCCCGGTTCACTTATTCGATGCAGCAGGCGGCGGTCCCACCGCGAACCAGCTGATTTTGCGCATCCAACCCGACGAGGGCGCTGAATTCCGTTTCGAGGTCAAGTCCCCCGGATCCGGGATGCGCAGCCGCCCTGTTGAGATGGAATTCTCTTACGACGAATCCTTCGGTGAACCCTCAGACGAGGGTTACGTCCGTCTTCTGGCTGATGCGATGCTCGGCGACCCGACCCTATTTACGCGCAGCGATGAAGTGGAAGCGGCCTGGCGCCTCTACACGCCCCTGCTTGAGCTCATCGAAGACAGCCCATGGCAGCTGCCGATTCATCCCTACGAATCACGAACCTGGGGACCCGCTGCTTCGGACGCGCTCATGGCCCGTGATGGCTTGCTCTGGCGCCGTCCCTGATTGTTTTTGACAAACACTGAAACCTTGCTCACCAGCTGAACCATGTCACCCCAGCTCACGCTTCAGACCCCCCTGGAACTCCCCCCCGCAGAGGTCCCCAGCTACCTGGAACAGCTCTGGTCGCGCGACCAACCGGCAGGCGTCGGATCCCACACGTTCTGTCTCCTGATCTGGCAACCCTCATGGGTGGAACAGCAACTGGTCCGAACCGGTCGCCTCGAGGGACCGATCACTGGGGTGCAGCGCGCTGCTTTGATTCAGGCCGGTCGCCAGGCCATCGTGGATGGAGATCTGCCGTTAAGTACATCCCCGCTCACCGATCCGGTGGCAGCGTGCCTGAGCAGTCTGGATGGATCCCAGAAGGCCGATGATTTGCGTGGGCAGCACATTGATGCGGCCCTCAGCGCCTTGAGACCGCGGCGACTGATCACTCTGGCCCCAAGCCTGGATGACCAGCAGGCGTTGGAAACCCTCGTCGCCGCTTACTGCCCTCTCCCTGAAGAAGGAGGTGGAACTGTTGCTTGCGGTGATGTCGTCGTTCTGCGTGGGGGGAACACAGCCTTGCAGGACGGCCTCTCCATCCTGCAGCCGCTGATGCCTGAGGATCTGCCCTCATGGGTGTGGTGGAACGGATCCCTTGATGAGGCGCCTGAACTGCTGATGCAGCTCACTTGCTCTCCACGGCGCCTGATCATTGACTCGGCACTCGGCGAGCCTGGGTTCTGCCTGAATCTTCTGGCCACAAGGATCGAAAGCGGACAGGCCGTCAACGACCTCAATTGGCTGAGGCTCGGGAGCTGGCATCAAACGCTGGCCATGGTGTTTGATCCTCCGACTCGCAGAAATGCCCTCAGCCACGTGGTGCAGCTGGACATCGACGTGGAAGGAGACCATCCGGTTCAGGGTCTTCTGCTGGCTGCATGGATCGCTGATCGTCTGGGATGGCACCTGCAGCGCACCCAGCATCACGACGACCACAGCATCAGTGCTGAATTTGTGAGAGCTGATGGCGTGGAAGTACAGATGCGCGTCTCACCTGTTCCCATGGGACAGCCCAGTATTCATCCAGGCCAGATCGTGGGACTGCGCCTGATCTGCAAACCCGACGACAAGCCTGCGATCTGCGTGATCCTCTGTGCAGAATCGGGTGGGTGCATGCGCCTTGAAGCCGGTGGAATGGCCAGCATGGAACTAATCGAGGAAGTGGTGTCAGTTCAGTCCATGCCTGTCGAGGCCGATGTGGCCAAGCTGCTTGAAGGTGGTCATGACTCCACCAATCCACTACTGGAAGCCGCTGCCCCCCTGGCTGCCAAGCTGATCAAATGATGTCCCGCTGAGCGGGGCCAACGTTCCACTGTTCCGCTCAGTTCATGGCCTGTGTGATCGCTGCTCCGGCCAGCGGCAGTGGCAAAACCCTGCTCACTCTCTGCCTGATTGCCTGGGCGCGTCGTCAGGGGAGGAGCATCCAGCCCTTCAAAGTGGGGCCGGACTATCTCGATCCCCAGCTCCTCAGCCTCAGCGCAGGCAGAGTTTGCCGAAATCTCGACCTTTCACTCTGCGGCCAGGAGTGGGTGGATCTCAGTTTCCGGGGGTTTGGTGGATTGTGCGACATGGCCGTCGTCGAAGGGGTCATGGGCCTGTACGACGGCATCGGGGCCAGCTCCGAGGGGAGCACGGCTGCTGTGGCACGGCATCTGAACCTGCCCGTGGTGCTGGTCGTGGATGCCGGCCGGCAGGCCCGATCCCTGGCGGCAGTGGTGCTCGGATTCCAGAATCTGGAGCCACACGTGCACTTGGCGGGGGT
The DNA here is from genome assembly GCF_047716785.1 of Synechococcus sp. A10-1-5-9. Classification (NCBI taxonomy): domain Bacteria; kingdom Bacillati; phylum Cyanobacteriota; class Cyanophyceae; order Synechococcales; family Synechococcaceae; genus Synechococcus; species Synechococcus sp. A10-1-5-9. Next base: position 793,398 of record NZ_CP180406.1, read on the forward strand.
CGTCCTCAACCGGGTATCCAGCCAGCGCCATCGTGAGCTTCTGCAGAGCGTGCTGGACGAGATCAACGTTCCCTGCCTGGGAAGCCTGCCGAAGGACGTGAGTCTGTGTCTTCCCAGTCGACACCTCGGCCTAGCCCCAGCCCATGAGCTCGGACCTATACAGGACCGGATCAGTCGCTGGGCGGCGCTGGCGTCCTCCCATCTGGATCTGCAGAGATTCGGCCCGTTACTGAAGGCACCTGCAGCAGGCGCCAATCCAATACGAACCATTCTGGCGCCGGTGCTGGACCAGCAGCCCGTTCGTACTCCCATACCAGTGGCCGTCGCCCAGGACGAGGCTTTTCACTTTCGCTACCCGGAAATGCAGGAATGCCTCGAAACCATGGCCATGCCTGTGATCCCTTGGAGCCCACTGGCGGATGAGCCGCCACCACCCCAGGCCCAGGGGCTGGTGCTGCCGGGTGGATTCCCAGAACTGCATGCAGAGGCGCTCAGCCAATGCGGCCGCAGCCTCTCGGCCTTGCAGCAGTGGATCGCCCAGAAACCCCTCTATGCCGAATGCGGCGGCATGCTGTTGCTGGGTGAGTCACTCAGTGACGGGGAGGGAAAGCACCACCCCATGGCTGGCTTGCTGCCCTTCCGCGCAGAACGAGGAGCGTTGCAGGTGGGCTACAGGTCGCTCTCTACAACCCACAACGGGATGCTGCTGCGCGCAGGGGAAAGCATGAGAGGCCATGAATTCCACCGGTGGCAATTGAGCAAAGAATCCGGAGATTTCTTGGAAAAAGCGAGACCCCTATGGCAGGTTGAAGGGTGGAAAATCTCGCGGAGACACGAGGGATGGAGCCTTCCGACCCTGCACGCCAGCTGGGTGCACCTCCACTGGGCCGGCTCCTCGACGATCTCATGCCGATGGCGCGCCGCTCTCGAAACCGCGGCGACGCGGAACGCGGACGGTTCCTGAATCGAGGCAAACACAAGCCCACAATCCAGAAGGAACGCTGGCGATTTCTCGTGGAGGGCAAGGTTCAAGGCGTGGGATTCAGACAGGGGTGTTGCCGCAGAGCCATGGACCTCAACCTGAGCGGTTGGGTTCGGAACCTCCCCGATGGTGTCGTGGAGGTGCAAGCAGAAGGATCTCCATTGGCTCTCAGTGAATTGCGCCTGTGGTGCGAACGCGGTCCCACAGGCGCCCGGGTGAGCCTGGTGAGGCCTTCACAGCTACCCATTACAGGAGCTGACTGGTTCGAAATCCGCAGCTGATCAGGCGCTGGGATGACACCGGCGACACCACCATTGGTTGCTCTGCTGGTCAAAATCCTTTGAGAAGGACACGATCAAGAGATGGCCGACAATCGTCAGCTCTGGCTCTTGCGCCACGGAGCAACGGAATGGGCCAAAAACGGACGCCACACAGGCAGCACCGACCTTCCCCTGTTGCCGGAAGGCGAAGATGAAGCCCGACGTCTGGCTCCCACGCTGACAAGCCAGACCTTCGCCGCCGTCTTCAGCTCCCCTCTGCAGCGAGCCCGTCGAACCTGCGAGCTCGGTGGCCTTGGAGACCGACTGACGGTGATGCCGGAACTGATGGAGTGGAATTACGGCGACTACGAAGGGATCACCACAGATGAAATCCGCAAAACGGTTCCTGGTTGGACGGTCTGGAGCCATGGGTGCCCCAACGGGGAGGATGCCGATGCCGTGCAGAAGCGCTGCGAAATCGCCATCCGTCGCGCTCTGGAAGTCTCCGAAGCAGGAGATGTGGCTCTGTTCGCTCACGGACACCTTCTGCGAGCGCTGGCGGGAACCTGGCTTGGTCTGGGTGCTGTAGGTGGCAACTTGTTGAAGCTCGGTACAGGAAGTATCTGCGTGCTGGGATTTGAGCGAGAAAAGCGTGCGATCGTTCGCTGGAATGCTCCGGCCGACGGACGGTTCTGATGAGCGACACCACCCTTTGGGCTGAACTTCTGGCCTACGGCACGGGCATCGGTCTCTCGCCGATTCACATTGCGGTGTTGCTGCTCCTGTTGCTGGGCCCCCAGCCCCTACGCCGCGGCGGCTGGTTTGTTGCGGGCTGGATGGTCACCACACTGCTCACCGCAACGCTGCTGGTGACTGTTGGCCACACCCTTGTTCTCGACATGAGCCACGGCTCTCATCACCGCACAGGACTCGATCTACTGGCAGGAGGCGCGCTCATAGCCATCGGCGGCAGGGAGCTCCTGCGTTCCTTCGCCGATGGAGCCGAACCACCGGCATGGACCACCAGCATCGATCGCTTTGTGGCGATGCCATTGCCGCTGCTGCTTCTCCTTGGCGCAGCAGGTGAGATCATCAGTCCTGATGATCTCGTTCTCTTTGCAAAGTCGGCAGGCGTTGTTCTCGCAGCCCAGTTGCCCACCTGGCAGGAGTGGATCGGATTGGTTGCCTTCACAATCGGTGCAAGCATTTTTCTGTTGACCCCGCTTGTGGCCGTGATCATCGGACGGGACAAAGTGATTCCAATCCTCGAGAAAGGGAAGCAGGTGTTGTTTGCACGAGGTGGACTGGTGGTGGGAGGTGTCAGCCTGGGCCTGGGTGGCTATCTGGGTTGGCAAGGAATCAATGGTCTCAGCTTGCTTTAGGGGATCAGCCACACATTCAGTTGCACTTAACAACTGGTTCAGAAACGTTTTGCGGTAGAGCACTGCATACGCTTGCAGCAGCCACCTTCTGGTCATGCTTTCACTGCATCAGTTCAGTCTTTCTGCACTCACTGTCGTCGCAGCGGCGTCTCTCCTGTCATCACCGGCCAGTGCTCATCCACAGAAGCAGCGCCATGGCAATGAGAAGCAGAAGGACTACAACCGTGGGTTCCAAAAGGGTTACAACAGGGCCATCAAACAGGTTCGCCAGCCTTATTACGTTCCCCAGAAGGTTTACAACCGGAACTTCAGACGAGTCGTGAAAGATGCTTACCGGCCCTATTACGTTCCACAGCGCACCTACTATCAACGGCCGGTTGTGGTCGCACCGGCACCGTGGAGAGCGCCACGGCCCCTGATCTTGAATCCCTACGTGCAGGGAACACGCGTGAATGTTGGTTTCGGTTTCAACGTTCACTAAGGGAGACGAGGGTCAGCCAGCGCGTGGAATTCTCTGACAGCAATCAGTCGACAAATGAAAATCGGATCCAAAAGATTGGAGCCTGATTTCTGATTGCTCCCACCCAAGTCTGATGATGAATCAGGATGGGACAAGCAACAGCCCATGCGCTCAAGCTTTCCGGGTTGCTGCATCGGGCTCAATCGACGGATAGGCACGTGGTGACAGAGAGAGTGATTGTGGTGATGGACAGTGCAGATCAACTGATCATCGAAACAAAAGCCTTCCACGAAGCTCCTCCTCTGGAAGCCACGGTTTTGATGCAGCACATTCTCTCAATCAACAGCGATGTGATCTAAAGCCGCTTCCGGCTTTCAGAATGTCGAAAGCCATCAGGCACATCGATCAAATCAATCCGGTCGCTAACCGTGATGGTATCGATGGCATTAGTGCAGGGCAGGGCGTCGTTCCTGATCATTCCTATCGGTGCGGCGATGTTGATCGTGGTCCCTATCGAATTGGTGACGTTGACCGTAAGGCTTTCAGCAAACCACTGAACATAATCAACGAAACAGATTGATCTAGGAGAACAGCGTTGGATGCTGCAATCGATAGCCGAGATCCTTCAGTCGATGATTGCTGATACAGCGGATGAATGGAGGGGCAGGTCCAGGAGCACCTGTCCATTGACCCCTTTCAAGACCTTATTGGATCAAGGTGCGATCCACAAGATCTCTATCCCGTAGGGTTCATCGTTGACCACATTCACCAAGCCGGTCCAGCAACCGTTGATCGCCGCGAGCGCTGCTCCCGCAGCATCATCCACATGGACCCAGTTGCTGAACGATCCACCGAGACAAGTGCTCACTACAAAGACAATCCAACCGAAGAGTTCATTCAAAGGGCAAGTCCGATCAAGAGATCAGCAAGGATGCTTCGAGACAACCACTAACCGAAATCTTGCCGCCGAGGAGTAAAAAGCAGCGATCAAAACGCATTGACAGCAAAAAGTTAACACAAAGTCAAAACACTCAAGAATTCTTGTTTCATTAAATTCTAAGCAAAATCAAAGCAATTTACCATTGATCCAACCCCCAAATTGATGTCATAACAAAATCAGCATGATTTAACTAATGAACTTGCTCAAGTACTGGCAAGCAGCTTTCAATCCCAGCGAATTTGAGCGCTGGATGGATCAGAAAATTTCATTCTTTGGCATAAAATCGAGGGGTAATAGTATCCTTGCCGATCATTCAGACAATTATATTCGTGGCGGAGGAAGAACTGACCTACTGATCGCAGGCAAAGGAATAGATTTTGTCGACGGACGCGGAGGAGACGATTTTCTCGTGGGGGACAGACTACCCAATCAAAATGATTACAACGCAGATGGATCAATCTTCGCGTCAGCCACATTCAACAAGGATGAATCAGACATCTTGATCGCAGGAAAGGGAGAAGATATTCTGATCAATCAGTTTGGATCTGACTACTTCTCGGGAGACAAAGGAAACGATCGGATCATCAGCCTGAGCGACTCAGGCATTCCAACAGGAAACAATATTCCAATTCTAGACAATGATTCAACAGAGAATCAACTTTCACAACTAGATTTCTCAACCAATAATATCAATCCCAATGGCCTGGCAGCAGATGACACCCTCATCGGAGGAAAGCACGCTGATCGCTTTGAATTTCATCTACTCATTAATGCACGCAAAGAAATTGTCGACAAATACACTGATGTTGAGACAGGAATTATCAACTGGGGAATGAACGGGGTTGCGGGTGAGAACGACAACTACCATGATCATTGGGTCGACGGAATCGGAAATGACATAATCCTAGATTTCAATTCAAAAGAAGGGGACAAAATTCTTATATCCGGCCATACAGTCCAGGCAATTTTGCTGGAAAACAACGAAACCCTCAACGAAGCTTTAGTCGGGGTTTATAGCGACCAAGGTGCAGACGGTAGGCGCGGGAATGGCGCTCATGATTTGGATGTACTTGGAACCATTAAAGTCTTTTACAAAGGAAGTTTTGATTTTGATTCCGACGTCGACATCCAGCAAAAAGAATATGGAGCCTATGGCGTTGATAGCAACGTCGCTGCAGAAATTGAATCCAATGACGACGTCTTGCTGGCGAGCACGACTGCAAGAATTACAGGAAACGCTAGTGACAATGATTTAGCAGGCGATTCGGGTGAGAATCGCATCGACGGTCTTTCCGGCGACGACAAGATTGTCGGATACGACGGAAACGACAAACTTTTTGGAGGCTCCGGCGCGGATCACCTCCTTGGCGATAGAGAATCCAGGCAAAGTGATTTTCATGAAAAAGGTTACTTTATTGCTGACAAGCAAATGTCTTATGACGACAAACTCATTGGAGGCTCAGAAGATGACTTGCTTGTCGACCAGTATGGGGCGGATCGCTACAGCGGAGACGCTGGAAATGATCGACTTGTCAGTTTAAGTGATAGCGGTGTTCCTAATGACAACAAGTCGCTACCAGCAGGCGTGGATGACGGCAGCGACATCGATAAGTTAGTTTTCGCAAATGAGTATTTCAATCCTGTGGGGATTTCTGCTAATGATGTTCTGACAGGTGGAGAGGGAGCAGATACTTTTGAATGGCGTTTATTAATCAATGCATCGAAAGAAATCGTCGACAGGAACACAGATACTTCGACGGGTGTGATCAATTGGGGAATGAATGGGGTCGCAGGCGAAAACGATAAGTATCACGACCATTGGGTCGACGGCATTGGAATTGACACAATCACCGACTTCAGCGGAAATGGTGGTGAGAATGATCACATACTCATCCAGGGACACACGGTACAAGCACTCCTACTCTCAAGTAGTGACAATTCTGCTTTGATTGGTGTTTACAGTGATCAAGGCGCCGACGGCGAACGTGGGAATGGAGCACATGACTTTGATACTTTAGGAGTCATCAGAGTCAATCACGATGGTAACTTCTCAATTAAAGAAGACTTATCAGTCAATAGTGCAGATTTTGGCGCTTACGGACCTGGATCTGGCCTAGATGATTTATGGGTCTGAATTTATCTATTTCCAATGACAATCTAGCCATTAATCTAAATAGTCAAGAAAGAGTATTCCCCTCAATCAGGAGAATTATTTTCAAGAGCTAATCATACATCGTTTAGATCGATTGAACCGGCTAGGGATGCTTGCCCTTGCCATGTACATCTGGTGTTGGTATCAACCGTATGATCAAAAGATGCTTTGAAAGGACTTTTCACCAATACTCGACCTTGAATCCAAAGGTTGATCAGGACAGTCCACCGAAAGCATTGAAATCACTAGCTTTTTGAGATGTCTATTCTTAACTCATGAATTCGCCAGGGTTCGGGTCCAATGTTGCGTTGACGCTGGCGAGCCATTCCGGCCTGCCAGCCAGACTCCCTGTCGGGCACGGCTGACTGCCACGTAGACAAGCTGCCTGCGCAGATCAAGATCCTGGGGCCAGAACACATCGTCGGCGACGAACACCTCACCGAAACTGCTGCCCTGGCTGCGATGGACAGTGAGCACAGCCGCAGGTCCAAGCGATGCGAACGCATCACGCACAAGGAAGTACCGGCGCCAGAGCGGACGTCCCCCCTGTTTTCCAGCCTCTCGGGCCTGTATTCGCAAGTGCTGAAGAAGGGCATCCAACTGCTGCCTTGCCGGAGTGCCGACAGGCGGTTGCAAGCGCAGGTTGAGCTCGAGCTCCCCGCTACGCACCCGTGCAGTAAGGGTCTCAATCACTGGTGCAACAAGGCCAGCGAGCGAAAGCTGAGCGTCGCAGGACAGGCCGAACTCCGCCAGGTCACAGCGCTCAGGAGCGACATCCTCCACCACGAGTTCACGATTGGAGCCCAGCACCAGATCGGGCTCTTCACCGGTCTCGCCGCCATCGCGTGAGGCCGGGGCCATCACCGCCGTGCGCGTGATCAGCACCTCGCCAGGCAAAACAGCCATCTGATCGGCCATGTCGCCATGAATCGCCCGGCGGGCGTGGGGGACCAGTACCTCAAGCCTGCGGTTGGTGTAGCAAAGAATTCTGGCCGCGTCGGGGTTATCGCAGGCTGCTGCCTGTCGTAAAGACTCCTGAGCACGACTTAGCCAATCGGAGCGGTTCATCACCCCCACCTGCCCCAGATCCGTGCACACCGGAGCCAAAAGCGGTGGCACTTCACAGGGCAGTCGGCCATCACGCAGACAACTGGCCAACTGCAGCACAGGTCCCTGATGACGAACCACTTGCCGTAGGCAGGCATTCACGGCCCGCGTCATCGCAAACACAGGGCTGTCGCGCTCTCCCACCGGCGGCAGCTGTGCCGGATCCCCAACGAACACCAGCCTGGTGCTGAAGGTGTGCGCGCACTGCAGCGCGATGGACAACAACGAGCTATCCACCATGGAGGCTTCATCAATCAGCACCAGACCGAGATGCTCAAGAGCTGCTGCCGTCTGCTCTGTGGTTTCACACAACTCGCGGTCACCCTGTCGCTTGAGCTTGAGGCGCAACAGGCGGTGGATTGTGGATGGATACCAAGTGGGGTGCAGGCCCTCAAGCAACAGAGCTTGCCTTAGAACGCCCACGGCCTTGTGGGTTGGAGCCACGACGGTCCAGCAAAGCCCACTGGCCTCCACCTGCTGGAGGAGGCGCATCGAAAGGAACGTCTTGCCGCTGCCGGCAAAGCCGCTCAACACGAAAGGCACCGTTGCATCGGCTTGATGCATCCAGTCAGCGAAGGCATCAGCGGCCTGCTGCTGATCACTGGTGAGAACCAGAGCGGAATGGGCGGACGTGCTCACCCGAATGCGTGGGAGAGAACCTGGATGAGGTGAAGTGGCGAGCCCACAAACACCAGACCTGGCAGGGCGATCGCTGGGCCAAGAAGGCTTCCGACCAGCACTTCAAGCCTGGAATGACCCAGGCTTTCCTTGAGCGCTTGCTCAGGTTCTGGATCCCAAAGACCGTTTGGCAAAGCATTCACTCTCTGGGCAGTGAACCCCGCTGCCCGACGGACACCACTGGCGTCATACATCACCACAAAGGCCACCGTGGACGCCAAAGCAAAAACGGGGGAGTCAAATCCATTGAGCCAACCGACCGCAGCCGCCGTACCGGTCACCAGAGCCGAATGGCTCGAAGGCATGCCGCCCGTTTCAATCAGCACCTCCGGCCGCCAGCGGCGTTGGATGACCAATTCGATGAATAACTTGGAAAGCTGTGCCAATCCGCAGGCAGCGAGGCCCCAGGCCAGGGGGCCGTTGTCGAGAAGCTGAAGCGGCACGCTCAACGAGGCAAACAGCATGGTCAACGGTCTCGGCTCGCGACGTAGTCAGCGAGAGCCAGAAGCGGCTGAGCTTTGGATGTCCACGGCTCGAGAGCCGACTTGGCCTGAGCAACCAACTCAAGAGCGCGAGCCCGCGAAGGCTCGAGACCAAGAAGTTTCGGATAAGTGGTTTTATCGGCAATCAGGTCTTTTCCTGCTGTTTTACCGAGGACTTCACTGCTGGCCGTGACATCAAGGATGTCGTCCACGATCTGGAAAGCGAGACCGATGCCGTTGGCGTAAGTACGCATCGCTTCGACCTGATTCGCATCGGCACCTCCGATCAGAGCGCCTGTAACCACACAGGCCCGGAGCAGAGCTGCGGTCTTGTGGAGATGAATGTATTCAAGTGTTTCCAGATCAACCTCGCGACCCTCACTTTCCAGATCGACCACCTGGCCTCCCACCAACCCCGGAGCTCCAGACACGAGTGCGAGCTCAGCCACCACTTTCAGCAACCTCTCGGGGGGAACCCCTGGGCTACGAAGTGACACCATTTCGAAGGCTCTGCTGAGCAAAGCATCACCGGCGAGAATGGCCATGGCATCGCCATAGACCTTGTGATTGGTGGGGCGGCCACGACGCAAATCATCGTTGTCCATTGCCGGTAGATCGTCATGGATCAGCGACATGGTGTGGATCATTTCCAAGGCCACTGCCGTCGGCATCGCAAGGGAGGCATCACCGCCCACAAGCTCACAGGCTGCGAGGCAAAGAATCGGTCTGAGCCGCTTGCCTCCGGCGAGGAGGGAGTAGCGCATCGACTCGCGAAGGGACTCAGGTCGCTCAGGACCTAAAGCTGCATCAAGGGCTCCCTCCACGAGGTTGCGCGTCTTGGCCAAATAGGCACTGAAGTCAAAATCCGCCTGATTTTCACCCGACGGCATGAGACCTTCAGGACTTCTCGCCGTGGCGGTCATGAAAAACATGATGCTGGCGAGATTCTGTCAGGCCGCAGGCCCCTTGAGCACGATCACGGAATCAGGTCGTCGAGATCATGACCGATCTGGTGACGCCGGCTCCAGGCCAGCACTGTATTCACAAGAAGCATGGTGACGGTCATCGGACCGACGCCGCCTGGCACGGGGGAAAGGGCTGCGACCAAGGGCTCCAGCTCGGCAGCGTTCACATCACCGCACAACCCACCCTCGGGCCTTCGGTGAATGCCCACATCCACAACCACGGCACCGGGAGCGACATGCTCAGCCCCGATCATTTCCGGACGTCCCGCTGCGACGACCAGAATGTCGGCCTGACGGGTCAGGGCAGGAAGATCGCTGGTGCGGGAGTGCGCCACCGTGACCGTTGCGTTGGCAGCCTGAAGCATCAGGGCCATCGGCTGGCCTACAAGGATGCTGCGTCCCACCACAACAGCCCGTTTACCGGAGGGATCAATTCCCTGGCTGCGCAACATGGCCATCACGCCTGCTGGCGTGCAACTGCGGGGGCCTGGTTCCCCTTTCAACAGCCGTCCAAGGTTGAGTGTGTGCAGGCCGTCAGCATCCTTTTCAGGATCGATCGCTGCCAGGAGAGGGGTTTCATCGAGCCCTGCCGGAAGGGGCAGCTGCAACAAAATCCCATCCACCCGCTCATCAGCATTGAGCTCGCTGATGGCATCCAGAACGGTATCCGGTTCCGAAGATGCAGGCAGGTGGGCTCCAAAGCTCTCAACCCCCACCCTCGCGCAGGCTTTCTCCTTGTTGGCGACATACACCGCGCTAGCCGGATCATCACCCACCCGCAGGACCGCGAGACCCGGCGGGCGTCCTGCCTGAGCGCTACCGCGACGAATCTGATTGGCCAGTCGCTCTTCTAGCTCCTTGGCCAGAGCTTTTCCATCCAGTCTGAGGGCCATCGCCGACCGATGCACGTGAAACCAGCATGCCGCTCTATCAGAGCTAGCGTTTCCATTGAAAGCATCCAGCCATCTTGCGTTCGCATCCCCTAGCAAGGTTCTGGAGATCCTGGCTTAGGAGTGAATCTCCAAGGCGGCCGGTGCTGCGTTGGAATCGGCTGCAACGCAGTGTGCTTCTTGCGCTATGCCTGCTCGTAGCCCTCGCATCAAGCTGGCCATGGCTGGTAGAGCCGGACATTCGACCAGGTCTGACAGCGCCATTCGACGCGGTGGCACCGAAGGATGCACGGGTGGTCGATAGTGAAGCGCTGAAGCAACGAAGATCCAGCCTGGTGCCTAGCACCCTGGTTCAGGTCATCGACGTTCAGCAGGATCAGCAGCTGCGGATGCGCCTCGAGCGCCATCTTGGAGAGCTGGAACGGGTCGCCAGTAGTGACGATGCAGATCGAATCGGTCCAGTGAATCTCAGCGGCGAAGAACAGGACTGGCTCGAGGAGCGTTCACCAGAGGAACGCCTGAGCTGGGACATGGATCTGCGCCGGGCGCTGGAACGCATGCTCAGCCAAGGATTGGTCAACAACCTGGCCGAAGAGCAGCTGCGTCAGGCCTCATCCCTGCAGCTGTATGCACTGGGAACCGCCAATACTCCATCAAGAACCCTCGGCGCCAAGGTCCTCACCACCACCTTGCAGGGTGCCAGCAATCTCAAAACCGACCCGCAGCGCAGCCAAAGACTGATCGAGAAACTGATCACTCAGCAGGGCATCCCAGTCATCGAGGTGAGCCGAGGTGACCTGATCACACAGAAGGGAGAACCCATTAGTTCCCAGGCTTACGACGTTCTCGATTTCTTCGGCCTTGTGAACCGGAGACCCAAACTCGGAATCTGGGTGATCCGGTTTACAGAATCTTTGGCCGGATGTGGAATTCTCCTCCTTGTGATGCGCCGAGAGAGGCCTTGCCTTGAAGCACCCCATGGACTGCTGGCCCTGGGGTTGCTGCTGATCTCCCAGGCCTGCAAAGTTTGGTTTGGTGCAGCCGTGAGCCCTCTGGCTGTGATCGTTCCACCCACACTGCTGCTAGCGCAGGGCCTCGGAACCAGCAGCGCCCTGGCATGGATGGCAGTCGCCAGCCTGCTCTGGCCAACACCGGTGACAGGCCTTGGTGAGGGGCGCCTGCTGATCGCTGCGGCCACAGCCACCGCGGTCGCCCTTCAGGCGGGCAGGCTCAGAAGTCGTGCCCAGCTTCTGCAACTAGCGGTGCTCTTGCCGCTCGGGGCGCTCGTTCTTGAGCTGCTTCTCCTCAACAGGAGTGCCGAATCCTCGGTGGATCAGGACTGGACCCGATTGCTTCCCAACTCGGGAGATCTGACATCCGAAGCCTTGTTGCTGGGACTCCTGATGATGCTGGCAATCCTGGTCATCCCCCTGCTCGAAAGTTCCTTTGGTCTTCTGACCCGAGCGAGGCTGATGGAGCTGGCCGACCAGGAACGTCCACTGCTTCGCAGGCTCTCCTCAGAAGCCCCGGGCACTTTCGAGCACACCCTGATGATCTGCAGCCTGGCCGAAGAGGGAGCGCGTGCGATCGGTGCCGATGTGGATCTGATCAGAACAGGGTCGCTGTATCACGACGTTGGCAAACTCCATGCTCCGAATTGGTTTATCGAGAACCAAACCACTGATCACAACCCTCACACTGAATTGAATGATCCGCTTGCGAGCGCTGGCGTATTGCAGGCCCATGTGGATGAGGGCCTGAAACTGGCCAGACGCCACCGCTTGCCCAGACCGATTGCCGACTTCATTCCAGAGCATCAAGGAACCTTGCGGATGGGGTATTTCCTGCACCAGGCACGGCTGAAAGATCCCCTGATTTCAGAAGATCGCTTCCGCTATCACGGCCCTACCCCTCGCTCCAAGGAAACGGGAATCATGATGGTCGCCGATGGCTGTGAGGCAGCTCTTCGCTCCTTGCCCCCCGACACAAGTGAGAAGGAAGCCCGAGCCACGGTGAAACGCATCGTTGAAGCTCGCCTCAGCGATGGACAGTTGAATCAGAGCAGCCTCAGCCGCGCAGAGCTTGAGCTCGTGATGAAGGCCTTTGTAAAAGTGTGGCGGCGAATGCGCCATCGGCGTATCCCTTATCCCATCCCGGCCAAGCGCAGATTCAGTGCTTAAGCGTTGAACCATGCAGGCCAAGGAGCGCGCACTCGCACCTGGCCACTGGGATCATCAGGATCAGGGAAACGCAAGGCCATCGCCCTGAGCCGCAGCCCCACGGCGCATCCTGGGTTGTAAATCGGGTCCCCAATGATGGGATGGTGCAGGGCTGCCAGATGGGCGCGCAGCTGATGGGAACGGCCCGTCCTCGGGCAGAGCCAGAGTCGTGTGCTGCTCTCCATCAACTTCAAACGACGCCAGAGCGTGACGCACGCTTTTCCACCTGGATGAACGCCGTAAGTGGGCGGCTGACGCTTCAGACGCGCCAGAGGGAGACCAATCAGTCCGCTGACATTTTCCATCTGGCCCTGAACATCAGCGACGTATAGCTTTCTGACCCTTCGAGATGCAAAGAACATCCCCAACAACCGAAGCATGTCCGGATCCTTCGCCAGAAGCACAAGTCCTGAAGTGTCGCGATCAAGGCGATGAACCAGGCGTAGCGCGGGACACGCAAGTTGAAGGCGGTTGATCAGGGAATCCTGCTGATGACTACCCAAACCAGGCTGGCAAAGCAGTCCTGCCGGTTTGTCCACCACCATCAAACGCGGATGATCAAGAACGAGGGGCAGCCCAGCCACCTGGCGGTCTGCCGCGAGCACTGGCCTACAAGCGACCACCGCGCCGATGGGCTGGACGACACCAGTAGATAAGGGCCAACACGTTCACAAGCCCAAGCAACACCGACGCGAGACCAAGGGGTCGGGCCCCAGGGCCAAGCACCACTCGCACGATCCCGTAAGGCAAGGCACCACCAAGGGCCAGCGACAGAGCAACGATGGTGAGGATCACTCCCCAGCGCCGCTGTGCCAGCAGTCCGGCCGATGCCACGATGCCCACGATCGCCGCGGGCCACGCCAGCGAAAAGGCCATGGTGATGTTGGTGATTTCAAGGCCTGTGGATTGATCAGGCTGAAAGGCCCCCCAACCGATCACGGGTAAGGCCAGGAGATTGGCCAGCAACCCAATCCAGGTCATCAACCAGTACCCGCGCAGCCTTGGCCCCATGGAGTCAGCGTGCAAACTTGCTCACCGTAAGGGGCCGGGGCCGCCGCTCTCTTCATCGTCGGCGTGCAAGACGGATTCCAGGTTGCTGAGCAGCATCGCAACGGCTTCATCACGATCCATGGCCTCCATGGCAACACGTTTGATCCAGTCGTGACAGAGCGCTTCGATCTGATCAAACAAAGGCCCTGTGGCCTGCAACGCAGCACTTACGCGCTGGGACGCCTCATGATCAATCTCTAGATGGTCCAGCACCCGATAACACTGACCGTCCTCTCCGAGATAAGTCAGGTGACCCGCGTCATCCAGTTTTGGTGCGGTGATGGGAGTGACTGAGGAATCGTCCATGGTTGCTTCAGCCTCAAGGAGTTTCAGGGGAAATCGCTGGGGGAGCCGACACGGAGCCCCGGGGCAAACGATCGGCGCAGAAATTGCGAAACAGTGCTTCAACCTCCTGTGGAGGCAGGACTTGCACCAAACGCGCCTCGATCTCTTCACGCTGCTGCGACTGGTGATAGAGACGAAGTTCCTGAAACGTTGTTCTGGAACGGGCCTCGATGGCCTCCAGCGCGTCGTTGATCTGATGGTCAGCCAAAAGGGCACCGCCTTGGCAGTGCTGCATCACGTGCGCTGACTCATGGGCGAGCACCACCCAGATCTGCTTGGGGTCGTTTTCGAGATTGTTGGAACAGAGAAGAAGGGCGTTGCGCTCAGCGTGAAACGCTCCCAGGAGAGAAGGCGGACAATCTTTGGCCACCATTGTGTCGGTGCCGGAACGCCGGATCAAAGAGGCATAGCGACCGATGCGATCCCAGCTCTCAGCGCGCACTGGCCCGGACACCAGAGAAGACAGTGACGACACCGCCAGGATCACCACAACAGACCGAACAAACCCGAACGCCATTCCCCAGTCCCACACCTCCTCTCATTAGAGACAGAAGAGACGCCGACCGGCCGAAGGTGCGGTTCTTCTACTGATTCAGCCGCTGAACGCTGTCAACCTTGTCCCGAAAGGACTGCTCGCGATCAATACGCGTATTCACCCGCAACGTGGCATGAATCCTTGGAACTCCGTCTTCATGCAACCGCTCATGACAAGCCTTGACACAGGCAAAGACAGCGTCCCATTCACCCTCAATCGCTGTTCCATCGGGCCCAAGCTGATGCTCAAGCCCCGAGGCCTTAATCACCTCCTGGCAAGCCCAGACATAGGGCGCAAGGGATACGCCTACGCCCAGCGGCACGAGGCAGAGGTCAACACTGACGCGCATCCATCGGTCCAGTCATGCCCTGTCATGGTTAGTCAGGAGCTCTGACAGACGCAAGTCCATCCATCCAGCGAAACTTGAACAAGCTGGGGCGGCATGGCCGGCGAGAACCCCAGTACCGAGGAGCTCCTTAGAGGGCTCCTGTTTTTTTCTTCAGATCACCATGCCCGAGAAGACAGGCACTGGGGTAGCCAAGAGTTCGCCACTCGCCACAGCCTGTCTGAACTTCGAGGCCAATTCCCTGCTCGAAAGCTGAACGGGAGCGTCCTTGCCCTTCACACCAACGACTGGCGGCCGCCTCCGCAGCTGCAATCGATTCATAAGGCGCATCAAGCACTGGATGGGGGCTCCCATCCAGTGACACCAATCGATAGAGGGTGTGCTTGGCATTTGACACTATTCCACTTCCCCAACTGTCACCAGTGTTCCATGCTTCGCAAGGGTGCGCCATCCCGGAAGCCGAATCCACTTAACCCATCGCCATGACGAGCCACCGCCTCACCAATGCCTACAAGGCCCTACTGAGCTGTGCCCCAGCCCCCCTCTTCCGCAAGGCCAGAGACCTTTATCTCAAGAAATACGCCCTTGATGGCCGAAAAAGTAATAGCCCCTTACGCCTGTTTCTGGCCAGCGAAAGCCTGAACGAGACCATCACCCCAGATCCAGATGCACCACCCCATGGACGCATTGCTCGCCTCGAAGCCATGACCGATGAACTGGCTTTGGTCCACTGGCAACGCCCTGGACCCGCAGATCACAACGCTGTGGAGCGCTACCTGCGCGACACCTGGGACCTAAGCGATAGCCCACTTGCTCCCTGCGAAGCCCCTTGGTTCCGAGATAGCGGTCACCAGCAACGGCTGACACTTCCCAAAGCTCTCATCTGGATCCGTGAAGCGCGCTACCAGGACGTCGAACAATCTTTGAACAATGAAAACCCATAAAAAGCTGAAAGCCCAGGAATGACCATGGGCTCCTAGCTATGCCGGAATCAAGTCTCAGTGGATCAAAGATGAGAACACATCTCCCAGAGCGCTACGTCCTGCGCCACAGGGGCAGCGGCCAGTACCTGCGTGTCAATGACCAAAACCAGCAGATCGAGGCGATCGAAAGCCCCGAATCCGCTTGGAATTTCCACAGTCATGAAGGAGCCATCACCCACGCCCTCTGGATAGGCGAAGTGCATGGACAGACCCCTGATGTGGTGAAGATGCGCTGAAGAGCCGACAGACTCAGAGCTCGTCTTCGACCTCAGCCTTGATCATGCAGTCAGCCATGGGATAGCTGACGCAGAGCAGGGCATAGCCATTACCCATCTGCTCATCATCCAGGAAGCTTTGGTCCGACTGATCAACGCTTCCGCTCAGTACTTTGCCGGCGCAGGTGCTGCAGGCACCAGCACGGCAAGAGTATGGAAGGTCCACACCCTGCTCTTCAGCAGCATCAAGGATGTACTGATCGTCCGCGCAAGAGAAACTTTTCCCCCCTTCAAGGGTGATGGTGAAGGATGCCATGGGATTTCATTCAATCAGCTCCTTCGTAGTGATCAATGGCAGAGGCAGCAGCACTGCGTGCGTGATCCCTGACGAATCAACGCTCAACGCTGACCGACAAGATCTTCCCAGGTGAGGAACTGACAACGATCCACTTGATCGTTGGATGAACTTTGCTGATCGTTTGAAGTCAACGCGTCCTCGTCGAAGCACTTAAAACTCTGATCCGGGCAATAGACACCTGACCACTCTTTCCAGAACGACATCTCAAGCTTTGATCTTGAGACCAGCATTGAGTCTTTGTAGCAAAACATCAGTGTCCAGGGCTACCTCAGAAGGTGCACAGGGGCACAGTGTCAACCCTGGATGAAATGCCGGAGTCGCCTGGAGTCTTCTGCCATCCTGCGTTGCAGCTCAGCCGAAGGGGCGTCAGCTTCTTCCCGGGCCTGTGCTGAAAGAACATCCTCGGCAGTGATCTTGAATCCATGCCCACGAGCGAGCTCAATGAGTGCCTCGACCGACAGGGGTTCGGCCAGGCTTGCCGCCAAAGCCGCATCGGTTTGGCGTTGACGTAGGAAGGCGTCGAGATCCTGAAGCGACATTCGGTCCTGATGTCGAAGTTCACCATTCCATCACTGCACCTTGCTAAGACTCCGTCAATGCGGTTCAGATGCATGTCGATCAAACGCCTGCCCTCGGTTCTTCTCGGAGCGGCTGGCTCTCTGTTGATTCTGGATTCAGGCTCGATGGCGAAGGCTTCCTGCGCGTTTCTGCCTCCAGTAGGAGGCGACGGGAGTAGCAACATCGTCAAGAAGCGCGTTGGCAAGGGAAAACTTCTCGGAAAAACAAACTGGAACACCGATTTCGCCGTGAACAGGCCTTACGGGAGTTACAAGCTCTTCTTCACTGCCGATTCGACAGCGACGGGGACCTATCCGGTTGAGGCCTTTCTGAAGTTCACGGACGGGAGCAATCTCCGCGTGGTGAAGGAATCACTGACTCCTCCGATCGGCCAAGGTCGCATGTTTGGACCGTTCACTGTTCCCCAAGGCAAACAACTGAAGCAGGTGAATTTCAAGATCGGCGCGGGCAGCGACCCGAACTCCACAGGGTTCAGTTACAGGATTTCCGTTCAAGGCTGCAACTAGAGACTCCTCAACAAGGATGCGTGAGCGACTCCTGCTGCTGATTCCAGTTGCTGGCTTCACCTGTTTGCTGGTGTTGTTCATAGTGCTTTGGCAAGCCTTGCAACACCAAAACAACAGCTTGCAAAGCCTCACAAATCGCTTGAAAGAACTCGAACAACGCGAGGAAGTGAACAGCCGGCAGCTCTTGGAGCAACAGCTTGGTGTCTTGAAGAACCGTCAACAGAAGCTGCAAACAGATATCCAAAGCCTGCAGACCTTTCAAAGCGAAAACGCAAAGCGAGAAGCACGCCTGCTTGAGTCCCTCAAGCAACGCATTCCGCTGGAATCGATACCCGAGGAGATTTCGCCTGATGATCAAGCGAATCCCAATCCCCTCACAACAGATCCATCAGCCCTTAGCCCTTAACCGCATCCCCACTGGCGGTCGGCAAAATGAAACGCTGCAGCAGCACAAATAGGATCAGGACAGGAAGGATTGACACCACCGAACCAGCAGCGACGATCCGCCAGTCAAGGGAAAAGCTGCTGGCGAGCTGCTGGAGTCCGAGGGGCAGTGTGAATAGATTGGGATCATCAAGGATGACCAGGGGCCAGAGGAAGTCACTCCATGTTCCGATGAACACAAACATGGCCAATGTGATGAGGTCGGCCCGGGCCGCTGGAATCATCACGTTCCACCATTCCCCCAACTTGCTGCAGCCATCGATGCGAGCAGCCTCCTCCAACTCCACCGGCACGCCGAGAAAACTTTGGCGCAATAGATAAAGGCCAAAAGCCGTTGCAGCCTGGGGAATCACCAGAGCAAGAAGGGTGTTTCTAAGGCCCAGCTGCACCATCAGGAGATAAAGAGGAATCATCACCACCTGAAAAGGAATGAGGATGGTGGCAACAACCAGAGCCAGAACCAGACCTCGTCCTGCAAATTGCATGCGCGCCAGGGGATAGGCCGCCAGCGAACAAAACAGAAGATTGGCCACGACCGCCACCAGGCTCACGATGGTGCTATTCAGCAGGTATTGCCCCAAAGGATTGTCTTGGAACAATCGGCCATAGGCGTCAAGGCTCGGTTGTGCCGGAAGCAACGCCGGGGGGCTGGTGAAGATGTCCTCTGCGGGTCCTTTCAGCGACGTGCTCACGAGCCAAAGCAGCGGAACCAGCACCACCAAAGCCAGCAGGATCAGCATCAGAAGCTGAAGCAGTGAGCGAAGCGTGATGCGGTCCTTCGCCGGTGCCGCTCGGATCTGGTGACGGGCCATCGGTTCAGAGGGTGGGGCTGGCATCCAAAGGCGTGGCATCCCGCTGGGGATGAAGGGCCGGGTTCAAGGAACCGGCCACCAAGCGATTCAGGGCATTCACGAAGGCCTGAGCGGCGGCCACCACCACATCAGTGTCGGCAGCATGGCCGGAAAAGAGCTGCCCGTCGCGTCGCAACCGGATCGTGACCTCACCCATGGCATCAATGCCCTCTGTAACGGACTTCACCGAAAACTCCACCAGCTCGTTCGGTTCCCCGGCCAGTGCATTGAGGGCACGGCACACGGCATCCACAGGGCCTGTACCAATAGCCGCCTCACTCTGTTCTTGACCCTCTTCATCCAGCAGGGTCACGGTGGCCGTGGGCTGCAGGTTGCTGCCGCAGCTCACTTGCACAGACGTGAGCTGATAGCGGGCGTCGGGTTGCTGAACCTGCTCGCTCACGATGGCTTCGAGATCGCGATCGGTGATATCGCGCTTGCGATCCGCCAACTCCTTGAACCGGGCGAACGCATCGTCAAGGTCTTCACGGCTGAGGTCGTAGCCGAGCTCCTCGAGACGGGCACGCACCGCACTGCGGCCGCTCAGCTTGCCGAGGGAGATCCTGTTGTCCGTGAGACCGACCGTGCGGGCATCGACGATCTCGTAGGTGAGACGGTTTTTGAGAACACCGTCTTGGTGAATGCCCGATTCATGGGCAAAGGCATTGGCACCCACGATCGCCTTGTTTGGCTGCACCACCATGCCGGTGAGATTGGAGACCAAACGCGACGTTTTCGTGATCTCCTCGGTCCTCACACCAGTCAGGGGAGTGGGTGAATCGTCCTCTCGGCCAAAGAAGGGATTGAAGTACCGGCGGCGTACGTGCAACGCCATCACCAGCTCTTCAAGGGCCGCGTTACCAGCTCTCTCGCCGATGCCATTGATGGTGCACTCCAACTGGCGGGCACCGTTTTTCACGGCCTCAAGAAAGTTGGCCACAGCCAAACCGAGATCGTTGTGGCCATGGACGGAGAGCACGGCATCAGCGATGTTGGGCACGTGCTGGTCAATGCCCGCGATCAAGGCGCCGAACTCGGCCGGCGTGGTGTAGCCAACGGTGTCAGGGATGTTGATGGTGCTAGCGCCGGCAGCGATGGCAGCTTCGATCACCTCGTAGAGGAATTCGGGATCACTTCGGCCAGCATCCTCACAGGAGAATTCCACGTCGTCGACGAGCGAGCGGGCATAGGCCACCATCTCGGGCACGATCGCCAACACCTCCTGGCGGCTCTTGCGCAATTTGTGCTCAAGGTGAATGTCGCTTGTGGCGATGAACGTGTGAATGCGGCGGCGGGGGGCTGGGGCCACCGCATCAGCGCAAGCCTTAATGTCCCCGCGGGACGCCCGGGCAAGACCGCAGATAATTGGGCCCTGCTCACCACCCACCTGCTGGGCAATCCGCTGCACGGCGGCGAAATCCCCGGGGCTGGCAAAAGGGAAGCCCGCTTCGATGACATCAACGCCGAGACGTGCCAGTTGTTGGGCAATGGCCAGCTTTTCCTCGAGGTTGAGGCTGGCTCCCGGCGACTGCTCACCATCCCTGAGGGTGGTGTCGAAGATCAGAACGCGGCCTGGATCATGGGCCATGGCAACAGCCTCGACGCGATGTAGTCGGAGTGACTATGAGTTAGACCACTTTAGGGGAGTGGTCCTGGGAAAACCCATGGAAATGGCACTGATGCCGGGTACATTCATTCCACTGCACAGGGGGATGGTGGCCAACGGAGCTCTCGCGCTCGTTCTCCACGCCCACCTGCCTTACGTGCGCGGAGCTGCACCGCAGTCCCTGGAAGAGGACTGGTTCTTTCAGGCACTGATCGAGTGCTATCTGCCGCTTCTCAGCACCCTGGAATCGGCTGCTGCGGATCCGCAGCAACAGGCCCAGCTCACTATGGGGCTCTCACCCACCTTGCTGTCGCTTCTGGCCGACAGCACGTTGCGGAACCGCTTTCCTGCCTGGGTTGAAGCAAGGCTGAATCTTCTGAAGGAGGCACCCGACGATCGTCAGGAGGCTGCTGAAGACCTCCGCCTTTCGTTTGAGAAACACCTGAAGTCCTGGAAAGGCTGCGAAGGCGATCTGATCGGACGCTTCGCGGCTCTGCAGCGGCAGGGCGTTCTCGATCTCCTCACCTGCGGGGCCACCCACGGCTATCTGCCGCTGCTGCGGGAACACCCGGAAACCGTACGGGCCCAGCTGCGCACGGCTGTACGCGAACACCACCGCCTGATCGGCGAGCGACCGCTGGGAATCTGGCTGCCGGAATGCGCGTACTACGAAGGTCTGGATCGGTGGATGCGGGATGCCGGCCTGCGCTACGCGGTACTTGATGGCCATGGCTTGCTCCATGCTGAGCCCCGTCCGCGCTACGGGGTCTATGCCCCGATTGTGAGTCAACGGGGCGTGGCATTTTTCGGACGCGACAGCGATGCCACCCTGCCGGTGTGGTCCGCCAGGGACGGCTACCCCGGAGATCCTCTCTATCGGGAATTCCACCGGGATCTGGGATGGGATCTGCCGGCAGAACAGATCGAGGCTCATGGCCTTCCTTCAGGACGTCCACTGGGGCTCAAGCTGCATCGGGTCAGCAGTCAAAGCAGAGGGCTCGACGGCAAATGCCCCTATGAGCCGGAGAAAGCACGCAACCGAACGCGTGAGCATGCCAAGCACTTTCTGCAGGGTCGGCGCGAACAGCTCGACCGGTTGCAGGCGGGCATGACCACCGAGCCTCTCCTGGTGGCACCGTTTGATGCCGAGCTATTCGGACACTGGTGGTTTGAAGGTCCTGACTTTCTGCAGGAGCTCTTCCGCCAGGGGCCTGCAGAGGGTGTGCGCTTCACAAGCCTGCGCGGGATCCTGGCGACCAGCCCGAACCTACAGCTGTGTGCACCGTGCCCATCCAGCTGGGGCCGAGGAGGGTTTCACGACTACTGGCTCAATGAAACCAATGCCTGGATCATCCCTGAGTGGAGCCGTGCCGGGCGGGCCATGGTTGAGCGCTGCAGCCGCGGCGTGGGCAGTGAGGCCGATCTGCGCCTGCTCCACCAGGCGGGCCGGGAGCTGCTGCTGGCGCAGTCATCCGACTGGAGCTTCATCCTGCGGGCCGGCACCACCACCGAACTCGCCAAGGAAAGGATCGAGCGCCACCTTGAGCGCTTCTGGCGGTTAATGGCCGCGATTGACCGGCGTGAGGACCTGCCTGAGCAATGGCTGGATGATGTTGAAGCTGAAGATGCCCTCTTCCCTCTGATTCAGCCGGCCGACTGGGTGAACATCGGCGACTGAGCAGAAGGGAAGCCCAACACCAAGCCTCGCCGCAGCTCCCACGGGGAAAGGGCAAACAAGCGGAGCATCACCGCCATCAGCCTCGGCAAGGGCAGGGTGTTGGTGAGGAAGCCAAACCACTCCTCCTGAGGAAGCGAAAAGAAGGTGGCGAAATGGGTGCGCAGCAAGGCTTCGTTGAACCCCATCAACCGCCCAAGCCCGAACTGATAGAGCTGATGGCGCAACACCAGTTCGGTGGGCCAAAGCGCTTGCCAGCCACGCCGGGCCAATGCCTCTGATCCCAGGGCTGGATTCGCCAGCGCCACCGCCAGCGCCTGGGCCAGATCCGGCCCACGCCGCAGCAACGCCCCCACCATGTAGCCCGAAGCAGGATGCACCATGCTCGCCGCACCACCGAAAGCCAACACCGACTGGCTTCGATCGGGCAGGGGCAGGTTCATCGGAAACAAGCAGAACTCTTCATGGATCACCTCGGTGATCTGAACTCCTCGCAGAGCAAGCCGTTGCTGCAGCCGTTGCTTGAGCACGTCGTAGGGAACCCCAGGTGCGAACGCCAGCGAGGTCTCCTCCACGAAGAACAGCCCATCGCCGAGATCCATGGCATAGAGAAAGGTTGGCGGTTCCTGGCGCTGCGCCGCGCTGAGGTGATCGCAGCGGTAATCCATCAGCACAAACCGGCCCGCCTCGATCGGTGCCTTGGAGAAACGGCCCACCACGCCGTAGGCGGCTTGTCCGGCCACTGGCCCCTGATCGGGCCGCCGGATGTGCGGTGTGCGCGAGCCAGAGGCATCGATCACCAGGCGCGCCCGCAAGGTTTCGCCGGATGCACAGGTCACTGTGGTGATCGCAGACCCAGCCTGCACCCTTTCCGCGCGGCCCTGATGCCAGCTCACCCCCTCAGCTCGACCCAACCAGTAGCGCTGCAAAGCGGCCCGATCAAACAGGCCGTAGTCGATTCCATGGACTTGGCTGTGATCTTGCGCCGTTGATCCGCCTGCACCGAAGTAGCTGACCGTGTCGCTCCAGCGATGCTCCAGCAAGTGATCGAGCCCGACCGCTTTCAATTCATTAGCCCAGATGCCGTAGGTATTCGGCCAGGGCGCATCGACGGGATCAGGGGCGACACCAGCAACAGTCACGCCCCGTTGGTTCAGTTCCGAGGTGATGCAGAGAGCGGCAGGACCGCCCCCCAACACCAAAACATCCACCCGATCGGCCAAGGTCAGCTGTCCTGGGGTTCTGCGCTGACGGCCGTCTCAGCAGTCACCTCCTCGCCTTCACCTTCAGTCGCATCATCTGACTCAGCCTCAGGCGGCACCATCACCACCTCTGAAAGGCGATCGCCCTTATCCAAACGCTGCAGGCGCACACCCGTGGCCGCCCGTGACTGCTGAGGGATGGCATCTGCGCTGGTGCGCACAATCACGCCCTTTTCGCTGACCAGCAACACCTCTTCGCCGGCGCCGAGCACGCGCAGACCCACTAGGGCATCAGCGTCGGTCCGGAACTTCATCGCCCGCAGGCCCATGCCCGCCCGCTTCTGCAGACGGAACTGGGTGACCGGCACGCGCTTGCCCAGACCGGAGGCTGAGGCCACCAGCACCCAGGGGCCATCGCTGGCCGCGCCGGCCTCGTCATCGTCTGAGTCGTCATCGCCGCTCTGGGCCACCCGATCAGCCAGCTCCACGGGCAACACATCCATGCTCACCAAGGCATCACCGTCGCGCAGATTCATGGACCGCACACCACGAGCCGTGCGTCCGAGAGGCCGGAGCTCATCGTCACTGAGGCGGAAGTGAATGGTCATGCCGGCCCGCGAACCGATCAGCACGCTGTCGCCTGACACCGCAAGACGCACCCAAGTGAGGGCATCTCCCTCCTCCAGTCCGATCGCGATCAAACCGTTGGAGCGGATATTGCTGAAGGCCGACAGGCGCGTGCGCTTGATGAAGCCTCCCTGGGTGAGCATCAGCAGATCCGTGTCGTCGTTGAACTCAGACACCGCCAGCAGCGAGGTGATCATCTCCTCGCGTGGAATGGGCAGCAACTGCACAACCGGCGTCCCCTTGGCGGTGCGGCTGCATTGAGGCACCCGATACGCCGGCAGGGCGTAGGACACTCCCCGATCACTGAACAGCAGCAGGGTGTCGTGGTCGTTGCAGCCGATGAACAACTTCACGGCCTCCTCTCCCTGGCTACGCGTGCCGGCCTTGCCGCGGGTGCCACGACTTGTGGCTTCGAACTCGCTCACCGGCATGCGCTTGAGGTAACCGGTTTCGGTGAGCAGCACCACGGAGCGCTCATTGGCGATCAGGTCGATGTCATCCAGACCGCCCCCGAGATCGAGAATTTCAGTACGCCGGGGAATGGCATGCCGGTCGCGCAACTGAGCCAACTCGTCCTGAATGATTCCGAACACCCGCTCGCGCCGGCCAAGGATGTCCTTGTAATCAGCAATCTTGGTAACTAGGTCCTCATGCTCCAGCCGGATCTTGTCCGCCTCCAAGGCGGTAAGGCGCCGCAGCTGCATCTGCAGAATCGCGTCCGCCTGCACCTCAGACAAGCCATGGCGCTCCTGTAATTGAACGCGTGCCGTGGCCGTATCGGGAGCAGCCCGGATCAAGGCAATGATCGGGTCGAGCTGATCAAGGGCCAGCAGCAAGCCCAGTAGGATGTGGTCGCGCTCCTCGGCCTTGCGCAGGAAATAACGGGTGCGCCGTTCGATGGTCTCGACCCGGAAGTCGAGGAACACCTCGAGCATCTTGCGCAAGGTGAGCAGGATTGGTTCCCCGTTCACCAGCGCCAACATGTGCGCGCTGAAATTGCTCTGCAGTGGGGTGAGTTTGTAGAGGTTGTTCAGCACCACCTGGGGATAGGCATCCCTGCGCAGCTCCACAACGATGCGCATGCCATCGCGGTCGCTCTCATCGCGGATATCCGAGATTCCCTCAAGCTTTTTATCGTTCACCATCTCGGCGATGCGCTCAATCATCGCCGCCTTGTTGGTCTGGTAAGGCAGCGCTGTGATGATCACAGCATCACGGTCGGGGCGACCAGGAACCTCAAGGGTCTCGATCGCTGCCACACCGCGCATCGTCACGGACCCCCGCCCGCTCAAATAGGTCTCCTTGATGCCTGTGCGTCCAAGGATCTGCCCCCCCGTCGGAAAGTCCGGCCCGGGGATCAGAGCCATCAACTCCTGATCACTGAGTTCGGGGTTCTCGATCAGTGCGAGCAAGCCGGCGATTAACTCCCCCAGGTTGTGAGGAGGGATATTGGTGGCCATCCCCACAGCGATGCCGGCAGACCCATTCAGCAACAGCTGAGGTATCCGCGACGGCAACACCGTGGGCTCTTGCTGAGAGCCATCGAAGTTGTCGACGTAATCGACCGTCTCCGCCTCGATGTCTTCCAGCAGGCTGTCGGTGGTGAGTGCCTTCAGCCGCGATTCCGTGTAACGCATGGCTGCCGGCGGATCGTTGTCCACCGACCCGAAATTGCCATGGCCGTCGATCAGGGGCATCGACATAGAGAAGTCCTGGGCCATCCGCACCAGGGCGTCGTAGACGGCGGTGTCGCCGTGGGGGTGGTACTTACCAAGCACCTCACCCACCACACGCGCACACTTTCGATAGGGCCGATCACTGGTGAGGCCAAGCTCGTACATCGCATAGAGAATGCGCCGATGCACGGGTTTGAGACCATCGCGAGCATCGGGCAAAGCCCTGCCCACGATCACGCTCATTGCGTACTCGAGGTACGAGCGCGACATCTCGTTGCGCAGATCCGTTTGGATGATCCGATCGTCCGAATCTCCGGGACCACCACCACTGGGCCCCAATGGATCCGCCATAGAAGACCTTAACGCCGTTAACCAGCT
Organism: Synechococcus sp. A10-1-5-9; assembly: GCF_047716785.1. Classification (NCBI taxonomy): domain Bacteria; kingdom Bacillati; phylum Cyanobacteriota; class Cyanophyceae; order Synechococcales; family Synechococcaceae; genus Synechococcus; species Synechococcus sp. A10-1-5-9. Next base: position 819,291 of record NZ_CP180406.1, read on the forward strand.
TATCGCGCACGAGGCTTACAACAACAAAGCCTGTTTTCGTTTCTTCGAGGGTGGGAATCGATCTGAGATCCGGCCGTAAAATGATGCTCCTTCAGGTTTTGCAGTCGATGTCGTCTGACTCATCCTCCGAATCGAAGACCCCTCAGATCGACATCACCGCAGCAGAGAGCGAGATGCAGAACGAGACTGCATCACAAGCCGCTGAGCCCGTGCAAACTGCAGCATCAGAAGCTGCGGTGACGGAGCAGCCTGAAGAAACAAAGCGAGTACCGGAGCCGCTCACTCCCTCGATCGTCGAGAGAGTGAGCGTTCCTGAAACGCCTTCCCTCAGCGACGCCGACGATGAAGGTGGTGAATGGGAAGTCCTCAGCACCAAAGTCAAGGAATGGATCGAAGATCGCGACCTTGCTGATCAACTACAGCGCCTGCGTCAGCCACTACTGATTGCGGCTGGACTGGTTCTATTCATTCTCGTTTTAAGAATTTATGGTGGGATCTTGGCAGCCATTGCCACCGTGCCACTTGCGCCCAGGATTTTCGAACTGATCGGCGTCATTTACGCCACTTGGTTCGCGACAACACGCTTAGTCCTCAGCGAGGAGAGGCGCAAAATCAGCGCAGGGCTCGGCGATCTGTGGAGGACCGTCCGCGGCGGCAAGCCCGAACAAAGCTCCTAGCGCTTGCACGGTCGATTGGTAGCTTGTTCACACTCTGTGATGACCGTGGTGGACATTCAGCTCGGACGCTCCAAGGCTGTACGTCGGGCCTATGGCATCGACGAAATCGCCCTGGTTCCGGGCGGTCGGACCGTAGATCCCGAGGTGACCGATACCCGATGGATCCTTGGCGGCATCGAACGGGAGATCCCGATCATCGCCAGCGCAATGGACGGCGTGGTTGATGTCGAGATGGCTGTCCAGTTATCCAAATTGGGTGCCCTCGGCGTCCTCAATCTCGAGGGTGTTCAGACCCGTTATGAGGATCCCAACGATGCGCTCGACCGCATCGCGTCCGTTGGGAAAGAGTCCTTCGTGCCTCTCATGCAGGAGCTGTACAGCAAACCTGTACAAGAGCATCTGATCCGCAAACGCATCCAAGACATCAAGGCCAGCGGTGGCATCGCCGCCGTCAGCGGCACTCCTGTTGCCGCCATGCGCTTCGGCAAGGCCATCGCTGAAGCAGGGGCCGACCTGTTTTTTGTTCAAGCCACCGTCGTATCGACCGAGCACATCGGCCCACAAGGACAAGACACCCTCGACCTTGAGGTCCTCTGCCGGGACATGGGAGTCCCCGTCGTGATCGGCAACTGCGTCACTTATGACGTGGCTATGCAACTGATGCGCGCAGGCGCCGCCGGCGTGATGGTGGGAATTGGCCCTGGCGCAGCCTGCACATCGCGCGGGGTTCTTGGTGTCGGCATCCCCCAGGCGACCGCTGTGGCCGACTGCGCCGCCGCCCGAGCCGACTACGAACGGGAAAGTGGTCGGTACGTTCCGATCATTGCCGATGGCGGCATCGTCACCGGCGGCGACATCTGCAAATGCATCGCCTGTGGCGCCGATGCCGTGATGATCGGCTCACCGATCGCTCGTGCCGAGGAAGCACCCGGGAGAGGCTTCCACTGGGGCATGGCGACTCCGAGCCCAGTCCTTCCCCGCGGTACCCGCATCAACGTGGGCAGTACCGGCAGCCTGGAGCGGATCCTGCGGGGTCCTGCAAAACTTGATGATGGCACTCACAACCTGCTGGGGTGCCTCAAAACCTCGATGGGAACGCTCGGGGCTCAAACCATCCGCGATATGCAACAAGTGGAGGTGGTCATTGCCCCCTCCCTCCTGACGGAAGGCAAGGTCTACCAAAAAGCCCAGCAACTCGGCATGGGCAAATAGTCACAAGTCTCCAGACGAGTCGCAAGACGAGCACGCGAGACACGCGGTACTCTCATGGTGTGCGGGCGTATGCCCACACACTCCTCACACCCCCCGGCCCGACGCGTTCGGGCTTTCTGTCTTGTTCAGTCATCCATCACAGTTCAAGAGTTGAGTGATGACAATGAACGGCAACCAAGAAAACGGTTGCTAAATTTCGCCCATCTCGATTGCCACGGAATGTCCAGCGCTGCCGCTGTTACCGACGCCTCATTTGAACAGGACGTCCTGCAAAGCGACGTTCCCGTGCTGGTGGATTTTTGGGCTCCCTGGTGTGGCCCTTGCCGGATGGTGGCTCCCATCGTTGACGAAATCTCCAAAGAATTCGAAGGCAAGATCAAGGTGTTCAAGCTGAACACCGACGAAAATCCCAACGTGGCCAGTCAATTCGGGATTCGAAGCATTCCAACCCTGATGGTGTTCAAAGGGGGCCAAAAAGTGGACACGGTTGTGGGAGCCGTTCCCAAGGCAACCCTGTCTGGCACGATTGCCAAATATCTCTGAGTCTCCCACTGGCTTTAACAACAGTCGGTTTGATCGATTACGGGATGGGGAACCTCCATTCCGTGAGAACTTGCTTCGCGCGTCTGGGACAAGCGATCACCCCCGTTAGTTCACCGAAGGATCTTCAGCGTTGCGATGCCTTGATCCTTCCAGGAGTCGGCGCGTTTGATCCGGCGATGGAACGACTCCGCCACACAGGATTGGTTCCCCACCTAGCCGAGTGGGGCCGTCTTGATCGTCCACTCCTTGGTATTTGCCTCGGCCTTCAGCTTCTTTTCGAAAGCAGTGAAGAGGGAGACTCTCGAGGTCTTGGTCTATTCAAGGGCAGCGTCAGACGCTTACCAAGCGGTCAAGGTGAACGCATCCCCCACATGGGCTGGGCGAAATTAGAACGCTGCAATCCCAACCCCCTTTTGCCTGCAGGCGAACAATCGCCCTGGGTGTACTTCGTGCATTCATTCGCAGCCCATCCAGTCGATGAGACAGACCTCGCTGCCAATGTCGGTTTCGGCAACGACGTTGCCACGGCCATGGTCTGGCATGGACGCGTCGGAGCCTGTCAGTTTCACCCTGAGAAATCAGGACAAGCCGGAGCTGTTCTGTTGACGCACTGGCTCTCATGGCTCCATGCAGGGGCACCATTGCCCGCGTGAGCAGCGCCCAGTTACGAATGATCGGCGGCCGTCGTCTTCGCAGTCCACAAGGACAAGGAACTCGACCAACCACCGCGAGGGTGAGAGAAGCACTTATGAATGTTCTCGCCGGCGAGTTGGATGATGCGCACTGGCTGGATCTCTTCAGCGGCAGCGGAGTCATGGGCTGCGAAGCGATTCAGCGGGGAGCAGCAAGGGTATGGGCCGTCGAAAACAATGCTCGGGTAGCAGCCATATGCCGGCAGAACCTCGAACTCGTAGCTGCGTCAACGGATGAACCAGTCGAGATCCGTGTGATTCGAAAAGATCTGATTGCATGGCTCGACGCTGGTCGTCCCGAAGCTGTGAAACCGTTCACCCTCGTTTATATCGATCCACCCTATGCATCAGGAGACCACTACAAAAAGACCCTCGAACGTTTGTTGAAGAGGAACTGGATAACAGCCGATGGGCTGGTGATCTGCGAGTACGCCAGTGAACTCCGACTCGAATCGCCATCGAATTGGGCCGAAATGGACCGACGACGCTATGGAACGAGTTCGCTTCTTTTTCTTAGCCCCCGAGAGCACTGCCGCGGCGGTACTGGTTCCAAGCCGCCACAAACAGACCCAGAAGGGTGACCGGAATCAGCCCCAGAACAATGCCGCAGAGAAGGGGTTCGATCATCTGGTCGCGCCCGGTTGATTGATTAAGCACAATTGTTTCATGCAACTCTTGCCTCTGTGACGGCTCCGTCATCAACTGCTGCATCACCTGACCGCAAACGTGGTCTTGTTTCAGCACTCATCGCTGTTGCAGGCGCCACTGCTCTCGTCATGCTGATCTGGCTGTTCGGGGTGAATCGACTTGACCCTTACAGCAGAGCGACACTGTCACTAAGCGGAGATGTTCAACATGGAGGCCAACTGTTCCGCATCAACTGCGCTGGCTGTCATGGCATCGCAGGCCAGGGCTTAGTGGGACCCAGTCTTCAAGGGGTCGCCGGGAAGCGATCGGATCGTTCGATCATTCATCAGATTGTCAGTGGAGAGACCCCACCGATGCCTCGCTTCGAGATCGAACCCCAGGGCATGGCCGATCTGCTCAGCTACCTCAAGACAGTCACTTAGAGATCTTGGGTCTTGCCGTTGTCTTGGTTGAGCCTGCTGGCCCTCTCAACGTGGGCAGTGTGGCCCGGTTATGCGCCAATTTCGGAATCGACGATCTACGGCTTGTCGCCCCGCGCTGCAGGATTTCAGATGAAGAAGCCCTGCGTATGGCCGTGCACGGTCAAACGGTGCTTCGAAAAGCAAAGACCTTCGAGACTCTTCTCGAGGCCATTGGCGACTGCAAGCGCGTCGTTGCCAGCTGCGGACGCATCGACCATGGTCACATTCCCTTGCAAACATCTGACCAGGCCATGCCTTGGGTCGAAGAAGGCCTGAGGTCTGGCGCTCAGGTGGCATTGGTGTTTGGCCGCGAAGATCGAGGACTGAGTAATGAGGAGTTGCTGCTCAGCCAACGCGTGGTGCGGCTTCAGACAGACGATCAATATCCATCACTGAACCTGTCCCATGCAGTGGCGATCGTGCTGCATGATCTCCAGCGCTGCAAGCTTCTGGTTCGATCAGATCATCCTTGCCCGCAACTGGAACCCGAGGCGGCCGCACAGCCGCAGCTTGATGACTGCATGCAGGATGCACAGGAGCTTCTGTTGGAAGCAGGATTTCTGCTGCCTCACACGGCAAGAGCCCGCATGGCAAAGATTCGAAGCCTGCTGCAAAGGGCCAGCATCCGCCCACAGGAGTTGGCCATGCTGCGCGGCATGGTGCGTCAACTGCGCTGGGCGATCCGTTGCCACCGCCCGTAATCTCTGGTTTTCCAAAACAGCCCCTTGTCCTCCAGTCGATCCAGTCGCCAGTCCTCAGGCTGGGGTCGCCCGATGCGGTTGCTCCTGAGACTCATCCTGATGGGTGTAGGGCTCGGCGTGATCACTGGATCCCTACTCAAACTGGCGGGCCCGGCTTTCCAGAGAGAGAGCCTCACCCTGCCTCCATGGCTGATGTTGCCAGGAACAACTCGCGCGACTGAAGCGGAGGCCGCGAAGCCCACAACAAAGCCCAAGCCCACGAGACGTGATCTATCGCTTGGACTTTTCCAAACGAAGAACGAACTCACCGCGCTGAGTGATCGCTGGAATCAGCTGGCTGCTAGCGAGCCTGATCTCACAGTCAGTGCCTTCATGCTTGTGCTGGACGACGGACGTTATGCGCAACTCGCACCCGACACCGCTCTTCCCGCTGCCAGCTCGATCAAGACACCGATTCTGCTGGTCACCCTTGAGGAGATTGACGACGACAAGCTCAGCTGGAATGAACCGCTCACACTCACCAAAGAAGTGGTGGGCGGCGGTGCGGGATGGATGGCCTCCAAGCCCCTGGGCTCACGCTTCCCCACCCATGAAGTCGCCACCGAAATGATCCGGGTGAGCGACAACTCAGCCACCAACCTGCTGATTGATCGCCTTGGCGGAAAAGACGCGCTCAACGCCCGTTTCATCGCCCTTGGCATGAGTGCGACTGTGGTCAACAACTGGTTGCCAGACCTCGAAGGAACGAACACCACGAGCGCAAGGGACCTCGCCCGTTCCATCGCCCTTGTCGACACCGGCAAAGCCCTGTCGATTCGCAGCCGGGATCTGTTCCGAGAGGTGATGGGCACTTCAGTGACCAACACGTTGCTCCCCAGAGGGCTGTTAAGAGGGCTTGGCGGTCAGCAGGGTGAACCTGACGACAGCCTGATGATCAAGGGCTACAGGGTGCTTAACAAAACTGGAGATATCGGGATTGCCTACGCCGACGCGGGGCTGATTGAACTTCCAGATGGCAGCAGAGCCGTTGCCGCTTTCTTGGTGAAAGGCCCTTTCAATGATCCCCGTTCAACGGAACTGATCCGCAAGCTGGCTGCCGCGATGGCGCCGGTTCTCAAACCCAAACCCGCCGTGGCCCGCAAAACACCCGACGCCGCCAGCATCAACCCATGAACTGTTCTCGCTCCTGGCACCCTCTGACGGCCTTCGCCCTGCTGGTGACTCCTTGGATCTTCTCACCCTCCATGGCCCGGGGAGACCATCTCCCGATGGAGGTGGCCAAGGCTCCACAGGCGGTAATTCGCAGTCAGCAGGTGCGCGTCCTTCCGGGACAGCTGGATGAGGTGCTGGTCGTGAACGACAACAACCCTGAGCTGATCACCGGTGAAGGCATCCTGGTGTCCACGTTCCGCCAACCACCTGGCCTCAATCTGGCTCTGAGCGGTCGCTTCGACCTCTTCAGCCATCACGTGTTTGCAGGCAAAGAAGACGAATCAAAATCCACCCTTTGGCTTGCGGTGCTGGCGCAACCGACCGGAGATGCGGCGGTGACCATGAAGCTGCTGGGAGGCAGCACCTCCCTGTCTCAGGCCACCCGAAAGGGGCAAACAGCAGCCCCCTTCCTGCCCCTGCCCGCGCTGATGAGCGAGTCCGGCACCCCCATCGCCGCAGGTCCCGGAAGCCGTGTTGCCGGAGACATCCTGCGGGACGAGAGCGCACCGGAACTGCCAGACAGCTGGCGGATCGCCCCGGGATCCGCCAGTGCCCTTGTGGTCTTACCCATTCCGGTCGAAGGTCTCGATCCCCTCCTGAACGGGCGCAATCTGCAGATGCGTCTGCACAGTTCAGGGCCTGTGCATCTGGCCACGGTGGCCGCCTACGGCGAAGGCGACAGGGCACCATCGCTCAGTCGTTTGCAGAGCCTGCTGGCATCAGGCCAGCAGAGCCCGAAAGAACACACCCCCACACCGCGCGGCAGCCAAGGAAAGATCATTTATTCCAGGGTGAGCGGTGTTCAAATCGGCTCAACCTGGACAGCCACTCTGACCGACCCAGGCTCCCGTGATTTGGCCCTGACCGATCAGGCGGTGTCCTGGCCGATCAGCAGCCTCGAACGCGGAGACCTGCAGACGGGCCAGGTACAGACAGCCGAACTCAAAGTGTTCGAGAAGGGCACCGCCTGGGCCGCCCACGGCAACTACGGCGTGGAATATGACCTCTCCCTTCCCCTCAGAAACCCCGGCCTCACACATCGCACAGTGGCGCTTGCCTTGGAATCACCTGATAAGAACGGAAGCAACGCAAACCGACTGCGATTCAGCGGTGGAGACAGCAGCCCAGTGATGTTCCGCGGACCGATTGAAGTCCGAGGCCTGGATGATGAACAGGGGCAGGCTCAAGGCCGAAGGCGATTTCACCTGGTGTTGCGCCGCGGCCAGCAGGGGCCACAACTCGGTCGGGTGACCCTGGCGCCGGGCGAGCGTCGCCAGGTGCGAATCCGGCTGATCTACCCGGCGGATGCGACCCCACCACAGGTTTTGTCAATCCTGCCTGTGAAACAATCCACAACAGCATCAAACCGTCGTCCGTGAGTTCACCGCGCAAGCGCAGAGTCTTCCCTTTCACCGCCGTGATCGGCCAGGAGGAGATGAAGCTTGCCCTGCTTCTGAATGTGATTGATCCCCGCATTGGCGGCGTGATGATCATGGGTGACCGAGGCACGGGAAAATCCACCACGATCCGTGCGCTGGCCGATCTTTTGCCCGGAATAGAGGTGGTCGCCGGCGATCCTTACAACAGCTCTCCCAGCGATCCCGACCTTCAGAGCAGCGATGTACGCCAGCGCCTTGACCATGGCGAAACTCTGGCCACCGAAGAGCGTCAGGTCCCCATGGTGGATCTCCCTCTCGGTGCCACCGAAGACAGGCTCTGCGGCACGATCGACATTGAAAAAGCCCTCAGCGAGGGAGTGCGCGCCTTTGAACCTGGCCTGCTGGCCAAAGCCAACCGAGGGCTTCTGTATGTGGATGAGGTGAATCTCCTCGATGATCACCTGGTGGACGTACTTCTCGATTCAGCAGCCTCGGGCTGGAACACGGTGGAACGGGAAGGGGTTTCGGTGCGTCACCCGGCACGCTTTGTTCTGATCGGATCCGGCAACCCCGAGGAAGGCGAACTGCGACCCCAGCTGCTCGACCGTTTCGGCATGAGCGTGGAGGTTCGCACCGTTCGCGATCCTGAGCTGCGTGTTCAGGTAGTGGACCAACGGACAGCCTTCGATACGGACCCTGACGGCTTTTCCAGCGCCATGGAAGAGGGACAGCAAGCCCTGCAGCAGCGGGTCGTTGAGGCGCAACAGCGTCTGGATCAGGTTGAGATCGACGATGACCTGCGTCTGCGCATCTCTGGCGTGTGCGGAGAGCTGGATGTGGACGGATTGCGAGGAGACATCGTCACCAACCGAGCCGCTCGAGCCCTCGCAGCCTTTGAGGGTCGTACGGAAGTCACCGAGGATGATGTGGCACGCGTGGCCTCCTGCTGTCTGCGTCACCGTCTGCGCAAAGACCCGCTCGAGCAGATCGATTCCGGCGATCGGGTGGTGAAGGTGTTCTGCAAGGTGTTCGAACGCAACGACAGCGGCGATCGAACCGAGTTCGAGTTGGCTCTGGCAGCCTGAACACCGCCCTCCTTCCTAGTGCGCATTCTCGGCATCGACCCCGGCCTCGCTCGGGTGGGCTACGGCGTGATCGAGACCGCGGGAGGGGAGCAGACCATGCTCGATTGCGGCATCATCCAAACCGATTCAGGGCGTCCTGAGGGTGAACGAATGGTCGAGATTGCCCGGGATCTGCGCCAGCTCATCCGAGCCTGGAATCCGGAGCTTGCGGCCGTCGAGAAATTCTTTTTCTACCGATCCAGCAACACGATCGCCGTCGTGCAGGCGCGTGGAGTGGTGATCATGACCCTCGCCCGATTCGGACTGCCGATCGTGGAATTTCCGCCGATGCAGATCAAACAAGCCCTCACAGGCCATGGGCATGCGGACAAAGATGAAGTACTCGAAGCCGTGATGCGCGAGCTGTCTCTCGACAAGCCACCGAGACCGGATGATGCGGCTGACGCCCTTGCCGTGGCTCTGACGGGTTGGTTTCAACGCTGACAGGTTTAATCCCGATGAACAACCGCAAGCGGGAGCTGCGCCGCGTGTATCGGCAGCGGCGGCTACAAGCTCTGGTTGATCACCGGAATCTTCAAGCCGTGATCGCCCAACAGGTTCTCGACGAGATCCGCGAGCGGCATTCCCAAAGCCCGTTCCAGGGACATCTCGGTCTGTACTGGCCCCTCCCGGGGGAAGTGAACCTCACGGTGCTTCGGCCCCGTCTTGAGGAGGAACTGACGTTGAAGCTGGCCCTGCCGGCTGCCGATGGCCAGGGTCATCTCAACTATCACCTCTGGGGCCCTCAACCCTTAATCCCTGACGGCTGCGGTATTCCTGCCCCTCTCAACCACCACCCACTCACGGCTGATCAGCTGGATCTGCTGCTGGTTCCAGCCCTGGCCGTTGACCGAGACGGCATTCGCCTTGGCTACGGCGGGGGCTACTACGACCGCCTCAGGGCCCAGCCACTCTGGTGCGAGGTGCCGGCCATGGTGGTGCTTCCAGGAGCCTGCATCAGCCGAGACGCTTTGCCCCGGGATCCCTGGGATCGCCCCTTCGATGGATGGGCGAGTGAACAGGGCGTTTGTAGGGTCGGAGGTTGAGATCCCAAGGCAAGCTGGTGAATCCAAACACTCCCATCAGCCCGGCGCGGCGCCTGCAGGATTCATCAGACCCGCAACATCTGACACTGGCCCAGAGGGTGATTGCCCGTGAACTCAGCGAGCGAGGCACCGATCAGCATCAGGCGGTGGGGTTGATGCTGGATTCCATGGGGCACATGTTCCGCGCTGTTGCGCACCAATCCTGAGCCCCCCTCTGGCCTCAGGCCCGTATCAGCCGCAGGATGGGGTCCTGAGTCCTGGAAGCCCATGCCCCTGTGGCCACGCCTTTTTGCACTCTCCGCCGTCTCCGTGATCTCCGGAGTGATCCACCAGCCATCAGCTGATGCCCACGGCGTGGAAAGCAGCTTGCGCTACCTCGATGGACAGCTCGAGTTAACGAGCAGTTTCTCGACGGGAGAGCCCGTGGAAGGGGCTGTTGTGAGATTGCTTCAGGCTGACGGCAGCGCTGGCGAAGAACTGGGCACGATCGACGCCGACGGACGCCTACAGCTTCAACTCTCGGCGCTGGAGGATGGATTGGTGGACCTTCAGGTGGACGGGGGACCCGGTCACCGCGATTACCTCACCCTTCCGCTTCAACAGGGCGTCGTAAATCTCGACGAAGTGGTTGAGACCCCAAAGCCTCTTCCCTGGATCGCCTGGCTGTCCGCACCGGCTTTGCTTGGCTTGGTACGCACGATGGCTAAGGTTCGAGGCCACGATCGCGATCACTGACTCGGCCATGGCAGACCAAGGCAACGCGTCGACCCGCTATGGCAGCGCAGCCTTAGATCAGCTCACCGAACGCCTTAGCGGCACGCCAGATCCACGCAAACGTTATGAATACGTGCTTTGGTTGGCCAAAAAACTTCCGGCCATGCCTGCCGAGCTTCAGACGGAGGAACGCAAGGTGAAGGGATGCGTCTCTCAGGTGTTCATCGCCTCCGACCTGATTGACGGACGCCTGCGCTGGCAGGGTGATTCGGATGCCCTGATCACCAAGGGACTTCTGGCGCTTCTGATCAAGGGGTTGACGGACCTGACCCCAGCAGAGGTAGTGGCGGTGGACCCAGACGTTATCGCCGCCACCGGACTGCAGGCAAGCCTGACCCCCTCACGCGCCAACGGTTTTCTCAACATCCTGCGCACGATGCAGGCCCAGGCCGAAGCCCTAGCGACCGGGTCAGGGTCGACCGCTGCCTAAAGTTTGAGGTTCATTGCAATCAATGGACCCGCCCCATGGCGACAAGGATCGGCATCGGCCTGCTTGGCCTCGGAACCGTCGGCGCCGGTGTGGCCTCTATTCTCTCGAGTCCTGAAGGTCGTCACCCACTCATTGCCGAGCTGGACCTCGTGCGGGTCGCCGTACGCGACCTCAATCGTTCCCGCCCAGTCGCCATCCCCCAAGAGAGGCTGACCACCAATCCTGAATCCGTGGTGGACGACCCCGAGGTTCAGGTGGTGGTGGAGGTGATGGGCGGCATTGAGCCTGCCCGCACCCTGATCATGCGCGCGATCGCTGCGGGCAAGTCGGTAGTGACTGCGAATAAAGCCGTGATCGCCCGCCATGGCGAGGAGATCGCATCCGCCGCCGCTGCAGCAGGGGTGTATGTGCTGATCGAAGCCGCTGTTGGCGGTGGCATTCCGATCATCGAACCGCTGAAGCAGTCCCTGGGCAGCAACAGGATCAACCGGGTGAGCGGGATCATTAACGGCACAACCAACTACATCCTCAGCCGCATGGCTGATGAGGGGGCTGACTACTACGCCGTTCTTAAGGACGCACAGGATCTCGGTTACGCCGAAGCCGATCCCGCCGCAGACGTCGAGGGTCACGACGCCGCAGACAAGATCGCCATTCTCTCCGGCCTGGCCTTTGGCGGACCGATCAATCGCGACGCCATTCCAACCAGTGGGATCAGCAATCTGCAGAGCAAGGATGTGGACTACGCCACGCAGCTCGGATACGGCGTCAAACTGCTGGCCATCGCTGAGCGGATTGAAAGCACCAGCGACGCTTTACCGGCTCTGCCCCTGGCCGTACGCGTGCAACCCACCCTGGTCCCGAAAGACCACCCCCTAGCCGGGGTTCATGGGGTCAACAACGCCATTCTCGTCGAGGGAGACCCGGTGGGCCGGGTGATGTTCTATGGGCCCGGTGCCGGTTCAGGGCCCACCGCCTCGGCGGTGGTGGCCGACATCCTCAATATCGCTGGAATCCGCCAACTTAACGCCGCCGCTGGCGGCCTCGACCCACTGCTGGCGGCAAGCAGCTGGCGCGCGTGCCGCCTCGTTCAGGGAGGTGAGATCCGCCAGCGTAATTATGTGCGTTTCAACACGGATGACGCGCCCGGGGTGATCGGCCGAATCGGCAGTTGCTTTGGAGACCAGGGGGTCTCCATCCAGTCGATCGTGCAGTTTGATGCCTGCGACGAAGGCGCTGAGATCGTTGTGATCACGCACGAAGTGAGTGATGGGGCCATGCAGAAAGCCCTGCGTGCGATCACGTCTCTTCCGGAGGTTCGCCTCCTGGCCTCACACTTGGGCTGCCTCTGACCCCTGGCGGACACCCCCAGCCATGGGGCAGAGTCGTAAGAACCATCACAGAGCAGGTCTGCATTCGCAGATCTGTGCTGAATACCGTTCATGCCGAACGAAACCTCCGTCCTGATCGGGCAACGCTGCATGCAGCTCGAATCACCATCCGTCATGAGCCTGCATCAAGGCGACTGCATCCGGCTTCGCAGCAACATCGGGTTGTTCCAAGTGATTGGAATCGATGGTGATCACGATCGTTGCTGGGTGCGTCAGTGGCCTTTGGAACCCAAAGGATCGCCCGTATTCGAAGTGCCTCTCCATCAGATTCACAGCGAAGCACGTGCCGATTAAGGCCTCAGGGCTTTTGAATAGCCACGTCTGAACCCCCAGGCGTGAGCGAATCCAGCACGACAGGCCGCGGCCAATCAGCGTTTCCTTGGCTCAGGGGTTCCCTGAGCCTGATCGGGACCCTGGCTCTTTGTGTTGGCCAGATGGCCTGTCAGCCCAGCCGCACCAGCGACCGCCTCATCGTGGCCAGCGCAGGACGCATTAGTTCCCTCGATCCGGCCCGCGCCAATACCTTCGGGGCCCTGCAGCTCCTGAGTGCCATCGGGGACACGCTCTACAAGCGTTCAGCTAACGGGGAACTGCAACCGTCCCTGGCCTCAGCCCTGCCTGAGATCAGCGAAGACGGACGCACCGTCACAATTCCGTTGCGAGACGACGTTCTTTTCCATGACGGCACACGCTTCGATGCTGAAGCGATGGCCTTCAGTCTGCGCCGGTTTCTGCGCATCGGACGTCTGAATTACATCGTGGGCGGTCGCATCACCGCCGTGGAGACCCCGAAGCCGTTTCTGCTGCGACTACGGCTCAGCCGACCGTCCACCTCTTTGGTGAATCTGCTTACAGCCACGAATCTCACGCCGGTCTCACCCACCGCCTACAGCGATTATGAGAATCGTGCTCTCAACGACCGCTTTGTCGGCACTGGTCCTTACCGACTGGCCAATTTCAGAGCCGTTCAGCAGCGACTGGAGCCCTTCGAGGAGTACTGGGGAGAGCCACCACGCAATGCAGGGCTGGACCTGATCTACCTGAGCAATTCAACGGCTCTCTTTGGCGCCATGCGCAGCGGCGAAGTTGATGTGCTGCTCTCTGATGCCATCGACGAAGATCAGCGCCTGGCCCTCAATCGCATGGCCGAGAACGATCAGCTGCGGGAGGCCCAAGGTCCGGCCCTCGTGATCGGCTACGTCACCTTGCTGAGCAATACCCCACCGTTCCAAGACCCACGGGTGCGCAGGGCCATGGCCCTTAGCCTCAACCGGGAACTGATTAGCCTGAGGGTCAGCCACGGGCTGCGCCCCCCGCTTCGCTCCCTCGTTCCGCCGGCCTTGCCGGGGGCTGATGGTGTTTCCTGGCCCAGCTTCAACATCGCGAAGGCGCGAACCCTGCTGCTGGACGCGGGATATTGCAATGGGCGGGTGCTCACTGTGCCCTTCACTTATCGGTCGAATGTGCCAGCCGATCGCCTGATGGCCCTGACCTGGCAAACGCAGCTGCAGCGCGACCTCCCCGACTGCCTGGCCCTGAACCTGAATGGCATGGAATCGACCACCGTGTACCGCCAGCTCGGAGATGGAACATTTCCTGCCGTAATGCTCGATTGGCGGGGGCCCTATCCGGATCCAGAGGCTTACCTAGCTCCGCTGTTGAGCTGCAAGGTCTCCAAGGGGTTCATCTGTGAACGCGGTGAAGCGGCCATCAGTGGAAGTTTCTGGACCGCTCCAGGCCTTGATCAAGCCTTGAAGCGATCCGATCGCAGCCGCGGACGCAAGCGTCTGGATGATCTCGAAGCCATCGAAGCTGTCGCTGCCCAAGGAGCTGCCTACATCCCCGTCTGGCTGGTCACAGCCCGAGCCTGGAGCCAGACCACACTCGCCACGCCGGAATTCGACGGCAACGGACAGGTCAGGTTGGCCCAACTCAAGGAGGTGCGTTGATGAGTCGCGGACGCGAACTGCTGCGCTACGTCAGCACGCGCCTTGCCCTGGCGCCGGTCATGCTTTGGTTGATTTCCTCCTTGGTGTTCCTGCTTCTGAGGGTCGCTCCTGGCGATCCGGTGGATGCCGTTCTGGGAAGCCGCGCACCTGAGGCCGTCAAGGCTGAGCTACGCGCCCAGCTCGGCCTTGATCAGTCCCTGGGCAAGCAGTACTTCGATTTTCTCTGGGGTCTTGTGCATGGCGATCTGGGCATGGCGTTGATCGATGAAAAGCCTGTGACCGAGATCATCAGCAGGGCCCTTCCCGCCAGTCTCGAGCTGAGTGTCACCGCTCTGGTGGTGGCTGCAGTGGTCGGACTCTCCGTGGGATTTACAGCCATCGCCCGATCCGAAGGACGCCTGGATCTTGCCGGACGTTTTTATGGAATCGGCACCTACGCACTGCCGCCATTCTGGGTGGCCATGCTGGCCCAGCTTCTCTTCGCGGTGATGCTCGGCTGGTTACCCGTAGGGGGTCGTTTTCCCCCTGGAATGCTCCCTCCAGAGGGAAGCGGCTTTCTGATTGCCGACAGCTTGTTCAGCGGAAATTGGCAAGCCCTTCAGGGCAGCCTGCGACACCTTGTACTCCCAGCCTGCACATTGGGGCTGCTACTGAGTGGAGTGTTTACGAATGCGCTTCGCCTGAATCTCAATCGAACCCTTCGCTCCGATTACGTAGAAGCCGCACGCAGTCGCGGGCTGAATGAAACGCAAGTGGTGCTCAGGCATGCACTACCCAATGCGCTGCTCCCAGTTTTGACCATCGCCGGCATCACCGTGGCTTCATTGATCGGCGGTGCGCTGCTGATTGAAGTGACATTTTCGTGGCCCGGCATCGCCCTGCGTTTGCAGGAGAGCATCAACCAACGTGACTACCCCGTTGTGCAGGGAATCGTGGTGGTGGTGGCCTCTCTAGTCGTCCTGGTGAGTGTGGCGGTGGATCTGCTGGTGGCACTTCTCGATCCAAGGGTGCGCTACTAGCCAACCGATGCAGCGTCAATCGAGCAAACGCGTGGCTGCCCCCTGATTCAACCGATAAAGATGCAGGGAACCCACCTGGACATGTTCGGCGTCTCTCTCTCCTGGCTTCACCATGCGACCGGTTTCCAACCTGTCGAGAAAGCGCAGGATTTCCTGTTCCAGCAAAGCCTGAACCTGAAGCGGCTGCACACCGACGAGCTCCTCCCCAAGCTGGAACAGATCTTGCCCCTGACTGCCGCTCTGACCCTCCACACGCACCGGGGAAAAATGACTGGCTCCTTCCACCAGCACAACGCGCGTCCCAGGGTTGGGCGGCAAGGCCCGCAAAAGACCCAACTGTTCGCTGATGGGAGGTGTGATCAGGTCCAAGGAACCACCGCTGAGCAATACGGGCACATCGCTGGCAACGGCCACGTTCTTTGGCCAGAGCAGGCTGCCGAAACTGTTGAGACCCACGACACCCGCCAGCGAGGGAGGGGGGACAACAGGCGGCAGAGACACATCCTGGATCTGGCATTGCAGAAGGCGGGAGAGATTGCTGAGTGGCAGATCATCCAGCGCCCTTTGGCAGCGAAGGCCCAGGCCAGGCTCAGGCTGCGCTCCACTTGCCAGTAGAGCCGTCAGAGCACCAAGGGAATGCCCCAAAAGCACCAGTTGATCGCCCGAGAGTGGTAGCTCTCCCCTCTCGAAAGCCGAGAGCACTTCCTGAAGATCTTGCAGACGTTCCGGAAGCACTTCGGCGCCTGGTGGAGGACGCCGCCCCTCCAAGAGGGCCTGTACAGCGACGGCATCACTTCCCGGGTGCTCCAACACGACCACTGGCCAGCCGTTGCGGCTGAGAGCACGCCCTAACCAGCCGAAGTGATCAGGGCTTCCGCCCAACCCCGGCATCAGCACCAGCCAGGACCTGCGTACCAATTCGACCGAAGTGTCAGGCAACCACAACTGCAGTTGAAGAGCATGCTCGCGATGGGGCACTGGCAGAGCCCAACGCTCGAACCGCGCATCGGCGATCGCTGACGATTGAGTGGCTTGTACCAAGCGTCGCTGAGACACAGGCTCGCGGCCAAGACGCTCCACCAAAGAAAGTTGACGCTCGAGTTGCAGGCGCCAACTGGCCGCTACATCCAGCAGCGCATCGAGATCAAGACGAACCTTCTGGGCCGGGAGAGCCTCTAGTAACTCAAGCGTGGTCACCTCCGGGCGCTCCTCAAGAAGCCGCTCAAGGGTGGCCTGAACCGTCACACCTGTCGTTTCGTTATCCACCTGCACCAGATCACCCACCTGATCCAACAGCTGGCGACCTGCCCAGCTGTTGAGGATCTGGCGCGTCATGCTGCTGTCATTGATCAGGGGTGCTTGAAGCAGATCGATCACACCTGACCTGCTTTGCTCTTCCAGCAGGTTGAACCAGACGCCCAGCTCAGAAGAACGCGTCCCTCCACTGCGAACCCAGACACTCAAATCGTCGATGGAAATCGGCAACGCCATCCCGTCAAGACGAACCTCCAGCTCACTGGCTGCATGTCCTGGTCGCGGAGGGGCAGCCCAGAGCAGCAGACTGCTCATGAATCCCGCAGCAATCAGTCGTCCTGTTAAGCGTCCTCCCAAGGCCAAGGCCAATTCTCTGGTGGAGCCAGTTTCCCGCATCTCTGCAGGAAGTGGCGTCAATCCGGTTGCTGGCTTCTCTCGGCGCAGGAGGGGTCATCTACATGACACCGATCGTGTTCCATCAAGCCAGCTTCTCCGCCAGTCAGGTCGGCCAGGGACTGGCAGCTTCGGCACTGATCGGCACGGCGGCACGGCTGATGAGTGGAGTACTTCTCGATCGAGGCCTGTCCTGTTCCTGGCCAGTCCGTATTGCAGCTGTTCTGGCTCTTCTTGCTGATCTCGTGCTGTTCCAGGCCCAAGGTTTCAGCGGATACCTGGCCGGTCAGTTGTTGATTGGAGTAGCGGCAGGTTTCTATTTCCCAGCGATTGAACTGGCTGTTCCCCTGAGTTGTACGGGATTTAACTCCAGTCGCGGGTATGCCCTCGCCCGCAGTGCCGACGCCCTCGGCGTCGCCATCGGAGCCCTGATCGGTGCGGCGTTGACCGCTTTGGGGCTGATCCGTGTGGTGTATCTGGTGGAGGCAGCGGCCGTGATCCTGATGCTGGTAGTGCTCAGCCTGCGCCCCCTTCCGGATGGCCGCGCCGCCCTGCTGCATTCCACCGTTGAAGACTCAACCAACACGGATCCGGCTTCTGAAGGCTGGCATTGGCTACCCCCTCTGGTACCGGTGCTGGCGGTGAGCATTGTGGCCACTGGCATCATCGCGCTCATGCAGAGCGCGCTCCCCCTGGATCTGGTGCGCGGCGGCCTGGCCAGAGCACCTCTGAGTGAAGCCTGGAGCGGCACACTGATCGCCCTACAGCTGGCACTTCTCGTGACGCTGCAATGGCCTGTCGGCAACTGGGTCTCACGCCACAGTCTCCGATTCGGGCTTGGAATTGGGCTCGGGGGCTTTGTGTTGGGATGCGTTTTGTTAGCCGCTTCCGCTCTTTGGAGTGGAGGAATCGCACTCATTGCGCTGGCCATGCTGCCGATTGCCTTTGGAGAAGCCGCCTTCCTTCCCACAGCCGCCGAAGCGATGGTGGAGGAAACACCCCTTCAGCATCGAGGCCTGGCCATGGCACTGTTCTCCCAGTGTTTTGCCATCAGCGCCACTGGAGCTCCTCTGATGGCAGGGTTTCTGCTTGATCAGCAAGGCCATGGCCTGCTGCTCTGGGTCTTAATGGGCTCGCTTTGTTTGCTGATGGTGCCGCTGCTGAAAACGGTGAGGCCCCGCTATACCCCAGGTTTAACCGCCATTCCCCTGGAACAACCCAACAATGTCTCGAGCCCGAGAACTGCTCCGCTCCGTTAAGAATCTGTCGATCATCCGTGAGATGGCCGCCACCGACGGCGGCCTCCAGAGCGTGGGGGATTTGGTCGACAACTTCATCGACAGCGAGGCGATGGCCATCTGTGTGGAACGTTTCAAGGCCTTGCCAGGAGGTGCCGACATGGTCGAGCAGCGCTATCCCCCCTTCCAGCCAGACCTTTCTGCGCTGGAGGCTCTCCCAAAAGGAAGTCTAGGCCAGGCCTATGCGGGCATGATCCGCAACCTCAACTACGACCCCGACTTTTTCCGACCTAGAGACACCAGCAGTGAAGCGCTTTGGCTGACCCAGCGGATCGCCACCACCCACGATCTCCATCACGTGATCGGCGGGTTCAACACCCAGGCTGCTGGCGAATCGGGTGTGCTGGCCATCACGGCAACGCAGATCGGCTTTCCTGTCTACGTGCTCATCAATACCTTGGCGTCCTTCCGCGCCTTCCGCTTCGCCCCGGCAGAGCTGGCCGGCGTCAGCCGGGGTATTGCCTTCGGCAACCGCATCGGACTTGAAGCGAAGCCCCTGGTGCTGCAGCGCTGGGAAGAGGCCTGGGACAAGCCCCTGCGTCAGTGGAGGCAGGAACTCGGTGTTCACAGTGCGGAAAGCGAGGCGTTCGGTTCGGTGTACTAACGCTCGCCGCGCAGGAAGCGGTGGCGGATCTTCTTCTGCAGCACGAAGGCCGCAGGAATGAACGTGAGGCCATTGGCCACGATCAAAGGACCATTCCCTGTGAGGCATCCGAACACCCCCCAGATCGCCACACCACTGGTGAACAGGCCATACATCGAAAGCGAAATGGATCGCGTGTCATCCAGACGCAGTGTCTTGATCGCCTGAGGGAAGAAGCTGATGGTGGTTAGGGCTGCAGCTGTATAACCGATCGCATCCACATCCATGGCATGAGGGATCGGCGAGATCCATAAACTGCCGCCAGTATTGCCAAAGCCATGGCGTTCTCTCGCTCAACCGTGCAAATCCTGGCGGGGGCATCGAGCGCACTCGCGCTGCTGGCCTGCAGCATCGGGGAGCTTGTTCAACCCGTTCAAGCATCCGAAACCCGGCAGGCTCTGGTGGGATTGGCCGCCTACGCCGAATGCAAGGTTTTAAACAGTGGCTACAGCCGGGCAAGGGCACAGGCGATCGTGCAGAGCGGTATCAAAACCAATGGATGGCAGCAACAGGCTGAATGGTTGAAATCGCCGCAAGCCATCCGTGTCGTGGCACTCACCAGCGAAGCCATGAACCAAACCTGCGATGACTTTGATCAGAACAGCCCTGACTTCATCCCAGCGATGAAGGCCCTCGATGCGCTGTGAACGAAGCGCTGAACGTGATTACACGTTGAACAAAAACTCCATCACATCTCCCTCATCCACGACATACTCCTTCCCCTCACTACGGAGCCAACCCTTATTTCGCGCTTCAACCAGAGACCCGGCCTCAAGCAATTTGTCGGTGCTGATGGTCTGGGCGCGGATGAAACCCCTCTCAAAATCAGTGTGTATCACCCCGGCGGCCTGGGGAGCAGTCATTCCGGCCTTGAAGGTCCAAGCCCGTGTTTCCTTCTCACCGGTGGTGAAGTAGGTGCGAAGGCCGAGAAGCCGATAGGTAGCCCTGATCAGACTCTGCAGACCACCCTCAGTCACACCCAGACCATCGAGATAGTCCTGACGTTCTTCATCACCGAGCTCAACCAGTTCAGCTTCCACCTGGGCAGAAATGCGCACGGTTTCCGCGCCCTCCTTTGCCGCTAGGGCAACAATCTCCTCACAAAACCCGTTTCCGGCTGCCAGATCGTCCTCGCTCACATTGGTGGCATAAATGATTGGCTTGGCCGTGAGCAAGCCCAGCGGTTTCACCATCAGAGCCTCCTCATCACTGAGCTCCACACTGCGTGCGGCACCACCCTGCTCAAGCACCACTTGAATGCGTTCGAGAGCCGCATCCTCAACCTGGGCCTCCTTGCTGGTACGCACTTGTTTCTTGAGGCGCTCCCGCCGCTTCTCAATCTGCGACAGGTCCGCCAAGCCGAGCTCAAGATTGATCACCTCGGCATCTCGGGCCGGGCCGACCGCACCAGACACGTGGATCACATCGTCGTCTTCAAAACAGCGGATCACGTGAACGATCGCGTCCACTTCACGGATGTTGGCAAGGAACTTGTTACCTAGTCCTTCTCCTTGGCTGGCGCCTTTCACAAGCCCAGCGATGTCCACGAACTCCATCCGCGTGGGAATGATTTCAGCACTGCTGCTGAGATCAGACAGCAACTGCAACCTGGAATCAGGCACGGCCACCGTGCCGACATTGGGCTCGATGGTGCAGAACGGGAAATTGGCCGCCTGTGCCTGAGCGTTGGCCACCAAGGCATTGAAAAGAGTGGATTTGCCCACGTTGGGCAACCCGACGATTCCGGCTTTAAGCATGCCGTGAAATCTATCGTCAGTGGTTCTTTTTACCCAGTCATGGCGCTTACGCGCGAGAATGCGTAAAGAATCATGTTCGGCGTCGATGGGGAGCCAAAAAAGCGAGACCTCCGAAGGGGCCACGCAAGAAGCCCTCAGGTCACTCACCCGACTGAGCGGGATCAAACGCAGACGATGGAGATTGATCGCAGCCACTGCAGCCGTTCTTGTACTGAGCGGCGGTGCTCTGCTTTGGATCAAGGGGTTTGGATCCGGAAGGGAGAACAAACTTGCGAATTACACCGCCACGGCTGAACGGGGAACCCTTCCAGGTGTGATTACTGCCAGTGGTGAACTCGAAGCGATTCGACGCGTGAACGTGAGCCCAAAGCGTCAGGGCCTGCTGGATGCACTTTTTGTCGATGAAGGCGATGCCGTCACCAAAGGACAGGTGCTGGCCCGCATGGAGATCGGAGACTTCACTGATCGCAAGGACGAGCTCTCGGCCCTCGAGCGCCAGGCACGGGCGGACTACGAGGCAAAACGGGCCGATTACCTCCGCTACAGAAAACTCAAGGACAGTGGAGCGATCAGTGCATCTGATCTTGACGGTTTCCGCGCAGCCTTCCTGAGCAGCAAGGAAGCTTTGGCCGCAGCCAGGGAGCGCATTCAGCAGCGTGACGTGGAAGGAAGTGAACTTCTCATCCGAGCCCCCTTCAGCGGGGTGATCACCGAGCGATTCGCCGAACCGGGTGCCTTCGTGACTCCCACCACCACCGCCTCAGCGAATGCCGGAGCCACCAGTGCATCCATCGTTGAGCTCTCCGAAGGTCTGGAAGTGGTGGCGAAGGTGCCTGAAAACGACATCGGTCGGATTCTGGTCGGCCAAAACGCGAGCGTACGTGTGGATGCCTTCCCCGATCAGCGCTTCCCTGCACGGGTCAGGGATATCGCTCCGCGGGCAGAGAAAACCGACAACGTGATTTCCTTTGAAGTGGAGTTGACCCTGATCGATCCACCGCCGACCCTGCGCATCGGCATGACGGTGGACGTGGATTTCCAGACCGGTCGGACCGCTGAGAGCACCCTGGTGCCCACCGTGGCGATCGTGACGGAGAACGGCCAGCCCGGTGTTCTCCTCGTTGGCAAAGACAACCAGCCCCGCTTCCAGGTGGTGGAACTGGGCTCCAGCAGCGGCAGCCAGAGTGCGATTCTCTCGGGGGTGAAACCCGGTTCAAAGGTATTCATCGACCTTCCGCCTTGGGCGAAGAAGCGCGACTGATCGAGAACGACCTGCCCGAATCCATGCCTGAAACCCCCGAGAAACCCCAGCTGTTGCTTGTGGATGGCCACTCTCTGGCCTTTCGCAGCTTTTATGCCTTCAGCAAAGGAGGTGAGGGCGGACTGGCCACAAAAGACGGCCGGCCAACCAGCGTGACCTATGGCTTTCTCAAAGCCCTGCTCGACAACTGCAAAGGCCTGAAACCGGAAGGGGTGGCGATCGCCTTCGACACCGCTGAGCCCACCTTCCGCCATCAAGCCGATGCCAATTACAAGGCCCATCGGGATGTGGCCCCTGAGGTGTTCTTTCAAGACCTGGATCAACTGCAAACGATCCTGCGCGAACGCCTGAAGCTCCCCCTCTGCCTGGCTCCTGGATACGAAGCCGATGACGTGCTGGGAACCCTGGCCAACCGTGCTGCCACCTCGGGCTGGCGCGTCCGTATCCTAAGCGGGGATCGGGATCTGTTCCAGCTGGTGGATGACCAGCGGGACATCGCCGTGCTCTACATGGGGGGCGGACCATACGCCAAGAGCAGCGGACCGACCCTGATCGATGAAGCCGGCGTTGTGGCCAAGCTCGGCGTGATGCCTGACAAGGTGGTGGACCTCAAGGCTCTCACCGGCGACAGCTCCGACAACATCCCTGGCGTGAAGGGGGTCGGCCCCAAGACGGCCATCAATCTTCTCAAGGAAAACAACGACCTCGACGGTGTTTATCGCGTGCTGGAGGAGGTTGAAGCCGAAGGTCCCAAAGCCAGTCGCGGTGCCGTGAAGGGTGCGCTCAAGGGAAAGCTCAGCGCCGATCGCGACAATGCCTACCTCTCCCGCCATCTCGCTGAAATCCTCGTCGACATCCCCCTACCGGAGGAGCCTGTCCTGGAGCTTGGAGCGGTGGATGGTGAGGGACTGGAGGAGCAGCTTCAGGAGCTCGAACTCAACAGTTTGGTCCGCCAGATCCCAAGCTTCGTGGCCACCTTTTCGAGCGGCGGACTAACGGCGAACGCCCATCTTCTTGAAGATGCAAGCACCAAAAGATCGACGTCCAATTCCGCCGCTGCTGGCACTGATCCAGCACCTGCACATCAAGCACCTGCGACGGACATCGCCGCATCCACCCTTCCCCAACTCACGCCGCTGGTGATCTGCTCGCAGGATCAACTGCAGGGCTTGATGCAGCAACTGATGGGGTGCACCAACCGAACTGAACCGGTGGCCGTGGACACCGAAACCACGGATTTGAACCCCTTCAAGGCCCAGCTGGTGGGCATCGGTGTGTGCTGGGGACCCAGGCTCAGTGACCTGGCTTACATCCCTGTGGGGCATCAGGCCCCTGAAACATCCCAACTGCCACTTGAGGTCGTGTTGGAGCAGCTCGCCCCCTGGCTGAGCAGCCCCAAACACCCCAAAGCGCTGCAGAACGCTAAATACGACCGCCTGATCCTGCTGCGTCACGGTTTGCTCCTGGGCGGCGTGGTGATGGACACCCTGCTGGCGGATTACCTCCGCGATGCCGCGGCCAAGCACAGCCTCGACGTGATGGCCGAGCGGGACTACGGCATCACTCCCACCGTGTTCAGTGACCTGGTGGGCAAGCCCAAGGACGGCAAGGCCAGCTGCTTTGCCGAAGTTCCCATCGATCAGGCAGCGCTCTACTGCGCGATGGATGTGCACCTCACCCGCAAGCTTGCGCTTGATCTGCGCGAGCAGCTCCAGACCAGTGGCCAGCAGCTGACCAACCTGCTCGACCGGGTGGAACTACCGCTGGAGCCAGTGCTGGCCCTAATGGAAGCCACCGGCATCCGCATTGATCTCACCTATCTGGACACCCTCTCTAAAGAGATGGGCGAGACCCTGACGCGACTCGAGGCCGATGCCAAGCAGGTGGCCGGCGTGGACTTCAACCTGGCGTCTCCCAAGCAACTGGGAGAGCTGCTCTTCGACAAGCTGGGCCTGGACCGCAAGAAATCTCGCCGCACCAAAACGGGCTACAGCACCGATGCCACCGTGCTGGACAAGCTCGCGGATGACCACCCCGTGGTGCCGCTGGTGTTGGAGCATCGGGTGCTGAGCAAACTCAAAAGCACCTACGTGGATGCGCTGCCCCAGTTGGTGGAGGCCGAAACCGGGCGCGTGCATACGGATTTCAACCAGGCTGTAACGGCCACAGGCCGTCTCAGCAGCAGCAATCCCAACCTCCAGAACATTCCAATTCGCACCGAGTACAGCCGTCGTATCCGCAAAGCCTTTCTGCCCCAGGAGCACTGGACCCTTCTCAGCGCCGATTATTCACAGATTGAACTGCGCATCCTCACGCACCTCTCCGGGGAGGAGGTGCTGCAGCAGGCTTACCGCGATGGCGATGACGTGCATGCCCTCACCGCCCGGCTGCTCCTCGACAAAGAGGAGGTAACGGCCGACGAGCGCCGGCTGGGCAAAACGATCAATTTCGGTGTGATCTACGGCATGGGCGCCCAGCGCTTCGCCCGCGAAACCGGGGTGAGCCAAATGGAAGCCAAAGAGTTCCTCAGCAAATACCGGGAGCGGTATCCCAAGGTGTTCGCGTTCCTGGAACTGCAGGAACGCTTGGCCTTGAGCCGTGGCTATGTGGAAACGATCCTGGGCCGGCGCCGGCCCTTCCACTTCGACCGCAACGGCCTCGGTCGTCTTCTCGGCAAGGATCCCTTCGAGATCGATCTCGATGTGGCTCGCCGCGGTGGCATGGAAGCCCAGCAGCTACGCGCCGCTGCGAACGCACCGATTCAAGGCTCGAGTGCCGACATCATCAAGCTGGCGATGATTCAGCTGCAGGCTGCTCTGCAGCAGCAGTCCCTACCCGCTCGCATGCTGCTGCAGGTGCACGATGAACTGGTGCTGGAGGTGGAGCCTTCTGCTCTGGAAGACGTGAAAGCTCTGGTGGTCTCCACCATGGAGACGGCTGTGGAGCTGAGCGTGCCCCTCGTGGCCGAAACCGGCAGCGGCAGCAATTGGATGGAAGCGAAATAACTGACCTCAACCGTTCACCGGTTAGGCCGTAACCTCGCCCGCAGATCCCGAATGCCTGTGTCCCTGCGGTTCACCAACACACTTACCCGCCGCACGGAAACGTTTCAGCCCCTGAAAGAAGGGCAGGTGAGCATTTATTGCTGTGGTGTCACGGTCTACGACCTCTGCCATCTGGGCCATGCCCGCAGCTACATCAATTGGGATGTGCTGCGCCGTTATCTGATTTGGAGTGGCTACGCCGTCACCTTCGTGCAGAACTTCACCGACATCGACGACAAGATCCTCAAGCGTGCTGCGGAGGAGGGTTCGTCGATGGAGGTGGTGAGTGAGCGCAACATCGACGCGTTTCATGCCGACATGGATGCCCTGGGCATCTTGCGTCCGGATCGCATGCCCCGAGCCACCCGCTGCCTTGAAGGGATTCGGGCCCTGATTTCTGAGCTGGAGGCGAAGGGTGCTGCCTATTCCGCCGAAGGAGATGTGTACTTCGCGGTGATGAAACATGCCGGCTACGGCAAGCTCAGCGGCCGCGACCTGGCTGACCAACAGACCAATGCGGACGGACGGGTGGCCGATGCCGAGGAAGCGCGCAAGCAACACCCCTTCGACTTCGCCCTCTGGAAAGGGGCCAAAGCCGGTGAACCCAGCTTCCCCTCACCCTGGGGTGACGGCCGGCCCGGTTGGCATATCGAGTGCTCCGCCATGGTGCGCGAGGAGCTCGGCGACACCATTGACATCCACCTTGGGGGTGCCGATCTCGTGTTCCCACACCACGAGAATGAAATCGCTCAATCCGAGGCAGCAACCGGCCAGGAGCTGGCGCGCGTGTGGCTGCACAACGGCATGGTGAATGTGGGCGGAGAAAAGATGAGCAAATCACTCGGCAACTTCACCACCATCCGCGCCCTGCTGGAGAGTGGCCTCTCCGCCATGACGCTGCGGCTCTTTGTGCTCCAGGCCCACTACCGCAAGCCGCTCGATTTCACCAGCGATGCGTTGGAGGCCGCAACGACCGGTTGGAAAGGGCTGAACGCAGCGCTCAGCCTTGGTGATCTCCATGCGGAAGCACTCGGATGGGGTGCCGCAGCCCCCATGAACGGAGAAGCGGTTCTCGCTTCTGCGCCCTCAGCCAACGAGATGCTGCTCGGCGCACGACAGCGCTTCAGCGATGCCATGGACGATGACCTCAACAGCTCCGGGGCGCTGGCGGTGCTGTTCGACCTGGCCCGTCCGTTGAGGGCACTGGCCAATCGCCTCGACCGGGGCGATGCACCGACCCACAGCAATGACGAAGGCCGGGGGCTTCAGCAGCGCTGGTTGCTGCTCAGGGAGCTCGCTGGGGTTCTGGGGCTACGGCTGGAGCACCCGTCAGGCAACGACACGGAGACGGACCTCGACAGCCAGGCCATCGAAGCAGCGATTGAGGCTCGCCGGATGGCCAAACAGTCGAAGGACTTCACAGAAGCGGATCGGATCAGGGCGGAGCTCACCGCCCAGGGCATCGAACTGATCGACAAACCGGGCGGAATCACCGAGTGGCGACGGGGCTGACCAGCAGAGCTCAGGGCTTGCGCTGCTGATTGGCCATCAGCGCTTCGATCTTGCGGATTCTCGTGAGAGTGGTGGTCCAGACCTCAAGACGAAAGCGTTGATCGCCAAGCGTGGGATCGGAGGGATCCGCACCGTCGATCCAGGCCTGCAGTGCGCTGATCTTGTCTTCTGGATTCTCCCTGGCTTCGAAGGCGTCCCAGAGCTCCCGTTCCAGCCGAGCTCGCTCAATGAAATTCCAGCGTTTGAGCCACAGCATGGAGATCCCTACATCTGGGCACCTGTCTACCGGATTCAAGCGGCCATCAGAGCTAGCTTCAAGCGATCCGAGCCATGAATAGGAGATGCAGCCGGAAAGTCTCTCCAAAGCAATCCAGCTTTCTGTGGCTCCGGTGTTCTTGCTGACAGGCATCGGCGCCTTGATGAATGTCCTGTCGGGGCGCTTGGCCAGGATCGTTGACTACGCCAGACAATTACGCAGCACCGCCGATGCCGGTAAAGCCGTGAATGACGTGGAGCGTCGTCTGATTAGGCAGCGGATGCAGCTCGTCATTCGCTCAATCGAACTGATGACAGCGGCCACCCTCCTGATCGCCGCCATGGTGTCGGCGATGTTTCTCAGTGTGATTTCCAGAGTCAACCTCACCCTCGTGGTGGCGCCGCTTTTCATCACCTCGATGAGTCTGATAATGATTGCTGCGATCTGCTTTCTCCGAGAAGTGCGGCTGGCGTCAAATCAGCTCAAGCGAATGATCTGAGACCTCTCAAGAGGCTGCAAACCACGTGCGAAGAAGATCCACCACGCTGATCAGCAAGCCAGCAGCGATCACCACTGGGGAGATCCACTGAAGACAGAAGATCAGCACGCGTCTGATCTGAGGAGATGAAGCGTCACTGTCCTTGAGGTCGTTCAGAAACAGAGTCGGCACCACCCAGCCCATCAGTACGGCAATCAACAGACCACCGGTCATCAGCAACACATTGCCGAAAACAGCATCCATGACCCCCAGCACCTCCAGGCTCATGCTGGCTGGGATCCCGAGCACAAAAATCAAAGCGGTACTGATCCAGGTGGCCCTGCTGCGGCTCCAACCAACGCGATCCATCAATGACGACACCGGCACCTCCAGCAAGGACACCGATGAGGTGATCGCCGCCAAGTAAGCCAGTGCAAAAAACAGAACGGCCACCACCTGACCGGTCATACCGATCGAGGCCAGTCCTGTGGGTAAGGCGATGAAAATGGCTCCGATTGTTGAGTCGCTCACCACATCTGACAGGTTGAAACTGATCACCACCGGGAACGTGAGCATGCCGGCCAAAAGCCCCACGCTCGTGTCAAGACCGACCACAGCGGCAGCTTGCTGAGGAAGACGAGCCCTTTGGTTCAGATAGACGGAGTAAGCCATGATCGAACCAATGCCTGTTCCGATTGAGAAGAAGGCCTGGCTGAAGGCATTGCGAATGGTGGTGAGGTTCATGAGTTGCGCCCCATCCCAGCGGAACAGGAACGTGCGATAGCCCTCGCCAGCACCCGGAAGCGTGCTGGCCCAGATCACCAGGCCAATCAGCAGAACAAGAAGCAGAGGGAGAGCCCAACGCGAGAGCCGTTCGATACCCCCCTGAACACCGGCAGCCACAACAAGGGCAGTGAGCAGAAGGCTGATTCCCTGACCGGCCAGCGCACCGTTGCCCCCGCTGAGAGCATCAAAGAACGCATCAGCGGCCTGCTTGTTCTCAGGTAACCCGACGAACAGGGCATGAAAGAGAGTCTGTCCCGTCCAGCCCATCAACACGGCGTAGAAGGCCAGGATTCCGCAGGATGCCGCGATGAACATCCAGCCCATCGGCCACCAAGCCTGACCGGCAGCCTTGATCGGAGCGAGCAGTGGACTGTGGCCGGTGCTGCGACCCAGCACCATCTCCGCCACGAGAACGGGCAGGCAGATCAAGCCAACGACCAGGAGGTAAAGAAGAACAAAACTGCCACCGCCACCCTGGGACGCTCGGTACGCAAACCCCCAGAGATTGCCCAAGCCAACGGCACTGCCAGCAGTAGCCAGAACAAACCCGACGCCGGACTGCCACTGCTCCTTTCTCACCGCCGCCATGAACGTGCTGTCCAGCTCTCTCGGCGGAAGTTTGCCAGCTTCTGGAAACAAAGTGGGAAGATGGCAGCACTTGCCGGGATCCGTGTGAAAGCCATCAGCGTGCTGGGCTCCACCGGCTCAATCGGCACACAGACTCTCGACATTGTTGAAGGCTTTCCGGAACAGTTCCGGGTTGTTGCCCTCTCGGCGGGCCGGAATCTCTCGCTGCTCGTGGAGCAGATCCAACGCCACAGCCCCGAGCTGGTCGCCTTGGCTGATGAATCGTTGCTCCCAGAACTGGAGCAGCGCCTCCAGGCTCTGCCGGCTGAACACCAGCCGAAACGCAAGCCCCAGCTCGTGGGTGGTCCCAGCGGATTGAACGTGGCCGCCTCCTGGGACACAGCCGATCTCGTGGTAACGGGGATCGTGGGCTGCGCCGGCCTGCTGCCCACCCTGGCGGCCATCCGCGCCGGTAAGGATCTGGCCCTGGCCAACAAGGAAACCTTGATCGCAGCAGGCCCGGTGGTGCTGCCCGAGCTCAAGAAAAGTGGGAGCAGGCTGCTGCCTGCAGATTCCGAACACTCGGCCATCTTCCAGTGCCTGCAGGGAACGCCCTGGGCTGAAAACGCCCGCCTCTCCACCGGTGCACCAACTCCGGGTCTGCGGCGCATTCAACTCACCGCCTCCGGCGGCGCCTTCCGTGACTGGGCCGCAGCCGACCTCGAAAATGCCACCGTGGCCGATGCCACCTCCCATCCCAACTGGAGCATGGGCCGCAAGATCACCGTGGATTCCGCCTCACTGATGAACAAGGGGCTGGAGGTGATCGAAGCCCACTACCTCTTCGGGCTGGATTACGACCACATCGAAATCGTGATTCACCCCCAGAGCATCATCCACTCCATGATCGAGCTGGCGGATTCTTCGGTGCTGGCCCAACTGGGCTGGCCCGACATGAAACTGCCGATTCTGTATTGCATGAGCTGGCCATCACGGCTGGAAACGCCTTGGCGACGCCTTGACCTCACCGAAGTGGGACAGCTCACCTTCAAAAACCCCGATCCCGCCAAATACCCCTGCATGGAACTGGCCTATGCGGCAGGGCGTGCTGGTGGAACCATGCCGGCTGTTCTGAATGCAGCCAATGAGGAGGCCGTCGCCCAGTTCCTCGAGGAACGCATCCATTTCCTCGACATTCCCGATCTGATCGAAGCGTCCTGCGAACGGCACAAGCCCGATCGTATCGACCACCCCCAGCTGGATGACGTGCTGGCCGTGGACCAGTGGGCTCGCCTTGCCGTGCGTGAGCAGGTGGCCCGGGGAACTCAGCGGATGTCGATGGCGGCGGTGGCTGCTTGATCAGCCATCACTTGCTGCTCTGCGCGACTCCGACGAATGCGAAGTGCTGCGATCCGGCCAAAGGACTGGAAACCTGGAATGAACTGAAACGCCTCGTGCGGGATCTTGGGCTCGAGAGTCAACAGCGCCCAGAAGGAATCGTTTTACGAAGCAAAGTTGACTGTCTGAGGGTGTGCGAACGTGGGCCAATTCTGGTGGTTTGGCCTGGGGGCATTTGGTACGCAGACGTCACAGCAGACAAGATAGAGGCGATTATTCGCAGCCATATCATCAACAATCAACCCATCAAAGAGTGGATTTACAAGACAACTCCATTTCAAAACTATCCACTCCCATCAGGCTAGCGACTCTGCGAAAAAGAAACATCGCGACCACCAATTCACGAAGAAAAAAATTGATCAGTCAAGAAACTGATCACGCATCGGTATACGAACAAACGACGTCCCAACAGCCAAAAGCCACAGAGCAGCTCAACCAACTACTAGAATCTTAAGCAAATCTAAAGCACCATTTAAGTGGTGCTTTTTGCAGGCATTCTTTTGGCATCGGCAATCACGACGACCTCCACCACTCGCCCATCATCACCTCGTTTCAATCGCAGCTCCCCACAAGCGACCTATCCGAGCAAGGCAGAACTCCTCAGTGCTTTACCGCCAGAGCTGACTCAATTCAACCCAATCAAAGCGTGGGGGAGCCTGATCATGTCGGCAGGCCTGTCTCTCGCTGCTTTAGGGATTGGGACCCAAATCCCCATCACCCTCCTGGCCACTCCGCTGTGGGTGCTGTACGGCATCGGTTGCGGCACCATTGCCATGGGCTGTTGGGTGTTAGCCCACGAATGTGGCCACAACGCGTTTCACCCAAACCGACGCATTGAATGCGTCGTTGGATTCCTGCTTCACAGCGCACTGCTGGTGCCTTACTACAGCTGGGCGCGCAGCCACAGCGTTCACCACGCCCACTGCAATCACCTTGAGCAAGGGGAAACCCACGTCCCTCCGCGGGCCTCATCGGCTCTAGGTCAAGTCACAGAACAACTCAAAAGGAAACTGAACCCAACGTTGTTTGGGATCATCTCTCTCCTCAATCATTTGGTGATCGGCTGGCCGCTCTATTTGCTTCTAGGAGCCACTGGCGGGGAAGACTACGGCTTTCCCACGTCCCATTTCTGGAACGGCCATCCATTCTCAAATGGCAAGCGAAGTCTATTTCCTAAAAGATTTTGCACGTTGATGGTGCGGTCCAACATCGGCTGCCTGGCGATGATCACCTTTCTCATCATCGCCGCAATTCAATCGTCTCCCCTACGTGTGATGTGCGTGTATGGATTGCCATACCTGGTGATCAACATTTGGCTCATCACTTACACCTGGCTGCAGCACACTGACCAGAATATTCCCCATTTCTCCAATACAACGTGGTGTTGGGTGAAGGGAGCGCTGCAAACGATTGATCGCCCCTATGGCCCCTTACTCAATCTGCTGCACCATGGCATCGGGTCTACCCATGTTTGCCACCATGTGAACTCTGCCATTCCTCACTACAACGCCTGGCGGGGAACCGCTCTACTCAGAGAACGATTCCCTGAGTTGGTGCTCTACGACGCCACACCAATCCCCGAAGCACTTTGGAGAATCGCAACGAAATGTGGCGGAGCTGTGTATCAAAATCCTCACGATCAAGCCTATTACTTCTAGTGAAAAATCTCGGGTTAAAAATTCTCTATAAAGCAGCCCACCAGTAGCTCATTCGATGCCTGAGATCTCAATCCCATGATTGAACCAGGAACAAGCCAAGCGATCAGACCAACACCCTTTGAGAAGACTGTCTCCGGGACCATGAAAGCCGTTGTGGCCACCCTGGGCCGTCAACAACACCTCAAGGCGTCGTCGACCCGGAGGCAAGCCATCAGCAACCACGGTGGTTTGGAGTTGGATCGCAGAGGTCGCTGGCACCCAAGGATCATCCAGGGCCTGCAAGATCAAGGTCGGCGGGAGTGGCTGCGATGCCGACAGAAGACGCGGCAGGGGTGAAGCACCGGCGTAGTAATCGTCAACAGACGAGAAGCCCCAACGCGGTGCCGTTACCGCTTCATCAAAGGCACGGATCGACCGGGGCGGTTCACTGGTGAGTCGCTGCTGCTCTTGGGCACTGACGCCGAAGGGATCCGCCAGTGTCTGGCGCACGAGGCGCTTCAGAAGCCAACTCTGATACACGCGATTGCGCGGACGTTCGATCGAAGCACTGCAGGCGGCAAGATCCAAGGGACTGCTGGCGCAGAACAGACCATCCAGCAGCGGTGCATGGCCTTCCCAGCCATGCGTTGCTCTCTCCTCCACGCTGGCCATGCAGGCATTGAGCAGCATGGTGCCCCCCAGGGACACTCCAGCACCAAACAGGGGCAATGGCCTGGCTGATGCGACCAACTCAGCACACAACTGACGCGCGCGCTGAATCACCGGCAGAAGATCACTGTTGCAGCGAGCTGCATAGGTGCCTCCAGCCAGATGGCGACCGGGATCCGCTCCGCGCAGATTCAGCCTGAGCACAGCGAAGCCGCTGTTCTGGAGAGTGATGCCAAGACGCCTCAGACCCTCACGGCGACTGGAGCCGCCAAGACCGTGCAACAGCAGCACCAGTGCTCTAGGAGGTGCGCCTTGCAAGTCGAAGCTGAGATGCGGGCGATCCAGAAACGCCAGCAATTCACCAGCGGCTGCAGCACCACTCGCCAAAGCAGGGACAGCGATCGGAATCGGTTCCCCACGGTCAGGAGGAAGCGAGACCGGGCGGAGCGTGTCGCGCAAGGTCTGAAGGTCTCCACCGATCCAGGGAAAACGCTGCTGATAAGGAACAACCCCCAGCTGCTGCAACAGCTGGGGGTTGTCTGGAGGATTAGCGTGTGCTTTCAAAAGCCGAATGGGGTCGCGCTGATCACTTTTTGCCGACACCGAGCTCTTTGAGCTCGCCCAGCAAGTCGCCCAGCACCTTCTTGGCATCACCAAACACCATGGAGGTGTTAGCCAAGTCGAACAAGTCGTTCTTGATGCCGGAGTAGCCGGCGCTCATGCCCCGCTTGACCACAAACACAGTGCGGGCCTGCTGCACATCGAGAACTGGCATCCCGTAAAGCGGCGAGCTGGGATCGTTCTTCGCCTGGGGATTGACCACATCGTTGGCGCCGAGCACCAACACCACATCGGTGGCAGGGAACTCGGGGTTGATCACATCCATCTCCTTGAGCTGCTCATAGGGCACATCGGCCTCAGCGAGCAGCACATTCATGTGACCCGGCATGCGACCAGCCACCGGGTGAATGGCGTAATCCACCTGAATACCGGCAGCCTCCAGCGAGCGCGTGACCTCGCGCAGGGTGTGCTGGGCCTGAGCCACGGCAAGGCCGTAACCGGGCACGATCACCACCCGCTCAGCAGCCTCCAGGGTGAGGGCACATTCCTCCACACTGCAACTGGTGATGTTGGTGTATTCACCACCACCCCCTCCAGAAGCAGCACTGGCGCCCAGAGCACCGCCAAAGAGCACCGACACCAGCGAACGGTTCATTCCATTGCACATCACCTGGGTGAGGATCAGACCGGCGGCGCCGACCATCGCACCCGCCACGATCAGCAACTGGCTCCCCACCACGAAACCTGCAGCGGCAGCCGCCACACCGGAATAGCTGTTCAACAGCGAAATCACCACGGGCATGTCTGCGCCGCCGATGGGCAGGGTGACGCCGATGCCGAGTAAACCGGAGGCCACCACCAACAGCCACAGCCCCTGGGTGCCATTTCCATCTGTGATCAACTTGATGGCGGCAACGAGAGAAGCCACAGCAAGAGCGATGTTGACCACGTGACGGGACTTGCTCTGCATCCAGGCGGGCGTCGACAGCCAGCCCTGGAGCTTGGCCATGGCCACGATCGATCCCGTGAAGGTGATGGCACCCACAAACACGGAAATCACAATGGACACCACGGCGACCAGTCCCGCGGCCTCGAGTTGGAGCGGGAAGAAGGCTGCGGCAAGCGCCACAAGCAGCGATGACATGCCACCACAGCCGTTGAACAGCGCCACCGTTTCCGGCATGGAGGTCATCGGAACCCGCTGGGCCGTGATGGCACCGAGAACGCCGCCGATCACCGTGCCGATGATGATCCACGTCCAGGCCGCAGCCGAAATGCCTGATGTACCCAAATAGTTGATCAGAAGGCCCAGAACAGCCAAGGCCATCGCCACAGCGGCCAGCTGGTTGGCACTGCGGGCAGAGCGCACTTTCGACAAGCCCTTGATGCCCAGGGCGAGCAGCAGTACGGCAACGAGTTCAATGGCGTACTTGAGAAAATCCATCAGCGGTTCTCCTTGCGGGCGGGCTTACGGCTGAACATGGCCAGCATGCGATCGGTGACCAGGAACCCCCCGATCACGTTGAAGAGGGCAAAACCCAGGGAAACGGCTCCGAGGATCAGCAGCACCAGGTTGTCCCCGGAGCGGATGATCGCCGTAAGCGCGGCAAGCACGGTGATGCCTGAAATGGCATTGGCCCCGCTCATCAGCGGAGTGTGCAGGGTGGGGGGGACCTTGCCGATCAGTTCCAGTCCCAGAAGGCTGCCCAGCAGCAGCACCCAGAGGAACTCCACAAAGCTTGTTTCCATCAGTTGGCTCCTGGGGTGAGAACGTCGCTGCGGCGAATGTTGCCGTCCTGACTGATCAGGCAACCGGCAATGAGCTCATCCTCGAGGTCGAGGGTCAGCTGGCTGTCTTGAAGCATGGGCTGCAGCAGCGCCAGCAGGTTTTTGGAGTAAAGGAAGCTGGCGTGGTTCGGAACGGAGCATGGGAGGTCATTCGCACCGATCAACTTCACACCGTTGCGATCAACGGTCTGAGAGGGAACGGTGTCGGCGCAGTTGCCTCCCTGCGCGACGGCCAGATCCACCACCACCGCCCCGGGGCGCATGCGATCGAGCATATCTTCACTGATTAAACGCGGTGCACGCCGACCTGGCACCTGTGCGGTGCAGATGGCCACGTCGGCCTCGGCGAGCTGATCGGACAGCTGCTGACGCTGGGCCGCAAGAAAGGCATCGGAGGCCTGTTTGGCGTAACCACCCGACTCGGCGGGTTTGTCCTCCATCTCGGGAGGATCGATGAAGCGGGCACCGAGGGATTCCACCTGCTCCTTGACCGCCGGCCGGATATCGCTGACGTAGACCACGGCACCCAGCCGACGTGCAGTCGCCACAGCCTGAAGACCGGCCACCCCTGCACCGAGCACCACGACCCTTGCAGGCTGGACGGTGCCCGCCGCGGTCATCAGCATCGGGAAGTAGCGATCCAGCGCCGCTGAAGCCAACAGAACAGACTTGTAACCGGCGATGTTGGCCTGTGAAGACAACGCATCAGCGGACTGGGCACGGCTGATCCGAGGCAACAGCTCAAGGGCCATGGCCGAAAGGCCGCAACGCTTCAACGCTGCATCGAGCTCGACATTGGCGTAGGGAGCGAGCAGACCCACCACCAGCGCGCCTCGGCGCAATCGGCCGAGGTTGGCAGGAGAGGGCGACTGGACGCACAGAAGCACGTCGGCCTCTTCCCAGGCCTGACTGTCTCCTGGAGTCACCAGATGCGCACCGGCCTCGGAAAAGGCCTCATCGAGAAAACCGGACGTTCGTCCGGCTCCACGTTCGAGCACCACCCGACAACCGAGAGCGATGAACTTCTTGACTGTTTCCGGTGAGGCCGCAACGCGGGTTTCCCCCGCCGCTGTCTCCACCGGGATCAAAAGTATGGGCAAGATCGTGATGCCGCCGACCAAATCGAGGTTAGGCCGTCGCCGGATTCCGCCTAGATCTTTTCTGAAGAAGCCGATAAGCGAGGGCTGTTGATGGCTATGGAAAGGATCCTGTTTGCAACACCATGGGACTCACCGCGATCGAATGCCCGGACGGCGTCTGTCACAGCCATCACGGCGGCCACGCCGTTGAGCGCAATGCCATGGAAAAGCTGCTGGCAGACCATGGCCGCGAATGGTGCGAACGGCTGGCCGAGCGCATCTACGAGATGTCTGTGGACACTTTCTCCCAGACCGTGATGCCCAGCCTCCATGCGGCCGGTTGGCAGCGACGCCACCTGGACTGGGAGTTCAAGCTGAGTGAGCAGGATTCAGAACCTGACCGCACGCTTGTCGACGGCATCATCAACGCCACGGAAAGCTTTCTGCGCAGCAGTGAGGTTCACCGCCTGTTCATCCAGGAGCTGGTTCAGGGCACATTTGATGAAGCCTCGGACGACCACCTGCGCAGCCAGGCTGTGCGCCAGCTGATCGACGAAGAAATTCTTGGACTGCTGAAATCAAAACGAGAGCAACTCCTACAGCGAATTAGCAGCCGTTTGGTGGAGCCTGCAGGAGGACGGATGGACCGGGCCCAACAGGCCGCTGAAGATGGACTTGTGGAAGTGGAGCGGTTGCTCTGCAACCACAACGAATCGCTCTGAGTCCAGACGCATCGCACGAACGAGCAGGACCTGAGCCCTCAGAACAAAGGCATCAGTTCCTGCTCAACCGACTGCGCCATGGGCCGGCGGCCCTGGTGATGCAGCAGACGGGCGCGAAGGATGAGCGGATCCAGATCACAATCAAGGGGCCAACACCGCTCGAGGGAGCGCCTGGATTCCGGACCGGTCATGGGCGGATAGCGACGTCGGGCCATAGAAAAAAGGGCGAAAACCCGAGGGCTGATGGTCGGAAGGTAAGGGTGGCGAAAGCGATTGGAATGGTTAGAAAGACCTATCTTTCAGATCCGCTATCACAACGCCGTCCTTTGCTCTCGGTGGACCTGCACCAGGCCACGCGATCCGGCCCCGTCAGTGGCAGCAGCAACTGATCCAGCTGCTGCGCCGACGACTTGATCCGGTTGCTTCGGGCACACGAGATGTGCTGATCCATGCGGGGCCTGGGGCCGGTAAAACCCTCGGCGCCCTACTCGCCTTCCAGGCGATGAAGCAAGAGGAGCGTCTCAGTCGTGTGCTCGTGTTCTGCCACCGCACCTCGATTCTCGAACAGTGGCAACGAGCGGCCGAGTGCCTGGGACTGCAACTACAAGCCTGGAACGGTCCCGGAAGTGCCCCGTTCGAAGCCGACGGTTGGATGGTGAGTTATCAGGGGGCAGGCCGACAAACCGAGGCACTCAAGGCCGAGCTCGCCCTATGGAGCAAGGGCGAGCATCTGGCGATCGCAGACGAAGCCCACCATCTCGGCGTGGAGCCGGAAGAGCCCGAAGGACCGGTGTGGGGCCGGACGTTTTTAGACCTGAGTCAGAGCGCCAGGCTGCGGCTCGGGCTGACTGGAACGCCCTTCCGCGCTGACAACTTGGCGTTCTGTGCCGCCCGGAGAGTGCAGGTGGAGCAGGACGGTGAGCGGATGGAGCAGATCCAGCCAGATCTCAGTGTGGAGCCGCGGGAACTGATCGCCGCCGGTGACGTGAGACCGCTGGAATTTCGATTCCAGGATGGATGGGTGGAACACAGCCAGGACGGTCAGCCTGACCGGGAGGTGTCGCCGTTGTCGTCTGAGCAGCGGGAGAGCTGGCGGGCACGCAACCTGCGCAGGGCCATCCGCCTGGCGGACAGCAGCAGCATCGCGCTGCAACTGTTGCTTCGCGCCCGAAGCCAACTGGAGCGAGTGCGCCAGCACCATCCCCGTGCGGCAGGCCTGGTGATCGCTCGGGACATCGACCACGCCCGAACCATCTCCTCCCTTCTCAAGGAGCAAGGCGACCGGGTGGATCTGGTTCATTCCCAGGACCCGGGAGCTTCGGATCGACTGAACCGCTTTGAACGGGGGGATGCCGACTGGCTTGTGAGCATCGATATGTGCGCCGAAGGATTCGATGCCCCCCGGCTGCGGGTGGTGGCCTATCTGACAACGGTTGCCACCCGTAGCCGTTTCATCCAGGGCATTACCCGGGCCGTACGCCTCTGCGGTGAGAGGGCCAATCTTGAAGCCATTCCCCGCGATCCCTCATTTGTGTTCGCACCGGCCGACCCCCTGTTGATGCAATACGCGCGCAACTGGTCGCTTTCTGAGCCATATCGCATTGCGGCTCCTGCCAGATCAGAAACGCCAGAGGAGTTCGCGACGGGAGGATCATGGCGAGGGCCGAGCCTGCCCCTGGAAGCCGTCGGTGACGGTGCCGGTGCGGTGATCCGTATGCGAACCCCGGAATTACCGGATTTTTTGCAGCGCTGAAAACATCTTCTTGAAAGAAAAAATGCGACGGTCTGCTAAATCAGGCCTGATGGAACGCCATCAGCATTCAGCCTGGGCACCATCTGGGAGAAAGTCATGGACGCAGCTCTTGAACGTCGCGTCAGCGTTGCCACCTGCTGGGCAACAACCCGGATTGCAGTACTGGACACTGCTGAGCGCTACGAAGACAGCTATGCCTTGACCCAGGAATTCCGGGAATGGATCCTCTGCATCGGAGAGCATCCGGAGATGCTCGAGGACTCCGTAATGAGCCTTAAACAATCGCTTGGCAAGCGTCAACACTTGCGCGTGGACACCCCCTCAGAAGACACGCTTGAAATCTAAAGAAACTATTAATTGGCCGAATTCTGAGTGAATCGAATCGACAAAAATCTGGCCTTATCGCCGAAGGAACAGCTCATCAACGCCACCCGACCGCCTACACTTAACTCATAGTCATTCCGCATTAGACATGGCGGTCGAAAACCTGGTGATCGTGGGGTCTGGCCCTGCTGGATACACCGCAGCGATTTATGCCGCCCGCGCCAACCTCAATCCGCTTCTGATCACGGGGTTTCAGCGCGGAGGAATTCCGGGTGGTCAGTTGATGACCACCACCCATGTGGAAAATTTCCCTGGTTTTCCTGATGGAGTGCTGGGTCCTGACCTGATGGACCTGATGAAGGCGCAGGCGGAACGCTGGGGAACGCGCCTGCTAGAGGCTGATGCAGACAGCATCGACCTGAGCCAGAGGCCTTACAGAATTGAAGCCGACGGCAACACCATCGAAACCCAGGCACTGATCATCGCCACAGGTGCAAGTGCCAATCGCCTGGGCCTCCCGAACGAAGAAAGATTCTGGAGCCATGGAATCAGCGCTTGCGCCATCTGCGATGGCGCAACGCCCCAGTTCCGCAATGAGGAGTTGGCCGTGGTGGGCGGCGGTGATTCCGCCTGCGAAGAGGCTGTGTACCTCACTAAATACGGAAGCCATGTGCACCTACTAGTGCGCTCAGACCGCTTGCGTGCCAGTGCCGCCATGGCTGACCGAGTGCAGGCCAATCCGCAGATCACCGTGCACTGGAACACTCAGGTGGCTGACGCTGAAGGAGAGGCATGGCTGAGTGGGTTGCGATTGCAACGCCGAGATAGCGGCCTGGAAGAGCACCTGCCGGTCAAGGGCATGTTTTATGCCATCGGCCACACGCCGAACACAGAACTGGTGCGCGATCAGCTCAACTGCGATGGCACGGGTTACCTGATCACCCAGCCTGGCCGTCCTGAAACGTCAAAAGAAGGAGTGTTTGCGGCCGGAGATGTCGCGGATGCGGAATGGCGGCAAGGGATTACCGCCGCAGGAAGCGGCTGCCAAGCAGCCCTCGCCGCTGAGCGATGGCTCAGTCACAACGATCTGGCTCAACTCGTGAAGCGCGATCAGGCCGAGCCCGCCAAGGCGGACACACCCAAAGCCACGGCGGAAACCACGGAATCCAGCTACGACCCGGACGCTCTTTGGCAGAAAGGCAGTTACGCCCTCAGGAAGCTCTACCACGACAGCCGGCGTCCGCTCCTGGTTGTTTACACATCCCCCAGTTGCGGCCCATGCCACGTGCTCAAGCCCCAGCTCAAGCGAGTGCTCGATGAGCTCGGAGGAAGCGCTCAGGGGATCGAAATCGATATCGAAACCGACCAGGCCATTGCTGAACAGGCCGGCGTCAATGGCACACCCACCGTGCAGCTGTTTTACGACAAGCAGCTCAAACAGCAATGGCGGGGCGTGAAGCAGCGCAGTGAATTCATGGCCTCGATCCGCTCATTGCTGCAGGAGAGTTGATCCTCAACGGCGGCGTGGTCCCCCGGGGCGGTTGCCACCGGGACGACCACCTGGTGCTCCGGCATTGCGTTCCCTGTATGTGATGCGTCCCCTGGTGAGGTCATAGGGACTGATCTCCACCAGCACCTTGTCACCAGCGAGGAGTTTGATCCTGAACTTTGTGAGCTTGCCCGCCGCACGGCAAAGGCATTGATGACCTGCGGGCTGCTCGAGGGTGACCAGGTAGAACCCGTTGCCCTGCTCTTTTTCAATCACACCCGAGGTTTCAATCATGCGCCGGAATAAGCCTGAATCAAGAGTGGTTCAATTTTAGAAGGCCATCGGCGCTCCCCTCAGTCGCAGCCGCTGAGCACCGTCCCTAGGGTCGTCCTCCTCGAATCAAGGAGCATGATCTTGCCCCCGTTGTCCATGGACCTGGGCCTGCTGATGATTTCGATCGGAGCTGTGAATCTGTGGCGGTCACGGCAGAAACCCACTTAACCTTCGGGAATTGCATCCATCCATGTCCGAGTGAGCCCTCGTTGCTTTCGCATCACTGGTGCAGTCCGATTCTCAAGTGAGAGAGCAGGTCAGACAAGCCCAAAGCCCTCAACATGTGGTGGATCTCGCCAAGGAGCAGAGTCACGAGTTCACGCAGGCAGCGATGATGAAAATGCAGGCTGAAAAGATGCAGCACTTGCATGACGACCATCTGAACAAAGCGACGAGCTGGGGCAAAGCCCTGCTGCTCTGCTTCGGAGGTCAGTTCTGACCCTGCTGCTGCATAAGCCGTTCGGGGTACTCAGTCAATTCACCCGAGAGCCCGGCAGCCGCTGGGGGTGCCTGGCCGACTGGGTTGATGTGCCGAATGTGTATGCAGCCGGCCGACTGGATGCCGACAGCGAGGGGCTTTTGATCCTCACAGAGAACGGTCGCCTGCAGCAACGGCTCACCGACCCCCGCTTCGGCCACTGGCGAACTTATTGGGTGCAAGTCGAGGGTTTGGTTGAAGACTCCCAACTCACTGCCCTGGAACAAGGGGTAGTGATCAAAGGGCAGAGCACCCGTCCAGCCCAGGCGACATTCCTCGACGCCAGCCATT
This sequence comes from Synechococcus sp. A10-1-5-9, assembly GCF_047716785.1. Classification (NCBI taxonomy): domain Bacteria; kingdom Bacillati; phylum Cyanobacteriota; class Cyanophyceae; order Synechococcales; family Synechococcaceae; genus Synechococcus; species Synechococcus sp. A10-1-5-9. Next base: position 860,320 of record NZ_CP180406.1, read on the forward strand.
GGCGTGATCTACCGGAGCGGACACCCCCCATCCGTGTACGCCGCTCCATCCCCACCTCCTGGCTCAGCATCAGCCTGCGCGAAGGCCGCAACCGCCAGATCAGGAGAATGACAGCGGCTGTTGGCCTGCCGACCCTGCGTTTGATTCGCCGCAGCATCGATTTGATGGATAGTGAACCTCCTCTCAGCCTTGAGGGATTGGCCCCAGGACAATGGAGACCAGTCAAGCCTGCAGAACAGGAGCGGCTCAAAGCCTTACTCAGGACCCAGGGAGCACGCCTGTGAGGGTGACCGCCCGGAACTCAATCCCCTCCACAACCCTCCAGGGCGTGTCGGAACGGTCGGCATAGCCCACCTGCTCAAAACCAAGGGCACGGAAGTCGGCCAGCAAGGCATCCTCAAGCCAGGCCCCGCTGATGCAACCGCTCCAGAGGTCAGGATCCTGCTGAAGACTCATCGGCACAGGCCGATCGCACACGATGTCGCTGATGGCCACGCGCCCACCCGGACGCAACACCCGGCGGATGTTGGCCAGAAGTACAGCACGGGCAGAGGGGTTCACCAGGTTGAGTACACAGTTGCTCAACACCACATCAACACTGGCGGATTCAATCAAAGGGGAGCCTGATGCCGTCGAAGCATCCAGGGCTTCGATCGCGCCTTTCAAAAAGCGCACATTTGCGAAGCCGATGCGGTTGGCGACCACCGGCGCTGCCGCGCAGGACAGAGCCAGCATGTCGTCGTTGCGATCCACGCCGATCACCGATCCACGCTCCCCCACCACCTGAGAACAAATAAAGGCATTTTTGCCGCTGCCGCTTCCGAGATCGAGGACATCGTCGCCGACCTGCACCCATCGGGTGGGATCACCGCATCCGTAATCGCGCTCCACAACATCAGCAGGGATCACCTTCAACAGCGACGCATTAAATGCGACAGGGGTGCACAGGCAGGCTTCCTGTTGATGGGCCGCTGCGCCGTATCGGGATTCAACGGCCTGGGTTTGGTCTAAAGCCGGTCCACAACATTGTTCTGCCATCACCCCAAGGCCTCCTGAAGCTCTCGTGCGGTCATCCATTGACCGTAGTAATAATTGGCGCTGGCCCGGCGGTCACTGTCATCAAGGCCATCGAAGGCATCAAAACCCAAGGTGCGCCAAAGCTCATGTCCGCACGTACGGGTGAGCTCGGTTTCGGCCTCACGGCAGAGGTTGTCGAGACGCCGCTGCAGATTCTTGACTTGAGCAACCGACATAAAACAAATCAGGCGGGACCCGACACTAACGAAAACCAGTACAAATCAACCACTCACAAGCAGGTATAGGTCTTCAGAACGGAAGCTTCTTCTTGGCGTCCTTGTCGAGATCCGCCTCCATGGCACGCAGGCGCTTAAGAATCGTGTCGTAGTACTCCCGGATGTACTCCTCAAGGCCGGTCACCTCCGACGCATCGATACCAAAGTGGCTGTAGCTGGACTCCATCGGTGCGTCGAGGGCACCACCGCCACCGGTGACTTCAGCGAAGGCCAAACGCTCCGCCACATTCACGGCAGGCTCGAAAAAGGAGCAAGCACCTTCCATTAACCGCATCAGAACGGGGGGAACTCGGAACACGCGAGCTGACTTCCCGGAGGCGAGCTCACAGAGCTGAACCACCTCGCCTGTATTCCAGGCTTTCGGGCCGACGACAGGGAAACTGCCGCGCACCGTCTCCGCGTGATCCAGAGCAGCCACTGCGAAGCGGGCCATGTCCTGGGTGTTCATGTAGGCAATCGGCGTGGGACTGCCGCTCACCCAGACGGTCTGGCTCTCCAACACCGGGATGGCGAACTGACTGATCACCCCCTGCATGAAAGCGGCACCCTGGAGGATGGTGTAGTCGAAATCTGACTCCTTGAGCAGCTTCTCGGTGCAGTATTTGATGTCCATAAGCGGCACATCACGATGCTTCTCTGCACCCAGCAATGAGAGGAACACAAACCGCTTAACCTCCGCGCGTTCGCAGGCTCTGAGCAAGTTGAGTTTGCCGTCCCAGTCGGTGACATAAACGCTCTGGGGATCGTTAGGGCGGCTGGTGGCCGCATCGATCACGGCATCCACCCCATCGAGGGCGTAATCGAGGCTGGCTGGCTCGAGCAGATCCCCGCGGGTCAGCTCACACCCCCACTCCTGCAGAAAAGGAGCTTTGCGCGGAGAACGCACCATGCAGCGCACTTCGTGCCCTTGATCTAAGGCACGACGGGCAATCTGCCTGCCCAGGGTTCCCGTTCCACCAACCACCAGAACCTGCATGGGGCTCGCTCTTCCAAGGCAGGAGCCTAAGGGGCGTTCAACCTTCTTTGAGGGTCAATCCTTCTGAAGCTTCAAGAGAAGGGCACCTCCGGCCAGACCCACAGGAATCAGCACCCAGAACACCACTGCAATGCCGAAAATCTCCGAAGCCATGGGGATGTGTTCACAATCAACACCTATTAAAAGCTGCCCTCAGGCCAGATCGGCACACCGTTGTAACAACACCTTCCATGGCGCATCCGTGCGCAGCTGCCCAGCCATCACGCCACTGACACCAGCCTGATAACCGACATCCTGCAATGACTGCACAAGCCTGTGCAGAGAAGGGGGGCCGGCGAGCCCCAAACGATGCGCCAGTTCATCGGTGGACCAGCAACACACCGGCAGCCCCGGATCCCCCTGCAAGCGTTCGAGAAGCCGACGGCTGGGGGGCGTCAGAGTCTGCGGCATGGCTTCGCTCAGGGTGAGCAGCTCCTGCAACAGCGCCGGGGACTGCAATGGACCCAGCCAGAGCGGGCCCGACACGGCCCATCGCCCAGTGTCAGGCAGGCAGGCACAGGCGCGTAAGCCGCTGAGCTTCAGCACAGGCTGAACGGTTTGATCGCCACAGTGTTCACAACGGGCGAGGAGGCCCAGGTTGCCTTCTTCATTAGAGGCAACACGCCTATGCAGGCGAACGGCCAACCGGAAGGTTCGGCCATCACTGAAGCAAGCCAGCGGTTCAAGCCCTCGCCCCAACATCCAGGCCTCCCGCGCCAAAGCCGCGAGCTGCAGCCGCAAGGCCAACTCCCAGCTGGATGGATGAGCGCGTGCCGCCGCCGCAAACCGCCGCACCGCAGCCAAGCGGTCATGGCCTGTCGGCGAGCGACCATCGGTGCTGGCCAGGATCAACACCCCTCCGAAACGCAGCACCGAAAGCACCGACTGCAGAAGCCCGTTCGGGCAACCAAAAGCATCCAGATCGATCAGATCGAAGCGGCGCTGATCGAGATAAGCCTGCCGCAGCAAACGTTCTGCAGGCTGCTGGGTGAGCATGAGGTCAACGCCGGCATGGCCAGACAGAGGCTTGAGATTCGCCTGGAGGTGGTCCATCCGCTCGGGATCGGCATCATTCAGCCAGAGCACGAGGGGGTGCGGCGTCTGGGGCGCGCTTTCCAGCCCCCAGCGCAGGCCACGGATGCCGCAACCAGCCATCAGGTCCAGCCAGTGCTGAGGGCCCTTGGCCCTGGAGGCCTGATAGGCGGCCAGCAGCACAGACAGGTCCCTGGATGGACGGGACTGCGCCCGGAAGAAGCCTGATCCCGTCTGCAAACAGGCAGCGCCTTCGCGATAGTGAGAATCCTGGAAGTCCAGTCGCGTGTCTGCATCCACATTCCAGCCTGCCTCCACCGGTGCTGACTGGGGCGATGCGGCCACCTGGACATGGAAAGGATTCCAATGTCACTGGCGCGTCCTCGGCGCCAGAAGCGCCCCCGCCGTTGTGCTGCTGCATGGCTTTGGCGCTAGCAGCAGCCACTGGCGCCACAACGCCGGCCCACTCGCAGACGCTGGGTACCGCGTGTATGGCTTGGATCTGATCGGCTTCGGCCGCTCCGATCAGCCCGGCTTACAGAGCCGGATGGCCCTCGATAACCGCCTATGGGGACGACAACTGACCGCCTTTCTCGAACAGGTGGTGCAGTCGCCAGCGGTGCTGGTGGGCAACTCTCTGGGCGGTCTAACCGCTCTCACCACAGCAGTGCTGGCCCCACGACTGGTGGCTGCGGTGGTCGCCGCCCCACTGCCGGACCCAGCCCTGCTCAACCCGGTTGCCATGCGGCAGAAGCGAGAAGCGAGGCGACTCAAGCGCGCCATCGTGACGGTGCTGTGCAGGTTGCTGCCACTGGAGCTTTTGGTGCCACTGATCAGTCGCACGCCACTGCTCAAGGCAGGTCTGCAGGGGGCGTATCACCGGCCGATCGGCATGGACAGGGAACTGCAGCGCCTGATCGCTTTGCCGGCGCGACGCCTCACGGCACCCAGAGCACTGCGGGCGATGAGCGTCGGCATGGCCCTTCGTCCGAAAGGTGCCACGGCACCGGCTCTGCTGCAGCAGCTGCGCCAGAGCCCGCAGCCCCCACCGATGCTGTTGCTCTGGGGGCGTGAAGACCGCTTTGTGCCGTTGCCCATTGGTGAGCGTGTGCAGAACGAACACCCCTGGATCGAGCTCAAGGTGGTGGAGAACAGTGGCCACTGCCCCCATGACGAAACCCCCGAACTGTTTCATCAGGAGCTGCTGCACTGGCTGGACCGTAATTTGGGACACGAACACGCATCTGGGATCGAGCAACAGGCATGAAGCACACCCTGTCGGTTCTGGTGGAAGACGAATCCGGTGCCCTCAGCCGCATTGCTGGTTTGTTCGCCCGCAGGGGCTTCAATATCGACAGCCTGGCCGTGGGACCCGCGGAAGCAGACGGACGTTCGCGGCTGACGATGGTGGTAGAGGGTGATCAGCAGACCCTCCAGCAGATGACCAAACAGCTGGACAAGCTGGTGAATGTTCTGCAAGTGCTTGATCTGTCCCAGCGACCAGCGGTGGAACGGGAGCTGATGCTGATGAAGGTGACAGCGCCAGCCAGCCAACGCAGTGCCATCCTTGAGCTGGTGCAGGTCTTCCGGGCCAAGGTGGTGGACGTGGCGGACGACGCGCTCACCCTGGAGGTTGTTGGCGATCCAGGGAAACTGGTTGCCCTGGAGCGATTGATGGGTCCCTACGGCATTCAGGAAATCGCTCGCACCGGCAAGGTCGCCTTGGAGCGAGCCTCGGGGGTGAACACTGAACTGCTGAAAGCGTCGATCTCAGGAGGGCGAGTTCCCGCCTGAGAAGCACTGGATGCTGGTCAAAGACCAGGGGTTAGCAGGGTGGCTTTGATGATCATGTCATCTTGACGAATGGCATCCACCACCTCCATGCCATCGGTAACCCGGCCAAAGACGGCGTAACGACCATCCAGCTCAGGCAAGGGTTTCAAGGCGATATAGAACTGAGCACTGGCCGAATCTGGAGACTGGGATCGGGCCATGGCCAGGGCACCGCGGTCATGACTGAGCTTCAGCTGCAGCAGTTCACTGGGGTTGCTCACCACCCGCCCATAGCGAGGTTGATCCTCCCCCTCAAACGCCACTTCCAGGGGAATGAATCGGGCCTGCCCGCTCTCAGGATCGATAAAGCTGCCGGTGCCGTACTGAGCCTTTGGCGTTTGAGGATTGCTCGAGGCAGGATCGCCGCCTTGAACCACGAACGGAACAGGATCCCTGACGACCCGATGGAACACGGTGCCGTTGTAGATGCCGCGTTTAACAAGATCAGCGAAATTACCGGCGGTGACTGGCGCCGCATCGCCATCCAGCTCAAACGTGATCGTGCCGCGACTGGTCTCCATCGCAACGCTGGCCTTGCCCTGAAGACAGGGACTCGAAGCCTGCACACAGCCATCTGGAACGGAGGCGGTGGTGGTGGCACAACTCACCAGTAGAGGAACGCAGAGCGCCAGGGTGATCAGAGCGCGCAATGAACGGTGGAACATGGTGAGTTCAGAGTCCCTCGAGATTCACGCCCAGAAACCGGGCGAGTTCGGCTCCATCCTGCTCCAACTGGGCGAGGGGAAGGGGTTCACCCACGCGGGTGAGGGGCATGTCACGCCGGCCCTGAACGCGCAATGAAACGCGCCTGCGCGTGTTGAAACCATCGCGCACTTCCACCTTCACAGCCTGAACATCCTTCAGCGGAATTTCCACACTGATCGGCTTGCGAAACCCGCGACGGGAGATAGTGATCACTCCGGCCCGCTTATCGAAGCGATTGGAACCTGAGCCCACATCAATGGCAATCACGGCCCACAGATAGGTCGCTAAAAGAGCAGCAGCAATGCTGTAGAGCCCCATCACCAATCCCTGAGGGACGAACACCAATCCAGCCGGATGCCCAAGGGGCAGCAGGTCCCTGCCGAGATAGCTGGACAGGGAAGCGAACAGAAAGCCAACGCCGCCGATGGTGACCATCACGGCGACCAAAACGTTGGACAGACGGCGCGAGCCCAGCACCGGCTGTTCGAGCAGATCAGCGGCCATCGAAGCCTGGAAACAGTGCTTATTGTGAACGGTCGAGCCTCAGTGTTGACGAGACGCCATAGCACTGCCACGAAAGGCCCTGAAAAATCGAAAGAAAGCCCGAAGAAACGCTCCGATACAACGGATTTCAGCTGCAAGCAATCATCCCCGCAGAGCCCGTTGAGATTGTTAAGGTCGCCTGGTATCCCACAGCCTGCGGTTAACCGCACCGTTCTCCTCTCATGACGATCGCTGTAGGACGCGCGCCTCAGCGGGGATGGTTCGACGTCCTCGATGACTGGCTCAAGCGCGACCGCTTCGTTTTTGTCGGCTGGTCCGGCATTCTTCTCTTTCCCACGGCCTACCTGGCCATCGGTGGCTGGCTCACAGGCACCACTTTTGTTACCTCCTGGTACACCCACGGCATTGCCTCCTCGTACCTGGAAGGTTGCAACTTCCTGACCGCTGCTGTCTCCACCCCCGCTGATGCGATGGGACACAGCCTGCTGCTGCTCTGGGGCCCTGAAGCCCAAGGCGACTTCGTTCGCTGGTGTCAGCTCGGCGGTCTCTGGGCCTTTGTGGCTCTGCACGGTGCCTTCGCCCTGATCGGCTTCATGCTGCGTCAGTTCGAGATTGCTCGTCTCGTCGGCATCCGTCCTTACAACGCCATCGCCTTCTCCGGCCCGATTGCGGTGTTTGTCAGTGTCTTCCTGATGTACCCCCTCGGTCAGAGCAGCTGGTTCTTTGCGCCCTCCTTCGGTGTGGCCGCAATCTTCCGCTTCCTCCTCTTCCTCCAGGGCTTCCACAACTGGACCCTGAATCCCTTCCACATGATGGGCGTGGCCGGCATCCTCGGCGGCGCACTGCTTTGCGCCATTCACGGTGCCACCGTGGAAAACACCCTGTTTGAGGACGGTGAGCAGGCCAACACCTTCAAGGCGTTCGAGCCCACTCAGGAAGAAGAGACCTATTCGATGGTCACCGCCAACCGCTTCTGGAGCCAGATCTTCGGAATCGCTTTCTCCAACAAGCGCTGGCTGCACTTCTTCATGCTGTTTGTGCCTGTGATGGGCCTGTGGACCAGCTCCATCGGCATCATCGGCCTGGCCCTCAACCTGCGTGCCTACGACTTCGTGTCGCAGGAGATCCGCGCTGCAGAAGATCCCGAATTCGAGACCTTCTACACCAAGAACATCCTTCTCAATGAAGGTCTGCGTGCCTGGATGGCACCGGCTGACCAGCCGCACGAAAACTTCGTCTTCCCTGAAGAGGTTCTGCCCCGTGGAAACGCCCTTTAATTCCGGTCTTATCGCCACTGGCGGTAAAGACCTCGACTCCACCGGCTATGCCTGGTGGTCTGGAAACGCCCGTCTCATCAACCTGTCCGGCCGTCTGCTGGGTGCCCACGTGGCCCACGCGGGTCTGATGGTGTTCTGGGCCGGCGCCATGATGCTGTTCGAGGTGAGCCACTTCACCTTTGATAAGCCCATGTATGAACAGGGTCTGATCCTGTTCCCCCACGTCGCAACACTTGGTTACGGCGTGGGTCCTGGTGGTGAGGTCACCGATCTCTACCCCTTTTTCGTGGTAGGTGTGCTGCACCTGATCAGCTCCGCTGTGCTCGGCCTCGGCGGTCTCTATCACGCCCTGCGTGGCCCCGAGATCCTCGAGAACTACTCCTCGTTCTTCTCCCAGGACTGGCGTGACAAGAACCAGATGACCAACATCATTGGTTATCACTTGATCCTTCTAGGTGTCGGTTGCCTGCTGCTGGTCTTCAAGGCCATGTTCTTCGGCGGCGTTTACGACACCTGGGCTCCGGGCGGTGGTGATGTGCGTCTGATCACCAACCCAACGCTTGATCCCGGTGTGATCTTTGGTTATCTGTTCCGCGCCCCCTTCGGTGGCGAGGGCTGGATCATCGGTGTGAACTCCATGGAGGACATCATCGGTGGCCACATCTGGCTGGGTCTGACCCTGATCTTCGGTGGCATCTGGCACGTGATCACCAAGCCTTTCGGCTGGGTGCGTCGCGCCTTCATCTGGAACGGTGAGGCCTACCTGAGCTACAGCCTTGGAGCTCTGAGCTTCATGAGCTTCATTGCTTCGGCTTACATCTGGTTTAACAACACCGCTTACCCCTCCGAGTTCTACGGCCCCACCAACGCTGAGTCATCCCAGGCCCAGAGCTTCACTTTCCTCGTGCGTGACCAACGCCTGGGCGCCAATATCGGTTCGGCCATGGGCCCCACCGGTCTTGGTAAGTACCTGATGCGCTCCCCAACCGGTGAGATCATCTTCGGTGGTGAAACCATGCGTTTCTGGGACTTCCGTGGTCCTTGGCTGGAGCCCCTGCGTGGCCCCAATGGCCTGAGCCTCGACAAGCTGCAGAACGACATCCAGCCTTGGCAGGTGCGTCGTGCCGCTGAGTACATGACTCACGCTCCCAACGCTTCCCTCAACTCTGTGGGCGGCATCATCACCGAGCCCAACTCGGTGAACTTCGTGAACATCCGCCAATGGCTGGCTGCCACGCAATTCATCCTCGCCTTCTTCTTCTTGATCGGTCACCTCTGGCATGCGGGCCGCGCCCGCGCTGCCGCTGCTGGCTTCGAAAAAGGTATCGACCGTCAGGCCGAGCCCACACTGGCTATGCCCGACCTCGACTGATCCACGGATTGATCCCCAACGATCGTCAACCCACCCTCGCCGGAAGGCGGGGGTTTTTTTATTGCACCGATCGGGCCAGGGTCACGGGGGCTGAGCAAGGGTGAGTCAGCGCAATGGAAAAAACTGTTGGGTCCTAACTCCGTTGATCTCGGCATCGGCTTCCGTGACGGACAGCAGCGGAAAAGCGCGCTCGCGATCAGACAGCCGGGCCTCAAGACCCTTGTTGCCCTTGCCGTCGGAGACGATCTCCTACCCAACTGGATGATCACTGAACGCCATCCCGGGGCCAAGACCAGCGATGCAGACATTCGCTCAAACGTTCCCCTTGACCACAGAGCTGGCTGGGGTCGTCAAGACGTTGAAGGCACGCCAAAGATCTTGACCTGGGCCAATTCGGACTTACCAACGGAAAGCGTCCATCCCTTTTTGGACGCCTTGAGCATTCGACATTGAATCCGGGCATGCCATATCCGGATAATTTGTTGGAGGCTGCTGCCAACGAAGGATTCACCACGGTCAACAGCAACGCCAGTTAAGCCACCAGCGCTGCTTTGAACGATCGGCGAAAACAGCGCAACATGGACGAGCGATCAGAAACTCATGTCCAGCAGGCCATACCCCTTGGGCGGCTGATTCCGCTGCACCGCCGGGTCTGGCAGGCGGAATCCCTCCGCTGAGCGACTCCAGTCGTCACTGGATTCAGTGAAATAAGCCTGTTCAGCATCCAGCACCATGGACTCATCAGCCTGATCCGTGGCGCTGATGGCGAGTGGCTCCATGGCGGAAGCACTCAGGGTGAGGGAGCCAGACAGGAGCAGCACGCCGAGTCCGGGGAGCAAAAAACGATGCATGGCCAAAGGTGTGAGGAGGGCCTGCTTTTGCTTTAGCTACGGCAAAAGAAAAATGGCAACGCAGCCCATTGACGGTCAAGATCCCTGCGGTAACCAGCAACGCAACAGCGGCAAACTGAGGCCGATCACGTTGGAGTAACAGCCGTCGAGGCGCTCAATCACGCAGCCACCCCGCCCTTCCAACGCAAATCCTCCGGCGCATTGCAACGGTTCACCACTGCTCACGTAGGCGTCGATCTCCGCATCACTCAGATCAGCAAACAACACCCGCGTGGTCACGCATTGGCATTGGCTGGAAATCTCGCTCGCTTGCGAGGTCGCGATCAAACAGTGCCCGGTGTGCAAGTCGCCCCAATGGCCCCGCATCCTTTGCCACCGAGCTTTGGCTTCCTCGGCATCGGCGGGTTTGCCGAACACCTCGCCTTCAAACGCCAGCACGGAGTCACACCCCAACACGGCATGGATCGTTGGATCCGTCAGCTGGGCATGCACCGCTGCGGCCTTGGCCTCAGCCAACAGGCATACGAGGTGTGCTGGCTGGGGATGCTGGATGCCGTCTTCATCCACCCCACTCACCTGCACACGATGGGGGATGCAGGCCTGCTCCAGCAGACGACGGCGGGCCGGGGACGCGGAAGCCAGCAGAAGCATGGGGCCTCAGAGAACGCTGCAGACCCCGAGAATGACAGCGTCAGCAGCATGCGCGTGATCGCCCAGGACCCCAGCGAACTCACCCAGCACGCCCTGCGGCGAGCCCGGCAGGCCGTGCGCTGCCTGCCATTTCGGCGCAGCTTCTACCGGCTCCTGGAAGAGAGCGCCCAAAGCAGCAAGGAGCTGGCCAATCGCCCCGACTGGCGTGTGAACACCTCGCAGCGGCTGGGAGCAGGAGAAACCGAAACGTTGCTCATCTGGCTGATCCAGCTGGGCGTGCTGCGGCGTGAAGTGGATGGTCAGGGGCTCACCGAGCGGGTGAGAATCACGCCGCTGGGCAGGGATGTTCTGGCTGACTGGCCTGAGGTGATTCCTGCTGCCGACCCGCTGAGTCGGGTGATGCACTGGTGCCGGCGTCGCCGCCCGCGCTGGTGAGAGTCGCTCGATCCCCAGACGCGCTGCGATGCTTCGCTGCAGCACCCTCCTCGAGGCAGCCGTGAGCCAAGCGCGAACCCACACCCCGCTGATGGTGCTCGGCACCAGCAGTGGAGCAGGGAAATCGCTGATGACTGCAGCCCTATGCCGGGTGCTGAAACGGCGCGGAGAAACCCCACTTCCCTTCAAAGGGCAGAACATGAGCAACAACGCCTGGGTGGACCCAGGTGGCGGAGAAATGGCCTACTCCCAGGCACTGCAGGCCTGGGCCGCAGGAAGAGAACCCGAATGCGCCATGAATCCGGTGTTGCTCAAACCCCAGGGCGACAGCACAAGCGAGGTGATCCACCTGGGCCGTTCGGTGGGCACCTGCCGCGCCGAGCACTACTACCGCGACTGGTTCCGTCCGGGCTGGGCTGCCATCCGACAGGGATTACACACCCTGCAAGAGCAGCACCCCGAGGGGCGGCTGGTGCTCGAGGGAGCCGGCAGTCCCGTGGAAGTGAACCTTCAGGCGCGCGACCTCACGAACCTGCGCCTGGCTCAATACCTGCGGGCCCGTTGCCTCCTGGTGGCCGACATCGAACGCGGCGGGGTGTTCGCCCAGATCGTGGGGACCCTGGCTTTGCTCAGGCCCGTGGAGCGTCCCCTGATTGGCGGCTTACTGATCAACCGCTTCCGCGGTCGCCGTGAACTGTTCGATGAAGGTCGGCGCTGGCTCGAGCAACACTCCGGCATCCCCGTGCTGGGGGTGATGCCTTGGCTGGATGAACTGTTTCCACCGGAAGATTCCCTCGACCTGCTCGAGCGCCGCGGCCGTAAACGCGGTGCCGAGCTGGAGATCGCTGTGCTGAAGCTGCCATCGCTCAGCAATTTCTCCGACCTCGATCCCCTGGAAGCAGAGCCAACGGTGCAGCTGCGCTGGGTGGAACCTGGCGAGCCCCTGGGAACACCCGATGCGGTGGTGATTCCCGGCAGCAAGCAGACCCTTCGTGATCTGGATCGCCTACACAGCAGCGGACTGGGCAGCGCCGTGCAGCGCTTTGCCCGTTCAGGCGGTGCCGTCTTCGGAGTCTGCGGCGGCATGCAGATGCTCGGCAGGGAACTGGAGGATCCCGATGGACTGGAAGGCCAGGGTCCGGCCAGCAGCAGCGCTGTGGCTGGCCTCGGACTCCTGCCCTTGCGAACACGCTTCGGTGGCGAGAAAGCCCTACGCCATCGGCAGAGCAACGTGCACTGGCCCGTTCACCAACCCAATCTCAGCGTGGAGGGATTCGAGCTCCATCGCGGCCACACGCAAGCACTCGAACCCTGCAGCCCCCTTTGCGAGGACCCAGCACTCGGTTGGGTGGCCGACTGCGGAGACCAGGGAGGCATCGCCGCTGGCACCTATCTCCATGGCATTTTCGACAACGGCCCCTGGCGGCGCCGCTGGCTGAATCAGCTGCGCATCCGACGGGGCCTCGAGCTGCTCAGTGAACAGCAGCCGCACCACAGCCGCCAACGGGATGCCCTTCTCGATCGCCTCGCCGATGCCTTTGAAACCCATGTGAACCTGGAGCCGCTGCTGTGAAATCCGGTATGCCCTCGGAATCGTTGATGGTGTCCATTCAGTGGCCGGACGGACGGCGTAGCCATTGCCCAAAGGGCGAGGACTGGCTTGCCGCCGCCAGGAGCGCAGGCGTTCACATCCCCACCGGCTGCCTTGGCGGAAGTTGCGGCGCCTGCGAAATCGAAGTGAACGGCACCGTGGTGAGGGCCTGCATCAGCACCGTGCCGGCCCCGGCCACTGGTCAACTCACGGTGGAACTGGCCACTGACCCCCACTGGTGACAGACCCTCCACACTCACCCCGCCACACCCTTCTGCGGGGCAGCTTGAGGGCCCTGCTGGCAGGAGCGGCCGGCGGAGCCCTGGCGGCTGTTGTGGTGAAAGTTGTCCTGATCCTGCAGGAATGGGTCTGGGGTTCAGCAGTGCTTGAGGGTCTGCCCTCGGAGCGTTCCCTGCGCTGGTGCCTGCTCTGGTGCAGTGGAATCGGCCTGGCCATCAGCCTGCTGCAACGGCACCGGCCCTCCAGCGCCCTGCCTGAACTGGCGCAGACCCTGACGGAGCTGCGCCGGCCCGATGGCCTTCAGACCAGCGAGGGGTCACGCCAGCTGCTCGGAGGAGGTCTGGCGTTAATCGGCGGCGGCACCCTCGGTCCGGAAGCGCTGATGACCCGCTTGATTGCTGTGGCCAGCCATCGCGTCTGGAGGGGCACCGACCGTGACCTGGTGGCTGCGGCGATGGCAGGAACGTTGGGCTTGTTCCACTCCCCCCTCGTGGGAGGGGCAGCGCTGGCTGGCAAGCGCTGGCAGCTGCTCTGGCGCTGGTTGCCAGGCACCCTCGGCGGAGTGGCTGGCTTCGTGGTGTTCAGAGGATTGAGCGACCTGGGCGGCGGCCTGCGCGGCGTGCCCTACGACTGGCCAGTGGATCAAGAGCAGTGGTTCGGGGCACTGGTCGCTGCAGTTCTGGCAGGTCTCGTGGGCTGCTGCATCGGTGTGCTGCTGGGCCATTGGCGCCATTGGCTGCGGTCGCTGTCCCTGCAGGAACGCTTCTGGTTCACCCCGGTGCTAACCGGTCTGATCCTTGGCTTCAGCCTCTGGGCCCTGCCGCTGTCTGTGTTCTCTGGAGAGAACCAGCTCAAGCCCCTGGTGCTCGGCGCCTGGTCGCTGAGCACTGGCGTGCTGCTGCTGTCAGCGCTCTTCAAGCTGCTGTTGGTGGGCCTCTGCCTGGAAACTGGCTGGAAAGGGGGGCAATTCTTCCCTGTGATCCTGGCCAGCAGTGCCCTGGGCATGGGGCTGCATGAATGCCTGCCTTGTCTCGGAGGCCTGCAGAGCTGGAGTTCCGGCGTTGTGGGCGGCAGCTTGTCCGTTCTGCTCAACTCACCAGTCCTGGGATTGATGCTTGGCCTCACACTCCTTCAAGGCCATGGAGCCGGAGCACTTGTGATCGGCCTTCTCGTAGGCCAGCTGATCCAACGCAAACGCTGAATGGGTGTTCTTGCTGGACTCTTCGCAGCATTGGCCTGGACCCTGGCCAGCAGCCTCTGGCGCGGACTGGTGACCTCCCTGAGCGCACTGCAGCTCAATGGCCTCAAAAACGCCATCGCCTGCATGGCGCTGCTGCCCGTGCTGATCAGCCTCCCCTGGACACACGAAGTCCCCGGATTGTTGCTGCTGCTGCTCAGTGGCGGCATCGGGATCTCGCTGGGGGACAGCTTTTACCTGGCTGCATTGCGGCGTTTGGGAACACGCCGCACCCTCACTCTCGAATCACTCTCTCCTCTGGCAGCGGCCAGCGGTGGTCTGCTGGTGATGGGGGAACGGCTCTCAAGCCAGGCTTGGCTCGGCACAGTCATGGTCACTGTGTCCGTGGTGTTGGTGGCCCGGCAACAACCGCCGGATGACACCAGCCGAAACGACCGGAGCACTCGCGAACAGATCATCGGGCTGACGTTGGCCCTGGCGGCGGTGATCTGCGGTGTGACAGGAGCGGCGGTCTCCCGCAACGTTCTGATGACCACGGATCTGAGCCCGATCCAAAGCGCCTCCGCCAGGCTGCTCGGCGGCTTGCTGCTGCTGCTTCCCTGGTTGCGTTTCCATACGGCGTTTCCGCAGCCCCGACCAAAGATCGCCCGTTGGCCTCGGGTGCTGCTGGCCACCGGGCTGGGCACCGTTCTGGGGATCCTTCTGCAGCAGGTGGTACTGCAACAGCTGCCTCTTGGTGTTGGCATCACAGTGCTCAGCACCGCACCGGTGATGGCGCTGTTGGTGGCCCGTGCAGAAGGCGATCATCCGCTCGCCGCTGGATGGCTGGCCTCGGCGCTGGCGGTGGTAGGGGTGGCTCTCGCCGTTAGGGGTTAAGCCCCTACGGTTTTTGCACCAGACGATTGAGTAGTGAAGCCGATTTAAGGATTGCTAATTCTGGTGATAGTTTCCGCCAGCACCTTGATCCTGGTCGATGGAAACTCACGTCCTTACTTTCACAATCACCAAGTCATTCAGCGATTGGGCCAAGGTCTACGACGAGTCACTGCCATTCCAGAAAACGCTTGGAATTACCTCCCTGTTCCGCGGTGTCAGCAAGGATGATCCCTCCAAGGTGTGTGCGGTGATGCAGGCAATGCCGGGTGTGCTGGAGCAGTTCATCGCCGACAACACAGACATGATTGCCTCCTCAGGGCATGTCCTAGAGAGCACGTTGACTCAAGTTTTCATCGATTCCTGATGGCCTGACGTCCAGCACGGGCCTGGACCACCCAGAACACGGGGGGCGCGGTCAGCAACGATGGGTCGAGTTGACAGCTGTGTTGGATCCTTCACATCGAGAGCAGCGGCTGGCAGTCCATCCCTGAGACCGCGGCGGAACGGAACCTGCATCTCAATGTTCAGCATCTGATGGCGGATGATCAGCTGATCGAGATTCCTCTGTCCGTCCTGATCCGGTCTCGCTGCGCGCATTACTTGCTGCAACAGCTCTGTTTGTTCGATGAATCTTGAATCAATGCAACCAATGAACTCTGACGGGTCTCTAAAACCCTTTGGCCGTGGGGCGCTGACTCGAGAGAGAAATGTTGCCGAGGGGTTGCTGCTTTGAGGGTTGCTGCATCGCGGCTGGCGCAACACCAGGTATTGCCACGGCATTGAAGGCAAGAGACCAGCGTTCCCCGTCTCCACGGAAGGGCATCACCGAATGGGGTTGCCAGGCCGGGAACACATAGAACTCTCCGGGGATGGGAAGCACGTAATGCGCCATTCCGGTACGGAACGATTGCAGATGCCAGTCTTCCGGGCCGTGGAAGCAGAGTTGGCCATCAAAACTGTTGGCATTGATCTGGGGTGGCACCTTCAGAAAGATCACCCCGGAAAAGCTGCCGCCGTGGGTATGGGTGGGGTTGTAGTCACCTGCGGTCTGGCAATTGAGCCAGAGATCAATCATCTGCAAGCGGTAGCGACCGGGAACCCAGGGGCCCCGACCTTGGGGAGGCTGACGGTCCATCACGTGGCGGATCCAACGCTCGCAAGCAGGCAGAAGGTGGTTGTTGCTGAGGTCCTGCACTCCGGGTTGCTCAGGCCGCAGTTCGCGTTGCTGACGCAGTTGACCCGCCAGCTTCGCGGATGCATCGGGGCTCGAATCTGGATTGGCCAGAATGCTCTCACTCAGTGCAATCAGTTGCTGGAGCAGAGGATCCGGCAGGGTGCCCCGCAGGATGGAGCGGGGAAACAGATCGAGAACGTCCACCAATGGCTGGTCTTCTCCTGGCATTTTGGCAGCCCAAAAGAGGGTGGGCTGCTCATCCCGATCGTGATGCTGCGTCACGCACTCCTTGTGCAGTTACTGCTTGTGATCACCGTTGCCGCAGCGGGAACAGTCGTAGCTCTCGTCGTCAGAGGTTGAACCCCTACGGTTTTTGCATTGAAAAAAGATGCACCCATGACCGCAACTGCCACTTACCTCGGCGCCAATGGTTGGTTTCTCGAGGTTGCGGATCTGCGCGTGCTGTTGGACCCCTGGCTGTTTGGCCCCCTGGTGTTTCCCCCTGGCCCCTGGCTGCTGAAAGGAGAGATGCCCTCGCTGCAGCCTGTGCCTGAGTCAATTGATCTGCTGCTGCTCACCCAGGGCCTTCAGGATCACGCCCACCCTGAAACCCTCATGATGTTGAGCAAAGATCTGCCCGTGGTGGGATCTGCCGCAGCGGCCAAGGTGGCGAAGCGGCTGGGCTTCACCTCCGTTCAGACGCTTAACCCTGGTGAAAGCACAGAGCGTGGCCCTTTGCAGATTCGCGCCACCGCTGGTGCTGCCGTTCCGGCCGTGGAGAACGGGTACCTGCTCGACTGGCCTGGTGGATCTCTCTACTTAGAACCCCATGGGGTGCTGGATCCCTCCCTAGAGGAGCGCCCCGTGCAGACGGTGATCACACCTGTGGTGGATTTAGGCCTGCCCCTGGTGGGCAACTTCATCACCGGCGCCAGCGTGATGCCGGATCTGATCAGCCGCTTTCAGCCCCAACAGGTGCTGGCAAGCACCACAGGCGGAGACGTGCGCTTCAGCGGCCTGATCAGCAAAGTGCTGGAAGCTGGCGGTCAGTCGGAAGCCAGCCCTGAGGCCACCGAGAGATGCATGCTGATCACCCCCACCGTGGGTGAAGCCATTCCCCTCGCAGCGAGCCCTAGCTAAAGCGATAAGAATCGGAACAGAACGTCAATGGCGCTGGATCAAGCGCTCAGCCGACTGGAGATACAGACCAAGGGTTCAGGCTTCAATCGCATCGATGGTTCCCTGAACAATTGGATCCGCAGCACCCAGATGCAGTGCGGCGTTGTACATCTCACCTGCCTGCACACCAGTTGCAGCCTCACCATCAATGAAAACGCCGACCCGCGGGTGCTGCTGGATCTCGCGGCCTGGATGGACGCGATCGTTCCGCAGGATGGCGCCGGTCCACTGGCAGCCAACGGACAGCGGCGGCGTTACCTGCATGACGACGAAGGCAACGACGACATGCCGGCCCACATCCGCACCGCGCTCACCCATCAAACCCTGAGCCTGAGTGTCGAGAACGGCCAACTGCTTCTCGGGACCTGGCAAGCCGTGTATCTCTGGGAACACCGCTCGGCGCCTCACCGGCGCACGATCGCTTGTCACCTGATCGGTGAAACACGAACAAACAAGAAAGCCGTTGCCGACACCAGCACCAACCTGCAACGCCGCAATGGCGAAAAACTGAATGAACTGGTGCAGGCAAAACACATCCCGGAAGCCTGGGCCGAGGATGGCGGCGTGGACACCGAGGTGGATCTACTCATCGACCGCCTGCATGACATCGCAGACGACCCACGATGACCCCGACGAAACCGACAGCCAGCACCATCAGGGTTCTGCTGGCCGGCCTGATCGGCAACGTGATGGAGTGGTACGACTTCGCGGTGTATGGCTACTTCGCCACGGTGATCGGCCGTGAGTTCTTCCCATCGAGCGACCCTGCCAGCTCCCTGATCGGAGCCTTCGGAGCCTTTGCCGCAGGCTTTCTGGTGCGGCCCTTGGGCGGTGTGGTGTTCGGCCGCATCGGCGACCTATTCGGTCGTCGCCGTGCCCTCAGCCTCTCGGTGATGGCGATGGCAATCCCAACCGTGCTGATGGGAGTGCTGCCAACCCATCAACAAATCGGTGTAGCGGCTCCGATCGCCGTGGTGGTGCTGCGGTTGATCCAGGGGCTGTCCGTAGGCGGCGAGTACACCAGCTCGATCATTTTTCTGAGCGAACATGCCCCCCAGCGCCAGCGAGGGTTCTACGCGATCTGGGGGCTATGGGGCTCCGTGCTGGGCATGCTGTTGGGATCCGGCTTCGGGGATTTACTCGCCCACACCCTGACGCCCGATCAGTTGGGGAGCTGGGGTTGGCGTTTGCCCTTCGTCTTGGGAGCTCTTGTTGCCTTCACTGGCATTGTCATTCGCCAGGGGATCGGCGCGGAGGTAATCGAACCGAAGGTGCGAGCACCGGTACGGGAGACGTTCGGACGTTACCGGCTGCAGGTGCTGCAGGTGATGGCCCTGAACATCGCCAGCAGCGTCGGCTACTACGCCACCTTTGTGTATGCCGTGAGCTATTTGGAAGACATCGACAACTTCCGCGACACCACAGCGCTGAGCCTGAACACCGGCATCCTCGCGGTGCTCTTGCTGTTGTATCCGATTGCGGCCTGGCTATCGGATCGCATCGGACGCAAACCGATGCTGATCAGCGGGTCTGCCTTGATGTGTTTCGGTGCGCTGTCGTTTTTTGATCTGATGCACAGCACTGACCCGCAGCTGGTGCTGCGCGGAGAACTCGGACTCACCATTGCGGTCGCCCTGCTCGCTGGCGGTAAGAATCCAGCCAATGTGGAGCTGATGCCCGCAGCTGTGCGATGCACCGGTCTGGCCGTGGCCTTCAACATCGCCGAGGGTTATTTCGGAGGGACCACCCCCTTGATTGCCACCTGGTTGATCAGCCGCACAGGCAATCCAATGCTTCCAGGAGCCTGGGTGGCTCTGGCAGGGCTGATCACTTTGATCACGGCGGTTTTCTTTACCCGCGAAACAGCATTCCGGCCCTTGGAGGAGTCACCCTGAAAGAGGGTTGCTACAAGGAAACTATCCGCATTTTTGGCCATGAACGCCGAGGGTGAGATCTGGCCAATGGTGCTGGTGGCCGCCAGCGTGGTGATGCTCTTGATCACCAGCAGCGGTACGTTTGAGGTGGTGGGAGCTGGCTGATGTGTCTTTTTGCTGCGCTCGGGCTGATCGCACCGCGAATCATCCTGATCCTGTTGTGGATTTTCAGTCCAGCCTTCGTTCTGGAACCATTCATGGGTCTGCCGATCCCCAACCCAATTCTTCCTCTGCTGGGAGTGGTGCTTCTCCCCACCACCACCTTGGGTCTGTGCTTCGCCCAATCCTCTTTCGGGGGGTTGAGCAGTTTCAGCGGTCTGCTGGTGGTAGCCATCGGCCTGGTGATTGATGCCGGTTTGATCGGTAACGGCCGAGGACTGGCGAAGCGCTAACTGAGCTCAGTTGGAGCTCTGTCCATCATCCATCGACCTTCGCACCAGAAACTGGGTCAGTGACAGCAGGGCAATCAAGGCACCAGCAGCAATCAGAAGGGTCATGGCTCAGGAACGCTCACGCATCAGCTGATCCAAGCGTGAACGCATGCGCATGAACTGGGAGCGCTCCCGCTCATTCAAGTCCACTCGACGGGAGGACACCCACAGCACCAAGACAGTTGACGCCAGCCCTACAGCAAACAGTGCCAGAGAGATGGCATCAGGATGATCGAGCACCAATCGTTCAGACATCAAGGCATCAGCCTTGCATGAACTGTTGGGAATGGCTGTGAATACTCATTGACGAAAAGCCTGCAGATTTCAACGGTGTAGACAGTGAAGATGATCAGCCATGACAACACCCACTGCAGGGCAGCGAACGACCACCTTGAAACCGGGTAGCAAGCCGGATCGAAGAGCTCAACAGGAGTACATCGAAGCCTGGATGCGCGACGACGACATCAACCGACGGGAACGCCTCAATCACATCGAGTACGACTGCTGAAAAACGGCTACAGGACGTCGCCGATCAGACCAGTCATCATCATCTCTGCAAGCAAAGAATCAACTGAGATGAGAACGACTCAATCAACAAAAGAAATCTCATGAACAACCTGCTCAGAATCGCTCCGCTATCAATTGCGCTTTTCTTAATCGGAACAAGCGGTCTCAGCTCCAAAGCGGGTTCAGCCTCGTTTCAGTCGGTCGATCAGGACGTGGCCACAAATCGCGCCTTGGGCAAAGTTCCTGCAGGGAAAAGGGTCACCGACACGTCCTGCGAAGAAAAACAAGCCGGAGGGATCGGGGGTGAAACTCTCTACCGCTGCACCGTGACTTGGGATTAAGTGAGATCAAATTGCAACTGTTGTGGAGACGTCATTTAGCGATGGCGTGAAGCAGATCCAGTGCAACCGATGTTGCTCATTGCTCCCCCTCCGAGCCAGAACAAGCATCGGGACAACAACATCACCGCGTTCAATCCGCTCTCTATATGCGATCACGAGTTGGCGATATCGACAGGCAGTCCAACCATGGTGTTCGACCAAACAGCTTTGCCAGTAATCACGAAGAGATCGTTGACAGTCATCCATGCCGAAGTGTTGCCAGCAAACTTGCTGAGCAACCAGCGGCTCCACTCCATCGGCGATCAGCATGCGGTAATGCACAAGTTCAGGAGATTCCTCACGCCCCTCAGGCGGAAGGTAACAACGGAGCTGACTGAGCTGAATACGGTCAAGGCGCATCCAGCAACGATCTCTCAATAAAACAGGTAGCGACCAAGACCAAACACCGGCATGATGAACATCAATGAGAATTTGGCGGAGACCTTCACGCTGCTTGATCGTGAGACCTGTCAACAGCGCATTTGAATTATCCCTCCATCCCATGCGCAATCATCATCTGACAATCAGTCTAATACCAAGCACGAAGAGGCCTAGGAGTCGAATTACCACCAAAGGGCAGGCGACAAAGCCTAACAGCACAAACAGATTGAACGACCGTTAAGGCCACCCTGAAGAGGCAAATCATTCCGCAATAATCAAAACAACCAGGCCATCATTCATTCAACAAGATCATTAATTAGTCAGATTCAACACATCCAAACGGACACAGGAACGGCAAATTATTTGGCAGCTGCGTTAGACGCCATACCCCCCTATCGCCGCCAGCATGCCCACAAAAGCGACCAATGAGTCGATGCAAACAAGCTCACAGAACTCCACTACAGTCCCAATCTGTACATCAAAGCAACAGCCGCAATGGATGGCCACGAAATAGGGCCAGAAACATCACTTCGCGATCGAAAAGCATCCGACCGTTGACTCAATAGAGCAAATCAAATAAACCAATAATCAAACAATAGCAAGAGAATACCCACCATTAAACCCAAACAAGCGCGCCACAAGAACCGAAGGAAGACCCTCAACCCCCTAATAAAAAGAGACAAACGAATCCATCAGTTACAGAAGGAAACAAGTCACTCATCTTCTAGAAACGATTGGAACATGATCAGCAGTAGGATGGCGTGAGATCAATTCACCATGATGAGATTCACGCTTGCTGCTCTTGCTCTTATTTATGGCGCAACCGCGTACAGCATCAACGCTGACGAACTCAACGTGACTTATCAGTGCTTTGATCGCAAAACCAAGAGACCCATCGCAGCCAGTAGTGTCGACTTGAGCACAGAAGAAATAGGTTGTGAGTTGATAACGCCCGAAAGGAATTCACAAATACCCGAAGAAACAGACAAAAACACATCAACGCCTGAAAACCCTTCTGCAAACGAAGAAGCTTCAACCTTCAAGACTACGATCAATTTTGAAAAACAAGCGTGGGAATCATTAGCGACTCAAACACAAGATCAAGTCAACATCTATCCGCGAAGCTTCCCACTCGCAGCTCGACGCGCCATTAATTTAGCAAGAGGATCAGTCGTAACATTCAACGGAGGCCTAAGGATTTACCGGCCAGGATCATGCATGTTTACGAGTGCCGTGAATAATCCATGCCTCATTCACGCGAGTCGGGACGGCTTCCAGTTTCTAGTCCCAGGCGGCAAGCCAGGGTGGGAACAGTCGAATGCTCAACCAGAAACAACAACCAGAGTATGGATCTCGGGTGATGGAAGAACACTCTTGAACGCTAGCAGTGCAGACTGAAAGCGCTTAAGCCTCTAATCCCCCTCTTAATACTGAGGGCCTCAGCACAAAACAAGGAAAGCGCTAAATAGATCACCTAAAAGATAAATTCATTCTCCTCACATGAGAGAAAGTGGTCTTCGTAATCATCACGTTCTTGCTTGAGCAAAGGCCAAACCCAGTCTCGCGCAATCTCGCGTTCTAACCAATCAATCATCTCCTTTTCAGAATGAGATTGTGGTGACCATAAAGGAGAATCTTGGCATTTCATCTGACTACTAGTAAGCAGGTCGTCATCGTTAAAGTAACGAGAGACAATCGCCTGATGCGACTCAAACCCATCAATTCGCTTTACGCATAAATCCATTCCATCCGCAGACAACGCCGAGTAATGCCGTTTACATTGATCTCACCTGAGAATTGCCAACCTGAACATCGCCACAAAACAATCCGAAACCTTGAGACAAGTTGAGGCAAGAACCAACGCCCCCTGAAGAGGCACAAACCCCAAACTCACTGCAGCATGGAGAAGTACTCCTAACCAGGGAGGCAGGCTTTCCTTAACCACCTCAAGAAAATCAAACTCCAAAATGCAATCAATCAAAAACTAGTATCAACCACCGAGACGCGAGAAAGATAAACGATGCAAATACATCCAACACAAACTAAATACTAAATTTGAATCTCTTAAGAGAGCGACAATCACTCACTTTTGGTCCTTACATTCAATGGAGCCAAGGAGACTCGAACTCCTGACCCCCTGCATGCCATGAAAATACTAGCAAGGCTGAGACTGGTTGCGACAACAGGCTCTAAGCCCAGTGCTACTGGTGCTTTTGACGGATAGCCACACAGCTTGCGACAGCTTGCCATGGCAAGAACAGACAGAAATCAGACTTGAAAATCAGACTCAATTCCGCCAAGCTTTGACCATCTCCACGAGATGACGAAAGGGGTTCATGGCTCAGGCACAGCTATGGCTAAAGACGCTGCGCCAGGCCGTGAAGGGTGACTACGGGCCGGGCTGGATCCTCAAAGAGCAATACGACCGCTTCAAGATCGGCAGAGCTGAAGCTGGCAATGCCAGACACGGCAAAACCCAATTCGTCTCAACCGACCTGCCGTTCGCTCGTGGCAGTCACCGGAAGGTCCTGAACCTCATCGGCGAGATGGTCGCCAAAATGCAGGACCCAGAATTAAACGTCGGCCTGGCCGAAGCTTACGAACTAGTTCGGGGCAGCACTGAAGTCACTGGCACCGCCATCAACTGGGAGGAAGTTCGTTCCCGCTACAAGGCCAGCAGAGTTGATTCAGGAACTGTCAAAGCCAGTAACTACGCAGAACACGAGGAATATCGGATCAACCGAGCCTTTGCCCTGATCACAGCTCGCACTGGCGCGGCGCACGATGGTGGTGGACTCATGCGGCTTTATGCCCGCAAACACCTGTTGGAGCTAGAGCCAGGGTCGTCAGGTCGCAAACGCAATCTGTTGGACGTCGCACGGTTTCTCAAATTTGCCGTCCATAAGTGCGGTGCAGACAAGAAGTGGCTGCCCTTAGAGGCAGACGATCTCCAAGAGCTGATTGGTCATCGTCAAACCGCACCCAAGCCAACGGTGCCAATCAAGCCGGAAGAATTGATCGCCCTGTTGAACGGGCTTGAGTCCGACCCATCACTGATGCTTGCCGTTGGGCTTGTCGCATTGTTCGGGTTGAGGCCAGCAGAGCTGATGGTGCTGTCTGTTGACGATGGCAACCTGAAAGTTGGCAACGTGAAGCGCAACGCTCACAGCTCAGCAACACCTAAGCCACCGAGGACTGTTCAAGAGTTGCCGCTGAAGGGGCTTCAAGGCGAAGGGGCGCGCTTGGTGCAGCTCTTCCAGAGCGGCTTGGTGAAGCTGCCTCAGAGCATCCGAAACCTTGATGCAGGTGCGTTTAAGGCTTGCGGCCACACCTTCCGGCAATATCTCGACCGCAATGCGACCTGGCGGTCATTGAAGGCGTCTAACCCTGAGCTAACGCCCTATTCACTGCGGCATGGATACGCATGGCGAGCCGCCAAGTATTACCCGCAACCGTTACCCCTTCGAGACACCGCAAAGCTCATGGGCCACGACCTGAAAACGCACATTCGCCACTACGGGCAATGGACTGACGACGCTTCCACGAAATCGGCGGTCGAAGCCTCCATTCAGTCCCTGGTAGGAGCGGGCTAAGTAAGCGTCAGCAGCAGATGAAGCAACAGCCGTAGTGATTTTTTCATTTATCGGAATCTTCTTCTGGAAACTTGATGACCCTTCCGTTGAATCTGGCCTCTCCTGGGATGCCATGAACATTCCTGAGGTGTGCCTGCAAGCCAACACCTCCCCAGGCATGTCCAAACTGCTCACCACAGTGGGGCAATAACTCGCGTGTAGGTTTCGATCAATCATGTGCCCAGCGTGGCTAGATGCTTTCAAAAAGGCATCTAAACCGTCAGAGGAAGTGGCCCTAATCGTGTTCGGCAAGCTCGATGACATTCCGCAGCGTTACCCACTGCAGCTCTGTCCATGGTGGTGGCCCCCACTGCGGCAGATCCAAATACCCGTTGGCGACGTCAGTCCAATGCCGCTTCGGCTGCGCCCAGCTCTCGGGAGCTACACCCCATAGCGGGGAGTTACCTCTGCATTCCGTATGAGCTTGAACGTGCTTCCGAAGCGTTGGCAGCCCTTTCGGAGCCATCTCCAAATATGTGGCCCTTAAATCTGGTCCCGAACGCAGATACGCACCTAGTGCGCCCAATTTCAGCAGCCTTCTGAGCGTTGTAGTCGTCTTAAATCCCAGCTTTGCACTGGCCTGACGCAGATTGACTATCTCCATCGAAAAAGGTGTGCCATCAAAAAATTCTGCTGCCTAGCTGAAGACCGCGCTACGAAAAACCCCACATGTGCGTAGCTAGCCAGGACCCAGTTGCAGTCGCCATCCGCTTCATAGGATCCCCTTGCGCTTAGCTGAACAATGACTGGGAGAACCACGTCCTCAACAGAGATCAAAACCGGCGCGGGGCGTTTTCCTCTTGTTCACAAGCTGATCCACTTCGCCGATATCCGCCGTCACTACAAGGACATGCGGGAGGCCCTGATCGCCTCAAACCGCCAGGCAGGCTCGTACAAGGGGTGGGTCACGCGCTGGAAGAAGAAGTACGAAGCCTCCGAGCTCGCAAAAAAGAAGCTGGAGCTCGACATTGCGCAGCACCTGGCCGACAAGCAGGAGTTGGGCGACCAGATCCGTGAAATCAGCGAGAAATTCCAGGGCATGGGGACCACCCTCGCGAAGCTTGAGGCGTTTGAGGCTGCAGTCGACCACCTCTCTGAGATGAAGTCAGTGGCTGACGAGCAGCAGCGTGCGACTGGCTACTGGAGCGCAAATGCGATGACCGATCTCAGCCGTGCGGTCGACACCTTTTTGGAAACTGTCGACGAAATCCTGCAGGAGGACTTGAATGAGGTTGATTCAGATGGCCGTGAGGTGTGAGCAGGCGTCGTCTTTCTGATCAGTTTCGAGATCAGCTGGGCTCTCTTGGTGAGTCCTTGGCAAAACACACGCGTTCCTTGGAAGGTCACCTGGAACGACAGGAGGTCTCCCTGCTCGATCGTCAAGACGAGCTTGAGCAAGAGCAACGCCATCTGTTGTCCGGTGTTCCCGATGCGGATAGGGAGCTTGAGAAGCTCTTGATCCCCTTCCTGAAGGGCGACTTCAAGCTGATGACAGTCTCAGAACTCAAGAAGTTCTGCACCTCCAAGGGCTTACGCAAAGTGTCGAAGCTCAAGAGACCAGAACTTCTCAAGCTTCTTGGAGACAACGACCTACAACCACCACCCTTGCCTCCCGACAAGGTGATCAAAAAGCTCAAGCGAGCTGAGCTTGAGGCAATCGTTTCTTACTTTGTGGCCAATGCCCTATGAGGCAGCACGGTCTCGAAGTGCTTCCCACAGGCCAAATTTTTCGATCAATAGCTCCATCATCTGGGCTCTGACATAGGGATTGTCCAGAGCCTGTTTGCTCATGCTCTGGTGGGCATCAAGCGCTTCGATATAGGCATCCATAGAGCTGGTCAGCAGATCAGGAGATGTTTTGAACTGCTCCTTGCTGTTGTTGGCAGCTTGCTGTTGGAGGGTTTTTGATCCGAGTAGTTTGTTCTGGATGACTTGGGCGTACATCACCTTGTCATCATCTGTGAGCTCACCAGTGAATAGCTCGTTGAGTTTTTCGATAATTTCCGATAGCAAGACTTTGTCTTTGTCTTGAACTGCTCCACCCCCCGGCTTCATGCCTGGGATAGGGATAACTTCCCCTTCAGTGAGGTCAAGTTTCTTAAGACCTTGATTTTTAAGATGGTGATGCGTCAGAACGACTTTTGATAGGTCAATCTCTGGGATGTCTCTCTCGAATTCAAGAAGAGGTAGGAGTCTCTTGAAGAACATTCCTCGCTTCTCATAATCCGTATTCTCGTAATTAAAGACCTGGGACAAGAACGTATAAAAACGGACATATGTACCCATGTCTGAGCGGAATAGCGTTAAGGAATCCATTTCTTCCTTGGCTTCCTGCTTCACATCTTCGTCATTGAAATCATCCGCTGTTTTGAACTTGGTACGTGCTTCCTTGAATGCCGTCATCAAGCGCTGCGCTACTGGTTCTAGAGCGCTGTGCAGCTGGCTCTGTTTGCTCTTGGGATCCATCAGAACCTCCACCACACGATCGATTTCGAAATCGTCGTAATGGTTTTGTGCATCTAGCTTGGCTTTGAGCTCCAAGATCAAATTGGGGTCTGTGGCTTCAGCCAGTTCAGCTGTTGCGTAATAGGTCTTGAACGCGGCCAGTATGTCGTTGGCCTCATTAGCAAAGTCGACGACGAAGGTCGTGTCCTTGTTTGGATGGCACCGGTTCAGTCTTGAAAGGGTTTGTACGGCCTGAATGCCCGCAAGGCGCCGATCCACGTACATCCCGCACAGCTTTGGTTGATCAAAGCCTGTTTGGAATTTGTTAGCGACCAAGAGGATCTGCCTGTCATCGCCTTGAAATGCTTCTCGGATATCGCGTCCGTTCAGCCCTTGGTTGAGATTGCTGCTTTTTTCGGTGAAGGGATCAGGTCCTGACTCTCTGTCGTTCACCTCACCGCTAAAAGCAGCAAGCGTCCCAATTGTGTAGCCCTTGTCCGCGATGTATTTATCGATTGCGAGCTTCCATCGCACAGCTTCCTTTCGGGAGCCAACCACCACCATGGCCTTAGCTTTGTTATCAAGCTCTGGCCAAACAAACTCTCGGAAATGCTCGACAATAATTTCGACTTTTTGAGCGATGTTGTAGGCATGTAATTTCACCCAGCCCATCAGTTTCTTTTGGGCTGCATTGCGCTCGACTTCGCTCTCGCTGAGCTCTTGTCCCTGCTGCGCCAGCTTGAAGGCGAGTTTGTAGGTGGTGTAGTTCTGCAGGACATCAAGGATGAAGCCCTCTTCAATGGCCTGACGCATTGAGTAAACGTCAAAGGGCTCAGGCAGGTTTTCTCCGAATGCTGGTTCGTTGGGGTTCGGCCTTCTGCCGAACAGTTCCAAGGTTTTTGCTTTGGGTGTGGCGGTGAAAGCCACGTAGGTGATCCCGCTTTCCTTGGCTCGGTTAGCCATCTCGGCGGCAAGGATGTCGTCTGTTGAGATCTCGCCTCCGTCCTCCATCTCAGCGATTTCTTCTGCTGAGAGCACCTGCTTGAGCTTGCTGGCTGCCTCGCCTGTTTGAGAGCTGTGGGCTTCATCGGCAATCACCGCGAAGCGTTTGCCCTCGGTTGCTGCCAGTTTGTGGACGGCCTCCAACGCGAAGGGGAAGGTCTGAATTGTGCAGACCACCACCTTCTTGTCGCCACTGAGAGCATCAGCCAACTGCTCGCTTTTGC
The DNA here is from genome assembly GCF_047716785.1 of Synechococcus sp. A10-1-5-9. Lineage (NCBI taxonomy): Bacteria > Bacillati > Cyanobacteriota > Cyanophyceae > Synechococcales > Synechococcaceae > Synechococcus > Synechococcus sp. A10-1-5-9. The sequence goes on from NZ_CP180406.1 coordinate 888,502, forward strand.
TCCCGCCACTGCGGCTGATGGAGGCGACAACTCCTTTCCTGCGCTCGAAGGCTTCCAGGGCTTCTTGGAGCTGGGTGTCGATGACGTTGCGATCGCTCACTACAATCACCGAATCGAAGATCTTCTTGTTCTCTTCGTCGTGGAGCTCTGAGAAGAAGTGAGCTGTCCAGGCAATGGAGTTCGTTTTGCCTGAGCCAGCTGAGTGCTGGATCAAGTACTTCTGACCTGGGCCTTCTGCCTTGACCGCTGCAACAAGCTTTCTGGTGACACGCAGTTGGTGGAAGCGTGGGAAGAGCACCCGGTGGATTTCGTTCTTCTTGTTCCGCTCGGCTGTCAGGTAGCGGCCAAGTATTTCCAGCCAGCTTTCGCGTTCCCAGACCTCTTCCCAGAGGTAGGCCGTCTGATGGCCATCACTCAGTGGATTGCCTTTGCCGCAGTTCTTTCCGCCTGGATCGCTGCCCTTGTTGAACGGGAGGAAGAAAGTCTTGAAGCCCTCGAGCTTCGTGGCCATCTGCACTTCCCGGTTGCTGACAGCGAAATGAACCAGTGCTCCGCTCGGGAAGCTCAGCAGCGGTTCTGGCTTTTGTCCTGCTGGCTTGGGCTGCCTGTCCTTTTTGTATTGGTAGACCGCGTCATCAATGGACTGGGTGTTGTCGGTCTTGAGCTCAACGGTGGCAACAGGAATGCCGTTGAGGAAGAGGACGAGATCAATGCAGTTCTCGTTGTGGAGCGAGTACTTGATCTGCCGCGCAACCCGAAGCCGGTTTGCCTTGTATCGCTTGAGGATTTCTTCGTTGAGTCCCAGAGCTGGCTTGAACTCCGCCAGCTTCAGATCACTCCTTAATCCGAAGACGGCTACGCCACCACGGATGACTTCAAGTGTTCCCTTCTGATCGAGCTCTCTGCGTACGGCACTGAGGAGTTGGTCCTGAGCTCTGGATCCGAACTTGCTCTGCAGGCTTTCCCAGGCATCAGGCCAGGCTTCTTGAACCCAGGCGATGAGGTCTGGGGTGTAGATCGCTTTCTCGCGTTCGTAGTCCTGAGCAACAGGGTGCTTATAGATCCAGCCGTGGCCGCCTAGGTGCTCACAGATCTCCTTTTCGAACTCAATTTCGTTGTGCAGTGCCATCGCTGATTAGCTCCCCGGTTCTCGCTTGACCTGGTGCAGAGTGCGTCCTTGGCGGTCTTTCCATTCTGTCCAGCCATTGGCTCTGCGTCCTAATAGAGCCATCGCAGCACCACTTGGTGTTCGAAACAGATGATCTTTCTGAAAAGTCAGTTGACCTTCAGCATTTTTTGCCATTGCTCCTGAATCGATCAGCCGTTGTCTCCATCGGCGGTTGGCGTCTCCAATGGACTGGGAGTGCTCTGAATTCGCAATCGAGCCAGCTATGACAACAAAGCCTTCTGAGGTGTAAACCCCTTCTCCCGTCACGCCTTGCTTGGTTGCCTGTATGTAGAACAAGCCATCAGGTTCTTTCTCCTCTGGCTTGCTACTGACAACTGAATCAAAGAGCGGGAAGCCCAGGCTGGAGACAAGGATGCTCCCCGTCTCGAAGATCTCCAGGCATTCCGCCTCTAATGGTGCTGGTGTGTGTGGCCTCGATCCGCTGTTGCCGTTTTCATCGTTGAACCGGCCTGCTTTGCGGATTTGCTGGAGGGAATGCCACTCCAGGAAAAGTGCGTGAGTTTGGGTAAGGCTGTTTGTCTTGGAGATGAGGACCAAAGCGCGTTCCCAGAAGTCCTTCTTCTGGTTGTGAGTGGCAAGCCGTGATCTCAGGTCACCTGTTTGGCCGACATAGACCTGCTGCTCTCCCTCTTCTGAATCTTCTCCAATCAGTAGGTAGAGACCAACCTGAGAGCTTTGCTCCATTTTTAGGAAGTCCGACAGCAGGCTCCGTGGCACTTCAATGACCTGGACGATCCGCGTCGTGATCTCAGCAATCCGAATCCCATGGGCATCACCACTGGGAAGGAAGATCTGGATTGTCTTCGGGGAGGTGGTCATGCTGAGGCCTCTCCAGGGAAAAGGCCACGCACATCAATTTGGCCTGTGACCGCTGCTGAAATCAGGGCTGAGCGGCGTTCTTGGAGTAACGCAATCTGAGTTTCAGCAGCTGCTTGAACACTCTTGAGTTGACTATTTGAGGCGCGTATGTGGTCGTCTATTGCTTGTTGTTCTTCAACTGGGGGGACAGCGCAGACCACGGCCGATAATTTGCTGGCTTTGATTCCAAGCGCTGTAGAACCAGTGCTTAGAGAGTTCAGCTGCTGCTGGCATCCAGAACTAATTAGCCACCACATTAAAAAACTGTTGGTCATGCGACCCACGGTCCCTCTAAACTTCACGACTCTCTGAGCCAGCGCGATGTCTTCTCGATCGATTAATGCGACCTGGCCAAGTGGGGCCTCCATCGTGAATAGAACATCCCCTAGAGAAGGTCTCCCTCGTTGTAGAAGCTGCTCGGCTTCTACGGGATCCACATATTCTTCAGATAGACCGTAGTCAATCTCTCCATTACGAATGTTTTTGGCTGTGACAAGCAGTGTCCCTGAGTCGCATTTGGTTGGCGTACGCCCTCTGTAGTCCACTATTGGTCCAATTGTTTTTGTTAGCCCCATGACGCCCCAATGTTCTGGCACCTCTCCAAGCCACTCCACTCCCGAATCCTTCATCGGTGCATCCGGGTTAAGTCCCTTGGTCACGGCATGTGAGATCACCGCCTGCCGCTTTTCTTGAAGCAGTTCGATCAGTCGCTCTTGCTCGGCAATGAGGGCATCGATCTTCGTGGTTTCATGATTGAGGAAGTTTGCGATATCAGTTTGTTCGTCCAGGCTGGGTATTGCTATGGGGAGATTTTGAATTATTGGCACGCTTATGTTTAGCTGAGCTGTTCCCCATCCCTCAACCGAGAAGTATTCTTGAGAAGCCTTTGAATTGATGACGTACTCTAAAAATTTACCGCTAGCAAGTTGGCTTGGGGTTGTAATCAGCATCGTAAAGCAGTGGCACCTTCCAATTTCGTTTCCGATGAGAACAGTCTTGCCTGCGTTACCTGTTCTTACGCTAACCAAATCTCCTTCTCGAATTATTTTGCTTTCGCGTTCTTTTGCGAATGCAAACTTGGGGTCAATTTTAAGTATTTTGCCAATAATTTTTCCTTCTCTAATGTTTGTTGCTCGTAAGATAGGGATTCCGTCGTCGGAATAAGCATGTGTAGCGGCTTCGGCAATGCCAACAACATTCCTCTCTGAGACATTTTTGAGCCTTAGTTCTTTCCAGTGCTGTGGTATCTCTTTCAACCATTTCGAATTAGTGTCTTTGTAGCTCGAGTGTCTAGGAAAGGACATGTCTAAAGTCCTCTTATCATTTCAAGGATTTGGCTGGACACATTCTTTAGTTCAGTGTCTATCTCCTCAAGTTGCCTTGGTGGCGTAAAGACGTAAAAGTGTCGGTTGAATGGAATCTCGTAGCCAGTCTTGGCCTTTGTATGGTCAATCCAGGCGTCTGGGACGTGAGGAAGAACTTCTCTGGCGAAGTAGTCCTCAACCTCTTCTGAGAGTGGAACATTCTCTGTATCGCGCAAGTTGCTGTCTGCTTGTGGTTTGCCTTTGGCTTTTCCACGCTGGCCTACGACCACATTCCCCTCTTCATCCCGTACGGGCCGTTCCACCGTGATGGTTTGGTAGCCAAAGTCGGCATTACGGAAGATCTTGCTGATCGGCTTTCCATCGTGTTCTGCTTCTTCAAAAGAACCAAAGAGTTTGGTGATCTGATCAATGTGCTCTGCAGAAAGTTCCTTGCGCTTGCTTCCCAGGCTTTTGCGCATCTTCTGCCAGAAGTCACTGGCATCAATTAGTTGCACCTTACCCTTGCGTTCTTCCGGTTTCTTGTTGCTCAGTATCCAGATGTAGGTGTTGATTCCTGTGTTGTAAAACATGTCTGTTGGCAGGGCGATGATCCCTTCCAGCAGGTCGTTCTCGAGTACATAACGGCGGATTTCACTTTCTCCGGATCCAGCTCCGCCTGTGAAAAGTGGAGATCCATTGAGGACGATGCCAAATCTGCAGCCGCCATCTTGCGCCGGCCGCATCTTGCTGATCAGGTGCAACAGGAACAGCAACGATCCATCACTGACCCTTGGCAGCCCTGGTCCAAAACGCCCAGCGAAGCCCATCGCCTTGTGTTCGGCTTCGATTTCCTTTTTGATCTTTTTCCACTCCACGCCAAAGGGCGGGTTGGAGAGCATGTAGTCGTACTTCTCTTCCGCCAGCTGATCGTCAGAGAGGGTGTTGCCGAAGCAGATGCTGTTGATGTCTTGCCCCTTGATCAGCATGTCCGCCTTGCAGATGGCGTAGGACTCGGGGTTCAGCTCCTGGCCACTCAGCACCAGGCGAGCTGAGCTGTTGTGGCTCACCAAGTGTTCTTCCGCCACGCTCAGCATTCCTCCTGTTCCAGACGCTGGGTCGTAGAGGCTGCGGACGATGCCGGGTTGGGTGAGTGCTTCGTCATCTTCAATGAAGATCAGGTTCACCATCAGGCGGATCACCTCACGCGGGGTGAAGTGTTCTCCTGCTGTTTCGTTGGAGAGTTCAGCAAACTTGCGGATCAGCTCCTCAAAGACCAGTCCCATCTCGGCGTTGCTCACCGTTTCTGGGTGCAGGTCGATCTGAGAGAACTTCTCGGTGATCAGGTACAACAGGTTGGCTTTTTCGAGACGGTCCACCTGGAGGTGGAACTCGAAGCTTTCAAAGATGTCCCGTACCGCTGGGCTGAAGGCTTGGACGTAGGAGCGCAAGTTCTCGCCGATGTTGTCCGCGTCACCCATTAGCCGCTGCATGTCCAGCGCTGAGCTGTTGCAGAAAAGCTGGCCTGCTTTGCGCAGCATGAAGGGCTCTGGGTCGAGCCCTTGTCCCTCTCTGAGCGCCTTCTCCTCTAGGACGGCTGCCTTGGTGGTCTCTAGGACGCAGTCGAGCCTTCTCAGGACGGTGAACGGAAGGATGACCTTTCCGTAATCGCTCTGCTTGTAGTCACCTCGCAGCAGGTCAGCGACGGACCAGATGAATGCAGAGAGGTTGGTGTCGGCCACGCGTCAGAAGGTCTTCAACTCGATTTTCAGCCAGTCCTGGCAGACAAGGCATCCCTCGAGCGAGGGATGCGACGAATATTTGAAGGACAGCGAGAAGAGATTCTGGCAGGGGATCTCTTGCGGGCTTTATCCAGCTTTTCGCAGTCCATCAGCCAGCCCCCTGCTTAGGCAAGTGGGGATCATCACCGCTGTCGACATCAGCTCCACTCCCGACCTGAGATGAACTGAAGACATCGAGTGATCCTTGAACATCACCGTGGGAGACGGATGTGATGGACGTGATGGACTACGGTTCACACCCTTTCTTACGGGGCTGGAAAACAGGTCGCTGATGACGCGATGCCTTCAGGAGATATTTCTCATCTCCTATCGCGGGTTGAGGAGTTTCATCTCCTTCATCACGGCCATCACTCACTGAGGTTTCGACGTCACAGGCTTGTTCCGTTAATTGCCCAGCTCGTCTCAGAGATGCCCACTCGATGATGCCCTTGGCATCGCCATCTTCTTTGTGCCGCAACCTGACGTGCGGCAGCAGCGAGCCCCTAACGCGATCGGAATACGTAGGGTCACCATCTGGCGGCAACGGGAGATCCAGCGCATCCCGCAGCAGTGCAACCAGCTTCGACTTGAAGTTGTTTTGGCCGTACGCCCTGAAGTTCTCGCGGTCTTCAACCCACTTTCGATAATGAGGAAGCAGCCAACCTTGAGCAGGATCAGCGTCGATTTTGCCGATGCGAGAATAAGGGATGCGCGGATCCCAGATCAGGTTCTCGTCAGCCCACTGAGCCAGGTGATCGGATTTCAGCAATGAAGCCAGATCAGCCTTTGCGCGATTAAGGCTTCGAACATCACGCCTTAAAGCCTGGCGAACAAATGACGGGCTGAGGGACAAGACCTTCGCCGCTAAGCCAGGCAGCTGATCAGCAAGCTCACCTACCCATCTCCCTTGCTCCTGCTCCAGCATCCGGCGTTGCTTGGATGGTGGAATGACCTTGGTGATGTGAACGCCACGGCGACGATTGTGGACCGCACCAGAGACATCAGAGACGCGGATTGGGTTGTTGCCCGCAACGACAACAAGACCTTCGAACACAAAATTGATGGCCCCATTGACACCCTTCAGCTCAGCCGGAACGCTGTCGCGACCAGTCATCGCCTTCAACACTTCCAGCGAGCCGGAATAGCTGCCGGATTCTGGAAACACCGCCAATCGAGCCTCCCTATATCGGATGGTTTCGAAGCGCATCAAGGGGTTTTCGAGCTTCGCGAGGCTCCCCGTAACGCGGTTCTCTAAGCCGACAAGAGCTTCGAGACAGGCGACAACAACCGACTTCCCGACATCGCTGCCCCCAATGATTTCGATGAAGACCTTGGCCTGCATCCCTGTGAGAGCGACAAAGCAGGCTGCATAGATCAGAGCAACGGTGTCGTCATCACCCAGGCGGTCTTTTAGGAAGGCATCGAACTTGTCGCATGGTGCATCCACCCCTTGCCACGGATATGGAAGGCAATAGTCATTGCCGTACCTCGGGCTATGCGGAAGCAACGCCTTATCCGAGAGGCGCAGCATGCCGTTGCTGAATGGGATGAACCCACCACGACATGGCGGAACGACATTTCCAATCGCCCTTCGGAAGCCAGCAAGGTCGCTCGAAACAGTGGGTTTTTCACGGATGACCCAACCCTTGAGGTCGTAAACGCCTTCTATGGCGCGCAGTGCATAGTCGTTCCCGTGAAGTCGCTCCCAGTGGGTGCCGGTGTAACGGCGAAAGGAGGTCTCACTCGCATAATCAGCCCGCCATTCATGTCCGATGACCTCCTTAATCTCAAGGACACGAGAGTGGGTGTCTTCGGGCTCATCAGGCTCTGCATCATCACTTTTCAGTGAGTTGGCGTAGCGCTGCTGCAACGCTTGCACCTGCTCCTTGGTCGCCTTGACCTTTTTCCGCGCTTGTTCCAGCAACAGCTCGCTGTCGATTGGGTCATAGCCCAACTCAGCCATGCAACGGATGAGAACGCGCAGATTGCCGCGTATGAAATCAGCCCTGAGATCTGCAGACCATCCTTTGTAGATCTCACGCAAGACCGCACGGGGCTTGGCGAAGGAAACCTCCCACCAGTTGCCACCGTTGTTGAAGAACTCGCAAGCACCACCCTTGGCACCAGCAACCTCACGGGGGAAGAAGCCAATGCGGGCTGCCTTATTGGCTATGCCAGCACGAATCAACAAGCCCCATACATACGGATTGTGGGCAGCATCAGCGTCGTAAACGACCTCTTGAACTGACGGAGGGATGATCCCGTAGGCACTGACACTGGGCAGCGCCACTGTCGTTTTCCCTGTCTCTAGATGGATGCGGAATGCATCCTTCCAGCCTTCAGTCGCGATGATGGGCTCACCATCGCCGAAGACCTTCAGGCTGAACTTGCAGCCCAGAGGTGTGAGGTACTTGCAAGGATCGCCTTGCTTGTTGCGAGGCTTTTCGTCGCATCGGAGATGAGCGAACCCATCACTGAATGGGAACAGGATGCCGCCGGATGACTGCCTGACACCATCCGGACCAATGATGCGGAAGCGAGCGTCTAGAGCTTGCTCACAAGTGATTGAGCGTGCTCCGTTGGCGTAAGCAAGCCTTACGGGACGCTTGCTGCCAAGCTCCGCTTCAAGGTGTCTGCGGTGGCTTTCACGCAGAGCCGTGGTCGATAGGTTGGGGAGAGAAAGATCAACCCCTCGACCCTTCGCGCTGGCAGGCGCGGGGGTCTTTTTCTTGCCCACCTTCAACCTTCCTGGCGAGCTTGAAGGCCGCGTTGATTGAACGCAGCACGAACAGCAGCCACGTTCCAAACAATGGTGCTGCTCCGGGTCGGTCCCAGCGTGTAGTGCAGGTTGTTTTCCAGGAATCCACCCTTGGATTCCATCTTTCGTTTCAAAGTGTCTTTGCTGATGCCGAGCTCGCTAGCTGCGACTGGCGTTGGCTTCCATTCCATCGGAGTTCAGGGTCGATCCCTGAACCTCAAGAGGCAAATCCGAGCCAGTGCGCTCTAGAGCAGGCCAGCGAATATTGAGGCCAATGCAGTCCTGCTTCATAAGTTGAATGTCCTCTGACTGGACATCCAAGCCTTTGAAAAATCGCGACCGATTTCGGCGACCCATGAGGTTCAGGTGTTTTCTTTTCGACCTGTCCCTTGGGACACCAACGAAGTTCCTCACCCTCTCGGTCTAAAGGGGGGCCAACCGCTAACAGACCAACACTAGATGCAGTGTTGAGAGGCTGCAACCAGCCCACTTGCCACTACTAGCAGTTAATCAGCAATACCCCTGACCAGAAAAAGCTTGAGAGCAGAAATCAGACTCAAAGGTCAGACTCACCGTCGTGAGACGTTGGCTGAGAGTTAAATGGAGCCAAGGAGACTCGAACTCCTGACCCCCTGCATGCCATGCAGGTGCTCTACCAGCTGAGCTATGGCCCCAATGCGTCAAGAAGGCCTTGGCCGTCTCTCCGTCGTGCCGAAGCTTACAACGTCACGGCGCCCATGGCATTGCCACTCACACCTGCCGCCACACAGCAGCCAACTTTCCTTGCACCTGCACCTGATCGGCAGGCACCTCGATCGGGTCATACGCAGGGTTAGCGGCTTCGAGTCGTATGACAGCGCCATCCCGATGGAAATACTTGAGAGTGGTTCCGCTCCCCGGCACCAACGCACTCACAATCGTTCCCTCACGCAAACGCGATGGCTCGATCACTGGCTCCATCAGCACCACATCCCCGTCGGCAATGTGAGCATCCACCATCGAATCACCATTCACCGTAAGAGCAAACAAACCACGAGTTTCCAGCACAGGAGCCAGGTCCAACCGCTCTTGCACGTCATCAAAGGTCTCGACCAATCCACCGGCAGCGACAGCCCCCAGCACGGGAATCCCTGATGACACTCCGCCGAGCAGCTGAAGCGTACGCGCCTGTCCCTCCTGCCAGGTAATCCATCCCTTCAGCTGGAGGTGGCGCAGCCGACTCTGAACCGGCGCAGGCGATCGCAGGCCCATGGCCTGCATCATCTGGCGAATCGAGGGGCTGTGATGATGACTGCCTATGTAATCAGCAAGCCATTCGTACAATTCCTGCTGAGCAGAAGTCAGTGGCTCGGGGGATCCAGCGGGCACCAGCAATGCACATGTTCGTCAATACATGTGTACCGGTGACAAGCAAATCGCGCAAGGGCTCAACCAGCCCCCCCTAGTCCGCAGATCCACTTGGCCTTCGCTGGTGTGTCGTCACGACCGATGTAATCGAGCCACTCTCCCTTGGCAGACTGGCGTTGCAACCGCATCTGGTTGCAGAGGGCCCGCATTCGCAGCAAGCGCACCTGCCAATCCACTGCCTCCTTTTTCTGCAGGAGAAGCGCACCATCGAATTCGACTCCAGCAGGAGTGCGAATTCGATCACTGAGATATTCAGCGGCGCGCAGTGCTGGGGTGTGAAGTCCCTCCATAAACAGCCAAGGCCGAACAGGCAGATCGCCGGAAAGCGTGAGCGTCTCGCGAATTTTCACCCATGTCGACGGTTCCATTTGCGGCTGCCAGGTATCAGCCGTCGCTGGACCACCGAAAACGGCAGCAGCAACGAGGCACGCTCCGCCTGCGGACATCATGCGCATCATCACGACACCTCCTGGTCCGGAGCGGACTCGGTCCGTTGACGGATCAACTCTGCCAACATTTTGAGTTTGGCGTTTTCCGATTCCGAAGCCCGCGACGCCATCCAGGAACTGGCAGCCTTGAGCTGGGCGAGCTGCTGCAGCAGTGACAGCGAGGTTTCGCGCAGGGTCTCGAGGTCATCACACTCTCGAATGAAGCGGCCCCATTTCTCAGTTTCAAACGACTGCTCCAGACCGCGCTCGAGGGGATCGATGCTCATGACTCCGACTCCATCTCAAGCATTGGATCGGGCTCTCCATCGGAGATGGCTTTCGCCCGGCGGTAGAAGGCACTATCCGTGTCACCGGATGCCTCCATCGATTCCATGATGCGCATCCAGTTGTCCCGCTCCTGCTGATCCATCAAAACGCAGAGATTAGGCAAACCTTAAGCCGGTTCAGCATGGCCACCGATGCGTAGGCCATGGCTATCAAGACCTTAAAAGCACAGTCCTTATGCTGATCACCTCAACTCCCAGCATTGAAGGGCGGAAGATCCTTCACTATCGGGGTCTGGTTACTGGAGAAACGATCATTGGTGCCAATATTTTCCGCGACATCCTGGCTAGCATCACTGATGTGATCGGCGGAAGATCGAAGGCTTACGAAGACGCCTTAATGACGGCTCGTGAAAATGCGATCGAAGAAATGAAAAGTCGAGCATCACTGATGCAAGCCAATGCAATCGTTGGCGTTGACTTGGATTACGAGGTGTTTGGTGAAGGAGGCATGATGATGGTCTCTGTGAGCGGAACCGCAGTTCTTCTCGAAGGCGGCACAGGTGTACCCATAACTTGAGTTGGCTCTTTGAAACTGCCGATGCATCGCCTCTAGTCCTCCCTGGGGGATGAATCCATCACTACCCCTAAGTGCAATGCCCAACAAAGCATCCGGCTATTGTGCATGAAAAGCATTGTCTTCATGGACCTCCGAACCGCAGGAGTTGTGATTCAGATCCTGAAATTGATGGCCCTGTCAGATGGGAATGTGGCAGCGGAAGAAGAAGAGCTGTTGGAGTCGTTAGGCAAACTTTATTTAAAAGAAGCCTCCATCCCATCATGGACAGCGGCCTTCAATCACCCCAATGATTTAGAGGTGCTAGCGGAGGAAATCCCTGAAATGCACAGAGCTCTAACCGCCAAACTGGCCTACATGGTGATAGCAGCCTCGCGAGACGCCTATCAATTCACTGTCAATTCAGATGAACAGAAGGCTTTTGATCGGCTTTGCGATCAGCTTGCCCTCGATCAAAACACACGAGATGAGTTAGCAGCACAAGCCAAAAACGACCTGTCTGAGCGCCCAGGACTCTGGGAAATTTTATATTCAAATTTTTCATCTCAGTTCAGCATGGGAAACACTCCCGGTATTTTTTAAGAGCGTCACCTGGCAATGCAGATACAAACGATCAACCCTCTTAAATACAAGACTTTTAATCAAAAAAATCACGGAAGAATCTTTACGCAGACACTACATAGATATATTTCTGAGCTATATTTTTCAAACCTCCAAAAACCCGTCACCCCCACAACCGCAGAGATTGAACTAGAGGAAATGCTAACAATGCAAGAACGATAATGCTTAAGCAATTCAACCAGAATCCTGCTCGAATCATGTCGCTGATCTTGATTTGACCAGTGCCGTAAACAATCGCATTGGGTGCTGTGGCTGTGGGCAACATGAATGCAAAACTACCCGCCAATGCAGCCGGAAGCACCAAAACCGGAGCATCGAGACCAATGGCGCCCGCAACAAGCACGAGGATGGGCACAGCTGTGGTGACCGTTGCCGTATTGCTTGTAATTTCCGTGAGGAAGACAATCACACTGATCACCAAGGCAACTGCCAGCCAAATTGGAACCAACTGAAGACCTGAAAACATCGAGCCCAGATAGCGGCTTAATCCGCTGCTTTCAATCGACGATGCAAGACTAAGACCACCTCCAAAAAGGAGAAAGATTCCCCAGGGTGCTTGAGATGCGCAATCCCAATCCATAGCAAAACGTTCACAGCGTCGATCCATCGGAATCACAAACAGAATGAGCGCTGCTGTGATGGCAATCCCCGCATCTGTCAGCCCAGAGAATGGCTGCCATCCTTCGATCATCACACTCTTAAGAGGTAAACGAATCATCCACATCAAAGCAGTGCCAGCACAAACCAGCAGAACGGCCCACTCACCAAAACGCATTGGATCAGCCTGTTCCAATTCACCTTGAACATCGAGAGCACGTAGGGAATCAGAAGAATCCTGAAGAGGGAACAAAACCCAAGCGAGCAAGGCCCATGTCAGTGGCACCATCACCAGAACAATCGGAACCCCAAGACGCATCCATTCTAAAAATGACACCTCCAGGCCAAGACTGGCCTGGAGGTAAGCAGCTGCTACTGCATTCGGCGGTGATCCAACGATGGTTCCAATCCCACCAATTGACGCTGCATAAGCCACTCCCAGCAAAAATACTGTTGATCCATGACGCCGGTTGACGCCATCCTCGTTCAGCCGATTGGCAATACTTTCTGCAATCGGCACCATCATCAAGGTTGTGGAGGTGTTCGACATCCACAAACTCAAAAAGGCTGCAACTGCCATCAAGGCTCCAAGGATTCGGCGGGGGGTCCCTCCAATGTGGCGCAACGCGAAAGTGGCGATTCGCTTGTGCAAACCCCATCGCTGCAGGGCCAACGCCAGGATGAATCCTCCAAGAAACAACACCAAAAGAGTGCTCGTGTAGTGGCTGACGATCTCTGCTAAAGGAGCCACCCCAACGATCGGCAGCACGACCAATGGCAGAAGAGCTGTTGCATAAATCGGAATGGGCTCAAGCATCCACCAGAGGGCCATCCAAATCACAAGAGCAGCAACAACACGAGCAGAAAATAAAAGCGGCTGAGTCGCGCCGTCTGCATCCACGAATGAGACAGGAATAGCAATCGCAATGGCAGCCCCAATCAATGGGGCCAGCAAGAGAGCTAGACGGCGCATCTCAAAAATCCGAGGAATCATTCGCTCAGTCCTTTTAAGTGACCACGATCAGTGACGCTGCATCTATGTACTCCTATGACCAGTCGCAATCGGCGCGCAGCCTCTGATCACCACGCTGATCAAGGTGCCACAGAACGACTCGCTTGCTGCTCATCAAAATCAAGTGAATCTGGCTGAAGCGGCAAACGTCGGGTGGGAGCAAATGAATCCCTGATCACAAGCCAAGTCCTCAGAAACCAATCACCCACACAAGCGCCTGATGAACTCTGCTGTTACATCCGCCACGGTGCGCCATTCAGCATCCGTGGTGATCAGGTGGCCGCTGTTCTCTAACCATTGCAGTTCCACAGAAGGAGAGCTGACCCGCTGGCGCAGAAGGTTCACCCCGCGCGCAGTGATCACTCGATCAAGGCGACTGGCCATCACCAGCAGTGGCTGCGTCACCTCCGCCAGATGGTGGCGAGTGTCAGCGATCAGCTCCAACACCTTCACGCTGCAGCGAGATGGCCAGCGGTTGTAGGTCCAGATGCGCTCAGCGGTCGTGGGATCAACGAAGTCATCGGCTGGCCGTGGGACCGATGTCAACAACCTGGACAGAAGCGGGGCGATCAGAGCGCGTGGATCACCGCTGATGATCGGTGGTGAATAGGTAATCACCCCTTGGATGCAGGGCCGCCGCCGCGCCACCTGCAACGCCAGGATCGCCCCCAACGACAAACCACCCACCACCACGCTCTGGCCTTGATGTTGCAAGCGATCAACAACTGCATCGAGCTGATTGAGCCATTGATCGGGCTCCACCGGCATCAGATCCTCTAGGCAGGTGCCATGCCCATCGAGCAAAGGGCACTCCACCCCATAGCCCTCGCGCTGCAAAGAGTCGGCAAGAAGACCCAGCTCAGCAGGCGACCCGGTGTAACCGTGAATCAACACCACGGTGGTAGACCCACCGGGCAGAACAACCGGATCGGGTGAGACGCTCACAACAACATCAGAGTCCGCCCAGCAGGGCTGCCAGCAGCGCCTGCTGGGCATGCAAACGGTTCTCGGCCTGATCAAAGATCCGACTTGAGGGTCCCTCCATCACACCGGCACTGATCTCCTCGCCGCGGTGCGCCGGCAGGCAATGCAACACGATGGCGCGGGAATCAGCCTTCGCCAACAGATCCTCGTTCAGGCAGAAGCCCTGAAAGGCTCGCTCTCGCTCGGCCTGTTCCTGCTCCTGGCCCATGGAAGCCCACACATCGGTATAAAGAGCTTGGGCTCCACGCACAGCCTCAACAGGATCAGTGATCACGCTGATCTGCGCACCCCCTACTGACAAAGCGCGCGCTTGATCAACAACACCTGGGAGTGGCTCAAATCCCTCCGGGCAACCGATGCGCACATTCACGCCAAGCAGCGCACCACAGAGCATCAGCGAGTGCGCCACATTGTTGCCATCACCCACATAGGCCAGCGTCTGACCCTGAAGATCGCCGAAGGCCTCCTGCATCGTGAGGAAATCAGCGAGGGCTTGGCAGGGGTGCTCCAGATCGGTGAGGGCATTGATAACTGGAATGGAAGCCCAGTGGGCGTAATCCGCCAACTCCTGCTGGGCGAAGGTACGAATTGCCAGAACATCGCAGAAGCGGCTCAGCACGCGGGCGGTGTCTTCGAGGGGCTCGCCCCGACCGAGTTGGGTGAGCTGAGGATTGAGGTCAACGGTCTGCCCCCCGAGACGGGCCATCGCTACTTGAAAGCTGACCCGGGTTCGCGTGGACGCTTTAGAGAAGATCAGACCGAGGACTCTGTTACCCAGATCAATCCGACGTTCTCCACGTTTGAGCTGAGTAGCCAGCTGCAGCAATGCCGCAGTCTGTTGAGCAGTGGTATCGGCCGACGAGAGGAAGTCGCTGCCGCTCAACCCAGTGAGAACGGCGGCGACACTGGTGGTAGCGGACGCCATGGCAGGACTTCAAACAGCTGTTATCGGGGACAAGTGGTGGATCCGTCAAGCCTCAGGCCGCAACGGCCTCAGGCAACACGCTGGCAGCCAGCATCTCCTTGAGGTCGTCGCCTTCGATCACTTCTTTCTCAAGGATCTTCTGAGCGATGGTTTCAAGAAGAGCCATGTTCTGGCGAAGGATCGCCAGGGCCTGCTCATGAGCGTTATCCACCAGGGCACGCACTTCCCGATCGATCGCCTGGGCGGTGGCATCGCTCACCGTGCGGCGTGGATTGTTGCCACCGCCGAGGAAACGCCCACCACCCTGCTTGTCGTAAGCCAACGGTCCGAGGGTGTCACTCATTCCGTAGGTGCCCACCATCTGCTCGGCGATATCCGTGGCCCGCTGAAGGTCGTTGGCCGCTCCAGTGGTGATTTTGCCGAACACAATTTCCTCGGCTGATCGGCCACCGAGCAAGGTGGCGATCTGTCCTTCCAGGTCTTCGCGGGAATTAAGGAATCGCTCTTCGGTGGGGAGTTGAAGGGTGTAGCCCAAGGCACTCATGCCGCGGGGAACGATGGAGATTTTCGCCACCTTGCTGCCCCCTGGCATGAGGTGACCGA
The DNA here is from genome assembly GCF_047716785.1 of Synechococcus sp. A10-1-5-9. Taxonomy (NCBI): domain Bacteria; kingdom Bacillati; phylum Cyanobacteriota; class Cyanophyceae; order Synechococcales; family Synechococcaceae; genus Synechococcus; species Synechococcus sp. A10-1-5-9. Next base: position 903,827 of record NZ_CP180406.1, read on the forward strand.
CGATGGCGTGACCAACTTCGTGGTAAGCCACAACTTTCTTCTCATCGTCCTGCATCACCCGGCTCTTCTTCTCAAGACCGGCGACAACGCGCTCGATCGCCTCATTAAGGTCTCCTTGCTGCACGGACGTCTGCTTGTTGCGAGCTGCCAACAGGGCCGCCTCATTCACCAGGTTGGCCAGATCAGCACCTGCGAAGCCACTCGTGGCCTGGGCAATACGATCGAGATCCACACCCTCCGCCAACTTCACTTTTTTGGCGTAGATCTCGAGGATGGTTTTACGACCGGAGAGATCCGGGCGATCCACAAGCACTTGGCGGTCAAAACGTCCGGGACGCAGCAGCGCAGCATCAAGGACCTCCGGCTGGTTGGTGGCAGCCAGAACAATCACAGGCTTGTCTTTCGAAGCAAAGCCATCCATTTCAGTGAGCAGCTGGTTGAGGGTCTGCTCCCGCTCGTCGTTGCCGCCGACAACGCCCATCGAGCCTGAGCGACTCTTACCGATCGCATCCAGCTCATCGATGAAAATGATGCAGGGGGCATTCTTTTTGGCCTGTTCAAACAAGTCACGCACCCTGGCTGCGCCGGCGCCCACAAACAGCTCAACGAATTCCGAGCCACTGATGATGAAGAACGGCACACCGGCTTCGCCGGCAACAGCTTTGGAGAGCAAAGTCTTGCCTGTTCCAGGAGGGCCAACCAACAGAACACCCTTCGGGATCCGAGCCCCGATCTCCGTATAACGCTCGGGGGTCTTGAGGAAGTCGACGATTTCGGTGAGTTCATCCTTGGCCTCATCCACACCAGCGACGTCAGCGAAGGTCACCCGAGACTGCTCATCAGGCACATAGACCTTGGCCTTGCTCTTGGTGAAATTGAGTGCTCCCTGGGCACCACCCGCTCCCATGGAACGGCGGGCGAAGAACTGAAGCACCAGGATGAAAATCAGCGGGGGGACTACCCAGCTGAGGATTGTGGTGAAGATATTGGGTTTCTTGGGCGGTGCTGCTGCAAATTCCACGCCCTTAGACTCAAGGCGCTGAGGGAGATCCATGTCGAAGATCGGCGTGGTCGCCAACACAGAAGGTGCACCTTCTTCGGCTTCCGAAAGCTCATAGCGGATCTGATCTTGCGTGATGTATGCGCGCTTCACAGCGCCATCGTTCACCTGATCAATGAAAAGGGAATAAGGAACCCGAGGCACCTGCTGCATGCCTTGGTTAGGCAGGAAACTGCTGACCAGCAGAAGTACCCCGAAGCCGATCAACACGAGGTTGATGATTCCAAAGCGACGGTTGGGGCGATTGTCGTCCTCGCGGATCGGCATGTTTCGGGTCCCGATGATGCTCCCAAACTAAAGCTCGCAACTGATGGGCGTTCGTCCGGCGGGGGGGGAGAACCGTACGGGGATGGGCGAAAGAGGCTCGCCCTTGCGCGCGATTCGAGCCATCCTCGGCCTGAGCAATCCCAGAAATGATGCGATCGGAGTGGCGGCGCAAGCGATGGAGGGAACTGATTTATGAACTGCTGCTGGGCCTCTGTCTGATGGTGCTGGCCAGCTTCGCCTTTCCAAGGCTCACCTGGCTGGGAAGCCTCGGCTATGCACTGATCGCCCTGCTGCTCACCCAGTTGGTGATGATCCGCAAGCCAGTGCTCACCCTGCAGGATCGTTTGTACCAAGCACTGGGACTCGTGGCGCTGTCGGCTTTGCTGCTGTGGCTACTCACCCCGGTGCGCTGGGAGACCAGCGGCGTGCCGCTGGTGTTGAGCTGGGGTGTACTGGTGGGGTGGAGCGTGATCCGCCTGATGGAACGCTTGGCCACCGAACGGCATGTGACCTCCGCCATGCTGATGGGTGCTGCCGCGGGCTATCTGTTGCTGGGACTCACAGCCGGGCTGGTCATGAGCGCAGTGGAAACCATTCAGCCAGGCAGCTTCGAACCCCTCGACATCCCGATCACGGATGCAGCAGGCCAGAACTACACGGTGATCGGGTCAGCGGCGGTGTTCGCTCAGATCAATTACTTCGCCTTCATCTGCCTCACCACCGTTGGCTTTGGAGACATCAACCCCGAGCTTCCCCTCGCCAGGATCCTGGCCGTCAGCACAGGCATTGCCGGACCTCTCTACCTAGCCGTGGTGATGGGGGTGCTGATCGGGCGTTACGCCGGTGACCGTGAGATCGAAGACCGCCTGGAGCAACACGATCCCAATCGACGTTGAAGACAAACAGCCTCTCTTTGGTGAGACTTCCAGTAGACCGACGCCGAACTAGCCGAGCTTTCCGTCACTATCTACTGCAACAACGCAATGGTCCCGGCAAGCGGCATTACAGAGTATTGCTGGCTCGGCGCTCCCTGCTACTCGCTGATCGCTCTCTGGTGCACTCGGGTTCTGGGGCTGTTCGCGGTGGTGTCGCAGTGGATGTGGCTGATCACACCGGTGAAGCGGGTGGGCTGGAGTGTGATCCGGCTGGTGCGGGCCCTGGCCAGCGAAAGCAAAGTGAACGAACGCGTCCTGATGGGGGCCGTGGTGATGGGCGTGCTGATCGGCCGCTTCAGCACGGATCTGAAAGGGGACTGAGAGTCACCTGCAGCAACAGATCGTCGGTGAGGCGCTGCTGACACAGCCCCTGCAGAACCACCACCTCCTCCATGGCCTGGAAGCCCAGATGCCCAAGAGGTGTGCGCGCCGGCTCACCGCCAAGCAGCTTGGGGGCTATCACCGCAGCCAGCTCCTGCACGCACGCCTGCTGCAGGGCGGCGGCGGCCAGCTCCGGGCCACACTCCCAGAGGACCCGGTTGCAGCCCCGCTGGGCCAGGACCACCATCAAAGACTCAGGCTCACAGGCCGGCAGCACCTCCCGTTGCAACCCCAGCGCCTCCAACCGGTCCCGCGCTTCCGCCGGCGCGTCCTGGCCATGCACCACGAGGGTGGGCGCAACGGATTGGTCCCAGATCTGAGCCTGATCAGGCAGATCCAGCCTGCGGCTCAGCACCACCCGCAGCGGTTCAGGGCTGCGCAAGCCCCTGCTGGTAAGCAGCGGATCATCAGCGCGCACGGTGCCGCCTCCCACGATCACGGCATCACACTGGGCCCGCAGACGATGCACCCAGGTGCGTGCGGTGGATCCGCTGATCCACTGACTGGCGCCATTGGGCAAGGCCGTTCGGCCATCCAGGCTCATCGCCCACTTGAGAAGGCCCCAGGGCCGTCCGGTGCGCACGCGGTGCACGAATGCGCAATTCTGTTGGGCAGCTTCTGCCTCCAGCACACCGGAGATCACCTCCACGCCGGCATCGCGCAGCCGTTTCAAACCACCACCGGCAACACGGGGATCGGGATCGGTGAGTGCCACCACCACCCGAGCGATCCCTGCCTTGATCAAGGCGTCCGTGCAGGGCGGGGTGCGGCCGTGATGGCAGCAAGGCTCCAGGGTGACGATGATCGTGCCGCCGCGGGCGGCATCACCAGCCTGGGCTAAGGCCCCCACTTCGGCATGGGGTTCACCGGCCCTGGCATGAAATCCCTCCCCCACCAGCGTGCCGGAGGGATCGAGCACCACCGCGCCCACTAGGGGATTAGGACTCGTGTAGCCATCGGCCAAGGCCGCCAGTTCCAAGGCACGACGCATCCAGGGAATCCAGCGCTGATCAGCGTCAGCGAACGCCCTCATGAACTGAGAGGCTCCGTTTGCACCTCACGCCACTCCCCCACCACATAAGGGGGAACAGGCATTTCGTTGAACACACCGGGAAGGAACAAACGCAGAGGGCGGTTGTTGCTGAGATCGTTGAGCAGTGGATCGAGGGCGAACTCAGCGGCCGCCTCCCGGCCATCACTGACCAGAACGGGATTCTCAAGAGTGATGTCGTCGAGTTGCCACTGCTTCACGCCGGCCTGCACGAGCAGGGGGGAGGGGTGTTCGAGGCGCAACTTGCCGGGGTAACCCACGATGCGCAGCACCACGGGGTTACCAGGCTGACCGGTGCGATAGGCCACTGCCTGCCAACTCTGGTAATCCAGATCGCGCAGGCTTTCAAGGCTGCGCAGCATCGGTGCCCCATTTTCATCCTGGTGTTCATGCACCTGCGCGCTCACGGCCATGGGGGTGAGCAGCAAGAGCGTTACGGCAACCAGCAGTGTGCAAAGCAGACGACGCAACGCGAGCATGAATCAAGCGCGAACAGTGCTCCCATGATCGAGCATCAGCCACTGCAAGCGGGGTCCCTACTGGACCCACGTCTTGAAGCCTGCGGCACCGCATTGCGCGAGGTGGACGACATGACCTTGCCCGGGGAGCATGACGCGGAGCTGAGCTTCGGACCAGGGACACTGCGGTATTACGTGATGCGCATCCCCCGCAGACCCCTGCGGATCGCGGCGATGACCCGCCACCTGAACGCCACCCAATGCCTTAGTTCCGCCGAAGCACGTTCCTTCTGGCTGCTGCTGGCACCGCCAGACACAAAGGGGCCAGTGCTGGATGCTTCCGCAGCCTGGTTGCTGCGCATCGAAGCCGGCGAAGGCATCAAATTGCATCTGGGCACTTGGCATGCTGGACCATTGTTTGAGGCCGACTCCGCCTCCTTTTTCAATCTGGAGCTGAGCGACACCAACCAGAACGATCACGAAACCCTGAAACTCAATCGCAGCATCGCCGTGGAGCTGAATTGATCGTCAGAACTGCCAGGTAATACTGCCACTGGCGTGTGCGCACACACCCAGTCAAATCCGCTGTAACAACAAAAAACCGTGAGGCTATGCCAACAACCCAAACAGCAGGCCTAAAAAAAGACAGCAATCATTCACTTCAATCATCGAATAGAGACTGCAACTTTCATCGCTACACAAGGGCTTCTAGTCCCACGCCATAAAGGATCCCACTGCAGAGCAGGCCTAAGAACCAAGCCACGGATCGAGCGATTGGAACGTTCAAGAGATAAGCGCTGATATAGGCAACACGAAGCACTGGATGCGCCAATGCAACCGGGACAGCGATGCCTGGAAGGGCGTGTCCATTCAACACCGCAACAACAGCATGTAATGCCGCAGGGGCATGCATAGCGAAGGCTTCAAAACTGTTTTGCTGTGCCCAACTTGCACGCCTACCCCAGGCCGGAAAGCGATCAAACATCGAACGCAATGCAGCCAAGTCCTTGACTTCAAGCCTTGCACTAAATCGAGCGGCATAGAGCAGGATAATGCTGATCAGCAACGCAGCGAATAACAGGATCAGCGACCACACATAAGGCGTGGCACTCGAAGCCATCGATGGCGACAAATCCGACACTGAAAATCACAAAAAGGCACCTTTACAGGCTAACGACGTCAGAGGCGTATTCACAAAAAGTAAAGTGATTCACTTTTTAATCGAATTGATTCATGCAATTAAGGAAGCCAAGTTCATGCGATTTGAACAAGCAATAACCGCAACAACACAAGATCGCCATGGAGCTGAACTGAGCGTCAGAACCGCCAGGTCATGGCCAGTTTCGTCTGTAGGAAATTGGTGGTGCGGCTGAAATAGCGCAGGTTCAGCTGATGCGCTCCGCCCCAGGAATCCGTTGCCAATCGGTGTGCGTCGCCCACAGCCCCCAGATCGCCATCGCCCGCAGGTAATGACAAGCCCTGAAGGTGTTCACCGCCGTGATCGCCTCCGGTGTGCGGAACTGCAGACCGCCGCTGTACACCTGATGCACCACCGCTGAACAGATTGCTTCCGCAGTCTGCCCTTGACCCATCAACTGGTAGTAGCTGGCGATGCCGAAGTTGATGCCCGTCCACACCTCCAGCGGATGAGTGCCATGGGGATCCAAGGGTGTGCCATCACGGCGCAGTCCATTGGCCACTCCAAGGCTGCCGCCCTGGAACTTCTCAAAGCAACTCTCCTTCACGGCCTTGAGCGTGCTGCGGCTGTTGGCGTCACTCACCACCGGCTCCAGGCCCAGCAGGCGCGCATAAAAATCACCGCAGAGCTGATCGGCCATCACCACTGGCGTGCCGCTTTCAGCATCAATGTCGTAGTACTCGCCGTTCCAGAGCAGAGCATCGAAATTGGCCCGGGATTGCTCCAGCCAGTTGCTGAAGGTGTGCTGTTCACTGCCGGTATCCAGCCCCAGCTCCTGCTGCAGCCTTTGGGCCATAGCCAAAGCAGCTTCAAGCGCAGCGATCCACAACGCGCCGCAATAGGCACTCACCCCCTTCAGCGGCCAGTCGTCGAAGGTCTGATCAGGAGCACCCCCGTTATCCGGTAAACCGTCGTTGTTGACGTCAAAACGCTTCAGATAGTGCAAGGCCTGCACCGCCGCTGGCCAGCAATCCGCCAGAAACGTGAGGTCTTCGCCGGTGGGTGCGAGCTTGAAGGTGCGCCACACTTGCAGCACAAAATCGCTGGCGAGGTCTTTCCAGAGATTGCAATCCTGATACGCCGTGTAATTGGTGGCATCAAAAGGGACCTCATTGGGAGCCCCCAGGTCGTGCGGCGTGGCCCCCTCCACCTTGCGATCCGCTTCCACCCGGCCGCGTCCTTGGGTGAAATACCAACCGATCGGCCGCTGGGTGGCATCCGCCGCCGGGATCGCTCTGGCGAAGCTGCGCAGCACCGCCTTGTCGAGTTCCGGCCAGAGCTGCAGCAAACCCAGGGATCCGTAGAGCCGCACATCCAGGCTTTCGTACCAGGCATAGTCGAGACACTCGAGCACGCCAAAGCGACCGTGGGGATCCTTACCCGACGCCGCGGTCCAGAGACTTCCGCCACTGGCCAGGTCGTAGAGCTCATTGAATAAGGCCATGCGCAAAGTTTCCGGCAGCTCCTTGCGCGCCAGCACCGGTGCCTGCCAGGCATCGATCTGATCACGCCAATGGCGCCAGTCCCGCAGGGCTTCCGTTGCCATCGCCGCGGCATTGCGACCATCGGCTCCAAAGAAATCGGTGTAGCGGCGCAAATCACGAACACCGGACGCGAAGGCGGTGACCGGCAGATCCCAGCTGATCGCAATCGGGATTTCGCGGGATTCCCCGGGAGCCAGGGTGAACGTCAGGGCAATCGCTGCACTGGCGTGCTCGCCGGCACGACTGGCCCGATCGTTGTTGCTGTTGGGAATGCGGCCCTCCGCAGCAAACGGTTGCCAGAGCTCCTGGCCATCGCCCGTGGGATCCCAGCGGCTGCAGCGCAGCACCTCAACACCATCAAGCGTGTCAGGAACCGCCAGACACCACTGCCCTTGCCCCTCGCCGATGGGCTCGCTGCGCTGGCCTTCCAGCACGATGCCGCGCATGCCTTCCTGATCCAACCAACGGTTGCGTTGTCCCTCGCCGTGGCCGATCGCTGGGGCGTAGTTGTGTTCCGGGCTGCCGTCATCCCGGAAATGCACCTCTGCCGAGGGGTCGGTGTTGAAGAACCAACCCACCGTGTTGCGCCAACTGAGGAGCAACGACAGATCCAGCGGTTGATCGGTGGGATTGCGCAAGGTCCAGCAGAACACGGCCACTGGATAACTGGTGCGTTGATAGTCGCCAGGGAGGATCGGGCTGAAGGCCTCGCATTGCACCTCGGCGTCGAATACACCCTCGTAATGGGTCCAGCTCAGGGGATAGCGGGCGGCATAGGTTCCGGTGCTCTGCTCACCCGTGCTGGCGGGATACCAATTCCAGGCAGCCAGAGGGTCACCGCTGTTGGAACGTGAGGCGTCAGCCTCGGGCTTCAAGGCCAAAGCGTGGGCCCGTTTGCTGCTGCCGTTGTTTTCAAACAGGGAGAACTGACAGTCGGGGATCGTTCCATACCAATGCTCTCCACCATCGAGATGCCAGAGGTTGAAGTCACCGCGGGAGCTGCGGCCGATGCAACCAGCACCAAATCCCCCAAGGGGCATGCCATGCCATGGGCCGTCATCGAGATTGCTGGCATAGCGGACCGTATAGGGCTGATCCCAGCCCAGGCCGAAGGGCCGGCTCCAACTGGCCTCGGGTGGCGTCCAGGCCTGCGGCCGGGGACTGCGGCGCAGAAGCGAACGCAGGGCAGACAGACCGAGGGGAGCCATGGGACGGCGGAAAGTCGCCCCAGATTGCCAGACCTTGCCGGACAAACCAGTGGATGGCCTCAAGCAGATCAGCAGGCCAAGCCCTCCCTCCCTTACGAGTCAGAGGGTTCCTCACCATCGAGCAGAGCGTCGAGAGTCACCGCCGTGCGCACTAGAGCTTGATACTTCTGAAACACTCGCTGGTTGCGCTCCAACCAGCGGGCCGCCACAACGGCCCCTTCTCCACTAGCCGAGCCAGCCAATCCTGCAGGACCGTCGCCATCCATAAGCTCAAGGTCGTCTTCCCTTGCAATCAAAGCCAGCAGCAATTCATGCAGACGCTGACGACGCAAGGGCTGGCTTGAATCAATCCCAGTCATCTCCACATCGATTTCGCACGTAATCCTCCCGCAGCTCGCGAAAGTCTTTGGATTGGCGCGCGAGGAGTGCACTTGCCTCCTCGGCCTGCTGCACATTGTCACCAGAGGCCTGAGACGATGCGATCAGCATGCGGTTGCGCGCCATCGAAGCTCCGAGTGTGTTCATCAGCCGCTTAATCAATCCGCAATCATCCACCGCTCGCGCTGACATCGGCACCAGCAGAGACACCATCACGACAAGGGCAAAAGAGCGGACCACAACCACGTTGACGTCTTCGAGCCAACGTATCGTCAAAGAGGTCATTGATCCCTACTGGGCAATAAATCTGCCAACTGCGAAATTGCTGGTCATGGTGACCACATGGAGGCTTTCCACCTCCGCCACCCGCAACACCCATGCTCAATCAGCGTCGCGGTGGGGTGCTAGCAGGCCTAACAGTCCTGCTTGGCAGTCTCAGCGCACCCGTGGTGATAGCCCAGGAGCTTTACAACCTGAACACCACCTGTAGGACAGGTGATCGATCTTTTTCCTGTCGAGTTCAGGCTGTGGACGTCGACGACACCACCGAGTATCGCCATCAGTTCGGCTCCCGCACCGTGAGCTATCGCGTGATCGAAGATCCCTACGTTCGTATCGAAGGCCGGGGCAGTAACTCCAAGCCATGGATCTCGGTGAAGAACGCATTGATCAATTTCAAGACGGAAGAACTTTGTTTCAACGATGAGGCCTTCTGCGTCAAGAATCCCTCATTCCTGGCCGACGTTCTCATCAACAGCGGGGATGCCATGCAGGGCCGCACCCGAGTAGGCATGGCCTTCGGTCCAAACGGACGCGTGGATGTGGCCTGTTTTGACAACGGTTGTGACCGCCTCATGGAGGCCATCAAGCAATGACGCAAGCCATCAAGAACGGTTGCACAAGACGGATCGCAGGATGCCTCGGCCTGCTCCTGAGTCTGCAGCCCGCGGCCGGGCTGGCCGCTCTCTCCAGCCATGAAGCCATCCGCCAGGAGTCCTCGCAGGAACAGCTCCTAGCCCAGCGCCGCGGCGGTGGCTCCCGAGGCGGTGGTTCCAGAGGCGGTGGATCACGCAGCAGCGGCTCACGCAGTAGTGGCTCACGCAGTAGTGGCTCACGCAGTAGTGGTCGAACAGGCTTTAGCTCCTACAGCGGCAGTGGTTCTCGTAGCAGTTCCCGCCAATCCAATCAGGGATCGCGACAGACCAACCGCCAATCCAATCAGGGATCGCGACAGACCAACCGCCAATCCAATCAGGGATCGCGACAGACCAGCCGCCAAACCAACCAAAGCAGCCGTCAGGGCACCCGCGACACCCGGCAAACCAATCGCAACGATGCCGTCAACAGCCGGCAAGACGGACGTCAGGGCACCCGCGACACCCGGCAAACCAATCGCAACGACGCCATCAACAGTCGGCAGGACGGACGCACCGATCGCACCGACATTCGCCAGAGCAACCGGACGGATCGGACAAACATTCGCAACGACACCTACCGCAAGGCGATCAACAACTGGGATCGCTACGGAAAAGGCTGGTACAGCGGAGGTAATTGGTACAACAACCGTCCATGGTCTTACGGCTGGTATGGCGGGTCTTATTGGAACAACTGGGGCTGGTACCCCGGCCAAGCAGCCGCTTGGGGGTTGGCAGGTCTGGCCACGTTTAGTGTGATCAACAGCCTGGTTAATTCAGCGCAAAACCAACAGGTCAGCTACATCGTGGTACCCAGCTCTGATTACTCGCTCTATTACCCGAGTATCACAGCCACTGGCGATGTGGTCACCTTTGAAGCCGACGACGGTTATGAGACGGTGCGTTACTCAGCCAACTGCAGGCAGGGGACCCTCAACGGCAGCACACCAAGGAATGCCAACGAAGCGCAGCTGCTGAACGCCGCATGCCAGGTGGCCTTTGGCCAATAACGGTTTAGGGGTGCGGCGGTTGCTGGGCCATCAGCTCCTGCAACCGCTGCTCCGCGGCGGGATTCAACTTCACTGGAGAGGGGTGATAGTTCTCCGCCTGAGTCGCGCGCGCCTGCACTGAGGATCGGGCCCGTTGCCAGCCACCGATTCCGAGGTCTCGATAAATCCTTTCCACCGTTGTGATGGGTGATGCCATCAGATCGGTGTAGGCCACCTCCACCAACTGCTCTGGAGGAATCTGAGCTCGGGACGCCTCAAAGGCGCCCATCAGCTCAGCGTGGGCGGCCACGGTTTCCTCAACCTGTCGCACCTGATCAGGCACAGCCTGAAACCCCATCAGCCCCCCCAAAAGCTGCTTCACCTGCACCAGAGAGCGAATCGAAGCGATTGGATCACGCTTGAGCAAAACAAAACGAGCATTGGGATACAACTGCAAGAGCAAGAGAACACGTGCTGTATGGGCTGAATTTTTGATCACGAGATGGCTCTTACCAACCCCGTCATGCAGCCAGGTGAGCTTGGTGAACCTCACAAGCTCACGCCGGAAGGATGCCGTAGAGGCCAGCACATAACGGCGAAAACACCTGGGATAACAACGAGGGAATGCCACTCCGGCCATGTTGGTGTCCAACGTGAGTCGGACGAGACCGATTTCGTCCTCCTGAGGATCCAGGGCAGACCAAGGCACAGCATCGATTGGACGATGCACGCTCATGATCCGATTCAAGAAGCCGACGATCAGAGGCTTCAAGATAAGGGCCACCTGCGGAGCCACAGTGAACGCATTCCTTGCCGTGGCTGCAGCTGGATCCGACGCCAACAGCTGATGCAGATAGGTGGTGCCACTGCGCCAATGTCCGATCACAACAACAGGATCATCTGGTGGCTGAATCTGCGCTAGGCGCTTGGAATACAGAGCAGTCTGGAGCCAAGCCAAAGGCTCGAGCACCAATCCAGAAAGAAGGGGAATCACACCATTCAACCCGCAACGCCAGTGGGGCTTGTAGAGGCGGAGCGCCTGGATCAGGACCGAAGGCCTGATGCATCCCCCGGCGACAAACTGATCGGAGCAACGCCGGAAAGGGTGCATTCAAAAAATTGACACTCAGCAGGCCAGCGAAGGCCACTAGGAAATTAACTTATGGCTGAAGGGTATGAGCAATGAGGAGAAACGACTGTTACGGGAGGCATTCCGACAAAACCATAAGGTTTCCTAAAGATCAGCCTCTTCCCTGGTCTGCCTCCTTCGGATCAGCAAGCGAACTGGCTTACTACTTGAAGCGCCTCGGCAAACCCTATGAGGCAATTCAACTGAGCCAAGGACGATTAGCGGGCAGATTCACTTGCGCCAATTTCAATTCGATCACCATTCTTGAAATCAGCAGCAATCAATGCTTGCTCCTGAATGGAGATCGCGGGCCCGATTTCATGAGCTTTTGCCTGGAATCATCAGGAGTGGCCGACGATCACAAAACACACACTCTAGCCGTACCCAAATACTCAATCAACGGATTCAAATCAAACCTAAAGGAGTCACATTTTCAACTTACAGCAAATTCAACAACTTACTTCGCAATCACGTCAGCCAACAGAATTAATTCCATTCTGAAGCATTGCAATGCAGAGCAACTAAAAGAAAAATTCCTAATTTGCAATAGTGCACAGATCACTCCAAGCCAACACCATAAACTCAAAACCCTGCTTCAACAGTCAATCAATAATACAGCCTCAAGCCTATCCAATCGACAACAAATCGGGAACTCGATAATCAGCCACTTTATTGACTCATTGATGAGCACACAAGACATCAACTACCATCCGCTTGAACTAACGCAACGCCAATTACTTGTTAAAAACTTCATCCAACTTGGATTTGATCGAGGAAATGAAGATCTAACACTAGACGATATCAGCAAACAACTTTTTTGCTCAAGACGAACTCTTATTCAAGGCACAAAAGACACCTTCGAAATGGGCCCAATGGAGCTCCTCAAAACCATCCGCCTCGAACAAGTGAATTGGATGCTGCGAAACAAAGACGCGAGAGCGGAGGCGGCGCTTCAGAACGTTTCAGATATCGCTAAACATTTTAATTTTTATAGTCGAGGACATTTCGCCAGGGCCTATCAAAATCTCTTCCATGAAAACCCTAGTCAAACATTGCAAGAGAATGCAACTTGATTAACCTCCCGTTGGGAAAAGGAACTGAACCTGAGCGCGGAAAGTCCAATCTCCAATCAGTGTTTGCCCAGCAACCTCAGGCTTGACTGCGTTGTAATAAGCGCTAAGTGATGCATTCACGGGCTGAGTCCCTAAAACAAAAACGCGCCCAAAGCCAGCACCAACGGGAACGGTCCAGCCTTTGTTTTCGGCTTGGTTCCAGTTGGCAGCAATAATTGGGGAGCTGGTGAGATACCACCCTTTCGGAAGATTATAATTCAGAAAAGGTTGAATCAACATTTTATTCACATCACGACCATCGTCACCCGCAAATGACCAAATATTATTAATCAATCCACCGGCAACAATTGGACCTTTTGTGTAAACAAGAACACCCGTTGGACCCGCACTCCAGCGCTTCGAACTGAGACGGTTATCGGTTGCCGAAGGAATCACCACCGTTGGACCCACACCAACGGTGAAATTACCCTTCAATGTTGGCACAAAAAAGACAGAGGGGTTGATGTCACCTAGGGACTGAATGGATGTACCCCGAGGCCCTGGCTGCGAAATGAATGGGACAATCGTACGGGTCACGAGTGTCAACCCATCGCTCACCTTGAAGGGAATGACAGGCTGCACATTCACAACATTCTGCGTTTGATTGGCTTTAAAGTTCGTGCGTACAGGAGGAAGCGAAGGATCAGCGGATGGAATCGTGACGTTTGGCGCCCACTGAGTTGAGGGTGTTGAATTCCATTGAATCGGAAGGCTGATCAAACTCGCAATAGGATTCTGAGCCGCTTTGGCGAGAGATCCTTCTTCCTTCGCCTTCGATTCTCCAGGAGTAACAGAAACAGGCTCATTCCCAGTAACAGGTTGAGGCTGATCAGAACCACTCTGAGCGATGGTTGCTTCAGTCCAAAGCAGAGGAGTGAAATCAAAATCCGCTGGATCTGCGACAAGTGGTTGATCACTAACCTGCGCTCTTGCAGAGAAACCTTGCGAAGAACCCAGCAAAGCAATGAAGAGCGACGACAATATTTTGAACTTCAGTGTCGTCATCGGTTGGAAAATTAATCCGGTGCACTTTTATAGGCCAGATGCCTTGCCGCAGGGGCAGTAAAGTCCCATACTCCGCACGAACGGGATCAACAAGGCAAAAAGCATTGTCCAAACTCCATTGCTTTATTTAAAGATGAGTTCAGCGTCTACAGGATGATTCTTTAATGAATCGTTCAGATGCTTCCTCTTAATGGAGTTGTACTCCAGCTCAGTTCAGGAAATATCGGTGATGACGGATATGGGCCTATGCAACAGCATGCTCTGGCGCAGGCCCCTGTTTGACAGGCATCATCAAGGCCAGCCAAGAAAAAGGGGATGGCTCAACTTGGAGCCATCCCCACAGACTGAATCAGTAACACGCGTCCTTAGCCCTTGGCTGCATCCGTGTCCTTGGGGTAGATCTGAAGTGTCACCTTGTCAATCTGACCGCCATAGGCGCTGTAACGACGAGGACCAATGGTTTTAACCGTGACCGCAGAGCCACGGTCGAGACCAACATCAGCGCCTTCATCAATGGAAAAACGTGATGCAATCGTCTTCTCAAGGCGGCCTTCAGCAACCACCTCGCCGTTGAGTTTCAAGCGAAGATCTGCACCTTTTCCAGTGCCACCGCCGTCGTAGTCGAGTTCGAAACGGATTTCAGATTTACCAGCGGGCAATGGCTTGTTGCTCGTGAGGGTGAGCAGCTCTCCCATGTAGTTATAGGTATAGGAAGGCTTGTTGTTTTCAACATAAAGCGACCAACCACCGAATCGCCCTCCCTGTGAGAAGATCACGCCGTCTTCTTCGCCACCTTTCACATCAACAAAGGCCGTCACACTATTCGACACGTTCTTAACATTAAGAATCGAGTCTTCGACCATGTTCCATGCGTAGGGATATAAATCCATCGACGTGCGATCACCTAACAGGGTGGGTCGACCTGCAACAGATGGGACAAGACGCTCGAGCAGGCGGTCATCCAGGGGCAGCACCTGATTCTCAATGGCCTCTTCCATAAACTTCTTCTTCAAGGCCGCAAGGCGTTCCGGCTCCTGATCAGCAAGATTATTCGAGAGACTGAAATCCTTCGTGGTGTCGTACAGCTCCCAACCATCATCTGCCGCAACCGTGTTCATTCTTTTGGGCGCCATCCAGGGATACATGATGGTAGCCCGAGCCATCCAGCCGTTGTGATAGATACCTCGGTTACCAATAATCTCGAAGTACTGCGTGTTGTGCTTTTCTTTGGCATCTGGATTGTCAAAGGTATACATCAGGCTGGTTCCCTGCATGGGAATCTGAGGAATACCATTAATTGTTTTGGGCATCGGCAGATTGGCCGCCTCAAGAATCGTGGGGGCGACATCATTCACATGCGAGAACTGAGTGCGCACACCACCAACTTTTTTGATGCGCTTCGGCCAATGAATCACTGTGCCATTGCGTGTTCCGCCGAAATCACCTGCGACTTGCTTGGAAAGTGCAAAAGGTGAATTAAAGGCAATCGCCCAAGCCATGTGATACATGGGGTAGGTGGTTGGACCACCCCATTCATCAAGCTTCGCCTCCTGTTCGTCAGGCGTTTCTCCTACACCATTGAGGTAGTGGTTCCAATTCCAATGACCAGTCCTATCCCCCTCAACACTGGCGCCATTGTCACCAGTGATATAAATCACCAAGGTGTTGTCAAGCTCACCTAGATCTTCAATCGCCTGAATCAAACGGCCTGCCTCATAATCGGAGTGCTCCGTGAAAGCAGCAAACACCTCAGCCTGGCGCGCATAAATTTTCTGCTGCTGGGGGGTGAGGCTGTCCCACTTGGGAATACTGTCTGGCGCCTTAGCCATCTGCGTACCTTCGGGAACAATCCCAGCCTTGATCTGGTTTTTTAGATTGCGTTCCCTGAGAACATCCCAGCCCTCGTCAAACTTGCCTTTATATTTATCAATCCATTTTTTGCCCACATGGTGTGGGGAGTGGGCACCGGCTGAGGAGTAATAGATGAAAAATGGTTTATCAGGCTTGATCGCTTTCTGTTGACGAACCCAACCGATCGCCTGATCGGTCATGTCTTCGGTGAAGTGATACCGATCTTTCTTCGGTGCATCCACAACGGTGACACCATCGTGGATGGTGGGTTCCCACATGTTGTCTTCCGCCCCAACGAACCCGTAAAACTTCTCAAATCCTTGACGCGTTGGCCAACGGGTTTGAGGGCCAGCAGCCGTGGTTTCACGGCCTGGGGTTTCATGCCACTTACCGAAGGCCGCTGTGTTGTAACCATTGAGTCTCAGGATTTCTGCAACCGGCACGGCATAATCCGGCACAACGGTTGAATTACCTGCATAACCCGTCGCGATCTCTGGAATGGATCCCGTGTTCACCTTGTGGTGATTACGACCAGATTTCAATGCTGCCCGCGTTGGGGCGCAAAGGGCTGTGGTGTGGAACTTGTTGTAGCGCAGCCCATTGTCGGCCAGCTTCTCCGCCGTCGGCATGTTCACCACACCGCCGAATGCGGAAGGAGCCGCGTAGCCCACATCATCCAAAAGGATGATCACCACGTTGGGTGCATCGGCTGGTGCGGTCACCTCCCACTGTGCGGGCAATGGCACCTCTGAAGGCAGAACTTTGGTGACCTTTTCAGGCCTTGGCTCAGCGATGGGGAGATTCGTCCGATCGAAGACACCTGCTTGGGATTGCCCCTGCTTCATGCAGGCAATCGTCAAGCTTGTCGCAAGCAACACACCCCCTCCAACGGTCAGACGGCGGATCAAACGGGGGACTTTGATGGGATCTGGCATACCTTGAAGTTCTTCCAGCAACGAGGTCCTAGGACTTTCAACTTCTTAACTCTGGATTGACGGAGTTGGGTCGAGCATCGCTCAACTGCGCACAATCGGGATCACCAGTATTGAGCTCGATTGTGGTCTCCCAGACCCATTGATCCCGTCTGTGCAAGTTCTCTTCCCTGACGTATTCAGAGATTGAAACAGCCGGTAGTTATGAACTGTCCGCTCACGCTCGACTCACTTCTTAACCATGGGCAACAGCAACACATCACCAATCGATGGCTCGATTTTGCCGTTTCCTGCCAAACCGTCGGGCAGCAAGGCTGGGACGTCGATGCAGGAGTCGACATATAGCCCACTACCCGATCCCAAGAGACTTCCAGACGACGCACCCAACATTCTTGTGGTGCTCATTGACGATGCCGGTCCTGCAATGCCGGAATGCCTGGGTGGCGAAATTCATACACCTACACTTCAGGCGATCAAAGATGGTGGTGTGGGTTTCAATCGCTTCCACACCACAGCGATGTGTTCACCAACACGCTCGTCGCTGCTATGCGGTCGTAACCACACCTTCGTAGGCAACGGCCAGATCTGTGAATTCGCCAACGACTGGGACGGTTATTCAGGGCGTATTCCTGAAAGCTGTGCACTGCAGGCGGAGGTGCTGCGCAATTACGGATACGCCACCGGAGCATGGGGCAAATGGCACAACACGCCCTCCAATGAGACCACGGCTGCAGGTCCCTTTGAAAACTGGCCAACGGGTCTTGGTTTCGAATACTTCTACGGATTCCTCGCAGGTGAGTGCTCTCAATATGAGCCGCATCTGGTGCGCAACACCACAGTGGTGTTGCCACCAAAAACAGCAGCAGAGGGATATCACGTCAGTGAAGACCTGGCCGACGACGCGATCAACTGGCTGCAGACCCACAAGGCTCTCCGCCCCGATCAGCCCTTCTACATGTACTGGGCATCCGGAGCCCTGCATGGTCCTCACCATGTGAATAAGGAGTGGGCAGACAAGTACAAGGGCAAGTTCGACGGGGGCTGGGACGCGTATCGCGAAAAGGCATTTAAAAATGCCAAGGCCAAAGGCTGGATTCCCGAAAACGCCCAGCTCACGCCACGCCACCCCCGTTTGGCTGCCTGGGATTCCATCCCTGATGATCAGAAGCCCTTCCAGTCACGTTTGATGGAAGTGTTGGCAGGCTTTGCTGAACACACCGATCACCAAGTCGGTCGCATCGTCTCAGAAATTGAACGGCTGGGCTACGAGGAAAACACACTCGTTGTTTACATCTGGGGTGACAATGGCTCTTCTGGAGAAGGCCAGGACGGCACCATCTCCGAGCTGTTGGCTCAGAACTCCGTCGCCTCGGAAATTGAGCAGCACATCGAGGTTCTCAATGAACTTGGCGGACTGGATGTGCTCGGCTCCCCGCTGGTCGACAACATGTATCACGCAGGCTGGGCCTGGGCCGGCAGCACGCCTTACCAAGGTATGAAGCTGCAGGCTTCCTATCTCGGCGGCACCCGCAATCCCATGATGGTCAAGTGGCCCAAGGGCATCAAGCCGGATCCCAAGCCGCGGTCGCAGTTCCACCACTGCAACGATCTTGTACCAACGATCTATGAGCTGGTGGGGATCACTCCACCCAAGATCGTCAATGGCGTGGAGCAGGATCCCATCCACGGCACCAGCTTTGCCTATGCCTTCAATGCCCCCGATGCTCCAGATCAGCTCAAGACCCAGTTCTTCGACATCATGGGTTCTCGCTCGATCTATCACAACGGTTGGATAGCTGGGGCCGTAGGGCCTCGGCTGCCCTGGGTGAAGGGTGTCGACCCCGACATCCTCACCTGGTCACCCGACACCGATGACTGGGAGCTCTACAACCTCGATGAGGATTGGAGTCAGAGCAAGAACCTGGCAGATCAGCATCCAGAGAAGTTGCAGATGCTTAAAAATCTGTTCCTGGTGGAATCGGCCAAATACAAAAACCTGCCGATTGGCGGCGGCCTCTGGACCATCATCTTCCACCCGGAACTGAAGGTTGCCCCGCCGGCAACATCCTGGGAGTTGCCAGGCACCATCACGCGTATTCCGGAACCCTGTGCTCCACGACTTGGTTGCCTCAACAACAAAGTCACGATTGACATGGAGATTCCGGAGACGGCCAGTGGAGTGCTCTACAAGCTCGGTGCCAATTCAGGTGGCCTCACCTTGTACATGGATCAGGGGATTCTCATTTATGAGTACAACCTGTTCATCATTGAACGCACCAAGCTGCGCTCTGCTGAGCCACTGCCGGCCGGTCGCCACAAACTGGAGATCGTCACCCAGCACACCGACGACAACCCAAGAGGCCCGCTGTCGATCAAGGTATCCCTCAATGGCACCCAGGTGATCGACGGAACTGTGCCGAGGGTTGCAGCTGTGCTGTTTACAGCAAATGATTGTCTGGATGTCGGTCAGGCGCTCGGTTCTCCTGTTTCACTCGATTACCACGAGCGTGCGCCATTCAAGTTCAACGGATCCATTCACACCATGCACGTGGAGTATCTCGAATAACATAAAACAAACATTTAATGGGAGCAATTATCAATACCCTGGAGCAGGCTTCGTCAAGAAGTCTGCTCTTTTTCTTTAAGTTCAAGGCTCAAAAAGTAATTTAGAAATGTACGCACCAGTGCCACAGCACCCAGCTGAATCAATGCAGATGCTTCGCGACTTATTGTGGTTTGAACCACATCAGCGCCAAGTTGAAACTCAAGTGCCAGGGCAACCCACCCACCAAATGTCAAACGGGCCGCTGTTAACGGCCCTCGTTGCAAAAGGCGCGGCGGAATGGCTCGTAGGCGAAGTGGTCCACCAGGGCAAAAAACCGCAATAAGACCAACAGCAACAGAAAGAATCGAAAGGTATTCGAGAATCAGACGCAATCCCTCTGCTGAATGTGTCAGAACATGTTCAGCTAATCCCATGAATAATCAAATGCAGGTTTGAGGTCATTGTGAATCGAAAAACAAAAATTATCGCTTTCCTAAAAGTAGAACACAACAAACCTGCACAATCAGGATCATTCCGGGATGACGCGATCTGCAGGCGTTTCTACTTTAAAGAAAGTATTCCGGCCCACCGCAGCGGATGAACAATGCCAATACGGAACTGGCCAAAACGCGCAATAGAGCCGCAGCAGAACGCACAACCCTGGCGTGGATCCGAACCGCTCTTGCCTTGATCAGTTTCGGATTCGGTCTCGACAAAATCATCGATGCCATTCGAGATGCAGGAGGTGACACCAACTCCAGGCATGACATCGGTGTCCAGCTGATGTCAATGGGATTCATCTCAGTCGGAATTTTTACACTGCTGATCGCGATCCGTCAGCACAAACGCGAACTGATGAGGCTGCGTAGCGACCCTTACCTCTACCGCGATGATCCATCACTTTCGATTGCCACCGCAACAGCCGTGCTTGGAATCGGAGTGATGGCCTTTCTGCTGCTGCTATCCAGCTTGATCTGAAGACATCACCTTTCTCGAATTACTCCTGAAGCCCCCTTATTTCAATGTCCATCCTGATTTCTCTGGCCCTTTTCTTCATCATGGTGTCTCTGGGACTCAATCTGCCCAGCTTGCAATTTGACTTGCTTAAACACAGACCCGCTCTAATTGGTCGTGTACTACTCGCCACCTGCGCAGCCATGCCCCTGGCAGCATGGCTGCTGCTAAAAACCCCAATGGGACAAGGGCTGTCGCCAGCCATCGCAACAGCAGTGATGCTGATGGCCATCTGCCCCAGCGCCCCGATGATCGCCTTGAAGAGCAGGAAGTTGGCGAACAACCCTGAACTAGCGACAAGGCTGCAATTCTGGTCAGCTTGCGCTGCCATCATCAGCGTTCCGCTCTGGGTCTCTCAGTTGCCAGCTGAAGCGGGGGAAACCATCTGGAACGTCAACGCCAAGGATGTCGCTCATCAAGTCTTCACCGTGCAACTCTTTCCATTACTCCTCGGCGTGTCATTGCGGCGTTGGTGTGCAGACTGGGCTGAACGCTGGAATCCAATTGTTCAGAAATTGAGCAACATTCTTCTATTTGTGCTCCTAACCCTAATCCTGGTCGTGGCCTTGCCGAAAGTATCGCCAATGCTGATCGACAACCTCAGAGGTGCACTCGTGATGCTCATCCTCACCTGGATTGGCCTTGGGCTGGGATATGTCGTGGCAGGAAATAACCAAGTCGAGCGCAGCACCCTGCCCTTGGTGCTTTCCATGCGTAATCCAGGCCTTGCATTGCTCATCGTTCAAGGCATGGCCCCCAACGCCATCGATCTCAAGGCAGCGGTTGTGGGCTACGTCGTCATTACTGCGGTTGGAACTGCACCATTCATGAAATGGCGCAAAACAACTACATCACAAGCATGACCAAGCGAAGAACATACCAGCAGATTTATGCACACTGATTTAAACAAAGAAGCCGAGCTCACTTTGAAGCCTCGTCGAGGAGCCGACATTCAGGCTCTATTCGTCACTGCCTTGGCTAGTTATCTCATCACCCTGACAACCCCATTATTCCCATCCTTAATCATAAGCTGCACCTTGTTAATCACATTGAGCAGGCTACGCAATCGCTTACGCAAACCAAATCTCTGGTGGTCTGGCATCGGATTATGCACAGGAAGTTTCCTTGGAACAGCTTCGACGATGGTCAACAATGTTCTCGAAAGTGGTACTAGTCCGGCCAATACTCCGTGGGAACGCCTTGTATTTGTCATCATATTAGGGATTACAGGCTTTTTTTCAGGCAGTCGCATTGGCATCAACCCTGATGCAGTAGAAGGCCGCACGATCGGGGACATGCTTCGCGCACTCAGTGGAACTTTTACGGGCGTATTCGGTGTCTTAGTTGCCATCGGATTTGTACTAGGAGGACTGGACGAAGCACGAATGCTCTCAAGCAGACTCACTACCTCTCTAACAATCATCGTGCTTGGCCTACTTGGCCCTGGATGGATCAGCCACCGAATCAGGATCTATCAACACCATAGCCAACATCAACAAAATCCCATCAAATAGTCATCTTTAACGAAGTCATCAACAACCATTCCAACACCACACACATGCTTAATCAACTAAATCTTTATCGAATCGCCGCTGCTATAGAGCTGATCACAGGAGTAACGCTGCTCTTGCTTCCGGGCTTCATCGTCCAGATACTGTTCCAAGCCAAAGCAATTGGCGCGGAGCCATATCTGGCCCAGCTCTATGGCCTGGCCTTGATCGGACTCGGCGTGGCCTGCTGGAGCCAGCCCTGTCCAATGTCGGCACAACGAGGGATCACGATCTACAACGTTGTCGCGGCTCTGCTCTTATTCGTTCTAATTGCTAAGGCGATCTCGGGTGGACTCATGGTTTTGGCGGCCGCTTCCTTGCACCTCGTGCTCGGTGCGTTGATGATCATCGATCAGCTGAAACAGCGATCAAACTGAATCGGCTGCGCAACGAAAACCCATGTGACACGTGGCGGTGTCCGTTGTCTGGCCCATCAATGCAGCCGGCCGGAACCGATGGCAATAGTTTTCCGCACACAAAAACGACCCGCCTTTGATGATCCGCCGTTCCTGCTCTCCTTTCGGAACAGGGAACAACGTCGACGTCCACTCCCAAACGTTGCCGCACATATCGACCAATCCGTAGCCATTAGCAGGAAAACTGCCGACAGGAGAGGTCCAGAACCAGCCGTCGGTCTGCTCATTAATCCAAGGGAACGGACCTTGCCAGACATTCGCTAACCACTGGCCTTCGGGGGTCATCTCCGAACCCCAGGCATACTCCTGCCCAACGAGGCCGCCCCGAGCCGCCACTTCCCATTCATCAGCCGTTGGCAGGCGCTTTCCTGCCCATTCGGCATAAGCCACTGCATCCTCGTAAGCGA
The DNA here is from genome assembly GCF_047716785.1 of Synechococcus sp. A10-1-5-9. Classification (NCBI taxonomy): domain Bacteria; kingdom Bacillati; phylum Cyanobacteriota; class Cyanophyceae; order Synechococcales; family Synechococcaceae; genus Synechococcus; species Synechococcus sp. A10-1-5-9. The sequence goes on from NZ_CP180406.1 coordinate 926,111, forward strand.
GATGCACCACCGGATGTTCCATGAGATTGTCGATGGTGGTATCTGGTCCTTGGGGATGGCGCCAATCCGCACCTTCCACCAAGGCCCACCAAGAAAGAGGTTGGCTGCGATCGACGCTCGCTGGAGGCGGTGTGAAGACTGCCGATTCAGGGCATTGCTGCTCTGGGGGCAGGTTGGGATACAGCTCAGGATCAGGCGGCTTTTCAGAGACCGTCTGATAGCCGGTATCGGCAACAAACCGAGCAAACTCGGCATTCGTGACAGGCGCCACATCGATCACAAACGACTGCAATTGAATGGATCGAATTGGAGCCTCTTCTGGATAGAACGACTCTGAACCGACGCGATACGTCCCGGCAGGGATAACAACCATCTGACCGCGCTGATCACTCATGCTCATAACAAGATTCAACAAACTCGATGAATTGAATCCAATGACTCAATCAATCAGAATAATTCTGGAGCGCTTTGAGGTTAGCCGTCAATAGAGTCATCACAGTGTTTGATGTTGCTCCATCGCCACAACCACAACAAACGAGGGGACCAGTTGGGCAGCAAGGTCAAATCCTGTCCGGAATAATTCTGCACAAATGGGACCATTTTGAGAAGCAATGATTCCAAGCCGTCCCTACCGTTTGCGAATTCAACCTCTGTTGTGATGCGAGCTTTATCCTTGGCCCTTCTTGCGACACTGAGCGTCCTAAGTGTGGAGGTTGCAGCGAAGCCACAAGACGAAAGCACTCCTGACGAGGCGAACGCAACTGATTTCAGCACACCACTGGTGCTTAGCCAGGCTGAATCAGTCAACAATGAGGAAGAATCTCAGGAAGATGAGGAAGACTCCTGGCGGGTCTATCTTGATCTCTATGCCTTTTTGGTGCCGACGACTTACACGACGTCAGAAGTCAATGGCAACAGAACAGACTCAGAACTACCACTTTCCGAGGTCATCGACAAGCTCGATAAAGCACTGACCTTCAGAGCTCAGGTGGAATATGGACGCTTGGGGTTTATGGCAGGGATCTACAGCGGCAGTTTGTCGGATAGCCAATCCGCAAACTTCTACAACGAAACCAACAATCCCTTACGAAACCGACTGGATCTTCCAAGTGCTCTTCGAAAACGCACTCTTCGTGTCGAAGGCGATCTTGATCTCGATGTAGAGGCCAATCAAACCATCGTTGATCTGGCTTTCCGTTACCGCGGGGGTGCGATCCAGAAACCTCGCATGGAAAAAGGGAGCAGCAGCTTTCTTGGACTTGTCGGAGCGAGGATCATTGACGCCAACGTTCGCACCAACTTCACGCTGAACAACGAGACAACACTCTCCGTTGAGGGAGTACGCGTCAACAGAGAACTCAGCCGCAAATTGGAGAAATCCTCAAGTGAAAATTTCGGCAACACCTGGGTGCAACCGCTGATTGGTGTCTATGGCACCTATGCCATCAGTGAGGACTGGCAGGCCTTTGCCTACCTTGACGCAGGTGGATTCGGGCTGAGCGGAGAAAAGGATCTGAGTGGAACCGCCCAGGCAGGCATTGCCTATGCGCTAGGAAACTCAGCTCAGATCTCACTCTCCTACAAGTATTTCGGCCTTGACTATGCCGGAGGCGGTGGTAACTCCTACAGCGTTGATCAAAGCGGCGTGAACCTAGGCCTGCGCTGGCTGTTTGACTGATGCAGCAGCCTGAGAAGTCAGGCTGTCAGCCACATTCACAGCCGTACGCGAGCCGCTGGCAATGGCGCCTTCGATGAAGCCGCGCCAGCCCTCGGTGGTATCACCGGAGGCAAAGTACAGATGACCTTCGTGATGCGGAAGCTCATCGGCGAAGCGTTCGAAGCAACCGGGTCGGTAGGTGCACCAGCTGCCGTTGGAAAGCGCGTCATCACCCCAGTCATGACCAAACGTAGAGAGCAGGCGAACACCAGGAATGAATTCTTCGAGAATGGTTTGCCATTCAGAGACTGGCTTCTCCAGGGCACCGGGTTCGAGACTGAACCCGGCCAACACCGAATGCTGCTCGCCGCGTTTGTAGGTGAAGCTGCCGATCAGGGGTGAATCGGTGGAGCGGGACAGGGTCATCACCGCTCCGGGGTCACCCTCCACTTCAAAAAACACCTTGTATCCGCCCCCGACGTGCTTTAGCTGCGAAGCCTCTTGCTTCACCGCAGAGAGCGGCGGATCAAACGAAACGCTGTTCAACACATTCAGCGGCACAGTCACCACAGCACGCTTGGCAGTGACAACCTCACCATTCACGGTTGTCACTGACACACCGGTCGCTGAGTGCTGAACAGAGGACACCGACGTGTTCAGTGCAACTTCAAAAGCACCATCCTCTGCAATCGCAGAAACGAGAGCGCCAGTCCCTTCCGTGAACTTGTAACGGGCGGCAGTGTCGTTGAACAGCTCGTAATTCCAACCGGTGAGCGACCAGCAACGCATCATCTCCACATAGGAAGCATTCGCGGGTTGGTTCATCGAAAGGATCTCGAGCATGCCCCCGACAGCAGTCCGCTGCAAGGGAGTGAGTTCCAGAGCATTCATCCGATCAGCCACCGTTAGAGCATCACATTCAACAATCGCCTCACGCGTGTGACGAGAGTCGTAAGGGAGCTCCCAAACCGCCTTGGATTCTGCAAAAAACTGATGAAAGCCATCAACAAATTCAGCCAACTGGTCTTCGCGCAGGTCATGCACCTGATCACCAATCTTGATCGCAATCCGCTCGGCAACACAGCCGGGTGTTTCCTGAATCTCAAGGCCGTAGCGTTCTTTTTCCGCCCAGACGAATGGCTGGGTCCAATGAATCCAGGTTCCACCAAGTTCCACCGCAAAACCGTTCACCTGCTTGTGCCAGGTACGACCGCCCAAGCGATCTCGGGCTTCCAAGAGAAGGACCTTGAAACCCCGCTTTTGAAGGTCACGGGCTGCTGTGATCCCGGCAAAACCACCACCAATCACAGCCACATCAACAGAACGAGCCATAAGAATTCAGTAAAAAGAGAATTAACCAAACAAATTTCAGATCGTCAAAACAATCAGATTTTTTCAATCGCTCCCAGCTTCCAGGAGCGGTCAAACCATTCCTGACCTGGGCCGTAAAGACGGAAGATGCCGAACCAACCCTTTCCTGGAACCGTCTTCACCCAGTTGGCCTCTTTCCCAGCAGGGGCTTCAGGGCCGAAATACAGATCAATGCTGCCGTCGGCATTCTTGGCCATCTCGGGATTGCGCTTGTTGTTTTTGCTGGGGTAGGGCATCTCCTTACTCTGCAGCATGGAGCGGGTTTGCGGGTCGTAAACAACAAACGACCAGAACCTCTTCGCAGGGGGATTGGCAGGGATGTTGAGTTTGTAGGTTTTGGAGCCATCGAGATAGGCACCACTGCTGTCACGAGAAGAAAAGGTGTACTGCGAACCAACACCGGGCCTCTCCAAAACCATCGCCGGAGTATTCACTGTGGCGAGATAGAAAAACAGGGTGCGACCATCCATGTCACGCCCACCCTTGCCGCCATTGACGACATAGTCATGGTTTCCGCCTGGGAAGCCGGTTTGCCAGTAGCCGGCTTTCCCAGGGTAGATGTAGGCCTTGGGGTCTTGGGGAGCAAAGAGAATCGAACGCGCTGTGGCATTTCCGATGGCAACGGCTTCAGTCAGCAGGGCTTTTTGTTCCTTCGATGGCTTGAACGGCTTCCCTTTTTGAATGCCAATTGCTGAGGCCATCCCCAGAAGTTCAGGAGAGAAAACCTCAGATGGCTCACGCTGGATCACGTCATTGAGTTCTTCGTAGAACTTGAAGTCATTGGCATGGATCGTGTTCACGTCTGAACCGGTAAGGTTCTTGAACGTGTTGGCAGGAGGGTTGTTCCTTTTAGCGAAGGGATACACCTTGAGGCCATTCATAAATGCCGCTTTTGCTGTATCGGGCTTGCCTTGCTGATCGAGGAAGCCACGAAGGATCAGCCAGTTGATCTTGCTCGGGGTTCTGGCCACGAAGTAGCCCTCTGTGCTCGCCGGAGCTTCCTGACCTGGGCCAAGAATCAAATACTTGCCGCCCTTACCTTTATCTGGACCAGGGCCGCCCATATCAACAACAAAACGGAAAAAGGCATCATTGACAGTTCCAGGACCTGTGCCAGGGGGAACTTCCACCACAACAGGACCTTCACTGAGATCCAGAAAGGCTGAGGCGTACACCGTGTCGGTGTTGCCAGTGAGCCAGAGGGATGTGGAGCTCATCAGCTCTTCGAACAACCCGATGTCGCGATTTGGCTTCAAGCCATAGCCATCACGGTGACCGACGTGGAGCATCTCGAGGGATGCTGCGGGAATGAAGTTCAGGAATGTCTGAACGCCACGGCCTAGGTCCACCTGACGGCGTGCCTTGCGCATGGTTTCATCGTCGGGAAAACCATCGAAATAGTTGAACGTACCGATTCGGGTTTGAACCGAATCCGGCGTCAACACATCACCAGGAATTGGCGTGTTGTAACCCTTGGGAATGAGGTTGTTGGCTTTGAGAACAACCCCACTTCCGGCTACGAGCAGAGCGGAAGCGAGAACAATCTGAAGGCGGGTGAAGCGTTTCATGGGAGAGCAAAAAATGGGAGGGATTTCAGGAATGACAGGGCTCACTTGACCTGCTCGATGTCGTTGAGCTGCCAGGTTTTGTCGAACCAAGGTTGAAGCGGGCCATAGAGACGGAAGACAGCGAACCAGCCCTTACCAGGAACCGTCTGAATCCAATTCGCTTCCATACCTTTCGGCGCTGAGGGGCCGAAATACAGATCAGTGGTTCCGTCAGCATTCACAACCATGTCCTGATTGCGCTTGCTGTTCTTGCTGGGAAGAAGCTGATCGGTCTGCAGCTCAGAACGGGTCTGAGGGTCATAAACAACCATCGACCAGAAATCCTTCGCCGGAACATCGGCCTCAACCGTGAATTTGTAGGTCTTGCTGCCATCGAGATAAGCGCCAGTGGAATCTGTAGCCACCACTCCGTACTGGGAGCCAACGCCCTCCATCTTCAGCACCATCGCTGGCGTGTTGACGGTGTATCCCCAGAAGAAATTGTTTCGAGCGTCGAGATTCCGACCTCCTTTACCGCCATCAATCAGCCATTCGTAGCTCCCACCACCAAACGGTGTGAACCATTGCTTACCTTCGTAGAAATAAACCTCAGGGTTGCGAGGTTTGCCCATATCAGCGCGCACATAAGCCACACCCACCTGCACCGCCTCCTCCAGGAGTTCTCGTTCCTGCGCGCTGGGTGCAAAAGGCTTGCCTTTTTCCAGACCAATCGATGACGCCAAACCTCTTAATTCAGGATCAAGCAGATTGATCGGCTCCCGCTGAATCACCGTGTCGAGCTCTTCAAAGAAGTGGAAATTATTCGCATGAACCGTGTTAAATACACCTTCACCTCCTTGAATAAAGGTCATTGCTGGAGGGTCATCTTTCTGCGAAAGTGGGTAGAGCCTTAGGCCTTTCTTATAATTCGCAACAGCCTGATCTGGCTTACCCTCATCATCGAGAAAGGCTCTTAAAATCAACCAGTTGGAGTAACTGGGCGAACGGAAAACGAAATAACCATCGGTATTCTCAGGCTCCTTGTCGTCAGGACCAAGGATCAGATACTTGCCGCCTTTGCCCTTGTCCGGCCCGGGAGCTCCGGTATCAGCCACGAAGCGGAAGAATGCATCATTGATGGTGCCAGGGCCAAGACCTGCCGGAATCTCGATCACCAACGGCCCTGTATTCTTCAAATTGAAGAAGGTGGACCCATACACCGTATCGGTGTTACCCGTGAGAAAGAGGGGGTTGGAATTCAGTGGGGCCATCAACATGACCTTGGTGTGATCCGTCACTCCCTGAGAGGCATGTCCAGCCCGCAACATCTCGATGCTGGCCGCAGGCATCAAGGTAAGGAACGTCTCATAAGCCCGAATGAACTTGAGGTTGTCGAAGCTGGCCTTGGCCGTGACCGCATCGGGCATGCCATCAAAGAAGTTGAACGTACCGGCACTGGTTTTCACCGAATCCGGCGTCATCAGCTCGTCCGGAATAGGCGACGTATACCCCTTAGGGATATCACCGCTGCCTTTATTCAAAGACTGATTGCCGCCATCAGACTTACTGGAACAGCCCACAGCGAGCAAAGCAGCAAGGGTGACAGTGGAGAGTCCTTTGAAAACCGGACTCAGCCGACGCGTCATGGTCATCCGAAGATAGAGCTCACTATTTGGAAGCTAGGGGTAACTTCGAGAGACGGCAGCCAAGGGACATTTAAAGATGATCCCATTCAGGCAATGATTTAAAAAGAAAAGCTCTGTTATTCCATCTGTTCAATCTGTGCAGCTCAACCAATACAGACAGAAATCGAAAGTTCTCCCAGACAAGACCAGCGCAAACTGTTCAGCGCGAGCAAACTGAGCCTAAGAAGCACTTTTCTTCAACATGAAAGGAACCCAAGCCATGGCCTATGCCATGGGAGCTATCTTCATCCTTGGCGAGACTGCACGTCGCGGCCTCGACTATTTCGCAATCAACGCCACAACGATGCTTGAGGACTATGGCTCGGGCATTTTGTTACTTCTGGCTGCAGCAGCCTGCACGGCCAAACTGTGCCAATCCACCATGTACCTCGCTGGGGCATGGGGATACAGCGCAGGCGGAATGTTTGTACCCTTTTTTGCTCATCTGGAGGCCTACTTGAGAGGCGCTACTTTTAGGCCTGATCACCCGATTGAAGATGTTAGTGGGATCATCGTGAAAGGAGTGATCTGGGGCATCTGTGTTGTCGCTTTCATTGCAAGCCTGCGCGACCGATCAGCAACATTCAAGTCCTGATGCTGAGGGCCCTATCGAGAAGGGCCCTCAACCAAAACGAAACCAGCCCGCTATTGAGCTAACTTCAATTCAGGCCGCTCCCAACTGCCGTCGAAATAGGCAGGCTTGGGTTTGTAGATGCGCAAGGTGGCATTCCATCCTGGATAGATTGCAAGATAGTTGTCTTGGTTTTTATCACCACCAAAGTGAACAACAACCTCACCTTGGTCATTCATTTTCGCAAAGGCACTGTTCAAATTGAACGGCTCACCCGTGGGGAAGCCCTCCTTGTCGTACACAGTCAACGACCAGAAGGCATTATCAGCATTGGGAACATCTTTAAGGCTGAGTGTCTGGGGATCGGTTGATGTGGGTGTGTAGAAGAGGTACACCGCTCCCTCTTTGGGAAGTCCACCAATGCCAACGGCGACTCCCATATTGTTCTGCTCAGGAGCAACGACTCCCTTACGCCCATACAAGGCCTCCGACTGGATCCCCTTCTCGTTGCGCTCCTTGTTGTAGTCGGCGCGCAGAGCAAGCATTTGCTCCTTATTCCATTGGTTGGGCTGAATGAAGGTCCCTTTCTGTGCCTGCTTCACCGCAAGCTTGGCCTGCAAGGCCTGCGCCTTCGCAACATCAGCTGGGTCCTGAATGTTCACACCGGTACGGAAGGCCACCGTTGCATAGCGACTGCCAACGGCCTCCTTGGTGAGCTTGTATTCACCGGGATCTTGATGCACATAGGTATACCCTTCATCATTCACAACCATGGCGCTCTGATAACGACCACCCGTTTCAGGCAATGTGATCGTCGCTGGGCTGTTGAGATCAAGAACCAACCAGGAATAGAGGGTATCGAAATTAATCCGGATCACCGTTCGATCCTTGGGATCAGCAGCCTTGCTGTCGTTCCACAACACCCCCACACCTCCACTGCAGGTGGCCTTGGCAATTTTGCCCACATAAGCGGCCATCACGATTTGGGTTTCTGCTGCGGCGTAGTTGGCCTTGGTAACGGGCACAACCTCTTCACTTTGGATCTCAACGGCAGGCTTCGGGCAATCCTCTGGCTTAGACGCTTGCGATGAAGATGATGCCTTTGCTGTTGCATCAGATTGTGCTTCGGAGGATGCATCAGGCGCTTTGGCCTGACCGCATCCGCCTGCAATCAAAGCGATGCCAAGCAGAGCCGCAGCAGCGGAACTGGAAAAAATTTTGGTCATGAAATTAATACAAATGAATAATTAGATTGATGCGCACTGAAGCGATTAATCAATTCGCAGGCTCAAATTGAGGCGGTGTCCAGTTTCCGTTGAAATAATTCTCAGTTGGCGAGTAAATCCGTAGAGCAACATTCCAGCCTGGATAGATATCAAGATAATTGTCTTTGCTCTTATCTCCACCCAAGTGAATCACATAGTCTCCATTCTCATTCTTTTTGGCAAACGCACTGTTAATATTATAGCTTTCACCGGTTGAAAACCCCTTCTGGTCATAGACAGTCACCGACCAGAAAGCACGGGGATCACTGGGTACATCTTTCAAGGTGAGCGTGTGGGGCTCAGTGGAATTGACCACTTTGGGGAAGGGATAAACGGCTCCCTCTTTGGGAAGGCCGCCCCAGCCAACCGCAACGCCAAAGTTACGCAATTCCTCTGTCAATTCACCCTTCTTTCCAAACGCCATCTCTGATGTAACTCCTTCAGGTTCTCGACGCTTGTTGTAATCCTCACGCAAAGCAAGGATCTCTTTCATGTCGTATTTCTTCTTCGAGACAAATTCACCTTTCTTGGCTTGCTCAAGCTTGATCCCATCCTGCGCAGCAGCTGCTTTCTTGAGATCCTCTGGATCCTGCACATTGACCTGCGTGCGTACGAAAGCAAAGGCATAGCGACTGCCAACTGACTCCTTGGTCAACTCATAACTGCCTGGTTTGTCACTGATCAGGGGAATCCAATGCTCTTCATCGATGACTTCGAGAATCTGGTAACGGTCCGTATCAGGAAGGACCACAGTGGCGGGGCTCTCGAGATCAAGCACCGCGAAGGAATACAGGGTGTCGAAATTGGGGCGCAGGATGGTGCGCTCCTTTGGATCCATGGCTGCGCGCTGGTGGAGGAAAACACCAACGCCATCGCTGCAGGTGCCCTTGGCGATCTTGCGTACGTAATCCGCCAAGATCACTTCAGTTTCTGCAACGGCGTAATTGGCTTTTGTCACCGGTGTCACGGCTGTGCCCTCCTGAACCACCGCTGCTTTCGGACAGTCGCTGCCAGCCGAAGCCGTCTTGCTCTCTTCCGACTTGCCGCAGGAGCTCACCAAAACACCTGCCGTGATGGCAGAGGCCAAAAGCGCTAGGGAGCCGCGGCGGGCGATAGAGCGCACTGGCATTGCCAAAGTTCAAGATGAACCTTCTTTAGCCAGCTCCTAAAAAAGAGTCCGGTCAACGCAAAACTTTGCACCAAAGATTTGCCCGATCGGGACCATCCCCACCACATCCAGGCTTCAGCACAATGACGTCATGATCGATGTGATCGGAACCGACGCTGGCGCACCTGCGTCCCTACCTCCGATGCACCAAAGCCTGGTGCAAGACGCTGACCTGGTGGCAGCTCCAAAGCGCATGCTGCCCCAACTTGTGGATTGGCTGGGCAGTCGCGCCACCGAACAGCAGCGCTTGGCCAGTGATGATCCGATTGCCCTCAGTGAAGCCCTTCGCCCGCTTGCGCAGACCCTGCGGATTGTGGTGCTGGCCAGTGGAGATCCCCTGTGGTTCGGCATTGGTCGCGTGTTGATCGAGCGGCTGGGGAGCAAGCGGCTGCGTTTCCACCCAGCACCCTCCTCCATGCAGCTGGCCTTCGCCCGCCTGGGCAGACCCTGGCAGGAAGCCGAATGGATCAGCCTGCACGGCCGTGATCCCAGCCCCCTGGCCCAGCGGTTGCAGAAACGGCCGGCCGCCCTGGCGGTGCTCACCGATCCAGGCCGAGGGGGCGTCGAAGAGGTCCGCGCGACTCTGCGCGGCAGCGGACTCGAATCGAGCTACTGCCTCTGGCTGTGTGAAGCCCTCGGTCACCACGACGAACGCGTGCAGTGCATCGAAGCGAACAAGCCTTGCCCGGATGACCTTCATCCTCTGCACCTGGTTGTGCTGCTGGCCCAACCTCCCGTCCCATCCGCGCCAGAGGCTCTTCCATTGTTTGGGATTGAGGATGGCGACTACCTGCAGCACGACGACCGCCCTGGGCTGATGACCAAACGGGAGGTGCGCATCCAGCTGCTCTCGGATCTCGACCTGCCGGAACAAGGCGTGCTTTGGGATCTGGGGGCTGGAACAGGGAGTGTGGGCCTGGAGGCCCTACGCCTGCGCCCGCGGCTGCAGCTGATGGCGATCGAACGACGAAGCGGTGGCGGGGCTTTGATCCAGGCCAATGCCCGACGCCTCGGCGTTGCACCGAGCTCCGTACTTGAAGGGGATGCTCTGACGCTGCTGCCTCAGCTTCCGGATCCAGATCGCGTGCTGGTGGGAGGAGGCGGGCGCCAACGAACAGCCCTGCTGAAGGGAGTGATTGATCGCCTCAGACCCGGCGGCATCGTGGTCATCCCCCTGGCCACCCTGGAAGCTCTTGCCGAACTGCGGCCTGTGCTCGAGCTGGCTGGGCTGCAGCTGCGGATCAGCCAGCAACAATCCTGGCGCGGTCAGCCTCTTGCCGAGGGCACTCGCCTGGCGCCGATGAATCCCGTTCTGATCCTCAAGGGCACGAAACCGGGGTCCTGAGCCCCAGAATCAGGCTGAGAACAGCGTCAGGCACCATGTCAATTCAGAAGAACAAACAGGTTTCCCCGCTGCGCATGAAGATCACCGTGCTGATCGCCGGCTTCGGGCCGCTGCTGGCCATCGGACTATTCCTGCAATCCAAGGGGTTCTTCGGTTAAGTGCAGAAGAATCCTGGAGACAGCGGCGCTTTCATTGATCTCGACGCAAAAAGGCGATGCCGCCAACGCCCTCGCTGCCATCGGGGAGCTGCACGGGAAACTTACGGTCTTCGAAGGCCAATCGTTCTCCGTTGACAAAGATCTCGGTGAGCAAAACCTCAGGCTTCCCAGTAGCGAGGACCCGTTGATCGGCTTCGCGAAAAGGAAAAGCCGATTGCTCATCGGCGAAATCAACATCGGCTTTACCGATCATCTGCTCAGGGGTCGTTTGCAATGTGCGGGCCACAGCCGCATTGCCATAAACGAAATGAAAGTTGGAGTCCTTGACGTACACGTGGGCATCCGTACCGGCAAGCACCGACTGCATCAGAGCTGAAACATCGGCCATACCATTCAACGCTGCTCTGCAACGCTCGAGAGTGTTCTTTCACAATGGCGCGCCCAGCAGGACCCAACCCACACTCCAACAGACCTTTCAGCTGATCCTCAGCGGTGACCCAGACAGCTGAGGATCCAGACAATGATCGAACGCAGCAAACGACACGTCGTTCTTACTCGTTCGTTTTGAAATTGACGAGCAAATGTTCAATCATCGGCGTTCGTTCACAGGCCTTCAATCACAACAGAGTCGCCGATCTTGATCTCCAGGCGCGCCGCTTCGCCAGCACCGATCTCGATCACACCATCAGCGAAATCCGCACGCCCGTTTCCATCAGCATCCGCCCAATAGGACGGGCAAGGAAGCGATGGACACACAGACACTTCAGCGGAAATCGCCAGCACCTTTCCATCCCGCACAAACACCAGATCGAGCGCGGCGAGGGTGTTCAGCATCCAGAAGCGCATGGGGCGGGGCGGACTGGCGGGGAACCACATGCCTCGCAGCGGCGGAAGCGCTGGACGTTGCATCAAGCCGAGCTGCTGTTCCCTGGGCGTATCAGCCACCTCCAGATCGATGCAGGCGGATTCACGCGACTCCAGGCACCAGCGCGCTTCAATCGGCAGGTTTTGCGGTGGCGGTGGCAGCTCCATCAGCTGGGGTCGAGTCTTGGCGCACCATCGTTGAGGCAGTAGCCGCGGCCGCGAATCGTATGGATCAGTCGCGACTCCCCCCCCTCCTCCAGCTTCTGACGCAAATAACGCACATAGACCTCGATCACGTTGCTAGAGGATCCCTGTTCGTCGTTCCAGACCTCACGCAAGATCCTGTCGCGGCCCACCACGGTGCCGCGCTCCTCCATCAGCAACATCAGCAGGGCGTATTCACGAGACGTGAGAGCAACGGGCCTCTGGCCACGCCGAACCTGCCGGCAGCTGATATCAACACTGAGATCGCCCACCGTTAACAAGGGACGACGCATCTGGCTGCGGTCCTGAATCACCAGATGCAGCCGCAGCCTCTGCAACAGATCGCTTGGCCCACTCGTGGTGAACCAGAAATCGTCTGCTCCGCAGCTGAAACAAGCCTCGCGGGCCTCAATCGTGTCTTCGCTGACGCCAATCAGGATCGGCATTGACCCAAACCGATCCCTGAGCGAGGCAACCTGATCGATCGCATCAGCTCCCACAAGGCCCGCCGCCGGCACGCCATTAATCCCGGCAGACGCCCCCGCGTGGGTTTGGTAGCCAGACGCCAGCAGCCGGTCCGCTAGGGCCAAAGCGTCCTGGCCCAGCAACAACACCAAAGGGCGTTCATCGCTTTCGCTCATCAGCGTTTCAGAAACAGTCATGAACGATTGGGCTTGGCCACGTGAGGAAGACCCCAGCCCAGTTTGTTGCGCAGCACCTGGAAGAACTCATGGTCTGTCAGGCGCACAAACCGAACGGGATGGTCGCTGCGCCGGATCAGCACCCGGTCTTCAGGCCACACATAACAGCCCGCACTGCCGTCCACCACCATCATCAGCCGTTCCGGCGTGGCGGGAAACACGGTCACAGGTTCCTGGTCGCTGAAGACCAGAGCTCTTGAGGCCAGCGAGTGAGGCGCGATTGGCGTCAGCTGCAGCACCGGACAATCGGGTGTGATCACCGGTCCTCCAGCGCTGAGGGCATAAGCCGTGGATCCGGTGGGTGTGGAGAGAATGACGCCATCCGCAGAAATATCCACCGGTGCGTGGCGGCCGATGGCGATCTCGAAGTGACACATGCTCGTGAGTGGTTCACGGTGCAGAGCCATTTCGTTGAGCGACAGAGCCTCCCAGCGGCGTTGATCGCCGCGCATCACGCTCACCACCAGATTGGCACGCTCCTCAATCGTCCACTGCTCCGTGAGCACCTGATCCAAGGCCCGATCCAGGTCATCGAGGTAAGCCTCGGCCAAAAAGCCGAGATGGCCCGTGTTGATCGTGAGAATCGGCACACCCACCGGCGCTGTCTGACGCGCGGCCGAGAGCACCGTGCCATCTCCCCCCAGCACGATCGCCAGGGCCATCGACGGATCAAAGCCTTCGGGAACACAGGCGTTGTATCCGAGCATGCGCAGGTGCTGGTCGGGATTGGCAAAGCCCACCATCCCTCCGGAGCTACTCACTCTCACCACCTCGTGGCCGCCGCGCTCCAGGCGAGCCTGAATGGTGATGGCGATCTCAACCGCCAGAGGCTTGCCATCATTGACGATCAGTCCGACCCGGGGCACCGATCGCATCGAGCAACAGCAAAACAAGTTTATGAGAAAGCTCAGCTGAATGGCCCTCGGTTGGATCTTTGTTGATCAGCGACGGCTGGAGCGAAGCAGGGACACGATCAACCAGAGACCGAAGAGCGTGGCGCCGATAAACAAGCCCTCGCTCACATTGCGCAGCAATTGCTGCTGAGCGAGCGTCGCCATCAGCGTGGCGCTGAGAAGCAGTGCGGCCACCAGAATCGCCAACGACACCCGCTGCGACAGTCGCTCCAGCGTGGCGCGCAACGACTCCAGCCCCTCAAGCTGCAGGGCAAACACGAGCTCATCACTGCTAAAACGCCGCAGCAGCTGACTGAATTGACGCGGCGCTTCAAGGGAGAAATTGCGCAGATCCAGGCCGAACTGCATCAAACGCTCCTGCGGCAACATCACCGAGCGCGCCAGCAATTGAGCCACCAGGGGCTGCATTTCTCCGGTGAAACTGAACGCAGGGTTGAGCGAGCAGCCCACACCTTCCAAATTGGTGACCGACTTCACAAACAGCCCAAGCGTTCCGGGCACGCGCAGACCAGTGCGGTTGGCCAACTGCAGAAGATCGGCCAAAAACAGAGCGAAATTCAGCTCTTCCAAGGGTTTAGAGAAACTGCTGGCAATCAACGCATCCAACTGGCGTTGGAGCTGTTGCCGGTCAACCTTTATCCCGCGGGCTGCTGGAGCGATCTGTTCCAGCAGATCGGTGGCCCTGGCACCATCCTGATTGATCAGCGCCAGCACCAGATCCAGCAGATTGCTGCGGGTGCGCGGGTCGAACACGCCGACCATGCCGGCATCGAGCAGCACCACGCTGCCATCGCTCAACACCTTCAGATTCCCCGGGTGGGGATCAGCATGGAAAAAACCCTCCACGAAATACTGCTCCACAAAGGCACCCAGAAGCTCCGTGGTGGTGGCACCAACCCCCGGACCCTGGCTGAGGGAGAGCCGCGCTTGGTCTGTGAGGATGGCGTCCCCTTCAATCCACTCCAACACCAGCACCCGCTGACCGGAGAGGTTCTGCACCACCTGGGGCAACCGCAGCTGCCCCTTAGGAACAAATGAAGAGGCCTCCAGACAGCGCTCCAAACGGATAGTGTTCTGAGCTTCGATGCGGAAATCCAATTCTCGGCCCAGGGCATCGAGCACCTGGTCAGCCAGCCCGATGAAGTCGTACTGGCTGCCCAACGCCGTGGCTGAGGCCAGGGCCGCAATCTTGCGCAGCAGACGGCCGTCCTCAGCCACCTGGACCTCGATGCCTGGCCGCAGCACCTTCACGGCCACCGGCACCCCGTCCTGCAAGGAGGCCCGGTACACCTGTCCCACACTGCCAGCTGCAATCGGATCGTGGTCGAACGTGCGGAAGGCCTGCGTGACCTCGCTGTTCAGCTGCTCTTCCAGTTGGGGACGCACCTTCTCCCAGGGCACTGGCGGCACGTTGGCCTGCAGATCACTGAGGGCCTCGATGTAGGCCTCACCGAGCAGGTCCGGGCGCGTGCTGAGCAACTGGCCCAGCTTCACGTAAACCGGTCCCAGCTCCGTGAGGATGTTGCACAGCACCGATGGCAGGGGAAGCCTGGTCTCCTCGGCATCACCACGACGCAGAAGCTGGGAGAGAAACGCCCATTCATGCTTCGAGAGAACCTGAACGATCTCAAGGGCTCGCGCGGAGCCATCGAACACCGAAAGCACAGACACCCCTCAAGCCGAATCACCTCTCACTGGATCATGAAGAGATCGCAGAGATCGGGCATCACTCTTCCCCGAAACGCGCCCGCAAAGGATCAGCCCTGCCCTCAAAACTGCTCGAGGAAGCGAAGATCGCTGGTGTAGAGACGGCGGATGTCGTCAATGCCATGGCGGACCATGCAAAAACGTTCCACGCCAAGACCAGCGGCAAAACCACTCCAGCGCTCAGGATCGAGCCCCAGGCCTTCGAGCACCGCAGGGTCCACCATCCCGCAACCCATCACTTCAAGCCAGCGACCCCGCCACTGCACATCGACCTCAGCGGAAGGCTCTGTGAACGGGAAATAACTGGCGCGGAAACGCACCGGCAGATCTCCGAAAAAGGCCTTGAGGAAGGCCATCACCGTGCCGCGCAGGTGACTGAAATCCAAGCCTTCATCGATGGCCAGCACCTCCACCTGGTGGAACACCGGGGAATGGGTGGCGTCCACGGCATCCCGGCGGTATACGCGGCCGGGGGCCACGATGCGCACCGGCGGTGGATTGCTTTCCAGATGCCGGATCTGCACCGGTGAGGTGTGCGTACGCAACAGCAGGTTGTCTTTCAGATAAAAGGTGTCCTGCATGTCCCGGGCCGGGTGCTCCGGGGGAATGTTGAGGGCGGTGAAATTGTGATGGTCGGTCTCCACCTCGGGCCCCTCCTCCACCTGATAACCAAGACCACAGAACAGATCAACGATTTCCTCGGTGGTGCTGATCAAGGGGTGGCGATGCCCCATGGGAACGCCTACCGGAGGAGCGGTGACATCCAGAGTCTCCGCTGCGATGCGAGCCTCCATCGCAGCCTGTTTCACGGCCAGGAGGCGCTCTCCCAGGAGCGTCTGCACCTGAGTTTTCAACACATTGGCGCGCTGCCCTACCAGCGGCCGCTCGTTGCCGGGCAACTTACCCATGGCTCCGAGAACGCCGGAGAGACGGCCTTTCTTTCCAAGCAATCCAACCCGCAACTGCTCGAGGGCATCGGCATCGGCAGCGGCGGCGATGGCTTCAGCCGCCTCGGCCTCAAGGGCCTCCAGCTGATCGGTGAGCTGCTGCAGGGTGACGGTGGCGCTCACGGCTTTGACAAGACGACAGCTGACTGTAAGCAGTGATCACGACTAGGTTCGCCCCATCGGCGTTTGATTCCATGGCCCCCTTGCGGATCTTGATCAGCAATGACGACGGGGTATTTGCCGACGGCATCCGCGCTCTGGCGGCTGCCGCTGCCGCGGCAGGGCATCAGGTGACCGTGGTTTGCCCCGACCGCGAGCGATCCGCCACCGGCCATGGCCTCACCCTCCAAACCCCGATTCGAGCCGAAAAAGCCGACAGCCTGTTTGATGCGGGGATCAGTGCTTGGGCCTGCAGCGGCACACCAGCCGACTGCATGAAATTAGCCCTGTTTGAGCTGATGGACGAAGCGCCGGACCTGGTGCTGTCCGGCATCAACCATGGCCCGAATCTGGGGACGGATGTGTTCTGCTCCGGTACCGTGGCCGCTGCGATGGAAGGAACCCTCGAGGGGCTGCCATCGATGGCCATCAGCAGTGCCTGTTTCCAGTGGCGCGACTTCCAGGGTGCCGCCGCCCTGGCGGTGGACGTGGCTACAGCTGCTCTGAAGGACCAATGGCCCGAGAATCTGCTCCTCAATTTGAACATCCCCCCCTGCCGGCCAGAAGTGATGGGTCCTCTGCGCTGGACGCGCCTCTCAATCCGTCGGTACGACGAGCAGTTCAGCCCACGAAAGGATCCTCGTGGCCGCACCTATTACTGGCTGGCGGGCGAAGTCGTGGAAGACCTGGAGTCGGGCGGGGATGGTCCGAGGGACTGGCCAACGGATGTAGCCCAGATCGAAGCGAACAGCCCCTCACTCACCCCCATCCAACCGGAGTTGTTCTGGCGTGGCCCCCTCGGAGGTCTTCCACGATTGGACCTCAATGGTCAACGCGTTCGATAGATCCTCTGCAGCAGCCAGAGCGAAAACAGCAATCCGATCAGGTGGGCGAACAGCACCTGCGTGTTGCTCAAAACGGAGAGCATCTCCAGCGAGGTGATTGCCAAGTTCTCAGCAGCACCCTGGCTACCGATCGCAATCCCTGGAGTCTGCGACGACGCTTGCACGAACAGGGCTCCTGCCAGCGACTGATAGCCAACCGCCGCCAACACCAGTCCGAGGAGATCGGCAAAGATGCCCCGCTTGATCAGACGACTGGCTTCTGAGCGACTCGGACGCACACCGCTGTCGAGCGCACGCCCCAAGCGCACGATCAGCCAGCCCTGCCAGAGGCTGAAGAGCAACACAAAGAACGACAGGGTGGTCAGGGACAGTCCCGGACTCAGTCCCACTGCACGATCTGCATTCCGGGAGAGGCTGCCGCCGATGTTGTTGAAGAGCAGCACCCCAACCACCACCACACCGAGGACGGTCTGGATCCAGAAGCGAATCCATGCCGTCCGCTTCAGGCCAAGGGCCAGCAGCTGGAAATCGAGCCGGTCGGCCATGCGGGCTTGGTCGTCTGTCGTCCAAACTTGCCACCAACCACCGCACTGTGCACGGCCCGTTGATCCCCCTCTGCTCACCTCAGCAGGCCCGCACGCCCACTGCGCTAGCCCTGGGCAGTTTTGATGGTCTCCATGCCGGGCACCGGCGTGTGATCAAGGCCATCACCACGGATCCTGAAGGCGGCCATCCCACCGTGGTGAGTTTCTGGCCCCACCCCAGGGAGGTTCTGCACGGAGAGCCTCGCCTACGCCTCGATCTCCCGGATGAAAAACTGCATTTGCTCGACCCCCTGGGGATTGATCAGCTGGTCCTGGTGCCGTTCACCAAGCAGCTGTCACAACTGAGCGCCGCCGACTTCGTGGATCAAGTGCTGCTGACCACTCTTCAGGCGCGTCACATTGCTGTTGGAGCCAACTTCCGTTTCGGCCGCGGCCGCGAGGGTGACACCACCACACTGGCGCGTCTGGCCTCAGCAGCTGGCGTCAAGGTCAGCGTCGTGCCGATCCTGGAGGACGGGGAAGGGAGGATGAGCAGCAGCCGCATCCGCGCGGCGCTCAGCGCGGGAGAGCTGAACAGAGCTGCCACCCTGCTGGGCCGTGCCTATCACTTTCAAGGAGAGGTGGTGCGCGGGCGAGGGCTGGGGCGTGGTCTGGGATGGCCGACAGCCAATCTGCAGGTTGATGGCCGCAAATTCCTGCCCGGGCTTGGGGTGTACGCGGCCTGGGCTTGGGTGGATGGCAACGGCACACGGCTGCCAGCGGTGATGAATCTCGGACCTCAACCCACTGTGGATCCCGGGTCCCCCTCAGCCGTTGAGGTGCATCTTCTCGATGTGGAGAAGGAGCTCGTGGGCCGCACGATCAGGGTGGAACCGGTGCGGCGTCTCCGCGGCCAAAAGCGTTTTGCTGGGCTCGAGGAGCTCAGCAATCAGATCAAACGTGATGCCGATGCAGCCAGAGAAACGCTCAGGGCTCAGGCCGGGTAGGCGTTGGCCAAACCCCAGACAATGAAGACGCCGATTCCTCCAAGCAAGATGATTCCCCATACCAGCACGTGCATTGTGCTGTCAGATCCGCCGTTCTCCATCGCCGCGTTAGGCATGAGATCCTGCCCAGAGTGCCATGGAATCGATGCCTGTCGCCCCCAGCACTGATCCCCGTGTGGCGAGGCTGATCGATGCCAACCTCGATCGAGCCCGTGAGGGACTGCGCGTAATCGAAGACTGGTGTCGGTTCGGTCTCGATCGTCATGACCTTGTTGTGCCGCTCAAGGACTGGCGGCAACAGCTCGGCCAGCTGCATGACGACGCTTATCGACAGGCCCGGTCCACCGCCACTGACACCGCGGCAGGGTTGGGCCATCCGGCCCAAAACAGCCGCACCAACAGCGTCGCCATCGTGAAGGCCAATGCCAGCCGCGTGCAAGAAGCACTTCGGGTGATTGAGGAATTCACCCGCACGGCTGATGCCGTTCTTGCCCAAACGGCAGCCGAAGTGCGCTATTCGCTTTACGACCATGAGGTGCGAATTCTTGAAGCCTGCGGACACAACCGCCGCAAGCAACAGCTGGAGGACGCCAAGATTTGCCTGATCACAGATCCAAGTACCGACGACGACGGCGGACGGCTTGTCCGCCACGTCAACGCGGCCCTGGATTCAGGCGTCACTCTGGTTCAGTACCGACGCAAGCATGGATCCGATGGGCTGAGGCTGCAAGAAGCAAAGCAGCTGGCGGAGCTCTGCCAATCGCATCGCGCTCTGTTCATCGTGAATGACCGAATCGATCTCGCCCTGCTCGTGAATGCCGACGGTGTTCATCTCGGTCAGGAGGATCTGCCCCACAACGAGGCCCGTCGTCTCCTCGGCAGCGAGAAGCTGATCGGACGCAGCACCCACGCGCTGGGGCAGCTTCAAGAGGCGCAACAGGAAGGGGCGGATTATGCAGGCGTAGGGCCGGTGTTCGCCACAGCCACCAAAGCCGATCGGCAACCCGCCGGACTGAACTGGGTGAAGGAAGCCTGCGCAGCAGCTCACATTCCCTGGTTCGCCATCGGTGGCATCACAGCCACAACCTTGCCCCAGGTGCGTGAGGCCGGCGCCAGCCGGGTGGCCGTGGTGAGCGCGATCATGGCGTCCGACGATCCAGCACTCGCCAGCCGGCAGCTGCTGGACTTGCTTCTTTAAACCGTCGATTCAACATGCAACTCACCGTCAATGGAGAAGCACGTCAGATCGACGGAGGCCTCACCCATCTGGATCAAGTAATCGATGCCCTTGGCCATCACCCCAGGCTGGTGGTCGTTGAATTCAACGGTTTGATCCTCACCCCCGAACGCTGGGGGAACCAGCCGGTTCAAGAAGGTGACAGCCTTGAGATCGTCACCATTGTTGGTGGTGGTTCCTAGGATCACTTCAGTTTTTTACGTCGTTTTGGCCCATTCGCCGAATCGCCTCACCAACCGAGCGATCCACCGCTGGCTATCAGGGTTGATGGTGCCAGTGCTGCTGGTGGGTCTTCTCTTAATCCATCCACTTCCCAGTGATGCGGCCCGTGGTGGCCGGATCGGAGGCGGCAGCTTCAGGGCACCAAGCATGCCCCGGAGCGGCGGCTATGGCGGTGGAGTCAGGAGGGGCTACAACGGCGGCTACAACAGAGGCTTTGGCGGCGGTTTCGGCTTCCCCTTCATCATTCCAATCTTCGGCTTCGGCGGCGGCGGACTGCTTGGAATCCTCGTTTTGATGGCCATTGTCGGGGTGCTCGTGAATGCATTCCGTGGAGCCGGAAACCGTCCCGCTATCGGAGGTGGAGTTGGTGGATATGACAGCCCTCGGGAAATTCCTATGGGTCCGGTGTCGATGCTTCAACTGCAGATCGGCCTTCTTGCAAGCGCCAAGGATCTTCAATCTGATTTACGTGCCCTCGCCTCATCCGCCGACACCAGCTCTCCAGCCGGACTTCAGCGGGTGCTTCAGGACACCACGCTGGCCCTTCTGCGCCAGCCTGATCTTTGGGTTTACGCCAATGCCGAATCGGGCAGCGTTCCCTTCAACGCAGCTGAATCAACCTTCAACCGTCTGTCCATGACAGAGCGCAGCAAGCTGCGTGAAGAGCTCACCACCAATGTGGGCGGAGTTCGATCCAGCAGTGAGCACACCGCCAGCCGTGGCGATGCTGATGCGACCAATGAATTCATTGTGGTCACGCTCCTTGTGGCCAGCCGTCGATCAGTGAATCTCAAACAGGCCGACAACGGTGAAGACCTGCGAGAGTCCTTGCGCATCCTCGGTTCCACGGCTTCCAGTGATCTCATCGCTCTCGAAGTGATCTGGCAGCCCGATGGCGCTGGTGATGTTCTCAGCGCTGATGAACTGGTGACGGCGTATCCCAACCTTCAACACCTCTGAAGCAGGTTTAAGAAAATCTTCCACAGAATCGATGTCATCAAACGCGTAAAAAGCGGATGACATCGATAGGTTGAAATGACTACTAACGCACCAGTTCATTGGCCCCTGCATCCCGACCAGATCCACGAGTAATGCAGTGGCAGACGAACGGAGAGCTTGATCGCAACGATCTTTTTGAACTGGTCCGCACTCTCAGGGACGTCGAATCGCCGACCCACAGCAATGAGCTCTGGCGACTGGGGACCAAGTACGAACAAGCGTCCTAAATCAATTCCAGATCTTCAACCGTCCCTCTTGCCCGCTTTCGAGGCTCCAAGCACCTTGCGGTTGCTGCACTTGCTGAATGTCGGCCAGATCCCCTTCTTGGGTCAATTCCAGCGTTTTGATGGAAGCCCTTCAGCGCTATGACCAGGATCGTCTGCCCCGTTCCCTACGTCTCTGGGTCGAAGCCACGCTGGAACTGGAACCTGAAGACTCCGTCGCAACCCTCCTGCCCCATGCGTCGACGGATTAATTCTTCTGCATTGTCTGCCCAGGATTAAACGCCTCTCCCCTGGAGAATGCGCAAGGCGGCCATTGCAGCTCCGTAGCCGTTGTCGATATTGACAACCGTCAGACCAGGTGCACAGCTCGCCAGCATGCCATCGAGGGCGGCACGCCCACCAGCACTGACGCCATACCCCACGGATACAGGCACACCGATCACTGGCTGGGGCACCAGCCCGGCCAGCACCGTGGGCAAGGCCCCTTCCATCCCAGCGCAGGCAATGATCACATCCAGCGGCTGAAGCGATGGCAGTACAGCCAGAAGACGATGCAGGCCAGCCACACCCACATCGAGTAGCACCTTGGTCGCCACCCCATGCACCTGTAGAGAGAGTTCCGCCTCGGCAGCAACGCGTCGATCGCTTGTGCCACCACTGAGCACGCCCACCCTTACATCCTGGGAAGGATTCGGGAGAGATCCATCCGTCAGACATCCTGCATCGCGATGCCACTCCACAGTTGGCAAAGCGTCCATAACCGCGACTGCCTTGTCAGGACTCACCCGGGTCACAAGCGCCAACTCACCCGCAGCACGCATGCTGCGCAGGATGGACGCGATCTGCTCGGAACTCTTATGCAGGCCCCAAACGGCCTCCACCATCCCCAGGCGCTGACGGCGCTGAAGATCGAGACGAGTCTCGTCCACGGTCATGGGGGTAGAAGTTCCCCTTCGTACACCAGTGGGAAGGGATTTCCCTCGACCTGCCCCAAAGCCTGACGGGCGATCAACTCAAACCGCTGCTGTACGGCCTCCACCTCCTCCTGAGGAATCGCTTTCCAAGCTTCTCGACTTCTCCAGCGGATCAACAGCGTGCCCTCTTGGCTGGTGGGATCCCAGAGCAAATCCCGACCAAGGAAACCTTTCTGCTGAGTGAGCCACGGCTCCCAGCTCCCCCGTTCAGCCTCCATCCAGGCGTCGCGCGCCTGATCAGGCACCTGAATACGCAGATGCTCCACCACGGCAACGTCATAACCACCTTCGGGGTCTGCGAAGGCGATCAGGCGAAGATCATCGTGTCCAGCCAAAGCGATCACCAGAGCCAAACAAAGCCCTGAAAGGTTAAGCAGAACTCGTCGCAGCCCGATCCAAGGGAACGTGATCATTGGCCCAGCAGGGCGACGGCATAACAGGCGATGCCCTCTTCGCGACCTTCAGGACCGAGGCGTTCATTGGTGGTGGCCTTCACACCGACCTGGTCAGGCGCAATCCCCATCGCCATGGCGATGGCTGTACGCATGGCCTCGATGTGCGGTTTGAGTTTGGGGCGCTCAGCGATCACCACCGAATCCACATTCACCACCTGCCAGCCGCGCTGCTGGATAAGCGCCACGACTTGGCGCAGCAGCTTCAGGCTGTCAGCCCCCTTCCACTGGGGATCCGTAGGCGGGAAATACAAGCCGATATCCCCCAGGGACAACGCCCCGAGGAGGGCATCCATGATTGCGTGCACCAAAACATCAGCATCGCTATGGCCATCGAGCCCAACACCGTCAGGGTGCTCAAGGCGCTGGCCGCCGAGAATCAGCGGCCGGCCGTCCACCAGCCGATGAATGTCGTAGCCGTTGCCGATGCGAAGCGTCATTCAGGCCCTGTTCTCTGACTCATTGTCAGCGCCGACGCGCTGCTGCCAGCGTTGCATCAGATCCGGTCGGCGATCTGCCGTTCGCAGCTCCCGCTGCTGCTGACGCCAGCGGGCAATGGCACCGTGGTCTCCGCTGCGCAACACCTCGGGCACCCCCATCCCTCGAAACTCGGCTGGACGGGTGTAGTGCGGGTGCTCAAGCAGGCCATCGCTGTGGCTCTCCTCCACGAGGGATTCTGCGCTGCCGACCGTACCCGGAAGCAAGCGCACCACACCATTGATGATCGTCATGGCCGGCAACTCACCGCCGGTGAGCACAAAGTCGCCGAGCGACACCTCCTCATCAGCGAGGGAACGAATGCGCTCGTCAAACCCCTCGTAATGGCCACAGAGCAGCACAAGCTGATCGTTGTCACTGGCCCAACGCTGCAGATCGGCTTGCTGCAACGGATGGCCTTGAGGCGTCATCAGCAGCACTCGGCGACGCCCACAAACAGGAATCGCGTCGAAAGCCGCAAACACCGGTTCAGGCTTGAGCACCATCCCCGCACCACCGCCGTAGGGCTCATCGTCGACCTTGCGATAGCGATCGGTGGCGTGATCGCGCGGATTATGGAGAACCAACTCGACGCGACCAGCGCAAAAAGCACGCCCGATCACCCCCAGCTCGCGCATGGGCGAGAAGGCCTGCGGAGCCAGAGTCACAACATCCAGCCGGTACGGAGCCATTGCGGATCAGGGCTGTGGCGCTGACACGCGCCGAATCTCGGAGCAGAAACGGGCTTGAACGGGGGTCCCCTCCGGCGCCGTGGCTGTGGTGCTGCGCAGCCGCAGGTTGGGCTTGATGAACCAGATGCGCTCAAGCACCCGGGTGTCGCCTTCCATCACCTCCAGCTCGATACTGGCGTCGGGGCGGAACTGCCAGTACCCCTGGCGTTGTGAGGCCTGCGAGCGCAGCATCAACTCACCATTCGCCGCAAACAGAAGCTCACTGGACACGCCATCCGCCGCCTCCACCGTGAGCGTCCAGGCTGAATCCTGGCGCGCCGCCTTCACCGTGACCTCACCACGGTCGCTGGTATGCCATTGGTCCTCGGCACCCTCAAGATCAAAACGACTGCGCAGACTCATCCAACGGCCTGCACACAACTGAAGAAAGGCTTCTAGATCGTCCGGGGGGAAAGCGGTTTCATCCATGGATCCATCCTCGCAGGACATGGTTCAGCGGCCCTCTTCGGCATATCCCAGTTCTGCCAGCCGCTGCGGCTTACTGCGCCAGTCGGGGACCACTTTCACGAACAACTCCAGATACACCGGACCATCAATCAGGGTCTGCATCTGCAAGCGCGCCCCCTGGCCGATGGTCTTGAGCATGGCGCCACCCTTTCCGATCAGAATGCCTTTCTGACTTTTGCGTTCCACAAGGATGGTGGCCAGCACCGCAGTTCGGCCCGATCCCTTCCCTTTGGATGGCATCTCCTCCACCCTGTCGATGCTGACCGCAACACTGTGAGGCACCTCCTCCCGGGTGAGGAGCAGCACCTGCTCACGAATCAGTTCGGCCATTAACAGCCGTTCAGGTTGATCACTAACCATGTCGGCCGGATAAAGCTGAGGCCCCTCCGGCATCAAGGCACTGACGGCCCGAACGAGCTCGGGGCAACCTTCACCCGTGAGCGCGCAGCAGTAGTGGATGGGCCACCCTGACTCCGCCAACAGATCGCGGTAAGCAGCATCCGCCTCCGGTCGTCGCGCCGTGGGGACCTTATCCCATTTATTGAGCACAACCTGCACCGGCAGCCGCTGCTGACGCAGGAGATTGACGATGAAGGCATCCCCTCGGCCTGGAGGTTCACAGCCCTCCAGCAACAGAAGCACCTGGTCCACTTCACCAATGGCCGACCTGGCACTTTGCACCAGGCGTTCTCCGAGCAGATGATGGGGCTTATGAATGCCCGGGGTATCCACCAGAATCAGCTGTGCTTCCGCTGTGGTGAGGATCGCGCGCAGGCGGTTGCGCGTTGTCTGCGCCACGGGAGACGTGATCGCCACCTTGTCACCTACCAACTGATTCACCAGCGTGGACTTACCGACATTGGGACGCCCGATCAGGGCCACAAAGCCGGAGCGGTGACCGTCAGCCAATGGAGTGACTTGCATAATCTCAGTCTGCGGGGTCACGGACCTGCCTGATTCAGAGAAATAGCCTGATGGGGCGGGCACCAATTGGCCATGACAAACAGAAACCCCAACTTCCAGGAGGCAATGGAGATCGCCGCCACCTGGTTAAAACAGTGGGACGAAGAGGAGATCAGCGATGAGGTAATGGCTGATCGCGCCGCAGAACTTCTTGCCAGCCGCGACGGAGCCAGGGGGTTCTTCGTGGTGAGTCTCGCCGGCGAGAGCACTTTGATGGACCGACTGCCTGACGCTCTTGTGATCAAGTTGCGTGAGGCTGGCGACGGGGTGGTGGATCTCACTGCACGCAACCTGGCCATGAGCGCGGCGATGGTGGTGCATCACCGCAACAACGGCGATGAGGCGCAAGCCATGGGGTCAGAGCGGGTCAATCAACGCTGCACCGAGCTGTTGCGCCAGCTCGACAGCCAGAGAGTCAAGGAGCGACTTGAGACCCTGCTGGAAGCTGCCAGCCACAGCCGTGGCGACGACCTCAGCTTTCTTGAGCGCTGGGGGTACAACAAGGATCAAAAAGAGGCCATCGGCGAGGCCGTTCATGCCGTAGCAGAGACAGGACGGCCCTAAAACCGTCCACGCTAGATCTGGTGTGACTGGCCAGTAAAAAAGCCCGGGGCGTAAAGCTCCGGGCCGGGTGATGGGGAAACTTGACCATAGCCAGAGATCCAGTCAAAGACCAGCACCACATCTGGTGGCAGCAAAGATGAAGGAACGTTTTGCAGCACTATTAGGCCAATCTGAAGTTGAGACGCATCCCGTAATGAGCGTCCTATCGTTGTGGTCCGAGGGCCGGGTGATGGGGATCAGTCGGTTCGGATCCCGGGAATTCTCCCGGGTTTTTTATTGCCTGGCTTCGGGTCGCTCCAGAGAACTCACGGCCAACAAAAACCCCGGCTCAAGGCCGGGGTTGCGACAAATCAAGGCCTCGAGCAAGGCGTTCACCTCAGTCGCGGCGACCACCACCCTGTAGCGCGATCACAAGGCGGAGAATAAAGATGAACAGGTTGATGTAAGTGAGATACATCCCCAGAGCGCCCGCCAAATATTGATCATCCCTGTAGGTGCGAGGCATGGTGTAAAAGTCGACAAAGGCCATGCCGACGAACAACACGGTGCCGAAACCCGCGATGGCGAGATTGGTTGCGGCGTAGATGCCAGGGATAAAGAAACCGGCCACGAAAATGCCGAGCATGGCGATGATCAACCCCATCAAACCGAGGCCCACCACAGCTGTGAGGGCCTGACCCACGCTGTCGCTCATTCGGCGTCCCACCACGGAGGCGACCACGAACGTGAGACCTGTGGCCAAAGCTGCGATGCCGATTGAGGCCACACCCGCCACGGCAATCGCTTGCACAACCAGACCGGTGAGCGTGAAGCCCGTGAGAAGGCTGAACGCCGCCATGAGGGGCAACGCTGTGCCGTTGTTCCCTTTACTGGCCGCATTCTGGGCCACGAAAAACAGAATGAACCAGGGGATGATCGCGACAAGCGACAACCCGTTGAAGGCCTGAAAGCCGATGGAGGCCATCGTGGCCATACCACCCACAACGCCCGCTGCTGTCAGGGCCATGCCTCCTCCCACATAAGGGAGGGCCTTGTTCACAACATTGGGGCCGACGAGGGCACTGGATTGTGCCTCGCGGATGGCGTCTTGAAAATTGCTGCTGGCTGGCATAACGCCCCAGATCACTGGAATCATCCTGCCAGCTGCAACAGGGTTGTGGGATCTACCTCGGTGCGGATCTCCCCATCGAGCGTCGCGCGGGAGGACCCTCCCGGCGGGGATGGGTTTTGTCACGACGGGCATAGGCCTCCACTACCCGCTGGACGAGGGGGTGACGCACCACATCGGCGGCTGTGAGGCGGCAGACCGCCACACCCTCCACGCCATCGAGCACCTCGGAGGCTTCCACCAAACCACTCAGCTGTCCTGGTTGGAGGTCCACCTGGGTGATGTCACCGGTGACCACCATGCGCGATCGCTCCCCCAAACGGGTCAACACCATGCGCATCTGAGCCGGCGTGGTGTTCTGAGCCTCATCGAGGATCACGAAGGATTCCGCCAGCGTGCGGCCGCGCATGTAAGCCAGCGGGGCCACTTCAATCACCCCTTTTTCAAGCATTGCGGCCGTTTTTTCGGGGCCCAGAAGCATATGCAACGCGTCGTAGAGAGGCCTCAGGTAGGGATCCACCTTCTGCTGAAGGTCTCCGGGAAGAAAGCCCAGTCGCTCTCCGGCCTCCACCGCAGGCCTGGTGAGCACCAATCGCTCCACTTTGCGCTCCGTGAGCATGCGCACGGCCAGGACCGTGGCCAAGAACGTCTTGCCTGTGCCCGCTGGCCCGAGAGCAAACGTGAGATCGTTGCGCTCCATCGCCTCCACGTAGGTCTTCTGACGCAACGTGCGCGGACGTAACAGTGCACCCCGTTGATTTTTGGCCAGGACCTGCTGACCCATGGCGTCATGCTCGCGATCACGCCCTGTGTCGAGGGCCTGCAAAGCGGATTGCAGATCCACCTGAGAGATCGGCTCACCCGCCTGCCAAAACTTGCGGAGCAACTCCACCGTTGCGGCCGTGCGCTCCAACTGGCTTGGACGGCCTTGGATCACCAGCTGCAATCCGCGAATCACAAGAGATGAACCCGTCAGAGCCTCCAATTGCCGGAGAGTCTGACCAGAGGGGCCACCTGCGAGAGCAAGAGCGGCTTCCGTGTGGGGTAAGTCAAAGACGAAGCAACCGTCTGAGGCAGCCTCGGACATGCTGCTGATCAGGATTCGGCAGGTGCTTCTTCCGCGTTCTCGTCGCCAGATTCGGCTTCGGCTGCAGCTTTAGCTTCGGCTTCCGCTGCAGCTTTGGCTTCAGCAGCCTCCTTGGCTGCTTGCTTGGCATCGGCTTCACGCTTCGCCGCCTGCTTGAGCTTGCCGACAATCTCAGCCGGACGCACCGTTTTCTCGATCAAGCCACCCTTCTCGAGCAGAGTGCGCACCGCATCGGTGGGCTGGGCACCCTGCCCCAAACGCTCACGCAGCGCTTCTGCATCCAGACGGGTCTCCTTGGTGCGGGGGTTGTAGTACCCGAGCTCCTGTAATGGACGTCCGTCGCGGCGGGAAGTGCTGTTGCACGCCACAAGGCGGAAGCTCGCTTCCCGCTTCTTACCGAACCGCTTCAGGCGGAGCTTGATCATCGTGGCGCTTGCTGAGGTGGAAACAATCGGCGCAGGTGAAACGAGCGCCAAACAACCAACTTACCTTGTCGGGGGATTAGAGCTGCCCGAAACCTTTTTTCTTCTTGACCGGACGCTGCCGGCGAGGGGTCCCGCCCCCGCGCCCAGCCTGTCCCGTCGGCATTCCACCCGGCATCCCGGGCATACCGCCACCCATGCCAGGGAATCCGCCCATTCCAGGCATGCCACCCATTCCAGGCATGCCTCCGCCTTGGGTCATCTGCTGCATGAAGCCACGCATCTTCTGGAAATCCGCCAGCACCTTGTCCACATCGGCGGGCTGGTGACCACTTCCCCGGGCAATCCGGCGGCGACGGGACGGCTGACCAGCCAGCAGATCGGGATTCTCCCGTTCCTGCTGTGTCATGGAACCGATCATCGCTTCGATCTTCTTCAACTGCTGCTCGCCCTGCTTGAGCATGCCGTCATCGATCTTGTTCATCCCCGGGATCATCTTCATCAGGCCACCCAGCGATCCCATGCGCTTGATCAGGCGCATTTGCTGCACGAAATCTGAGAAGTCAAACGTGGCTTCCTGCAGCTTTTTCTGCATCTTTTCGACATCAGCCAGCTCCACCTCCTTCTGAGCTTTCTCCACCAGGGTCAGCACATCGCCCATACCGAGGATGCGACTGGCCATCCGCTCCGGGTGGAAGGGCTGCAGAGCCTCCACCTTCTCGCCCGTTCCGATGAACTTGATCGGCTGGCCGCTCACCTTCCGGATCGACAGCGCTGCACCACCTCGGGAGTCGCCATCCAGCTTGGTGAGCACCGCTCCGGTAATACCGACCTGTTCATGGAAGGCACGGGTGAGCTCAGCCGCTTCCTGACCGATCATTGAATCCACCACCAGCAGCACTTCATCCGGCTGAACGGCGGTGCGGATTCGCACCATCTCCTCCATCATTTCGGTGTCGATCTGGAGTCGACCCGCTGTATCCACCAGCAGGGTGTCGAAACCCTCCTCCTTCGCTTTGGCCAAACCGGCAGCTGCAATGGCTTCGGGTTTGGCATCAGCGCCGAGACTGAAAACCTCCACACCGATCTGACCACCAAGGGTCTTGAGTTGCTCAATGGCAGCCGGACGGTACACATCGGCGCCGACCATCAGAGCCCGGCGCCCCTGATCCTTGAGATGCAGGCCGAGCTTGGCCGTGGCCGTGGTTTTACCAGCCCCCTGCAAACCGGCCATCAACACAACGGTGGGTGCCTCCTCGGCCTGGGCCAGCGGGGCGTTACCGCCACCCATCACCTCAACCAGCTGCTCGTGCACAACCTGGATGAACTTCTGATCCGGGCTGACGCCACGCACCACGTCGGAGCCAACGGCCTTCTCGCGCACATCGGCAACAAAGTCCTTCACAACAGGAAGGCTTACGTCCGCTTCCAGCAGTGCGCGACGTACATCTTTGAGGGCCCCCTCCACATTGGTGTCGGAGATTTTGTCCTGACCTCTCAGCCCCTTGACCGCATCTTCAAAGCGGGCTGACAGCTCATCGAACATCGGTGACGCGGCGGTTTCAGATCACTGATCGTAAAAGTGACCGGGTTCAGTAGTGATTTCTAGGCTGGCAGCAGAGCGTGATGCCATGCAACTCGCCTCTTTGGCACAAGGCCTTGTTGCATTGCGGAACCATCGCCCATCTCAGGATCGTTCCGCGATCTGTTTGCAGGCCTTTCGGTGGCAGCCCTCGGGGCGGTGCTGATGCTGGCGGCTTACTCCCTGCTCAATCTGGCCAGCCTGAAGCGTCTCTGGACGCTCGATTGCAATGAATTCGTTCTGTCCTTGATCACATCCCTGGGGGTGGTCACCCTGGGAGCGATCAACGGAATTTTGATCGCCGTGGCGCTCGCGATTATTCGTTTTATGAAACACACGGCCCGCCCCATGTGGATGGACAGGGACTTTCTGGACTGCTGCTGTTCCGCTTCAACGCACCACTGGTGTTCTTCAATGCCAACCACTTCCTGGCCTCCGAGGGGATCCGCCTGGTGATCGCCGGACGCCGCACCGAATTCCTACGAGGATTGAACGCAATGGGTATGAACAGCTCCATCTTTAACCCTGGCTGTTCTCCAAGCTGCATCAAGCCGTCAGGGCCTTCCGGATAAATCCTGATCCGGCTTATTCGAAAGCCTGAAGGCGCCATCCTCCATCAGAGTCCCGACCAAAGATGTAAGTCAGAAGAATCGCCGAAGGCTGCGTCTCATCAACGACGCGCCCCTCCTGAGTCGTTGTCTGGTCGCGGTAGTTCAACTCAGCTCTTAATTCGATCCGCTGTGGCGTCTCGCTGACCAGCTGTACCGATTTGATTGAAGCATCGATCGCCTGCTTCAAACCTTCTGCCTGATTGGCATCGCGTTGCTGCTGCACCTGGTTAATCAAGCCAGCACGGGCAATCGACTGCAGAGTTGACTGTGCTGTCCCTTCACCGCTCAGAACAGCGGCTTTTCCGTCCAACCAACTCTGAAGCAGGCGCTGCAGCTCATCCGCCGTGGGCTGTTCAGATTTAAGTGGCCAGGATGCTGCTTTGCCTGCCGTCAAGGATTCAGACACTTCAAGTTTGGTGGTCGTTGAAGAGGGGGCTTTGGCCTTCGGCAGGGGCTTCACCTTGGCTGGAGCCGACGACTGGCCGTCAGCCGGGTTCGAATCCACCTCCTCGCGCAGACCGATCAAGCTCCAGACAGCCACCACCACGACCAACGCGGCGAACACTCCTGATCCAACCAGCAGGAAACGGCTCCGATGCGGAATCTCCGAGACAGACAGACTGGGCAACGTTGGCCAGCTCACACGCGGAAAACCTGACCAGGGGACCGTTCTCGAAGCAGAAGGTTCCGATTCCGCCACTTCCTCTGAGGATTTGATGACCTCGTCAGTCCCCGCGGGCACAGCAATCGGCATCATGAAGGTCTTGCCAAGACCGCCTTCCAACGGAGTCTCATCCTCGAGCGGTGAAGCGTTGAAGGGTGCCTGCCTTGCCTGTTGTCTCTCCAGGCTTTCCACGTAAGCCTGAACATCGCGATCGGCAAACCAGGTGTCGAGATCAACGGCGTCAGCATCCACATCCCGATAGTTCGGGAGTACATCCCGACCCAGCCAGGTGCGGCAGTACTCACACATCGAGGCCAGTACATCACCAGGATGGTTGTCCATCCAGGATTTCAATGCTGGGTCAGAGCTGGAGCTGTTGAGGAAACGACGCTTGGCGCGATCCACATTCCCAAGGAGAAGATCAAGGCAGCCCAGAAGTGGCTTCTTATCGAAGCCCTCAAGCGCCAGCCCCTTCAGTTTGTTGCGTGCATCCTGAACACGTTCGGGCTTGCGTTGAGAAAAACCCGCCGCAACCAGCGCCATCACCCCAAGAAACGCAGCTTCAAGCGACCCGTTGTCCTGCAGATGACCGAAAAGATCAATCTGCTCTTGAACTGTTAAAAAGCGTCGAATCTGGTGAAAAAACAACTCAAAGGAGCCCTGATCCATGGTGTCTGGGGACTCGCCAGGACCTTCACCGTCGCCTGAGCCACCTTCAAGTCCTCCACGTTCAAGAATGAACGCTTCAAACATCGCGAGACCTTCCTGACGCGCGGATTGCTCAGCGAGATCGCGACTGAGCAGATCCAAGATTCGGTAAGGCCTGAGCTGGCTCAGTGCGGCTTCGATCGCCCGACGTTGATCAGGCAACTTGCCCATACGCTGCAGAAGCTGCAGCCCCTCCTTCAGCAGGGTTGCTGCAGCTTCGTAGCGACGCTGGTCCTTGTCCTGGTGAGCAGCATCCAGGCAGGCAAGAGCAGCCAACAGCGACATATCCGACTCACGGCCGCTCCCCAGGGCCGGAGCTTGCGGTGGCTGGAGCGCCTGACGGGACAACTGAAAGGCTTCGTGGGGGAAATGGGCTTCCCAGAGAAGAATTAACCCGGCAACCTCGCTGCTAGGCACGATCTCCAAACCGGACTTTTCCTCGGGATGATCACGCCCAAGCTCCAGCAACTTTGCCTCGTAATCCTGACGACGCAGAGGTTCACTAAGGAGATCGGCAGACAGCCTTAGAAGTTCGCCACGCTGGGTAAGAGCTTCATGGGTAAAACCCTGGTCAGGAGCGTGATCCAGACGTCGCTGAAGAGTCCTGAGAATCGTTTCGGCATCAGCGGTGGGACTGACACCCAGCAGACGGAAATGGTCAATGGGCAGATCCACCAAGAAGCAAGCGCCTGGGGAAATACAGTAGGGAGAATATGGATTTCTGCCCACTGATTCACCGCGGCCCCTTAAGCTTGACGATCGATTAAGTCGTGCCATGAGCAAAGACACCGCAGTTGGCACTGAAGTACGCACGAATTCCCAGAGCGCTCAGATAGGAGCCCACGCGGAACGTCTTTCCAGCCTGGTAACAGCCCAGAGGGCCACAGTGAATTCCGCCACAGGGCTGGAGCTCTATCGAGACATGACGCTCGGACGGCGTTTCGAGGACAAGTGCGCAGAAATGTATTACCGCGGCAAGATGTTTGGCTTTGTGCACTTGTACAACGGCCAAGAGGCCGTGAGCACGGGGGTAATCGGTGCCATGAAGCGCCAGCATGACTGGTTCTGCAGCACTTATCGGGACCACGTCCATGCCCTGAGTGCCGGAGTCCCAGCCCGAGAAGTGATGAGCGAGTTGTTCGGCAAGGAAACAGGTTGCAGCAAGGGGCGCGGCGGCTCGATGCACCTGTTTTCCAAAGAGCACCATCTCCTGGGAGGTTTCGCTTTTATTGGAGAAGGAATCCCTGTTGCTCTTGGATCCGCCTTCACGAGCCGCTACAAGCGTGATGCTCTTGGTGATTCCAGTAGCAATGCCGTAACAGCGGCCTTCTTCGGTGACGGAACATGCAACAACGGCCAGTTTTTCGAGTGCTTGAACATGGCGCAACTTTGGAAGCTGCCCATCCTTTTCGTGGTTGAAAACAATAAATGGGCCATTGGAATGGCCCATGATCGCGCCACGAGCGATCCTGAAATCTGGCGCAAGGCCAGCGCCTTCGGCATGGCAGGAGAGGAAGTGGATGGCATGGATGTGCTGGCCGTCCGCGCCGCAGCACAGAGGGCCGTGGAACGAGCAAGGGCCGGAGAAGGGCCGACCGTTCTGGAATGTCTGACCTATCGATTCAGAGGGCACTCCCTTGCTGATCCAGACGAATTGAGGGCCGAGGAAGAAAAGCAGTTCTGGGCCAAACGCGATCCTCTGAAAGCCCTGGAGAGGGAGCTGTTGGAGGCCAATCTGGTCACCGCCGAAGAGCTTCGGGCGATCGAAAAGGAGATCGATGCCGAAGTACAAGACTGTGTGGACTTTGCCTTGAGCGCTCCTGAGCCCGATGGGTCCGAACTCACCCGTTACATCTGGGCTGACAACTGATTCACAACCCGTGCAGCCGCGCCTGATCCGCAGCAGCGCGAAACACCAAGGCGTGGCGCTTCACAAGGGGAATCATGGCGTCATAGCCCCCACCAATCACGCTGGCCACTGGAATTCCCCGTCGCAGGCAGGCATCGAGAACCAGATGATCCCTTTGGAGAAGTCCGAGGTTGGTTAAGCAGAGACGTCCCAAGCGGTCATCGCGGTGGGGGTCTACACCTGCGTTGTAGAGCACGAGTTGGGGACGCTGACGATCCAGTAGTTCGGGGAGATGATCTCCGATCGTTTGCAGGTAGTCCCAGTCTTCGAGCCCGTCGCGCAGTGATAGATCGAGATCACTGACCTGCTTGCGGGAAGGAAAGTTTGAAGCAGCATGCGCTGAAAAGGTGAACACACGCTCATCACCACTGAAGATCAGGGCGGTGGCATCCCCTTGGTGCACATCCAGGTCAACGACAAGCACCCGCCGGAGACCATCCTGTTCGATCAGAACCCGCGCACAGACAGCGAGATCATTGAAAATGCAAAATCCACTGCCGAAATCGGGAAAGGCATGGTGAGTGCCGCCAGCAAGATGACAAGCCAAGCCGTGGCGCAAGGCAAGCCTGGCCGTGAGCAGAGTTCCACCAACAGCGATCCAGGTGCGTCGAACTAGAGGGGTTGTAGCGGGCAAACCAATCCGGCGCTGCGCCTGCCGATCCAGTCGGTCTCTGGCAAAGGCTTCGTGATAAGCCCTCTGATGAACAAGCTCAAGCCAGCGTCGCGGCACAGGCAGAGGGCGATGCATCTGGCTGGAGTCCGCCAGTCCACAGTCGAAGAGGCAGCGCTCGAGTTCCCGAAACTTTGCCATCGGAAAACGATGGCTACTGGGCAGGGGTGCGCTGTAGGCCTCGTGATAAACAAGCGGTGGCTTCAACGGATCGATTCGATCGTTGAAGTCTGCAAGACAAAACTCAGAACGTGGGAGCTACCCGGCGCGTCAAATTACGAAGTTTGCGCAAAGCCTTGAGCTCAACTTGACGCACTCGCTCGCGAGACACGTCGAGAAGCCGGCCGATTTCCGCCAACGTATGTCGTTCATTGCCATTCAGGCCGAAACGCAGCGTGAGAACGTGCTGTTCCTGATCACTGAGGTGGCTCATCCAACGGCCGAGCTGCTCGTGATGAATACGTTGCTCCACTCGGTCGAGAGGCTCCTCAAGGGATGAATCAGCGATCAGGTCTCCAAGGAAACTGCGACCCTCCTCCCCATTCACCGGTGCATCAAGGCTGCTGGTGGTGAGCGCCTGCCTAAGCAGGGAATCAAGCTCCTCAACCGGCATATCCATCGCCTCGGCGATTTCGAGGCGACTTGGCATGGCTCCAAGCTTATGAGCCAAATCCAAACTAACCTTGCGGATGCTGGTGAGACGTTCGCTGAGATGGACTGGTAGACGGATCGTCCGCGATTGACAAGCAATGGCTCGGGTCATGCTCTGGCGAATCCACCAGAAGGCATAAGTAGAAAATTTATAACCGCGGGTGGGATCAAATTTTTCAACCGCACGCTCAAGACCGAGAGATCCTTCTTGTATCAAATCGAGAAGCTCTAGACCTTTGCCCTGATACTTCTTGGCGACGCTAACCACCAATCGAAGATTGGCTTTCATCATCCGCTGCTTGGCACGCTGGCCTACCCGAATCAAGCGGCGCTGCTTGCTATCAAAAAGCTCGCTATCCGCTGCGATCGAACCATCTTCAGTGAGCTGCATCAACTTCTGAACTTGGTTTCCAAGCTCAATTTCCTCGGCGGGCGTCAGCAACGGAATTCTTCCGATCGTTGCGAGGTACCAACTGATTGGATCACTGCTTCGTCGTCTTTGGGTTTCAGAAACCCCGGCTGCGGCTGAGGGCATGGGGATGGACTTATGACGTGAAGCGACTGTCCTACGAAATTCACTTAATTGGATGTGTTTTCAGCAACCCTTCAGATTCGTACGTTGAAAACGACACAAACCGATCGCGATTGCGTCATCACGTGTTGAAACCTGAATAAATACTTCATTCATCACTCAATCGTGTCACCGATCGCACCAATTGTGTGAGTTGATCAGCGATTGTGAGTGCTCCGCTACTGCGGCTGCAGCCACAGGCGGCCTGAGCATGCAGCAACCCCGCTGCTGCCAGAGCGGCCCCATCCGCAGGGCTCGCGGCAGCCTGCAGTCGAGCTCCCCATCCCCCCGCCAGGCCGGCCAACAAATCCCCGAGCCCGGTTCGAGCGACCTGGCAATCCGTGCCAACCAACTGACGCACAGATCCAGAAGGGTCGGCGATCACGCTGTGAGCACCTTTCAGCAAGACCACGACACCGCTGCGTTCGGCAGCAGCTGCAGCACGTTCGAGCGGAGACCCCTGATCGCAACAGGGAAAAAGACGTTCAAATTCCTGGGGGTGGGGGGTGATCCAAGTCGGTCCCATCCGCTTCAGGAACCATCGCCACCCCTCAACGTCCCCGGACAGTTGATTGAGCGCATCGGCATCAAGCACCAACAGGCCCCGGAAGGTCTGCAAAGGTTCGGCCCAGCCTCGCCAGACCCCTTCCATCAGTCCCAGACCTGGCCCCAGTAATAAGGCATCCAACCGGCTGAGATCGCTCCGATGCAGAGCTGCCCCCCAAAGCAGTGATCCGCTGTCATCAGACTCGAGAGCAGGCTCCGAGACCACTTCCGGGGCCCATTGCCAGAGCTGTTGATCCACCACTTTCGGTAGAGCGGCCCGCACACTGCCGGCACCACTGGCCAAGGCCCCCCGCACCGCAAGGTGAGCCGCACCGCGGTAACGCTCGCTGCCAGCGATCAACAGCAAACGTCCGCGTTCGTACTTCATCGCCGTGCTTTTCTCAGCAGGAACCGGCAGGGTCTTGAGGTCTGGAGCCCCCACCTGAAGCACCAGGGGAGACGTCAGAGAGGCCATCAGCCGCGGCGGCACCCCTGGATCGATGCGATGCACGTTGCCGGCAAAGGGTAAAGCCGCGTCCTGGACCAGTCCTCGCTTGATCAGAGCCACGGTGAGGGTGTGAGAGGCCACGGCAACGGCGGTGCCCAGCGGAGTCCCTGAATCACTATCAAGACCTGCTGGGCAGTCCAGGCTGATCAGCTGTCCGGGTGCGGAGAGCTGACGCTGTTGCAACAGTTGCGTCACCTGATCTGGGAGTGGTCGGGTCTGGCCAAGACCAAAGAGAGCGTCGATCCAAAGGGATGGATCGGCTGGGTCAGGCTCGAACTCCTGCACAGGCACCCCGAGCCACAGCAGGTGTCGCCAGTGCTCATGGGTCAGGGCCTGCCGCAGGGGCAACGGTGCCCAAAGACGCACGGCGATGCCTTTTTCCAGCAACTTTCTCCCCAGGACAAGGCCATCGCCTCCGTTATGTCCGGGCCCCACAAGCACCAAAACCCCTTGAGCAAGACGATCAGGACGTTGCAGACACCACTCCGCCATCCTCTGGCCAACCGTTTCCATCAAGGCAGCGACGGGCAATCCACTGGACAGCCACTGCTGCTCCAGCTCCAGCATCTGGTCACTGCGAACCAACAGATGATCAGCATCAACAGCTGGCCAATGCATGGAGGGGGCCCATGGGACCTCACTATGGAGAAAGAAGCCCATTCCTGTCCGTCAGCCCATGCCGGCCGCGTTTCCAGTCACAGCCGCCACGATCGCCGGAGCGGAGGCCCTGGATCGACTGCGCCATTGGCCAGGGGAGCACCGTGTTGCCGTCGGCCTCTCCGGTGGTGTGGACAGCTCACTGACCGCAGCGCTGCTTGTCGAGGCCGGCTGGGACGTAGAAGGCCTCACCCTGTGGTTGATGAGCGGAAAGGGAGCCTGTTGTGCGGAAGGACTTGTTGACGCTGCTGGGATCTGCGAGCAACTCGAGATTCCGCACCACGTGGTGGATTCACGCGAAACCTTTCAGCGCGAAATCGTGAATGGCTTGATTGAGGGCTACCAGGCCGGCATCACGCCCTTGCCCTGCTCACGCTGCAACCGGGCTGTGAAGTTCTCTCCAATGCTGCGCTGGGCCCAGGAGGAACGCGGTCTCGCCAGGATTGCCACCGGGCATTACGCCCGACTCCGTTTTGACGACAGCTCCAGCCGATGGCGACTGCTGCGCGGTCTCGATGCACGCAAGGATCAGAGCTACTTCCTCTACGACCTCACCCAGGAGGTGCTCGACCGCGTGGTGTTCCCCCTTGGAGAACTCACCAAGCCCGACACCCGTTTGGAGGCTGCTCGCCATGGACTGCGCACGGCGGCGAAACCGGAAAGCCAAGACCTCTGCCTTGCCGATCACCATGGATCGATGCGGTCCTTTCTGGATGCTTACCTGCCGCCGCGTCAGGGGGAAATTGTTCTCCAGGATGGAACGGTCGTCGGAGAGCATGACGGCATCGAGCACTTCACCATCGGGCAGCGCAAAGGACTCGGCATCGCCTGGAGCGAGCCCCTGCATGTGGTCCGCCTGGATGCCGCGATGAACCGCGTCGTCGTCGCCACTCGCGATCAGGCGGGTCGCGACCACTGCGTTGTGGGCGCCATCAACTGGGTCTCAATCGCTCCACCAGCACCAGGGCAGCGTCAAAAGGTGCACGTACAGGTGCGCTACCGCAGTGCTCCTGTTCCCGCCCAACTCACCACCATGGATGCGGAGGCATCGGATGCTGAAGCCGACCGCCCCCATCGCTGCAGGCTTGACTTTGACGAGCCCCAGTTTTCGATCACTCCTGGACAGGCGGCGGTGTTCTACGACGGTGACGCGGTTCTGGGGGGAGGACTAATCCAGACCGCGACTTGAACAGCGTTGCTGCGGCAATCAAAAGAAGACCCACCAAGGGCCACTCACGCAGTCGTGCGTAGGTGGTCATAACGGTGCTGGGCTGTACCTGCACGGTCAGCACGCCAGGGCGCATCGCTGTCAAACGCGATGTGACCTGTCCATGAGCATTGATCGCAGCAGTAGGACCTGTATTGGCTGCCGACACCAGCGGTCGAGCCGTCTCCACACTGCGCAATTGCGCCAGAGCCAGAAACTGGTGCTGCAAGAGCAAGGGGTAAGGGTCCAGATTGGCCGCTGTGAGGATCCATTGCCCTCCGCCTGCCGCAGCCCGGGCGAGGGCCGTGCCGTTGGAGATCTCGTAACAGATCGCGACCTGGGCAGGCGGACCTCCCCAGCGCCAGAGCCTGGACGCCCCCCCAGGTTCAAGGCCTCCCACTGCGGAAAGCCCCGCAAGGCCTGGCAAGGCCGGAGTCCATTCCCCCAGGGGGACAAGACGATGCTTGTCGATCACAGCGGCAGGCGTTGCATCATCGCCTTGCAGCAACAGCAGAGCACTACGCTGACGGCCGGTCACCCAGCGAAAGCCACCGCTGATCAGGGGGACAGGTTCCGCCAGCAAGTTCCCCCGATCCAGCGGCAACGTTCCCTCCGGAGCGATCAGCAGATCAGCCCCATCAGCTTCAGCTCTGGTCAGTGCCGCGCGCAGCAGTCGAGGGAACTGACTCTGACGCTCCGCACTGAATTTCTCTCTGGTGGGAATCGCGGGCTGCCAGAGAGCCAGGTTCAGAGGGTCCCTGGAGACATCAGGACGGTCGATCCCGACCAGTGCCGCAGCACCGAGAGCATGCAGGACTACCAAGCCAAGCACTCCAGCACCCAGCAGCCGCAAACGCTTGCGTTCGCAATCAGCGCTGGCGAACTGTGTCCATAAGCTCCAGCCCAGAAACACCTGCAAGGCCGCCAGACCTCCGGCGCCACACCAGCGCGACAATCCACCAAGGGCAGGGTCCGCGGGAAATACGCTCCCTCCTACGCCGATCCAGAACAGTGGACCTCGAGAGAGCAGGGTTTCTCCAAGGCCCCAGATCAGAGACAGAACAAGCGCTTGCATCGCGCCACCCCGCCCTGGGAGCAGACGAACCAACAGACTCCAGCCGCTCAACAGCAACACCGCAGCCAGCACACAGCCCAGCCAAACCGCTGCAGCCAGGGGAAGACTGAGGAGTTCTGGCACACCTAACCAGGTGAGTGGGTGCAGGGCAAGCAACCAGCGATGGCTGATCGCCACGGCAAGCCCCCCCCAGAGTGCTGCGGCCAGCGGGTTGAACGCCACAGACCACAGCAAGGCCAGCGCAGGCAGCATCCACCACAACCCTGACAAGCTCAGACCGGTGCCCGCCAACACACCTCCCAGCAAAGCCCGAAGCAGAATCTGAGATCGGTCATTGCCCATGGTGCCCCCCAGAGGTTGACGTCATCCTGGAATCACAACGCTCAACATCCGCGATGGAGACCGCCAACCCTCTCCAACAGTTACTGCTGCGAGGCCTCGGCACCACCACCCTGGTAGCCGAACGCCTGCGTGGCGTGACCCAGGACTGGGTAAGCAGTGGCCGTCTCGATGCCAGCCAAGCCTCGGCTCTGGTGGACGAAGTTCTGAGAGCATTAAGGGGGGAAACCCCTGAACTCGAGCAGCAGATGGGGCGGAATCTGGAGCGCAATCGCGACAATTTTTTGCAAGATCTGGGCCTTCCCAGCCAGAAGGAAGTTGATGAGCTGCGCGGCCGGATCGACCGACTGGAGCAGCAACTCCGCCAGCGCGAACGCCAGGACTGAACCTGCCAGACTCTTTCTGAACAAATGGAGCTCCAGTGCGAGACATTCTGATCAGTTCTGCCGTGTGTGTGGCGTGCTTGGTGGTGGCGCTGGTAAGTCAGATCGTGTCACCATCCACCGTGGTTGCGGCACCACCCTCACCCACCGTTCAGGCGTCCGCCGCTCGGACCGCTGACGTGCAGGCCTCCGCAGCGATGGAACTGGACCCTGACGAGACCAACCCAACCCTCTTTGCCATGGCACCCGACTCCAACCAGGCTGATGCGTCCGCTCTCGGAGGCGCGATGAGTGCTGAAAAGCCTGAAATCACAGCCAGTGGACTGCGGATCACCAATCTCGTGGTGGGCACCGGAGCCGAAGCGACGTCAGGACAAACCGTCGTGGTGCATTACCGCGGGACTCTCGAAGACGGCAGTCAGTTCGACGCCAGCTACGACCGCGGCACCCCGTTCAGTTTCCCCCTCGGTGCCGGCCGTGTGATCAAGGGTTGGGACGAAGGTGTCCAGGGGATGAAGGTGGGCGGCAAACGCAAGCTGGTGATTCCTCCCGATCTGGGCTACGGCGCCCGCGGAGCTGGGGGTGTCATCCCTCCCAACGCCACGCTGATTTTTGAAGTGGAGTTGCTTGAAGTGAAAGGCTGAGCCCTCCAATAGGGCAACAGCTGAAGCTCACGCACTGTCGTTAGGATCCCGCTGCTCGGTTGCCCTCCCCATGGCCCATACCCTCCCTGCGCTGCCCTACGCCCTCGATGCACTGGAGCCCCACATCTCCCGCTCCACACTCGAGTTTCACCACGGCAAGCACCACAACGGCTACGTCACCAACCTGAACAAGGCGATCGAGGGAACGGATCTCGATGGAAAAAGCCTGGAAGAGGTGATTGCAGCTGTTTCCAGTGATTCCAGCAAAGCCGGCGTGTTCAACAACGCAGCTCAGGTCTGGAACCACAGCTTCTACTGGCAGTGCATGAAGCCCGGTGGTGGTGGTCAGCCCACTGGTGCCCTTCTTGACAAGATCAATGCTGACTTCGGCAGCTACGACGCCTTCGTGGAGCAGTTCAAGGCCGCTGGCGCCACCCAGTTCGGCAGCGGCTGGGCCTGGCTGATCATCGAAGACGGCACTCTGAAGATCACCAAAACCGCCAACGCTGATCTCCCCCTCGCCCACGGCCAGAAGGCTCTGCTCACCATGGACGTGTGGGAGCACGCTTACTACCTCGACTATCAGAACCGCCGCCCCGATTACATCAGCACCTACCTAGACAAGCTGGTGAACTGGGATTTTGTAGCCGCCAACCTGGCAGCTTCCTGATCAGACGTTGATCAACCATCAAGCCCCCGTTCTGCGGGGGCTTTTTGATGCCTCGATCCAAGGGGTGGCATCAGCCTTTGATCAAATCGCGCAGAGCCTGTTCAACATTGTCTTGGCGCATCAGCGCTTCTCCCACGAGCACCGCACCGGCACCGCTGCTTTGAACGCGATTCAAATCGGAACGAGCAAACAGACCTGACTCACTTACTAAAAAAGCACCTTGCTCGCGCAGGCGATCACCAAACCGTTCTGCAAGCGACTCCGTCGTAGCCAGATCCGTCTCAAAGCTGGTGAGGTCGCGATTATTGATGCCAATGAGAGGGAAGCCTCCGAGGGTGAGAATTCGCTCCATCTCCTCAGCATCGTGCACTTCCACCAGCACGGTGAGACCGAGAGTGGCTGCCACCTTCTGCAGATAGGCGAGATCCTGATCCGAAAGAATGGCTGCAATGAGCAGGGCTGCATCAGCACCAGCAGCACGCGCCTGATAAAGCTGATGCGGACTTAGAATGAAGTCTTTGCATAACAGCGGCAAGTCCACGGCTTCGCGCACGGCCACCAGCACATCGAATCCGCCCTGGAAAAAGGTTCGATCTGTGAGCACGGACAGACAACTGGCCCCTCCAGCTGCATAGGCCTTGGCAATGGCGACGGGATCGAAATCCTCACGGATCACACCTTTGCTAGGGCTCGCTTTCTTGATTTCAGCAATGACGGCAGGTGCCATAGGGGGCTGTCGCAAGGCTCCCAAGAAATCCAGCGGCGATGGCAGGTCTGCAACCTGTGCTTTCAGCTGCACCAGAGGCATACGCTGGCGGGCTGACTCAATCTCCCGATCCTTTTCCCAGACAATCTTCTCGAGAATATTGCGAGGTTCACCGTCTTGGTGGGGAATGGCGTACTCAAGATGGGCTACCTGAACCTTGGGGTTGGGCGGTCGACGACGGATCTCCACAGAGGTTATCGGGCTGCGTAACGGAATCTTGAGATTTTATGCCCTTGACGAGACGACGAAGGAGTTAGTCAATGAATCAAACTTGTAACGGTTGCTTTTTCCATACAGTTCTTCAAGCTTAGAAACAGGCAGAAGAACTATCCGAAATAAGAGGCGACTGTTCGGAAAGGGCAATCCCATAGCACTCAAGACAGAATCGATTCATCCACCACTAGGTTCGAAATGAGCAGAGAAAACCGAACGTTGCTCTGCGCGTACCGACGCCATAGCCCAATGACACATACGCACAAACACCAACCACGCAGCCTAAAAAGAACTGCATTGATCCCCCTGGACAGGCCAAGCTCACCGATGGCCGCGCTGATTCAACAACAGCATACATTTAAACAAATTGTGTCGTACTTCAAAGGGGATTACCTTGATTTAGACGATCAATAAAAGCTTGAAGAGAAAGATCAACTGCCCCCTTCGCACACCGAATCAATGCACTCAAATCACGCCGAAGCGGGCATTGATCATCCCGCAATTTCAATCAAAAACCTAAGCAAAAGCTACAAAAATACGCAGGCTCTTAACAATCTCTCCCTGAATATTCCTTTTGGATGTTTTTATGCTCTCCTCGGGCCAAACGGAGCTGGCAAAAGTAGTTTAATCAGAATTCTTGCCACTCTAATGGGATCTGATTCAGGAGAAGTATGGATTAACGGCATTGACGCGCTCAAAAAACCCAGGGAGGCAAGAACGCAGATAGGCTATGTCGCTCAGGAAAGTAGTCTTGACAAAATACTCACCGGCTATGAGCACTTAACATTCACCGCTGATCTTCACCACCTGCCAAGGAAAATAAAAAAAGAACGTATTGACGAGATCATTGAGCAACTGAATATTAGTGAATGGGTCTATCGGCGAACCAAAACTTATTCTGGAGGTATGCGCAGGAGACTTGAGCTTGGATGCGCACTATTACATAAGCCCAAAATATTCATATTAGATGAACCTAGTGTAGGCCTAGATCCCGAGAGCAGACAATTGATCTGGGAGGTTCTAAAAGCCTCAGTTGAGAATGGCCAAACCGTACTCTTAAGCACCCATCAACTCCAAGAAGTCGAGCAACTTGCCGACCAACTGGCAATTCTCGATCATGGGAAATTAATTGCGGCAGGAAAACCAAAAACATTAAAGGAAAAGATAGGAGGTCAAAAACTCACCTTACGAATCAGAGAGTTCAGCAACCAAACCGAAGCAAAAGCCACCAGTGATGCTTTGATCAGTCGCGCTGACATCGACAACATCATCATCAACCCTTCTCAGGGTTACTCATTGACATTGATCACTGCCAAAGAAGCCAATAGCGACGAGATTGTCAACGAGGTGCAAAAACAGGGATTCCCTATTTTTTCCTGCGCCAGAAGTAGTATTTCGATTGACGATATCTATCTCAAAGCTACGGGATCAACAATTGCAGATGCCGAACTTT
This sequence comes from Synechococcus sp. A10-1-5-9, assembly GCF_047716785.1. Classification (NCBI taxonomy): domain Bacteria; kingdom Bacillati; phylum Cyanobacteriota; class Cyanophyceae; order Synechococcales; family Synechococcaceae; genus Synechococcus; species Synechococcus sp. A10-1-5-9. The sequence goes on from NZ_CP180406.1 coordinate 970,505, forward strand.
CAGCATTAGGGGCAAGAGATCTACGCAAAGAGCGCAAAGAAGCAATGCGCTGAAAACCTTTAATTCTTTTATTAAAAGCCATGACAAGCATCGAAAACGCCTTTCAAAACCAAACGTGGCACGAAACGCGTCGCCCACAGAGAGGATCCTTTGTTGCGACGTTAATGCAGCAATTGAGAGAAAGAGGGCAAGAAACAATGGCCCTTAGCAAGCGACAATTTCTCCAGTTGAAGCGCCGACCATCATCATTTGTCGTCGGAGTCGTCCAACCACTGATGTGGCTGATTCTTTTTAGCGCACTATTCAGTAATGCGCCAAAAAACTTCTTACCAGCCGACCAAGGATACGGCAACTTTATAGCCGCAGGGCTAATCGTATTTACAGCATTCAGCGGTGCACTTAATGCCGGTTTAGCTGTCATGTTTGATCGCGAATTTGGCTTTTTAAACAGAATTCTAGTGGCCCCACTGAGATCGCGCAGCTCGGTTGTATTTGCGTCAGTAATACATATCTGGATGATCAGCCTCATTCAAAGCGTAGTCATCATGGCTGCCGCAGGATTACTGGGATACGGCTGGCCTGTCGGGAGCGGAATCATCATTGCCCTAACAACTTTATCGATGCTTATCCTTGGCGTCACTGCGATTAGCCTGGGACTCGCCTTTACACTTCCAGGACATGTAGAGCTTCTGGCAGTTACCTTCTTGATCAATTTACCCTTGTTATTTGCAAGCACAGCACTAGCTCCGCTTTCTTTCATGCCAGCACCGATGCAATGGCTCGCTTCTCTTAATCCCCTCACATACGCGATTGAACCAATACGAGCCAGCTATCTTGGCCACGCATCTCTTAACACAGTCGTTCTACAAGCACCTTTTGGCTCAGTCAACGTGGCTGGATGTCTGTGGATTCTCTTCACCCTCACCATATCCACATTGATCCTCGTCAGACCAATGCTTCACCGCAAGCTCTCCTAGGCTAGTGACTATTTTTATCTATAACTGCTTTAAATATGGGCATCTGATTGGAATGTCAATCCTGATTGGCACCTTCGCATTAAATGTATCCCCTCTTAAAAAAAATCTTAGTAAGGCACTTTTCCTTGCGTCCTTCCTGTCTTTATTGACCGGAATAGCAATGGTCGGCCTCAGTGAAACCTACCTTGCCGGAGTGAATCCAGACTTTCCTCACTCAAAAATTGCGTTAAAGCTTATTTTGACACTGGCCATGATTTGGCTTGTTGCACGAGAAAAGAAGCCAACTGAACCATCAATTAAGATCGTTGGCATTTTTTCTTTAGGCATCACTGCGCTTGCTTTATTCTGGACATAATCAAAACGTGCCTTGACCATCTGATTGATCAGGCAATAGTAGATAAAGCTAATTTATAAGCAACTTCTACGACTTCACTCAACGTTGGGTGTGTGTGCACTTCATTGGCCAACTGACGTACGCTCTGACGACGTGCCACGGCATTGGCCACCTCCTGGATCAGATCAGCGGCATGCAACCCATAGATGTGCGCTCCTAACACCTCTCCTGAAACCTTGTTAAAGAGAAGCTTCATCAGTCCATCGCTATCCAATTCAGCGAGGGCCTTGGAATTGGCCTTGAAGTAACTGCGCACCACACCCAGCTCAAATCCCTGATCAGCCGCCAATTGCTTGGCATCGGCTTCACTGAGTCCCACTGAACTGATCTCTGGATGGGTGAAGGTGGCAGCTGGAATGCTGCGGTAATCGATCTCGCGGTTGTGGCCAAGGATGTTGTCGATGGCCACAGTTCCCTGGGCGGCAGCGGTGTGAGCAAGCATCAATTTTCCAGTGACATCACCAACCGCCCAAAGATGCGGAATCGGTTGACCATTGGCGAGCACCTGCATGCGATCGTTGATGGGCACAAACCCACGCTGGGTCTCCACTCCGAGCTTTTCAAGGTTGAGGGTGCGGCTGCTGGGAACACGACCGGTGGCAACCAGAACGGCATCCACCTCGAGGGTCTCAACAGGCTCACGGGTCTGCATGTCGACCAGTTCAATCTGAACCGGCGCACCCGGTTTGATCGATTGGGCCAGAACCCCTGCTCGTGCATCGATATCCCGTCCATCAATCAGGTGGCGAGCGGCGATCCTGCTGATATCGGGGTCAAAGGTCGGCATCACCCGATCAAGAGCCTCGATCATCGTGACCTCACAGCCCAGAGCGGTATAGACGTCTGCAAATTCAAGGCCGATATAACCACTGCCGATGATGGCGAGCCAGCGGGGAAGCCACTCCAGACTCACGGCCTCGTCGCTGGTGAACACGCTGCGACCATCGGTCTCGATACCCGGAGGAACGAAGGGATCTGATCCTGTCGCCAGAATCACATCCTTGGCCGTCAACACCCTGTCCACACCACTGATTTCCCGCACGCCCACGGCTTGAGCCGACTCCAGACGACCGGAACCACGAATAATCGTCACCCCCGACCTCTCCAGCGTTTTAGTGAGGTTTCCGCGAATCGTGGCCACCAGTTGGTTGGCGTGATCAGCGATTTTCTGGCGTTCAAAGCGCACCGGGGCCGCATGAATTCCGAAACCCGCCAGATGCTCCGCATCCGCCAGCTCGCGGACACGACCTGAAGCGGCGAGCAGAGCCTTGGACGGAACGCAGCCACGATTCACACAGGTCCCGCCCATGTCGCGCGACTCGATAATCGCGACCTTCAGGCCATGCTCAGCGGCATGCTTCGCTGCATCGAAACCGCCGTAACCGGCACCGATCACGATCACATCGAAGTCGAAACTGGCTGCACTCACCCGGACTGCTGCATGGGAGCCGTCATTGTCGCTCGTCGTCGTTCCAAGAGAAGCGGAACAGCGGCAGCTGCCACATTCAAGGATTCCACTTTCCGGCCATGAGGCAGGGTGACCCCATGGCTGCAGCAGGCCAGCAAACGGGGATGCAAACCTGATCCCTCATTGCCGAGCACCAGCACAGTGGGACGACACCAGTCCAACTGCCAATACGGCTCCACCTGAAGACCTGTTGCAGCGTTTGGGACAAGGGTTGCCACCACCTGAAGTCCTCTGGTTCTGGCCTCCTTGAGGGCGGTTACCAGTTGTTCAACCCCCTGGGCATCCGTCAAACCGAAGCGGCGCAACGGCAGCGTCAGAATCGCTCCCGCAGCAGACCGCACGACCTTCGAGCCGAGTGGATCAGCCCCTGCCCCCATCCAGACTTGTTCAACATCGGCTGCCAAGGCTGTTCTCAGCAGGGTTCCCACATTGCCTGGATCCTGCAGACGATCGAGGGCGAGAACGAAGTTTGGTTGGGGACCGGGTGAAGGCAAACGGTTGAACGGCCAAAGGCAGGCAACCCCATCGGGATGCACGGTGGACAGAGCGGCGCCGAGCGCTTCTGAACTCATCAACTGCAACTGAACTGGCCCTGGCAAGCCTGCAAGCAGAGCCTGATGGTTCTGAAACCACAACGGTGTGGCCAGAACCTGCAATGGATCCGTCCATGGCAGGGCCTGCGCGAGAAGTTCCTGCACCTGGTGCGTTCCCTCAAGCAGAACGCATTGTTCTTTCTCTCGGCCTGTTCTGCTTTGCAGAGAGCGAATCCGCTTGATCAGGGGATTGCGCCGACTTGAAATCGGTTCACCCTCAGCCCCTGAAATCGCCGACACGTCAGAAGGTTGTGTGCTTTCGCACCTTCAGTTCCCCATGAATGAAAAGATCCGTTCCTTCAAGATCAAAACCTTTCACCGCGGCAATCTCACCCTTAAGTCCCTCTGCGGCTAGGTTCTCAACCATTTTTTTAATCACCTGATCCTCAACCGTTGATTGATCGATGGAATCCGGTGTCAAAAATTCAAGGAATTTGCCGACCTTCGACGCAACCACCTCGGAAGAGTTGGAAATCTTCAGCACGATCATGGTCAGCAGTTAAGAGCTCAAGCTCTAACAACATAGTGCGGATGGGGAGACTTGAACTCCCACGACATTGCTGCCACTAGTACCTGAAACTAGCGCGTCTACCAATTCCGCCACATCCGCTGGCGTTTGTCGCGTAGGCGACCAATTGACCATAAGCCATCGAAGGGCCGTCTCTCCAGGAGCTGTCAAGCCAGTTTGAGCGCCGGCCGTCTAGACGGTCTCACGCGATCTCGTCAAGATAGGCGCACATTTCGGTGAAAGCGAGGAATGACAACAGCGGCGCCTCCGTCTCAAGACATTCTCAAGCCGCATCTCGCCATCGCTGGGGGACACAAGCTTCAAGGAGAACTGAGGGTCAGCGGAGCTAAAAATTCGGCTCTAGTACTGATGACAGCATCACTACTCACCTCAGAGCGTCTCACCCTCCATAACGTTCCACCCCTGACCGACATCGATGGGATGGAAAGCATCCTTGTATCTCTCGGAGTGAAGGTTCGACGTCGTTCGGAAACCATTGAGCTTCAAGCGTCCAGTCTCACGAGCGCTGAACCTCCTTACAAACTGGTGAATGGATTGAGAGCCAGCTTTTTTGCCATCGGCTCCATCCTCGCCAGAATGGGTTACGCCAAAGTGCCCTTACCTGGCGGATGCCGCATCGGTGCACGACCAGTGGTCGAGCACATCCGGGGATTGAAAGCCTTGGGTGCTTTGGTGACTGTGGAACACGGGGTCGTGACAGCGGCAGTCCCCGGTGAGAGCAAGCGACTGAAAGGGGCCTCCATCGTGTTGGACTGCCCGAGCGTGGGCGCCACGGAAACGATCCTGATGGCAGCAACCCTGGCGGAAGGCATCAGCGTGATTGAAAACGCTGCTCAAGAACCCGAGGTTCAGGATCTTGCCAACCTGCTTAACGCCATGGGGGCCCGGATTACAGGCGCCGGTGGCCCCACGATCACGATCGAAGGAGTGGAAACCTTGCACGGGTGCGAGTACTCAGTGATTCCGGATCGAATTGAAGCTGGAACCTTTCTGCTTGCGGCGGCCATCACTCGCTCTCGCCTCCGTGTTGCACCGGTCGTTCCCGACCACCTGAGTGCCGTGCTTCAAAAACTGCGGGATTGCGGCTGTGTGCTCGAGATCGACGAGGAGGGCATCACGATCACCCCAGGAGAAATCAAGGGAGTCGACATCACCACCCAGCCATTTCCTGGCTTCCCCACCGATCTGCAAGCTCCGTTCATGGCTCTGCTGGCCACAGCCAATGGCACGAGCGTCATTACGGAGAAGATCTACGAAAACAGAATGCAACATGTGGCTGAGCTCCAGAGAATGGGCGCATCCATCCGCATCCAGGGAAACACCGCTGTCGTTGAAGGTGTTTCAAACCTCAGTGCCGCCCCTGTGAACGGAACTGATTTGAGAGCTGCAGCCGCCATGGTGCTTGCTGGCCTCGTCGCCCGAGGCAGCAGCCAGGTGCGTGGCCTCAACCATCTGGATCGGGGCTACGCCGGTATCGAAGCCAAACTGCGCGCCTGTGGTGCCGTGCTTGAAAGGCTCCTCTCCTGAGCGGGGGTTTGGGGTTGGTCGCTTAGGATCAATCACTAGGGGAGCGTGCCGGAATTGGTAGACGGACTCGACTCAAAATCGAGCGCCTTCGGGCATGTGGGTTCAAGTCCCACCGCTCCTACTTCACTTCCAGCGTGTGAGTACCCAGCCTGTGAATGCACGTCAGCTGGCGAAGACTCTCTATCAACCCCTAAAACACTGACCCGTTAACGCTCCCCTAGGGAGTATCAATGCCACAGCGTCATGGTGGAGCCCAAGGCTGATTCAATGTCCTCAGCGGTGATGGGCACCTACAACCGTTTTCCTTTGACACTTGTGAGGGGTAGCGGTTGCTGGGTGTGGGATGACCAGAACCGACGACACCTTGACGCCGTTGCAGGAATCGCCACCTGCACCCTCGGGCACAGCGATCGCATCCTGCGGCGAGCCCTTTCCCGCCAGTTGAAAACGCTTCAGCACGTTTCCAACCTTTACAAAATCCCCGAACAGGAACAACTTGCTCAATGGCTGGTGGTCAACAGCTGCGCTGACAGCGTGTTCTTCTGCAATTCAGGAGCTGAAGCCAACGAAGCCGCGATCAAACTGGCACGAAAGCACGGCCACAGGCGCCGTGGGATCGAACGCCCGGTCATCATCACGGCCGCAGCCAGTTTTCATGGCCGGACGCTGGCAGCGGTTAGTGCCACCGGTCAACCGCGATACCACCAAGGGTTCGAGCCCATGGTGGAAGGATTCGAATTCTTTCCATACAACGACGGCGACGCTTTCGAGCAGCTGCTGATACAGCTGGAACAGAACGGCCCCAGGGTGGCTGCTGTTCTGATTGAACCGCTTCAGGGCGAAGGCGGTGTGAATCCTGGCGATCCCGCTGTGATGCAGCGCATCCGCAAGCTCTGCAGCGAGCGCGACATCCTGCTGATCTTTGATGAAGTCCAGGTGGGCATGGGCCGCACGGGCACGCTCTGGGGATATCAACAACTCGGCGTCACACCGGATGCCATCACCCTGGCCAAAGGCCTTGGAGGAGGCCACGTGATCGGAGCCCTGCTGGTCAGTCAGCACGCCGACGTGTTTGAACCTGGTGATCACGCCAGCACCTTCGGCGGCAATCCCTTCGCCTGCCGTGCGGGGCTCACCGTGGCCAACGAATTGCTGCGACGCAATCTACTCAAGAACGTCCAGACGCGGGGAAAGCAATTGCATGAAGGACTGACCCACCTCGTGGAGCGCTATCCCGACCACCTAGCGGGGAGCCGCGGCTGGGGACTACTGCAGGGTCTGGTTCTCCAAGACAACTGCGGATTTTCAGCTGCTGATGTTGTGAAGGCCGCCCTTGAAGAGCAGCTGCTGCTGGTGCCTGCCGGCGCTGCGGTGGTGCGCATGGTGCCTCCCCTGGTGATTGGTCCCCGGGAAATCCAAACCCTGCTCACCCGACTGGATCGTGCTCTGCAGCACCTGATGTGAATCCCCTCCCCTCTGGATCCGGCAGAGATGATCTGAGTGATCTGCTACCGCGCTTCGATCTCAGGGGGATGGACCTCTCCCTCGATCGCGTGCAGGAGGCCCTGGGGGAACTGCAGCAGCCGGCTGCCACGATCCCCGCGGTGCAGGTGGTCGGGACCAATGGCAAGGGATCCATCGCCTGCTTCATTCACCATGCACTGATGGCCGCGGGACTGCGCTCCGGCCTCACCATCTCGCCCCACCTCGTGAGCTGGTGCGAGCGCATCCGCGTGAACGAGCGTCTGATCACGATCGAAGAGCTTCGCTGCCTGCTCCAGACCCTGCAGTCGGTGGTGACCACCTACCGGCTCACCCCATTCGAGCAGCTGATCTGTGCAGCCCTGGTGCATTTTGAGGCCCAGCGCCCCGACTGGTTAGTCCTGGAGGCTGGCTTGGGAGGCCGGTTGGACGCCACCACAGCCCATCCACGTCGACGGCTGATTGCGGTGGGTTCGATCGGCCTGGACCACCGGGAACATCTCGGGGCGACCCTGGAAGCGATTGCCACTGAGAAAGCCGCGGCCATTCCACCAGGGAGCCATGTGGTGAGTGGGGCGCAGCTTCCGGAGGTGCAGCGGGTGCTGGAGCGCGCTGTTTCAGCCATGGACGCCAGCCTTCGCTGGGTGGAACCGCTTGCCAATGATTGGACGCTCGGCTTAACCGGAGATCTGCAGCGAAGCAATGCAGGCGTGGCCAGAGCTGCCCTGGAATGGATGGCTCGCGACGGCAAAGAAATCACGGTCGATGCCATGCGCGATGGCTTTGCGGCAGCCCGCTGGCCAGGCCGGCTGCAGTGGATGCAGTGGGAAGGACGACGCGTGCGCGTTGATGGAGCCCACAACCCACCGGCTGCAGAGGCAATAGCCAACGAACGTTGCCGCTGGATGGCCGCCGATCAACCGCAGATTTGGGTGTTGGCGATCCAGGCGCATAAACAGGCTCCGGCCATGCTGAAGCACCTGCTGCAGCCCAACGATCTGGCCTGGATCATTCCCGTTCCAGAGCACCGCAGCTGGAGCGTCGAGCAGCTGCAGCATGACGCGCCGGAGTTCGCCCACCAGCTCAGGGGCGCCGGAGATGCAGCTGAGGCGCTCAACCAGCTCGAGAACAACGGATGGCCGCAGGCAGCCCCCGTCGTGGCCGGTTCGTTGTATCTGATCGGTCATCTGCTGGAGACGCATCAGTTGCAGGCAGAGTGATTCGATGCTGTGCCCGTCATTCATGCCTCCGCTGCTGAAAGTCATCACCGCCATCACCCTGGTGATCGGCTTCCTATGTGATCCCGCCGTTGCACTCGACACCTCGGCAGGGGTGGGCCTCCAGGACAGGGCCTTGTTTCAGGAACGGGTGGATTACACCTTGACCAATCAAAACGGCGCTGATTTTCATGATCAGGCCCTCAGCAACACCTCCTTTGCCGGCGCGGCGGCCAAAGGAGCTGATTTCAGCGGGGCCAATCTGCAAGGGGCGATCTTCACGCAGGGTGCGTTTGCCGATGCCAACTTCCGGGGCGCCGACCTCAGTGATGCCCTAATGGATCGTGCAGATTTCACAGGAACGGATCTGCGGGACGCCGTTTTGATCGGCGTGATCGCCTCCGGAAGCAGCTTCGCCAGGGCTCAGGTGGATGGCGCCGATTTCAGCGATGCCCTGCTGGACCGAGATGACCAGCGCAGACTCTGCCAGGAGGCCGAAGGCTTGAACCCCACCACTGGAGTGCTGACCCGCGACAGCCTCAGCTGCTGAAACCGCCAAGCTTCCCGGGGTTAAGCAGACCAGCCGGGTCCAAACGCCGCTTGGCGGCCACCTGATCACCATCCACGACGCCAAGTCCTCCGCCCTCAACGGTCAACACATGAGGGTTAAAGATCAGAGCCCCGAGGTCGCGACACTGCTGCATCAAACGCTCCAGCTCTTCAGCCCCGCGCCAGCGCACGAGCGGCAAGGCTGCAAGCCGCTGTGCACCCTGCTGGCGCACGGCTTCCAGGTGAATGAGCACATCCCCGCCCCAGGTCTGCTTTAGCGCTTGCAGGCAGTCCAGTTCAGGTTGCGGAAGCAGCATCTGCAAGTACGTCCAATCAGGGTCGTGCTGGCGCAGATGCAGGGTGGTGTGGTTCCAGGTCAGTTCACGCAAGCCATGGCCGGCATGGTGCATCTCCTCACCGCGATACACCACGTCAGCACCGCAGTCGGCCGCCAACCGCTCCAACGTGCTGACCGCATCAGGGGCCGACAGCAAAAGCACACGGTCAGCCTTTGTGTCCGGGAAGTCCCAGACCGGTAACTGAGCCACCACTTCGGCCTCCAGCACAGTGCAGAGATGTAGGTCCAACGCCGATCCGCAGCAGCGTCGCGCCAGCTCGACAGCGGATGGCCAGTCAACGCAGTCGATCACCACTTCCTGCCAATCCACTGTTGGCGCTGTGGCGAGCGTCAATGCGGTGATGATCCCGTTGGTCCCGTAGGCATGATTCAGCGCCTCCGCGTCAGAGGCCTCCAACTGGAGCCGCTTTGGCTCCGGCTCCATCGTGACCACCTCAAGACCGAGAAGATGGCCCGGATCGCGCAGAAAGCCCCAGCGCACCGAACCGATGCCACCGGAGCCGCCGGCAATGAAGCCGCCGATCGTGGCGCTGCGCCACGTACTGGGCAGCAGGCGCAGCTGACGACCGTGGCCACGCAGCACCTGATCGAGATCTTTCAGAAGGCAACCGCATTCAACCGTGACGACACCGGTGGTCGCCTCGATCGTGCGAACGGCACGCAGGCGACCCATCAGCATCACCACCCCTCCCTCGAGGGGGACGCTCTGTCCGTAATTGCCCGTCCCTGCGCCCCGCAGGGTGAGCGCAATGCCATGACGGCAGCAGGCCGCAGCCACACAGGCCACGGCATCCACCGTTTCCGGACGCACCACCAGCGCTGCTCGACAGAACCTCAAACGCTCCCGCAACACCGGTGAGTAGTCGTAGGCATCCTTCGAGTACCGATCAAGATCCTCCGGACGTTCCAGCACGGTGAGGTCAGGCACCGCCTCGAGTTCCTCACGCAACGTCTTAAGAACCACGGGAGCCACGATCAGGACAACCTTTCAATCCTGAACCCAGACGCCACCCACCAGCACCTTGCGGCGCGGAGGGGCCGACAACAGCTCGGGCCAGCCGCCATTGTGCAGATGGATCAGATCTGCGGGAGCACCAAGGCGCAGCACCCCATCCCAAGCAAGGCCCAGCAAACGGGCGGCATCCTTGCTGAACGGTGCGATCCCCGCCTCATCCCAGGGAGCGAGCTGAGCCAGTGGGATGCTCATCGCCATCAGAGCCAGGGGATCCAGGTTTCCGCCAGGGAACCAAGGATCCTGCACGTTGTCTCCCCCCACAGCAACACATACACCGCAGTCCTGCAGCTGTCGGATCGGTGCAAGAGGTCGTTGCACCGGCGTGGCCTGCCCTCGACGCCCCAGCAGCCATCCGTTGGTGAGAGGCAAAGCCACCACCTGCAGCTGGTGCTCCGCCATCCGCTCCCCCAGTCGCCGTAGCGAGGCTGAATTCAGCAGCGAAAGGCTGCTGGCATGACTGCAGGTGATCGGCACCGACACGGTCATCGTGCTGAGAACCCTGAGCAGTTGGCGAACCCCGGCAGCAGGATGCTCCGACGCCTCATCGATGTGCAGATCAACCGAGCATCCGAGGTCCTCCGCCAGCTCCAGCAGGCGTCGCAACGCTCGACGTGGAGCACGCCCAGGACAAGGAGGTTCGATCACGCCACCGATCACCCCTTCGGCCGCTGCCACCTGGGCCGCCAGATGCTTTCCCTCAGGAGTGGACCAATGCTCGACTGGCACGAGAGCTACCAACTGGAGTTCGAGGCGCTCCCGCCAGCGCTGACGGGTCTCCGTCAACACCTCCCAGCTGCAGGCAGCCCCTGGTCCAAGACTGTCAATGTGCGATCGAACGGCTCGTACTCCGTGGCGCCAGGCCAGTTCCAGAGCTCGCTCACTGCGTTCATGCACCCGATCGGCGGTGCGGGTGCGATGTTCTCGCATATTGGCCTCCATCGCTCCGGCGTAGGTCCCCGAAAGATTGGGGTGGTCTGGCCAAGAGAAGGCTTTATCAAGGTGAGCATGGGGCTCGGCCAATCGCGGCATCACCAGGCCCTGGGCGTCCTCAGCAGGTAACACGGACGTGAGCTCGCCATCTTTCCAATGCAGCTCAACGGAGAGCAAGCCATCTGCAGATGGCTTGAGAGCAACCCCTGAAGGCAACTCCAGAAGGCTCGCCGGGCATCGGCTTCGCAAAGATCCCGCACCCTTGGGCGTCATTCCATCCGACCGGCATCGGACTGGGTTTTCAGGACCAAAAATCGACCCGCAACCCCCAAGGTGGTGACGGAGTAGCGGGGGAGACGCAAGGTAGGGAGCAGATCCTGCCCCCCCACAGTGGTCAGGTAAATACTGGCCAATCCTAAATTCCACCGTCGTGTGAACTGGCTGGCGAGAGAGGCAAGCGTTACTTCCTGGTCCGCGATCAGGCGGGGACAATCCTTGATCCAGATCTGCAACACCAGAGGCAGTGTGCGCTGGTAGCAGAGCTCATTCGTGGCCAGGCTCACAAGTTGTGTTCCGGCATGGGCGGTGTAGTCCTCCTTGGTGGGATTGGTGATCACGAGAGCGGCGACACTCCCTCCGAGCAGGAGCGACATGGCGATCGCTGTCGCCGGAGGCCAGCGCCAATGTGCAGGTGACGTACGCAGGGCCTGGAGGGCGGATTGGTAGATTCTTACCGACGCGGCGGGCGTCGCCAAGTGGTTAAGGCAGCGGCTTGTGGCGCCGCTATTCGGGGGTTCGAATCCCCTCGCTCGCCCTACACATCTTTCTTTGTGAGATTCACGGAGCGATCAATCCCCTCGTGAGGGAATCTGCACCTTGTCTGATCGGATCAGAGCAGGGAAGGGAAAGTTTTTGGCTGAGTTCTGCTGTTTCGCGCTCGCATTCCTCATCAGTCAGGCCTGCGGTGTTCAGCGCCACAGCTTTCACCAGAGGTGGCGGCCCGGCTCCTCGCGGTCGGCCGATGGAGGCAAGTCCTTCACACAGCTGAATCACGTCCTCAAGTGGTGGCAGAGCAATATCGGGCAAGCGATGGATCTGCGTCTGCCGGGCACGATGAACCATCAGCAACGCCGTTGGCTGGCTGCCGCGCATCAAGGGCAGTGTGGCTGTCGAGCCTGGATGGCAAAGCGATCCCTGTCCCTCCACGAGAAGAAGAGCATCGCCAGGTACTGAAGACGCTGCGTTGAGCACAGCCGCCTCTACGGCACCAGCGGCGTAATCAACCCGCACCGCATCCAGGGGCACTCCCTGGCCACTGATGAGGATTCCCGCCTGTCCTGTCCCCACAAAAACGGCCGGCACATCAAGGCAGCGGGCTGAGTCCTGAATGGCCAGACAGGCACTCATTTTGCCGACAGCCATATCGGTTCCAACAGCCAGAACGCGCTTGCAAGGCAGAGCGGCAGCCCTGGCCTGGCCAACCCTGAGTCCCTCGGGCTCGCAGCGGAGATCCCAAATCCAGCATCCAGGCTGAACCGCCGCGCTGAGCTCCGGATCATCCGCCAGATGGGTGTGAAGACCACTGGCCACCGACAGCCCCGCACGGAGTGCAGACAACACATCCGAGCGCAGGGCCGCAGGCAGCACACCACCAGATGGAGCAAGACCGACCACGGCCACGGACGGTCGATAGAGAAGCGCATCGTCCAGATCCTTTACGACAGGCACAGGCCTGGGAATACCCGTAATGCTCTCCAGCGTTCGACCAGCATGCTCAGGGTCAATCACAGCCACGATCGGCCCACGCCGATGACGCAACATCGCCAGGCCGGTCTTGCCCATGAGATTGTCCAGCCCACCGTGCTGAAGAAGCACCACAGGATCCTGGTCAGCAAGCATCAGGAGGCCTCCACCGGCGTAACGCCCAAGCCGCTTCCCTGCGGTGGCAGAAGTTGATCCCCTTTGAGCGGCAAACCCTTGTAAGGATCGTTCACCAAATTGAGGTGGCTGTCCAAGTCAGGCCAGCGGATCAGAGACAGCAATTGAGCCGCTGCCGCATTAAGCAGTGTGCTGTCGGAATAGCAGCCCACCATCAGATCTAGGTCAAGCCGCTCAGCTACCTGGGCCATCAGCCAGGCCTCAGTCAGACCTCCAGTCTTCAGCAGCTTGAGATTCACGCCGTCAACGTGTGGCGCAAGCCTGAGTAGGTCCTTCAGATCCCAACAGCTCTCATCGGCCACCAAGGGCAGATTGCAATCTGGGCGTAGCGCTGCAAATCCCTCCAGATCCTCCTCAAGATCAACGCGAGCGGGCAGCGGCTGCTCCAGCAACACCACCCCCGCCTGCTCCAACGGTGCTTGCATCGCCTTGGCTTGCTCGAGAGTCCAGCCGCCGTTGGCATCCACCTGAAGTTCATGCGCCACCGCCATTCGCTGGGAGCGCTCCTGAAGGGCGATAGCCACCGCCTGCAACAGGGCACGGTCATGATCCAGTCCCTCGGGACTGCCGAGTTTGAGCTTGATGCGGGTGGCTGGCATCTGCCTCCACCAGCGATCAAGACGCTCAAGAACCTTCTCAACAGAGGCGAGACCCAAGGTGACGCTCGTGGCCACCTCGCTGGTTCCATCCAACGCCAACAGCCTCCAGATCGGTTGCCCCAGCTGCCGCCCCCACCAGTCCCATAGGGCCAGATCCACCGCACAACGAGCCGGCGGAGACAGGGTTGCCAACCACGGTGCCAGGCCATGACGGTCCTGAGGATTCAGGGACTCCAAAGTCGGCAACAGGGCCTGGAGTTCAGCCTCGATGTCCTCCAGCGCATAGGCGCGATGGCCCGTATCCAGCCCGCCGGTTTCCCCTAACCCCACAGTCCCGCCATGGTCCAGGCGAAGTTCCAGGCGTTCCACAACGGACGTGATTCCCCTGCTGATTGCCAGAGGCACCGCCTTCGTGAGCGGAAATCGACGCAGACTCCAACCCATGGCCCGCGAGCACCAGTCCACAAGCTGGCACAGCACCGCCGTATCCGACACTGAAAGCAGCGTTCGACGCCGCCGATCCCTCGGACGGCTCTTTGCCTTGACCGTAACCGCTTCACCTACCACCGAAATGCTGCCGAACCGGGAGCGTGGCAGCTACTGGATCACCACGTTCGGCTGCCAGATGAACAAGGCCGATTCCGAGCGCATGGCGGGGATTCTCGAATCCATGGGCTATCGGGAAGCGAGCGGCGAACTGGATGCCGATCTAGTGCTCTACAACACCTGCACCATTCGCGATAACGCAGAGCAAAAGGTTTATAGCTATTTAGGACGTCAGGCCCAACGCAAACGCACGAACCCAAATCTCACCTTGGTAGTGGCGGGCTGTGTGGCGCAGCAGGAAGGCGAATCCTTGTTGCGACGGGTGCCGGAGCTCGACCTGGTGATGGGGCCTCAGCACGCCAACCGGCTCGAAACGCTGCTTCAACAGGTGGACAGCGGGCAGCAAGTGGTTGCCACCGAAGAGCACCACATCCTTGAAGACATCACCACCGCCAGACGCGACAGCAGCATCTGCGGCTGGGTGAATGTGATTTACGGCTGCAACGAGCGCTGCACCTATTGCGTGGTTCCCTCGGTAAGGGGCAAGGAGCAGTCACGGCTCCCGGATGCCATCAGGCTTGAGATGGAGGGACTCGCGGCCCAAGGCTTCAAAGAGATCACCCTGCTGGGGCAGAACATCGACGCCTACGGACGTGACCTGCCGGGAATCACGCCCGAGGGCCGCCGGCAGCACACCCTCACCGATCTGCTCCATCACGTCCACTCCGTGGAGGGCCTTGAGCGGATCCGCTTCGCCACCAGTCACCCCCGCTATTTCACCGAGCGCCTGATCGATGCCTGCGCCGACCTTCCCAAACTCTGTGAGCACTTCCACATCCCGTTCCAAAGCGGTGACAACGACGTGCTGCGGGCCATGGCTCGGGGCTACACCGTGGAGCGCTACAGGCGCATCATCGACAGAATTCGGGATCGAATGCCCGATGCCTCTCTGAGTGCAGATGTGATCGTGGCCTTCCCGGGTGAGACCGATGCCCAATACCGGCGCACCCTGGCGCTGATCGAAGAGATCGGTTTCGACCAGGTGAACACAGCCGCTTACTCACCACGCCCGAACACCCCAGCCGCCAACTGGGACAACCAGCTTTCTGAAGACACCAAAGTGGAGCGACTCAGAGAAATCAATGCGCTGGTGGAGCGCTGCGCGCGGGAACGCAACGAGCGCTACTCCGGCCGCGTGGAAGAGGTGCTGGCTGAAGGCATCAATCCCAAGGATCCGTCCCAGTTGATGGGGCGCACCCGCACCAACAGATTGACATTTTTCCGTTCTGAGAATGGGAATGGCCGCCGCTTCAGTGCCGGTGATCTGGTTCAGGTGCGCATCGATGCCGTTCGATCCTTCTCGCTTAGTGGCACTCCTCTGAACAGCTGATACGTTGCGGGTTAACCCGAACTGCCAACTCCGAGCCCATGCCGACTTCCCTTCTCCGCCTTGGCGTGGTGTTCGGAGGTGAGTCCGGAGAGCATGCCGTGTCGATCCAATCGGCCCTCACGGTGATCAAGGCATTAATCGCGCCGGACAATCAAGATCGGTTCGAGGTCATTCCGATTTACATCGATCGCGAGGGTCGCTGGTGGGGCCCGACCGTGGCCCAGCGCGTTCTCGACCAGAACCACGCCATCAACTCCGAAGACCTGCCCCAACCTCTGCCCGCTCCAGGGCTGCGTCAGTGGCCGGTGGATCCCGACACGGTGGACCTCTGGTATCCGGTTTTGCATGGTCCCAACGGTGAAGACGGCACGGTGCAAGGACTGTTCACGCTGATGAACAAACCCTTCGTGGGCTCCGGGGTGCTCGGATCCGCAGTGGGAATGGACAAACTCGCGATGAAAGCCGCATTCGCGGCAGCAGGACTCTCCCAGGTTCCCTATCTGGGATTGAATGCGATCGACCTGGAGGAACCGGAGCGGCTTGAGCAGCTTCTTACCAGGTTGGAGAAGGAGTTGGGATACCCCTGTTTCGTTAAACCCGCCAACCTTGGCTCATCTGTGGGCATCACGAAGGCCCGAACGAGAGATGAGCTACTGGATGGCTTGCACCAGGCTGCTGTGCTCGACACCAGATTGCTTGTGGAGCAAGGTGTCAAAGCCAGAGAGCTCGAATGCGCCGTATTAGGGCGTCGTCATTTGCGGGCCTCTGTGGTGGGTGAGATCCGCTTTGACGCCGACTGGTATGACTACGAAACCAAGTACACCGAGGGACGCAGTCAAACGCTGATTCCCGCTCCACTTCCAGCATCAGTGAGCCAGCAGATTCAAGCCATGGCGATTCGGGCTTGCCAGGCCGTCCATGCCTATGGCCAGGCCCGCGTGGATGTGTTCTACGACGAAACGTCGGGCCAGATCTGGCTCAATGAAATCAACACCCTCCCTGGCTTCACCTCCCAAAGCATGTATCCCACACTCTGGGAGGCCACAGGTATCCCATTACCGCAATTGGTGGCGCAGCTGGTGGACACAGCGCGAGAATGAGTCGAGTGATTCAGGGAAAGCGGCAATGATGCACGGACTTCTCTGGCTACCACTGCTCCTCATGTTTGTGCTGCTTGCAGCACTCGGTTGGCTCGAGCGGCGCAGACAGAACCTCTTCAGGCAGTGGAGTCTGTCGGCCGAACTCGCCAAACTCGACGGGTGTGGGGCGGCTCGTTTGAAGGAGGGGGAACTCACTTGGAGCAGTTTTCATGCCGGGAGTTTCCGAGAAGAGGGTCGATTTGTGATTAAGACCCTGGAGCTCGTTGAGCTGATGTCCCTTGCCTCTGGAGACACCCCACTGTCTGAGGAATCCCAGGGACAGTGCCGTCTTCGACTGATCGGCGAGGGACAGCAGATGGACGTGCCCTTCTCGGATGCGGAACGGGCCCGTCGCTGGATGGAGCAGCTGATGACCAAGGCCCGATGTGACCTGTGATGGCCAGCATTCAGACCCCGTCAACACCCTCACCAACGCCGAACCCGTCGGCCCCACTTCCTCCAAACATCGAGCGCCGCCGAAGGCTTCGGCAAGAGAAACAGCGCGAACGGCTCATTCAGGCATGGCGGATCCTGTTCTTTGCCGGTTCAACCACTGCGCTGGCTTGGATTTTGCTGAGTTCCGGCTGGAACCTCCGCTCAATCGATCAAATTCGAGTCAGCGGAAGCGAAAGGGTGGGGGCGGAGAGCGTTGTCGAAGCAGGGGACCTACGTTTCCCAATACCACTTCTGTCACTCCAGCCGGGCAACCTCGAGCGACGCTTGATGGACGAACTGCCAGTGCAATCTGTCTCTATCCATCGCCGGCTCCTGCCACCTGGCCTGGAGATCAAACTGCTGGATCGACGTCCGATCGCGGCAGCCACGCGAAACGCAGCTGGCGGCATCGAGAGAGGGATGGTTGATCGTGAAGGGTTTTGGATGCCTATGACAGCAGCCCTTGCAGAAGAAACCCCTGAAAGCGATGTCCGCGTTCAGGGCTGGACTTTGACTCGTCGCTCAACCATCGCAAAACTCCTCGAGAAACGGGATCAACTCGGCAGCCCTCTGCAGGTGGTTCTTGTGGCTCCCGATGGAGATCTCAGTGTGCGCATGGCCTCTCTCGGCCTCGTGAAACTCGGGTCAAACGCGGCCTTGCTGGACCAGCAGATCAACACCGTGATTGAGCTGACACGCAGCCTGCCTCCACAGCTGCGAGGTCAGAACGACAGCACGATTGATTTATCGGATCCCAGCAAACCTGAACTGCAGTTGCCTCCACCTCCCCCGAAGAAAGCGAGCAAATCCTGACCACCGGTTGCGCTCTTCCTGAAGAAAACCGAGTGTGTCGGCACTGTCGGCGATCGTCACTCGCAGGGACATAATGCAAACGCAGCACAACGGCTCAAAAGTAACGATGGAGATGGTGAACGGTCAGCAGTCGTCGTCTCCAGCTGAAGAAGGAATTCTTCCAAGTCAGTCAGCGCGCATTGAAGTCATCGGCGTTGGTGGTGGTGGAAGCAATGCTGTCAATCGCATGATCATCAGCGATCTCGAGGGAGTGACCTATCGGGTGCTGAACACCGATGCCCAAGCTCTGATCCAGTCCGCGGCCATTCATCGTGTTCAACTCGGTCAAACCCTCACCCGGGGGCTCGGCGCTGGTGGCAATCCCAGCATCGGCCAGAAAGCAGCAGAAGAATCCAGAGCTGATCTTCAGCAAGCCATTCAGGGTTCTGATCTGGTCTTTATCGCCGCAGGCATGGGCGGCGGAACCGGAACTGGCGCAGCCCCCGTTGTCGCTGAGGTCGCCAAGGAAAGTGGTGCGCTCACAGTCGGCATCGTCACCAAACCCTTTGGATTTGAAGGTCGCCGCCGGATGCGTCAAGCCGATGAAGGGATCGCACGTCTTGCTGAACATGTGGACACGCTGATCGTGATTCCCAATGACAGGCTCAGAGATGCCATTGCAGCAGCTCCTCTTCAGGAAGCATTCCGCAGTGCCGATGACGTGTTGCGAATGGGTGTGAAGGGAATTTGCGACATCATCACTTGCCCAGGCCTTGTCAATGTTGATTTTGCCGACGTGCGTTCGGTGATGACCGAAGCCGGTACAGCTCTGCTTGGTATCGGCGTCGGATCCGGTCGCTCTCGTGCCATCGAAGCGGCTCAGACAGCGATCAACAGTCCACTCCTCGAGGCGGCTCGGATCGATGGTGCCAAGGGATGTGTGATCAACATCAGTGGTGGTCGTGACATGACCCTCGAAGACATGACCAGCGCTTCAGAAGTGATCTACGACGTGGTGGATCCTGAAGCGAACATCATCGTGGGAGCCGTGGTGGACGAAGCTCTCGAAGGGGAAATCCACGTCACTGTGATTGCCACGGGTTTTGAAAGCGGCCAGCCCTATCGCAGTGAGCGAAGCATTCCAAAACCGGCAGCCATGCCTTATGTGTCCCCTGAATCCATGGATGCTGGAGCAAGGATTCCCGAGTTTTTGCGTCAGCGTCAATCCCGCACTGATCAATCGGAATGATGCGGGCATGCCGGTGAGCGTCCCACGATGCCGTCGGCTTCATAGGGGGTGACCCGGAATCCACGCCTGTCCCGAGCATCCCGTGTGGCTGCTGCCTTCCGGATCTGACCAGGTTTGGGCGTCTGAACCGCATGGGTCCGAGTCACTCAAGATGTTAGCAATGGACTTCTCCTGAACCGAGGAAGGGGTTGCGAGCCTCTGATCTGATCCGCTTCAAACAATCCGGTCGCACCATCGCCATGCTCACGGCTTGGGATGCCCTCAGTGCCTCTGTTGTTGAAGAAGCAGGAGCTGACATCGTGCTGGTAGGGGACTCCCTAGCCATGGTGAGCCTTGGTCACGCCACCACGTTGCCTGTGACCCTTGAGCAGATGCTGCAGCACACCCAGGCGGTCTGCAGAGGGTTGCGCAAGGCTCCATCAGATCAACCTTTGGTGATTACGGATCTGCCCTTTCTGAGCTACCAGTGCGGTCTCGATCGTGCCGTGGCTGCTGCAGGGCACCTGCTGAAGCACTCCTCTGCAGCCGGCGTGAAGCTGGAAGGCGCCGAACCGGAGGTGGTGAAAGTGATCGAGCGGCTGGTGCGCATGGGCATTCCAGTCATGGGCCACTTAGGACTGACACCCCAATCAGTGCATCAGCTGGGGTACCGCCGCCAAGCGAAGGATCCAGTTAGCCAGGAGCGCTTACTGCGCCACGCCAGCCACCTCGAGACGGCCGGCTGCTTTGCGTTGGTTCTGGAACACATTCCGGAAGGGCTGGCGGGTCAGGTGCGGCGAAACCTTCAAATCCCTGTGATTGGAATCGGCGCTGGGCAGGACTGCGATGGCCAGGTGAGCGTGACAGCTGATCTGCTGGGGCTGACTCCAACGCAGCCACCCTTCAGCCCTGCACTCCTGGAGGGGAGGACTCTGGGCGTCGAAGCACTCCGGTCCTGGTTGGAGGGTCAGCGTGGATCGGCAACGACTCCCACCACTGCACCACCTCCACCAGGATCTGATTGCTGAGGGCCATGCCAAGGGGGTCTGTGAGTCGCCAGCGTCCCCCTCGTCTCTCCATCAAGCCCTGATTCAGGAACTGCTCCCAGCGTTCTGCCAGCTGGGGGAGATGCAAAGAACAGCGATGGGCAGTCCACCCACAGTGTTGAGCCTGCTGCTGCAGATCCACCCCTTCTCGGCGTCGCAGCCCCACCAATAGTCGGTCTTCCAATGAGAGCGGAGTGGCACTCTGTGACAACAGAGAGGAATGGGGCCCATCCAGTTCTTGCCGGTTAAGCCACTCGGCATAAGCCTCCCGGGTGCGCGGCCTGGCGAAACGCTCTCCCCAGGGTGCACTGGTGGCGCCAAGGCCAAAAGCCCACCATCCGGCACCGCTCCAGTACACACGGTTATGGCGGGAGGCGTGCCCCGGTCTGGAGAAATTGGAAATCTCATAGCGGCAATAGCCCACGTCAGAGAGATACTGCGTCGTGAAAGCGATCCGATCGGCCGCACCGTCCTCATCAGGAAGCATGAGCACCCCCTGCTCCTCGCGCCTGGCAAACACGGTGCCGGGTTCAACGCTGAGGTCGTAAATGGATAAATGCGGAGGCTGCAGCTCCACAGCCTGCGTCAGCACATCAGCCCAGGCCTCATCATCTTGATTCGGGAGATTTCGAATCAGATCAAGGCTCCAGCTCCGAAGACGTCCGTCTTGCAGAAACCGCTGCATCCAGTGGCAGGCCTCAAGCACGTCCTTGCGGCGATGCCGGCGTCCCAGCCCAGCGAGAACACCGTCATCAAAGCTCTGCCCACCAAGGCTCACCCGATTCACGCCGTGGCGGACCAGCGCCCTGAGTTCCTCAAGAGAGAAGCTGGCTGGATCCATCTCCAACGTGATCTCAGCCCCTCTCTGCACGCCAAACCGATCAGCGAGAGCGTCGAGCAAACATCGCACCTGATCAGGCGTGAGGAGAGATGGCGTGCCGCCGCCGATGTAGATCGTCGCCAAGGGAGGACCTGGTGGCGACGAGCGGATCTCCTTAAGAATCAGCTCCAGATAAGCCTTGATGGTGCGACTGCCGGGACCGTTCTGGGCGTTGACGCGATCGCCAAGAGGAACCACTGCGAAATCGCAGTAAAAGCAGCGGCGATGGCAGAAGGGAATATGGAGATACGCACTTCTGGGCGCAAGTGCGGACATCATCCCGGGCCAAACGATCGACGATGATGCATGCTGCCTTCAAACGGGGTGAGCAGCCGGGATCCAACACGATGGTGGAAGCGCTCATTCTCATTCTGTTTCTGATCTCCGGTTCAGCCACAGGCTGGATGGGGGTCCACCTCCTGCCACAGGAGCTACTCGATGACGTGAATGCCCAGTGGGTGCGTCTCGGGCTCACCGCCACGGGCGCAGGCATTGGCATCGTGGCCGGCCTGGTGTTCCGGAGACTGCGTCAACAGCTGATGCAGCAAGTGCGGACCATGCCGACCGACCTGCTCGTAAGCCGAGCTGTTGGCCTCATCTTGGGGCTTCTGGTGGCCAACTTGCTGCTGGCACCAATCCTGTTGCTCCCCCTGGCAGGGGCTAGCTCCCTGGTGAAACCCCTCGCAGCCATTCTCAGCAACGGATTCTTCGGTGTTCTTGGGTACAACCTGGCCGAAGTGCACGGACGCACCCTGCTTCGGCTCTTCAATCCAACCTCAACGGAAGCACTGTTGGTGGCCGACGGAGTTCTCACACCGGCGACAGCCAAGATTCTTGATACCAGCGTGATCATCGATGGTCGTATCCGCGGAATGATCGGCTGCGGTCTGCTCGAAGGGAAAGTCATCGTGGCGCAGACCGTGATCGATGAGATGCAGCAGCTTTCAGACTCCAACAACCTCGAAAAACGCGGCAAAGGGCGTCGTGGACTCAAGCTGCTCAATGAACTGCGCGAAGCCTATGAGCGCCGATTGGTCATCAACACCACCCGCTACGACGGTGCCGGAACTGATGATCGTCTACTCCAGTTGACCGAGGACACCGGTGGCACCCTGGTGACCGCTGACTTCAATTTGGCCCAGGTGGCACGGCTCAAGAGCCTGAAGGTGATGAACCTCAGCGAACTGGTCATTGCGCTCCGTCCAGAAGTACAACCTGGGGATGAACTCAATCTGAAAATCGTGCGTGAGGGAAAGGAGGATCACCAGGGCGTGGCCTACCTCGAGGACGGCACGATGGTGGTCGTGGAAAACGCCCGTTCGGCGATTGGAGAACGCCGTCCGATCGTGATTACTGGCGCCCTCCAGAACCCAAGTGGTCGCATGGTTTTTGCCCGTTTAAACAAGGACAGTGCGCCGGTGGGTGGAGGCAAAGAGAGCCGAAACGCTCAGCCAGCACGCAAGAGCAAAAACAACGAACGTCCGACACCGGAATCCCGCTAAGCTCCGTCTCACGACAGTTGATGAGAAGCGGATGACCACATCAGCCCCTTATTACGGAGACTCGTCGGTGATGAGAACACCACCGCCGGATCTTCCTTCATTGCTACTGAAGGAACGAATCGTCTATCTGGGTCTTCCACTCTTTTCCGACGATGACACCAAGCGTCAAGTGGGTATCGATGTCACTGAGCTGATCATCGCCCAGCTCCTTTATCTGGAATTTGATGATCCCGACAAGCCAATTTATTTCTACATCAATTCCACAGGAACGACCTGGTACACCGGAGATGCCATTGGCTTCGAAACAGAAGCGTTCGCGATCTGCGACACCCTCCGCTACGTAAAACCTCCTGTCCACACCATCTGCATCGGTCAGGCCATGGGCACAGCGGCCGTGATCCTTTCTGCCGGTACCAAAGGGCAGCGCGCAGCGCTTCCGCATTCCTCGATCGTGTTGCACCAACCTCGTAGCGGTGCCCGCGGCCAAGCCACGGACATTCAGATCCGAGCAAAAGAGGTTCTTCACAACAAGCGCGCCATGCTTGAAATCCTCGCCGCCAACACAGGGCGTTCTGTGGAAGAACTCTCAAAGGATTCCGACCGCATGAGCTACCTCACTCCGGATCAAGCCAAGGACTATGGACTGATCGACCGGGTTCTTACCAGTCGCAAAGATCTTCCATCTCCGGTTCCCGCGACCTAACACCCTTCTTCCTCCACTCTTCCCACTCTTCATCCCCCAGGATCCATGCCCATCGGAACCCCGAGCGTCCCTTACCGCCTTCCCGGCAGCCAAATGGAGCGCTGGGTCGACATCTACACCCGTCTGGGAGTTGAGAGGATTTTGTTTCTTGGCTCAGAAGTTAATGACGCCGTCGCCAATAGCTTGGTGGCTCAAATGCTGTACCTCGACTCTGAAGACAGCGGCAAGCCGATCTACCTCTACATCAATTCTCCAGGTGGCTCGGTAACGGCTGGCTTAGCCATCTACGACACCATTCAGTACGTGAAGAGTGACGTTGTCACGATCTGCGTCGGCCTCGCCGCCTCCATGGGCGCTTTTCTGCTTGCAGCGGGTACCAAGGGCAAGCGATTGGCTCTCCCTCACAGCCGAATCATGATCCACCAGCCCCTAGGCGGGACAGCGCAACGGCAGGCCAGCGACATCGAAATCGAAGCCCGGGAAATCCTGCGCATGAAGGAGATGCTCAACCGCTCCATGGCGGAGATGAGCGGCCAGAGCTTTGAGAAAATCGAAAAGGACACTGATCGTGATTATTTCCTCAGCAGCCAGGAAGCCATGGATTACGGCCTCATCGATCGTGTGATCGCTCATCCGAACGAGGCTTGAGTGAGCTGTCATTCATGAGGGCAAGCAGGCGCTCGCCTGTACTGGGATCAATGGGCAATCCCGTCCCATCGAGCAATCCGAGCTGAACCAACAGTCCAGCTTGATCCCAGTAAATGTGTTCGAACGACACTTTGCCCTCGGACAACCCAACCACAACCACTAAAGCAAGGGTTACTCGTCGTCCTGTTGGCTGGACCCCTGGCAGCAGATGACTGATGATTTGTGAATGGGTGAAGCGGATCACCACTTCATCCACCAAACGGTTCGCATCGGTCGTGCGCGAGATCGGAATGAATTCAGCATCCGGCGGAAAAAACTGACCGATCAGCTGCTCGGCATAAAAACGTCGGACTCCATCAGCACCCTGTCCACCAGTCCCTGAACCCAAGTTGAGCAGATGGGGATGTTTCACCATCGTTGCCATGGTCCCGTCAAGGTCCGAGGCCATTTCTGCACGCATATGTGCATCGAACAGAGATGAAGCAGCCGCAGCAGCGGGATCAAGGCAACTAAGGACAGGATCCATAACGATCGCAATTAAAACCAAAACTAGGGCTTCAAACGTTGCGCGTCAGACAAGTCCCGACGCTCCCTCAAAGGTTTAAAAACGGTGCTTGCGTAAGCTCAGTCGTTACCAAGCTCCACAACCACCGTCCGGATGGCTCAGCTTTTCTACGACACCGATGCCGATCTCTCGCTACTCAGCGGCAAGACGGTAGCCATCATCGGCTATGGCTCCCAGGGCCATGCCCATGCCCTCAATCTCAAGGACAGTGGCGTTGACGTGGTGGTGGGTCTGTACGAAGGCAGCCGCTCCGCTGAGAAAGCCAAGGCCGACGGTCTCGAGGTTCTCTCTGTGGCGGAGGCTGCCGAAAAAGCCGACTGGATCATGGTGCTCTTGCCCGATGAATTCCAGAAAGACGTTTATGCCAAGGAGATTGCACCGCATCTGAAAGCCGGCAAGGTGCTTAGCTTTGCCCATGGCTTCAACATCCGCTTCGGTCTGATCCAGCCGCCTGCCGACGTTGATGTGGTGATGATCGCCCCCAAGGGCCCAGGGCATACCGTGCGTTGGGAGTATCAGAACGGTCAAGGTGTTCCTGCTCTCTTCGCTATCGAGCAGGACGCTTCAGGCCAAGCCAGAGGCCTTGCCATGGCCTATGCAAAAGGGATCGGTGGTACCCGAGCAGGAATTCTGGAGACCAACTTCAAGGAGGAAACCGAGACTGATCTGTTCGGTGAACAGGCCGTACTCTGCGGCGGCCTCTCCGAACTGGTGAAGGCTGGTTTCGAAACCCTGGTAGAAGCTGGCTATCAACCCGAGTTGGCCTATTTCGAATGCCTGCACGAAGTGAAACTGATTGTGGATCTGATGGTGAAGGGTGGTCTGTCTGCCATGCGTGACTCCATCTCCAACACCGCCGAATACGGTGACTACGTCAGTGGTCCACGCCTGATCACCGACGACACCAAAGCGGAGATGAAGCGCATCCTCAGCGACATCCAAGACGGAACCTTCGCCAAAAACTTTGTCGCTGAATGCGAGGCCGGCAAGCCCGAGATGAACAAGATCCGCGAGAAAGACCGTGGCCACAAAATTGAAGAAGTGGGCAAGGGTCTGCGGTCGATGTTCAGCTGGTTGAAGGCCTCCTGAGCTCAGGACCATTCAGCCCGTTGTCCTGGTGATCGCCGCTGCCGGTCTCGACTGGTTGATCGGCGATCCCCTCTGGTCTCCCCATCCCGTTGTTGGGATGGGCCTGGGCATCGAACGTCTCAGGCAACAGATGGAACACTGGGCAGGAGACCGTCCCAGGGAACTCCGGTTGAGCGGTTATCTGATCACCTCTGTGCTGGTTTTAACCAGCGTTGCCGCTGGTTGGCTGATTGAGCGCCTTTGGCTGCAGTCCAGCGGACATTGGCGGTGGGCCTCTGGTCTGCTCCTGGTTGTGGCGTTAGCGAGTGCTCTTGCAGCACGCAGCCTCCACGATGGTGTCATGGCCGTCGTCAAAGCCCTCCCAGCCAAGGAGGATGAAGAGCCGTCCCTTGCACGAGAACGTCTCAGCTGGATTGTGGGCCGCGATACGAAGCAGCTTAACCGGGAGGAAATTCTGCGAGCAGCTGCGGAAACAGCCAGTGAAAATGCCGTTGATGGCGTTTTCGCGCCCTTGTTCTGGATGCTGGTTGGCGTTGTTCTATGGAGCGCAGGCTTGCTCCAAAGTCCTGGCCCTCTCGCACTGGCCTGGGGATTCAAGGCCAGCAGCACCCTTGACTCAATGCTGGGCTACAAACGCGGGAGGTTGCGCTGGTTAGGAACAGCAGGCGCCCGTTTGGACGATGCCCTCACCTGGGTGCCATGCCGGCTGGTGATGTTGACACTGCCGCTGATCAGCCGCAGCTGGCGATTATGGCTTGCTCTAGTGCTGGCAGCAGAACGAGATGGAGCTCTGGATCCTTCACCGAATGCGGGACGGTCTGAAGCGATCTACGCCCATTGCGCCGGGGTTCAGTTGGGAGGCAAAAACCGTTATGGAGACACCTGGATCACAAAACCACTCCTTAAGGCTGGAGGGAATCAAGCCAACCCGCACGGAGTAAGAACCATCCTGGGCCTGTCGGCACGACTTCAATGGGGGTGGCTGGTAGCAGCGGGGGGACTGAGCCTGCTCACGCAGCAATGACTGAACGGAGAAGGATCAATAAGCCCCCCGGTCCATCGGCAGCAGAAGAACTCCAAACGTGCGCAGGATGATGGCGAAATCAAGCCGGAATGAACGGCCTCTGGCATAGGCCAGGTCCAATCGAACCCTTTTGGCGTAGCTGAGATTATTGCGACCACTCACTTGCCAAAGCCCAGTCAATCCTGGGCGAACGGCCAGCACCTCATCCATGTAGTCGGAGTAGCGCTCAATTTCCTTGTCCACAATCGGCCTAGGACCCACCACGCTCATCTCTCCACGCAACACATTGAGAAACTGTGGAAGTTCATCAAGACTTGATCGCCTGAGGAAACGACCAATCGGAGTAATCCGCGGATCGTCCCGCAGCTTGAAATCACGCTCAAATTCAGCACGCATGGCTGGCGATCGCTCCAACACCTGAGCCAACACAGAATCCGCATCAGCCCGCATGGTGCGGAATTTGATGCAGCCGAAGCGCCGGTATCCCCGACCAACACGTTTCTGCACGTAAAACACAGGCCCAGGAGAGCTGAGTTTCACGAGTGCTGCCAACAATCCGAACAGCGGGGCACCCAACGTGAGAACAGCCAGTGAAAACAAAACATCACCACTGCGCTTGATGGTTCGCCCGACTCGGCTTTGCCGGCGAACGAGGGTGAGCGCCGTCAGGCTTGAGGGAGGAGCGGCAATCAGCTGAAGATGCCGTCGCGATGCGCGACGCCTGAGCCCTGAGGCCGAAGACTTCAAGACAGATCGCCCTGATGCGCTGAGCAATCCCTGTCCCCTGTGTCTCACCCCAATCAACCGTAGTGCAGGCGATCCGTCAGCGCTGAAGTGCCAGTAACTGCAACGGCACAGAGCGAATGCTGCAACGCTTTACCAGCATCAAGGCGTCTCACAGCGCGACAGCTTCATCACGAAGTTTCTCAGGAAATTGCCGACTGCTCGTCCCGTCCCGAAGCTTGGGTCATGCCAATGACCAGCACTTCTCTCAACAGCCTGCTCGAGGAGTCCCTCGAGGAGCCCTCAATCGGGGAAACCGGCCACTTTCGATGGCATGCCACACCTGTAGGCATCGCCGCGGTCTGGCAATCCAACGTTCAGCCTCTGACGCCCCCTTTTGAAGATGCGTTGAAAGAGGGCTTGGAAGTCGGACTGGACCTCAGTCGCGAAGAAAGAGAATTTCACCAGGTCAGCGTGGGGCTTGTTCTGCTGTTTCACTCCTGATCAGGCACTGGACGCCAAGACGATTCAGGACAAGTAGAGGCAGACATCACACCGGATTCTTGACAGGCTCAAGGGTTACCAGAGGCTCAAAACCATTCCGGAACTTTCAACAAGGATACTTCTCATGGGATGTCAAGGCGGTGATCGTTCGCCTCTTGGAGAGCAAAGCTGTGAATCACCGATGTGCAGTGGACTCCATAATCTTCAAGATAATGCATTCCCACAATACTCATAACCTTGATATCAAAAACACCGAGACTAACAATCATTAAACGCTATCATTAAGTTTGCTGCATTCATAGCGATAACAAACGTCGCCGGCCAGAGGCCCTCGCCACTTCCCGACCGACTCAAATTGGAATCCGGGAAGAACTCAATTAATTACGGGACAACTCAACGTTAGAATTTTCGAAGGAAATTGACATACGTCACCAAGCCAAAGACCACAATGATGGCTCAAGCACATTGATGAGCAATCGTAAAAACTTGTCCTCATGGAGTGTGATTCTCATAGATGGACAGGAAGGGGAAGCGCTGCATGCGCTCCAAGATTTGATCAACTTCAGCCATAGTCCACTCAATCGACGACCTACTGTTACGCGGCCGTCTGTAAAGAAGCCGATCAACATTTTTAAGATGCTGATGGTCGAAGGGAAGCATCAAAGCGCGCGAAATTCGTGAGATCTCCTCATCTGGGCAATCAATTAATTGCTCATGGTAACTGATTAAAAAGCTCGATTTCGTCTTTTTTGCTTCTATAGCAGCCAAAGCATCACAGTGCATAAAAAACCATCGAATGCGATCTTCAATTGGTGCTTTGCTGCGTTTGTGCATCGTGGCAATCGTATCAAAAGGATTACGGATTGAGGCAATTAAAAAAACTTTCGCTTCTAATGTCTTCTCCAAACCAGAAATCAGGTCATAGTCTCCATGCAGCAGCAATGTTGCTGGATTCCATATCTTGTCACCATAAACACTGACAGCAGACTTTGAACCAGGTGCCGCACCAATTTGGTATTGATACTCTTCAGACTGACGCCCAGACTGAAAGTTAGCAGAAGAATTCTCAATGATCTCCCCAAGAATGTCACTCTTACTAAGTCCTCTCCAGAAGACTTGAGACGCCATGGTTTCATTGGCGATAATGGCATTCGGATGCGCATCCACAATTGAGCCAAGGATTGTCGAACCACTTCGAGAATTGCCGATAATCAAACAAAACGACTTAAAATCACAAAAATGCTGTTGATTGTCGCTCACTACTTCCATCGCTGTCGGAAAATATTTAACCAAGCCACAGATTTTTCGGCCCGAGTTCACGACACCCCCTAGAGCAGACTTAAAAAGTTTAGAAATAAGCTTTTGAAACCATGCAAGAACTTTTGATTGACCCCTCATGAAAAAATACACCACTTATTGCGATACTATCATGCTCAAGCATTATCAATTCTCTTCAGCAGTCTTGCCGAAGATGCTTCCATTCACATTAGCTGCACAGGAAATATTTTGGATCACAGATCTGAACGCATCTACGCAATCGCGCGAGTCTGCCACATAATCAATACACATTAAAAAGTGGAAAGAAATCATCACTCACAAAAGCGATAGGCTTGCGACTAAGAGATGCATTCAAGGTGAGGGATAATCCAATCACGAATAAACGAGTTTAATTAACAATGCAATTGCTCTAAGCCTTCACTCCAGGGTTAGTTCTGGGACGCGTTGAAGAAGTGCTTTTGTCAACTCATCTCTTCTCTGGTATAAATCCTTATACCATTCAAGCCTAGCGACAGACTGCTGAGATTGAAGACGATTAGAACGAATCCAGTTTCTTGCATTGCTTGCACATGCTTTTGCCAAATCTGGACACTCTCCCCACAACTTCAAAATCTCGGCAACACGTTTACCATCCACTGCTATTTCACCGTTAAAACCTGGCTCAATCACTTCGGCATAGACTGTTGGACTCGCAATGGATGCAACTTCATACCCTGAGGCCTCGACAAACTTCAGATCTGATTTCATTTTATTGAACTTAGTATCCCTAAGAGGCATAAGTGCAACGTGACTATCACTTAAGAGTTGTCTGTATTTCGCATAGTCACAGATTGGCGTAAAGCGTTTATTGTTGGTCATAAGAGAATGAAAGAACTTTTTATCATGTACAACTTCGAATTCAAAAAGATCTTCATGTTCAAGCAGCAAGTCATTGATGCAGGGCAGCCATGCTTCCCAGTCAGCCTCACGATTTAAAGCACCAAAGAATACCCTTAGCCTTGGATTTGAAGACTTAACTATCCATTTACCAAGCTTCGATGCTGGCAAAAAGTCCAGGCAATTCTTAAATACTTTCACTTCAGGGTTATACTTTTTCATCGAGGACGAAAGACTATCTGTACTCACCTGAACAGCATGCACTGCCCGGAAACTTAAATACTTGTTGTCAATTATGCTCTGAAAATGATCCGGATCATCGTCAAACTCACTAATCAAGATATAACCAGCTTTGATTATTTTTTTAAGCTGCGTCAAAGAGCTCTCATAAGTTAATGTCTGTCTTTGCCAAATCATTATTTTTGGCACGCTGGGATCTAGTGATCTTAACTGAAGACCCGTACTGCTTAATTCTATGTTTACCCCGGGAAAGCTAGCGACACTTTTTAATGGTTGAATCATTCTCACCTCGTTCATTCCTGCTTGAGGTTTTAACATTAAGCCACTTATGTATACTGGCTTGATCAACTTTTTTGTTGCCGTAACAATATACTGAAGAGGAGCTGAACCTTCTAAAAACTTTTGGGGAGTCTGGCCCATCTTTTCTAGACATGGCTCCAAAATGTTCGCAAATTTTTTTGCCTGCTCTAAATTAAATATTCTCGGCTGAAATGAAGTTATCTTCAGTCCTAAACTAGCAAATAGTTCAACAATGCTGTTTCGTGTGAACCAGCGCAAGTGAGTTTTATCAAAAATCCCTGTGTCGTCTTGTGGCCAATTTCCTTGTATCAGATTGTAGAGCACACTCCAATGCTGCACGTTAGGAATACATGCAACCACGACACCATCAGGACTCAGCCAAGACACGTGCTCTCGAAGTATTTTTTGTGGATCTTTCAGATGCTCAAGAACATCTCCATAAACAAGAGCATCAATTGAATGATACCTCTCTGGAAGCTCAAACTGAATTTTCATATCTTCAACATCAATACACCACACTTGATCAAGTCTTTCTTTGGCAAGTTTTGCCGGTGTTTCCATCAGCTCAATTCCCAGATATTGAGCTGATGGATTAATCATCTTATAGGCATGACCAAGTGCACCGCTACCACAGCCAACCTCTAAGACAGTCGCGCAACTTGTCGGGATTCGGCTAAGAAGACCTGGATTTGCGTGATCGTAATAGGACTTTTCGACAGCCATACGCAGAACCGCGACATTCGCCTTATCGTAAGCTTTTGCTGACATCCTAGCAACCAAAGATTTTGCATTTTGTTTGGCACGAATGTCAGCACCTGAGCCAGAGGCGAAACATTTGGGAATCTACTTTGTCTTCAGTATCTAGCGACAAAAATGATGAACTTAGTCAAGACGACGAAGGGTGCAATGGCTCCTAGCCCTGAAATGATCGTCTTGAATTCATGACTACAGCGTCAACCTCGCGTCGGTTAGTTGTCAAAAGAACGAGCTGATTGATTGCAGGAAATTACGTCGACACAACGTCTCTATGTCTTAACCCCTGATGCAACCAACTTATCTGACCCTGGCAATGGAGAACAAGTGCTTCTTAACAAGAGCAGAAAACCCAACTAAATCAATAAATGATCGAAATTATTCAGGCGTAGTTAATGTCAACAGCCCTGCTCAATCAAAGCATCGGAGTCAATCCGGCACATTTGCGAACCTTGTTGAGCATTGAAACGGAGAGGGTGGGATTCGAACCCACGAGGGTGTGACCCCTACACGATTTCGAGTCGTGCGCAATCAACCGGACTCTGCCACCTCTCCCTGCGCAGTCGTGCGCTCGGTCACTTTAGGGCTATGCCCTACGCCCCACCGAGGCAACCTCCCCGCGTGATGTGACAAATCCCTGCGACGTAAGGGAAACAACCGCTGTCCCACCTGCATCTGCAAGTGACGACCTCTGACACCGGCCACGCGCAGACCGAGGCCAGCACTCCTCAACGTCTGCCCAGAACGCAGGGGCAACTGCCCCTGGTTTTCCGCCACAACGGTATGAGCCAGGGAACTCCAACACCCGGACTGGTCCATGGCCACAGGATCCATCACTGCCACCCAATCGAAACGGGCATGGCCAAGCCCCTCTCCCAGTTGCCTGGCCACATGGCAACTCAGGCCATCGCCATGGCTGCTCAACAGAGCCGCACGACCGCGATGCCGCAGCACCAGCCAATGGCGTCCCCACTGTTCAACCCTGATCAGGTCATCACTGAACTGCACCCACCCCTGCACCACCACGGCCAACAAGGCCAGGGGAGCGGCGTGGCAACGCCAACGGCGAAGCGTGGGTAACCACCAGGGGATCAAGGCGAGGGCAAGCAAGAGCACTACCAGCGGTTGGGGACGGCCGGTGAGCAGCTGGGCCCAAGGCCAGCCACTGATCCAGTACACAAGGGCGATCAGCAGACCTGCCAGCTTCTGAACGGGCCAGATCAACAAGGGCAGAACGAAGGTGGTGAAAGTTCCCGGCAGCACCAGCACAAGCAGGGCCAACGCCATCGCCGACAGGGTGAGCGGAGCGAGCAACGGAGCCGCAAGCAGATTGCTGACAAGGGCGTAAAGGGGGGCCGAGCCGAAGTGGAGCAACTGCAACGGCAGGGTCCAGGCCAGGGCAGCCAGGGGAACGGACAGGGCAGGGGCGAGAGGGCGTAGCCAACTCAGGCCATGGGTGCAGAGCCACTGTTCCAGGGGGGCGGCCGACAACACCAAACCAGCGGTTGCTGCAGCGCTGAGTTGAAATCCCACTGAACGGGCCCAGGATGGATGGAGGAGAAGCATCAGCAGCAGGGTGAACACCAGCACGCCGAGAGGGCGACTGCACTGGCCCCTTTCGCGAATCAACAGAGCCGCTGCTCCCATCAGCACGGCCCGCACCACCGAAGGCTGGGCGCCAGTCAGCGCAAGAAACAACGCCATGGCGCTTCCTGCAGCCACGAGGCGCAGCGCAGACGGAAGTGAACGGGTGCCAGCCAGGGTGGTGCCAAGCAGCACGGAAAGATGAAAACCCGATGCAGCCAGCGCATGGGATAAGCCCGCCACCCGGAAGGCCTCACGCAGATCCGCCAATAAATTCACCTGTGCACTGCCGAGCACGAGGGCAGCCAGTAGACCACCGCACGATGGTCCGGCTGCCTCGGTGAAGGTCTCCGCAATGCGCCGGCGGCCATCCGCCAACGGCGTCCAGGAATGGCGCAAAACCCGGATGGATTCAGTGCGGATCTGACTCCAACTGCCTCGGGCGACCAACCGCTCCGCTCCGCCGCGAAGCAAAGGGTGGGCGGCAGGCCGAGGCCGGCGCAGCGGCCCGGACGCTTCAATCCAATCGCCCAGACGCAAAGGCTCCTGACAAGGATCGACAAAGAGTTCCGTGCGCCCCCTGCGCCGCTCACCATCGAGATGGTTCACCTCCACAAGAGCCCGGCAACGCCCATTGCGGACCTGACCATCGCTCAGCAGCCGCCCCTGCAGGGTCACCACCTCAGCCGGGCCCCTTATCGGAATCCGGCGACTGGGATCCAGGGGATGGGGGCGCGGCTCAGCGGCCAGACCGGAGCGGGCGATCACGAGCATCAGCGAAAGGGTAATCAGGCCCAGCGATTGCCCAGAAAGCTGCAGCCATCGACGCAGAACGGCAAGACCGAGACCCAGCACCACCAGCAATGTGCACCAGTGGTGCCAGGTCTGGGACAGCGCGGCTCCCAAAGCTCCCAGCAGCAAAAGCAACGCCGTGGCCAGGGCCGAATTCATGGCGCAACCGCATCAGAGATGCACCGAGGATTCCCCGGTAGGACGCAAGCGGATCAGACCGCTGCAGCTGCCGCACTCGACTCCAGCAAGGGAAATCCGAGCCCCTCTCGCTCAGCCAGCCAGGCTTCTGCCACCTTGCGGGCCAGCGTTCGGATCCGGCCGATGGTGGCCGTGCGCTCGGTCACTGAGATCACGCCACGGGCCTCCAGAAGATTGAAGGTGTGCGAGCACTTGAGCACAAAATCCAAGGCCGGAGCGGGCAGGTTCTGGGCGATCAAATCCGTGGCCTCGGCTTCATAGATCGCGAAAAGCTGCTTTAGGCGCTCTGAATTGGAAGCCTCAAAGTTGAAATGACACTGACCCTTCTCGAAAGGAAGCCAGATATCGCCGTAACTGTGCGATTCATTCCAGCGCAGATCCCAGATGCTCTCCACATCCTGGAGATACATCGCCAGACGCTCCAGTCCGTAAGTGATTTCAATCGAGACAGGCTTGCAATCCAGCCCACCGCACTGTTGGAAATAGGTGAACTGCGTCACCTCCATTCCATCCAGCCACACTTCCCAGCCCACACCCCAGGCACCGAGAGTGGGGGACTCCCAATTGTCCTCCACAAAGCGGATGTCGTGATCAGCAGCCTTGATGCCGAGAGCGTCCAGGGAGGCAAGGTAGATCTCCTGAATGCCGTCAGGGGATGGCTTGATCAGCACCTGGTATTGGAAATAGTGCTGGGCTCGATTGGGGTTATCGCCGTAGCGTCCATCGCTGGGCCGGCGACAGGGCTCTGGATAGGCCACAGCCCAGGGCTCGGGTCCAATGGCACGCAGCACCGTATGGGGACTCATGGTTCCAGCCCCCTTCTCGGTGTCATAGGGCTGGAGCAACAGACATCCCTGCTCAGACCAGAAACGGTTAAGGGTGGAGATGATGTCCTGGAAGTGAGTGCCTGACTTGCCTGCCATCGAGAGAATACCTGAGATTGACTGGTATGACTAGCCCTTGCAACCGATAACAGGGGCAGACGTGGGCGAAAATGCAGCTATAACTTTGCTATAACAAAGTCAGTCACTACGACTTTCGCCATTTGCCAGCCTAGTCCAGCAAAGGGTTCTGCTTCCACTGCTTGAAAGTTGCAACAGCATTTGCACCTGGGCTGTTTCGTTCAAGCAGACAAGGCGTCAGGCACCAGCCGAGACCAAACAAGAACGACTGCAAACACTAAATTGTTAACAACCGTATTCGTTAGAATATATAAATAGATAGATACTAATTTGATATGCAATTAGCGAATACTCTAAGCAAAAGAAATAACTTGATTGCAGCACACGCTTCTACTGAAGAATGCTTACGTGCAGATAGGTTGATGATGCGGCTGAACCTCAGCAGCTATGGGCAGCTTGTGCGCCAGTTGCTTGAAGAGAAAGCACGGGCACTCGGAGTTCAGTGATGGCTATCAACAAGAACCCGCTTGGCAGACTGCAGGATGCCTTACGGAAATTAAATTTAGGAACACTCGACGATGCGCGTCAGGGTTTCAGGCGTGGTATGCAGCCGGCATCAGAAGATGCAAGGCCTGTGCTGTACACCTACAGAGACCAACGTGGCTTAGATGAGCCACCGTAGATAGCAGAGCAGGGTGCACGCTCCGGTCTGCTAAGCAATGTCAGGGAAATTGCAAGCGCTGCCCAAGAACAATTGGGTGCGCTGAAACCGTTGTCTGGAATAGCGTTCAACGACGAGATGCTTCGGACAAGGCTGGAGCAAGGGCAAACCATTGCTGGCAATCCAATGATGTTCGACGAAGCACTTGGCACCGTGCTTGATAAGAAGCGGAAGAGATACGAAAGCAGACTAGAGAACGCAAGCTTTGGTGAAGTCTATGACCCAAGTGAAATTAAACTAAGCGACAGTGAGTATCGCAAGGTCATTGGAGATACAGCAAAGAAAC
Source organism: Synechococcus sp. A10-1-5-9 (assembly GCF_047716785.1). Lineage (NCBI taxonomy): Bacteria > Bacillati > Cyanobacteriota > Cyanophyceae > Synechococcales > Synechococcaceae > Synechococcus > Synechococcus sp. A10-1-5-9. The sequence goes on from NZ_CP180406.1 coordinate 1,006,225, forward strand.
TGAGACGAGAGATTGGCGGGCAATCAATCCTCAAGAAGCTTGGGTACACCTTGGGTGCTGGTGTTGGTGATATTGCCGAAGACCGGACGAGGTCTCTGTACTGGCTACTCAATGCGCCTCAGGCTGTAACCGCAACTCTTGCTGACCTTGGCGTTTCAAGAGCCAACCCGAACCTCAGAAGCAAGCGCAATATCTACAGCAAAAGCTTTATCGATGCTGAGCGTGCTGGCTTACTGAGAAGAGTAGGAAATGCACCACTAGAAGATTCAAGGCTAAAAATAAAGACCCAGAAGACCTAGACAAGGTTCGACTACAGATTGGTAATGATTACACCGACGACACAAGGCTGAGTTCTTATCTCAACCCAGACAACTACCAGCCTGCTCAGCCTGGAGTCAGACGTGGATATGACCAAGACCTGAAGCAGCCTGTCTTTCAGCAATGCCGGCTTGGCCCGAACGTTCTTGCACTAGCTGGGCTTGGAGCAACAGGACTTGCAATAAATGCTGGGCTCGGCTTGTTTGGCTCAGAAGATAGCGGCGTTCCTGTTGTAGGAAGGCGCGAAGGCTATGCAGCTGCAGCACCGTCGGAACTAGATCCCAGAGAAACCGCCAATGCCATCAATGAAATAGGCGCCAGGTACATCTTGAGTAGAGACGGCAACCTGCTACCGAAGGATGACTTCCTTCTGGAGAGACCTGATGTAACGCCAGGAGAATTTGGCGCATACAACGCTTATCGCTTTGACAAAGAGCTGGACTTCAATCCATTTGATGATGGCAAGATGAACCTTGGCATTCTCAAGACAACAACTGAAGGCATCCACGGACCAGAGGCACAGCTGCCTGGTCAGACACTGAGCCTCAATGAAGCAGGCGTCCCAGTACTGGGTGCATCAGCAAGTACTGTGGCCGGCGGATTGATTCCAAATATCAGACAGATCAGATTGCGTAAAAGCCGTGGCGATTATGACCGGACAAAGAAGGTAATGATTAATCGGATTATGGGAAACATTCCTTACGTCAAGATGAAGACGTACAACAAGGAGAACGATAGAGCACCTTGGATTAAGCCGGGCTCAAGGATGGACAAAGTAACCAGCGCAATTGAAGACCAGTTCCTGACCACAAACCCAGTGACTGGTCAACTAGATATGAACGTACCTAAGACTGCAGGACTGATGGCTGCTGGTGCACGCACAGGACTAGCACTTGGTACAGCCATCGGCTTGGGGATGGAAGACCAACGCCGCCGTGATAACTTTGCTGGGAACAATCCAGGTGTGGACTACGACGTCGACAAACAGAACGCAAGGGATTTGATTGATCGCAAGTACGAACTCATCAAAGCAAATCCAAATGCGATGGAAGAGAAGGAGAAGTCTGGCGTAGGTTTCAGTAAGCGTTCACAGCAAGAAGTGCTGCAAGCTGAGGCAGTAAAGCAGCAGGCATTAATCAATCAGCTGATTGATGAGGAGCGTAAGTCACGCGCTCTCAAAGCGAATGACGATCGTCAAGTAGCACTCGACCGCTTTGACGAAATCGAGGCCTCATTTGAACGCTAAAACTTTTAAACTAAAACTATTAGGAGTATTATCATGGCTCGGCAAAGACAAACAGTAGAAACAAAGCGAGGCTTATTCGGAGGTACAAAGAACCTTGAAGAAGTACTAGCAGCTGAACGTAATAACAGAAAAGTTAATGTAGCAGATCAGTATTTAAGCTACCTGCCCAAGTCAGTACAGGAAAGACCAGTCGCCAGAAACATTGCAGATAAGTTTGTAGATCTGCAATACCTTCCACAGAACAGAGCGTGCCAAACTGCAGCAGCAGTAGCTGGAGTGGCAACACTTGGCGGTGGTGCATTGAAAGCATATTCAGATCAAAGGAATGATTATCTGCCTGCCGGTCCAATTGATGTAGCCGGACGTATGGTCAGCAACCTATTCCCAGCACCCGCCGTCAGTGCAGATCCATTGGCAGCTGCACGTAACAACGTTGCTGCTGCAGCAGAGTTGGTTGGTTCAGAAGCAATGGTTGAAGGCTTGGCTGCTGATCAAATCAGGGAGATGCGCGGAACGAATCAAGCAGCAATGACTCCCCTCGAGTTTGAGCAGATGACATCTGTTCAGAAGATGGTGGATGAACGTGCAAAGCAATTGATGCAGCAGCCCATCCAAAAGTCTGTTGGCAGTGTTGGTCCCGTGCCTTATGACACAGCACAAAAGATTACCACAGAACAAATCAACATGGAGCTGCGTGCTAATAATGCTTACTGATTTAAACTATTAACTATCAAAGGAGAATACCAATGTCGATTAGAGAACAAGCGATTAAAAGGATGATGGCAGAGAAGGCAGCGAAGGCTGTCCCGATGTCTACCTCAGACCAAGTCATCATCCGCCAGTCACAGTCAGATGCACCTGGCGTATATATCTCTTCTGATCAACAGCAGCAAGATACTTACGGTCAGGCAATGACAACGCAAGAGCAGATGGCAGTCATGAATGGCATGGGACTTGCTGCTGCATCAGCACCTCAGCCAATTCAGAATCCAAACGTTCGTGTTGAAACTCAAGGTCAGAACATCACTGCTCTGCTAGATGGAACCGTTGTCTATTACTGATAATGAATATAGATCAAGCAGAAGAACAGCTGAAGATAATTTCAGAGCGTTGTGAGAACAGAGCAGATGTAGAACGGGAGATGAATAGCCTCCCTAAAAAAGAGAAGATGGAAATCGTCTTTGCGTTAACACGGAGAGACTATTGCGAAGACGTGCAATGATGGTCGATGTGGCTCATCGATTTTATTGATGCACAAAACCTCATCAACAATTATGAGACGGGCACGTCGAGACGTGAGCTGGTCACAGGCTTTCTGAGAACGACTGCCTTGCTGTATCAGCAATCGGCAGACGATATGACGAGGGCTGAACTGCAAACACAAACAAAGGATTCGCAATATGCAGTGGCCCTTGCAAATGAAGCGTCGATGCTAGCCGATGCATTGAATAAGTTAGTCAGCCAGATTATTCAATGTGATGCTGATTACATGGCTGTGCTTAACGGACGTAAGAGTCACTGGCATTACACAGATGGTGATGGCAAAGGCAGGCCGTATCCACGCAAGCAATTAGAAGCAGAGCAAAGAGCCATTGCTCAACAAGAGCGTAGGCATAGGAAGGAACTGAAGGAAGCTCGACGTAAACACACGTTTAACTTTTGGAACTTTGCGCCACTGCCTGAGCTAAAGCCAGATAAAACCGAAGTGCAAACGATCATCCCTCTATGGGAGGCAGGCTTTATGACATAAAAGAACTTCCAGTAATTCACGATGCAGTATCAACTCACCAAACTATCAGAGTATACAAATGCAACACACATCTCCAGTGCAACCTCCATAAGGAGAATTGAATCGTTGTGGAGTCAGGCCATGATCTGCGCTAACTACATGGGCCAATCCTGCGGCCTTCAATGTTGTATGTGCAAAGCCGAGCAGTTCGCCTTTTTTGAACACAACGAACCTGACTTTAACGAGTTCTGTCCTATGCTTCACCGCTACGGGGAAATGCTTGATTGTAGCCAAGGCAGCAAGGCAAACGATCAGGGCAACCACTGGTCAACGTCTCGCTGGCAGTGAAAAAATAACTGGAGGAACGATAAAAGAAGCGGAAAAGGAACCGGCGTTAGCCGGCTCCGGTGTGGGCTTCAGCTGACTGCAGACTCAGCTTCTTTAACGGCAGACTTACGTCTTCGCTTCTTGGGCTGCTGGATTTCCTCTATCAGATTGTCCAGCTCATCAGGTGCAGCCTCGAAGGGAACCTCCTTGGGGTTTGCCTGTGTAGCCAACGTCTCTGACTCAGGATTGTCCTGGGCCTGTTTGTTGACGAACGTGATGACGTCAAGAGCTTCGTCATACCCAAGCTTCAGACCAAGGTCAGCCTTGGGAATCTGCACACGCTCGAAGGTGGATAGGTCAGGCTGAATGCAGCTGACAGAAACGAATAGTCGCCCTGCCCTTTGCAGCCAGGCTGATCTGAACCTGTTCAGCGTGCTGCTGCTTGGTCCTTGCATTGAAGCAAGTGAGAAAGCTAGACGCTGTCCAGCTACTCAAGCCCATGCGGTACACCCAGTTGGTGCCATCACTTGCAGTGACAGAAACCAACAGCTTGTCCACAGGATCGAAGCTGTCATACGTCTGTGTGACGACAGCCAGGTCAGTGACCCAGCAGCGCAATATGTTTGGAAGCCAGATCCGGCTGCCGTCGTCCCCGAGCATGTAAGAACAGCGGCCTTGGCTCTGGGCTGACGCACCTCTGATAAAGATGGTGGTCATCATTGACTTACGCAGAGTGTCCTCAGCTTCATCACTGAAACCTGTGAGGCCTTGAGCCAGCTGGTCGAAGCCTTGCTCGTCAACGTTGGTGGTGGTGAATGTCAAGAGAATGAATCTCAATAACGACACCCAGAAAGAAAGTCGGCGTTAGCCGGCCTGTTTTTCGGCAGCAATGATGCGGAACTTTGCCTCGTCTTCGCCTATGTCAGCCGTTACAGCACCCGCATCATCCACAATCAGACTGATCAGAGTGCGAGCCAACGCCATGCCATTGACTGAATCTCACATCAGCTACCGTATCGTCCGAGACGACGGTGTGGATGATGCCCTCACCCGTCTGAGCTTTGTCAGTTATGACCAATCCTATGACGAGCTGGAGCGTTACTACGAAGGCGTGTGCTGTTCCGATGATCGAATCGAGTATCAGATCCAAGAGATCAGATAGCTAAACGATCGTAGGCTTCCCGGTTAGTAATCGGCTTGAAAGCAGAAACCATTTGCTTTAGATAGATTTGATTTGAACGCAAAGGCATATAGACGGCGGTAGCCGGCCTTATTCTGTTGTGATTTCAGATCAAGGAAAGTCCAACTGAAGAAGAGCGTCTGCGCCTGACGAAGTGACGAACCTCTGCATCAGCGGTTGCAGTATTTAGAGATCCGCAAGTGAAACGTCGCTCTATAGATGACTCGCCAAATGATTGACGACTTGTTGTTCCAATGCGCGATTGCATTTGCCTAGTAAGTAGATGGATATTGCAGACCTACCCCGTTACTTCAGGAAGCACTTGAGTTTTCTACTGGCTGGCTCTCTACCTACTGGACGACAATGACATCGTCTCTATTCACCTGCTAGCCCAGTTGTGAATGAGGTTTAATTCTGCGGCCCGAACCAGTGGCTAGGCCTGGTTGGGTAAGCAATGAATTCAGCATGCACGGCTGGCACTCACACGTCAAGCATCAACTACTGAGCATTGGCTGAGTGGGCGTTACTAAAGTCAGACTGCAGAAAGATTTAGTCACAGTCAACAAGGTATCAAGCACCGAACGCTTCAATCACAAGAATGGTGATGAGCACTGGAGCTACAGCAGCAAGGACAATCATTGTGGATATCAATAACTACATAAAAAAAGCCGGCATTAGCCAGCCTGTTATTCAGAAATTTGTGTGGATTTATCCTCTATTGGCTTGCCACCTGCTGTTAGATAAGCAGCTCTAGCCTCATCACCAGTGATACGGACAAGAGTGCCTTCGTCATCAAGTAGGCAAATCTTTCAGACGTGCGCTCTAAGACAGTCATTCATTTAGCCCTAAAACTTAACATTATCGCTGCACAAAAGCAATAGTGAATAAAGCCAGCGTTGGCCATTGCCGCAACGCTTAGACTTTACGAGAGTATGAATAGCGACAGTCTGTTGGTTATGCAGAACAACACTTCATCCATAATCAACGCAACTGCCGTAGGATTACTTGCCATTGCTGTCATCTTTCTCGCAATCAAGGAGCCGAGATGTGACTGTCAAAATAACCCAAAGCAAGACGAAGCTTCGTCTGTTCAGCCGCCTTCTCCACCAAGGGCAACAGGAAGCAGAGGACAACGCGAACTTCGCAAGTTTTGAATAAGCAGCCAACCCACAACAAACGGTTAATAGAAGGAAGGACGCTGAACAAAAGCCGGCATTAACCGGCAATCACCGCCGCCGTTCGGAACGACGAGGCGTGTTGTTGTTCCTGGTGCACGCCTGACCAATCAAGCCAAGCACCAGGGCTGGTACAAACCAGCACGCGTGGATCAGGACGATGAGCACGAAGGCTCCACCGAACCAAAGCACCGCACCGACAAGGATCTCCAAGGTTCATAGGACGAAGGACGCTGAACAAAAAGCCGGCGTTAGCCGGCATTGGTTGCTCATCAGTTATCCGACAGCTGCAGCATCCGTAATGCACGTACCTGCTGAAACGTAGGTACGTCCTCACGCTGCATCACGGGGACACTTCGGGGCATCCCTAGTTCCTCGCGATACCGGACCGCACGGGTCAAGTAGCACTGCAGTGCGTGGATGAAGTCATCCCCCGCGCAGCATCTGGAACTGGGCAACTGCACCCGAAGGCGCAGTGATGCCGGTCATATGCAGCACCTGTCGCAACAGGTCGATGCGTGATAGCCGCTGGCTAGCAGCAATCATCCTGGTGCATACCTCTGCGACATCACGGGCAGCAGCTCCGTGTTGTCCCTTGGGATAGAAGTGAAGCACCTCATACAGATCGTGCTGACACGTCCCGATGGTGTACACGAAGCCGGGGATATCACCGTCGGGTTTGATGGCGAAGATGCTGAAGACGTCAGCCTGTGCAACCCGCTGTTGCTCAAGGAGAACAACAGGGCCGGTGAATGACTGGATCATACTGGTGTGAATATCAATGAACACGACAGACAGAAGCCAGCGTTAGCCGGCCTAGCTGTTGGCTCACTGGTCTGCCAGTAGCTCAGACACGTACTTCTCGGTCGTCTGCTCGATAGCAGCGAACACGGTGTCAGTGTCCCTGAAGCACGACCAGGCGAAGTAGCTGAAGGCAAGCACTGCTGCCTGGTAGCCCAGACTAAAGAAATGGCCGAGCCAGTAGCCGATCAGGTAGTAGGCGACGGAGACCAGGCCAAGTGCACCGAAGGCGCAAGCGTGGAAGGTCGCACGAAGTTGTTGCTCGTTCAAGGTTCAAGTAATGGAAGATCACTGAACTCAAAGCCGGCGTTAGTCGGCCTGCTGTTGGCCGTTGGTTATTGGTTGTTAAGCTCCTGCTTAAACTCAAGTTCTGCTTCAGCTCAAGCAACGCAAGCAAACTTACAAAGAAACAATTGAAGCAAAAGCAAACACAAATAATTCTGAGCTTTGCGAAATCATTTGCAAAAAATATTGCAGAAGAAACCTTCAGCTAAAAGTTTTGGTGGAAATAAATTCCACGAATAAATGCTGCAGAAATAAATTGCAGCTCGACAAAAACAGAACGCAACAAAGCAAAAGCTTCTCGCGTGCAATTGCTGCTGCTGAAACTTGTAGCTTGCAGTTGCTGCAAGTGATTAGATAGTTACAATTAGCACCACTATATTTTTTTGTTCAGCCAAGCCCAAAGCCTGGCTGAAGGTGCACTACCGCAGTGCCACATAGCCCTGTTCGCCTACGGAATACGGCTCAGCTCCCGATACCAACGACAGAGCAGACGCATTTGCTCACGTGTCGCTCCCTCGCTAGGTGCTTTACCTCTCACGCCTGTGTATTACCTTGAACCAGACTGAAACGGCAGAGCTGTGCCGGCGCTGCACGAGAGAACACGGGGAGGAGAAAGGGCCTCCCCGTTTTTGTGCCCGCGTCCCTGCCTCGGGCTAGGTGATTCACCCCTGGCAGCCGTGTATCGAATTGAACCATCCTGAAGGGGAGCACCGCTAGGACTCCGGACGGTGCTGCGCCGAGCGGAGAGGTTCTGGGAAAGCCTCCCCTTTTTGATGACTGAACTTCTCAGGGCTGCACAACTCAAGCCATCGCGACTAGAGCTGATGTACTACTGCAGTGCTAACGATTGGGGGAGTGGGCCTTTGTTGACGACCGTGAGCTTGCGAACTAGAAAGGCAACAGGGTCTGTATGACCTGCCATCACTTCACCTATGGGGTGAGTGCCCACCGCCACACCTTGGTTGCGTGCAATCTGAGGCAGAAGCAACTTCGACAAGGCGAGCACCTCACCAAGCGCTGCAGGCAGTGAGCGCCAACGTGGCAGAAGGAGATGGGCTTGGCTCCTGAGGCGGGGTGGTTACCACTTCACCTTGATTTCACCTCCATTAGGTCCCTCAAAGGTGACTGCTCCTTTCGAATTACGTGGCTCGTAGTGAGGCCCCCAATCAAAGGGACGACGGCCAGTCCACCAAGGCCCGTTTCGCGCACAGCGGCCTTCACCTGCGTAGTGATACCCGATTGCGCAGACCTGGTGGTCACGTCGATGCTTGGGCTTGCAGTAACCAGAACCCAACTGAGATCCCGTCTGCACCCAATGTGCATCAGCTCCGCAATTTTCAATCGCCTGAGCTGGGAGCGAGGCTGCTGTGAAGATCTGCGCAACTGTAAGCATCGCGGCAGCTGCTGAACCTATTCGAAGCATCTAATTGGTGTGGGACCCTCAAACTGGCAACGCCGATCTGCTTTGTCAGCTGTTTTTCGAGGTCATGAGGTCAAGCGCAGATCTGCATGACCTGTCAGCACTTCGCCTATGGCGTGGACAGGCATTGCCACACCTTGGTTGCCTGCAATCTGAGAAAGCAACAGCTTCAGCAAGGTGAGCACTTGACCAAGCAATGCCGGCATTGGGCACCGACTTGGGAGAAAAGCTAAGGCTGGACTCCTAAATTTGATTGCCTAATATCGTCCAATGGACAATCAAGCATCAGATAGTTCGGAGCAAAAGCTGCTGGAAATGTATGTCCGGCTTGATGCTTTGCATACCAACATCGAGGTAAACCTTTCTGGTAGATACGGAAGCCCTACTGAACAGGCGCGTCGCCTAGACGAAGTCAAAGAGCTACGCCAGCAGGTCATCGACAAACTTGGCTATACACCTAAATCAACTTTGGATAAGGAGATAGAAGCAATGAAAAGGGGAGAAGACCTTCAAGAGCCTTATAGAAATTACTGGTCTGGCCACGATCCTGTTTTCACTGGTCCGCGTGGTGGCCGTTATCGCATCAACAGTAATGGACGTAAATCTTACGACGTCTAAAGCTACACAATGGCATTCGATTAAAGCCACAACAGCTAAACATTCAAGTCACAGTTCAGAGATAACAAGCGCATAATTCTTTTAGTCACCGTCAGCAAACTCAGCAATCAAGTCAGCCTCGGTCAACTGCTCATACGAACGCTCCATCACCTTGATGCTGTGGCCAAGGTTCTTGGAAATCAGGTACGGGGTGTGGCCAAGAGCCAGCAATCGGGTGACACAGAAGCCGCGACTGCTGCGAATCGTGTAACCCTTACCGTCGAGGCCCAGGTCCTTGATCACTGAACGGAAAAAGTTCCCCAGCAAGCTGTACGAATACGGCTGTTCGGTCATCGGATTGCCGAATACCAAGTCGTTCGGATTCAAAGGCCGCAGACCAACGGACTTTCGCCAGTCAATGCAGTAGGTGCGCCACAAAATCAGGTAGTTCCCGGCGTCACACACAGTGGTTCTGCTGCCTTTGCCGGTGGCATGGCGGATTTTTAGGGAGCAAGCCCCCGAAAACCGTGCATCACCCGGCGATTTCCCTGGATTCAGGGGCTTAACGTCCTGCCACTGCAGCAAATTCGTGGCTTCTTGCGGCCTCATCCCCGAATCACAGAGGACTTGCAGCAATGTCTTGAGCATCGTGCGGAAATAGCGCTGGCTCGGCAACAAATCCCTGCGTTCCCCCTGCGTTTCCTTAGATAGCCGCAGCAATTCCCCTTCAATCAGCGCCCAATCTGCAGATGTGAAGGCGACATTGCGCGTTCGTGGCTCTTCACGGCGCATACTCGCCTCCATCAGGTCGATATCCACGTCAGTCAGCCGCTTCTTCCGCAGGTATTTCCAGAACGCTCTGACCTCGCGTATTGATTTGTTGAGTGACGCTCGTTTCAGCGTGCCTTCCTTGCCGCTCGTCACCTTCAGCGACTTATCGCGCCGCCATTCCATGTATCCGTCGAATGAATGGGGCTGAACGTCCGATATCCGGGCAATGTCCTCCAATTTGCAGAAGATCAGGAAGGTCTTGAGCTGTGTCTCCGAATCACGCCTGGCACCGTCCTTGATTTCGCCAGCCTCAACCCTTGCTTCCTTGTGCTTCAGGTATTCGTGCACAGCTGCCTGCAATGTCAGCGTCTCAGTCGGAACACCTGCCTTGATTAGAGGGACCAGCTCTTTCCATACCTGGATTGCTCGGTCAGTTGCTAGCGATGCTTCCTCTGTCTTCAATGAGCGGACTACATACCTGCGTTTTTCCTTGTTCCAGAAGCGGACATACCAACCAGGCCTGGTGTCATACCGGAAGATCTGAATCTCTCCACCCATCAGCCGGGTGATGTCTGTCGTTCGCATTCAGAAGCAGATCCTTGCTTGAACCTTGCAATAACAGCAAGCAAAAACCCTGTCATAGCAAGGCTATGCAGGAATTTCCTGGAAGAACATGCCCGGCTTGCCTGCCATCGAAGAATGAACCTAGAACTGCTGGTATGACTAGCCCTCGCGAGGGAAGTCGGGAAATGGTCAAGGAAGAGGCTGCTGCAATAACTTTGCGATGACAGAGCCAATCGACAACCACTTGACCAACGGCCAGCGTAGTCCAGCACTATGTTCTTGCGAGGTGGCCGATTCGCTTAAGCAATCAGAAAAGTGATTGGCACTGCCAAGAAGTGCCAGAAGCACAACGAATAAACAATTTTCAAAAAGTGATTTGTGCCCCATACGCAGGGCTTACTCACTTCGCCAAAGCCCATATTCAGCGATGACATGCCTGACCAATCTCGCTGGCACGAGCAGTTCAACTGTTATGACGCCCCTTACCTAGTGGTCCTTCATTATCACTGGGACAACCCAGAATGACCAAAAGAAGAATCATGCAATAATAACTCAGTTTACCCAACAGACATGGGAAGCTGGCGATCATTCGCATCGAAATCGGAAGCACTTCTCAAATCGAATAATATTGCCAAAGCACAGAAAAAAATTAGCGCAGGCTTAGAAAAGCATCCCAATCAAGCCAACCTCCTCTGCATTGCGATCCAAGCTTTCCGTGCATCAGACAAGCGCCAAGAGTCTCTAGAGTTCGCGGAACTTTTGATCAAGCATCATCCAACAAACTGGGAGGGATATGGACGCGCAGCACAAGACCTCGTTGCACTCAAGCGCTTTGAAGAAGCACAGCAACACATTCAAGCAGGCCTAAAAAAACTTCCCAATCATGCCACTCTCCTCAACATTGCAAATGCTGTCTTCCTTGCATCAGGCAATCGCGAGAAGGCGCTGGAGTACGCCAAACTTCTAATCACTCATCATCCAGGCATCTGGGATGGCTATGAGCACACCGCCAAAGATCTAATTGCACTGAAGCAGTTCGAAGATCTTGAACGATTCGGCGAGTGGCTGAGAGCGAAACCAATCAAAGAAATCTTCTTAGAGTCTATCAACGATTGGATTTTCACCGCGAATCTGGGTCAGCGCGCACTTAAAGATCTTGATGAAAGCTGCCTACCCAGGAAATTACAAGAGTTTTCAGAAGGCAGGGAAATCTTTATCCCCATAGGCGATTGCTGTTTGGGCGCTCAATTTATTAGTGACTCAGGAGGCAGAAAGTTCGCACTTCCATTTGACTGGCTTTTTATCGAACCAAAGCAAATCAAAAGAATCATCAAGGATGACTTTCAAAACTTCATCAATCTAGAAAATCTGCAATCTCAATACCCACGAAGGCAGTGTGGCCACACGCTCTACGGAAATACAAACTTCTTTAATCATCATGATCCATCGCGAGAGCCGGACAGATCAGCATTTTTAAGAAGAATTGAACGATTCAAAAAACTAGTCTCGACCTTCAATTCAGACATTGTGTATTTCAATGTCCGACTAGAAGAGAGGCACAGGGATCTTGTCGATCTCCTAGACGTCCTCCCGAGCAGAAGCAAAATACTGTCATTTGTTTTCTTGGGCAATGGCAGCCACGAGAAGCCAACGATCAATGATCTCGGACAAGACCTTCTCCAGATAGTTTTTCAATGCGACAATAAAAATACAAAGTTTGCAAAGAAAGATCTACACCCAAGTGGATATACCGATGGAAGTTTCATTCACTGCCCCTATTCCAGCGCTTACGCAGGGTCCATTTTGAATCATATTCTCTCCCACTCACAGCGTCATCACCGCTAATCAAGCAACAGGCTGTTAAATTTTTATCAGCAGCCATGTTTTGACCTCAATCAAAATATCAACAACACCATTTATTGGCAGCTTGCCAACAAAGCCGCTCTTGAAATCATCAAGAAATAACTCGAGAAAAAACTAAATCAATGATTATCAAACTCCCCACAATGGGATCAACTTGTTATCTAACCCATCACTTCGATCAGCGGAGAAGACGGATCAGTTTCTAGAACTGCCTTCTTTTAAAGCTCCCGAGCTCAACTCAACGACAGGCACCGGTGGAGATGGGCAATGGCATGGTGACGATGGGGATGACCTTTGCCAGGCCCCATCATGCCCAGCCAGAAACTGCCATCTCCCTGGAACACGAGCACCGGCTTGGACGCCCCCTTCCCATGGGTCTCAAGCAGAGACATACAGAGCTGTTCAGCGACCTCCGCTCCCCTTGGACGGGAACGCAGTCGGCGTAACACAGGATCCACCTGCGAAAAGGACACAAACGTGGCTTTCTGAGAGTCGGTCACCAGGATCATCCCATCCAGCCACTGGACTTCTTCCAAGAGATCTTCGATCGACGGCAGAAGCGACGGCAGCGGAAAAGCCAACGTGAACACCCCCGTTTCTTAATCATTTCTTTCATAAGTCATCGGTCTCACTTGTCGCAACAGATACAGGATGAGGAGTTATAGCTCTTCAACAACGCAGGGTCAGAAGCCCCATCAGCCCTCCGGCCATGGCGCGATGACGGGCACAAGCGAACCCTGCTTCTTTCGCCAGCTCTTCTTGGGCTGTGCCATCGGGAAAGCGCAGCAAACTGGCTTCGAGGTACGTGTAGTGGTCTTTGAGGCCAAGCCCCTTAGCCACAGGCACCACCACACGGCGCAAGTACGCACGCTGGAAGCGCGCCGCCCCTGACGCAGCAGGCAAGCGATTGAAATCAAGTAGGCCTGCCCGTCCTCCAGGCCGCAGCACCCTTTTGACCTCCCTGAGGCCAGCCGCCGGATCGGCAAGGTTACGAAGCCCATAGGCCATCACCACCCCATCAACTGAAGCGGTGTCGCAGTCCAGGGCCAGGGCATCGCCCTGCTGGAAATCAAGAGGCAACCAGGGCTCGCGCGCTGCACGTCGACGCGCAACGTCAAGCGGCGCCTCAGCCGCATCCACCCCGACCACCTGTCCTCCAGGACGAACACGCCGGGCCAACGCGAGGGCCAGATCTCCGGTGCCGCAGCACAGATCAAGCCAGACCTCTCCCCGTTGCGGAGCCAAGGTGAGGAGAAGCTGGCGTTTCCATTGGCGATGCAAGCCGAGACTGAGCAGGTCGTTCAGCCGGTCGTAGGTGGGGGCTGCGTCATTGAACAGCCTCTCAACAGCTTCAGGATCTCCTGGTCTCAAAGCAAAAAGTCATTCAGGGTCATCACCATCACCGTGGCCAATCCAACAGCTGCTGAACACACCAAACACCCTGCGAGCATCAACGAAAACTCCTGCTGATCAACAGCCGATTGCATGAGCTGAAGCCCCCATGCAACGAGAGCAATCACGACGATCGTCAGGGCAAGGCCAATCCAGGGAGCTGGCGTCCATGCAACATCCATGGGCAGCAACAGTGCGCTCAGAGACAAAGGTTTCGATCGTGAGACCAGCACTAAGCCTGCCAATTCGCAATATGTTTCAAAATTTTAATAATCCAGCTAGCCCTCAAGGGGTCGAATCGCCAAACCACGACGCAGCAATTCTTGCTTGATCTCTTGAACAGACAGCAGTCCGTCGTGAAGCAGGGACGCCAGCAATGCCGCAGATGCGTGTCCACCGTTCGGGCCCTGGTCGAGGGCCGCAGCAATGTGATCGAGCGTCCCGGCTCCGCCAGAGGCGATCACTGGAACCGGAACCGCTTGCGCGACAGCACGGGTGAGGTCGAGGTCGTACCCCGCCTGGGTGCCATCACCATCCATGGATGTGAGCAGGATTTCTCCGGCTCCGAACCTCGCCACTTCACACGCCCAATCAACAGCGTCAAGACCGGTGTTCTCGCGACCACCCTTCACGAATACATCCCATCCGCCACCATCACGGCGACGGGCATCGATCGCCACAACGATGCACTGGCAACCGAATCGCTCTGCCCCCTCTTTCACCAGCTCCGGACGCCGGACAGCTGAAGAATTGAGGCTGACCTTGTCGGCTCCGGCACGCAACAGCTCTGTGATCCCCTCCACAGAGCTGATCCCTCCACCCACAGTGAATGGAATCGTGACCTGCTCGGACGTGCGCCTTACCAGGTCAACGAGGGTGGCACGCCCCTCATGACTGGCCGCAATATCCAGAAACACCAGCTCGTCGGCTCCAGCCTGGCTGTACCGACATGCAAGCTCTACGGGATCTCCAGCATCGCGCAGTCCTACAAAATTGATGCCCTTCACCACCCGGCCAGCGGCGACATCGAGGCAGGGAATCAGGCGGAGAGCGACCATTGCGTTTGAGTTGCGGCTGTTAAGGTTGCGGCCACTTTCCAAGCCTCGCAGGCCATGTCACAGCAGGCAGTCACCATCGACATCGGCTCCAAGGTGCGTGTCACCCGCGTTCGTGATCGAATCCCCAAGGCTCTTGTTGAGCTGCTGAAGTCCGACTCCAATGGCACCGTGACTGATTTCCGGACCGTGGATGGCAAAGGCATCGGCGTTGTTGTTGAGCTCAGTGATGGGTCCACCAACTGGTTCTTCGACGATGAAATTGCTCCCGCCTGAGGACCCAACGCGTGAGTGACGCCCGTCAGCTGCTCGGCATGAAAGGTGCCAGCGGCACCACCAACATTTGGAAGCTGCGCCTGCAGCTGATGAAACCCGTGACCTGGATCCCACTGATCTGGGGTGTTGTCTGTGGTGCAGCGGCCAGCGGTCATTACGAATGGCGCCTGGATCACTTCGCAGCGGCCCTTGCCTGCATGGTGATGAGTGGTCCGCTACTGGCTGGCTACACCCAAACCATCAACGACTACTACGACCGCGAGATCGACGCGATCAACGAGCCTTACAGGCCAATTCCCTCAGGAGCCATCCCCCTGAGCCAGGTAAAACTGCAGATCTGGGTTCTACTGGTCTCAGGCCTCGCCGTGGCCTACGCCCTGGATGTCTGGGCAAGACATTCCACTCCAGTGCTGTTGCTGCTTGCACTGGGTGGTTCCTTCGTGAGCTTCATCTATTCCGCTCCCCCTTTGAAGCTCAAGCAGAACGGCTGGCTTGGCAACTATGCCCTTGGAGCGAGCTACATCGCACTTCCCTGGTGGGCTGGTCAAGCGCTGTTCGGTCAGCTCACCTGGGCGACAGCACTTCTCACACTGGCTTACAGCCTTGCCGGACTCGGCATCGCTGTTGTCAACGATTTCAAAAGCGTGGAAGGCGATCGTGCACTTGGGCTCCAGTCACTTCCAGTTGCATTCGGAATTCGGCCAGCAAGCTGGATCAGCGCTGGGATGATCGACATCTTTCAGCTGTTGATGGTTGCCGTACTGATCGCCATCGGGCAGCATTTTGCTGCTGTGCTTCTTGTACTGCTGATCGTGCCTCAGATCACTTTCCAGGACATCTGGCTGCTGCGAGATCCCGTGGCCTACGACGTGAAATACCAAGCCAGCGCACAGCCATTCCTGGTTCTCGGCATGCTGGTGACGGCCCTGGCGATTGGCCATAGCCCCCTGACCCCGGGGATGTGATTCGCACTCGTCTTCACTGGTTTCTGATTGGTGGATGCGCCGCTGTGGTGGGAGGTGGTGTGGCCCTTGCCCAGGCCGCTATCACCCGTGCCTTTGACGCCACCCTTCCTGATGCCCGGGGCATCAGTCGCTTCAACCGTCCAGGCACGATCACACTGCTCTCCAGCAGCGGAGCTGTGATCCAGAAGCTTGGCCCTGCCACCCGGGAGAAGATCGAACCTGGACAGATGCCCCTGCTTGTGAAGCAGGCCTTCATCGCCGCTGAAGACCGTCGCTTCTACAACCATGACGGAGTCGATCTCTGGGGCATCGGCCGAGCCTTGGTGCGCAACGTTCGCCAAGGTGCTGTTCGAGAAGGAGCCAGCACGATCACCCAGCAGCTGGCCCGCACAGTGTTTCTGAGCCAGGACCGCACGCTCACTCGAAAGCTCAAAGAAGCGGCCCTGGCCTACAAACTCGAACGTCAGCTCAGCAAGGAGCAGATCCTCGAGCAGTACCTCAACTACGTGTATCTCGGCTCCAGCGCCTACGGACTTGCGGATGCCGCCTGGGTCTATTTCTCCAAGACACCCAATCAGCTCAACCTTCCTGAGGCCGCATTGATCGCCGGTCTGCCTCCGGCACCCTCGGTGTATTCGCCCCTGGTGAACCCAAAACTGGCATTGGAACGGCGCAGTCTGGTGCTCAGCCGCATGCTTCAGGCTGGGTTCATCACAGAGAGCGAAGCCGAGCAAGCCCGCAACAGCCCCCTGGCGCTCACACCCGCTATTCCCAAATATTTCAACAGCGCTGCGCCCTTCTTCACCAGCTGGGTTGCCCAACAGCTACCCCGTCTTTTGACCCCTGAACAGCTGGAAGTTGGCGGCCTGAAAATCCGCACCAGCCTCAATCTGAACTGGCAAAAAAAAGCACAGGCCGTGGTGCGTGAATTCGCCCCGTTCGACACCGAAGGCTCGATCGTCTCGATGGAACCCGGCACAGGCCTGGTGCGCGTGATGGTGGGAGGAAAGGACTTCAGCAGCAGTCAATTCAACCGCGCCACCCAGGCCCTGAGGTCACCAGGTTCCACCTTCAAGCTCTTCCCCTACGCCGCAGCGATCAATGCCGGTGTGAAACCGGAAAGTAAATTTGTGGACGCTCCCCGCTGCTGGGCGGGCTACTGCCCCAAGAATTTCGGCAATAAATACTTCGGCACGATTTCTCTGGCTGACGCCCTGAAGAACTCACTGAACACCGTGGCGGTCCAGCTGCAGGACAAGGTTGGGTTTGATGCAATCATCGGTACTGCCAACAAGTTGGGCATTGGCAACCAGCGCCCGTTGGGTAAGTACTACCCCATGGCGATCGGGGCCTACGAGCAAACCATTCTTGACATGACAGCCGCCTATGCCGCTGTTGCCAATCGCGGTATTTATGTCAAACCCTCAGCTTTCGAAGAGATCCGTGGCCCCGATGGCAATGTGCTCTGGAGCCGACGTGTAGACGGAGACAAAGGACGGAGGGCCCTCGACAGCGATGTAGCCGACGCCATGAACTGGATGTTCCAGCGGGTGGTGAGTGGCGGAACCGGCGCAGCAGCCCGCCTGGATGATCGTCCCGTCGCCGGTAAAACCGGAACTTCGGAAGGAGCACGTGATCTGTGGTTCATCGGATCAATCCCACAACTCACCACAGCGGTGTGGTTCGGCTACGACAACAACAAAGAAACCAACAGCAACAGCGGAGAGGCAGCCTGGGCCTGGAAGCAGTTCATGGAGGATGTGAAGGACACCTACCAGGTGCAGAACTTTCCTCCTAAGCCCGTGCTCACCCGCACATTCCAGCCCCCTGGCAAAGCCAAAGGTTCAAACAAAAAGAAAGAAGCTCCTGACCGGGGAGACAAAGACTCTCCTAACTCCGACCTCTGGGCCCCCGGCGAAGAACCGTTTCTTGGTGGGACTGAACCACCCGCTACACCTGCTCCTGCGCCTCCCCGTTATGTAGCCCCACCGGGGGGACCTCCGGTGGATGAAAATTTCAGGCCGCTGCCGGTGCAGTGATCACAGCTGCATAAAACCCATCTCCCCCCTGGGGGTCAGGCCAGCGCTGCTGTTCAGACACCAGCACAAGTTGGGGATGACGCTGCAACCAGCCATGAATTTGATCGGTGTTCTCGGCAGGGTGCACTGTGCAGGTGGCATACACGATGCGGCCGCCAGGCTTGAGCAACGGCAAGAGTGCATCAAGAAGACCAGCCTGAAGCTGCACCAAATCGGCAATCGAAGATTCACTGATGCGCCAGCGCGCATCAGGATGACGGGCCAAGGTACCCAGGCCTGAACAAGGGGCATCCAACAGGATCCGATCGAAGGAGGCCATCCACTGCGGGCGTTGCTGAAGCAATTGCGATGCATCCGCCGCCAAGGCATGAATGCAATGACTGCCGAGCCGAGAGGCATTGGCTGCCACGCGTTGCAGGCGCCCGGGTGAACGATCCACAGCCCACACCTCACCTTGATCACCCATCAGTTCGGCCAGATGGGTGGCTTTACCGCCGGGCGCTGCACAGGCATCCAACACTCGCTGTCCTGCCTCAACCGCCAGCAACGGAGCCACCCACTGCGCCGCGCGATCCTGCACACACCAGTGCCCTTCGTCATAACCCGGCCACTGCCGAAGATCCCCAGCCGGATCCAACACCTGCAACCCATCCGGGCAGCCGGGGATCGGAGCCGTGGGCATGCAGTGTTCGGCAAAGCGTGAAGCCATCTCTGCTGGCGATGCGCGCAGACGATTGATGCGCAAATCCAACGGCGGCACCTGATTGCAGGCCTGCGCCACCTGAGCGGCCTGCACTAGACCGCACCAGCGCAGGAGATCGCGGGTGAACCAGAGCGGAAGCGACTGGTCCTGCGCCAGCTCCATCTCCGGTTCAGAAGGTCGCACCAAACCGTCGCCAGCATCACGGGCCCGCAGGGCTGCGCGTAGCAAACCATTCACCACAGGTGCCAAGCGTGCCAACGGGCCGCCTTTGGCCAGTTCCACAGAGGTATTCACTGCCGCGGCTGGAGGGATCCGTTCCATACGCAGAACCTGGTACAACCCGAGATGAAGCAGCCAGCGCAGACGTGGAGGCTGTTTGCGGGCAGGCACTTTTCCGAGCTTGTCGAGCCAGGCGTCCAGCCACTGCCGCCAACGGATGGTGCCATAGGCCAATTCGGTGGCCAGGCCACGGTCAGCGGCTTGCAAGGGGTGCTGCCGCAGCGCCCGCTCAAGGGCCACATCGGCGTAAGCCCCCGCCGCCACCGCTTCAAGCACCTCCAACGCCACCCGGCGA
Organism: Synechococcus sp. A10-1-5-9; assembly: GCF_047716785.1. Lineage (NCBI taxonomy): Bacteria > Bacillati > Cyanobacteriota > Cyanophyceae > Synechococcales > Synechococcaceae > Synechococcus > Synechococcus sp. A10-1-5-9. Next base: position 1,025,505 of record NZ_CP180406.1, read on the forward strand.
GACGCCAGCCCAGGCTTGTCGGATCGAGACGGCGACTCACTCACGCGTGACAGGCAACACACCCTCCAGAGCTAGCGCCGCGAGCTCAACACAACCAAATGCAACGCGCCTCTTGCACGGATTTCGAGAATGATTATCGTTCTCATAACAACAATTTTTGTCATCCATGAATCCCGTCGTTCGGCGTCTTGCCGTTATCGCCTTGGTAGGCGCAACGCTCGGCATTAGCGAAATCGGCTACTCAAAAGGGCACGCCCACGGCGCTCATGGCGGAGCAACACAAGCGGAAGAATTGGAAGCCGGTGAATTTCGAGCCATTCCCGTGCTGACCATCGAAGGCCATACGGGATTTGAAAACAACCTGGAAGGACAGCCTTACCACTCAGCCATTGATCTCCAATTCGGCGGCGTTTTCGAGTGGGGGCTTGGCGAAAACTCAAACTTCACCATCGAAGGGCAACTCGGCCCGGCCATTGTTTACGGTGAAGCCGAACACTTCTACGGGCGTGTCGAGATTGAAGAAGAAGGAGAAGAAGAAGAAGAAGAAGAAGGAAGCCCTTACCGCCGCGTCGATGCGAAAGGTTACTTAGCAGCTCGCTATCAACCCAACGACAAGCTGTCGATCTCCGCAGACTGGAAACCCTATTGGGTCAGCGCAACACAAGCCGAAGATGTTCGTGGCTTCAAGCATGAAATCGGCACCGAAGTCGTTTACGCCTTTGGCGATGGAGATGTCAATTTTGCGCTGGGAGATGGACTTGAGAGCGTTGTCGATGGACTTTTCGTCTCAGCAGAAAATCGTACTGGATGGGAAAGCAACGGAACCTACCTGGGCAATTACACCGACACCTGGGTTGGCTTTGGCTTCAATTACGACCAATTGAATGTCACCATTTCTGGAGGACCTCGCTTCTACATTCCCGGTAGCTATTCAGGTCTCGATCAGAGAACTGACTGGGGTGGTGAGATCGAACTCGAGTATCCCTTGAACGAGAAATTAACGCTCTTTGCGCACTGGGAACCTGTGTACAGCACTGACGAACGTGAAGCAGGCGGATGGGGCAAAGGATTTCAACATCACGTCGGCCTGGGTTTAACCGTTGCCTACTAGAAGCATCGATTAAAAACTCAGTCAAAAACGATCTCACAATCGCGACAGAGTATCGAAGGCTAGTGATTCACTGAGCGGTTCAATGCAAGCGCTGAAAATGCCCCTGGTCGTGAGCTCCTTGGGGCTGATCACTCCTGTCGTTGCAGAGGCAACCGCCCAGAAGATCTCTGAAGACAACTCGCACGGTCGTTAGGCCTCAAAAAGCAACCTTCAATCAATCACCAGCCTCAAGCAGTTCTCAGATATGGTCTCTAACGACTGGCCTGGGAAGCCTGGACAGTGGAGAGGTAGGCGTTTTATCTCCACAGGGACTCGGTACTTCAATCAATAATCTGGGCGGCTTGATCAAGACGAGCTTTCGCTTCCGAACGATCACAGCGCGACAGGGCCTGTTCGAGAAGCTCAGATTGAGGCTCCCAGAGGAAACGACGTAGAGGAAGCCGCCCCTCGTCATCCACGGGAATGCCTTCGCTGATCAGCAGCTCCCGCTGCATCCAGTCAGATCCCTCACGGCTCAGGCTCATCGAAATCCGACCCTGGGCATTCACAACCCGTTGCCAAGGAATCGTCGATGGAAGGGTGAGCCGGCGCAAGGCCCAGCCCACCTGACGGGCACAGCCATAGGCACCGATCCAGTCAGCCACCTGCCCATAGGTCGCCAGACGTCCATAAGGAATTAAAGCCACAACGGCATAAACACGAGAGTCAAACGTTGCCGTCATCACACTCCTCTTGGTTCCGAAGCGGTTTCGGAATCCAAGCATTCACAGATCATTTTTTGAAAGGGACCAGTATTAGAGAGTGAGTTCATGAATGGCATGCTGAACACATTATTGGCCGGACTTGGTTCAAGCCTCACCTTACTGAGCCCTGCCATTTCATCTGAGAACAACAAGATTCTTGAACCATCGAAATCATCACCATCCTCGGTATTAATCAGCGGACTAGGGCAAGGTTTTTGCTGGGCTCATATTCCTGCACCCAATGGACCGGTGACCAAACTCACCAACTTCTGCGGCGGTGGTGGAGAAGGCGCGGGTGATACCAGCTGTTCTCCATTCTTTTATCGGCCATTCCAGTTCAATCTCGATCAAAATCCAGTCTTGCAATCAGTGTGCGGAGGCGGACCCTATGAAAACATCGTGGCTGGAGCTCAATGGAATATGGGTGCTCGAACGTGGGCTAGTTTTCCGAAAAGCAATCGAAAAGACTATTGGGTCTTCCACAACTGCGACGGTGCGGGCATTCAACCCGATTGCCTTGGAGATATTAAATATATTGAGCGATTTGACGGAGGCAATACTCAACCAAGCTGCACAAAAGGCCCCCATGGTCGCAATCACTGCACCTTTACCCACCCCAACTCCAAGACAACCTTTGGACAGATGCGTTACTGGGCTGGCTGGTATGGATCTGGTGACGACGTACGCAATGGGGCTATTTGCGGCGCTGGCGCAGGCAAGGCTCGCCCCTGGTACAAACCTGTCTGCGACAAGATCATGGCCATTCACAAGTCTGGCAATCCATACGACAACGTCAAAGGCAAAATCCATACCTTCAGCTTCGCCCTATACCCATGGGTCTGCGAACAGGACTCCAGCATGCCGAACGCGAATTTCACATCGCCAAGTATGGATTCCTATGGGGTGAAATCCGGCTGGAAATGCTATGCAGATAACGAGCCTGGGGTCAGCGGAAAAGGCTGGCCTCCTTTTGTAGAGATCTACTTCGCCGGACTCTTTCAAGAAAGCCCTAATAAATATGTTTTACGACTCGACAAATGGATGATTAACAACAGCAACACGCCAACGCGTGTTGGAGAGGGTTACAAGATCTATCCCTGCAACTCCGGTGATGAATGCGAATGGTGAAAGTCAGCATCTGACTCCTTCTATTCATTTCAATGGTGCGATGCTTGGCATCACATTTCAACCACCATCCACCTGACAGCCGATCAGCGCGCCGGCAGCACCACCCACTGGCACTCCAACCCATCGACCATTCCCCCGCGAGAGGGAAGCACCGAGACCAGCACCCAACAAACCTCCAATCACACTGCCTTCGATACAACTATTTGTATCAACATCTGGGTTATCTCGTGACGTCCGCCGAACACGATCATCCCGAGCATAAGGATTATCATGATAAATATAATTGCCTTCCACTCGATGCATAGACTCTCCTGCGATTCCCTGCAATGGTGAAATCACCAATCCAGAAACACAGAAACCAGCCAGCAAGATCCTTTTCACAATGTGATCGGTAGGAATCAACCCCATTCTTGAGGCCATTGGCTCATCATTGATGACCAAACCCCCATCCGATTGCAACCAGTTGTGACTCCTCGTTCACGACCATCCAAATGCCTTTCTGCTGGTGTCGTCGTCACGACCCTGATTTTCGTCACACTCGTCCTCGGCAGCTTGAACTGACGGTCGGTTCAACAACCCCAGGTCAGCCAACTCTTTGCTGGATCTCATGAATGCTCGTCTCGCCTGGATGCCAGCAGTGGCCCAGAGCAAGTGGATTCTCGATCTGCCCGAGGTCAACAAACGATTTCAAATTTTTTATTCGGCACAAATCGAAGCCGCCTAAGCACTTCAACGTCAACAAGCTCGCGACCGTCTCTAGAACAAGATTCGACCCAGTTTGCTCGCTCTCGGCAAGCAAATGGCATCACTCATTGTTCAACGATCGTCCAGCCCAAGACGTCCGAATGCGCAGGCCATGGTGCATGCAACTCTGAGGTGAGGATTCGTGGCGACTTCTGTATGCACGCAATCCGGCACGCAGCCCCAGTCAGCCCATGCCATTGCTTCCCCGTCGATTCGAGCGCCTAAAGACGGTCTTGAACCAACGCATGTCCGATCTGACCGTCTTGGTGGAGCATGTCGAGAAACCGCACAACCTCTCGGCCATCCTGCGCAGCTGCGATGCCGTGGGTGTGCTCGAAGCCCATGCGGTGAGCTTCAGCGGCAGACCGCGAACCTTCAACAGCACCGCCCAGGGCAGTCAGCGCTGGGTGTCTCTTCACGACCATGCCGATATCAGCACCGCTGTGCATCACCTCAAGGAGCGGAGCTTCCGTCTCTACGGCACCAACTTGGGCGTCGATGCCCGTGATTACCGCGACTGCGATTTCACCGGTCCCTGCGCCTTCGTGCTCGGCGCTGAGAAGTGGGGTTTAACGGAAGAGGCCACGGCCTTGATGGACCAGGCCATCTTCATTCCGATGCGAGGAATGGTGCAGTCCCTCAATGTCTCGGTGGCCACGGCCACCCTGCTGTATGAGGCACTGCGTCAACGCCAGGCAGCAGGCCTGGCTCCTCTGAACGGTGAAGGAGTTCCAGCGCAGCACTACAGCGATCTGCTGTTCGAATGGGCCTATCCCCAAGTGGCCGCCTGGTGCCGCGAGCAGGGACGTTCCTATCCGGAGCTGAACGAACAAGGAGAAATCCTCGAAGACCTTCCGCGCACCGCCAAATTGCGCTGCTGACCTTCGAGCCGGCGGCTACGGTCCGAATAAGTGAAAGCGACCGCCCCGCGATGGCCATCGAACTGGGTGATGTGCATCTCTACCGCATGTCGATGCCTGAGCATGAATGTCCCTGGGGGCTGAAGGCCATCGCGCTGCTGCAACGCCGAGGTATCGCCTTTCAGGATCACCGTCTCATCAGCCAGGAGCAGGTGAACGCCTTCAAGCAGCGTCACAACGTGCCCACCACGCCGCAGATTTTCTCGGGCGACAGGCGCATCGGGGGCTACAGCGAACTGGCTGAGGTGCTTGGCGAGAAGGCTGAGAGCGCCGAGTACTCGTATACCCCTGTGATCGCCGTGTTTGGCACGGCCCTGTTGATGGCCCTTGTGCTGGGCAACAGCATCATCCAGCACTTCATGGGCATCTCGATCTGCGCTCTGGCGATGCTCAAACTGATGGATGTGGAGTCGTTCGCATCCAGCTTCGTGAAGTACGACCTCATCACCCAGCGCTGGCGGCCGTGGGGCAAGCTCTATCCCGGAGTGGAGCTGCTGATCGGCCTTGGCTTTCTGCTCAGTCCTCCCTTGCCTCTGGCCGGTTGGGCTGCACTAGTAGTGGGCGTGCCGGGCATGGCGTCGATAATCAAGGCGGTCTACATCGACAAGCTCGCCCTCAACTGCGCCTGCGTGGGCGGCAACACCAAAACCCCTCTGGGGGTTATCAGTTTCATGGAGTACGCCATCCTCACCGTGATGGGCGTGCTTGTGGCATTCCAGCTGGCGTTTTAAGACTCTCCAGCAGGTTCGATCAGAACGGCATCAATACATCTTTGCTGCCCTGAGTTCGTTCCTGCACGGGATGATTGCGACGGGCTGCGGGCAGACGTAGCGCAAACACCAAGGCCAACAGTTCCAGCATCAGACTGCGGCCGATAAAAAGGACCACCAGCCCCAGGGTGATCGCCAGCATCTGCTCCAGAAGGCCGATCACATCGTCTGGATTGCTGCGGCCAGACACCCAGAGAATCACCATTAACGACAACAAAACCAGCGTGGCCCAAAACGGCATGGTGGGATCAAGCGCTTGTTTCAGTGTGCCGCGTCGCGACCGGTGCTGCTCACCCAGGCCTCCAGACCTTCACCCAGAAAGGAGAGACCGAGAACCAGAATGAACATGGCCAACCCCGGATACAGGGCTGTCCACCAGATTCCAGTAGGGACAGCGGCCAAAGCCAGGTTCAGATCACTACCCCATTCCGGAATCGTTTCCGGCAAGCCGAGGCCGAGAAATCCCAGGCCTCCCAGAACCAGCACCGCATCAGCTGCGTTGAGGGTGAGCAGCACCGGAACGGAGGTGATCACATTGCGCAGCAAGTAGCGGCGAAGGATCCAGACCGGACCAGCCCCCAGGGTGCGGGCGGCTTCCACGAACAACTCAGCCTTCACCTGGGCGGTTTGATTGCGCACCACCCGGAAATACTGGGGCACGTACACCACGCAGAGAGCTGCGGCAGCGTTGGGGATGCCCCGCCCCAGCAGAAAGGCCAATACCACTGACAGAAGCAGCACCGGCAGGGTGTAAAGGGTGTCCATCAGCAACACCAGAATCCGGTCAACACCGCCGCCGAGATATCCGCTCACCATGCCTAGGGGCACTCCGATCACAAGGGCGAGCGCCACAGCCAGAAGTACCACCTGCAACGCCACCCCACTGCCTTGCAGCGTGCGCACACACACATCCCGTCCGAGGCGGTCAGTTCCGCACCAGTGCTGGAGCGACGGCGGCGCATAGATGGGATTCTCAAGCCCTGCATTGGGATCGGGGAGCACTCCCGCAGCCAGCAGCAGGGGAGTGACCAAGGCGACCAACAGGTACATCGCCACAATCACCAATCCCCAACGCGCCATCCGGCCCGAGAGGCTCGGGCGGGCGGAGCCCAGAGGAGAAGACGCAAAGCTCACGTCATTGCAGGTGTGTTGTGCCAGTCATTCTTGCCTGCCTGAACCGGAACGAGCAGGATTGACGCATGCACCGTTCGCGATTCTGGAAACACCGCCTCACAGGCAGCATGCTGGGCCAGTTGCAGCTGGCCACTTATGCCGCCGTGCTGCTGGGATTCACGGCGGCAACCAGTGCAGGCCTCTGGTTAAGCGAACGCACACGCCTGCAGATGGGAGAGGCGGAGCTGCGAGCTGTTTCTGATTTAGCGGCCAAACACCTGATGGATATTGAGACTGAAGATGCAGACGAAGTCCTCAGGGAATTGAACTACCACTCGAATTCGCTCATTCAACACTGGCTAGAGAAGGCTGATGGAACGCTGGTCGTCCCCAAGAGTCTCCGGCGGCCTTCATTGCATGGACTCGTGCAGTCCTCCATGGCTACCAATCTGCCACGAACTCCGGGCAAGGCGAACATGATCGAGGTGAGGGGACGCGATCACCTCACCATTGTGGACCGAAAGATTGACTCCGGCGATTGGCTCTGGAGCAGCATGGAGATCACCGAGCTGGGCCAATCGCAGACCGAATTCCTGGGCTGGATGATCGTGATCTGGGGTTGCTGCCTCGCAGGCTCCCTGATGCTGGGCACCCTGCTGGTGCGACGGATCACCAAGCCCCTGCAGGATCTGAGCGACCGCAGCGCAGAACTCACAGCCGAGGGGCTGAAAACGGCGGCCCTGCCCGTACCGAGGGGGCCCATCGAACTCGCCCGCCTCACGCGAACCTACAACGACCTGATCGAAAGGCTGGCGTGGTCGTGGAGTCAGCAGCGACAATTCGTGAGCGCGGTGAGCCACGAGTTGCAGTCGCCGCTGATTCTCGTGTCAGGTTCGCTGAAACGGGTGATGCGCAAGGCACCGGATCTGGATCCGGCGTTGAAGCAATGCCTCCAGGATGCCCAGGACGAAACCGCCGAGATGCAGCAGCTGCTCAATGATCTGCTGGATCTCTCCCGCAGCGATTCCGGCCGGTTGCAGTTGAAGGAAGAAGCGGTGCCCTTGCAACCACTGCTGGACACCATCGTGCGCGTGCAGGGGCCCGCCTACGGGCGCTTTCTAGAGCTCACCCGACCAGACGATGAGTGCTCCCTCGTTGCCCTTGGCGACGCATCCCGCCTGCATCAGGTGCTGGTCAACCTGGTGGAAAACGCTCACAAATACTCTCCTCCTGATCAACCGATCCAGTTGACCGTGGCGCGCGTTGCCGAGGGGCTCGAAGTGGAGGTAATCGACCATGGCATCGGCATTCCCAGCACCGACCAACCCCACATCTTTGAACGCTTCCATCGAGGGTCGAACACCGGGGGCTACAGCGGCAGCGGCCTCGGTCTCTCCGTAGTGAAATTACTCGTTGAGGCGATGGGGGGATCGATCACTGTGGCCAGTGAACCCGGGATGGGCAGCCGCTTCCGCATCCTTCTGCAATCAGCTTGATGATCGCTTATTTCATTCTCTGCACATTGTTGGTTCCGGCCAACCTATGGGCCACGATCACCCCCCACCTGCACAGCGAGTTGAGCATGCGCCTGCTGCATGCGCTTTCAACCGCCGTGCTGATTCCGCCCCTGGTGAGCCTGTGGCATCAGCGTCGCAGCGTCCAGCCGCTGCCCGCCTTGCTGTTCGCTCCCTTCTCGATCGTGCTGATGGTGGTTAATACCCACATCGCGCTGAGGGGCATGGGCGTGCGCTTTGGCTGGATCGATCATTTGTTTCTCACCATCGCCTGCTTTGCCGTGATCGCGTTTTATCTCCTTCATGGCGGTGATGCCGAGGACGTGGATCCGAGGGACGGGGGCATCGCCTGAGGCTGATCACGAACACGGCACCCCCGCCCTCGCCATCCTCCACCGACACTTCTCCTTCCATCTGGGAGACGAGGGTGGACACCACCGCCAGGCCAATGCCGCTGCCAGGAATGCCGGTGTTGTGTTGCCCGCGGCGGAAGCGCTCGAAGATCAAACTCCTCTCCTCCGGCGGTATTCCGGGACCATGGTCGCGAACGCGCAGCTCCACCACAGACGGCGTGGTAGAGCAGCCGATCTCCACTGGTGACTGCTGGGGGCTGTACTTGCAGGCGTTCTCGATCAGATTCACAAGACACTGCACCACGCGGTCCCGGTCGGCCCAGGCCTGAAGCGTGTGAGGGTCAATGCCATCGTCAGGACGTAAAAGGAATCGGCGCTCACCCGCCCCACCGGCCAGGTCAATCGCCTGCTGCACGGCGTCGCAGACACTCAGAGGCTTGAGATCAACCTGCAAGCTGCCGGTTTCCGCTCGAGTGAGAGCCAACAGATCGGTCACCAACCGCCCCAGACGACGGCTCTCTTCCTCCACGATCCCCAACTGATGGCGCTGGTCGTCGGAGAGGTTGTCTGAACGCCTCAGCAAGCGGCGGCTGTAGCCGCCAATCAGCGTGATCGGATTGCGCAGCTCATGGCTCACGGTGCTGGCGAACTGGCGCTGGCGCTCAAAGGCCTCGGTCAGGCGATCCAGCAGCGCGTTGAACGCATGGGCGAGAGGCTGGAGTTCTTCTGGTTGCTGATCCGGCTCAAACCGTTTCTGTTGTAGAGAACTTGAACGCACAGCGCTGAGTGTGTCACCGAAGCGACGCAGGGGGAGCAGGCTGCGCTGAATCCCGCGGCGATTGAGCATCAAGGTGACCAACGACGCCAGCAAGGCCGCCGCGGTAAGGATCAAATTGAGCTGTCGCTCCATTGCAACGTCCTGACTGACATCAGTGAGCAGGTACAACCGCCAGGGCTCATCGCTGAGATTGACCGCGGCGGTACTCACCGTGTAAGTGCGTGCCTCGTGCGCAAAGGTCTGAGGACTGGAGGCGCTGCGGGCTAAGTCCTGCGCCCGTGCACGCAACTCGGGATTGGAAGCGATGAAATCGTTACTGCTGAGTTGCGGCATCACCATGCCTGCAGCAGAGCCGGTCGGTTGCCCCCAGATGGCGCGATCAAAGGTTGAGAAATGGTTGAAGCAGCGCTGCAACGCTCCGCCATCATCCTGGTCCCCCTTGCTGCTCACAAGCAGACGCTCCGCCATGGCCATCGTGTCCAGTTGGCGCTGATCACGGTTGCGGCTGAACACCTGAAGGTTCACCAACAGCAGCATGCCATACCCCAGAAGCACAGCACTCGCACTTGTGCGCTCCAGACGGCGCTGAATTCCCGACGAGGGCATCCTGCACGGGCGCAACAACCTCTTCAGTTGAGCACGAGTGTTCGAGGCTGCCATCCCTCAATCGGGAGAAAGTGCAGGCGCAACTTAGGCAGCGCGCCTGGTGCGCAGCCGCCGCTCACCCCCAGAGGCATCCGGCAACACCTGCTCGATCTGCAGCTGCAGCACAGGCAGGTTTGAGTCGGGAACAGCCTCAAATCCTGCATCGGGCGCTGCCGGCAGCGCATCCAAGAGCACCCGGTTCTGAAACGCACCCTGGAGATTCAGCACTCCATCGAGCCCGTAGGACGGACCGCAGCGCATCAGCACCTGGCCATGCCAAATCGCAGACGGTGCCTGGCCTACGGAATAGACGATCACAGCGTCTCCACGGGCATCGGGGTCGCCGGGGTCCATGGCGATGGCGAGCACCGGTCGCCGTCCGCTGAGGCGACAGGGCCAGGTGGATGAAAGTGGTGGATCCACCATCCAGCCATGGCCAATCGCCACTTCATCGCGAATCAGCTCCAGGGTGCGGCGCTGCAGCCCTGAAGCCTGCAGATGCCTGGCCATGGCCGTGCCCAGCCGCAGGTCGGCTCCGATCAAGCGCAGCAACAGCACAAACAACGCAGTGCCCAAACTCAAGGCCAACAGCAGCTCCAACAGGGTGAAGCCCCTGGACCCTTGGCGTGGAATCACAGGCTCAGCCCTCCTGAAGCAACGGCAGACACTGGCGGCTGCGCAACGCCTCTCCATCAGCAGAGGGAGAGGCCGAATACCTGCCGACACGGCTGATCCCCAAGGGCAGGCTCACCACCAGACAGCGTCTGCTCGTCACCCGCGGATGGCTCAACACCGTGGTGCCACCATCGAGGAGCAAGCCGTTGGCTGACACCCGCAGCACCGAGGGCAGGTTGGTGTGCACTTTGATCGCGGCCTGACCAACACCCTCCTGGAGCGACAGGGCCGCACCGCTGCAGGGGGGCAAGCCGGCGTGATCGGCCGCCACCCAGCCGCCCGCCACCAAGGCCACAGCACAGGCCTGCTGATGCCTGCGGGCCGAAAGCCGAGCCCGTTCAAGACCCAACCGCAAGCGACGAGCTGCCGCATCGAGCTGCAAACGATCCCGGTCGGCACCGGCATGCACCAGGCCGATGCTGCAGATGATGCCGACAAGGGCAATCGCGATCATCAGCTCCACCAGCGTGAAGCCATTGCGGGTGGGGGTCATGGCTGGCACAGGCCATAGGCCGCTGGAGTGATCAGTTGACGCCGCTGCGGACCAACAGGGCCCTGGGGTGCGTGCGCCTCGAGCTCCTGCCAAACTCCGACGCCATCGGGATCGGGTGTCCATTGCCGGCGGATCCCCTCCGGCACCGGCAGAGCCTGATCCATGGCTGCGCTGAGGGTGCCTACTTCAAACTGACAGGAGCCATTGGTGAGCCTCTGCGCACGGGCTTCGGAGATCAACCAGCGATGGCTCGCAAGACGGAGCTGTTCCAACTGATCCACCTGCTGTTCCAGCCGAGTGGACGCCGCCACTTCGCTTGCCGCCTGACCCCACACCCCCAAAGCCGCAGCACTGCTTCCTGCCAGCAGCAGGCTGGAGATGAGAACTTCGATCAGGTTCATCAGACGCCCTCCTGGACCGAGCGGCCGAGCAGCTGGGGCTCTCCGAGCGCTGTCACCTTGAAATCACCTGCAAAACGCACCAGAACTCGGGCTTGTCGGCCATCGTCCAGAGCCAGCAGCAGCGTTCCGCGGCTGGCAGCGGGCTGCCAACGGATCAGGCGCCAGGGCTCCCCATCCACGACGCCGCTTTTCAAAAGATGAGGGTCGGCCTCTGGGCAAGCAGATCGCGCAGCCTCCCAGGCCACGGACGGCAAAGGCAGCAAACAGGCCTGGGGGCCTTGGGAAGCTGCAACAAACGCCTGCGCCGCCGAACGCAGCTGATCCGCCCCGACGGCGCGTTGCTGATGGGCCGCCACCCGCAAGCGCCCCTGGAGGCTGAGGGTATGAATGGAGGCACTGCCCAACAGGAGCAAAGATGACGCCCCCAGGGCCAGGGGCATCACAAAGCCTTGGGTCTGCGGCCTGGGCTGATGCCGAAGCGGTTCACAACAGAGCATGGGAACGGGAGCAGCACAACTGGCTGAAGCATTCCCCGGCCTCCACCCATAAGGTGACGGCATTGACCTGTTTGCGATGGCCGAGGAGCCCAGCGGCCAACTGTTGATCGTCGACGACGACCCGGAGCTACTGCAGTTTCTGCTGGAGGAACTCAGCCAACACACGCAGGTCTGCCAAGGGGCGAATTGCGGTGCGGAAGCCTTGCTGCTGCTGCGCCAGCAGCACTTTGATCTGGTGGTGCTCGACTGGAACCTTCCGGACTTCAACGGCCTGGAAATCTGCAGGCGCCTGCGCAGCAGTGGCGACACCACACCGGTGCTGATGCTCACAGCCCATCACGATCTGGAGGATCGGGTTCAGGCACTCGATCTGGGAGCGGATGACTACATCACCAAACCGTTCGAGCTGCCGGAACTGCATGCGCGGGTGCGCGCCCAGCTGCGGCGTAGCCGTTACCCAAGTGTTGAACGCCCCAGCGAACCACTCACCCTTGGCGATTTAAAGATCAATCTGATGAACCGCACGGTGCGCCGCGGCGAACGCGATGTGTCCCTCACCCAGCGAGAGTTTGATCTCCTGGCCTTTCTGGTGAAACACCAGGGCACGGTGCAGCCACGCCAGGGGATTCTCGACAGCGTTTGGGGAGCACCCTTTGTGGGCGACCCCAACACGCTCGATGTGTACATGGGCTATCTGCGCCGCAAGCTGGAGGGGCCAGAACGGCCAAAGCTGCTGCACACCGTGCGCGGCGTGGGCTTCATGGCGCGTCTGGAGCAAGCTTGAAACGCAGCTGCAGATCAGCCCCACCGCCGGGGGCATCGGCGATCACCACCTCAGCGTTCATCGCTCGCATCAACTCATGCACAAGGGCAAGACCGATCCCAGGGCCCCGTTGCCCGGCAGCACTGGATCCGCGCTGGAAACGCTGCAACACCAACGCACGCTCGGATTCAGCGATTCCTGGGCCGGAATCCTGCACATGCAGCACGAGCTGCTGATCACTCCTTTCGGCAAAAAGGCGCACCGAACCGGTGCTGAAGTTGAGCGCATTGGTGATCAACAACTGGAGGCACTGTTGAACACGGCTGGAATCCGCTGAAAACAACGGCAAGCCGTTGGTAGATGGAGGCGGTAACGGCAACCGGTCGGGCGAACGCGGCCAGGCCTGCTCATGGACCAGCAGCAGTTGTTCATCGGCATCGAGGCGCTGGAATTGCAGCTGCAATCGACCGGCATCGCAGCGTGCCAGTTCACGCAAAGCCGTTAGCAAACTGCCCATCCGCCTGGCTTCCGCATCAATCGACTCCACCGACTTCAGAGCGAGATCGGGAAGCACCTGACGCTGCAAGCGCTGGCTGTGGCCGGAGATCACCGTGATCGGCGTGCGTAACTCGTGGGCAACACCATCCACAAACGATCGCTCCCGTTTCCAGGCCTCTGCCAGGCGTTGTTGAAGGTTGTTGAAGGCGTGGGCGATGGCGCGCAACTCCTGGGGCTGCAGCCTCGGATCCAGAAGATGATCCCCAAGCGTGTCGGCCTCCAGGGCCTGCAGCTCCTGATCAAGGTCGTTGAGGGGAACCACCAGACCCCTCCTCAACACCGGCCGCAGCAGCAGCGACGTGAACAGGATCGAAACACCAGCAGCAGCCACCAGCAGCAGCTGCGCCAGGTGCTGCTGCTCGAGGTCCAGGCTCACGTCCTGACGCAGCTCAAGCAAGCGACGCTCGCCATTGGCAAGCTCAAGGGTGGAGCGGCTCACCAGCCATTGCTGGCCGGACGGCCCCTTGCGAAGGCTGGGGCGTAGCTCGTCCCCCTCGGGCAGCACCCTGGCCTCCAGGCCGAGAGAGCGCATAGGTCCTGCAGCCAACACCCCTGTAGCAGCCTCCTGACGCAGTGATGCCGCCAACTTCAGGTGCTGCTGTCTGCGCTGCAGATCACCGAGGGCGGCATTCACGCCCAGCAGCAACACATAGCCAGCAATCACCGACAGCAAAGCGGTGGACTGCAGCCAACCGCGCAGCGATGGCAAGACGTAGCGCTTCAACGGCTGAGAGCAACCCTAAGAGCCTTCTTAGGAAGCTTTAGCCGTTCATTCCTGTACGAACCATGAGAAAAGGAGATGGTTGATCTGTGGGCACACCAGGTGCCGAAACCATTCATCCCATCCACTGATCAGCCATGACCACTCTCAACAGCCGGCTGCAGCTGGCACTCCTCAATCGCAAGAAAGGCCGCAATCTGATCGAGAAGGGCTTCACCTTGGTGGAGCTGATGATCGTGATTGTGATTGTTGGGATCTTGTCTGCAGTTGCACTCCCTAATTTCTTGAGTCAAACCGCCAAAGCGAAGGCAACAGAATGCACATCAAAGGTTGGCGCAATCCTCAGCCAAGTCGCAGCGGAACACCAGTTAGACCCCGATGATGCCGCTGTTTTCCTGACAAACGAAGTAGGAGCGGCAAACGCGGACAGCGAAAACTGTACCTTCATCGATGCCGGGCTTATAGCGCCTGCATATGGAGTCAATGTCACAGGAGCAGATCAATTGTTAAATAAATACGCAGCGAAATCTTGCGTCGATGCAGATTCAGGAAAGCGAGATATTAAGAGTAAAACAGGAGACCCTGTTACTTTAGGCGACGTCGCAGCTGCTGTCTGCGCATGATGACAAGGAAGTGCTACCAATCTTTAACCATATCCCGCTCACAATGCTCACTTCATAAATGATCAACAAACAAAGCCATCAAAAACAAAATAATAAAGATGGCTTTGTCCTCCCCCTCGTTGTCACCATCGGCCTGATCATGCTCGCGGGCAGCGCCGCCATGCTTACCCGCAGCTTTGGCGGCCTGATCGGCTCCACCCGTCTCGAACAATCGCGCCAAGCCAAAGCGATTGCCGAGGCGGGTTTGGCACGCACGATCGAAGGATTGAATCGGAACTTCAACTACCTCCTTATTAACTGTTATTCCCAGAGCGGCTCAGCCCCACCCCCTAACGATTGCATTAACACCGGCACCTGGGGCACACCATCGCTGCCCTCATCCATTTGTTCAGATGCCACCCAAACAGGAACCCCAGCCCTGACGTCAAGCAACACCAATCCAAGCGGGGACTACGTCATTGATTACTACGCCTATTCAGGTACGAAATTTTATGGCGGCACAGGTCGCCTTCGCGTGATCGGCTATAGAAAAAATGCCGACAACAGCAAAATTCTTGCCACTGCAGCGGTGGAAATGAGCTTTGACGTGAAACCAAAACCCTGCAACTGCCGCTTCGGTGATTTTTCCGGCGAGTGCTCCTCCAGCGGCTTTCCAGGGCTTCTCGGCTCCTACATCAACCTTGGCAATAATGACGTGAAGGGGGCCATATCTGGAAATGTACTCTGCACCCGCTGCACCAACCCCAATCCCGACGGTCCACCCACAGAAGAGCAGGCGAAGGAAGCTATCGGTGCTCAAGCCAACAGTGATGTGGATGGTCAGATTTTTCTAGGACCAATTAATCTCCCACCGGTTCCCACCTTCCCGGAAGACTTAATTCAATACATCAATACAACCGGCAATATCCAGGATTTTCCGATCAAAGACAAAACAGACAAAAAATCATTAGAAAACACATACTTTATCCAGTCTCAGAGTAAACCAACAGAAGAAGAAGACAACAAAGAGCCTTCGAGCAATGGATACTGCGCAACAGATGCAAGCAACCCACCGGTCACGCACTGCCGCATCAACACGATCTTGTTAAGCGGCAAAGAACGCCTGGAAATTGATACGAGCTCAGGCCCAGTGCGCCTCTACGTCGAAGGCTTGGATACAGACACCCAAGGAGGAGAAGTAGTCAAAGTTGGAGGCAACACGGGGATCATTCATGACGGCCGTCCCGGAGACCTCTCCATGTATGGACTACCAATGAGTGCTGATCCAAAATGCAGCACGGCCAATGAGAATGACACCATTCAAACAGTGACCTTGGCAGGCACATCACAAGGCAACAATCAAAAAGCAGCCAATATGTTTGTGTATTTTCCCTGCGCCACAGTCGGCATCAATGGCGGTTCAGGGGACTCTGCTGACTGCGATCTCGATGGTGAATGCGGCGGCGGCGATATTTCCGGAGCCGTATGGGCCAAGACCTGGGACGGCTCAAACTCAAACAACGCCCAATTGGTGGTTCCCAAAGACATGGGTTCACAACTGTTCACCGGCTTGGGCACTCGCTTTGGAATTAGCATTCAAGATTACATCGGCCTGGGAGTAAACAGCTGGACATCATTTGAGAAGCTCTGATCATGGTGGTCACGACGAGGGACTCGAAAACGAATTCAGGATTCACCTTGATTGAATTGCTTGCAGTGATGATCATTGCAGGCATTCTCAGCGGGATTGCCATCCCATCCTTTCAACGCAATTGGCAGCAGGAACGATTGAAAGCAGCAACCCGCGAGGCTGCCAACTGGATCGAAGACATACGCCTCCGCGCAGTGCAGCAAGCGCAAATATGCATCATCCAAGTTATCGATAGCACGGCGTCACTTGAGCCCACGCCAAACACAAGTAATTGTAACAATATTAGCACACTCAAGCTTCGCGAAATCGTTGAAAATTCTGAACAATTAGTGATTTGTAGCCAAACAGCTTTAGCACCAAGCACGTTCAAATGCACCAAAGAAAATAACAATGCACTGCCCACTGAAATCGTCTTCACCCCAAGAGGAACAGTTTCCAAGGGCGGTTTGATCAAATTACACTTCTCTCCAGACATTCCCAATCGCTGCATTGCCATCATCCAACCCCTTGGGTTGGTTCGCCAAGGGATTGAACGTTCCAGCGGCTGCGACTACAACACTGCGTTTTAAGCTATGGGATTCACACTGACTGAACTTCTGGTCGCAACGTTCATTGGCATGATGACGGCCACCGTGGCAGGGCAAGCACTTGTTTCCCATCTCGAAAGCAGCGAAAAAGCCGAAGCGATGGAACGCCAACGCAACGATTGGTCAAGGGCAACATCCTTTGTTGAAGCTGAAATTGCACTATCAGAACGCTTAATCACTGATAGCAGCAATGTACTGATTCCGCCGAGTTGCCCAATCAACACCAGCAACACATTGTCGGAATTTCGCTTTGCTATCGACATGCGCCGGGATCTGCCCTTGGCGATCTATGCCGTGAAATCCTCCACAAGCGATTGGCTGCCCAACAACACTCTCTGGCGGTGCGGCCCTGCACTCGAAGACGACGGCTCTTACAACAACAGCCTGGAATGGAGCCCGATGTTGGATGGCCTTGATGGCGACTCTCCAGATGGAGGATTCACAGTCACAAGCAACGATGGCAAGTATGCCTCCTTCACTCTTGCCTTGAAGGGCCATGCCACCGTGAAATATGGAAGCGTCACTGGAGCCCGCTCAAGAATCAGCCCTCTCTATTCAAGGCCTTCGGATGGAAGTCTTTGTGATGCGTCCAACCTTGTAAATGTCCCCGGCAAAGCGGGAGAAGCTGATGAAATTAGTGTACCAATTGCAAACATCAAAGAAGGGGAAGATGTGCTTGTTTGCGGTTACGGTGGCGGAGACAAGATCACAGGCTCTGAGGCCAACGACATCATTGAAGCCGGAGACAACGGCTCGAGCATATTGAATGGCGAAGCAGGCAATGACTTCCTAAGAGGAACAAACGATGCCGACACCTTGAATGGAGGCGACGGCATCGATGTGCTGGTGGGGCGTGGTGGAAGCGATAGTCTCAATGGCGGCGGTGACAAGAATATCTATCTTCCTGGAACTGGAGCCGACAAAATCAATGGCGGCCCAGGCCTCGACATTGTTTTTTTTGAAGGAAGTCGCTCTAACTACGGAACAGCTGGGTGCACAAAAACACAATGCACAATCACCCACGCCGATCAAGAAAATCAAACCCTAAAAAACGTCGAGATTCTCATCTTCGATGACGCCAGACTTGACCTTCCAAATTAGACAATCCACTCTTATCAGGAAATACTCAGATTAAAATCATCAGCATTTCAGTGAATCTATTCCCTTTACAAGCGAAAGAAAGAATCCAAGCAGAGAGAATGCATGGGTGCAAGCAAAAAGATCAACTTCTCATAAATCCTGGCAACGCCTGGCCGTGAAGAAACGCGCCTTTAGCCGTGTTTTCCATTCACACGTCTGGGAGGATCAAGCGAGGGAAGAGCTAGACCATGACACTCACCGAATCCCTGGTCTCATCCTTCATCCTGGTGGCACTCACCACACAGACAGGTCGCCTGTTTGGAGACTCCATGCAAGCCCTGGGCAAGAGCCGAGCAAGAGATACCGTCAACGCAGCCATCCACAGGGATCTTGAAGACGTTCGCCAACAGGTTGCGTTATGGAAAGCTGACAGCTCAATGACAACCAATGGGCAACTCGCTTACACGCCGGATGCAGGTCAGTGTCAAAATGCGACTCTGGGGACAGCACTACTCAACGAAGAATCCAACACTCTGAATGTGATCTCAAATCTGGACTTGTCGCAGAGTCCAACACCTCTTCAAGGACTAACCGTCACACGAACAATCAGCACGGCCAATGCAAACAATAATTTGATCCAAGTGAACTACAGCACCACTGGAAGCAGCACCATCAAGATTCAGCACAGCACCACACTCTCCATACCAGCTCAGAGCTGGTGTCCTACTTAAGGCGCCTCAGCTCCCCCCACCATCATTGAGCTTGAGCACCGCCATGAAGGCCTCCTGCGGCACATCCACCTTGCCCATCGCCTTCATTCGCTTCTTGCCCTTGGCCTGTTTCTTCAGCAGTTTCTTCTTCCGTGAAATATCGCCGCCGTAACACTTGGCCAGCACGTCCTTGCGGATGGCACTGATGCTGGTGGAGGCAATGATGCGGCTGCCGATGGAGGCCTGCAGGGGAATCTTGAACTGCTGGCGAGGAATCAATTCTTTCAGTTTCTCCACCAGAGCCTTGCCCACGTTGTAAGCCTTGTCCCGGTGCACGATCGTGGTGAGGGGATCAGCCCGCTCGCCATTGATCAACACATCCAGGCGCACCAGTTCGTTCTTGCGATAGCCGATCAGGTGGTATTCCATCGACGCATAGCCTTGTGTACGCGTCTTCATCTGATCGAAGAAGTCGGTTACCACTTCCGCCAGCGGCAGTTCATAAATCAACGTCACCCGATCGGTGGTGATGTATTTCATATCGAGATACTCACCGCGCCGTTCCTGGCACAGCCCCATTAGCGCGCCGTTGTATTCATTCGGCGCGTAGATCTCCATCTTCACGTAGGGCTCTTCAATCGATTCGCGCTTCTGCGGATCGGGAAGGGTGGCGGGGTTATCCACCATCACCTCCGTTCCGTCGATCATGTTCACCTTGTAGATCACCGACGGTGCGGTGACAATCAGATCGAGGTCGTACTCCCGCTCCAGGCGCTCCTGCACGATCTCCATGTGCAGCAACCCCAGGAAGCCGCAACGGAACCCGAAGCCCATCGCACTGCTGGTTTCCGGTTCGAACTGCAGTGCCGCATCGGAGAGCTGCAGCTTGTTGAGCGCTTCGCGCAGATCCGGATACTGATCCGCCTCGGTGGGGAACAGGCCGCAGAACACCATCGGCTTGGCTTCGGTGTAACCCGGTAAGGCCTCATCCGCCGGGGCATTGAGCAGGGTGATCGTGTCGCCCACGCGGGCATCGGCCACGGCCTTGATCGATGCCGCCAGATAGCCCACCTCGCCGGCGTGAAGCTCACCCACCTTGCGCTGATCCGGTGCCATCACCCCGATCTCATCAAGCTCGTAGGTTTTCTTGCTGGCCATCAACAGCACCTTGTCTTTGCAGCTGATTCGGCCGCTCATCACCCGGAAATACACAATCACCCCCCGGTAGGGGTCGTAATAGGAATCAAAGATCAGGGCCTTGGTGGGCTCCTCCACCGTGTCCGCTGGCGGCGGCACCCGGTCCACCACCGCCTGCAGAATCTCGGGAACACCCAAACCTGTTTTGGCCGAACAGGGAATGGCATTGCTGCAGTCGAGGCCGATGATCGCCTCCACTTCCTCCTTGATGCGATCGGGATCGGCACCGGGCAAATCGATCTTGTTGAGCACTGGAATGATCTCGAGGTCGTTCTCCAGCGCCAGGTACACATTGGCCAGGGTCTGAGCCTCCACCCCCTGGCTGGCATCCACTACCAGTAGCGCTCCCTCACAGGCCAGAAGGCTGCGGCTCACCTCATAGGAGAAGTCCACGTGGCCGGGGGTGTCGATCAGGTTGAGGACGTACTCCTCTCCATCGGCTGCCGTGTAATTCATCCGCGCCGCCTGGAGCTTGATGGTGATGCCCCGCTCCCGCTCCAGATCCATGTTGTCCAGGAACTGCTCCTGCATGTCCCTGTTGGCCACCGTGCCCGTGTCCTGCAGCAACCGATCGGCCAGGGTCGACTTGCCGTGGTCGATGTGGGCAATGATGCAGAAATTGCGGATGCGTGAGACGGGAGCGTCGGTCATGCGGTTGGCGAAATCCCGGCCCGGGCTAATTCGTTCGTTGATGCAATCCTAAGGAGCTGCCCAGGCCCACCACGAAACGGGGTGATCGGGCTGGGTCTTCCTCCAAGCTCACTCTCATCGTGTGCTTGTGCCGTCTGTGTCGCCATGGGTTCTGCTGCTGCTCGCAATCGGCGCCGAGGTCATCGGCACCTCCTGTCTCAAGCTCTCCGAGGGATTCAGCAGACCCGGTCCCACCCTGGTGGTGCTCACCGCCTATGCAGTGTCCATGACCTTGATGTCACGGGTGGTGCAGGTGTTGCCCATGGGCCTCACCTATGCCCTCTGGAGCGGCCTGGGCATCGTGGCCATCGTGCTGATCGGCATGCTGCTCTATCAACAAACGCCCAGTGCCGGGCAGTTGATGGGAATGGCGCTGATTACAGCTGGCGTGGTGTTGGTGAATCTGTCTCCAGCAACGTCAACAGGATGAGTCATTCTCGAGATCATCTGAAACCGAGCTGATCGCACTGATGCAACGCTGGCGTCGCTTTCTCCTGATCACCGCCACGATTGCTGGGCTGACGGTTTTTTTTCACCTTGCGCAAGTGCATGGGCTGGAGCCGATTCGCAATCAGGTGGAACGCCTCGGCGTCTGGGCGCCGATCGCCATCCTCCTGCTGCGAGGAGTGAGCATCCTCTTGCCCGCCCTACCAAGCACGGCCTACTCACTGCTGGCTGGAACGCTGTTGGGTTTCGAGACGGGGTTCATCACGATCGTGATCGCCGATCTGCTGTTCTGCCAGGCGGCCTTCCTGCTGGCCCGACGCTATGGACGCGGGCTCATCGGCCGCCTCGTCGGCAGTAGCGCGATGGCCAGAATCGAAGGGTTCGGCCGTAATCAATTCCAGGGCAATCCTTTTCTGCTTACTGGATTGTTGATGACTGGCCTGTTCGATTTCGTGAGCTACGCCGCTGGCCTCAGCGGCACAACCTGGCGAGCCTTTGTCGTTCCCTTAGTGGTGAGTGTGCTGCTCAGCGATGCACCGATCGTGGCCCTGGGTGCAGGACTGTTTGATGGTGGTCGCTTGATCCTGGGTCTGGCCCTTTTGGGAATGTTTGCTCTTGCTGTAGTGGCTGGTCTGGTGAAACGCAGAACACAACACAATCAGGCGATGCACCCTTCCACAAGCACTCAACTGGATTGAATCCCAAGCAGTGCATCACTGCGGCGGCGAACCTGATCGAGGAGGTCAGCATCAGCGTTGAGGTCCTGTCCATAGAAAGGCAGCAAGCTGCGCAATCGCTCCTGCCAGGCCTGGGTGGCGAGTTGCTGCGAAAAACATCGGTTCAGAACATCGAGCATGATCGGAACTGACGTGCTGGCTCCCGGAGAGGCCCCAAGCAGTGCAGCGAGAGATCCATCAGCCGAGCTCACAACCTCGGTGCCCATCTGCAAGCGGCTTCCTTCAGGCGTGCGTTTAATGATTTGCACCCGTTGACCAGCCACCGAGAGGCTCCAGTCATCACTCTTTGCCGATGGAAGGAATCGCCTAAGTGCGTCGATGCGATCCGTCTCACTCTGGCGAAGCTGAGAAATCAGGTATTTGACAAGTGGAAGATTGTTCAAGCCCACCTGCAGCATCGGCACCAGATTGGTGCTGCGAACGGATCTTGGAAGATCAAACAGGGAGCCTGTTTTAAGAAACTTGCTGCTGAATCCGGCATAGGGGCCAAACAGAAGTGAACGCTTGCCGTCAATCCAACGGCTGTCGAGATGCGGAACCGACATGGGAGGCGCTCCCACCGCGGCTTTTCCATACACCTTGGCGAAATGCCGATCCACAAGGTCGGGGCGCTGGCAGACCAACCATTGGCCACTCACAGGAAAGCCAGCGAAATCGGCAGCTTCCGGGATGCCGCTGTTCTGCAACAGCGGCAGCGCCCCCCCACCGGCGCCAAGAAACACAAACGGGGTTTGAACCTGCCAGCTGCCGGATGGCCCCTGGAGCTGGATCCCCCAATCGCCTGAGGTCATCGCCTCGGTGCGTTGGCGCTTCAGCCCCTTCACAACCGTGCCGTAGCAGATCTTGAGGGCCCCAGAGCCTTGCAGCGGGGCCAGCAGTGCACGGGTGAGGCTGCCGAAATCCACGTCGAGCCCTCGCTTGATCCGCGTGGCCGCAAGCGCCTGATCGCCTGATCGCCCCTCCATCACCAAGGGCAACCAGTCCGTCATCTCTGCAGGATCCGTGGTCCACTCCATGGCGCTGAAGGCGGGCAGCGCCTTCAGCTGCCGGTATCGCTGCTCCAGAAAAGCCACATCGTCCTGACCCCAGACCAGACTCAAATGAGGCACCTGATGCAGAAAAGTGTCTGGCTTGAGGAGCCCCCGTTCTGCCAACGATGCCCAGAAGGCGAGGCTGCATTCAAAAGCCGCATTGATAGCCAACGCCTTGCTGGTTTCGATCCGGCCATCAGGGCGCTGGGGGGTGTAGTTCAGCTCACAGTTCGCCGCATGTCCCGTGCCCGCATTATTCGCCGCCGCGCTGCTTTCGAGAGCCGGCCCCTCGAGTCGCTCCACCAGCAGCAAGCGCAGGTCGGGATCGAGAGCGTGCAGGAGTGAGGCCAGGGTGGCACTCATAATTCCTGCGCCTACGAGCACAGCGTCGTATTGATCCAAAGGGATGACGGCGTCTGAACCCAAGGGTATGAATCGGTCAGCCCTGTGCTGCGATTACGCTGGGTTTCATAGCTTGATTGATCCATGAGCTCAGAAACGCTGCCACTCACCAGTGAAAACGTTGAAAAGGTGCTTGATGAGCTGCGTCCATTCCTAATGGCCGACGGCGGCAACGTGGAAGTGGTGGAAATCGATGGTCCCGTGGTGAAAGTGCGCCTGCAGGGTGCCTGCGGAAGCTGCCCCAGCAGCACGATGACCCTGAAAATGGGCATCGAGCGCAAAATGCGTGAAACGATCCCTGAGGTGAGCGAAGTAGTGCAGGTTCTCTGAACTCCGAAGCGTGCGACGGGCAGACGTCTCACATGCATTGACGTCATTGAGCACGCCTGCAGTCCACCTCTTAAGCAAGGTAAAAACAGTTTGAGAGGTGGGGTGAGGTGTAAAGCATTCCAACGACTCACTGGCACGACCTGGATGAGCGGGAAGGATTTGAGGTGGAGAGATCGACACCCGACTCAAACGGCGAGCTGAAGTTGATCGCCTGATGTGGTTTGGTCAACAGGCCTCACGATGGGGCAAGTCTTATCTCTTGGCGATTTCTTTCTAAAACCAATCATAGGTGGCTGGTACCAACCAAGGAATTCATCAGCCGCATGAGCCTCCCCTGCCAGGACTCATAAAAGAGTTCGGATCAATTCAAAAACCCAAGATCATTGAGACTGAAGCAACTGAAACGGAATCAAGTCAACAAGGAATCATGTCAAAAGAAGCCGGTCAACAAATTGAGACCACTCTATGGCTGATTGAGACTCAAAAATATATGCTACTTCGTCCGACGAAAGGGGCTCTAAACCAAGAGAATGCAGCAACATCGACAATTCATTGACATCAAAAGAACAATCATCATTACGATCAATAGGCATCAGATAAGCGAGCAAACGCTCTTCATCTCTCCTAAGGTATTGCAATTTATGAATCAACAAACAAAATTCTTCAAAATCAACGAAGCCATTGCGGTCAAGATCCATACTCGCCATCGTGGCATCAAGCTGATGAGCCACCAAATGAGGCGACAATCGCCGACCCGAAAAGTTTGCCGAAGATTGACTCTTGATCAAAGCACGCGAGAACTCGCTCACACTCAGTACATCATCATGATTAACGTCAATGAATGAGAAAAGATCGCGGGCTTGATCCAGACAAGGCTGGTCTAATGGATACCTTTTGAGCAAGTGATGATCACCCGCTGTGCGACACCTCATATTAAAACGGAAGTCTTTGAAAACCCTGAATGCAACTTTAAATCGACGAAGATGCTCTTCCGGTGTGACAATAGAATGCAGGGGAATCGGGATTAATGCTGGCAAGGCTTTGCCAGCTAAACGCATCACCAACCACGTCGTAAGAACAAAACTTAGTGTCAGAGTCGGCAAGCTTCCAATCAATAGTTCTTGCATCAATTGCAAATAGACAGCAACAATGGCACCGATCGACGCAAGAATCAGGCTTCGGATCGTGGGTGTGTGAAAAATCCCCCCGATTGCGATTGCCACTAGCAAGCTATTGTATCCCCAAAGGCCATCTGAAATAGAGACCAATTCAACACCTTGACTTAGAGCTGTCATCATTCCCAGGAGTGATCCCCAAGCCCCTAAACCAGCAGCAATCGGGCTAGCAATCAAAACAGCGAAAAAAATCAAACAACCACTAAGCAATTCTCCATTCAAAAAGACTTGTCCAAAGCTTTTGAAGATACCCACGAAAATAGACTGCGCAATGTCAAGTAAAAAGCCCCTGCCAGTCAATATCTCCATTAGCTCGGGCGATGTATTGATAGCAGGAGTAAAGAAGAGCCACACAACCAAACAAAAGGGCAACGTAAGTGCTGGGGGATCGTTTCTATGAGAAAACCTTTTTCTCCATAGTTCAACGAGCACAGTTGAAAGGCCAGCCGCCAAGAGGACAAGAGCGATGACACCAAATCGATTGAAACTCGAATCAACGTTAATCAATGCAGCAGCTGCACAGCCAACCAGAGTGCCGTTAAAGCCATAAATCCCCTGATCGCGCAGGTTTGGACTCAAACCGAGGAAGTAAGCAGTTAAGTTGGCCGACAACATGGCAGCCAACACAAAAAAAACCGTTGATGGTGAATTAATCCAAAATGCCAAAAAAATGAAAAAACCACTCACCGGGTTATTAATGAAAACAACCTGAGAAAAGCTGCGAAAACAGATCGCGGAAAAGCCACGACTGGAAAGAATTTTTTCGAAAAAGTTTAAATTTCGGGTGAGCGACGGAGCGGGAAGCAAAGCATTAAACTTTTCATAAATAAATTGAGAATCAGAATTCATCATTAAATCAGCAATTGGAGTACCGATCAGACAAAACATCAATTCCTGCTCGAAAAATCCCCAAGGAGACTTCCGCCAAAGTATTTAACTCATCAAGATGAGGATTAATTTCACAAATTTCCCAGCAGCAAACACGCTGATCAGATAAAAGGGTTCTTAGCAAAAGAATAGCCTCATGCGCCCAAAGACCACCAGGTACAGGGGTGCCTGTTCCTTTACAGATCGTTGAATCCAGGCAGTCAACATCAAAACTAACGTAAATCAAATCAACATCTGAAAGATAGGAAAGACAACGATTAGCAGCCGCAACTGGTCCCTCTTGTCTTACATCATCAGTAGTAACGATTGGGATATCGTATCGAGAAAGTGTAATACTCTCTGCAGGCTCGGTGTCTCTAACACCAACATAGACAAGGTTATCGAGGTTTATGGCTGGAGAACTCAATCCATGGAGCCCTTTCAATTCATCCCATAATTGTCTGGTCAGCGAATCAATATCGTTAATAGCCT
Source organism: Synechococcus sp. A10-1-5-9 (assembly GCF_047716785.1). Classification (NCBI taxonomy): domain Bacteria; kingdom Bacillati; phylum Cyanobacteriota; class Cyanophyceae; order Synechococcales; family Synechococcaceae; genus Synechococcus; species Synechococcus sp. A10-1-5-9. The sequence continues at coordinate 1,051,430 of NZ_CP180406.1, forward strand.
CTGATTGATTATCATAACCAGATGCTATAGCAACTGGCATCCCATGCATATTACCTGAAGGTGTCGTAAAAGGTGAATGAATATCTGCGTGAGCATCAATCCAAATCACTCCAAGATTCTTCTCTGGGTGAGCCCGTCGAATGCCAGCAATCGTTGATGCCGCAGTTGAATGATCTCCAGCGAGTACAAGTGGAAAAGTATCATTCTCCAAACTATTGCAGACCAACATCGCTGCATCCTTCATTACTTGAGTAATGACCTCAATATGACGCGCATATGGAGTAACAGTGTCTGCTTGTATTTTCGAGGCTCGTGCTAGAGAAGAAGTATCGTTAATATCAACCATTATTTGCTCACATGTGGAGCGTAAATCATGCTGATTTTTAATAGCTTCCTTCAGCATCTCGATCCCGGCACCAGCGCCAGGTTTTCCAGCTCCAAGATCACAATCAACTTCCAACAATGAAATTTTATCCAATCTTAATGACGAACTAATCTGGACTAGTTTCTTTTTCAATAACTTTAAGTCTAAAAGGGAAATATCAAGCGAACTTGCCTGTTGAAGCAGGGCAAGAAATTCAGCAGTATTGATCTCACCGTTTTTATCGACGTCTAAAGAGTCAAACAAAGCCTGAAAAGCATCCGTCATTTTGTCCGCATCAAACAATGACATCAACGTTGAAAGCTCTGCGGAACTTAGAGAGCCACTGCCATCCGTATCAATCAGTTTAAAGATATCTCTGAGGAGTTGATAAGGCCCTAACTCTGGTTGCTTTTGGGCCCACTCTAAAAACTCATCTCGACTAACTAAGCCATTATTTTGCATCAGATTATTGAGCAACAACATCTCATCATTAGCTAAAATATCTGTCATTGACGCAAACACTTGCTCAAGCTCTTTTGACGTAATAAAACCGTCACCATTAACATCAAAGAGCGAGAAAAGTGAGGACAGTTCTTTTGAATTGACCACCACGTTCGTAGATACACACCTAAACAACATTTACACCTAGAGGAATAAAAAACTAGTACTTGATGTTACATTTTTCTTTTTATTTAAGAAAGGAATGACAACCTCTGTAAAGCAGTCCAGACAAAAAGGCGGGCTAAATCTAAAATTTAATGTTACAGGCCTTCTTAGCTTAATGAAATTCAACGGCACTCTGATCTCCCTAAAAGATATTGTCAATAAGCTCGATCGACCTTGTCGCTGGGTCCACAAAGGAGCCTATGAAATTGCCATTTTCGAAGATGAGGTGAGCAACCTAAAACTCAATTGGTGGCCATCGACCGGAGAGATTAGGCTCGTTGGAGACCCCGAAGTTCGAGACGATGCGGTAAAGAAGTTGACACAACTCTTGGCTGAAGTGGGTTCCTAATGTAGACACACTCCTGCAGGGCAATGAAACAAATTCTGCAAACCTGATGACGGTCGCCAATCGGATTGAAACCTGGAATTCGCCCTTAGAACCAACAACCCATGGGCCTCAAAGCAGGACACAGACCTCCGGCTGCTGCCCGAACCCGGCAACAACAATTTGAAGGGCAGCATTGGTTCCCTGAGCGGCTCTCAAATCAAAGAAGCCAGGTTCACTCCGTACATGCGCTGACGTGCAACCAGGACACTGACGCAAGCGGTTGGCATGGCCATCTTTGGTGTAAGTCGGTGATCGCATGCGCCGGACCATCTCAAAACGCTTCAAGTTCCTGCTCATTGCCTCGGTTCTGGCAATCGCTCTGTTGTTGGGCACACGCGCGATCGTGCATCGCGGCCCCAGTGCAGAAACGATTCACTCTGACGCGGTTCAGGAGGTGATGGAAGGCGCCACAGGCCTGGAGGCCATCGAGCCCTCCGAGGAGCTTGTCGCCAAACACCCGTTCATCTATGCGGGCATTCATCTCGACAAGATCTACGAGCTCGACCCTCTCTGGACCTCCCACAAATACGCCGATCTACGTCTGCTGCCTTTGCCCTCCAACGACAATCTTGTCGGAGAGCTGGGCTCCCTCAGCGGCTACCAACTTCAGGGCGCCAGTTTCACACCATTTCTGCGAAGAAGCTCCAACAAGCTGGGCACCTGGTATCACCCTCATTTCAGCCAGGTTCGCTTGGAACTGACATTCCAGTCGAATCTGTGGCCAGGGATTGTGAATTGGATCATCCCCCTGATGATCATCAATTCGATCGTGCTGATGGCGCCATCGGTCGAGGGAACCCTCTCAGATGTGCGACTTGCGATCCCTTCAACGGCCCTGCTCACTCTTATTTTTCTGCAGCAGTCGTACCACGCATCCCTGCCAAAGCTTCCATACACCACCTTCCTTGATGATCTCTTCACAACGAGCTATCTGATCGCCATGGCTCTGTTCGCATTGTTCACATGGGGATACAACGCCTACATCGCTGCACTGGATGAGCAGAAGGCCAGCACCATGCGGCGGATCAATCAAGCCGACATGCGCTTCCAGTACCTCTCCTTATGCCTGCTGGTGCTGACCGCTGTCATCAGCTGGGGGAGACGATGAACCAATGCATCGCGACTGCGACGCGGAGAGGCCTACCCGGCCTGGTCAGCCTGCTGAGCTCGCTGTTGCTCCTCAGCTGCGGACAACGAAATGGGCCGCAGCAAACAGGGACGATCCGCGTGGGCATCCTGCACTCTCGGACTGGCACCATGGCGCTCTCCGAAGCCACGGTGGCTGAGGCGGAGCGTCTGGCGATCGAAGAGATCAATGCTGCTGGCGGCCTCAAGCTCAACGGTCGGCGCGTGCTGGTTGAGCCCATCGAAGAGGACGGCATGTCTGACCCCGCCGTCTTCGCTCGCAAAGCACAACGGATGCTGAACGACGACAAGGCGGTGGCAATCTTCGGTGGATGGAGCTCCGCCAGCCGCAAAGCCATGGTTCCGGTGATGGAGGCGAGTAACAGACTTCTGTTCTATCCGGTGCAATACGAGGGACAGGAGTGCTCTCCTGCCGTGGTGTACGGAGGATCGGTGCCCAACCAGCAATCCGAACCAGCCTTAGGGTGGATGCTGAACAACCACAGCAAACGGTTGTTGCTGATCGGCTCGGATTACGTCTACCCGAGAACAGCCAATCGCATCATCCGCGCACAGGCTGAGCGCGAACAAGCACGTGTACTCAAAGAGCACTACCTCCCGCTGGGGAGTGAAGCTGTTCAACCGTTGATCGCAGACATTCAAGCCGCTCTCAACGCTGGGCCAGTTGCCGTGGTGAATACCCTCAACGGCGACAGCAATATCGCTTTCTTTCAGGCCCTGCAAAAGCAGGGATTGAATCAGCGTTCCGCACTCAAGGTGCTCAGCCTTTCCGTGTCGGAAGAAGAGGCGGTCGCGATCGGAAGACGCAATATCGCCGGCACCTACGCAAGCTGGAGTTATTTCCAGAACCTGCAAACGCCGGAATCCGCCGCTTTCGCGCAACGTTTCCAGCAACGCTATGGCTTCCACCGCGTGATCAACGACCCGGCGGAAGCCGAATACAGCTTGGTTCACCTGTGGGCTCAGGCGGTGGAGACCTCCGGCAGTGTCGAAACCGACGCTGCACGCCAGGCGCTCATCGGCAGCCGTTTTACAGCGCCCCAGGGTGATCTTCAGGTGAGTTCCAGCCTTCATCTGAAGAAACGGTCTCTGTTGGCCAAGGCAGACCCCAAGGGGGGATTCAGGGTGCTGGAGGATTGTGGAGTGATCGAACCCAAGCCCTGGAATCCTGCTCTTCCAAAATCAGCGGGGGCGACCTGCGATCAGAGGGATGCCCCCCTGATCAAGGAGTGATCCCAGGTGGCTGACTTGAAGCAGGAGGCGGACAGGTGCGCGTCTTGAAATTGCAGGCATAGATCGTTGAAGCCTGCCAACTCAAGGGGATTTCGAGCAGATCGCGGGTCCCGGTGATGCCCTGCACCAGGAACAGCACTGCCGCCAGCACATTGGCGGTGACGTGCAGACGCCGCAGGCGCAGGTCACGCAGGATCTCAGGCTGGGCACCGAGAGAAAACAGCATCAGGCCCACCACAGCCACACCGGACCAGTAATGGGACTGCCAGAAGGCTGGAGAGAGTGGATCGTCAGAGAGTCGCCAGACCTCTGGCTGCGCCCCGAGACCGAGCACGCCGGCCCAGGTGATCAGTACAAATGCAAGACGAAGCACAGGCGCCTTCGACACCCAGAGCGCTGCCAAACTCACAAGTGTTCCTGTCAGCACAAGCAACAACTGCGCAGCCCTGGCGGCTCCGCCGTGAAATGCCATCAAGGGCTTGTCAGTCGCAATCGCCACGGTGAGGGCCACGAGCACGACCAGCACCACGCCTACCGACAACCAACGGCCAAGATCGCTGTGTTCGCGGCCCACGGTGGGGGGGCACTTCAGCGTCTTCAAACGACGCGCTCGGGTCTGCATCGCCAATCGCACGACGATGCCGATCAAGGGGTAGACGATCACCACCGCCAAAACGGGGTGAAGAATGCCGAGCCAGTCAACGGTCGTCATACCGATCTCTTCACGCCTGCAACGTAGCCACGGTGCCAGCCTGCATTTACGAAACGACCGAGCCCACCCATCTGATCGCATGCTGAGAGATCTCTGCCCAGCCCTGAGCGGCAAGACGTATTTCAACTACGGAGGGCAGGGGCCCTTACCCGATCCTTCTCTGGACGCCATCACAACCAGCTGGAAACGCATTCAGGAGCTGGGTCCTTTCACAACGGACGTCTGGCCCTACGTGAGTGCAGAAGTGAACAGCACCCGTTCTCTGCTGGCGAGAATCTGCGGCGTCCCGCCCCATCGCCTGGCCCTGAGTGAGAACGTGACCAGTGGCTGCGTGCTGCCGCTCTGGGGATTACCCATCCATGAAGGAGATCACATCCTCATCAGCGACTGCGAACATCCCGGCGTGGTGGCGGCATGCCTGGAACTGGCGCGCCGGCAGCGCCTCACCGTGAATTGTCTGCCGGTGCGTCAACTGCGGGGAGGGCGTAACGATCAGGCTGAGACCGATGCCGCCGTGCTGGAGGCTCTCGAGCAGTACCTCACGCCGCAAACCCGCTTGGTGGTGCTCTCCCATCTGCTGTGGAATACCGGACAGCGGATGCCGATTGCCGCGGTCGCCGACCAGCTCCAGCAACACCCAGGCCAGGCGTTTCTGCTGGTGGATGCGGCCCAGAGCATGGGCCAGATTCCAGTGGATGAGGCCGCCGCTGCCGCAGACATCTATGCCTTTACAGGACACAAGTGGGCCTGTGGACCCGAAGGACTTGGGGGCGTCGCTCTGTCGGAGCGCGTTCTCGAGGAGTCCAATCCAACCTTGATCGGATGGCGCAGCCTCCGCGATGAAACCCGCGCGTCCCTCGACGATCCCCATCCTTTCCACGCCGACAGCCGTCGTTTCGAGGTGGCCACCAGTTGCGTGCCCTTGATGGCAGGACTGCGTTGTTCGCTGAATCTGCTGGAGCAGGAAGGAAGAGCAGGCCAGCGTCTGGAACGGATTCGCCTTCTCAGCGAGCAGCTCTGGCAACAGCTCTCGGATGTTCCAGGGGTGATCCCCCTGCTCGATGGCCCTCCCGTTGCAGGCCTGGTGAGCTTTCAACTCGATACGACCAGCACCACACTGAAACCGTCTCAGATGGTGAAACGCCTGGGAGATCAACGCATCTGGATCCGCGACCTCGCCGATCCAAGCTGCCTGAGAGCCTGCACCCATGTGTGCAGCAATGACAACGACCTGCGACAACTCGTCGCCGCTATTCAACACGCGCTAGTAACGCATGCGTAACGCTTTAGAGGCGCAATTGTTCTTGATTAACTTCAACTTGCATGTGCTGATCCATTGCCGGAAACCTTTGTGGGCCAGCCCATTCCCTGGCTCACTGTCTCTTGCGATCCTTTCCGCATTTCTGATGGAGTTCGCCATCGGCGGCCTGATCCTCGGGGCCTGGTCTCCAGCTGGGAGGAAGCCGAAGTGCACCGGCAGCTGGAACTGCTCGTGGCCATGCTCTGTCTGGTGCATGGCCTGCTGTTAGTCCTCAGCGAGAGACTGACGTACCTCGGCCTCGTGCTGATGGGATCGGCAGCGGGCATCAACCAAACGGCGAGCAACACCGGCAGCCCACTGAAAACGCTCTACGTCCTGCGCCACGGGCTGAACCAAGGAATCACCATGCGTGCCCAACTGAGCCAATTGCTGGTGCAGAACATGCTGAAGCTGATTCCCCTGACAAGCCTGGGACTGCTGATCGGTCGGCGCACCTGCCTGGATGCTCTGAGCCTTGTGATCGAAACCTTCAGAGAGACATGAGCGAGAGGAACGCCTTGACAGATTGACGCAAGCAATAAAGAACTCAAGCACCCTGGGGAATGGAAATCCAAGCGATAGTCACCGCAATCGTGCAAAACACGACCATCAACAAGGGCCATATTTCATCAAGAACTTCCAAACGATGCGAGAGCTTATTTTTAGACTCACCTGGCGCCATCACATCCAACTCAGCATAACGACGACCAATCCAAATCAACAAGATAAAGGCAACCAGTGTCACCAGATAAGCGATGACATACACCTGATCGAGAAATGTCAAAAATGGCAGATCTGGCAACTCATCACGATAAACCTGCTGAAGAAAGACCAAAGTAAGCAAAACGGTAACGGGAATTCCAGCTCTCGCATCCTGTTCATCAGGACGCACTTTAAAAACAAGCAAAACCATCACCATCACAACCACTAAAGGCAACATCAACCTCCAAAAAGCCGACCAAGCCGATGTACCAAAAGTGATGTCATAGACAACAAGACTGTAATCCCCTTCAACACCACCCAGCCCGAAATTAGTGGCGTAATTATGCCGATATTCCGCGATAGACCAACCACGACTGAGCCAGCCAATAATCCCCGTTCCCGCATACAACCCCATCCCACTATTTTGAATATCCGGCTCTATTCGAAAGTTTTTATAGCCAAATAGACCATCCACATCATCAACCTCAATCGCAATTGGAAGACTAATTGTAAGAAACGGGAAATGACGGAAGCTCGTTCGATCAATGTAGAAACGACCGATATAGGTGTAGAGCTGGTAATAATCACCATTGTCCAATTGCACTGGATCTTGACGGACGGGGGTTAGTACTGGGTCGGCATCAGACAGCAGGGCATTAATCAACTGAACCTGTTCGTGCAATTGAACATCTTCAGCATCAAGATAGTCCTGCAAAGATTGATTCCAGCGCATCCAAACATATCCGTTCGACGAAAAGCTTGGAACGCTTAAATCAAGGTCGTATGTGCTGTTCGCATAAATGCCAAGCTTGACATGAAAGCGTGCCTGCTCGAGAGCCTCCATATCCTCAGCCGACTCCAAAGGGCCGAGAGATTCACCCCGTTGAGACGTCCAACCATCACTTGGCAAACGATTGGGAGATGTCGTGAGCGCCCTTGATGCTGAAGACAATCGCAATGAATCCCTTCCACTGATGTGATCGACGTTTAGATTGGTAACTGCAAACATCGCCAATCCAGCGGCCATCACCACGGCAGCCATGGCAAGGATGTTCCACTTAAAGCGTCGTAGTCGAGTCATGAAAAAGAAATTAATCGTGAACAGTCAAAATCTCTTGGTCCAAAGCCAAAAGACGTGGCCTTGGCTGATTTCTGCACTAACTCTTGGCCTAAGTCTATCCACGACGATCACTCCTGCCCAACTCAAAACGAATCAGCAAATCGAGTCTCAAGACAATGCATTGATTATCGGACAGTCAATACCACTGACAGGACCTTCCGCCGAACTCGGCAAGAAGTATCACGCTGGAGCCATGGCATGGCTCACACACATCAACAAACAGGGGGGAATTCACGGGCAAAAAATCAAATTATTAAGCCTAGACGACCAATATGAGCCTCAACAGACAATTGTCAATACACAAAAACTAATTCAAAAACAAGGCCTAATCGCTTTATTTGGTTTTATCGGTACACCGACAAGCAAGGTCGTATTGCCAATTGTCGAACGCGAGCGTATTCCCTTCGTGGCTCCACTCACAGGTGCTTCGCTGCTACGAGATGATGACCTTGAAATGGTTTTCAACATGCGTGCAAGCTATGCACGAGAGATCCAAGCGATTGTCAACAGCTTGGTAAGAAATGCACAACAAAGAATTGCCGTTATATATCAAAATGATGCATTCGGAGAAGACGGGCTGCAAGCGACTCTTGCCGCCCTGAAAACACATGATCTCAAGCCTCTGACCACCGCAACGGTGGAGCGCAACTCTGCGAATGTCAGACGAGCTGTCAACACAATTGCAGATGCAAACCCCAATGCTGTCATTATTATTTCAGCTTATGTAAGCTCCGCTGCCGTCAGCAAAGCTCTTCGCGATAGAAGAATGAACGTTCAGATTATGAATGTTTCATTTGTAGGAACCGGGGCCCTAGAAGAGGCATTGCCACCAGGACAAGCGAACGGAATTGGCATCAGCCAGGTGGTGCCCTTTCCCTGGAATCGATGGATCCCAGTTGTTTCAAGGTATCAACAATTAATGCGTAAATACAATCCAAACGCCGCTTATGGATTCACAAGTCTGGAGGGATTTATTGCCGCGCAAATGCTTACAATAGCTCTTGAAAGAGCAGGCAAAAATCCTTCCAGGGCAAAGCTGGCAAAGTCCTTGGAATCGATCCAAAATCTCGACCTCGGTGGTTACACAATTGACTTTGCAAGTGATGACCACCAAGGAAGTGATTATGTCGAATTAACTTTTCTCGGCGCACAGCAATGGGAGCCCTGAGCCTGGGCACAACAATCATTCAGCATCCTTAAGCACTAAGGACTAGACTTTGCTCATCGAAACTTAAATTACTCAAGAGACAATTGAATTCAGCTAACCCAGGCTTAACATCTAACACTTTCCTGAAGCTTGGGCGCTGGAAAGCAATACCGGCCTTGTTCTTATTGCTGTTAACGCAATTTGCACTCAGCCAGGGCTGGCTACCGTTGGTAAGTTTTTTGATTGCTGGTCTAGGAATCATTCCGATTGCACTGCTTTTGTCAGAATCCACGGAAGAGATTGCAGAGCATAGTGGTTCAACCATTGGTGCGATCCTCACCGCACTGTTCGGAAATTGTGCCGAATTCATCATCGCCCTAACAGCACTCCGGAAGGGCCTCGTTGATGTTGTCAAAGCAAGCATCACTGGAGCGATTCTCTCCGATCTCTTACTCGTCACCGGATTGGCAATGCTGATCGGAGGTTTGCGCTACAGCGAACAAAGCTTCCAGCCCACAATGATGCGCACAAATGGTGCTGCCATGACTCTCGCAGTGATCGCGTTAGCACTGCCTGCATCATTAATCAGTACGTCAGGAATCGACAATCCACAGGATATTCACGGCCTCTCGATCACAGTTGCAGCAATTCTCATCGCCATTTATTTACTAACGCTTGTCTTCTCACTGGCCACCCACAATCATTTATTTGATCCGCCAATTATCATTGACAAAGACAATGAGAACGTTGAAGCCGAAACAAGCAGCTGGAAAACATTAAGACCCTGGTTAATTCAATTGGTGGTCAGCACTGTAGCTCTCGCATACCAATCTGAACAATTTGTTGTTGCATTGGAGCCTGCAACTGAACAACTAGGTCTTAGTGCATTATTCACTGGTGTCATCATCATTCCGATCATTGGTGGCTTTTCCGAGTATCTTCCAGCGGCGAGAGGCGCCTTGAACAATCGAATGGACCTTTCGCTGTCCCTAGCCATGGGATCAAGCCTTTTGGTTGCATTATTCATGGCCCCAGTGCTTGTCATCATCGCCAATTTCATCGGACAACCGATGGATCTAGACTTTGCATCTTTCGAAGTAATCGCCCTTGGATTCAGCGTTTTTATTGTTAATTTAGTGGGAATGGATGCGAAGTCAAACTGGCTTGAAGGGGTACTCCTTCTTGGCACTTACACTATTTTTGGAGCGGCTTTTTATTATTATCCCTCTTGAATTTCAAGACAGTCCATAGCGACGCAGTGCTTTTTCCGCCTCTTCTCGATCGTCAAAATGAATCTTTCCAATGTCCAAGATTTGATAATCTTCATGCCCCTTTCCAGCGATCAGAAGAAGATCATCTGGACGGGCTTCACGAATCGCATTAGCGATTGCAGTTGAGCGGTTCACATCTACTGAAAACTCCGTACCAGTAGGTAGGCCAACGACAATATCTTCAAGGATCTGGTTTGGATTTTCCGTACGGGGATTGTCGGAGGTGATGACAACCCGATCAGCCAACGACGCTGCTATGGATGCCATCTGAGGTCTCTTTCCGCGATCCCGATCACCGCCACAACCAAAAAGGCAGACAAGCCGGCCTTTAGTAAAAGGTCGGCTTGCAAGAAGTGCATTGCGCAAACCATCAGGGGTATGGGCGTAGTCAACAATCACAGAAGGATGTTCATCGATCATGGCTGAGCCCTTAACAACGACCCGTTCCATCCGTCCTGGCACACCCCTGAAGGAGGGAATCGAAGCCAGCAGCAGACCCAGTGGCAGTCCCTGCTGAAGCAGGGCACCCACGGCCTGCATGAGATTCATCAAATTGAAGCGGCCCACCAACGGAGAGTGAAACCGGCCTTCACCGAGAGGTGTCACCAACAGTCCATCCACGCCCGCGGACGTCATCCGCAGGTCGCCCATGGTCAAATCAGCATTGGTTTCAAGACTGGAGCTCCAGCAACGTTCCCCCAGTCGATCCGCCAACTGCCGGCCCCAGGGGTCGTCCGTGTTCACGACCGCTCTCGGCCCCTCACCAACCAAGTAGGGCGACGCGAACAACCGTGACTTGGCCTCGAAATAGGCCTCCATGGACGGGTGGTAGTCGAGATGGTCCTGAGTGAGATTGGTAAAGACGGCTCCTGAGAAGCGACAACCAGCCACACGATGCTGATCGAGAGCATGGGAGCTCACCTCCATGGCGGCCATCTGGGTGCCGGCCTCGAGGGCTTCCGCCAGCTGTGCTTGCAATCGATCCGCCACCGATGTCGTGTGCGTGGCGGTGAGGCTATGGCCAGGCCAACGGTTCACCAGTGTTCCAAACAAAGCAGCAGGCTGGCCACACGCCTGGCTGAGATGTTCGATCAGATGGGTGGTGGTGGTTTTTCCATTGGTGCCCGTGACACCGATCAACCCCAAGCGTGTGGAGGGCTGCTGCCAGAACGCCGACGCCAGCTCCCCGGCCCAGACGGACACTGGATCTGGCAACACGAGAACCGCGTCTCCAAAGGCCGGTGGATGGGACGCGGCAGCCTGTTCTCCGATCAGAACGGCAGCTGCGCCGGCCGCCATCGCCTGCGGCCAGAAGCTGCCTCCATCCACCCTCTCTCCTGGCAGGCCGATGAACAAACTCCCCTTTCCGACGCACCGGGAATCACAGGTGAGCGACGTCACCGTTGCATTCGCCAGACCAGAAGGAACAGGCAAACCCGCGGCCTTGAGCAGAGCATGGAGCATCTGCGTCATCACCAACCCCTGCAATTAAGAGATTGTTCTAGTCCGATCCAAGAGCACTGGCGCAGACCCGTTGCAACCAACTAAACAGTCCCTCACCACGAAGGCGTGGAGAGACCCGCGGTAATGGACTGCTGTCCAAAGCCAGGACAGGCACCTCGAGTTCGTAGAGAGCCTTCAATCTGGGGTCAAACCCAGGAGCATCAATATCCTCCACCCTCAGCACCAGAGGGGGGAGCACAGCCATGAGGTCCAGCGCTTTCAGGCGCTGTTCGAGCCCCTCGCACAGGCAGCAGCCCTGGCGGCTGTAAAGCGTCAGTACGCGGGGCGTCGGGTCAAGGGTCATGAGCGATCAGTCGGGAACAGGATCACACCCGCAGGGGGTGAAGGGGTGGCAGCGACTGATCCTGCGCAGGGTGAGCAAGCCACCTTTCCAGGGACCGTGCTTCTCAATGGCCTCCAATCCATAGGCACTGCAGCTTGGAATGAACCGGCAGCGGGGTCCGATCAACGGCGAAACAAAGCGGCGGTAAAAGCCAATCAAAGCGACGAACAACGCAGCCGTCGCCATCGAAATCCGATGCCCTAGCGCAGCCATTGCATATCGATCGAAGTGAATGGACCTTCATAATTTAGTGACAGCACAGAAACCGTTTTGCCGCGCAGACGCTGGATCCAGCTCTTGCTAGCTCTGCTGTCGATCGGGATCAGCATCTGGCTCCACCTCCTTCCCATCGCGCAGGCGAATGAACGCCTACCTGGCCAGGCCAACCGCATTGGCGAGCTCTGGAAACTGAACGCGTCGCGCTATCCCTGCGTACCAGCTGACACGCTCCCATCCAATGCCTTCATCCCGCCTCAGGAGCGGAAGGAGCCAAAACCAATCCCCGTTGGTGTCAATATTCATGTGAATGAAATACCGCAAATATCAGACACCTACAATCGATTTCAAGTGGATGGCCTGCTGACTTCCACTTGGTGCGATAGCCGGATTATCAGCGAAATCCCTCAGGGCGAAGCTGAGCTTATTTTGTTCAATAATGCAGCTGAAGACTGGCTGAGCGAACATTGGTCGCCACAACTTGAATTCACCAACCGAGTGAGTGAAGCCTTTTACCAGACTCAAACAATTGCACTGAGAAGCAATGGATCCGTCGAGCGAACTGCTCGCTTTGAAGAGCAGCTTGGATCCGAATTCAAACTCGAAAAATTCCCATTTGACCAGCAGCTTCTCAAACTCTTTATCCAGTCCTTCTCCTGGGAACAGAGCATTGTGAAATTGGTCAGCCTTGGAGATGTGGTCAGCCTGAGCAGAAACGCGAGGCTACCCGAATGGAAAATCAAAGATCTTCGATACGTAATCAAAAACCACGATGATCCTGAAAAAGGCAGTAAAGAATTTTCGCGATTGTCATCCACCATCACCATCAGTCGCCGCTCCGGCTACTACATCTACAAAATATTCTTACCCCTAGGAATCCTCACCTTTACGAGCATATTTTTCCTGGCCATTCCAATTGATGCCTTCGCAGACAGGATGGCATTTATTTCGGGGCTACTCTTCACAACGCTGGCCTACCAAATCATTATCGCAAGCTCTGTTCCCCGAGTTCCATACCTCACACTTGGCGATACCTACACGATCTTTCTATTTACATTCATGATCTCAGAAGTTTTTATTGCTTACCACATCTCACAAAATCTGAGAAAAAATGTGAGTGAGCGTGTTCCAGCAATTGAGAGAGTGATGGAAATCTTTCTTCCGATCATCTTCATCACATCCCAGGTTCTTTTCATCTGGCTTGCTCTGAATTAGTCACAACACCAGAAAAGTTTTACTCTAAATGCTGATCACGAAGATCTTTAATTCGACGAGCAATAAAGCCAAATTCATCAGGACGCTTTCCAAGCACCTCATTCATGTCCTCACCATTCAACATGCACATGACTCCGAACAGGGGCCTAAGGATCACTCTTGAAAAAACCTTGTTGACAAACAAAATCACGGCCACTGACAATCCACCGATCGCGGCAACCAAAAGCAAAGCGAACCGGCTCGGCGCTGGGAGGCCTGCATCTTCCGGCAGCGTCACAATCTGAGCACCAACCACATCACCCACTTTCCAGCCAAATCCTCCCTTTCTGCCATACACCCTGAGTTGGCTACGGGGGGCACGCTCAGGAGTTGAATGACAGACAAGGCAACTTTCCTTGCTCAAACGAATTGGTTTTGCAACGAAGTATTGATGATGATCACTACTGGTTTTCAGAGATCCACTTAACTCCTTGAGCGATGGATCATCCATGAAACGACGAATTAAAATTGCTTCCTCATCGTCCGCCAAATCGGCCGGACTTGTGGGATTGAGGGATGCCTCCCGATACTGGAAATCCTCATAGGCATGATTTAACTTCAAATATTCAAAAACCTTCGTTGCCGAGTAGCTGGGAACAGCCGCAGGAAGGAAGGCTTCATCAGAGACAGCGTTGATGGGAGCAATGATCGGATTGACCTTTCGCGAGGTGTATTCGCGAACTGACAGCATCACATCCATGAATTGGGTGGCCTGGGATTTCACGTATTGCCTTGCGACAGCCGAGTAGCCCGCAAGCACCAACACCACGGCAAGGATCAAGGCGATGAGCTGGACACCCACAAACCTCAAGAGAAAGTCGGTGGCAACGGATCGGGTAGGCGGGCTAGTCAAGACGTGACCCGAATTTTGATTCGCGATGCTAACGAAGGTCTACAGTGGCTGGTTCGCGCTCACGCGCGGCACACACCCAAACAACCTTCCCTATGTCTCGTTACCGCGGCCCTCGTCTGAGGATCACGCGGCGCTTGGGAGACCTCCCCGGTCTCACCCGGAAGGCCGCAAAGCGGTCCTATCCCCCCGGTCAGCACGGCCAAGCCCGTCGCAAGCGCTCTGAATACGCGATCCGTCTCGAAGAGAAGCAGAAGCTTCGCTTCAACTACGGCGTCTCCGAGCGTCAGCTCGTGCGTTACGTGAAGAAAGCGCGCGCCCAGGAGGGTTCCACCGGAACCAACCTGCTCAAGCTGCTCGAGAACCGTCTCGACAATGTCTGTTTCCGCCTCGGCTTTGGCCCCACCGTGCCCGGCGCCCGTCAGCTGGTGAACCACGGCCACGTGACCGTGAACGGCCGCGTCACCGATATCGCCAGCTACCAATGCAAGCCAGGCGATGTCGTTGCCATCCGCGAGCGTAAGTGCAGCAAGCAACTCGCCGAAGGCAACCTGCAATTTCCAGGCCTTGCCAACGTGCCCCCGCACCTGGAACTCGACAAACCCAAGCTCAACGCCAAGGTGGTGGGACGCTGCGAGCGGGAGTGGGTGGCACTCGAAATCAACGAACTACTGGTGGTGGAGTACTACTCCAGAAAAGTCTAAATTTCAGCCACTGCCTGGTTTTTTAAACCCCACGAGACTCTTGTCCCCCGTCAATCGACGACGGGTGACAAGAGTTTTTTTATTCAGATTCTTGACGATTCAAAGAAGTCAGTCACTCGGCAATCTTGAAAGACTGCTCCAAATGGCTCACATGTTTCTCCAAGGTCGATTCTCTTCGCTTTAATTCGAGCTCGCGCTCGTAAGCCCTCTCATCCATCTGCGCTCTACCGCCATTCATCATCTCTGAGTAGGTGAGAGCTCTCGGTTTTTCCGGGGGCAGGGGAGGGGTAATGTCGCTCATTCGCAGAATCCACTAGCATTAGACAATGTTAGTTAAAATTTCAACCAGATGCTGCCAAGTTAAGTTTATTTTTATCATCAGATCTAGCATTCGACACAATCCACTCACAAAATTTGCGTCGAATCCATCACTTCCAGGCCATACATCAACAAAGGCTCTTTTCTTGACCAGCCCCGTAACCAAAAACTTGTCACCATCGACGCTGAGGCGCATTGACTTAAATATCAAGCCCTTTGTTCAGAGCAATGACGGAATTGCCGCATGGCAGCTTGCCAATACAATTTTACCCTTAATTGCATTTTGTGTTGCGATTGCAAAACTTACCGAAGAGCTAACGCTTGCTTCGATAATATTAACTCCGATAGTATTCATTTTCATCATACTATTTTTAAGTAGAAGTTTTTCATTAATGCATGACTGTGGCCATCACAGCTTATTCAGGTCCAAAACATCCAATCGTATTGCGGCCTTCCTTTTAAGCATAGTCCACGCAATGCCACATCATCCCTGGTCGAGAGGTCATGCTTTTCATCACAAACATAATGGCAACTGGAATCGATACAGAGGTCCATCAGCACTTACCACGCTCCGCGAATACGACAAGAAAAGCAAAAATTCAAAATTAATTTATCGAATCTTACGTCATCCGTTAACCCTGTTACCAGGAGGTTTCTATTATTTAGTCATCAAGCCAAGAGTTGCGCTACTTCTAGGACTTTTTGAGCTGATCTCCAAGGCACTTGCGGATGGGTGGAGCAATCTTGTGGCAGGGAGAACTTTCAGACCAAAAGTTTTCATTGCCAATCATAAATCAAGTTTCTTTTACACGAAAGAGGAAGTTTATGACACCGTTGCCAATACAATTTGCGTCTCGATAGCATGGTGGTTGATCGGGAGCGCAATCGGCTACTGGCATTTTTGGATTTTATACACCCTTGTCATGAGCGTTAGCGCAGCAATCATGATCGCCGTTTTCTTTATTCAACACAACTTTCCTGGTTCTTATGCGAGCGGCGAAGATAATTGGAGTTATTTCAAAGGAGCTGTCGACGGCTCCTCATTCTTGATCTTGCCTCCGATTCTCAATTGGTTCACCGCTGATATCGCTTATCATCATGTCCATCACTTATCAGAGAGAATACCTAACTACAGCTTACGCATGTGCCACGAAGACAATAAAAGTAAATTCGATGGCGTCAAGCGACTTCATCTTAACCAATTTTGGGAATGCTTTTCATTAATCCTTTGGGACAATGAATCCTTCAAGCTTGTTTCAGCTAAACGCTAAATACAAGATCCTTTTCGACAGTACAATCGCAAATCTAATTTAGCATTATTTTTAGCATGAGCCCGAACTCATCATCGAATGAGATTGGCCTTAAAAAAACCAAGCCCCAAGCCAAATCCCTTGGGTTTGTCTTCCAGGAACGTGATAGCTAGTTCAAAATCCATTAACCCCACTTCTTCGATGACTTCTCGCGAGATTTTGCCCTCACCTTGTTCGAAATAGCGAGCATGAATCAAGTCTTTGTTTTCACTCAGAAAATTGACAATTTCACTGAGAATATGATCTCTCCACTCATCTTTCTGGGACTGCAGCAGATTCTCAGCCACAATGATGTCTTGATACGGTCTTGACCCTAGTGGGTTCCTGATCAGCGGTTTCCTAACCTTCGAACAGAGTGCAACCACCCCGTGCAGCATCCCGCGACCGCACCGGCTGATGCCACCCGTGCAATCCATCACGGTGAAAGCTTCGCGGATGACACCGGCACGGTGATGCCACCGATTTACGCCACCTCCACCTTTGCCCACGGCAATGTTGGTGGATTTGACTACACCCGTTCAGGCAACCCCAACTTCTGCATTCTTGAAGGCGTGTTGGCTTCTTTGGAACGGTGTGACCACGCCACGGTGTTCGCCTCAGGCGTGAGTGCGATTACGGCCATCGCCTCCACTCTCCAACAGGAAGATCTCGTGCTGTGCGAGGAAAACCTTTATGGCTGCACCGTGCGTCTGTTCGAACAGGTGTTTGCCAAATTCGGTGTGCGCACCGAATGGATCGATTTCACAAATCCCTCGGCGCTATCAGCGATCGCAGAGCGTCAGCCCGCCATGGTCTGGCTGGAAAGTCCCACCAACCCGCTGCTGAAAGTGATTGATCTTGAAGCGGTCTGCAGCGCAGCCCATGGAGCAAACGTGCCTGTTGTGGTCGACAACACCTTCGCCACCGCCCTGGTGCAGCGCCCTTTGCAGCTCGGTGCCACGCTCTCGCTCACCAGCACCACCAAATACATCAACGGTCACTCCGACGCCCTCGGCGGTGCCGTTTGCACGGATTCCCCCGAATGGCACGAGCGCATGGTGTTTGCTCAGAAGGCCCTGGGACTGATGCCATCGCCCTTCGATTGCTGGCTGATCACCCGCGGCGTCAAAACCCTGCCTCTGCGGCTGCGCCAGCAGATCGCGAACGCAGCTGTGCTTGCCGACCATCTTGCCGACCATCCCCAGGTGGAATGGACGCGTTATCCCCACCGGTCGGACCATCCCCAACAGGCTGTCGCCCTCAGGCAGATGCAAGGCGGTGGAGCCATCGTGACGATCGGCCTGGATACCAGCCGAGAACAGGCCTACGCAGTATGCAAAGCACTGCGCTGGTTCACCATGGCAGAAAGTCTGGGGGGCGTGGAGAGCCTGATCTGCCATCCCGCCACCATGACTCACGCCGCTGTGTCTCCTGAAGTGAAACGCAAGCTGGGCATCAGCGATGGCCTGATCCGCCTGTCAGTCGGCTGTGAAGACGTCGCCGATCTGATTGCCGATCTCGATCAGGCTCTGACGACGTTGTCATGAGTCCCCGCGATCTAATCCATGATCCTTGTTGGCAGGGGCACGATCTCGGTCACCCCTTGCCGGACTCCACGCATGCGGTCTCGGTCGCGTTGCCTCGCTGGAGCGACGTGGTCGCCTACGAGGAGAACGATCCAGCCTGCCGCGCAGTACTTCGCACGGTTTACCCACGCTTCGGACTGCATCCACTGGTCAGGGAACTGGCGCGCCTAGCCCAAGCGCAAACCGATGCATCGGAGGGTTGCAGCACCTGGCCCTACTCCACAGAAGCTGCTGCTCAGGCCGCCGCCGCCCATTGCCGACGGCGTGTTCGTGATGCCGAGACCCAAATCAAATACGTACGGGGGCTGGCTTGCCTGATCGCCAACCAGGCGGCAACCCCTGCGGCCAAAGCCTTCTGGCAACATGCCGGACTGGGTGCCAGTTCTCGCCAAGCCGCCATTGCTTTAGGGAAAGAGCACTGCCCCACAAACACGCGAGGCCACGCTGCTCGCGACACTATTCGCAAGCGGCTTGCCGATATCTATGGCTGTGGGACCGAGTCCGTCAGCCTGCGTCCCTCGGGCATGGCTGCCCTTCACGGCGCCCTCAGCCTTGTATCGACACTTCATCCTGGCCGCCCGACTCTGCAAGTCGGCTTCCCTTATGTGGATGTGCTGAAACTTCCACAGGTGGTGTTTACCGGAGCCGAACTGCTGACCGACAGCTCCCCTGCCGCCATCGGCGAGAGTCTCGATCGCCTCAATCCTGCAGCGGTAGTGGTGGAGCTGCCCAGCAACCCGATGTTGCAATGCGTGGATCTGATCACCGTGGCAGAGCTTGCCCATGGGCGCGGAATCCCGGTGATCGCCGATGACACGATCGGATCGTGCCTGAACATCGACGCACTGCCTTATGCCGATCTGGTATTTAGCTCCCTGACGAAAAGCTTCGCAGGTCGAGGCGATGTTCTGGCCGGAGCCCTGGTTGTGAGTCCTCGTTCCCGCTGGCATCAATCCTTTAGCGCCGCCATTCATCAGGCACCAGCAGTCCTGGGGGATGCCGATGCCCTTTGCCTGGAGGAGGCCAGCCGTGACGTGCGCGTACGCATTCCCCGCTTGAATGCCAACTGCACCGCTCTGGCTCAGCGGCTCAGCCATCACGCCGCCATCAAGAGAGTCCTACATCCCAGCCAGTGCAGCACGTTCGAGGCGCTGCAGCGGCCGGGATCGGGCCACGGTTGCCTCTTGTCGTTTGAACTTCATGGAGGCCTTGAGGCCGCCAAACGGGTGTATGACTCCCTCTCCATTAGCAAAGGGCCCAGCCTGGGCACCTCCTTCAGCCTGTGCTGTCCTTACATGCTGCTGGCCCACTACAGGGAGCTGGACTGGGCCGAATCCTGTGGAGTCCCCCCTCACCTCCTGCGCGTTTCAGTGGGACTTGAAGATCCCAATGAACTCTGGGAGCGGTTTGCCCTGGCGCTGGCTGCCTAGAAACGAAACCGAAGACTCCCGATCACCGCTTGAGTCTTGAGATCCACCTGAGTTCCCCCAATGCCAAGCCGAGCGCGGCGCTGGGAACGCGTGATGGTGGCGGTGGCCTTGGGAGTTCTGAGCTGGCCCAGATCCATCCAGCGGTAGGACAGATCCAGCGCAATACGATCGCTCAATGGGATCGCCACACCAGCCGTGAGCAGCGTGGCCAACGACTGACTTGTGCCCCCCTTGACCACAGTTTCGGCACTGGGGCCTTTGGCAGGGAAACCAAAGGTGATGTCCGCAATCGCGATGGATGCAGCGCCCACACCTGCCCCTAGATAAGGACGGACACCAATCACTTCCGGCGCGTCGACGAGAACCACGCCAAAACCCGCCAGGCTGCGGCCGGTCGCCGTCACAGGCTGATTCGAACCCGCGCCAAGAAAGTTGGCCTGCCCCTGCCAATCCAGTTGTGGGGACCAGTTGACCAGTGCCTCAGTCCGCAACCAGGAGGTCCAGCGGTACCCCAGGGCAGCGTCGAGGGTGGGACTTTGCCGGAAGGATCCCAAGGCTCCGAGTGGTTGGCCATCCTCACCGGATCCACATCCAAATAAAGCCGGTGGCGTTGTCGATGCACAGTCCTGATCGCGAAGGCGCTCCATCTGCGGCCACTGCACCCCAGCTCCGAGCCTCATATACAGGCCACGATCAGCATCATTTTCCGATGCGGACACCGGAGTCGGAATCAATGCCAAGGTTGAACAGCCCAGCGCACAGCCAATGGCAGGGGCAATGCAACGGGGCAAGGCAGGAGTCAGATACACGCTTCAATCTTCAGCCATGTCGCAATGGTGATTTAAGCCGTTCAGGCACTTCAAAGTCTGAACAAGTCATTAAGCGACGGAGCATCCCTTCTTAGCCATTCCTAAGTTGGTCAACTAGGGCTTTTTGCGTTTCCACCATGTCCCGCGTTTACGCCGACAACAGCCAGGCCATCGGCAACACACCCCTGGTGCGTCTGAATCACGTGACCAAAGGCTGCAAAGCCACCGTGCTCGCCAAGGTAGAAGGGCGCAACCCCGCCTACAGCGTGAAGTGCCGCATTGGCGCCAACATGATCTGGGACGCTGAAAAGCGTGGGGAGCTAACAGATGGCAAGGTAATTGTTGAGCCCACCTCAGGGAATACCGGAATCGCCTTAGCGTTCACCGCAGCGGCCCGCGGTTACAAGCTCGTACTCACCATGCCGGAGTCGATGTCGATCGAGCGTCGGCGTGTGATGGCCGTTCTCGGAGCTGAGATTGTTCTCACCGAAGCCGCCAAAGGTATGCCCGGGGCCATCGCCAAGGCCAAGGAAATCGCTGACAGCGATCCAGCCAAGTACTTCATGCCTGGTCAGTTCGATAATCCGGCTAACCCGGACATCCATTTCAAAACCACTGGCCCTGAAATCTGGAACGACTGCGACGGAGCCATTGATGTACTGGTGTCGGGGGTCGGCACCGGCGGCACGATCACCGGCGTGTCCCGTTACATCAAGAATGAGGCTGGCAAAGCCATCGAATCTGTGGCTGTGGAACCCAGTCACAGCCCTGTGATCACCCAGACCCTCAACGGTGAGGAAGTGAAGCCAGGTCCCCACAAGATCCAGGGCATTGGCGCTGGTTTCATCCCCAAAAACCTCGATCTCTCCATCGTCGACAAGGTGGAGCAGGTCACGAACGAGGAATCGATCGCCATGGCTCTGCGCTTGGCCAAGGAAGAAGGCTTGCTTGTCGGCATCTCCTGCGGCGCGGCGGCGGCCGCCGCCATTCGCCTGGCTCAGCAAGACGACTACGCCGGCAAAACTATCGTGGTGGTGCTGCCTGATCTAGCCGAGCGTTACCTGTCTTCCGTGATGTTCGCTGAAGTCCCCGCTGGAATCATCGAGCAACCTGTCCCCGCCTGATTGATACTCAAGACTGCCCTTAAAACATTAAAAAAAGCCCCGAATGAATCCGGGGCTTTTTTATTGATTCTTTCTACAGCAGTGCTGCAGGCCAATCGAAATGCATCCACCAAAGATGAACCGACGGCGATTGTCATTAGGAACAAAAACCCTCGGAATTTACCGAGGGTTTTAATTCACTTAACCTAAAAAAATCAGAGCATCAATCAGCCAAATACAACCGTGTTGCTGAAGTCCACAAAATCGAAGAGGTTCTCACCGTCGAACTGGGCGGTGAAAACATCCGCATCGACACGCAGACCTTCACGGCCGTTGCCAGTGGCAACGACGGTATTGAATTCGGCAAAAACAGGATTCAGAATTTCTAGCTCCGCACCATCATCCGATGCAAAACTTTCCAGTCGGATGCCGTTTCTACCACCTTGATCAGGGACGTCATTGCGGTTGTCAAGAGCCCAAACTGCCTCAAACAAGGCGTCAACTTCACCACCGCCAAATTGCTCAAGGCGGAATCCATAATCATCGTTACCATTGGCTTGTGAATTAATGAATTCAGCAAAAATGTTCCCCTGATCTTCCTCACTCAGCTTGACACCAGTACCACCAGGATCAGTTGCTAATCCATTGAGCTTGGCATTACCGTTGTTGTTGGCGAATGTATCTTGAACTTCAATAAAAATACTGCCTCTACCTGCCTCATCAAGGTCAAGACCTTCATCAAAGTTACCGTTGATTTCACTTTGACGAACTCTGACCTCCAGCCTTCCGGCGCCAGCCTCATCGATATCTAGGCCGTCGTCAGTGTCATTCAGGTCAAAGGGACCGTTGTCGTTAAAAGCCGATCTGAAAACGTCTGCAGCAGCAAAGCCTTTACCAGTTTCATCAAGCTCAAAACCATCAGCGCCGTTCAGAACGAACGCACTGTTTCTAATGAGAACAGTTGCGTCACCAAAACGACCTTCATCAACGCGGAAGCCGTCACTGTCGCTAACGCTGTCCTCCCAGATACCGTTTTCTGCAATCTCCGAACCGAAGATTTTAACGAGCAGGCTTGCATCGGAATTAGCACCGGCCAAGTCATCTTTACCGCCCGCTGTATCGCCGCCTTGGCCAGTAGCACCTGCCTGATCATCAATATGAACGCCGTGGTCCCAGAAACCCTCAACCTCAACACCTTTGAACGTAGCCGAGATAACTCCATCGGCATCGCCAGGAACGTCCAGCTCAAATCCATGCTGGGAGCGACCTTCATTACCGTTGAGCTCAAGATCTTTGATCTTGACATTTCCGGAACTACGAGATGTGATCAGAGCAACGCCCTTTCCATCGACGGCTGCACTGACGCCCTCATAAGTCTGGAAAGTATCGCTGGCCACGATCTCGGAGCCATTGCCCACAAGAACGAGATCACCAGTTCCGGTGTACTCAAGGCCACTGGTCAATTCAATTTCGCTGTCTGCCGCGAAGATGATCCTGTTCAGATCGAAGCCACCAGCGTTGGCCGCTTCAAAAGCGTCTTGAAGCTCAGCCTCGTTGGAAACAAAGAACCGTGCCATGAGAGAGGAAACATTCCAAACGGCTTCAGTATGTATTTGAGAAGAGCAGAGGAGAAGAAGAGGCGATTAAAAATCGTTTAAATAGCGCTTAAAACCCCCATCGCCCACCTTCGCACCACAAAAATCCTCTATTTACTCTACGAGAGCGCTTCATAATGCCGGGCCAAGACAATAAGTCTTTAAGTCCAACCGCTCTTACCAAATCCTCCAATGGCGATCAAATCATGAGCCAAAAACAGCCCTAGAGCAGGTCAAGTCTTTGCTCGGGAGTTAAATCTTCCCAATCAGAGGCCGAGACTCTTGCAACCACGCCTTGGGGGCAATCCACATCGCATCGCCATACGAATAAAACCGATAATGATTCTCAACGGCTTGTGCATATAGGCTCAATAACCTCTCCCGTCCGATCAGAGCGCTGACAAGCAGCAAAAGTGAACTCTTTGGCAAATGGAAGTTCGTTAGCAGTCCCTGCACCACTGAAAAGCGATAACCAGGCTGAATCACCAGATCAACAGGTCCCTTCAGAGGCTGGAGTTTGCCTCCTCCTGCTTGTGCTGCCCCCTCCAGCGCGCGAACACTCGTGGTGCCAACGGCGATGACCCGCCCCCCCCGCCTGTGGCATGCCTCCACGGCGGCCACAAGCTCAGACGAGACCTCCACCCACTCGCTGTGAAGGCTGAGGTCTCGCAGATCTTCGGTTTCCACTGGACGGAAGGTGCCCAGCCCCACGTGGAGCGTCACTGAAGCGATCGTCACTCCACGGGCACGGATCGCCTGAAGCAGATCATCACTGAGATGCAGACCTGCCGTTGGTGCAGCAACCGCTCCAGGTCGTGATGCATAACGCGTTTGATAGCGCTCCTGATCGGAGTCGTCATGACGAGTGATGTAGGGAGGAAGGGGCACCTCGCCATATCGCTGCAGCAAGGCTTCGATCGCGATGGCATCGTTGTAGGTCGGAGGGAACTGGACGATGCGTCCTCCACTAGCACTGTCGCTCGCCAGAACTTGAAGGGGCAGCGAATCCTGTTCCAGGGCTTCTAGCCAAACCTGATCTCCTGGTCGCAACTTCTTAGCAGGACGTGCAAGGCACAACCAACGTCCTTCTCCCCTCGGTTCCAAAACCAGTAGTTCACCAAGTCCACCTCCCGAGCGCCTCACTCGCAAGCGGGCCTGAAGAACCCGAGTGTCATTCACCACCAACAGATCACCGGGCTGCAGTTCGCTCTGCCAGTCCCAGACCGTTGCATGTCGAACCTGCGAAGAAGACTCCTCCAAGGCAGGAACCATGAGCAATCTCGCGGCGTGCCGCGGCTCAACCGGCCTCTGAGCGATGCACTCCGCAGGCAGCTGGTAGTCGTAGGCGCTCAGCAGAAGATCCCTGGGATCAGCCACACTCTGATTCGATGATCACTCCATCGTGCCTGAGGGGTGGGGCGACGCCCCGGGCGGCTCCGTCGGGATGAAATAGCGAACGATCGAAAACACTCGACTGTGATCATTGGCGAGTGCAGCAAGGAGGCTGAGTGCCCGCTGGTTCAGCAACATGGCATCCAGTCGATCGCGCGGGATGGCCAACGGCATCACCACCGTGGTGATGCAATCCGATCGCAATCGCTCTGTTTCCATCACGAAGTCGCAGAATGGACCGATCGTCGAACTGAACGGACTCTCCAGGAGAACCAGGTCCAGGGCTCCGGTCTCCAGACCGGCGTAGCGATCCCAGGCCGAACTGATCGGACCGGCCTGTTCGGGGTTCGCCAACACGATCACAGCCGTAACGGAATCAGCAAAGGAGCAGGCGTAGCGCACGGCTTCAAACGATGGGCGGCTCAGAGCAGCCATCCAGACGATGGCATGGTGGCCGAGGGGAGGATCCCTAGGGGTCAACTGGAGCGGACCCATGGCCTCATCCGGTGCGATGGCCTCATAAACCTCCCGATAACGACGTCGGATCCCGGCCAGCCCCCACACCAGCAAAGGGATGGCAATCACCACTGTCCAGGCGCCCTCGTCAAATTTGCTCACCACAATCACCAACAGCACCACAAAGGTGGTGAATGAACCCAGGGCGTTCATTGCCATGCGTCCCTGCCAACCCTCACCGCGTAACCGCCACCAACGCCGCACAAGCCCCAGCTGCGAAAGCGTGAATGCGCTGAACACCCCAAGGGCGTAGAGATTCACGGCAACCGTGGTGTCGCCGCGACACACCAGGATGATCGCGGCGGTGATGCCCAACAGCACACCGATTCCGTTCTGATAAACCAGGCGGTCGCCTTGCCAGCTCATCTGCAATGGCAGGCACCGGTCTTCCGCCAACATGGCCGCCAGCCTGGGGAATCCTGCAAATGCCGTGTTGGCCGCCAGCACGAGAATCAAGAGCGTGGCGATCTGAAGCACCCAGAACAGGACACTGCCGGATCCAAACACTCGCTGGCCGATCTGGGCGAGAACAGTGATGTCGGGATTGGGAGCGATCCCGTACATAAAACCCATCCCACTCACCGCAAAAAACATGGCGGAAAGCAGAAGGCCCATCACCAGGAGCGTCTGACGCGCATTCTGGGCAGCTGGCTCCCGGAACACCTTCACGCCGTTGGCGATGGCTTCGATACCGGTCATCGCTGAACATCCCGAACTGAAGGCCCGCAGGATCAAAAACAAACCGATGGACTCCATCCCTGCTGTCAGAGGAGGTGCATCAGGAGTCCAGCCATGGTGAAACATGAGGTCCTTCAGGCCTGCAACGCTGAGCAGCGCGATCATCACCACAAACGCGTAGGTGGGTACGGCAAACACGCGGCCAGCCTCCTTCACACCTCGCAGATTGGCCCAACCCACCAGCACCAGCAGCACCAGGGCAATCGGAACTTCGTAGGGCAGAAGACTCGGATCGAGAGATGACAGCGCCTGGGTGCCGGCCATCAAACTCACGGCCGCTGTGAGGGTGTAGTCGATCAGCAGCGCTGCTGCGGCCACCAATCCCACATTGCGGCCAAGGTTGTCGCGCGCCACCACATAGGAGCCACCACCATTGGGATAGGCCGCAATGGCCTGGCGGTACGACAGCACCACAATCGCGATCAAGGCGATGATCGCCATGGTGATCGGCACCGACAGGCGCAGGGCCATACTGCCGCCAAGGATCAGGATGCCGAGTGCAGCCTCCGTTGCATAGGCAACCGACGACAACGCGTCTGATGAAAGGATAGGTAACGCCTGAATGCTGGGCAGGCGTTCGCTTGCACCACTCGAGCGCGGCAGAGGTCGACCGAGAAGACGGGAGAAGATCGAAACGGACACAGGTCCATCGAAGTCACTCAAAGAGTGGCAAAAGTCTTGGTTTCACGCCGACCACAGAAAAGCTGAGGGAACGCCTGTGCCTGGATCAGAGGGCCAGGCTTTCCGGACGGGTTTCAATCAGCTCAGCCAGATCCTTGAGGAAGGCCGCGCCATCGGCGCCGTAGATCACCCGGTGATCCGCCGTGAGGTTCACCTGCATCTGCCGTTTCACAGCGATGGAACCGTCTTTCCCTGCCACCACCGTTGGACGAGACGCGGCGACAGCAAGGATCGCGCCGGTTCCAGGGGGGAGAATCGCGTCAAAGCGATCCACACCAAACATCCCCAGGTTGGAGAGAGTGAAAGTGCCCGTGCTGTATTCCTCGGGCTGCAGCTGCTTGCTGCGAGAGCGCTTCACGAGATCACCCCACTGACGTGAGAGTTCATAGAGGTCGATGCGATCGGCCTGACGCAGCACCGGCGTAATCAAACCGCCATCTTCCATAGCCACAGCCACGGCCACATTCACATCAGCTGGATAGGCCATCCCTTCCGCAGTCGTGGCGGCATTCACCTGGGGATGCCGCGCCAGCGTGACGGCGACTGCCTTGGCCAGAAGGGCGGTCATCGTGACTCCCTTGGGCTTCACCTGCTTGTAGAAAGCATCAAGTTTGTCGGTGGTGATGGTGTAGCCCACCCGGAAGCTGGGCACGGCCAAGCTGGCCTCCATATTGCGGTTCACCGCAGCCTGCAGGGTGTTGAAAGGCACCGTCTCACCCGGCAGTCCGAAGCTGTTTCCAGCGGGAGCACTGGGCGGTGCGGGCACGGCTCCGCCAGAAGACGCGGCGGGTGCCGTTCCTTCACCCACTTGGGGAACGGACACCGGCCGGCCAGCGGCCCGCTCAACGTCTTCAGCCTGAATGCGGCCTTTGGGACCACTGCCGCGTACCAAAGAGAGATCCACACCCATCTGGGCGGCGAGTTTCTTGGCACGAGGGCTGACGATCAGACGCCCGGTGCTAGTTGGCGCAGGTGCGACTGGAGGGGCTGGCACGGCAGCCGGGGCCTGCGTGGTGGGAGCAGGCGGCGGGGAAGGAACTGAAACAGCTGGAGCAGGGACAGATGCTGAAGCAGAGGCCGTTGGGGCACCGGTTGACGCAGCAGCTGGAGCACCAGCGGGAGCTTTGGCCTGCGCCTCAGCGATCTCCGCTTCTGACTCAACAATCAGTCCGATCGTTTCACCCACCGGGGCCGTACTGCCAGCAGGCATCAGCACTGCAGCCAGGAACCCTTCGTTGAAGGATTCCACATCCATATCCGCCTTGTCCGACTCAACGACAAGAACGGACTCACCCCGGGCAACCTTTTCACCAGGCTTCTTGAGCCACTCCACGATCTTGCCCTCCGTCATGGTGGAGCTGAGGGCAGGCATGAAAATGTCGTGGGTTGCCAAAGCCGTCTCCGGATGGACTGAGTAGTAGGGGATTTTACGGGCCGGCAGACCGCGGCCCGTTCACTGGATCAACCCTGCTCGATCGCCTCGATCACCCCGTCGCGCACCACAACAGCCACCTGCATCTTGCTGACGAGGTTGTCACCAACCTGAACATCGCAGAAGCTCTCCAGCTGACCCTGTTCCACAATCTGTTCCATTTCAAGCTCACGCACCTGAGCCTGTTGCTGCAGCAGGTTGCGCTTCTGTTCCTCGAGCTCGGCCCGCTTGGCCGCCACCTGCTGCTGCACCTGAGCCACCTGCTCCTGAACCCGGGGATCAAGAGGGTTGGCGCTCTGACGGCGCACATCGTCAACCACCTGCTGGCCTTCCTGCTCCAATTGCGCCAGCTGCTGGTCGGTGGTGGCGATCGCCGTACTCAATTCGCGCTCGGCTTCTTCCTTCCAGGCCGGAGTCACCACAGCACGGACGGTGATGGAGCGCTTGATCGACAGGGTGGTGCCGTCGGACATGAGAGCCAAGAGGAAGGGCCAAGCGTCTCAGCCCGACGGCCAATGGTCAACCCAGGATCCCGTGCCAGCACTCAGCGCCCGTACAGCGCCTCAATCGCTTCCGAGTCCCGCTCAGTGATCCGATCGCGCCGTTGTTTCAGCGTCTGCGTTAACAACCCATTGTCGATCGAGAACGGTTCCACTAGAGCCACACCCACGAGGCGCTCATCCCCCCGAGCCCCCACCCGATCACTCAGCAGACGGTTGAGCTCTCCGCGCAGCAGTCGCCTCAAGCCCGGATCTCCTGGAGACCCGCCCAGATCCTCACCAGGATCAGCGATCTGATCACTGGCCCAGGCCCGCATCGCCTCGAGACGGGGCACAACAAGGGCCCCGAGCTGACGTTCGTCCTGTCCCACCAGCATCACCTGCTCGATCAGAGGACTAGCCACCAGGGTTTCCTCCAGGGGGCCCGGCTCGATGTTCTCGCCACTGCTGAGAACAATCGTGTCCTTGGCACGGCCGGTGAGTACCACCGACCCATCCGGGAGCAGCAGACCCAGATCACCGGTGTCAAACCAACCCTCAGCATCCAGCACTTTGGCCGTGGCTTCGGGTTTGTCGAGATAGCCCCGCATCACCTGGGGACCCCGCACCTGCACGACCCCCCGCTGGCGATAACCGAGAGGCAACCGGGTTTCGGCATCAAGGATTCGAAACTCGGTTTCCGGCATGGGCAATCCCGAGCTGCCTCGAATATTGCGCCAAGGGCGCCGGCAACTCACCACCGGGCTGGTTTCCGTCAGGCCATACCCCACGAGCAGTTCAATACCCACCGCTTCAAAGAAGGAATCCACGTGGGGAGCGATGGCGCCGCCACCGTTGATCGGAAAGCGCAGGGAACCACCACTGAGCTGACGTCGCACCTTGGGCCAGATCAGACGGGCGGCCAGCGCATGGGCCGGCCAGCGGCTGGAGGCCTCGGCAGCAGCGATGACACGATCCCGTTTGCGAACAGGGTCCAGCATCAGATTGCGACTGCGACGACGTGCCAGGGCATAGGCAGCACTGTTGGCCAGTGCTGTTTTCAACAGCCGCTGGCGAGCGGGAGGAAACGTTTTCAGAACATCATCGAAACCGGCCTGAACGGCCTCCCAGAGCCGAGGCACCGTGACCATCACCACAGGTCGAACCCGGGGTAGATCCCGTTTGAGCTGCTTAATCGTGGTGTAACTCTGCGAGCAAGCGCAGGAAAAGAAGTAGTACTCCGCGCTGCGTTCGTAGGCATGCCAAATCGGCAGAACGCTCAACACCGGATCACCTGCTTCGGGGCGAGCGACACAGGCCAGGCTGCGCATCTGATGGAGAAGATTGGCGTGGCTGAGGGGCACGCCCTTGGGGCGCCCGGTGGTGCCGCTTGTGTAAAGGAGTGTGGCGGTAGTGCTGGTCGCAGAAGCGCGGTCCCTGGCGAGCAGTGGGTCCGGCGCCAACGCCAACTCGCCACGGGCTAAGAAGGCATCAAAAGAGAAAGCACCATCCGGAGCTTCTCCCTCCAGCACCAACACAAAGCGCAGTTGCTCTCGCCATGACCCAGGCAATTCGAGCCGTTGCAGCAGCTCGGCGTTTTGCACCACCAAAGCAACCGAAGCTGAATCCTTGAGGATGTAGCGAAGCTCTTCAACAGGTGCTGCTGCTCCCCTTACCGCATCGATGGCACCCGCTCGCATCAGCCCCTGATCAGCTACCAGCCATCGGGGACTGTTCTCTGCAAACAGGCTCACCACATCCCCCGTCGTGACGCCGATCCTGCGGAAGGCAGCCGCTGCCAGGCTGATCCTGTCGGCCAGCTCCACGTAGCTGAAGCGCTCAGGGTGGGTTGCATGGGGAGCATCCACGGCTAGCACCTCACCGTGGTGGTCGGCGAGCCACGGCCAGACCTGATCGACACGCCCCAAAGACTCCACGTGGTGCTGACGAGCCAGGGAAGCCTGCTCGCGTGGAATGGGACGCCAGGAAGCGTATGCGGTGGCAGTCACAGGACGGAATCGCAGTCGCCCAGGCCTATCACCAACCTGGACCTTCGGCAATCGCCGTGCTCGGAGTGTCCTTCCAGCGCAGACCAAACCGTGCGGCCATCGCCTCGCCAACCAGCGGTTGAATGTCCGAAACGCTCAACCCGGGAATCCAGTCGCTGAGCCGGCCGACGGCCCGCCCGGTGAGGCCACAGGGAACAACAGCCTCAAACCCATCCATGGCGCAACTCACGTTCAAGGCAACCCCGTGCTGAGTAATCCAGCGCCTGCACCCCACGCCAATGGCCGCCACTTTGCACTGATCAAGCCAGACCCCCGTCAAACCGGCGAGTCGCTCACCTCTGAGACCCAGCGAAGCCATCACATCAATTACCACCTGCTCCAGCTGACGCAGGTACCAATGCAGATCCGTGCAGTGGCGATGAAGGTCCAGCACGGGATAGATCACAAGCTGACCTGGACTGTGATAGGTCACCTCCCCGCCGCGATCAATGCGATGGAGGGGTGCTGGAGGTTGTTGCGGATCAAAGAGGAGATGACCTTCCGAAGCGCCGCGCCCAAGGGTGTAACAGGGTGGATGCTGCAGCAGCCATACCGCTTCTGCAGGCGGGTCGCCCCCTAAATAAGCCTCTTCCAACAGCCGACGCTGCCAGTGGCGCTGCCAGGCCCAGGCCTGCGCGAACGGTACCAAGTGAGCTGGCTGGAAAAGAAATGCCGCAGACCCTGTTCCGGAACCGGGCTTCGTCACTAGGTTGCCGATAGGACAAGGCACCGGAGGGATGCCATGAAGCTGTTGATCCATGGTCGCAACCTGGACGTGACACCTGCTCTACGCGACTACACCGAAACCAAGCTCGACAGGGCGATTCACAATTTCGGCGATCTCGTGAAAGAGGCGGATGTGCATCTCTCAGTGGCCCGGAATCCACGGGTCCCGCAGCAAACGGCAGAGGTCACCGTGTTCGCCAATGGAACGGTGATCCGAGCCCAGGAACGGAGTGAAAACCTCTACGCCAGCATCGACCTCGTGGCCAGCAAACTCGCTCGCCAGCTGAGACGTTACAAAGATCGCCACAGCGACCATCACCACAGCCACGGCCACAAAGCCAGCGAAACCCCCACAACGGAAGCTGTGCTCGACAACGAAGCCGTCGTCGAGTCACTCCTCGACGGGAAGGAGGTCCAATTGCCCAGCCCAGGCGTGCGCCGCAAATATTTCGCCATGCCACCGATGACCCTGGAACAGGCCAGGCAGCAGCTTGATCTGATCGATCACGACTTTTATGTTTTCCGCGACAGCGATAGCGGCGAGCTGCAGGTGATCTACCGCCGTAACCACGGTGGTTATGGCGTGATCGAAGCGCGCGGCTGAACAACGAACCACTGACTGCTTTGCCTGTCCCTTGTGATGACCGCGCCAGCGCGCCGGCAGGACCTTCCGGACCTGCCCCCCCTGATTCATCAGGCTCTCCTCAACCCCCTGCTGCGTGAGGAGGACCTGCTCAGCCTTTGTGACGCGTCCCGTCAATACAGCTTCGGTGGCGTGGGAGCCAGCCTGATTCACCTTCAGACCATCCGCCAACGTCTGGGTGGAAGCGGGCCGGTGAGGCTGATTGCCACTGTGGCCTTCCCATTCGGTGCCCTTCCAGCCGACTTGAAGCAAGCCGAGGCGGAATGGGCTGCCGCCGAAGGTGCCGATGCCCTCGATGTCACCCCCAACCTGGCAGCGCTGGTGAACGGACAACCCAACGTCTACGCCGAAGAGTTGGCCGCGATCGCCTCTCTCGATCTACCCATGACCGTTGTTCTGGACGTGAATCAGCTCACCCCAGAGCAGTTGGCGCTTGGAGCCGAAGCGGCCCTCGATGCTGGAGCGGCCGCACTGCAGGCGGGCAATGGTTTCGGCGGCGCGGTCACGGCAGAACAGGTGAAGCAGTTGCGTCAGCTGACAGTGGGGCGTTGCGGCCTCAAGGCAGCCGGTGGCATCAAAACCCTGGAGCATGCGCTCGATCTGGTCGAGGCCGGTGCCACAGCCCTTGGAACAGGCCATGGCCCTGCCCTGGTTCAGGCTCTGCGGCATCCGGGATGAGCGGCGACAGACGATTGCAAGGGTTGGCCCTCAAGGTGGGCCCCCTTGGTGAGCACGACCGGCTGCTCACACTGCTGAGCGACGACGTTGGCGTGATTCGACTGGCTGTTCCTGGCGCCAGAAGACCCCGCAGCAGCCTGGCCGCTGCCGTGCCACTGACCTGCCTGGACCTTCAGATCGTCGGTCGCCGCGGCCTGGCTCGGGTCCGTCAGCTTCAGGTGCAGCGCAGCTACAGCGGCCTCGGGCAGCGCCTGGACACCCTTGCAGCTGCCCAGGCACTCTCAGAGCTGGCGATCGCACTGGTGAGCTCAGATGATCCCGTGCCCGGCCTCCTGGATGCGGTGCTAATCCATCTCGAGCGACTGGACAACCTCAGCCGAGCCCCCAGTGAAAAGGTTGATCACTGCCTGGCACACGTGGTGCAGGCTGGAGTTCACCTGCTCGCGCTCGGGGGGTATGGGCTGCCACTTCAGGCCTGCTGTCGCAGCGGGGCGACCTTGACACCGCCAATTGGTCAGTGGGAGTGGCGATGCAGCGTCCTGCCGGAGGAAGGACTGGCCCTCGGAGCCTTGGCTGGAGCAACCATCCAGCTGAATCCATCGGAGCTAGCTCTCCTGCAACGTCTGCCAAGGGCAGAGTTGCCCCGCCGCAGCAATGGCGACCTCCTCGGGCCGCGACCGGTCTGGCTGAAGCTGCTTGCGGTGCTGGAGTGCTGGTGCCGAGTCCACCTGCCCCGCCCGGTGCGATCCCTGACGATGGTTCGTGACTGCGTGAGCGCAGCCTCTTTGAGCGAACATGAGCCGACTTGATCAGGCCCCTTGAGCGGATCCTCCCTGAACAACCCGGAACCGACGCTTCCTACCGGAGGAAATCCCAAAGGTCCCCGTGGTCTGCAGACCGTGGTGCGCTTGGACGGATTCCGTCAGCTCTGGATCGGCCAGATCTTCTCCCAGCTCGCCGACAAGTTCTACATCGTGCTGATGGTGTACCTCATCGCCCAGTACTGGGTGACGAGCACCCCTCAGGAGAATGGGGCCCTTGCGGAAATCGCCTCGGCCATCCGCATGGATTTCGAGACACGGGCCCAACGCATTACCCTCCTGGCCACCGGCGTTTATGTAGCCAACACCATTCCAGCAATGGTTCTGGGATCAGTGGCAGGTGTGTGGGTGGACCGCTGGCCAAAACGGCGCGTGATGGTTGCCTCCAACGGACTGCGCGCTCTACTCGTGCTCTTCACCCCGCTCTTTTTGCTTCCTGGCCCCCACTGGCTTGGCCTCAGCTGGGGCTACTGGGCCCTGCTGGTGATGACCTTCCTGGAATCCGTGCTCACTCAGTTCTTCGCGCCAGCGGAACAGGCAGCCATTCCCCTGCTTGTGCCCAAGGAACATCTCCTGGCAGCCAACTCGCTTTATCAGGCCACAAGCATGGGGGCCACGATCGTGGGATTCGCCCTTGGCGACCCCATCCTTCGCGGCCTAAACAGTCTGTTTCAGTTGGTGGGGCTGCGTGGCGGCGAATTTCTGCTCCTGCCGTTCTGTTACGGCATGGCTGCGCTCTGCCTCAGCACGATCCGACTGCATGAGCAACCCCGGTTCGAAGCTGTTGATTCCGTATGGAAGGAAATCGTCGCGGGTGTGCAGGTGTTGCGCGAACGGCCCTCCGTCAGAGCCGCCTTGGTTCATCTTGTCCTTCTGTACAGCTTGTTGGCAGCGCTTTACGTGCTTGCGATCAGCCTGGCCTCCGCAATCCAGGGGCTGGGCCCGACAGGTTTCGGGACCCTATTGGCGATGAGCGGTCTTGGGATGGCTATCGGAGCGGTCTTGGTTGCTCAGGTCGGCCACGGCTTCAGCCGTCGACGCCTTGCGGCCGCAGGGCTGGGAGCAATCACTTGGAGTTTGGTGCTTCTTGGCCAGCTTCGTGGAAACCTTGGCTACACCCTGGGACTGTGCAGTCTTCTCGGACTCGGTGCGGCCCTCGTTGCCATTCCCGCGCAGACCACCATTCAGGAAGACACCCCTGAATCGCAGCGGGGACGAGTGTTCGGGCTGCAAAACAACCTGATCAACATTGCCCTCAGCCTCCCTCTGGTTCTGGCGGGAGCCCTGGTGAGCAGCATCGGACTACTCCCAGTTCTTTGGGTACTCGCAGGTTTGGCCTTCATCGCCGCTGTGATCGAGCGTCCGTGGGAACGCTGCTAACTTCAGAACCAGCGCTGGAACGGTGCGGTGGGGCATATCGCCTGGCTTGGCAAAAAATCTCCGTTCTGCGGGAACGTCACTTATGGCCTCAGCACTACGAACGCCCTAAGGGAACGTGGTCACCAAATCAGCTTCATCCATTTCGCCAATCCCGGCGTCCCTGGTAGCGACACCTCACTGCTTGCCAACGATCCGGATGTAAGCCTGCCGTATCTCGTCAAATCGCAGGTTTACACCATCCCATCGCCGGGGGCGCAACGGGAGCTGAGGGAATCTTTGGAGCGCCTGCAGCCCGACCTGGTGCATGCCAGCCTCACGCTGTCACCACTCGACTTCCGGCTTCCAGATCTCTGTCAACAACTGGGAGTACCACTGGTGGCCACCTTCCACCCTCCGTTTGATGCCGGACTGCGCAATCTCACCGCTGGGACCCAACAGCTCACCTATCAGCTTTACGCCCCAGCACTGGCCCGTTTCGACCGGGTCATCGTGTTTTCCGATCTTCAGGCTGAGCTGCTGGCCCGTCTGGGCGTCCGCGAGGAACGCATCGCTGTAATTCCCAATGGGGTGGACCCTGACTGCTGGCGTCCAGACGATACGAATCTCTCCACGATCGGCAGCCCTCTCCGATCCGTGCGGGCACGCATCGGAGACCAGCGAATGTTCCTCTACATGGGGCGGGTGGCCACGGAGAAGAACGTGGAAGCCTTGCTGCGAGCTTGGAGGCTCGTGAAACCGGAAGGATGCCGTTTGGTGATCGTCGGTGATGGTCCTTTACGCACAACCCTTCAGAACTCATACAGCGGCAACGACGTGCTGTGGTGGGGCTACGAATCAGATCTGGCAAACCGGGTGGCACTGCTGCAATCAGCCGAGGTGTTCGTGCTCCCCTCCCTCGTAGAAGGCCTGTCCCTGGCCCTTCTGGAGGCAATGGCTAGCGGTTGCGCCTGTGTGGCCACGGATGCCGGTGCTGACGGCGAAGTGCTTGATCACGGAGCAGGAATCGTACTGAGCACCCAGGGGGTGACTACACAACTACGCACATTGCTCCCCGTACTCCGGGATCAACCCGTGCTCACCAGAGAGTTGGGACGCCGCGCTCGAGAGAGGGTCCTCGAGCGATACACCATGAATCGAAATATTGATGCCCTTGAACGCCTCTACGCCGATGTGATACGGCATGAACCAATGGCCGCTTAACAAAGCGCGCGCCCATGCTCTGCTGCCGCAACCACCGCTTCGATCAGGGCGGACCGCACACCGGCCTGCTCCAGACGCCGAAGGGCCGCCATCGTCGTGCCCCCGGGCGAGGCAACCATGTCTTTGAGCTGACCGGGATGGAGTTCCTGCTCATGCAGAAGGGCCGCCGTGCCCGCCAGGGTGCGATGGGCCAGATGATGGGCAAGAACACGGGGCAGACCGGCAGCCACGGCTCCATCAGCCATCGCCTCGGCCATCAACGCCACATAAGCCGGTCCGGATGAGGTGAGCGCGAGGAAGGCATCAAGTTGCGATTCCGGCAATTCGAGCACTTCACTCACAGGCTCGAACATCCGGCGCACCCATGCTTTCTGCTCTGGTGAGACATCACGCCCCCATGCGAGCCCGCACAATCCTTCAGCCACCAGGCAAGGAGTGTTGGGAACGGCGCGCACGCAAACCCTGCTGGGAAAGGTGCTCTGCAAGCGTTCCAAGGTGACTCCAGCCAACACCGAAATCAGAAGCGGTGCATGTCCTGCAGGAGGAGTGCTGGCAGATTCAGCAACCCGATCAAGCTGCTGAGGCTTGACCGCCAGGAGCTGAACTTGTGCCTCCCATGCCTCATGAACACGAGGATCGCTAGCAGAAATCAATGTAATTTCAGAGGGCAGTTCAGGTTTCAGACGAGCCACTGACGACTCCTGACCAACCACCGCGATCAAATCAGAACCCCGAAGGGAACCGCTTTCAACTAAGGGACGAACCAAGGCCTGGGCCATACGCCCCAGGCCGATCACACCGACTGAGAAGCTCACTGCAAAGGATCAAAGAGCCGTAGCGGTTGCAGACCAGGCAGGTGAAGGCGCGACGGTGGATTCAACTGAAGTCGACTCCATATCTTTTTTGACAACAGTTGGAGTTGAAGCTTCTTCCTGGCTTGTGTTGGTCACGGTGACGCAGCTCGGTGCAAAGAGGAAAATGCTTTCACCGACACGCTCCTGATGACCGTCGATGGCGAATGTGCCTCCTGCCACAAAATCAACAGCACGCTGCGCCTGATCGGGCTCCATCATCGTGAGGTTCAGGATCACGGTCTTGCGTTCGCGCAGAGCTTGAATTGCCCTTGGCATTTCGTCAAAACTCCGGGGCTCCATCACTGAAACCTCCGCAGCGGTGGAACTGATTCCAGGCATGCCGATCACATTGGATCCAGTAAATGTCTGGTCCATCTCGAAAGGATTGGACGAGTCAATGGGAGCTAGGGCACTGGATGGAGACGTCATCGTTTGAGGAACGTCCTCCTGCTCGCCAGCATCGTAGTCAAGATCATCGTAATCGCCGTCGAGATAGTCATCTCCTGCGACAACAGCACGAAGGCGAGAAATCAGCGACACCGGGATACTGCAGAACCTTGACCCTGAATAGCGCTCCGTTGAGTTGTGAGCAAGCGTGTACGGACCGATTGTTGCCTCAAACCGAGGACTGGCGAGGACCGAACAGCACAGAGCCAAGACGCACCCAGGTCGCCCCTGCTGCCGCGGCCTCGTGCCAATCTCCACTCATTCCCATTGAGCAATGCTGAAGCCCAAGGGAATTAGCCAGCTCACGGCACTCCCTGAACAGCTCACTGCGGTCTTCGGCCGCAACGTCCATGGGCGCCATCGTCATCAGGCCAGAGATCTGAAGGCCCTGCAGCGTTTGAAGCTCAGGCCAGGCATCATGCAAGGCCTCAATCTCCCAGCCTCCCTTGGCTGGATCGTCCCTCAGCTTCACCTGGAGAAGCGCAGTGGGCAGCTGTTGCTCTTCAAGAGCAATGCGCGAAGCGCGCTGGGCCAGGGCAAGCGAATCAATGGAGTGGATCCAGCTGAAGGCTTTCACCACAGCTCGCACTTTGTTGGCCTGGAGTCGACCGATGAAGTGCCAACGAATCTGAGGAAGATCACGCAAAGCGTCTTGCTTCGGAAGAGCCTCCTGCACTCGACTTTCGCCGAAATCAAGCTGACCGCATGCCACAAGATCTCGAATCGCGTCGGCGGGATGGCCCTTGCTCACAGCGAGAAGCTTCACCTCACTTGGCAACGCCGTTGTTAGCTGCTGCCAGCGGCTCTGGATAGACGTCACCAGTGCGGCTCCCTCAAGCGATTCAGATGAAGGTCTGATCGAACAATTGCTTCCAACTCTCAAGATCTGCGGCCCGTTCCCGGCGACGCCTTGCCAGATTCAATTCAGCATGATGTCGGGCATCCAGATAAGGGATCACCTCAAACTGCGCACCCCGCGGCTGCAACGTGACCAGAAAAAACATTCTCTGGGCATAAAGCGTTGCATAGACATCACGGCCATCTCCGGCCGGGGCCACCCTGTACAGCATCCCGAACGTGGGGTGGTTCAGATAACCCTCAGCGCTCACAGGACTCAAGTGCATTGGTTAGAGGGCACCGTACCTTCCACGCAGACCGATCACCAGAAGCAACATCAGAGCAGAAAACCAATTAAGAGCATGCTGGCCTGTGGCCGAGGGCACTGGAACAGGCCGAAAAGCCTCCGCTGGCAACCAGACCCCACCCCTTGCAAGCAGCGCCTCCGCGCCCTGTTCGGCTCTCAGCAAGATGTTGGCTAACAGCCGTTCACCAACAGCAAGAACGAGACCAAGAGATACCTTGAAACCGAGGCGGCGGAGATTAACGGCACGACTTGCGAGGGAGCGCAGCAAGTTTTGCAATTCCTCCTGAACCAGCGGTAGAAACCGCAGAGCAAGCAAAAGCTGAAAACTGAGCCTGTCCATCGGAACCCCCAGCCGAGCCAGCGGCGCCAACCACCAACTCAGAGCCCACATCAAATCCTCACTCGGGGTCGAGAGCAGCATCAGATTCACGCTGTGAACCACCGTCACAATCAGCGTTGCGCTGTTCAATCCGAGTTCAGCTGAACGCCGGTCTACTACCAATGGACCGATCTGAAGCGGTCCCAGCTGAAGCGGACCAAGGCGGAGCAGTTCCCAGGACGGCGCCTGCAGCACGAGTCCCGGCACCTCACGAGCCGACCTCAAACCCAATGAGGCCCCTGGGTCTCCGGTGGGCAGCACCATGGCCAACAGACCGATTGCACATCCGAGCGCAGACAGAAACAGCAGAGAACGCCACCAGAGCCTTGGGGGCAAACCGCTCAACCCAGTCACGAGAAGCAACCCGATTACAAGACCGACTCGCCAGATGGGCCCCGCGAGCACAGGCGTCAGCAAAAACATCAGCACCCAAGCAAATTTGAGCCTGGAATCAAGACAGCGCAGCCATCCCTCCTGCCCATCCACGTATTGCCCAATCGGAATCTGTCGTAGCCAGTCCATGCCCTTCAGCCCTGGCGGTTCTGCTGACGGGCGAGGTCACGTTCGGCATCGCGCTGCTGCTTGCCCCGCCAGAACAACTTCAGCGGGGTGCCATCAAAGCCCAGACCCTCTCGGATTTGTCGTTCCACGTAGCGGCGATAAGTATCACCAAACAACTTGGGATCGTTCACGAACAACGTGAAGCTGGGGGGACGGCTAGCGACCTGGGTGCCGTAATAAAGGCGGCCCTGGCGCCCGCCTCGGGTGGTGGGAGGGCTCCGCCAGCTCAAGGCCTCTTTCAACACCTCATTCACCACAGAGGTGCTGACCCTTCGGCGGTGCTGCTCCACAGCCAGAGCAGCCAACGCAAAGATGCTGTCCACCCGCTGGCCTGTCAGCGCAGAAGTGAACAGCATGGGTGCCCAGTCCAAGAAATAGAGCTTGGCTCTGAGCTCCTTCTCCATGGCCGGCATGGTGTGGCTGTCCTTCTCCACGGCATCCCACTTATTCACCACCACCACACAGGCACGCCCGTCTTCCTCGATGCGACCGGCAAGCCGTTGATCCTGCTCTGTGACACCGTCAAGAGCATCGATCACGAGGACGCAAACATCACTGCGCTCGATCGCTTTGAAACTGCGATTAATCCCGAAGAATTCAGGGCCGTAACTGACGCTGCGACGGCGACGAATGCCCGCCGTGTCAACCAGACGCCAAGGCCTGTTCTCGCGCACGAGACTGGTATCGATGGTGTCGCGGGTCGTCCCGCGGATCGGGCTGACGATCGCCCGTTGCTCACCGCAGATGGCATTGAGCAAGCTCGACTTGCCCACATTCGGGCGACCGATGATGGCGAGCTGAATTGGCTCTTCGCTGTCACCCTCCTGAGACTTTGGTGGCAGGTAAGTGAGCACCTGATCCAGCAGTTCGGCGGTCCCAGCCCCGTGAATCGCAGAGATGGGGTAGGGCTCTCCGAGACCAAGACTCCAGAACTCGGCGGCCATCGCCAGTCCCTGCTCCGGCGACTCGCATTTATTCACAGCGAGCAGAGCGGGGCAACGCTGGCCGCGCAGAAATTCGGCGATAGCTTCATCGGAGGCTGTCACGCCCTGCTGACCATCCACAATCACCAGGGCGACACTGGCCTCTTCCAGGGCAAGAGCAGCCTGCTCGCGGATCTCAGGCAGGAACTCGCTGTCGTCATCGAAGACCAGCCCGCCAGTGTCCACCACTTTGAACTCACGGTCGCTCCAGTAACCGTCCTGATAAGTGCGATCACGAGTGACACCTGGCTCATCGTGCACAATCGCCTCCCTGCTGTGGCAGAGGCGGTTCACCAGCGTGGACTTGCCAACGTTGGGGCGCCCGATGATCGCGACGACGGGACGCGCCAAGTCAGACCGATGCAAACACTGTCTTGACAGTACAGAGGCACCCTGACGAGCTCCGCAGACGCCGGGCGAAAGGGAATTCTTTCCAAGGAAGACTAATGAGTCTCAAACAAGACAGCTACCGATGGTGCAGTGCTGCCGCTGTCACATCACCATGTTGGACCTCATCGCCACCCTGGTTGTGGATCTCTCCGACCAGAAGCTCACCGTCCTCGACACCCAGGACAACATCGTGCGGGTGATCCCTGTGAGTACTGGGAAAGCCTCCACACCCACACCCACTGGCCACGCCTCAGTGATCACGAAATACCGCTCCGTCACCATGCGCGGGCGCAACTACGTGGCGCCAGGCGTTCCCTACGCCATGTGCATCACCGCCAACGAACTGATCTGCATGCACGGTGCCCCCTGGCAGGAGGATGCTGGCCAGTCCTTCGGCGTGCCCCGCAGCAACGGCTGCGTGCGCATGCCCACGACTCAAGCCCGATGGCTTTTTGAGAACACCCGCAAAGGCACGAAGGTGATCATCCAAGGCTGAGCCGTCTCAAACGAGCCAACTCACGCCAGATTCAGCCAACAGGGGCGTCTCCGGGATGCCCCTGCACCGGGTTCGCCGGGGGATCGCACAGTTCAGGGACAGGACCGACCGAAGGCAACTCACCTCCCTGATCGGCGAGCCAGGCGAGCAACCAGCTCACGACTGTCGCCCGTCGTGTTCTACGGGGGTACAGCTCACCGATGCGATAGCCAGCGAAGTGGAGCTGCTCCTTGAGCAGCTGCTTGTGCTCCCGCGGAATCGACCGAGTCAAGGCCACCGACGCCGGCCGGGTGGCCACGACCTCCGGAGCTTCGGGGAATGCATCGCGCCAGGACTCCGGCGTTTGAGGCCCGGCCAACCAGGGACCATCCCCTTCGGACTGCTGGCGATATCCCAGCCGCTCCCAGACCAACTCAGCAACCAATCGGTCACTGAGACGATCCGCAAGCACGGCCTCCAGAAGCGGTCGGCTCAGAGGCCAGGACAGGGTCTCCATGGACTCGAGCCTAAAACTCCTCCACAAACTCGGGTCGAACGACCTTTCACCCCCTTAAGGATTCCATTACTTTCAGGAGATGTACGTGTTCGACACCTCCCTAGAGGACTCCACGACCCTTCATGGGAACGCGCATCTTCAGCGGCTGGCTTTCCATCTGCCGAGAGAGGTGATGAAAGCGGCCAAGCGCGATCGTGTCCGCCTGCTGGCCTCGACTGACTCCGATCAAGCCAACGGCATGCCCTGGAACGACGAAGGGCTCGTCACCTTCAGCTTCAGCGCCGAAACCGGGAGCAGCACGCCGGTGTTCTCCGACCGCCGCGATCACCCCCTCAGCCGCAGCGCCGTCCAGCGCATTCGCTTGGGAAGCAGAGTGAGGCTCTCCGTCCGGCAGGTTCGGCGGCGTCATCCTCGTCCTGGCAGCCGACTGCAGGTGCTCAAGGTTCAGGTGCTCGATCTGGACGCCATTCCCAAAGGAGGACCAGCAAGCCCTCACAGCATCCAGACTGTGAGTCTCCAGCTTCCCCTCGATCTCATGCAGGAAGTTGAACGGCTGGCGACTCAAGAAGACTGGTCGACGCAAGCTTGGTTGCGGAATGCGATCGAGACCCAGGTACATCGCAGCCGTCAACGTCTGGAGCAGCATGAGTCCGCTGCCTGAGCCAATCGGCTTGGTCGGTTAGCCAGAATGAACACAATCAGGCCAGGTCCGATGCCCTCGGTACTGCATGCGGATCTGCATCTGAACGGCAGCAGCCAGACGCGTGTTCTGACAAGCAGAGTGCTGCAATCACCGCTTGCCGGCGTCAGTGACAAAATTTTCCGGGCCTTGGTGCGGCGTTGGAGCCGCGATGCACTGCTCTTCACCGAAATGGTCAATGCCACCAGCCTCGAGCTGGGTCATGGCCGCGGAAAAGTGGAGGAGCTCCGGCAGGAAGCAGGACCCATCGGTGTTCAACTGTTTGATCACAGGCCTGAGTCGATGGCGGATGCGGCGCGGCGAGCTGAGGATGCCGGCGCTTTTCTGATCGATATCAATATGGGATGCCCGGTGCGGAAGATCGCCCGGAAAGGCGGGGGCAGCGGCCTCATTCGTGATCCAGACCTGGCCTGCACAATCGTGGAGGCCGTGGTTGCCGCCGTCGGCATCCCTGTCACCGTGAAGACCCGTCTTGGATGGTGCAGTGTTCCTCAGGGCGGAGACAGCCACGCAGCGGCCATGGCTTGGTGCCGCAGGCTTGAAGCCGCCGGGGCCCAGCTGCTCACCTTGCATGGCCGCACCCGGGAACAACGCTTCAGCGGTCGCGCCGACTGGGAAGCGATCGCTGCGGTGAAACGCGCCCTAAGGATTCCTGTGATTGCTAACGGTGATGTGTTCAGTCCGGAGGATGCCCGGGAATGCCTTGGGGTCACCGATGCTGATGGTGTGATGGTTGGCCGGGGAACCATGGGTGCTCCTTGGCTTGTGGGTCAGATTGATGCCGCTCTGAAAGGGTTGCCGGTGCCTCCCACGCCCGGGGCAAGCGAACGCCTCATGATCGCTGCGGACCAGCTTCAAGCGCTCGTGGCGGCTCGCGGCGATCACGGTCTGCTGATCGCCAGGAAACACATGAGCTGGACCTGCACAGGATTCAACGGAGCGTCCCAATTTCGCCAGCAACTGATGCGAGCACCCACTCCAGATCAAGCCCTCAGTTTGTTGCGCCGGCAGCAAGACCAACTGGCATGAGCTGGCTGCCGCTGCTTGCCCTGATCTGGCCGGCCTGGCTGAGTCGAACACCGGAGCAGTCGAGCCCGATCTGGCGCAGACGAAGCCTGATCGTTCTGATCGGTGTCCTCACCCTGCGCTATCTGCTCTGGCGGGTCAGCGCAAGCCTGAATCTGAGCACCCCACTGAGCACAACCCTGAGCCTTCTATTGCTGGCCGCCGAAGGCTGGTTGCTTCTCAGCGGGATGGTGCCATTTGTGCTGGCTTGGCGTCGCTTCCCCGACCGCCGTCCAGCCATGCATCAGCTGCGGGAG
The DNA here is from genome assembly GCF_047716785.1 of Synechococcus sp. A10-1-5-9. Taxonomy (NCBI): domain Bacteria; kingdom Bacillati; phylum Cyanobacteriota; class Cyanophyceae; order Synechococcales; family Synechococcaceae; genus Synechococcus; species Synechococcus sp. A10-1-5-9. The sequence goes on from NZ_CP180406.1 coordinate 1,094,985, forward strand.
CAATGGCGGCAAAGCCACTGGGCCCCATTGGTGGACATCCTCGTGCCCACCTACGGCGAACCCATCAATGTTCTGGAAAGAACGCTGATTGGTTGCTGTAGCCAAACCTACTCCCACACTCACGTGTGGGTCTTGGATGACAGCGGTCGCCAGGAGGTGAAAGCCCTGGCCTCTCGCCACGGCTGCACCTATGTGCATCGACCGGTCCGCTCCTCCGCCAAAGCGGGGAACCTGAACCATGGTCTGCGTCGTTGCCGAGGGGAGCTAGTGGCCGTCTTCGACGCCGATTTCATCCCACAGACCACGTTTCTCGAGAACAGCATCGGCTTTCTTCTGGATCCCGAGGTAGGGCTTCTACAGACACCCCAAACCTTCATCAACGCCGATCCTGTGATGAGGAATCTGAGAATGGAACGCTGGCTGCTCTCCGATGAGGAAAGCTTTTACCGCTGGATCGAACCTGTGCGTGACAGTTGGGGAGCGGTGGTCTGCGCCGGCACGGCATTCCTGGCTCGCCGATCTGCTCTCGACTCCGTGGGTGGTTTTGTGGAACGGGCGATCTCAGAAGATTTCGTCACCGGAATCAACCTCCGACGCAAGGGATGGAGACTCCTTTATCTGCAACAGAAGCTGAGCGCTGGTCTGGCAGCGGAGACCATGGCGGACTTCGTGCGCCAACGGCAGCGCTGGGCAAGCGGCACGCTCCAGAGCCTGCGGCTACCGGAGGGTCCTCTACGCGGAGGCGGCCTCACGCCCTGGCAAAGGGTGGCGTATCTCGAGGGCGTTGTGCACTGGATCAACAACGTGCCGCGATTGGTGCTGATCCTCATGCCTTTGAGCTACGGCCTCCTCGGGACTTTGCCGATCCTGATCACCGCTGACGATGCCGTCGGACTGCTATTACCCCTCTGGGGGACGCTTCTGATGGGAGTGGGCTGGTTGAACCGGGGGTCGCGCGCTGCTGTCTTGAGCGAACTCACGGGCTGGGTTCTCACCGTTCCGCTCACAGTGACCGTGCTGGCGAATTTGATGGGCCGCATCGGTGGATTCACGGTGACTCCAAAACACCAGCGGCGCGACCGGGGCAGCTGGAGCTTGCAACTCTCGCTACCCCTGTTGGCACTGCTGGCCCTCAACCTGTTCAATCTGCACGGTCTGCTCAAACCGCAAGCAGCTTTGGATTCCGCCGCATTCGACGGTCGCCCTCTCGGCCTTATGTGGGCTGTGCTCAACCTGCTGAGCCTCTTCATCGCTCTGCGCGCCTGCTGGGACCCCCCGTCCCAGGACCCCTCACCCTGGCAAGCCATCGAAACCCCGGCATGGTTTCAAGATGATGGAGGACATCGCCATGCCTGCACCCTCAAGGCCATCAGTGAAAGTGGAGCAGAGCTGGAACTGCACGCTGAAAGAACACCCCTAGTGGCCAGCTCCACCCTTGGCTGGTGCAAAGAGGTGCCCCCCCTACCGGTGCAACTGGAGACGGCCCGAGGACTGCAATTGGCGGTCCGCTGGGGCCCCTTGAGCCCTATGCAGCGAAAGCAGCTGATCCGCTGGCTGTTCTGCCGCCCGAACTGCTGGCGCGATCGCATGGCCCCCCCGGAATGGAAAGCCCTTGGAGCCCTGCTCACAAGGCTGTTCTCGGCACCATCGAGACGCCCCTTCGACCGATGCCTCATGCAGCAAACTGAAGTCAAGGGGTCAGGAAGCCGTATTGGTTGAAGCTCGCCCTAGCGCAACAGAAGGTCGCGGGTGCCGCTGATGGCCTGGGTGGCTAAGAGCAGGGCCACCAACAGATTGACCAGCACGTGAATCCGTCGCAGCCAGAGCCTTGCAGCAATTTCCCTCTGCACGGCCATGGTGAGCAGCAACAGCGCCAGGAGCAGCATTCCACCCCAGGTATGGGATTGCCAGATCAGGGTCCCCCCGTACGCCTTGCCAGCTCCAGGGAGGGCTTGCAGAACAATCAGAAGAAGCATCAGCCAGCAGCCCCAGGAACCGATCAGCCTTGGCACCAGACGCCTGGAGCGCAACAGAACCACAAACGAACCAACAGCAACAGAAGCCGCGGCGGCTGACGTGCCCCAAAGGGCCAAACTCGCCTGCCCCGAGGCCAAGGCATGGGTGAACGCCAGCAATACGGCCATCAGCAATCCACCGGTGGCCCAACGGCCGTGCTCCGCATGCTCAACGGGAACCGTGGCAGCGATGGGATTGATCTGAAGCCGCCGCTCCCTGGCCAGGATGCCGAGGCGGATGGTGGCACCGATCACGGGATACACAAACAAGATGATCAGCACTGGATGCGCCAGCGCCAGCCACTGCAGAGGAGTCAGCAAAAGAATGGATTCGGTCAGGGCAACACCTGGGGCCAGGACTGTCGGATGAGCAGAAGAGAAAAATAGGGTTTCGTGTCCTCAGAGACCTCGGCAGCGCGGGCAATCCACTGGTCAGGCCAACCCACCCGCTGGGCAAACACAGCCTGTTCAAGAAGGTTCCGCCGTTGAAGAACGGTGCGGACCCAGGGCCAGCGCTGCCCCACTTTGATCAGGCCGAGCACCGTGTGACTGTCGTCCGCCATCTGCAGAAGACGCTCTAGTGGACTGATGGAGTCAGGACATGGACGCATGAGAAAACCTTCCTGTTGTAAAGCCAACGGAAGATCCAATCCCAGCGCTGGTGCTGCAGCTGCAGCAGCACACACCGCAGGAATACCGGGGACAAGCCTAAAAGGAAGATCGGGATGCCGCTCTCGCAGGGCCAGCTGCACGTAACTTCCAGTCGCGAACAGGGAGACATCGCCCTCACAGAGAAGAACGACCTTGGAACCTTTGCCGACCACCTGGGCCAGTTGATCGGCAGCACTGCGCCATGCCGCAGTCCTGGGGCCCGCTTCCGCCACCATCGGGAACAACAGCGGCAACCGCTGCTGCTCAGGCTTCAGCCAACGCTCAGCAATGGTGAGCGCCATCCCAGTCCCTCCCTCCCGGCCCACGGGATAAGCCACCACATCCGCCAGCTCCAAGGCCCGCACTGCAGCAATCGTGAGCAGCTCCGGATCTCCGGGGCCTACACCCACAAGCGTGAGGGAATTCGACGATGGCCCTGAAGGATTGAGCAACGTTGAAAAAGTGGCAGCAACCGATCCAGCATGCTGAAACAACATCGACGACAGCACCCCAGCCAGGTTCTAAGCCATGAGTGAGCTGAGCATCTATTCCGAGCAAGCCGGCGAGCCGGTCTTGAACACGGTCGATCCAGCTCGCATCCAACAGGAGCTACGCCTGCGTGGCATCGCTTTTGATCGGTGCGCGAACAGGGCGAAGCTTGCGCATGATGCCGATCAAAACGCAATTCTCTCGACCTACGCCGAGGAGATCCAGCAGATCCAGGCCCTCGGTGGTTACTCCACCGTTGATGCCATCCGGATGCATCCAGATCATCCGGATCGAGAAGCCCTACGCCAGAAATTCCTAAGCGAACACATCCACGCTGAAGACGAAGTGCGTCTGTTCGTGGAAGGACGCGGCCTGTTTTGCCTGCATATCGACAACGAAGTGCTTCAGGTGAGATGCGAAGCCAATGACTGGATCAGCGTGCCGGCTGGAACCCGTCACTGGTTTGACATGGGCGCGAATCCATCGTTCTGCGCAATCCGTTTGTTCAACAACCCCAGCGGCTGGGTTGCCAACTTCACTGGAGAACCGATCGCCAGGCGGTTTCCAACGCTTTAATGCGCTGAAGGCATCGCGGTCCTATGGCTCTTGAAGCAAATCGCCTCAAGGCACCATCACCACCTTGAGGCTTCGCGGTTTGTCTTTATCGGCCTCAGGCGGCAAGAAGCAATCGGGCATCCACTGGAGACCTCAGCGCTTTGCTTCGACGGGTGCAAGCCGCATCCGCGGGAGGTTGATCACTCAGGAGCCAGGCTGCTTCGAGGTCGGCACAGCGACTGATCAGGTCGCGCACCAATGGGTTGGCTTTCAATCCATCCCATTGCTCATCAGTGGTGCCATTCCGTAGCGCCTGGAGGGAATCGGCAACAGCTGTTACGGGGTCAAGCATCGAAACCGAACGGCAATTGGGTCAATTTTAGAACTGACACGCGCTTACTGGCGAATCTCTTCAGACTTCTTTTGGACTCGCGTAGCGAAACCTTTCAAGACAGGACCCTGGCCCACGCAGTCCTGAAGGAAGGAGAACGCTTAGATCTTCATTGACTTGGTAATCACCAACACCAAAAACTCTTAACAATTGCAGCAGCAATCAACAACAATCTTCATGTCTCGCAAAGTCAAAGCATCGATGATTCACATGCCTTCACAAGGTGATGACTTGTTGACGTTCACTCGTTGCATCGGCGCAACCGAGGAATGATGTTCATAACCAAGAGGCATAGGAGAATCCATGGCTCGTCGTCGCGCCTTCTCAAACACTGAGGCTGGAAATCCTAAAAATCTCTATGAAGCTCTGATTGCAATCGGCATTTGCATCACCTTTGCAGGCATCTTCAGCACGAGCTATTTAGCAATTCTGGAAGGAACCAGGGCACCGTTCCAGGCATGGATCACCGGCGGTACATTTTTTTAAGCCACAACAGAAAAATTAGCGCTTTGCTGATCACTCAGCTCTGCACCATGGTTCCAGAAACAGATTGAATGTTCCAACCAAGGATCACCGAGACGATCAAAAGATCACACCAACGGAATGCATCCTCACGTCCTCAGGGCAGCTCAGGTCTCCTCTGAGCGCATCAACCTCTGCCGCTGCTAGCTGCTCCAACCGTGGAATGATCACATCACGCGGATAGCGCTGCTCACACAGCACCCAGTAGAGACCGAAGTGACGCGCCTCACTCTTCAAAAGGCCGCCGTAAAGCTCTCTCAACCCAGGGTCAGGACTGTTTTGGGCCAGCAACGCCATGCGTTCGTGGCTTCGGGCCTCAATCAATCCTGCGATCAGGAAGGAATCCAGCATGCGCTCGGGCTCTCCCCGTCGAACCTGCTTGGCAAGAAGGGCTCCATAGGCAGGAGAACGGAGCGGCTCCAGATAACGACCTCTTGATTTGAGCAGCGCCAGCACCTGCTCAAAATGCTCCAGCTCTTCCCGCGCCAAAGGGCTAAGAACTTCGCCCAGACCAGGTTCACAGAGATAACGGAACATCAACTGAACCGCTGATCCAGCTGCCTTGCGCTCGCAGTGGGCATGGTCAATCAACACCTCCATGGGCCTGGCATTGGCTTGCTCAACCCAGCGCACACTCGTTGGAGCCGCCAACCAGCGGATCGAGGCAATCAATGGGACTGAGCGGTCCATCGTTGAACTGGTGATGCTCATGCCTTTGCTCCTCTGAGGTAGTTCACCAAGCCGTCAAAAGCCATGGTGTAACTGAAGGCGCCGAACCCACACACCACGCCCAAAGCACAGTCGGCGAGATAGGAGTGATGACGAAACGTCTCGCGCGCATGTGTATTGCTCAAATGCACTTCCACGAAAGGAATCGCCACCCCCAGAAGAGCATCGCGCAGCGCAATGGAGGTGTGGGTGTACGCACCGGCATTGATCAGGATCCCGTCCACTGAGCCCATCGCCTCATGGACCCGTTCCACCAGAGCACCCTCAAAATTGCTTTGAAACGTTTCGAGTTGCACCTCAGCCGCTCTGGCCAGATCCCTCAAGCACGTTTCGATGTCAGGAAGCGTCTGGTGCCCGTAAAGGCCAGGTTCCCGCTGGCCCAGCAGATTGATGTTGGGGCCGTTGAGCAGAAGCAGACGCATCACTCGCAGGAACGATGGCCCCTGATCGTATCGACCACCCCTGTCATGTGAGCTGGTAAGTTCTTCCGGTGTGGTTCGGGTCGGTGCCCGAGTGGTTAATGGGGGCGGACTGTAAATCCGCTGGCTCTGCCTACGTTGGTTCAAATCCAACCCGGCCCATCCACCACATGCCCTTGTAGCTCAGCGGTAGAGCACTCCCTTGGTAAGGGAGAGGTCTCGAGTTCAAGTCTCGACAAGGGCTTCAATCTCCTCTCCGGGCACCGAGGAGAACACAACAGCTGACTGCGGTCCCAGCATCTGATCACTGGCGTCGATGCTGCCGGCACTCCAGACAACATGTGCGAATTTCTCTGGACAATTGAGGCGGCGGCGGCGGCTTCGGTTGATGAACACCGACACAGTTGGACTGCGGCAAGACCGCCCCAGCAAACCGTCCTCATCTAGCGCATGCCAGCTCCAACCGTCAGCGATGCGGCCAGCGAGCGAACGCCTCAGCCCGAACAGGTCCCTCACCATCTGCCGGAGGTCCTGAGGAACAGGTCCCGACCAGGGGTAGGCCTCACGGCACCCTGGCTCTGGGCCTCCGCTTAAACCCATCTCGGTGCCGTAGTAAAGGCAGGGAGCTCCAGGTTGGAGGCACAACAAAAGCAAAGCCAGTCGAAGCGCGTTGGCGTCCCCCCGCAGGGTGTGCAGAGCCCTGGGAACGTCGTGACTGTCGAGCAGGTTGAGCTGGCTGCGGTTCACCGCAGAGGAATACCAACCCAAGGTCTGGTCCACGCAGGTGATCCAATCCTCCCCATCCAGACGGTTGAGCGGGTACATCGGATTGCGGTAGCCCGACCTCAACCTGGCACCAGCAGCCCAGCACAAGCTGCTCCAGCCCAGGCGGTAATTCATCACGCCATCAAACTGATCGCCCTGCAACCAGGGACGGGCGTCTCCCCAGATCTCCCCAACAATCCATGCGTTCGGATTCACCTCCTTCACCATGCGGTGAAAATCGACCCAGAACGCATGGGGAACCTCATCCGGGACATCCAAGCGCCATCCGTCGATGCCGCGTTCAAGCCAGTGCCGACCCGCCGCTAGCAGATGATCTTGGACTGCTGGATTGGCGTGGTTGAACTTAGGTAGCGCAGGATCATTCCACCAGCAGCTGTATCCGCACGACTGACCCTTACGTGGGTAGGGGATCAGGGGCCACTGATGCACCGTGAACCAGTCCACATATGGAGATGACGGACCGTTCTCCAGCAGGTGGTGAAAAGCCCAGAAGCCGCGGCCGCAATGATTGAACACGCCATCGAGGATGAGGCGCATGCCGCGGCCATGCAGCGCTTCAATCAAGGCATCCAGAGCAGCATCCCCCCCCAGCAGAGGATCCACCTGGAAATAGTCGTAGGCGTGATAACGGTGATTGGCGGCTGAACTGAACACAGGGGTGAGATACAGACAGGTGACACCCAGCTCCTGCAGGTGATCGAGAGCATCGAGCACGCCAAGCAAATCACCCCCCTGGAACCCCTGCTCCTGAGGGCTGTTGCTCCAGGGCTGCAAGGCGAGGCTGGATTGCGCCTTCACCCTTCCGCTGCGCCGGAATCGATCGGGAAAAATCTGATACACCACGGCTTCAGACACCCAAGCGGGAGTGCTTGCCGTTGAGACATCCCGAAGCATGGTCTTTGCAGCCGGGCACTACCACCGCTAGCACTTAATAAACAGGAGCGCCATGGTTAGCTCGCCTCTCCTGCTGGCACTGGATCAAGGCACCAGCAGCTCACGCGCTGTTCTATTTGATGCGCAGGGGCATGCGGTGGCCAGCGCCTCTGCGCCCCTGAATATCCACTACCCCGCTGATGGCTGGGTCGAACAGGAGCCCATGGAGATTTGGGCCAGTCAGCGCCAGGCCTTGGCACGTCTGGAGCAGACAATCACCGCAGAGCAACGCCAAGCGGTGGTGGCCTGCGGCATCACCAATCAGCGCGAAACCACCATCCTCTGGCGCCGCAGCGACGGCTCTCCCTGCGGTCCAGCTCTGGTCTGGCAGGACGGGCGCACAGCCGATGTCTGCGCAGCCTGGAAACGGGCAGGACTGGAAGGGGACTGGCGGACCCGCACAGGCCTGATGCTCGACCCCTATTTCAGCGCCAGCAAGATCCACTGGCTGCTTCAGCACCACAACGCCGCCGCCAGCGCGGCAGCCCAAGGAGATCTCTGCTTCGGGACGGTGGAAAGCTGGCTGCTGTGGCACTTGAGCGGGGCACGTCGCCACTGCTCCGACATGAGCAATGCCAGTCGCACCCTGCTCATGGATCTTGAACAGCGCCAATGGGTGCCTGCGTTCTGTGATCACATTGGGCTACCCACCAGCGCCTTACCCGATCTCGTGCCCTGCCGCGGTGACTTCGGCGCGATCGCCAGCGACTGCCCCTTCGCCGGAGTGCCGATCTGTGCACTCCTGGGCGACCAGCAGGCTGCAACCCTCGGACAACTCTGCCTGGAACCAGGGGAAGCCAAATGCACCTATGGAACCGGTGCCTTCCTGGTGATCAACACCGGGACGGAGATCAAGCGCAGTGACGCTGGGCTGCTGAGCACTCTCGGCTGGACTGATGACCAGGGCACTCCCACGTATTGCCTGGAGGGCAGCCTTTTCAATGCCGGCACCGTCGTGCAGTGGCTTCGCGATGGATTGGAGATCATTCCCACAGCAGATGAGGTGAACCGTCTCGCCCTCAGTGTTGAAAACGCCGCGGGGGTGATGCTCGTACCGGCCTTCACAGGCTGGGGCACACCCCACTGGGATCCCCAGGCACGAGGTCTGCTGATTGGCCTCACCCGCGACAGCCGAAGGGGACACATCGCCCGTGCCGCGCTCGAGGGAATCGCCCTCTCCGTGGCGGGGTTGGTTCGACTGGCCGAGGATGCCATCGGCCATGGACTGGGAGAACTGGCCGTCGATGGCGGTGCAGCCGCCTCAGATCCCCTTCTCCAGGCCCAGGCCGACAGCACAGGGCTGCGCGTGCGGCGCCCATCGCAGCTGGAAAGCACCGCACGGGGCGTCGCCTTGCTTGCAGGCCTTCAGTGCGACGTCGTTCCCGACCTTCAGGTCCTTCTTCCCCAGCGTCAACAGAACACCCAACTGTTCAGGCCTCGTCTTGATACTGATGAGCGCCAGACTTGGTTACGACGGTGGGATGACGCCGTTTCACGGAGCCTCCACTGGCATGAATGACACGTGCTTCGATCTCCTGGTGATCGGCGGAGGCGCCAGCGGTGCCTGCGTTGCCTACGAGGGCGTGCGCCGCGGCCTGCGTGTGGCCCTGCTGGAAAGCCATGACCTGGGAGGAGGCACCAGTTGCCGCAGCACCAAGTTGCTGCACGGAGGGGTTCGTTACCTCGAGCTTGCGTTCAAAACCGCCGACACGGCGCAGCTGCGATTGGTCAGAGAAGCCTTGCTGGAGCGGGGACACTGGCTCCAGCAAGCTCCTTTCCTAGCCAAACGCCTCGAACTGGCCCTGCCCACGGGCGGAGTGATCGGCCAGGCCTACTACCGCCTCGGGCTGGGCCTTTACGACGCACTCTCGGGCCGCTCAGGGATTGGAAGCAGTCGCCTGCTCTCAAGCCAACAGCTGCGCCATGCCCTCCCCGCCCTTCGAGACGACATCACGCGGGGGGTGGCCTACAGCGACGGGCAGTTTGATGACGCGCGCCTCAACCTCCTGATGGCACTCACCGCGGAACAAGCGGGCGCGGTCGTGCGCACCCGTACGCGGGTCGTCGCCCTGGAAACCGACAGCAGCGGAAGGCTCTGCGGAGCGATCAGCGAAAGCACGGGCGGTCAAAGCGAACGTTGGCAGGCGAGGGTTGTGGTGAATGCCACTGGGATCCACTCCGACACGATCCGGAGGATGGCAGATCCCTCCTGCGAGAAGAGGATGCTCACCAGCCGTGGCATCCACCTCGTGCTCAAGCAAACCCTTTGCCCGGAGGGAATCGGCCTGCTGCTGCCGTCTACCGATGACGGACGGGTGCTGTTCATGCTTCCGTTCTTCGGGCGAACCCTGGTGGGCACAACCGACACCCCCTGCCCCCAGGAGCAGGCCTCCTCTCCATCAGAGAACGAAGTGAAGTACCTGCTGGATTATGTACAGCGCTGGTTTCCTGCACTCAACAACATCGACGTAGGCAGCTGCTGGGCCGGGGGACGCCCTCTGCTGAAGCCTGCAGGTGCCGATGTGAACAGCAGTCGCGTCGTGCGCGAGCACGAGGTGGAGACTCTGGCCTGCGGATTGGTCAGTGTGATGGGAGGCAAATGGACCACCTGCCGGCCCATGGCCATCGATACTCTCCAAGCAGTGGAGCAGCAGCTCGGGCACGCCCTTCAAGCGCCTGGGATGTTGCCTCTGATCGGCAGCGCCCCAGATTCCCTGCAAACACCTGCTCTGCTCCAGAGCCAGGAGGCCTCTCTGGAAACACTGTTGCCAGACACGCCTCAGCGCCAGCAGCAGGTCGCCCACCTACTGGGCAACCATGGGCTTGCAGCACCACACCTGGTGTCGAGCTGGTCTGACGACGACCGACAGCCCCTCAGCGATGTGATTCCTGTCTGCCGAGGCGAGCTGCGTCATGCGATCACCCATGAGCATGCGCGAGGCGTCACTGATCTGCTCTGCCGCCGCACACGTCTGGCCATGGTGGATCAGCAGGATGCCGAGCGACTGCGCCCGGAGGTGAGCGAACTCCTGGCTCAGGCTGGCCACGGCAGTGCTGATGCTGGCGTCCTGGATCTGTCCCGCTGAACGCGGGCCGCTCGCGCCCGTCAGCTGTCCTGCAAGGCTTCGTTCTGCTCTTCAACCTCACCCAGCAACCACCAGTTGAAGCCGTGGGCCGGCAAATACACAAACCAGTCTGCGCTGGCGGGTGGGTATTCACAACCCCACATCACTTCCCGGGTTCGCTCTCCCTCCCATCGGCTGAGATCGAGTTGAAGCGACGCTCCTGCCGCCGAAAGATTCGCCGCCACCAGCACGGTCATCGATCCGTCGCAGCGCACATAGCTGATCACACTGGGATGAACGCTCGGGAGCAGCTCGAAATCACCATGGCGCAAGGCCGGCAACAACCGCCGGCAGGTGAGCATGCGCCGGTGCCAGTTGAGCAGTGACCCTGGAAGCTGTTTCTGCACTTCCACATTCACCACCCGGTAGTCGTATCCAGGCGCTGTGATGGGCGGCAACACGAGCAGTGGGTCCGGGGCCGACGAGAAGCCTCCATTCCGGGCCGGTGTCCAGGCCATGGGTGTGCGATTGGGATCCCGGTCCCTCAATCCGGGCCAGTCCCCCATCCCCAGCTCATCGCCGTAATAAAGACAAGGCATCCCCGGCAGGCTGTAGAGAAGTCCGTGCAACACACGGTTCGAACCTGGATCGCCATTAAGCAAAGGAGCTAAGCGGCGATTAATGCCCCAGTTGAGCCAGTGACCCTGGCCCTGATGAAGCCCAGCTCGAATGATTTGGATCACCTCCTCGGGAATCAGATGACCATCTCCAAGCCAGAGCTCATCGTGATTGCGCAGGGGTAAAGCCCAGCGGCAGCCGCACACGGCGTCCTGGGCATCCTGAAGACACTGACGCAGATGCTCCGTGGAACCGCTGGCAATGGCCGCGAACAGATGAGCCGTGAGAACAAAATTGAACGCACCATGCAATTCATCGTCCGCGAGATAGGGCGCTGCCTCCTGCACCGGTTGGATTGCCTCGGCCAACAGGAGAACATCGCGGCCATGAGAATCCACCCGCTCACGCAACCGCTTCAAAAAGGCATGCGTCTCCGGCAAGCCCTCGCAACGTGAATTCTCCTCTTCGCAGAGAAAGGGCACCGCATCCAGACGGAAACCATCAACACCACGCTCGATCCAGAAATCGACAACCTCGAGCATCTCGTCTTGCACCAGGGGGTTGGCGTAATTGAGGTCGGGCTGATGACGCAGGAACCGGTGGAGGTAGTACTGCCCCGCCACGTCATCCCATTCCCAATTGGACGATTCGAAGTGGCGGAACAGAACGGGAGCGTCCGCATAGCGATGGGGATCGTCGCTCCAGACGTACACCTCTCTCTCAGGCGTGCCCTGTGGTGCCCAGCGCGCCCTCTGAAACCAGGGGTGAAGCGCGCTGGTGTGATTCAGCACCAGATCCATCACCACCTTCAGACCATGCCCATGGGCTGCGGTGAGAAAACGATGAAAGGCCGCCAGATCTCCCAGATCTGGATGGATCGCCTTGAAATCAGTGATGTCATACCCACCGTCCTGGAGGGGGGATGGGTAGACCGGAGTCAGCCAAATCGCTTCCACGCCAAGCCAGCGCAGATAAGGCAAACGACTCGACAGCCCCTGCAGATCTCCCACGCCATCGCCGTTGCCATCGGCATAGCTGCGCACGATCAATTGATAGATCACGGCGCCGTTCCACCACCGCTGCTGCTTCGGCATCCGACTGATGCTTGCTCACTCCGTAGTAATGACGACGGAGGCTTCCGTCATCCCCTTCGCAATGGATGCAAGGGAAGACCTGCAAACATGCAACGGTCGCAGGGAACCGTGATGGTTCAGATCACCGGGACCAGTCCCTTCTCAGCTACAGATCTCGAAGCACTGCGCGCCCCTGTGGTGAAAGGGACAAGCCGCCCAGAAGTCTGGCGACGGCTCCAACTGGATCGCTTGCATTCCCTCGTCTGTGACCACGAGCAGGAGGTGTTGGACGCGCTGCATCAGGATCTGGCCAAACCGCCACTCGAAGGGATGGCCGAGGTGGTGTCCCTGCTGCAGGAATTGAAACTAGCCCGACGGAACCTGCGCCGATGGATGCGCCCTCAATCGGTCCGGGTCCCAATCGTGCAGCAGCCCGGACGCGCCCAGCTGATCCGGGAACCACTTGGCTGCGTGCTTCTCATCGGGCCCTGGAATTTGCCCTTCAGTCTTACGTTCTGGCCTTTGGTTAGCGCACTGGCCGCAGGAAATACAGCTGTAATCAAGCCGTCTGAGCAGGCACCGGCTACAGCGGAGCTGATTGAACGACTGGTGCCGCTCCACTTTCCCAGCGATGTGGTCCAGGTCGTGAACGGGGACGCCCGCGTGGCGGCGGATCTGGTCAGACTCCGTTTTGATCACATTTTTTTCACCGGAGGGGGGCGGATTGGAGCCAAAGTTCTTGAAGGAGCAGCGGCCAATCTCACACCGGTGACCCTGGAACTCGGAGGCAAGAACCCTGCCGTGGTTCTCGCAGGGGCCGATCTGGAGGTCACCGCACGGCGACTGATCTGGGGAAAGGGATTTAACGCAGGACAAGCCTGTGTGGCGCCCGATCACATCCTTGTGGAACACAGTCTGAAAGGTCCACTCCTCCAGGCCATGACGGACCAGCGTCACGCGCTCTACGGCACCAACCCCCTGGAATCAGAGCACATGGCTTCACTGATTTCTGAGCGTCACTACAAACGTTTGGCGGGCTTGATCAAAACAGCACAGGACGACGGACGCGTCCTCCTTGGTGGGGAATGTGATGAAACCCGCCGCAGGATTGCCCCAACGTTGATCAGCATCCAAAACAACACTGACCCGCTGATGGCCGATGAACTGTTCGGTCCTCTTCTTCCTGTGATTGAAATCGATGATTTCAACGATGCAATCACCCGCATCCAAAGTCAGGACAAGCCTCTCGCTATTTATCTGTTTGGTGGAGATCCTGACGAGCAGAAACGCCTCCTGCGCAGCACGAGTTCCGGGACCGTCTGTTTCAACGATGTCATCCTCCAGGCTGGCGTCCCAGGTCTTGCTTTCGGAGGTGTTGGGGCCAGTGGCATGGGATCCCATCACGGCGAAGCAGGGTTCCGCACTTTTTCGCATGAACGCTCGGTTCTGAAACGCTCGTTCTGGCTCGATCTACCGCAGAGATATCCTCCCTACACACTGAAGCCGGAAACATTTCGCCGACTTTTGAGCTGAGATTCGTTGACGAGCGTATGAAGCAGGGCTGGCGTCCTGTGGATGGCACCTTATGTTTCGCCCATCTATTGGAGATGTATGCGCCGCACCCTCGTAGCACTCCTTGCCTTGATGGCCCTCTCGGGCCTTCCTTCCGGCGCAGCAAACATAACGGTCAGAGGCGGAGACACCCTCTCCGATATCGCTGAACGCTATGGCGTATCGATCGGCAGCTTGATGCGTGTGAACGGCCTGCGCGACTCAAACCATGTCGAGGCGGGGCAGACCCTGCGTCTTCCAGAGGGAGCAGCCGCAGGATTCACAGCTGGGAAGGGGCGGCATACGGTGCGTTCGGGAGACACTCTTGGTGCGATCGCTCTGCAGTACCGCGTCAGTGAGCGCCAATTAATGGTGTTGAACGGCCTCGCCAGTGCCGATCATGTGGAGAAAGGCCAAACGCTGAAACTGCCTAGCAATGCAGTTTTGCCAAAACCGAAAACAGCCGCCAAACCCAAACTCAAGCCAGTACCGGTGAAGGCAGACCCCAATGCCACCAGTCACACCGTGGCTCGCGGCCAGACCCTGACGCAAATTGCCAAGGCCTACAAAGTCCCTGTCGCATCGCTAGTCAGCATCAATTCCATTGCGAATCCCAACCAGGTGACCGTGGGCACCAAGCTCATGCTTCGAGCCAGCGAAACCCAACCAGCCGCCGCGGTGGCCACCAGGGATCAACCTGAAACAGCAGCCGTTCCTGAGACGACTGTGCAACCCAAGCCCAAGCCCAAGGCGTCAGCAGCCGAAATCAAAACGAACACAACTATCAAGCCCAAAACCAAGACAGCATCCAAGACCAAGACAGCAACCAAGGCCAAACCAGTCATCACCGCAAAAGCCGACGTCTCGAAGACCTCACCAGGCATCCAACCGAACAAAGCTGACTGGAAGACCTATGGCCCCCTTCAGGTGGACTGGGGTAACTGGCAGTTAATGGGAGGCAGTGACGTCGCACCCACGCTTAACAGTGATGGGCAGTCTCTGTATGTGGCCGTGAACTGCGCCGCAGAGAAGATCAACGTGACGGCCGCCAATGGAAGCTGGAAGACCTGGAGCTCACCCCAGAAGGAGTTCGAACGCGACCTGTTGAAGGACCGCTGCAAGACCGCGAAGAGCTGACGCCTGAATCAAGCTGCATAAAGAAGGGGCCAGGGGCGATGGAGAAACCGTCGGCCACTTTCCCTGATGTAAAGGCGCTGGTTGCCATCATCACTTTCCTGAATCAGCTCTTCCTGAACCAGACGACGGGCAAGCCAACCCCAGTGAGCCGATTGCCCCTCCTCGATATTGAGAGCATCACTGAGATGCCTGACATCCGTCCCGCGTGCAACAGCCAGTTTTTCCAGCAGGATCTGCGCTTCATCTGACCAGTTCTGCCGATGACACTCCATCTGGCATCGATCGCAGCGACCGCAGGGAGGGACAAGCTCACCGACTGAGAGCAGCAGTGCCTGTTCCCGGCAGCCCTCCCCTTCGGCCACAGCCTCCATTCGACGCAACTGCCGCTGGGCAAGCTCAACCCGATGGGCCTCGTCTGCGGAATCACTGGCTTGTGATCGACGCAATGAGGCTTGCATCGCCCTGCCGAGGCTCGTGCGATCAGCGGGTGAGAAGAGCACCAAGCAGTGAGCCGGCAATCCATCACGACCGGCACGACCCGATTCCTGCAGATAACCCTCAGGGGTACTCGGCAGATCAAGGTGGAGAACCAAACCCACATCCGAGCGATCGACGCCCATTCCGAAGGCGACCGTGGCGACAAGCACGGGATCGTTGCTGCCGAGAAAATGCTCAAGGGCCCGCAGTCGCACGTCCGGCTCGAGACCAGCGTGGTACGAGATGGCCTCAATGCCGGTTGAGCGGAGCCTCTCGGTCCACTGCTCGACTGAACGACGCGTCCGGGCATAGATAAGGGAAGCGCCTCTGGCTTGTTGGATAGCCGCAACCACCTCCTGGAGAGGATCTTTCACACGCCTGCGCATGGCGTAGTGCAGATTGCGTCGACGGGCTGATGCCACCTGAATGAGAGGACGACGGAGATGCAACAGGCGGAGGATGTCGGCGCGAACGCGTGGTGCTGCTGTGGCGCTGAGCGCCACCATCGGCACACCTGGGCAGAGATCCCTCAACTGGCCAAGGCGTCGGTAATCCGGACGGAAGTCATGCCCCCAGGCACTGATGCAGTGAGCTTCGTCCACTGCGAAAGCAACCAACTGACCGGATGCCGCCTGCTCCTGCAGCAGAGAACGGATCGCTTCCCCCTGCAGCCGTTCGGGTGCGAGATACAGAAGTCTGAGGGTTCCTGCATCGATCTGTTCGAGGATGCGACGACGCTGCTCGAGCTCGATTCCGCCATGCAAACAGGCCGCCTCAATCCCCCGGCGGCGAAGCTGAAGCACCTGATCTTCCATCAGAGCCACCAGCGGTGAGATCACCACCACCAAGCCAGCGCGAACGAGAGCCGGAAGTTGATAGCAGAGAGACTTGCCGCCGCCGGTCGGCAGCACCGCCAAGCAATCCTTGCCAGCAAGGAGACACTCCACCACTGGACGCTGGCCCGATCGGAAGGATGACCATCCGTAATAACGCTGCAGCGTCGTCAGCAGCAAATCCACGACACACTACAGGTGGTGTATCCACCATACCCAGCGCCAGATCTAGAGAACAGGTGGCTCCAGTTGATCCGGTGATTCCTCCACCAGTTGCAAGCGAACCCGCTTTCCACCAGCCAGTTCCCCTAAAGAGACGCGCATGGTGGCTCCACTGAGGCTTTGCAGCGCAGAGAGAACATCCCTCAAATAGGGCGTGCTGCTCCCACTCTCCACCCAGAGCCGCTCTTGAAGACCGCCGAGTCGTCTCCAGGAGGTATGCAGCTTGAGCACAGCGGACTCCAGAGCATGGGCCTGACCAACGGCATCCGCAAGGAGGCCAAGCGCATCCAACCTCTGGGCCTCCTGCATCGCCTTCTCAAGATCCAGTTCACCCTGTTGAAACGCACGCACGGCCTCTCCCGATTCAGTGGCTTTAGTGATCCATCGCGCTGTGTGGGTGACATCTTTGATGCGATCGAGCTCTGGCTCATCGCGAAGAACCTTACGCAGATCCTCTTGCTGGGGCTCGGGAAGCTTGGCGAGCTCCCTCACCAAAGGCGCCACCGCCTTCGGAGGAAGAAGGTTCTGTTGCGTCCGCTCACGGATCTCCTCTGGCAGAAGGGGGCTCGTCGCCGCAGTGAACTCATCAGTCAACCGTCGCACCTGCTTCCGGGTGATCTCTTGTCCCTCATTGGCTGCTTCCGAGATCATCAGCTGCACCTCCGGTTCAGCCAAGGAGGTTTCCATGAAGGCTCTTTTCGAAAACTGATTGACACTGGTCGGCTCCAAAACGCCGTCACCAAGCATCTGTTCGGCCGATTCCGCCAGCTGGATCAGGCCATAAGCCCGCGTCTTGCTGATCTCTTGCTCTCTAAGCCACTGCAGAAAACCGGCACCACGCCCCTCACCTCCACGCTTCTCACGATCACGTACAGCCTTAAGAATGCGCCCTCTCCAGATCTCAGTCTGAAGGTCGAATTTGTCGCAGACGGTCCATGCCTCTTCCAGCTTGGCCAGAAACTCCATGGTGCTGATGTCGTCCTGCTCCGGATCGGGCAGATCGAGCTCCAATAGTGGAGATTTAGGAGACGAGGGCAACACGAACCGCAGCACAACAGACGTTGGATGCTGCCATGGAAACCGACCGAACTAGCAGAGCCTTGGGACGACATTGTGTGACGCTCAGGCACCGAGGTGCCATCACCGAGATACGCTCTTTTTGAATTCCAGTTTCAGCGCAGCGATGGCGATCTCCCGCGGTGACATGGTGCGCATCAAGCGCCCTGAGTCCTACTGGTTCAACGAAGTAGGCAAAGTGGCTTCCATCGACACGTCTGGCATCCGTTACCCGGTCGTGGTGCGGTTTGAGCAGGTGAACTACAACGGCATCTCAGGCTCCGAGGGCGGCATCAACACAAACAACTTTGCCGAGTCGGAACTCGAACCAGCCTGAGTCCGTTGCCGGAACTCCCGGAAGTAGAGACGGTTCGCCGGGGACTGGCGAGCCGTCTTCAGTCGTTTGTCATTCACGACATTGATGTCCTCCGTGATCGGGCAGTCGCCAGTCCAGGGGGACCCCATGCTCTGTGCCTTGGACTGCAAGGGCAAAAAGTGGGGCATTGGAGCCGTCGAGGGAAATACCTCATGGCGCAACTGCACGAGCCGCAGACGGGAACCTGCAACGGGGTATGGGGCGTTCATTTGCGCATGACTGGCCAGTTCCAATGGCATCCAACACAAACGGATCCCTGCCGTCACACACGGGTGCGCCTCTGGAATGAACAGGGCCATGAACTGCGCTTCGTGGATATGCGCAGCTTCGGAGAGATGTGGTTTGTACCGCAGAACGTACCCATCGACTCTGTCATCACAGGCCTCCATCGATTGGGTCCCGAACCCTTCAGTGAAGAGTTCAACGCAACGTATCTGCAACAAAAACTGAGAGGATCAACCCGAACAATCAAGGCTGCTCTTCTAGATCAAGCGGTCGTTGCCGGGGCAGGCAACATCTATGCCGACGAAAGCCTTTTTGCATCAGGCATCGCACCGCATCGCAAAGCTGGTGAACTCAGGCTTGCTGAGCTCGAGCGCCTGTGCATAAGCCTCGTGCATGTTCTCGAGATCAGCATCGGAGCCGGAGGCACCACCTTCAGCGATTTTCGAGACCTCGAGGGTGTGAATGGCAACTATGGAGGCCAAGCATCGGTCTATCGGCGCACAGGTCAACCGTGCTTGGTTTGTGGCAACCCGATTGAACGCAAACGACTGGGGGGGCGCAGCAGCCATTGGTGCTCTGAATGCCAGAGTTGAGCAATGCGAAAAGACGATCACAAACAGCAATTAATCAAAGCCATTCGCGACCTGCACAACCGCGGGTGGTGTGACGGAACCGGCGGCAACTTCAGTGTTGTTTATGAGCAGGAGCCATTGAGACTCTTGATGGCACCCAGCGGCATGGACAAAGGATCCCTAGAGGCAACAGATCTGATTGAAGTCAATGCCCACGGCGAGGTAATCGGTGGCGAAGGGAAGGCCAGTGCAGAAACATTGATGCATCTGCAAATCATCAAACAGTGCTCTGCGGGAGCAGTTCTTCACACCCATTCAATCAACGGAACATTTCTTTCCAGACGGCATCAGGCAGAAGGCCACTTGAAACTGAGTGGATGGGAGATGCTCAAGGGACTGGCAGGCATCAGCACCCATGACACAACAGTTGAGCTGCCCATTATCAAAAATGATCAGAATTTAAAATACCTGAGCGCAAAAGCAAGCCAATATTTAGAGGATGCACCTTCAGGCCTACTGGTCGAGGGACATGGCCTGTACGCATGGGGTAATGATCTTTTTCAAGCCAAACGGCATACTGAAATCATTGAATTCCTCCTCGAATTGTCGTGGAGACAAACCCTGCTCAACAAAACACTGTGATTGAGGCCATTGTTCTTGATATTGAAGGCACGACATGCCCTGTAAATTTCGTATCCCAGACTCTGTTCCCCTTCGCCCGGCGCCAACTCACACAGACAATCTGCGCACAAAACCGCAAAGCCAGTGTGTCGGCTGCAATCCAAGAAGCCATCAGCGAATGGAAGAAAGACACCGATCCGACGAGCCAAGCACTCTTGCTTCAGGCAACCAGCCAGAAGTCTCCTACCGAAGAAGAAGTTATTCGTTACTTCGAACACCTCATTGAATGTGATCGAAAATCAACAGCCCTTAAGGAGCTGCAGGGAATCATTTGGGAGCAAGGCTATGCATCTGGAGAACTGCAATCCCCTTTGTACCCTGACGTGATTCCAGCTTTAGATACGTGGAAACAACAAGGGCTCACCCTTGCAGTTTACTCATCAGGAAGCGTCAAGGCACAACAACTGCTGTATTCACACACCACCAATGGAGACATCACAGATCGATTTAGCCAATGGTTCGACACTAGAACAGGACCAAAACTAAAAAAAGAAAGCTACAACACCATCAGCCAAATAATCGGCATTAAGGCAACATCAATTCTCTTTATAAGCGATCATCCTGGAGAATGTGATGCAGCCTTTGCCTCAGGAATGGAGACCAGATTCTGCCTTCGCGAAGGCAATCCACACCGCAATGGCGGTCACCATCAAGTCATTCACAGCCTCAAAGAAGCTTAGCGCAAACATGATGTGGCTTAATCACAATCAAAACAAGCAAAACAGAACGCAAATGGCTCGAGCATTGCCTCGATAACAAGATAGAAACCATTGATACCACAATCATAATCGGCCAAATAAAGACCCAGCAAGGCCAACAAGTCAACCACAAGCAGGTCAACTCATTTGACATGTAAAGAGCGAATATAACCTGTCAGCAATCAAGAAAAGCAAACCGAATGTCAGAAATTCAAAACAAGACTATGTGATTGCCGAAACACATTTAAACGGCTATTCAAGATAAAATTATTGAAGCCTTTAACCTCTAACAAAATGATGTTAGCAATTAAACGCAGACTTAACGAATTTCAAGTCAGTCCTGTCAACAACCTGATGGCGGGATTGGTCATGTCACTTGTTTTGATACCTGAAGCCATAGGGTTTGCCAGTGTCGCAGGTTTTTCACCAGAAACTGGTCTTTATGGAGCAATATTCCTGACAATTGCGATCGCCATCACTGGGAGTCGCGTTGCAATGATCACGTCAGCATCAGGTTCAACAGCAGTACTCATGACTGGCTTAGCAGTGCATGGAAATAGCCTGACTAATAATAAAGGGATCATTCTTCTATTAACGGCTAGCTTTTTTGCAGGTTGCTTTCAAATCCTATGGGGAATTTTAGGCGCTGGAAAATTAATGAAATTTGTTCCCAAAGCAGTCGTTAGTGGCTTCGTCAATGCACTGGCACTACTGATCATCCAAGCAGAGTTACCACAGCTAGGGTTTGATCAACTTCTTGGGCTAGAACGACATCAAGACATAGGTCTTCTGCCCACGACAGCTCAACTACCGAGTATTTGGATACTGAGTACAATAGGTATAGCAATCGTTTATCTCGCACCACGACTCACTCGGCTCATACCTGCTCAACTAATTTCCATTGTTGTTATAACAGTTATATCTACAATTCTTCAGCTTAAGATTCCAAAGGTCGGGAACTTGGGTTCACTTCCAGAGGGCCTACATTCACCAATGTTACCTTGGATGATTCAAAGCGATCAAATACTATCTACATCGGAAATTCTGACGATCACTCTGCCCATTGCAATAGCAATCTCGCTTGTGGGACTTCTAGAAACATTTTTGACCGTGGATTATATCGACTCATTAACCGACACCAGAACAAGTAAAAAGAATGAAGCGATAGGACAAGGAGTGGCAAATATCATTTCGTCAATATTCGGAGGGATGGCTGGATGCGCATTAGTAGGTGAGTCAGTTATGAACAACAAAAATGGTGCCAACAGTAGACTATCAACTTTATCGACAGGGATATTTATTCTCATCATTGTCGTTTATGGGAAGAACTTACTGTCAGAGATCCCCCTTGCAGCAGTCGTGGCCGTGATGATCACGATCGCGCTAGAAACAGCAGATTCAGATAGCATTAAAGGCATAGGGAAAAAACCAAGTATTGACACATTACTAATGGTGGCAACATTTCTGGCAAGCATGGCGACACATCCACATAACCTGGCCTTTGGCGTTGTGGTTGGCGTAACGACATCAGAACTCTATGGATATTTCATTCGCAGAAAAAATAGTTCTAAATCGCGAGAGAAATAAGTGCAATTCCGACGAAGACCATTCTCAGGTAAACGCCAATTTATGGCACCAAAGTGGGCAATTCAAGACAACAGGACATACAAAAACAAAAAAGCGCTATAAAGAAGTAGTGAATTCTTAATCTCAAAATGAATGATTACAGAATACTCGCTGAAACTATTAATCTGTTGAAAACTGACGAGCAATATATTGAGCTTCAGTCATCAAACGAAGTTGAATTAATTAACAGCTTTGAATATTATAGAGGCAAAAACCTCTCACAAAAACAGTATGACGACATACTTGAGCTTAGCAGCAACAAAGAAGCCTATTTAATGATACTATTGCCTCACCTTATTGATTTCTGTCACTTCATATATCAACAAACAAAATCTAATCAAAGAATTTATTTCAAATCAAGAGATTGCTATTTCATAAAAAAACTTTTTGACGCAATTTATCCAAGAGAGAGGCAAACAGAATACGTTTATATGTCCAGAAAAGCATGTTATACAAACAGCGCTCATTACAAAGCTTATATCGATCACTTAGTAGCAGATACCACCAGCTTATGGGTCGACATTCAAGGCAGCGGAGACTCACATGTTTATTATTTCAAAACAAATTACAATTTCGTTCCACAGTGCATATTTTTTAGACAAAATACTCTGCAGCGGGCTAACAAAATGACAGCTAATTACGAGTCAAAAGACTATGAAGTGCTTAAAAGTTTTAAGACTCATTGCTGGAGACTATTTGAAAAAGATTTTTTCGATGACTGTACAGAAGAAGCTTTTATTCTAGAGTCTCTCTGCAGAGCTCCGCATGCCTCAGCGATTGATGTCGATCAAAACTTTCAGCCCTTATTTGAAAAAAGTTATGACTTGCTAGACAAAAATCTTCATGAATTAATGATAGCATATGGCTTTATTTTAGACAATTATTGGCAAGATAGTCATTATAAACTGAGAAGTTCACTCGCCGACGTCAATCAATGCGATTCATATTCACAAGATTGGAATGGCATTGCGGCATTTGATATAGACGAAACAATCACTCATGATGACCATGGGATCTTAGAAGAAGCTTTCAATGTCTGCAATAATGAGCAAATAAAAGTTATTTTTATCACCGCACGATGGGATCCATTTTATGAAAACCACAACGGAAAACTAGCGGAAATACTTCCTCGTTTTAAGGACTTAACCAAGCATCCCATAGATCTATGGTTTAACCCATTGTCACGCAAGGGCAACGATGAATTCAACGATATGTACAAATCCAAACAATTAGACAAAGCCAGAGCTGAACACAATCTCAAGCGAGAACAATGCATTCTGATCGACAATGTTAAATCAACAATCGATATGGCTAAAAAACAAGGATTTGTCAATTCGGTCTGCGTTCCAAATCATGCCAAAGCAGGCATTACCAAGGAAGCCTTGCAAATGATTAACATGATTAGTAAAGGGACATAAGGCACAAAAAAAGCCACCCCTCCAAGGGGTGGCTTTCTTCGTTTGGAATGTTTTACCTGGCATTGAGCTATTTTCTCAGGGGGCTACCCCCCAAATATCGTCGCCGCTGCTGCGTTTCACAACCGAGTTCGAGATGGATCGGAGTGGGACCACAGCGCCATGAACACCAGGATAGATACATTCCCAAGGGTTGAACCCTGAGAACTGCATAGGTCATTACCCAAAGCTCTCACTTCAGATAATGGGTCTGGTCTAAATAAAACTTGCCTCAGACAAGAGCCAAATTAATGGTCAAGCCCTCGGTCTATTAGTACTCCTCCGCTGCATCCATTACTGGACTTCGACGTAGAGCCTATCAACGGGTGTTCTTCCCGTGACCTTACTGGGTTACCCCATGGGAATACTCATCTTGAGGTGGGCTTCCCACTTAGATGCTTTCAGCGGTTATCCACTCCGCACATGGCTACCCAGCGTTTACCGTTGGCACGATAACTGGTACACCAGAGGTGCGTTCCTCCCGGTCCTCTCGTACTAGGGAGAAATCCTCTCAATATTCCTACGCATACACCGGATATGGACCGAACTGTCTCACGACGTTCTGAACCCAGCTCGCGTACCGCTTTAATGGGCGAACAGCCCAACCCTTGGGACCGACTTCAGCCCCAGGTTGCGATGAGCCGACATCGAGGTGCCAAACCTCCCCGTCGATGTGAACTCTTGGGGGAGATCAGCCTGTTATCCCTAGAGTAACTTTTATCCGTTGAGCGACGGCCCTTCCACTCAGAACCGTCGGATCACTAAAGCCGACTTTCGTCCCTGTTCGACTTGTAGGTCTCACAGTCAAGCTTCCTTCTGCTTTTGCACTCGTCGGCTGATTTCCAACCAGCCTGAGGAAACCTTTGCGCGCCTCCGTTACCTTTTAGGAGGCGACCGCCCCAGTCAAACTGCCCACCTGATACTGTCCGCTCCCCGGATAACGGGTGAACGTTAGAACCCTAGCTCTGAAAGAGTGGTATCTCACCATTGACTCAGCAGCACCCGCAAGCACTGCTTCAACGTCTCCCACCTATCCTGCGCATTCAGAGCCCGGGCACAATACCAAGCTACAGTAAAGCTTCATAGGGTCTTTCTGTCCGGGTGTATGTAGTCCGCATCTTCACAGACAATTCTATTTCGCCGAGCCTCTCTCCGAGACAGCGCCCTGATCGTTACGCCTTTCGTGCGGGTCGGAACTTACCCGACAAGGAATTTCGCTACCTTAGGACCGTTATAGTTACGGCCGCCGTTCACCGGGGCTTCAGTCGCCAGCTTCGCTTACGCTGACCGGCTTCCTTAACCTTCCGGCACTGGGCAGGCGTCAGCCCCCATACATCGTCTTGCGACTTAGCGGAGACCTGTGTTTTTGGTAAACAGTCGCCAGGGCCTCTTCACTGCGACCACCTTGCGGTGGCACCCCTTCTCCCGAAGTTACGGGGCCATTTTGCCGAGTTCCTTAGAGAGAGTTACCTCGCGCACCTCGGTATTCTCTACCACCCCACCTGTGTCGGTTTCGGGTACTGGCAGTTATGCCTTAACGGGTATAGAGCTTTTCTTGGAAGCTTGACATCACCAACTTCGCTGCCGTAGCAGCTCGTACTCACGCCTCAGCTCGGAACGTTTTCGCCGCTCCTCAACGCCTCGAACGCTTGAACCAGTAACCAACATCTGGCTTGGCTAGCCTTCTCCGTCCCTCTTCCCAAAACATAACCGGTACAGGAATGTTGACCTGTTATCCATCGACTACGCCTTTCGGCCTCGCCTTAGGTCCAGACTAACCCTCCGCGGACGAGCCTGCCGGAGGAACCCTTAGGGTTTCGGTGCATGGGATTCTCACCCATGTTTTCGCTACTCAAGCCGACATTCTCACTTCTATGAAGTCCACGCCCGCTCACGCTAACGCTTCGCCCCACATAGAACGCTCCCCTACCATAAATCCGCAGCTTCGGTACAACACTTAGCCCCGTTCATTTTCGGCGCAGGATCGCTCGACCAGTGAGCTATTACGCACTCCTTTGAGGATGGCTGCTTCTAGGCAAACCTCCTGGTTGTCTGGGCAATCCCACCTCCTTTATCACTTAGTGTTGATTTGGGGACCTTAGCTGGCGGTCTGGGCTGTTTCCCTCTCGACCATGGAGCTTATCCCCCACAGTCTGACTGCCTCGCTACACACAGGGTATTCAGAGTTCATCTCGATTTGGTACCGCTCTCGCAGCCCGCACCGAAATGGTGGCTTTACCCCCCTGCTGGAGCACGAGACGCTACGCCTCAACGTATTTCGGGGAGAACCAGCTAGCTCCGGGTTCGATTGGCATTTCACCCCTAACCACAGCTCATCCGCTGATTTTTCAACATCAGTCGGTTCGGACCTCCACTTGGTATCACCCAAGCTTCATCCTGGCCATGGTTAGATCACCCGGGTTCGGGTCTATAAACACTGACAAACGCCCTATTCAGACTCGCTTTCGCTATGGCTCCACCATTTCCGGTTTAACCCGCCAGTGCCTATAAGTCGCCGGCTCATTCTTCAACAGGCACACGGTCACCCTATGAGTAGGGCTCCCATTGCTTGTAGGCTCACGGTTTCATGTTCTATTTCACTCCCCTCCCGGGGTTCTTTTCACCTTTCCCTCGCGGTACTGTTTCGCTATCGGTCACACAGGAGTACTTAGCCTTACGAGGTGGTCCTCGCTGATTCACACGGAATTTCACGTGCTCCGTGCTACTCGGGATACAGCTAGGTCAGTTCAGTTTTCGTGTACGGGGCTTTCACCTTCTGTGGCGTGTCTTTCAAACACTTCCACTAACATTCCTGATCCACATTGCTGTCCCACAACCCCGACAGTCGAAACTGTCGGTTTAGGCTCTTCCCCGTTCGCTCGCCGCTACTTAGGGAGTCGTTTTTACTTTCCTTTCCTCCAGCTACTAAGATGTTTCAGTTCGCTGGGTTGGCTCGCGCCAGCCTATAGATTCAGCTGGCCGTTCTAGGGGTTGCCCCATTCGGAAATTCCCGGATCAAAGCGTGTTTCCAGCTCCCCGAGACTTATCGCAGGTAACCACGTCCTTCATCGCCTCTGTGTGCCAAGGTATCCGCCGTGAGCCCTTTGTAGCTTGACCATATAATCTCCAACACGCTTGCTGTCGTTGAAACAGATTCTTCCTGATTCATTGCTGAATCAAAAATCAAACTCTTGATTGCTCGACACAATCAAAAGAACGTGATGGAGTCTCGGCTCTTGCTCAAGAATCGACATCATCCTTAAAAAGAATGATGCATCCATGAGAGATGCTTTATTCTTTCCAGACTTACCTATGCAGTTGTCAAGGTTCTGCTAGAACTTCAAACCAAATCATCAATTGCTTGATCATTTGAATTGAGCCCAGCATCTTATCAACCAAAATCAATTAGCAAAATCTTTTTTGCTTTCATTTGGAATGACAGGAAGCTGGGGTCCATCCAGCGGACACGTCTAAAATCACACTCCAATCGAATTCATACTCCAATTCCTTTTGGAGATGGGGATACAGTTTGGTCAGTGGAGGTTAGGAGACTCGAACTCCTGACATCCTGCTTGCAAAGCAGGCGCTCTACCAACTGAGCTAAACCCCCAACACCGAATGGGCCATCCTGGACTTGAACCAGGGACCTCACCCTTATCAGGGGTGCGCTCTAACCACCTGAGCTAATGGCCCAGGAGTCTCATCCCTTCAGGGGTGTGACCTAGACAAAGTTTAGGAACTAAAAATTTCCACTATCCTCACTTGCATTGCTGCAAATTTGATAGCTTCAAAGTTGAGGTACCGATCGACCTAAGGTGACAGGATTTTGGCCTAAGAATAAAATACTCAGACATCAAAATCGTTGTTTGTCTCCCTGTTAGGAGGTGATCCAGCCGCACCTTCCGGTACGGCTACCTTGTTACGACTTCACCCCAGTCATCAGCCCCACCTTCGACGTCCTCCTCCACAAGGGTTGGAGTAACGGCTTCGGGCGTGGCCAACTTCCATGGTGTGACGGGCGGTGTGTACAAGGCCCGGGAACGTATTCACCGCAGTATGCTGACCTGCGATTACTAGCGATTCCTCCTTCACGTAGGCGAGTTGCAGCCTACGATCTGAACTGAGCCACGGTTTATGAGATTTGCTTGTCCTCGCGAACTTGCTGCTCTTTGTCCGTAGCATTGTAGTACGTGTGTAGCCCAGGATGTAAGGGGCATGATGACTTGACGTCATCCACACCTTCCTCCGGTTTATCACCGGCGGTCTCTCTAGAGTGCCCAACTAAATGCTGGCAACTAAAGACGTGGGTTGCGCTCGTTGCGGGACTTAACCCAACATCTCACGACACGAGCTGACGACAGCCATGCACCACCTGTCACTGCGCTCCCGAAGGCACCCTCTCGTTTCCAAGAGGTTCGCAGGATGTCAAACCCTGGTAAGGTTCTTCGCGTTGCATCGAATTAAACCACATACTCCACCGCTTGTGCGGGCCCCCGTCAATTCCTTTGAGTTTCACACTTGCGTGCGTACTCCCCAGGCGGAACACTTAACGCGTTGGCTACGACACCGAGGGGGTCGATTCCCCCGACACCTAGTGTTCATCGTTTACGGCCAGGACTACAGGGGTATCTAATCCCTTTCGCTCCCCTGGCTTTCGTCCATGAGCGTCAGTTATGGCCCAGCAGAGCGCCTTCGCCACTGGTGTTCTTCCCGATATCTACGCATTTCACCGCTACACCGGGAATTCCCTCTGCCCCTACCACACTCGAGCCCAACAGTTTCCACTGCCATGATGGAGTTAAGCTCCACGTTTTAACAGCAGACTTGAAGGGCCGCCTGCGGACGCTTTACGCCCAATAATTCCGGATAACGCTTGCCACTCCCGTATTACCGCGGCTGCTGGCACGGAATTAGCCGTGGCTTATTCCTCAAGTACCGTCAGATCTTCTTCCTTGAGAAAAGAGGTTTACAGCCCAGAGGCCTTCATCCCTCACGCGGCGTTGCTCCGTCAGGCTTTCGCCCATTGCGGAAAATTCCCCACTGCTGCCTCCCGTAGGAGTCTGGGCCGTGTCTCAGTCCCAGTGTGGCTGATCATCCTCTCAGACCAGCTACTGATCGATGCCTTGGTGAGCTCTTACCTCACCAACTAGCTAATCAGACGCGGGCTCATCCTCAGGCGAAATTCATTTCACCTCTCGGCATATGGGGTATTAGCGGCCGTTTCCAGCCGTTATCCCCCTCCTGAGGGCAGATTCCCACGCGTTACTCACCCGTCCGCCACTCACCCGAAGGTTCGTTCGACTTGCATGTGTTAAGCACGCCGCCAGCGTTCATCCTGAGCCAGGATCAAACTCTCCGTTGTAGATCATTTCCTCTTGAATGCTCGCGCATCCTCAAAATGATTTGCTTCACCCATTCATCAGCACTGGCGTACTGATCACAGTTGATGCCTCCTTCCTCTGACAGAAGGGTTCAAAAGAGTGCACTTAGAATCTCTCCTTCGTGACTTTCCAGGATCTCAGATCCGGTTGTTGCTCCACATTGCGCACACCGACAACTCAAAAGCTCGTGAAAACTTCCAAGTTGTAAGCACAATGCTTCTTCGCAACGAATTGTTGTTGACGGGACCTCACACCTTCATCGCTCTTTCATTCATCACTCACTCCTCAACTTCTCAGTTGAGTCATCAGCAACAAACGCGATGAAAGCGTCAGTTCCTAAACTTTTCAGTTGTCCAGGTTCTGCCGTCGCGCTCCCTTGCAGAAGCGGTTGGCGGTGCGGTCTCGCGACCGCTTGTGAAACTTACAACACCGTGGGATCGCTCCCCTTTGGCCTTGTAAGCACTCCCAAACACTACAAGCTCACGCTCTTCATGCTTGAAAGCTGCGCTTCAGGCCTCAGCCCCCCGCGCAGTCCATAACCATAACACCCCCCACCCCCTTTCAGGCAACTACAAACCCAAACAGCGCATCTCCAGACTTGCTTCCACTGGCGAGAACAGGAGTCATCACTAGGTTTCGGGGATCTCCGGAGGAGAACCATGGCCGGACGGTTCAGCCAGCAGAACCAGAGGGTGCGCCCGAGTTCCAAAGAGGATCAGGTTGTTCTGAAAGCCCGCGAGCATTTCGAGCGCACCCTGATTCCTGTGCGCGGACAACTCGCTGGAAGCGTCGCAGCCCTCGAGCACCCTCGTCACGACGAGGCTCTCAACTACGGCGAGATTTTCCTGCGCGACAACGTGCCGGTGATGGTCTATCTGCTCACGCAGAAACGCTTCGACATCGTCAAACAATTCCTGAGTATCTGTCTCGATCTACAAAGCACCACGTATCAAACCCGAGGGGTTTTCCCCACAAGCTTCGTGGAGGAGAAAGGCCAATTGATCGCCGACTACGGGCAGCGTTCCATCGGTCGCATCACATCGGTTGACGCAAGCCTTTGGTGGCCGGTTCTGTGCTCGATGTATGTGAAATCCAGTGGAGACGAAGAGTTCGCCTCCAGCCAGGCGGTTCAAAGGGGCGTGCAGCTACTGCTCGACCTTGTGCTGCATCCCACGTTTGAGGGCACTCCGGTGCTCTTCGTGCCGGACTGTGCATTCATGATTGATCGTCCGATGGACGTTTGGGGAGCACCGCTCGAGGTGGAAGTCCTCCTTTATGGCTCACTGCGTTGCTGCGCCCAGATCATGGAGCTTGGACGAAAGCATCACGGCAGTCGTCTGCTGGATCAACGGCTCATACTGACCCGGCAATGGGTTCATGATCTGCGTCAGTTCCTGCTCAAGCACTACTGGGTCACCAGCAAAACCATGCAAGTGCTGAGACGACGCCCCACGGAACAGTACGGAGACAACCAGCACCAAAACGAATTCAACGTTCAACCTCAGGTGATTCCCGACTGGCTGCAGGACTGGCTTGAAAATCGCGGCGGTTA
Organism: Synechococcus sp. A10-1-5-9; assembly: GCF_047716785.1. Classification (NCBI taxonomy): domain Bacteria; kingdom Bacillati; phylum Cyanobacteriota; class Cyanophyceae; order Synechococcales; family Synechococcaceae; genus Synechococcus; species Synechococcus sp. A10-1-5-9. The sequence continues at coordinate 1,125,072 of NZ_CP180406.1, forward strand.
CCTCATCGGCAACATACGCACGGGCCGACCCGACTTCCGCTTTTACAGCCTGGGAAATTCACTCGGCTGTCTCTTCGGACTGCTCACGGCTCCTCAACAGCGCGCCCTGTTCCGACTGACGCTGCATAACCGTGATCACCTAATGGCCGAAATGCCGATGCGCATCTGCCATCCACCGATGGAAAGCCTGGAATGGCAGAACAAGACCGGCTCAGACCCAAAGAACTGGCCCTGGAGTTACCACAACGGTGGGCACTGGCCAAGCCTTCTCTGGTTTTTCGGCAGTTCCATCCTGTTGCATGAGCGACGCCACCCCCATGCCGATGTGTTGCTTATGGGGCAGATGAAAGCTTTGCTCGAGGAGTGCTACTGGAGTCATCTCAACCAGTTGCCCAGGCAACAATGGGCTGAATACTTTGATGGTCCAACCGGCACGTGGGTCGGACAGCAATCAAGGACTTATCAGACCTGGACCATCGTTGGCTTTCTATTGCTTCACCAATTTTTACGGGTCAATCCCGATGATGTTCTATTGCTCGACCTCGACGAGGGTGCCGTTTCCGATCCTGACTCAATTGATAGTCCAGCGAGGCACAACGATTAAAGGCCGTGGCACGAGAGGATGCTTCAAAACAGAAAAGCCCGGTCATAGACCGGGCTTGATGTCGAACTGAAGAAATCAGGACGTCAGAACAATCCAAGGGTGAGGGATTTGTCGATTGGCAGAGCAGCACCAATACCGAGGTAGATCGTGGTGACGGTTCCGAAAAGGAACACAGCCATGGCCACCGGACGGCGGAAAGGATTCTGGAACTTATTGAAGCTCTCGATGAAGGGAACCAGCATCAGTCCCAAAGGAACCAGAGTCTGCAAAGCGATTCCAAGCAGTTTGTTGGGAACCACACGCAGGATCTGGAAAACTGGGTAGAGGTACCACTCGGGAAGAATTTCTAGAGGAGTGGCAAAGGGATCAGCCTTATCACCCAACATTGCAGGGTCAAGGACGGCAAGACCGACCACGCAAGCAATCGTTCCGAGGATGACAACTGGGAAGATATAGAGGAGATCGTTAGGCCAGGCCGGCTCTCCGTAATAGTTGTGTCCCATGCCCTTGGCGAGCTTGGCACGCATCTTGGGATCTGAGAGATCCGGCTTCTTGAGAATGTGCATGGATCAACGGGAGATGAAAAAACCTTAGACAGACCTGAATGACCTGATCAGGAACGATCAGAGACTGAAACGGATCACAACGGACCGGAGATGCCCTGCTTCCGGATCATCAGGAAGTGCATGAGCATGAACACCGCAAGCAGCCAAGGCATCACGAAAGTGTGAAGGCTGTAAAAGCGAGTCAACGTTGACTGACCAACACTCTCGCCGCCACGGAGCAGTTCAACCATGAAATCACCGACCACAGGAATGGCAGCCGGAACACCCGAAACAATTTTCACGGCCCAGTAACCAACTTGGTCCCAGGGGAGGGAGTATCCGGTCACTCCGAAGGAAACCGTGATCACGGCCATCGTCACGCCGGTCACCCAGGTGAGCTCACGTGGACGCTTGAAACCACCGGTGAGATACACACGGAAGACGTGCAGGATCAGCATCAGCACCATCATCGAGGCGCTCCAGCGATGCACCGAACGGATCAGCCATCCGAAGCTCACGTCAGTCATGAGGTACTGAACGGAGCTGTAAGCCTCAGCAACGGTGGGCTTGTAATAGAAGGTCATCGCAAACCCAGTGGCGAACTGGATCAGGAAGCAGACCAAGGTGATGCCACCCAGGCAATAGAAGATGTTGACGTGAGGGGGCACGTACTTGCTGCTGATGTCATCAGCAATGTCCTGAATTTCAAGACGTTCCTGGAACCAGTCGTAGACGGGTGAGGAGTTCGCCATGCAGTTATGGGCTTGGATTGCGAGAGTCTACCGACGACACTCAGGAAGGCGCGCAAGAATGAAGCCAATGTTGCCGACTGTTAACAGCTGGTCAAATCAGTTGCAGCGCCTTGCATCTGGCCTGTTCATCGGTGTGTTGATCAGCCTGCTTGCCGCACCTCAGGCCCTCGCTCTCAATGACGCCCAGCAGCTGGTGGTGGAGAGCTGGCGTCTTGTGAATCAGAGCTACGTCGATCCTGAGAAGTTCGAAACAATCCGCTGGAAGCGGCTTCGTCAAAAAGCACTGGAAAACACCATTGAAACCAGTGAGCAGGCGTACAGCGCCATCGAAACCATGCTGCTGCCCCTGAATGACCCTTACACGCGGTTGCTCAGGCCTGACGACTACACCGTGATGAAAGCCAGCAACGAGGGAAGCCTCAGTGGTGTGGGATTGCAACTCGGACATCCGCCTGACGGGGACGCCATCGTGGTGATTGCTCCTCTCGAGGGCTCACCCGCGGCCGATGCCAGCGTCGTCAGTGGGACCGAAATCCTTGCCGTGGATGGCGAAGGTGTCGACGCTCTCGGGCTGGAAGCGACCGCAGCTCGCCTTCGGGGAGCCGTGGGCAGTCAAGTTCTGGTGACATTGATGTCTCCCGAGGGAGAACGCAAAGAGATCAGCCTTGAAAGGCGAACCATTGACCTCCGGCCTGTGAGGACACGCCGCCTGCGCAGTGATGCCCACACCCTGGGCTACCTGCGCATCACGCAGTTCAGTGAAGGCGTTCCTTCCCAAGTGAGGGCAGCTCTCGAAGAGCTTTCCGACAAGAACGTTGAGGGACTCGTGCTGGATCTCCGGAACAACTCCGGTGGGTTGGTGAGCGCCGGACTGGCGGTGGCTGATGTGTTCCTGGATCAGGAGCCGATCGTGGAAACACGCAATCGCGACGGAATCGCCGATCCCATTCAGTCAGGCCCTGGGGAGCTGTACAGCGGACCGATGGTGACCCTTGTCAACAGTGGAACTGCAAGTGCCAGCGAAATCCTGGCAGGCGCACTCCAAGACGATGGACGATCTCTGCTGCTTGGGGACCACACATTTGGAAAGGGACTGATTCAGACCCTCACCAACCTGAGTGATGGCAGTGGTCTGGCTGTCACGGTGGCGGGATATGTCACCCCAAGCGGACGGGACATCCAAGGGCAAGGCATCCAACCCGACCGGATCCTGGATCAACCAGAACCTCTCAACCCCGGAGGCGAAGGCGATCGCTGGCTGAATGACGCCGAGCGAGTGCTTCAGGCACTGATCGAACAGGAGCATCCGAGCGACCAGATCCAGCCTCTGGACAGCACAGACGTGGCATCGCAACCAAGCTGAATGGCATCCCGCACGTACCACGACCCATTGCATCGAGGCATCAGCCTCGATGCAAGAGATCCAGCGGAAGCCATGGTTCTCTCGCTGGTGGACTCATCACCGTTTCAACGATTACGCCGGATCCGGCAGCTCGGACCAGCGTTCCTCACCTTCCATGGAGCCGAGTCGAGTCGATTCACCCATTCCCTTGGTGTGTTTTCCATTGCTCGACGGGCAATGGAAAGGCTCAAAACGCTGGATCCCTCACTAGAGCAGCAACGGGGTGTTCTCTACGGGGCCGCTCTGCTGCACGACCTGGGGCATGCCCCGCTGAGCCACACCGGGGAAGAGATGTTCGGCACCCACCACGAGCAGTGGTCTGCGCGGGTGATCCGAGAGCATCCTCAGATCCGGGATTCCCTGGAGAATTACGCCGCAGGTACCGCTGATGCGGTTGCGGATCTCCTCGAACATGGCCAGGCAGAACGCGGGGTGATCAAATCCCTGGTCAGCAGCCAGCTGGATTGTGATCGCCTCGACTATCTGCTGAGGGACAGCTACAGCACGGGTGCTCGGTATGGGCAGCTTGACCTCGATCGCATTCTTGCCGCTATAACCCTTGCCCCTGATGGAGAGCTGGCCATTCATCCGAAAGGATTAATGGCGGTGGAGCACTACCTGGTGGTTCGCAACCTGATGTACCGCAGCGTTTACAACCACCGGCTGAACGTGATGTGCAACTGGTTGCTGGAGCGTCTCATTCAGGAAGCTCGCCATCTCGGTCCAGACCGCATCTGGGCGGATTCCACGATGCACCGTTGGCTGTGGAAGACCGAACGACTTGATCTCGAGAGCTACCTCGCTAACGACGACCTTCGCGTCGGCTATCACCTGCAGCGCTGGCAGGCCGATGCCCCTGCCCCCCTGGCGAGCCTGTGCGATCGCTTTCTCAATCGCCGGCTGCTGAAAGCCCTCGATGTGAGTGCACTTCACTCTTCCGATCGACTGGAACTGCTCGCTGCCGCTCAAACAATGTCGGAAGCAGCTGGACTGGAGCCCACCCTCTGCTGCGGGCTGCGGCAACATCAGCTTCACGGCTATCACCCCTACCGTGGAGGCCTGCGGCTCTGGGATGGGCATAGCCTGCAGGCTTTAGAGCAGGAGTCAGCACTCGTGAGCAGCTTGGCCACGCCAGCGGAATCGGCCTGGTTGATCCACCCCCGGCAGATCGCCGCCGAGCTGAAGGCCAGGGTGAGACAGGAGATCTCGCCTCTTCAAGCAGGAAACGGCTGGCGATGAAAGCGGCATCCCCGTCACAGGCCCAACGTGTCCTGATCCTCCCGCCCCACAAGAGCTGTCACTGGAATCAGTGGGTTCCGGACCAGCGGGAATCTCTACCGGTGGGATCCGTCGACCTCGACATGGGTGACTGGTCGATGGGTTGTCGAGAGCTCACTGAACTCATGGAGGCCCTCGGGCGAGAGGGATACACAGTGCAGCAGATCATCACCCACTGCCCCAAAACGCAGATCGGAGCCGCTGCTCTTGGTTTTCCGACTGGCCACCGGCCGATGGCAGACACAGAAGAAGAGACCGGTGGAACCCAAACCGATGAAAGGCGAGGAGACCTGCGGATTCACCGGGGAACCCTTCGATCCGGGGATCACCTCAGCAGCGAGGGGCATGCGCTGGTGATTGGGGACGTCAACCCAGGAGCTTCCGTTACTGCTCAGGGCAATGTCTACGTTTGGGGCCGCCTGCGCGGACGCGCCCATGCCGGGGCCGCTGGAAACCTGTCGGCACGGATCATCGCGCTGCAGCTGAGGCCGCTGCAGCTGCGCATTGCAGAACTTGTCGCCAGAGGTCCGGAAGAGCCTCCGATGGCCGGACAGGCTGAACAGGCTTGCATCCGGGATGGTGATATTGCCATCGAGCCGGCCCGGCCTCCCTTCACAGGATGATCAAGCGAATCACCGGAAAAGTTCTATAGCCGATCGAAGCCATTAATGTGGCCCAACCAACCGGGACCCCGTGACGATTTCGCGAACGATCCTGATCTGCTCAGGCAAAGGAGGCGTTGGTAAGACAACGCTCACTGCCAATCTCGGCATCGCACTCTCCAGGCAGGGTGCGCGCACGGTGGTGCTGGATGCTGATTTTGGACTGCGAAACCTTGATCTACTCCTCGGCCTCGAAAACCGGATCGTGTACACAGCCCAGGAAGTACTGGCTGAAACATGCCGCCTAGACCAGGCCTTGGTGAAGCACAAACAAGAGCCGAATCTCGCCTTGCTGCCGGCGGGAAATCCACGGATGCTCGAGTGGCTGAAACCTGAGGACATGCAAGCCATCGTCGGCATGCTCTCCGAACGCTTCGATTACGTCCTCATCGACTGTCCTGCAGGCATCGAAGACGGATTCAAGAATGCTGCGGCCGCTGCCAAAGAAGCCATCGTGATCACAACTCCCGAGGTATCAGCGGTGCGGGATGCAGACCGCGTGATCGGTCTGCTGAACACGCGGGGAGTCACTCCCGTGCAGCTCGTCCTCAACCGGGTTCGCCCCCGGATGATGGCCAATCAAGAGATGCTTGCTGTCGACGATGTCACCGACATCCTGGCGCTGCCATTGCTGGGCCTCGTTCTCGAGGATGAGCAAGTGATTGTGAGCACGAACCGAGGGGAACCGCTCACCCTCAACGGCAGTGCGTCGCCTGCAGCAAGGGCCTACACGAACATCGCCCGACGCCTTCAGGGTGAGGACGTGCCGTTGATGGATCCCGCTCTGGAAGGGCGAACGGGACTGCGTGCCAAGGTTCGCCGAATGATGCAAACCAAGATCTTCTGAACGCCATGACTCTTCAGGACCTTCTGGATCGAATTCTTGGTCGCCAGCCGGCCAGTGCCACAACGGCCAGAGAACGCCTCCAGCTCGTACTGGCTCACGATCGCAGCGATCTGAGTCCCGAGCAGTTGGATCAGATGCGCCGTGAAATTTTCGAGGTCGTCGCCAAATACGTCGACGTCGATCTTGAAGAGGGTGATGTCACTCTCGAAACCGAAGATCGCGTGACAGCCCTTGTGGCCAATCTGCCGATCCGGCGATCCATGGCCTCCTCGAAACCTGGCGGCTGAACCGTGGAATCCTCGCGGCAGCGAGACCCTTCGGCATGGCGCATTCAGCCAACCTCACCCAGGCAGAGATCGGCGTGATTCAGCTTCTGCTCCATGGCATGTCCAACAAAGCCATGGCCAAGACCTTGATGATCAGCATTCGAACCATCGAGAGTCATATCAGCCATGCGCTCATGAAAACAGGCTGCCGCTCGCGTTTGGAACTGGTTCTCTGGTGGCTGAGTCAATCAAAAGATCCCCACGGTCAACCCATCGGTAAACTTCCTTCAATGCCGGCTTAGCTCAGCGGTAGAGCAGCGCTTTTGTAAAGCGAAGGCCGTCGGTTCAAATCCGTCAGCCGGCTTCCAACGGGGAATGAATCCTTCAGGGACGATCGCGATCACGGTGCCCAGCAAGGAGCCATACCCCTGTGAATGCGAACAGCCAGGGCAGCACGTTCAGCTCAAACAGCGGGGTAAGGAGACGAATCACCGGCTCAAGAAGCCAGTGAAAAGCCGTCTGGAGAACAAGCACGAGCGCTACCAACCAGAGCATCGCGTTAAGAGGTGCCGTTTGGAATCATCACAGCGCCCTGTCGCAGCGTCTGCCAGCACCCCGGGGAGATCCACTTCAGAACGGTGCTGGCCAGACCCGATGGTTGGGGCCACGGTAAAGGGGCAAGCAGGGGAAGAGCTGGGAACGCCGCGGCCGCTTGCTCGGCGCTGCAACTGGGAGTTGCGCCGGATCGGTTGGCGCTCGTGGTGGCCAATGGACCACAGCGTGCAAGGAGAGATCGGGTCACTGCACAGGCAGGAATCCTCATGCCAAGGGTGTCTTGGCCGGGATTGAGGTGATTCGTCAGCGTCCCTTCGGCGGGTAGAACCAGCGTGAGCGGCCCAGGCCAGTAACGATCAGCCAGAGGCCGGGCATCCTCCCTGGCGATAACGGTGGTGAGGTCGAGTAGATCGCTGACCTCTGCCGCCATCAGAATCAACGGTTTGTCCTGAGGGCGTTGTTTCAACGTCCAGATCTGGGCCGCTGAGGAAGGAGTGCATGCCAATGCCGGAAGCGTATCCGTGGGCAAGAGTGCAGCGCCCCCGCGGCAAAGGTGCCCGGCAATCTCCTCAACTGCCATCAATTGTCCATCTAACGGAGTCATGGCCATCGCCTGGAAAGATCTCACCCTCGCAAGGGACGCCGTGCCAATGCGAAGCGCATCACCCCCTGAAGGTCAGGCCTGGCCTGGGGGGCATCGAGGCCCGCATCGCGCATCAGCGTTAAAACAGCATCGCACTGATCGTGGTGGTGCTCCACCAACAGCCATCCCCCTGGGGCAAGCGCCCTTGGCGCTTCGTCAATGATGGCGCGTAAGCAATCCAGCCCGTCATCACCGCCCGAGAGGGCCAAATGAGGTTCATGGTCACGAACCACCGGGTCGAGACCATGAACCTGAGTGCGAGGGATGTATGGAGGATTGGAAAGCACCAGATGCAACATGCCCCACAAGTGACGCAAGGGCTCCCACCAGCTGCCCTGATGCAGCGTCCATCCGTTCGAAGGCGCGAGTGACCGCAGGTTCACCCGCGCCAGGTCAAGAGCCTCGGCACTGAGATCGACGGCGTGTCCTTCCCAGCGAGGCAAAGAGCGGGCAAGCGCCACAGCAATGGCTCCACTTCCCGTACCGAGATCAGCCCAGAACCCGGCCTGAGGGAGAGCATCTGAATCGGAATGCTTCAGGCACTGAAGAGCTAGGTCAATCAGAAGCTCGGTCTCCTGGCGAGGGATCAGCGCTGCTGCGCTGACCTGCAACTCCACATCACGCCATGGACATCGGCCCACCAGGTGCTGCAGGGGGACATGCTCCGTGACATGGCGATGCCACAACGATTCCAATTCAGTGAGGGATGCAGCGAGATGAACGGTTGATTCCGGCAGGATGAGCATCTTCTGCAGTGCAGCCCAGCTGAGATCGCCCTGCATCATCAGCAGCCAGTCGAAATCAACAGCTCGCCCACCCTGCGCAAGCTTGGAGCGGCGCCAGGCGAGCAGGTCTTGCGCGGAACAACGCGTTGTTTGCATGGGCAGAACCTAAACGGAGCGCCAGCGCAGGCCTGGCATCGGCATCACGACGCCGGCAAGCTCTAATTGCATCAAGGTCTGGGCGATGTGCTGGGGATCCTCCTGAAGACACCTCGCCATCTGCTCGAGAGTGGCACCGTCATTCACTTGCTGGAGGAGCCTCTCTCTAGAAGGATCCAAGCTCGTTGGGCTGACCATCGAGTCCTTGCAGGGAACGGGGCCAGGTCCCAACGCATCAAGGAAAGCCCCGAGATCAACCAGAGCGGAAGCATTCCCTTGCAGGAGTGCATTGCTGCCCTTTGTGGAGTGACGCAGGGCATCGCCTGGAACCACCCAGAGCGGACGTGCCATCGACTCAGCGATGGCAGCGGAATGCAAAGCACCACTCGCCTTGGGACACTCGACAATCACCACAGCCCTGGCGACAGCCACCAGTAATCGATTCCTGAGAGCGAACGTCGATTTCTGCACCCTGGCGTCATCCCTGAGCTCAGTGAACAGGAGCCCGGTCTCCGCGACGGACTGCTGCAACCCACGATGATCGGAGGGATAGACCCTGTGCAATGGCGTGCCGAGAACTCCAACAGGCACCCCTTGGGATTGAACACAGGCTCGATGAACAGCAGCATCAATTCCCTCTGCGAGCCCACTCACCACCGGCCACCCAGCGAAGGCGAGGGCACGCCCAAGCGCCTCAGCCATTCGCAGCCCATGCGTCGAGGGTCGACGGGTACCAATCACAGCCACGGCCTGACGGCTGGAGAGCAAAGACCAAAGATCACGACGACCACACCACTGCAACGAGAGAGGCGGTCGATCGAGATCAAGTAGGGACTCTGGCCAGAGTGAGTCCATCGGCAGCAAAGCATGACCTGGAACCGTGACACTGCCAGGCGATGGGCACTCTTCGCGGTACTTCGACAGGGAGCCAAGCAATGACTCTGGCCAGCCAAGGACGTCGCGAAACCTGGAGAGAGGCCAAGCCCAGAGATCAGCCAACCCACAGGCCATCTCGCAAGACAAGTCTGCAAGCTGTCGCATACGCGCGGGGCCGATCCCAGGACAACCCGCCCATACCCACCACCAAGACCGATCCAACCGCCCGAAACAGTACAGATGTACTTATTTTGACTGTGCCTTTCTGCTGCCTGTCAACGTCTCGAAAACTTTCGCCACCTCATCAGGTGGGTGTCGCACGACCTTGAGAGTGCTTTGCACCTGAACGAGAACCAGTTCAACCGTTGCGTCCGCCACGCACACGCCAGCGCGAATGAAGCGCGTTGTCCAGGGCCAGCGCACACCAAGCCGAGGGTGCGGGACTGACTCCAACACAACCTCATCACCAAGCCGCAAGGCCTCTCTGTAGCGGATTTCAAGACGTACCACCGGCATGTCCAGCCCCGCGGCGACAAAACGCTGGTAAGGAAAGTCAATGACATTGAGAGCCTCAACCCTGGCCTCCTCGAGCCATGCCACATACCCCCCATGCCACATCACGCCACCGTGATCGGTGTGCTGTGGAAGCACACGCTTGAACAGACGGAACGGAATCGCCGTAACGCTCTCATTCACCATCGAAAAGGCTCAACGAAACAGCCATAGGCTGCTGCATGTCTGAAGCAATGCAGTGTTCAAGAACCTGTTGATCGCCGATTCCGGCAAAGGCCACGTCGAGGAAATGGTCCGCATGCTGCGTGACCTGCCCGCGTTTCAGACAGCGAGAGTGAACTTGCTGCACGTGGTGTCCGAACAGAGCAAGGACAACTCAGACCAGCACTGGACCACGGCGGGCAGCCTGTTGGCCAAGGCCGTTGAAAAGCTGGGCCTCAACCCAGGTGACGTGAATTCGATTATCCGCCAGGGAGACGCCAAACAAACCGTGCTCAAGGTGGCTGACGAACTGGACGCGGATCTGATTGTGATGGGCTCCCGCGGCCTGGGACGCCTGCAGTCGATCCTTGCCAATAGCGCCAGTCAGTATGTTTTTCAGCTTTCGACGCGCCCCATGCTGTTGGTTCGCGACGACCTTTATGTGCGGCATATCAATCGGGTCTTGGTGACCATCGACGGCACTGGCGTAGGGGACGACGCCCTTCGGCTGGCCTGCGAAATGGTGAGGGATATCCCCGGGGGACAACTCACAGGCGTTCACGTTTCACGTACTGAACCGACCCCATCGCGAGGGGCCTCAGGCTCTAGCGACACACTGCTCGATCAAGCCGTCCAGAGGGCACGCATGCTCGGAGTAACACTCAACCCTCTGCAAGTCACGGATGCGGATGTAGGGAAAGGCGTTTGCCAAGCCGCAGAAACAATCCAAGCTGATCTGGTTGTGCTCGCCTCTCAAGATCGACGCCCTCTTGTAGCGAGGGGTCTGGTTGATCTCGACAAGCTGCTGGGTGGATCCGTCAGTGACTACATCAGAGTGCATGCCCCTGCTCCAGTGTTGCTCGTACGCGAACCAGAGAGGAGCTAACCCTTTCAGTCAGCAAGGAGGGACTCACCCCTCCCTGCTGTTGGTTTGGATAAACAGAATGATCAAGAAAACGGTCGGCACAAGCACAAACAGCAGGCTGGCCACGAAACCGAGGTCGTTGGTTTCCATGAACGATCGAGAACCTGATGGAACGTATCACCGCTCGGAAGGCTTCGACACGAACCCATCACGGCTCGTCACCGGGTGTAGCAGGTGCGTCTGTGGATGACTGCTTTTGAAGATCCTCATCATCGCCAGCCCCTTCATCGTCATCCTCACTGCTTTCCACCACAGGCCATGCCGTGGGCCCTGGCGGTAGAGGTGCACTAAGAGCCGCCTCAATGCGTCGGCGCTGATCACCCATCGACACCTGCGGCCTTGTGAGGATGACAACGGAACGTTCAACGAGAGCCTGGCAGGCGAGTCTCCAACTACCAGGCCGGCGGCGGAGCTTGGAATCCTCTACAGCTGTTCGGCCAGAGAGGGAGTTGGCGGCCGCCTGATCCCCTTTGACCTCAACAAAACAGGTAATGCACTGCCCACATCCACCACAGTTCCCCAGCTGGCCTTTCAGGCCATACAGCTGTATTCCCTCCCTAAGAGCCACGTCGCGGAGGTTCTCTCCCGGATAGCACTCCACGTCGCGACCTTCACGTACAAACCGGATCACAGGCATGGAAACTCCTGGAGGAGGCGCAAGCACAGCGCCAAAACTCCATCACTCTGGGCCCTGAGGTTGCGTTTTGTAACCCCCCCGCCTCGACTCATGCAGGCCATTGGAACCGCAGGGAAGACGGGACCAACGGACCAGCGGCAATCACTCCATGCTGATTCCAGACGTTGCAGCTCGCGACAACGGCACGCGCACACTGAGATGGACGCCTTACGATCGCCAGGTCTGGCTGTCTATACAGCTCCGTTCCCCCGAACCTGACCCATGGGATTGCCCTGGTATCGGGTGCACACCGTCGTCATCAACGACCCCGGCCGTCTCTTGGCCGTGCACCTCATGCACACTGCCCTCGTTGCCGGCTGGGCCGGCTCGATGGCCCTTTATGAACTTGCCATCTTCGACCCGTCCGACCCTGTTCTGAACCCAATGTGGCGTCAGGGCATGTTCGTGATGCCCTTCATGGCACGCCTTGGCGTGACCGACAGCTGGGGTGGTTGGAGCATCACCGGTGCCACCGGTGTCGATCCAGGTTTCTGGAGTTTCGAAGGTGTTGCCGCCGCTCACATCGTGTTCAGCGGTCTGCTGATGCTTGCTGCCATCTGGCACTGGACCTACTGGGACCTCGAGATCTGGCAAGACCCCCGCACCGGGGAGCCTGCTCTCGACCTTCCCAAGATTTTCGGTATTCACCTCCTCCTCGCTGGTCTTGGTTGCTTCGGTTTCGGAGCGTTCCACCTCACCGGTGTGTTCGGTCCTGGCATGTGGATCTCAGACCCATACGGCATCACAGGTCACCTCGAACCGGTGCAACCTTCATGGGGTCCTGAGGGATTCAACCCCTTCAACCCTGGGGGCATCGTCGCTCACCACATTGCCGCCGGAATCGTCGGCATCATTGCTGGAATTTTCCACATCACGACGCGTCCCCCTGAGCGCCTCTACAAAGCCCTGCGGATGGGCAACATCGAAACGGTGCTTGCTAGTGCGATTGCAGCGGTGTTCTTCGCTGCCTTCATCGTTGCCGGCACCATGTGGTACGGAGCAGCTGCCACCCCGATCGAGCTATTCGGCCCCACCCGTTATCAGTGGGACCAGAGCTATTTCAAAACGGAAATCAACCGTCGCGTTCAAACGGCGATGGACCAAGGCGCCACTGCAGCCGAAGCGTACGCTTCGATTCCAGAGAAGCTTGCTTTCTACGACTACGTCGGCAACAGTCCTGCCAAAGGCGGTCTGTTCCGCGTCGGCCCGATGGTGAACGGTGACGGTCTTCCCACTGGATGGCTCGGCCACATCTCCTTCACAGACAAAGAGGGAAGGGATCTCCAGGTCAGACGCCTTCCCAACTTCTTCGAGAACTTCCCCGTCATTCTTGAAGACAGCGATGGAATCGTTCGTGGAGACATTCCCTTCCGCCGTGCGGAAGCGAAATACTCGTTCGAACAGCAAGGAATCACTGCAACAGTGTTTGGTGGTGCCCTCGATGGACAAACCTTCACGGACCCTGCTGAAGTGAAGCGTCTTGCTCGCAAGGCTCAACTTGGTGAAGCGTTCGAGTTTGATCGGGAGACTTACAACTCCGATGGAACGTTCCGCAGCTCACCGCGTGGCTGGTTCACCTTCGGACACGCCACCTTTGCACTGCTGTTCTTCTTCGGGCATATCTGGCACGGTGCTCGTACTCTGTACCGCGATGTGTTTGCCGGTATCGATCCAGACCTCGGTGAACAGGTGGAATTCGGCCTCTTCCAAAAATTGGGAGACCGTTCCACCCGTCGTCTGCCCGATGGTTTTGTGCCACCGGCCGGAACCCCTCTCAGCTAATCGCCCTTTAGGAGTTACCCGATGGAAAGCTTTGCTTACATCCTCATCCTCACCCTTGCGATTGCCACTCTCTTCTTTGCTATCGCCTTCCGCGATCCACCGAAGATTGGCAAGTAGTCCTCAAAACCTCGCCATTCGGCGGGGTTTTTTTATGTCTTGCGCTGAAAATCACTGCTGCTCTGTTCACCTGTGGACGCAAACCGTATGATTAGTGCACATTCGAGTGCGCGGGCATGCAATGCCCTTCCTGTCAAAACACGGATAGCCGGGTGCTCGAGTCACGAGCAGCTGATGGCGGTCGCAGTGTGCGTCGACGCAGGGAATGCTTGAACTGTGAATTCCGGTTCACGACCTACGAACGAGTAGAAACCGTTCCAATCACTGTGATCAAACGGAATGGAAACCGGGAAGCATTCAGTCGCAGCAAGCTTCTTCACGGACTTAGTCGTGCGTGCGAAAAAACAGGACTGGCTCCTGAACGGCTCGAAACGATCGTGGACGATCTGGAATTGATCTTGCAGCAACGCAATGGTCGTGAAGTCTCCAGCCATGACATCGGAGAACTGGTGCTCGAGCAGCTCAAGGGATTGAGCGAAGTCGCTTATATCCGCTTCGCATCGGTGTATAGACAATTCAGTGGTGTCAGTGATTTCGTCGCCACGCTCGAAGGCATCAACGCTTCGAAGACCCGCATAGAAGCTCTGGTTTAAGAGACAGACTCTCCACTCTGTAAAGTGAGGGATTGCCTGGACCAGGTCGGCGGGCCTGCTCCAGTTTCCTTCGCTCTGCTCAACGGGCAGACCGCCACCCCTCCATGACTGTCACCTCCACTGATCCCGTTCAGGATCCTGCTGTGGAAACGGCTGAAACCCTCACCAACGTGCCCGAAGCAGAAGCCGAGATGGCAGCCGACCAGGCAGATTTCGGCACGGATGAGGATCTCAGCATCCCCGAAGACATCCCCACCGCCGACGACCCCAGCAGTCGTGCGGCGAATCGGGACATGGACAACGCCGGCTTCACGCTGGATGAGTTTGCAGCCCTTCTCAGCAAGTACGACTACAACTTCAAGCCGGGCGACATCGTGAACGGCACGGTGTTTGCCCTCGAATCGAAGGGCGCCATGATCGACATCGGCGCGAAAACTGCGGCTTTCATGCCTCTTCAAGAAGTCTCGATCAACCGGGTGGAAGGGTTGAGCGACGTACTTCAGCCGGGCGAGATCCGCGAGTTCTTCATCATGAGTGAGGAGAACGAAGATGGTCAGCTCTCACTCTCCATCCGCAGAATTGAATATCAGCGCGCCTGGGAACGGGTTCGCCAACTCCAGAAGGAAGATGCCACGATCTATTCCGAGGTGTTTGCCACAAACCGCGGTGGTGCCTTGGTGCGTGTTGAAGGTCTCCGTGGATTCATCCCTGGGTCTCACATCAGCACCAGAAAGCCCAAGGAAGAGCTGGTCGCCGATTTCCTTCCACTGAAATTCCTCGAAGTCGACGAAGAGCGCAATCGCCTCGTGCTCAGTCACCGCCGGGCGCTGGTGGAACGGAAGATGAATCGCCTGGAAGTGGGCGAAGTTGTGGTGGGTACCGTTCGTGGCATCAAGCCCTACGGCGCTTTCATCGACATCGGCGGTGTCAGCGGCCTGCTACACATCTCTGAAATCAGCCACGAACACATCGAGACTCCCCACTCGGTTCTCAATGTGAACGACCAGATGAAGGTGATGATTATCGATCTCGATGCCGAGCGTGGACGCATCTCGCTGTCGACCAAAGCCCTCGAGCCAGAGCCCGGCGACATGCTCACCGATCCTCAGAAAGTGTTCGAGAAGGCCGAAGAGATGGCCGCCCGTTACAAGCAGATGTTGCTTGAACAAGCCGAAGAAGGCGAAGAACCCCTGGGCTCGATGATGGTCTGAGTTGCTGAGCCCCCTTGGCTCATTTCAACCTCCGGGGCCAAAGCATTGGTCCCATCGACGGGGTGCTGTTCGACAAGGACGGCACCCTTTCTCACAGCGAGCCTCAGCTCAAGAGCCTGGCCGATGCTCGGATCGAAGAAGCAAAGCGTCAGTTCTCGGCTCAGGGAGCGTCGAGCGCGGATATCTGCGAACTTGAAGAGTTGCTGGTTCGCACCTACGGACGTAACCGAGAGGGGGTTCTGCCAGACGGAACCTTGGCTGTGGCCTCAAGACAGCACAACATCCTGAGCACAGCCACGGTGTTCGCACAGATGGGCCTGGGTTGGCCTAAGGCTTTGCTGATGGCGGAAGACGTTTTTAATTGTGTTGATGTCCAGTGGCAGGCAAAGCATCCCAATGGACATCCCGTTTCCATGCTGCCGGCAGCCTTCACCATGCTTCGATCGCTGAGGGAGGCCGGTGTGATCTGCGCGGTGATCAGCAATGACACCACCAATGGCATCCAAACATTTCTGCGGCATCACAATCTCACCGACATGTTTGCGGCGGTATGGAGTGCTGAATGCTGGCCGTGCAAGCCAGATCCAGCTGCAGTCCACGCACTGTGTGCACAACTGAACCTATCGGTCGATCGCTGCGCTCTGATTGGCGATGCCGACACCGATCTGTTAATGGCCAAACGTGCAGGCATCGGAGCCGCTATTGGCTACGTGGCAGGTTGGCATCGCTCCCCTGATCTCACGGCTCATGACCATCTGATTCATCACTGGCAAGACCTCACCTTGGAGAAGCCTTCAGGACAACGATGACGCCGGAACTCCACGCTTTACAGTCCGACGAATTCGACAGCCCGGTATGAGTCGCTACGTCTTCACCTCAGAATCGGTCACAGAAGGACATCCCGATAAGATCTGTGATCAGGTGAGTGATGCCGTTCTCGACGCCCTGCTGGCCCAAGACAGCAGTAGCCGAGTGGCCTGTGAAACGGTGGTCAATACCGGGCTTTGCATGATCACGGGTGAAGTGACCTCCAAAGCACAGGTCGATTTCATCCATCTGGTGCGCGATGTCATTCGAGAGATCGGTTACAGCGGTGCCAGGGCCGGCGGATTCGATGCCAACAGCTGTGCCGTTCTCGTCGCGCTTGATCAACAGTCGCCCGACATCGCCCAAGGTGTCGATGAAGCAGATGACCACGAAGGAGATCCTCTCGACAAAGTCGGCGCCGGCGATCAGGGCATCATGTTCGGATACGCCTGCAACGAGACCCCGGAGCTGATGCCGTTGCCGATCAGCCTGGCGCACCGGTTGTCACGTCGGTTGGCCGAAGTGCGTCACAACGGCACCCTGGATTACCTGCTTCCAGATGGCAAGACTCAGGTGAGCGTGGTCTATGAGAACGACAAGCCTGTTGCCATTGACACGATCCTGATCTCAACGCAGCACACCGCTGAGGTTGCTGGAATGAACGACGAACAGCAGGTTCGCGAACGCATCAGCGACGACCTTTGGACCCACGTGGTGGAGCCTGCAACGGCCGACCTTCCGCTGAAGCCTTCCAAAGACTCCACGCGCTATCTGGTGAATCCCACAGGAAAATTCGTGGTGGGTGGGCCACAGGGTGACGCTGGGCTCACAGGCCGAAAGATCATCGTGGACACTTACGGAGGATATGCCCGTCATGGCGGTGGAGCCTTCTCCGGGAAAGACCCCACAAAAGTGGACCGTTCAGCAGCTTATGCAGCTCGGTACGTGGCCAAATGCCTTGTGGCTGCTGGACTTGCACAACGCGCTGAAGTGCAGCTCAGCTATGCCATCGGGGTGGCCAAGCCGGTCTCGATCCTCGTGGAATCCTTTGGAACAGGCAAGGCTTCGAATGCGGAACTCACCGAATTGGTGCAACAGCACTTTGACCTGCGTCCGGGAGCCATCATCCAGCAATTCAAATTGCGTGAAATGCCCTCGTTGAGTGGAGGACGCTTCTACCGCGATACCGCTGCCTATGGCCACTTCGGCCGTCCCGACCTGAAGCTGCCCTGGGAAGACGTCGAAGACAAAGCATCAACCCTGCATCAGGCTGAAGCCAGCCGTCTTCAACAGGGCAACACCCTCTGATCACAGGCACTTACACCATGGCGAACACGCCGCTTGCCCTCGGCATCGACCTGGGAACAAGTGGCGTGAGGATCGCCGTGATCGATTCCAGCCGGTCGCTGCTGTTCAGCGCCGCCACCCTCTACCGCCAGGGTCTGCAGGCACCGTCTGACTGGATTCGGGCTGTGACAGAGCTCATTCCATCCATCCCCACGCCGCTCCGCAGACAACTGGGGGCTGTCGCCGTGGATGGAACCTCCGGCACGCTTCTCGCCTGCACCCATCTGGGGGACCCCCTTGGCGACGCACTGCCATACCACCAGGCCTGTCCAGAACAGATCGAGAAAGTGCGTGATCTGATCGCCGAGGACGGTCCTGCATGCAGCGCAAGCAGCAGCCTGGCCCGTGCCCTGAGGTTGCTGCAACACCATCGGCAACCAGTCTTGCTGAGACACCAGGCTGATTGGGTGCATGGGTGGCTTCTCCAGGATTGGCGCTGGGGAGAAGAAGGCAACAACATCAGGCTGGGCTGGCTTTTGCAACGCCAGTGCTGGCCGGAAAGCTTTCACGCAGAACCGTGGATGGCGTCGTTGCCCGACATCCGCCCCAGCGGATCGCCTCTGGGAACGATTTCAAAAGAGCGCTCCAAAGACCTCGACTTACCCGATGACCTGCTCGTGGTCGCGGGCACCACGGATGCCAACGCCGCGGTGCTGACGGCAGATGCAGCAGACGATGAAGGCATCACCGTGCTGGGAAGCACCTTGGTGATCAAGCGATTCATGGATGAGCCACTCAGGCCTGGGGCCGGCACCTCCACGCACCGAGTGGGTGGCCGCTGGCTTGGAGGTGGAGCGTCGAACAGTGGAGGCGCCGTGCTCCTTCAGGTGTTTCCAGGCATCGACCTAACAGAGCTGAGCCGTCAGATCGATCCCGAAGCATCCAGCGGGCTTGATCTACGACCGCTGGCTTGCAAAGGAGAACGCTTCCCGGTGGATGATCCAGCCCAGGAGCCCGTGCTCACGCCTCGCCCCGTGAGTGATGCGCTCTATCTCCATGGACTGCTCGAAGGTCTCAGCAGAATTGAACGAGATGGTTGGCAGCGCTTGCAGCAACTCGGGGCTCCAGCCCCCAATAGGCTCGTGACGCTGGGAGGGGGTGCCAGAAATCCGCAATGGCGTCGCCTTCGCGAACGAATGCTGGGACTGCCGATCCGCAGCTGCACCACCCCCCCGGCTGCAGGAGTGGCCCGTCTGGCGCTCACCGCTCTGCAACAAAAGGCCGCTGCGGCGAGCCATTCCGAGTGAGAATTGGTTGAGCTTCTCTGAACCCTTGCCCAACCGACTGCGTGACGTCCTGGCTGTGGGTCTGTTCCTGGTTCTCGCGGGCTATGTGGGGTTCAGCGGCTTCCGCCTGGCGCTGCTGCTCTGGCAGCGCTTCGGCTGAATCACTCTGACCGCTATCGATTCCCATGGCTGCCGACCCTCTCACTCCTGAAGTCAGCGACCGCATCTGCCGTCATATGAATGACGACCACAGCGATGCCGTGCTGCGCTACGCCCACCATTACGGCGGGGTTCCATCCGCAACAGCGGCAACGATGAAAGAGGTCACAGCTAACGCGATGACCTTGGACGTGGATGACCAGGCCGTGCGCATCCCCTTCGATCATGTACTGACTGACAGCGAAGATGCGCACAGAACCCTCGTGGCCATGCTCCGGGCCATGCCAGCGCCTGTGACTGGAGGGGAATCCTGAGATAGCGCTGAAGAGCATGCATTGCTGACTCCCCTCAAGGACTGCCTGAAGGATCTGCTCACCACGCTCTGTTGCCCGCGCTGCAAAAGGGAGATTGAACGTTGTCCTCGACAAGGACCGTTCTGTCTGGCCTGCTGGCAACGCTTTGCCCTTCCTGCTCGAGGATTGCATGGAATTTGTCCCTACCGCTGGATGGCGGCGGGATGGTACGAGGGAGATCTGCGCAACCTGATCCTGCAGCTGAGGTGCCATCCGGATCGCCGTCTTCTTCATGCACTCACCGAGGGCCTCGGTGCAGCCCTGCCAAACGATGCCGTTCTGGTTCCCATCCCCGGCTGGAAAGCCGAGTCCAGAAGCAATCCACTGCCCTTGATGATCTGTCGATCCCTGCAGCGGACCACCCGATCGCTGCTGAAGCGTTCACGTCCAACCGTCGGTCAGCACCATCTCAACCGGCAGCAGAGGATGACGAATCAACGGGGAAGCTTTGTTGTAGAGCCAGGGGTAGCGATCTCTCGAGCAGTTCTTAGCACCCAAGAGAAAGCGCCGGAACTTTGGCTTGTGGATGACATCCTCACCAGTGGAGCCACGGCCCTTGCTGCCATGGATGCCCTGAACGTCCGGAGAATGACGGTCAGTGGAGTGATCTGCCTGGGCAGAACGCCCCTCGGACGCACACGGTGATTTAAGATCTTCATGTCGCGCAGACAACGCGCCGGGATAGCTCAGTTGGTAGAGCAGGCGACTGAAAATCGCCGTGTCCCCAGTTCAAATCTGGGTCCTGGCATTTCGCCACTCGTTCGTTGATACGTTTTCCTGTCAATGACGATCGTCAGTTCAATAATGCCGACGGCTTTGCGATGGCATTTGATCCTGCATGGAAAGCATGCCATGTCAAAGGATTGCTCTCAGGGCTCAATCTTGATGAGCAAATTGAAACGGTGATCAAAACCTTCGATGATCATCCATTCATCCAGTCCAGTCCCCAACAAGCACGGCAGGTCGCCAGATTTCGCGTGAGGTTGCTTGATCTTGAGGCCTAAATCAAGAGCTTGATTTCCTCAGGCGCTGAGCAGATTAATCTGTTCCTGATCAAGATCTGAATCGTCAACGATCTGTTCGTCTCCATGATCCATCTGGGGATCATCCACATACACGGTTTCGTCGACCTGCTCTTCGGATGCCTCAACAAGACGAAGTTCAGGTTCGGGATGCTCTTCTGACAACAAACCATGCAGGTGACGCAACCGGTCGCTGCTTTCAGTAAGAAGATGTTGACTCTCCTCGTCATTGACAGACGGCTGGTCGACTTGAACCTCGAGCTGCTGGATTCGCTGTTCTAGTGACAGCAACCGAAGTGTGAGTGACTCCGCAATCTCACTCACGATATGGAGCTGTTGGCTGAGCTGATGCACTGTGGCCAAGGAGGCATCACCAGAGGTCATGAGGAGTGAGGACAACACAATCCTTGAGGATCGTATCGATCGTGAAGATGTTGTCCAGCAAGGAGATCTCAACTAGCAGTTTGAGGAATGAAGCTGTGATCAACACCACGATGAATGAGACCCTCATCCGGTTAACGGGATCGTTCTTGCTCGAGCAGGCCTACGCCATCGCCTCAAAGGAGCCCTACCGAGTGCGGGTGCTGCAGCCGACCATCTGCCCGATGCGTGGCCTGTTGATCCTGAACTAAGCGATCCGCGACGACCATCGCTTCTGGGGCAGCGTCGAAAACCCACCGTGACGCAGCCAGCTCACGGCAGCCGATCTCACATTGCTGGAGGGGTGCACTTAACCAAGTGCAAAAAACGAATGAGGGGTTCCGTGGTGAGGTTGAACCTCGATGCCGTTACCTGGAAACCCGGCGGGGAAAACCTCGTGTCTCATGAGCAGCTTTGAGCTCACGGATGTCGGGATGAGCACCATCGACCGGGGGTACGACCCGGCTAAACACGATCATCTATGAGGATCGATCGCAGGTCCGTTCCAGTTCATACACACGGACGATCACAGCGCTGAGATCCCTGATCATTGGGTCACTGATCTCAAGAACAACGGCGGTACTGTGTTGGGCAATGGGGAGGACAGGTGACGCAATCGTCTGAAGCCATCATCCGTTCGCTCACGTCGAAGCTGGCTCCAGACATGGAGCTTCGCCTGTCCATCGGCGACGGCGTTCTGCGCATCAACGTGAAGCCGGACGATCGAACGCTCTGGCAAGACACACTTCACTCAATCACTGAGCCCGGCAACATTCTTCTGGCATGCGAGAGCAGCTCCTGCGCACTGGTGGACACGAAGCTGACTTGGGTTGTCGGGGCTGCAATTCGCGACACCTGGATTGACCAAGCGGGAGCCATCGTGAACCTTCTGCAGACACTCGGGGTGGCATCACCCCTGGCTGAAGCGGTACCGGAACACTGCCCAGGCCTTGCAGGGGAATTGACCTGGGCGTTCTATCTCGAACGCCATGGCTGGCTGACGGCATGCCCAGTGTTGCCATTAATGGCCTCTGGATATGCAGAGTCATGACAGCCACAAACGCAGACCAAATCAAAGATTTAGTGCAACGAGCCAAGGTGTGTGGGCTCGATCAAGACCCTTCCATCCCCGATGCCCTTCGCCAGGTCATTGCCGAGGCTGATCACCAAAAACGCCTGCTCACCACTGATGAGATTCAAATGTGTTGCCGTTGGTCAGGAGTGGGACCCACCGCACTGATCGCCCTGCAGGAGCAATTACCTGAACTGGTCAGCCGAGCACGGGCCGCGTTGCTGCAGGACGAACCAGACCTGGTGAAACCTGGAGGAAAACTGCACCCGCAGGAACGGGCGGATGCCTGCTGGAGAGATTGCTTCCATTTCTTGCGCATCAGCCTTTATGGAAGGGCCCTAGAGCGAAGGGAGATCACCGATCCGCAAGGAATGATTGCCTTGGCCGAGTTATATAAGGTGCTTGATGTACCCGTGCCAGCACTGCTGCGGGCCCTCAGCCACCTGCGCCAGCAGTCGATTCAGGTCTACGCAGGTCTCAGCTCAAGCAACCAAGCAGAAGCATTAGGGGCAACCCTTGAGAACATCAGCAACACGATTCGAAACGTGATGAAGAGACGCGAAGGCGCCGCCACATAACCGCCCCAAAAGCCCGACAATCTTCTCCTAATCAACTGAGCATTTCTACCGATGGCACTTCAGCTCCTGGAGTACCCGCTGACAAGCCAAAACCAGCGCGTCGGGAATTTGGGTGGCCTGACGTCCGCACTCAATCGAGCAACCTTTCCGAGCCGCGAGGATCGCAGCGTTCAGATTGAAAAGGCCTACCGGCAAATCTTCTTCCATGCGATGAAGTGCGACCGGGACGTCAACCTGGAGTCACAGTTCCGTGATGGCAGCATCACCACCCGTGACTTCATCCGCGGCCTGTTGCTCTCGAGGAGGTTCCAGGAGGGCTATGTCTCCTGCAACACTAATTACCGCTTAGTCGATCAGGTGGTGGGACGCGTGCTGGGGCGTCCGGTTCATGGCCAGAACGAGCGGATCAGCTGGTCAATTGTGATCGCCGAAAAAGGTTTCAGCGGTTTTGTGGATGCTGTCTTGGACAGTACTGAATATCTCGATGCCTTTGGATACGACGATGTACCAGCCCATCGATCAAGGGTGATTCCTGGCGCTCCTACAGGAGAGATGCCGATCTACCAGCGCTTCCCTCGCTATGGCAGCGACCACAGGGACATGATGTGGGAGCAGAAGCTGCAGACGAAGGATGAACTCAGCCAGCTTCCTGCCTGGATGCAGAATCCACCGGCATGGGCGAAGAAATTCTGGTTGGGCTTGGCCTTGGTCGGCAGTGTTGAAATCCTGCGAATCCTCGTCATCGTGGCAGGCTCGATGCTCAGCACTCGTTGACCTTCTTGGATTCCAAGCTGCAGCTCTCCAACTGGATCCCGTCTGAACAAGTCCGCCCTGAAAGCCTCACGGGTCCGGTGAAAGATGCCCGGGGGGCCGATTGGAGTGGCCTTGTCATCGGCTCCATTGACCTTTGTGGAGCCCTGCTCTGTCGGGTCGATCTCAGGGGAAGCGACCTGAGCGCCTGCTCCTTGGAAGGAGCCGATCTGCGCCTTGCGCTCTATGACAGCAACACGACGTTCCCAGAAGAATTCGAGATCCGCAGCACAGGAGCAGTTGGGCCTGGTGCTCGCCTCAATGGCTCCTTCCTCAATGGAGCCGACCTCAGAGGCATGGACCTGAGAGGCGCCAATCTCATGGGCGCTTATCTCAGTGGAAGTGATCTGAGCGGTTGTCTACTGGATCAGGTGCGCTTGGTGGGCGCAGATCTACGCCATGCAGTGCTTCGAGGAGCACAGTGCTGTGGAGCCCGCTTCGGAGGATGTCAGCTTGACTTTGCTGACTTCCGTGGAGCCAATCTCTCCGATGCAAGCCTTGATGGAGCGGAATCCATCAAAGGAGCCGACTTTTCTCTCACCTCAGGGCTGCAAGAGCAATGCGAACTCCTGCTGAGCCGCCCTTATGAAGAACTGGACTGCTGGAACCCACTGACGCGAAAAACCACCAGAGACAGCCTGGAAAGCATCGAGTGAACAGTTCTTTCCTATCGACCCAGCAACCAACGAATCAAAAGCGTCATGTCACGCAACATTCGGACACAATTGATTGAGGTTTATAAAGAACCTGCCTCAGGCGATCACTTCTGAAAGACCATGGCGTGGCGAACACGTCGGTTATCTATGCCCTTCGGTCCTGCCTCGCTACTCGGTGTCGAGCGCTTTTCACAAGAGAGCGAAGCTCCGCTTGAGCTAATTCCTGGCGACGACGATGCCAAGAAAGAACAAATCATCCGAGCCGTCTACAAGCAGGTGCTTGGCAACGCTTACGTGATGGAAAGCGAGCGCCAACTGGTAGCGGAATCCCAGTTCAAGCTCGGCGAAATCAGTGTTAGAGAGCTAGTGCGACGGATCGCCAAAAGCGATTTGTACCGCGATCGGTTCTTCGATGTTTGCTCCCGCTATCGCTACATCGAACTGGCTTTCCGCCATCTTCTTGGTCGTGCCCCCGTCGATTTCGAAGAAATGCGCGCTCACGCCGAGCGTCTGGACAGTCAAGGGTATGAGGCTGACATCGACAGCTTCCTGGACAGTGCGGACTATCAGGACACCTACGGCGAGTGGACAGTACCTTTCCAGCGCGGCTGGAAGACCGAATCCTGCGGGACCATGCAGGAATTCACCTGGAGTTTTCAGCTGCTCCGCGGCAACAGCAGCAGCAGCCTGAAGGGAGATCTCTCAGGCATCAGAAGCAAGCTCGGAGGGAACGCTTACCAGAACCGTCCTTTACCCGTGGTACCTCCCTCCTCCACCCAACCCGGTGGCTGGAGTTTCCGCCCAGCCAAGAACCTCGAAGATGCCGCAACACGGCTCGGCAGCGGTTCTGGCGAGCAAGGCAAGACCTATCGCGTGGAGGTCACGGCCTACAGCGCCAACAATGTTCGACGGATCTCCCGGTACACCCGTTCAAACAGGGTGTACTTCGTGCCCTTCGACAAGCTCTCCGAGCAGTTCAAGCGCATCCATGCCGAAGGCGGGAAGATCTCCAGCATCACGCCCGTGAACTGACGCATTCACCGTGATGTAACAGAGGGCGAGGGCCGAGCTTCGCGCATGCGCTCGGTCCTCACCCTCTTAAAGCCCCTACGCAACACCACCTCTCCCCTCACCCCTCCCATTCCATGTCTGCCTCCAAAGGCTTTGGCGCCGAATCCCTGAACAACGGCCCCGTCTCCTTCAGCCGTAGCCGCAATGCAGCGGCAAAGCCGGCACTGAGCAATGGTGAATTCCTTCGTCAGTCTTGCTCGACGATGAAAATCGCCATCGGCCCCCGCAATCATGAGGATTGCCCCCATGGCGTGACCGCGCAGCGATACTCCCCCAATGATGCAGCGGCCCTCGCCACAGCCGTCAGTGCCGCCTACCGGCAGGTCTACGGCAATGCTCACGTCATGGACAACGAGCGTTCCAGCGAGCTGGAAGCCCGTTACGGCAATGGTGAGCTCACCACCCGCGACTTTGTTCGGGGTCTTGCCAAAACTTCGTTCTACAAAGCGCGGTTTTTTGAGGGAGTCGCTCCTCAACGCGGCATCGAACTGAACCTGAAGCACCTGTTGGGCCGTCCCCCGGTGGATCAGGCGGAGATGTCGGCTCACATTTCACTGCTAGCCAGCGGTGGCCATGATGCCGTCATCGATTTCATCGTCGATGGGGCTGAATACGCCGAGGTGTTTGGCGACGACGTTGTGCCCTATACCCGCTCCTTCACCTCTGCTGCTGGAATCCCCAACAACAGCTTTGCCCGCATGGCGAGCTTGGAGCGTGGTTTCGCCATCAGCGACAGCGCCGTCGGCAGCCGCAGCCAGCTTGCCAATGCCTTGGCACGCAACACCACTGGCTACATCCCACTGCCCTCCGGAGCTCGCTTCACAGTGGGCGCTCAATCCAGCGGCCTGGGCACCACAGCGCAATTCACTGCCAAGAGGAGGGCCAGCAGCGACGGCGGCGACTTCACACCGATCCGCAACGACTCCTATGTGGGCTTCGGCCTCGGCCAGCGCGAACAAGAGGTCTTCCAGCGTTGCCCTGGCGACACCGCCGACACCATCAATGGTCTAATTCGCGCCACCTACCGCCAGGTGATGGGCAATCCCCATCTGATGGAGTCGGAGCGGGCCATGTCTGCCGAGAGCAAATTCGCCGAGGGTTACCTCAGCACCCGCGAGCTGGTTCGAGCCATCGCCCTATCCCCGGAATACAGCCGCCGCTTCTTTGAAACAAATGCGCCGTACCGCTTCGTTGAGCTGAACTTCAAGCATTTGCTGGGTCGGGCACCCACCTCACAGGCCGAGCTGAGTGAGCACATTCAGATCCTGGCCAACGATGGTTATGAGGCCGAGATCAACAGTTATCTCGATAGCGCTGAATACCAGTCCACCTTCGGCGAGGACACCGTGCCCTTCATGCGCATCCTCTCAGAGAAGGGACGTTCGCAGCTGGCCTTCAACCGTCATCTCTCCCTGGCCGAAGGTTTCGCCGCTAGCGATTCTGTGCTGAACAGCTCCTCCTTAGTCACATCTGTTGCCACCAACAGCGTGCCCAGCGGTTGGCGCACCACGACCACTCGCATCAACCGCAACGGCGCTGTGTCGGGCTCCCCTTCCGCCACCACCAAGCGTTTCCGAATTGTTGTCAATGCCCAACCCCGTGGCGGACGCCAGCGGACGCCGAACGCCAGCTATCTGGTGTCCGGTAAGGACATGAGCAGTCAGATGAAGTACATCCACGCCCGCGGCGGTCGGATTGTCTCCATCACCGAAGTGATGTGATCGCGGATCGTCTCGATTCACGAACCATTCACGAACAACAAGGTCGCTATTCACGCATTGGTGATTAGCGACAACCTCTCTCGCATTCCCCTCAACCCATGACAACCGCCACCCTCACCAGCCCCGCCAATCAGGACCGAAGCCAGGCCGCCGACATCATCCGTGCCACCTACCGCCAGGTCTTCGGCAACCGCTATTTGATGGAACTGGATGTTCAACCCTCCATCGAAGCGCTCTTCATCAACGGCGATCTCACCGTGCAGGGATTGGTGACGGCTCTTGCCCAATCCGACACCTACCGACGCCTGTATCTCGAAACGAACAGCCCTTACCGCTTCGTTGAGCTGAACTTCAAGCACCTTCTGGGACGCGCTCCTCGCGATCAAGCCGAGATCAGTGAGCACGTGAGTCGTCTCGCCGATGAAGGCTTTGAAGCCGAAATCGCTAGCTACACCTACAGCGACGAGTACCTCAACAATTTCGGCATCGATACGGTTCCCTACGCCCGCACCGCCACCACCGTTGTGGGCGAAAGCACTGTTGCTTACCAGCGCAACAAGGCCATGGATCCTGGCTTCGCTGGCTTTGACGGCGACCATGCTTCTGTGCTGCGAGTCAGCGTGGCCTCTCGGACCAATCCCACGGCATACGGTGCTCGCAAGGTTGTCGGTGGCGGGAAGCTCTTCAACATCTCCTGGACCTCCAGGGTGCAACTGGGCACGGCTCGCCGTTCTGCTCAGAGGTCTGTTGTGAGCTATGGCTCCTTGTCGAAGACGATCCAGAGCATTCAGGCCCAGGGCGGACGCATTCTTACTATTGCGAACGCTTAATCCTTGAAGGGTTTTGCACGATCAATGCAAACGGATCAGTCATGATTAGGGGGTGGTCTCTTGTAGAGCACCCCGTCAGATCACTCCTCAGATTGACGCACGACAACCGCTTCCCCTATGCCAATCCTTCGCCCACCTTCAAGCGGACAAACGTCGCAAGGCACTGTTTTCCAGCAATCTGTTGCCACCGCCCCTTTGGCGATGTCAATGATGATTGAATCCATGGTCAACATGGTTCAAAACAATCGTTCACCATTCAAAGAAGATTCAAAGTCCAGCGCAAGATGAAGATTGAGCAATTCGTTGCTCGAAGCGAGGGTAAGTGGCGGTCAATGCGATCTGGCCACTCCCTCGCTTTTCAGCAATTTGAAGATGTTCTCAGTGAAGTTGAGATCACAAAAATCAGCGAAACCGATTCCGATATCACAAAACTTTTGACCGCGTCAGGCTCACATTCTGAGCGACGGGTATCTTGCCCTTTCCGAATGCAATGGGCAGCAGAAAGTGATTGGGAGCCCGACGACCCGAGCGAGGTTTCCTCTGGCTCCTGCTTGATTGTTCCCTTGCCGATCGACGAAACGAAAGGGCAACTTCTGCGCAGTGTGGGTTACGCCGAAGCCGCGCCAGCTGAATCCAGTTATACCTTTCTGAGTGATGGAACTTTTGTTCTTACAACGGCTTACGAACAATCCATTGCCGAAGAACGCATCTGGTTTGTTTCCGAACACGTGCGCTGCAGGTCATCGGTTCTGCGTACTTCAGCAGGATCCGGCATCCTGCAAACCTCTTTTGCCTCGGAGGTTCGTCGACTCACGAGCTAAAGCAATGAGATTCTGATGAGCTCAACCACAGAACCCTTGCTGCGTTTTGCCAAAACGTTGGCGGGACACTACAGCAACTGGGAGCAGTCCCAGAACAACCCCAAAGACTTTGCGCATATCAACATTTTTTTCAGGCCTCTCGCTTGGGAGGTCTTGAAGGCTCCTGGTTTTTACTCCGAGCAGAGCTACGACCACGACCCTTGGCGTCCTTACCGGCAGGGGGTGCATCGACTGTTACCAGCAGATGGCGATTCTTTCATCGTGGAAAATTTCGGCTTCTCAGACGCAATCCGACTCGCTGGGGCCGGGCAACGTCCTGAACTGTTGAACAACCTCAAGCCAAATTCACTCAAACCACGTTGTGGTTGCGGCATGCACTTTCAGGAAATCGAAGCTGGTCGTTATCTGGGTGAGGTAGAGCCTGGCAAGAACTGCCTTGTCCCAAGGGATGGACGAATGACGTATCTAGTGAGCGAAGTGGATGTGAATGCCACAGACTGGATCAGCCGCGACCGGGGTTTTGATCCAGAAACGAATGAACAGAGATGGGGCTCTGAGCATGGACCACTTCGATTCAAACGCGTCGCTTATCTCGGGGACCATCTCAACGAGCAATGGCTGCGTTGGTGAGTGCACTCCATATCTGCAGACTATCAATGGCTTTTTTTGATGCAGAAAAACAATTAAAAGCCTGGGTCCGCTCTCAGCATCTGATTTGCGAAGGAACTGATTTCATCTTTGAGACAGTGGATCAGACCCATCTCGACAAATTCGAGCGATGCATTGAGCAGCTTGGCGGAAAGGTGAGAAGGATTTCTGCCGCTGGGAACTGGCCCATGGGACCAAAGCGCACATTCAAAATTTTGCGCGCAACAGCTGCTGTTCCAAGACCTGGCGGAGAAGCACTCGTGACGTACTGGGCCAAACGAGGTACAAAGCGCACGCGTTACGCAGAAATCAGTTAAATCAAACTATTCATCAAACCAACCGAACCAAGTTGGTTTACTGAAATCAGATACTTGACTCCAACTGCGCAACAGGGTGAGTGAATCGATAAAAAATCCCTGCTGTTCCGCCAACGCGATCACATCGTCTTGATTGCGTGCTCCCTTCACCTGATCTCTGAGCTCAGGTTGAGAACGGACCAACGCAATAAATGCTTGCAAGGCCACATCTTTTTGATCATTGCTGAGAGGAACAGCAGGAGAAGGCTTTGGCGCGTCAGCCATAGAAGCCTGAACAGAATCCATGAAATCTGCTGCTCCCAGCAAGCCTTCATGATCTGTGCCTTCCATTAATAATGAACGCCAGCGTGATAACTGACGGAAAGCCCAACTCCAGTGAGCCGGATCCGCTTGCTGCATCAACGTGATCTCCAGATCCGAAGCCTGCAACGTGTCCATTGCCACATACCGTCCCCATTCGGAGAGGCTGACGGAGTAGCCGCGGATATTGGCATAAGCAACGATGTCGTAATGCGTGCCTAAGGACTTGATCCCCGTGGCAAGGCCATGGTCATCAACAATCGATTGAATGAAGCGTTCCAGTTCTGCACTCGCCACGATCAGCACTCCTGAATCCAAAGAGCAAGATTGACTTTTTGACAAATCATCTGAAGCACAAGTGGCCCCCCCGGACATTGCAATGTCCGCCATGCGATACCTGTTTGAGTTTGGCCTGAATCCACAAGGATCTTTGGAGGACGTTGTGCCTGCTCTAACGGAATCAAAGCAGCACTCAAAGAGCTACCACAATCACTAAGCAAGGAATTAAGTTCTTCAATTGT
Organism: Synechococcus sp. A10-1-5-9; assembly: GCF_047716785.1. Classification (NCBI taxonomy): domain Bacteria; kingdom Bacillati; phylum Cyanobacteriota; class Cyanophyceae; order Synechococcales; family Synechococcaceae; genus Synechococcus; species Synechococcus sp. A10-1-5-9. The sequence continues at coordinate 1,155,080 of NZ_CP180406.1, forward strand.
GGCAATTTCGTTTAAAACCGACTTTCCTTTATTTAATTCAAGAAATTGAAGAATTTCCTGTTCAGCGTTTTTTGTCGAAACCATCTACCCTATCCTCCAACAGGGGCTTCAGTATAAGCCCAATCGTCGTTCTTCAAGCAACCTTTCTTTCAAACAACAATGAGCGAACGCTTCGACACTCTTTTCTCGGGAATGAGTGAAGAAACAGCGATGTCTACCCTGCTCACCCCAACAGAGGAACTGAGCAACCCTGGACTGAAATATCTGGCGGCGACACGCCTTGGGGCCTGCTCATCGGCGGAATCTCTGGATCTTCTGCTCCAAGCAAGCGCCAATCCGTCCGAGGACCTCTACGAACGCATCACCCGCAGAAAGGCCATCGATGCTTTGGGCCGACGCAAGCAGCCCAAAGCCCTTCCAGTGCTTCTGGAAGCCTTAAAAGCCAAAGATGAACCCGTGGTAGTGAACGCCGCTGATGCCATCGCGCGGATCGGAACGCCTCTTGATCGCGAAGGGCAAGACTGCTTGATCCAGGCTCTCGAAGGACCAGACAACCAGAAACGTGCCGTGATCCAGGCCTTCTCGCGTCTCTCGATGGCCGATCGAAATCATGCCATTGAGCGCTGCAGGAAGGATGCCAACCCATTGGTGGCGGGAGCGGCACATGCGCATCAAATACGCGTTGAAGGCGACTTGAACGGCCTCGCACCGCTGATCCAGCAACTTCAGGATGACAACCCTGGCAGGCGACGCGCTGCAGTGATTGATCTGGGCGATGCCGGTCGACTCGAAGCATTGGAACCTTTGAGCCGCTGCCCTGTGTCGATGCCCTTACGCGCCAAAAGCGCCTTTCGAATGGCCTCGGCGGGAGATGGCTCGATCGAGCCAAAGGCGGTTGACCTGCTCGAAAAGCTGCTGCAAGACGACCCACGCAAACTCGACCTGAGTCGCCTTCCCTCAACGCCTGCCAGCGAAGAGGCCATCCGAGATGGCCTGCAGCACCGGGATGAAGCCCGTCAATACGCTGCCGCCAAATCATTGATGTGTTTACCGAAAGACTCCCAGTTGCTGGTGATCGATACGTTGCGATCCAGCCTCGGCAGCGATTACGGCGTGCACTACCTACTGGCTAGCTGCGCCGGTCTACTGCAGCTGAAGGAAAGAAGTGACCTGGTACGCGATGCCTTAGCTGAAACAGCGCCGCAGTACGCGAAATCGCGTGTTGCAGCTGCCTGGAGCTGCGTGCGGCTCGGGCTCAAGGATCAGCAAACAACCCTTCAAGAACTCAGCCAATCAAGTCGCTGGGAGCCCCTGAGATGGAGCTGTGAACGGGCTCTGACCCATCTCGCCTAAAGCGCGTTATTAACGAGCTTTATTTTTTCTTTCTTTTTTGCAATGCAAATTTCTATTGAGAAGCCTGAAGCATTCGACCAGCCAACTATCACATCGACGTACGGTCCCCTCGTGATGCATCGCATCAATCCCCTCCCCCTTAGCATGTAATTATGCTCGACGCATTCTCTAGGCAAGCTGTTTCCGCTGATTCCAGCGGCAGTTTCATCGGTGGCGATCAGCTCTCAGCCCTGCGCTCATTCATTGCCGAAGGCAATAAGCGCCTGGATGCTGTGAACGCCATTACCGCCAACGCTTCTTGCGTGGTGTCCGACTCCGTTGCAGGCATCTGCTGCGAAAACACCGGCCTGACTGCCCCCAACGGTGGTGTTTACACCAACCGCAAGATGGCTGCTTGCCTGCGTGATGCCGAAATCATCATGCGCTACGTCTCCTATGCCCTGCTGGCCGGCGACGCTTCTGTGCTGCAGGACCGCTGCCTGAACGGTCTGCGCGAGACCTATGCCGCCCTGGGTGTGCCCTCCGGCTCCGCTGCCCGCGCCGTGGCCATCATGAAGGCCTCCGCCTGTGCACACATCACCAACACCAACAACACCACTGGTGAAAAGCGCAAGATGCCTGTGACCCAAGGCGATTGCAACGCTCTGTCTGCTGAGGCTGCTTCTTACTTCGACATGGTGATCAGCGCCATCAGCTGAACATTCGAAGACTTTTAAGCACACCCTTTTTTATAAACCAATGAAGTCCGTTCTCACCACCGTCATCGGTTCCGCTGACAGCAGTTCCCGTTTCCCCACCAGCTCCGATCTGGAGTCTGTGCAGGGTTCCCTGCAGCGCGCAGCCGCCCGCCTCGAGGCCGCTGAGAAAATCGCTCAGAACTACGACGCCATCGCCCAGCGCGCTGTTGACGCCGTCTACACCCAGTACCCCAACGGTGCCACCGGCCGTCAGCCCCGCCAGTGCGCCACCGAAGGCAAGGAGAAGTGCAAGCGCGACTTCGTCCACTACCTGCGTCTGATCAACTACTCCCTGGTTGTTGGCGGCACCGGCCCTCTGGACGAACTGGCCATCAACGGTCAACGCGAGGTTTACAAGGCCCTCAGCATCGACCCCGGCACCTACGTGGCTGGCTTCACCCAGATGCGTAACGATGGTTGCGCCCCTCGTGACCTGAGCCCCCAGGCTCTGACTGAGTACAACGCTGCTCTGGACTACGTGATCAACTCCCTCGCCTGATTTTCAGCCGAGCGAATCGATCCAATTTCATTCAGATCAAAGGGCGGGTGAAACCGCCCTTTTTTTGTTGGGAATAGCAAGGTCTTCAATTGACATCAGCATCAGGTCATAAATCCTTCAGAACATGTCTTGCACGTGCTGCTACAAAAGGCTCTGGGTCCTTGAGTGCAACTCGCAGAGCATCTTGAGGCGCCACCATTACTGCCGCATAGCGACACTCCCAGAAAGAAGTGACCAAGGGATCAAGAAGCGCTGTGAAATTTTCTGGGGAATACACGAACCCAAGTCGCGAAATCGCTAGCACGGCAGCAGGCTTTGATTTCATAAATTGAGGTCGACGCGTATTAATAGCTTCCTGAAGGATTAATTTGATAGGTTCTCGCGCGTCTTCAGGCCAAGCATCACCTAGCAGAGCGAAGAGTCGAATGAAGAAGTAATGTGCACCGTAATCATTATCAGCCTCGTCAAACCAACGTTTGTGCAGAAATGGCCAAATCTCCTTAGCGGATCGATCCCGCAGGGTTTGCAAGGCCAGGTAACAGCGACTGAAATCAGTACCAAAAAATTCCTGAACTAAAAATTCATTCCCAGGAGAATGATCGTATGCATGCACCAACTGCAAAGACTCAGGATGATCTTCAATAAGAGAATCCAAAGCAGAAAACAGATTCAACTGTTCCGATTGACCACCCTCTTTCGGCCAAAGAGCTTTGAGCGCGCGCATCCGAAAGACCGGCGACACAGGCGTCCGGAGAATCTGTGGAAGCAGTTCCACAGCTTTCGCATCAATAGCATCCTGAATTGCTGATTGCCGATCCATCTGGTTCGGCAGAAACATGAGCTCCTCAAGCTGCAGTAAATGTTCCCGACTGCCTGCGAGCTTCGCCATTGCACTGATTGCAGCACCACGCACACCGGGCGAATCGGCATCCTGAAGTTTCTGAATCGATGGGAGAGCCTGTTCCACCTGAAGGGCAGCGAGACTTTGAATCAAAACGCGCTGATTCTGAGATGTTTGTTCAAGCAGGGAAGCCAAAGTCGCATGGATCTCCACGTCTTGGCAGTTCAGCTCTTTCAGAGCAAAGGCAGCATTTTCAACCAAATAAGTGTCATCACTGGCCAAACAACGACCGATGGCAGGGATGGCCTCCCGACAACCCAGCCGCGCTAAAACTTCAACGGCCTTGCGTCGAGCTAAACGACGGGGCTGAGATTGTTCAGAATTATCGATGAGCTTGAGCAATGCCTGTTCCGTTGCATCCCCAGGGAAATTGATGAGATGCGCAGCTGCCATATACGGATCACTTTGAGATTCAAGGTCGTCTAATGGCGCCAAGAGCAAGCGGATGGCTTCCTGCTGTGACAGACCTGGATGAATATTGTCGAGAGCCCCAGCCATCTGACCATTCATTGATGGCATCAATTCTGCAGGAGCTCATGCTCTCACGGAGCCAAGTGACGCGCTGATAAGGAAGATTGAGAAAGTTTGGCGCATCAGGAGATCTGAGTCAATCTTCCATGGAATCGATTGCGAAACAGCCATGGGACCAACGCTTGAACATTCCATCACCGTGCACGCAGGCATCCGTCCTGGCTCCCGTCCATGGTCCCCACGATCGTTGCAGATTCCTTTCCAGCTCCTGAACCGCAGTGTTCAGTTAATGCACAGCCGTGGATTGCACATTAACGCCATGAGAAAAGACTGTGGTCACCAACAACCAGCGCCTGACCTACTCCAAGTGAAACAAACACCGGCTCCAAATGCAGAAGCAACGGAGTCGACGCCCAGGAAAGCAACACGCCGGAATTCCAAACGCCGGCGCAGTTGACGTCAAGTCGTTAAATCAATCACTTCAAACACACCATCTGCAGGACGACCGGCCGTTAGGCCGGTCCAGTTGATCGCCGCCAAGAAGCCACGGGGATCTGCTGTTTCCACCACATCAACCCCCCAGGCACCCTGTTGAAGCGGGGCTCCAGGCTGTCCTTCAGAGTCTTTGCGACCTCCGAGAGCCATCACCGCATGGGCATGGCCATGACCGAAGCCTTCACGAACCTTCCGCCATCCCTGAACGAGCTCTCGCGCCAGGGCATCAGGTAAGGCAATAGACTCTAGTTTCACTTTCCAGTGAGGGTGATTGAGAACTACCGCAGCTGTGACAGATGGGCAGTGCTTCAGCAAACCTGCCGCCAAAGCGTCAAGCTCCATCTCCGGAACAGCCGAATCGTTCACCTGAAGATTGTGCGAGAGAACGAAGGTGGTCACAACAATTCAGGACAGTGAGGTGACCATAGCGGGCACAGCATCGGATACTGAATTACCGCTTCAGCTCAATTTTGACCAATCCACCCTCATCGCTGACCAGTACTGAACCTGTCACGCTGAGCGAAAACGAAGCCAAGCAGCTTGCCGAGGAGCTCAAGCAACAGTTACGCCAAGGGCAACGTTTGGATGGCGACACTCAAGCGATCGAGCGGATGGTGGCCGGACTCGGCGACAAACGAGGACTCCTTCGTCTCACGTTTGCGGAAAGTCTCGGTGCGGTGGGGAGTGCAGCGGTCCCCGCATTGTGCAGGGCCATGTGCGAGCACGAGAACGTGACCGTTCGTCGTGCAGCTGCCAAAACGCTCACACTGATCTCGGATCGAAGCGCCTTGCCATTTCTGTTTAGAGCATTACTCAATGACCCAGACCCCGTTGTGCAGGGATCGGCAGTCGGCGCAATGGCCGTCGTCGGTGCGGATGCGGTTGAGGGGCTTTTGGAGATTCTTCTAGATCCCAAGAACACCCCGATGCAGACAGGTCTAGCAAGTTGGGGACTGGCCTTTGTTGGAGCCCGTGCCCCAGAAGCTCTCAAACAGGCCGCCTGCTCGCCCCATGCACGAATCCGCACCGCAGCCATCGCTGCATTGGGGGATCAAATCCAAAACCTCGGAGACCAGGACGCCCGACGACTCCTTACGGATGCGTTGAACGATGGAGACGAGGAAGTCCGCGCTGAGGCGAGCACCTTGATGGGCAAACTCAACGAGAGCCATTGGGCACTGCCACTCTTGTTGCCGAAACTCAACGATGAATCGCCGCTTGTTCGCAAGAACACGGCTCTCTCACTGATGAAGCTCGAAGATCCTTCCGCAATCCAGGCGCTGGAAATGCAGAGTGAGACAGAACCTGATGACACGGTGAAGCCGATTCTGCGTCTCGCCATTAATCAACTTCATCAGCACGACTGAACGAAGCCTGCGCCAATCTTCAACGTATTGTTACCAGGTGGTGTTCGCGTCGAGCACTGCATGCGTAACCGCGGGAGGACAGCTGAGGGGCTGACCTCCCGCTTTTGTTATCGACTGCTCTCAAGACGACCAAGAGAGGCCTCAACCATCTGGCGGGCCAACGGATCCGTTGCAGGGTCGCTGAACACATCTCGCAAACAAGCTTCGGCCTGGGGATCAGGAATTTCGGCGAGGGCCATCGCCGCAGATTGAACATGCGCGATATTGTCTCCTTTACAAATCTTGATCAGAAGAGGGAGAGCCTGAACTCCCACCTGTCCTAATGCCATAACAGCTGACTGAGACACCACAGGTGATTCATCCGACAAAGCCGTTTCCAACACCGTCATCGCCTCAGGGGAGAAATCCTGCTCGGGGAAATTTGAGGCGATTTGGGCATAAGCCTTGACGCAGCATGCCCTCACGGTGCCATCAGGACTAGCTGAGAAAAGTTCAGCCAAAGGCTGGAGAGCAGTGGCTCCAAAAGCACCAAGACCTTTCACAGCAGCTCGATACACAGAGACGTCTGACTGACCCAAAAGTGCCAGTAAGCGAGGCATCGACGCCTCAGGCCAGTGCTCCACCATCGCCAGATAGGCCTCCCTCTGGATATTTGGATTGGGATGGGCAAGATCCGCAAACAACGCATCAAGGTCCGGACGACCAACCTGCGGATGCGACATCATCCAAAAAGCAGCAAAGAGGCATTGACTCTCCAACACGACGTGGATCAATGCACGGTATCTGACAAGAATATCAATCTTTTGAAACCATTATTGCAGCGGCTGCGGAGCTAGCAAACGTCCATAGAAAAGATCTAGAACAACGCGCGCTTCTACCAATTGTCTATAAACAACAGCCAAAAGGAAAGGCAAAGACCCCCCTTTTGGCTGATGGAATCAGCACGACTCAACCATTTCAGTAGGCAAACTTGCCGGCGTACATACGGCGGAAGGCAGGATTGCGAGTATTGCCGACCGCGTTGGTGTAGGAAAATTCAACAGTGGTATCAAAGACACCAGAATCCGGGACCTTCACTGACATTCCAGCCTTGACAAGACGCTTTACCAGAAGAGGACCTGAATACATCACATGCTCTGAACTGGCATTAGCAGGGGCAAGCTCCACCATGCTGACAAAGGTGGAGCAATATGAACGTGCCTCGGACTTGAAAGCCCGCAGGAAGGGGACAGTGTCCGTACCAAATGTTTCCAGATACTCCTCTGAGCTGACCAATTGATCCACAAATGCGTCAAAACCACTGTCAGCAATGGTCTTGATTGCAGCACCAACCTCTTTTTGACTCACTGGAGGGCGACCCAAAAGGTGCTTGATTGTCAACTCGATACCCCGCATCGGGGAAACGGGAAAGAAAAACTTCTGCTTGTACAACTCGGACTTCACCAGACCGGCCATGAAATCACGGATTGTGATTCGGCCATCCCTGAGGCATGCCTCAAGCGAAGAAAGTCTTTGACTATCTGTGATTCCAATATTGCCAAAAACCTGCTTGTAAGCAGCAGAAATTGCGCTCGTCAGAGCACTTTCACCTGATGCCGCATAAGAATGATTTACGGCTGAGAATGGACAGACCTCATGAATGCGCGGGCCCGCTCCAATCCCCATCGAACCACACTGGTTCTCTTTGAACTCGGCTGGGGTTGCTGCAGCCTTCCCCCGACTCGCAGCCGACCCCTTCGCCGCATCCCTGGTATTCGAAAATGCGAAGGAGACTCGATCTTGATGCGTAAAATCTCGCTTGTACTTGATTGCAGGCATGAGGGGAATGCGTCTGAGGACCAATGTATTGCGGTTTTCGGAATCCCCAAAAACCCTTATTGCTACTTAAAGCAATTGACTTAATATTTATCATATAAATAAATTTGTACTAGATATGCGCTCTATGCCCAAATGACCCTCAGAGACAACACTGATCCCAGGAGCACGTCCCAAAAGCGATACCCATATCTGGGATCAGTGTTGCGAGCGAACAATAAAAAAGGAGGCCTAAGGCCTCCCGTTACATCCATTACAGATATCAATCAAGCACTCAGGAGAGGGCGTTGATCACGTAGTCCAGGTAAGACTTGAACTCGTTCAGAGCCTGGGGGCTCATGTCGCGAGGAGCACAAGCGCGGTCGCGGGTGTAGGTCAGCGCTTCGACGTAAGGACCGGTGGGGAGACCCAGGGTGCGATACACCTCACGGGCGCCAGCGATGCCCCACTCATCGAGAGGGCCGGTGCCACCGACAACCAGGCAGTAGTTGATCAGACGCAGATAGTGGCCCAGATCGCGGTAGCACTTGTCCACCTTGGTCTGGTTCTCACCAGCTTCGCCGGGTTGCTTGAGGTAGGGATACTTGTTGAAGCAAGCATCGCCGGCTTCCTTGGTGACGGCATCCAGACCGGCAGCCAGCTTTTCAGCAGCTTCCAGACGGGCAGCCGCACGCTGAATGTTGCCCTGAACGGCTTCGAGGTCGTTCTGGGAGGGGAAGCGACCGGCTGCGTCAGCGGCGGTCACAACGGTGGTGACGACGGATTTCATCGTGGAGATCCTTTAGATGGAGGTTTGTGTTGAGGAAAAGGAAAAACCGAGTAGGTCAGGCGATGGCGCTGATCACGCGATCGAAGTACGAAGCAGCCTCAGCAACCAGAGCGGAGCAATCGCCCTGAGCAGTTTCCATCTTGCGGAACTTGGAACCACCCAGTGCAGGGGTGTTGGTCTCACCAATGTGAGCTGTGGCGGAAGCCTTCATGATGGCTACAGCGCGGGCAGCGGACTGAGCAGGAACGCCCAGAGCGATGTAGGTCTCCTTCAGACCATTGAGGCAGCGGTCATCCAGAACGGATGCATCGCCAGCCAGCAGGGCGTAGGAGATGTAGCGAAGAACAATCTCACCGTCACGCAGGCAAGCAGCCATGCGGCGGTTGGGGTAGCAGTTACCACCAGCCTGAATCAGACCAGTGTTCTCGCAGATCATGCCGGTCACAGCATCGGAAACGATGCAGGAGGCATTGGAAGTGATGGCGTTAACAGCGTCCAGACGCTTGTTGCCTTCGGCAACGTACTGACGGAGAGCGGCGATGTCGCCAGAACCCACAGCAGCAGTTTTGGCGTCAGCGCTGACGACGGAGCGGGAGAATGCGTCGAGCATTTGGAAGCCAGACAATTAGAGGGGGAATGCTTCGGGGCACCTGGAGAAAAGCTGTCGGGTCATTCCCTCGGAAAGGCAATGATGACTGGCGATGCCGACCAGGCTTTGAAGCGCTCTAAAAAAGTAACTGCACCTTTGGACTGCACTCGGCAAGTCGTGAGGTCACGCAACGGTTCGTCACTTGGCGAAAAAATATTGAGAGTTGATGCAAAACCCGCAGAGCGGATCAGCAAGTCGCAACAACGCACAGTGGCGATCCCGCCAGACGTTTCCGGTTTTTCATTCCACATCTATTTATTAGTCAAGACGTCGGGCACATAAGACGTTGTCATGCCCGTGCGGCTTACCCTCAGCCCACCGTTGAACGCACATGGCCGATCCAACGCTTCAGGAGCTTCAGGATTCCATCGAAGAACTCGAGGCTTATCGCAACCGCCTCCGCGATGACGTGATCGCCATGGGGAAAAAGCTGAAGCTTCCCCAGAAGCGCATCGACGCCACTGTGGAGGAGCACGCCGAGCTCCAGCGTCTTGAAGAAGTTCTCGAGCAGCTGGTCAACCAACGAGACCTCATGGCCAGAGCCTGAGCCATGCCCATATTCAAGCCTCCGATGTCGATGGCCCAGTTTTTGGAGGCCAGCCGTGGCACTTGGTTGAACCGTCGCTCAATCCATCATCTGGACCACCAGGACGACGAGGCGGCGGATTCCAATCTGGTGATTGAACCTTTCGACGCCACAGACCCAGTCGTACAAAGGGTCTGTGCCGTTTTTGAGGTTGAAGCGAGTCGGTCTAAGGGGGGCGGACGTTTCTGGTGGGAGAGCAACCTCAAACAAGGAAGCCGCAATGACGACTACGCCGCCGTGATCGTTGATGTCCCCGAAGAGGGCAACTCCCGCCGTGGATTTCTACTTCGGGACGTGGGTTACGTCGAAAAGAAAGCCGTGATCAGCACCTACGCGTTTGCAGACGACGGAGTTCTGACAATTACCACCCGCTACGACACCAACGTTGGAACCGAACGGTGTTGGTTCGTAACCGACCAGGTGCGCATGCGCGTGAGCTCCGTGCAATATCTCAGCGGTGTTTCGATGACCACCTACTGCACGGAACTGCGTTGCCCGACTGACGAAGACATCAAATCCATCGCTAAACAAGCCCGCCAATTTGCTGATTCGCCCGCACTGGAGCCTAAAAGCTGATGTTCGATTCTTTCCTCAACCAACTGCACCAAGACATTCAGCAGCGTGGGGGGCAACCGGCGTCTGTGCCCGAAGGATTGGCTCACTGCCATTCGAACAAGAGCGGAGGCAGCATCGATAGTTGGCTCTGGAACGTCCCGGGTTTCCGCCGCTGGAGGGTCACCCGCCTGGACGCTGGCGACAGCCTGCAAGTGCTCAATTCAGTCGCCTACCCAGAGCACAACCTCGACCATCCCCTAATGGGAGTGGATCTGCTCTGGTTCGGAGCTCGCCAAAAACTGGTAGCCGTTTTGGACTTTCAACCACTCATCCAGGACAAGGACTACCTGGAGCGCCACTTCTCAGGCCTCAAAACTTTGAATCAACAGTTCCCTGAGCTGAATGGTGAGGAAACGATGCGCTCTTTCGACCCAAACCAATACTTCTCCCCTTGGTTGCTGTTCTGCCGAGGAGGTGCACAGGAAGCGCAAAACTCACTCCCCAAAGCCTTCGACGCTTTTCTTGCGGAGTACTGGTCGATGCATGACCAAGCCGCTGGAGCCTCTTCCTTATCTTCCACAGACGTAGAACGTCTGCAAAACGCTTACGACGTGTACAGCGCCGAACGTGATCCAGCCCATGGATTGTTCACCAGCCATTTCGGGAAGGCTTGGTCAGACCGGTTCTTGCACGAATTTCTTTTTCCCGCCAGTCAGCCCGCATGAGCCTTCCTCTCCGCAAGTCCAGTCTTGATCCAGTTCAGATTCCGGGATGGCGATGGCAGCCCTTTCTCGATGAAGCCATTGCTGCACTCAAGCCGTTCAACCCATCTCCCTATCCAATAGCGGAAACGTTTCTGCAAAAGGAGGGCAGCACAGGATCAAAGGCAAAACCCGTTCCAGTCACCACCGCTACCTGGGCCTGTTCCACTGACAAATTGCGGCAGGTGCGTTGTGCCTGCGTTGAAGCAGGCATGGCTGCGTCAGTCCTTAATTTTGTGATCAACCCCAGCTGCCGGTTCGACCTTCCGTTCTTCGGAGCCGATCTGGTGACGCTTCCAAACGGTCATTTGCTCGCTCTGGATCTGCAACCAGTTGACAAGACTGATCCTGAGCACACCCAGCCCGTGTGGGAGCAACTGATCCCAGTATTCGAGCGCTGGCAATCCGAACTTCCCGAGGGGGGCCCCATCCCAGAAGAAGCCAAACCGTATTTCTCCCCGGCCTTTCTTTGGACCCGCATCCCTCTCGGTGAAGAAGGCGACGCGTTGATTGAACAGGTGATTCGTCCGGCTTTTGCGGATTATTTGCAGCTTTACCTCAAGCTGGTAGTTGAGGCTCAACCCGTTAACGACGATCGTGCAGCCAAACTTTTATCAGGCCAGAAGCGCTACACGAGATATCGTGCCGAAAAAGATCCGGCCCGTGGCATGTTAACGCGGTTCTACGGGAGCGAGTGGACAGAGTCCTACATTCACGGCGTGTTGTTCGACCTTGAGGAAGCCTCAGCAACTCCCTTGTCGCAGCAGGGCAGTTAAGCATTATGAACAGCCTTCGGAGGGCTTCCGTTGGGTTGGTCAGAATCGCTGCTGACGGGATGGGCACAGCTTCCCGGCCGTCCCCATTCAGCCTTGAAGATACCTAATCTTCAAACAAAGATCCAAGGAGTTAACCCATGTTCGACGCCTTCACCAAGGTTGTCGCCCAGGCCGACGCCCGGGGCCAGTTCATCAGTGCCAGCGAAATCGATGCCCTCTCGGCGATGGTTTCCGACAGCAATAAGCGTTTGGATGCTGTGAATCGCATCTCAAGCAACGCTTCCACCATTGTTGCTTCAGCCGCTCGCCAGCTCTTCGCTCAGCAGCCTGCACTGATCGCCCCCGGCGGCAATGCTTATACCTCCCGCCGCATGGCTGCTTGCCTGCGCGACATGGAGATCATCCTTCGCTACGTCACCTACGCAAGCTTTGCCGGTGACGCATCTGTTCTCGAAGATCGCTGCCTTAATGGTCTCCGCGAGACCTACCTGGCACTCGGAACTCCTGGAGCCTCCGTTGCTGCTGGTGTGAATCTGATGAAAGATTCAGCTCTGGCGATCGTGAACGATCGGGCTGGAATCTCAGCTGGTGACTGCGCCTCCCTGAGCAGCGAAATCGGCACCTATTTCGACCGCGCCGCTGCCGCTGTGGCCTGATCGAGCATTTGAACTTCCGACACAAGCAATTCTCCTGACGAATCATGAAGACTCCTCTTACTGAAGCTGTTTCTGCAGCTGACTCCCAGGGACGCTTTCTCAGCAACACCGAAGTTCAGGCCGCATCCGGCCGCTTCAATCGTGCCGCAGCCAGCCTGGCAGCTGCCAAGGCCCTCACCGCTAAGGCAGATGCCTTAGTCAATGGTGCTGCACAGTCTGTGTACAGCAAGTTTCCCTACACCACCCAGATGGAGGGATCCAATTACTCAACAACCCCCGAAGGCAAAGCCAAGTGCTCCCGTGATGTTGGGTATTACCTGCGCATGATCACTTACTGCCTGGTGGCAGGTGGCACGGGTCCCATGGACGACTACCTCATCGCTGGTCTGGACGAAATCAACCGCACCTTTGAGCTCTCCCCCTCCTGGTATGTGGAAGCTCTGAAGTACATCAAGTCCAACCATGGCCTCAGCGGCGATGCCGCCACCGAAGCCAACAGCTACATCGATTACGCCATCAACGCTTTGATCTGATCGAAGCTCCGATGCGAATAAGCCCCCCTGAGAGGGGGCTTTTTTATTGTTCTTCCTCAGGCCCTATCTGAGCGCTGTGATCAACCCCAATGTTCGGCGTTTTCTCAGCCTGCTCTGCGGCGAATACAGCAACCAGCAGCAAGCCTTTGACAACCCACCCCTCTACGCCCATATTTTTTTGAGGTATTTGCCGCTTCCTCAGCTCAACCCGGGGTCAATCCTGCTCGAGCAGACCTACGCAGTCGACCCAAAAAATCCCTACCGCCTGAGGATGATTTGTGCTGAGGAGCAACCTTGCGGTGCGATCAAGCTCTGGAATCACACCTTCAGGCAGCCATCACGCTTTGCCGGAGCAACATTCAATCCCGACCTCCGCCATTCCATCCAGGCCACAGATCTCATCAGCCTCGATCAGTGCCACTATCAGGTGCTTGAACAGGGCGACGGCTACCACGGTGCCATCGAGCCCGGCTGCCAGTGCATCGTGCGACGCGATGGGAAAGACACGCTGCTGGTCAGCAGCTTTCACCTGCAAGGGGAGTCGCTGCAAACCCTCGATCGCGGCCATGACCCAATCACGAATGAGCGTTGCTGGGGCTCCATCGCCGGACCGTTTCGGTTCAAGAGAACCCAAAGCTGGGCAGCCGACCTTGCCTCAGCCTGGTTGTGATGGAACCGCTCTGCGAATCACAGGTGATCGAGAACCTCCGGCAAACGGAGGACCCCTCGGCGCAGTACTACGCCGCCTGGTGGCTGGGAAAAATGCGCAGCCGTCATCCCGACGCCATCCCGCTGCTCCTCACAACCCTCAAGGCTCTGGACGACACGCCGGTCGATCCTGACCGGCGAGGTGTTGCCCTCAATGCCATCCGCTCCCTGGGACTGCTTCAAGACGAGCGCTCCGATTCCGACCTAAGGGATCTTCTGACATCTTCGGACTACAGCGTGCGCGAGGAAGCAGCGCGCAGTCTTGGCACGATGGGCAGCCATGCGGCAGCGGCGACTATCCGTTCCTTGTTGGCCAGTGGGGTCGACGGAGCTGGAAGCGAGCAGCCCTCGACTCCCTTATTGAGGGAGCCTTGCGAAGCACTGTTGGAAGCCCTGGGCGAAATCGGTATCAGCGACACAGCGACCCTGGCAACGCTTGAACCATTCACACAGCATCCGCGCCCGCTGATCCGTGCGGCAGCCTGCCGGGCCTTGCTGCAACTCACGGGAGATGCGAGGTGGGGGGAGCAACTGATCCAGCTGCTGGAGCATCCCGAACCCCTGGTGCGGCGCGGGGCACTGCTTGACCTCGGTGCCACCGGTTGGACAGAGGCTCTGACGACGATGAGCGCTGCCGCCGTGGAACCCAGCCTCAAACTTGTGGCCCTGAGGGGACTCGCGGAGAAGAGCGGAGACCCGCAGGTTCTTGATGTAATGGACGCTCTGCTCTGATGACGTCGTCTGCCCTTGGTGACGCGATCCGGGATCTGGATCGGGCCAGCAGCACCCCCGAACTGGTGCAGGCCACCCGTACTCTCTGCGCCCTTAAGGATCCCGAGGCAGCCGAAACACTTGTGAAGGTACTGGGCTTCAATAATCCAGCCGTGGCTGCGGTGGCAACCCAAGGCCTGATTCAACTGGGTCGAGACATCGTTCCGACCTTGCTGGTGAGCATGGATGCCCGCAATTACGGCGCACGAGCCTGGGTCGTAAAAGCCCTTGCTGCACTTCGCGATCCGCGGGGACTTGATCTTCTCGAGCATGCCCTGATGGCTGATATCGCTCCGAGCGTGCGGCGATCAGCAACCCGTGGCCTGGCCGATTTAGAACTGGATCCTGTTAGCAAAGACCAGCAACTGCATCGTTGCATGCAAGGGCTTCTGAAATCCGGGCAAGACGACGAATGGGTGGTGCGTTATGCCTCTGTCTTCGGGCTCGAGCAGCGTTTGCGCAGTCCACACGTTGGTTCATCAATCGCCGATCAGGCCGTCCTCATGCTGCGAACCCTGGCCTCCGAAGCAGAGGATGCCAGGGTGGTGCGCCTTCGGGCCGCACTGGCCCTGCAACGCCTGCACCTCGAATGACCCAGAAGCTCCTCTTCGTTTGTCTCGGCAACATCTGCCGATCACCCGCAGCAGAAGGAGTGTTTCTCCACTTCATCAAGACGCGTGGTCTCGAGGATCAATTCCTTGTCGATTCAGCGGGTACAGGCAGCTGGCATGTGGGAAATCCTGCCGACAGACGCATGCAGGCCGCGGCCAATCGCCGCGGCATTCAGCTGCCCAGCCGAGCACGGCAGATCGATCTGAACGATCTTAAAACGTTCGATCTAGTGCTGACGATGGATCAGGACAACCTCAATGCCGTGAACGGTCTGGCCCGGGAAGCCGGCGCGAGGGCCACGGCACGCATTCAACCGATGCTCAGCTACGGCCGCCGCTACAGCGAAGCCGAGGTTCCAGACCCGTATTACGGAGGCGAGGCAGGATTTGAGCATGTGCTCGATCTTCTCGAGGATGCCTGTGAGGCTTTGCTCGAGGAGCTCAGCCCTCCGGCGTAGGCCAGACCTCCTCAGCAACCCGGAAGCGAAACAAATCCTCGAGCGCATCAATCACGGCTTCGATCGACATCCCATCGGTGATCAATTCGGTGGCATCTTCAGCCTGAACCAGGGGAGCCACCTCACGGGTGCTGTCCAAACGGTCCCGCTCCACGATCTGCGCTTCCAGCTCAGAGAGCTCGGGCACGGCATGACCTCTCGCCTCAAGATCCTTGGCCCGTCGCCGAGCTCGTTCTTCAGGGGTCGCGGTCAGAAACACTTTCACATCAGCATCGGGGAAGACGGCGGTGCCGATGTCGCGCCCTTCAGCCACAAGCCCACCACGCACCCCAAGCCGTTGCTGCTGCTGCGTGAGCAAAGCACGGACACAGGGATGCGCAGCCACCAGCGACACCGAGCCGGTGACCTCGGGATCGCGGATCGCCTCGGTGATGTCACGACCATTCACTCGAACGGTCTGCACACCATCCCGCAGAGGTGACAGATCCACCTCCAGCCCGTCGAGCAAAGCCTCCACCGCTGGGGCACTGCTGGGATCGGCGCCGTTCTTCTGCACCCACCAGGTGACGGCTCGATACATGGCTCCGGTGTCGAGATAGAGAAGTCCCATCCGTTCTGCAAACGCACGGGTCACCGTGCTTTTGCCAGCGCCGGCAGGGCCGTCGATGGCGACGATGGGCGAACGGGTCATGATGAAAACGTGATCAATCAGGCGGGTTGCGCCACAGCGGACCGCCGCAGCCAGCAGTCGAATCGAGCGACCGGGCGGAGCAGGTTGAAGCGTGACGGGATCCACGGTCTCTACATATTCCACCTCAAGACCCGCCCTCCTGAGTTGCTGGTGCAGAGCGGCATGTCTCGAGGCCTCATCAACTGCTCCTCGCGATAAATCACGAGCAGCTGAGCTCAGTGCCGAGCTGAATGCAGAAGCCACGGTTCGCTCCGCATCGCTCAGATAACGGTTGCGGGAACTGGCCGCCAACCCATCGGACTCCCTAACGGTGGGACACCCCCTCACCTTCACGGACAAGCCGAAGTCGTTGACGAGATGCCGCAGGATCGTGAGTTGCTGCCAATCCTTTTCGCCCAACCAAAGTTGACTGGGACGCACCAACCCCAGCAAGCGCATCACGACAGTGACCACACCATCAAAGTGGCCGGAGCGCCAGGGCCCACAGAGATGGGCTGTCAGGCTTGCAGGCGCCTGGAGCCGCCATCCCTCACCGCTGCCGTATGGGTATACCTGTCTCTCATCCGGACACCACAGAACTGAGGCTCCCGCTTGATCAGTGAGCGCGCAGTCTTCCTCAAAGGTGCGTGGATAGCGATCGAAGTCTTCATCCACTCCGAACTGCAATGGGTTGATGTAGGTGCTGACCAGGACAGAACCATTCGAAGATTCGGCCCTCACCGCCGCTCTGATTAAACGGGCATGCCCCTGGTGAAGGCCCCCCATGGTGGGAACAAAGGAAATGGGACCCTGGCAGGCCTCACGCCAGGAGCGAAACTCCGAATCCGTCCTGAGGATCTGGAGACTCAGCGCAGCACCTCGAGCTTCACCTGGGCCACACCGCTTGACGTCAGCCCAAGCTGCTTAGCCGCACCATGGCCCAAATCGATCACGCGATGGCCGACAAATGGTCCGCGGTCGTTAATGCGCACCACAGCTTTCCGGCCATTCCAGAGATTGGTCACTCGCACCTTGGTTCCGAATGGAAGTGAGCGGTGGGCCGCCGTCATGGTGCCAGGGCGGAAGACTTCTCCACTGGCTGTGCGATTTCCGTAGAACCCAGGCCCGTACCAGCTGGCTTCACCCGAGTGCGTGGAGACAACAACAGGTCCCACTGGCTTGAGCGGTTCGGGAGGAGCAACCGGTTCAGGAGCAGCAGGCTCGGCAATGGAGGTCTCCAGCTCAACGCTGCCTGTGGACGGTTCAACAGCAGTGGCTTCCTCAACAGGAAGAACAAGGTCGAGCGGGTCAATGAAATCGAATTCATCAAGATCCCTGGCAATCACCGGGTAAAGCGCGACGCCTGACACTGAAACAACAGTGATGAGCGTTGTCAGTGTTTTATGCCTTTGCATAAGGGGAAAACGCTGGAATGAGAGAAACAGGCTGCTGAAGAGAGAAACACCGAATCGCTCGAAACCAGTGGTCAACGAAATCTCTGTCGAAACCGTATAGATATCCACCCTTTGGATCTCCTTACCGTTCATGGCATTTCAGAGGAGAGTCATTGCGATGGAGCAGCTCATCCCTTGCCGTTGCAGGCCTTAGCGGGGCCAGGCGCAGGCCAGAATGATCAACAAGGACTATGAATCACACAAGCAAAACTGATCACAGCCAGACCAACAACCCAATCGGCACAGCCATTGGCGTCTCCGGCCGCCCCTCGAAGAGGGAGGATCACATCAGTTCCCTGTTAACTGATGGACTACCGATCCGCCGGTGTTGACGTGGAAGCCGGCAGGGCCTTTGTGGACCGGATCCGAACCAGCGTGGAGGCCACCCATCGCCCTGAGGTCGTAGGCGGGCTCGGCGGCTTTGGCGGCCTGATTCGGTTACCCGAGGGCCTGCGCAAGCCACTCCTCGTGTCTGGGACGGACGGAGTTGGCACCAAGCTGGAGCTCGCTCAGGAACACAACAGCCACCACAACGTGGGACTTGATCTCGTTGCCATGTGTGTCAACGACGTGATCACCAGCGGAGCCGAACCGCTGCTCTTTCTCGACTACATGGCCACGGGGGCTTTGAGTCCCGACGCCATGGCTGAAGTCGTGGAGGGCATTGCCGACGGCTGCCGTCAAAGCGGATGTGCCTTGCTAGGTGGAGAAACGGCGGAGATGCCGGGCTTCTACCCACCAGGCCGTTACGACCTAGCAGGATTTTGTGTTGCCGTAGTGGAGGAGGACAACCTGATTGACGGCCGCCGCGTGAAAGCCGGTGATTCCATCCTGGGAATTGCCAGTAGCGGTGTTCACAGCAACGGCTTCAGCTTGGTTCGCAAAATCTTGGAGCGCTGCAATGAAAGAGCCGACGCCCGTATCGGCCCAGAGCAGAACCGCGTGATCGATGCGCTGCTGAAACCCACGCATCTTTACGGATCCCTTGTCAGGACTCTCCTGGCGGCGGGCACTCCCATTCACGCCATGGCTCACATCACAGGAGGCGGAATCCCTGAAAACCTGCCCCGCTGTTTACCGGATGGACTCAAAGCCAGCGTTGACCAAAACAGCTGGCCACGTCCAGATCTCTTCACTTGGTTGCAAACCCATGGGGAGCTTCAAGAGCGTGATCTCTGGCACACCTTCAACCTGGGGATCGGGTATTGCCTCGTCCTGCCGGAAACGGATGTGACTGGTGCCCGAACCCTTTGCGAAAACAGCGGATTTGAGAGCTGGGTTATCGGCCAGGTGATCCCAGCCAGTGAGCCACAGGACGCGCCAGTGGTCGGACTACCGGCCTGATGAACACAGCGGGTCCCGTTGTCACATCCAGTGTGATGTGAAGCACCAAGCCCGGTTCTCTCGTTATTGTCAGGAGATACAGATCGAGCTTCAGCCGATCAACGCGACGTCAAATACGTCTAAGTAACCATGCCCTTTGAAAGGCCTCAGCGCACAACTCGGCGACGTTCTTCGGCAGGACCTACACCCCCGCGTCGCCCCGTTCTAACTAGTCATGACAGACAGACAGTGCACCGGCAGGGAGGGCCAAGACCGACCTTTCTGGCCTTAAAAGACCACGGGAAAGTCTTTGTTGCTGACATGCCATTTCTCTCTGATGGTCAGTTAGCAAATATCAGC
Source organism: Synechococcus sp. A10-1-5-9 (assembly GCF_047716785.1). Classification (NCBI taxonomy): domain Bacteria; kingdom Bacillati; phylum Cyanobacteriota; class Cyanophyceae; order Synechococcales; family Synechococcaceae; genus Synechococcus; species Synechococcus sp. A10-1-5-9. The sequence continues at coordinate 1,174,358 of NZ_CP180406.1, forward strand.
AAGGAAGCCTCCGAAGTATTGGTCAGCCTGGAGCGACGGATCGCTGAGCTCGAATCCCTTCAGGGAGACAGGGACACTCTGATCAAAGCCTGTACGAAGCGGGACGTTACCCATCGGTTTCTGAGGGCCATCGAGGACGAACAACAGCAACGGCGAGACAATCCAGCTATTCGGAGCGCAGCAGCCGAGTCGCTCCCGCGCACGTTCCTAGAGATCGCCAGGCACCGCCTGCCTGGCGCCACATTTGACTCGCTGTTGCAGGAAGCCCTCTCTGCCTGCGAACAATCGGTTGAGTCCCAGGTTGCTCCCACCAAACCCGATCTCAAAGTGGTGTCCTTGCCTTCCTCGAACGCATCCTTGCCGGTGGTGGTTAGTCCGGACCCTGAACCCACCGATCAGGCACTTTGAAACGGATTCTCAGGCATCCTCACGGTCACTTCAGCGCTGCTCTGGTCCAAACGCGTTCTCTCATCGGCTGACAGCGACCACATCAGAGCCTGATGAGCATCGATCACCTGGTTGGGTCGTCTCAACCCAGGGATCGGACAAGCGCCATGGGATCGGCACCAGTTAAGAGCCACCTGCACCTGAGTCACCCCTCGGGCTTCGGCGATCGAAACCATGGTCTGGCGTAATGACTCCGAGGCCGGCAACAAGCGACGGAACAAACCGCCTCGCAACGGTGTCAGCCCCTGGGGAGTCCAACCTGGCCCCCTGGCTAGTACTCCGAGAGCAAGAGGGCTGTAGGCAAGCACATCAATTCCGAGATCCCTGCTGATTTCCAGGAGGCCTCCAGGTTGACGCGGCTCAGGGGCCAGCAGCGAGAACTGAACCTGGATGCTGGTGAGCGGGATTCCACGGTCCTTGAGATGACGATGCAAGAGAGTCAGCCGACGAGGACCGACATTGGACACGCCGATCTCACGGACAGCGCCCTGCTCAACGAGGTCTGCCAAACCATCGAGAAGAGGACGCTCTTGCCAAGGGGCATAACGGGCTGTGCTCCAGTGCAACTGGACCCGATCCATGCAGCCTTGGAGTCGCCGTTGACTGGCAAGAAATGCCTTCACCAGCCCGCGTCGTCCGAGTCGCCAGGGAAAAGGAGCCAGTTTGGTGGCAACGGTGAGCTTGGCGCGATCCTGCGGCTGCATCGCACTCAGGAAGGCCCCCAGCAGTTCTTCACTGCGACCGTTGAGAAGTCCGGTTCCATAGGAATCAGCGGTGTCAACCAGACACAGACCTGCTGCAACCGCTTGCTGGAACGTTGTCTCCAGACTTGAGTCATCAATGTCAGCGTTGTATCCCCAGAGCAATTGATTACCCCAGGCCCAGGTCCCGAAACCGATTCCCGTCACACAGCCTCGGATCACTGCACGCCATGATCGCCTCAGAAAGGCCCTAGCGATGACGTCCCACCCCGCAGAGAAGAAGTCTCACGCCAATGGGGAGCAACGACCGTCTTCAGCAGCGGGCGGTGGAGATCAAGACCCCATACTCTGCAATCACTGCGGCCGTACAGCCAGCAACGGCATCCGTTGCCTGGGAATGTGTGTTGCTGACAGTGAATACTGAGCAGTGAGATCTGTTCCGATGCTGGGGATGGCAAGCAGACGACAACGGAGCCACTGGATCGCCTTGGGTGTGATGACCAGCCTTTTGCATCTTCAGCCAGGGCATGCAGAGCCTTTTGTTGGTCGTTTCGAAACAACGAGCAACGGCTGCCGATACACCCTGTCGGACGGTAAATCTGGGGGTTGCCGCGTTGTTCAGATTGCTGGACGGTCGGCCATGGTTCTTGGCGTTCAATTCATCGGCCGCGGGCCGGTGAGGGGGTCGAGCCGCAGCCTCACATTCGTCGCGAAAACCGAAAGCGGGCAGAGCTCCCCTCTCAGCTGCCATCTCGGGCGATGCCGCCTGACTGGCACAAACTGGAGTGGCACCGTCACCAGTGTTTCAGAGGCGGCCTTTGACGCCGACGGCATCGCCGAAGGAATTCCCAAGGCATGGCCTTCCAGGCAAGGGCACTGCAAGCTGGAAGCACAGCAGATTTACTGCAGAGTCGATGTGGTTACAGGAAAACAGCTCCATGCTCAGGCCAGGCTGTGAACCTCCGGTCGATGCGATGCAATCAAAGGCGGCACCCAGATTCGAACTGGGGATAAAGGATTTGCAATCCTCTGCCTTACCACTTGGCCATGCCGCCGTCCGGGGCCTTTCCTCCCCATCAAGGGATCGTATCAGCGAGGCATCCAAAGCATTGCTGGTGATCAGCAATGGGCATGGTGAGGATCTGATCGCCCTGCGCATTCTCGAGGCTCTTCACCGTCTGGAGCCACAGTGGCGGTTGAAGACACTGCCTCTGGTGGGCGAAGGTCGCTGTTTTAACCAAGCTGTTGATCAGGGATGGCTGCAACGCATCGGCCCCTCGGCTCGATTGCCGAGCGGGGGCTTCAGTAATCAGAGCCTGCGTGGTCTCCTCGCTGATCTTTTAGGAGGGCTTCCCTTGATCAGCATGAAGCAGTGGATTTGCCTGAGACAAGAGAGAACTTCTGTTGCCGGAATCCTGGCCGTTGGCGATTTACTCCCTTTGCTGATGGCCTGGACATGCCGCCGACCCTTCGGATTTGTCGGCACTCCGAAAAGCGATTACACCTGGAGCAGCGGCCCAGGCTCGAGCTTCAGCGACCGTTATCACGCATTGAAGGGAAGCGAGTGGGATCCATGGGAATGGAGCTTGATGCGAACGCGCCGATGCCGGCTCGTGGTGATGCGTGACCGACTGACAGCCCGGGGACTACGCCGTCATGGCGTCAGGGCCATGGCACCCGGCAATCCAATGATGGATGGGCTCATGGAGACCACTCCTCCCCTCGCACTCGAGCGATGCCGGCGGATTCTCCTGCTTTGCGGCAGCCGGATGCCAGAGGCCCTTCGAAACTTCCGACGCTTGTTGACCTGCCTCATCCGCCTTCCGAGCCCGGTGCCTCTCGCTGTCATGGCAGCACTCGGATCAACACCCTCAGAATCAGATTTGGTCGATACCCTGCAGCAATTGGGGTTCAGACGCTGCCCTCCCCCTAGCAGCAGCTTGCATGCAGACCAGTGCTGGGTCCGAGGCCCATTGCTGCTGCTCCTTGGGAGCGGTCGGTTTGAATGCTGGGCTGCCTGGGCTGAGGTGGGTGTCGCCACTGCCGGGACAGCAACAGAGCAACTCGTCGGCCTCGGAAAACCCGCTCTCTCTCTTCCTGGTCCTGGGCCGCAGTTCACCCGTGGCTTCGCCTCACGGCAGAGCCGCCTCCTCGGTGGTGCGGTGCAGGTTTGCGCAAACGAAATCGAATTAACTCAACAACTCACAGCCCTGCTCGAGAACCACGAGAGACGCCAGGAGCTCGGGCAGCGGGGGCGGCAGCGCATGGGCTCTTCTGGAGGAAGCGAAGCCATCGCCCGCGCCTTGATCCGCGTGCTTGCCCCCGGAGGTTGATACTGATTGCATCTCTGAGGCAGTTTTGCCCCTCCCTCCCTGCCATGGCCGCGATTCAGGATCACAACTATCTGAGACTGTGCGCGGAACTGGCCAGCTGCCTCAGCATCAGCCAATCTGCAGCCCGTCGAAGAGTGGAACACGAAGCGGCGCGATCTGGCGCGAAAGATCTCACAGCCCGTCTTCAGGTGGCTTCCAATCTGCTTGAGCAGGCCAAGAAGGAAGCAACCTCGGGAGAAGCACTCGATCAATTGCTGGAGGCTCAACCCATTGATCAGCACTTCATGCTCGAAGACTGAGCCAATCGCCAGGATCAGTGCTCGAAGGTGTTCACGAAACGGAAGCGATCGAGATCCGACATCACAGGAATGCACTGGAAACAGCTCTGGGCCAGTTCCCAGCGCCCTTCGCGGCGCAACATGACCTCCAACTGCCGCCGAGCGGAAAGCAGGTAACGGGCATCGTTGGCTGCATAAGCCAGTTGAACATCTGTCAGCTCATCAACCCGACCCCAATCGCTGCTTTGAGCCTGTTTATCGAGTTCGACTCCCACAAGCTCCATCACCAGATCCTTCAGCCCATGCCGCGGGGTGTAGGTGCGGGCCAGACGGCTGCCGACCTTCGTGCAGAAAAGAGGATTCACTCTGATTCCCAGCCCGGTGGCCAGGGCCGCGACATCGAACCGGGCGAAATGGAACACCTTCTCGATCGTTGTGGCTTCCATCAGCGCTTTGAGACGGGGGGCTTCCTTCTGCCCCAGGGCAATCCGTATACAGGCCACCTGGTCCTTGTCATCACAGATCTGAACCAGGCACAACCGGTCGCGACCATGAATCAGACCCATGGCTTCGGTATCCACGGCCAGAGCTGTCGACCGTGCGTAACGCTCCGACCACTCCTCATTCAGATCGCCGTCGAGGACAACGAAGGCATGGGGCTCGCTGGGGATCTCAGCCATGGCTGACCACTCGAATCACGCTGAACATTCACCACTCTGACCGCTGAAGAGACGAACTTTCTCCCACTGCTTGAAAATCAGAATGAGACTGAGTTAGATACAAACGAGACAGCAGCGTCTCATGCTCTCCCATCGCAAACCCACACGCGCCTGCCTAGCCGACATCGAGCACTACTTCCAGCAGCCACCTCCGCAATTTCTGGATCTTGAACTCGCAGTGTGCTGGGTTCTGGCCTGTCTTCTGCAAAGCGACAACTATCCATCAGGCCTGCTTCAGCGACTTCAAAAAGACCACCCCCAGCTGCGTCTTTCCGAAACGGTTCTCCATCAAGCCGTTGACTTCCTGGAACGCCAGGGGATGCTCGATTGCTACACAAAACGCTGTCCCAGCAGGGGCCGTCCCCGTCGCATGCTCCATTTGCATCAGGACGCCCGCGATCAGGCCGAGCGACTGATGAAGCCATGGACGCGCTGGCTCCACGAGCATGCGCCGATCACCACTTAGAACGGTCTCCATTGCCCTTGGCGGCTACCGATGCCCTCGCCTCAGATCTCAACCCTGCTCCTCACCCTCCTGCTGGGGATCGGCCTGATCTTTTTCCTCCGAGCCGCCAGCAAAGACCGAACCACGATTGTGGAGGTGCATTCACCCCGTCCACCACTGGAAGTTCTGGAGGGTCTTGATCAGTGGCTCAAGCAACGGGGATGGAATCGCCATGGGGGTGATGCCGACCGCTGCCTGCTCGAATACCGAGGCCGCGTCGAGAGCAGTTCTGCGCTCGCGCTTCTGTTATCCGTTCTCGGCACGGTTGGAGCTGGCAGCCTGGGCCTCGTGATCCGCCAAGTGAACGCTGGGCTGGGCTGGTGGCCCTTGTTGATCGCCAGCCTCGGCCCCTTAGCGGGATGGGTCTACACCCGGAGAGCCCGGCGAGAGGAGGGCCTTCAAATCCGTCTTGTCGAAACCGAAGCAACGGAAGGCAGCACCCTGCGGCTGCAAGCCCATCGCGATGAACTGATCGCCCTTGAGCTCGCCTTAGCAGGCCCACTGCAACTGGCCAGTGATGGTGCGTTGCTCTCGTCTCCAATCTGATCGTGAAGCCCTGGCCGTTGCTGCTGCCAGCAGGTCTGAGCTTCACAGGGCTTCTGCTTCTGCTCAGTATGGCGACTGCAGCCGATGCACCGGGCCATCCTGGCAGGGACCTTCTCACTGGGCCTCAGGTCACTCTTGAAGCGACATGGGTTGGGCTTCGCCGTGAACGCCAGGGTGTGGGGATCCTGCTTCTTGCAGGCCATGCCGACTCTCAGGGCATCGAGGGAGCCGGCACCTCGGGAGCCGCCGTTGACCGCCGCGGTGCCAAACCCATGGATCCAAGAATGCGCGACGAGCTGTTCTGGAATCGAAAGATCCGCGACGCGGTGGTTCGCCAAGGGCAGGAACGCGCTCTGAACATCAGTGGTTACGAACCGAATGCACTGACGATCCTTGATGAAAACGACCCACGCACCAACTGGTCAGTCGGTCGCCGCCACCACGATGCGGGTGGTTATGCCCTTGAAATCCACTTCGATGCCTACGGCCCTGACGGGTATGGTTCCGGGCTGATTCCCAGCCTAAGACGGGCACCCAGCCGCATTGATGAAAGCCTGGCCTTGAACTTCGGTCGCTACCCCCTGCAGTTTCGGGGAGGTCTTGGTGCACCAAGACGGGGGATCAGCATCCTGGAGATCGGCAAACTGGAAGGAAACCTCGAAGCCCGACTGCGAGATCCAGCCAGCCAGGACGCTGTCATTGAAGCGCTGGCCCACCGCATCATTGAGGCCCTCGAGCAGGGGCTCAATGCTCCACCCCCCACTCTCAGTTCACAGCTTGGTGGGAGCGGCAGCGATCCTCGAGGGAAGGATCACCGAACCAGTCCTGAGGACGGGTGAAGAGATCGGTGAGCAAAGCTTCTCTGGATCCCGGCGCAGGCTGGTAGGCGTACTCCCACCGGGCCAGTGGCGGAAGCGACATCAGGATGGATTCGGTGCGTCCGTTCGTCTGCAATCCAAAGATCGTGCCGCGATCCCAGACCAGATTGAATTCCACGTATCGACCCCGGCGATACAGCTGGAACTGGCGCTCACGGTCTCCGTAGGACAACCCATTCCGTCTCTCGATGATGGGCGCATAAGCAGGAAGAAACGCCCGTCCGTTGGCACCAGCCAGTGCAAAAAGCTGTTCCCAGCTCAAGGGCACCGCGCCGATCTCCGAAGCCTTGCGCGCTGCAGGACCCTCAGGATCCTGTCCCCGGTAAAGACGTCCGGAACCATCCTGGTAGTCGTAGAAAATCCCTCCGATTCCCCGTGTTTCCTGACGGTGCTTAAGGAAGAAGTACTCATCACACCAGGGCTTGAACACCTGATAGAGACGCTCATCCACGGAATCGCACGCCTCTTGATGAGTGCGGTGGAAGTGACGGGCATCCTCCAAGAAGGGATAGAAGGGGGTGAGATCGGCACCGCCTCCGAACCACCACACAGGACCGGCCTCGAAATAGCGGTAGTTGAGATGAACCGTTGGAACAAAGGGGTTCCGGGGATGCAAAACCATGGATGTTCCAGTGGCGAACCACGGATGCCCCTTGGCCTCAGGCCGCTGTTTGAGGATGGATGGAGGAAGCTCCTCACCCTGAACCTCGGAGAAATTCACCCCGCCCTGCTCAAAGATCCGGCCTTCACGCATCACCCTGGAACGACCGCCACCACCTTCTGGCCGCTCCCAGCTCTCCTCTTTGAAGCGGCCAGACCCATCGATCTGCTCCAGGCCAGCACAGATCTCATCCTGAAGAGCCATTACAAGCGCCCGCGCCCGCTCACGCGAGTCGGCTGGAGGGCGTTCCCCGGGCATCTCAGAGGTGCTTGACACCAGACTGTCCTCCGGTGGCTGCCCCTTCCAACGCTTGAACAGGGAACGAATCATGGTTGGCAGAGATGGAGAGCTCTTGACCATTTCAGCCCAGTGCCTCCTCCGACAAGAAGGTGTGAAGGACTGTTATGGGAAGCGCCCCTAGGATCCATCCCAACGAACGGGACGGATGACCTCAGCGGAACAGGCCACTCAGGCGCTCAGCGACCTCCGTGATGCAGGTAGCGACCGCTCTCTTCTTGACCTTGGCTGGCTTGATCAAGTTCGTGTGTCTCCTCCTCGGGCCGTCATCCGTCTGAATTTGCCGGGCTTCGCCCAAGGCCAACGCGACCGAATCGTCAACGACGCACGCGCTCGCCTGCTGGAACTCGAGGGGATTGATGATGTGCAGATCGAGGTGGGGCAGCCCCCATCCCAGGGCGGCATCGGTCAAGCAGGTCATGGCCAGGCGGGCGAACGGCAGGCCATCCCAGGCGTGAAGCATGTGATCGCTGTGAGCAGCGGAAAGGGTGGTGTCGGCAAGAGCACTGTGGCCGTTAATTTGGCCTGCGCCTTCGCCAGTCAGGGACTGCGGGTGGGTCTGCTCGATGCTGATATCTACGGACCCAATGCACCCACCATGTTGGGTGTGGCCGACCGCACTCCTGAAGTCAGCGGCAGCGGCGAGAACCAGTGCATGAAGCCCATCGAGACCTGTGGTGTAGCCATGGTGTCGATGGGGTTGCTAATCGAAGAGAACCAGCCGGTGATCTGGCGAGGTCCAATGCTCAACGGAATCATCCGCCAATTCCTCTATCAAGTGAATTGGGGAGAACGGGATGTGCTGGTGGTTGATCTTCCACCAGGAACCGGTGATGCCCAGCTGTCCCTCGCGCAGGCCGTTCCCATGGCAGGCGTCGTGATAGTGACAACCCCTCAGCAGGTGGCCCTGCAAGACGCTCGTCGGGGCCTGGCCATGTTCCGTCAGATGGGAATCCCGGTGCTCGGCGTTGTCGAGAACATGAGTGCGTTCATCCCTCCGGATCAACCCGAAAAGCGTTATGCCCTGTTCGGATCTGGCGGAGGCAAAACTCTGGCCGATGCCTTTGACGTTCCCCTGCTGGCAGAGATCCCAATGGAGATGCAGCTGCAGGCCGGAGGCGATCAGGGCCAGCCGATCACACTGGCCCAGCCCGACTCCATCAGTGCCCGGCTGTTCATCGAGCTGGCCCACCGACTGTCGTCGATGGTGAGTTCCAGCCACTGACCATGCTGACCGGACTCGACCGCGGAAAGACGCTCTTCTCAGAATCCGGGAGCAGGCGCCGCCGGACCCGTTATCGGGACTGGATTCTTTGGGGAGTTCCTCTGGCCATGATTGCTGTGGCCGGCTTACTGATCGCCAGCACTCAGCGCCAGGCGAATTACGCCAACTGGTATCAACACTGGATCACCGCAGCGGTGGGCGTGATAGCTGCACTGCTCTTGGCGAGGATTTCACTGCCAAAGTTGAGACCTCTACTCATACCGATCTACGGGGTCACGGTGATCAGCCTCGTTGCAGTCCGCATGATCGGGATTACTGCTTTGGGATCACAGCGCTGGATCAGCATTGGTGGCGTGCATGTACAGCCATCGGAGTTCGCCAAGCTCGCTGCCATCCTCCTGCTCGCTGCTGTTCTAGATCGCCACCCGGTCGAGCGCCCGGTGGACTTTCTCCGGCCACTGGCCGTGATCTCGCTTCCGTGGCTGCTGGTCTTCATCCAGCCAGATCTGGGCACCTCTCTGGTGTTCGGCGCTCTACTGCTGACAATGCTCTATTGGTCTGGAATGCCGTTCGAATGGCTTGTCCTGCTGCTTTCGCCACTGATGACAGCTCTGCTTGCAGGCCTGTTCCCTTGGGGACTAGCAGTGTGGATCCCTCTGACCCTCGTGATCGCTTATCGGTCGCTGCCGTGGAAACGCGTGGCCCTCGCCCTCGTCACCCTGGTGCAGGGAGCTTCCGCACTGATCACTCCCTGGCTCTGGCAGAACGGTTTACAGGAGTATCAGCGAGATCGTTTGGTGCTCTTTCTCGATCCCACCAAGGACCCATTAGGTGGCGGTTACCACTTGCTCCAGAGCACGGTGGGCATCGGGTCAGGAGGACTGTTCGGAACCGGACTGCTCCAGGGGCAGCTGACCAAATTGCGGTTTATCCCGGAGCAGCACACCGACTTCATTTTCAGCGCTCTGGGGGAGGAAACAGGCTTTCTTGGCACGATGCTCGTGGTGGTCGGCTTCGTGATGCTGATGTGGCGTCTCCTGCAGGTCGCTAGACAGTCACGCTCAGATTTCGAGTCTCTGGTTGTGATTGGAGTCGCAACCATGCTCATGTTCCAGGTGGTGGTGAACATCTTCATGACCATTGGCCTTGGCCCTGTCACCGGAATCCCCTTGCCGTTCTTGAGTTATGGACGCAGCGCGATGATCGTTAATTTCATAGCGCTGGGTCTCTGCCTTTCAGTGGCACGTCGCTCTCGGCGCGTCTTAGTGCGTTGACTGACACCATTACGCCGCTGCAATCGATCCACCACCTGATGGCCGAAGGGGTCCCTGCAGGACAAGCGGATGACTCCCATGCTCGGCGCCTCTGGTGGGGAGCACTCGAAGTCCTCCAACAGCGATTGCTCATCGATCAGTCCAGCCGGGGAGGATTGTGGATTGCCTCTCCTCTGCCGGCCCTCTACACACCCGAACTTCTGCAGCAATATCGGGGATGGGTGTGGGCTCCTGAAGCTCTCACACTTCTCAAAGGCCTTCAGACCAGCACGCTGCTCCCCTCTGACCTGATCAACGCACCGACGGATGTGCGGGAAGCCCCCACCCTCAGCTGCCAGTTTCAGACGATGCCACTGCGCGCCGAAGACGGCCAAGACCCTTTGCTGCTTGTGATTACCCCCAAGCTCCAGGCAGCGATTGCCCTGCAGGGACAGGAAGGTCAGCGACGACTGCTGATGCGCAGCGAACCAAACCTTCTTGGTCAGATCCTGAGCCTGGTCGAAAAGAGACTCAAGCAGGACGATCCCACACAGGCCGAGGTTCTCCATCAGGCGCTGAAGGAGTTGGGACCTCTTCAGAGCAGCGGGGATCTTGCGCTTCACTTCTGGCCAGAGCTGTCCCAACGTCTGGCTTCGATGGCTCCCACGGTGACGTTTCAGACCACTCAGGAAGCCCCTGGAAGCCCCGCGAAGGAGCCTTCTCAAGGAGACCAGGACGCAGAGCTCTCACTCCTAGAAGCGATTGCCCACGAAGTGAGAACACCTCTTGCAACGATTCGCACCCTGATTCGCTCGCTCTTGCGCCGCCGTGACCTGCCGGACAGGGTGACCGAACGGCTTCAGCAGATTGACACTGAATGCAGCGAACAGATTGATCGCTTCGGGCTGATCTTCCAGGCGGCGGAACTCCAGCGACAACCTGATAGTCCTTCACAGCTGGCGAGGACTGATCTCGGGGCGATGTTACGACTGCTATCACCCAGCTGGAGGCAACAGCTGCAACGCAGAGAGGTGGGCTTCGACATGGCCGTCGACGATGGATTACCCCTGGTACTCAGTGATCCCAGCAGACTGGAGCCAATGCTTGGGGGCCTGGTGGATCGATGCAGCCGCAGCCTCCCACCCGGAAGTCAGTTGCAGCTGACGCTTCAACCAGCAGGAGCTCGTCTCAAGCTCCAACTGATCTCGCGGACCCCTGAACAAATGGCCTCGCGGGCATCTGAGCCCATGCCCCAAGAACAGTTGGGACCGGTTCTCAGCTGGAACACGGACACCGGCAGCCTTCAGCTCAGCCAAACAGCCACCCGACGATTGCTGGAAAGCCTGGGAGGGCGACTGACCCAGCACCGGGACCGTGGACTCACGGTGTTCTTTCCGATTGCAGGGCAATGTTGACTGGTGTGAAGATTCCAGGCCAGAAGGGCGATCAGAGCAGAATCACGGTGCTACTTTCCAGCCGTAAAGGCATGCCGATTTCGCGAGGACAGCAATGACAGCAACGGCGTTGAACGGACAGCTTCCCCAGTTCATCGGCAGTACAGGAGGTCTTCTCAACTCCGCCGAAACAGAAGAGAAGTACGCCATCACCTGGACGAGCAACAGCTCTCAGGCCTTCGAACTTCCCACCGGTGGCGCAGCCATGATGAACGCCGGTGAAAACATCATGTATTTCGCCCGCAAGGAGCAGTGCCTAGCTCTGGGCACCCAACTGCGAACCAAGTTCAAGCCACGGATCGAGGATTACAAGATCTACCGGATTTTCCCTGGTGGTGACACTGAGTACCTCCATCCAAGTGATGGTGTGTTCCCTGAAAAGGTCAACGAAGGTCGGGCCATGGTGGGACACAATCCACGCCGTATCGGTCAAAATATCAACCCAGCGAATATCAAGTTCAGCGGACGCAATACGTTCGACGCTTGATCATCTGAAAAGCTTGAGCCGTCACGGCCGGTCAGTCCGACCGGCATGATGGCTCGCGGTCGGTTTCGATATCTCTGTTCATGCTCACACCCGACCGCACGGCTTTTCAAGAAGCCATTGAATCTGGTGCAACATTTGTACCCGTAGCCAGCAGCTGGCCTGCAGATCTGGAAACACCCCTCACCACCTGGTTGAAAGTGGGCGAGGGGCATCCCCCAGGAGTTCTGCTCGAATCCGTTGAGGGCGGCGAAACCCTGGGTCGTTGGAGTGTGGTGGCTTGTAATCCCTTGTGGACACTCTCTGCCCGGCACAACCAGCTGCAACGGACCTGGAGAGATGGGCGGCATGAGACGTTGTCAGGCAACCCTTTCAACAGCCTGAGGGACTGCCTGGCGCCCTATCAACCGGCAACCCTGGCGGGACTGCCTCCGCTCGGCCAGCTTTACGGAATGTGGGGTTATGAACTGATCCGCTGGATCGAGCCCTCAGTGCCGGTGCATGACAACGAAGGGAATGAACCTCCGGAGGGACTGTGGATGCTGATGGACAGCATCCTCATTTTTGATCAGGTGAAACGCCTGATCACTGCTGTGGCCTATGCAGACCTCTCAGGAGAGCACAACTCCTTCGCCGACCCAGAGGCGGCCTGGACGGATGCGCTCCAGCGCATTCAGTCCCTCAAGCAAACAATGGCCGAGCCACTGCCCCCTGTGCGCCCGCTCAACTGGACTCCCAGCAGAGGAGATACACCTTCGACAACCAGCAATCGGACCCAGGATGACTTCCAGAAGGCGGTTTTAGAGGCCCGGGAACACATCGCAGCTGGAGATGCCTTCCAGCTGGTGATCAGCCAGAGACTCAGCACGGAGGTCCGCCACGCTCCCCTGGATCTTTACCGGAGCTTGCGCATGGTGAATCCTTCGCCGTATATGGCGTTCTTTGACTTCGGTGACTGGCAGCTAATCGGATCCAGTCCTGAAGTGATGGTCAAGGCGGAACCCGATCAAGGAGGAATCCGTGCTGTACTTCGACCGATTGCAGGGACAAGACCCCGGGGAAGCAATGAACTAGAAGATCGGAGTCTGGAAGCGGAGCTGCTCGCTGATCCCAAAGAACGTGCCGAACACGTAATGCTTGTCGACCTCGGTCGCAACGACCTTGGCCGCGTCTGCGTTCCGGGATCGGTGTCAGTCCGCGAACTCATGGTGATCGAGCGTTACTCCCACGTGATGCACATCGTCAGTGAGGTGGAGGGGCGACTGGCTCCTGGGAACGACATCTGGGATCTGCTCATGGCGGCTTTTCCTGCGGGAACGGTGAGCGGAGCACCCAAGATCAGGGCGATGCAGCTCATTTACGAGCTCGAGCCGGACTCTCGAGGTCCTTACTCCGGTGTTTACGGATCAGTGGATCTAGCGGGTGCATTGAATACCGCCATCACGATCCGGACGATGGTGGTTCAGCCAAATCGAGACGGAGGCTGGACCTTGCACGTTCAGGCCGGCGCGGGCATCGTCGCGGACTCCCGACCTGAGGCGGAATACCAGGAAACGCTCAACAAAGCCCGGGGCATGCTGACTGCACTGGCCTGCCTCGAGGACGTCGAGACATGACCAGGGATCGCCTGCTCAAAGGCTTTGAGGTCGAACTGTTCACGGGTCGTCACGATGGTCGCAACGTCGGGATCGCCGCCACAGCAAGAGAGGAGCTGAAAGGCTTCGTCACGGAGCCGGATCATCGCAACCTCGAATACGTCACAGCGCCGGAATCAGACTATGGACCTCTCACGGAGGCTCTGCTCTCACCCCGTAGGACCCTGCGGACATGGCTTGAGTCCAGGGGACTGACCTTGCTGCCTGGCAGCACTCTGAGCCTGGGTGACGCAACTCAGTTTGAACGGTCCGATCCCTCGAATCCCTACCACGATCTGATTGAAGCCACCTATGGCACAGATGTGGTTACGGCCAGCATTCACATCAACCTCGGTATCGAGAATCCGGATCAGCTCTTTCAGGCCTTACGCCTGGTTCGTTGCGAAGCTGCACTCATGCTTTCCCTGAGCGCCAGTTCCCCATTTCTCAATGGTGAGGTCACCGGAGTTCATTCCCAACGCTGGCTGCAATTTCCTCTCACGCCGGCTCGCGTCCCCTTGTTCGTGGATCATCTGCACTTCATCCACTGGACGGAGGAACAGATTGCCGCAGGGACAATGCACAACGTGCGCCATCTCTGGACATCCGTGCGCCCCAACGGTCCAGAGCGTCCGCATCAACTCAATCGTCTGGAGCTGCGCATCTGCGATCTGATCACTGATCCAGACTGTCTTCTTGCGGTCACCACGTTGCTCGAACTCAGGATTCAACAGATTCTTCGTGATCCCACCACTCACGACCCCATGACCAGAAGCTCATTAAGCCTCAACGAACTCGAGCAACTCAGCCTGAGCAACGACCGGACCGCAGCCCAGAAGAGCCTCGAAGCCACCCTCCACCATTGGGAGGACGGCCGGCCACTGCAGTGCAGAGACTGGTTGCTGACGTTGATCGAATCCGTGGAGCCATTGGCAGCGGAACTCCACCTAAGCGAACGACTTCAGCCCCTCGCCGCCATCCTTGATGAGGGGAATCAGGCCATGCGCTGGCTGGCTGGTATCAGGGCCGGAGGCACAATCCAAAGCGTGCTCATCGAGAGCATCGAGGCCATGGAAGCAGAGGAAACACGTCCCGTTTCAGCCCCAGTCCAACACCCTTTGGGATGATTATGTCGATTTCCAATCCCGGCGGGTCTTCAATGTCCTCCTCCTCCGCACGAAGTCCTGAGAGCGAACAGCCCAGGGTTGCGGTGGCTGAGGCTCCTGTGGGCGGCCAACTTCTACAGCAACGACTCGCCCTGGTCGAAGACCTCTGGCAGACTGTTCTTCGCAGTGAGTGTCCAGCGGAACAGGCGGAGCGCCTTCTGCGGATGAAACAACTCAGCGACCCAGTCCTTCCGGACGACAACGCGGTGAGCAGTGACGCTTTGGTGTCGTTGATCAGGGACATGGACTTGTCGGAAGCCATCGCGGCCGCTCGGGCTTTTTCCCTGTACTTCCAACTGGTGAACATTCTCGAGCAGCGCATCGAGGAAGACGGATATTTGGAAAGCATCGTCCGCTCACAGGACACAGCGGAACAGATCAATCCCTTCGCGCCTCCCCTCGCAACACAGACAGAGCCCGCCACCTTCCGGGAACTGTTTGAACGCCTACGCAGACTCAATGTCCCCCCCGCACAGCTGGAAAACCTGCTGCAGGAGCTCGATATCCGCCTGGTCTTCACCGCCCATCCCACCGAAATCGTCCGTCACACGATCCGCCACAAGCAGAGGCGGGTTGCAAGCCTGCTGCAGCAACTGGAAACCAAGAGCGATTCAAGCGCCGTTGAAGCTGGAACCATCCGTCTTCAGTTGGAGGAGGAGATCAGGCTGTGGTGGCGAACCGATGAGCTGCACCAGTTCAAACCCTCGGTTCTGGACGAGGTTGATTACGCCCTTCACTACTTCCAGCAGGTGCTGTTCGGGGCCATGCCCCAGCTGCGCCGACGCCTCTCCTCGGCACTGGCCTGCAGCTACCCGGATGTCCAACTGCCGCCGTCATCCTTCTGCACCTTCGGCTCCTGGGTTGGATCCGATCGTGATGGAAACCCTTCGGTAACGACTGACATCACCTGGCGAACGGCCTGCTATCAGCGCCAGCTGATGCTGGATCGTTATGTAAGCGCAGTCCACGGGCTTCGAGATCAGCTGAGCATCTCCATGCAGTGGAGCCAGGTCAGTGCACCACTCCTTGAATCCCTGGAGATGGATCGGTTGCGGTTTCCTGAGGTGTACGAAGAGCGTGCGACCCGTTATCGACTGGAGCCCTATCGCCTAAAGCTGAGTTTTGTGCTTGAGAGGCTGCGTCTCACGCAGATCCGCAATCAGCAGCTGGCGGATGCCGGCTGGAGAGCTCCTGCAGATGCACAGGTGGCCGCTACTCCAGAAGCACCTCAAAGCGAATCTCTTCACTACGGCTCCGTGGCGGAGTTCCGCAGTGACCTTGAACTAATCCGAACAAGCTTGGTCAGTACTGACCTCACCTGCGAGCCCCTCGACACGCTGCTCACCCAGGTGCACATTTTTGGTTTTTGTCTTGCCGGCCTAGACATCCGCCAGGAAAGCACCCGGCACAGCGATGCTCTGGACGAAGTGAGTCGCTACCTGAACCCCGACCAGGCCTACGGGGATCTGAATGAACAGGAACGCGTGAACTGGCTGCTTCAAGAGCTGCAGACCCGCCGCCCTCTGATCCCACCCTCCGTCCAATGGTCATCCACGACTGAAGAAACCGTTGATGTCTTCCGCACGCTGCATCGCCTCCAGGATGAGTTCGGAAGTCGAATTTGCCGAACCTATGTGATCTCCATGAGTCACAGCGTTTCGGATCTACTGGAAGTGCTTCTCCTGGCGAAGGAAGCGGGGCTTGTGGAACCTTCTGCAGGCCATGCCGACCTGCTGGTGGTTCCTCTCTTCGAAACCGTGGAGGATTTACAGAGGGCTCCCGAGGTGATGGAACAGCTGTTCCAGACCCCCTTGTATCGCAACCTGCTTCCCAAGGTTGGAAGCCAGGGACAACCTCTGCAAGAGCTGATGCTCGGCTACTCCGATAGCAATAAGGATTCGGGTTTCCTCTCCAGCAATTGGGAGATTCACAAAGCACAGATTGCCCTCCAGGATCTGGCGGCAAGAAACGGTCTGGCCCTGCGGCTGTTCCACGGACGTGGTGGTTCAGTGGGTCGGGGAGGAGGACCTGCTTATCAGGCGATTCTCGCCCAGCCCAGTGGCACGCTCCAAGGACGCATCAAGATCACCGAGCAGGGGGAGGTCCTCGCCTCCAAATACAGCCTTCCTGAGCTGGCTCTTTACAACCTCGAAACCGTGACCACCGCGGTCGTTCAAAACAGTTTGGTCACGAACCAACTGGATGCCACCCCCAGCTGGAACGATCTGATGGCTCGGCTGGCCCGCTGCTCCCGTCGCCACTACCGCGCTCTCGTGCACGACAACCCAGATCTTGTTGCCTTCTTCGAGCAGGTCACGCCGATCGAGGAGATCAGCAAGCTTCAGATCTCCAGCCGGCCCGCCCGGCGCAAAACCGGGACGCGCGATCTCTCCAGCCTGCGGGCGATTCCCTGGGTCTTTGGCTGGACCCAGAGTCGCTTTCTCCTCCCCAGCTGGTTTGGTGTCGGCACAGCCCTCCACGAAGAGCTTGAGAACGACCCCGATCAGATGTCGTTGCTACGGACCTTGCATCAACGCTGGCCTTTCTTCCGGATGCTGATTTCAAAGGTGGAGATGACCCTCTCCAAGGTTGATTTGGATCTGGCCCGTCACTACGTGACCAGCTTGGGAAGTGCCGATCACCGCGAAGCATTCGACGGGATCTACAAGACCATCGCCGAGGAATACAGCCTCACCCACCGCCTTGTACTGGAGATCACAGGGCAAGAGCGTTTGCTGGATGCCGATCCAGCCCTGCAGCTCTCCGTGGATTTGCGCAACCGCACCATCGTGCCGTTGGGGTTCCTTCAGGTCGCCCTACTGCGCCGGTTGAGGGACCAAAATCGCCAACCACCGATGAGTGAATCTCCCAGCGACGGTGACGGTCGAACGTATAGCCGCAGCGAACTGCTTCGTGGTGCCCTGCTCACGATCAACGGAATCGCCGCAGGCATGCGCAACACCGGGTGAATGGCCTTGCTTCCCTTCCGCAGACAGCCCGCAGCACCATCCCTTAAGGAGGGTTATTCCTTAAAAATTGACCACATTCCGGATGGAGCCAGTATCAACGCGCTGCTACACGCGAGCGGTGACCAGATCCATCCTGAGGAGCGCTGGTCACTTGCCCTGAGCCGCAGTCTCTGGGTCATGACCATCCTGGACAACGATCACGCGCTTGCTGGGTTTGTACGCGCGACGACCGATCAGGCTCTGAATGCCAACCTTTGGAACCTCGCAGCACGGCCAGGACCGGATCAAGTCCATCTTGTTGACGTGCTTGTTCACCGTTCCCTCGCGGTCCTGCGCAGAGATCTTCCGGGCTGCAGCATCTCGATTTCGGCCCCTCCACAGGCCCTAGCCGCTCTGAAAACCCATGGATACATTCTCGATCCAGGGGGAATTCGAACCATGGGGCTACGGCTCCGAGCGCCGCTGGAGCCTGACGAATCACGAGCATGGAGGGACTCGAACCCCCGACCCTCAGAACCGGAATCTGATGCTCTATCCAACTGAGCTACATGCCCTCGCGGCAGTTGGGAGAACAACCACGATTTGGTTACCTTAGCGACACGTCGCACTTAGACCGATTCGGCTTCTCCGGCTTGAACTGCAGGAGTTCCGCAACCACTGCCACCTGCAGCTGGAGATCCATGCACCGCGTCTGCTGGTGATCGGAAGCAACGGCATCGGCAAATCCAACCTGCTGGAGTCAGTGGAACTCCTGGGGAGTTTGCGCTCCCACCGCAGCAGTCAAGATGCGGATCTGATCCACTGGGATGCACCGAGGGCTCTGCTGAAGGCCTCCTGCATGGACGAAACCGAAGTAGAGCTAGAACTCCGCCGCCGCGGTGGACGCCAGGCACGGCGAAACGGGAAAGTGCTTCAACGGCAGTTAGACCTGATTGGTCCCCTGCGATGTGTGGGGTTCAGCGCCCTGGATCTTCATCTTGTGCGAGGAGAACCAGCTCTCAGACGCAGCTGGCTTGATCGGGTCGTGTTGCAGTTGGAGCCGATCTACGCCGAGCTGATCGGACGGTACAACCGGCTCCTTCGTCAGCGCAGCCAGTTCTGGAGACGAGGCGGCGGCAACACCACCTTCGAACATCAGGCCCTTCTCGACAGCTTCGATAACCAGATGGCCTTGGTCTGCACGCGAATTCACCGACGACGACGACGGGCCCTGCTACGGCTCGAACCCCTGGCAGCGGCCTGGCAGTCACGCTTGAGCCAGGGCCATGAGCAACTGGAGCTCCGTTACAGCCCAGGGAGCGTTTTGGAAGGGGAGGAGGCCGAAGAGCCGTGGCGATTGGCGATCGAACAGCAGCTGCACCGCCAACGCGGTGAGGAGGAACGACTCGGCAGCTGCCGAGTCGGACCCCATCGCGACGAGATCGACATGCTGCTGAATGGCACCGTCGCCCGTCGCTTCGGGTCATCTGGCCAACAGCGCACCCTTGTTCTTGCTCTGAAACTGGCGGAACTGGAACTGGTGGGCGAGCTCTGCGGCCATCCGCCGCTTCTGCTTCTGGACGATGTCCTGGCGGAATTGGATCCGCAGCGCCAACTCGCCTTGCTAGAGGCAGTTGGTGACACCCATCAATGCCTCGTGAGTGCCACCCATCTCGATGCCTTTGAGGGCGAATGGCGGCAACGCTCACAGATTCTTAATGCTGATCAATTGAGAAACGAGTCGAAAAACAGCTAGGGTGAAAAGCTGTTTTCTTTTGCATCCTGATGGAGCAGACCCTGTCATGCCTGCATCCCAACCCGGGATGGGACGACGTTCAGCCCTCTACACCCACCAATACCCAGAGTCCCAGTGCCACCGACATGGTGGGCAAGCACTGCATCCTCGAGCTCTACGATTGCGACCAGACAAAGCTCGATGACGAAGCTTTTCTGAGAACCACCATCACGACCGCTGCGAAACGTGCTGGTGCCACTCTTCTCAACCTCATCACCCATCGATTCGAACCACAGGGCGTCACAGGACTTGCTCTTTTGGCGGAGTCTCACATCTCCATCCACACATGGCCTGAAACCGGGTATGCGGCTGTGGATGTCTTCACGTGCGGCGATCACACCATGCCCGAAAAGGCTTGCCAGCACCTCTGCCACGAGCTGAAGGCCATGAACCATGCTCTGCGCAGCTTCTTACGTGAAACCCCAGCAGCTGTAGCGGAGGCAGAGCGCACGCCGGGTTGGTCAACCCATTAAGGCCTTCCCATGCTGCGAAGGCTGGTGTCCGGAACCTTTGCTCATGGCCGATATGCGATTGAGCTTTCCACTCACCAGCCCTTCAAGATCAACGCTGATCGACGTAAATCCCAGGGCTAAGAACTCCTGAACCAATTGGCCGCGCATCGGCTCATTGAGGAGCTCGCCGAGTCTGGTGGAAGGCACTTCAATCCGAGCCGCAAGTCCCTGACAGCGAACCCGCACGCGCGGAAATCCCCGGGCGATCAAGGAGGCTTCCGCCGCTCCTACCAGTCTGAGTCTTTGGTGCGTGATCTCCTCTCCGTAGGGGAATCGCGACGCGAGACAGGGTTGGGCCGGTTTGTCCCACCAGGGAAAACCGAGGGCTTTGGAGAGTCGCCTGATGGCGGCTTTGTCAATCTGCAGCTCGGCCAGTGGCGATCGCACGCCGGCCTGACGGGCCGCCTCAATACCTGGGCGATGGTCACCAAGATCATCGAGATTCACCCCGTCAAGAACCTGCGCGCCGTCAGCGGCCTTCGCGATGTCCTTGAGGTGAAGATGCAATTCCTGCTTGCAGGCGAAGCAGCGATCTGTGGGGTTCGAGCTGTAGTTCGGATCATTCAATTCGCTGGTTTCGACCTCCAGATGACGGATCTCGAGCCAGCGAGCCTGGAGTCGCGCCTCCTCCAATAAGTGAGGCGCAAGGGAGGGAGACACTCCTGTGACTGCAAAAGCATGGTCACCCAGCTGTTCACAAGCAATGGCTGCTACGAGGGTGCTGTCCACTCCCCCGGAGTAAGCCACACAAACTGTCCCGGCTGATCGAAGCAGGCAGCGCAGAGCCTCGAGGCGATTCTCATCGTCCTCAGACAGCGACTCCAGTGGACGGAAGCTCGTTTCGGCCACTGAAGAACGAACGAATCTCAGTATGCTCCGATCGTACGAAGCGCCATCCCCTGAACGTCGATGGACGCAACACGCTCATCCGATGCCTCTGGAGCTGGACGCCGGCGCAGCAACCGGGGCATTGGCATCGTCACAGCCGCTGGGAGCAGGGAGCGCAGCCTTGGTCAGTTGCACGTCTATGACGGCGACGGCAAGGGCAAGAGTCAGGCAGCGCTGGGGGTTGTGCTGCGCACGATCGGTCTTGGCATCTGCGAGCAGCGCCGCACGAGGGTGTTGCTGCTGCGCTTCTTAAAGGGACCTGGACGGGCTTACGACGAAGATGCGGCCATCGAAGCGCTGCAACAGGGTTTCCCCCATCTGATCGACCAGGTACGCACGGGTCGCGCCGACTACTTCAATGCCGAAGAAGCCACCCGCTTCGACCAGCAGGAAGCGCAACGGGGCTGGGACATTGCCCGTGGAGCCATTGCCAGCGCCCTGTATTCCGTGGTGGTGCTTGACGAACTCAATCCCGTTCTGGATCTCGGTCTTCTCGAGATCGACGATGTCGTGCAGTCCCTGTCGTCCCGTCCGGAGGGGATGGAGATCATCGTGACCGGCCGTGGTGCACCCGGACCTCTGATCCAGATCGCTGACCTGCATTCGGAGATGCGCGCCCACCGTCGGCCCTCAAGCGACAACGAGCCTGAAGTGCCCTTCACCACTCAGGGAGCGATTGAGATCTACACCGGTGAAGGCAAGGGCAAATCCACCAGCGCACTGGGGAAAGCACTGCAGGCCATCGGTCGCGGCATCAGCCAGGACAAAAGTCACCGGGTGCTCATTCTTCAATGGCTGAAGGGGGGCAGCGGGTACACCGAAGATGCCGCCATCGCCGCGTTACGCGAGAGCTATCCCCATCTGGTGGACCACCTGCGTTCAGGCCGCGATGCCATCGTTTGGCGTGGTCAGCAGCAACCGATCGATTACGTGGAAGCGGAGAGGGCCTGGGAAATCGCCCGTGCAGCAATCGCCAGCGGGCTGTACAAAACCGTCATTCTCGACGAACTCAATCCCACTGTGGATCTTGAGCTCCTACCAGTCGAGCCGATCGTGCAAGCCCTGCTTCGCAAGCCTGCGGAAACCGAAGTCATCATTACTGGCCGCTGCAAACATCCACCGGCTTACTTCGACCTCGCGAGTGTTCACTCGGAGATGGTCTGCCACAAGCACTACGCCGAGCAGGGCGTGGATCTGAAACGCGGTGTTGACTACTGAGGCTCAGTAACGGGGCACCGAGGAATCCACGTCCTGGCTCCAGGCATCGATTCCCCCCGTCACATTGACCGCCAGGATTCCTGAACGGGCTAACAGATCGACTGCTTTAGCCGATCGACCACCCAGCTTGCAATGAACATAAACAGCCTGACCAGATGCCAGCAATCGGATCCGCTCAATCGCGTCACCCGATTCGATCGAGGCCAAGGGAATCAGCTGGGATCCCGGAATCACCGCCACATCAGCCTCAGCCTGCTGACGAACATCCAGGAGCACCAGATCGGTTCTCTCATCGAGCAAAGCCTTGAGCTCATGCACTGAGATGCTGTTCATACCCTGGGACTCCTCGTCCTCAACAGGAACTCCAGGATTACAGAATTGCTCGTAGTCCACCAAGTTTTCAACGGGGGCACGATCAGGGCGGCGTTCGAGGCGCAGTTCTCTGAAACGCATGCTCAGGCTGTCGACCAGAAGCAGACGCCCATCGAGGGTGTCTCCGAGACCGGTGATCACCTTGATCACTTCGGTTGCCTGAAGCAAACCGATCAACCCGGGCATCACACCCATCACACCGCCTTCGGCGCAGGAAGGCACGAGGTCGCGTGGTGGCGGCTGGGGCACGAGGTCGCGGTAATCGGGAGAGTCTGGCCCTTGGTTGAACACCGTGACCTGGCCTTCAAAACGCTGAACGGAGCCATACACGAACGGTCTGCCGAGCATCACGCAGGCGTCACTAATCAGATACCGAGTCGGGAAATTATCCGAACCATCCACAACAAGGTCGTAGGCCTCAATCAACTGAAGAGCGTTCTCCGCCGTCAACCTGCATGAATGCTCCTCCACCTGGCAGTGCCTGTTGAGATCCTGAATCCTCCAGCGGGCTGAAGAGGTCTTGGCTTCGCCGACAGAAGCCTGGCCATGGATCACTTGGCGCTGAAGATTACTGAGATCCACCCGGTCATCGTCCACGATGCCGAGGCGTCCGATCCCTGCCGCCGCGAGATACAGGAGAAGCGGCGAACCGAGCCCTCCAGCGCCGATACAGAGCACGGAGGCAGCCTTCAGACGCGTCTGACCGGCAAGTCCCAGTTCCGGCAGGGTGAGATGGCGGGCGTAGCGCCCCCGCTCGTCCGAGTTGAGTTCAGACAACTGACGCTGATCCGTCATCGAGAGGCCGGGGGTGACTGTTTTTTGGCACTCAAACCAGTGTCACGCAAAGGCACACCCTGAGGGCCCACAAGCTGAAGGGGATACACCTTTGCAAGCCTGGGGGAATCCGAAATCAGCCCTGAAGTGGAGCGCTCCATCCACCAGCCCGCCAAGCCACCGGGACCCGCGTCGATGACCATCACCCCATCGGCAGCAACCCAACGCCTGTCGATGCTGCTTGGACTTGGATCACCGCCGGGGTGGGAATGGGCACTCCCTAAAACATCGAGCCCCCGACGACGCCCCCAGCGTTGCGCAGCGATTTGCTCGAGTGGATCCAGTGCGAACCGCGTCTGCCGTGAAGGCGTAACGCCACCCCCGAAGACCGGTTGCTCATCCAATCCCTGAAACCCTGGACGCCAGACATTGCAGCAGGGCCAAACCACGCGCACTCTCGGCTCAGGAACGGAATCCCCCAGTAGCAGGGCACACCCCTCATCCGGCGTCACTGCATAAAGCGATTTCTGCAAAACGATCAGGCAATCCCGATCGAAGCGAAGCCGCCATGGCATTTCTGGAGGCTTGCCGATAAGGTCAGCGAGCATTAGATCCATGCCAAGGCGTCATGAGCGACGAAAGCACCCCCCAGGTGAATGACACCGACGCCACCACTACTGCACCCGCTGGTGAAAGCGTCGATTTTGCTGAGCGATACAAAGACATTCTCGGCAGGGTGAACGAAACCCTTGACAAAGTCGACTGGAGTCAGGCTGGCCGTATCGGCAAAGTTGTTGGGATTTTCGCAGCCGTGATCGTTGCGCAGATTCTGATTAAGGGCATCCTTGACACCATCAATCTTCTGCCGATCATTCCAGGTCTGCTTGAACTTCTGGGTGTTGTTGTTGTTGGGCAGTGGAGCTGGAAGAACCTCACCACTGGTGAAAAGCGCTCGGCCCTCGTCACTCGCATCCAGGATCTACGCAAGGAATATCTGGGTTGATCAAGCGATGTGGGGGAACACCACCCCCCACCGATCAATCATTCAGAGAAGTGTGCTTCTCAGCGAGTTGAGCACGCGACGGCAACGCTGTTGATATCCGCCTCCGAACAGGTTGGCGTGATTGAGCAAGTGATAAAGGTTGAGTGCCTCGAATCGCTGCTCAACCTCTTCCGGGAGGGGCCACTCCTTGTTGTAACCCTCAAGAAAACGCCTCGAAAACCCTCCGAACAACTGGGTCATCGCGATGTCTGCTTCGCGATCAGCCCACCAGCTGGCAGGGTCGATCAGCAGTCCCCGTCCATCCGCCAACACACCGGCATTGCCCGCCCAGAGATCCCCATGAACCAGACAGGGTTCGGGAGCATGCTCGCCAAGCCACTGCGCCAGCGGAGCAAGAAGAGATGACCAGTCGTTTTCATTCAATGACCAGGCCTCAGCCAAGCGCAGCTGAGGTTCCAAACGCAGCTCAACAAACGCCTCACCCCAGCCATCGCGCCATCCGGCCGGTTGGGGACCAAGACCAATAAAACCGTCTTCCTCACAACCAAACCGTGCAGGACCATTCAGCGACGACATCCTGTGTAGCCGGGCCAGACCTCGGCCGAGATTGAACTGATCGCCGTTCCCCATCTCCCACCAAGGGAGCACCAGAACCGCCCGGTGCTCAAGGGGAAGCCACGCCAGCACTTCCACAACCTCAACAAGATCGGCATCAGCCCACCGGCGCAGGGACCGCAGCCCCCGTTGCTCTGCGTCAAGGAGGGCAGGATCGGAGACCTTGAGGAACCAAGCGCTGCCGTCACTCAGGACTGCTCTCCAACAGGCTCCTCGCTCACCACCGCTGACAGGTCCGATGGACGTTACGCAACGTCCCCGCAGCAGGTCTCTTTCCTTGGAAAGGATCTGCTCGAGCTGATCCCGCATCCACAAGCACCGGAAAGCAGCTGCCAGCATGCCCGGATGGACAACTCCCGCGACGCGATTGTGATCGGAGGCGGCATTGCCGGCCTCACCGCTGCGGCCTTGCTGGCTCGCGAAGGGTTATCAGTGACCCTCTTGGAGTCCCACCACCAGCTCGGAGGCTGCGCTGGAACATTCAAGCGGGGGCGCTACACCTTCGATGTCGGCGCCACACAGGTGGCAGGTCTTGAACCGGGCGGAAGCCATGCCCGACTGTTCCGCCATCTTGGCCTGGAGCCACCTTTCGCGGAACTCCTCGATCCAGGCTGTGTGGTGAATCTGAATGACGGGTCACCCCCCATCCACCTCTGGCATGACCCCCAACGCTGGCGGGAGGAACGGAGGCGCCACTTCCCTGGAACGGAGCGGTTCTGGGAGCTGTGCAGCTGGATTCATCGCCAGAACTGGCAATTCGCCGCAGCCGACCCAGTACTGCCCGTGCGTTCAGGCTGGGATCTGCGCCGAACGCTCAAAGCACTCACACCCGGCAATCTCGCCACGGCCCCTCTCAGTCTTCTCACCGTTGCCGATCTTCAGAGACTCTGCGGCTGCGGCAGCAATCAACGCCTGCGCCGTTTTCTCGACCTGCAGCTCCGGCTGTACTCCCAGCAACCTGCCGATCGAACAGCAGCGCTCTACGGAGCCACAGTCCTGCAGATGTGCCAGGCACCCCTTGGCCTCTGGCACCTGCAGGGTTCCATGCAGAGCCTCAGCGACCATCTCCTGGCCTCCCTTCAGCGGGATGGCGCCGAGGTACTCCTACGCCATCGCGCTGTCTTGCTGGAGCGACACAGAATCAGCGGCGGCTGGACGGTGCAGATGGAGCTGCCAGGAGGTGAGCGACGGTCTGTGCAAGCAGCCGATGTGGTGTGCAGTCTTCCGCCTCAGTGCTTGCCCTCTTTGATTCCAGACAAGAACGTTCTCGGCGAGTCCTATCGCCGCCGGCTCCAAACCCTTCACGCTCCCAGTGGGGCACTGGTGTTCTACGGAGTGGTGAACCGACGCGATCTTCCTGAAGCCTGTCCAGGCCATCTGCAGTGCGATTGGGACACACCAGGGTCACTCTTCCTCTCGATCAGCAGGGATGGCGATGGCCGTGCTCCGGCTGGAGAGGCCACGGTGATCGCCAGCGTGTTCACCACCCCTGAGGGTTGGCACGACCTGCCGGAGGAGGACTACCAGAAACGCAAACAGACTGTGCTGGAACAGATGCGCCGCGGTGTTGAAAATGCCCTGACGCTTCCTGTCGAGGCCTGGCTCCACACCGAGCTGTCCACCCCCCGCGGCTTCGCCTACTGGACGGGTCGCCCAAAGGGTGTTGTAGGCGGTCTGGGACAAAGTCCGGATCGCTTCGGTCCATTCGGTCTGGCCAGTCGCAGTCCGATCAGCAAGCTTTGGCTCTGTGGTGATTCGATTCACCCCGGTGAGGGAACCGCGGGAGTGACACTGTCGGCCCTGATGGCTTGCAGTCAGCTGATGGAGGAACGAGGCCGAACGATCACCCTGGCGGACTGAGCGCACCAGGCCCCTTCTCTACAAACCCTGGACGCAGGGCGCTGATCTTCTGCAATTCATTTTCGAGTTGAGCCCAGTGACCGCTGAGAATCGCCTCCTCCAGCTGTTCCAAGCTCCACCGATAAGCAGCCAATGCCTTGAGCAGAGCTGACGTGTTGCGGCACGCCATCGCCGTGCCCAGGGCAGGGTTGCCCCCACCCACACGGGTGGTGTCAGCGAAACCGCTGGAAGCCAGACGCCGGGCGAGATCCTGAACCCTTGGATCCCGTTCGTCTCCTGCCGCCCTCAACAAAGCAGCGCTCACCATCACCGGCAGGTGGGACACCAGTGCCACGGCCTGGTCGTGGCAGGCAGCATCCGCTGTGATCCACTCGCTTCCAAGCCCTTCGGCCAAGACTTTCACTCTGGCCAAGGCCTGGGGATCGGTTGACGGCTCAGGCGTCGCCACCCACGGACGGCCTTGGAACAACCCGTGGTGGCCCGAGTCAACGCCGGACTGATCCGTTCCTGCCATGGGATGGGCCGCCACGAAGCGAGGGTGCCGGTGGCGCCAGACCTCAAGCACCGCCCCTTTCACAGATCCCACATCCGTGACAACGGCGTTAGCGGGTAGCGCCTCAACCAACTGCGGATCAGGCTTCAGCAGCGCTTCGATGGGCAGGGCCAGAATCACTGTGTTGCAATCGTTGAGGCACGAAGGATGGCAACTGACCTCATCCACCAGCCCCCGCTGCATGGCTCGCGTCGCTGTGCTGTCGCGATGCACTAGCCCGGTCACCGGCACACCCTGCTGTCGGAGGTCGAGAGCGAGCGAGCCACCGATCAGACCGAGGCCCACCACTCCGACCTTTCCGAGAGTCTGCAGCCCAGTGCTCCGCTCCTCACCCATGCCTGCCCAGCCAAGGTCACCATGTTGCTTGACCACTCGAGCAAGCATGATCAAGTTGAACCATTCCTGATCAGAAGGCTCCGTAAGGTTGTCCGATGCTGGAAGTTCAGGCCCATCAGCAGCTGAAGCATCTGCTCCGCGCGGATGCCGGACAGTGGGAGCATCAACTGACGTTGAGTCGGCTGGTGGGCCGCAGCCTGCGTCGCCGCGATCAAACCCGCATCCAGCTCTCTGCCGGCAGCAATGAACGCTGGTGGCTTGCCCTCCTCGTTCCTCTGTGTCTGCAGAGTCGAAACACTGTGCTGGTGCTGGATCAACAGCAACGCCAGCGCTTTCTCAACCTGGAGCGTCCACGCTTGTTGCAGAGCGACCTGCGACTGGGATGCTGGAGTGGCATTCATCCACCCAAAGGAGACCAGCTCTGGTTGCTGACTCACGACCAGCTGATCACGGCATACCGCCTTGGGCACCTCCGGCACGACGACCACCTGGTGATTCCAGAAGCCGAGCATTTGGCGACACGGCTTCGGGACGCCATGACCGTGAAGCTGGAGGCCCGGCACTGGGAAGAACTCAGAACCGCCTTTCCCGCCACTGGCCAGGGACTTCTGGACCTGCATGAACGATTGAGCCGGCAACTATTCGCCCGAGGTTCCGGCAACTTCCGTCAACCCTGCATGCCGGAGAGCGCCCTAACCAGCGTCCGCGATTTATTGCAACTGACCGGCCCGGCGCCGGAACCCTGGTGTCAGCTCACAACCATGGGAATGGATACCTGGGCAAGCTGGGCCCGACTCGACCGTGAACACCTGCAGTGGCAATGGACGCTTCAGCCCCTGGAACCCCTTGAGGAAATCCAAGACCTGTTCAACACCCGGCCTTGGACCCTGATTCATGGCGATGGGGGATGCCGCAGGGCCGCCAATGAAACACCACCCGACCGTGACGATCCCGTCATCCGGATCGATCTGCGCGAGCCGCCACGCAGTGAACCGATCCCGATCTACGCACCCCGCAGACAACCGTTGCCCAACACGGAGATCTATGCCAGCCACCTACTTGATCAATGCCGGCGACTAATCCTTGGCCGCTCAGGTCTGACGCTTGTGCTTGCTGATGACACAGCCCTTCGCCAGAGACTGACCAGCGAACTGGCGGCGGAATTCGGCAGCAGGGTGACCCTGGAACATGCCTCTGACAAACCCAATGGAGTGATCTGCACCAGTTGGAGCTGGTGGATGACGCACCAGTCAACCCTGCCGGAGCCTGAACAGCTCATCACGGCCCTGCTACCAATCGCAAGCCTGGGAGATCCACTCACTGCCGCACGTGTTCAAGTTTTGAAAAAACAAGGCCGTGACTGGTTCAGAGACCTGCTTCTCCCTGAGGCTTTGGCGATCCTGATTCCAGCCATTGCCCCTCTCCGGCGCAATGGAGGCCGACTGGCCCTCCTCGATGGCCGGGTGCGAAGCCGCAGCTGGGGAGAGCAGGTGTTCCGAGCACTGGAGCCCTGGAGTTCACTGCAGAGACTTCTTCCGGACTGAAGGACACCCCTAGGCTGGCCTCAGGGATAGAACAATCATGGGAGAAGCCCGCCGTCGAGCCAGTCAGGGACTGCCCCCCCGTCAGCAAAAATCGAATCCCAAGGATGCCGAGCGCCTCATTGCCTGGCTGCCCCTGACCCGAAACCAGGCATCGCAGTTCGTGTCCATTACCACCCGTGGCGCTTGGATCGGAATCGGAGCACTGGTGGTCTTCTGGGTGGTGGTGCGATTTGTTGGTCCCGCAGCCGGCTGGTGGACCCTTGCAGACACACCCTGAAAGAAGCAAGAAGCGAGCATCCGGAGCAAATCGATAGAAAACCTTTAGAATTCATTCGATTGTGGGATGGGTCTTGTGTTTTTGCGACTGTCAGAGCAATACCGAACAGTTGTTCAGGATCTGGTCATGAGCCTTCAAGCTCTTTCCAAAAGCCTGCAAAAACTTGGTGTCACAGCAACCTGCTATGTCTGCGACGACGGTCGTGACGGATCTGGAGCCTCGTTTGTTGCCGAACTCGGCGATCAGCACATGGTGAGATTTCTCGTCTCCGATTTCGGGATCAGCTGGGTTGAGTCACGCAACGGGCGCGAACTGGTGAAGTTCGAAGGTGCTGAAGCAATTCAAGAACTTCAGCGCATTGCTGACAACCTCCAAAAGAGCCGCAGCCAACGCAGCCCTTCTTGCTCGATCCAAGCCTGAGTCAAGGATGGGGCGGTCAGGCCGCCCCCTTGGTCTTGACATCCAGCTGGGCCTCAGAGGCCTTGGCTGCGGGTTTGGCTGCAGCCGAGCGCGCGGCGGCAGCCAGAGGGCGCATGGAATTGGAGGTCACCTCAGAACCCTCAGTCAACTTTTGGCGAACCAACGTTTCGATCGTGTCCTTGGCGTCAGGGTTTTGCTCTAACCACCCAATGGTGTTGTCCCGTCCCTGGCCGATGTTGTCGCCCTCATAGCTGTACCAGGCTCCTTTGCGGGTCACCACGCCTGTCTCCTCTGCCAGATCAAGCAAACACCCCAGCGTGCTGATGCCACGGCCGAAGAGAATGTCAAATTCGGCGATACGGAAGGGAGGCGCCACCTTGTTCTTAGCCACCTTCACCTTCGCCCGGATTCCGTACTCCTCGGTGCCTCGCTTCAGCGTCTGAATGCGACGGATGTCAAGGCGCACCGATGCATAAAACTTGAGAGCATTACCGCCAGTTGTTGTTTCCGGGTTGCCGTAGGTGACTCCGATTTTCAAACGCAGCTGATTGAGAAAAATCACGGTGCAACCGGATTTGCCGATGTTGCCTGTGATCTTGCGCATGGCTTGGCTCATCAGACGCGCCTGGGCGCCCACCGCCAGATCGCCCATCTCTCCCTCGATCTCAGCACGGGGCGTCAGCGCCGCGACAGAGTCAACCACCACGATGTCAACGGCAGCAGAGCGCACAAGCTGGTCGACGATCTCAAGTGCCATCTCACCGGTGTCGGGCTGAGACACCAACAGATTCTCGATGTCGACACCAAGCGAGGCGGCATAGACAGGATCGAGTGCATGCTCAGCATCCACGAAGGCCGCAACGCCCCCACGTCGCTGCACCTCGGCGATGGCATGCAACGTCAGCGTGGTCTTACCGGAACTTTCCGGCCCGTAAACCTCAACAACACGCCCCTTGGGATAACCACCCCCCAAAGCAAGGTCAAGGGTCAGAGCTCCGGTGGAGATGGTCTCAACCCGCATCCGTGACGCGTCTCCGAGACGCATGATCGACCCCTTCCCGAAATTGCGCTCGATTTGCCCGAGCACGAGATTGAGCGCCTGATCACGCTCACCGGGGCGGACATCTCCACCGGAGGACTGGGAGGCTTTCACTTCGACTGGCATGGTTAAGACAGTTAAGGGGCTAAAGGGCGTCGGCGGCATCTGATCAGGACGGCGGCAGAACCGCCGCAGCACTGGGAACAGACACCAGACAATGCATCCAGTGCCCCAACCCGAACCATCCGTCACGCATAGTACAGATGTACGTTAACGAATCAGTTCCAGTTCGCCAAGGGGCGTGCGAAGCATTCCGGACTGAGCAGCGCCACACCGTCGGGCAGGGCCGCTGGGTCATCCGGCTTCAAATATCCCCATGAGGCCAGCCAGCAGGGGAGCCCCTCGAGCCCCGCTGTCCTGCGGACCGTTTCCAGCGTCGCCCTGCGGTCTTCGACAAACCCCAGCAGCCGCCAATCGCGACTGAGACTGCGCAGAACCTCGGGCTTGGGACCTGACTCCCGGCCGTCCAGTCGCGCCGGAGTCAGGTCCATGGAAGCCAGCAGTTCCGCAGTGAAGGCTTTCCCCTTGGTGGTGAGCACCGCCCAGGAGACGCCTTCCTCAACCAGAGAGGCGAGGCGCTCCCGCACACCTGGATAGGGCCGATGCATCGCCAGCCAGCCAGGTCGATCGGCCAGGACAGCCTCGCGGCGAACCTGCTCCAGACGCTCCTGCAAGAGACTCGGAGTCCAGCCGAATCGAGTGAGACCCTCGGAGCAGAACGCGCTGTAATCGTGGATCATCCAGTCGACATCAGCCTGCATCGGTGCGCGATGGGACTCAGAGAACACTGACGCGATCAGAACCATCTCCCAGCCATGGTGAATCCATGGGCGAAGAGCGCGAAACCCATCAGGAATGGTTTCTGGCAGCACAGCCCCTGGGCACAGGCTCAACGCGGCACGGCGAGCACTCCACCAGTACTCCTCCATCCCATCAACGAGCACGCCGTCGAAATCAAAGACGAGGAGTCCACGCGACGACACTGGAATTCTGGAAAAACTGGGCCGCTAGGATTCGAACCTAGGAATGGCGGGACCAAAACCCGCTGCCTTACCACTTGGCGACGGCCCATTGACTCCAGAAAGTGATCTCCTGCGGAAATCGGCACTGGCGTTCAGATAGTTACCCACAGCGGAGTGACCTTCGTCAATCCGTCCGTGTCAGGAGAGCATTTTTCAAGGAGGAAAAACCCTGAGACGACGCTGATCAGAAGGCCCATACACATCACTGCGCAGTCTGTAGCGCGCCACCAGATCAGCCTGCATTTGCAGCACAACATCACTACGGGGCAACAGCTCCACCGGCCGTCCCTCAGGCATCACCACCTGCTCGACAGCCAGCCGACACTCCTCGAGGGCCGCAAGGGCATCAGCGCGTCCTAATTCCGATCCGGAAGTCGGCAACAGCGGTTGATCCCCAGCGCGTGGTCGGCGACTCAGCAGGCGCTCCAAAGCCCGCTCCACCTGAGGCAAGCTGTCGGACTTGATCACCAGGATTGGAACTTCAGCCTCTCGCGCCTGACGACGAAGATCCGGCTGACAGCCAAGCCCCTGACGCACGCTGAGCAGGACATCAGCTGCGGAAAGATCATCAACCGCCTGAACAGGCCATCGATGACACCGCACAGCTTCCTCAAGGCGCTGGCGACTGATACCGCAACAAAAAACCCGAAGCGTTTCCGCATCGCGATCCCTCCCGCCAGTTTCCTCATCTCTGCGATGGGAATCTCGCGTTGATCCGGTTTCAGGATTCGGCAGTGGAACGACGGCGAGAGCCGGGCGCCGTTGCGGGGCACGCGGGGAGTTGGGGACGCCAGAGTCCACGAGCCGCACGGAACCGTCCTCAGTCAATTCGCGTTCCTGGGGCCTTGGACTCTGCCCCCTCAAAAGCAAATCCACCGTTCGGGCCACATCGTCATGAACAGCCCAGCGGTGACGGCTGTGCATCTCAATTGCAATGGGGAAGGTCGGTTCAGCGGCCCGCTCAAGGACTGTCTTCTGGCTGCGACGTCGGCGTGCCTCCTCATCCCCGAGGGTGACTGATTCGATTCCGCCCACCAGATCACAGAGAGTCGGATTCTTGATGAGATTGGTGAGCGCGTTTCCGTGGGCCGTGGCCACCAGCATCACGCCCCTTTCGGCGATGGTGCGCGCGGCCTGCGCCTCTAGCTCGGTGCCGATCTCATCGATCACAATCACCTCAGGCATGTGATTCTCGACGGCCTCGATCATCACTTGGTGCTGCAGCTCAGGCCGCGCAACCTGCATGCGCCGCGCACGACCGATCGCCGGGTGCGGAATGTCCCCATCGCCGGCGATTTCATTGCTGGTATCGATCACCACGACCCGCTTCTGCAGCTCATCAGCGAGAACCCTGGCGATCTCGCGAAGGGCTGTGGTCTTTCCCACACCCGGCCGCCCCATCAGCAATAGGGATTGATCACTGTCAAGCAGATCCCTCACCATGGCAACCGTGCCGAAGACGGCCCGCCCCACCCTGCAGGTGAGCCCCACAACATCACCCCGTCGATTGCGAATGGCACTGATGCGGTGAAGCGTGCGTTCGATGCCAGCCCGATTGTCCGCACCAAACTGTCCGAGACGATCGACCATCTCCTCCAGATCCTTTCGCTCAAGGAGTCGTTCCCCTAAGGCAAGTGAGCGACCTGGATAACGGGCTTCAGGGAGCCTGCCGAGATCCAACACCACTTCGAGCAACTGATCGCTGTGATCGTCCTGCTCCAGCACTCGACCCACCGATGCAGGAAGAAGCGACAGAAGTCGCTGCAGGTCGTCGGTAATGCGCTCGGTATTCATGTCCGTTTCAACCTGCCAACCGTCAGGCCCCGATCGCCTTCTAGCAGGGAGATGCCATGCAATGAGAGCAGCTCAGACCTTCTGCAACCAGGGTTCCACGAGAGAACGGGCCAGCGACACTGCTTCCTGCCAACCCGAGGGCCAATCCCGCAGCGATATCTGACGAGACTCCGCCTGCTGAAGCAAAGGCTGGAGGAGCGCCCGAGCCATCCCGCCAAACGCCACACCTGAGGGTCGTGCCTGTACCGATAGATCCAGCGTTTGCAGAAGGCTGATCGTCACATCGTTGGTGCCTCCGGCCAGCTGCAATGGTCCTGGAGGAGCGATCGTGCGCAGCTGCTGCCAGAGCCGCAGGGCGGCACGGGCCGTCCCAGCCCCCACATCCCCGCTCATCGGCCGGCCATCCAACTGCCAGAGGGGTCGCATGCCCTGTCGACGCAGAGCGCCATGACGATGCCAGAGCTCCCTTGCCAAAACAGCTGGGGTGACTCCGTGACCTTCCAGCCCACAGCTGACAGCCAGGCGACGAAGGGGAACTTGGGACGCAGCCACCGCAAGCAGCGTGCGTTCGAAAGCCGCGCTTCGCTCCGGTGCCGTGTGAATTTCCAGAGCATCCGGCTGCAGCTCCTGAAGCAATTGACTCAAACCCTCGAGTCCGACCTGGTGCTCCTCGGCGTGGATGAGCTGCTGGGGACAGGCAGGAAGACAGCGCCCACATCCATAACAAACGCTGGCCTCAACGCCTCTATCCGCAGTGATGGCGTCAGCGGGGCAGACCCGTTCACAAGGCCTCGGGCAGTCGGGGGGGCACAACGCTGGGTCAAAGACAGCCTTGCGAAAATGAACATCGGATCCGTCACTGACGCTGACCATCAACCAGGGAGAGGATCCAGTGCGCTCTCGGGCGCAGTTCAGTCCGAGGCGAGCCGCATGAACCACCGCCGAATCGGCCGCGACATCCACGCAATGCACACCCGCAGCCGCGTACACAGCACACAGGTCGCTGATTGAAGCCAGATCCTGATTGCTGGCACCACAGATCAACTTGACCCAGCACCCCTGACGCAGCGCTTCATCGCCGGTGAGACCGGCATCCCGTGGCAGAGAAACGATCAGGCCCCGAGCAGCTGGGTCATCGGCTGCCAGCGCAAACTCCTGGCTCCGCCCATTTCCACAACGACTTTGAGACGCGGCTCCCTTCGGCAGAGATCGCACAGCGTCAACAGTTCGGAGCGGGACAGAACCTGGCCTTCCAACAACCAGAGCACGACAGGCTTATCGCCAAGAAGAACCTCACCGAGCTGGGGCATCACTTCCTGAACCTCGCCAACGGCAGCACCACGACCAACGCTCTGGTGGCCCAGATGGGGCGGGCGCACCCCATGTTTCTGAAACAGAAACACCTCAGGATCTCCAAGCCCGCGGGCGGAACTTAAGTGGGTGCGATATCCAGCCGCGCGCAGGCGTCGGAGCAAACGTGTCTCCGCACCTCCCTCGAGGGGCGCATGAACAGCCATGCAACCCGCTGACTCCAGCTCACGGCGGAAACCCCGACCTGAAAGCAGAAGAGGCATGAATCCATCTCAGATGAGGAGGAGTCTGGCAGCTGATTAGGGATGAGTGGAAAGAGACACGCGCTGATGTAGTGTCTTTGTTTGCTCTGAAGATCTGTGCCCGTCCGCTAGCCGGGCCTCCAGTTCCAAGAGCAGATCCGGCGAGTGCGCCGGGTCCTAGGCCAGAGCAGCACAAGAATTCCGATTGTTGTGTTGCCGGGAAACTACCGATCCATCCGATCGGGCAAGTCCCAGCCAGCTGATTCGCTCGCTAGCCCCATTCCGAATCGATCCGGTGGTCATGCTGCCGGCCGTTTCGGCCATGACTGCGTCACTACGATCAGCGCCCACCAGGCCACCGTTCATGCGCCTTCGGCCATGCGAACGGGGTTGTCCACGCTGGCGTCATTACCTCCCATGTCCATCGGCATCCTTGGGAAGAAACTGGGTATGTCCCAGCTCTTCGACGAGCAAGGCAAAGCCGTCCCGGTCACTTTGATCGAGGCGGGGCCTTGCCGGATCACCCAACTCAAAACAACAGAAACTGACGGCTACAGCGCCGTCCAGATCGGCTTCGGGGAGACCCGCGACAAGCTGGTCAACAAACCAGCCAAGGGACACCTCGCCAAATCCGGTGAAGGTGTGCTCCGTCACCTCAGTGAGTACCGCGTCGACGATGTCGACGGCCTGGAACTCGGTGGCGCCGTCACCGTGGGTGACTTCGAAGCCGGCCAGAAGGTTGACGTCAGCGGCGACACGATGGGACGCGGCTTCGCGGGTTACCAGAAGCGCCATGGCTTCAGCCGCGGTCCGATGACGCACGGTTCCAAAAATCACCGTGAACCGGGCTCCACCGGCGCGGGCACAACGCCTGGTCGCATCTACCCCGGTAAGCGCATGGCCGGGCGTTACGGCGGCAAAAAAACCACCACGCGCGGTCTCACCATCCTCAGAGTGGACAGTGACCGCAATTTATTGGTGGTGAAGGGCTCCGTTCCTGGCAAGCCCGGTGCGCTGCTCAACATCCGACCCGCCAACCGCGTGGGTGCCAAGCCCGCCAAAGGAGGTAAGTGATGGCCAACTGTGTAGTCCGCGACTGGCAGGGCAAGGAAGCCGGAAAGGCCTCCCTGGACCTGAAGGTTGCCAAAGAGACCACAGCCCTTGATTTGATGCACCGTGCGGTCCTGCGCCAGCAGGCCCACAGCCGTCAAGGCACCGCAAGCACTCTCACCAGGTCAGAAGTCCGCGGTGGCGGTCGCAAGCCCTACAAGCAGAAGGGCACAGGTCGAGCACGTCAGGGTTCGATCCGTACGCCTCTCCGTCCCGGTGGCGGCATCGTCTTCGGACCGAAGCCACGCACCTACAACCTGGCGATGAACCGTAAGGAGCGTCGCCTGGCCCTGCGCACCGCATTGATGGCTCGCATCGACGACGTCACCGTGGTGAAGGACTTTGGAGCATCTCTTGAGGCTCCCAAGACCCGGGAAATCACCGATGCCCTCGGACGCCTGGGCATTGAAGCCGATTCCAAAGTTCTGATCGTGGTGGGGAACCCTTCGGAGGTGCTCCGTCGCTCCGTCCGCAACCTCGAGAAGGTGAAGCTGATCGCAGCGAACCAACTCAATGTCTTCGACCTGCTCCACGCCAATGCGCTGGTGCTGGGGGAAGAGGCTCTCGCAACCATCCAGGAGGTTTACGGCGATGACTGAGCGCTTCACCGGACGCCTGGCGGATGTGATCCGCCGGCCGCTGATCACTGAAAAAGCCACCCGTGCACTGGAACTCAACCAGTACACATTTGAGGTGGATCACCGAGCTGCCAAGCCAGACATCAAAGCAGCTGTCGAGCAACTCTTCGATGTCAAGGTCACTGGCGTCAGCACCATGAACCCCCCTCGCCGCAGCCGTCGGGTCGGCCGTTTCGCCGGCAAGCGTGCCCAGGTGAAAAAGGCCGTGGTGCGCCTCGCCGAGGGCAACTCCATCCAACTCTTCCCTGAGTCCTGAGGGGTCTGAAACGTCATGGCAATTCGCACTTTCCGCCCCTACACCCCCGGAACCCGCACCCGGGTGGTCACCGACTTCAGTGAAGTCACCGGCCGCAAGCCGGAACGCTCGCTTGTGGTGCCCAAACACCGCCGCAAGGGACGCAACAACCGCGGCGTGATCACCTGCCGCCATCGCGGCGGTGGCCACAAGCGGCAGTACCGCGTCGTTGATTTCCGACGCAACAAGCACGGTGTGCCCGCCAAGGTGGCGGCCATCCATTACGACCCGCACCGCAATGCACGGCTGGCGTTGCTTTTCTACACCGATGGAGAAAAGCGCTACATCCTTGCCCCTGCTGGGATCACGGTCGGACAGACAGTGATTTCAGGGCCTGATGCCCCGATCGAGGACGGCAACGCCATGCCGCTCTCCTCCGTGCCACTCGGTTCGAGTGTGCATTGCGTCGAGCTCTACGCCGGACGAGGAGGCCAGATGGTCCGCACAGCCGGTGCTAGTGCCCAGGTGATGGCGAAGGAAGGCGACTACGTCGCCCTCAAACTGCCCTCCACTGAGGTGCGTCTGGTCCGACGCGAGTGCTACGCCACGCTGGGCGAAGTCGGTAATTCCGAGATTCGCAATACCAGCCTGGGCAAAGCCGGTCGTCGTCGCTGGCTGGGACGTCGTCCCCAGGTGCGAGGCAGTGTGATGAACCCCTGCGACCACCCCCACGGTGGTGGCGAGGGTCGAGCACCCATCGGCCGCTCTGGTCCTGTGACCCCATGGGGCAAACCTGCCCTTGGTCTTAAGACTCGCAAGCGCAATAAGCCGAGTAACAAGTTCGTCCTCCGGAAGCGTCGCAAGACGTCCAAGCGGAGCCGTGGCGGACGCGACTCCTGATGTTCATCACCGTTTTGCTGTTCGCTTAATCCGCCATGGGACGTTCACTTAAAAAAGGCCCTTTCATCGCTGACAGCCTTCTTCGCAAGGTTGAAAAGCAGAATGCCGCCGATGACAAGTCGGTGATCAAGACGTGGTCCAGGGCCTCCACAATCCTGCCGATGATGATCGGTCACACCATTGCCGTACACAACGGCAAAACCCACGTGCCGGTCTTCGTGACCGAGCAGATGGTCGGTCACAAGCTGGGCGAATTCGCTCCGACCCGCACCTTCAAGGGCCACATCAAAGACAAGAAAGGAGGCCGCTGAGTCCATGACAACGTCATCCCCAACGGCAACCACCGCCCAAGCCCACGGCCGCTTCATCCGCGGCTCCGTGTCCAAGGTGCGGCGGGTGCTCGATCAGATCCGCGGACGCACCTATCGCGACGCGCTGATCATGCTCGAGTTCATGCCCTATCGCTCCACCGGCCCGATCACCAAGGTGCTGCGTTCTGCAGTGGCCAACGCCGAGCACAACCTCGGCCTTGACCCGTCCACCCTGGTGATCTCCCAGGCCAGCGCCGATATGGGCCCCTCCATGAAGCGCTATCGGCCCCGCGCCCAGGGACGCGCCTACGCGATCAAAAAGCAGACCTGTCACATCAGCATTGCTGTGGCATCCCAGACCGACTCCTGACCCCCGAGCACACCGACTGATGGGACACAAAATCCATCCAACCGGCTTACGCCTGGGGATCACCCAGGAACACCGGTCCCGCTGGTACGCCTCCAGCAAAAGTTATCCGACCCTCCTCCAAGAGGATGATCGGATCCGCAAGTTCATCCACAAGAAGTACGGCTCCGCCGGCATCAGTGATGTTCTGATCGCCCGCAAGGCCGATCAACTTGAAGTGGAACTCAAAAC
This sequence comes from Synechococcus sp. A10-1-5-9, assembly GCF_047716785.1. Taxonomy (NCBI): domain Bacteria; kingdom Bacillati; phylum Cyanobacteriota; class Cyanophyceae; order Synechococcales; family Synechococcaceae; genus Synechococcus; species Synechococcus sp. A10-1-5-9. The sequence goes on from NZ_CP180406.1 coordinate 1,213,314, forward strand.
CGCACGTCCCGGCGTGTTGGTCGGCCGCCAGGGCAGCGGCATCGAGGATCTTCGCTCCGGCATCCAGAAAACTGTTGGTGATCCAAACCGTCAGGTCCGGATCAACGTGGTTGAAGTGGAACGGGTCGATGCCGACGCATTTCTGTTGGCCGAATACATCGCCCAACAACTGGAAAAGCGGGTGGCCTTCCGCCGCACAATCCGCATGGCCGTGCAGCGAGCCCAGCGGGCTGGCGTTCTCGGCCTCAAGATCCAGGTGTCCGGTCGCCTCAACGGAGCCGAGATTGCCCGGACCGAGTGGACCCGCGAAGGGCGTGTTCCCCTTCACACCCTGCGCGCTGACATCGACTACGCCACCAAGGTGGCCAGCACGACCTACGGCGTGCTGGGGATCAAGGTTTGGGTGTTCAAGGGCGAAGTGCTGGGGGATGAAGCCCAGCAGCAACTGCCTGTGGGGGCAACCCCGCGGCGTCGGGCCGGCCGCAGGCCCCAACAGTTCGAAGACCGCTCCAACGAGGGGTGAACAGGAGGCCTGAATCATGCTGAGTCCAAAACGCGTCAAATTCCGCAAGCAGCAGCGCGGCCGCATGCGTGGCGTCGCCACCCGTGGCAACACCATCGCTTTCGGTCAGTTCGCCCTGCAGGCACAAGAATGTGGCTGGATTACCTCGCGTCAAATCGAGGCCAGCCGTCGTGCCATGACCCGCTACGTCAAACGTGGCGGAAAGATCTGGATCCGAATTTTCCCGGACAAACCGGTCACCATGCGTGCCGCCGAAACCCGTATGGGTTCCGGTAAAGGCAACCCGGAATTCTGGGTGGCAGTGATCAAACCCGGTCGGATCCTGTTTGAAATGGGTGGTGATGAAATCACCCCCGAAATCGCAAAGGAAGCCATGCGCCTGGCGCAGTACAAGCTCCCTGTGAAGACCAAGTTCATCAGCCTCGATGAACAGGAGCAGTCCACGGGAGCCAATGCCCCGGCTGCTGCTGCCGCCACCGTGGAGTCCTGACCATGGCACGTCCCAATGCTTCCGAGCTGCGTCAGCTCTCCGACGCAGACATCACAGATCAAATCAACGGCCTGCGCCGTGAACTATTCGATCTGCGCTTCCAGCAAGCCACCCGGCAGCTGGGTAACACCCACCGTTTCAAGCAGAGCCGCATCAAGCTGGCTCAGCTGCTGACGGTGCAAAAGGAGCGTCAAAGCTCCACCGCCTCCTGATCCCCCGCTTCATTCCCATGGCACTCAAGGAAAGGGTCGGCACCGTCGTCAGCGACAAGATGGACAAAACGGTGGTGGTGGCGGTGGAAAACCGCTTCCCACATCCCATCTATCAAAAGACGGTGAGCCGCACCACCCGCTACAAAGCTCACGACGAGAACAACAGTGTTCGCGTCGGCGACCGGGTTCGCATCACCGAAACTCGTCCGCTCAGCCGTCACAAGCGCTGGGCCGTCGCCGAAGTGCTCAGCCACAGTCCCAAGGCTGAGGGAGCTCAAAAATGATCCAGCAGGAATCGTTCCTCACCGTCGCCGACAACAGCGGCGCCAAGCGCATCCAGTGCATCCGTGTGCTGGGCACCAACCGTCGCTACGCCCACGTCGGTGATGTGATTGTTGCCGCCGTCAAAGACGCCATGCCCAACATGGGCGTGAAAAAGTCCGATGTGGTCAAGGCTGTGGTGGTTCGCACCAAGGCGACCCTGCGTCGTGACACCGGCAATTCCATCCGGTTCGACGACAACGCCGCCGTGATCATCAACGACGACAAGAACCCCAAGGGCACCCGCGTCTTCGGCCCCGTGGCCCGTGAGCTGCGCGAGCGCAACTTCACCAAAATCGTGTCCCTCGCTCCGGAGGTGATCTGATCATGGCCACTGCAACCTCCCAATCCGCTCCAACCCAGCGCATCAAGATGCGTCTGCGCAAAGGCGACACCGTTCAGGTCATCGCCGGCAAGGACAAGGGCAAGACCGGAGAAGTGCTGCGCACGCTGCCCAACGAAAACCGCGTGATCGTGGAGGGCGTGAACATGCGCACCCGCCACGTGAAGCCAACCCAAGAGGGTGAGAGCGGACGGATCGTCACCGAAGAGGCATCGCTACATGCCTCCAACGTGATGCTCTACTCCACCACGAAAAAGGTGGCCAGCCGAGTCGAGCTGATCACCGAGAAAGATGGCAGCAAGAAGCGCCGTCTCAAGAAAACAGGCGAGGTGATCGACTGATCACCCCGATCCTCCTTCTGACCAAGCCCAGAAGTCCCATCCCCCAGCCATGTCACTGAAACAGCGCTATCGGGAGACCATTCAGCCCAAACTGCTGAAGGATCTGAGTCTCTCCAACATCCACGAAGTCCCCAAGGTGGTGAAAGTCACCGTCAACCGAGGACTTGGCGAAGCCGCCCAGAACGCGAAGTCCCTCGAGGCTTCGGTGAACGAGCTGGCTCAAATCACCGGCCAAAAAGTGGTGGTAACCCGCGCCAAGAAAGCCATTGCCGGTTTCAAAATCCGCCAAGGCATGCCGATCGGTTGTGCCGTCACCCTTCGTGGCGAACGCATGTATGCGTTCCTTGAGCGACTCATCAACCTGGCGCTCCCCCGAATCCGCGACTTCAGAGGAGTCAGCCCCAAAAGCTTCGACGGCCGCGGCAACTACACCCTGGGGGTGAGAGAACAAATCATCTTCCCTGAAATCTCCTTCGACAAAATCGATGCCATCAGGGGCATGGACATCACCATCGTGACCACTGCCCGCACGGATGAAGAGGGCCGGGCCCTCCTCCGCGAGATGGGAATGCCATTCCGCAGCAACTGAGCCCTCCTCGGAAACCACCATGGCCAACCACGACCCTATTTCCGACATGCTTACCCGCATTCGTAATGCGAGTGAGAAACGTCACCAGAACACCAAAGTCCCCGCATCCCGCATGTCCCGCAGCATCGCCAAGGTGCTGCAGCAGGAGGGTTTCATCGCTGAGATCAGCGAAGAAGGCGAAGGAGTTCACACCAATTTGGTGCTGGAACTGAAGTACAGCGGCAAGCACCGACTGCCCACCATCCGCTCCATGCAACGGGTGAGCAAGCCCGGTCTGCGCATCTACAAGAACACCCGAGGACTTCCCAAAGTCCTCGGTGGACTGGGGGTGGCCATCATCTCCACCTCCAAGGGTGTGATGAGCGATCGCGATGCCCGCAAGCAGGGCGTCGGCGGTGAAGTGCTCTGTTACGTCTATTGATCCGGAGCCAGAACCATGTCACGTATCGGTAAATCCCCCATTCCCATTCCCGACAAGGTGAGTGTGAGTCTTGACGGACTCGCTGTCACCGTGAAGGGACCAAAAGGCGAACTGAAGCGCACGCTCCCCGACGGTGTGAGCGTGAATCAAGTGGAGAACACCATTGTGGTGGCTCCCACCAGCGAGAAGCGCCTCTCTAGAGAGCGCCACGGACTGTGCCGCACCCTGGTCGCCAACATGATCGAAGGCGTCAGCAACGGGTATTCCAAGAAACTTGAAATCGTGGGCGTCGGCTCCAGGGCTCAAGTGAAAGGCAAGACCCTCGTGGTGAGTGCCGGCTACAGCCACCCGGTGGAGGTACAGGCCCCTGAAGGCATCACCTTCGCCGTTGAAAACAACACCAACGTCACTGTCTCCGGCACCGACAAGGAGCTGGTGGGCAATGAGGCGGCCAAGATCCGCGCCATCCGTCCGCCTGAGCCCTACAAGGGCAAAGGCATCAAGTACGCGGGCGAGCGCATCCTGCGCAAGGCAGGCAAGTCAGGCAAGAAGTAATTCCCCGCCAGACACTCCTCCGCATAACCCACCATGTCGACCCTCTCTCGCAAACAACAGACCCAGAAGCGCCACCGGCGCCTGCGTCGCCATCTCAGCGGCACAGCCGACCGTCCCCGGTTGGCTGTGTTTCGCTCCAACAGCCACATTTACGCCCAGGTCATCGACGATGCCGCACAGAGCACGCTCTGCTCGGCCTCGACGCTTGACAAGGACCTGCGCACGAGCATCAAGGACACAGGAAGCACCTGCAATGCTTCCGTTGCCGTCGGCGAACTCGTCGCCAAGCGTGCCCTGGCCAAGGGCATCCAACAGGTGGTCTTCGATCGTGGCGGCAACCTGTATCACGGCCGGGTGAAAGCCCTTGCCGACGCCGCCCGGGAAGCGGGCCTTCAGTTCTGATCCTGCTCTCAACATGACCGATTCCAACCCTCAAACCAATCCCAACGACATCCCATCGGCGGCTGATGTCCCGGCAGCGGCCGAAGGACAGCAGGAGCAACGCCGCGGTGGCGGCGGACGTGGTGACCGCGGCGACCGTCGCGGTGGCCGTCGCGGCGACCGTCGCAACCAGGAGCGCGACTCCGAATGGCAGGAGCGCGTGGTGCAGATCCGCCGGGTCTCCAAGACCGTCAAAGGTGGTAAGAAAATGAGTTTCCGAGCGATCGTCGTCGTCGGAAACGAGCGTGGACAGGTGGGTGTCGGCGTCGGCAAGGCCGGTGATGTGATCGGAGCCGTCCGCAAGGGCGTCGCCGATGGCAAAAAGCATCTCGTGAAGGTGCCGCTCACCCGTCACAATTCAATTCCCACCCTCTCCAACGGGCGTGATGGCGCAGCCAGTGTTCTGATCCGCCCCGCGGCTCCAGGCACGGGCGTGATCGCCGGTGGATCAATCCGCACCGTCCTCGAGCTCGCCGGCATCAAGAACGTGCTGGCCAAGCGCCTGGGCAGTAAGACTCCCCTCAACAACGCGCGAGCCGCCATGGTGGCTCTGGACAGTCTCCGCACCCACAAAGAGACCGCCAAGGAACGGGGGATCTCCCTCGAGCAGATCTACTCCTGACTCCCATGACTCTCCGACTCGAATCCCTTAAATCCAACAAAGGCGCCCGTCGCCGCAAACTGCGCAAAGGTCGTGGCATCGCCGCTGGCCAGGGTGCGAGCTGCGGCTTCGGGATGCGGGGTCAGAAGTCCCGCTCGGGCCGGCCAACGCGCCCCGGCTTCGAGGGTGGCCAAATGCCCTTGTACCGCAGGGTCCCGAAACTGAAGCATTTCCCTCTAGTGAACCCCAAGCAGTTCACTGTGGTGAATGTGTCGGCTTTGAACGACCTCAAGGACGGCAGCACGGTCAATCTCGACTCTCTTGTGAAGGGCGGCATCGTCACAAGCCCTAAACATCCCCTGAAAATTCTGGGGAATGGAGAACTAAAGACCAAACTCACAGTTCAAGCTGCCGCCTTCACTGCATCAGCTCGCACCAAAATCGAAGCCGCTGGTGGAACCTGCGAACTTCCGGAGTGAGACCTTTCAAGGCCGTAACGCCCAGCTCTAAGGTCTGAGCCGTCCGCAGGATTTCGATCCGCGGACGGCTTTCCTGCATCCAGCCCACACCCACGCTCTCTGTTTCATGCTCGTCAGTCGGGGACGCAACCCCAGTGCCGCTGAAGTCATCACCCAACTGGTACGGAATCCGGAGCTACGCAACCGGGTTCTGACCACTCTGGGTTTGCTGATGTTGGTGCGCCTTGGCATCTACATCCCCATGCCCGGCATCGACCGCGTTGCCTTCCAGCAGTTCATCCAGCAGGGAGGGCAGCTGATTGGATTCCTCGACATCTTCACCGGTGGAGGCATCTCCACCCTTGGAATCTTTGCCCTCGGGATCCTGCCCTTCATCAACGCTTCGATCATCCTGCAGCTGCTGACTGCGTCTCTGCCCCAGCTCGAAGATCTACAGAAAAACGAGGGAGAAGCCGGTCGACGCAAAATTGCCCAAATCACCCGCTACGTAGCGTTGGGTTGGGGACTGATTCAGAGCGTGATCTTTGCTGTAATTCTTCGGCCTTACGCACTTGAGGGTTTGTCAGACGGCGTATTCATTACGCAGACAGCTCTGGCTCTGGTCACCGGCTCGATGATCGTGATGTGGATCAGCGAAGTGATCACTGAGCGAGGAATTGGCCAGGGAGCCTCCCTGGTGATCTTCCTCAACATCGTGGCCACCCTGCCTCAGGCTCTCGGGTCCACCATTGAGAAAGCCCAGACGGGTGACCGAAGCGACGTGTTTGGGATCATCGTGCTGGTCTTGGTTTTCTTGGTCACCATCGTTGGAATCATTTTCGTGCAGGAGGGGGCTCGACGGCTGCCGATCGTGAGTGCCAAACGCCAGGTGGGTGGATCCGCTCTCCTCCCCAACCGTCAGAGTTATTTGCCTCTGAAGTTGAACGCTGGTGGCGTAATGCCGATCATTTTCGCTTCTGCGCTGATTTTCCTACCGATCACAATCGCCAATTTCAGTCAGAGCCCACTGTTGATTACCGCAGCGAGCGCGTTGAACCCAAGTGCATCAAACCCATGGCCGTACGCACTTCTGTTTTTCTCCTTGATCCTGGGCTTCTCCTACTTCTACGCCTCGCTCACTTTTAATCCAACAGAAGTCGCCACCAATCTCAAACGCGGTGGCGTGGCCATCCCAGGGGTCCGCCCTGGGAGCGCCACAGCCAACTATCTCGAAGGCGTCAAAAATCGACTCACTCTGCTCGGAGGCTTATTTCTGGGGGCTGTCGCCATCATCCCCTCCGCCGTCGAGCGCGCCACCAGCGTCACCACATTCCAAGGACTCGGCGCAACGTCCCTCCTGATTCTGGTCGGCGTCGCCATCGACACCGCCAAGCAGGTTCAAACGTACGTGATCTCACAGCGCTACGAGGGCATGGTGCGCCAATAGAGAGCACCAAAGCGTTACGCCTGAAGCACGAACTTGGTACGCCACCGTACCGCCCCATCGCTTTATCCCCTGACCCATCCCATCGACACCATGAAGCAACGTCTGCTGTTCATCGGCCCCCCAGGGGCAGGCAAGGGAACCCAGGCTTCACGCCTCTGCGACACCCACGGACTTCGCCATCTCTCCACCGGCGATCTGCTGCGCTCTGAGGTTTCAGCAGGCAGCGCCCTGGGCAAGGAAGCCGAAGCGGTCATGAACCGCGGCGAGCTCGTCAGCGATGACCTGGTTCTCGCCATCGTCCGTTCTCAGCTCACAGCGCTGAAGGGCCAGGGCTGGCTTCTCGATGGATTTCCTCGCAATGTTGCGCAAGCCGAAGCACTGGAGCCCCTGCTCGGAGAACTGCAACAAAGCATCGAGACGGTCGTTCTTCTGGAACTCGACGACGAGGTCCTTGTCGAGCGACTGCTTGCCAGGGGTCGAGCGGACGACAACGAATCGGTCATTCGCAATCGTCTCGAGGTGTATCGCAAGCAGACCGCCCCGCTGATCGACTACTACCGAGCCAAGGGACTGTTGATCTCCATCGACGCTCAGGGCAGCGTAGAAGACATCACCACAAGACTTGAAGCAAATCTGGCTTGACCCTCTGTGATAGGTTAGCTGTTTGGAATTTTGGAGAGCCACACCCAATGAAGGTGCGCGCCTCGGTCAAGAAAATGTGCGACAAGTGCCGGGTGATTCGTCGCCATGGTCGCGTCATGGTGATCTGCGAGAACCCGAAGCACAAGCAACGTCAGGGCTGAACGTCCTACGTCTGAAATTCTGATCGCTTATTCGCCGCCCAAGGCGGCAACTGTCCCCCTCGATTATTAGCTCAGTGGCACGGATTGCTGGTGTCGACATTCCCCGTGACAAGCGGATCGAAGTCGCCCTCACCTACATCTACGGAATCGGCCTCACCCGGGCCAAAACCATTCTCTCCAAGACAGGTGTCAACCCAGACATACGCGTCAAGGATCTAGAGGATGGTGATGTGCAGAAACTGCGTGGCGCCACCGAAGCCTTCACGATCGAGGGTGATCTGCGCCGGCAGGAGGGCATGGCCCTCAAGCGCCTGCAGGACATCGGCTGCTTGCGTGGCCGCCGCCATCGCATGAGCCTTCCTGTTCGCGGCCAGCGAACCCGCACCAACGCACGAACCCGTCGCGGCGCCCGCAAGACCGTGGCCGGCAAGAAAAAGTAAGCCTCTTGCAGTCGTTCGGATTGCTCCGTTCCTCCAGCCCCCATCACCCCCAGGCCCATGGCCAAGACCGTCAAGAAATCCGGCCCGAAGAAGGCCAAACGCAACGTCCCCAACGGCGTTGCGCATATTCAGAGCACGTTCAACAACACGATCGTCTCGATTACCGACACCACCGGAGAGGTCATCTCCTGGTCATCGGCCGGCGCCAGCGGCTTCAAAGGTGCTCGTAAGGGCACGCCCTTCGCAGCACAGACCGCAGCCGAGGCCGCTGCTCGTCGCGCACTTGATCAAGGGATGCGTCAAATCGAAGTGCTGGTTCGCGGCCCCGGTTCTGGACGAGAAACCGCCATCCGTGCTCTGCAGGTCGCCGGCTTGGAGATCACCCTGATCCGTGATGTCACGCCGTTGCCCCACAACGGCTGCCGCCGTCCCAAGCGTCGTCGCGTCTGATCCACGCGTTTCCGTTCAGGTCCCTCTCTCCCCCCGCCTCAGACAGTGTTGCAATACCAGATCGACCGTATCGAGCATCAGATCGCTGACGATCGCTCACAAACCGGTGTGTTTCTCATCGGCCCCTTAGAGCGTGGTCAGGCCACGACTCTCGGCAACTCGCTGCGTCGTGTGCTGATGGGCAATCTCGAGGGCACAGCGGTCACCGCCGTGAGGATTGCTGGTGTCAATCATGAATACGCCACCATCCCAGGTGTTCGCGAGGATGTTCTTGACATTCTCTTGAATTGCAAGCAAATCACCGTGAACAGCCGCACCAGCGAGCTGGAGATCGGACGTCTGGTGGTGGCCGGACCGGCAACCGTTAAGGCCCGTGACCTGCAGTTTTCATCTCAGGTGCAGGTGATTGACGGAGAGCGTGTGATCGCGACGGTGGGCGAGAGTTACAGCCTCGAGCTCGAGGTGCATGTGGAGCGAGGCATCGGCTATAGGCCGGTGGATCGCCACAACGAAGACACCAGCGCCATCGACCTGCTGCAGATCGATGCTGTGTTCATGCCGGTGCATCGGGTGAACTTCACCATCGACGAAACGGCCGTTGCCGAAGGTGGATCAGCCCGAGAGCGTCTGCGCATGGAGGTGGTGACCGATGGATCCATCACCCCAGACGATGCCATTGCCCAGGCTGCCAATCAGCTCATCGAGCTGTTTCAGCCTCTGGCCACGGTCACCATGGTCGAAGAGGTCAGCGCAGAACCCGAGCCCACTGCAGAGGCTCAGATTCCTCTCGAGGAACTCAACCTCTCGGTTCGTGCCTACAACTGCTTGAAGCGAGCTCAGGTGAACTCGGTTTCCGATCTCATGGGTTTCAGCTACGAGGATCTGCTGGAGATCAAGAACTTCGGATCCAAGTCGGCTGACGAAGTGATCGAGGCCCTCGAGCGCATCGGCATCCAGATTCCCCAAAGTCGCACCAGCGCCTGATCGTTCCTCACTCCATTCCAAGTCCTCACCCGAACCATGCGTCACCAATGTCGAGTTCCTCAGCTGGGCCGCCCAGCTGACCAGCGCAAAGCCATGCTTCGTGGCCTGACCACGCAGCTGATCCGCGAAGGCCGGGTCACGACAACCAAAGCCCGCGCCAAGGCCCTGAGGGATGAAGCCGAGCGCATGATCACGTTGGCCAAGGAAGGCAGCCTGGCGTCACGGCGACGGGTGCTCGGTTACGTGTACGACAAACAGCTTGTGCATGCTCTCTTCGAGAAAGCGCCCGACCGCTATAGCGATCGCAAAGGTGGTTACACCCGGATCACCCGCACAGTTCGCCGCCGTGGCGACAATGCCGAGATGGCCATCATTGAGTTGGTCTGAACCCTTCGGATCAGAGCACGATTCACGACCCCCGACCCGGACCTGAAACCAATCCCCCCCAGCGGATTGCTATCAGCCTCCAGTACGCGGGGTCGTTTTTTTGTGGCTGGCAGCGGCAACGACAGGGCACAAGCGTGCAAGGCGTACTTGAACAGGCCATCGCAGATCTCGACCCCCATCGTCCCGTCCATGCCGTGGCCGCTGGCCGCACTGACGCCGGTGTGCATGCAGCCGGACAAGTGGTGCATTTCGACAGCAGTGGTCCGATTCCCGCCAATCGCTGGGCTCCAGCACTGAATGGCCGGCTACCCGCCAGCATCAGGGTCCGTGAAGCCGTGGAACGGCCTCTTTCGTGGCATGCCTGCTACTCGGCCACCTACCGGCGCTATCGCTACACCCTTTACAACGGCCGGCGACCCAATCTCTTTCTCGCGCCCTGGAGCTGGCATCGCTATCAAGCGCGTCTTGATGAGCATGCGATGGCTGAAGCCTTGGGGGGAATGCTTGGCAGTCATGACTTCGCAGCTTTCCAGCGCGCTGGAAGTCGCAGAGCTCATTCGAGAACCACGATTCAGGACGTCTCCGTTCAACGGCGAGGCGATCTGATTGACCTGGAGATTCAGGCCACCGGCTTTCTCTATGGAATGGTGCGCCTATTGATGGGGCAACTGGTGGCCGTTGGTGAACATCGACTCACCCCAGAACAGTTCGAGCGCCGCTGGCGGGAACGACGGCGTGAGGAGGTCAAAGACGGTGCACCACCCCAGGGCTTGTGCTTGCTCAGAGCAGGCTACGAGGACACCATCTTCAGCAAGGGCGGCTGGTACGATTGTCAACCGACTTTTTCTCTAGCCACAGAAGATCCACCTCCGGATCCTCCAGGATGGTGATTCAGCACCTGAACCGCACCGACGCCAACCGAACTTTGAGGTTGGGGTCAGGCGACAAGGTAAAGTCGATCTTTGAGCTCTGGTTGGAACGCCACGGCGTAACCAATGCTCCCTGCCCAGCTTCGTCGCTCGCGACGGGGCATATCAGAACCGGCATGCCGGCGCGATGAACAAGACCTCTGTCCCCTCCATCGATTCGATCGACCGCCAGTGGTATCTGGTGGACGCTGAGAATCAAACCCTCGGCCGACTGGCAACCGAGGTGGCTTCCGTGCTGCGCGGCAAGAACAAAGCCAGTTTCACCCCTCACCTCGACACCGGCGATTTCGTTGTCGTTGTGAATGCCGACAAGATTCGGGTAAGCGGTAACAAGCCTCAGCAGAAGCTTTACCGCCGTCACTCCGGTCGCCCCGGAGGCATGAAGGTGGAAACCTTCGCTCACCTGCAGGAGCGCCTGCCAGAACGCATCGTGGAGAAGGCCATCAAAGGCATGCTTCCCCACAACGCCCTGGGTCGGCAGATGTTCCGCAAATTGAAGGTTTACAAGGGTGCCGAGCACCCTCACGCTGCCCAACAGCCCAAGCCCCTGCAGCTCGATCCCGCCGCCACCGCCCAATGAGCACCTCCAATTCTGTCGTCTACTGGGGTACCGGCCGCCGCAAAACCTCTGTGGCCCGTGTGCGCTTAGTGCCAGGAAACGGCACCATCACGATTAACGGTCGCCCCGGCGATAACTATCTCAATTACAACCCCGCCTACCTGTCTGCAGTACGTGCCCCACTGCAGACGTTGGGTCTCCTCACGGAGTACGACGTTCTCGTGAACGTCCGTGGTGGTGGACTGACCGGCCAAGCTGATGCCATCAAGCAGGGCGCCGCTCGCGCCTTGTGTGAGCTTTCAGCCGACAACCGCAAGCCCCTGAAGACCGAAGGCCATCTCAGCCGAGATCCACGGGCAAAGGAACGTCGCAAGTACGGCCTCAAGAAAGCCCGTAAAGCTCCCCAGTTCTCCAAGCGCTGATTTCTGTCATGCCCAAGCCCGAAATCCATCCCACCTGGTATCCCGATGCCAAGGTGATCTGCAACGGAGAAGTGGTGATGACCACTGGCTCCACGCAGCCCGAAATCCACGTTGATGTGTGGAGCGGCAACCATCCATTCTTCACAGGCACTCAGAAAATCCTCGACACGGAGGGGCGTGTGGATCGTTTCATGCGCAAATACGGCATGGGCGGAGCAGACAAGGCTGCAGATGACAAAAAAAGTGGCGAGAAAGCAGACGCCTGATTGGTGTTTTGCCATGAATGTTCCCCCGAAGGCAGTAACACCACTGCCATCGGGGGTTTTTGTTGACCCACCGTCCTTCGTTGCAGACCAGGCATCGGCACCATCTCTGAGGGAATGGATCCATCGACGTTGATCAGTCGCCTCGAAGCGGCACGCGACAGTTTCCACAACCTGGAGCGCCAATTGGCGGATCCAGATGTGGCCTCAGATCCCACGCGTCTGCAGTCAATCGCTCGAGAACGATCCAGACTCGAACCCCTGGTGAACGACTACACCAGCCTGCAATCGGTGCAAGCGGAGCGGGAACAGGCCAGAGAACTCCTGAGTGATAGCCGTGGTGATGAGGAGATGGCCAACCTTGCGCAACTTGAGTTGGAGGAGCTGGACAAGCGCCATGAAGTCCTGATTCAACGGCTCACACTGGCACTGCTGCCGAAGGATCCCCGGGATGAACGCAGTGTGATGCTTGAGATCCGTGCTGGTGCCGGCGGCGATGAAGCCTGCCTCTGGGCAGGCGATCTTGCACGGATGTATGAACGCTTCAGCAGCAGGCGCGGCTGGACGGTTCAACCGGTGAGTGCCAGTGAGGCCGACCTTGGGGGCTTCAAGGAGCTGATCCTCTCGGTGAAAGGAGATTCAGTGTTCAGTGAGCTGAAATTTGAAGCTGGAGTTCACCGCGTGCAACGTGTCCCAGCCACAGAATCGCAAGGACGCGTTCACACATCCACTGCCACCGTGGCCGTCATGCCAGAAGCAGACCCCGTCGAAGTGCTGATCGAACCCGCCGATTTGGAGATCAGTACAGCCCGATCCGGTGGAGCTGGAGGGCAGAACGTCAACAAAGTCGAAACCGCCGTGGATCTAATGCATCGCCCCAGCGGAATCCGTGTGTTTTGCACCCAGGAACGATCCCAGCTTCAGAACCGGGAGAGGGCCATGGAGATTCTGCGGGCCAAGCTCTACGAGCGCCAATTAGCGGAAGCCAACGCCCGGGAAAGCTCCGCGCGACGCGCCCAGGTGGGCACAGGCGATCGCAGTGAGAAGATTCGCACCTACAACGCCAAAGACAACAGGGTCACAGATCATCGGCTGGGCCGGAACTTCAGCCTTGATCCAGTACTCCAGGGACAAATGGAGGATGTGATCGGTGCTTGTATCGCTGAGGAACAGCGCAGCAAGCTGGCAGCGCTCAGTCAGCAATCGGACGACTGAATCACGCGCCGATCACATATTTGGCCCACTCACTGTGCCGACCAGAGTTGATCTGACGGACGGCATCGAAACTCAAACTGCTGAGCGGTCGTCTTGGCATTTTCCGGAGAGGCATGGCCGCTTCCTGGGGCGTGCGATTCCCCTTTCGGACGTTGCAGCGCATACAGGCTGTGGTCACGTTGTCCCAGCTGTCGCCACCGCCGCGACTGCGAGGCATCACGTGGTCGATCGAGAGATTCTCCTTGGCGCCACAGTACTGACAGGTGTGATTGTCTCTCTGAAACACGTTGCGACGGGTCAGTGGGACCTGCCTGAATGGAACACGAACAAACTGCCGCAACCTGATCACCGTTGGGACATGAACATCTCGGCGTACGAGCCGATGAGGATCATGTTCGAGGCTCTCAGCCTTGCCCTTGAGCATCATCACCAAAGCTCGACGCCAAGTGGTGATGTTCAGAGGTTCGTAGGACGCATTGAGAACGAGAACCTGGCCCATGCCAGCTCCCAGATTAAACGGCATGCTATCGGGGTCACAAATGACGCCTTGTGACCCCCACTACCAAGCCCCCATGTCCGACCTGTTCGTCGACAACCAACGATCTGCAGGACTCGTGCACCAGACCGGGGCCGACCCCCGTCAACGGGCCTGGATGGAAGTCTCCGCACAGGCTGTGGAAAAGAATGCACGAGCACTGAAAGGGATTCTGAAACCTGGCTGTGCCCTTATGGCCGTTGTCAAGGCCGACGGCTACGGGCATGGAGCTGAGACGGTCGCCAGAGCAGCCATTTGTGGAGGAGCCGCCAGCCTTGGCGTGGCCACCCTGCAGGAGGGGATTGAACTGCGACGGGCCGGGCTCGAACTCCCTGTTCTTGTGCTCGGCAACCTGATTCAGGCTGAAGACCTGCGGGCCTGCCTGCATTGGCAGCTGATGCCCACCTTGAGCAGCATGCGTGAAGCGCTGCTCTGCCAAAACCTTGCCAGCGGCAGCGGCCGTCGCTTCTCCGTTCAGCTCAAGCTGGACACAGGAATGACCCGACTCGGCTGCGACTGGCAGGACGGCAGTCGTCTCACGGCGGCCATCCAGCAACTCGACCATCTGATACTCCGTGGCGTGTACAGCCACCTCGCTATGGCCGATGGAGGTCCCGAGGGTGATGCTGAGCGCATCACTCGACTGCAGCAGGAGCGCTTTGACGCCGTGACGCGGTCCCTTCGCAGCGAAGCCCTCCAACTCCATCTCGCCAATTCAGCCGGCACGCTTCGCGACCCATCCCTTCACCATGACCAGGTGCGCGTCGGCTTGGCTCTCTATGGCCATTCACCCAGTCAGCATCTGAACCAAAGCGTGCATCTGGAACCAGCGATGGGAGTGAAGGCGCGGGTGAGCCTGATCCGCGTTGTGCCTGCAGGAGTGGGCGTGAGCTACGGACATCGTTTCATCACCAGCCGTCCCAGCCGACTGGCCGTGGTGGGCATCGGCTACGCCGATGGAGTGAGCCGTTCTCTATCCGGCCAGATCTCAGTGCTGCACGCTGGCCAACGCCTACCGCAGGTGGGTGCGATCACCATGGATCAGCTGTTGGTAGATGCCACACGACCACCCAGCTCTGGATGTGGGTGATGTGGTGACCCTTCTTGGATCTGATGGCGAGGAAGTGATTCATCCGCTGGAGTGGGCCGAACTGTCCCATACGATTCCTTGGGAAGTGCTGTGCAGCTTCAAACATCGCTTGCCCCGCTTGGTGGTCTGAAGGCACGACCTCTTGATAAGGTGGGCGAGCCGCTGGAGAGGTGGCTGAGTGTTGAAAGCGGCTCCCTGCTAAGGAGTTACAGGAGGCAACTTCTGTCGAGGGTTCGAATCCCTCCCTCTCCGTTGAATTAAACGTGATCAATCGCTGGGTGCGAAGAGCGCCAGATTGTGGGCGATAGCTGGGAGCAGAGCTTCGTCATTCGCCAGCTCTGCACCTTCGGTGAACACCACAAGCAGACTGGGAGGTTCATTGTTCAAACACCACCAGGCAGCATCGTGTCGCGCCTGGCTCATCCAACCGGCCTTGCTCCAAAGCGTGCTGACTGGGGACAGCCCTTCGCCGAGAAAGCCGTCAACCTGATTCTCTGGATCAGACGCTCTCGCCTCTGGATCCAGAGATCGCAGCAATCGATTCCGCAGGCGCTGGCAGGCCGGTGGAGAGAGGACTCCATCTGTCATCACAGCCTCCAACATGCGTGCCACTGCGGCCGTGGAGAGTGCATTTCGGTTGGAATTGCCCTCCCCGTAGAAAGCCTTTTCGCGGCCATAAGGTCCGTCACTCCAGGTTTTCTGGCAGCAGTTCACCTGGTCCAGTTCGGGCCATCCGAAATCCTTGAGCCACCGGTTCACAACCAGACGCTGTTGCTGCCACTGCTCCCAGGCCGGTGAGCGCAAGGCGGGACCACTTGGTGTCCGGTAAGAAAGTCCACAATCAAGCCGGTGGCATCGTTACTGGAGTCAGCCAGCATGTCGAGCAAAGCTCGGCGCAATTCCTCACTATCAGGAAGGACATCTCTCTCCAGCCAGTGCTCCGCTGCCACTGCATAAATCAGCTTGACAACGCTGGCTGGATACATGAGTTTCTGGTCCGCCCAAGAGGCCCCGCAACCACTGCCAGTCACTGGTATTGATTGGTCGTAGCGCACCCAGGTCACGGCGATCCGATCATGCAGACCGGGGCGGCCTTCGGCAGCGAGTCGATCGATCAGAGCAGCCAGATGCTCCTGCATCGTTGGCTCGGGGCGGTAGAACGCCATGGCACTGGCTTCAGTCAATGCCGACCCTAGGCACTCCATTGGCTCCAGATCTCATCACTCCAGGAAGCTGCTGGCAGCTCCTGAAGGACCTCAACGGTTATTCCCGTTCCCGTGGTGAAAGTCTTGCAACCCAGGCAGCTGCGGGCCGGAGTTTTCGCGTGATCACCCCTTTGGACACGCTCGGCGGCAACCGCATTCGGGTGAAACTGATTGAGGATGGCTATCCCTGCTGGCTGAATGTGGCCGATCTCGCCGGGCAGGCACGCACAACGGCTCTCCCCGGCCTCGACTGTTGACGAGTGACGCGATCGCGGCACGGATTCCTGCGGTCCTCGAATGGCTCAAGGTTGCCGCCGCTCGCCCGAATGAATACCTCTGGGGCGGAACGCTGGGCCCTGATCTCGACTGCTCAGGACTGGTGCAGTGTGTGCCTTCGCAAGTGCCGACATCTGGCTGCCCAGAGACGCTTATCAGCAGGAACGCTTTTGCGAACCCGTCGCGGTTCGGCCAGGCAATGACCAACTTCTGCGACCAGGTGATCTGATTTTTTTCGGGCGACCGCAACGCTGTACGCATGTAGCGATTCACCTCGAACGCGGCCGCTACATGCACAGCTCAGGACGGGAGCATGGACGCAATGGCATCGGCATCGACAGCCTCCATCCCAGCGACCGACACCCTGTGGCCAGTCACTACAGAGCCGAACTGCGTGGGGCTGGTCGGATCATGCGATGTCACGACGGCACCACCCTGGCTGATCTCAAAACGAATCCAAGCGCCGATTAAGTTGCTGCCATACGAGATTGATCCCCATGGCAGGGCTTGACCTTTCGGTCGTAGTGCCCCTCTACAACGAGGAAGAGAGTCTGCCAGAACTGGTCGAGCAGCTCCTCACAGCGCTGCGTCCGATCGGAGAATGCTTCGAGCTGGTGCTGGTCAACGATGGGTCGACCGATGCAACGGCTGCCGTGTTGGAGAGGATCAGCGCGGAGGTACCTGAGCTCGTAGGCGTGCTCCTGCGCAAGAACTACGGCCAGACAGCTGCAATGGCCGCAGGCTTCGATGTTGCGCAAGGCAAGGTCATCGTGAGCTTGGATGGCGACCTTCAGAACGATCCCGCCGATATCCCCCTACTGCTTGCAAAGCTTCGCGAGGGCTATGACTTGGTGAGTGGCTGGCGCCACGATCGTCAGGACGCAGAACTGCAACGCAAGCTTCCTTCCAGGATCGCCAATCGGATCATCGGGCGCGTCACGGGTGTGCGGTTGCATGACTACGGCTGTTCGCTGAAGGCCTACGACCGCGATGTGCTTGCCGACATGCGTCTCTACGGAGAGCTGCACAGGTTTCTGCCGGCGCTGGCCTTCATCGAGGGGGCAACGCATCACAGAAGTGAAGGTGAATCACCGAGCCCGCCAGTACGGCACAAGCAAGTACGGCATCGACCGCACCTTCCGGGTGCTCATGGATCTGCTCACGGTGTGGTTCATGAAGCGGTTTCTGACGCGCCCGATGTACGTGTTCGGCTTTGGAGGTCTGATTGCGATCCTGATGAGCCTGATTGCAAGCTCTTATCTGCTGGTGATCAAGCTGATGGCGACGACATCGGCACCCGACCGCTATTGATTCTGGCGGTGGTGCTTGGCCTGGCCGGCATTCAGCTGTTCTGCTTCGGGCTCCTAGGGGAACTGCTGATCCGCACGTATCACGAAAGCCAGGGACGTCCGATTTACCGCATCCGGGCCACGTTGCGAGGTGGACGAGCCTGCTGAGAGGGACTTGGACGGTTGCGCCGCGCTGCCGATCGATACCGGCGGCGGCGGCCAACACAACACGACGGTCCGAATCACGAAGGCCCCGGCGGAGCACAGGCAGCACCCGAGGGATGTCCCCAAAGCCCCGCCCGCTTGACGGCTACAAGACGCTGCTCGGGTCCGCCTTGATCCATGGCCTGGCGAAGCTCCTTCGTCAGAGCCAGCCGAGCCGCGGTTCCCAAAGGGGGCTCAAAGACCTGGTCTGCCGAAGACTCCGATACTTCGGCGGTGGCTGAGGGCTCGAGCGGCGCTGAGGCCTCACTCAGCACGGAGCCGCCGAGTTGTTGGCCCGATTGATCGCTGCAACCGAGCCCGCATCCGTACTGCGCAGCAGAGTCTTGCTTGGACGACGGCCAAGCAGCCAGAGCACAGCCACCAGCACGACTGCGGCACCACCGGCAAGAAGCTGATTCATGGAGCTTGAGCGACGGACGCGCAGGGATTGAACTTTTATGTCGCCGTTGCGGTCGGTGCGAGACCGACAGAAAGGCGCTCACTACAGTACTGGCGGACCTTTTGGCCGCTGCCATGACACGGAGAATTTGTTGCTGCCTGGATGCCCTCAGTATTCGTTCCCCTCGTAGGGATCATGGGCCCAGCTGTGGCCATGGCTTTGCTGTTCAACGTGATCGAAGCCACTGATTGATCGGCCGCGCGCCCTTCAGACCGCTTCAGAGCTCCGCACCTCAATTCATTTATCCCATGACCGTGACCCCCGTAGCCGACCCCACAGTTGGCAACCTGGCCACCCCGGTGAACAGCAGCTATTTCGCCAAGGCCTTTCTCAACGCACTTCCTGCATACAGACCTGCGCTTTCTCCCAACCGGTCGCGGTTTGGAAGTTGGCATGGCCACGGCTTTTCCTGTATGGCCCCTTCACAATCTGCGGCCCCCTGCGACTCACCGAGTACTACACCACAGCTGGATTGCTGGCCACCATTGGTTTGGTGTCTCCATCCTGACCGTGTGCCTCTCCATCTACGGAACCGCAGGCAACGGCCCCAATGTTCAGCCGGCTGACGCCACAATCGACAACCCTCCTGCCGACCTGTTCACCAAGGCCGGATGGGCCGAGTTCGCCAGTGGCTTCTGGCTCGGAGGTTGTGGTGGCGCAGCTTTTGCCTGGTTCCTCACCGGCACTGCGCTTGTCGCTCCTCTGGTGAACATCGCCGGCGGTGTCTGGAGCGTGAACTAAGCCGGTTAAGCCTGACCTCACTTCAAAATGCAATGCCCCGAATGCTCCTCAATGGCGCATTCGGGCATTCTGCTGTCAAGATCTTGACGCTTCTGAACCACTGCCGCCTTGCGGTCCATCTCCCAGCCGTTCCTGCGGCGGCCTGTGTTCACCGTCGTCTGCAGCTTGCTTGTGCTGCTGGCAGGCTCCGTTGCACTGGTGGGCCTCGGCCTTGAAGACCTTCCACAGCTGGCACCAACTCGAGTGAGTGTGAGCCCTCGTTCCCCGCGGCAAGTCCGGAAGTGGTGGAGCAGTGGTGAGCAGAGCACGGCCGTTCTCGAAAAACAGCTCAATGGTCTGGAAGGGCTTGAGAGCATGACGTCCAGCAGCCGTCAAGGCGGTGCCAGCCTCAGCCTGCGCTTCGAATCGGGCGATCCCGAGCTGAACGCGATCAAGGTTCAGAACGAAGTGAACCTGGCAAGCAGGCGACTTCTCAGGCTGTGACACGCCAAGGCCTGAACGTGAACCGTTCGACTGATGACCTCCTCCTGATTCTCGGATTCAGTGCTCCTCCAGGCCTCTACGAACCGATCTTCATCGGCGGCTGGCTCGATCAAAACCTGCAGGAGGCACTGAAAGCAACACCTGGTGTCGGCGACATCCGCGTGTTCGGCAGCAGCGAATTGCGCTTTCCGACTCTGGCTTGATCCAACCGTCTGGAGTTGTTCAACCTCTCCACCAACGACATCACCGCAGCACTGGCAGAGCAGAACGTGCTGGCCGCGATAGGGAGTCTGGGCGCGGCTCCAGCACCAGCCGGACAGCTGTTCAGCCTTCCCATCGACGCCGAAGGACGGCTCCGCAATCAAGCGGACTTTGAAGCCATGGTGGTCAAGCGCACTGAGGCGGGAGGCCTTGTGCGCCTGAAGGATGTCGGACGGGTCGAACTGGGCCAGCGCGCTTACGGCAGCAGCACCCTGAACCTTGAGGGGACAGCTCCTGTTGCGGTGGGCATTTTCCAGAGAGACGGTGCAAACGCCTTGGAGGTGAGCCGGGCTGTGATGGATGAGCTGACGCGCCTGGAGAGAAGTTTTCCTCCAGGCCTAACCATGCAGGTGATTGTGGATGTGGCCGAAACCGTACAAGCCAACCTGGATCGCACCACCGCCACACTTCGCGATGCGGTGGTGCTGGTGCTTGTGGTGCTTGTGCTGTTCCTTGGACGCTGGCGACTGGCGCTGATCCCTGGCATCGCGGTTCCCGTTGCCCTAATTGGCAGTCTGGTCGTGGTACGACTGAGCGGATCGAATCTCAACAGCCTGATCCTGTTCGGACTGGTGCTCGCCACAGGCATCGTGGTTGATGACGCCATCGTGGTCAGCGAGGACATCGCAGGGCGGATCGAAGAGGGGGCTGAACCGCAGGGTGCAGCAGAGGATGCCATGGCCGAACTGGCAGGGGCAGTGGTCGCCACATCCCTCGTCCTGGCCGCTGTGTTCCTCCCGGTGTTGCTCATACCAGGATCCATCGGTCGCCTCTATCAACCGATAGCTCTGGCCATCAGCGGGGCCATCTTGTTCTCCACATTCAACGCCCTCACATTCACCCCCATGGCCTGTGCGCGGGCGCTTGGTTCAGGGACCGGCCGCTTACCCGCGCCGATAAAACGCATCAGCCAGATGCTTCGCCATGGGATGCATCGCCTGCAGAGCTGGTATGGCAAAGCCCTGGCTCTCTGGCTCCCTCGAGGACGCATCGTTCTGGGCCTGATCCTTACGGGCTTGATGTTGACGGGTATCGGACTGGCAACGATTCCCACATCCTTCATCCCTAATGAAGATCAGGGTCAAGTGCGGGGTTATTTCACCCTGCCTGAAGGCGCCAGCCTTGAGCGCACTCAAGCGGTGATGGAACGCATCCGTCAGGTGATCGCAGAGGATCCATTGATCCGCAGCGGCAACTTCTATGCCGGCCGTTCGTTCGGCCAGAGCGGAGAAGACCGGGGTGCGTTTTATCTGCGCCTGGCCCCCTGAAGGAACGACCGGGACGCGAGAACAGCAGCGAAGCCGTGAAGAAACGCCTGAACAAGGCCCTCAGGCAACAAATCACGGATGCGAGGGTGATTGTCACCACACCCCCCACGGTGCGGGGATTCAGTAGCGAATCAGGTCTGCAGTTGGAACTTCTAGACCGCAGTGGTGGCCAGCTCAGTCTTCAGGACTTCGAAGCCCAGGCCCAACGGTTCATTCGATCAGCACGGGAGTCCGGCCGCTTCCAGAGGGTGAGCACCCGGTTTGATGCCAGTTCACCGCGATGGCGCCTCGAGATTGACAGAAGCCAGATGGCAGCTCTCGACCTGCCGGTGGGGCCGACCCTTCGCGACATCGGAACGGCCATCGGCGGCCGCTATATCGATGACACGTTCGAAGGCGGGCAGATCCGCAATATCTACGTTCAGCTGGAGGGATCCGACCGAAACACACCTGGTGACCTGACCAGCCTGATGGTGCGCAATCGCAGCGGCGAACTGGTGTCGGCGGCCAACTTTGTGACGTTGAAACGGGATTCCGGCGCCAACAGCATCACCCATTACAACCAGAACCGCTCGATCAGCATCACCGCCGTGCCGATCGATGCTGTGAGCAGTGGACAGGCGATCGACTTACTCCAAGCCCTGAGCGATCGCACAGGCGGAACCAATCTGGCCCTCACCTTCACGGGACTGGCCAAAGAAGAGACCCGGGCAGAAACCGTGACCTGGGTGCTGTTTGCCCTAGGCCTCACGGTGGTTTACCTCCTGTTGGCCGGGCTGTACGAAAGTTTCCTCGACCCTCTGATCATCCTGCTCACTGTGCCCATGGCCTTGCTCGGGGCCTTGATCGGCTTGAAGCTGCGGGGCCTCACTCTGGATGTCTATGCCCAGATGGGACTGCTCGTTCTGGTGAGCCTGGCGGCCAAGAACGGAATTCTGATCGTGGAGTTCGCCAATCAACGCCTCGAGCAAGGCATCGCCCTACTGGAGGCGATCGAAGAAGCCGCCATCAATCGGATGCGGCCAATTCTCCTCACCGCAGTCACCTCGCTGGCAGGCTTCCTGCCCCTGCTTCTGGCCAGCGGAAGCGGATCAGCCAGCCGGATCAGCATTGGAACAGTGGTCTTCAGTGGGCTACTGGTCTCCACGCTGCTGTCTCTGTTCGTGATTCCTGCGATCTATTTACAGCTCAAACGCTGGCGTGGCGTGGGGCCATCCATACCGGAACTGGATGGTTAGCAAGGTTCAAACTGATCATTCAGGGCCGGACCACCCGTCGGCGGGACGGCACAGGTCCCCCTCCCATTTGCAACGGCCACGTCCATCACGACAACTGGTGCTGGTTTCCTACTCATAGAGGCACGCAAGGCCGACGCAGAGTGAGTCGAGCGAGAAGCCTCCGAAGACTGAACGCGCTCCTGAATCTCCAGCTGCGCCAGATCAATGCGCTGGCTTGGCACGATCTGCATCATGACGTTGTAACCGGTCGCTGCAGCTGAGAGCAGAAGCACAAGTTCAAGACGGGGGGGAGTGTTGGCATGGTCTCGGCCCTGGAGAACGGAAGGGATGTATCAGTTCAGCGCCGGAAACCCGAATAAAGGTGACTAAGCCTCAACGAAAACATGACGCGGTGCATACCAAAGCCAGATCGACCGGTCCGTAATGTGGAATTTCTCTTAATACTTGAGTGATGAGCGCATGGTGAGCAGTGCGACCAAACGAGGCGCCTCATCGGAGCAAGCACAATTTTTCTCATACGGAGAAGCGGCCGATCCGATTCGCAGCGGCCTGACAGAGCTGGTGCCCTATCGGTGCTTCTCGCCTGACTTCTTCCAGGAGCCTGGCAGCTCGGTACTGCCACTGGATCTGAGTGACGTACTGGGCTGCTCGGGCCCAGCAACTGGCCCCACCCTCTGCGCCAATTTCATTCGCCTGGATCAAGGTGAATTACGAACCGCCGCAGTGGCCACCAGCCAGCTGTTCTTCGTGGCAGATGGCCGTGGTGAAACCACAGCATGCGGTCAACGCTTCGCTTGGAGCAAAGGCGACATGCTTGTGCTGCCAGCCGGTGGCGACGCCATTCACACCAGCTGTGATCGGGCTGCGATGTACTGGGTGCACGATGCCCCCCTGCTCAGACATCTGGGGGTCGCACCGAGCCAAGCTCGCTTCGAACCAACCTTCTACAGCCATCAGGACAGTCAGCAGAAGCTCGCTGAGATCGCTGGCAGCCCCAGTGGTGCGAGGGCCAACCGAGTGAGTGTGCTTCTCGGGAACAGCTCGTTTCCCCAGTCACGCACGGTGAGCCACACCCTCTGGGCCATGCTCGGCATTCTTCCGGCGAACCAGGAGCAGATGCCCCACCGGCATCAGTCCATCGCCTTGGACTTCGCAGTGGCTTGTGAACCCGGCTGCTACACCCTGATTGGGACAAAGCTCGATGAACAGGGGCGGATCATCAACCCGCATCGGGAGGACTGGGTCCCAGGTGCAGCCTTCGTCACTCCACCGGGCTACTGGCATTCCCATCACAACGAATCCGGTGCGGACGCATACGTGCTGCCGATCCAGGATGCTGGACTGCATACCTATCTGCGCACGCTCGACATCCGTTTCAGCGGCTGATTGCCATTAAAAAATCCCGTCCGGAGAACCGGACGGGAACGAACATGAGGAACGACTGCTGACTTAAGAAGCAGCTCTTTTGGATCAACCGAACTTGCCAGAGGTCGAGGCGATCAGGAATGCGGCATACGTGAGGATGTAGCCGATCGTGAAGTGGGCGAGACCCACAACACGGGCCTGAACGATGGAGAGCGCAACAGGCTTGTCACGCCAGCCAACAAGGTTGGCCAGAGGCGTGCGCTGGTGAGCCCAGACGATGGTCTCGATCAGCTCCTGCCAATAACCACGCCAAGAGATCAGGAACATGAAACCGGTGGCCCACACCAGGTGACCGAACAGGAACATCCAGGCCCAGACGGCAAGGTTGTTACTGCCGAACGGGTTGTAACCGTTGATCAGCTGGGAGGAATTGAGCCAGAGGTAATCGCGGAACCAGCCCATCAGGTAGGTGCTGGATTCGTTGAACTGAGCCACGTTGCCCTGCCAGATGGCGAGGTGCTTCCAGTGCCAGTAGAAGGTGACCCAACCCACGGTGTTCAATGCCCAGAAGACAGCCAGATAGAAGGCGTCCCAGGCTGAGATGTCGCAGGTGCCTCCACGACCGGGGCCGTCGCAGGGGAAGGAGTAGCCGAAGTCCTTCTTATCGGGCATCAGCTTGGACCCACGTGCATCCAGTGCACCCTTCACAAGGATCAGGGTGGTGGTGTGCAGTCCTAGAGCGATGGCGTGGTGAACAAGGAAGTCACCAGGGCCGATGGGCAGGAACAGATCATTGCTGCCGCGCACACCGTTAATGGCGTCCATCCAGCCACCCATGTAGGCAGCATTGGCATTGGCTGCAACACCACCGGAATTGGCAAGCAGAACGTCGAAGCCATAGATCGCCTTACCCGACGCGGCTTGAACGAACTGAGCGAAGACGGGCTCCACCAGGATCTGCTTCTCGGGGGTACCGAAAGCCACGACCACATCGTTGTGAACGTAAAGGCCGAGGGTGTGGAAACCGAGGAAGAGAGAAACCCAGCTGAGGTGGCTGATGATCGCTTCCTTGTGCTCGAGCATCCGAGCCAGGACGTTGTCCTTGTTGGCTTCGGGGTCGTAGTCACGGATGAAGAAGATCGCACCGTGAGCAAAGGCACCGCACATCAAGAAGATGGCGATGTACTGGTGATGGGTGTACAGCGCAGCTTGGGTTGTGTAGTCCTTCGCGATGAAGGCATACGACGGCATCGCATACATGTGCTGAGCCACCAGAGAGGTGACAACGCCAAGGGATGCGAGGGCCAGACCGAGCTGGAAGTGCAGGCTGTTGTTGATGGTGTCGTAAAGACCCTTGTGGCCTGCGCCCAGATCTCCAGGGGTTCCCTGAGGGGGGTTGTGGGCTTCGAGGATCTCGCGGATCGAGTGACCGATGCCGAAATTCGTCCGATACATGTGGCCAGCGATCACGAAGATCACGCCGATGGCCAGATGGTGATG
The DNA here is from genome assembly GCF_047716785.1 of Synechococcus sp. A10-1-5-9. Taxonomy (NCBI): domain Bacteria; kingdom Bacillati; phylum Cyanobacteriota; class Cyanophyceae; order Synechococcales; family Synechococcaceae; genus Synechococcus; species Synechococcus sp. A10-1-5-9. The sequence continues at coordinate 1,238,423 of NZ_CP180406.1, forward strand.
GGCGATGTCGGTGAGCCAGAGAGCCTCGGTCTGAGGGTGGAAACCACCCAGGAAGGTGAGGATCGCGGTGCCGGATCCTTCTGAGGTTCCGAACACCTGGCCCATGGTGTCGGGATTCTGGGCATACACACCCCAGTTGCCGGTGAAGAAGGGTCCCAGACCGGCGGGGTGGGGCATCACGTTGAGGAAGTTGTCCCAACCAACGTGCTGACCGCGGGACTCAGGAATCGCCACGTGAACCAGGTGACCGGTCCAGGCGATGGAGCTGAAGCCGAAGAGAACAGCCAGGTGGTGGTTCAGGCGGGATTCCGCGTTTTTGAACCAAGCCAGAGAGGGGCGGAACTTGGGCTGGAGGTGAAGCCAACCGGCGAACAGGGCCCAAGCTGACAGGATCATCATGAAGATGGAGCCCTGATACAGCTCGGCATTGGTGGTCATGCCGATTGTGTAGAACCAGTGATACAAGCCCGAGTAGGCGATGTTCACCGGGGAGGAAGCACCCGCTTGGGTGAAGGCGTCAATGGCACCTTGACCGAAGTGGGGGTCCCAGATTGCGTGAGCGATGGGGCGCACGTGCAGAGGGTCGGCGACCCACTGCTCGAAGTTGCCCTGCCAGGCGATGTGGAACAGGTTGCCCGAAACCCACAGGCCGATGATCGCGAGATGGCCGAAATGGGTGGAGAAGAGCTTTTGGTAAAGCTTCTCCTCCGTCATTCCGTCATGGCTCTCGAAGTCGTGAGCCGTGGCGATCCCGTACCAGATGCGGCGGGTTGTCGGGTCCTGTGCCAGACCCTGGCTGAACGAAGGAAATTTCGTTGCCATTAGAGGGAAAGGTCAGGAGAGGTCAGCCGACCACAAGGATGTGGGCGTGGAAGAAGGCCCATGTGGTCGCAATGCCGCCCAAGAGGTAATGAGCGACACCCACGGCACGGCCCTGGGTGATGGACAGCGCACGGGGCTGGATGGCCGGGGCCACCTTCAGCTTGTTGTGAGCCCAGACGATGGACTCGATCAGCTCCTGCCAGTAGCCGCGGCCGCTGAACAGGAACATGAGGCTGAAGGCCCAGACGAAGTGAGCACCAAGGAACATCAGGCCATAGGCGCTGGTGTTGGAGCCGTAGCTGTTGATCACCTGAGCGGCCTGAGCCCACAGGAAGTCACGCAGCCAGCCATTGATGGTGATGGCGCTGTTGGCGAAATTGCCGTTAGTGATGTGCTGCACGGAACCGTCAGCATTCACCGTTCCCCAGACATCGCTCTGCATCTTCCAAGAGAAGTGGAAGATCACGATGGACAGGGAGTTGTACATCCAGAACAGACCCAGGAACACGTGGTCCCATGCGGACACCTGGCAGGTGCCACCACGGCCGGGGCCGTCACAGGGGAAACGGAAGCCGAGGTTGGCCTTGTCAGGGATGAGGCGGGAGTTACGGGCGTAGAGCACACCCTTGAGCAGGATCAACACCGTCACGTGAATCGTGAAGGCGTGGATGTGGTGCACCATGAAATCGGCGGTGCCCAGGGGGATCGGCGCTGCGGCGACCTTGCCGCCAACGGCAACGACAGATCCGTTGAACACCTCGCTCACACCTGCAAGGGCGTTGGGAGCGGTGGTGCCGGCAGCAGCGGCATGCAGACCCTGAATCCATTGAGCGAACACAGGCTTCAGCTGAATTGCTGAATCACTGAACATGTCCTGGGGACGCCCCAGAGCACGCATGGTGTCGTTGTGGATGTAGAGGCCGAAGCTATGGAAGCCAAGCCAGATGCACACCCAGTTGAGGTGGCTGATCAAGGCATCGCGAGCTTTCAAAACCCTGTCCAGCACGTTGTCGACATGCTTGGCAGGGTCGTAATCGCGGATCATCGCGATAGCGGCGTGAGCTGCAGCACCGACGATCAGGAAGCCACCAATCCACATGTGATGGGTGAACAAACCGATCTGAGTCGGATAGTCGATTGACATGTAGGCGTAGGGAGGCATCGCATACATGTGCTGAGCCACGATGATGCTCAGGGAGCCGAGCATGGCGAGGTTCACAGCCAGCTGGGCGTGCCAGCTCGTAGTCATGAACTCGAACAGACCGTCATGGCCCTTCGTGGCAGGGAACAGCAGGGGATCACCCTTCTGTCCTTCGAGAATCTCCTTGATGGAGTGACCGATGCCCCAGTTCGTGCGGTACATGTGACCGGCGACGATGAACAGCACCGCGATCGCAAGATGGTGATGAGCGATGTCGCTCATCCACATGCTGCCGGTGACTGGGTTCAGACCACCCTTGAAGGTGAGAAAATCGCTGTAGGCAGCCCAGTTACCCGAGAAGAAAGCACCGATACCGGCACCAAATCCGGGATACAGCTGCGCCAGCAGATCCTGATTGAAGAATTCATGCGGCAGGGGAATGTCCGCAACAGAAGCGATGGTCTTGCCATTAAGCACCAGCGGCTGGCCGGCGTCGATGGCATCCATCAGCTTGGTGGTGGGCAGGGACACATGGAGAAGGTGACCTGTCCAGGACAGTGACCCGAGGCCGAGCAGTCCAGCGAGGTGGTGGTTGAGCATCGACTCAACGTTCTGGAACCACTCCAGCTTTGGAGCTGCTTTGTGATAATGGAAAACGCCTGCATTCAGCATCAGGCCAGCCATCACCAGAGCGCCGATGGCAAGAGACATCAGCTGCGTTTCGTTGGTGATGCCCCAGGCACGCCAAACATGGAAGAGACCTGAGGTGATCTGGATGCCCTGGAAACCGGCACCCATATCGCCGTTGAGGATCTCCTGGCCGAACACCGGCCACACCACCTGAGCGCTGGGCTTCACGTGGGTGGGGTCGGCAAGCCAACCGGAGAAGTTGGAGAAGCGGGCGCCATGGAAGAAAGCGCCGCTCAGCCAGATGAAGATGACGGCCAGATGGCCGAAGTGAGCACTGAAGATCTTCCGAGAGACCTCCTCAAGGTCACTCGTGTGGCTGTCGAAATCGTGAGCATTGGCGTGGAGGTTCCAAACCCAGGTGGTGGTTTTGGGACCTTTCGCGAGAGCACGGTCGAAGTGTCCGGGCTTGCCGAACAGCTCAAAGGTTGCTGGATTGTCAACCTTTTCGACCTGAGTCTTCGCGGTGCTCCCACGCTCTGGTGGGCTGATGGTCATCGAGTCGTTCCTCGAGGGACGGGATCGAGGTGGTGGGCCACCCCTCCGATGAACAAATGTTCACCGGGGCCACGAACGCAGCTCCGCAGAGCGTCACCACGTCCGGGCGCCAATGGCGCCAGGGGCGCAAACCCCTGACGACCACTGGAGCGCTGGGCCCCAAAGAGGGGACCGCTGGCGGAAGCATAGGGGCGCAGATGCACAGAAGACCCCATTGAGTTACAAAGGTTCAATCCGGCTGCGCGCCTGTCTGGGCCTGACATCTTCACGCAGCTCGCTATCAACAGAAAGGTACAATTCACACCAAAAATTATTCACGCAAGGGCAAATAAATCCCACTAAATAACACAGACGACACCAAATCTCCCTGGTCCCGGCATGAGCATCCAGAATGATCTGAACTCGGATATGCCCCCATGACGGCTTCGGGCCGATTTCAATTCCGTCTCCGCTGGATCACTGCCCTCATTTGCATCCTGGTGCTGGTCACCAATGCAAAGCCGGCTTCGGCCTGGGGTTGGGGACGGATAGGGGCCATGGACGCAGGGTCCGCGAGGGATCCCGTGAATCCCACTGCCCCAGCCGGGCGCCTACAGGAAGTGGCTCCTCCAGGCGGGGTACAGCAGCTACAAGCAGCACTCTCTGACCGTCACCCTCAGTTGAAACTGATCAGCCCGGCCGATGGCACGGTGCTCCAGCCCGGCCAACAAACCCTGGAGCTGCAGGTGAGCGACTGGCCATTAGCGGAAGATCCTGAGCTCGGCCTGGGAGCCCATGTGGCGCTGCAGATCGATGATCAGCCCCCGCTTCGATTCAGCGAAGCTGGAAACGGACGCCTACACATTCAATTTCCAGCGCTCACACCGGGCAGCCATCGTTTCACGGCCTATGCAGCCACGCCCTGGGGGGAAGCAGTGAAAGCCCCGGGAGCCAGCCTGCAATGGCGGTTTGATCAGCTTCAAGGGCTTGCAGACACTCAGCCAGCTCCGGATTCCCCCTGGCTTGCCATGGTCAGCCCGGCAGACCTTGGCAGCGGGGAACCGCTTCTTCTGGACTGGCTGATTTGGAACGCGCCGCTGCAGAACCTGCGCGAAGGAGACGGTCGATGGAGGCTCCGGATCTCCGTCAATGGAGACAGTTTCCTGGTCGACCGACAGGATGCCCTCTGGATCAAGGGCAGCGGCAGCGGTCACGGACTCGTTCAGATGGAACTGCTGAATGGCCTGGGTGAGCCAATGAGCCCTGTGTTCAACAACCAACTCCGGGCGATTCCCCACAGCTCCGGATCCCGTCCCATCTGGATGCAATCCCGGCTCAGCGACGAGCAGGTCTCCCGCCTGCTGGGAGACATTGTCATGAAGGAAGAATCGCCCACCCCTGAGCAGGCAGCACAAGCGGTGCTCTCTGATGAGCCGGAGCCGGAACCCGCAACAGAACCGCAGGTTGCTCAGGAACCAGTCGAGCTCGAGCCAATGGTCGAGCGCATCAAGGAAGCGACCGTCCCGGAAGCCACCTCTGCAGAAAATCCAAGTTCAGAAGAGGCATACCCCGAAAAAGCCGCCCCCGAGGACGTACCCCCCATCGCCCAAAGCGCCCCTGAACCACCGCCGCAACAGGAAACACCGCAGGCAGCACCATCCAGCAGCCTGGGAGGATCAGCAAGGGAGCTGTTGAACGCTGATGGCACCCAGCGCTGACCATCCGAGGCTGCAATTCTGAACGACACGTCTTTTCGATCAAGCTCTGGTGCTGCATCGCTGGCCATCGGACTCTCACGGAGCGCATGGCCGCTGCTTCAGCGCCTTTCACACCAGGGCCTGAGCGATAGCGTCGCGCTGTCCCCCGGTGCCGCAGCATCACTCCCACACTGCCCAGATTCAGTTCTGGTGGCGACAGCCAGTGACCTTTTGCAGACCAACTGGATCGAGGGCAGACGGCTGATTGTGGTCGGAGCTCTGGGAGCCGTCACCCGACTGATAGCCCCTCTTCTCAAAGACAAGGAGAGTGATCCGGCCGTTCTGGTACTCGATGCCCAGGGTCTGCAGGTGGTCCCTCTGTTGGGAGGACATCGAGCCGGAGGGGAACAACTGGCCAGGGATCTCGCAGCAGCGCTTGGAGGCACCGCTGTGATCACCGGTGATGCAGCCACTCAAGGGCGGCTTGCGCTGGACTCCTTCGGAGAGATCTGGGGGTTTCGGCGCAGTGGCGATGCCGATGCCTGGCGCCGGTTGATGATCCACCAGGCCAAGGGACGTCCGATTGCGGTGAGGCAGCAAAGCGGCAGTGAACACTGGCGTGCTTGTGCCTCAGCCAGCACCTTGGCGTTCACCTCAGGGGCTGATGGCACGTCCGAGCTGGCGATTGGTCCTTGGATTGAAGCCGCACCCTGTCGCTGGCATCCGGCCACCTTGTGGCTGGGCCTCGGCTGCGAACGCAACACGAGCCATTGCCTGATCGAACGAGCCGTTCATCAAGCACTGGAGAACGCAGGGCTAGCCGCCGAAGCTGTTGCTGGCTTCGGCAGCATTGACGCCAAAAGCGATGAGCCGGCGTTACTCACCCTGGCGCAGGAATTCGACTGGAGATTTCGGCTGTTCAGCGCATCAACCCTCGCGGAAGTGCCGGTGCCTACACCTTCGGCCGTGGTTGAAGCCGAGATGGGCACAGCATCCGTAGCGGAAGCCGCGGCTCTGCTGGCCGCTGGCGAGGATGCCCAGCTCTTGCAGACCAAACGCATCCTCCATGCAGGGCCTGAGGAACAGGGCGCTGTCACCGTGGCGATCGCCGAAGCAGCGCAGCCCTTTGCACCGCAACGGGGAGAACTGCATCTCATCGGCAGCGGCCCTGGGGATCTCAGCCTGCTCACCCCCGATGCCCGCCGCACGCTGAGCCGCTGCGCGGTCTGGGTGGGCTACGGACTTTACCTAGATCTTCTCGAACCGCTTCGCCGCCAGGATCAGGTCCGCCTAGATGGTCAACTCACCCGCGAACGGGACCGTTGCCAGCAAGCTCTGTCCCTTGCTCAGCAGGGAGCCAAAGTGGCGCTGGTGTCATCTGGCGACAGTGGCATTTATGGCATGGCCGGGCTGGCCCTCGAGCTCTGGATGGAGCTGGCTGATTGCTCTCGTCCCTTATTCGAGGTCCATCCCGGGCTCTCCGCCCTTCAACTCGCGGCGGCCCGGGCGGGGGCTCCGCTGATGCATGACTTCTGCACCATCAGCCTCAGCGATCGCCTCACACCGTGGCCTGTGATTGAACAACGGTTGCACGCCGCCGCCACCGGCGACTTCGTGGTGGCTCTGTATAACCCTCGATCGAAAGGCCGCGACTGGCAGCTGCAACGGGCCCAGGAGATTCTTCTGGGCCATCGTCCCGATCACACCCCGGTGGTGATGGCGCGTCAACTGGGCCGCGCGGAAGAACAGGTGACCCTCCATTGCCTCAACGCTCTGCCCGTCAACAGCGTGGACATGCTCACGGTGCTGGTGATCGGCAACAGCAGCAGCACCATGGAAGGCGGGCGCATGGTGACACCAAGGGGGTACCCGGGAGCCGAACTCAGATGATGGGATCGCGTGCAGTCGGGATGACAGGATTCGAACCTGCGGCCCCTTCGTCCCGAACGAAGTGCGCTACCAAGCTGCGCTACATCCCGATGAATCGACTGTAGAAGATGACATCCGCCTTGAAACCCGAGTGGTTGCGCGTGAAAGCGCCGCAGCGGGAGCGCATCGGTGCTGTTGCCGATCTTCTGCTCGACCTGAAGCTGAACACGGTCTGCCAGGAGGCCAGCTGCCCCAACATCGGCGAGTGCTTCGCCGGCGGCACCGCCACCTTTCTGATCATGGGGCCAGGCTGCACCCGCGCCTGCCCTTACTGCGACATCGACTTCGACAAGAGCGTCCGTGCGCTCGACCCCACCGAGCCGGAGCGGCTCGGGGTAGCGGTGGCGCGTTTGGGTCTGAAGCATGTGGTGATCACCTCGGTGAACCGCGACGACCTGCCGGATGGGGGAGCCTCCCAGTTCGTGGCCTGCATCGAACAGGTGAAGCAACGCTCTCCGCTCACCACGATCGAGCTCCTGATTCCCGACTTCTGCGGCAACTGGGAGGCCCTGGCCACAGTGATGGCGGGAGCACCACATGTGCTCAACCACAACATCGAAACCGTGCCACGGATGTACCGCCTGGCTCGCCCCCAGGGCATCTACGAGCGCTCCCTGGAGCTACTGAAGCGGGTCCGCAACGACTGGCCCAGGGCTTACAGCAAATCAGGACTGATGGTGGGCCTGGGGGAGAGCGACGAGGAAGTGATCAGCACCCTGCGGGATCTGCGCGACCATCGGGTGGACATCGTCACCATCGGCCAATACCTCTCCCCAGGCCCCAAGCACCTGGCTGTAGATCGTTTCGTGACCCCTGAGCAGTTCGACACCTACCGCCGCATCGGCGAAGAGGAACTGGGCTTTCTGCAGGTGGTGAGCACCCCCCTGACCCGCAGCAGCTATCACGCCGGCGAGGTGCAGCGGCTCATGCAACAACACGCACGCTGAGAATCTCTGATTTACAAAAAACGAAGATGATCAAACAATAAGCTCATGAGATAATTTGCATACCAATGCAGCAACAAGAGAAATGCGTTCTTTCAGCAGCCTGGAAGAAAATACTCTTTACGTTTTCAAGCCTGAAGACAGCAAATCCCCCGAACTCATTGGTGTCACCAAAGGGGAAAACAACTCATCATTGTTTCAGCCTTTAACCGGCACAGAAGAAGACAAAAGAAAACTTCTCACAAAACTCTCAACAGCAAACAAAGACCTCACAGATGACTATGACTTAGTCCAATCACTGACATCCACACCCGAAGACGATTGCAGAATTTCAGTCAATGAATTAAAGGACTGGTCGATCGCAGGAACAGCAACCGCCGCCCTACAAATAAGTAACATTAAAAAACCCAGAATAATCCATATAATCAAATCTTTTTCAATCGAAGTCAACGTCCCTAAAACGCTCATCTTGGAAGGCTATCTTGCCTGTCACCGCGGTCAAGGATCGCTGACAATCGCATACGAACAGGGAGAAAGAACAAAAGAAGAGCTTATTAACTTCGACGCCAGGAAAAAGGGCGGCCAAGAGGTCAGGGGTTATTCACATTTTTCAATTCCGATCAAGGCCTATCAAGGCAAGATAACGATCAATGGCTACCTCACACATAAGCGCGAGACCGAGAAGAACACCAAGGACTGCTTTTATTTTATAGGTGGACTATCAATAAGACCCCAGGAACAGGATCAACAGACCTGCAAACCAAGGACCAATGGCCACCCTCCCGACAGCACAAATGCTCATTTATACAAAATAAAAGTCCCTAAATTCACGCATCAATCAGACGACTCTTTATATCTTGAATGGTCAGACGGAGAAAGAGAGAAGATTTTTTCCCCTGTCAAGGAATCAGCGACTTTTCAGGCTAATTTCAATCATACCGTCACAATCACCGCTGCGAAGGAAGACTCTTTAATGTGCTTATACGTCAACGAGAAGCTTGCCAAAATATTCAAGTTTTCAGGCCCGGAAATGCGACTTTCTCTTCCGCCAAAGTTTTTGAAAGGCGAGCCAGCCATTGCAAGCTTAACAGATGCGTGTGGAGCTCAAATTTACGATCAAATTGCAATCAGCCCGCCACGCTTGATGGTGGAAGAAGATTTTTTAATTGAAGAAGGCAGAAAAATCTTTCCCATGGATTTCAGCCTAAGGAATTCTCATCGACAAGAATCGATCAAAAACAACTTAATTCACGGCTCAAAAAAAGATTCAAATTCGCTGGCAACAGCAATTAAAACTCTTGACCTCAATCACAAGACACTAACACTTGAATCAATCACTTTTCCAGAGCGCACAGATAAGCCTAAAGCATCGATCATCATCCCCGCGCACAACAAAGTAGAAGTCACTTACTACTGCCTCTGCTCTCTCTTGTTATCCGTCAACAAACACGACTTTGAGATCATTGTTATTGACGATGGCTCCAGCGACGAGACGTGTGAACTGGAAAAAATCATCAAAGGAATCACTGTTCTTCACAACAAAAAACCTCTACGATTTATAGAGTGCTGCAATGAAGGTGTTTCAATTGCCAAGTCTGATTATGTTGTGCTTCTGAATAATGACACAGAAGTGACATCTGGCTGGCTTGACGCTCTCATCGATGGGTTCGAGCGCTTCGATCAGGTTGGCTTAGTGGGGTCAAGACTTCTCTATCCGGATGGAACCCTCCAAGATGCTGGAGGAATCGTCTGGAAGTCGGGTGATCCCTGGAATTATGGACATGGACAGAATCCTTGGGATCCAAGATTTAGTTACGCACGCCAAGTTGATTACCTATCTGGCGCAGCAATGATGACCACTAAAAAAATCTGGGATGAAGTTGGAGGGTTCTCTGATTACCTGAAACCAATGTACTTTGAAGACACAGATTTTTCCTTCAAGGTTCGAGAAGCAGGCTATAAAACATATTATATTCCTGAATCAACGATCTATCACTTCGAGGGCCTAACGAGCGGAACAGACACAAGTCAAGGTTACAAGCGTTATCAAGAAGTCAATCGCCCGAAATTCAAAAAACGCTGGTCGCAAACCTTTTCAACCCATAGCCCTATCGGCAATCAACCAGATCTTGAGAAAGACAGAAATATCGTAGGCCGAGTACTGTTCATCGATCATCAAATGCCACGGGGAGATCGCGATGCAGGGTCCTATGCGGCACTTCAAGAGATTAAACTCTTTCAATCGCTTGGCTTCAAAGCAACGTTCATCCCTGAAAGCCTTCAAGATCTTGGTGGATACAAAAGTGCGCTTCAAAATGATGGCGTCGAGGTTATCACAGCACCGTTTTATTTATCGACTGATTCATTCCTCGAAGCAAGAGGCTCAGAATTTGACGTCATATACGTAACAAGATATACAATTTTGTCCTCTTGCGTCGAATCAATTAAGCGTCATTGTGGCAGCGCAAAAATCATACTATGCAATGCAGATTTGCATTTTTTACGCGAACTCAGGGCTGCAGCAAGAACAAGAAACATAGAGCTCATCAATCAAGCAAAGGAAACACAGGTCAATGAAATGTTGATGATGATGCAGGCTGACATTGTTATAAGCTATAACGAAATAGAGCATAGCGTTATTTTCAGCCATTCCGAGGGAAATATTCAACCATTAGCATGCCCTTGGGTGGTAGAAGCACCAAAGCGAATCATTGATCCAAGCATCAAAAGGCAAGGACTTTCTTTCCTTGGAAGCTTCAACCATCCACCCAACAAGGAGGGAATTGAGTGGTTTATCAACACCGTATTTTGTCACCTTAGTACAAATATCAATCTTCACGTTTATGGAAGCGGCATGTCAGCAACAGACAAGGAAGATTTAACCGCTGACCATGTTTATCCAGTCGGCTTTGTTGAAGATATCCATAATGCTTTTGATCACCACAAAATTTTCATTGCACCATTGCTCAGTGGAGCTGGGATTAAAGGCAAAGTCTTGAGCGCAGCAGCACATGGCATCCCAACGATTCTTTCACCAGTTGCGGCCGAAGGCACTGGTCTGCGCAATGGCGAAGAGTGCCTTGTTGCTGAGACAGTAGATGAATGGGAAGAGGCGATTCATCATTTATTAAACGATGAAGAACTATGGCTTAAAATAACAGAAAAAGCACAAAAATTTGTCATTGACAATTACTCATTCAAAACAGGCAGGGAAAAGATGAGGAGAATACTGGAATCAATTGACATCTACTCTTCTTTGCCTTAGCACAATGCGTTCAATCATTTTACACTACCATTTGTTCAAAAACGCGGGAACCTCCATTGATGAGATTTTAAAAAGCAATTTTCAACAGCAATGGATCACAAAAGAATTTAAGTCTGCCAAAGACAACTCGGAAGATGTTAAAGCTTGGATTCTGGACAATCCTGAAGCCATAGCATTCTCATCACACACGATGACTGGACCAATACCAAAAATCTTAAACACCAACATTATTTCGATTATTATGCTCAGGAATCCGATCCGAAGAATTATTTCTGCATATAAATTTGAACGTAATCAAAAGGTCGATAATTGGGGCGCCAACCTAGCAAAGAAGGTCAATTTTGAAGATTACGTTGTCACACGTCTTTTAAAAGATGGAGATACGCAATGCCGCAACTTTCAGAGTGAGCGCTTAGCAACAATGACGCTCGCTCGAGCTCATCAAAAAGAGCGTGCTATCGCAGCACTTGATAGTTTCTCAATGGTTGGAATTGTCGAAGAATTCGAAAAATCCTTAACACTAATGGAATCGATGTTGCAAGATCAGTTCTCAGACTTCAAGGTTCACTTGACCCACACAAATAGATCAAATGATTTCGAAATAGATTTCAGCCCTGCTTTAAATCAACTGCTTCACGAATGCAATAAAAATGATAAGCAGGTATGGAAAGTCGGCCGAGAAAGACTGGCGGAATCTATGCGTCACTTCCTTAATACAAACGCGGCAACATCACATACCGAAGCCTAAGCAAAGGCCAACTAAAGCTTCAACCGCATTTATAAGAACAATCATTTGATTCACAACCAACAATCGATCGAGCACTGTAAAAAGCTCCGATCTTCACTGCAGTTGCGTCGATTTTTCTAACATTTATGCAAGCCTATAATCCGTTTTAAACCAATAGCGCAGAAGAGCCAATCAAAGCCAGATGAAATTAAGTTTATGTTTCACCGAGCCTCTTCGAGCATGGTAACATATGCTCAAATATGGCATCAAAAGTGAATCTAAAGCGTGTTATTCTACATATTGGTCGACATAAATCAGGAACAAGTTCTATACAACATTGCCTGAACAGAAACGTCGATTTACTCTCAGCGGCAGGAATTTTATATCCAAAGCATGGTCGCGGCGGTAGGGTAGCTCATCATGATATTGCAAAAGCACTCAACCCCAAATTACAACAAATACAAATAAACCCAACACAAATTGCCGAAAAAATTCTAGTCGAAAGACAGAAAGAAGAACACACGATAATCATTTCAAGCGAAGCATTTCAAAACATTTGCGATCTCGTAAATGTCAAGGAATTTCTAAAGGCACTCGGCCCTGAAAATATTACAATCATCTGCTATTTTCGCGAGCACCTTGATTACGCTATTGCAGCGTACAGACAGTTTATTCACGCTCAGACGATATATCAACCATTCGGAGCTTACCTTTCTGGCAAATTTGAAAGCCAAAAAAATCTGATTGAAAACTGGAAAAATTATGGAGACATGAAACTAAAATGGTTTGACCATCAATCGCTTGAGAACAACGATGTTGTGGTTGATTTTTTAAAAACTGCTAATTTAAACATCAAATTACCTTCTCTTCGAGTCAATCCCTCCATTGGAGGAGACCTTTTATTTTTAAAATTACTGCATAATTATCAAGGCAACGAATTACTTGATTACAATCAGCTCTCATCAATATCAACCATTGCCCCTGAATGGAGTAGACCTTTTCAAGTGGACGATTGTACAGCGTCTAAAATCAGAAGTCGTTCTGAGTACAATTCAAGCGTTGCAGATGCAATTGGTAGAGAGCCATACTTGAAAAGCTTTGCTGAATACGAACTGCCTCCCTCTCGGGATATAGATCATCAATTGTTGAGTTATTTAGAAGCCAATCATAACTTTTCATTGGACAAACAATTAAAGCAGCAAATTTTATTGGGAGCATTCAATAACCTCATGGATTGCCAAGCGCTCTCAATTACTTAAAGGGGGAAATTATTTTTAAGTTCATAATTTTTCATTATATAATTTTTCTTCAAGGCATGCATTAAAGGTTCATGCTAATTTTCCCTTTCTTATGCTAACTACTAACAAGCAAGCTATAATAGCAAACACTTAATAAGCTACACGAGCAATTTTGACGTTATCATGGCAAAAACCCGAGAATATCGACAATCTATAAATTCATGCCATCAATGGTGATTTATTGCACAAAATAGATCATATTAAGCACTACATGCGTTCCCAGACAGGGATTTTAAATCTTTTAGATTCCTCTCCTGAATAGCCTAATCTTGAAAAATAGCCTTGATCATATAAAGTTGAAAGCGCTTTCCTTTCATGCAAAAAGTCATGATTAGCGATTCCAATATTTAGTATATAATGATCAGTCAAATCAAATCCAGCAAGATGTAAATGAATCTCAGGATAGTCTTGTTGCAAAAGCATAAATAACATTGAACTTTGCCAGCCTTGTGATGGATATTTCAAGACCTCTTTGTTGTCCTTATTAAAGTAAGTACTTCGAGAATAATTTAATTTAGTGGCACGAGATATAACCTTAGGGAACCAATAAACATTATTTTTTTCGCAAAATTTGTATGACAACTTAGAGACTTTCGAACGTTCACTACCCCCTGAAAGGAGTAGCCATTGAAGACCCAAAGAAGAAATAGGAGAATAATAATACTCACCTGTTTTAGGGGCAACCAAAAATTGTTGACGACATATTAATGCTTCACAAAAGTTTCGGGACCAGAATTTTTGCAGTGTGCTCTTGATCCAAGGATTACCCTTATTCATGAAGACAAATAAGGGATTGGCAAAATGCTGGATCTTAGTTATATCAGCTAAGCTTAAGCGCAAAGATGGATTGTTGGCTATCAAAACAATATCCGTGTATTGTTGACACTTACTGAAAAATTGCTTCATTAACTTATCAGGTTTCAAAAACTTAGGCAATAAAGAGTCCGCATTTTCAATTGCCGGAGGAGATTCCGACATTGCAAAAGAATATTCCCTAAGCAAATGGACGTCATTCAGAACTTTGATATTTCGGCAATTCGAAGGTAAATTAATTTGGCTGATTGTTTGATTGGCAGACTCCATGTCACCCAATAAAACATAGTTTTTGGCTATTTTATGTAAGATTAGTTGTTTCTTGAGACCGTCTAAGTTATTATTTGAGAGGTGATTGCGATATATCCTATTAGCACTTCTCTCATCGCCTAGCATTTCGTGTAGCTCTGCAGAAGCAGGTGTACTTGCTATAGCGTCTGGTATTTGATTCAGTACGTCTAGAGCTTCATCAAACATATTTAACACAAGCATTTCCCTAATTGCATTTTCATAGCCAAATATATCTAATGGATTACATGCAATATACTGTTCACAGTAATACAATGATGTACGACGCTGTCCTCTTAAACGTGTAAGACGCAGAATTTCTTTAAATAGTGGCAAAGAAAAATTTTTTTGTTGTAATTCACCTTTTATCAAGTCGGCTAGATTTTTGGAATTCACCCCGTGAGTTAAATGAAACAATAATCTTAGCAAGCGATCACTCAGTTAGCGCCCAAGGAAGCAAATAGCCGATCTGATTCGGCCCAAAACACTGAGTTATTCATTTAAAGCGCTTCCTATAAAATTTTAACTTTACCGGTAGCCAATCTAAGATAGAGTATAATGATCCAAATCATAAATGCTAAAGAGCCTTTTCAACAAAAGTATTGCAACACAGATTTATTTATTATGAGAAAAATTTTTCTATTTGGTAACCACTCTAATTGCCACTGCGGATCTAAAGCTGTATGGCAAACTTTGAAGGATTATTTAGTAAAAAATAAATATTTTATCGTAGAAAACTTAGATAAAGCCGACATGGTCATAATTAATGGCGAAGGCTCGATGCATCATAACAGCAGAGATTGCAGAATCAAACTAAATATGATTGAGACTGTGGCATCACTGGGAAAAAATATATCTTTAATTAATACCGTTTGGCAGGACAATTCTGCTTCCAATGTTGGCGATAGACTGAAATATATTTCGAAGATCGTTACAAGAGAGGTAATGTCTTGCAAAGACTTAGAGCAAAATCACAATATATATTCAACAGTAGCCCCAGACATTGCATGCTTTGCTCTCAATGATTTTGAGAAAAAAGAAATCTCTATCGCTAAGAAATCAAGTTTACATAAAAATGTCGCTATTACTGACCTCTATAGTCATGAATTCAAATGTTGGGTGCAACTGCAAGGACGATTCAAGCAACGATATAAGATGCACATGTTGAATAATTATCAATGGTTCGAATTGATTAAATCCTTTGCTGCCTCAAAAGCAGTCATTACCGGTAGGCATCATGCTATCTGCGCTTGTCTACTGGCAAAAACCCCTTTTGTTCCAATCAAAAGTAATAGTCATAAAATAGAAGGACTTCTCTTGTCGGCCAATGCTAATATTCCGATTGCAAGTACTGCCAATCAAATTGAAAACATACTTTCTGAAGTCCTAGAGGGAAAATACAATTACGAATACGAAAAATGCTATCAATGGCTAGATAGTTTTACAATTAATGATGCTATTCCATTGCCATAAGTCTGTGCACTATATTGACCCGCTCACAAGTCAAAATTTCGCGAGGACACGAAAAAGAGCCACTTAATTCTATTTCGTTAATCAAAAGCCCTTTTCAGCAAGACGTGTTATAGTGATTAAACCAAATTATGCACCAAGGCATACTGCTGAATGGCGAGAATAAAACGTGTTCTCCATATAATTAAGATCATTTAGTCTCACCCGAAGCTCTCAAACCGACGCAATCGGCAACCTTAAGGCGGCGGTGGTTAAGTAAATTCCTTTATTGAACGCTGGGTAAATAACAGAACCACTAAAATCGGAATAATTAAATCTAATACTGGTCAATTTTAAGCCGCTTGTGGAAGCCTATCGGCACGAATTCAGCAATTGGGTTTCAGCCGGGCCGGGCCGAAGCTGCAGACAGGATCGCCATCAACGGTGACCCTGCAACAGGTATCCACTGCTGAAGGGTCCAATCCACAAGGCCACGGGCAATCATCGGATCACCCCGCAACAACGCAAGAGCCTGCGCATAACTTTCGGCCTCGACCATTAACAGACCACCCCCACCAGGTAGGCCCTTCCCGTCCACCAGAAACCCCGTGGTGATGACAGTCCCAGACTCCAGCTGCTCCTCAACCCAGGCCCGGTGAGCCTCCAGGTGAGACCGCCTCTGCTCAACAGACAGGGCGGCCGTTTCAGGCGTGAAGGTTTCGTGTTTGACGAACCAGGGCATGGAAAACGACCCGTTCAGGCGGCCACTGCTTGCTGATCGACAAGCCCCATCACCGCCCGTTCACTCGGCGGGATCAACACCTTGAAGCGTGTTTTCGCAGCAGCCCAGTCGGCCAACAATGCCGAAGCCTTGGTGCTGCCGGTAGCAGCCACGTGGGCTTCCAGCAGCTCTTTGAGCGTGGATTCCTGCTGCGCCGTGGTGAGACTGCACACCTCAACAATCTCAGGATTGACCCGAGGAAGGACGCGGTCTCCCTCATCCAGCAGGAAGGTGACACCACCGGTCATACCAGCCCCAACGTTGCGGCCGGTGCTGCCCAGCACCACCACCACACCACCGGTCATGTACTCGCAGCAATGGTCGCCAGCTCCCTCAACCACGGTGCGTGCCCCGCTGTTACGCACCCCAAAGCGCTCACCAGCGCGACCAAGAGCAAACAGCTCACCGCCTGTGGCGCCATAGAGGCAGGTGTTGCCGAGAATCACCTGATCGCCAGGATTGGAGCAGCCGTCGGACGGCACCAGGCTGATGCGACCGCTGTTCATACCCTTGCCCACGTAGTCGTTGGCTTCCCCTTCCAGTCGCACGTTCATGCCTTTCACCAGGAAGGCACCGAAGCTCTGGCCGGCAGCGCCTTGGAAGGTGAGGTTGAGCTGGCCATTGAAGCCACGGTTGCCATGGCGCTGGGCGATCTCACCGGCCAGACGTGCCCCGACACTGCGGTCGGTGTTGATGATCGTAATCGTGCGGCTCAGAGACTCGTGGCGCTCCACCGCCTCCATTAGCTCGGCATCAGCCAGCAGCTCATCTTCAAGGATCGGCCCATTGCCATGGGCTTCAGCGCTGTGGCGGAGCCAAGAGCGGTCTTCTGAACCCTGGATCGGTGCCAACAGGCTGGAGAGATCCACACCCCGAGTTTTGGCCAGATCCACCGCACGGGGTTGAAGCAGATCGCTGCGGCCGATCAAATCTTCGATTTTGGCCACACCGAGGATGCTCAGCAGCTGACGCACTTCTTCCGCCACATACCAGAAGAAATTCACCACGTGCTCGGGCACACCGCTGAAACGCTTGCGCAGGGCCTCTTTCTGAGTGGCCACACCCACCGGGCAATTGTTGGTGTGGCAGACGCGGGCCATAATGCAGCCCTCGGCGATCATCGCCACTGAGCCGAACCCGTACTCTTCAGCGCCAAGCAGGGCTGCGATCACCACATCCCAGCCGGTCTTGAGGCCGCCATCCGCACGCAGCAGCACCCGATCCCGCAGGCCGTTCTCGAGCAGGCTTCGGTGCACCTCGGTGAGGCCCAGTTCCCATGGGCTGCCGGCATGCTTGATCGAACTCAGCGGCGAGGCCCCGGTACCACCGTCGTGGCCGGAAATCTGAATCACATCGGCATTGGCCTTGGCCACCCCGGCGGCGATCGTGCCGATGCCGATCTCGGCCACCAGCTTCACGCTCACAGGCGCCTTCGGGTGCACCTGGTGCAGATCGTGGATCAACTGCGCGAGATCCTCGATCGAATAGATGTCGTGGTGCGGCGGCGGTGAAATCAACGCCACACCGGGTTTGCTGTTGCGCAGCCAGGCGATGTACTGATCCACCTTCGGGCCGGGCAGCTGACCGCCTTCACCGGGCTTGGCCCCCTGGGCCACTTTGATCTCCAGTTGCTTGCCGCTGCGCAGATACTCGGCCGTCACACCGAACCGTCCGGAGGCGATCTGCTTGATCGCCGAACAGGCGGTGTCGCCGTTCCGGAGGCCGCCGATGCTCGGAAATGCTTGCGAACGTCCATCGGCGTCCACATCGTGAAGAATCTGGAAACGGGCCGGGTCCTCACCACCCTCGCCGCTGTTGCTCTTGCCGCCGATGCGGTTCATCGCCACCGCCAGCACCTCGTGGGCTTCCCGCGACAACGCTCCGAGGCTCATGCCACCGGTGCAAAAACGCTTGCAGAGGCTTTCTGCGCTTTCCACCTGATCCAGGGGGAGCGGCGCTGGAGCCAACTTGAATTCCAGAAGATCCCGAAGCGCCGTGACCGGCCGGTTCTCAAGAAGGGTTTTGTAGGTGGAAAAATGGTCGTATCCAGGCCCGGTCTTGACCGCCGCATGCAGGGCCTTGGCCATGTCGGGACTGTTGAGGTGGTATTCACCGCCGGTGCGGTACTGCACAAAGCCCATGAACTCGAGCTTGCTGCGGTTGAGCTCCGGGAAGGCCTTGGCATGGAGTGACAGCGTTTCATTGGCCAGCTCTGCCAGAGTCATTCCCGCCACACGGCTGGTCGTGCCGGTGAACGCAGTGCCGATCACATCGGCCCCGAGGCCGATCGCTTCAAAAATCTGGGCGCCGTGATAACTGGCCAGGAGCGAAATGCCGATCTTGGAGAGGATCTTGCGCAGGCCGTTTTCCAACGACAGCCGCACATTCTCCTGCACCTTGTTGGCATCGAGGGCGGGCAGCTTTCCCTGCTCGATCCGCTTCTGCGTTTTGGGGTGGGCAAGCCAATGGCGGGTGGTCTCCCAGGTGAGCCAAGGGCAGACCGCACTGGCGCCGTAACCGATCAGGCAGGCCATGTGGTGGGTGCTCCAGCACTGGGCGGTATCGATCACCAAGGAGCAGCGCAGACGCAGCTTCTGCCGCAGCAGGTGGTGATGCACCGCCCCCACGGCCAGGAGGGCCGGCATCGCCACGCTGGTGGCGGTCAGCTGGGCAGCTGCACCGGAGCCATCAACACGATCGGAGAGCACCAACACCTGGGCACCGCCGCGCACAGCCTCCTCAGCCGCCTGGCACAGCCCTTGAAGGGCCGATGACAAACCACCAGCGCAGGCCTCGACGGCTACCTGGGTCGAAAGGGTTGCAACAGGCAGTCCCTGCTCGCCGATCGCCGCAAGCTCGGCTTCATTGAGAACCGGAGTGTCCAGGTGGATCACGGAGGCGGCTTCTGCCTGGGGCTTCAGCGCCGGCCGCCGCTCACCCAGATGCATTTCCAAGCTCATCACCAGCTTTTCCCGCAGGGGATCAATCGGCGGGTTGGTGACCTGGGCGAAGCGCTGTTTGAAGTAGTCGTAGAGGAGGTGGGGTTTGTCCGACAACACCGCCAGGGGAATGTCGTCTCCCATGCAATAAGTGGGCTCCTTTCCAAGTCCCGCCATGTCCTCGATTACCAAATCGAAGTCTTCGGCGGTGAAGCCCATGGCGGTCTGAAGCCGCAGCAGATCAAGCTCGCCGATCTGACGCTCCTGGGTCCAGGGTTGGGCCGCCACACTGCGTCGATGCTGCTGCAGCCAGTCGCCATAGGGGAAGCGTCCAGCCGCGTCTTCCTTCACGGTCCAGTTGTCGAGCAGCTGGCCGTTCTCCAGATCCACAGCCACCATCTGGCCGGGGCCGAGACGGCCTTTCTGAACAACCGTCTTACCTCTGAGATCCACCACACCGGTCTCCGATCCCATGATCACGAAACCGTCGGCGGTGGTGCACCAGCGCGCGGGTCGCAACCCGTTGCGATCAAGCGTGGCTCCCACCCGTTTACCATCCGCGAACACCAATAGGGCTGGACCGTCCCAGGGCTCCTGGATGCCGGCATTGAATTCATACATAGCCGTCACCTCAGGACGATCCTCCAGATCCGGCTGGTTGCGGAAAGCCTCGGGCACCAGGGTGATCAAGCTGTCGGTGATCGAGCGACCACTGCGCACCATGAGTTCCAGGGTGGCGTCGAGGTTGGCCGAATCACTGAACGCAGGGTTAACCACGGGATTCAGATCATCCGCGGCTTCACCCCATACGTCTGCAAGGCTGGCTTCTGAGGCCTTCGCCCAGTTGAGATTCCCCAACAGCGTATTGATTTCACCGTTGTGGCCCAGCAGCCTCATCGGCTGAGCCAGGGGCCAGCGGGGCAGGGTGTTGGTGCTGAAGCGGCGGTGATACACCGCAAAGCTCACTTCAAAACGGGGATCGCGCAGATCGGCGTAGTACTGCGCCAGCACTTCGGAACGCACCATCCCCTTGTACACAACGGTGCGGCTGCTCAGGGACGCCACATACAAGTCACGGGATCCCTCAAACCCCCAGGCCTTGCGGGAGCGGGCGCCGATCCGACGACGCAGTCGCAATAACAACGCCTCAAAAGCATCACCCTCGGGACCGCCCGCGAGGCTCCACTGCTCGATCACCGGGGCGGTGTCCCTTGCCATGGGGCCCAGCACGGATGGATCTACCGGTACAGCCCGCCAGCCGGCGGATATCAGTCCGAGAGCCTCGGCTTCCTCATTGCAGAACCGGCGAGCCAGTTCCCGCCTCTCGGGGTCCCGGGGCATGAACATCATTCCGAGCCCACGGGCCGACGTCGCCTCGGGCCAAACCGCTTTCAGATACGTCCAGGGGATCTGGCAGAGCACGCCGGCACCATCGCCTGAATCACCGTCTCCCCCACAGCCACCACGGTGCTCCATACAACCGAGACCGCGCAGGGCCTGCTGTAGTACCCAGTGGCTGGTCTCACCTGACAGCTGCGCCAGGAAACCAACGCCGCAGGCATCCTTCTCACCGGCCACCGACTCAGGCGCAGCACTGTCGCTGTAGGGCCAGAGGGATCCGGTGGGATAAGACATGACCTTCTTGAATTCGGACAATCACCCCCGTGGAATCGGCATCCAAGGCGGGATAATCTCAGATCCTAAGGATTGATCACCCCGGCTAGCGTCCGGTTCATGCCCATACCGCTTCCTCCGCCACCTCCTGTCGCCGAAGTGCGACAAGTGGATCAGAGCATCGGCAACAGAATCAAGATTGGAGAGATCTCCCAGAAAAGCGCCTGGTTGTGGATTGGAGGCGACGGAATGTCTCCCAAACAACTCTGGCTGCCCTTAGACGTCCTGACCGGCCGCCTTGGATTCCGCAGAACAACAACGGCTTCAGGCGAGCAACTCGAATGGTTCGGACGTGATCAACTCCTGAATGATCTCGAGACCCGCACCCTCGAGGACGAGGTGGCGGTGGATGCTTGGCCCTGGTTCCGCGCCATCGGCGTCTCAGTGCAACGACGGGACACCACCCTCGACCTCTCTCTGGAATCACCGAGGATCGTGGCGATCCGTCAAGGCCGTGGAAGTACAGCTGGCCGCGTGGTACTTGACCTTTCAGCTCCGGCACTGATCCAGCGCGATGAGCAGGGACTGGTTGTGAGTGTGCAGAGCAACCGATCCCAAACCAATCTTTTACGCCAGCTGGGCCTGTCCCCGCAGAGGTTTCAAGAGGCCCTACGACTGAAGCACCGGGATGGAGATCTCGACTTTTTCACCCTCAAAGCCCCCTGGCGCATCGTCATGGACGGGACCCAGCGCCGATCGGTCTCCAAGGGGGGAACGCGCGCCTCGCCTTTTGTGGCAGCGCGTTTCACCCCCGAGATCCAGACCGCAATCCGCAAGGGTCTGATCCTGGACATGCGGGTCGTGCAGGTCGGGGTCAAGCCCCTGCGGATCTATCGCGCAGGATTGCCTCTGGGCAACGAAAGCCTCCTGCTGCGACCACTGGCCCCACTCAGGGCTCAGACCGGGCTTCGATTCCTCAACCAACTCGCCCAGCCAGTGAACTCCCTCGCCGCCATCAACGGCGGCTTCTTCAACAGAGTGCGTCAACTGCCTTTAGGAGCTGTACGCCTCGATGGGGTCTGGCTTTCAGGTCCGATTCTCAACCGTGGAGCCGTGGGCTGGGATGGACCAGGCCCGCTTCTGTTTGACCGGCTTCGCCTCGATCAAGAGATGCGCGTGAACGGTGGACGTCGCTGGGGACTTGGATTTCTGAACAGCGGCTACGTGCAGCGGGGCTTGAGCCGGTACACCCGGGCTTGGGGCCCTATCTATCGGTCTTTGAGTGGAGAGGAACTAGCGATCCTGATCCGCGACGGGCGGGTCACTGATCAGTTTTCCAAGACTGAACTCGCTCGCGGAGTCCCACTGCCAGAGGGTGCATCCCTCGTCGTGGCCCGTGCCAGAGCGCCCCTGCCGGCCAAGCCCGGAGACGAGGTTGCAATTCGTTTGAAGGTGTCGAGCCCGGTGGGAGAACGCCGTCAGGTCATGGCTGGCGGCCCTCTGCTGCTGAAGGAAGGACAGGTGGTGTTAAGAGGTCGACAGGAAGGATTCAGCTCCGGGTTTCTCGGGCAAGCCGCGCCTCGGACCGTGGTGGGGCAAGACCCCAAGCATCGCTGGATGCTGACTCTCGAAGGACTAAGCGGCAGCGATCCAACCTTGCTCGAAACCACGCTGGCCCTGCAGCAACTTGGCCTGAGCGACGCTCTCAATCTCGATGGTGGAAGCTCCACCACCATGCTGATCGCCAACAGAACCGTGATGACAGGACGAGGAGTACCGCCGAGGATTCAGAACGGTTTGGGGTGGATCAAACCCTGACTTGAGAAGCTGCGACACTGAATTCACTTTTAAACACACGACGGTGGGCGCAATCCTTCAGATCACCGCAGCTGCCGCTGCCGAACTCGGGCGCCAGGCTGCGGTGGCGGGGACGCCAGGACTGATGCACCTCGATCTTCAGAGTGGACATTGCGAACGGCACGTCATCCGTTTGCGACCGGGGCACCTCTCAGGAAGCCCGATCGCAAGGGCTGACGGAGTCACCGTCCATGCGCCTGAACCCCAGATCGAGCTGCTTGAAGGACTGACCCTCGATTACCGAAGTGACATCAGCGGCGGTGGATTCCTGATTCTCAGCACTGATCAGGTGCGGTGTTGCGCCTGTGGAAGCGCTTTCAGTCGCAGTTGACTGAATCGGGGAGGTCGACCCGGTAATGTGGTGGATTGTCGAACCAGGTCGGGTCCCCGGCCGCATACCGACCGTCGATGCCAACCATCCAGCAACTGATCCGCACCGAGCGCCAAAGCTCTAAAGCGAAGACCAAATCACCCGCGCTCAAATCCTGCCCTGAGCGTCGCGGAGTCTGCACCCGTGTGTATACCTCCACCCCAAAGAAGCCGAATTCGGCACTTCGCAAAGTGGCGCGTGTTCGCCTCACATCTGGCTTTGAAGTAACGGCCTACATCGGCGGCATCGGTCACAACCTTCAGGAGCACTCGGTTGTGTTGATCCGCGGAGGCCGCGTCAAAGACCTGCCAGGAGTTCGCTACCACATCATCCGTGGAACGCTCGACACTTCCGGCGTGAAGGATCGCCGTCAGTCCAGGTCCAAATACGGCGCCAAGACGCCTAAGGAGTGATGCCAAGCGATCCACTCATCGGATCGCCAGCACACGTCCTCCATCCCACCACCCTTCATCGTTCCCTCCCACTGACAGTCCATGTCACGCCGTAATGCCGCCGTCAAGCGTCCGGTTCTGCCGGATCCCCAGTTCAACAACCGCCTGGCAACAATGCTCGTGGCCAGGCTCATGAAGCACGGCAAGAAGTCCACGGCGCAACGCATTCTTTCCGATGCCTTCGGCCTGATCGGAGAGCGCACTGGTGGTGATCCCATTGAACTGTTCGAAACAGCCGTCAAAAATGCCACCCCCCTTGTGGAGGTGAGAGCACGACGCGTGGGCGGTGCCACTTACCAGGTACCGATGGAGGTGCGTCAAGAAAGGGGGACAGCCATGGCCCTTCGCTGGCTGGTGAGTTTTTCCCGTGCGCGCAACGGTCGCAGCATGGCCCAGAAGCTGGCTGGTGAATTGATGGATGCGGCCAATGAGGCGGGCAGCGCCGTGCGCAAGCGCGAAGAGACTCACAAAATGGCCGAAGCCAACAAGGCCTTCGCCCACTACCGCTACTGATCAGCAGTCGCCCTAACGGCCTCATTGGCCGGGGGCTGACCTGTAGAGTCTCACCCGCCTTTTAACGCCCCACCCCGGAGTTTCCTGTGGCTCGCGCCTTTCCCCTGGAACGCGTCAGAAATATCGGTATTGCCGCTCACATTGATGCTGGCAAAACCACTACCACCGAACGGATCCTGTTTTATTCAGGTGTGGTCCACAAGATCGGTGAGGTGCACGACGGCGCCGCAGTAACCGACTGGATGGCCCAAGAACGGGAACGTGGTATCACGATCACTGCAGCTGCCATTTCCACGAGCTGGAACGATCACCGCATCAACATCATCGACACCCCTGGGCACGTCGACTTCACCATTGAAGTGGAGCGCTCCATGCGCGTGCTGGATGGTGTGATTGCAGTGTTCTGTGCTGTAGGAGGCGTCCAGCCCCAATCGGAAACCGTATGGCGCCAAGCCGATCGCTATTCCGTTCCCAGGATGGTGTTCGTGAACAAGATGGACCGCACTGGTGCGGACTTCCTCAAGGTTCATGCTCAGATCAAGGATCGACTTAAAGCCAATGCAGCCCCAATCCAACTCCCTATTGGTGCTGAAGGTGATCTAAGCGGAATTATCGACCTGGTCGAGAACAAGGCCCACATTTACAAGGACGATCTGGGTCAGAACATCGAGATCACGGATGTTCCCGACGACATGAAGGATCTGGTCGCCGAGTGGCGCAACTATCTGATGGAGGCCGTCGCCGAGACCGACGAAGCGCTGATCGAGAAGTTCCTCGAAACAGGCGAACTCAGCGTCGAGGAACTCAAAGCTGGCATCCGTAAGGGCGTGCTCAAGCATGGCTTGGTGCCGGTTCTGTGTGGCTCAGCCTTCAAGAACAAGGGTGTGCAGTTGGTGCTCGATGCTGTTATCGACTACCTTCCGGCTCCGATTGATGTACCGCCGATTCAGGGTGTGCTTCCCAACGGAGAAGAAGCGGTTCGTCCTTCCGATGACAAGGCACCCTTTAGTGCACTTGCCTTCAAGGTGATGGCTGACCCGTACGGCAAGCTCACCTTCGTTCGGATGTATTCCGGTGTGCTGCAAAAGGGCAGCTACGTCATGAACTCCACGAAAGATTCCAAGGAGCGCATTTCCCGTCTGGTGGTGCTGAAAGCAGACGACCGTGAAGAGGTCGACGAGCTGCGCGCCGGCGACCTTGGTGCTGTGCTTGGCCTCAAGGCCACCACCACTGGAGACACCCTTTGCTCTGCTGAAGATCCGATTGTCCTTGAGACCCTGTTCGTTCCTGAACCGGTGATTTCCGTGGCCGTGGAGCCCAAGACCAAGGGCGACATGGAAAAACTCTCCAAGGCACTGGTTGCTCTAGCCGAGGAAGACCCCACCTTCCGCGTAAACACTGACCAAGAAACCGGTCAGACCGTGATTGCCGGCATGGGAGAGCTTCACCTAGAGATCTTGGTAGACCGGATGCTCCGTGAATTCAAGGTCGAAGCGAACATCGGTGCACCTCAAGTGTCCTACCGGGAAACCATCCGCGCGTCCTCACGAGGCGAAGGCAAGTTCTCCAGGCAGACTGGAGGTAAAGGTCAGTACGGTCATGTGGTGATCGAGATGGAACCCGGTGAGCCGGAATCCGGATTCGAATTCGTCAACAAGATCGTCGGTGGTGTTGTTCCCAAGGAATACATCAAGCCCTCCGAAATGGGCATGAAAGAGACCTGCGAATCAGGCGTGATTGCCGGGTATCCGCTGATCGACGTAAAAGTCACGATGGTCGATGGTTCATATCACGATGTGGACTCGTCCGAAATGGCCTTCAAGATCGCAGGATCCATGGCCTTCAAAGATGCAGTCAAGAAGTGCAACCCTGTACTTCTTGAACCGATGATGAAGGTCGAGGTCGAGGTTCCCGAGGATTTCCTTGGCTCGATCATCGGCGACCTGTCCTCCCGTCGAGGACAGGTTGAAGGTCAGGCAATTGACGATGGAACGTCGAAAGTCTCGGCCAAGGTGCCCCTGGCCGAGATGTTCGGCTACGCCACCGAGCTCCGATCCATGACCCAGGGTCGGGGTATTTTCTCGATGGAATTCAGCCACTATGAGGATGTTCCTCGCAACGTGGCAGAGGCCATCATCTCCAAGAATCAGGGCAATTCCTGATCTCTAAACTCCCCTAATCCACTCCCTCGATTCTTTACAAAAATGGCACGCGAGAAGTTTGAAAGGAACAAGCCTCACGTCAACATCGGCACCATCGGCCACGTTGACCACGGCAAAACCACACTCACCGCCGCGATCACCAACGTGCTGGCCAAGAAAGGCCAGGCCAAGATTCAGAATTACGCTGACATTGATGGCGCCCCTGAGGAAAGGGAGCGTGGCATCACGATCAATACTGCACACGTCGAATACGAAACTGACACCCGTCACTACGCCCACGTCGACTGCCCCGGTCACGCGGACTATGTGAAGAACATGATCACCGGTGCCGCCCAGATGGACGGTGCGATCCTGGTGTGTGCCGCCACCGACGGCCCCATGGCCCAGACCAAGGAGCACATCCTCCTGGCCAAGCAGGTGGGCGTTCCCGCTCTGGTGGTTGCTCTGAACAAGTGCGACATGGTCGATGACGAAGAGATCATCGAACTGGTGGAGATGGAGATCCGCGAACTGCTCTCCAGCTATGACTTCCCCGGCGACGACATCCCCGTGGTTCAGGTCTCTGGCCTGAAGGCCATCGAAGGCGAAGCCGAGTGGGAAGCCAAGATCGACGAGCTGATGGCAGCTGTCGATGCCAATATCCCCGAGCCAGAGCGGGAAGTTGACAAGCCCTTCCTGATGGCGATTGAGGATGTCTTCTCGATCACGGGTCGAGGCACTGTGGCCACCGGCCGTATCGAGCGTGGCATCGTCAAAGTCGGCGAAGAAATCGAGATCGTCGGCATTAAAGACACACGCAAAACCACCGTTACCGGTGTTGAGATGTTCCGCAAGCTGCTCGATGAGGGCATGGCCGGAGACAACGTCGGCCTGCTGCTGCGCGGCATCCAGAAGGAAGACATCGAGCGCGGCATGGTGCTTGTGAAGCCAGGCTCCATCACCCCCCACACCAAGTTTGAGGGTGAGGTGTACGTGCTGAAGAAAGAAGAGGGCGGTCGCCACACTCCTTTCTTCGCTGGCTATCGCCCGCAGTTCTACATCCGCACGACGGATGTGACCGGCCAGATCACCGCCTTCACTGCCGATGACGGTAGCGATGTGGAAATGGTGATGCCTGGTGACCGCATCAAGATGACCGGCGAGCTGATCTGCCCGGTGGCCATCGAGCAGGGAATGCGTTTCGCCATCCGTGAAGGCGGCCGCACCATTGGTGCAGGCGTGGTCTCCAAGATCATCGAGTGATCTAATCCCCTCCTCGTTAGGGGATGAACCGGCTGAGGTCGGATCATCCCCTAATCTTTTTAAAGGAGTCAGCTGTATTCCTAATCAGCTGAACCGCACCTCGACAATCCACCTTTCGTGATCTCCTTAGGAGATTCCAAATTGCTTCATGTCAACTGCCATTGCTCAGCAGAAGATCCGCATCCGTCTCAAGGCGTTTGACCGCCGCATGTTGGATCTCTCTTGCGACAAAATTATTGAAACGGCCGACAACACGGCAGCGACTGCCATCGGCCCAATCCCCTTGCCTACCAAACGCAAGATTTACTGCGTGCTGCGTTCCCCTCACGTGGACAAGGATTCCCGTGAACACTTCGAGACCCGCACGCATCGGCGCATCATCGATATTTATAGCCCTTCGGCGAAGACCATTGACGCGTTGATGAAGCTGGATCTTCCCAGTGGCGTTGATATTGAAGTGAAGCTCTGAAGACAGCTCGTTGAACCGGTCAGCTTCCTAGGATCAAAAACCCGATTGATGCATGCGTGGCTGACCTGTCCGTCAGAGAACTTCCTCTTTTCCCTCTGCCGGACATCGTGCTCTTCCCGAGCGATGTTCTCCCCTTACACATCTTCGAGTCCCGCTATCGGATGATGCTGCAGAGCGTCTTAGAGACCGACAGGCGTTTCGGTGTCGTCCGGTGGGACCCACACACCCAGAGCATGGCCTCTATTGGCTGCTGTGCCGAAGTGATCCAGCATCAAACCGGTGAAGATGGTCGAAGCAATATCGTCACGCTTGGGCAGCAACGCTTCCGGGTTCTGAATGTGACCCGTGAGACGCCCTTCCGCACGGCCATGGTCAGTTGGATCGAAGACGATCCAGTTGAGGACATGAATTCGCTCCACTCCCTGACCGAGTCTGTTGCATCGGCTTTAAAAGACGTTGTCGAACTCACCGGCAAACTCACCGACTCACCGACTGCGCTCCCCGAAGATTTGCCTGATCTCCCCAGAGAACTCTCCTTCTGGATCGGTGCTCACCTGGGAGGCCCCGTTGCCGATCAGCAACAGGAACTTCTTGAGCTCACTAGCACCCGCAGCAGACTGGAACAAGAGTTCAGCATGCTCGACGAGACCCGCCGTCAACTGGCAGCTCGCACCGTGCTGCGTGACACCCTGTCGTCCTCCAATACGGACAACGGCTGATGCCACTGCCTGCTTTTCTCGGACCAGCGGCGATCGGTGTGGCGGCTGCCGCGGGCGCCTATGTGCTTTGGTCTCGGCGCAATCGCGCTTACCTCTCCAGCGAGAGTGTTGCTTCGGCATACGACGCCTGGACGGAGGACAGGCTTCTTGAAACTCTTTGGGGCGATCATGTTCATCTCGGTCACTACGGAGCTCCCCCCCGCAACAAGGATTTCCGTCGTGCCAAAGCCGATTTCGTCCATGAATTGGTTCGCTGGAGTGGCCTAGACCAGCTGCCACCTGGAGCGAAAGTGCTGGATGTGGGTTGCGGCATCGGCGGCAGCGCCAGGATTCTGGCCAGGGATTATGGGTTTGACGTTCTTGGAGTCAGCATCAGCCCAGCCCAGATCCGCCGGGCCACCGAGCTCACCCCGGAGGGGGTGACCTGCAGGTTCGCCGTTATGGATGCCCTCGATCTAGAGCTGAACGATGAGGAGTTTGATGCGGTTTGGAGTGTGGAAGCCGGTCCGCACATGCCGGACAAGCAGCGTTATGCCGATGAATTGCTGCGCATGATCCGTCCCGGTGGAATGCTGGCCATCGCGGATTGGAATCGTCGCGACCCGCTGGATGGACCTTTGAATCGCCAAGAGCGCTGGGTCATGCATCAGCTGCTCACCCAGTGGGCGCACCCTGAATTCGCCAGCATCCGTGGGCTGCAGCACAACCTGGAAACCAGCGTTTATTCGAAAGGTCCGATCGCAGTGGCCAATTGGAATCAGCAGACATTGCCCTCCTGGAACGATTCGATCCTTGAAGGATTAAGACGGCCCTCAGCCGTTCTGCGACTTGGCCCCTCAGCCATCGTTCAGGGTTTGCGCGAAACACCGACACTGCTGTTGATGCGCTGGGCCTTCGCCCGGGGAATGATGCAGTTTGGTGTGTTTCGCCTGAATGGAGATCAGGAGAGATCTGAACTCGGATAAGCCCCGAACTGAGCCAGATGTTCACAGAGGGGGTGAAGCTGGTCCTCCAATGCATCGAGAACGCCTTCAACGTTCGCGCTCGGGAGCTCCACATCCACAAAGAACACGTATTCGCCGAGCTCCCGTTTGGAGGGACGGGATTCGATCCGACTCATGTTCAGTCCCAGCCCAGCGATGGCCTGGAGCGCCTCGATCAGCGCCCCAGGTGCATTGCGATTCAAGGAAAAAGCCAGGCTGGCAACATCTCCCTCCCGCAGCCGTTCACCCCGTTTCAAGAGAAGAAAACGGGTGCAGTTCCCTGCAACGTCATTCACAGGAAAGGCAAGCTGTTGCAACTCCAGGCGTTCCCCAACGGAACGATCAGCAATCGCCGCACGGAAGCGACTGCCTCGCACCATGCGAGCGGCTTCTGCCGTCGAGCTGGTGGGAAGCTGCAAGGCCCCGGGAAGATTGGTGGAGAGCCATCCGCTGCATTGCGCCAAGGCCTGGGGATGCGACAGAACCTCCGTGATGTCTGCCATTGATCCGCTGCTGAGCAGGGCATGGCGAATCGGGAGCACCACGGCTCTCCGAACGCAGAGATCCCGATGAGACCAGAGGGCATCCAGGCTTGCGGTAACCCCGCCCTCCACAGAATTCTCCACGGGAACCACGGCACCATCGCAGCGGCCATCCGCCACATGGTCCACAACCGCGCGCAATCCGGAGCACGCCACCAACTCTCCGTCGGGGATGCCTTCAAGCGTGAGCATCTCCCTCGCTGCCCGTTCTCCGTAGGTTCCCTTGGGCCCTAGAAAGGCCAACCGCATCGGCATGAATGACCGTCCCTTGCATCGATAGGATCATGCCGCGTCAGCAGAAGGTCCATGGCTCTGGCCTTCCACGCCAGTCAAAAGCTCGATCTGCCGGTCGTGGCCCAAAGCACGCTCCTAGAGGCTTACCTGCAGGAAAAGGATCGCGTCATCAAAGCCCTACTCGATCCCCGTCAGCTCTCCAAAACAGGCGAAGGAACTTACACCTACACAGTCACCACACTCCAGGTGTTTCAACTGCAGGTGCGACCCGTCGTTTCCCTGGCCGTCAGCCTCAGTGAAGGTGTCCTCTGCATCCAGGCGACGGAGGCGACCCTCGACGGACTGGGCCTCGTTGATGATTTCCAACTCAGCCTCGAGGCCCTGTTGGAAGCCACGGATCGTGGCCTGCAAGGTGAAGCAAACCTCGCTGTCAACGTCAGCCAACCCCCGCTGCTTCGATTGATTCCGAAGCGTGTTCTGGAAAGCACCGGAGAATCCATCCTCAACGGCATCCTGATCACGATCAAAGGCAGGGTCGGCCGCCAGCTGGTCAACGATTTTCAAGACTGGTGCGTGCGTTCCAGTGATGGAGCCCAAACCACTCCGTCAGCTTTGGGCTCCATCACTGGGAAACAACCGGGTTAAAAATGAACGCCGATGCATGGACGTTGGACCTGCAGCGAGCAAGGACTGCCGGTGCAGAACCGTGCCATAGCCGGCATGGCGTTCCAGGCCATAACCAGGGAAACGTTCTGCAAGCCGTTGCATCAACCCATCACGGGTCACTTTCGCCAGAACACTGGCTGCAGCAATCGAGGCCTCTTTGCTGTCTCCACGCACTATTGAGCGCTGATCACCGGCCCAGAGGCGCAAGGGAAGCACGCCATCGACAAGCACAAGCTCAGGGTGTTTCGGAAGCTTCTGCAGGGCCCTGAGCATGGCCAATTCCGTGGCCAACCTGATGCCATGCGCATCGATTTCCCTTGCTGATCCCTGGCCAAGAGCCCAGGCCGAAGCCTTGGCTTGGATGTGGGGAACCAGGTCTACCCGCCGTCTGGCGGACAGAGCCTTGCTATCAGTAAGCCCCAGCGCCGTGAGCTCCGCAGCGGCCGATTCAGTAAGACTCACCGCAGCAGCAAAAACAGGCCCGAACAGACAACCGCGGCCGACCTCATCGACACCGACGATCACCCGTCGGTTGCGGAGGAGCGTCGACGACGGCGACCAAGCCGGGTCTCCTCCCCATTGCTGTTGGTGTCCTGTGGTGCTTCATCTTCCGAGGTCTCAACATTGGGAAGGGAGATGGAAACAGCCGATTCTGGCACTGGAGCCATCTCAAGGGGAGTGATCTCCACCAAGAGCGGAGGTTCAGGTTCCGCCGTCAACGAGTCCTGACCCTGCTGCTCAGACGTCTGAGGAGCCATGGTGGATCCACCCGTGCTCCTGCCACCGCCTCTCCCCCCACGGACACCACGGCGACGACGACGACCAGAAGAAGCGGCCAGCTGCTCGCGGGCTTCGTCCAAAACAGCTTCAGCGTCCTGCCCCGGACGAACCACACGCACGAGGAGATTGTCCTGGTCGGGCGGAGGATCAAGAAGCAACACAGGATTCAGCCCAAGCCAGCCATAGACCCTTTCCTGTTCTTCATCCATGGGAACAGCCACCAATTCAGGATCTTGACGCCGTGTCGCCGGTGCGGGCTCTGTGGCTTCACTCGAAGACTCACCTGATGCAGCGGGCGCCAAACTGTCATCCAGGACTGAAGGATCCGCCGTGGCCTGAGAGCGCCCACGACCACTGCGTCGCCGCCTGCCGTTGGTGGACTCTGCGGACAAAGACACCTCCGCTCGAGCCGATGAGGCCGAACGGACGAGCCCCGTGGCAGTGGCTAACGGCTGGAGAAGATCTTTACCGGGGAGAACAGCAACATGGCCGAGACCGCCACAGCTGGCACAAGCTCGGCCAAACAATTCATAAATGTTCTGACCTTGACGCTTACGAGTCAGCTCCACCAGGCCTAGCTCGGTGAGCTGAGCAATCTGAGGACGAGCTGAATCGTCACGAATCGCCGTCGTGAAATGCTCCAGAAGCTGAAGCTGATCGCGACGCGAATCCATGTCGATGAAATCGATGATGATCACGCCGCCGATGTTGCGCAGTTTCAGTTGCCTTGCGATCTCAACTGCCGCCTCACAGTTAGTCCAGAGCACCGTTTCCCTGGCATTCGCGGAGCGGGTGAAGGACCCCGAGTTCACATCGATGACCGTGAGCGCCTCGGTGGGTTCGATGATCACGTACCCGCCAGAAGGTAGATCCACTCTGGGCTTCAGGGCATCGCGGATCGCCGCATTGACCTTGAAATGCTCCAGAAGCTCGTCAGGCTCGCCGTGAGCTTCCACACTGAAATGGGTCGCCTCTTCACCGAGAAATCCGGTCACTCTCTCAACAGCTGCCGGATCATCGACAACCACACGACTGAGCTCTGGAGCGATGTGATCTCGGAGGATGCGGTGAATGAAATCCTCATCACGGTTGAGAAGCACCGGCGGTGACGCGGTCTCAGCAGCCTTCTGGATCGCTTCCCACTGCCGCATCAGTGACTCCAGATCATCGATCAGGAGTTCTTCGCTCACCTCGTCTGCTTCGGTACGAATCAGCAAACCCGCGCCCGGTGGTTTCACAAGAACCCCCAGGGCCCGGAGGCGGTTGCGCTCACCTTCGGAGCTGATTCTCTTGGAAATATTCACCCCCTGGCCACTGGGTTGAAGCACGAGGTAGCGCCCTGGGAGAGCCAGATTTCCTGTGAGCCTTGGCCCTTTGGTGCCGGTTGGCTCTTTCATGACCTGCACCAGCACCTTCTGGCGAGGTTCAAGCAATTCGGTGATCCCTGCGGAACCTTTCTTGAGGCGCAGGGGACCGAGATCAGTTACGTGGATAAACCCGTTCTTCTCGCTTTCGCCGATATTGACGAATGCTGCATCAATTCCCGGAAGCACATTTTCAACTGTGCCGAGATAAACATCACCAATCTGATAGCGGCCTTGGGCCACAATCAGCTCATCCACACGGTCATCAGTCAGAACCGCTGCGATGCGCAGCTGTTCAGCGATGACAATTTGCTGGGGCATAAACAGAACTGACGACGCCCGTCAGGACAGAAGCCGGTTGATGGGCTTAACAGCTCATCGAACGGAAGGAAATTGATCGAGATGCCCGAAGGCAGAAATGATTTGGAGTGAATTACTCCTTTCAAAACAATCAACGTAAAAACGAAGATCGATGAAGACGCGATGGGCCTTTCTTTCCAACCAATCTGGACAAGAAGACCGGGACAGATCTGTGGCGTAAGCCCTTGATGTGATGTCCTGAACGAAACCTAGCACTGCAGGAGTCCCAACTCCATGCGCCGTACCTGGGAGAGCGTTAGCTCATCATCCAGTCGCTCAGACAGCCAGTGGCAGAGCTGGGCAGGTTTGAGACTGCGCCCCTGTTCATCCACAGCTGCTATCAACTCCAATTGAGCTGATGACGATGAATCAGCAGCATCAATAGAGACCAAGCGCAGCGTCTTCAGCAGGACCCTGACATCACGCCGACGAGGCCGCCCCTTCTTGTCGGTGTCCTCCCAGATCAGTTCATCTTCGCGGAGCATCTCCGCAATCGCGCCCTCCCAATCAGCTTTGGAAGAATGCTCTTTGGCGGAGTGAGCACTCAGGGTGAAACGCCAGCGACTAAACACAATCCTTTGGGAGAGGCTCGGAGAGGACACAGGAACCTCTTCTGCGGACAGAAGGCTCAACCCAGGAGGCAAGCGGGCCTGCCAGGACTCTTGAGCGACTTGTGGATCAACAGGTTCAATGAATTCCAGATCCATCCACTCGCCCTCGGCCTCGACACCAAGAGGAAGCGCCAGTGCCAGCTGCAGGCGGGGAAGAGGATGGAATCCTCCTGTGAAGCTCACCGGCAGGCCCGATCGCCGCAGTGCTCTCTCAAACAGACGCACAAGGTCGAGATGACTCAGCAGTGCCATGGCTCCGGTTTTACTGAAGCGGAAGCGGAGCCTGCAGACACGCTCACTGGCCGGAGACCGTTGAGGCCGGGTCTCTGGGACCGCTGGAGGCGGCACCACAACGTTGTGACCCAGGTCAGGGCCACAGACACCGCAGCTGCTGCAACCATCAAAGGAGCAGTCAGGAACGACTGTGGCGGCAAGCGCATGCTGGAGATCATCAGCAAGCCACTGCTTCTCGATGCCGCTGTCGATGTGATCCCAGGGGAGTGGCTGACGGCAGAACGCCTGCAGATCGCGCCGCTCAAGCGCAGCCACAGCACTCCAGCTCCCGAGTTCCATGGCTCGATAGCGCCCCTCCAGGCCGGCTGCAGCGATGGCCCCGGTCCAGGCCTCATAGGTGCGATCAAGAGCCTCGAACCAGGCATCCATCCCTGCCCCTGCACGCCAGGCCGATTCGATCACCGGTGCCAAGCGACGGTCTCCACGGCCAACGAAATCCTCCATGGCCGAAAGGCGGACATCCGTGAAATTGAAACGCACCCCGCGCAGCCTTCTCCCTGCCTCCCGAAGCAACTGCTGACGACGCAGGAACTCCTCCGTGGAGACGCTGTGCCACTGGAACGGCGTGTGCGGTTTGGGCGTGAAGTTGCTGATCGTGATGTTGAGACTGAGGCGTCCAAGATCTCGGCAACGCTCCTGAAGCATCCGACAGGTTTCGGCGACACCGAGCACATCCGCATCGGTCTCGCCTGGCAGCCCGATCATGAAATAGAGCTTCACTTTGCGATAACCGTTCTGCATAGCCGTGCGGATGCCCTGCAGCAGGTCTTCATCCGTGAGCCCCTTGTTCACGATGTCCCGCAGCCGCTGGGTCCCGGCCTCAGGAGCGAAGGTGAGACCGGCCTGCCTTGCACCGCCGAGGATGTGAGCGATGTCTTCGTCGAAGCGGTCCACCCGCTGGCTGGGTAGCTGGAGTGTGACGTTGCGGTCGGCCAAGCGGTTGCGCAGCTCCACCCCCACCGCCGGTAGAGCGAGGTAATCGCTGCAGCTGAGAGACAGCAGCGAAAAATCGCTGTATCCGGTGCGTTCCATGCCGGTTTCAACGGCCTCAATCACAGCCTCCGGCTCAACATCCCGGGCAGGGCGCGTGAGCATCCCCGGTTGACAGAAACGGCAGCCGCGGGTGCAGCCGCGCCGAATTTCCACAGTGAGGCGGTCATGGACCGTCTCCACGTGGGGAACCAGCCCCATGGCGTAATGGGGCATCGGTGTGGCCACCCGACGCAGGACACGTGGGGGCAGCTCAGGATCAACCGGCTGCAGGGTGACGCCGTCCTCTCCCACCTCGTACAGGGACGGCACATAGATCCCAGGCACCTGAGCCAGATCCCGAAGCAGCTGTGAGCGGGTCAGGCCATGGGCCTTCGCCTCAGCCACCACCAGTCCGATCTCGGGGAGCAACTCCTCACCATCACCAAGGGCGATGAAATCAAAGAAAGGGGCATAGGGCTCAGGATTGCTGGTGGCTGTTGGGCCTCCCGCGAAAATCAGCGGCGGAGCTCCTGGGGCATCCAGGGGAAGATCCCCGCGGTCGCCCGCACGGATCGGCACGCGACACAAGGCCAGCATCTCCAGGATGTTGGTGGCACCGAGCTCGTAGCTGAGGCTGAATCCCAGGATGTCGAAGGCATTCAGAGGCCAGCGGCTCTCCACCCCGAACAACGCCTGCTCCTTCTCTCTTAAACGTTGCGCCAGATCGGATGCCGGCAAATAGGCCCGGTCACAGACCTGGCCTGGAACGGCATTGAGAATCGAATAGAGAATGATGTGGCCGAGATTGCTGGCTCCGACCTCGTAGACCTCGGGGTAGGTGAGTGCCCAGCGGACCCGCGCTCCAGCCCAGTCTCGGGGGACAACACCCAGTTCATGGCCGATGTAGCGGGCGGGCCGGTTGATGCCCGCATCCACGAGCTCATCGAACGGGACAGTCTGGAGCGTTGTATTCAGGGAGACGGTCAAGACGTCCCGACCCGGCTCACTGCATCGTATGTAGCAGGATGCCTCCAGAAATCGGTTTCCCTGTGGTTCAGGTCAACGGCAATTACCTCAAACTCAAAGCTGGATATCTTTTCCCAGAAATTGGCCGCCGTGTAAAGGCCTTCAGTGCCGCCCATCCCGATGCCGCCCTGATCCGCCTCGGTATTGGTGATGTGACAGAACCCCTGCCCCAGGCCTGCCGAGAAGCGATGAAAACCGCCATCGATGCGATGGGAACGACCGAAGGCTTCCATGGCTATGGACCTGAACAAGGCTACGGCTGGCTGCGTGAGGCGATCGCGACCCACGATTTCAAAGCCCGCGGCTGCGACATCAGCGCTGAAGAGATCTTCATTTCTGACGGTTCCAAATGCGACAGCAGCAACATCCTCGACATCCTGGGCGAAGGCAACCGTGTAGCTGTCACGGATCCCGTGTATCCGGTGTACGTCGACAGCAACGTCATGGCCGGCCGCACCGGTGAAGCCGGCGATGAAGGCCGCTACGCCGGACTGACCTATCTACCAATCAGCGCCGACAACGGTTTCGCTGCCCAGATCCCCACGAATCCAGTGGATCTGATCTATTTATGCTTTCCCAACAATCCCACCGGGGCCGTTGCCACCAAAGAACAATTGAAGGCCTGGGTGGATTACGCCCGCGCCAACGAGGCTCTGATCCTGTTCGATGCGGCCTATGAAGCCTTCATTCAGGATCCAAGCCTGCCCCATTCGATCTTTGAAATCGAGGGGGCCCGTGATTGCGCGATCGAATTCCGCTCCTTTTCCAAGAATGCCGGATTCACCGGCACCCGCTGCGCCTTCACCGTCGTGCCAAAGGGGCTAAGGGGCAAGGCAGCCAACGGTGATGCCGTGGAGCTCTGGAACCTGTGGAACCGCCGTCAAAGCACCAAGTTCAACGGCGTGAGTTACATCATTCAACGCGGTGCCGAAGCGGTGTATTCCCAAGCCGGCCAGGCCGAGGTGAAGGCTCTCGTGAGCTTCTACATGGAGAACGCCGCCATCATCCGCCGCGAGCTCAGTGCGGCGGGCCTCACGATTTATGGGGGTGAGCACGCGCCCTACGTGTGGATCAAGACTCCAGATGACATGGACTCATGGGGCTTCTTCGACCACTTGCTCCACAAAGCCAATGTGGTGGGCACACCCGGCAGTGGCTTCGGTGCCGCGGGCGAGGGCTACTTCCGACTCTCTGCGTTCAACAGCCGGGACAACGTCGACACTGCTATGGCCAGAATCCAGGCACTCTGACCAGGCATGTTCGGATTCGCTTTAGATTTGAATCAGCAGAGCTCGAAGGTCATGGCCGTGGAGACCCCCAGCCTCACCCCCGGAGGAGCAGCAGTCCTAGACAAAGCCCCTGAGCGCGTGCGCAAGCAGTCGCCTCGCTACAAAGTGCTGCTCCACAATGATCCTGTGAACTCCATGGAATAC
Organism: Synechococcus sp. A10-1-5-9; assembly: GCF_047716785.1. Taxonomy (NCBI): domain Bacteria; kingdom Bacillati; phylum Cyanobacteriota; class Cyanophyceae; order Synechococcales; family Synechococcaceae; genus Synechococcus; species Synechococcus sp. A10-1-5-9. The sequence goes on from NZ_CP180406.1 coordinate 1,276,343, forward strand.
GTGGTGTCCACGCTCAGGCAGGTGGTACCGCAGCTCAGTGAGCAGGACGCGATGGCGGTGATGCTCGAAGCGCACAACACCGGCGTGGGTCTTGTGATCGTGTGTGATCTCGAGCCGGCAGAGTTCTATTGCGAAACCCTGAAAGGCAAGGGGCTCACCAGTACCCTTGAACCAGACACCTGATCTTCAAATCCATCGTCGCGCTATGGAACGCCCTGCTTAGGGCACGACCACGTTGGGTTGCCACGATGGTTTTAATCCCAGCTCTCTATGGGCTTGGATGGGTTGCTGTGCAGCCTTTGGGTCTTCTGCTCGCTGATGACCCCACATCGTTGCGACTGTCCCTGATTGGCACTTTCGCAAGTCTGTTGCTGTTTGTGCTGGTGCTGCCGAGCTGGGTGAGGAATCGCTGGAACCAGCCTCATCCCTGGCTAACCCTTGGTCTTCGCAGTCACAGGCATGCCCCCTCGTCCGGTCGATGCCTGATCGCAGGCCTGCTGCAGTCGCTATCACTTCTCACCTTGATCAGCCTGTCGCTGGTGCTCGGATCCTGGGGACGCTGGCTGGGCGAACTCAACGCTGCAGATGCACTCAATGCCCTGGCACTGTGTTTCGGCGTCGGACTCGCAGAAGAACTGCTATTTCGCGGATGGCTTTTGGGTGAACTCTCTCAATTCACAGGGCCTCGCACCGCCGTCGTGTCACAGGCACTGATCTTCAGCTTGGTGCACACCCGGTTCAATCTGGGTGTTCTTCCCATGCTCGGTTTGCTGATTGGACTGACGTTGCTCGGCCTGGTCCTAGCCATTCAGAGACGACTGAATGAAGGCTCTCTCTGGGGATGCATCGGCTTACACGGCGGACTAGTTGGCGGATGGTTCGCTCTGCAGGGAGGCTTGCTGCAGATCTCACCAAGCGCACCGCAGTGGCTCATCGGACCTGGAGGCGCCCATCCCAATCCCATTGGAGGGCTGGTGGGAATCGCAGCTCTCACCGTGCTGCTCAGTCGTCAGCTGACGGCCTTAGCAAGAGCGCCGCGCCCCTGAACCGGAGCCCGCAGGGCTTCATTCAGGCTTGAAGTGCCGTAATCGCGCTCAAGAAGATCCATCACGGTTCGTCCGAAATCCGATGGATTTAAGTCGAAGGCTTCCAAACACACGCGTCCAAAAGTGCTGCCCATGGGCTCTGGGTTCCAGAGAAGCTTTCTGGCCGTCCAGGGCATCATGCTCATCGGGTTGTAACCAGGCTTGATCAGTCCTTGATCAAATCCGTACTGCTCGAGGTGGGTGTGGGGTTGCAAGCCGATGAAAAAGATCGCAGGCTCGACTCGATCAGGGCCGAAGATGGCCTCGAGCTCACGGTGGTAAGCCACGGTCTGACGGATCGTCTCGGGACGCTCATCGATCACGTTGAACGAGTAGTTCACGGACACGTGATCCTTGAATCCCGCTTTCGCGAGCATCCTGCAACTATCGAGAACAGTGCGGAGGTTGTAGCCCATGCGCATTTTGCGCACGAGCTCCTGGGAGCCTGATGTGATGCCGATTTCGAAATAGCTCATGCCCGTGTCCACCATCAGCTGAGCCAACTCGGGGTCAAGGTTGTCGGCACGGATGTAAGCAGCCCAGCGAATGCCAGTGAGACCTTCGGCCTCGATCGCCCGCAGCAGTTCCTTGGCATCTTCGATGTAACGCCGTGCCGGAATGAATTGAGCGTCGGTAAACCAGAAACCTCGCACTCCGCGGTCGTAAAGCTGGCGCATTTCCTTCACCACTTCGTCCACCGGATTGAGGCGCACCTGCTTGCCCTCCACCACGGTGTAAATGCAGTAGCAGCAGTTGTGGGGGCAGCCGCGCTTGGTTTGAACCCCGACGTAGAAGTCACCGCCTTCGAGGTACCAGTCGAGCTGTGGCCAGATAGAGGCAATGTAGTCGTAATCGCAGGCTGTTTTCGGGCGGCTTTCCGGTTGTTCGTGAATCAGACCGGCACGCGGCGAAGCTCCCACAACGAAGCAGCGTTCGCCTTCGAGACTCTGGCCGTTCAGAAGTTTCTCAAGCAGGGGTTCACCCTCTCCAATGGAAACGATGGTTCCCTTTGGCAGGGAGCGACCAAGTTGCTCATAAAACACACTCACGGCTCCACCGCCAAGGACGGCTCTGGCTTGAGGCTGATAACGACGCGCACGATGCAGCCCCTGTTTCACAAGCAACTGATTGCGACGCAGCTCTCCGTAGTGACTGGTCATCAATCGCAGACCACCAAGAGCACCATGGAGGCGTTTCACGGGATTCCGCGAATAAAACACCTCGAATGAGTTCTGAAGAGGATTTCCTCCTCGGCCATCCACCGGCGCGTAGATCTGAATGTCTCGCCAGGAGAACACCAGAAGAGTGGGCTGAAACTGATCAATCGTGATCCGAAGAACACGATGAACGTCCAAAACAGGCAAGGCGGCCAGGTCGAGAATGCGTTGAGGCAATCCTGGAAAACATTTATGGAGATGGTCTGCCAGGTAGATCGGACCGATCGGGAAGATCGGGTTGCAAGGAAGTCGCACCAACAACACCCGCTCTCCCGCGGCGAGGCCCGAGGCTGAGAGCGGTGACGGCTGCGAGAAATCGTCCATGAATCGGACGCTAACAAGCACTCCCCAGATGGCGGGACGGGCTGGAGCTCAACGCTTCTTCACAACGACTTCATAAAGCACTGGATATCTTTCGCAATGTTGCTTTACACTGCGGGCTGGCAGGGCATTCCTGCCCTTCCGTAACCGCTCTTCGGAGCCTTCTTTTCCGTACTCATGACCACCACCATTCAGCAGCGCTCCGGCGCCAATGGCTGGCAGTCCTTCTGCGAGTGGGTCACCTCCACCAACAACCGCCTGTATGTGGGCTGGTTCGGTGTGCTGATGATCCCCACCCTGCTGGCTGCCACCACCTGTTTCATCGTTGCCTTCATCGCAGCACCCCCCGTCGACATCGACGGCATCCGTGAGCCCGTCGCCGGCTCCCTGATCTACGGAAACAACATCATCTCTGGTGCTGTTGTTCCTTCCTCGAACGCCATCGGCCTGCACTTCTATCCCATCTGGGAAGCTGCTTCTCTCGATGAGTGGCTGTACAACGGCGGTCCTTACCAGCTGGTTGTCTTCCACTTCCTGATCGGCATCTTCTGCTACATGGGTCGCGAGTGGGAACTTTCCTACCGCCTCGGCATGCGCCCCTGGATCTGCGTTGCTTACAGCGCACCTGTGGCTGCTGCCTCCGCCGTGTTCCTGGTGTACCCCTTCGGTCAGGGTTCCTTCTCTGACGGCATGCCCCTCGGCATCTCTGGCACCTTCAACTTCATGCTGGTGTTCCAGGCAGAGCACAACATCCTGATGCACCCCTTCCACATGATGGGCGTCGCAGGTGTGTTCGGTGGCTCCCTGTTCTCCGCCATGCACGGTTCACTGGTGACCTCCTCCCTGGTGCGTGAAACCACCGAGAGCGAGTCCCAGAACTACGGCTACAAGTTCGGCCAAGAGGAAGAGACCTACAACATCGTGGCTGCCCACGGTTACTTCGGTCGCCTGATCTTCCAATACGCCTCCTTCAACAACAGCCGCAGCCTTCACTTCTTCCTGGCTGCCTGGCCTGTGGTCGGCATCTGGTTCACTGCCCTGGGCGTCAGCACCATGGCTTTCAACCTGAACGGTTTCAACTTCAACCAGTCCATCCTTGATGGTCAGGGCCGCGTCCTGAACACCTGGGCTGATGTGCTGAACCGCGCCAACCTCGGCATGGAAGTGATGCACGAGCGCAATGCTCACAACTTCCCCCTCGACCTGGCTGCTGCTGAGTCCACTCCTGTGGCTCTGCAAGCACCTGCCATCGGCTGAGGCTGAAGTCTCTTACCCAAAGATTCAGCGTCAGTTGAATCGGAAAGCCCTCACCTCACGGTGGGGGCTTTTTGTTTTGGGCTGAAATCCATTCACTTAACCTGCTTCACCTTTCACACTTCGCGTCCATCGACCTTGATCGAACTCATTCTTTCGGTCGGCCTGGCTTTCATCATGCTGAGCCTCGGTCTATCCCTTCAACCGGCTGATTTCAGCAGGGCTCTTGGCCAGCCGCGCGCCCTAATGGGAGGAGCTTTAGCTCAGCTCATTCTTCTGCCTCTTGTGGCCTTCGGTCTTCTGAGCTTGTCAGGACTGGATGGCGACCTTGCCCTGGGGATCATGATCCTGAGCTGCTGTCCGGGAGGAATCACCTCCAATGTGATGACGAGGCTCTCCCGCGGAGATGTGGCACTGTCCATCTCTTACACAGCCCTGGCCAGTCTGGTGACAGCGTTCACTTTGCCGGTGGTTCTCAGTCTCACAGCACCGTTGTTGCTTCCGAGCCAAACCCTCGAGCTGTCTATCCTTCCCCTCAGTCTCAAGGTGTTTTCCATCTCCACCGTGCCGGTGGTGATCGGGGTATGGACCGCTCAGCAGGCACCTGGCTTCTGCAAACGCAATAGACAAAAGGCGGAACGGCTCGCCAATCTGTTGTTCGTTCTGATCGTGGCGGGCACGCTGATCAGCCAATGGTCTGTTTTTACGAGCAACCTGAAGTCGATTGGCCCAACTCTTTTGGCCCTGAATTTGTTGATGCTGGCCATCGGACTGAGCCTCGGCAAACTGCTGCAGATGTCGACTGAACAGACCACAAGCTTGTCCATTGAAGCGGGATTTCAAAACGGCACCGTGGGCATCGTCGTGGGATCGTTGCTCGGGCCAGACCTGATGCAAAGCCAGCTCAACAGCTTCAGCCTTCCGTCTGCTGTTTACGGCGTTCTGATGACAGTCACCATTCTTCCCTTCATCGCGTGGAGACGAAGCATCAAGCCCATGACAACACAACCCTGAGGCTGGATATCACCCAGCGGCGATCTGCCCTGTGGTCCAGTAGCGAACGCGTGCGGGATGGGTGTCGAGGTATTCGTCGACAGCGATCTCAGCTGACCGGTCATTGGCCTTGAGCAGCAGGTCTGACATCTCCTGATCCGGGAGATGGAAACGGGTCAAGAAGTCAGCGAGATCGGGAGCATCCAAATCAAGACTGGGCCGACCCAGCGCATGAATCCACTCAATGCCACCAAAAACACGCTTCGGGTCTTCGAGAAAGCGCAACTTGTAGCGGGCGAACATCCAATGCGGCATCCAGCTGGTGACAATCACCCATTGCTCTCGGCGAATGGCCTGGTCAAGCACCGCCGTCATCGCCGCACTGCTCGACGCCACCAAGTCCAGGTCATTGAGTTGGTAGCTCTTGAGCGCCTCTGCAGACGCCTGATTCAACCCTGAACCGGGATCGATCCCTTGCACGCGGTTCTGAAAACGAGAGGCCAGAGCAGGGTCCCGCAACTGCTGGATCGACGAGAGCTCAGCCTTCGGGATGTAGTTGGGAACCACCCAACCCAGACGGCCGGAATACATCGACCCGAAATCGAGCACGCGGTCGCGCACCCGTTGCCAGTAGTCACGATGGGTCAGTGGCAACCAGGCCATCAGCATCATGTCGAGATCGCCGCGAGCAACTGAGGCGTATTGAATGCCGATGTCAGCGAGAACTCTCTCCACCTCGATGTTGTAGGCCTGCTGAATCACCTTCTGAGCGATCAGGCTGATGACCTCGGCATCAGCCCAGGGAGACCAACCCAGTCGTAGAGGAGATCCAGTTAATGCTGAGGTGGGTTGCGGTGTACGTCCAGTCTCCGGACCTGCCACCTGGGACGTCCGAGCAGAAGGTTGACTGAGATTGACCAAGCTGGCCATCGAAGCCCCCGCAAGCCCCAGGCCTCCAAGCAACACCGCGCGTCGACGGATGCGGTTGTAATCACTCATGACGACCTCCAGGGAGACATCCACGCGCGCCAGCGCTGACGAAGGGGTTGCACTTCGCGGGCTGTGAAGCTCTGACTGAGACGGTCGAGGATCACGGCAAGGATCACTACAGCAATTCCACCCTCGAAACCCAGACCCACGTCGAGCTGCTGAATGCCACGCAACACCACATCGCCTAAACCGCCTCCGCCAATCATGGAAGCGATCACCACCATGGACAGAGCCAGCATGATCGTCTGATTGACGCCCGTCATCACCGTGGGTAGTGCACTCGGCATCTGAACTTTCCAGAGAAGCTGGCGTTCACTGCATCCGAAGGAGCGTCCTGCTTCGATCAGATCAGCAGGGACCTGTGACAATCCGAGCTGCGTCAATCGGACGACAGGAGGCATGGAAAAGATCAGGGTGGCCAGGATCGAAGGCACCTCACCGGTGCTGAACAGCATCACAGCAGGAATCAGATAAACAAAGGCCGGCATGGTCTGCATCAAGTCGAGGCAGGGCCTCACCAGACGCCAAACCGAGCGGTATCGGGCCGAGAGGATTCCCAAGGGCAAGCCGATCACGAGGGCCAATAGCGAGGCCGTGATCACCAAAGCCAGAGTGGCGATCATCTCGTTCCAGAGCTGGAGGGAAAGCACAAGGTTGAGGCCGAGAAGCACGAAGAGCGCGAAGCCTCCACTCACTCTCCAGAGACCGATCGCAGCCACGCTCCAGGCGAGCAACCAAGCCGGAGGACTGTCTAGAAGCATCTCGGTGAAGGAAACCACGGCGAGAACCGAGACCTTGATCACATCAAAAGCACCCTGAGCATTGGCGAGCAGCCAGGCAACGATGACGTCGACACCTTGACCCAGCCATCCAGCCTGATGTGCCGCTGCGAGGAGAGTCATGAACCCAATCCCTCCATCGATCTGAGCAGTTGATGGGCGCTGATCACACCAATGAATTGCTGCCCAGAATCCAGCACAGGCACTGGATCAGAGCACAGAGCCACCGATTGGATTGCATCCTTGACGCGAGTTCTCGACCGCAAGACGGTGGTTTCTGAAGCGTCAAGCCAACCCCGTTGCGCGGTGACCATCCCCAAGAACCGGCGCTGTGAGTCCATGACATAAAGCGTGTCCTGAGATCGCTCAGGACGGGGGTCGCCGTCCTGAAGCACAAGCTCACGGTTGGTAGGCATCGCCACACGGTCGACGGTCAGCACCGATGTCACATCCACATCCCTGAAGAAACGCCGGACCTCCTCGCTAGCGGGTTGATGCAGGAGGGTTTGGGCCGTATCGCACTGGAGCAGTCGCCCTCCCTGCATCAGAGCGATCCGGTCACCGATCCGAATGGCTTCATCAAGGTCATGGGTGATGAAAACAACCGTGCGGCGCTGCTCCGCCTGGAGATCGAGAAGCAGATCCTGCATGTCGACACGAATCAGAGGATCGAGGGCTGAAAAGGCCTCATCCATGAGCAGGATCGGGGGATCGAGCGCCAGCGCTCGCGCCAGGCCCACGCGCTGTTGCATCCCTCCTGAGAGTTGCGCGGGTCGCTTGCGCAACTCCTGTCCCAGTCCCACCCGCTCCAACGCCTCGATGGCTCGGGATTGCCGAACTCTGCGTGGAACGCCAGCAACCTCAAGGCCGAAGGCCGCGTTGTCCAGAACGCTCCGATGGGGGAACAGCGCAAACGATTGAAAAACCATCGCCATCTGATGCCGGCGCAAGTCAGCCAGCTCGGAGGGCGTCAACGCAGCGAGCGAACGCCCCTGCACCAAGACATCACCAGCAGAGGGTCGAATCAGTCCGTTGAGCAGTCGCAGCAATGTGGACTTACCCGAGCCGGACAGGCCCATCACAACAAAGATCTCGCCAGCGCAGATATCGAGGCAGACATCTTGCACAGCAGCGCGAGCACCCAGTTGCTGATGGAGCTGATCGGGGTCTGCGCCGTTGCGCAATTGATGAACTACCTCAGAGGAAGAACCACCGAATACTTTCCACGCCGACCTTATGGAGATCTCTGACCGCACTTCAGAGCCCTCCGAGAACCTTTAAGGCTTATAGCAAAAACAAGAAGAGGCATGAGGAATATCAATCCAAAGACCTTGAATGAGCACAGATTTAAATTCATGAGACCAACTGCAGCACAGGGCTTCTCGCGAATATGCGTATAAATCTAAAGCGATTAATTTCACCGGAAAGCTGACAGCTATCCAGTTCATGGTTAGCTTGCAAAGGGAGCGTGAATCTTGTTCATCGTTCACATCAATGGTGTTGCGTGCACTGCAGTCAAAGGGTCTGCGGCATCGCTGCCATTTCCAGTGCAGTCAAGAGCGAATTCGGCATGACCTCAACCAAGAGCCACCCTTCAGCGGAGTCCGGTGATGCTCAGCGGTTCGGCGAGACCCCCGAAAGCGTGAGGGAAACGGACCACTACCAGCAGGAGTACATCGAGCAATTCGCTGACCGGTGGGATCGTCTCATCGATTGGCAAGCACGGGAAGAAGCGGAGGGGGATTTCTTCGTGAAGCTGCTTCGAGAGCACGGAGCCAAGTCCATTCTGGATGTGGCCACGGGGACCGGATTTCATTCCGTGCGGCTACTTCGCGAAGGCTTCGAAGTGGTGAGCGTGGATGGGAGCCCGAACATGCTGGCCCGGGCTTTCAAGAATGCTCGCAGTCGTGACCTGCTGATGCGGACGGTTCACGCCGACTGGCGTTTTCTGAACCGCGACATCCATGGCGAATACGACGCCGTGATCTGCCTGGGCAACTCCTTCACCCATTTGTTCCGGGAACGGGATCGGCGCAAAGCCCTAGCGGAGTACTACGCCGTTCTTAAGCACAACGGCATCCTCATTCTCGACCATCGCAACTACGACAGACTCCTCGAAGGAACCTCAACCAGCGGCAAAAGCAACGTGTATTGCGGCAAGGATGTGGAGGTTGGTCCTGAGCATGTGGACGACGGACTCGCGCGGTTCCGCTACGCCTTCAGCGATGGGAGCACTTACCACCTCAACATGTTCCCCTTGCGTCATGGCTACGTGAGGAGGTTGATGCGCGAGGTGGGCTTCCAGCGCATCACCACCTACGGCGACTACCAACGCGGCCACGACGACCCTGATTTCTACGTGCACGTTGCCGAAAAGGAATACCTCTTCGACACCGATGTGACCGCGATCTAAACCCCATGACGCAAAGCACCTACTCCGATGCCGCGGCCACGGCTGCCAGCTACTACGACAGCACCGATGCCGACCACTTCTATGCCGACATCTGGGGAGGCGAGGACATTCACATCGGCTTGTATGCCGAACCCGATGAAGCCATCGCCGCGGCCAGCCGGCGCACAGTCGACACCCTGATCGACTTGATTGGCAGTGAGGGGCTAGGCGATGGACAAGCTGAGCGCCTTGTGGTGGATTTTGGCTCTGGCTACGGGGGTGCTGCTCGCCGTCTCTGCCAACGGCCCAACATGCGGGTCGAAGCCATCAATATTTCCGCCGTTGAGAATGATCGTCATCGGCTTCTCAACCGCGAAGCCGGTGTCGACCAGACCATCACCGTTCACAACGCCTCCTTTGAATCGGTTCCTCTGGACGATGGCTGTGCTGATGTGATCTGGAGCCAAGACGCAATCTTGCACTCAGGTGACCGTCAGAAAGTGATGCATGAGGCGTCGCGCCTACTGAAGCCTGGCGGTGTGATGGTGATGACCGACCCCATGGCCGCCGATGGCGTTCCAGCCGAGTCGCTCTCAGCGATCCTGCAGCGGATCCACCTCCAAGACCTCGGCTCCCCGGAGCGCTACAGAACCTGGGCTGACGTGGCTGGGCTTGAACGAACACATTGGGACGATCGAACTCCCATGCTGATCAAGCACTACAGCCGCGTGCGTGAAGAGCTCAAGCAGCGCCGTGAGCTGCTGACCCGCACCATCAGTACCGACTACCTCGAGCGCATGGATGCTGGCCTCGGCCACTGGGTGGAAGGAGGTGAAGCCGGCCGACTGTGTTGGGGCCTGATGCGCTTCCGCAAACCACTGCACTGATGGAAACACCTGACAACCAAGCGCAATCTTCCGACCACACCCCCCGCGAAGTGGTTGAGCAGCTCATCCAAGACTGGAATCTGCATCCCCATCCCGAGGGTGGCTGGTACAGGGAAATGCACCGCAGCCCGGAACAGATCACCCGCAGCGACGGTGCGCAGCGCAGCAGCATCACCGCCATCCTCTTTCTCCTGGATGCCGAATCCAAAAGTTGCTGGCATGCCGTGCACGGTGCCGACGAAATCTGGATCCATCTGCAGGGCTCACCCCTGAGCCTCTGGACGCTGGAGCCGAATGGCAGCGAAGCTCTCCAACACGTTCTGTCACTTCACCAGCCTCTGCACGCCGTTCGGGCAGGTCACTGGCAGGCAGCCCGCACGGAAGGGCAGTACAGCCTGGTGAGCTGCTGCGTCGGCCCAGGGTTTCAGTTCGAGGATTTCGAGATGCTGAGATCTCGACCCGCTGAGCAGCATCCACCGGGGGCGCTGCCTGACCTGCTCTGACATCTACGCTTTGGCGATCGATGGCATTCCATGGGCAGCAGTTTCGGCACCCTGTTCCGCATCAGCACCTTCGGCGAGTCCCATGGCGGCGGCGTGGGGGTGATCCTGGAAGGATGCCCGCCAAGACTGGAACTGGACCTGGTGGCCATTCAGGCTGAACTCGATCGGAGACGCCCTGGGCAAAGCAAGATCACCACACCCCGAAAGGAAGCCGACCAGGTGGAGATCCTCAGCGGTGTGATGGATGGGATCACCCTTGGCACACCGATCGCCATGGTGGTGCGCAACAAAGATCAACGTCCGCAGGATTACAAGGAAGTGGAGGTCGCCTTCCGCCCTTCCCATGCCGACGCCACTTATCAGGCGAAGTATGGGATTCAGGCCCGCAGCGGTGGAGGGAGAGCCTCGGCCCGGGAAACCATCGGACGAGTGGCGGCTGGAGCCATTGCCCGGCAGATACTGCAGCGATCCCATGGCACAGAGGTTGTGGCCTGGGTGAAACGCATCCACGATCTGGAGGCCCAGGTGGACGCCAGTGCCGTGACGCGTGAAGCCGTGGAGGCCAACATCGTGCGTTGCCCGGACGCGACGATGGCTGAACGCATGATCGAACGGGTCGAAGAGATCGGACAGGAAGGTGACTCCTGCGGTGGCTTGATCGAATGTGTCGTGAGAAGGCCGCCCGTTGGCCTCGGGATGCCAGTGTTCGACAAGCTGGAAGCGGATCTGGCCAAAGCCGTGATGTCCCTGCCCGCCACCAAAGGCTTCGAAATCGGCTCAGGCTTCGCCGGCACCCTGCTTAAAGGAAGCCAGCACAATGACGCTTTTCTTCCCAGTGACGACGGAAGGCTGCGCACGGCCTCCAACAATTCCGGGGGAATCCAAGGAGGAATCAGCAACGGTGAGCCGATCGTGATCCGCGTGGCCTTCAAACCAACTGCAACGATTCGCAAGGAACAGCAGACCATCAACGACCGTGGCGAAGCCACCACCCTTGCCGCCAAAGGGAGACACGACCCTTGCGTCCTGCCGAGGGCCGTTCCGATGGTGGAAGCGATGGTGAATCTCGTTCTGGCCGATCATCTACTGAGACAGCATGGCCAATGCAGTTTGTGGTGAAGGAGTCCAGCCGCGATTAGCTGCGGGCAGGCGAATCGATTCCATTGACGCTGACCAGCGGCGCTGCTGCTTTCGCCATCCGCCCAGCCACAGTGCCGGAAGCGGCCGACGATTGAGTGCGCTTGCGAGCCCTCTTGGCAGGTCGGGGGTTGGCAGCGGTCCCTGTAGACGCTTTGGCAGCAGGCTTCGGAACAGCCTGCTTTTTGACAGCTGATGGCTTGGCTGACGAGGGTTTGGCCATTGATTTCGACGCTGCTTTAACAGGCCTAGCGGACGTGGCTTTCTTGGATGCAGTCGCAGGTTTCTTGCGGGCTGGTCTTGTCGACGCAGCTCGGTTGCGATGGCTCAGCACCATCACCCACTCCTCGTCCGTCAAAGATGCAGGCTTGCTGCCATGGGCGTTGGCAAGCTTGGCCGCTTTTTCGATGTCCTTAATCAGATTCACCCAAGAGGTCGCGAATCGCTTGTCGGACTGCGAACGGGCACCGCTTTCAACCAGCGTTTCCACAACCCCTGCGGCCGTGACCTTCTTACGGCGACGGTTGAAGATCTCTTTCTGAAGCTGAGCGACGAGAGCATCGGCTTTGTCGCTCAGCTTGATGGATAACTGAGACATCGGCACAGAAACATCTCTCTCATCTGTAGCAGATGAGTCTCAACTCATCCACCGAGCCATGGCTTCATCCCAGGATCCAGGGCATCGTCGACGAACACGGTCCGGCCCAGAGCGACGGCGTTGTAGCCGGCCGCTAACCAAGGGATCAGATCGGTGCATCGCAGTCCACCGGCAGCAATCATGAACGGGAGATCACCCATGGGAGCCGAGATCTGACGCCGATAGTCGACGCCGAGTACCGAAGCCGGGAAGAGCTTCACCAAGCTGCAGCCAAGCGCTTGGGCTGATCGAATCTCAGAGGGCGTCATGACTCCAGGAACCAGAACACAGCACAAATCTCTCGCCTTGGACTGCAACTCGGGATCCAGAAGTGGAGACATGGCATAACCGAGACCCAGGTTGGCGACCTGTTGCAGAGCCGGCAGTGTGGACACGGATGCCGCACCCAGCCTGACTTCTGGGTAACGCTCCCTGATCGCGTCAACGAGCATGGGCCAACGGGGATGAAACGCCCAGGCCAGCTCAACATGCAAAACACCCGCCCCTACCAGCTGATCCAGCTGATGGCAGAGGCGGGTGCTCTCAAAGGTGTTTTGGTAGTCGTTGGATCCTGGTCGCAGAACGACAAGAAGAGGCTGATCGGTTAATGAGCTGATCAGACACTCCGAAGGATCAGACGTATTCGGCAACCCGGACGTCACTGCGGATCAGAAGCTCTTGCAATTCTTCTGCATCAACAGTTTCCTGCTCCACAAGCATCTCTGCGATCTCGTCGAGAACACTCCGATTGCTGACGAGCACCTTGGTCGCGCGCTTGTAAGCGACATCGACCAGATCAGACACCTCTTCATCGATCGTGGCAGCAGTGTCCTCAGAAAAATCACGCTCAGCGGCGATATCCCGACCTAGGAACATCCCACCCTGGGATCGGCCCAGAGCGACCGGCCCGAGTTTGTCACTCATGCCGAAACGGGTCACCATTTGGCGGGCAACCTGAGCCACCTGCTGGAGGTCGTTGGAGGCTCCAGTTGTGACCTCGTCCTCCCCGTAGACGATTTCCTCGGCCACCCGACCACCGAGTGCCACGGCCATCTGATTTTGGAGGTAGGTGCGTGAATACAGACCCGACTCCATCCGTTCCTCGCTAGGGGTGAAGAACGTCAGTCCACCAGCATTGCCTCGGGGAATGATCGAAATCTTCTGAACAGGGTCGTAATCGGGCATCAGCGCTCCAACCAGGGCGTGACCAGCTTCGTGGTAAGCCACCAGACGCTTGCGACGTTCGCTCATTACACGGTCTTTTTTCTCAGGACCGGCCATCACCCGTTCGATGGCATCGCTGATTTCATCGTTACTCACCTCACTGAGATCGCGGCGGGCCGCAAGAATTGCAGCCTCATTCAGAAGATTGGAAAGATCAGCACCGGTGTAGCCAGGGGTGCGGCGCGCCACTTTGTCGAGATCGACGTCCTTCGAGAGGGTCTTACCTCGGGCATGCACGTTGAGAATCTGCAGACGACCGGCGTAGTCAGGACGGTCCACGACAACCTGCCGGTCGAAACGGCCTGGACGCATCAGTGCTGCGTCCAGCACATCGGGACGGTTCGTGGCAGCGACGATGATGATCCCCGTATTGCCCTCGAAACCATCCATTTCGGTGAGCAGCTGATTCAGCGTCTGTTCGCGCTCATCGTTACCTCCACCGAGACCAGCGCCACGCTGGCGGCCAACCGCATCGATTTCATCAATGAAGACGATGCAAGGAGCATTTTTCTTGGCCTGCTCGAACAGATCACGAACGCGGCTGGCACCGACACCCACAAACATTTCCACAAATTCCGAACCGGAGATGGAGAAGAACGGAACACCAGCTTCACCAGCCACAGCCTTGGCGAGCAGAGTTTTGCCAGTTCCGGGAGGGCCAACGAGAAGGACTCCCTTCGGAATCTTGGCGCCAACCGCCGTAAAGCGATCAGGGTTCTTGAGGAAATCCACCACCTCAGTCAATTCAAGCTTGGCTCCCTCGATTCCAGCCACATCTCCAAACGTGATCTGAGTGGAGGGCTCCATTTGAACTCGGGCCTTGCTTTTGCCGAAATTCATGGCCGGGTTCCCACCGCCACCGCCGGATTGAGCGCGGCGGAAGAGAAAGAAAAGACCTCCAAGCAGAAGAACCGGAAAGATCAAGCTCGAAGCAGCCTGTTGCCAGGCTCCCGGTTGCCTGGACGGCTGAACAGCGATGTCCACGTTGTGATCCGTGAGCATCTTGAGCAAATCCTTGTCTGGAGCCAGATTCACTTCAGATCGACGGCCATCAGTTGCCACAACCTGTGCTGTTCCGCGATCGGGAGAGAGCAGAACTCGACTGACCTGATCCTCCTGAACCTGCTCAACGAAATCGCTGTAACGGAGGTTCTGAGCCGTCGCCGCGGGATCTGGACGGTCAAGGAAAGCCGTTCCGACCACGATCACCACGACTACTAACAGGACATAAAGCCCTACGTTGCGCCATCGCTTGTTCAAGGTTTTCTCGCCTTAGATGAAGGAATGTTAATGGGATCCTGAGGGGTCAGGAGGCTCGCAGAACCTCGACCACGCTACGGAACGCGAACCATTCCGGAATCTCCTCACCACTGCGAAGCATCTTGCGGAACTGCGTGCCGCTGAGTTTCCTCACGTGCAGGCCACGGGCTTCGGCGTGTTCGGCCGTCACGTAACCCTCTTCCTCTGTGTAGACCAGGTTGAGGGATGGAACCGTCTCCATCGTGAGTTCCGGCGCACATTCCTTAGCGAAGTTCTGTGCGTCATACGCGCCATAGAAGTCATCTCCGGTCAGTGATGACTTGCAACCAGCCATATCGCGCCCAATGATGAAGTGAGTGCAGCCGTAGTTGCGGCGGATAATCATGTGCTGCAGGGCTTCACGAGGTCCTGCCATGTGCATGGCATAGGGGAGATAGGCCCAACGAATGCGCGGATTGTCCACCTCATCAGCAAGACGTTCATAGGTCTGGAACCGCACCGCACCGGGGATGTCGTCCTGCTGGGTGGGACCGCATGTGGGATGAACCAGCACCACGGCCTTCTCACTCACATTGCTGGCATCCAAAGCTCGCGTGAACAGTTCGTAATGAGCACGGTGGATGGGATTGCGGCACTGGAAGGCGACCACGTCTTCACCAGCAGGCAACCCGGCACGCACTTCCGCAGGGGTCTTGCAGGGAAACACCCGCTTCGGGAGCTCAAGCCCCTGGATCACCCCTCCGAGATAGAAGCGACGGCGTTCCGTAGCAATCATCCGAACTGCGGGATGCTCGAGGGATGTGGTGCCATAGCAGCCTTTGGCCTCCACAACCTTGTCGGGCTCCCACTTGTCCTCAACCGTGAGAACGGCAAGATCCTGACCCTTGTAGGTGAGCAGCACCTTGTCTCCGACCGTCACATCGTCTCGATCGGTGTCCATGACGATTGGCAGGCCGAACAGATGACCTGAGGTCGTGCGATGACCTTCCACAACAGCGGCATAGTCCGCCTGATGCATGAATCCGCGCTCAGGAGAGAAGCCACCGACGATGAGGAGCTCCACGTCGCAGGCGTTGCGGTCGGAGCATTCGATACTTGTGGTTGCTGAAGCTTTCACAGAAGCCCGATCGGACTCAGGCACCATCAGATCAACCAGGGTCCCTCCATAGGGGGCAATCACGCCTGAGGACTGTGTTGAGGTGGTGCTGGCAGTCATGACAGGCCTTCATCGAAACGGGAAGCTCGAGAATTGTCCCAGATTGCACAAAAAAAGGGGAGCGCATGCTCCCCCTTCGGTCGGGTTGGCGAGGAAGAAGCGACGAAGCTCAGGCTTCCTCGAGTCGACCGTAGAGCTCACCATTGATCTTCACATCAACGATTTCACGGCCACCCATATCGGAGTCTGAAGGCTGAATGGCTGAGAAGACTCCGGCGAATTCTCCGGTTTCAGGATCAACTTTGGTGATGGACATACTCATGACACCTTGACCATCGATGTATCGCTTGACGTTCTCGGTCTCCAGCTCCTTGTAGTCGCCACCCAGGCCAATCAGTCCTTGTGGGTAGTCCACACCAGTTGTGAGAGCGCGGCCCTTGGGATCAATGAAGTTGCTCGTGCGGTAGCTGGGGGTCCGATATGTTCCGTCGAAATCAGTGCTGGTTGTAATCGCGGCACCGTTGGCCGAGGCACTCAGACTCTTACTGGAGAACGTAAAGGGAAACTCCTCTCCTCCGGGAATCAGCACAGTGATCGGCTGAAAATCAATGCCACCTTCTTCCTTGAAGGTCAGGCTGTCTTCTCCGACTTCAAGTGTGCCGTAAACCTCATCGAGACTGGAGGTGTAGCGCGTGAGGATTTTGCCTTCGACAAATTGTGCTTCTTGTCGTTTGTTGGCAGGCTCACCCTTAACGAAGACTTGCGTGGGGTGCATGCAGATCCCTCTGAGCTCGTAATCAGCACCAGGGGTCAGCGCAATGGAACCGCGAGCCGAGTCTGAAAGGGTTGGGCAGTCGTTGGCCTTACCCGTATTGCGGATGTCGTCGTAAGTGACATTGGAACGTTCAACGGCCTGTGCACCGCCGCTGCAGGCGGTGACAACCGTGAGACAGAAGGCCAGCACCAGGGCCAGCAGAGGACGGAAGCGCATGGGAGAGTTGCCGAATGGCCGGGTGGTGACAATGTCCACCGATGAGGCGGATCCTACAGAAGCTGATCGGCCACTCCCGCTAGGTTCGCAACCTCTCAACAACGTGAAGCGATCGGCGTGCAGCGCAACGATGAATCCATGATCCAGGCTCAGCTTCAGCCAATGCTTGAGCAGCTTCGGGCGCTTGCCGACGACCAACGCGATAAGCCTGAGGCACTTCTCCTCTTCCTCAGAGAGCTTGAAGCCCTTCACCGCGACGTTCAAGAGGGAGCGTTTCGCAACAGCCTTCCGGAAGATCGCCAGCAGCTCTTTAGCTTTCTTCAGACCCTTGAGCGCAGCGGTGGCTGGCCCTATATCCCTCGGCTGCAACTCAAAACCTTCATCGCACTGCTCGATCAGGGACCTGCTGATATGGCGGCCTAATCGCCAAGCTGGCTGAGCCGATCCAGCAGATCGTGTGCCAGAGAGAACTTGTGCATGGCAGGCATTTCCTCCTGGCGTTCACCGGGGCCGATGAGCCAGCCACCGTTCAGGTCGCAGTCAAGACCCTGATTCGGGCGATCGATCGGATTGACCATCAACAGGTCACACCCTTTGGCCTGATACTTCTGATAACCGCGCTGGAGCAAGGTTTTATCGTCTCCACCTAATGCAGCAAAACCCAGCAGGCGTTGCCGGGAAGGACGTCTTGACCGCAGCAACTGAAGCAGGTCCGGCACCTGCTCCCAGCCCTCAGCAATCGTCTTCATGAGCTCGCCTTTGGGAAGTTTGGAGGAATCCTCCAAGCGCTTGCGCCGCAAATCCGCAACGGCTGCGCACATCAACACGGCATCGGCGCGTGGTTGATGCTCCAAAAGGCAGAGCTCCATTGCTGCGCTGCTGAAAGCCGGCAGACAGTTCAGACCCTCCAGCCAGGCCTCTGGAACCTTCAGCGGACCATGCACCAAATCAACGTAAGCACCACGGAAGCGTGCCGCTTGCGCGAGCAGAACGCCCATGCGGCCGCTGCTGCGGTTACTGATCAGGCGCACAGAATCCAGCAGTTCCTGCGTGGGCCCAGCACTGATCAGCACACGCTTGCCGCGCCAATCGCAACGCAGCCTCCCCTGCTTGTCAGCCTGCAAAAACATGCTGGCGGCAGCCAGCACGAGGCACTCCGGAGCAGCCATCCGTCCGGTCCCGACGCGGTCACACGCCAGCAATCCGGCCTCCGGAGCCAAGGGCAGCACCCGAGGATCTCCATGGAGCGTGAGCCAGTTGCGCTGAACCGCCGGGTGTTGCCACATGGCGGTGTTCATGGCTCCTGCAGCCAGAACCGGGCACTCACAGGCCAACAGAAGACTGGCAAGCAGTCCTTCGCCCTCACCGTGCACCCATCGAGAGAGGCTACTGGCGCTCAGCGGTGCCACGATCACCAAATCGGCCCATTCCGCGAGCTCGATGTGCAGAGGTCGCGAGCGGGACGGATCCCATTGATCAGCGTCCTGAAGACAGGAATGACGACTGAGACAAGCCAGAGCGACAGGACTGACAAGCTGGGCAGCACTGCTGGTCACTAAGCAACGGACCTGCGCACCCTCCTTAACAAGAGCACTCACCAGCAGTGGTGTCTTCACAGCGGCGATGCTTCCGCAGGCCGCAACAACCACTCGCCGTCCCTGCAGCAGCCCGTCCATCGGTCAGTCCTCGTCGAAGGGTTCCTGATCGATCAGGTGCACATAGGGACGCGTGAGCTCAGGGCGATGAATCGCCAGAGCACGAAGCAGGTGCCAGTCGCTAAGGCCCTCAAACGGGGTTGGGTAGTCGTCGTCTTCAAGACGACGGGCCAGGGAGGCCACCGAGGCTTCATCAAAGGAAGCCAGACGCTCCGGCGTGATCGTCATGCAGAGCGTGGACGCTTCCTTCATTGTGCCTGGAGTCTTCAACGAAAGACAGACGCTAGGTTTCGGTTAAGGGGGGTTAGCTCAGTTGGTAGAGCGCTGCGATCGCACCGCAGAGGTCAGGGGTTCGAATCCCCTATCCTCCATAAGTCATTTAAGAATGGACGTTATGAATTGGACGTCCGACGCCGAACAAGCGCTTCGCGAAGTTCCCTTCTTTGTTCGTCCAGCGGTCCGTCGCAGGATCGAATCATTAGCAATTGAGCAGAAGCGTGATCTAATCGACAGCACATTCTACGAAAAGGCGAGATCCCAGTTCGCCCGCGGTTCGTGATGAATTTTCGGATGGTCACACGCCGAACCTTTCGACCGCTTCTCATGACCGTGCTGGGGTGTGCCGTGTTCGCTTCAATTCCGGTGCGCCCGTCCGCACTGCTGACTTACCTGCTGATTCTCATGGCCGGCGGCCTGGCCCGCCGCTGAAGACACCCCAAGAATGCAGTGCTGCGGGGTCATGCGGTAAAAGAGACGTTGAGAAGATCTCGGTAAATGTCTCAGTCAAAACGCGAACAGGTGGTGAGTCATCTGCGTTATATCCGTCAGGAATTGCGCGAAATGCACCAAGGCGTCATGGAAGACGGCCTCTTACCAGAAGCCGGCGAAGTGCGTGGTGTGATGGCGCAGATGGAAGCCCTGCTTGAACTGCTCGAAGGCAAGAGCTCTCGCAAGGCCAAAGCTGAATCCGACTGATTTCGACGGCCCTCTTGCCAAATCGCTAGGAACAAGCTTTCCTTCGCCAGTCCCCATCATCCGACCCAGGCCATGCCTGGGTTTTTTATTTTCAGTCCAAGATGTAGGGCTTGATAAAGGCAAAAGCACTAGGAATGGTGTAAACATCGTTCGGCAGGGTCTGGGTCGGGTGATGGGGATCACCAGTGCACCTCCCTGCCTCTTCTCTGAGCGGCTTCCCTCATGACCGCCCGTCTTCAGTCAACCCAGCTTCAGCAGAGTCTTGGAGAAGCCTCGACTCGGCTCGACCGTTGGGCGAAGAATCCCTGGCGTCGTGCCTCCCTCCTCCTGATCGCCCTGACGGGAAGCTTCATGCTCGGAAACGGTATTCCTGCCATTTCCGGTTCCCTCAATCTGATGGATCCGCTGGCATCCATGTTGAGCGTTGGGGTTCTAGAGGTGATGGTGCGCGTGAGGCGTCACTGGGCCAGGGATCACAACAATCATCTGGGCCGTCAGCTTCTGGACATGATCCGTATCGGTCTGTTGTATGGGCTCCTGCTGGAGGGTTTCAAGCTTCTCTGACGCTCCTGACTGCACTGCAGAGCACGGACAAAACTTCTGTCGATTCATACCCTACGGACAGACCTGCTGAAGTTCTGGCCATGGCTGGTGAGCGTTTCTACCTCGAGCTTGAGCCCCCAGAGGAACGCCTTCGTCATGCCCCCCACGTGGTGATCGTTGGCGGTGGATTCGCTGGTGTCAGAGCCTGCAAAGCCTTGGCCAATGCCGACGTTCGCATCAGCCTGATCGACAAACGAAATTTCAACTTGTTTCAGCCACTCCTGTACCAGGTGGCCACTGGTCTGGTCTCCCGCGGCGATGTTGCAACGCCTCTGCGACAAATGGTTGGACGCCAGCGAAATGTGCAGGTGCTGCTGGGTGAAGTAACCCAGATCAACCCTGAAGGCCAGCAGATCGTTTTCAACGGCAAGGCTTATGGCTACGACTATCTCGTTCTTGCCACCGGTTCAGGCAGCACATTCTTCGGGCATGAAAACTGGCGCACCTTTGCGCCACCGATGAAGATCCTCGAACACGCTGAAGAGATCCGCCGCCGCCTGCTGATGGCGATGGAGCAAGCAGAGCAGACCCCTGACCCAGAAGCGCGTCGATTCCTTCAAACGGTCGTGATTGTGGGCGGCGGACCCACAGGCTGCGAAATGGCGGGCGCCACTTCTGAATTGATGCGCAATGCCATGCGCCGTGAGTTCCGCCAGCTCAACCCATCAGATACCCGCATCGTTCTGGTGGATCCGGGCGATCGTGTGTTGAGGGCCATGCCGGAGTCGCTATCTCAAGCTGCCCAGGAAACCCTTGAGGCCCTTGGCGTGGAAATGCTCTTCAAGGGGCGGGTGCAGACAATGCAGCCCGGCGAGGTGACCGTGGGCACTCCCGATGGAGACCGACGCCTTCAGGCCGCCACTGTGATCTGGACAGCCGGTGTCCGCCCTTCCCATCTCGGGAAGAAACTGGCCGACGCCATCGGCTGCGAAACCGACAGGAGCGGACGCGTGATCGTGGCACCGGACTTCTCGGTGCCAGGCCACCCGGAAATCCGCGTGGTCGGGGACCTCTGCTCCTACAAGCACACCCGGGACGGCAATCCCCTGCCTGGAATGGCGGGACCCGCCACCCAGGCCGGCGGCTTCGTGGGCAAAGACATTGCTGCCGTGGTGAGTGGACGATCACGTCCAACGTTCAGCTGGTTTGACTTCGGCAGCATGGCCGTGCTCGACCGGGTGGACGCTGTCGCCGATCTGCGCGGTTTCAAGTTCAAAGGGGGCATCGGTTGGCTGCTCTGGGCTGCCGCCCACCTCGCCTTCATGCCCGATCGGGAAAACCGCTACACCTTGCTGATCAAATGGATCTTTGCAGTGGTTTCGCAGTCGAGAGCATCGATGCTGCTCACGGGGATGCCCAGTCAGCACATGGGACTGGATGCCCCAGATGCTGCATTTCCAATGCAGTCTGGCTCCGGCCCCTCGATCGCCGAACCCGGTGCTGCACTAAGGGCCGCAATGGATTACTACTCCAATCAGGTGTCTGGGCTGCCCACTCAGAGCGGAAGCGGAGACTCAGCAGCCGCCATCAAATAAAGCAGCGCCATGCGGATCGGGATGCCGTTGCGCACCTGATCCTCCACGAGATTGGCGCTCAGATCATCGAGAAGGGCACCGCTCATCTCCACACCCCGGTTCACCGGGCCAGGGTGAAGCACGGGAATCGCAACCTGGCAGGCCTCTAGCCGCTCATGGCTGAGCCCGAAGTCGCGGTGATAGCGATCCAGACTGGTGAGCATGTGCTGACGCATGCGCTCCTTCTGCAAACGCAAGGTCATCACCGCATCGGCTCCGGCCAGCGCATCATCAAGGTTGCGCACCACGGTCAACGAGCCCCGATCGGCAACGGGGTCTGTGGCTTGTCCCGGCGGCGGCTGGGCCACGAACTGCGCAAAGGCCTCAGGCACCAGGCTTGGCGGACCGCAGAGAATCACATCCGCGCCACAGGCGGTGAGGGCCCAGAGATTGGAGCGCGCCACCCGGGAGTGGAGAACATCGCCCACGATCACAATGCGGCGTCCGCGCAGAGCCTCCGGCAACGGGTGACTGGGGTTGAAATGCTGCGCCAGGGTGTAGAGATCGAGCAGCCCCTGGCTTGGATGGCTGTGCAGGCCATCGCCGCCATTGAGCACCACGGTGCGCTCACCCGTGCGTTCGAGGGCTTCGGCCAACTGCCTGGGCACCCCTGTGCAGCGGTGTCGCACCACCAGCACATCCGCACCCATGGCCACATACGTGCGTGCTGTGTCGAGCAGGGACTCTCCCTTGCTGAGCGAGCTGCTGGAAGGCGAGAAGCTGGAGACGTCGGCAGACAACCGCTTAGCCGCCAGCTCAAAGCTGCTGCGGGTGCGGGTGCTTGGTTCGAAGAAGAGTGTGGCCACCAGCCGCCCCTGAAGCGCCGGCAGCCTCCGCGCGCCAGTGACCGGCATTGCGCTGAACCGATGAGCCAGCTCCAGAACAGCCGCGTAATCCTCCCTGGAGAAGGTGGAGAGATCGAGGATGTGGCGGTGGATCCACGCGCTCAACTGGGCGTCCGCTCACTCTCTTCAATTTTAAAGGGAGGTGATCCATTCGCACAGGATGCACTGGGTTTGTAGGCATCCTCCAGCTGCGGCTTTCGGTCTCCCTTGGCCCTTTTGCTCACGCTGCGACTCGCCTGGAGATACCAGCGCCACGGCAGCTCCTGGCCTCTGGCAATTCCAATGCGGGTGGTCGTGAACAGCGCTGGCTCCCGCAGATTTGAAGGACGCGGGGCGATCCAGAGATCCTTCCCAGTGCAGGCTGCACAACCATCCATCTGCCGATCAATCCCGAAGCGACGGGCCAGCAGCCCGGGTCCCGCTGCCACACGCTCTGGCTCACCAGGCAGCGCCACGGCCCTGAGCAACACACCATTGGCCCAGTCCGCCCGATCGGTGACCACATTCACGCAGTGGTGGATGCCATAGCTCACATAGACGTAAAACCGCCCTGGCTCACCAAAGAGCGTCTCGTTGCTGGGGGAGCGGCGGCGATAGCCGTGGCAAGCGGGGTCGTCTTGGGAATACGCCTCCGTTTCCACCACCACACCCCAGAGCAGGCTGCCGTCTGTTGGGCCTTTCACCAACCGGCAGCCAATCAGTTCAGGGGCAACGACCTGCGCTGGACGGCAGAAGAAGGCGTGGGGCAGGGCTGGGAGGGTCTTGGAGGCTATGGGAGTGGCTTTGGGATGAACAAAAGGCTACGGAGCTTGTGTTAAAGATTCAGCACAACCCAAAGCAGAAACGTGCATCAGTCATCTCTACTGCGAATGCAATGGTTTCGCAATACATTTGCGCCCCACAACCAAAAACTCAAAGTCATTGACGTCGGAAGCTACGACGTCAATGGCTCCTACAAGCAATTCTTTCCATTACCCGATTTTGAATACACAGGACTGGACATGTCTCCAGGGCCCAACGTTGACATTGTCCCAAAAAATACTTACAACTGGAGAGAAATAGAGACCGAAGCCTTTGATATTGTTATTTCAGGTCAAGCATTTGAGCACATAGAGTTTTTCTGGGTAACGATGTCCGAAATGGTAAGAATCCTCAAGCCAGGCGGACTGATTTGCATCATCGCACCCAATGGGTTTGGAGAGCATAGATACCCTGTAGATTGCTGGCGTTTTTTCACAGATGGTCTTGTAGCCCTAGCGAGATACACCAGCCTAGAAGTTATACATTCACACACGAATTGCACCCCAGCAGCAAACCCAATCAACACGGATTGGCTAAGTAACGGCTATGCCGATTCAATGCTTGTAGCCAAGAAGCCATATGCGGGAATCACAAGAATACTTGGCCTTGATTCATACATATGCACTCCAGCCAATCATAAAGAGCTCATGCAGGGAATGTTAACCTACAAAGAGGCAGCAAAAAAGCCGCAGCCAACAAATCATTCTGACGGCACTTCAAGGTGCTAGCAATCGCCTTGTCGGAGCGAAACAAAACATGCTCCCTAAGATTGCTCTATCAAAACCCACTCACTATCGCCCAGACTTGAAATATTCCTGCCTTTTTTTGCTGGCATAACATTTGCTGAAAGCCCCTAAACTGCTTATTTCTCTTCTAAATCTCCACCAGCATTGCCGCTTCCACATCAGGCAGGCGAATAGCAATGGTTTTCATTTGTTTTTCTCCAGTCGCTCCAACTTCTCAGCAATCGCCTCTCTACAGAATGCTGAGATATTGAGATGGCGACTTCTCTTCAGGAGCAGCAGCGCCTGATGGAGTTGCTGGGCGCCACCTTCTGGGTAGGTGATGGTGAGTTGGTTTCTTCTCATTTCTTTTTTGGTGATAGGTCGCTATTGAATGGGTCAAGGGCAATCAGCTCCAAGCTGGTCTGTTTTCCCAAATAATTGCTGATGCGTCTGTAGTCATCATCCTGTGGGTTGATGCGTTGAATATCTATGGATTTCCATTTAGACAATGCCTTGACCTTATTGGGAAGTCGCTTGCGAAACAGGGCTTCCATCTCATATTGGGTATTTAGGCTCTCTGGCATCTTTTCTGTGATGAGGTGCGTGTGAAACTGACCTGTGCCTTAGTGGCTGGTTTCGTGGAAAAACAGCATCCGTGGATAGGGATATTCACCAGCACCCTTGATGGTCTTATCACGGCTCTTGTAGATGATGCGGTGGAGTTTCCGCATCAGGTCAGCCACATCCAGGAGCAACTCATCTTCCTTCGTGTGGTGGTCTCGGTAGTGAAAGCTGATGAGCCACCAGGGGTTGATGCTGTGGAGCTCACCTTTGATGAGGTGTTTGATATTCCGTTTCAAGCGTTGGGCTTGCCTGCGCTCTTCTTGTTGTATTGATGTCATTTGAGTTTCTCCTGTTTCTTCTCACGCAGAGATACTGACACCAATTCCTTGGCATCCAGCACATCTCTTCTGTTGTATGGCTCGCAGCTGGCGCTTCTCATTCCACCGAGTAAGCACTGCAAGCGTTAGTTATTTATGCAAGTTGCACCTTTTACAGGGTCGCCACATGAGGATTGACTGACACTCCAATATCTGCAGGCAAAGCCAACAAGAGCGATGCATCACGCAGGCTTGTTTTTATTGCTATTTCCGCCGTATATCAAGCCCTGACGCACCCACTTTTATAGCTTGGCTCATAACATCTTTTTTTGGTTTTTGTTTCAAGCTGTCTGCCAAGTCGGCATCTTCAATCTGCCTGTTGGCTTGGCATAGGTATCAAGCAGCATCTTGGTGGAGTGCCCTGCTGCCGCTGCCAAGTCAGCTGGGGAGTTTCCCATCGCTAAAGCGTGAGACAGGAAGCTATGGCGTTGGGCATAGAGACGGCGGGGCTTCAATCCACAACGCTGCAGGCTGCGATGCCATACCCGACCCACCAGATGGTCGTAGATATTCGTGTGGCTGGTGGGGGCGACAAACACCAGCCCATAAGGGTCGTAAATCTCCAGCAGCTCCATCGCAGCCTTGTGCTGTCTCAACACCTCCAGCACCTGTGCGGTCAGTGGCACAACCCGCTCTCTCCCTGTCTTCGTCGTTGCCCAGCTGTGATGACCTGAGGAATAGCCATCACGCCTCAAGCTCTTGCAGACCAGCACCTCGCCTTCTTCCCAGCGGATGCAGTCCCAGGTCAATCCCCTGATTTCGGCATTTCGCATCCCTGTGCTGAGCCACAGCAGAAACAGCGGGTAATACCAGGGCTCGTTGGTCTCCAGGTCGCTCAGCACGGCTTGGATTTCTTCCACGCTCAGCACATCGCTCTGCACTGACCGCCGCTGCTACTTGAGTTTGTGAGAAAACAAATGGCGGTTGCCACCGCTGCATTGGCGGTAGTGGGTCATCAACCCAGCAATGGTGCAGTCGCTCAAGCCACGCTCCTCTCTCAACCAACGCAAAAACTCCTCTGCATCGCTTCTGGTGCGGATGGGTTGTCCATAGCGCTCCAGCAGCTTGTGGGCGTGGATGGCGGCTGCCTGGCGTTTGCTCTCTGCCCGCACCCGTAGCGCCTCCAGCAATCCCACCTGCTTGCCGTTGATGAGAGGTTGATACGCCATCAGGGAGCGGTCAAAGCACCCCTGCTGGTAGTCGCTCCAGATTTGGGCGGCAATGGCGTGGGCTTTAGCCACTGCCACAGGGTCATCCCAACGACCCAGGCGGTTGATAAACGCATCCCTGCCGTCAATTCTCACCCTCACCTGGAGAGTGCCGTTGTTGTTGCGTAGAGAAGGTGGTTTCCTCAAGCTGTGCCGCCGCTGCTGAGACCACGGCTACGGCTGCACCACTGATTTATCCAACACAGCCCATCAAGGTCGTAGCCCTCCGTAGCCATTGGAGGTCTGCAAGCAAGACAAATCGCTCAAATCAGCTGCAGTGGCTTGAGTGTTGGCTGGCTGACCCAGGGCAACCACTCAACAATCAAGCCCAGCCTGGGGTCCTTGAAGTCAGGGCTCGCTTCACGCAGTGGTGAATGCCGTAGCTCACATACACATAGAAGCGACCTGGCTCACCAAAGAGCGTTTCGTTTTGAGGGCTCCTGCGCCGATAGCCATGACAGGCAGGCTCCTCCTGGGAATACGCCTCCGTTTCCACAATCTCGCCCCAAAGCAGGCTGCCGTCCTCTTGGCGTTTCACCAACCTGCAGCCAATCAGGTGGGGGCCCACCTCCTCGGCAGAGCGGGAGAAAAAGGATGGGGGCAGAGGAGAGAAGTCAAACGAGGCGATGACCATCCCTCCATCGGATCGTTTCCAGTCTTCTGGAGTGGTGACAGGAGAGCAAACTGCCGCCAGGCTGCAATCAATCCCAATGCTCGCAGCGATGGACGCCTCAATCCAGGCACGCCGCGACTTTGTCTTTCTGGTTCTGGCGGGGCTGTTTCTCGGCACCTTGGGGATGCTCAACATCCTCGGGCTCACTCGCTTCCTCGAACTGGGACACATCGGGTCGTGGCCGATCGTGGTGGCCGTTGGCGCCTTGCCCTATCCGATCACATTTCTGTGCACGGATCTGATCAGTGAGTTGTGGGGTGAGAAGAGAGCCAGCCAGGTGGTGTGGGTTGGTCTGCTTCTCAACGGCTGGGTCGTGCTGATCCTCTGGCTGGGTGGCTTGCTCCCCGGTGTTGAAGGAGCCCCGGATTCCACATTCTTCGAAATCCAGAGGCTGGCCTTCGGCTCGGTGTTGGCCTCCATGGCGGCATATCTCACTGCACAGTTCGTGGACGTGCGCCTCTTCCACTTCTGGAAACAGTTCAGCGGTGGACGGGCGCTCTGGCTGCGCAACAACGGCTCAACACTGGTGAGTCAGCTGGTGGATACCAGCGCTGTGGTGCTGATCAGCCACTACGCCTCCGGCGTTCTGCCCGTTCGCCCCGGTGAACCCGTGGCTCCGCAGCTGGTGTCGTTCATCGCCAGTGGCTATCTCTTTAAGGCCATGGCCGCACTGATCGACACCATGCCTTTCATCTGGCTCACCGGCTGGCTGCGCCAGTGGTTGGCCGTGCCTCGCACGGGCAGTGAGATCGGCGGAGATCACGATCCCACCATGCAGGGCATGACACCTCGCTCATCCCTGCCAGGCTTAGAGAAATAGATGTGATCAGATGGACGCCGCCCTCTCCGGATTCAACCTGGGCACGGTTCTGCTCTTTGGCAGTGGTTTGTTCGTGCTGGCCACGCTCTTCTTCGGAACGAGAGGTGGCTACTACAACACCGATCAATACGACGGCAACGGCACCGCCCACTGAGCGCCAAGATCAACCTCAGTCGTTAGGAAGGCATGAACTTATCGCTCCCCGGCCCGGCGGACAGTACCGATGCCATTCGCCTGGCTCTGCAGAGCTGGCCGGACGTGGACCGCTACCTACAGACCTGCAAGGGCGTGATCATCCCCCTGGGTTCCACAGAGCAGCATGGGCCCACCGGCGCCATCGGCACCGATGCTCTCACCGCTGAAGCAGTGGCTCTCGAACTGGGACGACGCAGCGGTGTGTTGGTCACGCCGGTTCAAGCTTTCGGCATGGCTGAGCACCACCTCGGCTTTGCCGGCACAATGAGCCTTCAACCCGCCACGCTCCTGGCGGTGCTCCACGATCTGGTGCTCTCTCTGGCCACCCATGGATTCGAGCGGATCCTGGTGGTGAATGGGCACGGAGGCAACATCGCCACCACAAGGGCCGCCTTTGCCCAGGCCTACGGCACGGCTGCCAGCCGTGGCCTCGAGGTGGCCCCCAGGCTCCGCTGCAAGCTTTCCAACTGGTTCATGGCCGGACCTGTGATGCGCCGCGCCAGGGAGCTCTACGGAGAGCGTGAAGGGCAACACGCCACCCCCAGCGAAATCGCCGTCACCTTGCATCTGCACCGCTGCCTGCAGGAGAAGCAACGCCCCCTGCCCGAAGCCGCAGCCTGCGGGGCCATTCATGGTCCGCAGGACTTCCGCCGCCGCCACCCCGATGGCCGCATGGGATCCGACCCCTTTCTGGCCAAGCCTGAGCATGGCCAGGAGCTGCTGAATACAGCCGCGGAGACGTTGCGCGAGGATCTCAGTACTTTCCTCACTGCCGAATGAGCAACATCACGGCCGACGACGTGCGCAAGGTGGCCCATCTGGCCCGGCTCGATCTCCCTGAGGAGACCATCGCCACCTACACCGGTCAGCTGGAGAGGATCCTTGATTACGTCGACCAGCTGCAGGCCGTTGATACGGAAGGAGTGCCGGCAACCACCCGCGCCGTGGAAGTGGTCAACGTCACTCGTGAAGACACCGTCGAAGCGACCGAAGTGAGAGAAGCACTGCTGGATCAAGCTCCACTTCGGGAAGGGGACTTCTTCCGAGTCCCGAAGATCCTGGCCGATTAGTCAGTGTGAGTGCGGCCGGCGTGGCTGGGTTTTGATGGCGATGCGGTCCACAAAACCCAGCCAGCTGCGCTGCAAAGCGCGGCCAGGAATAAAGCGGGCAGCTCTGCGCATCTTGCCTCTGCGGTGATTGTGACTGCGCACGCCCACAAGAATGTCGTAGAGGAAATTGGCACCATCAGCACGGGTTTCAAAAATCCCGAGCCGTTGCGGTGAACCTTTGGCGTCCAGAAGGGGTTTGGTGGCCTCATAAGCAGGCTTGTACTCAAACCAAGGCACCGATGGCCAGAGATGGTGCACAAGGTGATAGTTCTGTCCCATGATCAGCCAGTTCATCAGCCTGCCTGGGTAGATCCGAGCATTCGTCCAGCGATTCCTGGACGTGAATGGACGATGGGGCAGGTAGTCAAAGAAGAGCCCGAGGGTGACGCCCACCATCAGTGCCGGTGCAAACCAGCAGTTGAAGATGAACGGCAGAAAATCAAAGGTGACCGCAGCGGCAACGATCGTGAAGAACACGGCACGCTCGAATCCCCACTGCATCAGCTCCCAGCGCTTCCAGAGTTTGCGCTGAAAGAAAAAGACCTCGTGATAAAAAAATCGTGGAGCGATCAGCCAGAGCGGGCCGAAGGTGCTCACAATATGGTCCGGATCGTTCTTCGGATCGTTGACGTGGGCGTGGTGTTCGAGGTGCACCCGCGTGAAAACCGGAAAACTGAAACCCAGCAAGAGAGCCGACCCATGGCCCATCAATTGGTTCACCCACGGCACGGGATGAGCCGATTTGTGGCAAGCGTCATGTACGACGGTTCCCTCAAGGTGCAGCGCCAGAAACCCCGTGATCAACATCACAGGCAACGGCCAACCGGCTGAAAACCAGCCCCAGATCGTGAGAGCAGCCAGGGCATAACCGCCCAAAAACAAGCCCACCGTGGGATTCCAGGCTGCGGGTGGATCAACGAACTGTTTTGGAACAGAACGCAAACGAACCTCCGCGGCCGGCATTTCAGGTTGGACGAAAGCCTGGGTCATTCAGCGAAGGTGCGACAGCCGACTGCTACGAGCCACCAAATTAGGGAAAGGGATGCCCACCGGGGGACTTGAACCCCCACGACCGAAGCCACTGGTACCTAAAACCAGCGCGTCTACCAATTCCGCCAGATGGGCAATGTTGCAATTTTAGGCAGCCACCCAGAATGGGTTCATCTGTGGATCCCGCGATGCTGGCCACCCTTGCAGGAGATCTCTGTCTGGTGGTGGGGCTGGCGGTTCTGCTGCTTCCGCTTCTGGTGACGGAACTGAGCCGTCCTCGCGATGGACTCTGGGGTGCCGTGGTTCTGCTGCTCGGACTGGTGCTGGTGACCAGCAGCGACCGCCTCCGGGGAGCACCGATGCTGGCGGTGGCTTGCGCAGGGCTGCTGATCAGTCGCCTTGGAAGCGAAGTGGCTCAGTCCCGCTGGAATCAGCTGAACCCTGAGGAGCAGCAGCGATTGAAATCCAGTGAGCGCTGGTCCACCAGCCTGAAGCAGTTCAGTACAACATTCAGCACATTGCTGAGCAACGCCGGCCAGGCCCTGGGCAGCCTCAAGCCCAAAGCCCCTGCCGCTGAACGCCCTGAAGGCAGCAGCCGCACCGGCAAGCGCTGGGTCAGACCCGAACCGGAGACTGAAGCCGACAAAGCCAAAGCACCTGAACCGACAGAGCCTGATCCAAAAGCCACACCCCCAACCAGCGAAGACGGATAATTCCGGTTGCAGCTGCCCCAACGTGAGCAAGGAGACCCGCGACGCCGCCGAGGGACGTCCCTCCTACAAGGACACGCTCAACCTGCTGCAAACAGGCTTTGGCATGCGCGCCAATGCCGTGAAGCGGGAACCGGAACTGCAGGCCTTCTGGAATGAGAACGGCATCGATGGACAGCTGGGTCTCAAAAACAGCGGCCCTCCATTCACCCTCCACGACGGGCCGCCCTATGCCAACGGTGCCCTGCACATGGGCCATGCCCTGAACAAGGTGCTCAAGGATGTGATCAACAAATACCAAGTACTGCAAGGCCGCAGGGTGCGCTATGTGCCGGGATGGGACTGCCACGGCCTGCCGATCGAACTCAAGGTGCTGCAGTCGATGGACCCGGAACAGCGCCAGGCGCTAACGCCGATCAAGCTCCGCAAGAAAGCCGCTGCCTACGCCCGCAAGCAGGTGGATAGCCAGATGAAGGGCTTCCAACGCTGGGGCATTTGGGCCGACTGGGAACAGCCTTATCTCACGCTGCAAAAGGAGTACGAAGCCGCCCAGATCAAGGTCTTCGGCGAGATGGTGCTCAAGGGGCACATCTACAGGGGCTTGAAGCCGGTGCACTGGAGCCCCAGTTCCCGCACTGCCCTGGCCGAAGCCGAACTGGAATATCCCGACGGCCACACCAGCCCCAGCGTGTATGTGGCTTTTCCAGCGGAGGAGCTCCCCAAAGCCCTGCGGGACACCCTCAAGGGCGATGGGATTGACCTTCCCACTGAGGCTGCTCCCCTAGGCGACGCCTTGCAGGTGGCGATCTGGACCACTACTCCTTGGACGCTTCCGGCCAACCTGGCGGTATCGGTGAATGAACGTCTCGACTACGCCCTGGTCGACGATGGCGAGGGCCGGATGCTTGTGGTGGCAGCCGATCTGATCGAGTCGCTCTCCAAAACCCTGGAGCGCCCCCTCAAGCGTCGCGCCACGGTGAAAGGGGCTCAGCTTGCCGGACTCACCTACCGGCATCCGCTGCTGGATCGCACCAGCGCAGTGGTAATCGGCGGCGAGTACATCACCACCGAATCCGGCACAGGCCTTGTGCACACCGCCCCAGGCCACGGCGTCGACGACTTCCACACCGGCCAGAAGTACGGCCTGCCCGTGCTCTGTCCGGTGGATGAAGCCGGCACCCTCACCGCAGAGGCAGGCCCCTTCAAGGGTCTGAACGTCCTCAAGGACGCCAACCCAGTGATCATCGAAGCCCTCGAGCAAGCCGGAGCACTGCTCAAGCAGGAGGCCTACGGCCACCGCTACCCCTACGACTGGCGCACCAAGAAACCCACGATCTTCCGCGCCACTGAACAATGGTTCGCCTCGGTGGAGGGCTTTCGCCAGCAGGCTTTGGAAGCCATCGATCATGTGCAATGGACCCCCGCCTCGGGCCGCAACCGGATCGAAGCGATGGTGAAAGAGCGGGGGGACTGGTGCATCTCCCGCCAGCGCACCTGGGGAGTGCCGATCCCCGTTTTTTACCACCGCAGCAACGGCGAGGTGTTGCTCAATGCCGACACCCTGGCCCACATCGAAACGCTGATCGCCGCCCACGGCGGCGATGTTTGGTGGGAAAAGGCCGAGGTTGATCTGCTGCCACCGGCCTATGCCGACCAGGCCGATCAATGGCGCAAAGGCACCGACACGATGGACGTGTGGTTCGACTCCGGGTCCAGTTGGGCGGCGGTTTCAAGCCAGCGTGAGGCACTCAGCTATCCAGCAGACCTCTACCTCGAGGGATCCGACCAGCATCGGGGCTGGTTCCAGAGTTCTCTGCTCACCTCCGTCGCCGTGAACGGCAAGGCGCCTTACAAGCGGGTGCTCACCCATGGGTTCGCGCTCGATGAGAAAGGCCGCAAAATGAGCAAATCCCTCGGCAATGTGGTCGACCCGATGGTGATCATCGAAGGGGGCAAGAACCAGAAGCAGGAGCCTCCCTTCGGCGCTGATGTGCTGCGGCTTTGGGTGAGCTCAGTGGACTATTCAGCCGATGTACCCATCGGCGCTGGAATCCTGCGTCAAATCGCGGACGTGTACCGAAAGGTGCGCAACACCAGCCGATACCTGCTCGGCAACCTGCACGACTTCTCCCCGGAAAAAGACGCCATTGCCGTGGCGGACCTGCCGCTGCTGGACCGCTGGATGCTGCAGCGCACAGCTGAAGTAATGGATGAAATCACAGAGTCCTTCGAAAACTACGAATTTTTCCGTTTCTTCCAACTACTGCAGAACTTCTGCGTCACCGACCTCTCGAACTTCTACCTCGACATTGCCAAAGACCGTCTTTACGTGAGCGCCCCATCCGACCAGCGCCGGCGTAGCTGTCAGACCGTAATGGCCTTGATCATCGAACGCTTGGCCGGCTTGATTGCGCCTGTGCTCTGCCACATGGCCGAAGACATCTGGCAAAACCTTCCCTACCCAGTGGAGGAAACCTCGGTCTTCCAACGCGGTTGGCCAACCGCTCCGGACAGTTGGCGCGACGCTTCCGTGCAGGAACCGATGCAGCAACTGCGCGAGCTGCGGGCATCCGTGAACAAAGTGCTGGAGGACTGCCGCAGCCGTCAGGAGCTGGGCGCCTCTCTAGAGGCATCGGTTCGCCTTGAGGCCCACAGTCCCAGCTTGCAATCTGCTCTGCACTGGCTCAACGAGAACGGCCAGCCCGAGGTGGATGGCCTACGCGATTGGCTTCTGGTGTCGCAATTGCAAATTGGCGGTGAACCCTGGGCGGAACTGCTCGCCAACCATGACGACAGCGTCGCGCTTATCGAGGTTGCCCGTGCCCGCGGCACCAAATGCGAGCGCTGCTGGCATTACGAAAGTGATGTGGGCCAACATGCCGACCATCCTCATCTCTGCGGGCGTTGCGTCAGCGTGCTGGAGAGGCTTTGACCCAGTGCGCTTCATTCAGAAGAGCAACGGGCTCCATTGGCCCTGCCAGCACGATCTCCTCTGCTGGCGATAAGGGGCCTTTCAACAGGTCAACCTGACTCAACAGCGTGCCTTTAGGCAGAACGGAGGCATCCGGATCAAACGACGTGGGATGGGTGGTGCTGCTGCTGAAGCCACGAAAAATCAGCAATTCGAAGGGCTCTTCATCGACCCGTCCCCGCAATCGCACAACACGGTCGGGGTGTTGGCGGGTGCGTTCCTCAAACGCTTGCACCAAATCAGCATCCACCGGCATCAAAATTCACCAGCCACCCGACCCTGGCGCGGGAAGCGCACCAAGAGCCACTGCAACAGGCCCACGGCATAAGCCACAAGCGCCACGTAGCCGATGAAGGAGGCAACAGCTTCCGTCCACTGGCCGCCGAACACGAAATCAAATAAGCGTTCCGCAACCCGGTGCAGTCCCTGGGGAGCTTCCAGCCAGACCTTGCACTCGGCTGCCTCAAGAGCGCGTGCACAGCCCAGTGCCGACCCCGACATCCCGACGGCGAAAACCGCAAACACCGTCAGAGACCAACGCCAGATGCGAACGGTCATCGGCAGAGCCCGGCCCGGGGGACTGTCGGCCAGTTCCTCATTGAGATCCACCCAGAACCACACCGATCCAGCCATGAGCAGGGGAGCCAGAAGGGCCGTGACGTAGCCGATCGGCCGTTGATCGGTGAGTAGCAACACGCTGATGGCAAGCAGGCTGGCAACCTTCCAGTAAATGCTCAGCAGGCGCACGAGGGCAGGATCACGGCGAACTCCAGCCCAGATCAACAGGATCAATGGCAGACCGAGAGCAATCGTGGCGCCGAGGCGGTAGGTCAGCCACACCAGGGTTCGGGTCGTGAGATCAGGCACCAGCCAGGCACATCAGCGCTTCATTATCAGTGCCATCCATCAAGACCACAGGATTGGTAAGGTCCAATTCATGGTTCCGTTTAATCCTCTCGACTGGTTCCGGAGTTCGGGTTCCCAAGCGCGTTGCCGCCATGCCCTCTCCCATCAGCCATCCATGGAGGAGGCCGTTCGGGATGTGTCCACCACCCTTGGGGCCAACGGCGCTGACATCGCCCTGGTGTTCGTGTCCAGTCACTTCGCCAGTGATCTCCCTCGCTTGCTGCCCCTGCTTCAGCAGCGTCTGCACTCCAGCCACTGGTTAGGATGTCTCGGGGGAGGTGTCGTGGGCACGACGGCGGCCGGTGATGCCCACGAAGTGGAGCAGAGCCCGGCATTGAGCGTCATGTTGCTCAACCTCCCCGGAGTCGAACTGCAGAGCGTACAACTCAACGGCAACGACCTTCCAGACCTTGACGGTGCTGCGCAGCACTGGCACGAGTGGGTGGGCCTGAAGCCGGGATCCAGTCGATCTCTGCTGCTTTTGATCGATCCCACGTGTAGCGGAATCAATGATCTGATCAGCGGTCTGGATTACGCCTACCCCTCGGTGGACAAGATCGGTGGAATCGCCATCCCCCACAACGCCGCCCATGGCTCCCTGCTCTGCGGCGATGGCGTCGTAGCCGGAGCCGTAGGGCTCAGTATTGGTGGAGATTGGACTCTCGATCCTGTAGTGGCGCAGGGGTGCAGGCCGATCGGTCCGGTGTTCGCGATCGAGCAGGCCCAGCGCAACGTGCTATTGGAACTCAGTGATGGAGACCGGCGCGACAGCCCCGTGGCTTGCCTGCAGCGGGTGCTTGCAGGACTGAGCGCTGAAGATCGTGAATTGGTGCAGCACTCGCTGTTTCTGGGTGTTGAGCGACAGGAACTGTCTGCAGGAGCTGCAATGGCCAAGCTGCAACGCTTCGCATCAGACAGCGGACAGTCCGATCCACAACCCAACAACGAGAAGGAGCGCACTTTTCTAGTTCGCAACCTGATCGGGGTGGATCCCCGCAACGGAGCCGTCGCCGTCGCTGAGAGGGTTCGTGCGGGGCAGAACGTTCAATTTCAGCTGCGAGAAGCTCAGGCCTCCCGCCAGGAAGCACGCCAACTGCTGCAAGCCAGCCGCACAACCTCAGCCGCAAAGGATCCGCTCTGTGGACTGCTGTTCGCCTGCCTGGGCCGAGGCAGCGGCCTGTTCGGAACAGCTAATGGCGACGTGACCATCGCCCGTGAGGTAATGCCGAGTCTCCCCATTGCCGGAAGCTTCTGCAACGGCGAGATCGGCCCCCTTGGCGGCGCGACGCACCTTCATGGTTACACCGCTTGCTGGGGCCTTCTCCGCCATGCACCGCTCGATTCCTCGCCGTCCTGATGCGTCAGCACGTCAATCCCCTCAGCCGGTTCTTTCAACTGCCCCTGGAGCTGCCTGCGCCGGATTGCTTGTTTGATGACCCCAGCCGTCCCATTCATCTGGACATCGGCTGCGCCCGGGGCCTGTGCCTACTGGAGCTGGCCGCTCTGAGGCCGGATCGCAATCACCTGGGTGTGGAAATCAGACGGCCCCTGGTGCGTTCCGCCCAACGGGACCGGGACCGCCTTGAACGCCTCAACCTGCACTATCTGTTCTGCAACGCCAATGTGAGCTTGGAGGGATGGATGGCCGCCCTTCCACACGATCACCTGCAGCTGGTGAGCATTCAGTTTCCGGATCCGTGGTTTAAGCGGCGTCACCGTAAGAGGCGCGTGCTGCAACCGTCCCTGTTGCTGGCCATTGCAGCAACATTGCAACCGGGTCGGGAGCTGTTTGTTCAGAGTGACGTACTGGCCGTGATCGAACCGATGGTGGCGCTGGTTGAGCTGAGCGGATGCTTCGATCGCCCCGCCGAGGACGACCGCCCCTGGAGAGCCGACAACCCTCTGCAGGTGCCAACGGAACGTGAACGCTATGTGCGGGACCTGGGTCTCCCGGCCTATCGGGTTCTCTACCGGCGCAATCGGCAGCCATTGCCAGATCGTCAAGATCTAGAGATTGCTTGGCAACGGGTCGATAATCCCGCCAACGATGCATTTTCCCCGGATGGCTGAGGCTTCAGAACCGTCGCCGTGGTTGCTCCGCTGGCAGGGATGTCTCCCCGGTTCGGCAGCGCAGCAGAAGCGCCTCGGTGATCTGGCCGGCATCATTCTGATCCTGCTGCTCGCAGGACTTCCCCTGGTCACGCGCACGGGGCTGGGATTGATCGTGCTGGCCTGTGGTGCTCTCTGGCTGCTGTGGTCGCTCACCAAGCCTCCCGAGCGACTGGGTGGAATCAGCGGCTGGTTGCTGCTGTTTCTAGGTGTCGCCGTGCTGGCCACAGGCTTCTCGCCAGTCCCCGCCGCGGCCCTCAAGGGGCTGGTGAAACTGCTGAGCTACCTGGGGGTCTACGCCTTGATGCGCCAGCTTCTCGCCGTCCGACCTGAATGGTGGGATCGTCTGATGGCGGCTCTCCTCGGAGGATCGCTTCTGACCGATGTGCTGGCCCTGCGCCAGCTCTATGCCCCCACCGAAGAGCTGGCCCGCTGGGCCGATCCGAATTCAGTCGCCGAAGGAACGATCCGGATCTATGGGCCGCTGGGCAACCCCAATCTGCTGGCGGGCTACCTAGTGCCGATCCTGCCGCTAGCACTGGTGGCCTGCGTCCGCTGGCGCGGATGGGGGAGCCGTATGTTTGCCGCAAGTGCCTTCATCCTCGGAAGTGCGTCGGTGCTCTTCAGCTACAGCCGGGGGGGGTGGCTTGCTCTTGTGGCAGCCCTCGGCAGCTTGGTGCTGCTTCTGGTGCTTCGCGCCATTCGCCACTGGCCCCCACTCTGGAAGCGATTGGTGCCCCTGGCCCTGCTGGGAGCCGGGGGGGTGCTGCTGGCGCTAGCCGTCACCCAGGTGGACCCGATCCGCACGCGGGTGATGAGTCTGCTTGCCGGGCGCGGCGACAGCTCCAACAACTTCAGGATCAATGTGTGGCTGGCTGCGATCGACATGATCCAAGACCGCCCCTGGTTAGGAATCGGCCCAGGGAACGCTGCGTTCAACAGCGTCTATCCCTTGTATCAGCAACCGAAATTCAATGCCCTGAGCGCCTACTCCGTACCTCTGGAACTGCTTGTGGAGACAGGCCTTCCGGGCCTGATCGCCTGCATAGGGCTTGCGTTTGCCAGCGTGCGCAGAGGCTTGAAAGCGCTGGAGTCCGATGCTGATCTCGCCCTTCCCTGCATCGGCTGCCTGGCAGCGATCACCGGGCTGCTCGTGCATGGAGCCGCCGACACGATCTTCTTCCGCCCTGAAGTGCAGATCAGTGGATGGTTCTGCCTGGCCACTCTGAGCCAATGCCGTCCAAGGGCATGACTGAAACCTACGCGGATACATCACAAGTCCTGGCCGGATTCGATGCTGGTCAGACCCATTGCCGCTGCCGGCTCAGTCGCTGGACGCAGGAGGGCTGGCATGTTTTGGGAGAGGGCACGGGCACCGGTGTCAGCCACCTGGATGCCTCAGGCGGAGAGGAGCGCTTCCGTGAAGCCATCCGCTCTAGCTTGCAGGCTGCTTGGCCCAATGGCTGCCAGGCTCCCCTCGGAGCGGCGGCCGTGGGAGCTAGTGGCGTTGAAGCCGGAACAAGCCTGCAGCCCCGTGCGACCTCATTGCTGCATGAGGTGTTGAACCTCCCCTTGGAACGCTGCTACGCGACTGGCGATGAACGCACCGCCCTTCGAGGCGCCTTCGGCGATCAACCCGGCATCGTGCTGATCAGTGGAACGGGCATGATCGTGGTGGGGCGCAACACCAAGGGTGAGGAACATCGCTGCGGTGGCTGGGGTTGGCGACTCGATGGCGCAGGCTCGGCGTTCGATCTCGGACACCAGGCCCTACAGGTCAGCCTGCGCATGGCCGATGGGCGACTCGCGGATGGGCCACTGCGCCAAATGCTTTGGCAGAGCCTTGGCTGCGATACCGCCTACGACCTCAAAACCCTGGTGGTGCAGCCTGATCATCAGCCCGCAGATCTGGCACGTCTGGCACCCCTGGTGGATGAAGCCGCCGCCCAGGGAGATCGCCAAGCCCTGAAAATCCTTGATCAATCAGCATTCGCTCTCGCCGAAGCCGCCAGCGCAGTAGCCAAGCAGCTGCGCCTGCATCAACCGAACCTCTGCGCCCACGGAGGCGCAATCCAGAATCTGACGAAATTCAACAGCGCCGTGAATCAGGCGATCCAGCAACACTTACCAGGTGCTCGCTGGATCATTCCCCAAGGGGATGCCTGTGATGGCGCCCTGGCCTTGGCCCGCGATTGCTGGCAGCTCAAGCGGCATTGAGGTACAGGTCAGCCGCCTCAGCCAGGCGCTGGGTCCAATGCTCCACGGCACTGGAATCAGCCGCTTCCACCATCACCCGCAGAAGGGGCTCGGTGCCACTGGCCCGCACCAGCACCCGCCCGTCGTCCGCCATGCTGCGCTCGGCTTGTTGCACTAAGTCAGAGAGATGTTGGCAATCCGCCCAACCTTTGCGGCGAGCCCGATCAGGCACCCGCACATTCACCAATTTCTGGGGATAGGCCTTAAAACTGTGATCAAGCCAATCGGCCAGCGTCATCCCCTGGGCATGGCAGAGAGTGGCCAGTTGCAAAGCCGTGAGCACCCCATCACCGGAGAGGCCGTGAGCTGAAGAAAGGATGTGACCGGATTGCTCACCACCGAGAGCCGCACCACTGCGGACCATGGCGGCATGCACATGCTGATCACCAACGGGGGTGCGATCAAGCAGTCCACCTCGGGCCTGCCAGGCTCGCTCAAATCCCAGGTTGGACATGACTGTGGCCACAAGTCTCTGATCAGGAAGCGCACCGCTGTCCTGCAACGCTGAGCCCCAGAGGAAGAGCACATGGTCGCCATCGACGACGCGACCCTGGCCATCGACAGCCAACATCCTGTCGGCATCGCCGTCAAAAGCGAAGCCCATGGCAGCTCCACGATCCAACACGGCACGTCGCAGGGGCTCGAGATGGGTGGAGCCGCACCCCACATTGATCCGCTCCCCATCGGCTTCGCCATGGAGCACCGTGACATCGGCACCGAGCTCGGAGAACACCACGGCCCCGCAGGCTGTGGCCGAGCCCCAGCAGAGATCCAGAACAATCGGCACACCATCCAGCCGCTGATGGTGCACGCTGCTGAGAAGATCCTGTTTGTAGAGATCGAGAAGTTCAGAACGCTGGCGTGACACCCCGAACGCAGGCGCTTGCGGTGACGTCGGCTCCTCACCGCGCAAACCGGCTTCAATTCGCGACTGAAGCGCAGAGCCGAGCTTGCTGCCATCGGCACCGAATACCTTGATGCCGTTGTCCTCCGGTGGGTTATGGCTGGCGGACACCATCAAGCCACCGGCCGCCCCAAACCGGCGGATCAGGCCCGGGACTGCCGGGGTGGGGCACAGCCCAAGGGTCCAAACCTCTCGCCCCGCTGCGGTCAGGCCGGCCGCAAGCCCGGACACGAGCATGGATCCGCTCGTGCGGGAATCCATCCCGATCAGCACAGGCCCATCAGAGGGGAGCACCCGTCCACACCAGAACCCCACCTGCAGAGCAAGGGTGGAGGTGATCGCCGTACCGACATGACCACGCAGGCCATCGGTGCCGAAACTCACCTGGGCAGGATCAGGACAATCCAGGGGATGGAATGCAGGTGAGGCCATGGAGTCTCATTGATGGAATGAACCTTAAAAGGCCCGACAGCATCAGAACTTCAGCGCAAGGACAGGCCAATAGCTGCACGCCAAGCGTTCAACGCCAGCGCTGCGGGATCAAGAGGATGGCCGCCAGTTCAAGCAACGCCCAGGCGCCAACCAGAAGCACCATCCATCCAGGCAGCCACTGCAACGGCCAGAGCCAGCGCATCCCCCACAACACAAGGGCCACCCCGCAGACAATCGCGCAACGCAGTCGCTGCCGCCGCCCTGGGCGGGGCTTGCGCTGATCCGCACCCATCCATCGCCTGCTACTGGGAACAGAATGGCAGCAGTTCAGAGACCGTGTGTGAGCGCTGGACCGACCCGCGGACTTCTGCTCCTCGGAGGCACGTCGATTCTCACGGTGATGGCGATCGTGGGAGGCCAGCGGCTGCTACGTCAGCGTCAAGTCCCTGTGACCGCTCGGATGGAGAGCCCGCAGGTGTGGGCGCGGTATCGCTGGTCGATTGACCCGCTGCAGCGCAGGGAAGCGGCCCTGCTCCTGGCCAGTCGCAGTCGGGACTCACCAGAGCGCCAGCGACGTTTGCTCGCTGGCCAGGGATGGGGACCGGCGCCCTTGGCAGCCGTGGCGCTCAAGCAGCAGGCCCTGGCAGCTCAGCGGGTCGGCCGGCCCCTCGAAGCAGAGCAGCGCTGGCAAAGCCTGCTCGGGCGCTTCCCAACCAGCGCCGCCAGCGCCGATGCCCGCTACTACCTCAAGGGCAACAACGCGCAACTGAAACAACAGTTGCTGTCTCAACAGCCTGGCCATCCCGCCACTCTCGCGGCGGCGGCAGAACTCCCCGATGATGCCAACCAGGACACCCTTCAGGCCAGCGCCGTGCACCTGGCACGCTGGGGCCCCCTCTGGCCTGGAGCCGCCAAGCTCATTCGCCGCACCTGTGGGGATATCACCGGCACGGGACTGTCTCAAGAGCAACGGCTCAACCTGGCCTCTGCCCTGGCAGAGCTCGGGGATGGCACAGCCTCGGAGCTCTGCCTTCAGGGCACCCCGCTTCAACCGCCCCAGGCGCTGATCATCGGCCGCACCCTTCTGCGCGGAACCCCAGCCCAGAAACGTCGCGGGGAAGCGATGCTTTTGCAGCTGGCCAACGCCCATCCTCAATCCGAGGAAGCCTTGAAGGCAGCGGCTCTACTGAGTGAGCCGCTGAAGCCGAAGCAGGCGCTGTTGGATGCCTTGCCGCTACCGCTGCAAGAGCGTTCAGCGGATGTGGCCGCAGCCCGCGTACGCCTGAACGGAGACCAAAACGGACTGGAAGTCTTGAAACGATGGCCGGATCACCCCGCGATCTGGCAGCTGCAATGGGATCTGGCCCGTGACGCGTTCCTGGGGGGCCAGTGGGACCAGGCCCTCAGCATTCTGAAGACCATCCCCGGGAACAAACTGCCGGATCCCCTGGCCACAAGGCAGCAGTTCTGGATCGGCTTCAGTTTGGCCAAGCTCGGGAAGCAAGAGCAGGCACAGCGCGTCTGGGAAGCCCTGATCAAGGCCTATCCGCCGGGGTATTACACCTGGCGTGCCGAAGCCCGGCTTGGAGGCGGCGAACTGCCCGCACTGAAGGGGGATGCGGCCGCCACGGCAACCCAGACCATCAATGCCAACAACGACGCCTGGGAGCGCCAGGGCTGGAGCCCTCTGAACAGCGGTGATCGCCTGGTGGATCAACTCTGGCGGCTGGGATTGCGTCAGGAAGCCTGGGACACCTGGCGCACCAGCCACGCCACGGCCAAGCCATCCCCGCAGAGCCAACTCATCGAAGGTCGGCTGCTCCTGGGGGTGCAGGATTACTGGACGGGCCTGAATCGGTTGTGGAGGGCCAACCTTCGGCTTGTCTCTCCCGATCAGGACACACGGCTGCAGCTGCATCAGAGCCAGCATCCCCGCCCGCTTCTGCCTGAGTTCAGCGCAGCAGCGCAGCAGGAAGCGGTACGCCTGGAACTGCTCCTGGCGATCGCCCGTCAGGAATCTCGCTTTTCCCCAGGCGTGCAATCGCCAGTGGGAGCCGTGGGCCTGTTGCAGCTGATGCCGGCCACCGCAGCGGAGATGGAGGGAGCCTCCATCAGTGATGCTGAACTCAGGCAACCCGCACGCAACGCAACCCTGGGAGCGCGCTACCTGGCCTGGCTACTCGAGGAATGGCAGGGAAACCCCTGGCTCACCGTCGCCAGCTATAACGCGGGGCCTGGCGCCGCCGGATCTTGGTTGAGTCAAGAATTCACGCAAGATCCGGAACTTTGGGTTGAACGCATTCCCTATCCGGAAACCAGGCTTTACACAAAAAAAGTGCTGGGCAACCTCTGGGCCTACCTCAGATCGGACTGGGCAAGTCGTGACCAATCCAAATCCCGCTGATCACAATCACTGCCAACCAGAAAGCTGTGATCTGGGGAGCTGGTACCACTCTGATCCTGGTGAGATCCAACCGAGCCAAAAGTGTGGCTGATGCAAGGATCAACACATCGGAAAGCAGGCTAAGGCTCAACATATAAAGGCCCACAGTGATCACCAACGCGAGGGTGACCACCAGGCTGAGTACCCGGCTAGAAGCCATGAGCAAGGACAACTGACGCAGCAACAGATCCGGCATGGTGCAGATCACTACAACAACTAGGGCCTGAATCAGTTCAATCGTCCAGAACATATTGACACTCATCTGATGGGCCTTCGCAAGCCAGGTTTCCTGTATGGCCCAGTGATGACCAAGAAACAGAGAGACACCGAAAAGCACCAAAAGCAGGGGTGCTCTCAAGGGCAACAACAGGAAGCGAAGAAGAGGCATCAACGTGGTGGGTTTCCCTGGATGACAGACACCGGGTGCGATAACCACTCCACTTGAAACGCTAGCAACAGCAGGTGGTTTGTCCTGTCAGGATGGATGTCGAATCCTTCTCAAGGATGACCGGCACACCCGACAGCACAAGCCTTACATCACTGCAGAAAGGCCTTCTGCTCGTCTCGGCCATTGCATTGGCCGTCAGTCTGTTTTTGGTGCGCAATGGCGGGATAGCGGAATCACCCCTCGACCTCCTGGCCCGACGATCTCTGGCCCCGGAAATTGCACTCAGCAATGGACGTCCCACGATCCTGGAGTTTTACGCCGACTGGTGTGAGGTCTGCCAAGAAATGGCTCCCGCCATGATGACGATGGAAGAAGCTCATTCGGAAGAGCTCGACGTGGTGCTGGTGAATATCGACAATCCTCGCTGGCTGGACCTCACGGATCGCTATGACGTGACTGGCATCCCCCAGCTCAACCTCTTCGCTGCCGATGGAGAACTGCGTGGCCGGTCTCTCGGCGGCCGCAGTGAAAGCGAGCTGAATGCGCTGGCTGCTGCGCTTGTCACCAACACCTCGTTGCCCACATTGACCGGGGTAGGCAGCGCAAGTCCATTACCAGAGCCGACCATGCTGGAAACTGCGGCCGGTCCACGCAGCCATTCCTAGACAGACCGGTCATGATCTGACAACGCTTGTTCTCCGACCTGACGTGACCATGGATTCCCGCTTTCGGGTCGACCTGATCGCTGCAACCCCTAACCCGCAGCAATGCGTATATGCCGGCATGCATCAGGACTACAGCGAAGGTTTCGTAGCCGCCGACCGCGACGATTGGCCCGATGAAACCCGTGCCGGCAAAATCTGTGTGAAGCGCTTGCTCTCAGGCGAGCGAGGCCACTACGGCCCGCTTGAACATGCCCAGATCGTTCTGAATGTGGGCTGGTTCCCTCACTCGGTGATGCAGCAAGCTCGCACCCACCGAGTGGGCGTGAGCTTCGATGTCCAGTCGATGCGTTACACAGGCGAGCGGATTGCCCGGGCTGCCGACGGTGAGCTGGATCTAGAGGACGTGTTTTACCTCAGACCAGTTGGAGATTACAGCGATCGTCAGGGCAAGAAATACACTTACAGCCAGGCGCTGCGGTCGCAGGATCTGCAGCTCTGCAAGCAAGCTTCAGAGCGCTATCGGGATCTACTGCGAGCCGGTTTCGCAGAGGAACATGCCCGCGGGATTCTTCCCTTTGATTACCGACAGCACTTCGTGGTGAGCTTCAGTCTTCGGGCGTTCCTGCACTTCATGGATTTGCGCGCCAAGCTCGATGCACAGAAGGAAATCCGCGAGCTCTGTGACCTCATGTGGCCACACCTCCAGGATTGGGCGCCTGAATTCGCAGCCTGGTATGAAAAAAGCCGGCTTCATAAAGCAAGACTGGCGCCCTGAGGTCAGGCCCCCACAAGCGTTCAAACCTTGGCGAGGGTAACCCGCTCAGGCTGGTGCTGATATTTGCCCTGGCGATCGCTGTAAGTGGTGTCGCATGGGTCACCTTCAAAAAACAACAACTGACAGATGCCTTCATTGGCATAAATACGGCAATCAGCACCTGAGCTGTTGCTGAATTCAAGAGTGAGATGACCTTCCCAGCTAGCTTCCGCGGGCGTGGTGTTCACAATGATACCGAGGCGGGCATAGGTGCTCTTGCCCAGGCAGATCACCGTGATGTTGGGCGGCACCTTCATTTTTTCAAGGGCAACGCCAA
The DNA here is from genome assembly GCF_047716785.1 of Synechococcus sp. A10-1-5-9. Classification (NCBI taxonomy): domain Bacteria; kingdom Bacillati; phylum Cyanobacteriota; class Cyanophyceae; order Synechococcales; family Synechococcaceae; genus Synechococcus; species Synechococcus sp. A10-1-5-9. The sequence continues at coordinate 1,321,158 of NZ_CP180406.1, forward strand.
GCCCATAGGAGTGAGCTGGAAGGATGAAATAGTCACCATCTTCATCATGATGGAGCTCGGTGGGCTCCAGGTTGGCTGGATTAAATCGCTTGGGGTTCATCACCGTGCCAGGCACGTGTTTGAAAATCAGAAACTCCTGCGGTGAAAGGCGCAGGTCATAGCCATACGACGAACAACCAAAACTCAACACCGGGCGCAGTTTCTGATCCGGTTCGAGATGACGCACAAGACCCGCTTGAAATGGATCGAGCATCCCTGCAGCAGCTTGCTCGGTGATCCAGCGATCGTTTTTCAGCATCAGAGGCCCCTACGCAATTCCGTGACTTGATCAGCCAAAGCCATCAGCGAGTCCGGGATGGATGGACCCGTGATGATCACATCCATTGACGCGGGACGCTGCTCCAGGCGACACAACACCTCCCGCTCATCGAGGTAGCCGAATGCAATTGCCAGGCCAAGCTCATCCAGCACCAACTGATCGAGGTCCCCGCTGATTAATTGCTTTGCGCAGGCGTTCCAGACCGATTGCACAGCATCAATCACCTCCGGCTCAGCATTGGCCGCAGGTTGGGACAAACACTCAAGAACAGCAGGACGCATCCAGCTGAGACGGTCGCAGAGAGTGACCGCAGCATCAGGCCCCTGCACCACACCACCTTTGAGAAATTGAGCGACCAGCACCCTGCTGCCAAGACCCGCAGCACGCAGTGCTTGGCTCATCACCGTCCCGAAACTCCCTCGATACGGGGCCGTGTGAACCTGAAGCTGGCCCTCCTGAGCCACCAGATGCAGCGGTGGCCTCGGCTCAAAAACCGGCAATCTCCGCAGACCAGCTTGCTCAAGCGTCCGGTGATCCGCACTGCGGACGTCTCGGGATCGATGGCTGGAACTCAAGCTTGTTGTCATCTCGGTCGCTGGCATCAGGGCTGGTGTCCAGACGGCCCAGCAGAATTTGAATCTAGCGCTGCGGATCCGATCCACAAGCCCTTGGACACCACCCATGGTGTCTCAGTCCAACTGCCAGGCTCAATGAAGCCATCGTCGCCAGGCATGAACACCATCTCCCGCAAGGACGGACGTCAAGCGTCCGAACTGAGGCCCTTCGCCGTCGAATGGGATCCCATGGGCTTCGCCCTCAGCTCCGTGATCGTTCGCACCGGCCGAACCGCTGTGCTCTGCAGCGTCTGCCACGAGCAAGGCGTGCCGCGCTGGCGCCGTGACCAGGGCCTCGGCTGGCTGAGCGCGGAATACCGGCTGCTCCCTGGTTCCACCCCCGAACGTCAACGACGGGAATGGCTGAAGCTCTCCGGACGCACCCAGGAGATTCAGCGTTTAATCGGTCGCAGTCTGCGCGCTGCGCTCTCCATGGAGGCGTTGGGCGAGAACACTCTGCTTGTGGACTGCGATGTGATTCAGGCCGATGCAGGCACTCGCACCGCCTCCATCACTGGAGCCTGGCTGGCACTCCATCACGCCTGCGCATCACTGGTGTCACAGGGACTCATCCCGGCCAATCCAGTCAGCGCCCAGGTGGCAGCCGTATCGGTGGGACTACTCCAGGGCGAAGCCCTACTTGATCTGGATTACAGCGAGGACTCTCAGGCGGATGTGGATCTGAATGTGGTGATGAACGCCAGCGGTGAACTTCTTGAACTCCAGGGAACAGCAGAGGGAGCCACCTTCAGCCGGCAGCAGCTGAACCTGCTCCTCGATCGAGCGGAACCTGGGCTCAAGCAGCTGATGCGCGCCCAGAACGAGGCTCTGAGAACGCAGTGATCACTTTGGAATCGTGTGCGTTGCTACAGGGTGAGAGTCAATCGCTCCTTAACTTCCTAAAACCAATGTGCCGGCCATGCCCGAAGTGATCCGCGGCTTTAGCCGCACAGCCTCTCATCAAGGACGCACATCGGAAGTGAGCCTGGCCAACGCGCCCGCACCAACTAGCAAGACTCTGCTTGAAGTCATTCGGGACCTCGAGGGTGCCAACACGGAGCTGATCGAACGCAGCAAAACCATTTTCTTCCCGGGTGATCCCGCCGAACGCGTCTATCTCATTAGGCGCGGTGCCGTGCGCCTCTCTCGCGTCTACGAGTCAGGGGAGGAGATCACCGTGGCTCTGCTGCGAGAGAACAGTCTTTTCGGTGTGCTCTCCCTCCTCACCGGCCATCGTTCCGATCGTTTCTACCACTCAGTGGCCTTCACCAGGGTTGAGATGGTCACAGCTCCCGCCACCTCGGTGCGTAAGGCCATCGAAGCTGACACCTCGGTGGGGCTGCTGCTGCTGCAGGGACTCTCAAGCCGAATTCTTCAGACGGAGACGATGATCGAAACATTGACCCACCGCGACATGTCGTCACGCCTGGTGAGTTTTCTGCTGGTGCTCTGCCGCGATTTCGGCATCCCTGGAAACCAGGGGATCACGATCGATCTGCGGCTGTCGCATCAAGCCATCGCCGAAGCCATTGGATCAACCCGGGTCACCATCACCCGCCTCCTCGGAGACCTTCGCAACTCGGGTCTGGTAGAGATTGACCGCAAAAAAATTACCGTTCTCGATCCCATCGCCCTTGCCAAACGGTTCAGCTGACGCACAGAAGAGTGAGGATGGCGACGTTCGAGCTGCACTGCGTGCAATGAGTTCTCTGTGACTGGCTGGTTGCTTCTGCTGTCGTTGCTTGTCCTCGGTGGCGTGCTCTCGACCTTGGGTGATCGACTCGGCTCCAGAGTCGGCAAGGCTCGTCTGAGCCTCTTCGGCCTGCGCCCCCGTCAGACAGCCGTGGTGATCACAGTGCTCACCGGCAGCCTGATCAGCGTCCTCTCCCTGGGCCTGATGCTGCTCGTCAGTCGGCAGTTGCGCGTCGGCCTCTTCGAACTGAATGACCTTCAGGCCAGGCTGCGCAGCAGCCGGGCGGATCTGAAGACCAGCCGGTCAGCTCAGAAGCAATCCAAACAACAACTGGACAAAGCTCGCAAGGATGAGATCGAGGTGCGCAGACGCCTTGAGGAAGCACGTAAACAAGCCAATGAGCTGAGAGAAACCCTTCAACCCCTGCAGGATCAGACCCGCCGACTCGAAGCAGAACGACAACGACTGAGCCAGGACGTTGGTAAACGCGACGACGAAATCCGCAGAACCGACCGCGAGCTCGCCGCTGTACGAGATCGCATCCGCTCCGGCGAAGCCGAATTGAAACTGCTAGAGGAAAATCTTCTAGCCCTGCGCCGCGGAAACGTCGCGATCAGCAGTGGTCAGCCCTTAGCAACAGCCACACTCAGACTTGAACGCCCTGACCAGGCGCGCCAGGTGATCGATCAGGTGCTGAGAGAGGCCAACCTCCAGGCTTACCAGCAAGTCCTGCCAGGACAGGCTCCCGACAAACAGATCCTGTTGGTGCCTCGTGAAGACATCAACCGCCTGGAACAAGCCATCCGCAAACCAGGAACCTGGGTTGTACTGCTGCGCTCTGCCGCCAACGTGCTTCAAGGTGAAACGGTTGTGTATGCCTTCCCGGAGGTCAGGCCCAACGTCACCATTACCCGCGATGGAGAGGTGCTTGCAAAGACCGCCCTGGCCAGCGAAGAAACATCCGCGGAGGATGTCCGCAACAGGTTGAACCTGCTTCTGGCATCAACCCTGGCAGAAATTCAACGCCGCGGCTCCATCAGCAAGGGACTGCAATTCGACTCCCAGGCACTAAACGAGCTCGGAAAGATGCTGATTGATCGCAGCACCGGACGGGTTGAGCTTGAGGCGGTGGCACTCAGGAACAGCGAGACAGCCGACCCCATTGCGATTCAGCTTCGACTTCAACGCAGCTTCAAACCCACCACTGCGGATGACACACCGTGACTCGCATCGCCGCCCTGGATCCGGGCCGAAGCAAGTGTGGGCTCCTGCTCGTTGACACAGACTTGGGAATCGTCCTCGAAGGACATGTCCTTGAGGGATGCTCTGTCCTGGAGACCCTGGAGCAATGGCGATCCAAGGAACCTCTTGATCGCGTGGTGATGGGCAACGGCACAGCCAGTAGGCACTGGCGCGACCAACTACCGGCGGATCTGCAGCTCACCGTTGTCGACGAACGCGGCACCACCCTGCAGGCCAGGAGTCGATACTGGGAGCTCTGGCCTCCGAAAGGATGGCGGCGACTGCTGCCTGAGGGACTACGCATCCCCCCCTGTGATCTCGATGCTGTTGCCGCTCTGGTGATTCTCGAGACTGCGCTCAACTGCCGTTTCAGCTGGCCTACACCGGAGCCCGTCAGAACTTGGCTCTCACGGTGAAGCTGTAATCCCCTCCAGCCTCGAGCCGATAATCGGATCTCACCAAAAAGCGTTGCAACGCATCCTGGATCAGGGCGCGTCCGAGCGAAGGCTCAACGCTGAGCTCACCGCGCTTGAAAAACCACTGAAACTCCCAGATAAATCCACCGGCCTGAACTTCACCCTGAAGACACTGATCACTAAAACTCTGGTGATGAACCCTCAGATGAGCTGTGGTGGATGGCAGACGTGCCATCAAACCGACTCACTCTGAGCAGGAGCGAGATTCAAAGCATTGATGTGGTTACCAGCCCGTTCCAATCCCTGACGTTGGATGCGTTCCAGCCCGGAGAGAACTTCTTTCAATACCTCGTTCAGCAGAGGCTCCTCCTCACGGCTGAACGCCCCCAACACATGCGACACGGTGCGAGCCCTTCGTTCCTCAGGCGAAAGCCCCGGAGCACCAATCCCGATGCGAAGACGTGCGAAATCCTGGGTGCCGAGATGCTGAATCGTGCTTTTTAATCCGTTGTGACCGCCGGCACTGCCCCGAGCCCGCAAGCGCAGGCGTCCGAGGGGGAGATCCATGTCATCGACCAGAACGATGACTTGTCCCAGGCTCAAACCAAACCAGTCGAGGGTGGCACGGATCGATCGGCCGCTCTCATTCATGAAGGTCTTGGGCATCAACAAGCGCAAACGATCAGGTCCAGCGCCGATATCCGCAAGATCACCTTGGAGCTTGGCCATGGCTCGGAACCGAGCATGTTCCTGAGCAGCAAGCTGCTCTAAAACCATGAATCCCACGTTGTGACGGGTCGAGGCGTAACGGTCACCGGGATTGCCAAGACCTACCACCAATCGGAGGTCGCCGGAGTTGATCACGATCAGTCAGCGCTAGCGCCTTTCGACGGAGGGGTGTCCGTCGTTGGCTCTGAAACCTCAGGAAGAACTTCAGGCTCAGCAATGGCTTTGTTGATTTCCCGCTCGAATTCCTTAGAAGCGGATTGAAACCCCTTCAAAGTCTTCCCCAAGGTGCGGCCGAACTCAGGAAGACGCTTCGGACCGAAGACAAGCAAAGCGACGGCACCAATGACGGCCATCTCAGGAAGGCCAATTCCAAACACGTTCATGAGCCTCGCCCGAGAGTGGGGTGAGCCGGCAAGAGTCAGCCGGCCCCGTTCCAGTTGACGTTGATTCCTTCCAGGATCAGAGACTGGTTGTACAGCTGCAGGATGACGAGAAGGAAGACCAGGAACAGCACCATGAAAATTCCCATCACAGGCGTGGTTCCCCAACCAGGCACAACCTTGCCGTACTCAGAATTAAGGGGACGGAGCAGATCGCCCAGACGAGTGCGTTGAGCCATAACGGCGCTTGGGTCTCGGGTGGAGTTCAGTCCCGATACTCTAGGGGTCCCGGCCCGGAAGAGGCCGATCCTGTCGAGAGATGTGATGGAAAGTTCTTCGCCGGCCCTGTCCGTCGCGATTGCCGTTCTGGCAGCCTTGCTTGGTCTCACTGGTTTCGGGGTCTATACAGCCTTTGGTCCGCCCTCGAAACGCCTCGACGACCCCTTCGACGATCACGAGGACTGACGGACCAACCGAACCTCCCTGAGTTCACCGGGCATCATTTGGATGATGGTCTCTCCCGTAGGCATTGCCCAGCCACCATCGAGGAGCCAACGCAATCGCTGGGCCCCAGGGTTCAGCAGCTGAATCATCAACGCCGAGGCTGCTGAACACGTCGTTCTGTCAGCTGCCATCAAGGGCTTGATGGCCAAGGGGATCAGTCCATCGGGGACAGCGGGAAGTCCCTCCCAGAAGGCCTTCAGGTCCACAGGACCAAGCCACCCCGGTTCTCGGAATCGAATGGCCGCTTGAGGCACACCGTTGCGCATCCATCCCTCCGCCAACGGCATCAATGCAACACGCTGCCGATGCCAACCGGCATCGGCGGAGGGGTCCGGCCAGGTGGGTCCTCTGAGCAGGGACACCCCGAGGTGATCTGGCCCTGCATCAGCGCCCTGAGGTCCATCGAGCAAAATCGCCAGCCCACCTCCTGAAGCGGCAGAGTCGCTAGCCAGCCAGGAGATCACAGGCACCTCCCATCGAGCTTTCTCCATGGGCGTGCGCGGCACAGCAGGTCGCTCGATCACACCACCGCTGGTGTCGGAAGCCCAGCGCACCGCAGGCCTTTCCAAAGGACACTCAAGGCGCAACACCTCATGGGACTGGCGCCACTGAACACTGAGGCGCAGCTCCACATGTGGAGAGTCAGCACAGAGAAGCACATCCATTCGAAGTGCACTGACACCGAACTGGCCGCGAAGTGTCACGCGGGCCATCAAGGGGCCAGAGTCCTGCAGCTCCACCTGCCAACGCTCTGGCATGGGCAACGGATGCTTCCGGTACTCAGCGGCAAGATCCCAGGCATCCCAGAATTCACCGTGATCGCGGTAGCGGTTCAGGCGCAGCGGGGCCGCCAGACAGTCGGCCCCCCCAGCATCCCGCAGACCGATCAGCCCCTGGGGCCCAACGTCGATTGAGAGTCGTGCGTTGGACAGCCTCCAACCTCCGCTTTCAAGGGCTGTCACCCGGACGGGGTCGCGCACAGTTTCGTCGCTCTGGCAAGGCTCGGAACGATGGTCAGAGCGCTCGAGCGGCAGCGCACTCACGCCATCGACCATGGGCAGCTGCACCCAGACGCCGCCGGCAGCTGCCGCCTGCACCGGCAGACGCCGACCGGCACTGGACCATTGCCCTCGCGGAAGCCGTACCAGCGGCGACCAGCGCGGCAAGGGCTGCAGCGCACACCAGGCCCAGCGGCCTGAAGCGAAGCTTTCACCTCCAGGACCTGGACCGTTGCCAGAAAGGAGATGCTTCAGGCCTGCATCACGGGCAGCCGCAGCTGCGCGACGGGCGGCGCGCCACTGCGGTTCGGCTTGATCAAACACCTCTGGGATGGCCGTGCCGGGAAGAATGTCGTGGAACTGATGAAAGAGCAGGACCGACCAGGCCCAGTCCTGCCTCTCCTGGCCTAGCAGTGCTGCCACCAAATCGGCTTCCCGCAGCAGTCGCTCCAGGGTTCGGTTGTGGCGTTTCTGATCGGGGCGCGAGGTTGCACAACCGCGATGCAGCTCGAGATAGAGCTCATCACGCCAGACCGGTAACTCCGTGCGCAGAGGCTCCAGGTGCTGCAGAAAGCCACGCACGGTGCCGCCTTCACGGGCCGGAGACTGTGGATGGTCTTGCCAGAGCTGCAGCTGCTCCAGCATCTCGGCCGTTGGGCCACCACCGTGGTCTCCCACACCGGGAAGCCACAACGCCCGATCGATGCCAGTGCTCTGTTGAAACTTGCGCTGCTCAGCCCCCATCGCCACGGGGTCGGCATCGGTGCCAATCCCAGGAAGCATCAAGGCCAGCACTTCGGCGGAGCCGCGGCCTCGCCAGCGGAACAACCTGTGGGGGAATGGATTGGTGGCGTTCCAAGCCAGTTTGTGGGTGCAGAACCACTGCACGCCGGTGGCGTTGGCGACCGCTGGAAGCCCTGCACCAAAGCCGAAGCTGTCAGGCAGCCAGGCCAGGTCATGCCTCCATTCAGGGAAATGCTGGCGACTGAACTGCTGACCGCAATCGAACTGTCTCCACAGGGAGGCTGTGCTGATCAGAACACAGTCGGTTTCGACCCAGGGACCATTGATGGGCTCCCAGCGCCCCTTGCGACTGGCCTCTTGAATCCGGGCGAACAGCGCAGGCCGATGCTGGGCCATCCAGGCATAGAGAGCCGGAGTGGAATGGGCAAAATGCAGATCCGGCCAGCGCTCCATCAACGCCAAGGCCGAGCGGAACGTCCGCTCGGCCGCCTGCCAGGTGTCGGCCACAGGCCAGAGCCAGGCCAGATCAAGGTGAGCATGGCCAACCCAGTGCAAGACACCGTTCGCGGGGGGCTGGTCGGCCAGATAGGTGCGCACGAGTAGAGCCGCCTCGTCTGAGCTGGGCTCGCAATCGAGCCATGACTCAGGGAATTGCTGATGACTGAGCTGCAGAAGGTCCAGCGCTTCCGGCAGGAGGCAACCGTCAGGGTCCACCTGAGGGTTGCGAGGCTCCTTGATCAAGGTGCTGCTGATCAGAGCGCCATCGTCATGGCATGGGCTGCGGAGCTCAAGCCGAACCCGCAATCCTGAACCGCTACGCCATCGCTTTGGCAGCACCCAGCGGCAGCGGGTCTCGAAGAGATCACCACTGTGGACCAACTCGTCATCAACCCAGACCCGGACCTCATCCGCCCACCAACTGAGCACCAGCCGTTCCTGGCTGTCTTCACTTCGAAGCCAGTGCGACGGCCAGCGAATCACCTGCTCAATCTCCAGCCACACGCCACCTCTGGGCCAGATCAGCAACCCCCGCTCAGCCCAGTCAGGTCGGTGGATTGCCCCCCAGGCTTCCGCCAGCACAGACCGTTGCTCATGGTCACCGCAGCGGTGCCACCCAGACAGGAGATCCAGGCGACTGCGACACCGAAACGTTTCAATCCACGCCAATCGACGGGCCTGCAGAGGGTCCTGCATCGTGAACTCACAACCTTGACCCATAAGATGATGATGCTGTCCCAGACGCCGGTCGGTCCCCATGCTCGCCCTCAAGATTTCCGTTTACTCGGTCGTCTTCTTTTTCCTCGGGATCTTTGTGTTCGGCTTTCTTGCCAGCGATCCCAGCCGCACGCCTAGCCGCAAGGACCTCGAAGACTGATCACGATTGCTCTCTGAACTGATTCAGGTCAGGACCACGCTGACCACTGGTCATTAACAGGTTCACAAAGCTCTCCTCCATGTGAGGATCGCCGCCCAACGCTGATCGGGTTTGAGAGCCTTCCGGGGGCCAATCACCATCACTGGTCTCCTGGCCATCGCATCTGCTTTGTGCGTACCTGTTGGAGCGCAAACACCAGAAGGAGTTGTCAACTCCGGGATGCCTGCCGATTCGGGTTCACTGCCACGGGTGAATGATTCACCGAAAGTTGATTCAGTTCCATTCCCTCCGACCAACGACACGCAGGATCGAGCTTCAGCCAGTCCTCAACCTCCGGCTGAACTTCTGCTGAAGTCCAACAGTCAGGTGTTCGACGCACGTCGAAATCTGTTCATTGCTTCAGGTGATGTTCAAGTCACCCTTAACGGTGGCGTGTTGCAGGCCGATCGGATCGAATTCGACTCTGAGTTCAACACGCTCTTTGCCCGAGGCAGCGTGCGTTTCCGCAAGGGATCTCAGTACTTTCAAGCCAGTACGCTGCGCCTCAGCCTGATCCAAGGCAGTGGAGAGATGGAAGACGTTTATGGCGTCCTCGATCTCGACACAGCAGCGCTTGATCTCAATCCCTTCCCCTCCAAAAGCAATTCCGACCGAGTTCGACCAGGTCAGCCCTCGGATGCGCCAGAACAAACGCTCCCCGTACGGGAGAGCAGTGGCCTGGGATTCCCGACAGCCCTCGACATTGAGCTTGATGCAAATACTTCAGAACGACTGAGTCCGCAAGGAGATAACAGCACCTTCTGGGATCTGGAGCTCCCCCCCTCACCGGAATGGATGGGCCCTGAGGTTTCGGAGCAACAATCTTCCGAAGATCGCCAGGGCATGGCATGTCCAGCGGAACTGCCTCCGATTCCCGACTGGCACCCCCATCCCTGGGCTGTCACCGTCTGGGGTGGACAGATGATCGACGCGAATTTCGGTGACACCTTTATCGCTAAAGGTCGCTTGCGTGCCGAATACCTGCTGGGCGTCAGCATGCAAAAGCGCATCTGGCGCGCAGGGCCCGTGGCCTTCGAGCTGGAAGCCGATCTCTTTGGCCACCAGGCCTACCAACAACAAGGTGGCGCCTTCAACCAGAGCGTCCCCAATGCCAGCACCCCAGATCAAGCCTACCTAGAGGGCATCCTCGGTCTTGGTGTCCGTCTCTGGGTCCAGCCCTGGCTGAGCTTTGGATTCGTCGAGGGCATCAGTTACAACTCCTCCGTCAGCAACTACGAACGCACCTTCCGAGAGAACTTCTCCCAGCTGCTGAACTACCTCGGCTTCGAAGTTGAAGCCGCTGTCTCTCCCCAGCTGTCCATGGTCGGACGCATCCACCACCGATCTGGCGCGTTCGGCACTTATAACGGCGTTAAAGAGGGAAGCAACGCCTACCTACTCGGCGTCCGTTATCGCTGGGGAGAAGACAAACCCGAAGCCCTATCACCTGAGGCACCACCGCCTCTGGGTTGTCCAGACCCTGGACGCATCGCACGCCTCGCGCCCCAGACGATGAGCGAGCAACTCGAAGACATCACACTCGGCAACCCAGTGCGTCAAGCGCAGACGCCATCAGCCAACGCAGCATCCTCCACTGTCCTGTCCCAGACGCAAGACTCCAAGCTTTCTCTGCCTGAACAGGAGCGACTGCGAGCAGAAGCCATCGCTGCCATCGATCAGCGCATCAGCAGCATTCAGCTGCAGCAGCGCCTCGTGATTCAGCGCAGCCGTGGATCCGAAAATCTCCGGAACAACGAAGTTTTGGCCGCCAATCGCTTCGGCGGCGTACGACCTTCCCAGCTCAACACCCAGGGGCAAACCCAGTTCATCACTGGTGAAATCAGCCGTTGGCGCGTTCAGGCCGCCAGGGTCCGAATCACTCCGGATGGGTGGAGTGCCGATCGCATGGGTTTCACCAACGATCCCTATACCCCGGCGCAGACGCGCATCGATGCCGAAAACGTTGTGGCAACGGAAGAGGAAAATGGCGACATCCTGATTAAGAGTGAACGCAATCGCCTGATCGTTGAGGAGCGACTGCCGATTCCCGTATCGCGAACACAGAGAATCCAGAAACAGGAAGAAGTGGAGAATCGCTGGGTTTTCGGTATCGACAACGATGATCGCGATGGATTCTTCATCGGCCGGAATCTGCGGCCAATCGAATTGACCGACGACCTCGTTCTCCAGATTCAGCCGCAGTTCCTACTGCAGCGTGCCATCAATGGTGACAACAACAGCTACGTGGCGCCTGGTGCATCCATCGACAGCGGAGACGTCACCCAAGACAACACCGTCGGCGACCTTTTCGGGGTGGACGCGGAACTCAGTAGTCAGTTCCTGGGGTTAACAACCAACGTAGAAGCCGAAATCAGTACTTTCAATCCAAGCAACTTCCTGAACGGCAGCCGTTTCTCGGGCTCAACCAGGCGCACAGTCACCCTTCCATGGCTCGGAGACGTGAGCGCACGCGTTTTCGGTGCCTATCGCTTCCGAGCATTTAATGGGTCACTGGGAGAAACGGATGTCTACAGCGCCTATGGGGTCCTCGCGGAACAAAAAGGCGATTGGAACTGGGGGAAACTCAAGAACGACTACATCTGGCGCATCGGGGTCGGCAATTACCAAGCTGAAAGTTTCACCAGCACCAACCTGATCGACACCCTGCGGGCCAACTTCTATGGCTCACTGAACAGTCGATACCAACTGTGGCGTGGCAAGCCAGCAGAGCTGACACCGGAAGCGGCCTATCGCTACAGCCCCGTTGCGATTGTTCCTGGGCTGGAGCTGCGGACGAATCTGAACACAGCGCTGGCAGCTTTTGGAGACGGAACGCGCCAGAACACCATCAGCCTTACTGGGGGCCCCACACTTACCCTTGGCAACTTCAGCAAAACATTCCTGGATTACACCCAACTCTCGATCGCTGGTGGAGGCACGTTGAAGCAGGGGTCCAGTCCTTTCGAATTCGACCAAGCGGTTGACTTAGGCACCCTTGGGCTCGGCCTGACACAGCAAATTGCAGGGCCTCTCCTTCTGAATGCAGGTGTAGGCGTGAATATTGATCCAGCATCCGAGTTCTTCGGCAATGTGATCAATTCGAACATCGAGCTGCGCTGGCAGCGAAGGTCCTATGACCTTGGTTTTTACTACAACCCTTATGAGGGCGTCGGTGGATTCCGCTTCCGTCTCAACGACTTCAACTTCACCGGAACTGGCCGACCTTTCATTCCCTATTCGCCAGACCCTCTCCGCAACCCACTCGATAGTCGCCCCTTCTAAGGCGCTTCAGATCTAATCGGGACCGCCGCCATAAATCAGATTGCTCCCTGTGAGATCGGCCCCGGCAAAACGCATGCCGTCCGTTCGCACATTCGGGGCATAAGCATTGATCACCACCGCATCGCGCAGGTCAGCCCGTCGAAGGTCTGTATCTGTGAGGTCTGCATTGCTGAGCCATGCTCCGCGCAGATCAGCTCCATCGAGCTGAGCACCGCTGAGGTCGGCTCCTTCAAGATTGGCCTCCCGAAGATCCACTCCTCGCAGATCGGCATCGCGCAGATCAACACCAATCAGATGCGCCCCCTGAAGGCTTAGCCCACGCAGATCGCATCCAGCACAGGCTCCAAGCTGAAGCAATCGCTCCTGCGGTGTTGCATAGGGAACAACTTCAATGGATTGCGGCGTTCCCGCCTGTAGAGCCATGGGTGCCAGCAGTGCTGTCATCAACATGACTGCCAAGGAATATGACGTCGAATTCACCATGACCTGAGATCATCTGTCTCATTCATAGACAATTCAGCAGGCGGTTGCCGTTCAGAACCCGCGAAGGTAAGGAAGATTATCCATCGTGCGCGTCAGTTCGTCATCTCGGGCCACCAATTGACCTGTGGCATCCCACTGACCACTACGCAGCATGTCGAGAGCACCCGAGGCAACCTGGATCGGCTCGGAGACGGAACCGCCTGAGAACGTAAGACCGTTGAGATCCAGCAGCCAGTTCTCGGAGGGATCAGCAGCCACAGCATCCTGAAGAAGGCTGATCTGTTGCGAGGCGGCCGTGGCACAAGGAATCCCGAGTGCGAGGCAGTTGCCATAAAAGATCTCTGCAAAGCTCACACCCACCAGCGCCCTGATCCCCCAGCGCATCAGCGCCTGGGGAGCATGCTCACGGCTGGACCCGCAGCCGAAATTGTCATTGACCACCAGGATCGAGGCCCCGGCGTGCACGGACTGATCAAAGGGATGGCGACCAGCCAGCTCCTGGCGATCATCCGCAAAGGCCTGTGCTCCGAGAGCCTCGAAACTGACGCATTTGAGGAAGCGGGCCGGAATGATCCGATCGGTGTCGATGTCATCACCGCGCAACACAAGTGCACGCCCCCTCACCATCGGGATCCGGCCTTGCGGGAAAGGAGTGGTCTCAGTCATCGGAAGTCATGCAGTTCAGCTGCCGCACATCACGAACCTGACCGGTGATGGCGGCGGCAGCAACCATCGCGGGACTCATCAGCAGGGTTCGGCCACTGGCCGAACCCTGCCGGCCCTTGAAATTGCGATTGCTTGAGCTGGCGCTGATCTGGCGCCCCTCCAGACGATCAGGATTCATGGCCAGACACATGGAACAGCCAGGTTCGCGCCATTCAAATCCGGCCTCGCGGAACACGGCATCAAGGCCCTCGGCCTCCGCAGCCCGGGCCACTTGTTCCGATCCAGGGACAACAAAAGCCCGAATGCCCGAGGCCACATGACGTCCCTTAGCTACCGCAGCTGCAGCCTGCAGATCACTGAGCCGTCCATTGGTGCAACTGCCGATGAAGCACACATCCACAGGCACCCCTGCGATCGCCTGACCGGGCGCCAGATCCATATAGCGATAAGCCTCCTCCGCGATGGGGCGATCGGCCGGGTCCAGCTGCTCAGGCGTGGGCACCGTCTCATCAACACCGATTCCTTGGCCGGGTGTGATGCCCCAGGTCACCGTGGGAGCGATGGTGGCGGCGTCAAAGCGCACCTCATCATCAAAGCGGGCATCAGCACCGGAGGCCAGAGATCGCCACCAGGTCAGCGCACGGTCCCAGGCCTCTGCCTTAGGCGCCTCAGCACGACCATGAAGGTAGTCGAAAGTGGTCTGATCAGGGTTCACGTACCCGCAGCGCGCACCTCCTTCAATCGCCATGTTGCAGAGGGTCATGCGCTCTTCCATCGACAGCGCCTCGATGGCTGGACCGGCGAATTCATAGGCATATCCCACCCCTGCTTTCACGCCCAGTGAGCGAATCACGTGCAGGATCAAATCCTTGGCGAACACCCCTGGGCTGAGCTTGTTTTCCACCCAGATCCGACGCACCTTGAGCTTGTTCATCGCCAGGCTCTGGCTGGCGAGGACATCGCGCACCTGACTGGTTCCGATCCCGAAGGCGATGGCCCCGAAGGCTCCATGCGTGGACGTGTGCGAGTCACCACAGGCCACCGTCATTCCGGGCTGCGTGAGACCGAGCTCCGGCGCAATCACGTGCACGATTCCCTGGCGACCACTGCCGAGACCATGCAGGGTGATGCCGTGATTGGAACAGTTGCGCTCCAATGTGCTCAGCATCTCCTCTGCGAGTGGATCTGCAAACGGTCTGGCCTGACTGGTGGTTGGAACAATGTGATCCACAGTGGCCACGGTGCGCTGCGGGCAGCGCACAGCAAGTCCCTTGTCTTCGAGGGCCGCAAAAGCCTGAGGACTGGTCACCTCATGAATCAGGTGCAGGCCGATGAACAACTGGGTGGATCCACCAGGAAGATCAGCAACGCGATGCAGATCCCAAACCTTGTCGTAAAGGGTCCCGCTGCTCATTCCAGGTCAGCTGTGAACATTCAACCCTAATGGCTTGTCGCCTGACACATTGTCTCACCCCGACTCGGTTGCCATCAACCGCAACCGCAGGCGGTTCAGTGCCTCCCCAGCACTCACCAGCCGGATCCAGTCCCGTCCTCGGGACGAGCCAAGCCGGATGGGGTGACTTTCGCAACCGTCCGGTCCTGCCACAGCGATGTGCACCAGCCCGACCGGTTTCTCATCGCTACCACCTCCCGGACCGGCAATTCCCGTGAGTGCGAGGGCCCAATCGCTGCCTGTCAGCCGTCGCACACCCTCAGCCATCGCCTGGGCGACCGGAGCACTGACAGCGCCGACTTCCTCCAGGAGAGAAGAGGGAACACCCAACAACTCACACTTCACTGCATTGGCATAGGCGATCACACCGCCGAGCAACACCTCCGAGGAACCAGGAACGGCTGTGAGCTCGGAGCCCAGCCCGCCACCCGTACAGGATTCCGCCACAGCCAGGGTCTCCCCACGCACGCGCAGATGCTTCAGCACCACAGAGGCGAGTGAATCATCGTCGGCACCGAAACAGAGATCGCCTGTTCGGTCGCGGAGATTTCGTTCGGTCTCATCCACGAGCTCAAGGGCTTCAGGCTCCGAAGACGCACAGGCAGTGATGCGCAGCTTCACCTCGCCGCGGCCGGCGTAGGGAGCCACCGTAGGGTTGGCCTGATCCAACAGATCACTGACCTGCTGAGCCAGGGTTGATTCGCCGATTCCCCAGAAGCGGAGCAACCGGCTGACAAAAACGCCATTGGAGAGTCCCGACTGGCTAAACCAAGGAGCCGCTGTGGCTTGCCACATGGCACGCATCTCACTCGGAACCCCCGGGAAAGTGAGCACCGTGAAGTCTTCAGTGGGTGACCAGATCATCCCCGGCGCCGTTCCCGTGGGATTGGGAAGCAATGTCGCGCCGACAGGCAGGAGGGCCTGCCGCCTGGTCTCAGGGCCGGGCTCCCTTCCACGGCTGCGTGACTTGGCCGTGATGTCAGCCCAGACGTCGGCCCGCTCCTCGAGGGGAGTCGCGAAGGCCGCAGCGATCGCTTCGGTGGTGAGGTCATCGGGGGTCGGGCCCAAACCACCCGTGGTGATCAACACCCTGGAACGACAGGAAATCTCCCGCACCTGCGCGATCAAACGATCCCGGTTGTCTCCCACAACGGTTTGCCGGAAGTGAGGCAGACCCAGAGCAGCCAGCTGCTCGGCAAGCCAGTGAGCATTCCCATTCACAATATTCCCGAGCAAAAGCTCCGTACCGATGCAAAGAATCTCCACGCCAGTACGGCCGGCACCGTTAACCATGGTGATCGCAGGAGCAGGATTGCCGATTCCCCGGGAGGGCATCCTCTGCCGCCGCGTCCTGAGCCAGCTCTGCCTGTTTCTGTCTCTGCATCACCACCACAGTGCCAACGAGGATGGCCGTCGCCAGCCCTAACCAGAGAAAGCGCATTTCCACATTGGCCACCACCATGGCCAAGGCAGCAAGCCACTGGGTGAACACATAGATCAGCAGCACGGTGCGACGGTGGCTGAACCCCGCTCTCAGAAGCCGGTGATGCAGATGGCGACGATCCGGATAGAAGGGGGAATGTCCGGAACTCAAGCGCCCCATGATCACGGCCGACATGTCGGCTAGTGGCAAAGAAAGAATGAGCAAAGGCAGCAGCAAACTCACCGTGGTGAGGCCTTTCGCTGGGCCAACGATGCTGATAGCAGCGAGGCTGAAACCGAGAAAGTATGACCCGCCATCACCCATAAAAATCCGTGCAGGATTGAAATTGTGCCGGAGAAAACCAAGACAACTTCCAGCCAACGCTGCCGCCAGGAACGCAGCAGCGACTTGATGCAGTGAAAAACTCACGGATACCAGTCCGATGGCCGCGATCCCAGCGACTCCGGCCGCTAGGCCATCGAGTCCGTCGAGCCAATTAATTGCGTTGGTGATGCCCACAAGCCAGATCACCGTGGCGATCAGGCTCACCAAGCCCGGAAGCACAACAGCGTCAGCGGTGCTGGAAGCCCAAGGCAAATCGATGGCGCCGATCCTCACGCCCTGGGACCAGACCACCATGGCGATCGCCACCTGGCCTGCCAGACGAGGCCAAGGTGACAGAGAAAAAAGATCATCGGCCAAGCCGATAATGAAGAAACACAGAGACCCTGCAAGCGTGGTCCAGATCAACTGATCCCTCGCGGGGATGAGCATGCCGAAACCACCGGCCATCCACGTGAGACCGAGCGCAACACTGAACCCGAGCACCATGGCCACGCCACCGAGACGGACCATCGGCACGCTGTGCTGCTTGCGTGAGTCAGGAGCATCGGTGAAGCCGTGGCGAAGGCCAAGCCTGCGTATCAGGGGCACGGTCACCATGGTGACCAGAGCCGCCGCCAGGAAAATCACCACAGCGACTGCGAGAGGAGTGCTCGCAACGGTCACGCAAAACTCCGAAGAGGACGACCCAACAAGGGTTTGATAGCGCCCAATTTAGGCAGACCTGAATTCGCAATCCAGGTCTGCATGGTCCAGTCAGACAAGCGCCGGCTCCGTCGCCTGTGCGTAAAGGGGGAAGCGACGGCAGAGATTCGCCACTCGCTCAAGACAGCGCGACTGAACCGCGTCGTCTGCGGGATTCAAGAGGCGATCGGCAATCACCTCCGCCACCTCAGCAAATGCATCGGTATCAAAACCTCGGGTGGTGAGAGCGGCGGTCCCTAAGCGCAGCCCGCTGGTCACGAAGGGAGATTCTGGATCAAAAGGAACCGTGTTCTTGTTGGCCGTGATGTGCACATCGCTCACCAGGAGATCGGCCACCTTGCCGGTCATACCGATGCTGCGCAGATCAAGCAGCACCACATGGTTATCAGTCCCCCCACTCACCACGTCAATGCCGCGGGCCATCAATCGGTCGGCCAAGGCTTGAGCATTAGCCACAACCTGCTGGCTGTAGACCTTGAATGATGGCCGGAGAGCCTCACCGAAGGCCACGGCCTTGGCCGCGATCACATGTTCGAGAGGCCCGCCTTGCGTGCCAGGAAACACGGCCTTGTCGAACTTCTTGGCGAAATCAGCATCCCGGCAGAG
Source organism: Synechococcus sp. A10-1-5-9 (assembly GCF_047716785.1). NCBI lineage: Bacteria > Bacillati > Cyanobacteriota > Cyanophyceae > Synechococcales > Synechococcaceae > Synechococcus > Synechococcus sp. A10-1-5-9. The sequence continues at coordinate 1,339,171 of NZ_CP180406.1, forward strand.
AATCAGACCACCGCGAGGACCGCGCAGCGTCTTGTGTGTAGTTGTGGTGACCACATCGCAGTACGGAACAGGGCTGGGATGGACGCCTGCTGCCACGAGGCCAGCGATATGAGCCATGTCGGCAAGCAAGTAAGCGCCAACTTCATCGGCAATCGAACGAAAAGCCGCAAAATCAATCGTTCGAGGGTAGGCCGAGTAACCACAGATGATCAGCTTGGGCTTGTGCTCGAGAGCCAGCTGACGGATCGCCTCCATATCCAATCGCTGGGTCTCTTGATCGACCCCGTATTGGACAACGTCGAACCATTTCCCACTCACATTCACCGGTGAGCCATGGGTCAGGTGACCGCCATGGGACAGATCCAGACCCATGATCGTGTCGCCGGGCTGAAGCAGGGCCAGGAAAATAGCGAAATTGGCCTGGGCACCACTGTGAGGCTGAACGTTGGCCCAGGCTGCACCAAAGAGTTCCTTGGCCCGCTCAATCGCCAGTTCCTCGATGGCATCCACGTGCTCACAACCGCCGTAGTAGCGCTTGTTTGGAAGGCCTTCAGCGTATTTGTTGGTCAACACAGACCCCTGGGCTGCCATCACGGCGCTCGAAGCAAAGTTCTCCGACGCGATCAGCTCAAGATGGGTTTCCTGACGCTCGCGCTCCTGATCGATCAGGCGGGCAATCGCAGGATCAGAGTCTGCCAGGGGTGCATTGATCGGAGCGGTTGCGAAATCCACCATGCGTTGCCTCGATGCGTTGTTTTGATGGTAAGCAACGGTCAACAGCAGCAGCGCTAGACAAAAAAAAACTGCCCGAAGGCAGTTGAACAACGCGCCTGGAGAGATTCGAACTCCCGACCCTCTGATCCGTAGTCAGATGCTCTAATCCGCTGAGCTACAAGCGCTGGCGCTTCACTATCTGACCCCACGAAGGGGCCCTTCGTCAACTGGCGCACATCCTCACGCGAGAATCGTTTGCATTCCATTCGGTCTCCCTCCATGCCGATCCGCTGGTACGGGCCTGCTGATCCCGCTGATCCCACTTACAGGCATTTCAACCGGGTGGTGAATCTCACGCTTCACGCCATGGTGTTCGCCGCCGTGAACAGTGGGCTCTGGTTCCTGCAAGAGATCCGCCATCCCTGGAACCATCTCAGTGTTCTCACTGGCCTGTGGCTTGTCGGACTGGCTGTGCATCTCTCGATGGTGCTGAAACTGCGGCCAGAAGTGGATACAGACAACATGGCGTCCTAAAGCCAGCATGCACCTGTTTGAACGTCTGCCATGACCATGGATGCCGCTGATCTGCATGATCTGAGCTCGGCCATCGGCGATCGTCTGTACTTGCAGGTCGCCGGCTGGCATCTTTACCTCAAAGATGCGGGCCTTGCCGAGTCCCTCGCGATCGAATGCAGCGCACTCGTCGATCAGGGAGCGGCGATCGCCGCTCGACATGCTCTTGAGCGTGTCCAGGTCCCGATCGGAGGCGGAAGCAGTCGATTGCCTCTCGCCAGGTTGTTGCCGTCCTCCCAACTTTCCGACCTCGAACAGATTCTTGAGGACCACGGCCGATAAGGTTGCTCTGATCTGGGAAAACGCGTGCTGATTATCGAGGTCACCAACGCACGTGAGGTGGTGCGTCAGCGCATCGGCCGCCTTGGGGAGCGCCTGATTGGCAAGGTCGTGGACCCCGAAGCCCAGGTGGAGAAGGCCCTGATTCAGGAACTTGATACAGCCTTCCGTGAGTTTGGAATTGAAGCTCGCATCGTGTCGGTGCAAGGGCCACAGCTCGTAGGCCGGCAGCAGCTCGAGTTGCCGATTCAGGTGCGCGATGACAGGAGAGTGACGCTCAGCGACGGCTGAAACGCCTTGCAATCCCTTGATTGATCTCAACAACTTCAACGATTCCGAGCGCCTGGCCGCACAACGCAAACAGAACCCCTCCGAAGCCACCGGAGAAAGCAACCTGAATCCCGCGGCCGATCAGATCAGGAGGCCATCGCACCATTGTGCTGAGCCCCCAGGCCGCACAACCGGCTAGTGCTGCCGATGCTGAGAGTCGTAGGACGTCATATCCCCAGCTACGCAGAGGCAGACCTCCCAAGCGTTGCTGGAGCACTAAGAGAAGAGCGAGACAGGTCAGGGAATTGATCAGCACCGTGGCCAGCACCAGCCCAGGCGCCCCGAAATTAAAGGGCAGCTGAGGGCCCCAAGGGGAGGGCCCCCCAACCAAGGCCCAGTCGAACAGAACATTCAGACCGATACCCGCCAACGACAGCCGGAAGGGAGTTGAGCCGTCTCCAAGGGCGTAGAACACGCGCACGAGCACATCGCGGCCGAGATAGGCCGGCATCCCGATTCCATAAGCCATCAACAGCCCGGTGACCAACTGCGCCGCCTCAGCATCAAAGGCACCGCGCTCATAAACGAGCGCAACGATCGGAGCAGCCAATGCCAGGAAAAGGGCCCCCAGCGGCAGCATCGAAGCAGTGGAGAGCATCAGGCCCTGACGGATCCTGGCGATGAGCTGAAGCCGATCCTCCGGAGCCGTGAGCCGGGAGAACGTGGGTAGAAGCGGCACCAACAAGGCATTGGAAATCAGTCCGAGTGGTGTCTGCACCAGCAAGTTCGCGTAACCAAGCCCTGCGGCTGCGCCGAGGATGCCCGACGCGAAGAACAGATCCGTAAAAACATTGATCTGAAGCATTCCGGACGACAGGGTGGCTGGGCCCATCACCCGCCAAACCTCACGCACCCCGGGGTGCCCCCAATCCCAGGACAGTTTGAACCGGGCCAGTCGCTGCCGAATCAAGGCTGGCAACTGCAACAACCACTGCAAGACGGCTCCAGAGAGCGTGGCCAGGGCCAGCACCACCCCTCCCCAGAGGGCATGCTCTGGCAAAGCGATGGCAGACCCGAGCTGCCACCAGAGCAAGCCGACTCCAAATATCAGCGCCAAGCTCGACATCAGCGGGGAAATCGCTGGGATCCAGAATTCGTCCGCGGCATTGAGCGATCCAAAGCCAAGACCGATCAGACCAGCGAGCAGGGCCATCGGGGCCATCACCTGCAACTGCGCGACAGCAATGCGATGAAGCTCGGGCGGCAGGCCTGGCCCAACCAGGGTGATTAATGGACCGGCAGCCATCACCAGCACCACCGTGACAGCCAGAAGCAGGGCACTCACCGTGGTGTTCAGCGTGGCGAGAATGTGGGCGCCTTCGTCTCTGGGCCTACGGCTGAGCACACTCACCATGGCGCTATGGAAGGGACCGTTGATGCCCCCCAAAAGGATGAGGAGAAAACCCGGAAGCACATAGGCGTAGTTGTAGGCGTCGTAGGCAGCGCCAACGCCGAACGCTGCAGCGATCACCAATTGCCGGACAAGGCCTCCGAATTTGCTGAAGAGAGTCCCAACGGTGACCACGAGGGCAATGCGCTTGAGAGATCTCGCCATCAGCGCTGCCAACCCGCCATTACTGCACTCATTCTCGGTCGATTCCCAGGCACCATGGCCCCAACTTGCCCGCCCCCATGACCGGCACCCCTCTCCTCTCATTTGAACCACTCACGGAGGGGATTTTGATCAAGCGCTACAAGCGCTTTCTGGCTGACATCGAGCTGAAAGATGGATCCTGCGTGACCGCCCACTGCGCCAACACCGGACCGATGACCGGTGTGCTGATTCCAGGGCAGCGAGTACGCCTTCGCCATGCCCCATCCCCAACCCGCAAGCTGGCCTGGACCTGGGAACAGGCGGAAGTACCCGGCGCTGATGGGAATCCTTGTTGGGTTGGCATCAACACCGCCTTACCCAACCGCTTAATCAGGGCGGCAATTGAAGCCGGATACCTGAACGAGATCGTTGGTCCGATCAGTGAGATCAGACCCGAGGTGGCCTATGGCGAGAACAAGCGCAGTCGCATTGATCTGTTGCTCACGCCAATGGCTAATGCGGCAGATCCAAGGCCCATTTATGTGGAAGTCAAAAACACAACCTGGTGCGAGGGATCACTGGCACTGTTCCCGGACACCGTCACCGAACGTGGCCAGAAGCATCTTCGGGAACTCATGAGCGTGCTGCCGAACGCGAGAGCCCTTCTGGTGCCTTGCCTCAGCCGTGATGACCTCAGTGCGTTCGCACCGGGAGACAACGCAGATGCCCACTACGGAGAGCTGTTCCGAGAAGCCTTGTCGAAAGGGGTGGAAGTCTTCCCCAGCGCATTCCGATTTGAACGCGACAAAATTGTCTGGCTAGGTAAGCGCGCCGTTCAGGAGAGGCAATCGCCGGTTTGGTAACAACGGCGACTTGAAAGGTGTACCTGCAAGTACATCTTAGGTCGGTGAGACGGTCATCACGACAGTCCGACCTGCAGTTCCGCTTTCTTTTCATGACAACTGCTCTGAACACTCCATCAGGGAGGCGAAAAGCTCTCCAGGAGGCAAGCCTGCTTGAGGGGCCAATGCTCCTTCTGCAAAGCATCCGAGGTTTCAGAACGAACCGAGCACTCCTTTGGCTTGCTTGTGTGCCAGTCGCTCTCTTCGGCCTTGGCATTTTCAATCTCTCCGCACACGCCGAAGAACTTCCCGAACTCAACGCAGCTTTCCTTGCAAACAATCTTTGGCTGCTGGTCGCGACAATTCTCGTGATCTTCATGAACGCCGGCTTCGCAATGGTGGAAGCTGGCATGTGTCGTCAAAAAAACGCTGTCAATATTCTCGCCAAGAATCTGTTTGTTTTCGCTCTTGCGGTCACAGCCTATTGGTTCATTGGTTATTCATTGATGTACGGCGGCTCAGTTGTTGATGGTTGGCTGTATTTCAAGGGCTTGTTCTTCGACCCAGCTGTTTCGGCGGAAACCATCAGCGAAGCTGGCTTGGTTCCAACTGTTGATTTTCTCTTTCAAGCAGCATTTGCCGGTACAGCTGCAACCATCGTGTCCGGCCTTGTCGCCGAGAGGGTGAAATTTGGCGAATTTGTTGTTTTCGCTCTCATTCTCACTGCAGTTATTTACCCGATTGCTGGTAGCTGGGAATGGAATGGTGGCTGGCTTAACAGCGTCGGCAACAAAGAATTCATTGACTTCGCAGGTTCATCCATCGTTCACTCCGTTGGAGCTTGGGCTGGACTGGTAGGCGCCATGTTGCTTGGCCCACGTATCGGCAAATACGTTGACGGACGAACGCAAGCCATTCCAGGCCACAACATGGCCATTGCAACACTCGGCGCACTCATTCTCTGGATCGGCTGGTACGGGTTTAACCCTGGCTCCCAGTTGGCCATGGACCAATGGGTTCCTTACGTTGCAGTCACAACAACACTTGCTGCCGCAGGCGGAGCCATCGGCGCAACAATCATTTCAACGATGACATCTGGCAAGCCTGACTTGACCATGATCATCAATGGAATTCTCGCCGGCCTTGTGAGCATCACAGCAGGTTGCGGGAACCTCACCCTGGTGGGGTCCTGGGTTGCTGGACTCATCGGTGGTGTGATTGTCGTGTTCTCAGTTTCTGCACTCGATTCAGCAGGAATTGATGATCCCGTTGGAGCTTTCTCTGTCCACGGCGTCTGTGGAGTTTGGGGAACGTTGGTCGTTGGACTCTGGGGTTTTGACATCCAGGGTGATGGCTCACCTCTTGGACTCCTTGTCGGTGGTGGAGTTGAGCAGCTCGGCATTCAAGCTCTCGGTTGTGCTGCCTATGCCATCTGGGCACTGGTGACCTGCTGGATTGCCTGGAGCATCATTGGTGCACTCTTCGGAGGCATCCGTGTCACCGAGGAAGAAGAGACCATCGGCCTCGATATCGGTGAGCACGGCATGGAGGCCTATCCGGACTTCGCTTCTGCAGGAAACTGATCACCAGTTTTTGTCTTAGAGCCCCGGCCACAACGCCGGGGCTTTTTTATGGAAAGGGTTGCCCTGTCTCAAGCAGATGAGCCAAGCCTGACCCACAGCCCATAGAGTCATCGCATCGTCGCCGCGGCTATGGATACCCACGCCTTCAAGCGCTCCCTGCACCATTCAGATCGCTACAACCGCCGAGGTTTCGGACGTGCCGATGAGGTAGCAGGAAGCCTTGAGCAGGCCTACCAAAGCAGCCTGATCGGATCCATCCGAGACAACGGCTACCAACTCAATCACGGTCGGCTTCAGGTACGCCTGGCCAAGGATTTCGGCTTCTGCTGGGGGGTGGAGCGCGCTGTCGCCATGGCCTACGAAACACGCAAGCACTACCCCGGTGAGCGTTTGTGGATCACCAACGAAATTATCCACAACCCCTCAGTGAATGACCATCTCCGCGAGATGAACGTTCAGTTCATCCCTGTTGAGCAGGGTGTGAAGGACTTCTCGGGTGTTACGTCCGGAGATGTGGTGATCCTTCCGGCCTTCGGCGCAACGGTTCAGGAAATGCAACTGCTCAACGAACGGGGCTGCCACATCGTTGACACCACCTGCCCCTGGGTCTCCAAGGTTTGGAACACTGTGGAAAAGCACAAGAAACAGACCTTCACCTCAATCATTCATGGCAAGGTGAAGCATGAGGAAACCTTGGCCACCAGCTCCTTCGCTGGTACCTACCTCGTGGTTCTTGATCTGGAAGAGGCACAGATCGTTGCGGATTACATTCTCGGTGAAGGGGACCGAGACAGCTTCATGGCTCGCTTTTCCAAAGCCTGCTCTCCAGGCTTCGACCCAGATCAGGATCTAAAGAGACTCGGCGTTGCCAACCAAACCACGATGCTCAAACGGGAAACCGAAGAGATCGGTCGCCTGTTTGAACGCACCATGCTCAGCAAATTCGGCCCAACGCAACTCAATGAGCATTTCCTGGCGTTCAACACCATCTGCGATGCCACCCAGGAACGCCAGGACGCAATGTTTTCTCTTGTGGATGAACCCCTCGACCTGATGGTGGTCATTGGCGGCTACAACTCCTCCAACACAACGCATCTTCAGGAAATCGCCATCAACCGCGGCATCCGTTCGTTCCACATCGACACACCGGAGCGAATCAGCGCCGACAACAGCATTGAACACAAGCCTCTCGGTCAAGAACTCATCCGCGAACAAAATTTCCTGCCAGGCGGAACAGTCACAGTGGGCATCACATCCGGCGCCTCCACCCCGGATCGTGTGGTGGAACACGTGATCCAGCAATTGATCAGTCTCAGCGAGGAAAACTGAAGGACCCGCTCGCTTTACATTGGTTGATCTTGGGGATCACCCCTCCAGGGACGCTCATCCGTGCTGCTCGTGTCGAGACCACCAGCCGATTCCCTTCGCTCTCGCCATGGCCAGGATCCGCAGGTGCGCTGTTACCGCAGCCACTTCAGCGACTGCATGGAGATGCGCGCCAGCCCTGCGGTGGTGGCTAGCTACCTCGATCGACATGACGATTGGTTCCGCCGCAGCGCCGCTCCGATGGAGGTGGAGGCACTGGACGCCCAGACTTATGTCCTCACTCTCGGGAGGTTCGGGAATTTTGGCTTTGAGGTAGAGCCGACCATTGCGTTGCGCCTGCTGCCTGGCCATGAAGGCACCTATGCCATCGAAACGGTAAAGCTGCCGGCGGTGGATCCAGCATTGGCTGCGCTCTACGACGTTGATTTTCAGGCTGATCTCAACCTGATCAACGACGTTGACCAGGGTCTCCCTGCAACTTGTGTGCGCTGGGAGCTTGATCTCAGCATCTGGATCTCACTTCCCAAAGTGATCACCATGCTTCCCGATGGCCTGGTGCAATCCAGCGGTGATCGACTGCTGCGTCAGATCGTGAGACAGATTTCACGACGACTCACTTGGAAGGTGCAGGAAGATTTTCATGGAACCCATGGGCTGGCTTGCCCGCCACGCAGGCGGGCCACCTTCTAATCAGCCCAGGAGCAGTCAGCGACTCGACCAGATCTTGTTGACAATTTGCATTCCACTGACCGCCTGCCAGAGAAAGAGAGTCATCATCCCCATGTTGAGACCCACATGAGCTTTACGGGCAATCAGATTGCCTTGCTGCATGAACGGAGTCAGGGACGCCGCCACCGCGATCATGGCGGTCATGGCGAGACCGGCTAGGAGGTGAGGGCCAACGAACAGCTTGTCGTTATTCAGATAGGTGACCGCCATGCCGCCAATGCTGCCCAGAACGATCAGTCCGAGCAGCACTCCACCCCAACGGAAATGACGCTGAGCGAACTTTCCAGGGATCAGAGCCTTGCGCTCTTCAGGCGTTCCCGTGCGGGTCTTCTTGGCTTTAATTCCCAGATACATCGCATAGGCAGATGCCAAAAGCAACATCCACATCATCAGTGGGTGAACAAAACTCAAGGCGAAAGGCAGCGCGGCAAGCGTCATCACAGGTCATCCCGTGGAGGTTGGCGCGAGGTTAGGACTCCGTGGTCATCAAAAGCGGTACTGAAAAACTCAGTGAAGAAAATGTCGCCGGCCTGTTAGCAGCATCGCCAGCCCCAATTCGTTGCAGGCTTTGACGGAATCCTCGTCACGTTTGCTGCCACCAGGGTGAATCACAGCCGTGATGCCGTGCTGCGCAGCCAGTCGCACCGTGTCATCGAATGGGAAGAAGCCGTCACTGGCAAGGACGGCACCGCGGACACGATCCCCTGAAGCCTCGAGGGCGATTCGGGCTGATCCAACCCGATTCATCTGGCCTGCGCCGATTCCGAGGCTCTGACCGTCTCTGGCCACGACGATGGCATTGGAGCGGACATGACGGACCAACTGCCAGGCGAAGCACAGGTCATCGTGCTCAGCCTGACTGGGAGCCCGCTCGGTGGCCACCGTCCACCCGTCCGCCGCGACCGGAAGGTCATCGAGATCCTGAACCAGCAGACCACCCAGGATGCTGCGCACATGGTCATGCCCGGCAGCATCGATGGCAGTGGGTGGAAGCTCCAAAACCCTGAGATTGCCCTTCGACGCGAGAATCTCTCTGGCCTCAGGCGCATACTCCGGCGCCACCACGCACTCCAGGAACAAGCTGGTGAGTTCACGGGCAGCGTGGGCATCCACGCGACCATTGACCGCCACAATGCCCCCGAAGGCACTGACCCGATCGCCATCCAGTGCTCGGGTGAGAGCGGCTGCTTCGCCATCGGCGACCGCCACTCCGCAGGGATTGGTGTGTTTGACCACAACAGCCGCCGGACGCAAAGCCGGGTAGGCCCCACCCTTGCCATAGCCAAATTCCCGCACCGTGGCGAGGGCTGCTTCAAGATCGAGAAGGTTATTGGTGCTCAGCTCCTTTCCCTGCAACTGGATGGCACCTCCCCAGCCAGTCTTGGGTGCGCTGTACCAGGCCGCACGTTGGTGGGGATTCTCTCCATAACGCAGCCGCTGACGCAGAGGCAGTGCTTGCAAAAATGGGAGCGCAGTTGCTGAAGGGTCATCGACTTGCTGCAGCTCAGACCTGCTCTGCATCCAGCGCGTGATCGCAGCGTCATAGGCCGCTGTGTGAGCAAACGCCTCCAGGGCAAGCCGCCGCCGCAGCCCAGAACTCACGGTTCCTCCTGATTGAGCCAGATCCTGGAGAAAGCGGTCGTATTGGTCCGGATCCGTCAGTACAGCCACGTGTTCATGGTTCTTGGCTGCGGAACGCACCATCGTGGGCCCTCCGATGTCGATGTTCTCAATCGCACGCTCCCAATCCACAGCGGGATCAGCGACGGTCTCACGGAAGGGATACAGATTGACCACCACCACATCAATCGGTGTGATCTGCTGAGCCAGAAGATCCGCTTCATGCTCTGGATCACCACGACGAGCCAGGATTCCGCCATGGATGCGGGGGTGGAGCGTCTTCACACGACCACCAAGGATCTCGGGGGCACCGGTGTGCTCTGCCACTGGCGTGACCGGCAGGCCGGCCTCCTTCAACACCTTGGCCGTGCCGCCACTGGAAAGAAGCTGATACCTATAACGTTCATGCAGGGTCTTGGCCAGTGGCACCAGACCACTCTTGTCAGACACACTGAGCAGCGCTGTGGGAGCCATGGGAGCAGGACACAGGGGACACCATTCGCCAACCTACGCAGCAGTCGATCAAGTCATCCATGGGCGACCTCCTGATCCATTGCGGCGAGGAACACCCCCAGACACGTCTGGTGGTTCTGCACGGCTGGGGGGCTGATGCAAATGATCTGATTCCTTTAGGAGATTCGCTCGTTGCAGGCTCTGGACTAGCCATGGAGCGCATGGCCTTACATGCCCCTGAACCTCATCCGGCGGGTTTTGGGCGCCAGTGGTATGGGTTATTTCCACCTCAGTGGGCCGATGTTCCCAAGGCTGTGAGCCAGTTAAGAGAGCGCCTGGAGGGGGGCGATCAACGGCAAATTCCGCTTTCAAGAACAGTCCTGCTGGGGTTTTCCCAAGGCGGCGCCATGGCCATCGATGTGGGATGCCAACTCCCTTTGGCGGGAATCATCGCCTGCAGTGCATATCCGCACCCCGGCTGGCAACCGAGAAAAGAACGACCGCCTGTCTTGCTTATCCACGGCCGGAACGATGACATCGTGCCCTTCGAAGCACAAAAGAGATTGTCAGAACAACTGGGCGGTGAGAGCCAGACTTGCCAGCTGATTACTTTCTCAGGAGGGCACACCATTCCTGAGAGCACTCAGCCTCAGATGATTCAGGCCATGCAGTCCTGGCTGAAGCCAATCAGCCAGGATTCCTAGGCAGTCAGCTCAAACGAACGCGTATTCGTACTCTTCCATCTCTTCCCAATCGTCGGAGGCAAGCTCGAGGCCCTCGAAGATCACCTCTTCGCCGACCTTGTCGACAATCAAGCGCAAGGATGGAAATAGAAAATGGTTCTCTTCGGCGTACTGAGCGCTGAACAGGCCCTTTTCACCCCAGAAGAAACGGTCGGTGGTGTGCTCGTTGCGCCGAACGTTCAGAAGGGCAGGAGGCACCAGTCCGCCTTCCGCAATGAAGCGGCGGGCTGCTGTGACAGGCTTGTGCTCACCGGTTTCCAGATGGAACGTCGGAACATGGGCAAGAACCCTCTGGCCGGCAAGACGACGGCGGCTGATCCGCTTGCGCTTCTTTGACATGGAAATCGTCGACCCGAAGTGGGGAGAAAGGAAAGGACAGTGAAAGAGCGGGGAGAGCCGTGAATTCAGCGCATACCGCAGGAGGCTCATCACGAGCACCCAAAATCTGCGTTCCTTCTGACGATGCGGTTAGTTAAACCGCATCGGCCATGAGGAGACGCACCGTTGAAATCTTCGACAGTGATGACGAAGACAGCAGAGGATTCATCAACCTCTGCTGTAGCCTTGGTCGTGCTGAAAGCGCAACCTCGATCAAACAATCGACTGAGTCCGATCTCCACGAGATCGAACCCTTTGGTCGTTCATTTGATCTTAAGACTTTTTTCTGAATTGGCAAGCTGACGATGTCTGTCGCCCTTTTGACCGTCTGAGCGTTTCCTCGCTGATGCATCTCTCTGATCGGTTTCTGGCTCTGGCACAACAGCATTTGAGCCTTCTGATCACCGACGGAGTCGCCGATCGCTTGGCCTTATACCTCACCGAACGAAACGGAGAGAACACACCAAGCCTCACTTTGGTTGCCCAGGCACCGCAGGATGCCGCTCTACCTGCATCAATTGCGCAAGATCCAAATATGCGCAGTTCAGCACCAGAACGACGCTGGTACCCCCTACGTCATGGCTCCTTGCTGCTGGGGGTGCTGCGGTCTGAACAGCACGCAGACGATGGACAGCCTGTGGCCCCTGCTCCCCGCCTGCAGACCTGCGCCGAAACACTGGCCTGCATCCTCGGACTGGAACTCGAGCAGGAACGGCTAAACGGGCAACTGAACGGGCAACGCCAACAGCTCTCCGTGATGGTCCATCAGCTGCGCAACCCGCTGACTGCTCTCCGGACCTATGCCCAGTTGTTGTTGCGACGCCTAGGTCCTGACGACCAACAGCGACCGCTGGTGGAAAACCTGATCCGCGAACAAGTGCAGCTCGATCGCTACGTGAGCTCTCTTGACCAGATCGGCCGGGAGGACCTGCGGCTTGAGCCAGAGAACTCCACCCCACTGCTGCTACCACCGGTGCCTTCCAATGCACCCGATCTCACAATTGCCGACCTGTTGAGCCCTCTGGTGGAACGCGCTGCTGCGACGGCCGCACTGCAGGGAAGGTCGTGGCAAGAACCAAAGCAATGGCCGAACTGGACGCACAGACAACGTCCGGCGGCCGATGCCGTGACGGCAGAGATCGTGGCCAACTTGCTTGACAATGCCTTTCGATACAGCCCCAATGGCTGTGACCTAGGCCTGCACCTGCACGACCATGGGGTGTGCGTGTGGGATGCCGGCCCCCCGATCCCTGCGGATGAACGAAAGCGAATTTTTCTCAAGGGGGTGCGTGGAAGTACAAGCCGCGAACGAGCCGGCTCAGGTCTCGGTCTGGCCCTGGCGCAGTCACTGGCCCAGCAACGGGGAGGACAGCTCGAACTCTTGCATTCACCGGCGGAACTTGATCCGTGTCTACCGACTCAGGGCAATGCCTTTCTGCTCAGCCTGCCCCCCACAGAACAGGAAACAGCAGCGCTGAACTGAAAAGAGTGAACGTCTCCCCCCACACGAGACAGGCACCGTAGGTATCGCCGGTGTGACCACCCAGGCGCTTTCCCAAACACTCCACCATCAGCAGTGCCGCCGCCAGTCCCAGCACAAGCACCAAAGACACGGCCACAAAGGAATTGGGCACTGCGCAAGCCACTCCAATGGTCAGGAGGAGAACCAGCACCAGGGCCGGAAACCAGTCCCAGAACCCGCGCCAATGCCGGCGATGAAAGGCCGCAGTCCCGCCTTGGCGAAGGTAAGGAAACCGTGCCATTGCAGCGAGAGGAGCGATCCTGCCGATCACAGCAGCCATCACCAGCGCGAGCGGGCCCCATGTCCCCAACCTGATCAAGGCCCCCGCTTGCAGAAGCACAACAAACAGCAGGGCCAGAACACCGCTGGCTCCGACACGACTGTCGTCCATGGCTTCAAGGCATCGTTCTTGCCCTGCAGCCAGACCGTCGGCCGTGTCCATCAGGCCGTCGACATGCAATCCTCCCGTTAGCCAGGCTCCCAGGGCAATAACCATCAAGGCACAGCTCTCAGCCGACCAGTTCATGGCACTGAGCAGGAGCCAGAGCAACGCCTGAAGGCCACCGATCACCAGACCGATCCAGGGAGCAAAGCGGGCAATGCGCTCGAACCGTGGTGAAGGCCAAGGCCAGGCGGGGAGTACTGAATAGAAAATCCAGGCACCGGCAAGATCCCGAACCCAGAACAGAGAAGCGATTCTCAGGGGGCAGCATCGGCGATCTGACCTCACCGTAGGGTCAAGACCTGGGCGGAGATGCGGATGTTCGACTTCCAGATCAACGCAACATGCCGGCACACCGCTGCACGCTGCGGTTGTTTTGAGACTCCCCATGGACCGGTGAGTACGCCGCGCTTCATGCCCGTAGGAACGCTGGCCACCGTGAAGGGCGTCACAGCCGATCAACTCGCCACCACGGGAGCACAGATGGTGCTCTCAAACACTTACCACCTGCATCTCCAACCCGGTGAAGCCGTGGTGGAGGCCGCCGGCGGGCTGCATCGCTTCATGGGCTGGCAGGGCCCGATGCTCACCGATTCAGGGGGATTCCAGGTGTTCAGCCTGGGGGACCTCAATCGCATCGACGACCATGGCGTTGATTTCCGCAATCCCCGGGACGGCAGCCGCATCCTGCTGACGCCAGAACGGTCGATGGAGATCCAGATGGCCCTGGGAGCGGATGTGGCCATGGCGTTTGACCAGTGCCCCCCCTACCCAGCCACGGAAAATGATGTGGAGGAAGCAAGCCGGCGCACCCATGCCTGGCTCGAACGTTGCGTGGGCTCCCACACGCGCACCGACCAGGCCCTGTTCGGGATCGTGCAAGGGGGATGCTTCCCCCACCTGCGGGAAGCCAGCGCGAGAGCGGTCGCCGACTTCAACCTCCCAGGCATCGCCATCGGCGGCGTCAGCGTAGGAGAGCCGGTGGAGGACATGCACCGCATTGTTCGGCAGGTCACGCCCCTGCTTCCGCATGACCGTCCGCGGTACCTGATGGGCATCGGCACGCTGCAGGAAATGGCAGTCGCTGTCGCCAATGGAATCGATCTGTTCGACTGCGTGCTCCCCACCCGCCTAGGGCGACACGGCACAGCCATGGTGGCCGGGGAACGCTGGAACCTCCGCAACGCCCGCTTCCGGCACGACCACACACCGCTCGACCCCACATGCCCCTGCATCGCCTGCAAGCGGCACACCCGGGCCTATCTACACCACCTGATTCGTAGTGAAGAGCTGCTCGGACTGACCCTGCTGAGCCTGCACAACCTCACGCATCTGATCCGCTTCACCAGTGCCATGGAACGCGCCATTCGCGACGGCTGTTTTGCAGAGGATTTCCGTCCCTGGAACGAGGACTCACCGGCCCATCACACGTGGTAGCGTCCGCTCACTGACCGAACTGTTCGCCGGGATGGCTGCCTTCTCCCTTGACCTGCTGGCCCAACTTCCCGAGGCCTACCAGGCATTCGGCCCACTGATCGACATCCTGCCGATCATCCCAGTGTTTTTCCTGCTTCTGGCCTTCGTTTGGCAGGCATCTGTGGGCTTTCGTTAAGCGCGTTAACGCCGGCGACCGCCGTCTCGAAGCACAGCCCAAGCGAATTGGGGGAGCACCAGATAACGCCGCCAGCGTGATGGGTCCTGGAGCAGCCTGAACAGCCATTCCATCTGCAGTCGACTGGTCCACTCCGGTGCGCGCTGCTTGAGACCGGACCAGACATCGAAGCTGCCGCCCACACCCATCCAGAGACCTGGAAGGGACTGACGCATGCTCTTCGCCCAGACTTCCTGACGGGGCACACCAAGAGCCACCAGCACGAGATCAGGCCGCAGACCACGGAGACGAGACTCCAGAGCTGGCCAAGCATCTGACGCTTGAAATCCGTGTTCTGCCATCAGCAACCTCAAGCGGGGATGGCTCCGAGCCAGCGTGGACTTCAAACACTCCATCACCTCGGGTGAACCACCCACCAGGGCGACGGACCAGTGATGGGCTTCGGCATAGCTGAGCAGTGACCAAGCCAGCTCAATTCCAGGGCTGCGACGCACCCTGACCCCCTGGCGACCTAAGGCCCAGACCACTCCCGCTCCATCCGGAACCACCAGGTCGGCCTGGGCGATCACCGCACCCAGTTCTGCGTCCTGACGGGCCCGCATCGTCATCTCAGCATTGAGCGTCACGATCTGACCGCCACCCTCTCCATGCAGGCCGATGGCAGCAGCCGCAACGTCCCGGCAAGCGTCAACAGGAACCCCAAGAACGTGGCAGCGACGGCGATCTCGCGGGCCAGTGCTGATTGTTTCCATCTCCGAAACGGCTCCGAGTGAGAATCTAAGTCCGGTCGAACGCGAGGCCATGGTTCTGTCCCATCCGGTTGCCGGGAATGACCAAGAGAAGCTGGCCCAGTTGCAGCACCTGGACAGCGCCATTGAAGCCGTGGTCTTGCAACGGCAGAACCCTCTCAGCGGACTCCTTCCTGCGAGCACAGCTCACACCGTTCACGGCAACTACGGCGATGCCTGGGTTCGCGACTGCGTGTACTCGATCCAGTGCGTTTGGGGACTAGCCATTGCCCACCGCAAACTCCTAGGCCCATGCCAACGCAGTTGGGAACTGGAGCAGCGGGTGGTCGACCTTATGCGCGGACTGCTCAGCGCCATGATGCGACAGGTGGAAAAGGTTGAACGCTTCAAGCACAGCCTGGATCCGCTGGATGCACTCCATGCCAAGTACGACAGCCGCAATGGTGAACCGGTGGTGCCCGATGACGGCTGGGGGCACCTCCAGCTGGATGCCACATCACTCTTTCTGCTCCAACTGGCCCAGTTGAGCCGCAGTGGCCTGGCCGTGATCCACAACCGCCATGAAGCGGCCTTCATTCAGAACCTGGTTTATTACGTCGCCCGGGCTTACCAGACCCCCGATTACGGCATCTGGGAACGGGGAGATAAGGGCAACCACGGACTGCCAGAACGCAATGCCAGCTCGATCGGCATGGCGAAGGCGGCCCTGGAGGCTCTGGACGGCGTGGATCTCTTTGCCGCGCACGGCGATGGCAGCGTGACCGTCCTGATCCCCCATGGTGCGGTGGTGCGTCTCCGGCGAGCGCTGCAAGGGCTTCTCCCTCGCGAATCCGCCAGCAAAGAGGTGGACAGCGCCTGCCTTTCGGTGATCGGCTATCCCGCCTGGGCTCTCGAGGATCCTGAGCTCGTCGAACGCACGGCCCGACGCATCCGCAGGGAACTGGGCGGTCTCTATGGGTACAAGCGCTTCCGGCGCGACGGCCACCAGACCGTGGTGGAAGACATCACCCGACTGCACTACGAATGCGATGAACTGGCCACGTTTGAGGGGGTCGAGTCGGAGTGGCCCCTGTTCTTGGCGTATGAACTGGTCACCGCCTGTTTTGAGGAGCGCTGGGATGAAGCCAGGCAGTGGCGCCATCGCCTGGAAGCTCTACGCGTGGAACGCAACGGCCAGATGCTTTACCCGGAGCTGTACCTCGTTCCTGCCGAAGCCCTGGAGCGTGAACGCCAAGTCCCAGGGAGCCAGAAACGGGTCGCTAATGACAATGTCCCCCTGCTTTGGACGCAGAGCCTGGCCTGGCTTGGAGAGATGCTGATGGATGGGCTGATCGAGGCGGCAGACCTCGATCCCTGCGACCGACGTCTGCCGTCCGTTCTTGGCGCCGAGTCGGTGCTGGTCTGCCTGGTACCCAACGATTCCACCGTGGCCTCGCGGCTGAAGGAGCTGGGCCTTCCGGTCTGCGATTTAGAGACTGCAGGGATCGAGGTTCTGAGCTCCGATGCACTGCGGCAACACCTGGGCGCTGTCGGCGTGGACGAGGCTCTCGGCCTGAGCGGTCATCCGCCTCTGCGACCTGAGACTGCTGCCAGCGCAAGGCTCTACCGACTGGGTGAGAGGCAGCTGGCCTTCCTTCCCGCAGTCCTTGAGGAGGGAACGTTTTACCTCAGTCACGATCCCAGACACCTGGTGGACAGTGTGGTGAACGAGCTGCATCTGCTGCAGAGACACTGGCAGGGGCCTGGCTCACCCCTGCTCTTGATTCCGGTGCAAGCCTCCTTGCTGGAGCGGAGTGACAAGCATCTGCTCGCCCTTACAGAGCGCCTCCGCAGTGGTTCCGTGGAGGAAGTGAATGTGGAATTTGCAGCCCTAGAAACCCTGGCGGCCAGCGCCCAGTGGCATGAACTGCCGGGTTCGCTGGGGACCGCCGGTCTACCCGCCGCCCCCAGTGCCAAACAACTGCTGCGGGCCTCAACAGATCTGAGTGATCTCACCGCTGCCCAGGAACAGGAGCTGGACGACACATCCTTGGAGGAGCTGCGGCGCCGTCTCTGGTCCAGCAACTCCCTGCGAGAGCAGGCCGAAGTACTGGAGTTACTCACGCGCAGGCTGGGAAGCGCATCGATCCTGAGCGGCCCCCAGGGTGCTCCGGTGGAGATCAAGACCCTGCTGGAAGAGATTTACAGACGGGGGCTGCAGCAGGAGGACTGGAACGTGGCCCGTCGCTGCGCCGGTGCCATGGGACTCGTTCACCCGCAACTCGACGATGCACTCATCGACCTGCTCAGCCGACAGAAGCAGGTGGTGGTTGGACGGAATTACACCAAGGTTTCACGACTGAGCACTCCCGTGTCCAGCCACGAGATTGCAGCCCTGATCGAGCAAACATGCGGCAGTGACGGTCGCGAGTGGATGCTGCAGCAGGAACTCTTGCTGGCGCTCGACGGAATCGCTCGGCGCGAACCGGACATGATCCGAGGTTCTCTGACCTTCCAGCTCGGACAGTTGCTGCTGCTGCTCACGTCTGAGCTTGCTGCTGAACGACAACTCAGCCAGGACGAAGCCTTCGAAGCCGTGTGTGATGAACCGCCGCACCGCCTTGGCCAAAGGCTACGTACGGTATTGGAGGATGTCGATCATGCCCGCGACGCCTTGCAGCGGCGGGAGTTGCTGCATGTGCGCGGGACGGTGCAATGGAGTGTGCCGGCTCCCCTTGAAACGGGTCCCGGTGGAAATAACTGGCTTCAACATCGCATCCGTCTTGGCTCCCTCCAGCAAGTCCCCAAGGAGTTTTATGCAGGCATCTGGTCGCTTCTGCACCACTGCCGGGGCTTGGTGATTGGAGACAAACTTGAACGCCGCAATCGCCTGACCAGTGCCCTCCTGCTGGAGAAAACACCCGGCGAGCGCAACTTCGCGATCCAAGTTGAACATCTTCTGAGCCGAATCACCGCGCCCGAGTACCGACAACTATGCACGGAAAGTCTGCTCTCACTGATGGCTTTTACCACCGCCAATCCCAAGATCCAGATCGATGACGACATCGCGCTGGATGTGGTGATCGGTCATGCCGTTCGCGTTGGATGGCACGCCACCCACCCCGACTTAACGGAAGCTGATTACGCCCAGCACAAAGCCAGTGCATGGGATCAGTTTTACCGGTCATCCCCTGCCCTCTGCCGTCACTGGCAGATCGAGGCCCTGCGTCAGCTCGCCGATCAGGACAATCTCACTTGACCTGAGCCCCTGAGGCGAGGGAGACCCGACTCAGATCGGCGCCTCAAGCGGAATGCCAACACCAGGTTGTTCGACCGCCTGCTCGATCAAATCAGCCAATCGCAAGGCTCTTGAGGCCTGTTGCCCATCCACCGCTGGAGTTTCCTGGCCTCGCACGCACTGCAAGAAATGCTCGAGCTCGGCGTAGAGGGGTTCGATGGAGGTGGTGCTCACCTCCTCAATGAACCCGTCATTTCTGTAGAGCAGCTCACCATGGTCAGCCGAATACCACTCGTGGGCGCGGCGGTGGATGTGCAAGTTGTGATTGAGAAAGTCCGTCTCCACCAGGCTGGAGCGGCAGTGGGCGCTAAGGCTTCTGATCTTGCGGTGGCTCATTTTGCTGGCGGTGAGACTGGCCACAACGCCGTTCTCGAACCCGAGCGTGGCATTGACGTAGTCGATCGGACCTGAAGAACTGCGACCACCGGCCGCGGACAGATGCACCACAGACGAACCGGCGAGTTCAAGAACGAGGTCGAGATCGTGAATCATCAGATCCAGAACCACGGAGACATCATTGGCGCGGTCTGCGTGGGGACTGTGCCGGCGTGCCTCCAACACAACAACCTCCTCATTGGCCACCACTTTGGTGAGCTCACGAAAGGCAGGATTGAACCGCTCAATATGACCAACCTGAAGCAGACGTCCGCCCTTACTCGCTGCATCAATCAGAGCGGCAGCCTCCTCCTGACTTGCAGCGATGGGCTTTTCGATCAAAACGTGCAGACCGGCTTCAAGACAGGCCAGACCCACGGAGTGATGGAGCAGTGTCGGAACGGCAATGCAAACGGCCTCAACTTCACTCAACATGTCGCGGTAGTCAGCGAACCAGCGACATCCGAACTGCTCCCTGGCCAGCGCCCCTCTGGCCTCATCCGGATCGGCCACGCCGATCAGGTCAGCGTCTTTCAGCAGGCTGAGAACGCGAGCATGGTGCCAGCCCATGTTGCCGATGCCGATCACGCCGACCTTCACCGGAACCATGGTGTCGGTCATCAAGGAGCCTGCGCAAACGCGCTGATTATCGTTGATCGACTGAACGGTTAGTGAAACGGAATTACAGCTCTTCTGGATTTGGAGAATCCTGGGTGGAAACCTCCTGGTCTGGAAGCACCAAGCGCACCCGCACGATGCGGGGGCCCGCCATGGCGAAGATCTCAAACTGGAGCCCGTTATGACGCAGTGCTTCCCCTGGCGAGGGGATGTGCTGAAGCTTCTCCAGCAAAAAACCAGCCAAAGTGTGATGATCGCTGGCCTCTGGCAAATCAAGTGCCAGCTGGCGGTTCAGCTCGAAGATCTCCAAGTCGCCTGCGACGAGCCAGGTCCCCGGTTGACCTTCCACCGGTTGAAGATCGGGTTCATCGGTCTCCTCCGCTGGCTCATCGCCGACAATTTCGCCATTGAGATCAGCGGCGGTGACCAGGCCCTCCGTGCCGCCATGTTCATCCACAACGAGAAGAAGGGGATGGCCTGAACGGATGATCGCCAAGAGCTCAGCGAGGTTGCTGGTTTCCAGAACGGTCTCAGCAGGCATCAAGTAGGGCTCTAACGAAGAGTCTTCCTTCAGTTCTCCCCGAGCGATCGGTTCCGCAAGGCGCCTGAGATCGAGAACACCACGCACGTCATCGAGCGATTGACCGATCACGGGAAAACGAGCATGACGGGTGCGATGCACTGCCTCCATCAACCCAGCGAAACGAACCTCAACCGGCAGGGTGACCATCCCTGAGCGGGGAACCATCACCTCTCTCACCTGGGTATCGCGCAGAGCAAACACACCCTCAAGGATGTTGCGTTCATCGGGCTTGAGTCCTGTCACACCGCCGCTTTCGATCAAGGTCTCCAGCTCACTAGCCGACAGCGCGGAGACGGTGGCTCCCCAGCGCTGGCTGAGGCCGGCGAGTCGCAGAAGAAGTGTGGCCAGAGCATCGAGGATCGTGAGCAGTGGCTGCAGCGCCCGAATCGCTCCCTCCAGCACTGGCCCTAGCTGCAGCGCTGAGGATTCGGGACGACTCAGCACCCAGGCCCGGGGCAACAGCCCCGCAAGCAAGGTGGCCATCACCACTAGTACGAGGAACCAGGCGAGATCCCACCAGCGACCGGCGGGCGTATCAAGCGGCCACCAGCGCTGACCGAAACCCCGCCCCGTCCAGCCAAGCGCCACCAGTGAGAGCGTCGTACCGAACTGGGTCATAAGCAGCGCTGTCGGCAGGCGACGCTGCAGCCTTTGCAGGGCTTGAGCACCGGGGCGACCTTGCTCGCTGAACTCATGCACCTGACTCGGTCTGAGCCTCAGCAGCGCCACCTCGGCTGCTGAAAACAGAGCCGGCAGAACCAGCAGCGCGATCAGCAGAAGGGGGCGCATTCGGGAGAGGGGATGGGGGTCGCGAGGATCGAACTCGCCTTAGGCGAATTATGAGTTCGCTGCATTCACCAGATTGCTAGACCCCCACAATTGAGGTCTTACCACAGAGCCCGAACAGCAGGAAAGGGGTTTGGTGACGGCTTGAGCACGGACGGGGGCTGCTGCATCTCCTCCGCCAGACTGCTGCCAAATCCATTGGATAAATCAACCGTGCGCCAGGGAATCGGTGCGCTCTGCTCTTCAAGCAGGATTCGGGTGGTGTTCTGCAGTGCAGATCCATCCCAGATGATGGTCTGATCAGGGAACCCCAGGCCCATCAATCGCTGGCCATCGGACCCAGCTAGCGCAATTCCGAACAAATCGGTGACCTGGTGTAGGAGGTCGACCCCTCGGGCATAAGACGACGTCCATGTGTAGAAACGACGCTCCACCAGGGCTTCGGTGGCCTCCACAGGGGCACATCGAGTCACCTCCACAGGCTGCTGGGCGACGGCCTCAGCCGAAGCCGAGATCCCTGCAGGTGCCTCCAAAGTTGTGGTGCAGACCATGGGTCTGGCCATTCCTTTGGGACACAGGGCCAGAGGAATGAACAGAAGCAAGGGGCTGGGGCGACGCCTGGCCACGGAACGGAGGCAACTCTGCGCGCAAACTAGGCAGAGGATTCGCCGTGCACCAGCCCCCCATGACCGATCGTTCCGACCCATCCATGGATCGCGATGTTCTTCTCGACCGCCTGGCGCGGGAGGCCTATCGGTTTGGACACTTCACCTTGGCCTCCGGCCGCAGCAGCGACCATTACGTGAACTGCAAGCCCGTCGCTCTCAGTGGCAGCGGCCTGGCCCTGCTGAGTCCAGCGATGCTCGCGCTGGTGGACATAGAGGCCGTTGCAGTGGGGGGACTCACCCTCGGTGCTGATCCCCTGGTGAGCGGTGTGGCGATGGCAGCCGCGCAGCAAGGTCGTGCACTCGATGCCCTGATCGTGCGCAAACAGGCAAAGGGCCATGGCACTGGCGCCTGGCTCGAGGGGCCTCTGCCCGAGCCAGGCGCTCGCGTCACGGTGCTGGAAGATGTCGTCACCACCGGTGGCTCATCGATCAAAGCCGTGCAGCAACTGCGTGAGGCGGGGTACAACGTGGGTCGGGTTGTGACGATCGTGGATCGTGAGGAAGGGGGCAGCGCCGCGATGGCCGCGACCGATCTCGAGCTGGTCAGCCTGTTCAAACTGCACCAGGTGGCAACCCGCGCCAAGGAGCTGACGGCTTGACGATGGATGGATCGAAATCACAAGCCCTCCTCTGGGACGCACACTTTGATGTCATCCGACTCGAGGGTTCGGGCTGCGCGGGATTCCTGCATGGCCAGACAAGCGCCAGGGTGGACGGCGCAGCCTTAGGGCAGTTGCTTCAGGCGTGCTGGCTCAATGCCACGGGCCGGGTGCAGGCGCTGCTGGAGCTGCGCCTCGACGATCAAGGCGCCGACGTGCTTGTGCTCAATGGAAACTCTGACCATCTGGCCAAAGGCCTGGATCGTGTGATCTTCCCAGCGGACCGCGTCAGGCTCGGTCCAGCGCGACAGCAAAGGCGCCTGCAGCACTTGAGTAGCGATCAAGCACCAGGCCCGGAGACCGTGCTGTGGCTGGATGACGACGCCGTCCCTCCTCCGCCATGGAATCGAACGCAAGCGTGCGCCGCGGCCGACCTGGAGCGCTGGCGGCTTCGGCAGGGCTGGCCCCTCGGCGCCGAAGAGATCAATGGCGACACCAATCCTTTTGAGCTGGGCCTGGCGGGGTGGGTGAACCTCGAGAAGGGGTGCTATTTGGGCCAAGAGACCCTGGCCAAACTGGGATCTCGCGGTGCGGTGAAACAGCAGTTGCGCTCCTGGCAATGCGCAGATCCAGTGGCCGCAGAGCTCAAGCCAGGGGATGGGCTGACCCTGAACGGTGAACGAGCCGGACGCATCACCAGCGTTGCTCATCCCAACGCGTGTGAACCCCAGTGTGGGCTGGCCCTGATCCGACGACAAGCGCTCGAGGCTGAGGAACTGCAGAGCGAAACCACGGAGTCCCGACCCCATCCACTGACCTTGACGCTGCAGCGCCCCGGAGCCTTTCAAGATCCACCAAGCGGGCGTTAAGCCTTCCGCTCCGTTTCGTCTTGCGCCAACAACCAGGCGGCCACCGCCCAGGTCGCCATACCGTCATCCCGGTTGTAGGCAAAAATCCAGCGCAGAGCCTGCACGTGGCCCCGGTCCCCCGGGCCGGTTCCCCGCCACTGCCGCCACCAAAGCAGTGCCCGGGCTCCATCCACGCCTGTCTGTCCCCAACGGAAACCAAGCCAATCCGCCACGGTCTTGAGCCCGTAGCTGTTCAGCGGCAGGCGCCAATGACGGCGCAATCTCTCGTGAACATCCACCAGCCGACGTCGCAACGCCATCAGGTCCCCATCCCCGATCCCCTGACGCTGGGCCATGCGACGCAGCGCTAGGGATTCGGTTTCTCCGTAATGGAGCACGGGCCAATCGGGGTAAAGCCGCAGCATCCGTTGGAGACGCGTCCAACAGGCCCCCTCCCCGTGCTCCTGCAGCGCCAGCAAAGGGTGATAAGTCGCCAGCGAGGGATCCCAGCGACCATCCAGCCCTCTTGGCAAGCGCACGAATCCATGTAGGAAATCGTCGCGGGCATCAGGATCGGATTCGATGTCATACAACAGCACCCCAGGCGCTTCAGCCAGTTCCGGAAGGACTGGTGGTGCAGCCAGTGGCTCAGCACATCCATCGCGTTGGGCCCTTGCCTGCGCCACCAGAGGTGCCGCCACAGCACCGTGCTGCTCACCAAATCGCTCGAGCTGCAGCGCCAGCCGCTCCGGATCGGCGTCGGCCAGAGCCGCCAGGCCTTCAATGCCAATCTCCATCAGCATCTCCCGGCGTTTGGCACCGATGCCGCTCACTTCACTGAGATGGCCTTCACGGGCGGCGTCGGCATTGCACACGCCACGCCATGAGCACAACGTGCATTTGCGTCGGTCCGCCGCCAGAGCCGGCGGAGTGGGGCGACTCAGATCCGTCGCGAGCTTGGACAGGGACTCATCCAGCTGATGCTGGAGCCCACCACCGAGCGGCACTGTTTCCCGCTCAAGGCGACGACCGGATCCAGCCAAGGCAAGGCCATCGGGGACAGGTGCTTGCTGCAACCGTTCGAGAAGACGCCCGGCCAAGGCCAGCTGCAGTCTGTGTTCGCGCGTCAGCCGTCGCCCCTGCCGTGCCAGCACAGGTCGGTAGACAAAAGATCCCCAACGACTGGAGCCCGCTCGACGTTGAAGCAGAGCGGGATGAGCCTCAACAGCCAGACCATCCCGGGTGGTAGAGCGAAGCCGCAACCCCACCACACCGGCCTCACCCTGCGCACAGGCCTGCAGTCCATGGCCAGGCTTCTTGGCCAAGAGAGCCACAAAACTGCGCTGCTGATCGTCGAGCTGGAGGGTTCGGTGGGCTGTGTAGAGCCGCTGCCGGTCGTCGCCATGGCGATCGAGCCAGGCGCGACGCCGACAGCGCGTCCAGCTGCGCAGCAGACGATCTGTAAGCGGCTTGTCAGCAGAGGGGGTGTCACCCATGGGCCGACGTTACGGCGGCCAGCTGCTAGATCCAATGCATCGCAGGCTTCCTATGGCGTCGGCTCCTCTTCCTTTAACTGCAGCACCGATCCGTTTTGGAACTGATGGATGGCGCGGAATTCTTGGGGTGGACATCACCGTGGAACGGCTCCTGCAGGTGGCAGCTGCAGCTGCTCGGGAACTGGCCTATCAGGCGCCTGAGGACCACAAAAGCCGAACGGTGGTAATCGGTTATGACCGACGTTTTCTGGCACCGGAGCTGGCCGAGGCGATCGCCGCCGCAGTACGCGGCGCTGGGCTGGATCCATTGCTGACAAGCACAGCGGTGCCCACGCCCGCCTGCAGCTGGGCTGTGGTCCAGCGCCAGGCCCTTGGAGCCCTCGTGATCACCGCCAGTCACAACCCACCGGAATGGTTGGGTCTCAAGATCAAAGGGCCCTTCGGCGGCTCCGTGGAGGGTGATTTCACGGCTGCAGTGGAACAGCGCCTGGCCGCCGGTGGAATCACTGTTCCTATTCCTGGTGACCTGCCACGGTTTGATGCTCGGAACGAGCATCTCCAAGGGCTGCGCAACAAGCTCGATTTGAGCGCCATCACCCAGGGCCTGAACTCCATGGGCCTGAAAGTGATCGTGGATCCGATGCATGGCTCCGCCGCAGGCTGTGTGCAGGAGCTCCTGGGTGCCGAGGCCAACGGGATCGTTTCCGAGATCCGTAGCCTCCGCGATCCTCTCTTCGGGGGATGCCCGCCGGAACCTCTGGCCCCTCACCTGAAACAGCTGATCGCCGCCGTACAGGCCTCCACGCAATCTGGCCATCCAGCTGTGGGCCTGGTGTTTGATGGCGATGGCGACCGGATCGCAGCGGTTGATGAAACCGGTTGTTTCTGCAGCACCCAGCAGTTAATGCCGCTTCTGATCGACCATCTAGCAGGGTCGAGACAACTACCTGGCGCTGTTGTGAAGACCGTGAGCGGCTCTGATCTGATGCGCCTGGTTGCCGAGGATCTCGGTCGAACCGTGCTCGAACTGCCCGTTGGCTTCAAATACATCGCTGCCGAGATGCTGAGCGGAGAGGTACTCATCGGCGGCGAGGAATCCGGCGGCGTCGGCTTCGGCATGCACTTACCGGAACGGGACGCCCTGTTCGCAGCGATGTTGGTTCTTGAGGCTCTTGTGGCGGGCGGCCAGCCTTTGGGGAAACGCCTCGAGGCGTTGCGGGATCGCTGCGGAGGGGCTAGCCATTACGACCGCCTCGACCTGCGCCTGCCCGACATGGACTCGCGCCGCCGCCTCGAGGCACTGCTTGGGGAACAGCCACCGCAGACGGTAGCTGGTGTTGCCGTTCAGGAGGTGATCACCACCGATGGCGTGAAACTGCGACTTGGCCCAAGCCATTGGCTGATGCTCCGTTTCTCTGGAACCGAGCCGCTGTTGCGCCTCTACTGCGAGGCGCCGGACGCTGGGCGTGTAGCCGAAGTGCTCGCCTGGGCCCGCAGCTTCGCGGAGGCAGCATGAGTCCGTCCCCGCGAACGTTGGTGATCGCCAGTGGCAATCGCGGCAAGATCCGTGAGTTCGAACACCTTCTGAGCAGTCTTCCGCTTCGGATCACCGCCCAACCAGAAGGGCTGGAGGTGGAGGAAACGGGTCAGACATTCGCGGCCAATGCCCGCTTGAAAGCCTTAGCCGTCGCCAACGCGACCGATTCCTGGGCCCTCGCCGACGACTCTGGCTTGAGCGTTGACGCTCTCAACGGATCCCCTGGGGTGCATTCCGCCCGCTATGCCCCAACTGACCCGCAACGCATCAGCCGACTGCTCGAGGCCCTACAAGATCACGACGACCGAAGCGCGCATTTTTGTGCCGCCTTATGTCTGGCGGCACCTGGCGATAGTGTGCTGCTTGAGGTGCAGGGGCGCTGCGAAGGACAGATCACGCGAAGCCCCAGAGGCGAGGGGGGCTTCGGATATGACCCGATCTTCGAGGTGGATGGCACCGCAAGCACCTTCGCCGAAATGTCCACACCCGAGAAGAAAGCGCACGGCCACCGGGGCCGGGCCTTCGCCCTGCTGGAACCCCAGCTCCGGCAACTCCTCTTCAAGGCCTGAGGCCACCGGGGTGACCTATGTCACGAAGTCCTGACAGAAGTGTCCTGTACCGTGAACGTTGTCGCTGACGAGGTCCATGGCCATTGCCATGACCACGGGTTACAGCGCGCAGACCGAAGGCGCTCTCCTCTGCATCGAAGCCGCCTCGGACTGGGCCCTGACTTGTGTGAATCAACTTCCTGTATCTGACAGCCATGTGCTGATCGATTACGGAGCAGCCGATGGAGGCACCGCCGTAGGGCTCTGGAACCAGATCCTCGATCGCCTGCACGCCAATCAGCCGCAGGCTCACCTCACGCTGATCGGCAACGACCTGCCAAGCAACGACAACGTGGCCCTGGCCGAAAACCTGGCTCTGCAGATTCCCAGGGAGCCCAAGCCCACCGTTCTGGTGAGTGCCCGAAGTTTTTACGAGCCCTCTGTCGGTCCCAACACCATCAGCTTCGGCTTTTCTGCGACAGCCATGCATTGGCTGAGCCAGTCGCCCGGACCGCTCGACACCCATACGCACGTGCTGGCCTCGGCCGACGCCGACGCTCTGCAGCGGTTTACAAGCCAGGCCCTCAAGGACTGGACCTACGTGCTCGAACTACGCAGCCGTGAGCTGATCGTGGGTGGTCGTCTGCTGACTGTGAACCTGTCACGGGACCATGAAGGCCGCTATCTCGGACACAACGGCGGGGAGACTCGCAATGTGCACGACCAGTTGCATCAGATCTGGCGTGGGTTGGCCGACGAGGGAGTGATCAATGAGGAGCAGTACCGCAGCGGCACGGTGCTCAACTTCTACAAGTCCCCTGACGAATTCATGGCGCCGCTGAAGGATGAATCCTCAGCGCCCTACCGCAACGGCCTGCGTCTGGTGGATGAGCGCACGGTGTATGTCAAATGCCCCTACCGCAGGCGCTGGAACGAGGATGGCGACACGGCCACCTTCGCGGCGGGCCTGATGGCCACGATCCGCAGCTGGAGTCGACACAGCTTCGCCAGTGCCGCTGGCGACAAAGCCGCGGACCTGGTCTATGAGCGCCTCCAGCAACGAATCGCCGATGCTCCGAGTGAATGGAGCCTTGATTACGTCGAACACCACCAGATGATGGAGAAAGTGGCCTGATGACAACCACAACCCACACCAAGCCGACCGTGTCGGTGCTCGCTGAGCATGTCTCCGATCACCTGTCGGTGTTTGTCGTCGCAGAGGACACCGACTCCGCGCGCCCCGCCAATGGCGGACTGCGCTTGCTCAACTATCCAAGCGACGCAGCGTGCATCGCCGACGGTGAACGTCTGGCAGGACTGATGACCCACAAGCATGACCTCTACGGAACAGGGTTCGCCGGGGGCAAGATCGTGGCGCGGGCCACGGAGCCGGCCGCTGTGAAAGACGAGTTGATCCAAGTCACCGCCAGCCTGCTCGAATCCCTCGATGGCGCCATGATCACCGGCTGTGATCTGAACACCAGCCTGGAAGACATGGAGCGTCTGACGGCGCTCACCCCCCATGTGCTGGCGGCTGTGGGAAGCCCGGTCGACGCCAGTGCGGCCACGGCCCACGGCACCTTGGGCGCCGTTGAAGCCGTGCTGGAGGCCGAGCTCAGCCAAGCAACCCCTGGCCGCGCTCTCGTGCATGGCTGCGGCGCCGTGGGAGGCACAGTGGCTCGCGTGCTGGTCCAACACGGCTGGACCGTGTTTACCGCCGATCTTGACCGAGCGCGGGCGAGTTTTCCCGGAGCCACACCCCTGCCCAGTGATTGCCCTTGGTGGGAGATCAAGGTGGATCTGCTGATCCCCTGCTCCATTTCCGGGTTGATCAACGCAGAGATGGCGTCCGCCCTCAAGGTGGCTGCAGTGGTACCAGCAGCCAATGCCCCCTTCCAGCACTCCCAGCTCGCGGACGAGCTGCGCCGTCGCGGCATTCGGGTGCTTCCCGACCCGCTGGTGAATGCCGGCGCGGTGATTGCTGATTCAATCGAACGTTTTTCACCGGACGCCTGGGAAGGAGCGGGTGCAAACGATGTCTATGCCTTCGTTCGCCAGGAAGTGCACCAACGCGCAACCAACTATCTCAATCAGCGTGATCAGGGCTTGTCGGTGGGGGCTGCCCTCGTGGAAGTGGCCGCAGAACGTGAACATGATCCGATCGGCCTGAGCTTCGGAGACGCGGAATGAGCCAGCCACCAATGCCTGTCAAGGCCGAGGTCGTAATCGTCGGTGGCGGCATGGCCGGCCTGAGCTGTGCAGCAGCTCTGGCACGGCGAGGAGTGCGTGATGTGGTGCTTCTGGAAGCGAAGACCCTGGCCCATGCACGGGCCAGCAGCTTCGGTGAAACCAGGATGTTCCGGGAGATGTATTCCGACCCGGTGCTCTGCCGTCTGGCCCAGGAAGCCAATCGACTCTGGCTGGAAGAAGAGCAGCACGCCGGAGAGCGCCTGAGGGAAACCCACGGGTTGCTGTTTTACGGCGAAAGCTGGGATGAAGAAACCATCGAGGGGTCCATCCCTGGCGCCCGACGGGTGATGGATGAACAGAACATTCCCTATGAGGCTCTGAGCGCGAAGGAGATCGCCGAACGCTTTCCGCTCAAACCCAGACCAGACTTCACCGGTCTGTTCGAACCCACCGCCGGGGCCGTGCGCAGCGACAAGGTGATCGCCCACTGGCGACGCACAGTGGAACAGGCGGGGCATCGTCTGCTGGAGGGAACTCCGGTCAAGGAGATTGATGCCGACGGCGGCGGCGTGACTCTGGCCGACGGTCATCACATCGCCGCCGATCAGGTGGTGGTGGCATGCGGCATCTGGAGTGATCTGTTGCTGGCTCCGCTCGGGCTTTCACCCAAGCTCGAGATCTGGCCAATGTTGTGGGCGCACTACACCGTTGATCCGTCCCTGGCGGATCGCTACCCGCAATGGTTCTGCTTCCAACGGGAACGCGGCGACGATGGTGGCCTGTACTACGGATTCCCTGTCCTCAGCCGCACCGCGGATGGACGTCCGCGGATCAAGGCCGGTATCGACTGGGCTCCAAAAGAGCTGCGGGTCGCCGAACCCAATGCCATGTGCAGCGAACCGCCGGCTCGACTGGTCGAACTACTCGACAGCTTCCTATTCAACGAACTCGACGGTGTACAGGAACGGGTGGAGACGGTGATGAGTCCTTACTCCATGGCGAGCGATGTGAACTTCGTTCTCGATCGCCTCTCGCCGAAGCTCAGCCTGTTCGCCGGAGGCTCCGGCCAAGCCTTCAAGTTCGCCCCTCTGGTTGGGGATTCCCTTGCCCGACTGGCCTGCGGAGAATCACCAGCCGTGGATCTCTCCTGCTGGAGTCACCAGCGCGAAGCCTTGCGCGCCTGAAGCACAACCCGCCAGTTCTTCGATTCAGCATTGTCCGTGAGCGATCCAACCAATCTCGACGACGGTTCAAGTACACCAAGGCCCTGGTGGCGTCGCCCACCCCTCTGGATCGGAGCAGGCCCACTGCTGGCCTTTCTGGTGCTGGCGGCCGTCAACCTGAAACTGGCCCAGGAGTTCACCAGCTCGGGCAGAGCAATCGTTAGCAACTCCCTGGGCAGCATTTGGCAATGGATGGTGCTGGTGCTGTTTGTGATCGCCGTGGTGATGGCGATCAGCCCAGTGGGACGCCTGCGCTTGGGAGGCGTTGATGCCAAACCAAGCCTGAAATTCTTCGACTGGTGCGCCGTGCTGATCTGCACGCTGCTGGCCGGTGGAGGTGTGTTCTGGTCAGCGGCCGAACCACTGTTCCACTTCCGCACGCCGGCGCCCTACTTCAGCAACGTTGAAGGCTCCACAGCCGCAGCTGTCGATCCCTCCTTGGCCGTCAGCTTCCTGCACTGGGGATTCCTGGCTTGGGCACTGGTAGCCACTACGGTCACGATCACACTTTCGATCCAGGAACAACGCGGTGAATCCCTGCGGCCGCGCACTCTTCTGGTGGGACTGCTTCCCCATCGGTGGGTTGAAGGCCCGCTTGGAGACCTCGCCGACGGACTCTCTGTGGTGGCTGCCATTGCCGGCACGGTTGGGCCCCTCGGTTTTCTTTCCCTGCAGCTGAGCAACGCCGCGGGCATGCTTCCGGGCCTCAGCGACAGTGCAGGCCTGCAATCGCTAGTGGTGATACTTCTTACCGCGGTGTTTGCCACCTCCACGGTGAGCGGAATTCAACGGGGCATCAAATGGCTGTCGGAAGTGAACGTTTGGCTCACGCTCGGCCTAGCCGCAGCTTTGCTTCTGTTGGGACCAGGTCTTTGGCTGATTCAGCACTTCGCCAGTTCCTTCACGCTGTACGTGAGAAACCTGGTGCCGATGGCCCTGGCTGCCAACCGTGGGCCCGACAACTGGGTTAATGGCTGGACGGTGTTCTACTGGGGCTGGTTTCTGGGCTACGCCCCTTTGATGGGGCTGTTCACCGCTGGCGTCAGCCGGGGAAGAAGCCTTCGTGAACTGGTGCTGGCGGTCGCGATCCTCTGCCCGATCGTGACCAATCTCTGGTTCACGCTGCTAGGGGGCACAGGCATGCAACTGGAGCTGAGCAATCCGGGAGCCATCACTGGACCACTGGCTGCCAGCGGCGAAGCTGGAGCTCTGCTCGCCATCCTTGGCCAGCTGCCACTCCCCTGGCTGCTGATTCCTGTGGGCCTGATCCTGGTAGTGCTGTTCATGGCCACCAGCGCCGACTCGATGAGCTATGCCGCCGCCATGGTGGTGAGTGCCCAACGCAAGCCACCTGCACTGCTGCGGCTGTTCTGGGCACTAATGATTGGCAGCCTCACCCTGGTGCTGCTGCGCATCGGTACCAGCCTGGGGGACAGCACTTCGATCAATGCCCTCCAGGCCTTCATTGTGATCTCCGCCGTTCCAGTCACTCCTCTCGTGCTGATCACTCTCTGGACAGCGCCACGGCTGGCATGGAGGGAATGGAAGCAGCGTCAGCAAGTTCAAATTTGACCTGAGCAAGGACGTCAGCAGCGTCTGTAGGGGAGAGCCCGATACCTCCAAATCCAGAGCCAGGTCTGTTGAACTGAAAAGAAAGTCAGATCCGAAAGAACTGGAGTGATACCGACGACGGGTCTCCACCCAGACCAGCCGGATGCGGGTTATGAGAGGCAGTAATCGAGGGTGAGCATCAGAGTCCTTGTGGGGAGTGGGGCCTCCCCAGGCCTGAAGCGGGGAGCGGCCGTTGCCGCCATCGCCAGCTCACGGGATGCGGGCTGGCTGCGCTGATCAATGCGCAACAGCTTCACCTGGGACAGCCCCAGGGCTGAAGCCGTACTCCCCGCCTGCGACTGACCACGATCCAAGGCCCGCTTGAGCAGGCGCTCCTCCAGCTCCGCCTGGCTCTGCGCTGAAGCCAGGGAAGTCATGCCCTGGAGGCGAACCCCTGGCAGGCGACCGGCCCGCTGAATCACCGTGTCGTAATTGCTGCGACTGACCGAGCCTCGGATGGTTGTGGACGCCCGGTAGCGATCAGACGACTGCGAACGATTGATGGGGAATGTGCTGGGTGCAGACACGTCCAGACCACCCAGCGCCAAAGGGGTGAGATCAGTGCGCACACGGGCGAGCCGACCATTGAGCTGCGCGAGGGCAGCAGCCGTGCTGGATGCTTCAGCCTCCAGACGCAGCGTGAAACGAAAACGGTCGGTGCGCGTGTCGCCTTGCTCCTGGACACTCAGCTGCAACACAGTGCCACTGCAACGAGGTCCACGCACCTCAGCCCAAGCAGCCGATGAAACCGAGGGATACAGCAGCATTGTCAATGGGAGGGCAAGCAGAGAGACCGTGGATCTCCAGGAACACATGGCGAAGAGCGAACACAAAGCCTTAGTGCTGTCTAATTCAATGGGAGCCATGAGCTAGTGACTGCAAGGTGACGGGTCACTGTTCAGTTATCTCAAAATCCATCTGAGCATCGGGAATCACAGCAGTTGCAATGAAAGCCATGGGAGTTCAACCGGTGAAGGATGCCGAGCAACATGGGAAACGACGACCGAAGGAATCGAGAGCATCAGGATTAAACAAGTACGCAACTATCACGAGGCAAGAAATCTCGACTATGCCCAAGCCAAACTCATTGCAGTAGAACTGATGCCATAAAAACCATGAAGAACGCATTGAACAAGGATTCATCAGCCAAATGCAAAACAAGCTGACATCGACCGTCAAAAAGTCATCAAAGATGGTCGAAAACCAACACAACCAACCAACCAACCAACCAACCAACCAACAGAATTATGAGAAAGATGAACTCAAAAAGCATCAAGAGCAAGCATCAATGATGCTCTCTCACGCGCATCAGAATGGAGCCAAGATCCTTGAAAAAATCAGCTTTTAAAAAGAAATCATCTGCACCAGCACGAAGAGACTGCTCTCGTAGCGTTGAATCGTAAAGCGCTGAAAAAATAAACGCTGGCTTCGCATACCCTTTATCACGCAAACTACTAATACATTCAATGCCAGTCATCTGCGGAAGAATTAAGTCTAAAAAAACGCAAGAAGGCTCATAGCGTTCAAAGTCTCGCAACAAATCAAAAGCATTGTCAAAAAAAACCGCGGTGACATTGAAATCGCTGAGCTGAGCTTTTAATAATGCTCGAATACTAGGATCATCATCAACGATGACGACCGAAAGGCCCTCGCAATCAATAGGCAAAATCGAAGACATCGTCAGCACCACATCACCGAAAGAACATTACGAGCACAATCAAAAATATTGAAAGGAAATTCACACCAAACCAACCGGTTCAATGGTCAGAACACGATGACTACGCGTGTGGCGCGGCAATTCACCAAACATACGCTTGTAATTGGCCGAAATCCTGCCACTATGCAAAAGGCCAACACTTTCGCAAGCTCGACCAACCTCTAAACCTTGAAGCAACAAACCTCGCAATTGCGTTAGACGTAATTCATGCAAAACCTGCAATGGAGTGCGGTTCATGACAGTTTTGAATGCAACTTGCAACGTACGAGAGGACACACAACAAACCTTGCACAAATCAGAAAGACAAATTTCTTTCGCAAGATTATCTTCCATATATGTCAACGCCATCTGAACATAGGAAGAATGAGAAGTCGTATCAGACTCAACTGGCTGAAGAACCTCGGAGCTAGAGCCAAGCAGAGCAGCAAGTAGAGAAATAATGGATGCCTCCAAAGGCTGAAGAACCCTTTCGGGGGAAATATCAACTGCTAACGAGAACTTAAAAAGATGCAGCGCACAGGCGAGTATTAGTTGCTCATGACCAGGGATTAATTCATTCAAAGACATCAAACTCACAAATGGACTGCCATGCATGGAAGCCTCTTTTAACAAGAATTCAACGCCGATACTAACTTGCAGAAGCCTTACATATTCAGCACTGGGAACTAACTTGGCCGACTCTCCCGGCAACATCACAAAAGCGAGGCGCTGAGGAGTCATGCAGATAGATCGCTCAGCAACCATACCCCGAAACTGACCAAATTCTGGAATGAAAAAACAGAAACTAGACTCTGGATTACGAAAATAAAACTTGTCAATTGCCTGCAATTCGAGACGAGTCACGCAAAGATCAGTACCCTCATAATGAAAACCCTCAATAAAAGGTGGCGTATCACACGATTCAGGAGCAATCGCTCGAGCATTATGGCTGGCATACCAGGAAGACAGACGAGAACAAACGTCTAGTTCCATAAAATTAAAGACCTAGGTTCATCCACGATTAATCATAGAGGCAACCTTAAAGGCCTTCAACAACCACACTATGAGCAAAAAATAAAGATCGAGCCACAACGCGGCTTCACAAAAACGACCAAATTATTACGCAAAACAGAATGCACCAACAAATATCCACCATTACAGAGCGGAAAATCAAACAACAATACGGATCTTAATCAATGCACATAGAAATAGGCATCAGCGATAACCAATAGTCGTTTAAATCACAATTGCGAAAACGTTCAGAACAAGAGATTTAAGCAAAACACACAAGCTATAGCCATCGATAAATGTACTGAAAACCACTGAGCGAAAGCAAAAATGACCGAGCCCCAGGGTTGTTGAACCCACCAAAGATCAGTGAATATACCTATTGAACGACACACCGGAAAAGACAATTGGCAAAATACTATGACGGATGCGCAAAGCAATGTGCCAATAAGGCACACAATACGCACACAAGGCTCTAATCATCCTTGTCAACTAAGTTGTAAGCAGATAGATAGCAGACTCTGATGCAATCAAAGGCAATAAAAGCAGACAAAAACGAAGCAAACTAGTCTTCTTGCAAACAAAGTCCCAATTAAGACACAAAAACGCGGATAGCCAACATGTCATACTACAAAGAAGATGTCAATTTAACAAACAAAAACGGACTCAGTCAGCAATACAGCACATTTAAAGCCTGGATATTTGGAAGAGACAGAGAAGAAAGAAGCCAAGTAATCAACGCCTTAAAACAGGAGCAATGGCCGCTTGTAACCATCCAATCACTCGATTACTTTGAGTCTTTGGCTAGTCAGCTATCACCGGACATTCTAATCCTGTGTAGTGACATAATGTCTACATTCGGGAATCAGCTTATTAGAGATCTCAGGAAAAAGGGGACAACGTTTCCAATACTATGCATTGGCAAGATACTACAAGCAGAAAACTGCATCATAGCACTGGAAGAAGGCGCCGATGATTATCTGCATTCACCCTTAAATAAAAGAGAGTTTGTATCAAGAGCCAGAAGAGCCGCGAAATTAACCAACAGGTCACACACGACTCCGGAAAAAACGGACAATAATGCAAAATATACAATTTGCAACCTACAATTTTACCCAGAAACAAAAAACTTGAAAAGCAAAAGTGGGCAGCACGTGTCGCTCACCAAGGGAGAAGTAAACCTACTTCTGCTACTTTGCGAGAACAAAGGAGTGACAATCAGCAGGCAAAGACTAGCATCATTAACGGAAACAGAAAGCAGCAATAGCAGGACTATTGATGTAAGAATTTCGAAATTAAAAAAGAAAATAACACTTCTGGATCCAAACGAGACTTATATCACGTCAAAACGACACGAAGGTTACCACTTCACAAGTGATGCCCGAGCCATACATGAAATCAAATGAGAGCACAAGAAAACAAGTGCAATCAAAAAAATTTAAAAACTCTCCTGGTTAAGACAGAACAACGAACAAGGTTGTCAGACTGGCCTACTCATCAAGCATGAGGATTAAAACAATGCTGGATATTACACACATAAAACAAATTACAGATCAGGCCACTGATTAAAGCAAGCAGAGACAATAAGACCTCGGAATTTAGCCCGATGCGTTGATATAAGTATCAATCACTCATCAATGCCCTTGAAGAATTCATTGAAATTTGAAAAGCAACGGCTCACAAACGTGACCTGCCCATTGGTGACGGAAGAAAAGTATTGAGAGGCATCTCAAGCAAAGCTAAATTGAAGCTCAAATCAACATAGGGGCAATGTCTCGTTCACTGCTATGTTGACGACCCATCGGGGACACGAATTCTAAAGAACAACGTCACAGCAAAAGATTTCTTGTGGCAGCAACAATGACCACCCCACTAGGATTGCAAGGCTTGATGGATGGACAACGACTAGCAAGAAAGTGACTTATGACCAGAGGTGGCAAGAGGCCTCAGCAAAAAAGGAATGAACGAAGACTCAAGAGCGACAAGACGGACGTCATCACGGAGAGTTTTGCACGCTACAAATGGATTAAGGATCTGAAGAAATTTGACTGAAAGCAGTATTAAGTGATGCGTTAACAGAGATTCGATGGCCATTCAGAACAATTCGATAAATCACCAATGGTTCAAAGAGATGAGAACAAGACTCAGACAAAAACAATACCTTTGCCATGCCTGAAGAATCAAACACGGATGAATGCAGATCGTCCACGCCTCAATACAGTGAAGGCAATGGCCGTCCAAATCACCATGTGAAAGTGGATGTCAGTCCATAAAAAAAGCCCCAGAACTTACTCTGGGGCTGAATTCAAAATGATAAGACTAGAACATCAGTCGATTACAACGGGCCAAAGAGATTCGGTTGAGAATATTTTTCCGTTGTACAGGAAAACAACCATCTTAATAATTGACATCATACCAGGACATTACTGTCAGCATTAGGGGAGAATTCATCAACGCCAGATGGAGTGAATAAACCTCCATTGATCAGATCAGCCGTATTAACACCCAATTGCTCCGTAAAAGCAGTGCTATCCCAAGTGAGTGGTTCTTGTACGAACAAGAATTCGACATCGGCGACATCGAAGTTTCCCTCAGGGAAGAGATCAGAGAAAGCGCGGTTACGTTCACCGCGTGAAATTAACATGTCTTGCTCAATGATCGCGAAATCATTGACATTCACAATGCCGTCAAAGTTTGCATCAGCTTGGGATGGATTAGTACCGGCATTGATTGCATTCTCAAGGAAGTCAAAATCCTTTTGATTGACACGACCATCCAGATTAAGGTCACCCTGGAAAGTCACAAGATGCCTGACATGTAGATTACTGAGATCTCGAGTATCCCAACTGTTGAAACTTTTCGTGCTGAGAGCATAGCCGGCACCATCATCACCTGCAGTGCTTAATATTTCACCAACAGCATTATCGTTGACCTTAAACGTTGCTGTTACATCAACAGATCCATCGACCGGAAGCGCCTTTAAGAAAGATTCACCATTAGCAAATACAGCAGAAACCTGCGCGATATCATTGCTGAAATTCTCGAGCGAAAGGTCTTTCGCTCTAATTCCAGCAACATTCGACCAAGAATTCGTTTGAGTAATGGTGGAGCCTGCTCGAACCAAGTTCGAGAATCCACCGTCTATAAGCTCGGTGCCCAGATCAAAATGACCATCGACTTCAAGCGTCATGTCAGCTAATTGAACATGTTGATTAATGCCATTTCTTTGATAAACGACTTTATCAATGCCTTGGAATGACTTAACACCTGAGCTGCGCCATTCAACATTCAAGGCCTGTCCATCAAAATCAATCGAGTATTTTCCAATTTCACCACCAAGCTTTAAAACTGCGGTGTTGTCTCGGTTATCACGGCTAAAATCAAAATCATTGGAATTGGAGACTTTCAAAAACTGAGAATCATCAGCCCCCGTCAACAAGACACTATGTTTTTCACCAGGTTGAAACTCAACTTTTAGCCCAGACTTCGGTGTGTTAAATACGAATGAATTTTCTCCCATTTGCTTGTATGCAGCGTAATCCAAAACGATATGCTCAATGCCAAAGAACTGATCACGAGTTTCAAGAGCATCTCTAGTGGCCACACCCTCTGCGCCCCATGAATTCAGCGATGAAAGATCAACAGCGACACTTTGAACACCATTTTGGAGTCCAACTTCAGCAACTAAAGTGTCGTACCCAGGTCCACCGAAGACATATGTGGAATCAGTACCGTCAGTATAAATAATGTCATCGCCACCGTCGGCGAAGATTAAATCAGTTGGTAACCTTAGATCTTCTCCAGGCGGTACTTCCACTTCTGCAACGGGCGGTTCCTCTACTGGGACGTCGATATAGCCGTTACGCTCCATCCATGCGGTTAATTCCTCAGCGTCTACTTGATTAGACAGAAGACCTTCAATGTCATGGTGCTTACCGGCGTAAATCGTATCGTTACCAGTGGGACCGACATAAGGCATCACCACCATCGTTGGTCTTGGACCGCGTTTACCAGGATCATCAGGATTAATAACCTTACGCGTACCTTCGATATAGTCGCGGAAAGCTGTGATTTGTTCTGAGGTGAAAGCCTCACCAGTTAAAGGATTGATTCCGCCAACGAGAACGCCATATCCAATTTCAGTCTTGAGAGGCAGAAGGGTCTTAACAATTTCGCCTCTTGGATTACGCTTTTCCCAAGCACGAGCTAGCAGCTCAGCATTGAAAGTAGCAGCCGCACCATCGCCAAAGAGAATGTCTCCGAACTCATCACCACCAACAAGTCCCCCTGAACCATCACCAACGACGGTGTCGTCACCACCACCACCGGCAACTTCATCCGGGCCATCTCCACCAAAGAGAATGTCATTGCCCTCCACGTTAAGAGCATTTGCAGCCCCAGAATCACCAAACACAACGTCGAATAGATCACCTGCAAGCACTACATCATGGCCTAAGCCAGCGTCATGGAAACCAGAACCACTGAGGCGAAGTAGGAGGTCATCATGATTCTCACCAAACAGAACATCCTCGGTATGTCCATAAAGAGTGTCATTATCATTACCACCAAAAACATGATCCAAATTAAGATCATCTCCTCCACTCAGTTGATCTGAACCGGCTTGGCCGTAGACCCAATCGTCACCACCAAGGGCATTGATAATGTCATCACCAGCACCACCACGGATGTCATCAGATGCTTCGCGCGTTTCAAATCCTTTCTTCGCTGCTCCACTACTGCCCTCAATAACATTGTCTAGTGCATTACCTGCGATGATTCGATTAAATGCATTGCCATCCCAATCAAGCTCATTTAATGCCGCGAAATCCTTTGTGCCATCAGCGAGAGTGTCGATCTTTGCAACACGGAAGGTATCTTGGTGCACAAATTGAGCTCCATCACCAAGTGCCGTTTGAATCATTGCTGTCCAGGTCTGGAAACCCAGTTGCCTCAATGTCTCTGAGCCCGGGATACTGATTTTATAATATTCTTCATCTCTATCTTGAGCTCGATCAAAAGAATCAATCAGCAAGAATGTAAATGTATTCCCCATCAGGCTGTGCATCAGCCCTTCACCAGTGGGGGTTTTCACTTGCTTCTCAGCAAGTCCACCCACGTAAAGGGAAACATTATCTAAACCAATACTATTATCCAGGGCAGCATCAGGACCTCCATACAGGGCCATGAAATCGAAAACAAGATCAGGATCACGGAGATTCTTAGAAAAATGGTCCCAATCCTCATAAGGCTTCATTCGCCGAAGAAACTCATTGCGCTCCGAACCAGGCGCAAAAATACCAGCAGAAACATCAGAAGCACCTGACTGGAGTTCGTTACCAATCCCAGTCTCTAAGAACAACTCAGTGACCGACCGACGAAATTCCTGGAGAGTCGGTAATCCCATTTCAATGGCCCGCTCAACATTAAAGGCCAGCAGATCATTGGGCTGTCCAACAAGCATATTACGAACTGCATTGACAACCAAAGTATCGACAGCCTGGGAACGCTCATGAACATTGGCCGCAATAATACCCTCTGCCCCACCAAGCTCACCGTAAATTGCTGGATTAATAAATGCGTCAATCAGAGGCTTTTCTACCAGCTCAGAGACACGAATCAATTCATCCAATTCTTCAATCTTGGCTCCATTCAGTTCAGAATAAATTTGTGAATGTCCATAACGGAATGCAGCGCCAGCAAACTCAGTCGAAATATTAGGATTGACCTCAGGATGAACACCGTTAAATCCGTGCTCACTGAGAATGATTGATTGTGGCATCAATCGGTTAGTGTTAGGCATCAGGTCATCGTCCTGAGCCTTTGAAATACCAAAAGGAATTCCACCTGTTGCATGCACTAGATACTGATCAGCGATCATGCGCTGGTACCCAGCATTATTAACAGTGCGCGCCATTGCAAAGACCGCTTGAGCGGCATCAAGCGTCAGTGTCTGACCATCTGAATTGACATGTTCAATATCCCAACCCTTCGCCAAAGCGACAATATGCTCTAAACCAGGAGCCTCACTGCTTACCTGTTCAAGCGAATCAAAGTCTGCAGCAACTTGAGCCAGTTGGTCTTCAATACGATCTACAAGGTGATTATGGTTGCGCAAGAAAACTTCTGTGATGGCCATGAGTTGTGAATTCTCATTGGTCCGTGCATCACCAGAGATTTTGTGGCCGAGAGCTGAGAGAGCACTGTAATTGGCAAGGGGGCTTGCATCGCCAATCAGCATCGAAAAGACTTGCTCAAAATCAGTTCCATTACTCGAACCTGCTGTTAATTGAGCAAAAAATTCAGAACGCTGTGCTCGAAGATTCCCTAACTCCTCCATCACTGAAAACGTTTTATCCTTGCCTGCAATATTGAGAGTAATGACATCAACCCGCGGATCCCCAGTAACTTTATTCCCCAATTCCTGACCACGAACTTGGCGATCCCACTCACGAACCACTTGATCCGAAAAATAAAGAGAGCGGCTATCAAGCAAACCATCAATGAGTCGCTTCAACTCTGCCTGTGATGCATAGCCCAGGCGTTGGGCTGAATTAATGATAACATCGTAAAAACTAGGGAGGGAAGCAATATCACCTGTGTACTCTCTAAAAAAGCGAAGATCACTCGTCGCTGACCAGTATGAATTAAGGAGTCTTGCAGTGAAATTACCATCGGCATCTTTTTCACGCAGATAGCTATTTATTTCAATATTCGCGCCATAGGATTGATCTTGATCAAAGAAAGGCGTCTTAACATTTTGGAATTCACCTTCACCAGGTGCATCAGTTCCTTCAATAGGTTCGGCTGCATTCAGCAGTTGGAGCTTCGT
Source organism: Synechococcus sp. A10-1-5-9 (assembly GCF_047716785.1). NCBI lineage: Bacteria > Bacillati > Cyanobacteriota > Cyanophyceae > Synechococcales > Synechococcaceae > Synechococcus > Synechococcus sp. A10-1-5-9. The sequence goes on from NZ_CP180406.1 coordinate 1,380,492, forward strand.
GACAGGCTGGCCATTAAAGTCAAATGATTTATTTCGCAAAGGATCCTGCTTTGGCAGGAAAATTGTCATTGTGTCTGCATCTTCACCTGATTGCTTTGGAATCAAATCCAGACCGTGGTCAATGTATTGACCAGTGCCCATAAAAAGATTATTAAAGCCGGCCTCTTCCGGCATGAACCACTCACCCTGGTCAGAAATCGTATTACTAACTTGACGAGAGTTAGGGAATGGTCTTCCATCAGAACCCAAACTCTGAATATATCCTTCAACGGCTGTAGGAGAATTGTCCTCTCCAAGCTGAGCAACGGCTTTGTCAACCGTTCCTTGAGAACGACTACCCCTTCCGGGGTAATTATTAACAGGAGAGATTCTTTCAAACGGTGATCCGCCATCCTCTGTCGCGACGATACGGACATCGTCCATCATGAACTTGTCGAGCAGCATCGAGAGATCTGCATTGCCGAGAGCGAAGTCTTGCTTCAGCTCTGTCGTGCGATTAATCTCAACTCCACTGATGTCGGTGCCAAACTCTGCTTTAAATTCTTCTTCAATAAATTTCTTTGAATTGTTTTGAAAGTCTTTAGACTGCTTGTTTTGAGCCACTAGTTTTACCTCAATGAGAAAAGGTTTGCATTATTTGTAAGCCCAAGAGTGGCACCTACAGTTCAACGATATGAATCCCAGTGCGCCACACCGACATCGAAAAGAAAAAGACTGCACAACGACTACTTCTCTGCGCCTGAAAACCAAAGCTTGTAAACGTGTTTACATTTCAAGTAAACGCATATCATCTGCTTTCTCAGAGCATTGACGCATCAGTATCCATCTCTTCTAGCTCACCATCGTTGGCGCAACGCGACACCCGTCTGTCAACGAACCTCGGAGAGGTCAACGCAACCAGGCCTAGCTCAATCGCAACAAACCTCACGAGCAGAACAGCTCGTGAGGCGATAGCACCAGGAAGAGTTCGCAGTACTCAGCTGAACAGGGACTATGACCTGTTCAATCGAGCCTGACCCAACAACAGCAAATCCTTCATAGCAGAGAGCAAAGTGAAGCTCACTGAGCAACGCAGAGCCACAAGCCAACAGTCAAGGGATTCAGACGGTGTGCGTGCTGAATTAACAATCAGCGAACAACTGAAAACTCCAATCTGATCACTGTTCCCAACGCAGTCGAATCAGCCACAGCAATCCGACCGTTCATCAGATCCACGAGCTGTGAAACCAGTGCCAAACCGACCCCAGAGCCAGGTACAGATTGATTGTGCTGCATTCCTCGGAAAAAAGGTTTGAAGATATTGGCTTGGTCCTCGATTGAGATCCCAGGGCCATGATCCTTAATCTCACAAAAGAAGCATTCCGAAGATGTGCCCTGGCTCAAATGAATCGGCGATGCTTCAGGCGAATACTTTGCAGCATTTTCAAGTACATTAATAAGACATTGAATCAAACGTTCAAGATTAATTAGCAATGACAAGTCTTTAAATTGTTCTAAATCCTGAAGTTGATCATGCTGAACTCTGGAGCCCCAGGGGAGTAATTCAAGCTGTCTGAACATCTGTTGCAACACATCAAATGCAGAAATTTTCTCCAAAGACAAAGTCAATCGACCAGATTCACACAACGACAAATCAGTCAGATCGCGAACGAGTCGGTCGGCTTTACACGCTTCGTTTTCCAACAAATGCATCAGTTGAAGGTCTGAGTCAGGCACGTCCTTCAGGCGATCTCCAAGACGATGGGCTGTCGCACTGATCAATGCCAACGGTCTCATCAGCTCGTGACTCACTGATCGCATAAAGAGCTGTTGCTGTGTCCATGCATGCTGAATGCGTTCCGCAAGTCGGTTGTAAGAAGTCACGACTCCCTGCCATTCCTGAGGTTGACTCTCCAACAAAAGAGATTCATTGTGAGGCACTCCATAAGAACACAATGTCATTTGGTCCATCATTTCTTCAAGTGCCTTGAAATGAGGAATCAATGAGTTCATCGGATGATCGGACAATGGAGTCCTGAGGGCATCTAAATTCCCTCGAACTTTGCCTGATTCAAATGCAGAGATACACTGCGATTTCACCTGATCTAAAAAAAGCTGAGATCCTGACTGATCATTCGCGATAACAATAATCCCTTGGGAGACGATAGCTGCGACAAATGTTGCCACCTCAAGAAGAAGACTGTCCCCAGAGCTCGACTTCAATACCAGAAGATTCCGCTGAAGCAGTCGATTCATCTTCGAGACAATTGCAGATGGCAATTCATTCTCTGCCAATGCAAGTGCACTGCTGCTTGCCAACAAATTAAACACCGCAATATTCATCACTGCCTGGCGCAGATTCACACTCAGATTAAACTGGCTCTTGCCTGACAGGCCTGCATAAAATTCCCTGAAAGCATCAAAAAAGCACTCACCCAAAGACAACTCTTCAAGCCGTTGAATAAAAGTTTTCTTTTGCTTAACACTAAGCGTAGAAGCTTCAGGTTCGCCGCCGAAAAACTCCCAACTGTTATAGAGAGCTGTAGAAAGACATTGATAGAAAAGCGCACTTGAAGACTGCTCATGCGCTGACTGATCAGCGATCTCCAATGAAAGCTTAACCCAAGAAACGAAATCACTCAACTCACTTCTTGAGAGAATAACCGCTTGAGGATTATAATCCAGGCAACGAAAGTCCGCCCACTCCAAATGATTTATTGAACTTCCAATAGCTTCTCTTTTTTCGGAAAATTGCTCACTAATACTTAAACCATCACCTCCCAAGTGACACCATCTAAAACCACCTCTCTCATCCATAGAGGGAATTGAAAAGGCATCACATCGTGCGGCTCCATCGAACTTACTTGTTTCCATATCGCCCGCTACCAACTGCGTTGCAGGCCGATTTTTATATAAAAAATATGCTTCCAATGCAACATCATCAGTGTTTATCCGTTCAACCAGACTGTTGCGAGTAAACAGGCGCTGCTGATCCAGTGAACTAAGTGCCATTACGAGAATCTCATTTTGCTCCCAAGCAGATGGTGGAATAGGAATCGCACGCTGAGCATCAAGCGGACAAAACAACGCTATTCACACAAAAATTGAGAGGAACTCGTATTTCGGACAAAAGGCAATATTGCACCGCCCTTAGGAAGCTTTCTTAGCTCACACCTAAGAGACCAAGAGACAACGAAGCAACAGATTTATTCGGAAAACGATGCACAAGACACCAAATACGCAGACCTGGAGCAGCTCACTCCTTCAAGAGCACCACTCTCCCAGGTTGATGTTGAGACATGTCTGTCTCAATAAACTACACCCCAGATACCGCGATGGAATGGAGTCTTGATGCCGAACAAACCCTGAAAGAGGTTCCTTTCTTCATTCGGCCTGTCGTTCGCAAAAGCATCGAAAAGATGGCTGCGTCCGATGGCAAAACCATGGTCGACAGCGAGCTGTACGCAAGAGCGAAAGCCGCTCGAGGACGTTAGGGAGCACTGCTGCCAATCAGGGCAGCAAGCATGACTTAAGAGCAGGCCGGCTGCCAACTCCCATGCAGACCATGAGGGATCGCCAGAGGCAACTCAACCACAGCGATCTCTCGCAGATCAGACGCATCCAGAATCACAAGATCAGAGCCTTCCCGGTCACCGTTCCAGACCAGCTCGAGAACCCAGCCTTCATCCTCAGCCGTTGCACCGGGGCGGGGAACCATCAGTGGTTCGCTGACGAAGCCATGGGGTGCGGCACTCCAGATCCATCGCTCTCCACTGCTGAGATCCAGCTTCTTGATCACCTGCAGAGGGTCATTGCCCTGCTCCCGGGCAGCCGCGGCCATCCAGGCGTAGCGGCATGGCAGGCCCTCCTTTTCGGGATTCACCATGGCGAATTCACAGCAACGTTCACTCAAGCGAGTGGTTTGCACCCGGCCACTCTCCAAGCTGATGCGGCATTGCTCCAGCAAACCCTCTGGAATCAGATCGAAATCCACCGCGGCGAAGTCCATCTCCGGACCGACAGATGGAAAGTCGCTGTAGTAAATGCTTTCCACCACCACATCACCCTCCTCTTCCCAGGCATTGAGGTGATGGAACACAAAGCCGTCCGGGGCATCCACAATGCGAGGCGACTGACCGGCGAAGGCACCACTGTCGCGGGGAATCAACCAGAACTTCGCCTGACCATCAGGTTTTGACTGCAGGCACTGAGCCGCACCTTTCTGACCAAGCACGAATGGCAGCGGGTTGAACGCGATGGCGTTTTGAAGAAACACCGCCCAGTTGGGTGTGATCGCGAAATCGTGCAGAAATGCGAAGCCGTTGAAGCTGTCTTTACGTTCACAGAGAAGATCGCCGGCCTTAATGCCTGCAGCAGGATCGGTTTCAGTGGCGAACTCCATCAAGCGGATGGTGCTGCGCGGCCCGGTTTTCACCCCAAAGGTCACCATGCGTGGACGGTCGTGATGGCCAGGATCAAAACGAGGATGCGCACTGAAGGCCTCACCTTTTTTGAGCACACCTCCCAGAAGGCTGATGCCATGGGTTTCAAGGGTGCGGGGATCCAACGCGTGCGGTTCCGCCGCTTCCCAGAGCGCCAGTAACTGATCGCCCAGCTGCACTACCCCGGTGTTAGCGATGTTCTTCAGGCGGAGATCAAATGCATTCGCTAGAGGCCCACCAGGCTTCTGGCTGCCGAACACACCGCGATACAGCACCTTCCCTGCAGCTTCCTCTTCCTGCCAACCGGCCGTTCGCACAAAGCGATTGCTCAGGGCAACAGCACCTTCCTGAAAGCGCAGAGCCGTGATCATCCCATCGCCGTCAAAGGGATGATGCACCCGCTGACCGTTGCGTTCGAGTCGACCGGGACCGTTGCGGTACAGAGTTCCCACCAAGTCGGGAGGGATGGTGCCGCGCACCGGGGTCAGGGACACATCGGTGAGCTCCTGTTCCACATTGCGAAAGGCACTAGCCCATTCCGACCGCTCGAAACGGTCAACGGCAGGAGCGACGGTCACAGAAGATGGAGCAGTTGACCCCATCTTCTCGTAACGGACTGTGAAGCGCGCGCTTCAGTTCAATCCAGCTTGCTCCAGCACCCCCTTGCTGCTTGGCACCGCATTGGCCCGGCGTGGGTCGATCTCCGTGGCCTGGCGCAAAGCCCGGGCGAAGGCCTTGAAACAAGCCTCCACGATGTGGTGAGAATTGGCACCATCGAGTTGGCGGATGTGCAAGGTGAGACCGCTGTTGTTCACCACAGCCACGAAAAACTCCTTCACCAGCTCAGTGTCGTAGGTGCCGATCTTCTGGCTGGGAATGCTGAGGCTGTAACTCAGGTGCGGACGGCCTGAGCAATCCAACGCCACCTGCACCAAGGCCTCGTCGAGAGGCGCGAGGAAATGGCCAAAGCGATGAATGCCGCGGCGATCACCGAGGGCCTGAGCGAGGGCCTGGCCAACAGCGATGCCCACATCTTCATTGGTGTGGTGATCATCGATGTGCGTATCCCCTTGCGCGCTGATCACCAGATCGATCAGCCCGTGGCTGCTGATCTGATGAAGCATGTGATCAAGAAACGGCACACCGGTGCTGGCCTGGCACTGACCACTGCCGTCGAGGTTCAGGCGCACCTGCACATCGGTTTCTCCGGTGACCCGGTGGATTTCACCACTACGCATGCTCATCGGCCTCAGGATCGGGGACGCATGCGCTGATCATGCCGGCTCACATGCCGTTAATGCAGTACCCGGCATCCACATAAAGCGTTTGCCCCGAGATCCCGCTGGAAAGCTCGCTGAGCAGGAAAGCGGCCGTGTTGCCCACCTCGGTCTGCGTGACAGTCCGGCGCAGAGGAGCTTTTTCCTCCACGTTATGGATCATGTCCAGGATTCCGCCAATGGCCGAACTAGCCAGGGTGCGGATCGGACCGGCACTGATGGCATTCACGCGCACCTGCTTCTCGGGGCCGAGTTCGGCAGAGAGGTAGCGCACGGAAGCTTCAAGAGCCGCCTTGGCCACGCCCATCACGTTGTAATTGGGAATCGCGCGCTCAGCGCCCAGGTAGGTGAGGGTCACGACCCCCGCCTTTTCACTGAACAGGGGCTTGGCATGACGGCAAAGCGGAGCCAGGGAATAGGCACTGATCTCGAGAGCACGGGCAAAGCCTTCGGCCGTGGTGGCGCTGTAATCGCCCACCAGCTCCTCTTTGCCAGCGAAGGCCAGACAATGCACCAGTCCGTCGAGGACACCCCACTGGCTCTTGATCTCGCTGAACACGGCCTCCATCTGAGCCGAATCCTGCACGTTCAAAGGGAGAAATAGCGAGGGCTCCAGGGGTGCGGTGAGCTCACGCACCTTTGACTCGAAGCGACCCTTGTCGTCTGGGAGATAGGTAATACCCAGCTCAGCGCCTGCGGCTTTGAGCTGCTGGGCAATGCCCCAGGCGATCGATCGGTTGTTGGCAATGCCGGTAACGAGAATCTTCTTGCCCGTGAGATCGAGAAGCATCGGACCGGCTGATATTGAACACTGCTGGGATTCTCTCCTATCCCGCACCCCTGCCCTGAGAAGCCAGTCGCAGTTATCTCCTGCGATCGACAGGATGGCGGCGTTCCTGTGATCCCGTGGTGCTGCCCTTACCCCCCATCACACCCCTGTCCTGGCCTGAACAGCCAGGGGATCTGCCTCGAGACCTACCGGATCGCGACGCACTCGATCGACGGCTTGCCAACGAATTCCCCTCCGCCCAAGGGCCACTCAGTGGCATTCAAGGCGGCCGACAAGCTGCTGAAAGCCAGCTTCAGCGGATGGAGGCGAAGCGTTACGGCCGCAGCCGCAACCATCTCAAGGGGGCCGTCACACGCTTATCCCCCTGGATCCGACACGGCGTTCTCTCCTTGGCGGAGATCAGGGAAGCGGTCTTTGCCCAATTGCGGGATCGCGGCCAGGGCAGAGACGACGGCAGCAAGCTGATCAATGAACTGGGCTGGCGTGATTTCTGGCAGCGGATGTGGAGCGATCTCGGCGATGGCATCCATGAGAGCCAAGAGGAGCTGAAGACCGGCCACGATCCCTCCAGTTACAGCCGGGAGCTTCCCGACGACGTGCGTGAAGGCCGCACGGGGCTGGCCTGTATGGATGGATTCAGCGAGGAGCTGGTGAGCAGTGGCTGGCTCCACAACCACGCACGGATGTGGATGGCGGCGTATCTGGTGCACTGGCGCAGGGTGCATTGGAAAGCAGGAGCCGACTGGTTTCTGGAGCACCTGCTTGACGGCGATCCCGCCAGCAACCACCTCAGCTGGCAATGGGTTGCCAGCAGCTTCAGTCACAAGCCGTACGTCTTCAACCGCGGCAACCTGGAGCGCTACAGCGACGGGAGGTATTGCAAGATCTGCCCGAGCGCAGACACCTGCCCGTTTGAGGGAAGTTACGACCAGCTGGAGTCGCAGCTGTTCGCGCCCCAGCCGGCGATCCGGGATGTGCCCAGCCGGCGCAGAAACGGAAACACCCGAGGCAGTGCCAGCGCCGCCTTCGCCAGACCGAAGCGCTGAGCCTCCGATTCCGAAACCCCCACACCCCATGCCGTTCCAACACCCGATCCTCTGGATCCACGAAGAAGCCCTTGGCCCCCACAACCCTGCCCGGCTCGCATGGCCTGACGCCCCTGCACTGTTCGTATTCGACACGCAGTGGATCGAGAACGCCGGCATCAGCCGCAAACGCCTTGGCTTTCTCTACGAGAGCGCCCTCGAGTGTGCCGTGACCCTGCGCAAAGGAGATGTGGCGGCCGAGGTGATCAGTTTTGCCCAGCGGCATCAGGCCGATGGAGTCGTCACCAGCGTGCCAGTGGATCCGCGTCTGGCGGGAATCGCAGCACGGGTTGAGAGCCAATACCCCTTGGAACGACTTGAACCGGAGCCCTTCGTGAACCTGCCGCGGCCACCGCGCCTAGGCCGCTTCAGCCGTTACTGGCGTGAAGCAGAACCGGTGGTCTGGGAAGGGTTCTAGCGCCGAGGTCACTCGGCTTCATTGGCTCGGGTTCAACAACGCCTCTTCACGCTTGAGCTCCTCAGCGGGATCGGTGAGCAAGTCTTCCTGCTCCAGTGCAGGAAGAGCAACAGGCACGACCTCCGAGGCCTTGGTCGGCGGTTGAACCCACTGCCAGCGGGCCTTCGGCGCCCGATCTGCACATAAAGCCTTCAACTCGTCTTGAAGGGCCGTCAAAACCGAATCCCGTTGAACAGCCTCAAAAAACTCCGAACGCGGAGCCAGACCGGCACTGAAGGGTGCTGTTCCGTTTCCGTTGAAAAGGCGTGCAGCATCCACAAACCAGCGAGGTTTGCAGACCGCCGGATCACGGGTATCCGTTTCCAAGAACAAGTGAAGACCGAATCCATCGGGCTGACTGACCACAGCCAGTCCGTCATGGGGTACCCGTCGCTGCAGGGGGAACACCGCCCAGGACGCCTCAGGTGATGAAGCACAGCCCGCCAGTGTGCAACCCATGACTGCAAGGCCTGCAAAAGCAGTCTGAACCCAGCGCACCAACGCTTCTCCACCGCAGAGCAGGATTCTGAACCAAGATCAACGACAGTGCAGGTTCCTGGTTGGTCGCATGGTGCTCACGCCATCCACGATGCTTCCCTTAGGGCATCCACTCCCTGAATTCCATCTGCCGGTGGTGTGCGGCGAGCTGGCGCAACAATCCCCTGGCGGAACCCTTGGACGCGACGATCTGCCTGTTCGTCCAGTTCTGGTGATGCTGATCTGTTCTCACTGCCCGTTTGTGAAGCACGTGGAACCGGAACTGAGCCGCCTGGAACACGACTATGGCCAGAGCATTTCGCTGCTCGCCGTTTCGAGCAACAGCGTGATCACCCATCCCCAGGACGGACCTGAGGGCCTTCGCCGGCAAGCCGAACGCATGGGCTGGTCGTTTCCTTATCTCTTCGATGAGCAGCAGAGCCTGGCGATAGCCCTCCGCGGCGCGTGTACGCCGGAGTTTTATCTGTTCGCACCGGGTTCAAGCGGAACGCAGACTTTGCGCTACCGAGGGCAGCTGGATGGCAGTCGGCCGGGGAACCCGGCAGAACTTGATGGTCGTGATCTAAGGCAGGCCATGGATGCCGTCCTTGCTGGGCAGCCGTTGCGGAGCCAACAAAACCCCTCGATGGGCTGCAACATCAAATGGCATCCCGGACAAGAACCGCCGTGGTTCGGGAGCCCGGCTTAAGGTGCCCCCCATGCAGGTGCCACCCTTCAGTCTCAGCCAACAGCTCGCGGATCTCGGGCAGGAACTCGATGACGCAGCGCTTCGGGTGCTGCACAGCGGTCAGTACATCGGCGGTTCCGAGATCCAGGCGTTCGAGCGCTCCTTCGCAGAGGCTGTCGGGTCAGCCCATGCCGTGGGCTGCAACAGCGGTACGGATGCCCTTGTCCTGGCCTTGCGCGGCCTGGGTATCGGCAGCGGCGATGAAGTCATCACCGCATCCTTCAGTTTTTTTGCTACAGCGGAAGCGATCAGTGCCGTGGGTGCTACGCCGGTCTTCGTGGACGTGGACCCGTCGACCTATCTGATCGACCTAAGCCGCATCGAAGCGGCGATCACCCCCAGAACCCGCGTGCTGCTCCCGGTGCATCTGTTCGGCAGGCCCGTGGACATGACGCGACTGATGGCCATCGCCGAACGCCATGGCTTGCGGGTGATTGAAGACTGCGCTCAGGCCACCGGTGCCCATTGGGACGGACGGGGCGTTGGCAGCTGGGGGGATGTGGGTTGCTTCAGTTTCTTCCCCACCAAGAACCTCGGTGCAGCAGGCGATGGCGGTGCTGTGTGTTGCCAAAGCCCTGAGCTGGCTCAGCGGATGCGCGAACTGGCCGTGCACGGCATGCCGCGACGCTACTTGCATACCGAGCTCGGTTACAACAGCAGGCTCGATGCCCTCCAGGCAGCTGTGCTCAACGTGAAGCTGCCCCATCTCAGTCGCTGGGTGGAGCGCCGTGGTGCCATTGCAGCCCGCTACTGCGAAGCCCTCGATAATCTTCCTGGTTTACAGCTTCCGGAACCAGACGCCCATGGCGGCCATGGCTGGAATCAATTCGTGATCCGCGTACATCCCTGCGCAAGCGGGAAGGAACTCTGCGGCGGCAGCTGCCCGGAGGTGCGCAGTGAGCATGGACTGCCAGACAGCCGCTGCCGCGACTGGCTAAAGCAAAGTCTTCAGCAACAGGGCGTGAACACGATCATCTACTACCCGATCCCCATTCATCGCCAACCTGCTTACGGCGATCTGAATCTGGCTCCTGGGTCTTTACCGGTCACGGAACAACTCTGCAGTGAGGTGCTCAGCCTACCGATTTTCCCCGAACTCAGTCTGGAACAACAAGACCGGGTGATCACCGTGCTCAAAAGCTTGCTGAATCAACGCGGCTTCAATGCAGGCCAGTCCTGCGGCGTTGCAGCCTGATCTCTGCCTGATGCTTCAGGCTTTGATGGTGGCGTAGAGCACTTTGAATTTGGCCTGCTGAATCTTGTGATTCACCAGTGGTTCCGGGTAACCCCTGCGCTCCAGAGCACCGATCTCACCACTGAGCAAATCTTTTGTGGACACATGCCGCAGCTCTGGAACCCAGCGGCGGATGTAGTCCCCATCGGCATCGAATTTGGACGCTTGGGTGGCGGGATTGAAGATGCGCAGGGGCTTGGGATCCATGCCACTGCTGGCACTCCACTGCCAGCCGCCGTTATTGGCGGCCAGATCGCCATCCACTTCCAGCTCCATGAAGGCCCGCTCACCCCAGCGCCAGTCACAGATCAGGTCCTTCACCAGGAATGAGGCCACGATCATGCGACAGCGGTTGTGCATCCAGCCGCTCTGCTGGAGCTGGCGCATGGCCGCGTCAATGATCGGCATCCCAGTCTGGCCGTCCTTCCAGAAGTCGAACCAGTCCTCGTTGTTCTCCCAGGGGAATCGGCGCCACTGTTCCCTGTAAGGACCATCGGCCAGCTCGGGGAAATGGAACAGGGCCTGCTGGTAGAACTCACGCCAGGCGAGCTCCTGTTCCCACACGGCGATGGCTTGACGCTGTTCATCACTACGGGCCAGCTCCTTAGCAGCCTGAGCCGCGCACCAGGCCTGCCTCGGACTCAGCGTGCCCACACTGAGTGCAGCACTCAGACCAGAGGTGCCAGCGTTGCCAGGGAAATTGCGATCGGGCTCGTAACCCAGCAGAGGACCATCCGCGAAGACGGCCAGCTGATCGACAGCGGCCGCTTCACCTGGACGGCAAGGACAGAGATCCATACCGGCGAATCCATGCTCCGTTTGCAGACGCTGCAAAGCCTGCTGCCCATCCGCCCACAGGCGACCAAGCGCCGTCTCCGTGGAGCGGATCGCCTGCTGCTGCTCCGCTGTCAGATCCTGGAGGTCTATGGGTGCAGCCACAGTGCTGGGACGCAGGCGTTCCACCTGCCCACGCCAGTTGCGCAGGAAGGGGCCATAGACGCGATAGGGATCGCCATTGCCGGTTTTCAGCAGCTCCGGAGCCACTAACAGCTGATCCCAATCCACAAGCACTTGGCGTCCATCGGCCTGCAGAGCCTTCGCCACTCCGCGGTCACGTTCGCGGGCGTAAGGCTCCACATCCCGGCTCCACACCACGGTGGAACTGTCTAGAAGCGCAGCCAGCTGGGGAAGCAACGTGAGCGGATCACCCTGCAACACCAGCAGGCGACTTCCCGCCTCGCGCCAGCGCTCCTGGAGTTCGATCAGGCTCTCCACCAAAAACCACAGCCGTGCCGGGGCCATAGGCGGCAACTGCGGAGGTGGCGTGATGATGGCCGGGTCGAGGACATAAACCCCGGTCACGGCAGGACCGAGAGCAACAGCAGCCTGAAGGCCAGTATTGTCAGCCAGTCGCAGATCACGCCGGTGCCAGAAAAGGGTGCGTGGAGACGCCATCACAGATCCAGAAGTTGTTTGGCACGGAACCAGGCTGTAACACTCTTGCCATCGAGCCATTCCTCACCGGAGGCCAGGGCCGCGTCGAGCTCAGCCGGGGTCATCTCCAACACCTCCAAATCCTCATCCGCATCCCCTGCCGGCGGGTTCAGCAATGGGGTGAGCTGCCGGGCCAGGAAACAGTGAATGACCTCATCGGAATAGCCCGGGCAGGGCAACATTGGACCCAGACAATCCCAGCGAGCAGCGCTGTAGCCGGCTTCCTCTCCAAGTTCGCGCTGCATCGACCCCAGGGGATCCTCGCCATCCTCGAGGGTGCCGGCGGGAAATTCCAGCAGGCGGGCCTGAACGGCGAATCGATATTGACGCAGGAGCACGACCCGGCCCGCATCGGTGATCGGCACCGCCAGGGATGCGCCCGGATGCCGGATCAGCCCAAACGTGCCCTCCACGCCCATGGGCAGCTTGATGCGATTGCGCTCGAACCGGATCTTGCGCGCCTGCATTACCTCGATGGTTTCCAGCATCTCGAAGGGCTCGGGGGCTGGCAGCGGTGCCATGGAGTTAGGGAAGAAGGGATACCAGCATGGCGGGTGAGACAACCGAGTGATTACCTATGGCGCAACATCCATGAAAATCATTTCAGACCAGTTGTTTTGCCTTAAAAGGTGGCTGGATGATCAAAAGCAAAAGCAAAAGCAAAAGCAAGCCAAGGATTCGAGTAGACCGTAGTTCTACACAAATTCCATCATTCCGCGGACGCACAATGATCCAAGAGATTGCCGCTGACCACGCACTTCAAGCAACTCAGGGGAAGAAGCAGCTGTTGGATCGTGCAACTGGAGCTCTTCACCAAGAGCATGAAAAGCAACATCAAGACCGAGAACCAGACGAAAGAGTCTGAGCTGTTCCAACTGATCGAGCGACTGCAAATAGCGCTGGAATGACTCAAGAAATTCTCAGAGGCACTGATACCCGTGAACGATGATGGCTACTCATCATGAAAACTTTGATCAACTTTAGCTGCCAATCTGCACTGATCGGCCTGCCCAGATTCATGCATTCCTTGTATTGAGAGTAATGACTGGGATCGTGAAATGAACCAGCCCCGCTCCTTATGGAGGCACTGCCATCCAAGGCCACATTGCTCGTTAGAGACAGACCTTCATGCAACGGCATGCTCGTAGGACAATCGACTTCAAAATACATCAGATCGCACTTGTTGAGCATGATAAGAGCATTGACGCAAGAGACTGATCAAGTCGGAATCTTGAGCCCCTTCGAGGCTAAACTTTTGCAATAGCTCTATGAACAATCTGGAGCGGCCTAACAGAATAGGAAATCCACTATTTGCACGCTTCCGATCATCGGATTGAAGTGAACAAAGCCGGCTCTTATCCTCAAAAAAGCGCGCAAGCATGTGGCCGAACTGAACAGGATTGACAATTTTACCGGCCAGAAGAATCATAGCCCCACCGGACATCAATTGAGACAAAAAGCCCAGAAAACATTCTCCTGGATCAGCACTTGAAATCTCTTTTTGACAAGATATTCCAGGGAATAAATGTGTTAAATCCTCAATTTCCCAAGACGTAAGCGAGGAGGAGTAAACCACAATGCGACAATCGATGAGCGATCTCGAAAAGTAGAGCGAAATCAGTGTCGCCATGATTTTTTCAAGATCGCCACCAACCACGACACAAGAGATAGATGAATTTTTATACGCAGTAAAACGCAACTTCCGAGTGAAACCACCTGTCGCCATCAACTGAACCAACCGGTGAATGGAACTAGTCATCCATTCTTCGAACTTTTCAAAGGCAATCAAAGAACTAAAGTTGATCGGACTTAGTTGATCTAGGTCAAGATTGCAATGGGATTGCATTCTTTTCTGAGTGGACTCAAGGATATAAGGAACAAGCCTTTCGAAAGCGTGCAAATAACTACCATTACTCGGCAAAGGCTCAGGAGGCACTCGTGACTCTTCAAAACACGATGCAATCAAAACAGCCGCTTTAAAATCAACCCAAAACATAGAGCCAGCCGGGAAACAAATAAAATCTTCAGGACTTTCTCTAACACCAAAGCGATCTAAAAGATGAGATATCGGCGCAAGATTACTCTTCCATTTACAAAATCGAAATACGTCAAGCGATATCAATGGTGACACCAGAGCGCAGTTAGTCGTCTGCAGTAATTCCAATAAAATATATTTAACGTTCTCAGGCGAGCCCAACAAATTAGACAAACTACCTTCAAGCCACCTTCCGCCAAACTCTTTACCTTTACCGGACGCAACAGATCGCTTAGTATGTAATTTAAGAACAAAATCATATGCTTTATTTTGAAGCCTTAAGCCCTTGATGACCTGCACAAAAGGCAATAGATCCCGACCAAGATTGGCCAAAACCTTAATATCAAGCACATCAATCGGCAAATCAACTTTTTCCAGACACTCCTTTACCACTTCCTTATCACCGCAAGAGCAAACAGTGACAACAAGATCAAAGTGGCAAGGCATATGCCTCAAAGAAGGAAAAATTGTTGCCAAACTCTCCGGATAGTAAGCATGAATGACGACGAGAATCTTTAAAGGATGCTCAAGACTCTCTGGATCATCAGTCTTGCAAGGAAAACAAAGGCTTGTCAGAGGGTGATTGATATATTCAAAATAATCAAAAATACCAGCATGCTTTGCCTTTTTTAAATCATACTGACTATCGAGGTAATTGATCAATGGATTAACAAGATTACCCGATGGATCAACACTTTCTTCCTTCTGCAAATAGCGAGCGACTGAAAAAAATGGATTCGGATCACGACGAGCTCTCCAGCCACGAGAGCAAAAATCTTCGAGAGCGGACATCCCCGACGAGATCTTATGCCCATACAAATTCGAGTAGAAACGTTCATCAAAAATTGCACTTGCCCTTATACGCTCAACCTCTTTCAATCGATACTCACTTCCTGACGAAACAACCTGGAGAGGAGGGCTTCCACGCACATGATCAACTTGATTTAATTGTTCCTCACATAAACGGATGAAAAAATCCAATGTTTTCTGATTGCAGCGCCCAGCCTCAGCCAAGGACCGGTAATGCCTCAATGCCGATTCAAAGTCATGGCGCTTGAAACTTAAATAGGCTTGTTCAAGAAGAGCAAGATCATTCATGCTTACTTACATTATTGAGCACGTTAAAAAATTAGACATTACATTAACTCAGTGAGAAAATAAGCGATTTTGCAATGATCTTCATTGAAAAACCTGCAGCAGGGGTGCCAGAACAAATGCACGCAAGTGAAGCCGAGGGTGAGGCAACACAAGACGAGCATGATTCAGCCTCATTTCACCCCAAAACAAAAAATCTAGATCCAAAGAGCGAGGGCCCCAACGTTCCTCGCTGGATCTATCCCTGCCAAAGAGATTCTCAAGACGATGAAGGCGATCTAAGAGGTCAAGAGCTGCCGTTTCAGTGGGTGGCATGTTGAGTCCCTTCACTAAAAGAACCGCATTGCAGTAACGGGACTGACCAGGCGGTCCGCCAAAAGGATCAGTGTCATGCAGGGCAGACCAGCGAAAACTCAAATCGTGATTCCCCCAGTGCCGAAGCTCAGCCTCTAACAGCGGCTGAACGGCCACCAATGTTTCTCGAGGCGAACCCACTGCACTGGGTCGATTGGCCCCAAGTGCAACAGCAACAAGTGCGTGATCGATGTCAGGCATCAGCGAGACTGGAGTTCACGAACGGGCTGAACTCATTCATGGTGGCAAGCAGTGTGGCAGTGAAGGACGATCAGGCCAGCCGCGCCTTTCCCCTGGCTGCCATCACCGGTCATGGCACCCTCAAACTCGCCTTGCTCCTGGCAGCCGTGGACCCAGGACTTGGCGGCGTGATCATCGCTGGGGGGCGTGGCACCGGCAAGTCAGTGCTGGCGCGGGGACTGCATGCGCTCCTGCCTCCGATCGACGTGCTGGATCCAGAAGCAGCAGGACTGGCCTCAGGCCCGGGGCGCAACCTCGATCCCAGCCGTGCGGAGGAATGGGACGCAGCAACCCGGGAGCAGCTGAGCACTGAGCCACCCTCACGGGTGATTCCGGCGCCGTTCGTTCAAGTTCCTCTCGGCATCACTGAGGATCGCCTCGTGGGTGCCGTGGACGTGACCGCCTCTCTCAGCTCTGGCAGCCCTGTGTTTCAACCTGGCCTTCTGGCCGAGGCCCACAGGGGAGTGATGTATGTGGACGAACTGAACCTTTTGGATGACGGCATCGTCAATCTCCTCTTGGCCGCAGTGGGAGCCGGCGAGAACCAGGTGGAACGCGAAGGCCTGAGCCTCCGCCACCCCTGCCGGCCTCTGTTGATTGCCACGTACAACCCAGAGGAAGGAAACGTTCGTGATCACCTACTAGACCGATTTGCAATCGCCCTCTCCGCCAACCAGTTGGTGAGCACCGAGCAGCGAGTTGAAATCACCAACGCGGTACTCAGTCATGGCCAGTGCAGCCGCAGCTTCGCGGAGCGTTGGAAAGAGGAAACAGACGCTCTGGCGACCCAGCTGCTGCTGGCTCGGCAATGGCTCCCGGATGTGCAGATCAGCCGCGAGCAGGTCGAATACCTGGTCACCGAAGCCATCCGCGGTGGGGTCGAAGGGCATCGCTCCGAGCTGTATGCCGTGCGCGTGGCCAAGGCCCATGCGGCCCTCAGTGGCCGCGATCAGGTCGAAGCCGACGACCTGCAGGTGGCGGTGGCCCTGGTGATTGCGCCACGCGCCTCCCAGCTGCCACCACCGGATCAGCAGATGGAGCCACCGCCACCGCCCGAGCAACCAGACGATCAAACCCCGCCGCCACCAGACTCCGGTGAACAGACCAACGACGACACGCCTCCCCCACCCGAGGGGTCCGGCGAGGACGAAAACGATCCGCCAGAAGACAGCAGCGACGACGACGACAGCGACAACAACGACGACGACGAGGACTCGGAGCAGGACGAGGCACCTCCATCAGTGCCGGAAGAGTTCATGCTGGATCCCGAGGCGGTTGCGATCGATCCCGACCTGCTGCTGTTCAATGCTGCCAAGAGCAAGAGCGGCAACAGTGGCAGCCGTTCGGTGGTGCTTAGTGACAGCCGTGGCCGTTATGTGAAACCGATGCTCCCCCGCGGTCCCGTCCGGCGCATCGCCGTCGATGCCACGCTTCGAGCGGCTGCTCCCTACCAAAAAGCACGCCGGGCACGCCAACCGGATCGCACCGTGATTGTGGAAGAGGCAGATCTGCGCGCCAAGCTGCTGCAGCGACAAGCAGGAGCCTTGGTGATCTTCCTGGTAGATGCCAGCGGATCCATGGCTCTGAACCGGATGCAGAGCGCCAAAGGTGCCGTGATCCGTCTGCTCACGGAAGCCTATGAAAACCGCGATGAAGTGGCCCTGATTCCCTTTCGCGGCGATCAAGCCGAAGTGCTACTGCCGCCCACCCGCTCGATCACAGCCGCCCGCCGGCGCCTGGAATCGATGCCCTGCGGCGGTGGTTCACCGCTAGCCCACGGCCTCACCCAGGCGGCCCGCGTCGGCGCCAATGCCCTGGCCACGGGCGATCTCGGGCAGGTGGTGGTGGTGGCGATCACTGACGGGCGCGGCAACGTTCCCCTCAGCACCTCTCTGGGCCAGCCGGAGCTTGAAGGTGACGAGAAGCCTGATCTCAAGCAGGAGGTGCTCGATGTGGCCAGCCGTTACCGAATGCTCGGTCTCAAGCTGCTGGTGATCGACACCGAGCGCAAATTCATCGGCAGCGGCATGGGCAAGGATCTGGCGGAAGCGGCTGGGGGTAAATACGTCCAACTGCCGAAAGCCAGTGATCAGGCGATTGCAGCGGTGGCCATGGAGGCCATCAATGCCGTGACCTGACCCTGATCCGTTAGTTCGAGGTACCCGTCCTGGCTGGATATACCTCATCGAAGAAGGCGCCGAGGCCGATCATCACGCTGCGGAGGCCTTGCATGAACTGAGGATCCTTTGTGAGCTGTTCAATGTCTCCACCTACGGCATCAATACGGGCCGTGAGCTGCTTGGCGTTGGTCACGGTCTGCTTGAGCTCACTGACCATTTCAGGGTTATCAAACGCCTTGGCGAGGTTATTGATGCTGGCCGCTGCTGAAGCAGCTTCGGCTGTGGCCCGGTTGAGGTTGTCGATCGTGGGCTGAGCACGGGCAACCTCATCACGAAGTTGCTGCACAAGTGCATCCACGTTCTGGGCCGCCTCATCGGCGGTGTCGAGGAATTTGGAAGCGTCCTGGCTGGTCGTCCCGAACTGCTTCGTGGATTTCACCAGTTCAGGGATCAGATTGGATTTCTGGGCTTGATCGAGCAGCTTCTCTAAACTGGTGGTGACCGACGTGAGGGTGGCTCCCGACTGGCCGCGAATCGTGTCACCGTCGCATAAAACTCCATTGTTTTTGCACCCGCGCGATTTGGGGGAAGGTGCATCTTTGAGCAGCGTGGTGCCCTTGGTTTTCAGTTCAACCTGGGCGTCACCACCAAGCAACGATGCCTCCGACACGATGGCCGTAACCGGCAGGGGAAGTTTGAGGGAGTCCTGGTTGATTTCGAGCGTGGCCCTTACCGACTGAGGAGTGACTTCAATCGCTCGCACCGTTCCCACGGTGATTCCCCTGAACGTAACGGGAGAGCGGTCAGCCAGACCACCTGCATTCTGGAAATCAGCTTGGACCGTCCAGGTTTCAGAGCCCAGGCGCACTCCCCTTAACCAAAGCATGGTGCCGGCAAATCCGGCGATCGCTCCAACAATCGAAAAACCGACGAGGGCTTCGCGGACACTACGGCGCATGGATTAGTGGTCGGAGGGTTGCATCGGCCCGCGCAGATTACCTGTCCTGAACTGCACAACGTAGGGATTATCTGAATTGCGGTACTCCTCAACAGTTCCATCCCACTGGAAGCGCCCGCCGTACAGCATCACGATCCGTTCAGCGGAGCGCTCGATCGTGCTGTGAACGTGGCTCACAACGACAGAACAGCCCCGAGCCACCGTGGTGGTTTTCACAATCAGATCTTCAATCCGCGTGGAAGCAACTGGATCCAAACCAGCGGTGGGCTCGTCGTAAAGGAGCAGAGGCATGGCTCCTTCCTCCCGATCTGGATCATCGATCAGGGCCCGGGCAAAGCTCACTCTTTTTTGCATGCCCCCGCTCAACTGACCTGGGTACTTGTCGGCCACTTCATGAAGGCCGACGGCTTCAAGGCATTGCTGCACCCGCTCTCGAATCTGAGCTTGCTTGAGACGGCCCAGGCGTGTGAGCAAAAAACCGACATTTTCCTCGACCGTGAGGGAGGCCAGCAGGGCTGGGTTCTGAAACACCAGTCGCACATCAGGAGGCCGACGCTGATCGAGGCGCAGGTAGGTCTGCGGTTCACCGAAGAGGCTCAGTTCACCGCCCGTTGGCAGCTGCAGTCCAGCAAGGAGACGCAACACCGTGGATTTACCGGCACCGGAGGGACCGACAACGGCAATCCGCTCGCCAGGCTTCATGGTGAGCGACACACGATCGAGCACGGGCCTGGGGCCCCATTGCATGGTGAGATCTCGCAACTCCACCACGGGCGTCGGCGTTGTTGCTGGGGTGGTGCTCGGCCGACTCATGTCAGGGCCGCATTGCATGAGCCACCATCCTGCCGCGTCCGACACGAAGGGATGGCCATTGGGGCCAGCTTCCGTACAGTTTGGGGATCGCAAGGGATGCGAACCCCTCGCTACGGATCGCATTTGACCAGTCCTTCACGCCGCGGAAACCGTCAACGCATCCGAGCCATGCAGGCTGAGCGGCAGCGCGACCTGATGCTGCGCTCTCGCCGCGCGATGCGCTGGCTGCAGCCTGGACTGGTCGTGAAACGCTGGCTGCTCACCTCAGGGATCGGGCTTGTACTGGCCCTCATCGGTGCTGCCGTATGGGCCGATCTGCAACCGATCTACTGGACCCTCTGGGCCATTCAGGAAGTGCTCGGCTGGATCACCAGGGTCCTGCCCCGGGGAATCACGGGTCCTCTCATGCTGCTTGCTGGGATCGGACTGCTTCTCTGGGGTCAGAGCCGCAGCTTCGGTTCGATCCAGCAGGCTCTCGCTCCCGAAAAAGACACTGTTCTTGTCGACGCCTTGCGCGCGAAGAGCCGGTTGAACCGGGGGCCAAACATCGTGGCCATCGGTGGTGGCACCGGCTTGTCCACCCTGCTCAGCGGTTTGAAGCGCTACAGCAGCCACATCACAGCCATCGTCACGGTGGCCGACGACGGAGGCAGCAGCGGCGTGCTGCGCCGCGAACTGGGGGTGCAACCGCCTGGAGACATCCGCAACTGTCTTGCCGCTCTATCCACGGAGGAGCCCCTGCTGACGCGCCTGTTTCAATACCGCTTCTCCTCGGGAACAGGACTGGAAGGCCACAGCTTCGGCAACCTCTTTCTCTCTGCGCTGACAGCGATTACCGGCAATCTCGAGACAGCCATCACCGCCTCGAGCCGCGTGCTGGCCGTGCAAGGCCAGGTGGTACCGGCCACCAATGCCGACGTACGGCTGTGGGCGGAACTTGAGGATGGGCGGCGCATTGAGGGCGAATCCGCGATTGGCAAAGCGCCGAATCCGATCGTGCGTCTGGGCTGTTTACCTGAACGACCACCAGCTCTCCCGAGAGCCCTTGAGGCCATTGCCCAAGCGGATCTGATCCTGCTCGGACCAGGGAGCTTGTACACCTCACTGCTTCCGAATCTGCTGGTGCCCGAGCTGGTGACAGCGATTCAACGCAGCCGTGCCCCAAGGCTTTACATCTGCAATCTGATGACCCAGCCCGGAGAAACCGATGGGCTCGATGTGAGCGGTCACCTACGAGCGATCGAAGCGCAGCTGGCCTCTCTTGGCATCAACCAGCGACTGTTCGATGCGGTACTGGCCCAGGAAGCGATCGCGGATTCTCCCTTGATCGCTCACTATCGATCCAGAGGCGCTGACCCCGTTTTTTGTAACAGGCGGCAATTGATCTCCGAAGGGTACGAAGTGATGGAGGCACCATTACAGGGAAGCAGGCCTACAGCCACCTTGCGTCACGACCCCCGTTCGCTGGCACTGGCAGTGATGCGTTTCTATCGCAAACACAAGAAAGATCTTCAGGGATCAGCAGCTCAGCAAGCAGCTGATCAATAGGCGTCCTGCATTTCGTAGAAATCAGGCTGCACATAGTCCTTGCGCAAAGGCCATCCTGTCCAGTCTTCCGGCATGAGCAGGCGTTTTGGATGAGGGTGACCTTCGAACTGAATGCCGAACATGTCGAAGGTTTCCCGCTCCTGCCAGTCGGCACCTCGGAACAGCCCATAAAGACTAGGAACACTGGGCTGCCCTTCACGGGACAGGAACACTTTCAAACGCACCTCGCGCACCTGGTGGGCGCCACCTTCCGTGACTTCCGCCATCGCCAACAGGTGGTAGAAGCACACCAGCCGCTCTCCGGGGCCTTCGTCGTAGCCGCCCTGGCATTGCAGGTAATCGAATCCATGGCTCTTGAGTGCCGCAGCGATCACTGGCAAGAACAGAGCTTCCACAGCAATCTGCTCGACACCCACATGATCGGGCTCAAGAACTTCATGGTCGAAGCCCTGCTGGCTCAGCCATTGGCTCACCAGGCCAGGCGCAGGGGCCAGGGCGACTGGAGCGTCATCATTCGCTTGCTTGTCAGGGGTGGTACTCATGAGGGCTCAGAAGTTTGAACAGCGTCAGCGGTTTCCAAGGCAGGCATCGGCAGGCCTGCACCGGGTTGGAGAGCAGCCACTTGGGTTTCAGCACGGAGATAGGCACCCGTGACGATGGGCTCCACTGGAGTCATCGCGTGGGCAACGGAGCAATAACGGTGGGTCTGCTTGAGCTGACGACGATCGGCGACGGATTCGTTGGCCACCTTCTTTCTCAATTTGATCACCGCATCAAAGATGGCCTCCGGGCGGGGGGGGCAACCCGGCATATAGAGATCAACGGGGATGAGTTTGTCGACACCGCGCACCGCCGTTGTGGAGTCGGCACTGAACATTCCACCGGTGATGGTGCAGGCGCCCATGGCAATCACGTACTTGGGCTCAGGCATCTGCTCATAAAGCCTCACCAGGGCCGGAGCCATCTTCATCGTCACCGTGCCGGCCACGATCAGCAGGTCGGCCTGACGCGGTGAACTGCGGGGCACAAGCCCGAAACGGTCGAAATCGAAACGTGACCCGAGCAGCGCCGCAAATTCAATGAAGCAGCAAGCCGTGCCGTAAAGAAGCGGCCAAAGGCTGCTCAAGCGGGCCCAGTTGTGGAGATCATCAAGGCTGGTGAGAATCACGTTCTCACTCAGGTCCTGGGTCACCGTGGGGGCACCGTCAGCAGCTCCTGCAACTGGACCGCAACTGGCCTCGCGCAGATCGCGCAGAGCCTGAATGGAAGGGGTGTCTCCGGCCATGGCGGAACGATCAGTGGAAGAGGTCATGGGGTCAGCTCCACTCCAAGGCGCCCTTGCGCCAGGCGTAGGCGAGAGCCACCACAAGGATGGCAATGAAAATCAACGCTTCGATGAACGCCAGCAAGCCCAGGCGATGGAAAGCCACAGCCCAGGGATACAGAAAGACGGTCTCCACATCGAAAATCACGAAGACCAGCGCAAACATGTAATAGCGAATGTTGAACTGAATCCAGGCACCACCGATCGGCTCCATACCCGACTCGTAGGTGAGCTGTCGCTCTCCGGCCTGACTGCGGGGAGCCAGCAGTTTGTTGGTCACCAACGCCAGCACCGGTACGGCTGCTGCGATCAGCAGAAAGCCGAGAAAGGCGTCGTATCCCGGAAGCACAAACATTTAATAGGCTCCGATCTGGCAGTCAGTCTGGCATTTGCAGGCAGCATCTGACGTTGGCTGTGATCACGCCGATAGAGTGATCGAGCCCGGATGAGCGACGGTGAGCGACGAATCACAGGCCTCAGACAACGTTGCAGCTGCGGACTCTGAAGCCGAGGCCCCGCAGGCTCCTACTGAACAAACCCTTGCCGAAGCAAGCGATCCGCGCACCCACCGCTTCGAATGCCGCAGTTGTGGCTATGTGTACGACCCCGATGAAGGGGTGAAGAAGCTGGCGATTCCGAGTGGTACCGCCTTCGAAGATCTGGACGTGGCAAATTTCCGTTGCCCCGTTTGCCGCAGCAGGGTCGGCGCCTTCCGAGACATCGGCCCCCGCTCTAAGGCCAGTGGCTTCGAGGAAAACCTGAATTACGGCCTGGGCGTCAATCGACTGACCCCAGGACAGAAAAATGTTCTGATCTTTGGCGGCCTGCTCCTCGGATTTGCCTTTTTCCTTTCGCTTTACTCCCTGCGCTGAGCGCGTCGATCCGTTGTTTTCTGTGCCTCGCATGTCTTCTCTGCTCAAACCCCTGATCCAGCTCGTGCTGGTGGCCTGCATCGGCTTCGGCCTCGGAGGCTGCGTCACCACCCGTGTTCCCGTGGCCACGAGCAGTCCTTGGCAGGTGGTGGACCTCAACACCGACGCCAATCCTCTGGATGTGGCCTTTACCAGTGCGGATCACGGCTTTCTGGTGGGCAGCAACCGCCTGATCCTTGAAACCAACGACGGAGGGTCCAGCTGGAACGAGCGCAGCCTTGACCTCCCCGATGAGGAGAACTTCCGCCTGCTCAGCATCGCTTTTGAAGGCGACGATGGCTGGATCGCAGGCCAGCCTGGCCTGCTGATGCACACCACTGATGGCGGCCAAAACTGGACCCGCTTGTTCCTCGACACCAAGCTGCCTGGCGAGCCCTATCTCATCACCGCACTGGGAGCCGACAGTGCTGAGCTGGCCACCAACGTTGGTGCTGTGTATCGCACCCGTGACGGCGGCGGCAGCTGGGAAGCGGAGGTGAGTGATGCCGCCGGTGCAGTGCGCGACCTGCGCCGCAGTGCCGATGGCGGCTACGTGAGTGTGAGCAGCCTGGGCAATTTCTACGCCACTTGGATTCCGGGACAAGAGGTATGGCAGGTACATCAGCGCGTGAGCAGCCAGAGGCTGCAGAGCATTGGCTATCAGCCAGATGGAAACCTATGGATGGTGGCCCGTGGCGCTCAGATTCGACTCAATGACAATGCTGAAGACCCTGAGAGCTGGAACAAGCCGATCATTCCCATCACCAACGGCTACGGCTATATGGACATGGCCTGGTCCAAGGATGGTGCCATCTGGGCAGGTGGCGGCAACGGCACCCTGCTGGTGAGCCGGGACGGAGGTGACAGCTGGGAGCGCGATCCCGAAAGCCGGCAGGCACCGACCAATTTCAATCGGTTCGTCTTTGACGACAGCGAAGGCCAAGACCACGCGTTTCTTCTCGGAGAACGTGGCTTGATGCTGCATTGGACGGCAGTGAGCTGAGCGCAGAGATCAGCCGCGAACGGACAACGCTTCGTAACCATGGGCAGGCTCTAGCCGCAATGGCCGGAGCCCTACCCCTAGGATCACCAAGCTGATACGCCCGAAGTCATGGCCGCCGGCTCCACCGGGGAACGCCCGTTTTTCGAGATCATCACCAGCATCCGCTACTGGGTGATCCATGCCATCACACTGCCCTCCATTTTCTTGGCGGGTTTCCTGTTTGTGTCCACCGGCCTGGCCTACGACGCCTTTGGAACACCTCGCCCTGATGCCTATTTCCAGGCCAGCGAAAGCAAAGCTCCAGTGGTGAGCCAGCGCTACGAAGGCAAGTCCGACCTTGACCAGCGCCTGAAATAAACCAGAACCATGACGCAATCTCCCGCCACCTCCACGCCACGCAATTACCCAATCTTCACGGTGCGCTGGCTAGCTGTTCACACTTTGGGCGTTCCCACAGTGTTTTTTCTTGGCGCCCTGGCAGCCATGCAGTTCGTTCGCCGCTGATCTTTCAACTCTTTGAACCATGGAGCGCAACCCCAATCCCAACAACTTGCCCGTCGAGTTGAACCGCACCAGTCTTTATCTGGGCCTTCTTGTGGTCTTCACCACAGGCATTCTTTTCTCCAGTTACTTCTTCAACTGAGGTTCTGATTCATGAGTGGCAAGAAATCCAATCTTCCTGACGGAAGAATTCCTGACCGTCTACCTGATGGTCGCCCCGCCGTCGCCTGGCGTTCCCGCTGGACTGAAGGAACCCTTCCCCTCTGGCTCGTGGCCACTGCCGGTGGCATGGCTGTGCTGTTTGTGGTGGGTCTGTTCTTCTATGGCTCCTACACAGGCGTTGGTTCAGCCTGAATCACTGCAGCCTCTTGCATTTGTTCAAACCCGCCACCCTCTGGGATGGGCGGGTTTTTTGATGAGAGTTTGGGCGGCAGTCAGACTGCCTCTCGACAAGTTGAGAGCCGATGAGCCAACTGCAGAGCCTGCGGGGCATGGTGGACCTGTTGCCCGAGCAAACGCGGCGCTGGCAAAACGTGGAAGCCGTTGCGCGCGAACACTTCCGTCGTGCAGGCCTGGAGGAAATTCGCACTCCCTTGCTCGAAGTCACCGAATTATTTGCCCGCGGCATCGGTGAGGCAACGGATGTCGTTGGGAAGGAGATGTACAGCTTTCTCGATCGTGGTGAACGATCCTGCACCTTGCGACCGGAAGGCACGGCATCGGTTGTCCGCGCCGCCGTCCAACATGGCTTGCTGAGTCAGGGAGTTCAGAAGCTCTGGTATTCAGGCCCGATGTTCCGCTATGAACGCCCTCAGGCTGGTCGACAGCGGCAATTTCATCAGATCGGTGTGGAATGCCTCGGTGTCAGCAGTGCCCGCAGCGACGTGGAGGTCATTGCCCTGGCATGGGATCTGCTTGCTGATCTGGGCTTGGAACACGTGAAGCTAGAAATCAACACCCTGGGCACATCGGAAGACCGCCAGGCCTACCGAAAAACCCTGGTGACCTGGCTGGAGGAGCGCAGCGATCAGCTTGATGCCGATTCACAGAAACGTCTCAGCACGAACCCGCTGCGCATTCTCGACAGCAAAAACCAATCCACCCAGGCCCTTCTTAACGACGCTCCAACGCTGCAAGCAGCCCTCAGCGCCGAAAGTGCCTCACGTTTTGAACACGTGCAGGCGCTGCTCACCCAACTCTCCATTCCCTTCACGCACAACACCCGCCTGGTACGCGGGCTGGATTACTACGGGCACACAGCGTTTGAGATCACTAGCGACCAGCTCGGCGCCCAGGCCACTGTCTGCGGTGGCGGTCGCTACGACGGACTCGTTCAGCAACTGGGGGGCCCGGCCACTCCAGCTGTGGGCTGGGCTCTCGGCATGGAGCGTCTGCTGTTGATGCTCGGCAACGCGTCGGACGCAGCACCGGATGTGTATCTGGTGAATCGTGGAGACCAGGCCGAGGGTGTAGCCCTCGGCCTGGCCCGCGACCTGCGCAACGCCGGACTCGCCGTGGAACTTGATGGTTCAGGAGCCGCGTTCGGCAAACAGTTCAAGCGGGCTGATCGCTGCAAGGCCCCATCAGCACTGGTGCTGGGCGACGGCGAAGTCGATCAGGGGATTGTGAGGATCAAACGCTTGCAAGGAGATGGTGAGGAACACACATTGCCCTGGAATGATCCCGCTGTGGATCTCCCGGCGCTCTTGGAAACCCTCGCATGCCATTGAGTATCAAGGGCGAAAGTGAAGCCAGGAAGCCACTGGCGGTAACGTTGCCCGAACAATGGGCCAGCTAACGCAGCGATGGGATCACCAATTCAACGCATCTGCTGCATCGGTGCCGGCTATGTAGGAGGGCCAACGATGGCGGTGATCGCCGATCGTTGCCCACAGATTCAAGTCACGGTGGTTG
Organism: Synechococcus sp. A10-1-5-9; assembly: GCF_047716785.1. NCBI lineage: Bacteria > Bacillati > Cyanobacteriota > Cyanophyceae > Synechococcales > Synechococcaceae > Synechococcus > Synechococcus sp. A10-1-5-9. Next base: position 1,407,291 of record NZ_CP180406.1, read on the forward strand.
ACATCAATCAGGCCCGCATTGATGCCTGGAACGACCGAGATCTCAGCAAGCTGCCGGTGTACGAGCCCGGCCTCGATGCCGTGGTGAAGCGGGCCAGGGGGCGCAACCTGCACTTCTCCACAGGGGTTGCCGACGCCATCGCCGACGCCGACATGGTGTTCATCTCCGTGAACACTCCCACCAAGACCAAGGGGTTGGGGGCAGGCCAAGCCAGTGACCTGCGCTGGGTGGAGGCCTGCGCTCGTCAGGTGGCTCAATCGGCCCAGGGCCACACCATCGTTGTGGAAAAAAGCACCCTGCCGGTGCGCACCGCGGAAACGGTGCAGACCATTCTGGCGTCGGCAGATACCTCCCAGGGTGATCGATCGTTTGCGGTCCTCTCCAACCCGGAATTTCTGGCCGAGGGAACCGCGATCCGCGATCTGGAGTCACCGGACCGAGTGTTGATCGGCGGCAACACAGAGGATGCCATTGAAGCGCTCGCCTCGGTCTATGCGCACTGGGTAGATGACAGCAAGATTCTGCGGACCAACCTCTGGAGCAGCGAACTCTCCAAGCTCACCGCCAATGCCTTTCTGGCCCAGCGCATCAGTTCGATCAATTCCGTAGCCGCTCTCTGCGAGAGCACTGGTGCCGACGTGCGTGAAGTAGCGAGGGCCATCGGCACCGACAGCCGCATCGGCCCCAAGTTTCTGCAATCGGGCCCCGGCTTCGGCGGCAGCTGCTTCCAGAAAGATATTCTCAATCTGGTTTACCTCTGCCGCCATTTCGGCTTGCCGGAGGTAGCAGATTATTGGGAACAGGTGGTCATCCTGAACACCTGGCAGCAACACCGCATCGCCCGCTTGGTGGTGCAGAAGCTGTTCGGCACGGTGACGGGGAAACGGCTGGCGATCCTGGGATTCGCCTTCAAGGCCGACACCAACGACACCCGTGAGGCACCCGCGATCCGGATCGCCAAAGACCTCCTCGTGGAAGGGGCCCAGCTGGCCATTCACGACCCCAAAGTGGATTCCGAGCAGATCGCCCGGGATCTGCAGCTCCAGGCCAGCGAGGCTCCCGATGGATCCGCGGGCCCGACCCGCGCCTCCCTCAGCGGTGAAGGCACCTGGTGGCCCAGTGCCAGCGTGGAAAAAGCGGTCACTGGTGCTGATGCTGTCCTGATCCTCACCGAATGGCGGGACTACCGGCAGTTGAACTGGAGCGCGCTGTCGAAGCTCATGCGCCAGCCCGCCTGGGTGTTCGATGCACGCTCGGTGGTCTCTCCGACCGAGGTTGAAAATGCCGGATTAAGCCTCTGGCGCGTAGGCGAGGGAGAGGCATGAGCGGCGATCAGTCCCGTCCGATCCTCGTCACCGGTGCGGCCGGATTCATCGGTGCTGCCCTCGTGCAGCGCTTGTTGAAGCGCGGCGACCGCGTGATCGGCATCGACAACCTCAACAGTTACTACGACCCCTCGCTGAAGCAGGCGCGCCTGCAGACCATTGAAGCCATGGCGCCTCAAGGAGCCTGGCGCTTCGAACGGCTTGCCCTGGACGACGGAACAGCCCTGATGGAGCTCTTCGCGGGTGAGCGTCCGCGCGTGGTGGTGAACCTGGCAGCGCAGGCGGGGGTGCGCTACTCCCTGGAGAATCCAGCCGCCTACATCCAGAGCAATCTTGTGGGCTTCGGCCACATCCTCGAGGGCTGCCGGCACCATGGCACCGAGCATCTGGTGTATGCCTCGAGCAGCTCGGTGTATGGCGGCAACCGCAATCTGCCGTTTCACGAGCAACAGCCCGTGAACCATCCAGTGAGCCTCTACGCCGCCAGCAAAAAAGCCAATGAGCTGATGGCGCACACCTACAGCCATCTTTATCAGTTGCCGGCGACCGGTCTGCGCTTTTTCACGGTCTACGGCCCCTGGGGCCGACCGGACATGGCACCGATGTTGTTTGCCAAAGCCATTCTTGCCGGCAAACCGATCCGGGTGTTCAACCACGGCAAGATGCAGCGCGACTTCACCTACATCGACGACATCGTGGAAGGTGTACTGCGCTGTTGCGACAAGCCTGCCTCAGCCAATCCCGACTTTGATCCACTGGCCCCGGATCCGGCCACCGCGGCGGCTCCTCACCGAGTGTTCAACATCGGCAACAACGAACCCACTCCTCTGATGCGGTTCATCGAGGTGATGGAGCAAGCGCTGGGGACAACCGCCATCAAAGACTTCCAACCAATGCAACCCGGAGACGTCGTCGCCACCGCAGCCGACACCACAGCCCTGGAGGCCTGGGTGGGCTTCAAGCCATACACCCCGATTGAAACCGGTGTGGAGTGTTTTGCCCGGTGGTATAGGCAGTACTACGCGGTCTGAAGAACTCCAATTCATGCAAAAGGAGGGCCCTCCGGTGAGCCAGACAATCCTGCAGCTGCTGCGGGAATGGCCCCCCGGATTTGGCGGCGTTGAGCGGGTCGCCCACGAGCTCGCCAGCGTCTGGGGCGGCCGCGTTTACAGCTTTGATCCTCAACGGCAGGCCAGCCACGCCATCGATTCCTGCCCAGTGAGCTATCCGCGACAGGTGCTGCCCTGCAGCCCGCCCGTGGCGCGACTGCAACTGCCTTGGCCGACACGGATCCTGGGAAGGCTTCTGCTCAGTAGCAAACACCTCCATGGCCACCTTCCATCTCCTGGTGTGCTGCTTCTGCTTGTTGCCGCCAAGTTGTTGAGGCCGCGGCGACGGGTCACCGCCCATTGGCACTCCTTTCTCGAACAGTCTCCAGGATTCAGTGGTCGCCTGTTCCTTTTGTATCAGTGGCTGGCCTTGCGGCTTCTGCCTCTCCTGAATGGAGTTGTTACCACCTCACCGGTGCTGGAGGAGGCGCTCATTCACCAGGGCTGTGTCTCCGAGCGGGTGCAGGTGCTGCCCTGCTGTCTCAGCAATGCACAGGAACAACAGCTCCTCGCCATCCCGGCCCGCCCTGTCGAGCCTGGGCGACCGATGCGCGTGCTGTTCATCGGACGCCTCGCCAGTTACAAACGTCTGGACTGGTTACTGAACGCGCTGGCCGAATTGAGTCAGGGGTGGGAGCTCCACATCGTGGGTGACGGCCCCCATCGCGATGCCTTCGAGACCCTGAGCCATTCCCTGATGGGTCATGACGCTCCGGTGACATTCCTGGGACAACTGGATGAAGCCGCCAAGCTGCAGCAGATCGCCGCAGCTGATGTGTTGGTGCTTCCTTCAGATCGCAGCAACGAGGCCTTCGGCATCGTGCAGCTGGAGGCAATGGCCGCCGGCATTCCAGCACTCGCGTTTGATCGGCGACGCTCAGGCATGGGTTGGGTCTGTCAGCTGGAGGGTCTGCCATGGGCGCAAACCCCCGACGAGCTTGCCAATGTCTTGGCCTTGTTGATGCATAACCCTGAGAAACGCCACGACCTGGGCCTCGAGGCACGCAGGCGCTACCAAGCGCTTTTTGCCAGACACCACTGGCTCAACACCTTGCAAACCTGGACAGCACAGAACTGACGACGCGCCAGCTGATCCAGAGTCCGGAACGAAGAAGAGTCACCGCCATCAACGCAACACCGGGAAGCGACTTATGCCCCTCTCGCACACACAAACAAGCCACATCCCGCTGCAACCTCCACTCATCGATCAGCACCTCGCACCCAGCACGGCGTTCAAAGCGTTTGCGTCGAGCCTTGAGCAATACCTGATCGCTGGAATTCGCACCCTGCCCAGGCATGGACGAGCGGGTTGATTCCGCTTCGTGAACACCACTGAACTCTGGCGAGTAAAGAATTTTGGATCCGAGAATTTCACAAACATCAAGGCAGAACTCAACATCCTCACCGCAGACGCGGTAGGCCTCATTCATCCTGAGCTGAACCAGAGCCGATCGCCTGATCAACATCAGGGCGCCGGAGGCAGCAACAACACGTGCCTCATCTCTGAGTACAAACGTGTGATCCGCAGAGACAAGCGACTCCAAATAATGGAAGGGAGAGGCAAAACAATCAAAGAGAATTCCAGCATGGGTCAGACGTCCATCCAAACCACGCAGATGGGATCCGATCAGGGCCACTTGAGCTTGAGAGGCCATGGCCGCCAAAGCAGAATCGACACTTCCACGGTCGAGGATGACATCATCATTGACCAGAAGCAGGGACTCTGCCTGAGCCAACCGGACCAGTGAATTCACATTTGCAGCAAAGTGATAGGGCGCCCTCGACACCACACGGAATAACAATCCATCGGGCACATGGATGAAGGCCTCATCGACGATCGAACCATTCCAGGAGCAGAGAATTTCAACATCGGCCAGCGGTAGAGAACAGGCCATCGGAAATGACGCCAGCAAGCGATTCAGCAAACTCGGAGTTCTTGAAACAACCAACACTGAGAGACGACAGTCCATGCAGCGGCCTCACAAAGGCAAACAATTAAAGAGCGATTGATCAAGACATTCGCGACGGATGTCAACACAAGATTTCAGAGCGATGCCCTATCGAAACAACAACTGATTAGCTCCACTTGAGGTGAACCGACACCGATTGCGCAAGCCCAACCTGATGCATTCGCGAAGCATTGCAGCCGCAGTAGAGAATTCACGTTAAATCGCCACCGTTAGGCTTCAATCCCCAGAGATCAAATCAGCTCTCATGGCCAAGATCCTCGTCACAGGGGGAGCCGGTTTCATTGGCAGCCACACCTGCCTCGTCCTTCTGGACGCGGGCCATGAGCTTGTGGTGGTCGACAACCTCAGCAACAGTTCTCTGGCCTCACTCAACCGCGTCGCATCTCTGGCAGGGGTTGCACCGGCATCAAAGGCGGGACCGACGGATCGCCTGCAGTTTGTCGAAGGGGAAATCCGCGATACCCCCTGCCTTGAGGCGATCTTCCAACAGGCCGAAGCGCAGGGCCAGCCGATTGATGCGGTGATCCACTTCGCAGGACTCAAGGCCGTGGGCGAGTCTGTTGCTGAACCGCTGCGCTACTGGGACGTGAATGTGCACGGCACGCTCAGCCTGCTGCAGGTGATGGCCAACCACGGCTGCCACACCTTTGTGTTCAGCAGCAGCGCCACCCTCTACGGCTACCCCGACCACGTGCCGATTCCGGAAACGGCGGCGATCCAGCCGATCAATCCCTACGGGTACACCAAAGCAGCGGCGGAACGCCTGCTCAACGACCTGGCTACAAGCGCCCAGGAACTCTGGCGGATCGCCTGCCTGCGCTACTTCAATCCGGTCGGTGCGCACCCCAGCGGCCAGATCGGTGAAGATCCCCTCGGCATTCCCAACAATCTCTTCCCCTTCGTGAGCCAGGTGGCCGTGGGCCGGAGGGAATGTCTGCAGGTGTTCGGCGGCGACTGGCCCACTCCGGACGGCACCTGCATCCGCGATTACATCCATGTGATGGATCTCGCCGAAGGTCACCGCGCCGCCCTGGACTGCCTGCTGGAGGAGCCGCCACAGCTGCTCAGCCTCAACCTCGGCAGCGGCCGAGGCATTTCAGTGCTGGAGGTGATTCAGGCGTTTGCTGAAGCCAGCGAACGCCCCATTCCTCATGCCATCGTCAGCCGCCGACCCGGTGATGCCGCCATCACCGTGGCCGATCCGGCCGAGGCGCTCAGGCGACTGGGGTGGCAGACACAACACTCACTTCAGGACATCTGCCGGGATGGCTGGGCCTGGCAATCCGCCAATCCCCAGGGCTACGCCAGCGAGCCATGAGTGTTCTGGTGCTGGCCGGAGGTGGCCACAGCCATGCACTGTTGCTGCGTCGCTGGGCGATGCGCCCCGAGAAACGACCCGACGGGCTCGTCATCCTCGTGAGCCAGTGCAGCACCACGCTCTACTCGGGAATGGTCCCAGGTCTGATCGCCGGCCGTTACAGCCTTGACGAGGTGAACATCGACCTGCGCAGACTCGCCGACCAGGCTGGAGTCGCCCTGGTGATCGCCACCATCACGGGCATCAATCTTGCAGAGCGTCAGTTGTTGCTGGAACGCCGACCGGCACTGCGTTTTGATTGCCTCAGTCTCAACGTTGGCGCGATCACCACAGCCTCGCAGTCCCGCTGCGAGGGGAACACGCACGAACTCACGCCAATCAAACCCCTGAAGCCCGTCCTCGCCCTGCTTGAGCGGGAAGATCGCAACCCAGCACCGCAGAGCACCTGGCCCCCTTTTGCCATCCTCGGCGCCGGACTGGCGGGCCTGGAAGTGGCCTTGGCGCTACGTCAACGTTGGCCGGCGCGGCGCCTGCTACTGATCAGCAAACCTGGGCAACCGCAGCCGGAGCTGGCCAAGGCGATCACCGCAGCCGGCATCAAGCACTGTGTGGTGAGCGACGGAGAACCCACCATCGAAGGGCCAGGACTGCGCTGCACAGGCAGCCAGGCGCCAGCCTGGCTGGCAGCCAGTGGATTGCCTTGCTGTCCCCAGAGCGGTCGGGTGCAAACGGACGCGACACTTCAGGTGCAAGGCCACCCGGAGCTCTTCGCCACCGGTGACTGCGCTGTGGTCAACGGAGCGGTCCGCCCGCCTTCCGGCGTCTGGGCTGTGCGTGCGGCCAAGCCCTTGGCCCGCAATCTGGAAGCCGCTGGACGCAGCCAACCGCTACATCACTGGAGCCCCCAAACTCGAGCCCTGCAGCTCCTGGGAGGCCATCGCCAGGGAACAGCTGTGGCTTGGCTGCTCTGGGGGCCCTGGGTCCTTGGACCCAGGGGTTGGCTGTGGAACTGGAAAGAGCGCATTGACCGCCGGTTCATCCGCCACTTCAAAACCCAATCGACCATGGATTACGCGGCGGCGGACCCGGAAACGATGCGCTGCAACGGATGCGCGGCGAAATTACCGGCCCATCACCTGGAAACTGCCCTCAGCCGGGCTGGACTACAGACGCTGGGATCAGCGCCCGAAGATGCAAATCCCTTGCCTGGCAGCCGAGCAGTGAGTGGACAACCGCTTCTGCAAAGCGTGGATGGTTTTCCAGCGCTGATCAGCGACCCCTGGCTGAACGCCAGGCTCACAACGTTGCATGCCTGCTCAGATCTGTGGGCCTGCGGAGCGCGTGTGCAGGCGGCCCAGGCGGTGGTCACCCTTCCCCTCGGCGACGCTGCCGATCAGGAATGGTTGCTGGAACAAACGTTGGCGGGCATCCAGTGCGCGCTGCAACCCCAGCAAGCCAGCCTGCTGGGAGGACACACTCTCGAGAGCCGTCAGGCTGGGAGCCCACCCCCAAGCCAGGACATCCAAGTGATCCTGAGCGTCTCCGGAGCTTCACCGGAGCGGCCATGGCCCAAACGCGGTCTTCAGGCAGGAGACCAGCTCCTAATCAGCCGTGCTCTGGGCACGGGGGTTCTGTTCGCGGCAGCGATGAGAGGCAAAACGCACCCTTCAGACCTGGACAAGGCTTTGGAGCAGATGTCCACCAGTCAGCACCACCTGCTGGAAGAGCTGCTCACGCTTCAAAAGATCCATCCCAATTGCATTCATGCGGCCACCGACATCACAGGCTTCGGCCTCCTGGGCCACCTCGGCGAGATGCTGGGGCCAACTGCGACCCCTGAGCACGTGCGCGTGACTCTGCAGGCGGATGCCATTCCCGCACTGCCTGGAGCCCTGCCCTTGCTCGAGAGCGGTCTAGCCAGCAGTCTTGCTCCAGCCAACAGGCGCTCCTGGGGCCTGCTCGATCAGGGCCTGGTGACCCTGCACTTGGGCAACATCCTCGTGGGCAGCCTGCAAAGCCAGGCTCTGCTCGAGTTACTGGTCGATCCCCAGACCTGCGGACCGCTGCTGATCAGCGTGACCAGCCCTCTGGCTGACGCTTTACTTCAGGCCGAATCCAGCCCCTGGACGGCAATCGGCTCAGTGGCCCTGGCCTCGAGCTGAACAGCAAGCTCACGGCAAGGGCTCAATCGGCGCCAAGCGCGGATCCAGGATCTTGGGACCCATCCCTGCGAACTTCACCGCAATCGACACCTTCTCGCCACTACCGAAGGTGTGGGTGACCTCCCCTTCTCCGAAGCTGCTGTGCAGCACCCGGTCACCCACGCTCCAGCTGCGACCGGGCGCTGGACCGGCCTGACGCCGACGCACCGCGTTAGCAGGGGCGCTGCTGGGTTGCTCACGGTCCACACGAGTGAGGCGATCTAAACGTTGTTCCCGGCGGATCGCAGCGCCGCCTGAGCGCGGGATCTCTCCTTGCACCAGCGCTTCCGGCAGTTCGGAGAGAAACACACTCGGCACGGCCGGTTCGCGCATGCCACCCCAGAGACGTCGTTCGCTGGCATGGGAGAGGAACAGGCGCTCCTTGGCCCGGGTGATGCCCACATAACAGAGCCGCCGCTCTTCCTCCAGCGAAGCGGGATCGTCAAGGGAGCGATAGCTGGGAAAGAGCCCCTGCTCCAGACCCACCAGGCACACCACCGGAAATTCCAGACCTTTACTGCTGTGCAGGGTCATCAGAGTGACGCGATCGGCGGCGGTGTCCTTGCTATCGGCATCGCTGGCCAGAGCCGCAGAGGCCAGAAAACCCTCGAGATCTCCCTCCTCGTTTTCCTCCTGGTACTGCAAACCTGCATTCACAAGCTCCTGCAGATTGCGCCTGCGTTCCTCGGCCTCATCGCTGCCTTCGGTGATCAGTTCGCTGACGTAGCCACTGAGCTCCATCACCTGCTGAATCAGTTCAGAAGGGGGCGTGGTGGACACACGTTCGCGCAAGCCGTTGATCAGCTCACAGAACTGCAGCAAGCCCCGGGCGGAACGGCCACCGAGGGAGCGCACCGCTTCGGGATCACTCACCACATCCCAGAGGGGAATGCCCAGCTGATTGGCCGCATCAGTGAGCCGCTGGATCGTGGTCTTGCCGATGCCCCGCTTGGGCACATTGATCACCCGCAGCAAACTCACGGTGTCGGCAGGGTTGATCAGCAGGCGCAGGTAGCCGAGCACATCCTTGATTTCCCTCCGGTCGTAGAAGCGCAGGCCGCCCACCACGACATAAGGAATCCGCCACCGCACCAGGGATTCCTCCAGCGCCCGCGACTGAGCATTGGTGCGATAGAGACAGGCCATGTCCCCCCAGGTCAGCTCGGGGTTGGCTGCTTCCATCATCCGCAGCCGATGAACCACCGCTTCGGCCTCGGCGATCTCGTCATCACAGCGGGTCAAAGAAATCAGCTCCCCCTCGCCGCGGGTCGGACGCAGCACCTTGTCGATGCGCTCGCTGTTGTTCGCAATCAAGGCATTGGCAGCTTCGAGAATCGTGGCCGTCGAGCGGTAGTTCTCCTCCAGTTTCACCATGGTGCGGGTGGCCTCATCGGGCTCCTGGTCTCCGAAGTCGTCCTGAAAGCCCATCAGGATCGTGAAGTCCGCCGCCCGGAAGCTGTAGATGCTCTGATCGGCATCGCCCACCACAAACACCGACCGACCTGTCCAGTTGTCGTAGGTCTGGGGATCCTTGCCGTCAGTGACCAGCAACTTGATCAGGTCGTACTGGGTGCGGTTGGTGTCTTGATATTCATCCACCAGCACATGGGCGAAACGGCGGTGCCAGTAGCCGCGCACCTGCTCGTTCTGCTGCAGCAGCTGCACCGGCATCAACAGCAGGTCATCGAAATCGAGGGCATTGTTGGCCGCGAGGGCCTTGCGGTAGCGCCGGTACACGTCGGCGGTGAGTTTGCCCCGCTGCCCCTCGGCATTGGCTTCGAGCTGATCGGGCAGCCACCCCTGATTCTTAGCGTTACTGATCGCCCAACGGGTTTTTTTCGGTTCGAAGCGCTTGGGGTCAAGCTGAAGCTCCTGGGTCACAATCTCCTTCACCAGGCTCTGGGCATCGGCCTCGTCGTAGATGGAGAACTGCTTGGTCCAAGAGAGTCCTTCGCTGTCCTTGAACTTGTCGATGTCGTAGCGGAGCATCCGTGCGAAAAGGGCATGGAAGGTGCCGATCCACAGCTCCTTGGTGATTTCCCGGTAGATGCGTGAGCGCAGCTGACGCTGCTCCACCGGCGGCAGGGTGCTCCAGGGTTGGCCGAACTGACTCTGGGCCAGTCGCTGGGCAAGCAGGAGCTCCAGACGCTCCTTCATCTCACGGGCTGCCTTGTTCGTGAAGGTCACAGCCAGGATCTGGGCGGGATCGGCACCGTGCTCACCAATGAGATGGGCAATGCGATGGGTCAAGGCCCGGGTCTTGCCGCTACCCGCACCAGCTACCACCAGCAGGGGCCCCTCATGGTGATCAACCGCCCGGCGCTGGGCGTCATTGAGGCCGGCGAGAAAGCTCATGGGGCGAGAATAATCAGCTGCTCTTTGCGACGCCGAAATGGGTGCAACACCCGCTACGGATGGAAGTCCGAAGCCACGGCCAACGATCAGCAGGACATGGTTCAACGTGCTGGACAAAGCCGCACTAGCGGATGCCCTGATCCCTGTCACTGTGGCGTTGCACCTCAGCGAAAGCACCCGCGAACTCGGCCTGGTCAGCCTGTTCAGTTGGATCGTGCTGAAACTGATCAGCTGTATCCAGCGTCAGATCCGACAATCAGCCCCAAGGGAAACCTGGTTGAGCTGGTGCGTGCTGCTTGCTCTTGTGCTGCTGCAAGCACGCAACATCATCCTGCGAGACGACTACCGCGGCCCTGTGCTGTTTCTACTGATCGGCAGTGGTCTACTGATCGGCAGTCAGCTCACTCAGCGGTCTTGGCAGCTCCTCCTCAGCTGGATGAGCCTTGCCATTGCACCCATCGCCTTGTTCTTCGCCATTCAGCTCTCAGCGTCAGGCGACTGGAGCGTCCAGAGCATGTTTGATCTCTACTACGCAACGATCCAGCGCAGTTTGGGCAGCATCAACCGCCTGGCCACGCTCACCACCTTTCTCACGCTGGCTACTTGGTACAGCGCCACACAGGCACGAAGGCTCTGGTGGAGGGGGGTGCACCTGGCGCTCTTTGCACTCGGCTACTGGGTGATTCTTGGGACCGACTCACGCATGGCCATCCTTGCGGTCCCATTGGCGATCGCCCTGCCATGGCTGGGCCTGAGATTGCGCCATCACGTGCGGCGACGGCAATGGGTTTTGAGCCTGATAGCGGTGGGCAGTCTTCTTAGTGCTGCAGCCTGGAAGCTGGTGATCGCGCCCGACATCGGCAGTGACGCCATGCGCTTGCAGATGGCATCTTGCTGGGTGCGCAAGGGAATGCTGAAGAGCACAGAACGCTTCTGGATGGGCTCCGGATACGACACCAGCGGGCTCCGTGAAGCCTGTGAATCAGTCCGCCCAGGTCTCTCGTTCGGGCACGCCCACAACACCTGGGCGCAGGTCGCTGGCAACCACGGGCTGCTGGGGTTAATCGTGCTGATGGCGCTAAGCGGATTGATCCTGCAAGGACTGTGGACGCAACAAATGGCCGTCTCGGCAGCACGCAACTGGTCACCCTGGAACTCCACCAACTGGTCTGAAATCAGCCTTGGCTTGAATCTGGCCCTGCTCTTCTGTGCCCTCTCCACCACGGTTCAGGAATTCAGTCCGATCAATCAGCTGCTGATCGGCCTGGTGGCTGGAACGGCCTGCATCAATCCGGTTTCAACGGACGATGGCCAAGGCATGAGACAGGACATCAAGGAGAATCAACACTGTTAGAGGGCCATTCACTTTGTCCGCACTCACCCGCTGCCTGCAGGAAGAGGCTGCTGCCATTGCGGCGGCGGCCTCTCAGCTGTCTGCAGACGAGGTTGAGGGAGCCCTGGCCCTTCTGGAGCGCTGTGCTGACCGCAAGGCCAAATTGGTGATCACGGGGGTCGGCAAGAGCGGGATCGTGGCCCGCAAGATTGCCGCTACCTTCTCCTCCATCGGCCTGATGGCCCTTTACCTCAATCCCCTTGATGCCCTGCACGGGGACCTGGGCGTGGTCGCTCCTGACGATGTTTGCCTGCTGCTGTCCAACAGTGGAGAAACGGCAGAGCTTTTGGAAGTACTCCCCCATCTCAAACGTCGTGGTACGGCCCGGATCGCCCTGGTGGGACGGGCCGACTCCTCCCTGGCCCGCGGCAGTGATGTGGTGCTCGACGCCTCCGTGGATCGGGAGGTCTGCCCTCTCAACCTCGCCCCCACGGCCAGCACCGCAGTGGCCATGGCCATCGGCGATGCCCTGGCGGCGGTGTGGATGGAACGGCGCGGGATTTCCTCAGCCGACTTTGCCCTGAACCACCCAGCCGGTGCCCTGGGTAAGCAGCTCACGATGACGGTGGCTGATCTGATGATCCCTGTCGCCCAGCTGCCATCGATCACACCCACGACGCCACTACCGGACGTGATCGGTCGCCTCACCCAAGGGGCAATCGGCAGCGGCTGGGTAGAGGACCCCGTCAAACCAGGCCGTCTGCTGGGACTGATCACGGACGGCGATCTGCGCCGAGCCCTGCGTGATCACGGTCCAGAACGTTGGCCAGCGCTCACCGCTGGCGAGCTGATGACGGCGGATCCGATCACGGTGTCGGCCGACATCCTGGCCGTGGAAGCGATTCAGCGCATGGAGCACAACCGTCGCAAACCGATCTCCGTGCTGCCGGTCGTGGATGAGCACGATGGCTTGCATGGTCTGCTGCGCTTGCACGATCTCGTCCAGGCCGGGCTGGCCTGATGCAACACCTGCTGCGCGAATGGCAATGGCACAGGCAGCGCCAGCGGTTAGCCACGCTCCAGCTGCTGGTCTTGGATGTCGATGGTGTGCTCACCGATGGCGGGCTCTGGTTCAACCCTGACGGACAGCTGCAGAAACGCTTCGATGTGCGCGACGGACTCGGGCTGCGATTGCTTCAAAAAGCGAGCCTGCATCTGGCCTTTCTCAGCGGCGGCCAAGGCGGTGCCACGGAGGTGAGGGCACGCCAGCTGGGCATCAAACACTGCCTGGTTGGCATTAAGGACAAACCACCGGCCCTTGCTGCACTGCGACAGGAACTCGGTGTGTCCCAATCCCGCACTGCCTTCCTCGGCGATGACCTCAACGACCTGGCGGTCAGAGGTCACGTGGGACTTCTGCTGGCACCAAACGATGCCTGTCGCCCCCTGCGGCAACAGGCCGATGCTGTGCTGCAGAGCCGCGGTGGGCACGGTGCTGTGAGGGAACTGGCGGAACGCATCCTGCAGGCGCGTGGGGACTGGGAGGCGCTGCGCCGCCACGGCTGGCGTGACCGCAATGACTGAGTCACTCTCTCCAGCCGGTGGCGTTTTCCTGCTGGGACTCGGGGCTCAGAAAGCCGGCACCACCTGGCTACATGAACAGCTGCAGCGCAGGGCTGATACGGACTTCGGCGTTCTGAAGGAGTACCACGTGCACGATGCCCGAACCATGCCGGAATTGGCTCGGTTCCGGCGCATTGAGATGTCGCTAAGCCAGCCCCGCAGCTGGATCCAGCCCCGCAGCTGGATGCGCCAGCTGTTCATCCGCCAGCCAGACCTCTACTTCGACTATTTCGCCTGGTTGCTGCGCAGACCGCGCCGCAAAGGCTGCTCAGTCACCTTGACCGGAGATATCACGCCGTCGTATGCGGCACTATCAGCAAACACGCTTCAATTAATCCAATCCGGCTTCCGACAGCGCAGCATCAACGTGCGTCCTGTGTTCCTCATGCGGGACCCGATCGAGCGGCTGATCTCCAGCCAACGCATGAAACAACGCAAGCTCGGCAAGCGAGATGCAGCGAGTGAAATCGCCGGCTTACGCAAGCGGGTGCGCAAGGGCCCGAGTCTGCGCAGTGATTACGGCCGCACCCTGGAGAACCTCAGACACAGTTTCGGGATCCAGGAGTGCTATCTCGGTCTCTATGAAACGCTGTTTCAACCCGAAACGTATGCGCAACTCTGTGCATTCCTGGGTCTTCATTACCACGAACCAGCTTGGGACCAGCGCGTGAATGCGAGTGACAGCAGCACTGACATCCCCGACGATCTCTTGGCTGAATTAGGACAGTCGCTCGCCGCTGATGTCAAAGCCGTGCGTCAGTTGCTTCCTGAGGTTGACCTTGAACAGCACTGGCCAACGGCAAGCCGCTGGTGCCGCTAAGTACTTCAGGCTCACAGCGATACCCGGCCTCTGTCGGCCAGCCAGAGCTGGTCGGGCGCTGGGCGTCTGATCAAGGCACGTTGCAGCGCATCGCCATCCCTCCAAGGGAAAGACGATGGACTCATTCGCCCAGCTGCGACCTCCATCCGATCACTGAGATTAAGCAGACGGGCACGACGTGAGTAACGGTGGGGCTCACGCTGCAAACGCCTGCTGAGCGCAGGATCCAAATCGGCGAAGCTGTGCCACCACCAGCTCATCAGGAGCAGGGCCAACCAGGGAATCAGTACGGGATAGCTGGGCTGAAAGCTCTTGCCTGTGGTGGAAGCCCATCGGTCCAAAGTCGGCAGACACCAGAAGCACCAGCCAGCGCTTCATCGCAGTCCCTCCAGCACCTGATCTCGGGAGCGACGCAGCGCCTCCCCTAACAGCGGTCCAGGTTGCATGCCCTGGGCGATCAAGTCTCTGGCGCTGACCGAGGCGGTCGCATGCCGCCAGCGCCCCCACCAGCGCAGCATCGGGTGCCAGCACAGTGGGGTTTCGATCACCGCCAAAGCCACCACCGGCGCGGACCAGTTGGCCTGCTCAAGACGTGAGGTCCACTCCAGAGCTCCCCATTGGCGCCATGGCTGGGGCAACACCTCCTGCTCCAGCCAGTGCCGCAGCGCTTGCAGTTGCTCCAGCCAGCGCAACTGCTGCATGGGAATCTCAAGCCGCTGAGCCAGAGCGACGGGTTCCTCGGCTGCGGCGATCAAGGCGCTGAGCAAGGGAAGTTGCAGACGTGCAGCCCGCCGCAGTCTGCGAATGAGCTTGGCCTCGCTCTGCAACAACGGATCCAGAAGAGGTAGCGCAGACCATTTCTGCAGCAAGGTCAGAGCCTGCGGCCAGGGTTCCCGCGCCAGGAGCAGATCCAGCTCCATACGCAAGCGGGTCCCCAGGGCTGGAGGCACCTCATCCACAACATCGCCATACCGCCAGGCCCAAGGCCAGCGCTCCAGCGTGGTCTTCAACTGCTGCAGGGATCCCGAATCGAGATCGAATCCAAGCCGGGCGCCATAACGGGCAGCGCGAATCACGCGCGTTGGGTCATCAGAGACGCTGGCCTCATGCAAAAACACCAACTGCCGTGAAGCCAGGTGGTCGAGACCACCATGGGGATCCAGCAGCTGCTGGCTGCCATCGCCATGCAACACCAACGCCATGGCATTCGCAGTGAAATCCCGGCGTGCCAGATCCTCTTCGAGCGGTCCCGGTTGAACGATTGGGTTCTCGCCCGGTAGGGGATACCGCTCCTCACGGGCACCGGCCAGATCGATCAGCACGCCATCCAGCATCAGTTCCGCCGTGCCGAAGCGCTCATGCAACTGCAGCCACGGCATCCGCTCAGAACCGAACCTCTGCTGGAGACCACGGGCCAGATCAGCGCAGGATCCTTCCAGCACCAGATCCAGATCCGGAAGCCCTGTCCACGAGGCACCATGGCATTGATGGAGCAGGGCATCACGGACGGCACCACCGACCAGAGCCAACCGCCCAAGCCCCTGGAGTCGAACCTGCTCGACGAGGGCCAACGTCAACTCCGGGGGAATGCCTGGCAGCTCAAGGCGTGAGATCGCCCCCATCCCTACGTGCGAGCCATCCGGCGGGCCTCCTCCAGCTGCTCCGGTGTATCCACAGAGAGTGAGGTTCCCTCCACCCTGAAGGTGGCGACCGTATGCCCGGCTTCGATCAAGCGCAGCTGCTCCAAGCGCTCGAGATCTTCAAGAGGAGAAGCCGGCAGTTGATCCCATTGGGCCAGCACATCCCCCCGGAAGCCATACATACCCACATGTCCCCAGTAAGGCGCATGCCGATGCCAGTCAGCGGGATCCACGTCACGGACATGGGGGATGGCGGAACGGGAGAAGTACAACGCCCGGCCGTCGTGGGCCACCAGGGTTTTCACGACGGCTGGATTGTGGATGGTGTCCGCGGTCAAGCGGTAGATCGGTGTCACCACTGCGGGCACAGGCTCGCACCGTCCGAATTCATCAACCATCGCAGTTACGACAGCAGGGTCAAGAAAGGGCTGGTCACCCTGCACATTGATCACGGCCGTAGTGCGGAGCCGCTCGGCTCTCTG
This sequence comes from Synechococcus sp. A10-1-5-9, assembly GCF_047716785.1. Taxonomy (NCBI): domain Bacteria; kingdom Bacillati; phylum Cyanobacteriota; class Cyanophyceae; order Synechococcales; family Synechococcaceae; genus Synechococcus; species Synechococcus sp. A10-1-5-9. The sequence continues at coordinate 1,423,467 of NZ_CP180406.1, forward strand.
CGGCTCATCCCAACAATCAACCCGCTCGTCCCAGGCCTTAGCCACCAGCTGGTCGGCCACGGAGGCGATGCGCTCGCTACCGGAGCTGCAAGACTCCGACGTCATCAGCACCGGGACCCCCCAACCCAGGGCCAGCTCCTGCAGCCGGCGGCTGTCGGTGCAGAGCACCACTGCTGCAGGCCCAGCGGCATGGGCGCAGCGTTCCAGCACCCGCTGGATCATTGGCTTGCCGCCAATCTCCGCCAATACTTTGTCGGGCAAGCGGGAGGACGCCAACCGGGCCGGCACCGCCACAACTGAACGCTGAATCGGCATCGTCATCAGTCCCAGAGCTTCATGGCGTCATCACGGGCCGAGAACCATTCCGCCGCAAGTGGCCCACCCATCGTGCGCTGCTCCCTGAACCAGGGGCCGCCGAGGGTCCAGTGCAGCAAGCGCGGACCACCTTCTTCCGCAGCCGCCGTGGGTGCGTCCTGCACATCCACGAGATGGTTCCAACCAGCATCCAAGGCACCGATCTCATGATCGCCCTCCAGCCAATGGAATCGGTGGAGTTCCAATCCTGTGGCCTTGTTCACATAGTCCACGGTCAACGCCGTGCAGCGGCTGCAGTTCAGCAACATCAGCGAGCTCCAGTTCTTCTTCGGGTAAGCGCTCTGCACTTCCCCCAGAAATTTCACCGTTTCGCCGGGCACATGCTCGTGCTGCACGCACATCGCTCCATAGCGATCATCCCGCTGGTCCCAGAGCTGCTTGATATCACCGCGGCAGAGCATGTCGCAGTCCATGAAAATCGCCCAGCCCTGATACCCCATCAGATGGGGCACCAGAAAGCGGGTGAAGGAAAACGCCGTGCTCTGCTTGGGATCCCGCTGGCGCCGGTACAGCCCCTGAGCCTCCAGTTGGGGGGTCACCAAGGGCGTGATCGCCAGTGGCGACGTGCTGTGCTGATACAGGCTGTCGATCAGCACATTGGTGGCAGCCCGCTCCCGCGGGTCGTAACCGATGAAGATCGGAATCGGAGCGAGGGTCGTCACCGGCAGGCCTGATCTGGGCGCAGATTACGGCCCGCTCCAGCACGAGGCCTAGGCTTTCGGCCCTGGAAGCACAACCATGGCAGCGCGGCAGGTCAGTCTTGGGTCAATCACCTTCGCCAACGACGCGCCCTTCGTGCTGATCGGCGGGGTGAACGTGCTGGAGTCGCAGCAGTTCGCCCTCGATGCAGCAGCGCAGTACGCCGATGTCTGCCGCCGGCTCGCCATCCCTCTGGTCTTCAAAGCGTCCTTTGACAAGGCCAACCGTTCATCGGTTCACTCGTTCCGTGGACCCGGACTGGAGGAGGGCCTGGCGATGCTTCAGGCCGTCAAAGACACCCATGGGGTGCCCGTGATCACGGACGTGCATACACCCGAGCAGGCCGCTCCAGCCGCAGAGGTGTGCGACATCATCCAACTCCCGGCATTTCTGGCCCGCCAGACGGATCTGGTGGAAGCGATGGCGCAAACCGGCGCAGTGATCAATATTAAGAAGCCGCAGTTTCTGAGCCCCTCTCAGATGGCCAACGTGGTGGAGAAGTTCCGCGAGTGCGGCAATGAGCGGTTGCTGATCTGCGAGCGCGGCAGCAATTTTGGCTACGACAACCTGGTGGTGGACATGTTGGGGTTTGGCGTCATGAAGCGCTGCTGCGACGACTTGCCGCTGATTTTTGATGTCACCCATGCGTTGCAGTGCCGTGATCCCGGCGGTGCGGCGTCGGGAGGTCGCCGCAGTCAGGTGCTGGATCTGGCCCGCGCCGGAATGGCCATCGGACTGGCAGGTCTGTTTCTGGAGTCCCATCCCGATCCCAATCAGGCCCGCTGCGATGGACCGAGCGCCCTGCCGCTGGAGCAACTGGAACCCTTCCTCTCCCAACTCAAGGCTGTGGATGACCTGGTGAAATCCCTGCCAGCCCTCACCATCCAATGATTCAGGCCGCCAGCAAGCAATGGCTGCTGGCCTACAACCAGATCAGCCACGGCCTGGTGCTCAGCCTGGTGGCGCTCGGTGTGATCACTCTCCTCGTGATCGCCGCCAAAGACCAGGACCCAACAGATCAGAGCACCCAACCCTTGCCCTTCCGGATCCTGAGATGGATCCGGCGTCACCCTGTTGTGACCGTCGTGTTCGCGGGCTACACCGTGGCGATGGTGCAGGGCACCAGCTGGTTCTATCCGGAACTGCCCGACCTCTACCAAGGCTTCATCCACAGTCCGCTGCTCGACCAGCCCCAGGTGCAAGAGCGCTTCATCGCCGAAACGATGCAGCGCAACAGCTTCCGTTTTTTCCCTCTCGCCCACCAGGACCTGCATGCCCTCAGCTGGTTCACGCCCTACGTGAAGGTGTGGATGCTGGTCAGTGCGGTCGAATTGATGGCGATCGTGGTGCTCAGCGCCCGGATGGTGCAGGAGATGGTGGGACCACCGCGGGTCCCAGGGCTGCTTCTGAGCATGGCCCTGCTGTTTCTCTTCGCACCGGCCACCGGATGGGGGTTCTTCCAGCTGGTCTACTGCGAGCGGCTGCTCACGGTGTTGTTCGCCGGCTATGCCTTCAGCTACTGGCGCTTCATCAAGAGCGGCCGCAGACGGTCCGGGGCGTTCACTCTTATGTGGGCACTGCTCGGTGTGTATGTCAAAGACATCGCCGTGCTGCTGTTCGTGATCCCAGCTCTGCTGCGCTGGCTCACCACTCCGGCCGCTCGGCGCTGGCGATCCCTGGAGAGCGCACTGATCGCCCTTGTGCCGGTGGTGGCGGTCTCCTACGTGACGCTCAGCCTTCTGCCCAGCCTTGTCGCCCAGGCCACACCCTTCAGCAGCGAGGGACGCTGGAGCCTGGATGCGGACTGGCGACTGATCGCTCTCTTCGGCTTCAACGCTCTGCGGCTGCTGCCTCTTGTTCGCAACCGACGGTCTACTGACCTGCTGGACGGGCTCAATCTGGCGGTCATTCTCTACGCGGTCGCCCTCTGGGCCAGCGTCGGCTACCCCTACGCCAGCTTCTGGACCCTGCCGGTGCAACTGGTCACGGTGCTTGACCTGGGCTGGATCTGGTGCTGCTGGCTGGTGCCGCGTCTGGGTCGCCGTCCAGCCTCTGCCACGGTCGCAGCCCTGGGGATGGCCGGAAGCCTGGTGCTGGTCGGCCTCGAACACCGCGCCTCAGAAACCTTCAGCAAGCGCGTGCGCACGATCAAAACCACGCAGCGCCGCTGGCGCGAAACCTTCGAAGCCATGGCAGCACTCAGCCGCGACAGCCGGGAGAAGGGAGAGCCGGTGAATGTGATTTTCATGCGCTCCTATTTCAATCAGCACACCCTCAAACCGCTGGCGGTGGACCGACTGATCGAGTACCACCGCCAGCGCCGCACGTACACCGTGGTGGAAGGCCCCAACCGGGGAGAGACTTACACGCCCCAACCGGGTGATTTTCTACTCACGATCGACAAACGCGAGCGCAAGGATTTGGGGCAGGATGGCCAGGCCTTTGCGGAGATCTACCGCCACAGCACCGCCAAGCGGGCTGGGCGCATCTTCCGCCACCGCTGAGTTTGCATGTCACTGCCGAAAATGATCCGGCGCTTTCAGCCCTGGATGCTGCTGAGCAGCGTCGCAGCGATCCTCTCCCTCGCCGGGATTGGCTCCTGGCTCTGGCTGCAGCAGGCGATGCGCTGGCTCCCTGACCCTCGCAGTGCGGCTGGGAAGCTCCTGCTTTACACCTACAACCGCACCTCTCACGACATCGCTCTGGCACTTCTGGCGATCGCCGTGCTGTCGCTGCTTTGGATCGGCCTGCGATCAGAGACGCCGCCTGAAGATGCAGACCAACCTTCCCTCAAACGGGGGAACTGGGCCAAACAACTGCTGACATTTTCGAGGGAACATCCCCTGGTGTTGCTGCTGTGGAGCGCCTACACGGTGGCAATGGTGAACGGCACCAGCTGGCTTTTCCCGGAGCTCGTGGGCTGGTACGACGGCATCCTTGACCACCATCTGCTCGACAACTTCTCAATCCGCTACGACTTCATTGCGGAGACCATGCTCCGCAATGACTACCGCTTCTTCCCGCTCGCCCACCAGGACCTGCACGTTCTCAGCTGGTTCACGCCGTATGTGAAGGTGTGGATGGTGGTGAGTGCAGCAGAGGCCTTCACCATCGTGATCCTGGCCACCCGCATCGTGCGGGGTTTGGTGCACCCTCCCACTCCCAAGCATCTGCTGTTGATGGTCAGCCTGCTGCTGCTGTTTGCGCCGGCTACTGGCTTCGCCTTCTTTCAGCTGATCTACGCGGAACGGATGCTCACGCTCTGCTTCGTTGCTTTTACTTTTTTCTATCTGCACTACCAGAGCACGGGAGGCCGTCAGGCCTGGTGTTTCAGCCTTCTCTTCGCCCTGGTGGGGATGTTCTTCAAAGACATCGCCGTGCTGCTGTTCGTGACACCCGCCGCGTTCACCCTAATGACCGGTGCGGCCGGGTTGATGGATCGTTACCCAGCCTTCCCAGCTCACAACCTGACCGTTAAGCGCCTGCGCAACTGGATGGGTGCTTACAGCCTGGAACTCTGGCTCATGAGCCTGATGGTCGTCTTCGCGCTCGCTTACACCTACCTGAGCTATCTGCCCAGCCTGTATCACGGCAAAGAGGCCTATGGCTCGGATGACGGGTTCCGATTCATCGGTGATTTGCGCAGCTGGATCTTGTTCATCTTCATCGGCCTGCGCATCGTTCTGATCAGCTGCAAGCGATCCTCAGCCAATCTTCTGGATGGACTCAATGCTGCGGCCCTCACTTACATGGGAGCCCTCTATGCCGTTGTGGGCTACGAGGGCACCAGCTACATGAGCCTGCCGGTGCAGCTGGTGACGGTGCTTGATCTGAGCTTCGCCTGGTGTGCCTGGATCACGCCCACCCTCAGCCGACGCATCCAGTCACCCATGGCACTGAGCGCCGCAGCCATCGTGGCCAGCGGCGGCCTGCTCGGCCTCGAACATTTTCAGGAGGATGGCTTCATCGAACGGGTGAGTGCGGTCAAAGCCAAACAACACTCCTGGCTGACCACCTTCAACAAGATCGACGACCTCACCGTCAAGGCCAAGCGACGCGGGGAAGAAGTAAACCTCGTGTTCACCAAATCCTGGTTCCGGCGCAAACGCCACATCGATCGTTTCAAGGTGGATCGCCTGATCTTTCTCGATCCGTCCACCATGACTTACACCACAGTGGCAGGAATCGGACGCGGCGAGACCTACACCCCGAAAGCCGGCGACTTCCTGATGGACATCGACAAGGGCAATCTCAAGTTTCTCGGAGACGAACTAGACCGCTACGAACTGGTGTATCGCTACAGCCGCCACCGGGGCAACGGCCGCATCTACCGCTTTCGCGGACCGTCCGACTCCGCCAAGGCCTCGGAATAAACCAAACGGCGGTTGAGGGCCGCCACCCAGGGCAGGGCCAGAGCCAACTGGGCCAAACCAGCAGGGGCTGCCATCCAGCTGCCGTCGTAACGGATGGCACCGCTGCGTTCAGGGTCGAACCGCAGACGGTTGCCAGACAGCACATGGCTGCTGCTGTGGCAGGCAGGCTCCAACATGCGCGTGTCGAAGGGGATCTCCAGCCAGGCACACAGACGACGCAGGCTGGGCTCCGGCTGCAAGGCCAACTCCTCATACCCCAGCCGGAACACCGGTTTCCCGCAGCGGCGCAACCATCGCTCGTGGCGGGCATTGATCCGGCACCAGCGCAGCAACGGTTTCAGGCCGGGAAGCCACTGACCCCGCTGACGCCCATCCCTTGAGCGGGAATGCACCCAGGAACGCAGGTCGCGGGTGAGATGCAGGATGCGGATTTCCAGGTCGTCATCCTGATGAAAAGGCAACACGAAATCACCCTGATAAGAGTCCACCACCCAGCTGGGTGCGGCCTCTGAAGCAGCTTCAACCACCGTCAGAAGCATCCGCATCTTGTCGGCCAGGGGCTGGGCCTCATGGGCTGGCAGCCAGGTCAGCATCGGTCCCCAGACGGGACACTCGGCCGCAAGCGTCCCGCAGGTGCAACGCCGCTGAAAACGCAAATCACCGCGCAGCTGGGCCGGACCCCGGTGTTCTTCACCAACGGCAGGACGGTCCAGGATCCTTGCGGCTTCCCCCAATCCCACCATCTGGGGATGGGCCCCCAAAGCCAGATCAAGAATGGTGGTGCCGCTGTGACCGAGGCCGCGGATTAACAGAAGTCTGCGGGTCATCGCTCGTCATCCCCGATCACAGCAAGCAGGAAGGAGGAAAGCTGGTGGAGGTGGTGGTCGATCGTGAACCCCTTCTGAATGCGGCGCCGGCCGCCATCTCCCAGACGTGCCGCCAGGGCTGGATCGACCGCCAACCGCATCATCGCTTCAGCCATCCCCTGCACATCGCCCTCCCCCACAAGAAAACCGGTCTCTCCATCGAGCACCACCTCGGGAATACCCGCATGGCGCGTGGCCACCACAGGCAGACCACTCAACTGGGCTTCCATCACGGCCACCGGATTCCCTTCACTATCACCATCGGCAGCCACGAGAGAGTGCTGCACAAATCCACGCACCTCACGCATCAGCTGCGCCACCTTCTCCTGGCCGCGGACGCCGAGGAAACGCACCCGCTCATTGAGATCCAGGCTGCGCACCAATGCGCGTGCATCGGCAAGCAAAGGACCCTCGCCCACCATCCAGAGCGCCAAGTCCGGCTGCTCAGGCCCCAGACCTTCGCAAACCTGGGAAAAAGCCCGGATGGTGTGAAGAGGTCCCTTCTTGGCCACGAAGCGCCCCACCGCCAGAAACACCACTGGAGCAGCAGCCGGATCACTGCCGTGAAAGAGCCTGGCATTGGCCCCCGAGGGACTGATCAGCAACCGCTCCGGGCGAGCACCGAGGGATCGCAGGGTGTCGGCCATCGGACGTGACTTGACCACAACACCGGAGGCGATCGCGAACAGCCGCCGATAGCGCTTCCCCAGCAGCCCAAGCCGATCACGAGCGGACGCATCCGATCCTCGGAAATGCACCACCAAGGGAACGCCGCTCCAGGCACAGGCCTCCATCACTCGCACCGCCTCAAACCCGAAATCCACCAGCACCGCATCGGGACGCTCTCGCCGGATCTGCCACCAGACCACGCCGGCGGCAGGCATCTCAGCCAAACGCAACCACCGCAACCGGGTCAACACTTTGCTGAGCAGGATCGCCAGGCCATAGGCCAGAGCGACCGGCCGTCCCGGTGGCCGCTCATCGCCAAACAAGGCAGTGACGTCGAAAGGCAGCCCCTCGAGATTGGCGCGGATGAAGGTTTCGCTAACCGCACGACGGGTGGGCGCCAGCATCAGCAGACGATGGGTGAACCTGGTGGAGAGGCCCTCGGTCACGGCAGAGCCAGCACAGAGCGCCAATGGGGTTCCACCACATCCCAGTCAAGGGCGCGCAGGGTCGTCCGTGCTTCCGCCCCCATGCGCTCACGCAGGTCCTGATCACCCATCAAGTGCTGCAAAGCTTCAGCAAACGCTTCAACATTTTCGTTGGGCACCACCAGGCCCTGGCAGCCATCGCACACCATCTCCAACGGACCAGGCGAGGCGTCGCTCACCACTGATGGCAAGCCGGCTGCCATCGCCTCCAGCAGGGCATTGGGCATGCCCTCAAAACGGGACGGCAGCGCAAAAATCGATGCGCGTTGCATGTAGCGCAGGGGATCCGACTGGAACCCCTCGAACACCACCTGAACGCTGATGCCGAGTTGCTGGGCCAGTGCTTGAAGGGCGTTGCGCTTCGGACCATCCCCCACCAGCACAAGGCGCCAGCCGGCCCGCACCGGCTCTGGCAGGGAAGCGAAGGCCCGGATCAGCAGGTCGAGACCCTTTTGAGGAACAAGCCGCGCCACCGCAAGAACCTCGAAATCGCGAGCTGCAGGCCCCGATGAACCCTGCAGATTGAGGCCACCGGGGAGGGGATTGGGCAAGAGATCAAGGCGCTGCCAGGTGCCCATTGCCTGCAGGGCTTCGAGCACACCCTCGGTATTGGCCGTCACCACATCAGCGCGGCGGTAATACACGCGGCGCAGTCGATTCCAAAGCCGATCCAGCCTCTGGCGACGGGGATCATTCCGCTCCGACACCACCAGATGAATCGGTAGATCCCACACCGCAGCACAGCAGAGGATGTTGGTTTTGGTGAGCAGAGCCAGAACTCGTTTCGGGCGCTGCTCCAGGAACAGCTGCCGCAGACGCCGGTAGCGATCTCCACCGATCCGTCGCATGCAGCGGTTCAGCAGACGCACGGCTGATGCCTCAGAACCGGGTTGGATCCTCTGCTCGAAAAGGGGCCAGGTCAGCTGGACCCAGCGCAGCACCAGGGCCGTGACCACTCGGATTACGAAACGGCGCAGCTTGATCCACTGAGCCACGCAAAAACGCCGTCCGCGAGCCAGCAGCGATCGGTTCCAGACGTCCTGCAACCAGGGATGGACACTGAAGTCATCCTGATCAGGCCCGAGATCGAAAGCAGTCACGTTTTCAGGCAACCGGTGCTTGATCGGATGGTTGTGACGCAGCGACAGCACCCGAACCCTCAGGCCCTGGGCCGCGAAATGCTCTGCAGCCAAAAGGCCGACCTTCTGGGCACCACCGGCACCGAGGTGGGGGAGTACAACCCAGAGGTCATCCATGGCGGGTCGAGCGCAGGGCCTCCAGACAATCACGGCGCAGGCAATCGGCGGAATAGCGCTCACGCACCTGGATCGCCCGCTCTCCCAGACGACGACGACGCTCTGAATCAGCAAGCAGTGCGGCAACGGCCTCGATCCAGTCATTGGAGGTTGCCGAGGCGGGCAACAGCAGACCGTTGTCTCCATCGCGGATCAGATCCGATGGGCCCGTGAGGCAATCACTGGCGATGCAGGCACACCCAGCAGCCATCGCCTCCAGAAGCACGTTGGGGAAGCCCTCATAGCGAGAGGGCAGCACAAACACCGTGGCCCTGCGATACCAGCGGGTCATGCTGCCGCAAACCCCTGGCAACAACAGCCGGCGCTGCAGGTCGGAATCCGCCCCCAGCCGTTCGCGCAACCAAGCCTGCTGATCCTGCCCGTGATAAGTCCCTGAAGTCAGACCCAGCACAGCCAAGTGCAAACGGGAGTCCGCCAGGCCTAGCTCGGCAAACACAGGCATCAGGCGATCAAATCCCTTCTGCCGCGCCTTGGTTCCCGCGGCCAGGATCAAAGGCAGCTCCGGTGCCAACCAGTCTTCAGGCTCGATCAGTGGCTCACGATCCTGCAGCGGCCAGCTCACTGCATTGGGCAGCAGCCGCTGACGACGCACACCACAATGCTGACGTAACCAAGCGCCGGTGATGCGGGTCTGCACCAGGTGCAGATCAGCCCAGGGATAGGTGAGCTTGCGCAACCAGCGCCAAGGCAGAGCCGGGGGTTTAGCGGGCGGATAGTTGCGCTCTGACACCACAGTGCGCAGAGGCAGTCCGGCACAGGCCAGCAGCAACTTCACGGCCGGCAGGGTGGTCATGCCCACGGCCAGATCACACCGTTTCTGCATCAAGAGCCGGCGCAGTTGCCAGACGCGAAAGGGGAAGGCCAACCAGCCGAGCCGCTCAAGGGGAGCCGGCAACCCTGGTTCCTGGCATCGCTGCACACCATTCGGCACTGGATAGGCATCCCGGTCGGGCCCATGGCGGGTGATCACGAGCACCGACCAGCCTTCGTCCTTGCACCATTGAGCCCACTGGAGCAGAACCCTTTCGGCTCCGCCCAGCTTGAGCGAGTCGATCGAGAACGCGACACGCAGACCCCGCATCAGGACTGAGCGACGGGCTGCAACGACTGCAGAAAACGACGCGCTTTCTCGGCCCGGTTGCGGCGCAGATCAGGGAAGTACACCAACAGAACAGGGTCCACCAAGCACTCCAGCTCCGGCCGTTGGGAGGGGTCCGTCACCGACCAGCGACAGGCCGCCAGCATCGCCACCACCGCATCGGCGAAACCACGGTGATCTTCCTGAGTTTTATTGGCAATCGGATCAAAGCGATCGGCATGACAGGCCTTGCGCAACCGCTCCATTTCGCCCAACACATCGGCAAAGCGCTGGGCTTCGGCTTTCTGCCAGGCCATCACCGCAGCAATGGTGAGGCTGCGCATGATGTTGCGCGTCATCCGCGTCGCTGTGTTGCGATCGATCGCGAAGGGCTCGTAACGACGGGCACTGTCCAGCAGTTCGCGGGAGGCCTGAGCCAGAGCGGCCGTGTCCTGGAGAGCCATCAGAGCCCGCAGCCGAGTGAGCTGGGCGGAAATCAGCAGCTTGGCTCTGTTCTCGCGGTTGGGCTTGAGACAACGATAGGTATCGGGATCACGCTCCAGCTCCAGAAGAATCGCTTCAAGACCCACGACCCCCCGTCGCAGAGCGTTCGGATCTTTGGCATCGATGGCCCGGTAGGTGCGCACCACCCGGCAATAGCCGGCGTAATGCAGAGGTAGCGATGGACTGGCGGCCAGCACATCGAAGAGGGCCAGCTGATCCACCTTGGATCCAGGCCTGGATCCACGCCGAAACAGCAATTGATGGAGAATTTCGGCCTCGCCATCCTCCGCCCAGATCCGTTCGATCAACTCACAACCACCCAAGTTGTCCCCGACAGACAGACGTCTCTGCGCCAAAGCAGCCAAAAGGGTGACATTGCCCGGCTCTCGCCGAAGCCAGTAACGCAAACAAGCCTCAGCCGCCTGCGCAAGACCCAGCGTCTCGAGGATTCTCACCGGCCCAAGGCGTCCCAGAGCTGAAAGGTGGGCCCGACTCCACTGACTACGCACATGGTGATAAGGAGGAGCCTGAGGAGCCAGCGGTTCCTCAGGCATCAGACCGTGCTGACACAGGCACTGGAGCATGGCGGCCGTACGGCTGCGGTAGGTGTGACCAGCGGCCCGTTCCAAGCGCTGGTTCTGGCTTGGCCCCTCTCCTGCAAGAGCCTTGCGGATCGCCTGCTCAAAGGCCATTGGTTCCGGCGGAACCAGCCAAGCCACATCCCCTTGATCCGCGAGCGACGGAATGTCCGTGGCCACCACGGGCAGGCCGGCGGCAAGGTACTCGAAGAACTTCATCGGATACATGTGGCGGGTGTAGTCGTTGATCTGCAGAGGCAGCAGGGCAACATCGGCCTGAGCCAGATAAGCCGGAAGGGTGGAGTAAGGCCGCGGCCCGAGCACATGCACGTTGGGCAAGCCTTCAAGAGACGAAATATCCGTTGTTGGATCCGTTTCTCCGACCGGACCGATGAAGACATAAGTCCACTCAGGCGTGGATGGCGCCAAACGCTCGAGCATCGTCAGATCCAATTTGTAGGCATCGATCGCACCGATGAAGATCATCACGGGCCCTTGAATCGTTGGCCAGTCGACTGGGGCGTGCCGCTGAGGCTCAAGCGCTTGGCCGAAGTGGTCGGCATCCGCCACATTCCCGAAATAGTGACTCCCCGCATTCAGGGGTCCAAGCGACTGCAGCAGCTGAGGAGCCGTCGTGAACAAGGCATTGGCGGCTCCGCAGAGATCCCGTTCTGCCGCTTCCAGAGCGGCCACCGGCATCCCCGGCTGCGCCTGGATCCGATCAACACAGTGATAAATCACAGCGTGAAACTTGCCTAAGCGCAGGTAGGCACGGGTCTGGGGGTTGAACGTCCACAGCAGAGGACGTCGCAGGTCCAGAACCAGGTCTGCAGCGAACAGGCACAGATTCAAACTCCAGCGATTGAGTCGGCCAGCCACACCCTGCGTCTGCCCTGGGATCACCAGGGGAGACACCACCCACACACCGGGACGGACCTGTCGTGGCAGGCGCAGCCCGCGCCGCAACCGCCGAAGAATCCGGCCGGAATCAGCGCGATCGACCCGAGGGCCGCGCACACCAAGGGAGTCCACATACAGAACCCGATGGCCCAGCTCGGCCAGGGCACAGGCAACGTGCTGCTTATTGGTCCAGAGCGGATGATCCCAGTCGGCCGTGGCCAGAAGAACAATGTCTGCCATGGCTTTCAGACCACATCCAGCATCGTCATTTCACGAAAACTAGGTGATGTGCGTGTCAACGTTTCAAAATCACCGGAAGCGATGATTCGCCCTTGATCCACCTGGTAAATCCGGTCACATTTTTTGACGGTGGACAGACGATGAGCAATGACCACCATCGTGCAGCGGCGACCGATCAGATCAAGAGCCTGCATCACGTCATGCTCGGTCTTGTTATCAAGTGCGCTGGTGGCTTCATCAAGAACCATCAGCTTGGCGCGTCGGTAAAAAGCTCTGGCAAGTGATAGACGCTGCCGCTGACCGCCAGACAGCTTCATGCCATTTTCACCACACATAGTGAACAGGCCGTAGGGCATCTGAGCAACAAATTCGGAGAATTGTGCCGCTTCCAATGCAGCCCAAACCTGTTCATCATCAATGGCATCGGGTTGCTCACAGAACGCAACGTTTTCGCGCACGCTCGCGTCGAGCAGACGAATGTTCTGGGGCACGAATGCACAATTGGCCTGCCATGCGGGCATCTCCTCATCAGACACTGGAACGCCATCCAGAAGAAGTTCTCCGGTGGTGGGTGTGTAGAGACCAAGCAGCACGTGAGCCAGGGTCGTCTTGCCGCTGCCGGTTTTCCCAACAAAGGCGATGCGCGATCCCACCGGGATCGAGAGATGAATACCTTCCAGAACCGGGCGCTCGCTCCCGAAGTAATTGAAGCTGACGTCATTGAGCTCAATCAGACGCCTGGGCATCACTCCATCCGGAGAGGGCACCCCGGGATCACCGAGCGAATATCGCTGGGGACGCATGCGCAACAACTCAATGGCGTCTTTGACTTCGGGAAGACCGCCTCTGAGCTTATTGATACTGCGGAATACAGACTGGAGTGGACCAGAAATCCGCAGCAGCACCACAAGGATTGTAGCGAGTTCCGGCAGAGCGTCACGAAGCCGGTCACCGTCTCCGGTGACGATTGCGGGAGCGAGTCCAACCGCGAACAGGATAGTGATGCCCGCAGGTTCGATCACGAAGCGCGGCACATTGGGAAGCAGGCTCGAGAGCCTGTCATTGCGCTTGGCCTGCACTCCTTCACGGGAGAAGCGATCAACAAAAAATCGATGCGAGGAATACATCTGCACATCACGCATCGATTTCAACGACTCTGAGAAAATGACATGAAGCCTTCGGGAATATCGATTTTTCTGACGAACGGCTAACCGCAAATAGGGGGTAATAATCTTTGAGGAGAGAGCATAAGCCGCCAGCAACAAAGTAAAAATCAGCAGGGATGAACTACCGAGAACAAAAATCACACCCACGATCAACGCCAACACGGAAAGCAAATTTCCTGCGATTGCAATCATGGGAGTGATCACAGCGCCGGTCACCCTGCTGAGGATGCGATTGAAGCGCTCTGACAACACTGATGTGCGCTTATGCATGAAAAACTCATAGCGCTGCAGCATTAAATTGTTATAGACCTTGTTAACAAGATCAGACCAGATCTCAGCCGTTAGGAGAGATTCGAGCAAAGCAACGCCAAAGCGGATTCCCGAAGCGAACCAGTACGCCGTGATCAGCAGAACCACGATCCAGCCAGCCTGATCGAGAAGCCCCCCGCCGAAAAAACGGATACCGGGAATCTGATCCCCAAGCTTCGCGCCCGCCAAGAGACCAACGAGACGAGCCAGGAGTCCGACCAAAAGAATGTCGACGATCCCCTGAAACAGAGACGCCAGCAACACCACAGCTAAAAACCGCAGGCGTCTGGACGACAATTCCTGGAGCAACAGCTTCAGTTCATTCCAGGTCTGGCTCTTGAAGGGCATGAACGAAGGTGCCGAAGACTCTGCCCGTATGGCAGATGCCTGTTCTTGCAGAGCTTTATTAAAGACCGGGAGCCGGTCTGATCAGCTCGGCCGCAGCCAGCCGGGCAACCGATTGACCACCTTGCTTCGCAGCCGATCCCCACGCTGGCCCCAGCGCAGACGTCGGGTGGATGGACTGGTCAGAGATGCCGCAGGATCCAGGCCGAGGGCTTGGCGCTCGGCAAGAGCGTCCAACTGGCTGAGCGTGGCTCGCCAACGCTCCAGCCAACGGGCTTCAGTGACGTTCTCCAGCACAACGGCGAGGGACGAAGCATCGGGCCCCCAGCTCTCCGGATCAACGGCAGCGGCACTGATGCGCAGGAGATCGTTGTCTAGAGACCCCTGACCGATCTGATGAGCGGTGACCCCAGGGGTGAGGCTGTCAGCCAACGCATGATTGAAACTGCTGAACACTACGCAGCCACAAGCCAGGGCTTCCAACGGCGGCAGGCCAAAACCCTCGCTCACCCCGCGGCCTCGCCAATACTCAGCCGAGTCGTAGAGAACCACGCCAGCACTGTTGAACAAGCCAACAAGATCATCAACCCAGCCGCTTTGCACCTCCACCGTCAACCCCCGTGCACGCAGGGCAGGAACCAGCCGGTTGAGGACGTAAGGACTGCTTTTGCGCTTCTGCACCAGCACATCGATCGGGCGCCTGGATCGAACAGCTCCTAGCCCGATCGGACGCGCTCCACGTTCCAACCACTGGGGCTCAAGGGCATTGGGAACAAGAAAGAGGGGATTGCGAGGCGCCCGATCACCCCAGTAGCCAAGGGTATTGCGGCTGACGGCGACCACCGGGACTGCCGGCGGAAGACCAAAGCCATACCCGCTGCTGTGTGCCTGATAGACCGCAGGGCGTCCGCGGAGCTTTCTCAACAACCCAGGAACATCAAATCCCCAGCTCACCACCCAGAGACTGTCACCCGGTGCAGCCTCGCGCTTCAGTAGATCATCGAAGAAAGCGTGATCGTTCTCTCTCTCCCGGTAGGTCACCACTTCTGTCGGACGAAGGCCCGCCAGCAACCGGGCGGTCTGCAGGGCAACGCTCAATCCGCCGCAACGAAATCGGGCCCCGGTGCCTGGAACCAGAACCCGAATGCGTAGCAAAGAAGCGGCGGATGGAATCAAGCAGCCACAGCCTCGGTGCTGCCGGCGCGTTGACGGCGGGTGAGAAAGCCGAAGAGCACCTTGCCAATGGCAGCCACCAGATTGCCTTCAAGCTCTTGGAACATCTTCATGTTGAGGTGGAAGGCATGGTTGGCCTCCTCCACCATGCGATCAGCCGTGGGCTGGTCAATCGGAAGCTGATCCATCGCAGCTCGATAGGTGGTTTTGAAGGCCTTTTCGTCGGCGATCGAAGGGAAGGAATAGAAGTGCAATCCATCGTTCTCACCCAGGTTCATGGCCTTCTGGGCAATGTTCTTGAGGATCTGGCCACCGGAAAGGTCACCGAGATAACGGGTGTAGTGGTGGCCGACCAGCAGCTCAGGAGACTCCTTAGCAACCTGGCGGATGCGTTCCACATAGACCTGAGCAGCAGGGGTTGCCTTGATCTGCTGAAGCCAATCTGCTCCGTAGTAATAAGCAAGGTCCTGCTCAAGTGCCTCACGGCGGTTCAGTTCAGCAAAGGCGATCGGAGCGATCACCGGATGATCGGCGAGACGCGCCATTTCTTCTTCCATGGCGGCATAGACGAAATAAAGATCAGCCACCAGCGTGCGGTAGCTGCCCTTGTCCACCACACCTTTCAGGAAGCAGCTCACAAACCCGGTGTTTTCGGCCATGGTGTGGGACTTTTTCGTGCCTTCACGGAGCTGGGAGGCGAGAGCGACGGGCATAGGGAAAGCGTCTGTTCAGTGCTTGCAACCATAAAAGCGATGTCCGAAAACACGGCTGGAGGGTTGCGAAGGGTTACGCCGCGGTGTCGGATGCAGCCGAATCGGCAAAGAGAGCGAAGAGATCACGACAAACCTGCTGCAACTGGAGCACCTGCTCACGCTGAGGCAGATGGGACCCTTCCGGCCTCCAGTCGCCCATGGTGGCCATGCGCCAGCGTTCACCATCGAAGGTCATGCCACGCATCAGCACACCGAGCAGCTCAGGGGAGGTGTGAGCCCCACCCCTAGCCGTGCGTTTCAAGCGCAGCTGTAAGAGGAGGCTCCGGCATTGCAACCGAGGACTCCAGCCAGGGAAATGAAAAGACAGATCCAAAGTCTCGTCTTCCTGCCAACGACGGGTCTGGGGGTCATCTCTCCAAGGGCTGAGGTTGGCTCGAGCGGCAGGAAAGTGCTGCTTCACAAGCGTGACCGCCGAGGCCAGGGCCTGGACCAGCGCCACGCTGTCAACGGCGTCTGCTGCGTTCACTGGCCTCCGATCACTGTGCTTAGGGTGAATGGTGATCAGTGCTGACGCCAGAAGCCGTTACGGTTGCGACCATGATCTTGAGGACTCTCAGCACTCGGCTCAGCCTGTACAGCCTGGTGGGCGTCGGAGCCGCTGCTGTTCACGCCGGTGTGCTTCTGAGCCTGGGGCTTGTCATGCCCTGGTGGATCGCCAATCCACTGGCCTTCCTTGCCGCTTCCCTGGCGAGCTATTTGGGCCATGCCCACGTCACGTTCCGCCCTGAAACAGGGGGTCAGCAGTTCGCCCGGCGCTGGTTCGCTCTGCAGTACGCCGTCAACCTCACCGTCAGCAGCGTTCTTCCGCTGGCCTTACCAGGCTGGCTTCCCACCTCGGCCGAGGTCGTCGTTCTGGTTTTCACTCCCACACTGCTGAATGCCCTGATCTGGTCACAGGCCGCACAGTTCAGCCTGCGTCGACGTACGAATCGCACTTCACCTCCACGCCGGCATGCCGATGATCTCGGCTTGAGCCACGCCACCAATCAGGCCATCCTCACGCTGGCAGAGGAAGGACTACTGGAGGGAACCAGCCTGCTGGTCAATGGTCCAGTCGCAACTGAAGGGGCAAAAGCCTGGAGCGTGCTGGCGGCAGACCGACCGACACTGCAACTCTGCCTGCATCTTTGTCTCACAGAGGGGCCGTCGAGTGCTCCGCCCGATCTCATTCCTGATCTGGTGGATCACCAAGGACATCTGCATCGGTCCTTTGGACACTGGCTGCTCCTGTCACTGCTGCCGCCTCGACATCCCAGGCGGGCAAGGCTTGTCGAACAGTTGGGACTCGAAATTGACGCGCAGGTCAGACAATTTCAAGCCATGCGAGGCGAGGGGCTCATCGCACTGGACGGCCATCAGCACATCCATCTGGTTCCTGTGGTGCTCGATGCCGTGCTCGCCCGTTCCAGCAGGTTTGGCATCACTTGGCTGCGAAGCACGGATGAACCTCTGCCCACTGGACTTCCACTGAGATGCTGGTTGCAATCCTGCCGCGACGCAGGGCTGATCAAATGGCTTGTTCTTCAGTTGTTGAGCCGCCGCGCCAGGGGAGCCTTCCGGCAGCACGGAATCACCAGCAACGGAGGGTTCGCCGGAGTCTTGTTCACAGGACGGATGACCGGTGCTCCGCTTCGGGCTGCCTGGAGTGAGCTCGCCAGCCTGCGCTCCCCAGACCACTGCACCCCCTCGCTTCTGCTGGCCCACCCTGGAGCCCCACTGGAACAAAACATCGCCCAGGAGGGGTTCACGGTTTCACAGCCATTTGCAGCGTCTCCCTGGAGGCAAAAGGAATGGCGTGCTCTTCAAGCGCTCAGCGTCACGCCTGATGAATGCTGCGGATGAAGTAATGGGGTCTGGCCTTGGCCTCCACATAAATCCGCCCGATGTAATCACCCAGCACACCGATCCCGATCAACTGAATGCCACCAAGGAACAGCATGGCCACCATCAAGGAAGCGTACCCGGGCACATCTCTGCCCACAAGAACCGTCCGCAGCGCAATCACCAAGGCATAGAAAAGACTGAAACTCGACACGAGAACACCAAGGCCTGTCCACACCTTCAAGGGAAGAACAGAGAAAGAGAAAATCCCGTCGAAGGCGTAACTGAAGAGCTTGAGCGGGCTCCACGACGTGGTGCCACCCGCCCTGGTCACCCGCTGATAAGGAAGCTCCGCGCTGCGATATCCCGTCCAAGGCAGTAGCCCTTTGGAAAAGCGGCTCGACTCCCGCAGTTGGGTGAATGCCTCCACCACCTGAGCATCAAGCAAACGGAAATCCCCAGCCCCCTCCTGCAGCTGGATGGAATCCACAACTTTGTTGAACACCCGGTAAAACCAAGAAGCGCTCAACACCTTCAGTCGCGATTCCTGGTCGCGGTCATCGCGCACGGCGGTGACGACTTCAGCCCCTGCACGCCACTCCATCACCATCGCTTCAATTAATTCCGGTGGATGCTGCAGATCGGAATCGATCAGCACCACCGCAGCGCACCGGCCATTGGCGTAGTCCAGCCCGGCCAGCATCGCCGCCTCCTTGCCGAAGTTACGGGTGAGCTCCAGGAGGGTCACGGCCTGATCGGGATGGCTTAGCTGCCATGTGCGGATGGCTGCCACCGTGGCATCGGAGGAGCCGTCATCAACGAGGATCAGACGGTTCACCGCCGGCAAATCCATAACCCGGTCCATAAAGGCACTGATCACCTCGGCTTCGTTGAAGCAAGCCGCTACAACCCAGAGCTGCTCACTTGACATAACCAGAATGGAACAAGTACGACATCATGATCGACAATAGAATAGAGGTGATTTGTTTTTTACGCCTCCTCAACAATTAGAATCCAATTGCATTGGACTTTATGTCAAAAATATAACCAGCATATCCAGCGGAGTTCCGCGATTATTTAGCCAGATGAAACCCGCAAAATGAATCCACCAAGAAGATCACCATTGACCAGAAGTGCAATGCATGTTAGTATTATAAAAAATTTATTGTATGTTTTACGGAACACATTTTCCTAAAACCGGGGGCACCAGTCTTTTATCAGCTTTCAGACAAATTCACGGACCCGAAAAGATACTTTCAATAGGGCGTGGATCTTACAATTTAAAAAATTTACCATTAATCAAATTACTATACGAAACTAATTCAAATATCAATAATTTTCAATTCGTGTCTGGACATCACAATAATTTTTCGACATTAAGTTTTTGGGAGCAACCAGAATCAGTTCTTCCAACTACGTTTTTATTAAATAGAGATCCTCTAGAAACTTTTTGGTCTTCCTTCTACCAGTCCACAATAGAAGGGAAACAAACGATTAGCCCAGAAGAACACCTAGAAAGACGAGGCCACTCTCCAAGCGCTACGTGGCATGAAAAAAAATACGCACCACTCACTGGTGACAAGAAACAGGCAACCTGGGAAGAGATTTTCAAGGCAACAAAATACCTAATTTTTACAAAAAATATATCGACTCAAATACCATTAATTCACCCCGATATCAAAGAAATACTACAGAACCCCAGAAGAGTTAGAAAAAATATCACTAAAGACTTTCAGCCACATCCACTACAAGAAAATGATGACTTCAATCGGAAAGTAAAAGAGCATCTATCTAGAGACTATGAGTTTATCAGACAGCAACAGATACACACCGCAGAAGGCGACCTACCCTCCTGCACTCTCTACGAAGAGTCTTATTTAAAAGACTCACTGATTAACATGCAAAAAAGGCTTCCAAAGAGCATAGTAGCATCAAAATATGCCTCAAACTTCGAAACCAACTTGATAAAGAAAATTCAATCAATTGAAGACTCAAAAGCTAAAAAAATGTTTGAAAAAATAGATCAAATCTTTGAAAGTATTAACGCTTCCGTACCAGAAAGATTACTGGAACTTATTCGTTAATTTTTTTTGCAGACGACAATCTCACAAGCTTGCACTAACACTTTTCAACTGCCATCTTTAAATCCCACTATTTTACATCCAGCAATAAAAAATCTTTAGCTTTATTTATCGCCAAAATTTTTCTCGGCAATAAATTGCCGAATAGCCGATCAACGCCAGAGAGCTAGATTCACGATAATTGTTTTCACTTCATGGCCCAGTTCGAGAAGCTCACTGCCCCCAGCCAGGGCACGCCGATCCGCTTCGAGAACGGCCAACCCGTGGTGGCCGACAACCCGATCATCCCTTTCATCCGGGGCGATGGCACCGGCGTGGACATCTGGCCCGCCACCCAGAAGGTGCTGGATGCAGCCGTGGCCAAGGCTTACGGCGGAACCAAAACCATTGAATGGTTCAAGGTCTACGCCGGTGATGAAGCCTGCGAGCTCTACGGCACCTATCAGTACCTGCCCGAAGACACCCTTGAAGCAATCCGCAGCTACGGCGTGGCCATCAAAGGCCCCCTCACCACACCGGTAGGCGGCGGCATTCGTTCACTGAACGTGGCCCTTCGCCAGATCTTTGATCTCTATTCCTGCGTTCGCCCTTGCCGGTATTATGAAGGCACACCCAGCCCCCACAAACGTCCCCAAGATCTGGACGTGATCGTGTATCGGGAGAACACTGAAGACATTTATATGGGCGTGGAATGGGAAGCCGATGACGCCGTCGGCCAGGAGCTGCGGAGGCACCTCAATGAGGTCGTGATCCCCGCCAACGGAAAGTTGGGCAAACGCCAGATCCCAGAAGGCTCCGGCATTGGCATCAAGCCGGTGAGCAAGCATGGCAGCCAACGCCACATCCGCAAGGCGATTCAGCACGCCCTGCGCCTGGAGGGCAACAAGCGCCACGTGACTCTGGTGCACAAGGGCAACATCATGAAGTTCACCGAAGGCGCCTTTCGCGACTGGGGCTATGAATTGGCCACGACTGAATTCCGCGACGTCTGCATCACGGAGCGCGAGAGCTGGATCCTCGGCAACCTCGAGACGGATTCAGCCCTGAGCGTGCAGGCCAACGCCCGCATGATCGAGCCCGGCTACGACAGCCTCACCCCCGAGAAAAAGGCTGACATTGATACGGAAGTGCAGGCCGTGATCGATGCCATCGGTTCCAGCCATGGCGGCGGCAAATGGAAAGAGATGGTGCTGGTCGACGACCGCATCGCCGACAGCATCTTCCAGCAGATCCAGACCCGGCCTCAGGAGTATTCGATCCTGGCCACCCTCAACCTCAATGGCGACTACATCTCCGATGCTGCGGCCGCGATGGTGGGCGGTCTGGGCATGGCCCCCGGCGCCAACATCGGCGAAACCGCCGCGATCTTTGAAGCCACCCACGGCACGGCCCCGAAACACGCAGGACTTGATCGCATCAACCCCGGGTCTGTGATTCTGAGCGGCGTGATGATGCTGGAGTTCCTGGGCTGGCAAGAGGCTGCTGACCTGGTGACCCAAGGTCTGAGTGCAGCGATTGCCGACAAGCAGGTCACCTATGACCTCGCTCGCTTGATGGAACCGAAGGTGGATCCGGTGAGCTGCAGCGGCTTCGCCGAAGCGATTATCGAGCGGTTCTAAGCAAGGCCAGGGATCTTGAACGGGCGAGAGAAACATTGGCTGTTGCGTCTGGCGACGGCATGGATCGCCCTGAGCGCAGCCGGGATTGGCTTGTGGGTGTGGGTTCGGCAGCGTCCTCAAGCACTCCCCCCTCCAGATTCCAAGTCAGGCCAAGATCTCCTACTCGGTTACCAGGAGATCACACACAACATCTGGCTGATCGCTCTTGCCCTGGTCATCATTTGCTTGGCCCAGCGTATTTATGTCAATCGCAAGCGCGAGACGCTGAGATCCGAGCACCAATCCAAACAGCCCATCGAATCGCTGCTGCGTTTCATCAAAAAGAATCCAATTGCAAGTGCACTCTTCATCGCTTACGGCGTCGCGATGATGTCCGGCATTACTTACCTGCACAAAGACATGCTCGGCTGGTATCCAGAGCTCATCAAAGGACACTTTCTCGATAACTTTTCAATCCGACAATCCTTCGTTAGCGAAACAATGCGACGAACCGATTATCGCTTTTTCCCACTCGCCCACCAGGACCTTCACATTCTCAGCTGGTTCACCATCCACATCAAAACCTGGATCCTGGTGAGCGTGGCCGAACTGATCAGCATCGTTTTATTGAGCATCAAGTTCCTCAACGACTTGACATCAAGCAAGCTCGCAAAACAGTCGACCATCCTCTTGCTGACACTCCTCTTTTTAATCCACCCATCAACAGGAACCGCCTTCTTTCATGTGATCTACTGCGAGCGGCTGTTGTGCCTTGTTTTCATGCTTTATGTCACCACCTATGCATTCTATCGAAAAACATCACATGCATCTTACTTTTACCTCACTTTTCTTTGGGCACTGCTTGGCATTTACATCAAAGACATTGCCGTCATTCTCTTCATCACACCGGCTGCGTCTCTATGGATAGCGGACTCGATCACAAACCAATCAAAAGACAAGCCAAATCATCGCCTTGAACATTGGCTTTGCAGCCTGAGCCTTGTCTTTATCACAAGCTATATCTTTTTAGCGCTGATCCCCAGCAGCTTTGCCGGAGGGAGTGCTTACAACAACAACGCTCCAGGAGGGTTAGTTCTCGACATTCGCTGCTATATCTTTAGCGCTGTCGCCCTGACCAGGGCTGGAGCAATCCTCAGGCGGCGCCTCACATTCACGATCCTGGACTCCATCAACATCACCGCTTTTGCCTACGCCTCCGCATTAGCTCTCACCTATGCGTTCGACGCCAACAGCTATTTGGCATTACCGGTTCAATTGATCGCAACAATCAACATCGGCTGGGCATGGATGCAACTTATTGAACCCAAGCAGCGACGCCACCATCAACAAAGCGTCAAGATCATGGCGGCGGCAGCATCAGCAAGCTTGATCATCGGAGCCGATCACACACTGATGGACAAAACCTTCGCCAAAACGATCGCCGAACAGAAATTCGACCAGGCTTCCACACAAGCAACCTACGAAAAGCTCGATCGGATTTGCAAAAAAGTCCGCGAGTCAGGGGCCAACGTACATCTCATCATCAGCCAGGATTCATCGCTTTCAGCCAAACGCCACCTCAATCGCATTCACTACAGATCCCTGATCGAATACGAGCCAGTCAGCAAGGCGTTCATCGTTAAAGACGGAGCCAACAAAGGCATGCGTTACACACCTGCGCCCGGAGATCTCATTGCCAATGTCGACAAAAACATCAATGTCTTGAATCCAATCCTGAACGGACTAGAAACTGAGCTCATCTACCGACACAATCCGAGCGAACGCAGCGGAATGATTCTCAGGATCACAGGCATCAAGCAGATGGATCACGATCAGTCATCACTGAACGACAGAGTCCCAGACAGTTCCGACAGCATCGGTTCTGCTGCAATCACAATGGACCCATGAGCTCGCCGCCCGGTCCTACGCCTCAAACGCAGAGCTTTGCCGGCCTTCCGGAGGGTGCAACCGACCCCTGCGTGCACTGTGGCTTCTGCCTGCCCACCTGCGCCAGCTACCGGGTGCTGGGCACAGAGATGGATTCCCCCCGTGGCCGCATCCACAGCCTCAAGGCGATTGAAGCGGGTGAGCTCGAGCTCGATGCCACCGTGGCCTCCCATTTCGACAGTTGCCTGGGGTGCTTCGCCTGTGTGAGTGCCTGCCCCTCCGGCGTGCGCTACGACCAGCTGATCGAAGCAACCCGGCCGAAACTGAACACAGCGGAGCTGCGCAGCCCCTGGCAACAGACCTTCCGGCAGCTCCTACTGGCAGTACTGCCCTATCCCAGCCGCCTACGGGCTTTGCTCACCCCCCTGCGGGCCTATGCGGGAGGTCCGCTGCAGATCCTGGTCAGGCGAAGCGGTCTCACCCGCCTACTCGGGCCTCAACTCGAAGCCATGGAAGCGCTGCTGCCGCCGCTGGCGCCGGAAGGCTTCGCCGATCGCTTCCCGCTGTTAACACCCGCCAGAGGCGAACGGCGCGGCCGGGTGGGCCTGCTGTTGGGCTGCGTGCAACGCTGCTTTGACCCCCAGGTGAATGCAGCCACCCTGGCCGTTCTTAAGGCCAATGGCTTCGAGGTGGTGATCCCCGCCGACCAAGGCTGCTGTGGTGCGGTCAGTCATCACCAGGGACAGATGGAGCAGACCCGCTCCCTGGCCAGCAATCTGGTGCGCAGCTTCGAGGAAGCCGCAGGAGCTGAGGGCCTCGACGCCCTGCTGGTGGCTGCATCCGGCTGCGGCCACACGATGAAGGCCTATGGCGAACTCCTCAGTGACGAGCAAAGCAGCTTTTCCTGCCCCGTGCTCGACGTGCATGAATTTCTGGCAGAACGAGGCCTGTCGGAACCATTCCGCGCCTCCCTGCAACCCCTACCGATCATCGTGGCGTATCACGATGCTTGCCACATGATTCACGGGCAGGGCATCAGCAGCGAGCCGCGAGCGTTGCTACGCATGATCCCCGAACTGCAGCTGCGTGAGGCCACGGAAGCTGGTGTGTGCTGCGGCAGTGCCGGGATTTACAACCTGGTGCAGCCGCAGGAAGCGGCCGAACTGGGACAACTCAAGGTGGAGGATCTGAGCCGCACCGGGGCCAGCGTGATCGCCAGCGCCAACATCGGCTGCACCCTGCAACTGCGTCGCCATCTGCAACAGGACGGACCGAAGGTGCTGCATCCGATGGAGCTGCTGGCCCGCGCCGCCGACCTGACCATCGCTTGAAAGACCTAGGCCGCTGTTGACTCAGCCTGACTCCATCAGCCGCCAAGCCTCCGCCAAGGTGCTTGCATCCCCCAGGTTCCCAGGGAAGGTCACGATCGGCAGCCCATCCCAAGGCAACCCTCGAGGCACCAAAGGACGCACCAGTGACAGGCCCGGCAGCAACTGCCCTTCGAGCTGCACGGCCTCCAGGTCCAGCCCCTCAGCCAGCAGGGTGCCGGTGGTGATGCCGCCTTTGCTGATCACGTAGCCCAGCTGAGGTGCCAGTGCCGCCACCAGCCTGGCTGTGAGCTGGGCCAGCTCCAAGCCGAACTGCAGGCGCCGCCTCTGGGAGGAAGCACCGTCGCCGAATGTGAGCTCTCCGCGGCTGGTGAACAGCACCGGTGTGCGCCTCCTGGCCAGACATGACTGCAGATGCTCCCCCCACTCGCACTCGAGATCAGCCAGCAGCAGGTCGGGCGTCCCTCCCTCCAGCACCCGCGCAATCCGCGCCACCGGCAGTTCCAGGCCGGCACAACGGTCATCCGTTAGCAGCTCCGCCAATTGCACATCGGCCAAGGGCACATGGGAGCCCACCAGCACTAATCCGGGCAAGGCCACCCCCATTGAATCCCGACGACGCAGGCTGGTCAGACCTGCTGCAGAGAGGGGTTGGGGCCCTAATGGAGTCTTGCCAGCGTTCACCAGACCATTGATCAGACTCGCGGCGGCGCGAAACAGAAAGCGCTTGCGCCCCTGCAACCGGTGCACAGCAACCCCGAGGGCATCGAGTTGCGCCGGACACTCGGCATCCACCACCACCGGCGCATTGCCCCGCAAAGCCAACAGCCAGTCCAGCAGCGCTTCTCCGCCCTCAGGGACCTCGTCGACCGCACGATCGAGCAGGTCTCGTCCCAGGCGCAGCACCGAGTGCGCCGGAATTGTTCCAGCACTCTTTTCTTCAAGCCAGGCATCGAGAGCACTGGTGCTGAAGCCGAAGCTTCGGTCCCTGGCAAAGGCCGTGGTGTGCACCGGTTCGCCGTGCAGCAGATGCACCCCATCCACGGTGGTGCGCCCCCCAGGCAGAAAGGCCGGCACATGCAAGGTGGCATCCACAGGCCCAAAACGAGCTTCCAGCTCCTCGGCGAGAACAGCCGGTTCGAGCACACCGTGGCCGCGCAACGTGGAATCGCCCCGACTCACCAGCAGGAGTTCGGACTCGGGGATGGCCTCGGCCTCCAAAGCCTGTTGGAGTGCATCCACGATCTCCCGGTTGCGCTGAGCGGCTTCCTCGGGGGGGAGCGCACGGGTGTTGGCCAGCACAAACAGAAGCGATGAACGATGGCGCAGGCCCCGGCGCAGACTGTCCACTTCCCAGCGCAGCAACAACGGACAGCTGTGCACCGTCTGGGACCCGGTGGGATCGTCGTCGATCACGACAATGGTCATGGCACGATCATCTCGCGCGTTCAGTCCCACCATCACTGAGGCCTTCTCCGAGACGCTGCTGCAGCCGCACAGCGAAGCTGAGCTGAGCGCGCTCGTGCGCGACCTGCATGGCAGTGGCCGTCCCTGGACGCCGGCAGGGCTGGGAAGTCGCCTGCACTGGGGACCGCCGCTTCAGCAGGCAGGCCCAGCCGTGAGCACCCGCCGATTCAACCGGATCATCGACCACGCCGTGGATGACCTCACCATCACCGTGGAGGCCGGGCTGCCCCTGGCCGATCTGCAGAACGCCCTGGCCGAACACCATCAGTGGCTACCGGTGGACTGGCCCTGGGGCACCGCGACGGAGCTCGGGACCAGCGCCGGCACAGTGGGAGGGCTGGTGGCCCGAGGGCTCTCCGGCAGCCTGCGCCAGCGGCATCTGGGGGTGCGTGATCAACTGATCGGCATCGGCCTGATGCGCAGTGATGGCGTTGCTGCCAAGGCCGGCGGGCGGGTCGTGAAAAACGTGGCCGGCTACGACCTGATGCGGCTGCTCTGCGGCAGCTGGGGCAGCTTGGCCCTGATCACCGAAGTCACCCTGCGGGTGCAGCCCATCCGCAAGGCCCGTCGCCTGCTGCTGGTGCGCGGAGAGCCGTCCAGTCTGGAGCCCCTGCGCCAGGCGGTGATCCGCGGCGGTTTCACCCCAGACTGGATCAACTGGGAAACGACACCCGACCGGGGCTGCACCCTCAGGCTGGGGGTGGCCAGCATCAGTGATGCCGCCGTTGACGCACAGCTGAGTCAAATCGAAGCCCTGGCCGATGACCTGCGACTGAAGACGGAACGGCAAGCATGGAGCCATCCACTCCCAGCCCCAATCCCTCAAGCGTCAGACCCAGCCTGGTTGCTACGCCTGAGCCTGCCGCCGGCACGCGGTATCGACCTGCTGAACGACGAAACCTTCCAGCGATTGCAAGGCTGGAGCTGTCAACTGGCCGCAGGAACAGGCAGCGGCGATGCCTGGCAGGCACAGGGCCCGGCAACTCCCACCTATGCGATTGCAGCTTTGCGCCGACAGGTGGTGGGCCTGGGAGGTGAGGTCACGGTGCTGACTCAACCGTCAGAACCGGACAACAAGGAGGCGCTGGACGCCTGGTTGGATGCTCCCTCCAGGCCCCTGATCGAAGCGGTGAAGCGTCAGTTCGACCCCAGGCTGCAACTGGCCCGGGGCCGACTGCCTGGGGTCGCTTCCTGGGTAGTCGCAAGTGATTGAAGGTGGAGCTCTCTGTAAGCAATGGTGATCACCTTGGCGTACTTCGCTAGATCAAAGCTGTGGCCTTGAATCTGAGGATGTTCATACTCGCGGTCTTGATAGGCATCAGAAGACCACCAACGCGGATCTTGCTTGAAATCTGCAGCATCCTGCTCTGACATCCAAGCAGTCAGAGCCTGACTGCTGGTTTTTGTTTGCGTGAGGATCTGCTGAATCAGTTCCCTGTTGATCACCCATGGAGCCCGTCGAAAAGCAGTCGAATGGTCATTCAGTGCACGAAGGATTGAAAAATCGATTCCAGAAGCATGCGGCCCCGGACGCAGTTCAGGGAAAGCCTGGTAAAGCCTTAGAACAACCGCAGGAAGCGAGGAATTGGCAACACTGCCAACAGAAGCAAACGCCGTCGCCTCCAACCCACACAGCATTGCGAGGTCCGTGAGAAGGGTGGGCTTGAGGAGCAACACTCGTAGATCAACTTTAGGGAATCGCTCCTTCACGATGTTCAGTTTGTAATGCCATTGAAGTGATTTCAACATCACTGGAAACCAGCGCTCAAAGTTGGGCTCCGATTGCCAGGCACCCCATTGCCACCATGCGGAGTTGATCCATTCCACCGGAGGACGGACCACCACAATCATCGTGGTCTTAATCGGAGAGCAGACCTCAATCAGGTCGTTGATCTCCTCACAAAACCCTGGGAGAGAAAAAGCTTGTGCCCAGCCCTCATTCGAGAGAAACAGAGACGCGCCTGACTGCTCCTTGAAGAATCGGGAGGCCTGTTTTTTTGAACGTTGTGGACGACAGACAAGGATTTCAGCTGCGGCACTTGATGTGTAACCAAACGCGTTTCTTTGGGCCCGCTCCTTGACGAGCTCGGGACTCAGAACCCTTCCCTTCATGATCGCAATGTAACGAAGGGGATCACCGTCTTTGTCCACATGCTCTGGACAAAGAGAAAACGCTGACTGAATCGAACTGCTACCGCACTTAGGAAGGCCAAGATGAAGAAAAAGATTCTTGACCCTCATTCGCTCAGCGCAGGAAATGGCACTTAATCACAATCGCTCACCAGATAGCGGCAGGTGAGTGTGGTGCTCTGGCCGGCGCTCAGTTCCAGCTTGCGATCGCCACTGACCAACGATTGCCGCGGCCCCGTCCAGGGTTCAAGGCACACCATCGGGCGAGGGGGCTCGGTCCAGACCACCGTGAGGTCCATGGGTTCATGGTGCTGCAGCTGCAGACGGGTGCCAGCCGCTTTGTCAACCAGAGTCACCGGTCCGGACGGACGGGTGAGGAAGTCCACGCCATCGGGCAGACGACCCAACTGTGAGGCCGTCTCAGCGTCCGCCATCTCAAGGTGATTGATGCAGCGGGGGGCGAGACCCTCGAGCTGGGTCTGGGCCAGATCGGTCACGTTGAAGTAGGGGTGCAAGCCGAAGCTGAAGGGCATGGCCTCGCCACCGGCCTCGGAGGTATTGGAAACCGTGGTCACAATCTCCAGAGCGGACGCAACAGGGCGAATCTCCATCTGCACCTGGAAGGCGAAGGGATAAGCCGCCCGAGTTTCGGCCGTGTCAACGAGGCAGAGCCGCACACCGCTCTGATCCTCGAGCAGTTCGACCGTCCAAGGGAGATTGCGGGCAAAGCCATGCTGCTTGAGGGTGTAGGTGCCGCTAGCCAGGGGCAGGCTGTCGTTCGGCAGGTTGCCGCAGATGGGAAACAGCACGGGAATGCCGCCGCGGATGCTCTTGGCAGGATCGGAGTAGCGCTCCTGATCGAAGTAGAGCACTTCGCGCCCATTGCAGAGCCATTCGCTCACCAGACCACCGCGCTCGGGCACGACTCTCAGGCGATCACCGCTGCTTGGATGCACATATTCCCAGTGGGCGTAGGGAGCGGACTGCTGGCGGAAGGTCATAGCCACAGGACTTGGACACCCAAGATTGGCCGGAAATTACCGGGCTGGCTGCGAATCCGAGGTGTTCCTGCCAACACGCGCGTCCAACCAGTCCAGCAAGGCCCGGTTCACCTGATCGGGAACCTCATCGTGGGGGCAGTGGCCGGCGTCGAGCACCACTTCGGTGGTGTTCTCGGGAGCATGGCGCTGAAAGCTGGATCGCCTTCCAGCTGCATTGATCCAGGGATCGTGGATCCCCCAAAGCAGCAGCAACGGCGCCCGCAGATGGGCAAACAGCTCATCCAGGGGTTGACCGCTCGGGATATCAAACACAGTGCGGAACACGCCGAAGGCTCCCGGGTCCAGCGACGGACGTCGGATCGACTCCACGAGCTGGTCATCGACATTCGTCTTGTCGATGTACACCTGCCGCAGCGTGCGACGGATGGTGGCGGGCCTTCGCAGGTTCTCAAACAGCAACCGCTGCAGCACCGGGCTTTTGAGCAGAGCGCTGCCGATGGTGCGCCGGCTGATGGCTCCCCACCCCCCTGGGCTGGCGGATTGTTCATCACTGAAGGGACCCGCAGCATTGAGCAGCACCACCCCAGCCGCTTGTGTCCCAAGAGCAGCACCTGCGGCCAAGGCAGCGAATCCACCCAAGGAATTGCCGGCAATCACCGTGGGACGGCCAATCCGTTCCTGCACGTAGGCCACCAGCTGATCGCGCCAGAGGGCACCGCCATAGCTGAGTTCCGCGGGCTTGGCGCTGCGGCCGAAGCCGAGGAGATCCACGGCGTGCACTTCATGGGTCTGAGCGAGCGCGGGGATGTTGTGACGCCAGTGATCGGTGGAGGCACCGAAACCGTGCACGAGCAACACGGCAGGGCGCTCGAGCACTTGTTGGTCCTGGTCCGGCGTCGGGCCGGCGCACAGACCGTGCACGGCATGGCCCTGGAACCGCCACCACGCTGCCTGGTCGTTGCTCACCACACCCGAATCAATGGCCCGCGATGCTAGGCATCCCGTTCCTTCGGTGGTCCGACCGGGCTGCCAGCACCGCGATGTTCGACGACAGCGTCAGCCCCTTGCTTCAAGGCGCCACCCTCAGCGGAGGACTGTTTTGGGCGTTAGCCCTGTACCTGCCCCTGAGCGGCCCTCTGAGCCGCTTCGAAGCAAGTCTGGAAGGCGGCCCATTGCCTGAACCCTGGCGTCAGGCCGCTCTGGTGATCAGCAGTCTGCTGCTGGCGCTCGCAGTGGGCCTGGTGATGCAGCTGATCCTGGGGTGGGCCCTCGGACCAGGCTGGGCGTCCAGCCTGGCCCTGATCAGCATCGGTTGGGGATTGTTTCTGAGCCTGGCCCGGCGTTAGAGCAGGCCCACCGGATCGGCGGCCACCTCATCGCTGACGCTGTCACCGTCGTCAGGCTTGTTGCCTCCAATCACAAGACGCAGCAGCACAGGCGCCAGGAAGGTGGTGCCGATCACCATCAGCAGGATCGCGGCTTCCAGCGAGGGGGAGAGCAGCTTGGCGCTGGTGCCGAGGCCAAGGAAGATCAGGCCCACTTCCCCTCGGGGCATCATCCCCAGACCCACCACCAGGCGGCGGGTGGGCTGCTTGCTGACGAACGCCCAACCTGCGGCGATCTTGCCGATGATTGCCACCACGAGCAGGAAGCCTGCCACCACCAGCGCCGTGCGGCTGGAGGGATCGGAAGGATTGATCACCGAAAGATCCATGCCCGCGCCGACCAGCACAAAGAAGATCGTGGCGAACAGGGTCACGATCGGCAACACCGCCTGCTGAATGGCGTGGTTGTGCTTGGAGCTGCTGAGGATCAGGCCGGCAGCGAAGGCACCCAAGGCAGCTTCGAGACCGATGGCGGTCGCGGTGAAGCAGCTCAGGGCCAGGATCACGAAGGAGCCCACGAGCACTTCACCCGGTGCCTTGAGCTTGTCGATCATCCAATCGAATGCGGGCGCTGCGCTGCGGCTGAGGCCGATGGCCGCCACCACAAAGACAGCGGCAGCAACCACCAGTTTCACAATCGGACCAATTTCCAGGCTGCCGCCGGAGGCCAGCGCCACCACCACCGCCAGGATCACGATGCCGAGAATGTCATCAAGCACGGCAGCACCGATCACGATCTGGCCTTCCCGAGTTTTGAGGAAGCCGAGCTCACCGAACACGCTGGCCGTGATGCCGATGCTGGTGGCCGTCATCGACGCTCCCGCGAAGATCGCCGGTATCGCATCCACGTGAAAGATGGCCATCAGGCCCCAGGTGCCCAGCGCGAAGGGAAGCACCACACCGGCCACAGCCACGGTGAAAGCCTGGGCACCAACGGCGATCAGTTCCTCGAGTTCGCTCTCCAGACCCGTCAGGAACAACAGGGCGTAAAGCCCAAGCTCCGCCACCGATTCCAGCGAAGGAAAACTCTCGTTGTAAATGTCCGGCACGGCCTCCGGGGGGACATTGACCAAGCCGCTCACCAGGCTGATCACCCCGTTGCTGAGCTCCACCTGCGTTTCCGGCGGCACCAGCAGGTGCAGGCCGGAGGCGCCGATCAGCACCCCGGCCAACAGTTCCCCGAGAATGGTGGGCAGCTGAAGCCGCACCAGCACTTCAGCAAGAACGCGTGCTGCAACAAAGATCAAGGCGAAACGGGCCACCCCAATCAGGGTTTCGGCCATTTCGAGGTCGTGGGCGGAGATCTCCGCCAGCAGGGGAGTGAGCAGGGGCGGCATCGCTGCAGCGAGCATCGGAGTCGTATAGGCCTCTTCCGCGGACCTTATCCGTAAACGGGTTTTTTCACTGCATGAATGCACGCAGACAACCTGTGGACTGGGCCACGATGCGGATGTGCGGTTCTTAACGAGCGCATTCGGTTGAGCTGGCTACCTTCCGCGTACGCAGTGCACTGACGGGTTCCGCATGACGTTCACGACCAACCTGTCCCCCTCGGCCGCCTCAGAGGTTCAGGCGCCAAGTGACGAAGAACTGCAGTGCCTTGACGCCTATTGGCGTACCGCGAACTACCTCGCGGTGGGGATGATTTATCTGCAGGACAACCCCCTGCTGCGGGAGCCGCTGCAGCCGGAGCACATCAAGAACCGACTGCTTGGCCACTGGGGCTCCAGCCCGGGCCAGGCCTTCATCTGGACCCACGCCAACCGGCTGATCAACACCTACGACCTGGACATGATCTACATGTCCGGTCCTGGCCATGGGGCCCCTGGCGCCCGCGGGCCGGTGTACATCGACGGCAGCTACACCGAGCGCTATCCCGATAAGTCGCTGGATGAAGACGGCCTGAAGAAGTTCTTCAAGATGTTTTCCTTCCCAGGACACATCGGCAGCCACTGCACTGCGGAGATGCCCGGTTCGATTCACGAGGGTGGTGAACTCGGCTACGTGCTCTCCCATGCGGCTGGATCGGTATTCGACAACCCGGAGCTGATCACGGTCGCCTGCGTGGGTGATGGCGAAGCGGAGACCGGGCCTCTGGCCACCAGCTGGCACATCAACAAATTCATCAACCCGATCAAAGACGGTGCCGTGCTGCCAGTGCTGCACCTCAACGGCTACAAGATCGCCAACCCCACGATCCTCAGCCGCATCGATCACGACGAGCTGGAAAGCCTGTTCCGCGGGCTGGGCTGGACGCCGATCTTCGTGGAAGGCTCCGATCCAATGGAGATGCACCGCAAGATGGCCGTGGCCATGGAGCAGGCCGTGCTCGAAATTCGGGCGATCCAGGAGCAGGCCCGCGGCAGTGGTGAAGCCTTCCGCCCCCGCTGGCCGATGGTCGTGCTGCGCTCCCCCAAGGGATGGACCGGTCCGCAGGAACTTGATGGCAAGAAGATCGAAAACTTCTGGCGCGCTCACCAGGTGCCGATCGGTGATGTGAAAACCAACCCAGATCACCTGCAGCTGCTGGAGGACTGGATGAAGAGCTACCGCCCCTGGGAGCTCTTTGATGACAACGGTGCCGTGCGTGAGGAGATCCGGGCGTTATCCCCCAAGGGTGATCGCCGCATGGGCTCCAATCCCCACACCAACGGTGGGGTGTTGCGCAAAGATCTGCGCTTCCCGGAGCTGCGCAACTACGAAGTCCCGGTCGAGAGCCCCGGTACCACCGAAAAGGAGAACACTTACCCCCTTGGTGAACTGATCCGCGATCTGATCAACCACAACCCCGGTGCCTATCGCCTCTTTGGCCCAGACGAAACGGCATCCAACCGCCTCCAGGCCATTTATGAGACGACCAAGAAGGTCTGGATGGCGAATTTCCTGCCCGAAGACCTCAACGGCAGCGAATTAGCCCGCGACGGCGCCGTGGTGGAGATGCTCTCTGAGCACACCCTGGTGGGGATGATGGATGGCTATCTGCTCACCGGCAGGAACGCTTTCTTCCACACCTACGAGGCCTTCGCCCACGTCGTGGCCTCGATGTACAACCAGCACTGCAAGTGGCTGGAGCACTGCGAAGAGATCCCCTGGAGAGCGCCGATCGGTCCTTGGAACTGCTTGATCTCGTCCACTGTGTGGCGGCAGGATCACAACGGCTTCACCCACCAGGATCCTGGTTTCATCGACCTGGCGGGGAACAAGAAGGGAAGCATCACCCGGGTGTTTCTGCCGGCTGACGCCAACAGTCTGCTGGCGGTGTCTGAAAAGGCCCTCACCGAAACGAATGTGGCCAACATCATTGTGTCGGACAAGCAGAAGCACCTGCAGTACCTCACCCTTGACGAGGCTCGCCGCCACGTCGCCAAAGGCGCCGGCATCTGGGAGTGGGCCTGCAACGACAACTGCGGTGTTGATCCTGATGAACCCGATGTGGTGCTGGCCTCCGCTGGAGACATCCCCACCAAGGAATGCCTCGCAGCGATCGAAATTCTGCGTTCACAAACTCCCCATCTCAAGATCCGCTACGTGAACGTGGTGAAGCTGTTCTCCCTGGGTAACCCCAAAGACCATCCCCATGGCCTCAGCGACAGGGACTTCGAAAGCCTGTTCACTCCAGACAAACCGGTGATTTTCAACTTCCACGGCTATCCCTGGCTGATCCACCGCCTCACCTACAACCGCCCGAACCACAGCAACTTCCACGTGCGTGGTTACAAGGAGCAGGGCAACATCAACACCCCGCTCGAACTGGCCATCTGCAACCAGATCGATCGCTTCAACCTGGTGATCGATGTAATCGACCGGGTGGAGTCGCTCGGATCCAGGGCCGCCCACGTGAAAGAGCAGATGAAAGACGAGATCCACAAGCACCGCGCTTACGCCCATGAGCACGGCACCGATGCACCTGAGATCAACAACTGGCGCTGGAGCCTGGGCCGCAGCTCCTGTGCTGTCTGAACCACAGCGCTGATCCAGACCTCTCTTTCAACGTTTCCAAGCCCCTTGGCCAACCCTTCCATGAGCAACTCCCAACCCCTCGACTTGCGCCTGCCCACCCCGGGATGCCACGCCGATCCTGAACGCGCCGGTCTTGATGCCGAATCCGTGTTCGCCGGGATGACGGAGCACCTGTTCTTCACGCTGGGCAAGCTCGCCCCGTCGGCCAGTCGCCATGACCTCTACATGGCCCTGAGCTACGCGGTGCGCGACCGCCTGATGACCCGCTTTCTTGCCAACAAAGAGGCGATCAGCGCCAGGCCCCAGCGCACGGTGGCTTATCTGTCCGCCGAGTTCCTGATCGGACCCCAGCTGGCCAACAACCTGCTGAACCTGGGCATCCAGAAGGAAGCCGAAGAAGCACTCAAGCGCTTCGGCATCGAATCCCTGCAGCAGATCCTGGAGGTGGAAGAAGAGCCCGGCCTCGGCAATGGCGGCCTGGGCCGTCTGGCCGCCTGCTACATGGAGTCGCTGGCCAGCCTGGAGATCCCGGCCACCGGCTACGGCATCCGCTACGAGTTCGGCATCTTCGACCAGCTGATCCGCGATGGCTGGCAGGTGGAGGTCACCGACAAATGGCTGAAGGGTGGCTGGCCCTGGGAGCTACCCCAGCCGGATCAGGCCTGCTTCGTGGGCTTCGGCGGCCGCACCGAGAGCTACATCGACGACAAGGGCCAGTACCGCTCCCGCTGGATCCCGTCTGAGCACGCCATCGGTGTTCCCCACGATGTGCCCGTGCTGGGTTATCGGGTGAACACCTGCGACCGGCTGCGGCTTTGGCGCGCCGATGCCACCGAAAGCTTCGACTTCTATGCCTTCAACATCGGCGATTACTACGGTGCCGTGGAAGAGAAGGTGGGCAGCGAAACCCTCTCCAAGGTGCTGTATCCCAACGACGGCACCGATGAGGGCCGCCGCCTGAGGCTCAAGCAGCAGCACTTCTTCGTGAGCTGCTCTCTGCAGGACATGCTGCGCAGCCTCGACAGCCGCGGTCTGTCGGTGGAGAATTTCCCCGACTACTGGACCGTTCAGCTCAACGACACCCACCCCGCCATTGCCGTGGCGGAGCTGATGCGCCTGCTGGTCGACGATCGCCACCTGGAGTGGGACAAGGCCTGGGACATCACCACCCGCTCAGTGGCGTACACCAACCACACCCTGCTGCCGGAAGCCCTTGAGAAGTGGGACCTGAACCTGTTCAGCAGCCTGCTGCCCCGGCACCTGGAGCTGATCTATGAGATCAACCGCCGCTTCCTCCAGCAGGTGCGCCTGCGCTACCCGGGCAACGACGCCATCCTGCGCAAGCTCTCGATCATCGATGAAGAAGGCGGCAAGGCCGTGCGCATGGCCCACCTGGCCACCATCGGTGCCCACCACGTGAACGGTGTGGCCGCGCTGCACTCCGATCTGGTGCGCGAGCAGCTGATGCCCGAATTCGCGGCACTCTGGCCGGAGAAGTTCACCAACGTCACCAATGGCGTGACTCCGCGCCGCTGGGTCGCCCTGGCCAACCCGGAACTGTCCACCCTGCTCGATGAGCACGTGGGCACGGGCTGGATCCAAGACATGGAGCAGCTGCGCCGGCTGGAGGAGCGTCAACACGACCACGGGTTCCTCGAGCACTGGGGCAACACCAAGCTCTCGGTGAAGCGCAAACTCTCGGGCTACATCCACCGCAACACAGGGGTGCTGGTGGATCCCTCCAGCCTGTTCGACGTGCAGGTGAAGCGCATCCACGAGTACAAACGCCAGCACCTCAACGCCCTGCAGGTGATCACCCAGTACCTGCGCATCAAGAACGGCCAGGCCGATGGGATGGCCCCACGCACCGTGATCTTCGGCGGCAAGGCGGCACCGGGCTACTACATGGCCAAGCTGATCATCCGCTTCATCAACGGCATTGCCGAAACGGTGAATTCCGATCCGGATATGGACGGGCGTTTGCGGGTGGTGTTCCTGCCGGATTACAACGTGAAACTGGGCGAGCAGGTGTATCCCGCCTCCGATCTGTCCGAGCAGATCTCCACCGCCGGCAAGGAAGCCTCCGGCACCGGCAACATGAAGTTCGCCATGAACGGCGCCCTCACCATCGGCACCCTCGATGGCGCCAACGTGGAGATCCGTGAGCTGGTGGGCGGCGAAAACTTCTTCCTGTTCGGAAAGACGGTGGAGGAGATCACGGCGCTCAAGCAGGGCGGCTACCGCCCCTGGGAGGTCGTGCAGTCGATTCCCGAGCTGGCGGAGGCGGTCCACCTGGTAGAGACCGGCCACTTCAGCAACGGCGACGGCGAACTGTTCCGCCCGCTGCTCGACAACCTCACCGGCAACGATCCCTTCTTCGTGATGGCCGACTACGCCGACTACCTGCGGGCACAGGATGCGGTGAGCCGGGCCTGGAGTGATCGCATGCACTGGAACCGCATGAGTGTGCTGAACACCGCCCGCAGCGGCTTCTTCTCCTCCGACCGCTCGATCCGCGACTACTGCCGTGAGATCTGGAAGGTGCAGGCGATGCCGGTCGAAATCACCTGCGACGTGCCCTGAGCCAGCCCCTGATAAACAGATGAACAACCTGGCGCTGGTCATCAACCTGGGCAGCTCCAGCCTGAAAGCGGCCCTGGTCGATCCCACAGGGGCCAAGGTCTGGCGGGGCGGGCGCTCTCTGCAGGCTGACGAAACGCTCTACGCTGTTCTCAACAGCTGGTTGGCGCCAGAGCTGGAGCCCTACCGCTCAGCGATCACCCTGGTGGGGCATCGGGTGGTGCACGGAGGGGAGCGCTTCACCGCCCCCACCCTGATCACAGCCGAAGTAGAAACCGCCCTGCAGGAGCTGGTACCTCTGGCACGGCTGCACAATCCCCCGGCCCTGAAGGGTCTGGCCTGGGCCCAGCGCTGGGCGCCTGATCTACCTCAGTGGGCCTGTTTTGACACAGCCTTTCACAGCACCCTGCCTGCAGCGGCCAGCACCTATGCCCTACCGCTTGAGCTGCGGGAGCGAGGATTCCGGCGCTTCGGGTTCCATGGCATCAACCACCAACATGTGGCCGAAACGGTGGCCGCTCAATGGAGAAAACAGGGCCGAGATCCCAAGCAGCTGCGTCTGATCAGTGCTCACTTGGGGGCCGGCGCTTCCCTGGCCGCCATCAAAGGAGGCGTCTGCATCGATACCACCATGGGCTACACCCCGCTGGAGGGGCTGGTGATGGCCACCCGAAGCGGCAACGTTGATCCTGGGCTGCTGCTGGAACTCCTGCGCGAAGGCATGGGCGAAGCCG
The DNA here is from genome assembly GCF_047716785.1 of Synechococcus sp. A10-1-5-9. Lineage (NCBI taxonomy): Bacteria > Bacillati > Cyanobacteriota > Cyanophyceae > Synechococcales > Synechococcaceae > Synechococcus > Synechococcus sp. A10-1-5-9. The sequence goes on from NZ_CP180406.1 coordinate 1,461,288, forward strand.
AACTGGCGGACTTGCTGCAACACCAGGCCGGCCTGAAAGGGCTGTCGGGCCTGAGCGGTGACATGCGTGAGATTCGCGAGCAAGCGGCGACAGGCCATCAGGGGGCGCAGCTGGCGCTGGATGTTTTTCGACATCGATTAATTCAAATGATCGGCTCCATGGCCGCCAGCCTGCGGGGCGTTGATGTGCTGGCACTCACCGGAGGGATCGGCGAACACGATCAAGCCCTGCGAGCGGAACTAGCAGACGCCCTGAACTGGTTGCCCAACCTGGAGATCGTGAGCGTGCCTGCGGATGAAGAGGGCATGATCGCTCGGATTTATATCCAAATATCAAGGAGTCTCTATCAAAATAGGGGTAGAAACTGACAATCAAAGAGTGACACTAAGCTGCAGGGAATCTTGATCAATCCACCCGACATTAGCTAGATCGGTAATAACTAGACTGCTTCCGTGCTTGAAAATTCGCGATAAGGTTTTGTCAGCAATACATCGAAGCCAACAAAGTGATCTGTCCCGGAGAACCCGATCATGAGCGGCTAAACACCGGTCGCTTCACCTGGAACAACGGCATATTCACGTAGCACACCAACATAATGCTGGCATGAATGGAGCAGCTGGTACCAGAGATAATGAGCTGTTGCCAGGCGGCACTGGAGAACTTAACCGCCGACCACGCATTTCATCGCTCAGTGCACTAAACCTATGCCCTGTGCACCAACGTGCCCACTGATGTGGCGGAGATGGAAAAACCGTCTAGACACCTGAAGCGCTGAATAAAGGCTGGAGAGACATGGACAGCTGAATCGGATGATTAGAAAACTCAAAACAACGAGATGTCCAGAGAAATGCGGACGTGAACACAGAAGACAACTTAGGATGCAGCTAACGCAGCAGTCATCGAATGGCAACGAACCAAGGAATATAAAAAATAAGTCCTATAAACCCGCGTCGCCGTATTGATCAAAGCTAAATCAATTTTCTAGAGGATCTAAACTCTTTTAAACCAAACGTAGGAGGCGCGTAGACCGAAGAACAAAGCCCAATTAAGATCTAACTGCCTTGTTCCTTCTGCGCATGGGCAACAGAAGAAAGCTCTTAACAAGCGAGGCGGATCTCTATGAAATCGGGTGCATGCACTAAATTCGAAATGGATAATCACTTAACCGGACTCTGGGACGTGACGCAAGAAAGAGAATGCCTTGCATCCAAGGGTATAGAGCGACCACTCGAGGTGTGGCAAATCAAATATTCCGATGAGTCGAAAACACATCTTATTAGAGACCGAGCCAACCCGGATGAAAATTATTGACAAGCACAATGGGAAATACCTCGTCAGTTACAGCATCACAAACTTACAGAATTAGCACGTCCGTGTTAAGCAGTTTGAAAGACGATTAGAATGATTAAACTAGCCCCCCCCCCCCCGAAACTTAACAGCACTAACTCGCTCTCATGAAGGAATTTCTAATCACAGGTGTAAGCGGACAGGATGGCCGACTTATGGCTGAAGCGTTGATTGAGTTAGGTTGTCGCGTGACAGGAACAACCCGTAGCCAAAAAAAGGCCGAGATAAGCAAGATTGCAAGATCACATTCAGACAAGGTCAAGGTAATTAGCCTTGATCCAGAAAAAGCATCGGATTGGCAAGAGTTGATTTCCCAAAAAACTTTTGACGGCATTTTTCACTTCTCCGCCCAATCAAGCGTAGGGAGTTCATTTCAAGACACGCTTGAAAATATAGTAAGCCCCTGTTTTGCAACTTATGCAATGCTTGAGGCGATAAGAGACCACTCTCCCAACACGAAAGTAATTTTAGCGAATTCAACTGAAGTATTTGGTTCGCACGGAAAACTCAAAGTAAAGGAGGACACACCCAAAAAGCCAGAAAGCCCCTATGCAGTTGGCAAGGCCAACATGGAAGCAATTGCCTTGTTTTATCGTTACGCCCATGGCCTGTGGGTAAGCAATGTATTTCTATCAAACCATGAATCAGTATACAGAAGTCAAAAGTTTGTGACAATGAAAATAGTGCGCGGAGCTCACGATATTTCATGCAAAAAAAAATCAATTCTAAAGCTGGGGAATTTAGCCGTGGTACGAGATTGGGGATGGGCCCCTGAATACATAGACGCAATAATTGCTTTAATGAATATGGATGCTCCCAGAGACATAATCATAGCGACAGGAAAAAGCATTACATTGCAAAATTTTGCCGCAGAAATATTTTCTTTCTTTAACTTGTCGATAAAGGATTATGTTGAAACAGATTCGAGGCTATTGCGGACAAGCGATCCGAACGAAGCCTACTACTGCATAAAAAGAGCCGAAGACGTGTTAAAGTGGAATCCCAAATACAAGGGAGTAAAGGTTCCTCGAAAGCTTTCTAGCTCCTATTTGCGATCAATTGCAGAAAATGTCTGACTTTACAACAAAAGTTGCTCTAATTACTGGTATCACTGGGCAAGACGGGAGCTATCTTGCAGAATTGCTGCTTGAGAAGGGATATGAAGTTCATGGAATAAAGAGACGATCAAGCAATTTCAATACAACTAGGATTGATCACTTGTATGAAGATCCGCATGAAAATCCAAAGTTGTTTCTTCATTATGGCGACCTAACTGATAGCGCAAATTTGACTCAAATCATCAGAAGATGTCAACCGGATGAGATATACAATTTAGGAGCGCAAAGTCATGTAGCGGTCAGCTTTGAATCGCCAGAATATACAGCAAACGTTGACGGACTTGGTACATTAAGAATTTTAGAAGCTGTACGCTCACTCGGCTTAGCAAAAAAAACAAGAATTTATCAAGCAAGCACAAGCGAATTATATGGCCTAGTGCAAGAAATTCCACAAACAGAAGAAACAGCATTTTATCCAAGAAGTCCTTATGGTGTTGCAAAGCTGTATGCTTATTGGATAACAGTTAATTATAGAGAAGCGTATAATATGTATGCTTGTAATGGAATTCTCTTCAATCACGAGAGCCCAAGGCGCGGCGAAACATTTGTCACTAGAAAAATTACCCGAGGAATTGCTCGCATTAATGCTGGGTTGGAAAAATGCTTATATATGGGTAATTTAGACGCACTTCGTGACTGGGGACATGCTCGTGATTATGTAGAAATGCAGTGGCGAATGCTTCAGCAAGAAAAACCTCGAGACTTTGTGATTGCAACTGGCCGACAAGAAAGCGTTCGACGCTTTCTTGAGCTTTCAGCTGAAGCAATCGGGTGGGGAGGAATTACTTGGGAAGGTAATGATGTTCAAGAAATAGGTCGTCGTTTAGATACCAATCAAGTTGTTATTAAAATAGATCCAAAGTACTATAGGCCTGCAGAAGTACAGACACTGCTTGGCAACCCCTCACTGGCTAAAGACAAACTCGGATGGGTTCCCACAACAAGTTTAGAAGAGCTTGTCAATGAAATGATTTCCAACGATCAAACAGAAGCACAGAAACTAAAATCAATGATAGACCAGGGATACAAATGCATTAGCAGTCAGGAGAGAATTTAATTTTCACACTAAATTTAATCAAAAATGAAAATGCTTTACAATTTTATGACCTTTAGGATTGACTGGTCCTCACGCCATGACTAATCTTTCAGCCTCTTAATTAGCTGAATCCGCCGTTTTAGTTTACCCGCCCTTTTTCGATGGAACCTATTCTAAATTCAATTAACTCGTATCTCTCCAAAGGAAATGAAGAAACCGCGCTCCGAATTCTTCTAGAGAGATGCATTGAAGCCAATCACCCTTTTTACAACGATTTGTTAGAGGCGACACTAATTCGGATTACTCCTCAAAGGCATATCCCAAAATCCACAACTGAATTTTATAAATTTAAATCAGATTTAAAATTTTATTTGACCAGCCCACTAACTAATTGCACAAATGACTAATATACTGGTACTAAACTTTTTCCCAGCATTTGCTCCTGCGTCAAATGGTGGAGAAAGCAGAGTTCTCAATATCTACAGGAATCTAAGTTATAATAATAACATTGTACTTCTGTCTTCATCGGAATACAATGGTCAAACTGAGGAGATACTACATACACCAACATTTAAAGAAATAAGAATCGCAAAAGATCCTAAATTCGCAAGTTTTTACCAAGAGCTCTCTAATTACTCTAGTGGAGGAGATATTTCAGCTCCTGCAATCTATGAACAAGGTAAGTTTTTCTGCTCATTCCATTCTAAATATCTCGAGCATTATGATGAGAGTGATATCATAATTCATGATTCTCCCTTCACCGTAAGTTACGATATTTTCGCAGGAATTGACAAAAAGCATCGCATTTACAATGCATATAACGTTGAAACAATTCTCTACAAACAATTACACCCATCAAGAAAATCTCTCAAAATACATAAACTTGTAGAAGAAGCAGAGAAAAAGGTGTTAGCTATATCAAGCATGATAGCTGGGTGTAGCCGAGACGATTTAGAAATTTTAAAAAACATGTCTGGCAGAAATGATGTTGAAACTATTTATATACCAAATGGTTGTAATTTAAGAAGTGAGTATTCTAAGGATCCCGGGGAAAAAGGAGTGTCCGCAATTTTTATGGGAAGTGGGCATCCCCCCAATGTAAATGCAGCAAATTATATTGTCACACAAATAGCACCAAAATGCCCCTCAGTTCAATTTCACATTGTAGGAACATGCATGCCTCAAAAATCATTTGACAATGTAATCTCTTATGGCTTTTTGGATGAGAACAAACTTACAGACGTTATTTGTAATAGTAATTTAGCACTAAATCCTATGGAAGAAGGCAGTGGATCAAATGTAAAAGTCTTGAATTATTGGGCACACAAAATACCAGTTGTTTCTACATCATTTGGAATGAGGGGTATTGAATGCAAGGAAACATCATACATAAGATCTTCATTAAAAGATTTCGCTGAAACTATAATATCATCAATCAAAAACCCAGCTCTTCTTTTTAAAACAAAAGAGGATGCATATCAAGAACTAATTAAAAACTATACCTGGCAGAATATAGCGGAAAAATTCAACAAATCAATTAATAAGCTTGTTAATAAAGACAGTACTTCCCTTGAATCAACTATTCTCTTTCTTAATGACTATAATTCGCTAAAAAGTATTGGCGGAGGTTGCGTAAGAACACAAGCTCTGGTAAGAAGCTGTTCAAAGGTGTTTGATAATATTTTATTTTTATGTTATGGAAATGATGACAACGAAATAAAAACAACACTGGATAATATTACGATTATATCATTACCTAAGACTGAAGAGCATTTAAAAAAACTTGCCGAGATAAATAATCAATTTTGGGTTTCATCTGACGACATAGTAAGCTCAATCTTTTGCATCGAAGAAATAAACTTAGGAAGATCCTATGAGGTTTTAGCAAGTGCTTCTAATTGCATTATCTGTGAACATCCATATATGACACCTCTACCGATTAAGTATAGGCATAAATTCATATACTCGTCACAGAATGTAGAATATACGCTAAAATCCGAATCATTAGAATTTCATCCAGTAAAAGATATATTACTTAGAACAGTAAAATCGTTAGAATTAAATGCGCTAAAAAAATGTTCTCTTCTAATTACCTGCACTGATGAAGATGCAGAGTGCTTTTCACGACTTTTAAATTACCAACCAGCGAATATCTGTATACTTAATGGAGCAAAAGATCCTGCTATTCCCGTCGAATTTGCAGATAAGATTAAACTCAAAGTATTTGATGATTATCAATATAATGTTTGCTTCATCGGGTCAGGTCATGGCCCAAATCTAAGTGCTGGAAAATTTATTCTCGACAAATTGGTGATAGAAAATCCTAATATAAATTTCCATTTTATTGGATCTATTTGCAATGCATTGGATTCAAATTTAAAGAATTGTAAGTTTTGGGGAATTGTTAATGATGCAATAAAAGCGACTATCTTTGCCAACTGCGAATTAGCTCTTAACCCAGTGTTTGAAGGTGGTGGTTCTAATATCAAAACTGCCGACTATTTAATACATGGATTACCTGTACTTGTAACACCATTCGGACAAAGAGGATATGATAATGTATCCAAAAAATATCTAATAACGTCAAGCCTCGATGCATTTAATGATAATTTGAAACTATTTGTCTCTGGTCAAAATTCGATTAAAAAGCTAACCAAAAAGGGCATCCACAATGATGTCTACACAAGTGTTTCAATGGATTGCCATGCTCGCAATCTTCCCAAAGCAATAAAAAATCTTGATAAACCAAAGCTAAACATCCTATTCGTAACATATAGATATACAAACCCCGCATTGGGGGGTGCGGAAGCTTATTTAGAGAAACTCTTGAGATATCTCGATAAAAGTAATTCATTCAATATTGACGTAGTTGCAACTAAGATATCGGATATCACGACACATAATCGATATCATGAGGATTATACTTTTAATGAAGAGAGTGCGCGTTTTACGAACATGCAAAATGTGCGATCAATGTATTTTGAACTGGATAAGCCAATTCAACGACTTAGCAAACAAAGACTTCAAAAGATATGGACTTCTCAGATCTTATTTGACAAGACTATTGCCGAAAACCTTGAGGGTAAAATGAAAAACAATGGATTATTAAGTGGCTTTATTTTTGATAAATCCTCCTCAAACCTTTGTTGGGTGTTGCAAACATCAACACTTTATTTAAAAGAAACGTCGGTTCTGCAAATTTCTGGCCATGCTAAAAATAATTCATGCTTAACCTTTACTCAAGCCAAAAAAACCATACAAGAAGTAAATATAGAAGGAGATTTTAATATCTCTGTTGTCGTTAATCAAGGTCTTCTTACTATTGAAAGCTCAATTCGGTATGAACCAGTAGTTTCCAAAAATAATATTGAAGCTAGACCGTTAGCCTTTTATGCATATGAAATAAAAGTCGACTCATGTATCTTAAATTCGCAAAATTTGCTAGTTCCGAATATTATTTCGGAACTGAGTGCAAAAGAAAAAATAAAATTATTTGCACTGACAAGTCAATGCACCCACTCAATGCTTAACACAAGCTTGACAGACGTTAGAGGTCCTTATTCATCCACAATGAATTCATTTCTTAAGAATAATGTACCCAATTATGATTTAGTAATTACTCATAACTATGTGTTCAAACCAGCAAAAGATGCCATCGAAAATGCCAAAAAATACAAGATACCAAGTCTTATCATACCTCACGCTCATCTAGATGATGATTATTATCACTTTGCTGATCTTTATGGTCAAATCAAAGATGCATCGTGTGTAATAGCTTCTCCCCAATCAGCTGTAAATCATCTTATTAATTACAACACAAATACATTATATGGATGTCCTGGAATTGATACAGAAGAAACTTTCTCAGAAGATGATAGCACTTCATTTTATAATATTTACAGTAGCACTTGTCCATATATTCTCGTATTAGGGAGAAAAAGTGGGGCTAAAAACTACACTCAAGTCATAGATGCGGTAAATATTCTAAGAGATCAAGGTAAGAATATCAATCTAGTCATGATTGGTCCTGATGATGACAAAAAAGAAATAAATAAACCATTTGTTTACTATTTAGGTAGAGTAAATAGAGGAGTAGTAAAAGGAGCATTGGCAAATGCAATTGGATTATGCAATATGAGCGGTAGTGAAAGTTTTGGAATTGTCATATTGGAAGCCTGGCTAGGAAAATGTCCGGTTTTGGCCAATAAGCATTGTGATTCGTTCTGCGATTTAATAGAACATAATATTAATGGAAAACTCGTTGATAGTTTCACCTTGGCAGGTGAAATTTCTAGTTTATATGACAAACCTGACGAGCGACAAATGCTAATCAAGAATGGGCTTAAATCTGTTCAAAACTTTTCATGGAATACTATAGGATTAGATTTCGTCAAATTGTGTCACACTCTAGCAAATAAATAATACCTATTTACCTATTATTTGTCATCGCCAAATCCCCTGAATAAATACCTCACGACTTTTACTTAGTAAGAGATATTAAGAAACATGCTCCTACAATATTTGAGGCACAAGCGACTAATTTAACAAATTAAGACTCTTAAGGTCATTTATAACATAACCATACTAGTCAAGTAGACACAGGATATACATAGTTTTGATCTGCGAAATGCCGTGAATCTAATTAGTGAGATTACACCCAGAGCTTGCATTAAATACCTATTTGCACTTTGAGTAAAAAAAGAAAATCACGCAGTTGACCGTTTTAGGTACGCTATTGCGCGGTAAACAAGGCATACTGAATAAGACCAATCCTTTCCAATACGAATTTCTAGGCTAATTCTGAAGAAGGTGCATCACGATGTACCGATTTGATCCCAACGGCGTCCCAGACAATTTTTCTACATATAGCGGCATAAGTATCAACATCAGCTCTTATAATACTATTTCCTGCCAATTAAAAGGAAGGTCTCTAGTAATAATACCCAAATCACGGGGTCTAGTTGAACCTACTTCATAGGCTGAGCTGGAAAATAACCATGCGGGACAATTTTAAGAGGATATGAAGCACAGGATATGCTTCTTGATTTGACACTAAGTATATAGACCTTCACAATCCGACTCAGATTCACGAATAAGGAACTGGTCGAAAAAATAAAAATACCCATATATCCAATTCTTCAACGGCTTTTAAGAATTTCAGCATTGAGCGATAGTTTACTTAACGAAGATAGTCTATTTCCGCAAGGGACAATCGGAAGCTGTTTTCAATCCTAAATTCCAGAAATGTGCAAATTATGAGCGATGACCTGAAAGTGGTTCGCACCTCCGGATCACAAGGATCAGTCGATAGCAATATTAGAGGTGGTGGACCACCAGTTCTGGAGTCAGTTCAAAATCATCTTCACAGATGGAGCAAATCAGGACTTACTTTTGATCGATGACAACTGTGCCCATATAAATACCGAAACCCAACATATCTAACATTGATCAATTAGGCGAGGGAAAAAACTGACGTTTATAATGAAGAAAGGCATCGGCAATAAACTTCTTACATAACACAGACACGCAAATCAAAGATGTTTTTGAGGCCAAAGAAAAATAGATCCTAAGTCAACAAGATACGCAAGTTGAGCAATTACTGCTCGTGTGAATTTTTAGCTGCTTAACAACAACGTTCCACTCACTCGGAGTAAATCCCCAGTTTCCGGCAGTAGAATTTAAAATGGCGGATTTAAACACTATGCTTTTCAAAACCGTCGCTAACTTATCGGTAGCTCACTTTATGCTCTCAAGGTTTTTCACGGATACTGGAACCACCTCTCGCAACAACAGCCGGGCCATCATCCGATTGAAATAAACCCCAAGGTTAATGAGTAGTCCTCTGGGATCCTGGAAATGACATAGCCCATGTGCAGACTCAACCAAATCATGAAGTTAGTCTTTACGGCCTAGCTGTAACTACACATTGCTCATGGCCCAACGCCCAAAATGTACTGACGAGAAGAATAAAGTCGTCCGGAAAGCCAAGGGTGTAACACCGTCTAACCCAAGCAATAGGACCTCCGGCCTCCTTAGTGCACATACAAACATATGCAGTTTAAGGGTCTACAACCTGCCGTTACTGAAGGCTGAGGGATGCAACGGGTTGATGTCACGCCAATAGTCGATCAAGACCTCTCAACAAGCATGGAGGATCGGCTACCTATATGCTGGACAACCGCTCAGTAAAATCATCAATGAAAAATTTGGTAAAATACAACACCTTGAGAAATTCAGTTGCAAGCATTATTACTGCTATTCTACCAAAATGAGTGATTAAGGTGAAAACATGCATAGCAAAACCTGCGCATTGATCCTAGGTTCTTCAACGACCTTATACAATTATTCGGGCACACAAAAAAGAAAGCATTTTTCATTTTTAAACTCAGGCGTTTCACTTGCAGCTGAACTAATTTCAAATTTTTACACTAAAAAAAATATTCCAACCTACCTGGCAACTGACATGCCAGCAATTCCCAAACTAGAAGCCTTTAAAAAATTAAATATCTTAGAGGTAGAATCATTATCAAGCGTAACCGAGACTCTCGCCGCATCTCTTCGAGAGCTGAACGGGTTTGATGAAATCATTATAAATCCGATCCAAAGCATACCCGCCAAGCAAACTTCTGTTTGCAATATTGTACTCTCAGACAAAGAGTACTTAAAAGAAGATTGGACCTCTGTAGATTTCAACAGCAACAAAACGCCTCATTTCTTGTTCAAAGCACAATCCTTTAGCTACGGCAAAAAATCCTACGCATTTTCAGGTAGACTTCATTGTTACCTAAAAGATCTTCTTGAGCTAGTTTACTTAACACTTCCTGGAGAACTAGATGATTTAGGCCATTTAGCGTACAAACTCTTTGCGCATAAAAGTTATAGTTTTTTCTTCGACAAGTGGCTTGACCTTAGTCATACGGATTTAAAGTTAGAATCAAAAATGAATATTATATCAAGCAGAAGCTTCCATTCACTGACTTATGAAAGCAAATCTAAGGTCATAAGAAAAAAAATGAATAGTACTTCTTCTGTGTCAAGGCTTGAATCTTATTATAACACTTTAACTAAAGAAGCTGCTCTTTACTTTCCCTGCTTAGTATCAGCCGACGAAGGAACAGACATGATGTCTTGCTCCTTCGAATTTATTCCTCATCCTACTCTTTCCGAGTTATTTCTACACGAAGACCTTGGTATTATATCTTGGGTAAATATAGCCAAACAGCTAAAAGATGTTAACGACTGCATTTCTAGCATACCAATTGCGCAACCAACTTTACAAGACAATTACTTCTCATCCGAAAAGCTCAGAATACGCCGGGCGCATCTTGAAAAGTTGATAAGTGGAGAAGAAATGAAAATTATAAGCAGCATCTATGAATCGGCCTTTTCTGTATGCGGGATTCACTACCCTCCATTAAAAAAAACATTTGAAGATGTTGATACTCATTTACGCCAGCTCGAAGATGAGGGATTGGAGTATGCATTTAGCCACGGAGATCTTTGTTTTAATAACATCCTGGCTGATCCCCTCTCTGGAATAGTAAAGGTAATTGATCCGCGAATTTCTTCAGAAACAACCTTACCGCTTGGAGTCTTACCACGCTTATATGATTTAGCAAAACTAAAGCATTCCGCGACATATATGTATGACTCTATTGTTAATAATCTTTTTGATTTAAGCTGCAATAGCACGCAATCTTTTCACTTAAAAGTGTTCGTTCCCGGGAAATATGATATGATAAACACTGTTTTTAAGGATGTGTTTTCTAAGGCAATAAATTCTCATAGTGTGAATATTTTAACAGCAAGTCTTTTCTTGTCGATGCTTCCTCTTCATGCTGAATCTCCAAGACGGATGCTTTCTTTAGCTGTTATAGGAAGTTCCATTATTAATCACCCTAATCAATCCACATTGCATTTCTCCTTACGATGAATTACGTCCTTACCGCTGCCGGAAATGGTACAAGATTTTTAAAATCTGGTATTAAGCCTCCCAAGCCACTAATATTAGTTCAGGGAGAAGAACTATTACTTAAGAGCTTGCGCTCTTTTCCTCTGAAATCAGGAGATAATGTTTTCTTCGTCACGCAAAAATGCCACAACATTCGCTCAATTCTCTCCAAAAAACTTTCTAATATATATCCAAATGTATCAATGCATTGGTTAGAACTGGATTATATTCCTAATGGACAACTTTTATCTGCGGCAGAGGCAATAAGACATTTTAATATCAATGATGAATTCATTGTCCATAATTGCGATACAAGCTTCGACTTCATATTTGACTATCTCAAAGATTTGCTCTCAAGCAATCCAGATTGCTACTCAATAGTGCCAGTATTTAATGCCCCGGGGGATCACTGGTCATTCGTTAAAACTTCCAAAAAAGACAGTCCAATAGCTATTGAGCTTTCTGAAAAAAAACGTATTTCTTCCAATTGCTCAATAGGCACGTATTACTTTTCAGCATCTTCTAACTTCCTTTGTGATGTCAAAGATTATGTTTCATATGTAGAGGACAAGCAAAGACCAGGTGAGTTATATATTGCCCCTTTCATTAACTATATGCTCCACAATAAACACAAAAAAGTTCTTATTATGCCAGCCTTAAATCATAAAATTTATGGTACGCCGAAAGAACTCTGTGAATCATGTGGTATTTCCCACTTTGAGCTCTTATCGCAAAATTCATGGAGAGCTCATCAAAGAAAAACGTTAGTTGTCGATGTTGATGGAACATTGTGTGGTCCACCAATTAAAGGTGATTACAACTTATGCGAGCCAGATCGAGAAGTAATCGAGAAACTAAGAGACCATGATAAAAAAGGAAACTACATTATCTTGTTTACAGCTAGGAATATGAGGTCGTTCAACGGCAACATAGGGTTAATCAACAAATATACAAGTCCCATCTTATTACGGTGGCTTGATAAATATAATGTACCATATGATGAAATCGTATTCGGGAAACCATGGGGCTCTGGCGGAGTCGAATATATAGACGATAAAAATACATCCGTCAAGGATTTTGTGGGCTAGTGTTTATAATTAACTCAAGCAAATATTGCGTTTAAACTATTTATATAAAGTGATTCGGCTCAGTTTATTTTGCCAAGATGTTGTTTGGTCACAGGCTAATCGAGTACAAGACCTACAAAGGGAATTTAGCCCTCCAGATTCATACTCCCCTCTGGGGGGAAGTCAGAACTGGAAAGTGCTTTAACTTCTCAACGTCACTCAGAGAAACTGAGCGTACAGAAAAAGGGTGGGAAGATGACATACCACTTTCCAGGTTTATGGCCTAAAAAGTAGTAAATTACAATGAAGTAAATTGTGCTATGATTAAAAAGCGCTTTACATGCCAATATCGATGGCTGCGATTCTAAACGATCGATTACTTCTTTTTACTCCTGGCACAGGCTCTACAGCCTTAGAAGTCTACTTAAAAGTGCATGCGCATATTTTTATTCCTAATTTTACCTTCGTCCCCGATGATCGATTACAAAGACACATCGCATTAGCGGACGTTGAGACTCTCTTAAACAGAAAGTTTGATGTTTGCATTTCAAGCACTAGAAACCCGGTTAATTATTACTTTTCGGAGTGGTATCGGATGAGAACCAAATGGGCAAAGGAGCTTGACAAGCCCGATTCCTGGATTCATCAGAGCCGCACAAAAGAATTCACTCTTAAAGCCATGGAGATGAATTTCGAAGATTGGATAATTGATCATTTTTCTGATTTAAGCATTGATAAACAATTGCATGTGGGTCCTCATTACAAAGGAAGTACGAAGTTTTTGAGGTGTGAAAATCTTTGCGAAGATTTTAGATCTGCATTGTCTGAAATTTACAACAAACCATTAGAGTTGTTTCCAATTCTAAGAATTGTCAATAGTTCAAACATTCCTCCAAGCCTGTATCACAGCGAGTGCTCTGCGGCAGCACTAGAAGCCATTATTCCAAGATTTCTTGACTACAATACTGCTTGCGGTTATTCAAATACTGTCAGTGATTACCTATGAACATTTCGCTGTACAAAAACGTTCTTGTTTACGATGGCGTCCTCTTTGACAGCAATCTTGTACCTATACATGAATCAACTATTCTTAGCAATTTACCTCACAGGAAAGACAATAAATATCACGAAGATCAACTAAAATCCGCTCAGTCTTCATTGAAGAAGCTATTTGCTAGTGGCAATGCTTCAATTTTTATCAAAGAATTCTTCGGTCCATGTTTCTGGGCATATTACCCATGGGACAAAAATCCTCAGCATTTTATTATTGAAACTCTGCCGAGAATATTGTTGATGATTAAAGAGGCGGGAGTAACCCCAGGGCTTTTATTTCTTAATAACAATCTTATAAATTCCGAGATTGCAACATTTGCCATGAGGGAAGCTCCTTGCTTGCTCGCGCCTACTGGCAAGCAGTATGTTTATAAGCTATCTGAATGCTATGTTTCGTCCAACATAAATATAAATTTTGTAAATACATCTCCGCTAGGCGCAGAATTATTAAGAGGTTTTAGGAGTGAGCTGGTGAATTCATCTCTCTCATTTGAAGCAAAGATTGCAAAAGATGCCCGAGTATATGTTGATAGAATATCTAGTCCACTAAATAATGCTCCAGGAAGAACTTGCATTAATCAATCAGAAGTTAGATCTTCACTGCTAAGCAATGGTTTTTCAATAGTGGCTACAGAAGATATGGGTTTTTACAATAGGGTTACGTTCTTCTCAGAATGCAGTGAGATGATGTCAGTAAGCGGTGCAAATTTAATGAATTCATTCTTTACTGGTAAGCGCATCAGCAAAATACATCACTTGGTTCACCCAGCTTTTATTGGTAATTGTGCATGGTTTAAAGGATTTTTTGAAGATATTGTAGGGGCTCAAAATTTTGAACATTTGATACTTGATACTGACAGCAGCACAGGCTTAACTTTCAAAGAGTTTATGTCACTCCCTTTTAAAATTGAGATTCAATCGCTTAATAAAATTATTTCTTAATTTCAATGGAATATTTAACACGCCAAGATATTTTGGCTAAATGATTTTTCGAGTTTTATATTAACTGCGGTCGAGGCTTGTTGCACTCTGTGTTTTATTAAATACATCCTGCCTTTTCGGCCATTGCTAAAACTCTTTTTGGCTTATTAACCTGAGTTGAGTATTTTTTCACAGCACAAATTTGTCAAATTTAGAGCATTCTTGACATCTGGCATTTATCTGCATATAGTATGGCAATTGAAATATTTTTTGCAGCAGTGTGGAAGCCTAACCGCTTATTCTCGCAAAATTTTGAAGACTTATACCTTTATCGACTTTTTTCTGATGTCGATAAAGGTTTTTATGTGGATGTTGGCGCTTGGCATCCTTCTAAAGATAATATATCTAAAATTTTTTACGATAATGGATGGAGAGGGGTAAATATTGAGCCGCTTCGCGAGGCGTTTGAGCTATTGCAAATAGAGCGGCCAAATGATTTCAACTTAAACGTTGCAGTTTCAGATAAAGCTGGACCTGGACATTTGGCAGTCCTGGGTGACCGACCCATATCAAGTGGTCAACATTTTATGACAGACATGCATGAAAATAGTGACTTTGAAATTCCTTCAAATCTTAGCAGAAGCACTTTAAGACCAATTCAATGCACTTCTTTGAGAGAAGTTTTTGAGAAATATGTTTCGAACACGCCCGTAAACTTCCTAAAGCTTGATGTGGAGGGGTTTGAGTATAAGGCGCTTAAGGGGTTAAAGCTTAAAACACTGACAAAGTCTTCTAGTCCACAAGTCATATTGCTTGAAGCGACTTTACCTGACACAAAGCTTTCAGCTCCACATAGGTGTTTATGCCACGAATATTTGGTCAGCAACGGTTACAGCTATTTGTTTTTTGACGGCCTTAATGATTACTTCTGTCTTTCTGATTTGCACGAGCAGTTCTCAGCCAAGATGATCCCACCCAATATATTTGACAGGCCTTCCATTAATTGCAATGATATTTTCAACAATCATTCGATAATTCACGGCTTGCGTAACGAATTAGTTTCCTTACAGGAAAATTTGAAAGATGCTCTAGCACATTGCGATGAACAAGAAAACAATATTGCGCTAGCACAGCAATCTATTGATGACCTAAGGCGGCAGGTGTACGAAAGGGAGTCTCATCTAAATAAAATGCGAGAAGAAAACATTGCTGAAGCGGAGCGTCTCATTGCTCTCGAAATAGAGTTGGCTGATGTGAAGGGCAAGCGTGATGCACAAACAAAGGAGAAAATAAATGCGCAACGCACCCTGGAAGAGCTGAAGAAGCAGTTCTCAGCAAAAGCCGCTGAACTAGAAGTACAGATTAAGGAGAAGGCAGCTGGAACAGAGCGCGTGATGGCTCTCGAGAGAGAGTTGGCTGATGTGAAGAGCGAGCGTGATGCACAAACAAAGGAGAAAATAGATGCGCAAGGCACCCTGGAAGAGCTGAAGAAGCAGTTCTCAGCAAAAGCCGCTGAACTAGAAGTACAGATTAAGGAGAAGGCAGCTGGAACAGAGCGCGTGATGGCTCTCGAGGGAGAGTTGGCTGATGTCAAGAGCGAGCGTGATGCACAAACAAAGGAAAAAATAGATGCGCAAAACACCCTGGAAGAGCTGAAGCAGCAGTTCTCAGCAAAAGCTGCTGAGCTTGAATCACAGATTAAGGAGAAGGCAGTTGGAACAGAGCGCATGATGGCTCTGGAGGGAGAGCTGACTGATTTGAAGGAAAATCTTAAGTCTTTAGCAATGGAAAAAGGGAAAGCAAGTCAAGAGGCTGACCTAGCTTTCAATAAGCTACATGAACTTCAGGAGGAACTAGAGAAAGCATTTCTTGCTGATCAAGCCAAGCAAAAGGAAATTGATGAGTTGATTCAGCAACGAACTGCAGGAGCTGAGCGAGTGAAGTGTCTGGAGGAAAAGCTGGCTAGTATAAAGGGAGAGCGAGATACGCTAAAGAAAGAAATAGGAGAAACACGGGAAAAGTCTTGTCTTACCATACTTCAATTAAATCAAGTTCAAGAGGAGCTAGAGCATTATTTCCTAAAATCGCGCGAACAAGATGATCTTTTACGCCAGCATCAGGAGCAAAGCCTTGAATTCAAAAAAATAATATCAAAATTTGCGGCCGCCCAACAAACCTAAAAATATTATTTTAAATAGCTTATATACAACTTTCTTTAATAGGTCAGGCAGCCCTTTTAGATCCCTTGTTTTTTTATTGCTTCGTGAAACAAGAGGAACAAGCAAAACTACTGATTTTCAGCCGATCGAACGATCACCCTAAAATCAAACTTCTAACGCCTAGAGGCCCGAGAAATACACTTGCTCAAGACAACTTATCCATTCATTTTAAAAGGTTTAAACACACACTCAATCGCTCCAATTTCAAAATGCTAAAAAAGTATTTGGCGCATATCACCGCCTTCTGGCTCACTTCGCAGATTAACAGCAAATAAGAATACCAAGCATCACCTCAAAAGTTGCCCACGAAAAAAATCGTGGAATTAAGCAGACATTCTCTAATTAATTGAACATGGTTCAAAATCGACTATTGAGCAATATAATACCTCTGCTGAAGAACAAAGCTTGATCCACCTTGCCTAGTTAATGAAACACAAGCTTCGAGTGGAGCCATCACAAAAACTTGAACTTAAGCTGCGATCGCTCCTCTAATAATCAAGCTGTCACTTGTCCTTACCAAGCGTCTCCATCTTGATGCCCTGCCGCAACGCAAGGCCTTTCCTGAAAAAAGCTGTTGAATCAGTTCTGCAGCATCAGGAGTGCCTTGAATTACTGGTAGCAGACGGCGAATCCACTGATGGCAGCTTGGAAGATCTCGAGAACTGGCGCAAACATGACTCTCGGATACGGATCGTCAGCCGCAGCGATAGCGGACCTGCTAATGCCCTCAACCAGGCCTTCAGGGCCGCGCGCGGAACCCTGATCGGCTGGCTCAATGCCGATGACCTTTATCCAAAAGGTGCACTCTCCCGAGGAGTAGCCGCTTTGGATGCGCATCCCGAATGGCTGATGCTTTATGGGGAAGGTGACAAATTTAACAACGCCAGAGGCCTGCAGCAGCGCTACCCCACCCTGCCGCCCTCAGCAGGGATGGAAGGCTTTCGTTCCCACTGTTTTATCTGCCAGCCGGCTGTGCTGTTTCGACGCAGCATGGGTGTTTTGCTTGGGCCGTTTGATGAGCGCTGGAAAACATCCTTTGATGCTGACTACTGGCTGCGGGCATTCGAAGCTTTCCCGCACCGGATCGGTTATATCCCCCACATTCAAGGCCGCATCCGTCTGCATGAAGACACCATCACCAATACGCAGCGCAGCCGGGTTGCCCTGGAAGCCACAGAGTTGATCGCCAGGCACTTCGGATCAGCACCGGCGACGCGACTCCACAACCTTGGATTGGAGCTGCAGCTCGGCCTTGCGGAAACCAAGCCGGGCCAAAGCCAGGCCGAACTTCTGCGTGAGATGGCAGATCAGGCAGAGCTATGGCTTGATCCCAAAGCGCTTGAAAGTTTTCGCCATGTCTGGAAACTCAACGACGAGCACCAAGGCACGCTCAATGCCCCCAACTCACCAACGCAGAGCAAGCCAGAACCTGAACAACGGTTCGCGCTGCAATTACTCCAGGCCCTTCATCCACAGTTTCACCCGAGTGCACCAGGCGCACCCCTTGAACGCGAAACGCGCTGGAAGCAGCTCATCGCCAACAACCAACAGCGTTACGGCTTACTAAACAAAGACGAAACATCTGCATCCGCAAAACCAGTTACAACAGGATTCCAGCCCAGGAGATCGCATCGGCCTTTCGGGGTGAACCTGATTGGCCACGGCTTCGAGGTGTTTGGCATCGGGGAAGACATCCGCATGGCAGCGCGAGCCCTGCAAGCAGCTGATGTGCCTTGTTGCGTGATACACCACCCAGCTGGCAATGGCGCCGCATGCACCGATCGCAGCCTTGAACCACTGCTCTGCAGCGACCCAAACGGTGGTCCCTACGCCTTCAACCTGGTGTGTATGGCGGCCCCAATCCAAGCGCGCTGGCTGCTCCAAGAAGGCTTTGATCCCCTGCGTGAGCGTTACACCATCGCTGCCTGGCCCTGGGAAACGCGCCAGTGGCCAAAAGTTTGGGAGCCCCTTCTGGAGGTTGTTAATGAACTCTGGCCATCCAGCACCTTCACAGCCCAAGCCCTCCAAGCACCTGCAGCTCAGGCCAACGTTCCGTTGCAGGTGATGCCGATGTCTGCGGAGATCCCTGAACCAGACCGGTTCTGCTCCCCATCAACACGCCATCCAACACGCGATCACCTCGGTTTACCAAGCGATGCTGTGGTGTTCGTCTACAGCTTCGATCTCAACTCCACCGCCATCCGCAAAAACCCGATGGCGGCGTTGGAGAGCTTTCAACAAGCTTTTCCCCTGCCCCAGTTGCTCTCGAGCAAGGGTCTCTCTCCAAACACCCACCCTCTCTCGGAACGGGTGGCGTTGCTGATCAAAACCTTCCCTCCGCGCAACGTCAATCCGGAATGGAACTGGTTACAGCTCAGAGCCCAGGAAGACCCACGCATTCATGTGCTTGAAGCTCATTTGGAGAGAGATGCGTTGCTCGCCATGTTCGGCTGTTGTGATGCGTTTCTCTCTCTGCATCGCTCCGAGGGCTTTGGTCGCGGCATGGCAGAAGCGCTGCAACTCGGCCTCGATGTGATTGCCACGGAGTACGGCGGCAACACCGACTTCTGCGATGGACCTCTCTCACACCCCGTGCGTTGCAAAGAAGTGCCGATTCCACGCGGTGCCTATCCCTGCGCCGATGGCCATTGCTGGGGTGAGCCCGATCTGGATCACGCAGCTCAACTGATGCAAGAGGTTGCGGAACGGCGCCAAAAACTCATCAACGATCCAGATGCTGCAGCCGCAGACATAAGCCGTGATCCATCCGTCCTCGCGACCTATCGGAA
This sequence comes from Synechococcus sp. A10-1-5-9, assembly GCF_047716785.1. Lineage (NCBI taxonomy): Bacteria > Bacillati > Cyanobacteriota > Cyanophyceae > Synechococcales > Synechococcaceae > Synechococcus > Synechococcus sp. A10-1-5-9. The sequence continues at coordinate 1,480,789 of NZ_CP180406.1, forward strand.
GCGCTTTGCACTAGCAACGGTAGGAGCTCGCTACAAAACCCGCCTGGAAGAGCTCTGGAATCGATTGGCCTGACGGTCGATCAGCCCCCAAAGACGAGGCCGAAACAACTCGGAGACTTGATGCGCACTAAGATGCGCACATAAAAGCGTGATCGAGATGCGCACCACTCTTGAGCTGCCAGATCCTCTTTTTGCCCGCCTGAAGGCAAGGGCAGCCAGCGAGCGCCTCACCTTGAAACAGCTGCTGCACAGCTACGTGGAGCAGGGCCTGAATGCCACAACAACCCACCCAGGCATCAAGCGTTCAGCGCGAACGTTACCCCGCGTGGAGGGTCCCTTGGCCATTTCTGGCCAACAGCTGAGCAACGCCGCGTTGTTCGACCATCTCGACGAATGAGCACCACGGCTGACCTTCCTGACCTCAACGTTTGGCTAGCGCTGACATGCCCAGGTCACAGCCATCACCGACCAGCTGTGCACTACTGGGAGCAACAAGCCGCCGAACAGGTGTTGTTCTGCACGGTCACCGCCCTTGGCCTGGTTCGTCTGGTGTGTCAGCCGAAGGTGATGGGCGCGGCGGTCAAAACCGCGAAAGAGGCTTCTGCGCTGCTGGAGGCCTGCTGCCAGCAGCCGGGCGTAAGTATGGCGCCAGCGGAGCCTCAAGTCTGGGACTTGTTTCACCAACTGCTTCGCAGCGGTGAAGTGCCGGCCCGCCTTTGTACCGACGCTTATTTAGCCGCCATCGCCATGGCCAATGGCTGGCGTTTGGTGAGTTTTGATCGTGATTTTGAACGCTTTGAAGGCCTGGTGCGTTTGACATTGCCAGCAGTGCCGTAACGCCCGGGGGCATCCGATGGCGCATTGACCCCAGGCACCGGAAGCAGCCTCGTTAGAGCACCCAGCGCAGGTCGCGATTCAGCTCAGCCGCCATCGCCATGGCCAATGGCTGGCGTTTGGTGAGTTTTGATCGTGATTTTGAACGCTTTGAAGGCCTGGTGCGTTTGACATTGCCAGCAGTGCCGTAACGCCCGGGGGCATCCGATGGCGCATTGACCCCAGGCACCGGAAGCAGCCTCGTTAGAGCACCCAGCGCAGGTCGCGATTCAGCTCAGCCGCCATCCGCGACCCATCGGTTAAACGTTGCTCCAGCTCAGCCGGCGTCAGCACAAGAGCATCACAACTCAAGGGCAGCTCGGCCAAAGGCCAGAGCTGGAGGCGTTCCACTTGACCACCCCAGGCCTGTTGATCCACCAGCAACAGGTCGAGGTCACTGCCAAAACCAGCCGTACAGCGGCCATAGCTGCCGAAAATGCCCACCCGCACCAAACTCGGCACCCGCTGCTGCTGAATCACAGCCCATGCGCGGACCGCCTCAAGAACCTGGTCAGCCGTGGGCCAGCGCCACACGGATTGCGTCAACGATCGAACCGCCATGGCTGATGGCGTCGGTGCTCTGCAGGCGACCGAAATGATCTGTTGGTGCTCCTTCGGGAAAGCTATCGGGGTATTGGGTTGGGATATAGAGGGCATCGAGAACACGCAGGCGATCCTCCAGATCAGACACCGCTTGGGCCAGCTGCTGATTGAACGCAGGCGGAAGGTCACGAAAAGAGCGCCCCAAGCCGTGGCCCCAGCTTTGTTGGCCTTGCTGAAGATGCGCACCCTTCAGCGCTTTCTCAACAGCTTGATGCGAAGCAAAACAGGCCCATTCGTGATGCCCCGCATCGGCACTGAGCTGGGCCTGGGCTAGATCAGCCTGCGCCTGATGGAGCCAGTCAGCCGAACGATTCATGCACCCAGTGTGACTGAGGCTCACGCGGATCAAACACCTGCCCCCCCAGAAGAGCTGATCCACAGCAACCGTGAGCGCTGATGGCTTCCGCAGCGAACAATCGAGCGAACAAGCGGACGTCAGCTGCCGGAAAACGAGTGCTTGTCGTGCGCTTTGCCGGGGTTGCTGGAGCTGGGGTGAAGAGCTCACTAGCCTGAAGGCATGGTTCTGGCACAACAGCGTTGACGCCCGAGGACATCCGTTGGCAACAGCGCTTCAGCAACTACTGCAAAGCGCTGGCGCAGCTGGAAGCGTTTCGCGATCCCCCTGATCTCAACGAACGGGAGCAACTGGGGCTGATCAAGGCGTTCGAGTACACCTTTGAATTGGCCTGGAACACCTTGCGTGATCTGCTGCGCAATCAGGGGGCAGCCTCACTTCTGGGATCCCGCGACACCCTGCGCGAAGCCTTCCGGCTTGGCCTGATCCGGGATGGCGAAGCCTGGATGTTGATGATTCAAGACCGCAACCTCACAAGCCACACCTACAACCGGGCCACAGCCGACGCCATTGCCGGAAACATACTGGAGCGCTATCTGCCTTGCTATCAGGAGCTGCGTGAGGCCCTGCGCCAACGCCAAAAGGAGGACCTGCCATGAGCACTCCTCGTATTCCAGGCATTCCTCCATCAAGCGAGCAGGCTCTATTGGCACAGTTAACTCGCATTCCAGACCTGCAAGCGATCTGGCTGTTTGGGTCGCGGGCGATGGAGCGCCATCAACCGGGCTCCGACATCGATCTATGCCTGGACATGGCCAGTGATCAACCACTGAGCCACTGCGATCGGCTGCGATTGATTGCCGCAATCGATGACCTGCTTTTGCCGTGGACTGTGGATCTGGCCCTGCGGCAGGAGATCCCTGCTGAGCTCAATGCCCACGTGCACCGGGTGGGGCGATGCCTCTGGCGAATGGAAACCACGCACCAAGACCAGGAGCACTAGAGCGAACAGTGCATGCACCACGCATGCAGATTGAGTAAAATCAATGTTCAGGCTTGGAATAGCAATGCCGTCTTTGCAAATTCGAGATCTGCCAGCCCCCTTGCACGAAGACCTTCAGAGGCGGGCGCGGGCGAACAAGCGCAGCCTGGGCCAACAAGCCCTGCATGACCTGGAGCAACTGGCCGGAGGCGACGCAATCGAACGCCGAAAGCAAGTGTTCGCGAGCCTTAACTCGCTGTGGGACGGCAAATCACCGATGACATTGACGCCTTCCCCAGAAGAATTGATCCGCAGTGACCGAGAGCGCTGATGGCCTTCGCTTTCGTGCTGGATGCCTCAGCCGTTGTGCGCCTGATCCTGTTGGACCCGGTGGCAGCGGATTGGGCCTTGACCCTGGAAACGGCTGCGATGGTTCTTGCACCTGAACGCATGCTCACGGAAGTCGCAAACACGCTTTGGAAACTGCATAGAGCCCAACAGCTTCAAGGGGTGAATCCACAGGAGCTGCTGGACCATGCCAAGGGGTTGGTTGATCACACCGAACCCGATCGACAGTTGCAGGTGGAAGCCCTCGCACTGGCCATCCACTTCAACCACTCGGTCTACGACTGCCTGTATCTGGCCCTCGCACGCCGGGAGGCGGCCACCCTTCTGACAGCCGATCGCAAACTGCAAGCGCTGGCGAACCAGGTTTTGCCCTAGCAGCACCTCTCACGGCAGCCGTACTGCAGCATGATCACGACCACCCACTCTCATAAGCACTGGGCTGATGAAGGGGGTCACGTCACCCTCGCGCGTCGGGAAGCGGTCATCCCTGAAGTTGAGGCCACAGAGGAACGCCAGAATGTGGTCGTTGCGAAAGCGTCGGAATGACCAGCCTGCAAAAGCTGCGCCAACAACGGCATACGCAGTGGCTTTGCGACCTCCAACAACGCATCGATCACGTGCTCAGCCAGAGCGTTCCTGGTGTCAGCGCCCGGCCTGATCAGATCTATCTGTTTGGCTCCAGAGCACGAGGTGACTGGGATGGCCTCTCCGACACGGATCTCTTAGTGGTAGCCCAGAACACCGCAACAGCGGAACACTGGGCCGATCAGCTGCTCGATCACGGGGTTGCCCAGGACGCCATCGGCCTGGATCGAACAGCCTGGCACCACTTGCCTCAACACGCTTCGGTGATCTGGCGCAATGTGGCCCGTGATGCGTTGCCCCTCCTGGAGCAACAACCATGAATGCTCGGCCAAAAGCCTGGCTGCATCAAGCCAACAACGATCTTGCATTGGCCCAGCTCGCGCGCGACAACAATTTTCTGGCGCAGGCTTGCTACTACGCCTCACAAGCAGCCGAAAAAGCCCTGAAAGGTGCATTGCTGGAGCTCGGAATCGAACCCCCACACACCCACGTGCTGAATGATCTGGTGCAAAGACTGGGAGACGCTGGTTTGAACACCCAAGCCTTCCTGCTTCTTCCCTTACGAAGTCTCAGTCGCATGGCGATTCAGTCGCGCTACCCAATGGATGCCACCCCACCTTCGGATCTATTTGATCCCAGTGATGCCGATCAGGCCCTCAGCATCGCCAAAAAAGTGCTCTCCCTAGTGGAAACACTCGATCAACCAGATGAAACTTGATTAAGCAAGATATCTGGTCAATGTGCAGACCGAGGCGGTGATGTTCGTTTACATCTTCGAACTCAACCCCTCCCGCTCTCGGAGCAGGGTGCCAATCCGTTGATCAGCCCCGATCAGGCAGATCAGGGGTCTGATGAAGCAGCCGGTTCAGACGCAAGCGATCGGGATTGAGGGGGTCAGGAGCCAGCTCACCGGCCAGTTCGCGGAACTTCTGTTCGATGTCGTCTGGCACACGCACATCGAAAATGCGCTCCATCAACGCCTCAATCGAGAAGAGATGGGCATTGATGTTCTCCAAATCGGCCATGGCCTGCTGAAGCGCATCAGTGGGCTCATCCACACCACCAACTGGCGTGGCATGCACCTGACTCTCATTAGTGCGAGGCCCGTGTTGCTTCTGAAGATCCTCAAGCACACGCCCTGACAGGGTTCTGAACGACTGGAGAGCCGCCCAGCTCAGCTCCTGCTGTTGACGCAGGGTTGGATTCTCCCGGATCAGCCGGTCATGCTCCCGGTAGAAACGTTGACAATCCGGGCATTGACAGGGCTCTTCTGGCACCGACGACCCACAGCTCAACCCACATCATGGCACCTGATCAGGCGGCAAGCGGTGGTTCCGAGGAAAATCCGGTGTCATCACCATCCACCACAGCAGGCAGGGGAATCTCAATCGATGTCACCACGTGGATCACATCACGCAAGCGCATGGAATCCGCAAACCAGCCCATTGCCTGCTCAGTATCACCACGGCGCTCGGCATCGCTGGCCTGGTCCTCATGGGCCTCAGCCAACAGGGCCAGCCAACAGAGACAGCGGGCCTGAACCACCGACAGATCAAGGTCAGCAGGTTGGGAGTCGGCAATGCGCTCACTTTCCTGCTGAACAAGAAGCCTTAACCGCAGATCGTGAAGCTGGGTCATGGATCCGGTTTCGTTGCAGCAACGCTAGCGGGAGCGTGACGTATGACCACCCCACCAAATGTAGTAGTGACTACCGGTGTCAGTCATTGTCATCACGGGGCTGGCGGGACTCGAACCCACGACCTACGGTTTAGGAAACCGTCGCTCTATCCGGCTGAGCTACAGCCCCATCACGGTTCATTATGGGGTTTGAAAGCAGGCGAGGTGATCGCGACCGCACCTGAGCCTTGTGCCTAGGTGCAGTTGAGGAAAGTCCGGGCTCCCCGATGGCCAGGCTTGCTGGGTAACGCCCAGTGCGGGTGACCGTGAGGAGAGTGCCACAGAAACACACCGCCGATGGCCCCATGGGAGCAATCCCTTTGGCACAGGCAAGGGTGCAAAGGTGCGGTAAGAGCGCACCAGCAGCATCGAGAGGTGCTGGCTCGGTAAACCCCGGCCGGGAGCAAGGCCCAGGAACGACGGTTGGCCATCTGCCCCGTTCCGCCTTTGTGAGCCGCTCGAGGTCGTCGGTAACGGCGATCCCAGATAGATGATCACCCCCCTTCTGCGGAAGGGAGAACAGAACCCGGCTTATGTCCTGCTTTCACCCCTTTCAAGGCGCAGGCACAACACTGTGATGCAGGAAGCAAACCGCGATCAACAACTGCGTTCGCTGTGGAACGAACTGGGAAACCATCCTGAGCGGCTACAGCGCGAAGAGCTCGACTGCCTGAATGAAGCCCTCACCCACACTTCCAGCGGTCTGCATCCCCACCACGAGCAGCTGGAGTTTCTCGGCGATGCGGTGTTGCGCCTGGCGGCGAGTGAATTCATCGCTGTGGCCTATCCCCAGATGCCGGTGGGGGAGCGTTCCAGCCTGCGTGCCCAGCTGGTGAGTGATCGCTGGCTCACGCAGCTAGGAGAAGCCATCACGATTGAGCAGTGGTGGCGCATCGGCCCGAAGGCCAGCGGTGATCCCACCGCAGCTGCCACGATCCGCGCCGAGCTCAGTGAAGCGCTGATCGGTGCGGTGTACCGGATTGCCGGGCTGCAGGCGGTGCAGACCTGGCTGTCGCCCCATTGGCAGAGGAGCGCCGAGGCGGTGCTCGCCGATCCCCACCGGGGCAACAGCAAATCAGCCCTGCAGGAATGGAGCCAAGGCCAGGGCTTGGGTCTGCCCCGCTACGCCTGCAGCGAAATAAGCCAGCGCCATGGCGATCCGAAACGCTTTCAGGCCTCAGTGACCCTGTCGCCGGATCTTGCTGCCGACGGCTGGGGCAGATCACGGCGTGAAGCCGAACAACAGGCAGCGGAGGCTTTGATGGCGCAGCTCAAAGCCTCCAGTTCGGGTCGCGCTTAGGCCTTTCCAGCACTGGCAGGCAACGGCGCCCCGCAACGATCGCAGTGCAGGGCATCGTGGCGGTGATCGCAGTGGCCGCAACCAGCGCACACCCGCTGGTCCTGGCGCACCTGCTGCATCGCTTCCACGGTGACGATGCCAGTGGGAATCGCGATGATCCCGAAACCCAGCAGCATCACAACCGCCGCCAGCAGCTGACCCAACACGGTTTGGGGGACGAAATCGCCATAGCCCACGGTGGTCATGGTCACGATCGCCCAGTACACCCCCTGACCCACCGTCTGGAACTGGGTATTGGGATGGCTGCTTTCAATCACCACCATCAGATAGCCCAGCACCACCTGGGTCAGCACCACGAAGAACAAAAACACGCCGATGCGCCGGGCACTGGCGCGCAGGGCACGACCGAGGGTCTGCGCTTCGTCCATGAAGCGCAGCAGCTTGAACACCCGCAACACGCGGCCAAACTTGAACACCCAGAGAATCAGACCGCTGTTGATCTGCGGCACAAAGAAAAACAGCACCGCCGAGAGGTCGATTAAGCCGAAAAAGCTGCGGGCATAGGCCAGGGGCCTTGGCGAAACCCAGAGGTGCAGCAGGTAATCCGCCATGAACACCAGCAGGCACGCTCGCTCCAGCTCGCCCACCCAGGCAGGAATCTCACCGGGCGCAGCCACCCGGAGAGGGTGGGGCTCCACCAGCAAGCCGGCCACGCTGAGCAGGATCGTGCCGAAGATCAACAGGTTGTAGATCCGCCCAGCTCGGGTGTCGGAATCAAGCACCACCCGCCTCAGCCTCTGGCGTAGGGCCAGATCCATGGGAGTCAATCGGCGCTGAGGTCGCGCAGGCGCAGGGTCACCAACTTGTCCCAGTTACCGCCCTCGAAGAGCACAGCAGCACGGTCACCACTGATCCGCTGCACAAAGCCGGTGTAGCCGTTGTAAATCGACGTGGCCTCCACCACCGTCACCGTGGCACCGGGAAGAATCGGAGCAGCGGAAGCCATCGCAGGGAATCGATCAGATGCCCAGTATCGCTCCGACAGCCCACGCGCTGTCGTGCCCTAAGTCTGCGCAGGAATCGAACGGAGAGCCTGACGACCACTCTTCACAGCCATAGTGCTGAGACGGGTGTCAAAGCTGGCCAAATTCCCTGGTCATACACCGCAAGCGCCAACAGATAGGTGTCAGTGATCTGGCCAGAAAACCTGCGCTGGATGGGCCAGCAATCCATCCAAAAGCGGCATCACCTTCCCGGGGGATCCGGGGGTGTTGGGTAACGAAGATTCCCCAGAATGCGCAAGACACCATTTTGGGTGAGCGGACACGTCCCCCAACCGATTGGAACCTGATTGGCAAACCAGTGATGGGCAGCATTGTGATGAACGTGTTGAGGATCCAACAAAGCAATCAACACATTCACATCCAACAGTGCAATCCGTGCTGGATCGGACGACTGCATCACACCGACTCATCGCGCAACTAATTCACCAGCTGAAGATCGACGACAGCAGCAGGAGCCTTGCTGGCCAGCAACAGCAACCCAGAGCGCTGCTTTGGAGTCGCCTCCAATGGAACAGCCGTATGCAAGGCATCGCGCGCCAAACCACTGATCACTTCACCCACGCTGACGCCTCACTGTCTCGCCAAAGCTCATGCGGCTTCCAAGACGTCGTCATCCAACGACAGGGTGGTACGCATCAGCCATCGCGCATCAAACATCACATTAGCGATGACATCCAACCGCCTCTGGCGTGAAGCGATGATCAACCAACGATCGTGAACGCTTCAGTGGTGATCCCAGCCTTTCCACCCAGTGACGTCCAAGAGGAAGACCACTGGCTTCCGGTGGGCAAAGTCGTTGGCGCCCAGGGGCTGCGGGGCGAACTGCGAGTGAATCCGGCCAGCGACTTCCCCGAACGTTTCACCCAGCCAGGCCCCCGCTGGCTGCAGGCGAAAGGATCAGCGCCAAGAGAGATTGAACTCATCTGCGGCAGGCAGCAACCGGGCAAAAGCCTGTTCATCGTGCGTTTCAGGGGCATCGACAACCGCAGTTCCGCCGAAGCACTGGTGGGACAGACGCTGCTGGTGCGGGCGGATGATCGGCCTCAGCTTGAGGAAGGGGAGTTCCATCTGCTCGACCTCGTGGGCCTGGAAGCACGGTTGAGCCGTGAGGCAGAGGCGATCGGCACCGTGACGGATCTGATCAGCGGCGGCAATGACCTCCTAGAAATCACCCGGCCCAACGGCCGCAAGCTGCTGGTGCCCTTTGTGGAGGCGATTGTGCCGGAAGTAAATCTACAAGACTGCTGGATCCTGCTCACACCACCACCAGGACTACTGGAGCTCTAGGCCACGACTGACTTCACAACCACTCACCACAGCAGGAGAGCCGGCACCAGCAGGGAATAGCTCAACGACAGGGGCCAGCCAAAACGAAAGAAGTCGAGAAAGCGATAACGCCCTGGGGAAAACACCATCAAGTTGGTTTGATAGCCGATCGGTGAGAGGAAGCTCTGGCTGGCGGCGAACACCACGGCGATGGCGAAGGTCATCGGCGACAGATTCAGGCCTTCAGCCACCGCGCCGGCGATCGGCAGCAGCAGAGCAACCGCGGCGGCATTGCTCAACAATTCCGTAGCCACGAGCGTGACCACGTAGATCACCACCAAGCCCACGTAGGCGGACCGGCCCTGCAGCGCCTGGAGCAAGGCATCGGCCACCTGCGCGGCGAGACCGGTTTTCTGCAGCGCCACACTGAAGCTGTAGATGCCCCCGAGTAAGAGATAAAGATCCCAGCGGATCGATCGCAGGGCCGTACCGGCATCGAGGCAGTTGCCGATCACCAGTACCCCAACCCCCAGGAGCACAGCCGCCACCAGCGGAATCAGCTGGAAACCCGCCAGCAGCAGCACCAACACCATCACCGTTACCGCCAATCCCTTGCGGTGGGTGCTGGGCAGGTCGTCATCCAGCTGATCGAGCACCACCAGATCACTGGTCTGCTGCAAACCACGCAAGGCATCCAACGGTGCCTGGAGCAGCAGCATGTCGCCTTCCCGCAACACGAGCCGGCCGAGGCGGTCCCTGAGAGTGCTGCTGGCGCGGTTCACTGCCAGCACCGTGGCATTAAAGCGTTGGCGGAAGCGCAATTCCCGCAGGGTGGCGCCAGCGAGCAGGGAGCCTGAAGGGACCAGCACTTCGGCATGGCGCAGCTGATCCAAACCATCGGCAAGCAAGGTTCCGGCCAGATCCACCATGCGGTCCTGCTGAAGGCGCAACAGTTCCTGGCGATTGCAGCGCAGCAGCAAGCGATCACCGGCCTGCAGACGCAACTGAGCCAGCGGTGGCTGCAGTCGCTGGCCTTGACGGTGCACATCCAGCACATCCACATCAAAGCGACGCTGCAATCGGCTGCTGCGCAGGGTCACACCGCAAAGGGGGGAGACCGCAGGAAGCACCACTTCCGTGAGATAGCCGTCCTGACTGAGGGACCTGAGGTTTTCAGCCTCGGGCTGACCATGATCAGGAAGCCAGCGGCTGCCGAGCACGAGATACACAGCCCCGAGCAGCCAAACGGGGACGCCGATGGTGGTGAAACTGAGCAATTCCAGGCGGCCATAGCCAAGGCTGGTGACCAGATCGCTGGCCAGCAGGCTGGTGGAGGTACCGATCAGCGTGAGCGTGCCACCAATCAAGGTGGCGAACGAAAGGGGCATCAAAATGCGCGAAGGGCTCACCCCCCGGCGCTGGCACCAGCCCTGAAGCACGGGCATCAGGATCGCCACAATCGGCGTGTTAGGGATCAACCCGGAGATCGGTGCCACCACAAAGCCGAGCACAGCCATCAGCTGGGTGGGGGTGCGGATGCGCGGGGACGCCAGAAGCTCACGCAGACGATCCAAGGCGCCGCTGTGCAACAGCCCGTTCGCGAGTACAAACAGACCCAACAAGGTGATCAGAGCCGGACTGCCAAAACCAGCCAGGGCCTCTGAAGGCGTGAGCACGCCGGTAGCAATCAGCAGGGCGGCGGCCGTCAAGGCCACGAGTTCTGGTGCTAGCCAGCCACCGATGAAGGTGACGATGGCCAGCACAAGCAGAACAGCGGTGATCGCAGCACTCAAGAGCGGGACACGCGGGAGAAAAAGCCGGTGAACTTGTTGTTGTTGCTGAACGAGCAGCTATGGAAGCGCAACGGTCCGAGCTTGAACGAATCGCCAGCATCAATGCGCTGCTGGATCTCGGAGGCGAGTGCCTTGGCGACACTCTTCACGGCCTTGGCCTCAAAGCCACTGGACTCGCTGACGTCCTTCACCCAGTCGCGGAAAGCGGTGGCAGGGATCTTCTCGCTCTCAGACGGTGCAGAGCCAGAATCAGTCTCGTCAGGGTCTTCAGTTAATAGGGGCTCATCACTGGTTTCCGTGTTGTCACTGAAGCCGTCCAGCAAGGGAACAAGCTTTTGGGCTTCCTGCAGTGAAAGACGCTGATCCAGGGGCAGCAGATTGGGATACGAACGGAATACCTGATCCCATGGGCAATTGCGGAGCCAACCATCGGGAAGTTCCGAGGGTGAACCAAACAACGCCACCTGCATTTTGCCGTCGGCAAGGAAGCATTTCAGTTCGCGGATGGTTTCGATAACCTCCAGAGAAACAGAATCACCCCCTTTATCAGATGGCTCGGATTCCCAGAGGGGCTGTGGAGCTACGTTCTGATCAGATGAACCTTTGCCGAAAAAATTAGAAAGATTTTTTAACATAATAAAAATCCATAGGGTCAATCAAATCAAGCTTTTAGAGAAAAAAATCCGCGACGAGGTTGAAGCATTTCCCACGCCGCGGATAGAAGCAATTCCCTTTGGTCACATCCAGTGGATGCAACAGCAATTCAATTAGCCCACCTCCTCTGTCGCGCTGTCTTCTTTCACCGTGCGGCGGCGAAGCGTTGCTGTCTTGCGCTCAGGGCGAGCAGGCTTATCGCCTTCTGCTTCCCGAGCGGGCTGCGTGCGAGGAGTGAATACAAGCCCCGGGAGTTGGAGCTTTTCGCCATTGTCAATGGCTTCACCTATGCGCTCAAGAAGCGCTTTAGTGATCTTGCGCACTTTTCCTGCCGGAATTTTTTCCGCTTCAGAAATAGACGCTGTGATGTCTTTGATGCTCATGAGCTACCTCATCGAGGTGAGAATGAAAGGGTTATTCGTCGCTATCCGCGACCCCTTGCTTTTCAATATATCCGATCGTTCACCACTTGAATACGATTCAATCCAGATTCCAAACAGCACACTGGGTCACGCCCCCAAAGCCAACACCCGGCGATACAGCTGCTCAGGCGACTGAGTGGGCTGTAGATCACCGCGGTCGTCCAGGTCGCTCAAGCTCGGATACGTGCCGAAGAACGGCCCTGGGATGCGATCACCCATCAACAGAGCCACAGAAGCACTGCCGTGATCGGTGCCGCCCGACCCGTTTTCCTGCAGCCTGCGCCCGAACTCACTCACCGCCAACAACGTCAGCGCCGGCCGCTGCTTCATGCCCTGCAAGCCAGCATCCAATCCCGCCAAAGCCAGGGCCAGCTGGTTGAGCACCCGCTGATGGCGGCGGCCCTGGTTGTTATGGGTGTCATAACCACCCTGGGCCAGGGCCAGCACCGGCGGGCACTGGCCACTGCCGATCAGACGCAGGGCCAGCGCCACCTGCCGGCCCAAGCTGCCCGCCGGTAAGTCCAGCCCCACCGGCGGTGGGGCCAGGGCGCCGCGTAGCCGTTCCAGCTCCCTGGCACCGGCGGATTCCAAAGCGATCATCTGACGCAACACCGGACTGGCCTCCACCACCAGTGGGCTCGGTGCCTGCAAGGATCGGCCTAGCAATTGCGCAGGCCCCAGCTGCAGCGCCAGCGGCGTACCGCCTTCCGTGGCGGCACACCCGGACGCATCCAAAGCCACCAGTGGCCCGGACTGGGCCCTGGTGCCGTAGGCCCGGGCCAGCCAGCCGGCTCCCTCGCCGGATGCATCACCCACGGCCCATTGATCCGCCGCCTTGAAATGGCTGCGCTTGGGGCTGGACCAGCCCACGCCGAGGGCAAAGCCCAGGCGTCCACGCCGCCAGAGAGGTGCCAACGGCGCCAGGGCCGGATGCAGGGCCAACCCATCGGCAAGAGCGATGGCGTCATTGCCGAGGGCCAGGGTGGGCCGGGCCCGGCGGTAGACAGGATCAGCCACGGGCGCCAGAGTATTGAGGCCGTCGTTACCGCCGCGCAGCTCCAACAGCACCAAAACGTGCGACGACGACGCTCCCCTGCCGGAAGCAAAGGCCTGCGCCAGCGCCCCCAAGCCGCCGGTGGCGGCAGCAGCGGCAACACCGGTGAGCAGGGTGCGGCGGGAGAGATGAAGCTCAGACATCAGCGCAAGGCAGGAGACAGACCCAGCTGCCACACCGGATCAGCGAAGAGGGCAGCGACGCTGTCGCGATCGGCGGCGGCCGGCAAAGCCAGAGCCAACGGCGGCAGATCGGTGAGGTTGGCGGCCAAGGTGGATGGCAGTTGACGCGTGTCCCAAACCTCCTCATCGGCCAGCAACTGCTGCAAAGTGCGGCGGCGGGCCTGCAACCAGCGCAGGTTCAACCATTCCTCATTTACCGGCCACCCCTTCACCGACGGTGGTTCAAACGGTGCCTGCCCCATGGCACGCAGACCACGCAGGCTGATCGCAATCGCATCGGGATGGTCACTGCCCAACAACTGCAGGCTGCGCACCACCAGCTCCAGAGGATCGCGCAGACGCAGGCCCTGGCGCTGACTCTGCTCAGCCTCCGGCGAGGAGGCCAAGGTTTGCATCAGCCAAGGCAGAGACAGATCCTGCGCCCGCCAGGCGGTGGAAACGGCCTCGAGCCGTTCCGGAGAGGGTTCGGTGCCGATGCAACGCCGCCACACACGGCGCGCGATGTGACGGGCGGTGGCTGGCTGTTCGGCCAACCAAGCCGCCAGGCTGGGGGCCTCAAAGGCCTCCGTGCGCCCGAGGATGGTGTGAGGCCCCGGATCATGGCGGCGGGGCATGAGCTCCATCTGACCATCGGCTTTTAGGCGATAGCCGGTGAGGGCCCGGGCGGCTTCCTTCACATCGCCTTCGCTGTAGTTGCCTTCCCCGAGAGAAAACAACTCCAGCAGCTCCCGCGCCAGATTTTCATTGGGATTGCGCCGGTGATTGGATGGCCCATTGAGGGAAATCTGCAGGGCAGGATCGAGCAGCATCGCCTCGAGCAACTGGCCGTAGCCACCATCGAGATGCTCTCGAATCGTCGCCATGCTGATGGTCAAGAGACCGGGACGTGCACCGAGTTGACGGCGATTGACAGCGAACAATCCGAGCCAGAGCTGTACTTGCCAGGCCTCACGGCCTGCTGGCCCAGATGCCTGCAGGTTCTCCAACCAACCCTGCTGCAGATCTTTGGTCTGCTGGCGCTTGCAGCTGCGCTTTTCATCCCGCGGCAAAGCCTTGCAATTGGGAACTGAAGTAACCAAACAGCTGCAAGGGAAGGTGTAATAGGACTGTAGTGCGTATGGCTGCTCCATTGAGCAGCAGTGGCATCTGGAAATACCTTGAGAGTCGACAAATTCACCCCGACATCATGTTGAGATCGCCGGGGAATCTCAGCAATTCAGGAATACGTGCAAACGTTGCGGTCATCGACTCGAGAGATGAGGTACCGCAGTTGCTTGAGGGTCTCCGAACACTGGACAACCGCGGCTATGACTCTGCAGGTGTAGCCAGTGTGGAGGCAGGGCAGTTGCAAGCAGACATGCCATCGCGACCAACCCAGAAGCTACTGATCCAAGCCGTAACACTGCAGTGTTAGCGGTCCATCGCAAGCGCCTGGAAGAGCTCTGGCGTGAACATTGAAAAAGCTGCCGTAAGACCCCTCCAATACGAGGGGTCATCTACATCGACAGATGCAGCACCTGCTTGATGCCGATTAGCCTGAGCGATGGCCAATAGCAATGACAGAAGGATCAAACAAAAACAAAAGAAGCGCAGCAAGAAGCCGCACTTACCCTACTGCAGCCCCATCAGGTGCAGGAAGAACTTGAGAACTATCTCTTGAATTCACGCTCCAAGGATGAATAATTCTAGCGATACAATCAACAAACGAACGATGGAAAGAGAGTGATTGCGGCAATCAGCCGATCGCGAGCACAATTCAACGCCGAATCACTTCTCAGAATTAATCGGAGCTATCAGACAGTTTCAACTTTTTCTTAATTTCCATCAGGAAAGCACTGTTGATGTCCACCTGATCTAAGTATTGAGCTGTTTGATAAACGTCAGACTCTTCAACATCACCAGAACGACGCTTGCGCAGGTAGCCAGCGAGCGCAGAATTGAGCTCCTGATTATCGGGATGGTCCACCAAAGCTTGAACCAAAACGTCAATAGCACGCTCCAAGTTTCCGTTGCGTTCTGCATCGGCTGCATTCGCCAGCAAGCGGTGGAACTGCACTTCATCAAGACAACGTTGAACTTGTTCACTAAAGCCTTTGACCCTATGAACAGAAAGATCAGTCCAGATACGAAGAGCAGCATCAAGTTGACTCAGATCCTTTAGAGCCAAAGCTTTGTAGTGGAACAGCCAGAGCGAGTCAAAATCATGCGCGATCGCTATCTCCAACAGATCAATCGACAACTGCGCCTGGCCATCTCTGCGAGCTTCAAACGCTTCTTTTAAAATCAATTTCACTAGATCCAGATTTTCCGTGTCTGCATCACGAACGGGCAAATGCAGCGCTGATCGTTTGGCCTGATCCAAACGCGCATGCAGATCAGCCAACACTGCTCCCGCTTGCTCTCGTTGCTGCTCAGCCAGAAGCTCCTGCGTTGCCTCGAGTTGCCCTTTCACTTTCTCGGTGAATTCTGGAAGTCCATCGAGATTGGTAAGAGCACTCCACACCGCGATCGCACCAGCCAGATCACCCATCTGCCGCAAGGCCAACGCCTTGTTGTGCACAAGCCAGAGCGAATCAAACCCATGCGCGATTGCTGTCTCGAGCAGATCAAGTGACAGTTTCGCTTGCTGATCATTCCGCGCTGCAATCGCCTCTTTTAAAATCAACGTCTGCAGATCGAGCTCTTCTGTATCTGCATCACTGTCTGGCAAATGCAGCGCTGATCGCTTGGCCTGATCCAAAAACCCATGCAGATCAGCCAACACTGCTCCCGCTTGCTCTCGTTGCTGCTCAGCCAGAAGCTCCTGCGTTGCCTCGAGTTGCCCTTTCACTTTCTCGGTGAATTCTGGAAGTCCATCGAGATTGGCAAGGTCACTCCACACCACGATCGCACCAGCCAGATCACCCATCTGCCGCAAGGCCAACGCCTTGTTGTGCACAAGCCAGAGCGAATCAAACCCATGCGCGATTGCTGTCTCGAGCAGATCAAGTGACAGTTTCGCTTGCTGATCATTCCGCGCTGCAATCGCCTCTTTTAAAATCAACGTCTGCAGATCGAGCTCTTCTGTATCTGCATCACTGTCTGGCAAATGCAGCGCTGATCGCTTGGCCTGATCCAAAAACCCATGCAGATCAGCCAACACTGCTCCCGCTTGCTCTCGTTGCTGCTCAGCCAGAAGCTCCTGCGTTGCCTCGAGTTGCCCTTTCACTTTCTCGGTGAATTCTGGAAGTCCATCGAGATTGGCAAGGTCACTCCACACCACGATCGCACCAGCCAGATCACCCATCTGCCGCAAGGCCAACGCCTTGTTGTGCACAAGCCAGAGCGAATCAAACCCATGCGCGATTGCTGTCTCGAGCAGATCAAGTGACAGTTTCGCTTGCTGATCATTCCGCGCTGCAATCGCCTCTTTTAAAATCAACGTCTGCAGATCGAGCTCTTCTGTATCTGCATCACTGTCTGGCAAATGCAGCGCTGATCGCTTGGCCTGATCCAAAAACCCATGCAGATCAGCCAACACTGCTCCCGCTTGCTCTCGTTGCTGCTCAGCCAGAAGCTCCTGCGTTGCCTCGAGTTGCCCTTTCACTTTCTCGGTGAATTCTGGAAGTCCATCGAGATTGGTAAGAGCACTCCACACCGCGATCGCTCCGGCCAGATCTCCCATCTGCCGCAAGGCCAACGCCTTGTTGTTCAACATCCAGCACGAATCAAACCCATGCGCGATAGCTGTCTCGAGCAGATCAAGTGACAGTTGCGCTTGTTGATCATTCCGTGCTGCAATCGCTTCTTTTAAAATCAACGTCTGCAGATCTAGATCTTCTATAGCTGCATCACTCTCTGGTAGATGCAAGGCACTCCGCCCGCAAGCATGAATGAAAGAGCGAAGAGACTTGAGAAGCAAGAGATCAGACTGAGAATCCTGCTGCCGCCCAGCGCCTGCATTCATTTTCCTTGGATAAACTTAATTTGTATTTTATCTAATACTAGCACAGCTCTTCGCTCCAAATCCACGCCACTGCCAATCGCTGCAAATCCTCTCGATCCACAAAAGGTACAAACCTCCAACACTTTTTGGCCAACCAAATATCGACTCGCCTTTTTTTCAAAAAAGATTGCTCAAAACCCGACTACCATTATCAAATTGCCCACATCATCGCCGGTATCAATCTCAACAACAAAACAAGCTACATAGCAAACTAATCCACCTCAACCCAGCCTCTTGTTACAATACACACTAAGAAGTCGATAAAAAAGTCAGATTCGCGCCTGCTCGCGCAACACGCGCAGTGCTTCCCAAGCGGCTGAATGTTGTGCTATGCAATCAAAACTTCCAAGACCTCCGATGGCGTCGAAGCAAGTGTCGAGGCGTGGAATCATTCTTGCCGGCGGCAGTGGTACGCGCCTGCATCCCATCACCCAGGCGGTGAGCAAGCAGCTGCTGCCGGTGTATGACAAACCGATGATCTTTTATCCACTCAGCACTCTCATGCTGGCGGGGATCCGCGAGGTGCTGATCATCACCACACCCCACGACCGCGATGCCTTTGAACGTTTGCTTGGCGACGGCAGCCGCTGGGGCATGACGATCGACTACGCCGCACAACCCAGCCCCGACGGCCTAGCCCAAGCGTTCCTTATCGGCGCTGACTTCTTGGATGGAGCACCCGCTGCACTGGTGCTGGGCGACAACCTCTTCCACGGCCACGACCTCATCCCCCAGCTCAAAAGCTGCAACGAGCAGGAGCGCGGTGCCACGGTGTTTGCCTATCCGGTCAGCGATCCAGAGCGTTATGGCGTTGCTGAATTCGATGCCGAAGGCCGCGTGCTCAGCCTGGAGGAAAAGCCGGCCCAACCCAAAAGCCGCTACGCGGTCACAGGTTTGTATTTCTACGACGCATCCGTGGTGGAACGCGCCCGCCAGGTGAAACCCTCAGCCCGCGGTGAGCTGGAAATCACCGACCTTAATTTGATGTATCTCAAGGATAGGGCTTTACGGGTGGAGCTAATGGGCCGGGGCATGGCCTGGCTCGACACCGGCACCTGCGACTCCTTGCACGAGGCCTGTGGCTACATCCGCACCCTCGAGCATCGACAAGGACTGAAGGTGGGCTGCCCTGAAGAGGTGGCCTGGCGCCAGGGGTGGATCAACGATGAGCAACTGGAATGCCTGGCCCAGCCCCTCAAAAAAAGCGGTTACGGCACCTACCTTCTCCAGGTGCTTGAAGAAAGCACTGGAGACCACGCCGCTCTGCAGCGCTCATTGGAGATCAACCATGCAAGTTGAACCATTGCAAAGCCCCCAGGGGGCCACCATCGATGGACCATTGCTGATCAGCCCGCGTGCGTTCGGCGATGAGCGCGGCTGGTTTTTTGAAAGCTGGAATCAGCGCAAATTCGATGAGGCCGCTGGTGAAACTGTTGTGTTCTCCCAAGACAACCACTCCCGCTCCGTCCAGGGGGTGCTACGGGGCTTGCATTACCAGTTGGCGCCGGAACCACAGGCCAAGCTGGTTCGAGCCAGCATTGGCGAAATCTTTGATGTGGCGGTGGACATCCGCCAGAGCTCAGCCACTTTCGGGCAGTGGGTGGGTGCCCACTTGAGTGCGGAGAACAAGCAACAGCTGTGGGTGCCAGAGGGCTTTGCCCATGGGTTTCTCACCTTGAGCCCTGTCGCTGAAGTGCAGTACAAGGCCCGGGGTTTCTGGAACAAGGAGTGTGAGCGGGCCATTGTTTGGAATGACGCGAGCATCAACATCCAGTGGCCCCTCGATCAGCTGGACGGGGCTGAGGTGAGCCTGTCGAGCAAAGATGCAGAGGCTGCGTCCTTGGTTCAGGCCAAGGCAGCTGGAGACGTGTTCTGATGAAAGTCTTACTCACTGGTGCTGCAGGCCAGCTCGGGCAGGCCTTGATCGACGCTGCGCCGGCAGGCATGGAACTCCTGGCCAGCAGCCGCAATGGCGGTGAGGGCCTTCTGGCCCTGGATTTAGCTGATGCAGCGGCGTGCCGGCAGGCGGTGGCTGAGCACCACCCAGATTGGGTGCTCAATGCCGGCGCCTACACCGCTGTCGACAAAGCAGAAGCGGAGCCGGAGCTGGCTGTGGCCGTCAATGGAGGTGCCCCACGTGCCTTTGCAGAAGCTATCCGGGAGCATGGAGGCCAATTGCTGCAACTCAGCACCGACTTCGTCTTCAACGGCCAGCAGGGGTCCCCTTACCGAGTGGATCAGAACCGCGATCCACTGGGAGTGTATGGCACCAGTAAGGCTACCGGTGAGGAGGCGGTGGAAGAGCTGCTGGGCGCGAGCGGCCAGGGTTTGGTGCTGCGCACCAGCTGGGTGATCGGGCCGGTCGGTAAGAATTTTGCGCTCACCATGCTGCGCCTGCATCGAGACAAAGAGCAGTTAGGCGTGGTGGCCGATCAGGTGGGCTGCCCGAGCAGCACCCTCAACCTCGCCAATGCCTGTTGGCAAGCCATTCAGCGCCACAGCCAAGGCGTCGCCCTCCTGCCGGTGTTGCACTGGTGTGATGGCGGGGCTGCCAGCTGGTACGACGTATCCGTGGCCGTGGGTGAGCTGGGAATGGAACTGGGTCTGCTGGAATGTGCAGCCACAGTGAATCCGATCACAACCGCCGACTATCCAACGCCGGCCAAAAGACCGAACTACTCACTGCTGGATTGCCAGGGCAGCCGTCAGGTGCTGCAGCTGCAGGCCCAGCCCTGGCGCGCAGCCCTCAAGGATGTGCTGCAGGCCATCCCCACGACCTCTTGATAGTGATGACCAACTCCATGCCAAATGCTGCTGAACTGCTGGGATCCCGGCGGCGAGTGCTGGTCACCGGTGGAGCCGGCTTCATTGGCGGTGCTGTGGTGCGACGCCTGCTCCGCGAAAGCGACGCCATCGTGTTCAACCTCGACAAGATGGGCTACGCCAGCGATCTCACCTCAATTGAGGAAGTGCTGAGCGAACTCGGAGATGGGGCTGACCAACGCCACGTGCTGCAACAGGTCGACCTCGCAGATGCCACAGCTGTACGCGAGGCGGTGCAGGCGGCGGATCCGGATCTGGTGATGCACCTGGCGGCCGAAAGCCACGTGGACCGATCCATCGCAGGCCCAGGCGTGTTCATCGAGAGCAACGTCACGGGGACCTACAACCTGCTTCAGGCACTAAGAGAGCACTACGACACCATCAACGGTGAGCGCAAAGAGCACTTCCGCCTGCACCACATCAGCACCGATGAGGTCTTCGGCTCCCTGGGCGCAGAGGGGCGTTTTTCAGAAACGACACCGTATGACCCACGCAGCCCCTATTCCTCCAGCAAGGCGGCCAGTGACCATCTGGTGAGCGCCTGGCACCACACCTATGGCTTGCCAGTCGTGCTGACGAACTGCTCCAACAACTACGGCCCCTGGCAATTTCCCGAAAAACTGATTCCAGTCGTCACGCTCAAGGCAGCAGCTGGTGAGCGTATTCCGCTCTATGGCGATGGACTGAATGTAAGGGACTGGCTCTATGTCGAAGACCATGTGGATGCGTTACTGCTGGCGGCATGCAGGGGCGAATCCGGCCGGAGTTATTGCGTTGGTGGCTACGGCGAACGCACCAATCGCGAAGTGGTGGAGTGCATCTGCGGACATCTCGATCAATTGTTGCCGGGGAAGACACCACATCAGGATCTGATTGAAATGGTGAGGGACCGCCCCGGTCATGACCGGCGTTATGCCATTGATCCAACGCGGATTGAAACGGAACTGGGATGGTCACCGCAACATGATTTCTCAACAGCGATTGAATCAACAGTCCGTTGGTATTTAGAGCATCTAAAATGGCGTTGCAACAAGGATTAAACCGAACATTTGCTTGGCTAGTCGGTCAAAGACCTGGAATCAGCAACAGATCCGAATCATTAGATCAACATCTCAAGCCCAAGCAACCAACATCCAAACAAGCAGAAAATTTCAACCGAAAACCATATCAACCCACTTACTCAAAAAGCCAGCAGTACCTCATTTATTCATTTTAACAATGTCAGCAAGAAATTGAAAATACCATTCATCATTTTTATTATTAGAAAGCTTAACCATGCGACGCCTTGGGAAAGAGTCTTTCTCGACAGCGAAATCAATCCCGACATGCCTAGAGATCAAATTCAGGTAGTCACAATTACCTTGAGCGCACAGATCCTCATAACTTAAAATTAAAGGATGAATAGAATTAACCGAGAAGAAATTAGACCAAACGATGTTTTCTAAAACAATGTTCTGACAGTGGCGTTTAATTTTTTGAAAATCATAACGAGCATCACGGTTATAGGAAGACGAGTAACCCTGCAACAAATTGCCAGCAAAATGGTTGTCATCCTTATTCTGGGTCGCATGATTAACCTTTGTCTCGGTCGACATGTGACGACTAATAGCCTGTCTCAAAGTGTCGTTTCTTTTAACATAAATCCACTTAGAATTCTTGAATAATTCAGCAACATTTGGCAAAAATTGCGTCGCGTTGATCGCGGAAGATTCAATCAGCTTGCGCTCAATACATTGCAGCTGATCAGCCATGATTTTCACAGAAGAAAAACCATTTGCGCCTTTCGACTTGCGCACAATAGAATTTAATTCACGTTCAATATGAACAATTTTTTCGCTCTTATACCAAGGGATAAAGTACTCTTCGGGGACACCAAAGACATGAGCATTTCTCATATCTTCAAGGATCATTGTTGAGCCGCACCTTTGAGTCGCTGCTAAAACTAAATCAATCACCTCGTCAACGCACGCAGTGGGTCCTCTCAATTGTAAATCAACGCAAGACACTGAACCCCAAAAGCCGGGGCATGACGCAATCTCTCCATCCAAAAAACTGAATAATTCAATCAGCAAACTAAATCGTCGATATTCATTGATCAGCTAAGGGAATCATTCCGCCAGCAGGCTTCTATTCCTCGCAACAAATCAGCCCAGCACTTGCTACACAGTTAGCGCCCAATTACATACACGATCACAACAAGAACAAAACCGACAAAAATCGCCTCAAGGATCTATCACAGTCACAACTGACAAAAGCAATCAGATGCAAACAATCCAGTTCACCTTCCAACACGTGAATTCAAATATACGGCCAACGAAGGGCAAATGTTCAACACAGAACTTTTGCAACTAATTCATGCATAATTAGCAAGCAAGAGAGCGTCACAATAGCTGTATAGAAAGGTCTCACTGAGCCAATACAAAAGCGAAAAAGAGAGTGCAGAGAATGCCACACCTTATCATTTGAATACCACAAAGCAATTAATAAATTAGTCAGAATAGCCAATCACCTCCAACAATCTCTGAAGCATTTCCCGAGACTGTTTCCCGGAGGTGGGCAATAAAGTCCGACAAACCTTTGCAATTCGAAATTCACTAGTGTCAAAAAGTTGGCTCAAATAAGAATCTCGGTCACGCAGGAGGTCAGATTCAAATTCATAGTAACAATAAAGCTTTGTTTTACTTAATCCAGACAAACAATTATCTAGAAGACAGAGCTGCCTCAAGATAATGCCAAGCTGATCAACGATCATGCAATGATAATTAGGATACTTTTCAAGCTTTTTCAAAAGATGTTTTTCAAAATCAATCGCATCTTTATCCGTCTTAATATGTGTCGGAAGTCCCATGGAGTTGATCAGCCTTGAGATGGCTTGCTTGAGTTTGTTTTTTCTATCGAGCCTAACAAGGCGGTACAACCTGGATTGATCGATACATTTGAGCTCATCAATAAAAAAAGACGATAGCTGCGCATAAGAGCAATTGAGTGCACGCTTTTTATCAGTACAAAGAAAACCCAACCAACCAACATAGTCGATCATAACTTTAAGGATGGTAAAATCCGAACCATCAAAGGACTGCAGAATATTTTCAATCATGACTGATACTTTTTCGGGCTCTATTGAACACCTGGCAAATCCCTGAAGTAGCGGTATAAATGACTCTGTTGGCGAATAAGAGAGGCACAATGAAGATTGTATGTCTTGGCACAAAAGCGTTGAGCCAGTTCGCTGCGTCGTCAGGATAACAACAAGATTATTTTTGATTTGCCGCAAATTGATATGACTAGCACAGCCAGCATAGTGACTATACTTTTTCCGTAAATGACTAAACTGGACTTCTTTGTCGATCAGTATTTTTGCCAACGCCATTGAACGACTATGTCTTAATTAAGTAATCATAACACGCATGCGCTTACATCGGAACTGCAAAAATAAAATTGCCAGAAAACAAACGCCCCCTATAGATTGCAGCAAAAACAAATTCTCCACAGACAAACGAGGTTGAAACGCATTCACAAAACACCTGAAAATCTTATGTAAAATCATCTTGAATAAAGCAAGGCTAGAACACAAGATTGATAAAGACTTATTCTTCTGGCATGGGAGATAATAAATCGAATGGCAACAAATAAACTCACCAAAAAACAATCAGCTTGAAGAGTTTCATTGCACCAATGGTGATTCAAGTCTTCAGCTCAGTGCTCTGACCATCAATAGACAGACCCAGATTTTCTAAAAGCACCAATCATTCGCTCATAGGCGGGTCATGGACACTGATCGCAGCTCTCCTTGATGAGACAGCGCCGCACCCACAGTCCTGACTGCAAGACCCACGATAAAATCGTCGCGAATGATGCGAGCCGCCAAATTTCTTTTAGCCAAGATAAAAAAGCTGTTCAATGCAATCATTTCCTGTTCACCAGCGAAAAAAGGACAAGCAGGTCCGAGGGATAAGCATGCTTCTGATGAATCTCGAGCTGCACAAAATGCTCATCGATTTGACCTTCATGAACTGCAAAAGCTGATCAACCGTGACCACTTTTAGCCCAGCATCCCTCACCACGAATAACACTGCAGTCAACCCGATCTACACCCTGTAGTTGGAAGACCCTTGAGCGTTCGAGTTTGTAGTCCATGAACCTATCAGACAAAAGTCCCGATCAGCCATGACAAGCTTCAAGACCTTATGCACGCAAAGATTCACAGGCTTACTACCTGAACCCAGCTCCACAGTGTCAGATCAACCATCCATGCAGTTTCCCTATCTAAGGGAGCGCAAGCATGTAAGCAAATAAAATCAAGGTGACTGACTTCTGCACCATTCTGATGGAGAAAGGATTCATCGACATGATGGCGATCGTGAATCTGTTTTGTCGTTAGATCCTTAACGGGAAGATCTCAAATGGCTGAAAAGGGTGATCTAATACTGCGAAAGCCTGCGAGCAATAATGCTTCACTGGCAAGCAATTGATGCCAGAATAGTGACAAAATGTCAGCAAACAATGGCCCATTTTGCATTTACGCAAAATGCAAAGTCATTGAATGACAGCCTTGATCGATTGACTCGATCTTAAAGAATACAGCAAAAAAAGTCCTCAACAAATGAATATTTTGATCATTTTTTGTAACCCTTAAGCCATCCAAAGTGCTTGGCATAAGCATTAGAAGCACGACTTTTCAACTGAGCATCGGAACAAGGAAGCTGAGCACCTTCTCTCAGAATATTTTGCAAGTCTGAAGAGATGGCATTGTAAGCCGACTGTTTATTTAGATGAAAATTATAGCCAAAGCAGGATGAGAAAAATTCTGACTCAGTTGCTGCTCGTTCAAAGGTGTCATTGGTGTCATAGTCATGCGAGTGCTTGACCACAGCATCTCTAACATAGAGTTTTTCATATCCATTTCTGATTACCATGTCGGCCCATAATTGATCTTCACCATAGGGAACACAAGGCAGAGGCAACGAGCGCCAAACACTCTTGCGCAGACAGCTATTGTTATCGCTGTAGAAATGAAGAATTTTTCTCCAACCCTCATCGTCATCAATCACCGCTTGTCGATCAGTTGTCAGTGACATCACCACCGGCAATTGATCAAACCCTTTGAAATGGTTTTTCAGCTCTTGATGAGTAAACGCATCAGCATCATCATGAGCAACATGCCGTCCAAACGCGCCAGCAGCATTTGGTGTTGACTCTAGTGCGTTCACTAAGTTATAAAGCCATTTGTCGTTGGCTGGAATGGCATCTTGGGTAATAAACCCTACGAATTCAGCATTGCTTAGATCAACGCCGACGTTGCGCGTGTAACCATGTTGAAACTCGCCCTTCGGTATTTGATAAAGATCTAAAGCTGGAATACGATCAAGAAACTGATTGCAAATCTGAAGTGTTTCATCTTGGCTTCCACTGTCAATAATCAAACATTGGAAATCCCAAGGAGCTTGTTGCCCTTCAATGGCCTCAAGAACACGTGCTAAAAAGGGACCTGCATTGTAGGTCGGAATAACAATCGAAGCCTTGTAAGGTTTAGCAGGATCATTGTGGCTATTTTGATGAATTTTTTCTATTGAATAAGAATTTTTTGTTTCATGAGTGTCTCTCTCAGACAAGCGATCAATCAAAGCCCTTTCAAAATCATCACCAGCGCGTTCCCAGCTGAACTGCACAACCCATTCATAGGCCGCCAATGCCTGTTGCTGCAAAAGCTGTGGATCTCTTGAATAATGATTCAGAGTATTCGCAATTATTTGCGCACAAGGCGCCATCAATTGAATCACATTCTCAGGATAAATGGCTCTCGTGCTCTCTACATTTAAGTCAAAGACTGGTAGTCCCGCAGCCATCATTTCTTGAGGCAAGAGCGAATAATTGGTCGCAGAAAAACTCAAGCCAATGGTACAAAATTGATAGAGTTTAGCAAGTTGCTCATGATCGAGAATCCCATAATTGACAGCCTTGTAACTTGGATTAATATCAAGATCTTCATCACCAAAAAAGTGAACCACAAAATTAGAACTTAGTTTCGACAACTGTTCCAAAGACTCAAGCGCGAGTTCGACGCAACGCCGCTCAGTATGACAACGTGCATACACTGCAATATGCACCGTATAGTGATCAGCATTAAGTTCTTGATACTTAGATTGAATCTTTTTTTCACTGGTCTTGTAAATATTGTGGTCGTATGCAAGCCACAAAAAGCGGCTCCAACGTTGGTACTTATCTGTCATTAGCTTGTCAAGCCATGGGCTCGCACAGATACAAGCCAAATCATATTGGTAGGTATGTTCTGCCAAAACAGAGTTCGTTCCTCGAGCATAGAAGTAGGGTTCATAATCTTGAATGAAATAATAATGAGCCTGGAACCCCTTAGATTGTCGAACAAAATCAACTGTTTGCCAGCCTGTAGCAACGATGCAATCCCCAGAAGCATAGTGAAATGAAGAATCTAATGGTAATACTTTGGCTCTTATAGGCTGATAGAACTTGACAACATCTTCTCTCAAGTCAGCTGAATGATTAGACCGTTCTGGATTAATGACCCAAACACACACACGATGACCTTTCTCTTCCAAATGACGAATCATCCGGAAAATCGTCATATGACCACCACCACCTTTTGAGAAATCAGGAATGACAAAATGGATGCTCATTGAACTAAAGTCATCATCAGCTCCACATATCGACCACAATTTTTTGGGATCAAAATAAGGAGTATTTTGAAAATTTTCAGCCGCAAGAGCTTGACTATGTCGATGAATATTCCGGGGTGAGAGCAAAACCCCATGACCAAATTCACTAATCAGGGAATTCTTGATATCAATAGCTGATTGTGAATGGTTATGATTGCCAGGCAGAACATTGCAACATACATAATGGTACAAAGGATTTAGCCCACAAGATTTCTGCAAAGATAAATATTCTTCACTGGAAAAATCAGGAGAGGGATCAAGATAGACGCCAGCCGCCTCAGCTTCTTTCCAGCCAAATTCTAAATAATGATCAAGGGCATTATGGAGAGTACGATCAAGATCTTTACGTTGAGAGAAATAAAAATCTTGATCAAAATACTCACTACATCGCGACCTCATTGCCGATAGTTTAGGACCTCCATCATGAGCAATTGCCTCTAAAAAACTCAATCCATTATAAAGCTTGTTTCTGAGCAAATATCTTGCTGCATGCCTTAAATCATCCCCCATAAAATCTTGCCAAACAAAAATATTGATCTCTCCAGTTAAATATTGATCAACGCAGTCATCATAATTCCAAAATCTTTCAGCGAGATCATTTAAATCAATTTCTGCTTCTCCATTCTGACAAAGTTTTAAGCGAGCTTCTTCAAACAAGAGGTGTCCAAATAACTCAACCGTAACTTGTTTCTGAAGGTGATCCTTACTTTCTAGCCGCTTAATCGCTTCGAATGCTGTTTCCGTTGCATTGATATCTGCTGAACTAGATATAATATTGCTCCAATGCTGGTTAGCACTCCTCCAATCTTCAGCCTTGCAAGCCAAGCGGGCAAAATTATCTTCGATCCAAGGGTTGTAATCAACTTCGACCGCTGTCAACAACAAAACCAAGAGACTTTGTTCAGTCTTACTCGCCTCTCTAAATTGAATTGCTAATGCAAGGCATTGATCGACTGAGGCCTGGGGCTTCCTAACAGATGCATATTCTGTTTTATTTTTCAAAGAAAAATATCTTTTGCGCAAATAATCGGCATTGGCATAGTTAGCGAAATAAGATTTGATCTTTGCAATTTCGCCCTGGTGATCATTGATAGCCTTGCGCAGGTGCTCTTGCGTTTTATCAGGCTGAAGGAATTGCAGCAGACTCGATGCGCTCTCAACATCTCCAAGAGACAGCAAAACGCGCACTTTATTATCAATAATCCACTCAGACTGAATTCCCGCTTGCCATGCACAATCCAAGATCATGATCGATTCTTGAAAGTGTCCAGTTTCGCGTAAAGCAATCGCCTGCTCCAGAACAGTATGATGAAAATTTTTGTCAGAAGCATGCTGCAAATAAGCATCAATTAAAGAGAAGTCGCAATGACTCTCTTGCCTTCCAAAAGTAAATAACGAGCTAAATTTTTCCTCAATAGATGAAAATTCTTGCTGATTGATTGCAGAAACCGATCGATGAGAATTCGTGAACAAATGATCAATGGATCGATCATTGGCAATCAAGGTCACTTGCTCCTCTTCACCATCAACAGCAGGCTCCTCCTGTTCACCCTCAGCATCGCCATCGGACGGAGAGGTTTGTTTCCGATGCTCCAACAGAAGTTCTTTAGCAGATGCTGCCACAGCTTCCGTTCCACAGGCGCTAAGTAGTTCGAGCAAGGGCAAGGCCTCCTGTTCACGCCCCAAAGCCAGCAGGGCCCGCGCTCTGTTGGCCTCAACCCAATCGCTCACCAGGCCCGCCTCCATGGCAGCCTCAAGCAACAGCAAAGAGCGATCGGCATCACCGGCTTCGCGCAAGGCGATTACATCTTTCAGCAGCGCCGTCTGCACATCTCCGTCGGCAGCTGGATCATTGAGATGCTGTGGTTCCACCCCCAAAGCCCGACTGCTGTTCACCAAAAAGGCGCGCAGGGTGGCAATCATGGGAGTCAATCCAGGTTGGACCAGATTACGGGAGCTGTTCCAGTCCCCTGGGCCTGCCGTCTGGATGAATTCCGTCGGCCTGCATGGGCCAGCAGGGTCCGGGCCTCTGCAAGCGCACCCCCCAGCGCCGCTGCAACCGCAGCACCGCCCCTGCTTCAGTGCCGCTTTGGCGCACATCACGACTTTGGCTCTCGTGATGCAATAACACCGCCTGCGGCGGAATCAGTTGGTGATATCCCAGCTGCTCCAAGCGCAGGCAGAGATCCACATCGTTGCCCTCCACAGGCAGCCCTTCATCAAAACCACCCAAATTCTCCAGCAGCTCTTTGCGCAGCAGGAGGCAGGCGCCGGTCACTGCATCCCAACGACTGAGCAGTTGACTACGGCCCCGATGCACTCCGTGCTCGAGCGGCAAATGCCGGTAGGCATGCTCTGCATGGCTATCAAGGCCAACCACCAGCCCCCCGTGCTGCAAGGTTCGATCGGGATATAGCAACAATGCCCCCACAGCTCCCACCTTCGGGCGCAAAGCCTGAGCCGCCATTGCCTCCAACCAGCCCGGTTGCAGCGCCTCAACGTCATTATTCAGGAGCAGCAGCAACTCGCCCTGGGCCCGAGCCGACGCCTGGTTGTTGAGCCGGCTCCAGTTGAACGGGCCGTCGTCGCGCAACACAACAAACCTCTCTCCCAGCTGGTGCCTCCAGCCCTGCAGCAGCGCCGTCGTCGCTGGCTCCACCGAACCGTTGTCCACCACAATCAGCTCCAGCGCGAGTCCCTGCTGACGCGCCGCTGCCGTCGTGCGCCAGAGGCTCTGCAAACAGGGCGCCAGCAGATCGGTCCGATCCCGGGTGGGAATGATCACGCTGCAGCTCCAGTGCTGCGGCAGCGCCCACTGCAGTGCAAAGCAACCGGGCAGGTCCGCATGGGGCGTCACCGCCGCGATCGCTTCCCCCCGCTGCTTGAGCTGGTCCCGCAACAGCTGGGCTTTCTGGCCCTGAAGGCGCAGATCGGGTAAACGCTGCGGCGGGTTATGGCTGAGCAGTTGCGGCCAGCCCTGAACCTGCGGTTGCCTGTTCATGGCCTCCAATAACCAACGCCAGTGCCCAAGCCCATCGCAGGGAGGCAAGGGCAGCTGCTGGTGGCGCAGCCAACTGCAGCGCCACAGGCTGCAGCTCTCCAGCCAGGGGCTGGCCCAGAAACTCTCCTCCAGCCAGCCGGGCTTGAACCAGGGATCGCAGCGCTCACCCTGCCGATCCAGTCGATCTTCATCGCCGTACACCAGATCGGGCCCCGGCTGCTGGCCTTGCAACCAGCGCTCCAACGCCGGCAACACCCCGTCCCTTAGCTGCACCCCAGGCGCCAACAGCACCAGCCAGCCTTCCTCGGGCCAAGGGGACTCTCCTAGGGGAGCCAGCTGCGGTTGCAAAGGTGCTGAGCCATGCAGTGCAAGCCAGTGGTTCTCGCGCCAAAGCCAGAAGGGGGTCGCCATTGGCAGCGGCGAAGGCGGTAACCGCTGCTCACAGTGGTCAATCCAATAGCGATAGGCCTGGGGGCCGAACCCATCGCGCAGCACCTCCCCCCCCAGCAGCAAACGCATTTGCACCTGCTGCCAGTGATCGGCAATCCAAACCTCACCGGGGAGTCGCGCTAATGCCTGTTCGAAGCAGGTCTGCGCATCGGCCCAGCGCTGCTGCTGCGCCAAGAGTTCACCGGCGCTGAACCAGTTCCAGCCAAGGGCCGGGTCCACCCGGCAGCTGCGCTCCTGCAACTGCAAAGCCTCAGCGTGATTCCCCTGCTGCTGGCGCAGCTTGCCCAAAAGATGCAGAGCCGAACCATGCTCAGGAGCGAGCGCCACCGCCCGTTGCAGCAGTGGTTCAGCAGCGATCCAATGGCCCTGCTCCCAGGCCTTCCGGCCAGCGCTGTACAGCTGTTCAGCAGCTGTCGACGGGTTCATGGACGGCGGCCGATACGAGCGCTGACCTGACCCAACGCAAAACCGATCACGCCACCGAGGGCAGCGCCTTGGAGCTGCCACAGGGAGTGGCGATAGCGGAAGGGCAGACGACCGAGCTGGATACCGATCAACAACATCACCAGCAGCGCCAGAGCTGTTCCCCAACCCAGCGATCGCCAACGTGACACACAAGGCCTCTTTAACTTGCTTGAAGTTATCGCCACGATGCGAAAATCCGCGCATCTGGTCGTTGCGGACAAGACATGAGTTCCTCAAGACTTAATCCCAGTGAGGTGCAGCAACATGCACAGGTGCTGGAGGAGAGCGAAGCCTGGAGCGAATTGCTCGATTACGCCCAACGGCAGCAGACCCACAGCAGCGACCAGCCCCAGCTCAGTGGCTACCTCGACTACCTGGAAGGGCGTGCCCTTCTCGAACTGGAGCTGAGCGAGCAGGCCGAAGCACCACTGCGTCGTGCCTGCCTAGCCCTTCCAGACTTCCCCTATGGCTTTCAATTGCTGGGGCGCAGTCTCGCCATGCGGGAGCAATGGGCACCCGCAGCTGCTGCCCAGGAACGCTGCATTGCCCTGAAGAACGATTTCGGTCACGCCTGGATGGAGCTGGGCCGCGCCCGCGACGCACTCGGGGCAACCGATGCTGCCCTAGAGGCCTACCGCCAGGCCGACAAGCTGCTCCCCGGCAACGACTGGGTGCAGTGCCGCCTGATCCACCTGCAGGTGCAACAAGCACTGCAAGCGGGGGACCACAAAGCCGCCGCCGCCAGCATTGTGACCTTGCAGCAGCAGCGCAGCCTGCCGGCCTCGCAGGTGCTCACCTGGCTGGACGCTGCAGCGGCCCTGGCCCGCTGCGGGCGCTGGCCGGAAGCGATCCAGCTGGCAGCTGCCATCCGCCAGGGTGGCGAGCAAGCTGGCCGCCCCAGCCCATTGGGAACGCGCGCACCACTGCTTTTGATCGCGGTGGGCGTGTTGATGGATCAGAACAGCAGCACACTGGTCCAGCCCAGGGCATTGGCCGGTGCATTGCTGGAAACGCTCTGGTTACCACACAACGATTTAGAAAATCAGTTCTGGGTCAACACTCTGGCTGACATGGTCACAGCCATGAGCCAATGTTTCACCAATGGCTGGTCACAACACAGCAAAGAATTGGTGCTGTTGGTGCTGGCTGTCGCGCAAGTAGCCGCAGATCATTTCAATGACAACTGGAGAGCTCTGACCCTGCTCGAACAGCTCGCTCTCCTACCAGAGCTTTCAGACAACGAACGTCGCGTATTGGATGAACGCTGCGGACTGATGGCCCTCGGAGCAGCGCGCCCGGTCGAAGCCAACCGACATCTCTTGCGCATCCCCAAACAACAACGATCCATAAATGCTGAGGCCGGTCTCTGCAGGGCACACCTTGAACTGGCTGGACGTCACCTGCCCCTTGACCTGCAGCAGGGGCAGGCCACCGCGCAGCAGCTGATGCATCAGTTCGCCAAGCGCCCCCGCAGCAGTCAGGTGCGTGCTGATGTTGATCTGCTGCTCTGGAAGCTGAATACACGGGTGCTGGATGACACCAATGCCATGGCCCTCGCCAGCGGGCCGATCAACGCTGCCCAGGAGTTGCGCAGCCGCGGCCTCAACCTGATCAGCGCCCTCACCACCCAATCGCTCAATCCCCCGGGCCTTGCACCCCTGCCCGCTCAGAAGTGCTCAGCCCGGCGCTGGCTTCTGCTCGCCAATGCGTCCCTGCCCCAGTGTTTCCTTTACCGGGTTGAACAGAAGAAAGAACAGCTGGAGTCCCTCGATCGCGAGGTGATCATTCTTGATGTGGCGCACTGCAACAACTGGTCTGTGGCGTCCGCCCTGCTCTGGGCCGACCGGGTAGTGGTCTGCCGCCTGCCCGGCACCTATCCCGTGCTTCGCGCCATGGGCCTTGCACGGCGCATGGGCCTCACTGTGTACTACGACATCGATGATCTGATTTTCGATCAGGAACATTTCCCGCCACCTCTAGACAGTTACGGCGGCACAATCTCAGCCTGTCTGCACACGGGGCTTGCCATGGATGCCCCACTGTTTCAGGCGGCCATGACGGAAGCTGATGCGCTGATTGTCTCTACCGCCACGCTGGCGACACGCTGGAGGCAGTTGCATACCAACAGCGAGCAACCCGTGATGGTGTTGGCAAACATGGCACCACCGCCCTTGCGCCGCAAAGCCAGAGCCATCGAGCCCCTGCAGCACCAAGAGGCGGCAGCAGACCAACTCAGGCTGCTGGTGTCCAGCGGCACCCTGGCGCACAAGCAGGTGTGGGTGGAGGAGCTAGCACCAGCGCTGGCCACTGTTCTTGAAAAGCACCCTGCTCTGCAGCTCGATCTGGTGGGTAGCATTGAATGGCCGCAGGAACTGCAGTCGGTGGCCTGCGAGCGCATTCGCAGCCTGCCCTTTAGCGACTATCCCACCTACCTTCGCCACGTGGGCCATGCCCACATTGGCTTGGCACCGCTGGAACCCGGGATCGTCACCGACGCCAAAAGTGCCATCAAATGGATGGAATACAGCCTGATGGGGCTGGCCTCAGTCGTGAGCCCCACTGCCACCTATCAGGAGATCCTCCAGGATGGCGAGGATGTGCTGTTCGCCACCGATCGCCACGGCTGGGTGCAGGCGCTTGAACGACTGATCCACAACCCCCAGCTTCGCTCCCAGCTGGC
This sequence comes from Synechococcus sp. A10-1-5-9, assembly GCF_047716785.1. Taxonomy (NCBI): domain Bacteria; kingdom Bacillati; phylum Cyanobacteriota; class Cyanophyceae; order Synechococcales; family Synechococcaceae; genus Synechococcus; species Synechococcus sp. A10-1-5-9. The sequence continues at coordinate 1,513,983 of NZ_CP180406.1, forward strand.
CGTCAACGCCCAGCAACGGGCGGAAGCGCTGTTCGGACAAGCCCAGGGACAACGCTTCTGGGAAGAGCTTGATCAGAACGATGCCAACGCCCAAGCCCCGTCTCGACGCCGCAAACAGCTGGTCATCAACTGTTTCTTTGCGCCTCAGTCTGTGGGCGGCGCAACCCGGGTAGCTCAGAACCGAGTGAAAGAGCTTTTGGCTCAGGAGAATGCGCCAGACGTCACCGTGCTGTGTGTGGATCTCTCCCCCTGGCAAGGGGCTCCTTCAGCAGAAGCCATGCCGCTTGATATCCACAGCTGGCACGGGGCCAGGGTCGTACGCCTGAGCGTGCCACCGAAACCCTGGGACTGGCATTTCGATGGTGAGGTCGAAGCGTTCTGCCGCGATTGGTTCGAGCGGGAGGGCTTCAATGCAATTGAAGCTCACTCCATGCAGATCATCACAGCTGCTCCACTGAGCGTGGCCAAAGAGATGGGAATCCCTTACACCGTGGTCCTGCATGACGGCTGGTGGCTCAGCCAGCTGCAGTTTCTGACACGCGACGACGGAACCGCCGTGGACCCAATCGACCCTCTGTCCGCGATCGACAGCGATGCACCAGACGCCATCAAAGAGGCAGCACGCTCCCGCCGCCGCGATCTCTTTGCCTTGCTCGATGGTGCACAGGAGCGACTTGCTGTCTCCGACACCTTCGCCGACTTGCATCGCAGGGCCGGAGTGCGCGGCATGGGCGTGCGCACCAACACAGTGGCCCAGCCGGAAGAACAGGAATTAAAACAATGCCGCCAACGCAAGCCAGATGATCCCATCGAGATCTGCATGGTTGGCGGGATGGCCGTGCACAAGGGCTATGCCGTCTTCAGGGCGGCCGTGCAGCAGGCCGGTCTCGGCACCAAGGCCAGAGTCACGGTGATCGACCATCGCCTCGATGAGGGCGACCACAGCTACAGCCTGCAGTGGGGCAAAACGCCTGTGCAGTTCTGTGCACCCATTCCAATGGCACAGATGAATGGCTTCTACGCGTCCCAAGACGTTCTGGTCGCACCATCAATTTGGCCGGAGAGCTTTGGCTTGGTCACCCGTGAGGCTCTGCAGCTGGGTCTTTGGGTGATTGCCAGCGACATCGGCGCCCTGGCCCAACCCATCCAAGATGGAATCAATGGCCGCAAAGTGGAAGCCAGGAACGTGGAGCAACTCGCCAAAGCCCTGCAAGAGACCCTCCACATCCAATCCAACCTCTGACAATCAACGAACCACCACTGTCAAATCACCACCAGCCCGACCGTTGACTGACCCAACACCCACCGACACCTCCCAGAGCTTGCTGCTTGGCGTTGGCTCTCAACGAGCCGGTTCAACCCTGCTCTACCGGCTGCTGCATCAAAGCGTGAAGGGTCTGTTCATGCATCCCGTAAAGGAGCTGCATGTGTTTGATTCCCTCCATCATCTCCGTCCTCGCAAGGCGTTGCAGAGCTTCTCCAAGAATCAACTCCAGCGGCTGAGGAATCAACATGGTGACTTAGCCACAGCTCAGGCGAAAGGAAGTAAACGCCTGATCTGTGAAATTCGCACCAACACAATTTTCAGCGAACGTGACATCAGCGAAGTGAATTATTTGGATTTATTCCGACCTTGTCTGATGCATCACCACTGGATTGGTGAGGTGACTCCGGAATACATGCTGCTTAGCGAAGAGCAACTCCAGGGAGTCCATGATCAGTTCGCAGGTCACGTTGTGCCTGTGCTGATGGTTCGGAATCCTGCCAAACGGTTCCTCTCGGCTTACAAACTGCGGCACTTTTACATGCGGCCCGCCGACCAACCCATGCCTGAGAATGATGCATTGCTGAGCAACCTCAACCTGCTGCTTGATCAAGGAGAGGAGGATGGATGGGTTAGAGCTCAACTGCGCTTCAATCAGTACCGTGAAGCGCAACAACGCCTGCAAGCAGTGTTTGGAGATCGAGCCCTCGTGCTGAGCCTCGACACGTTGACGCAACAGCCAGAGAAAGCCTTTCAAGCCCTGGAAGACCGCACCGGCCTGGTTGTGGATCGCCCCTTAGCTGAAACATGTCTGCAACAAAAAGTGAATGAAACAGATATCAAGCTCTCTCTGGACCCAGACACAACTGAAAAAATGAAAACATTTTTTGCCGGGGCCTTAGAAGATGCAGAACAGCTCTGCGGAGAGCATTTAAAGCTTTAGCTTTTCACTGCGACATCAAACAAACTTCCACCAAAATTCCAAGGCAATGTTCATTAAAGTTTTTGGAGAACGCAACACCGGCACCCACTTCCTCATCAAACTGCTCCGCAACAACACCAATGCAGAGCTGCTAGTTCATCCAGATGGGGCAAGTGAAGCGTCACGCAGAAACCTTGAACACATCATCACTTGCAATCTAGACGTTACAAAGGGTAATCCAGCTCTTCGGTCTTTAATGTTAGAACGCTTAATTGACAGCGATCGCGCAAAAGATATACCTGAGTTTTATGGATGGAAACATGCCGCAGTCAGCAGCAATCAACTCAAGCAGAATCCAAAATTTGAACAAACCCTCTTCATCTGCCTCATTCGCAATCCATGGCGTTTTATTTCAGCTCTACACAGACGCCCATACAATCTATTCCCTCAACCATCCGAGGATCTGACTAATTTTATTCAGCAACCAATTTTAACGAACGCTCGCGACAATCTCGTTGAATCATACCTAAGCTCTCCAGTTGAACTGTGGAACAGAAAAACAGAATCTTACCTTGAACTCAAGAAAAATTGTCCGACCAACGTTGCAATCGCCTATTACGAAGATATAATCTGCGATATATCCAGATTTTTGAACAGTTTACAATTTTTCTGCGAAGTCAAATCACCGCCTAAAGTCCCAAGCCGTTCGACAAAGCGAGATACAAAAACTCATGAGCGGGACGAAAAAACATTTTCTGACTATAAGAATGAGGTTGAGCAATACTCTCCCTTGACGTCCCTTGGCGAAAAGGCATGTGGCTTAATTGCCGAACGCATTGATCTCGATGTGTTCCAAAAGACATATTATGCGCAACACCCTCAGTACTCCAAACACATTCTCTCTTAAACACGAAGCAAATAGCAATTCCAATGCCTATCTTTCACGAAGCAAAGCTCATTCACGTTCACAACCCCCGCTGCGGAGGAACTTCAATCAATGACGCAATTCTCACGAGCTTAGGCCTGCCAGTTTCTACTTTTAGCCCTCAAATAGTCTCCTATCATTATTTATATGGCAACCATAAAACTTCAAGCAACTGTTACGAACTTGACCATCTGTGCTTCGCGTTGATTCGAGAAGCCGCACCAAAATGGATCTTCGATGAATACAAATCATTTGTTATCGTAAGACATCCCTGGGATCGATTTGTTTCTGAGTACACACGGAAAGTATCGCAAAAGTGCAACCGATTTATCAGCCCGCAAGATAAATCGTTTGAGGCTTATTGTCAAAACTTTATTCAAAAAGCAAATCGAAAATACTCTGAATCTGACCCCTATCAGTTTCAAGGAGTAAGCCACTTCTATGGATGCCATTTTTTACCTCAATATCTCTACGCCGGCCTTGAATCATCTTTTGACATCGCAAAACCGCTTGTCATAGACATCAAAGAGATTAACCAAAAGTTACCCTCGCTTTGTGGCAAATTCTCCGAAAAGGTAAAATACGAATTACATAAACCACGTAATAGCCATCAGCAAAAAATTTCAGACGAAATCAGACATCAGATCGATACGATTAAGCCTGAAATACGAAACAAAGTTGATGATTTCTACCGCCTTGACTATAAGTTGCTTGGATACGAACGGCGATAGTTCAATCCTTAAGCTTTGATCGACTATGATGGATAAAAGTATTGCTCTAGGCTTTTAAAATGTTGATTATAAAAGCCTAAAGCTTTGTCGCCGTATCCGTCAAAGGAGCTTTTTCGAAACTCACCAGTTGAATGTGGTGGCAATTCTTTCATAAAGATTGGGGATGCATTCATCAGCTGAGAAGCATCTATCTGATACCCATCATGGGACATATTAGAGGCAAGGGTCTCAAAATATGAGGCAGTTCCATCAGTAAAAAGATCTTCGGTTTTAAGAACACTAAAATTTAAATCAGAAGATTTTAAAAACTCAGCATTCATCAACCAACGTTGTGGTAAATACCAAGCAAAACCAAAGTGTTTCATGGTCAGAATAAGACGATCATCGGCATTAACGGTTTCAAGCAGTGCACTATTTAATGTTCGATCCCCTAAGTGCTTATAAATCCTGTTTTTGCTCCACCGCTCAGGGCTTTTGACATGATAAGACGATGCAGATCTGAAAAAAGATGCAGGATGCCTGACGACTAAAAAGAAACGAGTCTTTTCTGGATCTAAATGCTTTAAGAGCTTAAGTATAGAAATTGGATCAAAATTTCTGCATCTTAGGTTAAGAAAATCTCCCTTGAAATTAGCCAAACTGTTTGGTGTTTCTCCGGGCAATTGTTTGGATGAGCTTAGATCAACTGACTGAAGATTTGAAAATGTGGGATCTTTTGTAAAAACAGATTCAAAAAAATGATTGCCACATTTATGTGTCACAAAAAACACATTGGCAGGACGTTTCATTTGCTCGCCGACATATGAACTGACTCTACCGCAACATGTGACAAGAACCAAAAGTTGGCTCGATTGAGACTCAGCCAGGGTCAGAACAAGCAACAAGATCGGCTGGTCCTGAAACGCATGACGTCAAGGGCCTGGTCACCTATTGACAAGCGACATGATCTCATCAAATAACGAATAAACGATAACAGCAAAGGATTGAAAATAAAACGATGAGACAATGATAGTTATCAATAAACCCACCCAGAACAACCTGTATTCCTATCCACAAAAAGTCAAGACAAGACAATTGAAAGACACTAATTCACTTTCATCATTCTGATTAGATTGATCGCGGCAACATTACTTGTGCCGCGATAATATTTCCTGTATAATTTGTTGATTCCATTGCTCCATAGAGTCCTTCAGAAGGTGTGTTTCCTTCCTTTTTTGAACCACCAGTTGAGGCATCTCCTTTGCAAATGCACTCACCTGAGACTGATCACATGAGTCGATGATAATCGATGCCATATCTTTGAATTCAGGATACAACGGATAATCATTTAAATACAGCACTGGTAGTTGAAAATTAATGCATAGATTAACGGCTCCACTCACCTTTGTGTAATCTCCTTTAACGGCTAAGCTGTTAGAAACGGCCAAGTCTGAACCAAGAAGGCAAGAAAAAAGCTGTTCATAGCTCATAAAAGGAGCGCCATCCGAGGTTAAGGATATGCACGGACATTCGAAGTATTTCAAAAGATTTTGGGATGCCAAATCATCCATAAATCTCTTACCCTCATCGCCTGAAATACCTCCAGCAATGACAAATGTTGGCTCAACACTCAGCGTCTCTTGCGAAAGCAAAGACTTCGCAAAATCAATCAATAAACCATAATCGCGTCTTGCGTAGGCAACTCGGCCTGGAACAACGATTCGTAATTCATTGCTGTTGTTAACCTCTCGTCCCTGAAGACCTTGATGCTTGGAAAGGTCAGAAAAAGGTGGAAGATAAAATTTTAGTGGCTTGATCTTTTCAGCATGGAGCGAAAATGCGTCCACCATTCCATCTGAAAATACAACAGACGTGACCGATGACAATCCTGCCAAGACACGGGATAAGTTGCCGTTTCTTGCATCGTGAACAAAGGCATAGAGATGCATACCTATTTCTTGACAATATTCAAAAATCGGCGATGGCTTTTTCGCAAATGTCGTCCAAAACATGATTGGCAACGAATATTCCTTGTTCAGATAAATTAGTTTCTTGACTTTATTTCCCATCACGCCGAGCCAGAAAACCCGATTGCATGGAGGGGGCGGATTAAGCGTCTTTAATTTTGTAGACTGTTCGATATAAATTTGATGGTGCTCAACATGCAAACTCTGAAATAGGTCTCCTCGTTTTTCACGTAGTTCATTGTTGATATAAATATCAGCATAGATTCCCAAGCGATTTAACGCCAAAATCAATGGAACCGTGCATTCATCATGCCCTGCGAGAATTTGGGCAATACCAACCCGTTTCATAGCATAAACCTTTTAATGATCATACATCAGGGTCACGCGAGCGCACACTTCCTCCCCTGATGAATTCGAAACTTGAATAATTCTAATTAAAACCGATTGAGCTCTTTTTGAAAGCAAGGAGGTCATCCACACTGGAGACTGCTCTATGCACAATGTGGCTTCATTACCTCAGAACCAACCAACAGGCTCGTGCGGCCTCTCAGCAAGCATAAGAGCGACTGCCCCAATCGATATATGTTATCATTAACTACCTAGCTTAAATAGAATGCATTTTTATTATCTCCCTTCAAGAAAAACGATGATCTTGTGGGCTGAAAAATGTGCTTGCACATCGCTAGTTTACTGGGTTGATCATAATTTTGAAGAACTCTCAGAGTGCACAGACAAACCAAGAGCCTATTTGGGTAAAGAAGGTTATGGCAACTACGACTTCAGCGAAGCAAAAGAATTGCTTTTAAATAATGTTCAGATTGACCATTTAATCGTTTCTCATCGCGATCCGGTCAAAAGGATGACGAGCAGCTTCGTGAACAAGTTTTTGATTCGCGGAGAGGAAGGCCTTGTATTACCCGAGAATCCTCAAAAGCTGCAGAAATTCTCAAAAAGCTTTCTTAAAACATTTATAGCACTTCAGCGCAAGCAACAAGACGAACAAGATGAAAGCAAAACTAAAAAACGAAAGAGAAAGAGAGTGAATTATGCAAAAGCCGTCAATAAACTCTCGCTAAAAAAATTCATTTTAACAATCACTCATCCAACCATTGACCGCAATGATTTAAATGGGCACTTTGCGCCGCAACTCGCTAACAAAAAGCAGTGGAGCCTTTACAATAATATTGTCAAATACTCCAAAGCAGTTTACCCTCTCAGAGTAGAAAGTTTTGATGAAGACCTTAAATATATTAATCAAAGCATGGGGTTTGAGGATTTCCTTCCGGAGAAAAAGAACTCCACTCGGCTGCCGATTGAAGAATGGACATTTTCCGATCAAACTGAAGCGAGTGTCTTGACCCTGGCTGACTTGTGCAGCAAAAAACTTGTTCCGAAGAGTGCATCACTTAAGGAGCTGCTCACCACGAATTCAAACCTTCGGAAAAGATTCAAAAATACTTTTAAATTCGACTATCAACTGATTCAACATTTGAATCATTTAAGCAGCTCCCGATACAGGAGTGCTGCTTCTCTGTAATCTCCTACTGACTCCAATCCATCAGCCAGTGCCTGGATGACCTGTTTCTCCGTTGGGTGAACTGCCCTCAGCTCTCGTAACAATTGGAGAGCTTCTTTCTGAATCAGCCCATCATTCTCACCTAATTTGAGGCCCTGATTGGCACACTTCAAGGCACGTTCAATGGGCACTGAATCCGGTAACTGTTCTAACCAGCTCCGATGAAGTTGTAGAGCGACTAACGGACGACCTGCCTTCCCTTCCGCCGAGGAGAGATTGCGGAACAACGCTGATCGTGACTTCTCATCAATCTGATCCAATCCTGCTGTCCAAACCCCTCGCAAGAACTCAAGAGCAGCATCCACATTCTGGTTGGCAAGGTGGCAAGCACCCACATTGATCTGTAGATCCAAGGATTGAGGGTCCTTAACGAGTGCTGCTTCAAAGCTCTTCAAACTATCCGCAGGTTTCCCCAAAACCATCTGAGTCTTGCCCAGCAAGGCCAAGCCTGAAGCCGGCAACTGGCCCTTGGTTTGATCAGCCAGCGCTTTCAAACCCGCCATCACCTGAAGGGCCGTCTTGGCCGACAACTCATCCGAAAGTTCAGCGATCTGAGCTTCCAGTTGATCTTGATCAACGGATGGAGACGCAGGTGCTGGAGATGCAGAGGGCTCGACAGGCTGCACTGCGGGTTCAGCAGCAACTGGCTTGTCTGTGAGAAAGTCCGCCGCTTCCAGCAGACCGTGCAATGCGTCCTGGTTAGCGCTGCCTTTAAGAGCGGGAGAGACCGCACCACCCTGAAGCTGCTGTTGCAACGACTCACGTTCAGCCAGCAAAAGGGCCACCGCCTGGCGATAGAAGGGAACCGCCAGCTCCATGGCCCCCCGCTGATTCATCGACTCAGCCAGCTCGTAATAACGATCAGCCATCGCGCCACTGGGTTGGCTGGTTTGTTCGGCGTCAGAAGGCATCGGTGACACTTTGGAAGGAGTAGGAGAAGATTGAAAAGTATTGGTCTCAGCCTGAGATCTGCGACTGCGGCGCCGAACCCGTGTCACGGAAGACGGCGCAGAGGCCCGTTGAACAGCTCTGCGGCGCGATGAGCGTGGCATATCCAGTCGAAAATCCCAAGAATTCTCGCAGCCATCCGGCAGAGTGCTGTTTCGACTCAATCCGCCCTTGCGATGCCATCCGCCACCCCCAGCGTGTCCGTGGTGGTGCCAATGCGCGATGCAACTCCATGGCTGCCGAGTTTGCTGGCGGCACTTGTTCACGACTGGGACACGGGCTTCGAGTTGGTGGTGGTCGATGACGGAAGCAAAGACGGCAGTGCTGATCTGGTCTGTCGGCTCTGTGCCCACTGGCCTACGGAACGTTGGCAACTGCTCGAAGGCAAAGGAGAAGGTGTTTCCTCAGCCCGCAACCAAGGCATCATGGCCAGCCGAGCCGACGTGATTGCCTTTCTCGACGCCGACGATCGCCCCTTCGCCGGACGACTCAGCAAGCCCTTGCATCACCTGGCGTCCAACCCCCATCTCAGCCATGTGCACGGGGGCTGGTGGCGCTGCAACGCCCAGGGTGAGCGGCAGCAACCCGTTCGCCCCTGGGACGAGGGGGCTGGATTCAGCTGGCACCAATTCATGGAACATAAGGCCGTTCTGCCAAGCGCCTGGACCGTCCGCCGATCCGCTCTCCTGCAGGTGGGAGGTTTCAATCCAGCCCTGCGCCACTCCGAAGATGTCGATCTGATCCTTCGCTTGGCAGCAGCAGGGCACCAAGGAGACTGGATTCATGAACCGCTTGTGCGTTATCGCATTCACTCAGGCAATGCCAGCGGTCGACTGGAACCCCAACTCAAGGGCCTTCTGTCGGTGATCGATCATCACCTCAACACCCTTCCGAATCCACAGGTGGGATGGGCCAAGGACCAGCGCTACAGCACAGCCACCTGGGCTACATGGCAAGCGTGGCAAGCTGGAAACTCCAGCCTGGCACTGCAATTGCTCAAGGGTGCCATGGCGTCTTGCCCCTATCCCCTCGTGCGCCGTCCGGTGCACTTGATCGAAGCCATGCACCGCAGCAGCATGCGGATCGGCGCTCCATTCAATCGTGAGCACTTGTTAGCCAGCGCATTCTGGCGGCAGGCGGAATCCATGCTTTTGCAGCGATGAGCCCAACCCAGGAGACTGCTTCAAGCCTCCATGCCCAGGCCCTGGCCGACCTGGAAGCTGGACGACCGCTGGCCACCTTGAAAGCATGGCAAGCACTGCTCCAGCAGGACAGCGCAGCAGTGCATCGCCATCTGCAAGCCGCCGCTGCAACTCTGAAAACGGATCCCGTGGCCTCGATCAGTCGGCAGGCGATCCAACTGGCCCATGAGCTGCTGGTCCACACGCCGACAGACACAGAAGTGCACCAACTCGGAAGGCTGCTGCAGAGCTGGGGAGAAGTGGCACTGCCGGAAGTGCCCTCACGAGCCCTGCAATTGCTCGAACGGGCCTGGAGCTGTGGCCGCAACGACCGGCTCGATCAGATGCTCGCCGACCTGCATGCACGGCTTGGCTATGGAAGCGGGGCCCATTGGCTGGCGGCACCCAGCGATCCCCCGGAACCCTGGCCGATCGTGCCCTGTCAAGCCTCGGGATGCGTCGATTGCCAGGCGCTACCACCCCCTGAGGATCCTCCCCTTTATCTCCATGCGATCCCAAACGGTCGCATCTGGGTGCAACGACATCGCAACGTCTGGTCGCACAGCCACGGTGTGGCCGTGATCAACCAAAACAGTTGCTACGAAACAAACCTCTGCCGCCATTACCCCTGGCCATGGCCTGGTTGTCGCCACCAGGAGGCCTTCGGACCGCTCAGTCTTCAGATGTTGCAAGCGGCGGAATCAACCCTGTCGAAAGCCCGAGTCGTTGACAGCCCCGTTCTCGCTGTCGCTGAACTTTCCGGAGAAATGTTCTTTCACTGGCAACTGGAGCTGCTTCCCAGATTGGGGCGCGTTTGGGGGGAAGCTCTCAAGCGCTGGCCCAACCTGCGTATCTGGCATAACGGGGGGGACAAGTCGTATGTGAGAGATGGTCTGGAACGACTGGGGATCGACCGCAGCCGCCTCCTTCCTGGTTGCGATCACCTGTCGGCGAGCACGCTGATCGTGCCTGGCTTTGCCAGCAGTTTCGGCAAACCTTCATCGGCGAACCTCGCCTGGCTGGAACGCTTCTGGGATCTCCCAGGTCCATCCAAAGCCACCAGAACGACGGCGGCGAAGGGCAGAACTCGCCTCTGGTTCGGCAGACCTGGAGCCTTGCACCGAACAGTGATCGGGGAACAACACTGGAGTACCAAGTTGCGTGCACCCTTCATGCAGCAAGGCAGCATCCGCGAACAGCAGGCTCAGGTGATGCAGACCGATCTCGTGATCGCACCTCATGGGGCTGGTATGGCCAATCTTTTGGCTGCTCCCGTTGGGAGTGAAGTGATTGAGCTGGTGAATCCCGCCTATCAACCGCCTTATTTCGACGGATTGATCGCCCGCCGACAGCTCCGACACCGCAAACTGGAGACAAGCCCTACCCCCTTGCCCCTGCAGGAATGGCTGTATGCAGGTCCTCTGGCTTTCCCCATTGATCTTGGAACTGAGTCAAGCCCTGCCGCAGAAGCTCTGGCATCATTGACTTCATGAGCAGTTCGAGGATTTCAGAAGAGTTGCGGCAGGCTCTGGCCCGCCTGGCTGAGGAGACAACTCCAGATCCAGTACTGCTCGAACGCGTTGCCCGCTGGCGTCGAGCCTGCGGTGATGCCGAAACGGCCGCGCAGTGGCAAACCTGGAGTCTCCTGCCTCCCAGCTCCGAAGAACTGCGTCCTGCGCTCGCCAGACTTTTGGGAGCAATCGGTGAAAACCATCAGGCAGTACAACTGCTCTCAGACTCTGACCAACGCCACAGCTGGGAACGCCTGGCGGTTTTGCTTGAGCGCAAAAAATTCAAACAAGCTGCATCACTTCAGAAAAAACTGCTGAGCGACCCACCTGAATTGGCCGAAAATGATTTGGTCAAATTGCTGAATCAATGGCTGGAGGCTGAGCATTTCACGGAAGCCCTCAATCTGCTTCACCCGTTGCTCATAGCGATGCAAAAGCGAGGTGACACGCTGTCATCCCGGCTCTGCTGCTCCATGGCAGATCTGCTTGAAAAGCAAGACCGCTTCAACGAAGCCCAGTCCTGGTGGACGCAAGCGCATACCCTGCAACCGCAACAGGTTTGGCCTCTGATGCGTCTGGGATACCAGGCCCTGCGTCAACAGCAACCAACACTTGCCTTTCACTACGCCAGGCAAACCCTGAAAAGAGATCCACAACACGCATTTGCTCCTGAGCTTCAACGCAAAGCGCTCCAGGCAATGCGCGCCGAACGCTCGCTCGCCCTGCTGGACGGTCAGGAACCACCCGCCTTACCGTCCTTTCAAGCCTGTTCCCCATTCCCCGATGAATGTGTTCTGAACTGCCGGACGCTTGTTTTGGTCTCCCTTGAGGATCCAAATGTCCTGAAGGTCTGGGCCGACCAGCTCGACTCGACAGCGGCGAGCCAAACACGCCTTTATCTCATCAACAGCCATGACCCTCTTTGGCTTGAGCAACAGGCCCAACGACTCCTTCCCAACACGCGGATTGATCTCTGGCCCAGTTGGGACCCTGAACGCCATGGCGACGTTGATCTCGTTCTGACAGCCGATCCAGGTGAAAGGATTCCAAACACCAACGCTCAGATTTGGCGTTATGACCCACAAACAGAGAACTGGAACGCACAGTGACGAGTGACTCGTTGCCAGCGCTCTGGCCAATCTTGCGGCGCCAAGCCCGTCGGGGAAATCTCAATGCGTCACAGGTCTTCTCCCTACAGCGAGCGTTTCAGCAGAAACCCAACTGGAAACGACTGGATCGTTGGCTCAAGCCACTTCTCACTGAAGCTGTTCGCGCAGACGACCGGCAGACAGCGATTTTGCAGACAGGAATCTGGCTTCGCCAGATGCGCGAATTTGAACGGGCTCATCACTGCCTGAACCTCCTGAACTGGCGCAAAGCACGGGGTCAGGCCTTTCTGCAGCGCGGCCTTGTCCTGCAGCAACTGGATCAGATTGATGCAGCCCAAAAAGCCTTACGACGCTCCTGTCGTGATGGAAGCAGCTTTGCCGTTGCGAGTTATCACCTCGGCTTGCTTCATCGCTCCACAGGAGAGTTCGATCAAGCCGCACGCTGGCTGCTGCGCTCACTCAAACGGGATGCGAATCCCGCCCACGTGCACACCGTGCTCCAGTACTGCCGCTGCAGCGATGACATGCTGCGACCCATCGTGAGGTTCTATGAACAGCTTCATCGACGCCATCCAGAGCGCGCCTTGCCGCTCCAGCAACTGAGCTTGTACCAGCAGCGCCAGGGAGATCTCATCCAAGCGGGGAAAACAGCTCAAAAGTCTGTGCGCCTGGAGCTTGGACAAAGGACAAGCTTGTTAGCAGACGAAGACCTGGCACCGACCCCTCCCGACTTCCTCGTTTTGGGTGTACCCAAAGGAGGAACCACATCGCTCTTCGCCTGGTTACGCGAACACCCCCAGATCTGGGGACATCCGCGCAAGGAACTGCACTTCTTCGATGGCGATTACCACCTCGGAGAAGCGTGGTACTGCGCCCAATTTCCGCGCTTTCAAGACGGCAGCGGAATCTTGCGCGGAGAAGCCACACCCAATGTCTTCAGCCACCCAGAGGCCCCAGCGCGGGTCACCCAGTTGATCCCGGATGTCAAGACGATGGTGCTCCTCCGCGATCCTCTTGAGCGCGCTGTGAGCTGGGTCCAGCACCTACAACGCCTCGAGGGACTGGAAGGCAGCGTGGAGTCCTGGCTGAGCCAAGAGCTGGAATCATTGCAATCACTCGATGCCAACACCCTGGCCAGATCGGGGCGGATCGGCACTGGAGCGCTCCAGGACAGCCTTTACGACATCCACCTCCAGCGATGGCGATCATCTCTGCCTAGTTCCCAGCAGCTACTCGTGATCTCAAGCGAGCGGCTCTTCTCCCAGCCAAGCCTCCAGCTGGGTGAAGTACTGGGGTTTCTTGGCCTTGACTCCGATCCTGAGCCATGGATGCAGGCGTGGGTAGCCCGCAACGTGAATCCTGGACGCAGGAGCACACTCCCGAAATCCCTGGAATCAGAGCTCAGAGCCTTCCTGCAAAGCCATTGTCAGCAATCCGCGACAGAAACCAAGGAATCACCAGTGGGATGGTTCGAGTAGTGCATACCAAGCGTTACAGAACCTGTGATTTCCTTTAATTTCGGACCGAAGCATTTCCCTCTTCAACGTGTCCATTTTCATTACGCCCGTTCCGGCCCTTGACGCCGCCGCGGCAGAAAATCCGGCAGCTGGGTCCTCCAGCACCGGCGTCTCCGGCGACAGTTTTGTAGTAACCGATCCCACCAGCGGTCCCATTGAAATCAATGGCCCTGGTGAAGGCGGAGCCATCCTCGCTGCCTCAGGTGTTAACAACGCCAACGTCCTTCTTGACGGTGCCGTCGGTGACGAGATTGTTATCACCACAGCATTTGATGCTGCCGGAAACCCCCTTGATGGCTCAGGTTCAGCCTTCCAGGTTGCTGAGGATTTCGATGGCGCTGTCATCGCTAACCTCGATGGTGCATCCACTTCAGGCGCTAGCGTTGACCTGAGCATCGAAACCGAAGAAGGCACGATTGCTGACGCAGCAGGCGGCACGATCGAAGAAGGCGGACTCGGAGGTGACTTCGCCTACTACATCAATGGTGGTGCAGGCCCCGACCAGCTCGGTGGATCTGCAGGCAGCGACTTCATCCGCGGCGGCGCTGGCGACGACAGGATCAACGCAGGTGCTGGCGATGATCTGGTTCGTGTTGGCTCCGGCAGCGACTCCGTCACTCTGGGTGCAGGTGCCGACGTCGTGTACTGGACCGTTGACCAGTTCGAAGGTGATTCCGTCAACATCATCACCGACTTCACGTCCGGTGAAGACAAAATTGCTATCGAAGCTGATGTATTCAGCCGTATCGAAGTTGATCTCGCTGAAGACGGTCAATCTTTCACCGTCACTCTTCTGAACGAGTCCGGCGAAGTCGAGGGAACCACTGAAGTCATCTCCGAAGGCGATGCATTCGAATTCCCCGATGATTTCCAGATCGTTTGATCTCAAACATTTACCATTGCATTACTTATTAAAGTAATGCTCTTCAAGGGGGTGCCACAGGGCACCCCTTTTTTATGTCTCCAAAATGTAGCCGAAGGGCAATGACTATACACAACCAGGTGAGACTATTCAGAATCAACTATGCTCACCAACTCATTTGCCTCAAGAGAATGTTCTTTTTCACCATACTGATGCAAAACAAACTCGAATAGCCTGAGGCTGCATTCACATTTGAGAAGATGAGGGCCGATCGATTTGGCTCATATCACCCTTCAACCGGCTTCGCCTTCAACAACGCTTCAGACGGGATCATGCGCAAAGGCGCGGGTAGCAAGCCTAGCTCCAAAGAAGCGCGGAAATGACCAGACAGCCCTTGCTAAGGGGATTTCGTCAATACCATCACTGATTTTACCTGCAGAGACGACCATCATCTCAATGAAATATTGGCCGTGAATGTAGAATTGAATTCATTGAAAGGGATCAAGACTTCACCATCACTTCGCTCAACATCTCCGGCGATCCGATCAACCACTGAAGCCATCTCAGAATCATTTTACCCGATATTCTCGCCAATTACGATTAAATCTATTCAGTATATTGATAAATAGTGCTCTTAATATACCAAACTTTGAATAATCAGCATCAAATTTTCAAAGCAGTTTAGCGCAGATTAAGAGCATGATCTATCACTACAAATGAACAGCATCAAAGTCGCCACTCGCTCAACACAATCGCTGTTTTCTCCGCTCATCCCGCAAAGCCGGTCACCGGTGGCCGCAGGTAATCCACCAATTCATCAGGATCCACCAGCGACACCTGCCCGCCAGCCACCAGCAAGGGATCCGGCATCTGATTCACGTTGCTTTCCATCAGCCATCGCTTCAGAAAGGGGCAGCCATCTAACAGTAGAGGAATGGCCCAATAGTGAGCTGGCGATACGTAATTCAATGAACTCAAGCCGGTGCTCAGCAGCTGCTGCTGAATCCACTGGGACGCCTCCTTGGAACAGTGAAGCTGAAGCTGCTCCAAGAGATGGGCACTGGCCAATTGGGCCCGGAGCCGACTCACTGGGTGAAGCGCCCGCAGGGCAACACCCTGATGAAGCAACAACTGAGACAAACCGATTTCTCCATCACGAATGGCAATGGTCATGCCTCCCCAGCCCGGATAGGTAGCCCAGTACGACTCCCACCAGGGTTGTTGCAAGATCGCCCCAGGCAGATTCAAGGCATAACTCTGCAAGTGATAGCCGTTCTGGAAGGAATCACTGAAACCCACCACCGACGCATCACGCACGTCGAGAAACATCGGCCAGCTACTCCCCTCAAGGTCCACCACGGGGTAAACACTGTCATTGAGCATCACCAATCGCTCGATGCTCTCCGAGAGACCACGGTGGCGCAACATCAGCCAACCATCCTGAAAAGCCCCGAAATCGCGTCCTTCATTCCGGCGTCGCAGCCAACCGATCTCCTGTGAATCACACCAGGCCAGTGCCGCTGCATCGAGATGGTCGCTGAGAAGCAAAACCTGCCAGCCACGCCCCCGCAGATCCGCCAGTTCACGGCGAATGCAGCGCTGCAACCAACCCCTTGGATGGAAATGGGAAAACAGAACCAAGTGATCGAGCTTGGACGAATCCGTACCCGGCAACCGCACCTCCTGAATGCGATCGAGAGCATTGATTGAACGAAGGCGATCGCGATTACGACGGGCCTGAATGGGGCCAATCATTCGCTCCCACGACGCCTGACTGCGGTTCAAACCCAGCCGCAGATTCCGCTTCAAAACGCTGCGAAACCCCATCAGATCGGCTCCTTGGTGAAGTAATGCCCCGGCAGAAAAGCCGTACCTGTATTCAAACTGGTGGCATCCGTACGGAAGGCTTCAGTGGCAAAGCGCTCGGGAACAAAGCGGAAGTCAATGCTCGCCACCGAAACCCCTTCACGATTCAACGGACAGCCGTGCAAGCGATCGATGTGATCGAACAGGATTAATTCACCAGAATCAAGCTCGAGAGGGTCAAAACAGTGGCTGCCAGCATCTCGCTCCACATGCAAAGCAGCACTGCCCTTCATGACAGTGAGCGCACAAATGGCGTTGAATTCGTAATTACTATGCCCAAAATCTGAATCACGATGATAATTGCCAACCCAACGATTGCCTGGCAAACCAAATCGATATGTGGGAATACGCTGCACAAAACACGGCTCTCCGATGACCTCGACCACGCGTCGGCAGAGCGCTAGGTAGAGCTGCTCCTGTTCGGCATGTTGCGAATAAAACTGTTGGTGGGTCTCCGTGGTGTTATCCGAACCAGGCAGAAACAGGGGATAGGGACCGACGTGTTCATGCAAGGCCTCCAGTGGAAGACCAATAGAGCTGGCAACAGCCGTCGCGAACCGTGCCCCCTCAAGCGTCCCGGTGATGCGGTGCCGATGCAGGTCTCGACGGCGTTGCTCAGCAGACTCCCGTTGCGATTGCATCGTCAACCCCCGGTATTCATCGTCAGGTCATCGGTCAAATGACCCTCGTTTGGGCATTATCACGCATGGGTTTAGACCGCAGCCATGCACGTGCGTTTTTATGGCCACCTCCGCGCTGGCTTTGGGCTCGCCGGAGGAGCCCGGGCCACGGCCCGCTGCCTGCAGGCCGCAGGCTGCACCCTCGACTACGTGGATCTGGCACTGGCCAGTCATGCCGCAGTGCAAGCCATGCCGCAGGACACGTCATGCCTAGACCAGCAGCAGATCACCCCTCAAGTGGACCTGGTCCACACCAACCCCAACATCCTCGCCAGCAATCCTGAACTGCTCCAACGCCAACCCCTCAGCGCACCCCTGCGCATCGGTTACTGGGCCTGGGAGCTTGAAGCGTTTCCTGATGGATGGGAGCGCTTCTTTGGCGACTACGACGAAATCTGGTGCCCCAGCAGTTTCACGGCACAGTCCCTTGCTCTGCGATCACCGATTCCAGTGATCGCCTTACCCCATCTTCCCGACTGGTCGCACCTGGACGAACGCCGCCGACTGCGTCAGCAACAGCGCCGCCAACGCCAAGACCGCCTCCCTTTCACCTTTCTCACGCTCTTCGATTTCTGGAGCACTCCGGAGCGCAAAAACCCGGAAGCGGTGATCCGCGCCTTCCAAAAGGCCTTTCCCAGACATGCGCAGGATCAACCCTCGGTTCAGCTGCTGATCAAAGCCAGTAGCGCCGAACAGTTTCCGGAACAGGCCATGGCCATGGATGCCCTGACAGCGGGCGATCCGCGCATCCGCTGGATCAAGGCCTTGCTGAGTAATGAGCAGCTCGATGCGCTCTACGACGAAGCCGACGCCCTCGTCAGCCTGCACCGCGCCGAAGGATTCGGGCTCACTCTTGCCGAAGCGATGGCGTTGGGTATGCCCGTGATCGCCACGGGCTACTCCGGCAACCTCGATTTCATGCCGCCGGGCAGTGCAGCACTGATTCCCTGGCAGCTCCAGCCTCTGGAACGGAGCTATGGCGACTACCTCGCCGGTTGCCACTGGGCTGAACCCGATCTCTCAGCTGCTGCAGCGGCTATGCGCCGCCTCGCCGGAAACCCCGGCCATGCAGAACAACTCGGGGACGCAGGCAGCCGATTGGTTAGGGAGCGGCTCAGCCCCCACCGCCTGGCTGCGGTCGTGAGGCAGCGCCTCGGCCGTTGGTGGCTGCCGAACGCGACGACGGCAAAAGATTCAAGCGCTTGAGGCGTTCTTGCAGTGCCTGTTCCCAGGCTGTCAGCCCTGCTGGCTGTGCCGCGGCCTCCCGTAGCAGATCGCAGACCTGATCGATGTCCATTCCATAACAAGCCGCTTTCAGCAAACGCTGGCGACAGTCACCATCCGCCAACCCCCAGCTTTGCAGCGTTTGCACGAGCGCTGGACCTGGCACCAACAAAGCCGCTTGCCGGGCACCATCCCAGGCCGCGTCCGGCATCCCTGCGGCCAGTTGCCGCCAACGCTTCAGCTCCCCAAGGGCCAACCGAGGATCCTGGCGATCCAACACTTGCAGCAGATTGCGAAAACTGAGCGGACTGTCGGAACCTTCCTGGAGCGAAAGGCGATAAGAGCGCACGGCATCATCGAGCTGATTCAGGCCCCGATAGGCATCACCAAGCTTGTGCTGCACCCAGAAACTGCGCTGAGGGTGGCTGGCAAACGGCTTCAAAACCTCCAGGCATCCCAGGTAATCTCCTTGCATCAGCAAGGTGAAACCGAGGTGGTCCCACACATCCACCCCTGCCGAAGGGTTGAGCTGGATGAGTCGACGCAGCAACCCTTCCGCCGCTTCCCAGTCAGCCTCTTGAATCGCCTCATACGCAGCCCTTCTGACTGCATCAACTCGGTTCTGCACGTCCAGCACTGAACCCATGAATCAGCCTTCCCCATCTCATCACATCTCATCAATCTCTCTTGAGTGGCCTAGTACCGAAGTGCTTGATGCCCTTGAAAGCACCCAACTGCTCACCCTCTGGCTCGGACGGACCATCGAACGTCTCATCGCCGTTGATTGCACCCTGGAGGAATGGCAGGTGGCCCACTTCTCCAATCAGGCCCACGATCAATTTCTCGAAAAAGGATCAGCGCTCGACCGATTCTGCTTCTCGGTGCTACAAACCAAGGATGCCAATCTTGCGCAGGAATGGGCCTTTCGGCTGCAAGAAGGCGATGTCAGTTTTGCCCAACTGGCTCCGCTATCGA
The DNA here is from genome assembly GCF_047716785.1 of Synechococcus sp. A10-1-5-9. Lineage (NCBI taxonomy): Bacteria > Bacillati > Cyanobacteriota > Cyanophyceae > Synechococcales > Synechococcaceae > Synechococcus > Synechococcus sp. A10-1-5-9. Next base: position 1,533,220 of record NZ_CP180406.1, read on the forward strand.
TTGGCCGTAGCCGTGAGACCGGTGGCCGCCTCGGCCCACTGCGCCTCGAAGATCTGGACGCGCCTCTCGACCGGCTACTGCTTCGTATCACTCCGGGAGTGATTCAGCCACCCTTGCAGCTTGGTAACGGGCGCACGATTGTGCTTCGGCTCGATAGCCGCCAACCGGCTCAATGGGACGGGAATGACAGACTTGACCTGATTCAGCGGCTGTATCGCCGCTGGCTAACTGACACCATCAAATCGCTCCAGGCTGGGGAGCCCAAGCCGGGGTCTACCTGTTCCATTCCCCTGCCATGAGCGAAAACGTCACCGCACTGCCGATTCCTCTTCAGAACTTTCTGGCCTCCCAGCGGGCCAAGCTGGAATGGCTGAGGTACCGCACCGGTCAACCACTGCTGCAGTCCGACAGACTTCCCCACCAGGTGATGTTCATCGCCGAAGGAGCCGTTCGTCTCATCGGTGACGACCCTGCAAGCGGACCCTTCACCCTGGCGCGTTTGTTCACCGGTGAGGCCATCGGTTGGTGCGGGCTGGTGCGCAACCGCCCCTGCGAAGCGGTGACCGCCATGGAGCCGACCGTCGTAGCGGCCCTGCCCGCGCGTCAGTTTCTCCAGCTCCTACCGAGTGATCCAACCCTTCAGAAGGGATGCCTGGAGCCGGCCAGAAGTGAGCTTGCGGAGCTGCTGATGGCCTGGATCAGCCGCCAACCCCATCGCTACAGCGATCTCCCAGGACTGTTCACAGAACTCTGGCGCCCGGGTGCCCTCCAGTTGCTGAGCGGCGAAGCGCTAAGCAGCGCCTGCCCCCTGGATGACAACTGGCTCTGGCTTCCCAGTGCTCCTCTGACGCCCCGGGCACCCCTCGGTGTAGCCATCGAACACTGGTCACCCTCCAAGGAGTCGCGCGAGTTACCACTCGGAGGCCGTCTGCTCGGCATCCGCCGAGACGCCTTGAACGAAGCCCTGGCCGTCCGGGCCACCCGACCGAGTACGAGCCGCGCCAGCTCGGGATCAGCTCCTGAACCGCTCTGGCAAAACGCTCGAGATGCCGAGGAGCTTCCCGATCCCATCGCCCCATCCAGCCTGGGGCTCACGGACTACACCCTGCGCATTCCTCAGATGCGCGGGCGTGCCGAAGGGAGTCTTGAAACTGCATTGATCTGCCTGCAGCGCCTCTCCAACCGCTACCGCTTCCCCTTTCCTCGTGAAACGGCGCGGATGCTGCTCAGCGACTGTGAATCACGGCTGGGTGGGATCACACTTCTGCATCTGGGTCAGCTCCTGGAGAGTCTGGGCCTCGAGGTTCGCCCCCTCGCTGCACCCACCAACAGCCTGCACCGGCTGGAGACGCCTTCGTTGCTGAAGCTCGATGATCGCTTCGTTCTGGTGGAAGAAGCGAGTGCGCGCGGACTGGTGCTGGCCGACCCCACGGACGGCATCCGCAAACTCAGCCCAGCGCAACTGAAACAGTGGGGTGAAGGCCCGCTCCAGTTGATGCTGATCCGCCCTGCGGAATCCAGCGAAAGCGATCAACTGGCCACGCGGTTCGACTTGAGCTGGTTCTGGGAAGTCATTCGCCCATACCGCCCACAGCTGCTGCTGATTTTCATCAGCGGATTTGTGCAGAAGGTGCTGGATACATTCTTCATCCTTCTGATCATGCAGATCATCGATGTGGTGATCATCACCAGAGATCTGGGCCTGCTCTGGCCGATCATCGGCGTCATGAGCCTTCTGATCGGTGTCAAGGCTGTGCTCGCCCTGTTGAACAACGTGCTGACCACCGACCTTTCAGACCGGATCGACACCAACCTCGGCGGTCAGATGGTGGGGCATCTGTTCCGCCTCCCGATGCGCTTCTTTGATCGGCGCACGGTCGGCGACCTCGCCAACCGCTTCAACGACCTGCGCAAGGTGCGGGCTTTTCTCACAGGCACCGTGATCGACACCGCCATCGATGTGCTGTTCATCCCATTGCTGGCGATCATCCTGCTGTCGATCTCACCCCTGATGACCTTGGTTGTGATGATCAAGGTTCCGTTGATGTTCTTCAACACCTGGTTCACTTCCAAAGTGATCAAACGCCTGATCAACCGCCGCAATCGCGCCTGGTCGAAATCGCAGGGGTTCCTTGTGGAGTGCCTCACAGCCATCCGCACGCTGAAAACACAGAACTTCGCCACGCAGGCCCGCTGGCAATGGCTCAGCCGCTACCGAATCTTCACCGGTGAAGATTTCAAGCTTGGTCAAATGAAGACCATCTCCGGAGAAATCAACAAAATTATTCCAAAGGCGAGCCGCGTCGCCTTAATCCTGACCGGAGCTATTCTCACAATTAATGGTGAGGGATCTGTAGGGGCCATTTTCATTTTCATGATTCTGGGTTCAACCATCGCCGGCTCGATGGTGTCGTTATCAACCGTTTCAGATCAGTACCAAGAAGCACGTGCCGCCATGGACTCACTGGCCGATGTACTCAGTCAGAAAGCGGAAGATTCACTCGCCAGCGGCTCGATGCTGCCGCTGCCGTCCGTGACAGGTCGTGTTGATTTCGAAAAGGTGTCGTTCTCCTATGGCCTGAACGGACAAAGCCAAATGGATCATTTCGATGTGTCCATCGACGCGGGCCAAGTGGTCGGACTGGTGGGAACCAGCGGCAGCGGCAAAAGCACCTTGGTGCAGCTCCTTGATGGCCTCTACAAACCTGATGAAGGCCGGGTCTTCGTCGATGGCGTTGATATCAGCAAGGTTCAGATCGGCAGTCTGCGGCGCCAGCTGGGCTTCGTACCGCAGGAATCGATCCTGTTTGACGGCACGGTGATGAACAACCTGCGCCTGAACATGCCGGATGCGCCCTACGAGGCCGTGGTACAGGCCGCCACCGTGGCCTGTGCTCACGAATTCATCATGTCGCTGCCTGACGGCTACAACACCCAGGTGGGCGAACGCGGTGGCGGTCTCTCCGGCGGCCAGAAGCAGCGAATTGCCATTGCCCGGATGGTGCTTCAGAACCCACGGATGATCATTCTCGATGAGGCCACCTCGGCCCTCGACCCCACCACCGAAACCCTTGTCCTGCGCCGCCTGCGTCAACGGTTCACGAACCAGACCATGATTGTGGTCACGCACCGGCTCGGTTGCCTGCGAAGCGTTGACAAAATTCTCATGCTCGACCGCGGTGTGCTGGTGGAGCAGGGCAGTTGGAACGAGTTGATGGCCCTGCAAGGCGCCTTTGCCAAGCTGGCGCAGCAGCAGGAAGCTGTTGTGGTCTGAGCGGTCTGCCCCGCAATCCGGTAGCTCAAGAGCCTTCACCTTCACGATGTCTCAGAAATCTCTCCCCAGCCCCTCAGCGAACCGCGTCAATGAATCGGGCGATGAAGCGCTGCGACTGGAATCAAGACCGTCCCCAGTTTTACCGGCTGTTCTGGTCGGAAGCCTTTCAGCTCTGTTTTTCGTGGTGGTGTACTTCGCCTCCACGGTGAAGATCGATCAGATCGTTTCGGTGCCCGGCAAACTGGTCACCCGACGCAGCACTCAAGACCTCACCACGCCAGAGCCTGGGGTGGTGAAGAGGGTGTTGGTCAAAAGCGGCGACGTGGTTCAACAGGGTCAGGAGCTGGTGGTGCTCGACCCGCGGGTCCAGACCAGCAATGTTGATGAACTGCAGAAGCAGCTTGAGGCGGAAGCCGCTCGTCTGCAATCGGAGCAGGCCCGCATCAGAGAAACGATCCGAGGTCTGGAAACCCAGCTCGAAATCGATCGGCAGATCCTTGAGCCCTTCAAACAGCTGGCGGAACAGGGTGCCAGCTCTCAGCTGCAATTGATTGAAAAGCAACGCCAGCTCGAGGTAACCCGACGCTCCCTGGCCGAAGCCAGGGAGCAGCTGCAAACCATTTCCTTCCAATCACAAAGCGTTCAGGCTCAGCTCAGAGCCTCCTTGGTGAAGTCTCAGAACGCCCTCGACCTGGTCACCCTCAGGGCTCCGGTCGCTGGCACGGTGATCGACCTGGAGGCTCAGACAGGCCTTGTGGTGAACAACACCACCTCCCTTCTCAAGCTGGTTCCGATTGACGACCTCGTAGCCCAGACCTTCGCCCGCGACTCGGACATCGCCTTCATCCGTGCTGGCCAGGATGCCGAGATCAGCTTCACCACATACGACAAAACCATCTATGGAACGCTCCCAGGCTCGGTCACCCTGGTAAGCCAGGACTCCTTACCGCCGGAAGACCCCTACAACTACCCCCATTTCCCCGTCACCCTGGCCCTCAGTGCCCAGAGCCTCAGCAAAAACGGCAAAACCTTCGAACTTCAGCCGGGCATGGCCCTCAATGCCGAAATCAAACTGCAAAAACGCACGATTTTCCAGCTGATCTTCAGCCGCATGAGCAAAACCACCGACGCCGTGCGCACCATGCGCTGAGAACCAAAACAGACAAAGTTCAGGATGGTGGGAGAAACTAGTTGTCATCTGTATGGCATCCGGTGACCACCCCTCTGATCCCGGTCATTCTCTGTGGCGGCACCGGCACGCGCCTTTGGCCCCTCTCCCGTGCCAGCTATCCCAAGCAGTATTGGCCCTTAGGGGGGAGCGGCGATGAGACCCTCCTACAACAAACCCAGCAGCGGCTGAAGGGACTCGACAACCTGGCGCCTCCCCTGCTGATCTGCAACGACGACCACCGCTTCATCGTGGCCGAGCAGATGCGCCAGATCGGCGAGGAGCCCGGCGCGATCCTGCTGGAGCCGATGGGACGCAACACGGCTCCTGCCGTGGCCGTCGCCGCACTCCAGGCCACAGCCCGTGGTGAGGACCCGCTGCTGCTGGTGCTTGCCGCCGACCATGTGATCCGTGATGCCGCCCACTTCCGCACCGCCATCGACGCCGGGCGCAAGGAAGCGGAGGCCGGCCGGCTGGTGACCTTCGGCATCGTGCCCACAGCGCCGGAAACGGGCTACGGCTACATCGAAGCGGCCGAGCCGCTGCAACCCGGTGCCCTCACCCCCGTGCCGATCGCCCGCTTCGTGGAGAAACCCGACCGCGCCACAGCCGAGCAGTTCCTTGCCAGTGGGCGCTTCACCTGGAACAGCGGCATGTTCCTGTTCAAGGCCAGCGCCATGCTGGCCGAACTCGAGCGTTTGGCACCGGAGTTGGTGAGCTGCTGCCGCGCCGCCCTGGAACAGGACGTAGCCGATCTTGATTTCCTCCGCCTGGAGCGCGAAGCCTTCGCCAAATGCCCCAATGTGGCCATCGACGTGGCCGTGATGGAAAAAACCGAGCTGGGCACCGTGCTTCCCCTGGCCGCCGGCTGGAGTGATGTAGGTAGCTGGAGCGCCCTATGGGAGACCGCCGATCGCGATGACGACGGCAACGTGCTGCGGGGCCGCGTGATCAGCGAGGGCAGCCGCAACTGCTACTTGCGTAGCGAACACCGCTTGGTGGTAGGTCTGGGCGTAGAGAACCTGGTGGTGGTTGAAACCGACGACGCTGTGCTGATTGCCGATCGCAGCCAGGCCCAGAACGTGAAAACGATCGTGAGGCAGCTGGAGGCAGATGGCAGCTCAGAGGGCAAGGCCCATCGCAAGATCTACCGGCCGTGGGGTCACTACACCGGCGTAGTCGAAGACAGCCGCTGGCAGGTGAAGCGCATCTCCGTAAAGCCCGGTGCCAGCCTCTCCCTGCAGATGCATCACCACCGCGCCGAACACTGGATCGTGGTGAAGGGCACAGCTCTGGTGGAACGCGATGGCGATCAGCAGCTGATCGGCGAGAACCAGAGCACCTACATCCCCCTCGGTTGCCGGCACCGGCTCACCAACCCGGGAAGGATCCCGGTGGAACTGATCGAGGTGCAGAGCGGGGCTTACCTGGGAGAAGACGACATCGTGCGCTTCGACGATGTGTATGGCCGCAGCAATGCGGCCGCCAGGGCCGCCCTCACTCCACAGTGACGCTCTTGGCGAGGTTGCGCGGTTGATCCACATCCAGGCCCCGATGGGCTGCAATGTGATAACTCAGCAGCTGCATCGGCACCACCGTGAGCAAAGGGCTGATCCACTCGCTCACCGCTGGCACCGGCAGCAGCTCATCAAACAGATCTGTATCCGGGCCCTCAGGCGCCACCCCGATCAGCTGGGCATCTCGGGCCTTGGCTTCCTGGGCATTGCTGAGCACTTTCTCGAATACCACTCCGGGCACAGCGATCGACACCACCGGCACCCGGGCGTCGAGCAATGCGATCGGCCCGTGCTTCATTTCCCCGGCCGGATAGCCCTCGGCGTGGATGTAGCTGATCTCCTTGAGCTTGAGCGCCCCTTCCAGCGCAATCGGATAGTTGATGCCGCGCCCCAGAAAAATCACATCCTGGGTGTCGGCAAACCGGTGCGCCATCGCTTCTGAGCGTTGATCGTGCTGCTCCACCAAGGCACTGAGCTGCTCCGGCAGACCTCGCAGCTCAGTGATCAACCCGGCGATGTCCGCCTCACTGCGGCTGTTGCGGCGAGCTGCAAAGCCCAGGGCTAGGGCATAAAAGGCGAGCAGCTGGCCAAGGAAGGTCTTGGTGGCCGCTACACCTACCTCGATTCCCGCACCGATGTCGAGGATGTGGGGCACCTGCCTGGCCAGGGAACTCTCCGGCCGGTTGGTCATTCCCAGCTGCCGAGGCGCAAAGGCTGGATCGCTATGGCCCTGGCGGCGCTCAACATCCATCGCCAGGGCCGCGAGCGTGTCCGCCGTTTCACCCGACTGGGTGACACCAATGGTGAGGGTATTGGGAGCCAGCGGCGGTGGCGCATAGCGGAACTCACTGGCGTAATCCACGCTGGTGGGAACACCAGCGAACTGCTCGAGCAGATAGGCCCCGACAAGAGCAGCGTGGCGACTGGTGCCACAGGCCAGGATCTGAATGCGCTCAATACCCTCGTAAAAAGCTTCATCGAAGGGCAGGGCCACCGGCTGCTGTGCCGGCAACCCCGGCGGCAGATGCCGCTCCACCCAGAGCCGGGCCGTCTCTGGCTGCTCATGGATCTCTTTGAGCATGAAGTGGCGGAAGTGCCGCTTGTCAGCCACATGCTCCTGGCCGCTGAGCAGAGAAGGGCTGCGCTGCTGCCGCGCTCCGCTGGCGTTGTAGAGCTCAATGCCGAGCGGACTGAGCAACGCCACCTCGCCATCCTCCAGAGGCAGGATCGTGCGGGTGAAGCCAGCCAGGGCGGGGGTGTCGCTGGCGCAGAGAAACTCGCCTTCCCCCAAACCGATCAACAAAGGGGCCGCCTTGCGGGCCACCACCAGTGCCCCTGGAACTTCGGCCCAGAGCACGGCCAGGGCGTAGGCCCCCTGCAGTCGCGGCAGCACCGCTTGCACGGCCTCAAGTAGCAGGGCTCCATCAGCGCCGCGTCCAGCGGCCTGCAACCGTCCCAGCTCCGCAGCCACCAGGTGGGGAATCACCTCCGTGTCGGTGTCGGAGCGGAAGCTCACGCCGTTGGCGGTGAGCTCCTCCCGCAGTTCTCTGTGATTTTCGATGATGCCGTTCTGCACCACCGCCAACGCACCGCTGCCATCACGGTGGGGATGGGCGTTGTGCTCCTCGGGTTTGCCGTGGGTGGCCCAGCGGGTATGGCCGATGCCCACCAACCCCGGGGCTCCCTCACGCTCTACCCGTGCCGACAGGTTCACCAACTTGCCCTTGGCCCTGATGCAATGCAGCTGCCCTGCCTCCACCGTGGCCACACCGGCAGAGTCGTAGCCGCGATATTCCAGCTGACGAAGACCCTCAAGCAACAGCGGTGCTGCGTCCCGCGAGCCAATCACCGCAACGATTCCGCACATACAAAAAAGCCCGGCAGTGCCGGGCTGAGCTTATGGGTAATAGATCCGAAAGACCGAGAGGTCGCTCAATACGACAGCCCCATGCTGCGGCTGGTCTCGTCGCCGAGATAAACGCGAATGCTGAGGAAGTCGGTGGGGCAGGCGGTTTCACAGCGCTTGCAACCCACGCAATCCTCGGTGCGAGGGGACGAGGCGATCTGACCAGCCTTGCAACCGTCCCAAGGAACCATCTCGAGAACATCGAGTGGACAGGCACGCACGCACTGGGTGCAGCCGATGCAGGTGTCGTAGATCTTGACGGCGTGGGACATGAACCCGTCTCAGTGCGGTTGACTTGAAGTCAACGTACCTGTCACGCCCGCGTCTGGGATCGAGCTCGCGCTCTGCCGTCACTGTTGTTAACGCCCGTGGCCGATGCTGCCTGCGCTAGCCCGTAAGATGCGGCGTCCCGTCTTCACGGCCATGTCTCAGGAAGCGATCCTCGAAAAAGTCCGTTCGATCGTGGCGGAGCAGCTCAGCGTCGACGCCGGTGAAGTGAAGCCGGAGTCCAATTTCCAGAACGATCTAGGCGCCGACTCGCTCGACACCGTCGAGCTGGTGATGGCCCTGGAGGAAGCCTTCGACATCGAAATTCCCGACGAATCCGCCGAAGGCATCGCCACAGTGGGCGACGCCGTTAAGTACATCGAAGACAAGCAGGCCTGAGGTTCCGCAGCATGGTGGAGGGTCTCCAACGCGTCGTGGTCACCGGCCTTGGCGCGGTGACACCGATCGGCAACAGCGTTGCCGACTACTGGGATGGACTCACGTCCAGCCGCAATGGCGTCGCAGGGATCACCCTGTTCGATGCGTCTCGGCATGCCTGTCGCTTCGCGGCCGAAGTCGAAGCATTTGATCCTTCTGGGTTCATCGAACCCAAGGAAGCCAAACGCTGGGATCGGTTTTGCAAATTCGGTGTTGTCGCGGCCAAACAAGCCCTGATCCATGCCGGCCTGGACATCACTCCAGAGAACGCTGATCGCATCGGCATCATCATCGGCTCCGGCGTGGGCGGTCTGCTCATGATGGAGACCCAAGCCCATGTCTTGGAAGGGAAGGGCCCCAGCCGTGTGAGTCCATTCACCGTGCCCATGATGATCCCGAACATGGCCACAGGTCTGGCGGCAATCGCCGTGGGAGCCAAAGGACCAAGTTCAGCTGTATCCACCGCCTGTGCCGCCGGATCCAACGCCATCGGCGATGCCTTCCGCCTGCTCCAGCTGGGTAAAGCCGATGCCATGCTCTGCGGCGGAGCGGAGTCGGCGATCACCCCCCTGGGCGTGGCAGGTTTCGCCAGCGCCAAGGCCCTGTCCTTCCGCAACGATGATCCGGCAACGGCCAGCCGCCCCTTCGATCGAGACCGTGATGGATTCGTAATCGGCGAAGGTGCCGGTCTGCTGGTGCTGGAAACCCTCGGCCACGCCGAGGCACGCGGCGCCACCATTCTTGCCGAGATCGTGGGCTACGGAACCACCTGCGATGCCCACCACATCACTTCACCCACTCCGGGTGGAGTCGGCGGAGCGGCTGCTATGCGCCTCGCTCTTGAGGATGGGGGCATTGATCCTTGCGTCGTTGACTATGTGAACGCCCACGGCACCAGTACTCCCGCCAACGACAGCAACGAAACCGCCGCCATCAAGAGCGCTCTGGGTGACCGTGCCCTGAAGATCCCGGTGAGCTCCACCAAGTCGATGACCGGTCACCTGCTGGGTGGTTCAGGCGGGATCGAAGCCGTGGCTTGCGTGCTAGCACTGCAGCACAACGTGGTCCCCCCCACGATCAACTACGCCAATCCAGATCCCGACTGTGATCTGGATGTCGTTCCCAATACAGCCCGAGACCACAAACTGGAAACGGTGCTTTCCAACTCCTTCGGCTTCGGCGGCCATAACGTCTGCCTGGCTTTCCGCTCGATGGGGTGAGCGGCGACACCGCACCCCTCCTTCAAACTGTCCGCAACTCACTTCTGAACCATGGTCGCAGCGCCCGCCTCTCTCGACACGCTCTGCATCAACAGCATTCGTTTTCTTGCTGTTGACGCCGTCAACAAATCCAAGAGCGGCCACCCTGGCCTGCCTATGGGTTGCGCCCCGATGGGCTACACCCTCTGGGACAAGTTCCTGAGGCATAACCCCAAGAACCCGAAGTGGTTCAACCGCGACCGCTTTGTGCTCTCCGCTGGACACGGCTGCATGCTGTTGTACTCCTTGCTGCACCTCACGGGCTACGACTCGGTGAGCATCGAGGACATCAAGCAGTTCCGTCAGTGGGGATCGAAAACTCCGGGACACCCGGAAACGTTTGAAACCCCCGGCGTGGAAGTAACCACTGGCCCACTCGGTGCCGGCATCTCCAATGCCGTGGGTCTGGCAATTGCTGAGTCCCACCTTGCGGCCAAGTTCAACAAGCCCGACGCCCAGGTGGTTGATCACTACACCTACGTGATCATGGGCGACGGCTGCAATCAAGAAGGTGTGGCCTCGGAAGCCTGTTCCCTGGCTGGCCACCTGAAGCTGGGCAAGCTGATCGCGCTCTACGACGACAACCACATCACCATCGACGGCCGCACGGACGTGTCCTTCACCGAGGACGTGCTCAAGCGCTATGAAGCGTATGGATGGCACGTGCAGCACGTGGCCGATGGCAACACCGATGTGAACGCCATCGCCAAAGCGATCGAAGCCGCCAAGGCCGTCACCGACAAGCCCTCGATCATCAAGGTGACCACCACCATCGGCTATGGCTCCCCCAACAAGGGAGACACCGCCGGTGTGCACGGTGCTCCCCTGGGTGAGGAAGAAGCCGAGCTCACCCGCAAACAGCTGGGTTGGAGCTATGGCCCCTTCGAAGTACCTCAGGAGGCCTACGACCAGTACCGCCAGGCCATAGAGCGTGGTGCCAGCCAAGAGGCTGAGTGGAATCAAACCCTCGCCGCTTACCGCAACCAGTACCCAGCCGAAGCGGCTGAGTTTGAGCGCATGCTCCGCGGTGAACTACCCCAGGGCTGGGACAAGGAGCTCCCCACTTACACCCCCGACGACAAAGGACTGGCCACCCGCAAGCACTCCCAGATCTGCCTGGGTGCCCTGGGTCCCAACCTTCCCGAGCTGATCGGTGGTTCCGCTGACCTCACTCACTCCAACTACACCGATATCAAGGGTGAGACCGGTTCGTATCAACCGGAAACCCCCGAGAAGCGTTATCTGCACTTCGGTGTGCGCGAGCACGCCATGGCCGCTGTGCTCAACGGCATTGCATATCACAACAGCGGCCTAATCCCCTATGGCGGCACCTTCCTGGTCTTCGCCGACTACATGCGTGGCTCCATGCGCCTGTCTGCGCTGAGCGAGCTGGGTGTGATCTACGTCCTCACCCACGACTCCATCGGCGTCGGCGAAGACGGCCCCACCCACCAGCCGATCGAAACCATCCCGTCCCTGCGGGCCATCCCCAACATGCTGGTGTTCCGCCCTGGTGATGGCAACGAAACCAGCGGTGCCTACAAGCTCGCCATCGAGAACCGTCATCGCCCCAGTGCTCTCTGCCTCAGCCGCCAGGGCATGGCCAACCAGGCCAACTCTTCGATCGACAAGGTCGCCCACGGCGGCTACATCCTTGAAGACTGCGACGGCACGCCTGAGCTGATCCTGATCGGCACCGGCACAGAGCTTGACCTCTGCGTGCAGGCCGCCAAACAGCTCAGTGCTGAAGGCAAGAAGGTGCGCGTTGTGTCCATGCCCTGTGTGGAGCTCTTCGATGAGCAGAGCGATGCCTACAAAGAGCAAGTTCTGCCTACTGCGGTGCGCAAGCGCATCGTGGTAGAAGCAGCCGAAGCTTTCGGCTGGCACCGTTTCATCGGCCTCGATGGCGACAGTGTCACGATGAATCGCTTTGGTGCCTCCGCTCCTGGAGGCACCTGCATGGAGAAGTTCGGCTTTACGGTTGAGAACGTGGTAGCCAAATCCAAGGCATTGCTGGGCTGAGCCAGACTTCAGCTGAGATCAACAGACGAGGCGGGGGAAAGAATCTCCCGCCTTTTTTCTTGAGCACCAATCGCCTGCTTACGCGACCATAACGGCATGCGCAATCTGATCACGGGAGGCGCAGGCTTCCTCGGCTCACACCTCACCGACCACCTGATGAAGTCAGGGGAAGAAGTGATCTGCCTTGACAATTACTTCACTGGAAGAAAAAGCAACATTGCCCAATGGATGGGCCACCCTGATTTCGAGCTGATCCGCCACGATGTCACCGAACCGATCAAACTCGAGGTCGACCGAATCTGGCATCTGGCCTGTCCCGCATCACCCATCCACTATCAGTTCAATCCGATTAAAACCGCCAAGACCAGTTTTCTTGGCACTTACAACATGCTGGGGCTGGCAAGACGCGTCGGAGCCAGACTTTTATTAGCCAGCACCAGCGAAGTGTATGGCGATCCAGAAGTACATCCTCAACCCGAGAGTTACCGGGGGTCTGTCAATCCCATTGGAATCCGCAGCTGTTACGACGAAGGCAAACGCATCGCCGAGACGCTCTGTTTCGACTACAAACGCATGCACAACACCGAAGTGCGCGTGATGCGCATTTTCAACACGTATGGCCCTCGCATGCTTCCCGATGATGGCCGCGTTGTCAGCAACTTCATCGTTCAAGCCCTCAAAGGCGAGCCGCTCACACTCTTCGGCGACGGTTCCCAGACCCGTTCGTTCTGCTATGTCGACGATCTAATCGAGGGCATGATCCGCCTGATGAACAGCGACCACACCGGACCGATGAACATTGGCAATCCGGACGAATTCACCATCCAAGAGCTCGCCAGGATGGTTCGCGATCGCATCAATACCGAATTAAAAATCATCAACAAGCCCTTACCCGAGGATGACCCGCTTCAGCGACAACCTGTGATCAGTCTTGCCATGCAGGCTCTGGCATGGACGCCAACGATCTCCCTCGCGACTGGCCTTGACCGGACCATTGCCGACTTCCAGTCGCGATTGAAAGGAGACGTCAATTAAGCGCATCTGCCTCCGAACACCTCGACAGACAATCAGTCTGCTTTCTCCATCTTCACCCCAGCCAATTCACCAGCACCGCGTTTGCTCTCCAGAGCCTTCTCCAGGCCTTCAATATCCTCATCGGTGATCTTGGTCTGCATCGGGCAGTGCTTGGGTCCGCACATCGAACAGAATTCGGCCTGCTTGTAGATGTCAGCCGGCAGGGTTTCATCGTGATACTCCTTGGCACGCTCGGGATCCAAAGAGAGCTCGAACTGCTTATTCCAGTCAAAGTTGTAACGGGCGCGGCTGAGCTCATCGTCACGATCACGGGCACCGGGCCGGTGACGGGCAATATCGGCCGCATGGGCAGCGATTTTGTAGGCAATCAGGCCCTCGCGCACATCTTCGGCATTGGGAAGACCTAGGTGTTCCTTAGGGGTCACATAACAAAGCATCGCCGTGCCATGCCAGCCGGCCATGGCGGCACCGATCGCTGAGGTGATGTGGTCGTAGCCGGGGGCGATATCAGTCACCAGGGGACCCAGCACATAGAAAGGCGCTTCATTGCACTCCTCCATCTGCTTTTTCACGTTGAACTCGATCTGATCGAGGGGCACGTGGCCTGGTCCCTCCACCATCACCTGCACGTCATGGGTCCAAGCGCGACGGGTGAGGTCCCCCAGTGTTTTCAGCTCAGCCAGCTGTGCTGCATCGGAGGCATCGTGCTGGCAGCCAGGGCGCAAGGAATCACCCAAAGAGAAGGTGCAGTCGTAGCGCTTGAAGATCTCGCAGATGTCGTCAAAACGCGTGAACAGGGGGTTCTGACGATGGTGATACAGCATCCACTGGGCCAAGATGCCGCCACCCCGGCTCACAATGCCGGTGAGACGTCCCTTCACCTTCGGAAGGTGCTCGATCAACAGACCGGCGTGGATCGTCTGGTAGTCCACACCTTGCTGACAGTGCTTCTCGATGATGTGCAGGAAATCATCTTCATCGAGCTTCTCGATCGAACCATGCACGCTCTCCAGGGCCTGATACACAGGCACTGTGCCGATGGGCACAGGCGATGCATCGATGATCGCCGTGCGCACTTCATCGAGGTTCACTCCACCGGTGGAGAGGTCCATCACCGTATCGGCGCCGTACTTCACCGCCAACTTCAGCTTGTTCACCTCTTCGGCCGCATCCGAGGCATTGGGCGAAGCGCCGATGTTGGCATTCACCTTGCACTTGCTGGCAATGCCGATCGCCATCGGCTCCAGACCGGTGTGATTGATATTCGCCGGGATGATCATGCGACCCCGGGCGACTTCCTCCATCACCAGGGATTCAGGCAACTTCTCACGGTTGGCCACATAGGCCATCTCCTCCGTCACCACACCCTGGCGTGCGAAGTGCATCTGGGACACGTTGGCCTGTCCGCGTCGGGACTCAACCCAGGAAGCGCGCATGATTCGTTCAGCGAGAGAACTGCCAGGAGCCGGTCGACAAACCGCAGATCACGTGCATTCACTTCCCTGGCGCCGGCATGACCCGGATCAGGTTCGGAGGGTGTGATCTCAGCCCTGACCGCCAAAGAAGACGTCCAGGGCACCCCTAGTGGTTTTTAAAAGCTAGCAAGAGTCCTGGGGAGCAGGACATCACCCCCCCTGAAGACCATTGAGCGCTGCAGCTACCACCCTGTGATCCTGGTCCTGCTGCAAAGGCTGCAGAAGGACACGGGCCTGCTCGCCGATGGGACGATCCTGGGACTCTCGAACGATCCGCCCAAGGATTTCTGCCCCACTCACCCGCACCGTGCCATCCCCATCCACGATGGCGATCTCGGCCAGCTCCAACAGCCAGGCCAGGTTGATCTCCGGTTGTTCCGCCAGTCCGGAGAGAATGCTGCAGCGCACGAGCCAGGCACCATCAGCCTCAAAAGCAGTGCGAAGCAACGGCCAGGAGCGCTCCACGCCGTAGCTCACCAGGGCATTGGCTGCCTCAGCCCTCACATTGGCATCCTCATCGCTGCCAAGGAGCTGCTCCAGCACCATCCACCCCTGCTCGGTGCGTTTGTAGCCAAGACCGCTGCAGCTGAGAGAACGCACCAGAAACGCCTGCTGCTGCGTTCCCAACACCAGCAGGGGCACCGCCTCCTCGTCGCTGCAGAAGCGCAGCTTGGTGAGGGCGGGCATCGCTCGCGTGGGATCCCCAGAAGCAATGGCATTCCTGAGGGCCTCGAGATCAGGGGCGTCCCCTTGGGACGGTTCAGATGTGGATGCCATCGGATCAGGTTTCCTCGAATCGACTATCGCGGAGAGCAACCAGCAGCCGATGGCGCCGCCGGCGACGGCCCACCACCGCATGGATCACCAGGCCGGTTCCCACCAGAATGGCAGGGAGAGACTGATATTTGTCAGCTCCCTCTCGCTGAAACAGAGCAACCACTCCAAGAAGCACCAGCAGAGGCGCTGCCAGTGAGAGAAGCACATACAACCGGGTACGGGGGGGTTGATTCATGCCGGTGGCTCCCAGGCCAGCATCGCCGCTGTCAGTACACGAATCCCCACGCCCAGACAGGCCTCATCCGGCAGGAAATAGCCGTTATGCAGCGGTGCACAGCCCTCGGGCCCAGCCACTCCCAATCGGAACATCGTGCCTGGCACGTCCTTGAGCAGCTCGGCAAAATCCTCGGCCCCCAGGGAAGGCTGCTCCAGCCTCTGCACCTGACTCTGACCCAGGTGCTCGATGGCACTGCGTTCCAAGAGAGCCGTGAGGGTCGAGTCGTTATGAACCGGAGGTGAGATGCATCGGTAGTGCACCTGAGCGGTAGCGCCGAACCCCGCGCACAGGGCCTGCACCGTGTCCTCGATCCAGGCAGGCAGTCGGTCATGCACCTCTGTGCAGAGGCAACGCACGGTGCCAAGCAATCGCACCCGATCGGCGATCACATTGAAGGCCTTCCCCCCCTCGATGCGTCCGAAACTCACCACCACCGGATGCAGCGCATCCAGCCTTCGGCTGATCGCCTCCTGCAACCCCGTCACCACCCGCGAGGCGATCCAGATTGCATCTACCGATTGATGGGGACGGGCGCCATGCCCCCCCTCACCGATCACTTCGATCTCCAGCTCACCCGCTGCGGCGGTCAGGCTGCCGCTGCGCACACCGATGCTCCCCGCCGGAAGGGACGGGAACACGTGCACGCCGAACAACCCATCCAGCCCTTCAGTGGCTCCGGCCTCCCGCATCCAACGAGCCCCCATGGCCAGTTCCTCAGCGGGCTGAAACAGCAGGCGAAGGCCCACTGGCCTCTCGGGCTCACCAGCCAGTAGCCGGGCCACCCCGAGGCCGATGGTGCTGTGCAGGTCGTGCCCGCAGGCATGCATCACCCCCTGGCGCAAGGAGGCGTAAGGCAGCCCCGTGTGTTCCTCCACCGGCAGAGCGTCCATGTCCACCCGCAGACCGAGCTTGGGGCCCTGCTCCGGGCCGAGATCCGCCACCACACCGGTGCGACCCACGCCTTCGCGCACCCGCCAGCCGGCCTCCCGCAAAGCACCCGCAATCAAGGCGGCGGTCTGGTGCTCCTCACCGCTCAGCTCGGGATGGGAGTGGAGATGGCGGCGGAAGTCGATCAACTCCGGCAGCATCGCCTCCAGGCGCTCAGTCCAGGGCAACACAGAGGTCATGACACCTCCAGGGCGAGAAAGCGCTCGAGATCAGCGATCGGCGTCGGCGGCCAGCGCCGCACCTGCGCTAGCCAGGCGGAATCCCGGTAATTGGGATCCAGTCCGGCAGCCGCGGCCCAATGGCTTTCGGCTTCACCACGAGAGCCTTCGCGCCAGAGCAGTGCGCTGAGTGCGGCGCGGGCATCAGCGAACAAGGGATAGCGGCGGATGAGGTTGCGCAGCTGACGTTCGGCTTCAGGAAGATCTTCGAGCTGATAGAGGGCCAGAGCATCGCTGGAGCGGGCCATGGCGAAGCCTGGACGGGCATCGGCGGCCTGGCGATACAGACGCTGGGCTTGGGCCCAGTCGCCCTCAGACCCACGCACATTTCCGAGGTTGTAAAGGGCCGAGGCATCGAGGGGATCGCGCTGGAGGATCCAGTCGTAATCAGCCGCGGCCTCAGGCCATCGCTGCAAGGCTTCCTCAGCAGTGCCGCGATTGAGGTGGGGATCGGCATCCTCCGGTGCCAGGGCGATCGAGCGGGTCTGATCGGCAATCGCACCCTCAGGATCCCCCAGCATCAAGCGGATGTTGCCGCGGTTGCTCCAGGCAGCAGCATCCCGCGGCGCCATCTCCAGCACTTCATCCCAGAGGGGCAGCGCCGCCTCCGGATCGCCCTGGCGGCTCAGGCTCAAGGCCCGCTCGAACAGACGCGGCAAGTCTCCGGCCTCAGGATCGCCTGCCGCCATTACCGGCCCGGGCAGAAGCAGCAAGGCGAGCAGCACCAGCAAGGTCAAACAATGGCGCAATCGCGTCATGCCACCTGCTCCTGACCCTCTGGCCAACCGAGATGACCCCGACCCGCAGCGGTCACCACCCGGCCTCGGGGGGTGCGCTGCAGAAAACCGAGCTGCAGCAGGTACGGCTCCACCACCGACTCCAGGGTGGACGGGTCCTCACCCAAGGCGGCCGCCAGGGTGTCGAGGCCGGCGGGACCACCGCCATGGGACTGCAGCAGAAGTTCCATCAAGCGGCGATCACTGGCATCCAATCCCCGGCCATCAACGCGATGCAAGGTGAGGGCTTCATCCACGAGGTGTTGATCGATGCAGCCCTCGCAAGCCCGCACGCAGGCCACGTCGCGCACCCTGCGCAGCAGACGGTTGGCGATTCGGGGGGTGCCCCGGCAGCGGCGGGCAATCTCCGTGCAGGCCGCCTCACTGAGTTCGAGATTTAGCAGTCCAGCGGCCCGTTCCACGATGGCCTGCAGATCCTCCAGGCCGTAAAACTCGAGCCGTTGAATCAACCCGAAGCGATCGCGCAACGGCGAGCTCAGAGCACCGGCCCGGGTGGTGGCCCCCACCAGCGTGAAGGGAGGCAGATCGAGGGCTCGGGTGCGCGCCGTGCTGCCCTTGCCCACGGTGAGATCCAGGCGGCGGTCTTCCATGGCCGGATAGAGCAGCTCTTCGGCCACCCGGCTCAGCCTGTGAATCTCATCGATGAACAACAGATCCTTGGGCTGCAGGTTCACCAGCAGCCCCACGATGTCGCGGGGACGCTCCAACGCAGGCGCACTGGTGATCCTGCAGGTCACGCCCAGCTCTTCGGCGAGCACCATGGCCATGGTGGTTTTGCCCAGGCCAGGGGGGCCGTAGAGCAGCACGTGATCGAGGGCCTCGCCGCGGCCGACGGCCGCCTGAACAGCGATGCCCAGCACCTGCTTCAGTTCTCGCTGGCCGATGTAATCCGCAAGCCGCTTGGGCCGCAGGCTGTCCTCCTTGACACCAGCCCGTGCGAGATCGACGTCATCCCCATCCTGACGGGCCCCATCCACCACCCGATCCGGGACCCGATCCGGCCGCGGACACTGAGATGCGGCGTTAGAGGAAACGATCGCCATGATGGAAGGGTACCGACCTCTGGATAGGGTCGGGGAATCAAGCGGCTGAGAGGCCTAAAGGGGGATGGCCAAAGGAGGAGGCAAGAAGAGTGCCGCTGCAGCGCGCGCCGCAGCCAACCGGCTGCTGGCGGATAACCGCCTAGCCCGGCATCAGTACGACATCCTCGAAACATTGGAAACCGGCATCGAACTGGTGGGCACCGAGGTGAAATCAATCCGGGCCGGGCAGGCCAACTTGCGCGACGGGTTCTGCCTGATCCGCAATGGAGAACTGCAGCTGCACAATGTGCACATCTCCCCCCACACCCATGCCAGCGGGTACTTCAACCACGACCCACTGCGGGTGAGGCGCCTGCTGGCGCACCGGCGGGAGATCGACAAACTGCGCGGCCAGCTGGACCAGAAAGGACTGACGCTGATTCCCCTTAACCTGCATTTGCAGGGCTCCTGGATCAAACTCACCCTGGGCTTGGGCAAAGGACGCAAGCTCCACGACAAGCGTGCCGCAGAAAAAGACAAGCAAATCAAAAAAGAGACCCGAGCAGCACTGTCGCGTTACTGAATCGACGCAAAATCGTTACTAGTTCGTGTCAGAAGACGTGGACTGCGCGTCTGCGTCCACCAACGGCTCTGACTCCTCCGCTGCCGATGGCTCCTCCACCCCTGCCGGTTTCGGCCCTGGCGGTTCCGGCAAGGCCTCCACGGGCCCCTCGGCCCCGGTGGCCGGATCGGGAATGGGATCGGGATCCACAGCGGGCAGGGGCTTCGACGCCGGGCGATCCGCCCGGCAGGACAGCGTGAGCAAACCGGAGGACACACCGTCATTGGTCACCAGCACCTGCAACGGCGATCCGGCGTCTTCCGGAAGGGTCACCACCCGCAACGGCCCGCGATCCGCCGCCACGTCCCCGTCGGAGCCATACACCGTCATCTGCATCAGCGGTGTGCCGTTGATCCCCAGCACCAACCGGCGTCCGGCGGGAACAGTGATCGAAATCAGGCGAGCCCCACCTGCGGGCACCCGGCTCGAGAGCACCGTTGGCGCCCCTGCACGGGCTTTCACCGATTCGATGCGCACATCCTCCAGGCTGCGCAGTGCCGCCGCAAACCAGAGTTGCCGGAATGGCTCTGGCGGCTTCACACCCGTAGCGACACCGGGCAGGAGCGTCTGGGCCGACGCACTCACCAATTGCTCCACCACCTTGGCATTCACCCCCTGCTGCACGAGCGTCTGTCGCTGTTTCTGCCAATCAGAATTGTTGAGCCGGCCCAGTCGGCCGCGAAGCATGGGAGGAAGCTGCTCAACACGGGCCAGCCATTCCTCCGCCAATTCATTCCAAACACGCCTAAGGGGTGCATCCTCAAGTGAATCGCTGGGCAGGCGTCCGCCACGCTCTGGGAAACGAGCCAGCAAACTGGCATCCACAAGCTGCAGAAACCAGCTGCGATCCACCTGCAGGGCCCTCAGGCGGCTCAGCAGCAGCTGACGCTGATCCACCTCTGCAGGCGGAAGGCTGGCCGTGGGGGAGCGCCCAATCACATCGGGCTCCGTTGAGGGTGCACCTCCAGGGGGATTGCTGCGGCTGAGAAGAAACCAGCCGATCGCCGTACCCACCAGCGCAGACACCAACAGAGCTCCCACAACCGGCCAGATCCCGCCCTCAGCCGCCTGCAGGCGCTGTTCAGCACGAGGACGCGTCCGGTCGTCACCCCCCCGGGACGCAGTCGCTTGAGGCTGAGGCAGCAGATCCGGAACTGGTTGCGGAGCCTGAGGAGCCACCACCACCGGCGCCAGCACCACGGTGCGGTCGATCCGAGGCTGGGGACCAGTGGACTCGGGCATGGTGACTCGCTGAAGCGCCTGAAGTGCCTCGCTAGAGGTGGAAAAGCGTTGATCGACCTGCTCCGAAAGCAGGCGACCCAACACCTCGCGATAGGACGGCTCAAGATCCAAATCTGCCGGAACGCTCCATTTGTCCCCTTGAGCCGCCAGCAACTTCTCGGGTGGACGTCCACTCAAGAGCGTGAGAGCTGTCACCCCCAGGGCATGCAGGTCCATCCAGGCCTCAGCGGGCTCTTGCCGACCCTGAGCTCTCGGGGCATAGCTTGCCGAAGCCCCGGGAACCGGCTGCTCACCGCTGCGCTGAAGCAAACCGAAATCAATCAGCACCGGCAGACCGTCCTGGTCACGCCGAAGCAGATTGCGGGGGTTGAGATCACCATGCACCAGCTGCTGTGCATGCAGCACGGCCAGAGGCGACAGCAGCTGACGCAACAGCAGCAGCACTTCTCCCGGCCCGAACACCAGCTGGCGCTCCAGGCGCTGCTCTTGGATCTGAAGCAGACTTGATCCTTCCTGCCATTCCCGCACCAGCCACAGGCTGCCTTGCTCTTCAAGCAATCCGCCGAAGCGGGGGATCTGGGGATGCAGAACCGACTGCATCGCCGGCCAGAGCGCACGGATGCGCTCCGAGGCCTCAGCATCCTGGAGCCGACGGACCGCAACCGGTACTCCGCCAGCCATCTGATCCTCCGCACACCAAAGTGCTCCCTGGGGATGGCTGGGATCGGCGGTCAGGCAGCGATCCAGGCGGTACCGGTCAGCCAGCAGGGTGCCGATCACAACATGGAGGCGATGGTTGGCTGATGGTAAAGGCTGTGTCCTGCTGACACCTGGGTGTGTAGCCCCTAGGGTCACCGCCAGTGCGCCCACCCGCTATGGCCTCCGGCACGCTTCTGAACCGGTTGATGGCCGTGCGGCATACCAGTGAAGCCCTGATCGAACCGCTGGACACTGAAGATCTCAACCTTCAGGGGATGGCCGATGCCAGCCCCCCCAAATGGCATCTGGCCCACACCACCTGGTTCTTCGAAACCTTTGTGCTGCGGCCCCACCAGCCGAGCTATGAACCGGCCGATGCCCGCTGGAGTTACCTGTTCAATTCCTATTACGAAGCCGTCGGTCCGCGCCAACCACGTCCCCAGCGGGGCCTGTTGAGTCGTCCGCCGATGCGGGAGGTGAGCCAATGGCGGAGCCGGGTCAACGCGGCTCTCGAACGCCTGCTGGAGAGCTGCGACGACGCGCCCTGGGTAGACCTGGTGGAACTGGGACTGCAGCACGAGCAACAGCATCAGGAGCTGATGCTGATGGATCTGCTGGACGGCTTCAGCCGCCAACCCCTCGAACCGGTTTATCGAAGGGACTGGCAGGAGCCCGCATTAATCCACACCGATGACGTCAGCCCCACCTGGCTGGCCTGCACAGGCGGCCTGGTGGAGGTGGGGCATGCGGAAGCCAGCTTTCACTTCGACAACGAAACGCCCAGACACAAGGTGTGGCTGGAACCGTTCCAGATCGCCGATCGCCTCGTGACCAACGGCGACTACCGGCAGTTCATCGACGCTGGTGGCTACGACCGCCCCGAGCTCTGGATGAGCGAAGGCTGGACGGAATGCTGCCATCGTGGCTGGAGGGCACCCCGCTACTGGCGAGGGGATCCCACCGGCGAGGGTCCCTGGCACTGGGAGTTCACCCTTGGAGGACGCTGTGCCCTGGCAGAGCACAGGCCAGTACGTCATCTCAGCTGGTTTGAAGCAGATGCCTACGCCCGCTGGGCCGGGGCTCGCCTGCCCAGCGAGGCGGAATGGGAACGAGCCAGCCACACCCATGGCGAGCAGCTGCAGCAAAGCCACGGTGAGCTCTGGCAATGGACGTCGAGTCCTTACCGCCCCTACCCGGGATTCCAGGCGGCCAGCGGTGCAGTAGGCGAATACAACGGCAAGTTCATGACCTCCCAATTCGTACTGCGGGGCAGCAGTCAACTCACACCCAGGGGCCATTCCCGCGACACTTACCGCAACTTCTTTCCCCCGGCCAGTCGCTGGATGGCGGCAGGTCTGCGCCTGGCTCGATGACCACCCTCACGCCCTCGAGACCAGAGCTGATCGACCTACATCCACCGGCGGCGGACATGCTCCGGATGGTGCGGCACGGCCTGCGACAGGAGCCACGCCAGCTCCCAGCCTGGTTCCTCTACGACACGGAGGGGTCGCGGCTGTTTGATCAGATCTGCGAGCAGCCCGAGTACAGCCTCACGCGCACGGAAATTGGGCTGCTGGAGCGCTCGGCGGCAGCGATCGCCGCCGCCCTGGGAGACGGGGTGATCGTGGAGTTCGGCGCTGGCAGTGCCCGCAAGGTCGGCCCCCTGCTCAACGCCCTCCAACCTTCCGCCTACGTCGCCCTCGACATCAGCGCCGCCCATCTCCGCCAGGCCACAGCCGCACTGCAGAGCCGCTATCCAGGCGTGCCCATGCTGGGCATCTGCTGCGATCACAGCGAACTGGAAGCCCTGCCGGAGCATCCTCTGCTGCAGAACCAGCGCCGCATTGGCTTTTTTCCGGGCAGTTCCCTGGGAAACTTCACCCGCCTGGAGGCTGTTGCGCTGCTGCGGCGCTTCCGGCAGCTTCTTGATGGCGGGCCCCTGCTCCTGGGCCTGGATCAGCCCAAGACACCCGCACGGCTCGAGGCGGCCTACGACGATGCCGCCGGCGTGTCCGCCGCCTTCGCCCGCAACCTGCTGCATCGGCTGAATACGGAGCTGGGGGCCACATTCGACCCGGAGTGTTTCCGCTACGAAGCGCTTTGGCAGGCTGCTGAGCACCGGGTACGCATGGCCCTCGTGAGCCGGGAGCCTCAGTCGGTGACGATCGCCGGTGAATGCTGGGGTTTCGCTGCCGAGCAACCGCTGGTCACCGAATACAGCGTGAAATACACCCCGGCCATGGCCCGCGCCCTGGCCGCGGAAGCGGGCTGGTGTTGGAGGCAGCGCTGGCACGACCCGGCCGACGATCTCTCCCTGCACTGGCTGGAAGCGGCAAACTGAGCCCAGAAACCGAGCGAGGCACCGCCATGAGTCGAGAAGAGCAACGGCGCACGGTGCGACTGCAGCGGGAATCGCTGATGGAGGAGCTGGAGACGGTGTACCGGCAAGCCTTCGAGCGCCTCAGTGAGCTGGAGCTCGGGGACGGATCGGTGGCCCGACTCACCCAGCTGCTGCTGCGCTCGCGGGATGGGGCGATCACCCCCCTGCAGGAAGAGATTGAAGCGCCCCTGATCACCCGTGCACCGGATGAGATCGTCGACGAGGCTGTGGACTGATGGCTCCGACCTGGCTGGATCAACTGGAACGCAACCTGGAGGATCGGCTCAATGCCTTCCTTCAGGCGAACCCGGATCAGGATCGCTTGTTGCGCGAGCAGCATCTCCAAGACCGCCAGCATGACCTGAACCGTCGCCGGGATCAGATGCAGAGTCAGGCCAAAGACCTGCGCCGGCAGCTGTTATCCCTGGCGGAACAAGTCCAGGCCTGGGGTGAACGCAGCCGCAAGGCTCACGCCGCCGGGGAGCAGCAACTGTCGGTTCGAGCTGAACGCCACGTGCAGACGTTGATGGAGCAGGGCCGAGCTCTCTGGAGTGAACTGGAGACACTCGGACGCGATTTTCAAGGCCTGGATCAGCAGATCAGCGATCTGCGCCGGCAGGCCACAAGTCAATCCAAAGGACGCAGCCTTGATGAAGACTGGGCCCTTTTCGAAGCCAGACAGGAGCTGGAAGAGCTCCGGCAACGCCAAGGTCTCAACTGACCGCCGTCTTGAGCGCTTCCTTAATCAGGCCTTGGGAGCAGGAGGCACCAGGCTCACATTTTCCGGCGGAGGGGTGGGATCGGGATCGGCGATCAGCATGTGCTGGAGCACAATCTCAGGGCGCTCACTGTCGCGCCAGCGAATCCGATAGGCGGGCATCTTGGTGCCCCGGCTGGTGGTCTGCTCCACAGGCTCCATCACCCAGCCGCGGCGGGAACGGCCTTGGGGATTGCGCTTGACCACCGCATCGGCGTGCTTGAAGCGGAAACCTACGCGCTCACCACTCATTGGAAAGGGACCATGCCACTGTTGACCATTATCCACCCCGAGGGTGCCCAAACGCTCGCCCGGTGGTCCAGCTTGATACTCACCCCTCCGGACGCAGCAGCGGGAAGGCGATCACATCACGGATGGAGGGACTGTCAGTGAGAAGCATCACCAGGCGATCGATGCCGATGCCAAGGCCTCCTGTGGGAGGCATGCCCACTTCCAGCGCCTGCAGAAAGTCCTCATCCACCCCCTGGGCTTCCTCATCGCCAGCCGCCCGGCGGGCCTGCTGATCCTCCAAGCGCCCGCGCTGGTCGACCGGATCAATCAACTCGCTGAAAGCATTGGCAGTCTCCCGTCCAACGATGAACAACTCGAAACGCTCCACCAGGCCGGGCTTGCTGCGGTGTTTGCGGGCCAGAGGTGAAATCTCCTCGGGATAATCGAGCACGAACGTGGGCTGGGTCAGGTTGGCTTCCACGGCATGCTCAAACGCTTCATTGAGCAGACGACCTACGGAATCGGCCTTCTCTGGAACGGGAAGCCCCTTGGCCGCCATGGCCTCAGCCGCCGCCTCACGATCGGAGAAGGTCGTGAAGTCGAGGCCTGTGGCCTCTTCCACCAACTCATGCATCGTCGCCCGGCGCCAGGGCGGGGTGAGATCGATCTCCGTACCTTGATAGGCGAGCCGCGTGCTGCCACAAACCTGCTGGCAAACCGACGCAATCATCGACTCGGTGAGGTCGATCATTCCCAGGTAATCGGTATAAGCCTGATACACCTCCACCGAGGTAAACTCAGGGTTGTGGCGGGTGCTCATCCCCTCGTTGCGGAAGATACGACCCAGCTCGTACACCCGCTCAAAACCGCCCACCACCAAGCGTTTGAGATGCAACTCGGTGGCGATGCGCAGGTAAAGCGGCAGATCCAGTGTGTTGTGGTGGGTGATGAACGGGCGCGCATCAGCTCCACCCGCCTCCGCCTGCAACACGGGCGTTTCAATCTCCAGGAACTCGCGCTCGTCGAGCCAGCGCCGGATCGCACTCACGGTCAACGCCCGGCGACGGAAGGTCTCGCGCGACTGGGGCGTGACGATCAAATCCAGATAGCGCTGGCGGTAACGCTTCTCCACGTCCGCCAAACCATGCCACTTATCCGGCAGGGGCTGCAGGGACTTGGCGAGCATGGTCCACTCCGCCACCTTCACCGACAACTCCCCCCTGTCGGTACGGCGCAACGTGCCACGCACGCCGATCAGATCGCCGGCGTCGACAAGAGACGTGATCTGAGCAAAGGCCTCGCCGAGCGCCGCCTTCTCCAGAAACAGCTGGATCGTGCCGGTTTCGTCGGCAAGGGTGAAGAAAGCAAGCTTGCCCATCACCCTCCGGGTCATCACCCGACCGGCAACAGCCACAGCGCAATCCCTCTCCTCTCCCTTGGGCAAATCGGCATGATCGGTCTGCAGCCGAGCCATCCGGTCGGTGGGGTCAAAGGTGAGGGCGTAGGGCTCCCGGCCCTGGTCGCGCAGGGCAGACACCTTCTCAAGGCGGGTCTCACGCAGATCAGACACGGAGCAGAATGCAGTCGGCGCCATCCTGCCGGTCGACGGGACCCAGGTCGATAATCAGCCTGCGACTGCTACCGGTGCGTTATCACCCATCCGCTGGGATGAGTAACCAATTCCACGCACAGTGAGAATCAGCTCAGGATTGCGGGGGTCGGGCTCGAGTTTGCCCCGAAGGCGAGCCACATACACATCGACAACGCGCAGGTCGGCGGATCGGCGGGGAGGATAACCCCAGAGTTGTTCAAGAATTTCAGCACGGGGAACCACCCGCCCTGGCTCACGGAACAGCAGTTCCAGCAGGCTGAATTCGGTATAAGTCAGCGCAATACGCTCGCTGCCTCGGGTGACTTGCCGGCGATTGGTGTCCACGACCAGCTCTCCGACCCTCACAACGCCTTGACCAGTCGGTAGTTCTCTCGGCTCTGCACTTGCCGAACCGCGGCCTACACGACGAAGGATGGTCGCGATCCTCGCTTCTAGCTCTTTTGGGCTGAAGGGCTTAGGTAAGTAATCATCGGCACCGAGGTCTAGGCCGGCCACCCGCTCTGAGATGGCTTCGAGGGCCGAGAGGAAAATGATCGGCACACAGGATTCAGCCCGCAAACGGCGGCACACGGCGAAACCGTCAAGCTTTGGAAGCATCACATCGAGCACTACCAAATCGGGAGACTCCCGATGGAAGAGTTCAAGTGCTTCTTCACCATCCTCAGCGCAGACCACGCGATAACCAGCCAACTGGAGACGCATCACCAAGACGCGACGAACAGCAGGCTCGTCATCCACCACCAAAAGGGTTGCTTTGTCTGCTGCCGGTCCGCTGTTGACGGGGCCCTGGCCACTTAAAAGCTGGGATGGCCCGTCTGACATCAAATGGTCAATGAAGAAACGCAACCCTACCGTTCAACCTGAACGGATTGAGGCCAAACCCTCTCCCCAAATCCAGCCTTTGGGTTCTTTTAAGAATCTGACGACACAGGGCGCTCCCTATCAGTGGGTCGCGGATCAAGGCCAGCGGGAGCTGGCGTAGCGATTCCATTGTTGCTCCGCTTCCAGCAAAGCCTGCTCACTGCTGATCTGAGCAAGCATGGCCCTCTGCAGCTGCGTGTAAATGATGCTCTGCAGCCGTTTGATGCCTGGCGTGGCCGGCACCAACACCCGTGCGCGTTTCAGGGTGTCGGCGGACAGCAAACGGGCTTCACGGATCTGTGCCTCGTCCGCACTGGCCGGTTGCTCGGACTTCAGCTCAGCTCGCACTTGTTCAAGGGCCTTCAGAGACGAGGGCAGCACTCGCGCTTCCTTAGCGAAACGGGCCTGGTTGGGGCCATTGGTGAGGAACAGAGCTAGCTCCACAGCCTCTTTTGCCTGGTCGCTCTGGCGCGGCACCGCCAGGGTCATCAACGCCACATTGGCCGTTCCATCGGCACCGGTGAGCGGCGGTTGAGGCAGGGTGACCGCCGCCACCCCAGGAGCATTGGTCTGGATGCTGCGCAGAAACTCAGCACCACTGGCCAGCAGCGCCAACTCCCCGCTCTGATACAGCTCGATCGCCCGTCGCTGCCCTTGGCTCACCACTTCCCTCGGCAGCAGGCCTTCCCGGTAGAGATCCGTCCAGAACGCAAAAGCCTTGCGGCCGGCCGGGGTGTTGAAGGCCGCACGCTGGCGATCATCGAGCAGGGTCACACCCATCTGCACCATCGACTCCAAGAGCTCAGCGGAGTCATCCGGCACCACGGTCACAAACAGCCCATAACGCCCAGTCCGCTCGCGGATCGCCCTGGCATAGGCGGGTATTTCCTCCCAGCGCCGGGGTGATTGGTCCAGGCCTGCTTCGCGCAGCAGGTCGCGGTTCACCAGGCTCAGGCGCACCGTGAGGTACCAGGGGATTGCGATCTGTCCGGCCTCTGGATCCCGAGCCGCATCCCAGACCGACGGCAAGTAGCGCTCTGCCGCACCATCGGGCAACAGCGGCGTGAGATCCGCAAGCCCTCCCTTACTGGCCAGATTGGCGGCAAAGGGGGGGTTCAAATTCACCACATCCGGGGCCGTGCGCGCGAACACTGCTGCCAGCAGCTTGCGTTCCACCGATCCCCAAGGCAGATCGGTCCAACGCACCGGTGCTTCAGGGTGGCTCGTGTCCCAGGCCTTGATGACCGAGGTCATATATGGATTGAATTTGGGTGCCAGCTGCAGGGTCCAGAGCTGAAGCGTCCCCTCCGGTGCCGCCGGCCTTCGGCATCCCCAGCCGAGCGTCGCCACACCGGCGAGAGCCAGGCCCACCAGCCATTGCCGCGTCCGCCGTCGTCGTTGCTTAAAGGTCATGCAGGTGCGCGGCGTCGCCAGAGGAGCAGTTGCCAGGATCCGACCATCGGCGCCAACAGTCCAGTGATCAGGGCTTGGGCCAGGGTGGTGTGCAGGGCCCAGGCCTGAAGCAGCGCGTCGGCCGATCCCAGCATCAGCAGCTGCAACCAGAGGCTTAACCCCAGCACCAGGGTGCCGATCCAAGCCAGCAATCCGATGTTGAGACTGCGCTGGATCGGCTGACCGCGTCGCCCGAGGCGGCCCCACCACCATCCCATCAGCACCAATGCAGGAATCTGGCTGCTATCCCCCAAGCTGAGGCCATCGAGCACCAGACCGAGCGCAGCACCTGCAATCCCACCGGACACCGGGCCATCCACAAGCGCCCAAGGCAGCAACCAGAGCATCGCCCAGCTGGGCCCTACCCCATCCAACACCAACCAGGAGGGAGCCACCAACTGGAACAGGGGAACCAGGAGGGCGGAGGCCACACAGATCGGTTGACGGTGCAATCGAGCCATGAATCAACGCACCTGCACCTGCACCCAGTCGATGGCATCGGGAGGAGCAATCAACTGCACCAGGGCGGTCGGAGCGGGAACGCCGCGCAGGTTGATGGACTGCACGACGGCCACCGGCAGATTTGGGGGGAGCAGGGTGCTGGCCGGGGATGTGCTAACGAGATCACCAGGCCGCACCTGCACCTCTTTGTCCAGAAACTGCAGCTGTGGGCGTGCCGTGCCAAGGCCTGCCAGCAGACCGTGCTGACGGGTTCTCGGCAACCAGACGCCGATGCGGCTCCCCGGTGCCGTTAGCAAGCGCACCCGACTGGTGGCCGGGGTCACGCTCTGAACGCGGCCGACCAATCCACCGGGGCCAATCACCGCATCATCCTTAGCGATGCCGTTGAAGGACCCTTTACCAAGCTCCAGTTGCTGCCACCAGCCCGATGGCGTGCGTGAAATCACGGCCGCCTGCACCCGATCGCCCGAGGACAACCGGTCGAGCTCCAGCAGGCCGCGCAGCCGTGCATTGTCCTGTTCCAGCAACTGAAGGCGGGACGTAGCGTCTTGACGGACGGCCGACTCAATCCACTCCCGCTGCGCTGAGCCAGGCCAGAAAGGCCGGCTGAGCAGAGCAAAGGCGTCAGCGAACCCGGCGCCCTTGCTCAGCCGCACCAGGCCGAGAACCACAAGAAGGATGAACCAGGGCCAGAGCCGGCGAAAAGAGCGCAATCGAGACCCCTGAGGCCTCTGGGACAACCCCATGACGATCAGACGGCAGCCGCTGCTCTCACGAATTCAGGGGTATCCAACACGCGCTGCAGACGTTTGTAATCCTCGAGCACCTGCCCGCACCCCTTCACCACGCAGAGCAGAGGGTCTTCGGCGATGTGGGTAAAGATACCGGTCTCATGGCTGATCAGGTCACTGATGCCACGCACAAGTGCTCCGCCTCCGGCCAGCATGATGCCGCGATCCACAATGTCGGCTGCGAGCTCCGGAGGGGTGCGCTCAAGTGTGCGCTTGACGGCTTCCACAATCACATTCAAAGGCTCGGCAATGGCCTCGCGCAGATCACCGGCCTGCAACTGAAGGGTGCGGGGAAGCCCGGAGAGAAGATGCAGACCACGCACATCCATCACGGTCTGATCGAACTCGTTGTCAGGGAAGGCCGAACCGATCCGAATTTTGATGTCTTCAGCAGTGCGTTCACCCACCACCAGATTGTGCACTTTTTTGAGATAAACACCGATGGAATCGCTGATTTCATCACCAGCCACCCGCACCGACTCGCTCAGCACCGTGCCGCCAAGACTGAGAACAGCCACCTCGGTCGTGCCACCGCCAATATCCACAATCATGGTGCCAACGGGCTCGGTGACCGGCAATCCGGCACCGATGGCAGCCGCCACTGGCTCGTCAATCAGATGCACTTCCCGAGCACCGGCGAGACCAGCCTCCCGGACGGCACGGCGCTCAACCCCGGTCACACCGCTGGGGATGCCGACCACGAGCCGAGGGGCCACAATGCCGCGCCCCTCATTGCCCTTCTGAATGAAGGTTTTGAGCATCTGCTCAGCGGCGTCAAAGTCGGCGATCACGCCATCGCGAAGCGGACGCACAGCTCGAATGTTGCCTGGGGTGCGCCCAAGCATCAACTTGGCTTCATCGCCCACGGCGAGCGTTGCACCCCGCTCGAGATCCAGCGCTACCACCGATGGTTCCTGGAGCACAATGCCTTTGCCTGAAACGTAAATCAGGGTGTTGGCTGTGCCGAGGTCGATACCGATGTCGCGGGACAGTTGGAAGCGACGGAAGAGCACTGGCTGAGACATCGTTCGAAGAATCATAGGGGCAGTTTCCAGGCCCATCTGTTACATCAACCGATGAAGGTGGAACTCCTTGAAGGCAGCCACGACAACCGTCAGTTCTGACAGCCGTGGCGCATCATTGACCCACTAACAGGAGAGATTCAATGGGAGTCAATTCCGTGACCCTGGTCGGCCGTGCCGGCCGCGACCCCGAAGTCCGTTATTTCGAATCGGGCAGCATGGTCGCCAACCTCACCATCGCGGTGAATCGCCGCAGTCGTGATGACGAACCCGACTGGTTCAACCTGGAGATCTGGGGCAAGCAAGCCCAGGTGGCCGCCGACTACGTGAAGAAAGGGTCCCTCCTGGGGATCATCGGCAGCTTCAAGCTCGACCGCTGGACCGACCGCAACAGCGGAGAGGAACGCAGCAAACCCGTGGTGCGAGTGGATCGGCTTGAGCTGCTCGGCTCCAAGCGTGACAGCGAATCGGGCGCTGGAGCCTTCGGTGGTGGGAACAGCTTCGGTGGTGGCAGCGCTAGCGACGAGGACGTTCCCTTCTGAGTCGCGGTTCAGTCGGCGGCGTTGCGCCGCCGCCAGACCCTCAGGCCCAGCCAGATGCCACCGGCGATCACCGCGATCACCAGCAGCACTTTGATCACCTTGCTGACGGGATCAATCCACAGCTCAACATTGCTGTACCCCTCTCCCAAAACCATGCCGGCAATGGTGAGCAGCAAGGTCCAGATCAGGCTCCCTGCTGTGGTCCAGATCAGAAAGGGCGTGATCGGCATCAGTTCAATTCCTGCCGGAACTGAAATCAGTGTGCGAATGCCTGGAACCAAGCGACCCCAGAACACGAGTGCTGTGCCGTAACGGCTGAACCAGCGTCGGCTGCGGGCCAGTTCTTCCGGGCTGATGCCGATCCAGCGGCCATGGCGCCCGAGCCATTGCTCGATGCGCTCCTCATTGATCAGCCTGCCGATGCCGTACCAAGGCAGTGCACCGATCACGGTGCCCAGAAGCCCGGCAAGCACAACGGGAATGAACTGCAGCTGGCCCTGCTGCACATAGAACCCCCCGAGGGGCATGATCAATTCGGAGGGAATGGGCGGAAACAGGTTCTCGAGGAACATGGCCGCAAAAATCGCTCCATACCCAGCCAAAGGATTGGCGGCAACGGCCTGACCGATCCATTCCGGAAGCTGGGTGACGAATTCAGAAAGCCCCATGGAGCCTGCGCAAGCTCGCGCAAGTCTTCCATGGGGCACGCGGGCAACCGAGCAGAAGGATCAGTAGCGGTAGTGGTCGGGCTTGTAGGGACCCTCCACCGGCACATTGATGTAATCGGCCTGATCCTTACTCAACTCGGTGAGCTTGGCGCCGATGCGATCAAGGTGCAGACGGGCCACCATCTCATCGAGGTGCTTGGGCAGCACATACACCTCCTTGCCGTACTCATTGCACTTAGTGAAGAGCTCAATCTGAGCCAGCACCTGGTTGGTGAAGGAATTGCTCATCACGAAGCTGGGGTGACCGGTGGCGCAGCCGAGATTCACCAGACGGCCTTCGGCCAACAGGATGATCCGGTTGCCGCTGGGCAGGGTGATGTGATCCACCTGGGGCTTGATGTTCTCCCACTCGTACTCCTTGAGGGAAGCGACATCGATCTCATTATCGAAGTGGCCGATATTGCAGACGATGGCTTCGTCCTTCATCTTCTTGAGGTGCTCATTGCGGATCACCTGGTAATTGCCGGTGGCAGTCACGAAGATGTCCATTTCCCCGACCACGTCCTCGAGACGGACCACGCGGTAGCCCTCCATAGCCGCCTGCAGGGCACAGATCGGATCCACTTCAGCGATGCACACAGTGGCGCCAAGACCGCGCAGGGACTGGGCTGAACCCTTACCCACATCGCCATAGCCCATCACCAGGGCCTGCTTACCGGCCACCATCACGTCGGTCGCCCGCTTGATGCTGTCCACCAGCGACTCGCGACAGCCGTAGAGGTTGTCGAACTTGCTCTTGGTGACCGAGTCGTTGACATTGATGGCAGGGAAGGGCAGCTCACCGCTCTTCTGCATCTTGTAAAGACGGGCCACACCTGTGGTGGTCTCCTCGGTCACGCCTTGAATCTGAGCCTTGGTGCGGCTGTAGAAGCTGGGGTCCTGGGCCAGCTTCTTCTTGATCGAGGCGAACAGGAACGTTTCTTCCTCGTTACCAGGGTTATCGAGCACGGTGATGTCCTGCTCGGCCTTGCTGCCCAGCATCACCAGCCCGGTGGCATCGCCGCCGTCATCCAGAATCATGTTGGGTGAGCCACCGTCGCTCCACTCGAGGATGCGGTGGGTGTAATCCCAGTACTCCTCAAGGGTCTCGCCCTTGACGGCGAACACCGGGATATCTCGGGCAGCCATGGCGGCCGCCGCATGATCCTGGGTCGAGAAGATGTTGCAGGAGGCCCAGCGCACCTCGGCGCCGAGCTCCACCAGGGTCTCGATCAGACAGGCCGTCTGGATGGTCATATGCAAGGAGCCGGCGATGCGGGCGCCCTTCAGGGGTTTCTCCTTGCCGTACTTCTCACGCAAGGCCATCAGACCAGGCATCTCGGTCTCAGCGATGTCCAGCTCTTTGCGGCCGAACTCCGCCTGATTGATGTCCGCGATAACGAAATCCGCGCCGAGCTTCAGTTCCGTCGCGGTTGTGGGCGCTGCCACCATGAGTTGTTGCTCCCTGGGAAACGTGGAGGTGAATCTCTGCAGAGACGCCGAGGCTTCGGGCTCGCTCGATTTGGACTTTACACAGAGTGTTTGGGACCTTGAGACCCTTGAGACGACGCAACGGCTTGGACAGCACTTGGTCAAGCATTTGCCCAGGGGAAGCATCTTGCTCTTGCAGGGCCAACTGGGAGCGGGCAAAACCTCTCTGGTGCAAGGCCTTGCGAAGGCCTGTGGCATCACTGAACCAATCACCAGTCCAACCTTTGCCTTAGCCCAGCACTACCAAGACGGGAATCCGCCCCTCATCCATCTGGATCTCTACCGACTGGAAGCTCCAGGGTCAGCCGATGAGCTGTTTCTGCAAGAAGAAGAAGAAGCCCGCGCGATAGGAGCCCTGATGGCGGTGGAATGGCCGGAACGCCTCAATCTTTCCCTTCCTGAAGCCTGGCGCTTGGACATCACCTATGCACCAAGCGGCGGACGCAGCGCCAAGTTGCATCACCCGACGTTGCCCATGGATGCTGAATCGAAGAACAGCATCTAGACCGACAGCAGGAGTTGTCCAAAAAATATGCCCCCTGAAGCTCTTGATGAAAAGCGCGTACATGGTCTGCGCTGGTTGTTACTGACTGGATGGCTGGGTTTGCTGTTGATGATGGTGCTTCCCACTGGCTATGTGGCACGCCCTGCGATTTGCAGCGACCTCAGCATCTGCAGCGACAGCGTTGCCAATGACATTTTCTGGAATATCGGCCTGCCTGCCGTGTTGCTCTGCGTGGTGTTCAGCCACGCCCTTTGGCGTCGACTTTGCCCACTGTCCTTCGTCTCTCAGCTGGCCAAAGCCCTTGGGATTCAGCGCACCGTCACCGATCAGCGCGGCAAAAAAAGGCTGGTCTTCGTTGACGAATCATCCTGGCTTGGCCGCCATCACATCCAGTTGCAGTGGAGCCTGCTGATCGCCGGTCTGAGCATGCGCATCCTCATCGCCAACAGCAATGGCATCGTCCTTGCCGTGATGAGCGGAGCTGTGCTTCTCGGTGCCCTCGTCACTGGATGGGCTTATGCAGGTAAGTCGTGGTGCCAATACATCTGCCCCTTTGGAGTGGCACAGCAGGTGATTACCGGTCCGCGAAGCCTGCCCGGCAGCGATGCCCATCTCAACCCAACATCACGAACGACACAATCGATGTGCCGTACAAAGGCAGACGACGTTGGGCAAGCCGATGCCAGTGCCTGTGTGGCTTGCATCAAACCATGCATGGACATTGACTCTGAGCGTCATTACTGGGCCAATCTCCAAAGGAAGCGAGGCCTCAACTGGGCCTGGTATTCGTATCCAGGCTTGGTAATCAGCTTCTTTCTAATCATCGAAAGCTATGCGCCAACAGACCCATCAATCAGTTATCTCGACTACTTAAAAAGTCACCTTTATTCCTACGACAACCGTCTGGCCTCAATGGCATGGGAGTCGATTCTTCCGGATGGCTGGCCCACAGTTCCGAGGCTGATCGCCGTTCCGATCATTATTTCGGCCGCTGCCTTGATCTCCCGGCTCCTGTTTCAGCAGATCCAACAGTGGCAGGAAAACTACTTCCTGCATAACGATCTTCCAGATGCCAAAACAACCGCAATTCATCGAACCCGATTGCTGAGCACCGTCATCGCGGTGAATAGCTATTTCCTTTTCAAGGGCAGTCCGTTGCCGTTGACCGGACCACGGGGACATGCGGTCTTCAAGCTGGGAGTCATGGCGATCATGGCCATGTGGCTCTACCGGGGTTGGAACCGAAATCAGCAGCTTTATGAACGCGAAAGCACAAGTACAAGCCTGCGCAAGCAATTGACGAAACTTGGCGATCAGCTCTCCGAGTGGCTCGGAGGGCGTCGTCTCGACGATCTAACTCCCTCTGAAGTGTTCACCTTGGCGAAGGCACTGCCTGCTAACGCCAAAAGCGACAGACGAGCCATCTACAGCAACGTGTTGAAAGAGCAGCTGGAGCAGGGGCGCCTGGATCGCCGCACCGCCTTCGTAAAACTCGAAGAACTCCGACTAAGTCTTGGTCTTAGCCAAGACGAACACCGCGCGGCCATTGAAGTGCTGGAGGCAGAAAATCCAAGGCTGCAGCAACTCAGCGCAATGGATCTTGCAGGACTGAAGCTCCGCCGCAGTGCCGCCGTGGAAGAAATTGAACATCTGCTTCGCATCAGCCACTGCAGAACGATCACACCCGACTTGATCCCAGAGGCTGTCAGTCAAGAACTCGAGCGCATCCGAATCGAAAGCGGCCTCGACAACGAGAGCTGGCAGGAAACGATCCTTGAGTTCTCCCCTGACTCAATCCGTAGTGAACGAGAGCTGGATCAGCTTTACCAAGCCATTGAGGGCCATCTCAGCGAACGCTGGGTTCTTCGCCAAAAAACGAAGAACAGTCCCTTTTTACTTCCGTTGCTCCTCAGCATTGACAACCACATTGCGAGGCTGATGCCGCCCTTGGTCGAGCTTCAGCAACGCTTCCTCAATGCCAAGTCTCTGGAGTGGCCCAAAGAGGATCAACTCAACCTGCTGGCCTCGATCCCAGACACCGTCTACACCTTCCTCAGCAGTGAAGACAACACGACCCTTGCACTCAGTCATTGGTTAAAACAACGACCACAGGCCACTCTCAATTTTCAAAACCTTCCCTCGCCTGAAGGAGTGCTCGAAAGCGTTGCCAAGTCATCGTTTGATCCCTCAACGCGGCGTTGGGCCACCGCAGTGCGCCTTGGACAAACTCCCGACGAGAATGAAGAACTGACCCGATTGGCGAAACGACCAGCGGGACAAAAACTCCTGAGTCTTCTGGAGCCAAGAACACTGAGCAGACTGCCCACACTCAGTTCGATTCAGGCCTGGAAACAAGGCGAAGAAATCACACTTTCAGAAGACGGCGTCTTTATTTTGCTCAGCGGTGGTTGTGAACTCAATAACCAAACAGTGCTTTTAGCACCAACAACCAACGACTCACCCCTGAGATTTCTCGGATTGCTGGATTACCTAGGTGGTTCAGGTACCAGTGGTGGCCGTGACAATATTCACGCCTGTGAGCTTGGCCTTGTGGCCTTAACCTTTCATGGCTCAGACTTTCGAGAACTGCTTGATGTCGCCCCTGTGCTTGAGGCTGAACTGACCCGACAACTGGCCTGGGCCTGCAGTCCTAAAAAAACGCTTCAACTTCACTAAGATCCGATCAGATTTCAGCAGAACTTACAGAGCGGGTGATTATGTAATCCACTCCTAAAATCATGCATGCCACAACAAGTGCTGGGATTAGAGGAAGGAAACCTCCTTGTATCGATTCAGGAATTAAGCCTGTTGCAAGCCCCAACAGAATCAATTCCCCCGAAATCACCGACGCGATGGCAGCGAAGGTGGACCATCGCAAGCCATAAACAGCACCCACAAGCATCGGGAACAGCACTGCGAGACCTGAAAAGGCATGGGTTGCCAGCGACAGAATCGCCTCTGGCGGACGCAGAGCGATCGCCAGACCAGCAACAGCAAGGCCAATCACCACAAGCTGGCCGACACGCACCTGCTCCTGCAATGAAGCTTGCGAACGCCAATACCTTTTGTATAGGTCGCGCGTGAGCATCGATGAGAGTGCCAACAACTGCGAGTCCAGGGTGGACATAAACGCAGCCAAGGCGCCCACCATCACCAGTCCTGTCAACCACTCCGGGCTGTAACGACCCAACATCAAGGGCATGATCTGATCGGAAGCGCGACCCACAAGATCAGGAAAAGCAAGATGCCCCCACATCCCGATCATCACAGGACAAATGAACAACACTCCCGCCACGACGGGGTAAAGCACCATCGATTGCTTCAGCGAGCGGTCATCGCCAGCAGCGAAAAAACGCATCTGCATCTGCGGAAACATCGGCACACACAAAGGCCAAAGCAGCAGGTAGCTCACCATCACGCGGGACCTCAAAAAATCATTGCGTCCAGCAGCGCTAAACAGATCAGGAAGCTTTTGCAAAAGCGTGCGATTTGCAGCTTGAACTCCACCCACACCGTTGGAAATTGCCACAAAAGCCATGAGCATCAGTGAAAACATCAAGACGCCTTGAAGCACATCAGTCCGCGCTACAGCTCGCATTCCGCCGCCCACGACATAGAGCACAATCACGACCGTCAGCAGCACGGCTCCCACTTCGAAAGGCACGACGCCTCCAGTAAGACTCTCCAGCAAATAACCGGCACCCAGTGGTTGGAGAGCTAGATAGGGAAGGGTGAACAACACCATCACCACAAGCACCAACAGGCGCACTCCCTCCCCCGGCAAGAGATGGCCAATCAATTCGGAAGGAGTAATCAGGCCATGTTGAGCGCTGAGTTTGCGGAGCCGACAGCCAAGACTGCCAAAGCTCAAAGCCGCGAAACTTGTCCCAAAAGCCATCATTGGGTAATACGCGATCCCGATGCGATACCCCGCGCCGGCAAAACCAAGAAAAAAGAAAGCACTGAAATTCGTGGCGATCAGCGTAAAAAACAACACACCAGCACGCAGACGGCGATCGGCCAAAAAATAGGAGTCGGCGCTGTTGGTTTGGCCTCCAAGACTCTGAGCACCAAGCCAGAGCAATGCAAGGAGATACACAGCAAGAGCGATCAGCGCGGAGATCAGGGTGATGCTCATGGGCGGACGATCCAGGCAGCGATCATGGTGAGTACTGCCGGCAGAACGATGAACATCCGCACCGAAGCCGGCACGCCGGCCCAAGACAGCACAGTTGATAGTAATCAATTGTCTTCCTCCGAGACAGCTTCAAAGTGCACATCTTGCAGTTATTGATCAATTTTTCGCCGACAGCGGCAGGCCTGGATACAGCAACGGAGTTTTTATGCACAGGCATGATTGATTGACTCAATACCTACGCCATCAAGATCATCAGTTTATTGCTTCCCCACCAAGGCTATTCACGTCATACTGACAGCCTTTGCACCGCACTTATTTCGCAGCGATGATCCATTGATTTCGCAGCATTACTGCGAAAGTCGGGGCCTTTCATTTTCATTGATCTCAACCGAATCATCGAGCTTGGACCACTTGGAACAGTAGCCTCGAAAGGACGGATGTCCGTGCTCGATCCAGAGAAAATCACGATCCTTCCAAGCTGGTTTCAACACCAAATACCGACGCAAAACCGTCAGCGTTGCCGCTGTTTCCAGTGGACCAATAAATCCATGCACAGGTTGCTCCAGCGTTGCCAATTGTTTTGCTTGTACTCCACTGATACAAAAGAGTCCCGAATGTGGATTGTCAGATTGATCAAAAATGACGCCTCGGCCTTTAAATGTCCCTTGGGCAGCATTACATTTCGGTGTATAAAATCGCTCGATAAACTCTTTTTTTAATGGTCCATCTACGAGTAGTCGTTGCCCATTTCCATTGGGAACCCATTCTGTGCGGTGCGGCATTAGCACAGCTCTATGTTCGCTTTCTTTGATGAACCAGATTTGCTTATCCAAAAATTCGCTGTCGCGAATGATCAGGTCATCTTCCATGTACAGGCAGAGGTCATAGGCATGTCCGTTCTCAATGAGATGATCTCGGGCTTTTAGGGGTAGGTGGCGACTATTGGCAAGCTCGAATGTATGCACGTTGATGCCCTCTTTGTATATGTTCAGGACGGAGTTGATCATATTGATCCCGTCCGTAAACACATGAATCTCGAGAGTGACTTCACGACGTTCAGATAACGAGCCTGCACTCTGTAGCCCCTCGGCACTTATATTTAAGATCAAGTCGTCTGCATTCTTTTGCATCGCAAGCAAGCTGTTGAAGCATTGGAACAGTGCAATGCTTCGTGCTTGGCGCTGGCCCCGTCGGTCTGATCCATAGGTTGCTTGGTCAACTTCTTTGAAGTAGTGCGGAAGAGCGATAAGGACATTCATAAATTAATAATTAAAGAAACAATTCTCAGCTGCTTTTAACTCTAATAGTCAAGCACAGCGCTCGTCATGTGTATGTTGTCAACAGCCATTCTTTAATATTAGCCGAGATTGCCTCAATTCACAAAAGAAACTACCTTGCTATTGTGAGCTAAGGCACTAATCGTAGCAACCCAACAATGAAGCCACTTGTCGTATTTTTATTAACCGAATATCCACAGCTCTCTCAAACCTACAAAGAGAACGAAGCCAGAGCTCTCATGCCATATTGTGAGGTCAAAATCATAAGTCTTGCTAGTCACGACACTCCCTACCAAGATCACCTGCCATTTGAGCATGCGAAAAGCAAACAAGAAGCATTACGAATATGTCAAAAACTTAAACCACATATCATTCATAGCCACTACTTGCACCTAACCCACCTCGCACACCAAGCCGCTTTATTGTGTGGCTGCAAATACAGTGTCAGAACACACTCATTTGATGTGATCGGGAAGCACATCGACTACCTTTCACAGTACAAAGATGCCATCAATTCAGACCGATGCTGTGGAATCATTTGCTTCCCATTTCTGAAAAAAAAATTCGTGGACGCCGGGATAAAAAGCCATAAAATATTTACCTCCTACCCAGTTGTCGATGTCAAACGATTTGCCAATAGAGGCGAAAACGGACAAAGCATTATGAATGTGGGCGCAGCCACACCCAAGAAGAACATGCAAGAATTCTTCCTCATTGCCGACAAAAATCCGAGAATGACTTTCAATCTCTACGCGGTAGGATATAATATTGAAGAATTAAAGCAACAAAATAATTCAATCCGAAACAAAGTTAACATCAAGAAATGCGTCGAGCCCTGGCTGATGGCAAGGGAGTACAAACAACATCATTGGCTTTTGTATACAGCATGCCCTTATCTCAAAAATGTTGGCTGGCCAATGGCCATTGCGGAAGCGCAAGCTTCCGGACTTGGAATCCTAATGCGCAACATTCGACCAGACTTGAAGGACTATATTGGCGGTGCTGGCTTTCTTTACAATACTCCAGACGAAGCAAGCAAAATTTTGCGAAATAAATATCCGGAAGACATGCGCGAAGAGGGATTCAAGCTCGCTGAAAGGTCTAGCCTCAACACACATTTGCAATTGCTGCAAACAATATGGTCGCAATAGAAAGCAACCACTAATTATTGATTAACAGTCGGGCTTCGACCAAAGTATCAGGCCCTTCATAAACACACGTTCGACGATCACCCGTCAAACAATAATCAGGAAATTTCTGTAGAGCCAAATGTATTAATTTGTACTCCATAGAATTACGATAATATTGAGACTGCTGAATAGCGTCA
Organism: Synechococcus sp. A10-1-5-9; assembly: GCF_047716785.1. NCBI lineage: Bacteria > Bacillati > Cyanobacteriota > Cyanophyceae > Synechococcales > Synechococcaceae > Synechococcus > Synechococcus sp. A10-1-5-9. Next base: position 1,573,738 of record NZ_CP180406.1, read on the forward strand.
ACAACTTTGTGTATAAAGCCAGGAAAAAACTTGAAATGCACTAAAGCCAATCCTTGTGGAATGGAGGGAGGACGGGTCGCCTCATGTTTCATAATTCTTTTCACACCTTGACCGTGCTTCAGCAAAGGCACTTTCCACATTTTAGGTGGCTGATAGCGATAGCCCGCCGATACAATTTGCTCAAAATGCTCTGGATACTGGCTTTGAACTTTTTCAAAGAGTCTTTGTCTAATTCCTGCGTAGATAGGTTTTGGACTTTGCTGATCAGGAGACCATTCATAGTAAGGACCACAGTCAAAATATTGACATGCAGAAAAAGGATCGACACTAGAATCCAAATGATCCAATTGAGCTAAAGTTTCCGAATAAAACTCAATCATTGGAGCACCAACATGAACAACATCCAATCCATCGAGATAGTGGCAATAGTGGTCTAATGTTAAAAACCGACCAGGGAGCACTGCAAACTCATCAACATCAACAGATAATGTCCATTTTTTAGAAAAAAGCTTTTCGGTAAGCATGTCATTCAGCAAATGATGCCAACGGAAAAGCGCTCCATTGGAGTATTTGCCCATGACAGTCCCAAAGGACATTTTTGAGGTGAACGCCGTTACATCTGGCTGATTAATGACGTATTGATAGAGGTCCTCACTTGGACGATCTAAATAAAATATGAATCGTGAGGCCCCTAATTTTCGGTAATGCTTCAAAAAGTGGGGCACGAAATAAGGTTCATTTCCCACCACCGAAAATACTTTGCAGTCTTCTCCCTTCAAGGACTTCAACGTGCCACAGAGCAGTTCAATGGGAACTTGTCCCCGTGGGGTGGTGACGGTGAATGCGTATGGCACGTCCAAGTCCAATCAGGAGCGATCATGGTCGGGCCTGAAGGAACCGTCCACAGGCACGTTAATGTCATCGGCCGGATTGATGTCCGCGATGGCGTAACCATGAGTTGAAACGTCCTGAGAAACGTGGAGGTGAAACTTTGCGTAGTCTCCGAAATTTCTGGCTTGCGTGAAGCGAACGAGGGCGCGTATCCCGCTCAAACAGGGCAGCACAGCATGTCGTTGTGCCAGCAGCCCAGTAGCTGATACAAGTGAACAAAGTGTCAGGATCCACCGTGCTGTGATCACCCCCGCACGTGGATTGCCTCTGCCTCGGCCTGCTGTGTGCTGATTTGGTCTGTCATCCGGTTCCGGCGCTGCCCAACCAGGGGCAACTGATGGAAACAGAACGCATGGAGCTCAGCCTGGGGGGCTGCGCCGCCAACACCGCCTTCGATCTATCCAAGCTGGGCGTGAACACGGGGATCAGCGGCTGCGTCGGCAACGACGTGCTGGCTGACTTCATCGTTCAAACCCTGAATGCTGCAGGGGTGGACACGCGCGGTGTGGTGCGCTCAAACGAGGAGGCCACCGCCTCCACCGCGGTGATCAACGTGACCGATCAGGACCGGCGCTTCATCTCCTATGCCGGCGCCAACAAAGCGATGACCGCCGCATTGATCCCAGACGGACTGCTGGAAGCGGTCTCCGTGCTCTATATCGGCGGATTTCTGATGCTGGATGGCCTCGAAAGCGAAGCCATGCTCCAGCGCCTGGCCCAGGCAAGGGAAGCAGGAACCCGCATTCTTCTCGATGTGGTGCAGGTGGGCGATGCCAATGCCATGGAGCGCCTGCAACGGTTTCTTCCTTTCACCGATGTGTTTCTTCCCAATAACGACGAAGCCGCCCTGCTCACAGGCTTCAGCAATCCCTGGGAGCAAGCCGAAGCCTTCCGCTCCGCCGGCGCACGAACCGTTGTGATCACCGAAGGAGATCGGGGCGCCCATCTGCTGAATGATCAGCTGAAGCTGCGTGCCAGTGCGTATGCCACCGATTTCCAGGGAGGCACCGGCGCCGGAGATGCCTTCGACGCCGGCTTCATCGCCGCTCTGCTTCAGGGCCATGATCTCCCCACCTGCCTGCGCTGGGGCAGCGCCCTCGGAGCCAGTTGTGTACGCAGCACATCAGCCACCGGCAGCGTGTTCAATCGGGAGGAAGCCCTGCAGTTCATGGGGAGCCACGCGATCACGGTTGAATCCTGCTGATCTGGCAGAACAACGGATTGAGTGCTGGATAAAGCTGCTGATAGAACACATGTCTGGCCTGCAAGCCTGGCTCCTCAGGTCCCGGCAACAGTGGTGCTACGTAAGCCGTGGCATCCACCACCAGCCCTTTCGTGGAACTTGTGCCCAGATCAATGCCAAGAACCGCCGTCGCTACACCTGCTCCAGAAACTCCAGCACCCGGGACGGCAGCGGCTGGGGATCAATGCCACCGGCACCGGTACAAACCAGAGCACCGCAGGCGGCGGCGTAGCGCACCACCTCCTTCACCGCGGCATTATCCAGCTGATGGGGTTGACCTGTCCCCGGCGCCAGGCACACCAATTGATGCAGCAGGCCGGCGGTGAACGCATCACCCGCACCGGTGGTGTCCACCACCTGTGGCGGCGCCAGAACCGACATCGAGCCGCACTGTCCGGCGATGCACCACTGCACGGGTTCACCACCATCAGTGACGACCACATCCGGGTGCCGAGGCAGGGCCGAACTGATCTGATCCGGCGTGTTGGTGTGGAACAGCCACTCGGCCTCTTCCCGGGCCAACTTGAGCAGATCGGCCTGCTGCACCAGAGGCTGCATCAGAGCGAGGGCCTGGGCATCGGGTCCAGCCGCGGGATCGGCGCCAGGGTCCCAGAAGGTGGGTCGCCAGTTCACATCGAGGGCCACCCGCACGCCATCCCGCTGCGCCTGAGCCAAAAGCGATCGCAACGCCGCCGCCGATGCAGCGCTGGCCAGTGGAATGGTCCCGATCAGCAGCCAGCGGGCTGCTTTCGCCAAAGACGACCAGTGCGGATCCAACACGGCCTGATCCAAAGCCTGGTCGGCGAAGCCGGCACCACGATCGCCTGCGAATCCTTGAAACACCCTTTCACCACTGGCGTCGCGTCGCACCAGCACCACCCGTGACGGCCGCTGATCGTCGTGCTGCAAACCGCGCAGATCCACCCCTCGATCATTCAATAACTCCAGAAAGCTGTCACCGATCGCATCACGACCCAACCGTCCGATGAAGGCCACAGGCGTCCCCAAACGAGCCAAGGCACAGGCCACATTGGCCGGAGCACCACCGAGGCGATCGTCGCAATCACTAGGCGCAGCGGTGTCCGGATCGCCCCCCAGAGGACCAAGCCGATCCACCAAGGCCTCTCCAACGCAAAGAACCTGAGGAGGCGAGCTCACCATCAAACATCCTGCAGATCTCTGCAGGATGGCCATGGCTCATGTTGCTGCCAATTCTTTGAAATGCCCATGCAGCGCCTCAATGATGCAGGCATTGGCTGCTGGAAAGGGGTACTTGCCGAGCTCTTCGGGCTTCACCCAGAGCACCTGCTGACTGGCCAGAGGCTGGGGCTCACCCGACACCCAGCGGCAGAGATGCACGATGAAGCGCAACTTCTTGTGGCTGTAGGCGTGGTCAACGGTGATCAACTCTTGATCCACCGCCACCTCAATGGCCAGCTCCTCCCGCAGCTCTCGGGCAATGGTGTCCGTAATGACCTCCTCAGGCTCCTGTTTCCCCCCAGGGAATTCCCAAAGCCCACCGAGCAAACCTTCGTTGAGGCGCTGATCAATCAGCACCTCCCCCGCCTGGTTAAGCACCACACCCACACCAATCACGGAGAACGGAAGGCTACGGGGAGCGTCGGTCACGGGATAAGCCTCAGAGGTGCCGGCAGCGTAAGCAGCGCAATGGTCACTCCAAGGACAGATCCCACAACTGGGATTGCGGGGCGTGCAAAGCGTTGCCCCCAGATCCATCAAGGCCTGATTGCAGTCACGGGCGCGGCCAGGTGCAGCTGCAATCAACGCCTCACTCCAGAGCCAAAACTGCGCCTGAGCCCGCATCGGTGGCATGGAATGGGCTTGCAGCCGAGCCAGCACACGCCGCACATTGCCATCCAGAATCGCCATAGGAGTGTTGAAAGCCGACGAGAGGATGCCGCCAGCGGTGCTGCGGCCAATCCCCGGCAAGGCCAACCAGCTGTCGAGTGCTCGCGGCCAACCACTGGGGTCAGCACCGCTTGCTCCCATCGCCACGAGCATCCCAGCGGCAGCGTTCAATCGTCGGGCTCGGGAGTAGTACCCAAGCCCCTGCCAGCGCAGGAGCACATCCTGCTCATCCGCCTCGGCCAGAGTGTCGAGCTGGGGAAACCGCTCCATCCAGCGAGTCCAGTAAGGAAGCACCACCTGCAGCTGGGTCTGCTGCAGCATCACCTCAGCCACCAGAACGCCGTAAGGATCCAAGGGCTGCGACGGTTCGGGCCACCTGACGTCCTTGGTGAACATCCACGGCTTCAGCGCAGGGTCCTTGCGGCCATGCACCTCCCACCAGGCCAACAAAGACTTGCTGAGTTCAGGCGCTATCGCATTGAGGTCGCAATACTCAGCCTCTCTACGTTGCCCCATCAGGCAGCAACCCAAGCCTGATCACTGACCAGAAACTTTCCCGATAAGCCGAAGCGCTGGAGGATCCGACCGATCTGTGCCGGAGCGAGAGGACGACGTCCTGTACTGCTGAACTTGCCGACAACTGCGCGCGCATCAGCCATGGCCCCGTAACTCAAACCAGCACGCACCATTGGCTCAAGGACTCCACACAAACCGTCAGTCTCAGCAATGGACTTCTGCTTAAGCTCCGAAGCCTTCTCAGCAGCACCTTCCCGAAACCCCCAAGACAAACTCCTCTGGCCTTTGCAGCCGCCAAGACTTCCTTAGTGCGCTCGCTGAGCCAACGTGTTTCAAACTCAGCAACATTGGCCATCATCGTGAGCACCATCCGACCAGCACTGGTAGTGGCAATAACTTAAAACAAGTCAATAAGCATCGAACAACTCGCAAGGTCATTGCCGAGTTGGAAGCCCGCAATAGCTTCGAGAGCTTCAACAACAGTTGGTGCCTACGTGGCCGCCGTCAAGAAGATGATTATCGCTTCCGCGCTCTAAAGGAACTTGAGCACCAAAGCGCTGCAAGAAATCGAACAGGGTGAAGCATTACTCCTAGAGAACGCTCGCTGGAAGCAGGAGAAACCTTTTGATCGAAAGCTCTACATCGTCTAGCACTAAGAACCTTGGATCTCGCCAACGAGCAACATGAAGCTAAACGACTGATTACAGGAGAGTAATTTCTTGATTTTGCAGAAGTCGATCTGAGCGAGATTTACTCAAATTTTATAAGAGTTAAAACGCAAAGATCTGAACAGAGCAACCATAATCTCGAACCACAACACAATGCTCAGAACAGTCTGGGAATAACTTCAATCCTTGGATCCATCCGGCGTGAAGTTAGTTACCTGGGCACTGGGATAGAGAGCAGCGACTTTCAGGCCCGATGAACTAAATCGACATACGCAAGATTTAGCCCTTGATTAGAAAACTAGGTCTTAATGAGCAGTGAAGACCCCAAACAAGACACGACGGCAAGATCTGGTCGATTGAATCAATCGACGTCAGCCAGAAATCACCATCATTGATCGGGTATGAAGTTGTATACCCTCGTCATGTCAGACGGTCGCCCATCTGAATCTGTCGGTCACGGTTGACACCAACTCAATCTGGGTGTCGCTTTAATATGATCCAAACCTGAAATCAAATTTTCGGGGTATTTCTTATCACCATTCGAAAAATCCAAGATTTAGCATTTAGCTTGCGCTTGATTCTGGGATTTGGGTTAAACCTTTTGGCGTAGGGCTCCGGCAGGAGCTGTGTGACCTATTTTCTGTTTTTGGATTCCCCCGCCTGCGCCCTACAGCTACAGATCGAACTCCAATATCCCCACCTGACCATAGGCTGTAATGATAAAATTATTTTTAGCTAAAGTCATGAATTTTGGTTATCAACGACAATTATAAATTTATTTTTGTACACGTCCCGAAGGTTGCAGGATCAAGCCTTACTCATGTTCTTAGGAGTCTTCCGGGAGATAATCGTTTCCTTTTGGCGAAGACTAAGCATGAAACCCTTCAAGAGTTTTGCTCCATGCATGAGTGTCGCTTTTCGGGAAAAGGTAAAGAGCCGTCTAAAGAAATCAGTAGCTATTTTAGGTTTGGATTCGTTCGAAATCCATGGTCTCGCATGTATTCGCTCTATCGATACCTTGACGAATCACGCCCCAGGAAGGAAATTGATACAATTAAAAGCTTCAAAAATTTTCTTGTTCTCAGCGAAGCAGGGGAAAAATGGATTAACAAGCTGCATTCCATGCGCTCTCAATTAGATTTCTTTGTTGATGGGAACAACACGATCAATGTTGATTTTTTAGGGCATTATGAATTTCTAAAAGAAGACTTTAATTACGTCTCTAAACTCTTGCTTTTACCGGAGTATTTATCGCTTCCCAGAAAGAATTCTTCATCTTCTTCAACGGCTAACTACATTGATTTCTATGACGATGAAATGATCTCTATCGTTCAGAGAAGGTTTGCATATGAAATAGATTTATTTGGGTATAAATTTAATTCACCTTTTCCTACCAATCGCTTTAGCGGAGCCGTGGCACCTTGAAGCTCCGGGGTGACATTTTCTTTGGCATTCGACTTGTACTGCATTTGCCGATCTTTAAATGTTCGAGACCAGCCCACACATACTTGTCGCAAGAGCTCGTCGCTGTCATACCTGCAGGCCAGGTATGTCGGAACTAAAGCAATACTGAGGTGAGAAAATATTTACTTGCTGGAGGAAGGCAAGTTGGTCCTATGTGCCCGAATAATTGCCGACAAAGAACCGCCGACATAAAAAAGTAACCCCAGCATAAGTGATCTAAAGATCAGCAACTCCTCAAGTTCCATAATTTTCTCAGGGTGCAGGGAGAGGAAGAGAAGAGTTAGCAGGGGTCGCCTTTGCGTCCTCAAATCATCGACCAATTTCTTGATTTATTTTTTCCCTAATCTTTTGATGTGAAGGAACAGCAGGAATCCTATGGGTCTCCTCTAATTCATCCGCCTCCAGTTCTCCACAGCATCAGCCCTCGAGTGAGTGATCTCTTGCTTGTTCCTATCCCCTTTACTGATTTCCAGTACGCAGACGATCACCTCTGTCTTGGAACCATTCCACTCTGATTCGTGGGGGAGTTCTTCTTCCCAAAGACAAAAGAACCACATGGGGTTCAAGCAGACGAAGACATCAATCCAGTTCCTCTGGTTCTAGTTGTTCACTTTGGAGAATTGAAGGTCCTGGTATTGCGAGACTAATAGATCTGTTCGTGCTCCTCCTTTAAAAAGTTCCATCACCTTCTTCAACAGTCGGTCCCATTGCTTCCTGGTGAGGTATCGGACCTAGTGCTTCTAAAGGGAGGTATTCGGGGTAGAGAATCGAGAACGTCCGACTTCTTCAGTCCCATTTCACGGACCACATTGAGGGTGTTGAGCATCCCGTTAGTCCATTCGTCGGGTAAGTCCTTCGCCAGCTGTTTCCCCCCTGCTTATTCATCGCTACTCAGGAGTGAGCCTTCGATAAGTTTTAATCCGACAAGTAAGGCATGAGCTTAAAAAAATCATCTGGCTTGTATCAGTTAGCGAAAAACATGGAGGTTTTTGGATGTCTTTGGCGGTTTTTACCAGATCTTCTCCAATTGGAATGCACGGAAACGAGCGATCTCTTGGAGACCAGCAGAAGCTTCTGGGGGGAAAGATAGGCCGCAGGAACTTGCCACGCTTTTTCCGTACACTTGCCTTGCCTGTCATCATTTGATTGAACTTATTCTTGCCAGCAAACAAGAAGACAAAGCCGCCCTCATAACTCAATCATACGAAGGGCATGCTGCTCTTCAAAAGCAGTCCCCTAGGAATCCGTCGGGAACCCGTTGGGAACAGGCCCGTTGGAGTGGAGCTGAATCAGCGTCACCACCCATGACCCACGCGATACCGAGATGCTGCTGCCAGGACAAGAACTGCATCCATTTGGGAGCCTCTTGACGCCCATGTTGAAGAAACTGAGACACCCTCGACAGTGTCGTGCGCCTTCGGCACAGGGTCTTGTGGGCATAACTCACGGAGCCTCTAGACCATCTCAGAGATCTCTCTCTCAAGTTCTATAACTTTCTCCAGAGGCTGAAACATGGCATCAATCAGAACAATTTGAATTCTGCAAACCCTATGGGGTGAATTATCTGTGTGGCGTCGTGAAGTCGCGCAGAACCGTGCCGATCGCATCCACGGCTCCACTGGCCCCTCCAGCCTCTGCAGCCTCCTTGGCTAGTGCAGCCGCTGCAAGGCTGAATGATGGGTCATCGAGAACCTGGCGAACAGCCGCACGGATGGATGCCGGCTCAGGATTGGCCGTCGCCAGATCGATCGAGGCGCCGGTTCGCAGCAAACGCGCACAAACCTCGGGTTTGTCTTCACTCTCACCAGCCGTAACCATCGGGATCCCATGGGACAGCACGGCCTGCACACCCTGAAACCCGCCGTTACTCACCACCAGCGATGTTTTGGGCAGCAAGGCGGCATAAGGGATGTAGCCGGCCGCCCTGGCATTCGCAGGCAAGGGGCCCAGCGATGCGAGGCCACCATCAAGCCGCCCCGTGCAAGCCACGACCAGGACAGGCTCATCAGCCAGTGCGTCCAATGTGGGGCGCAGCAATTGGGCGGGATCATTGCTGATCGTGCCCTGCGTGACATGTACAACCGTGGCGTGGTCGAGGTCAGTCCACCACGCTGGAGGCGTGAATGCTTCATCGCTGTTCTCCAGCAAAGGGCCGGCGAACAGGACCTGCGGCGGACAGTCGGGCCTGGGGTACTCGAAGCTCCGCACCGTTCCGCTCAGCACGAGATGAGGCGACACAACATCAAACAGCCAAGGACGGACCGAAGGCAAAGACAATGCCTGCCGAGCCTGATCGGCGCGCTTGCGAAGCGATCGAAACAACACCGATCGCGTGATCCGCTGCAACAGGCGATTGCGAATCCGACCCGACCAAGAATCATCCGGAGGCAGCGCAAGCCCGAACGGCGCCAAGGCACGACTGGGCAAGGTCAGCACCGTGCAGCACAACTGAACCCAAGGTCGACCGGTCTTTTCCGCCCACCAGGCACCGGCCATCAAAAAGCTGTCGCACACCAGCAGTTCAGCGGGAGTCTCCTCATGGAGGCGGAGCAAATCCTTGCAATACCCTTCGCATGGCCCGATGAAAAAAGTGGCGAGATCGAAGCGCAACTTGTTCAGGCCATGCAGGCAGTCACGATCAGCCTGCAGGTGATCAGGCACCAGCTCGGGGCGTGAGTAATCAAAGCCCTCCTGAAAAGCGCAGTAGTCCGCACCGGTTCCCTCGACACGCTCCCGGAAGGCAGCGCCTGTCAGCCAGCGCACACGATGACCACGCCTGACGAGCTCTCTGGCAATCGGCAGCATGGGCTTCACGTGACCGAAAACCGGAACTGATAACAGCAGAATCTCAGCCACAACTGCTTGATCCAAATGCAGTCGATCCTGGCTCAGCGATTGATGCAGCGCCTGGCTGGACGAGCGCTGCCGGCCTTAATTCCAGTTGCCCTGCATGCCGTGGTCACCCCTAAAGAACATCGCAAACAGTTTTTCGTGGCGAACGAGCTGCTGGGCTCTTTCCGCCAAAACCTGAAACAACGAACCGAAAGCACTTTCTCAAGCGTTGGATTGGAACAGCCAAGAACAGAAAGAAACTACCAAATTCAACATCTTTTTAGTCAGCTCGACCGCAATCGTGATGGCAATCTTAGTCTTGAAGAACTGCGTCATGCACTGGCAATAAACGAGGCAAGCAATGGCACCCAACCACGACGGACATCAGCCCTGAATGATCAATTAGAGGCAACGATAGCTTCGATGGATCTCAATGCTGATGGACGAATCGACCACAATGAATTCAATCTACTCATCCAACGACGTCAACGACTGCGACAGGAAGAGGAGCGCTTACTGCTGTACTTAATGCCAGTAGATACCAATGGCAACGATCGTCTCGACTACGACGAACTCGACCGACTCCTGACGAGCATCGGCCAGTCACCACTCACGTCAAAAGAACAAGCATTTGTTTTCATGGGCGACAAGCAAAGCATAAGCTGGCATGATTTTGTCGATCGCCTTCTATTGAGCTAAATCGTGGAAGAGCCTAAAACGTTGAGCGATTGCTCGCAGAGCCTGGACCTGCGAGCGCTTCATTGCGAAGCTGCTGGACCAAACCGTTGCGCTTGAGCTGGCTAATCGAAAGGTTGATGCGCTTCACCGTTTCAGGATTAAGCTTGGGGGACAAGGCAAATCCCTGAAGTTCTGGGCGAATGCCAGACATCGACAAAACAGGGATGATTCCGGAAGAATCCCCATGCGACTGGAGATAACGAAGTTGCAACTCATCTGCCAGCACCGCATTCACGCGACCCTCTTTGAGAGCAAACAAGGAATCACGAATTGAATCAATCGGAACACGTGAAGACTGGGACTGACGCGAAGAATCAGCCAACTGCATTCCAAGCTCTTTCAATAATTCCTCGCTGACAGTTCCAGACTTATAACCAACGCGCATCGCTGATAATTCATCAAAAGAGTTCAAACGACGACTCGCCAAACCTTGCGCTTCCTGAACCAATTCAACAGTGAGAAATCCCACCAGAACCGCACTAGAAATATTCCGAACAACATAAGCCGCCATCAATACAGCGCGACCTCTCGTCGTATCAACAATCTCCGCATCACCCTCACCAGTAAGAATAATCGTAAAGACTTTGACAAAGCGATGCAAGGGACTCTTCCCCCGAGGCTCAACCAAACTCGAGTAATCCTCAACCCACCAAACCAGTGCACTCATCACAAACAACAAAAGCATCAAAAGAGCGACCATTCGCACCAACGAAGGACTGAGCATCGCCGCAAGAAAAGCTCGACTCAAACTGAAAGGATCATTGGCGACCATGACAGCCTGACCATCCTCCTGGAAAGGCAAACTAAATTGATATTCACGAAGCCGACCAGGACTTAAATTGATACATTCAACAGCGACATCAAGTTCATTCAAGCGTGTCGCTTCCAACATCGACTGAATAGAAGACATCGGCAACAGCCTGTAATGCAGATTTTCGCGTTGCGCAACTTGCGTCCAAAGCTCAACAGCCAGTCCCTTCCAAACACCAGCTTCGCGATAACTACAAGGCTGGCTCCCCTCAACCACGCCAACCCTTAAAACACGAGGCTTTGCCAATGCAACGGCTGGAGCGCAAAAACCCCAACCAATCAACAGCAGATTAGCAATCAAGAAAAGACGCTTACAGCGCTGATTCCTTCGCAGCAAACCAGTTACTTTCCCATTCATTATCATGGCTGAAAAACTCTAAGCTGCAAAACATTCATGAACGCAGTTCTTCGCTAAAACCTCACAATCCGCGTGATCGCCTCATCAACGGGCATCACAGCGATGCACTTCCTCAGCAGTGTGAGCCCCCGTCACCATCCAAACAATGGCGAAGCAAGATCGTGGATGTCGATACCCTCCCTTCGGGATCTCAAAACTCAGCGAGGACTATCGATTGTGGGATCGACGTGCTGCGAGGGTTCGGGCCAGCCGCCGTCCTCGGTGAACATCTACAGCTTCAGAACAGGGTCCATGCGGCCATGAACCTCCCACCAGACAGCATCGTGCGATTGGGTTCAGGCGCGATCACACGGAGAGACGCCCTCCCTACCCCTGCACGCCGATGCATTGAAGCCATCCGCTCACTGACATACACCGCCCATGGGCGCATGAGTGCGGTGCTGTGCAAAGCCGGACGATCAACAAGGTCCCCCAGTGCCGGGGCCGCGCACGTTGCCGAACAAGCAGATCTCTTTCGTCATTCCTATGGCTACGCAGGGCGCTACAGCCTCACGGCTGCAGGCGTTGTCCATCACGTGGAGGTTGCTGCTGATCCGAACTGGATCGGCACAAACCAGCACCGCATCACCCACCTCGAGAATGATCAATTGACCATCACCACAACAGCCATTCCCAGCGTTGTTTCTCCAGATCCTGTGTCCTACGAGGCGATCTAGAGAAAACTTCCATCCGCCCAGGCCGCCATTGCCACCCCGAGGTAGGTCCCCAGTCCATATCCCAGGAGGCCAAGGGCCACGCCTGCCACCGCAAGATCATTCCGATGGATGGCCGTGGCCAAAGCGAGGGCAGTACTGGGGCCCCCGATCGCAGCCTGGGAAGCCACAAGCATGTCTGCAAGCGGAACGCGCCAGCGCGCTAACACCAGCACGAGGACACCATGCATGCCGACCACAATGGCGGCGTAAAGAAGAATCCAGACGCCCTCCGTCAACACCCCAGCGAGTGGCGTCCCCAAGCCCACCACAGCGAAAAACGGTTGGATCAGAAACTGACCAAATTCGCTGCAAGCACGCCGCGACTCTGCGCCTGGACCCTGGGCCAGCACGACAGCAACCGTGGTGAGCACAAGGATGGAGGGGGCCGCAAACCCAATGCCAGCCAGACCCTTGCTGAACAGATCACTCAGCCCGAGGGCGACCAGACCCCAGAGCAGTGCCGCTGGCCAGACCCACCCTGCAGGCTGCGCCGGAGAGGCTGACGGAGAGAGCGCCAACGACGGCGGCCGACCGACCGATCGCTTCAGACGATCACTGCGGCCGAACCCAACGCTCAACGCGAACCAGAGCGTGAACACAATCTGATCAGCAGCTGTCGCCAAGGCCAGCAACGCATCCGGCGGAGACAAGATGCGCCCCACCGAGACAAGGTTGAGGCTTCCACCAGAAAACGTTGCGGCATACAGGCCCATGAGCTCAGAACGCTGATCTCCAAGGGGTTGCGCCAGCGCGACCGCACCCACTAGAACACCCACCACGGTGGCCAGCACAGCAAGGCCAAAGAGGAGCAGCAAAGGCCGAGCCCGCTGAAGCAGGGACTTCAGCCTGATGGCGAGCAACAGCTCAGCGATGGCCAGCGACGTCAGTGGACCACTGACCCAGCCTGAAACCCGCGCGTCCGGTTGCCAGCCGAGCCCATTGCGGACCGCCACACCGAGCAGGAGCACCAGCATGGTGACACCCAGCCTTTGCCCCCAAACCCAACGATGCGACAAACACCAGGCCAGGGCCACGATCCCGGCGATTCCAATCAAAGACAGAAACAATGGATCGACCTGGGTCATGGCTCAGGCTGCTCCTTCCAGGTGTCAACGTGGCAGCGCGTCATCACCGACGCCATCCTCGTGTCAGCAACGAAGACCCGACCGACTCTCCCCCTGCTCGAGTGGTAAGAGTTCGCCATTGACGGCCATCTCGCGCAAGCGCTCGGCGATGCCTTCTTCCCTGCTGAGTCCAGCTCTGCAGCACTGATGGTGATCCTGGGCAGCCAAGGATTACTGGGGGTGACCATTGCTCCGCTGGAGCAACGCTGCAGAGTCTTTTCGTTCGCCTAGTCCATGTCGGTAGCGCTCTGCGGAGGAACAGCTCCATTCATCGCAACCTGGATGGTGGATCAAAGCGTTCCCTACGGAATGATTGCGCTGTATCCCCTGCCTTTTGCGGCAGCAAGCTGTTGGGCACTTTGGCAAGAAAGGACACGAACTTCATCTGAATTTTGAGTCATTTCAGCAGGAGGGTTCCACCCGATGGGAACTGGCGTCACGCCGGAACAGACCTCCCAGGTAGTGGCGAACAACCGCGCGGTCCTTGCAACCCTGTTGAAAGAGGAAGCCGGCAATGGCGGCCTGAACCAAACGGTACTGATCCCACTGGGGGTGCTCCTCGATGAACACCCCCATGGCGTGATGCAAATCCTCAGGCATTTGGTTTTCCACACTCACGTGGACAGGCATCGCATCAGGGGTCTCGCGCAACTCAGGCTTTCGCTGTCAACCCATCCATCACGCCATGGCAACCGCGGCGATGTCAAAAAAACGGAACAACTTCGACTTAGCCCCTTAGTGATTCAGCAAAGCCTGTGCACCACAGGGTTATCACGGATAAAATGTGTCTTGCGTTACAACACCTAGAGGTCGTCCAGCCCGTCGTCAAGGGGAAAAAAGCTTTTCCCCGTCAGGCAGGCCTAGGCCTCATCTGGCGGAGGATTCGCACGAACAGGCCTGTGGAAAAGCTGTGAAGAACGTTGTTGTCAGCGTGGATACAACGTCTGTTCACAGCTGCTGATCAATCACGAATCACTGACGAGCAAGTCCCATCAACCAACGCTTGCCAAAGCACAAACACAACAACCGACGGCCCAAGAAAAAACCAGTAGGTTCCGAGCAGCTGGGACATCACACTGTGCGGCGAACACTGGCGCTGACCCTCACCACTGCAACGTTGCTGGCTGCCTGTGGAGCGCCCAAGCCAGAGGCAGGACAAATCCTGACGGTCAAGACGGCCCGTATCGCCGAAGCCAACTTCCAGCCGAGCATTGAAGCGATCAGCATGCTGGAATCCACCACCACAGTGTCGCTAAGACCTGAAACCGATGGTCGTGTCGTGAAGGTGCTGGCCAAAGACGGTGAACGGGTAGAGGCCGGGCAGCCGATCCTCGAGCTCGACAATGTGCAACAGAGTGCAGCTCTGAACGCTGCCCGGGCCCAAGCGCGCACCGACAAGCTCAACGCCGAGCGCTACGAGTTTCTCTTCAAGAACGGGGCCTCTTCCGCCAAACAGCGTGATCAGTACGTCACCCAGGCGATCTCCTCCCGCGACAAGGTCCTGGCCGATGCCGCCACCCTTGGCTACAAGTTTGTGCGCTCACCGATCGATGGCGTGGTTGGCGACCTCGACTCAGTCAAGCTGGGCGATTACGTAAAGGCCGGTCAAGCGATCACGGGCATCGTGGACAACTCCACCCTCTGGACCCTGATGCAGATCCCCGCCACGAGAGCGGGCGAAGTCAAAATCGGCCAGACCGTGAACGTGACCTCCCAGACCAATCCTCCGGTCAAAGGGGAAGGGGAAGTGTCCTTTATTTCCCCCTATTTCGGCGTCAGCGGCTCCAACAGCTCCCCCAACGCACTGATGGTGAAGGCCACCTTCCCCAATCTCACCGGCCAACTGAAGACCGGTCAGTTCGTGAAGAGTCAGATTGTCGTAGGGGAACAGCAGGCCCTAGCCGTGCCTGTGCAGGCGGTGTTCATGCAGGCTCAGCAACCTTTCGTTTACGTCACGGTTCCCTTGAGCCAGGCCCTGCCGAAGATCAAGGCCTCCGCCTCTGTTCCAGACAAGCAGAAGAAAAAGCTCGAGAAACTTCCCCCCACCACTCCGATCGTGGTGCAGAAACCGGTGCAACTGGGTGAGTTGCAGAACAATCTCTATCCCCTGAAGTCAGGACTGAAGAAGGGTGACACCGTCGTGGTGAGCAACACAGCCCTGCTGAGCAACGGCATTCCTGTGAAGACCGCGCACTGAACGATCCATGGCCTTCTCCGACAAGTTCATCAAGCGGCCTGTTCTCACTACGGTCTGCAGCATTCTGATCGTGCTGATGGGCGTGATCGCGATCCCCACCCTGCCGATCGCCAATCTCCCCAACATCGCCCCGCCCCTGATCCAGGTCACAGCCAGTTACGGCGGTGCCAATTCCCTGGTCACCGAACAAGCGGTGACCAATCCGCTTGAACAACAGATCAATGGAGTTCCTGGAGCCTCCTACATCTCCTCTACCAGCAACATGGAGGGGCAAAGCATTATCTCGGTCTACTTCGACGAGACCACCGACATCGACATCGACCAGGTGAACGTGCAAAACCGCGTATCCCTGGCGATGCCCCAGCTTCCCAGCCAGGTGTCGGATACGGGCGTCTCCGTGAAGCAGTCAACCCCTTCGATCCTGCTGGCTTATCAGGTGTCATCGACGGATGGCCAGTTCGATGCGGCCTATCTCAATGGGCTGGTGTATCAACAGCTGTATTACCCCCTGGAACGGGTTCCCGGCGTTGCCACAGTGAACATCCTGGGGGGAACCAACCCCGCCTACTGGCTGTTCATCGACCCCGACAAGCTCGCGGCGAACAATCTCACCGCCAACCAGGTGGTGGATGCTGTGCAAGCGCAGAACACGACCGCCATCGGTGGTCTGGTGGGAGGACCGCCCGCGTCCGGTGACCAGGCCTACACCTACCCGCTACTGGTGCAGAACAACGGCAATCTGCTCAGCCTGGAAGACTTCGAGAATCTGATCATCAGCCGCACCGAAACAGGCAATCTTCTGCTGCTCAAAGATGTGGGCGAGGTGCAATACGGCTTCAACAACTACACAACAGCAGCAGTTGATGTCTCGAACCACGACACGGTCTCCGTGGCGGTGTTCCAGACCCCGGACAGCAATGCTCTGGATGTGGCGAATGCCGTCGTGAAACAGATCGATGCCTTTGCCGCCACCGCGCCTCCAGGCGTGACCGTGTCGCAGGTGTACAACATCGGCCAGTTCATTGAGTCCTCCGTGGAGGGCGTTGTGGATGCTCTCGGCTTGGCGATCGTGCTGGTGCTGCTGATCCTGTTCATCTTTCTGCAGAACTGGAGGGCCACGGTGGTGCCCAGCCTGGCCATTCCAATTTCCCTGGTGGGCACCTTCGCCTTCATCAAGGTGTTCGGGTTCTCCATCAATCAACTCACCCTGCTTGGTCTGGTACTGGCCACAGGCCTAGTGGTGGACGACGCCATCGTGGTGATTGAAGCGGTGTCGAAGAACATCGAATCAGGCATGAAGCCCAGGCAGGCAGCGCTGGCGTGCATGGGAGAGCTGTTTGGCGCCCTCGTGGCCACGGCTCTTGTGCTGATGGCGGTGTTTGTTCCTGTGGCGTTCTATCCGGGAAGCATCGGCATCATCTACCAGCAGTTTGCGCTCACGATCGCCTTTTCAATCGCCATCTCCGCCTTCAACGCCCTCACCTTCTCGCCCATGCTGTCGGGCCTGATCCTCAAACCGGGTGAGACCGCTCCGCCGAAGGGCTGGATCTGGCCCGTGGCCGGAGTGATCGTTGGTCTGGCCTTCGGACGTTTCAGCTCCGCCGCCTTCGGCAACTGGACTTATGTTCTGGGCGTGGTGGTGGGAGGCATCGCAGGAGCGAACCTTTCCTTGATCTTCAGGGTGTTCAACACCAATTTCTCCCGGCTCCAGAACGGCTACGCCCGGCTCATCCGCACCTTGATCAAGGCCCGGCGCTGGGTGATGGTGACCCTGGCCGGCGGCATTGTGCTCACGGTTTTGGCCTTCACGGCCCTTCCCTCAGCGTTCATTCCCGATGAAGACCAGGGCTATCTGGCCGGCTTCTACCAGCTGCAGAACGGTGCATCGCTCAGCCAGACCGAAACAATGGCCAAGCAGATTGCGGCAATCCTCAAAGAAGAAAAGGATGTGCTCAATGCCAACGTTGTCAGCGGTTACGGCTTCAACGGGTCCAGCCCCGACCAGGGAACGATCCTGATCGGTCTGAAGCCGCTCAGCGAACGACCTGGTGCAGCGAACAATTCCTTCGCCATCGCTGATCGACTGAACGCCAAGCTCTCGTCATTGAGCAGCGGCTTGGCAGTTGTAGGCCAGCCTCCTGCCGTTCCAGGGTTCTCAGCCCAAGGTGGTTTTTACTTCCAGTTCAACGATCTCACCGGCAATTACAGCTTCAACCAGCTCGATGATCAGGCGCAGACGCTGATCAAGGCCGGAAAAGCCAGTGGTAATTTTTCGAGTCTGTACACCCAGTTCATTCCCAGTGCCCCGGCCTTCGGACTGAAGGTGGATCGGGCCGTGATGGGAGCGCTGAATGTGGATTACAAGGAGGCAATGAGCACGATCGCCGTACTGGCCGGTGGCTCCTACACGGGCCTCACTTACGAGAATGGACAGGTGCGGAATGTGTACGTACAGGCCGGCGAAGAGCGGCGCGACACCGTTGAAAAAATTCTCAGCTATTACGTGAAAAATCGCGATGGCGATCTCATCCAGGTGTCACAGTTCGCCAAGTCGGAACTGTCAAGTGCACCGCCGATCATCAGTCACTACAACCTCTACCGCACCGTTTTGATTCAGGGTGCCCAGGCAGTCGGCAAAAGCTCCGGGCAAGCTCTGAGTTCAATTCAAGCCTTGTTTAAAAAAGAGAACTTCAACAACATCGGCTACGCCTTCACGGGCCTTGCCGCCCTGCAACTCTCAGCCGGCAGCGCCAGTGTGCTCGTGTTCGGCTTCGGCATCCTGATCGTGTATCTGGTGCTCTCAGCGCAATACGAGAGCTACGTCACCCCGGTGATCATCCTGATGACCGTGCCCCTGGCCATGCTTGGCGCCCTGGTGTTCCTTGCCATCCGCTCCATCGACCTCAACATCTACGCCCAGGTTGGACTCGTAACCCTGATTGGTCTAGCAGCCAAAAATGGCATCCTGATTGTTGAGGTGGCCGAGCAACACCTCGAGGAGGGCATGAGTGCCAGCGATGCAGTGATTGCATCAGCTGAATCAAGACTGCGGCCGATCCTGATGACGGCCATCGCTGCTCTCGCGGGCTTTCTACCCCTGGTGGTGGCCAACGGCGCCGGCGCTCAAAGCCAGCAATCCCTGGGCACCGTGATTTTCGGCGGATTGGTGGTCGCCACCGTGCTCTCCCTCGGCGTGGTGCCGCCTTTCTATGTGGTGATCAAGGGTCTGGAAGAACGCTTCTTCGGCAGAAAACAAGGAGACGGTGATGAGGATGAATCCTTTGCCAGTGCCACCTGACTCGGCCCACTGGACCTGGCAGCAGCCCGATGGCTGCGATCTCGACGTGGCCTGGTGCCGGCAGGGCCAAGACAACAGTGCATCGCCGGCTGTGGTGCTGGTGCATGGTTTCGGTGCCAGCAGCGGCCACTGGCGTCACACCATGCCGTCGCTGGCAGAGCGAACCCCCACCTTCGCCCTCGATCTGATCGGCTTCGGCGGCAGCAGTCAGCCAAGGGCCGTGCTGCCCAGCGATCCCGATGCCGACCTCCAGGCACCGAGCGATGAAGCGCTTGTGTATGGCTTCGATCTCTGGGCTGAGCAGGTGGAGGCCTTCTGCCGGCAGATCGTGCAGCGCCCGGTGCTGCTGGTGGGCAATTCGATCGGCGGTGTAGTGGTGCTTCGCGCAGCCCAACGGCTGGGGGTGCACTGCAAGGGCGTGGTACTGATCGACTGCGCCCAGCGGCTGATGGATGACAAACAGCTGGCCAGCCAACCGGCCTGGATGGCTTGGATCCGGCCGTTGCTGAAAGCCCTGGTGAGCCAACGCTGGCTGAGCACAGCTCTGTTCCGCAACGCGGCCAGGCCCCGGGTGATCCGCAGCGTGCTCGGCCAGGCCTACCCGAGCGGAGCCAATGTTGACGACCAACTGGTTGACCTGCTGTACCAACCAACGCAGCGACCCGGGGCCGCCGAGGCTTTCCGAGGCTTCATCAACCTCTTCGATGACCACCTGGCTCCAGAGCTGCTGGCGAACCTTGAACAGCCGGTGCATCTGATCTGGGGGGAACGGGATCCCTGGGAACCCGTGGCAGAAGCCCGCGATTGGGCTGAGCGCTTTGCCTGCGTCGAATCACTCACGGTGCTTCCTCTGGTGGGACACTGTCCGCACGACGAAGCACCGCAGGCTGTCAACGACCGGTTGCTGGAGATTCTCCAGGCGCAGGGAGCATGACCGACACCACCACCCAGGCTCGCCTGGATCAACTGGCTGTCCAGTGGAACGAAGCGGAAATTCCCCGACCATCCCTCGACCGTTGGCTCGCGCAATTTGAAGCGGACGACCACAGCATCGCCCTGCGGCTGCTGGAGTGCATCGAGATGCACAGCTGGGCCAGGCTGCTGCGTGAATGCCGGCTGCTCCACCAACGGCTTTGCAGGGATCTGGCCAGCGATGGCTTTGACGTGGCCAGCTTCCATGACATCGACTTCACGCGAGTCTTCGTGTGCAAAAGCGGTGATCTGATTGCCTACGCCTATCGCAAGGCCAACCGCTTGCCGGTGACCTGTTTCCGCAGCATGGAGTCCTTACTGGCCCATCCGCCAGAAGACCACGAACGTCGGGTCCTGGTGGTGCTGGATGACTACATCGGCACCGGATCGCAGTTCCTGTTTCATTTCCTGGCGCGGAAACCGGCCCATCTCAACCTGCTGCAGCGCTACGCCAAGGTGCGGGTCGGGGCGATCGTGGTACACGACGATGCTCGGCACAAATGGAAGTTGCTACAGCACCGCTGCTTCCACGATGTGATGGCCATTGAAGAGCGAGAGCTGGCCTGCATCGATTTCTCTGGCGAACGGGAGCAACTCATCGAGGCCTTGGCTCAGCTCGACTGGACCAATTGCGGATTAGTGGCAGCCCAAAAAGACTTTCCCGTCACCGCCCATCCCTGCCTCACACAAAACGAACGGCGTTCCTTGCAGCACTTCCTCAGGAAGCAACAACAAAAGGATGGAACCGGCACCACCGAATTTCTGTTGGGCCACCACTCATTTTTTTATGGAGCTCCGAACGCTCTAGCCCGAGTGCTCCTCCCCCTGTTCAAACGGGTGGAGGATTTCACCGCTTACGACAACAGCACTCTGGTGGGATTGCCCGCAGCGATCATCGATTACGACATCGACAATGTTCAGGCAATCTCTTATCTCAGTTGAAACCGAAGCGAGGAGGAATCCTCAGCAAGCGACATACGCCTCAACTTGATCACTGAGACGGCGCAGTCCAGCGAGACCATCTCGCTCAAGATTGCGAACGCGATCCCGGCTGATTCCGATGACACGGCCGATGCCGGTGAGACTCATCGGCTCCTCGCCATCCATCCCATACCGCATCCGCAGCACACGCTCCTGCAATTCAGGCAGTTGGCCCAGCAGATCCCTCAGATCTCCCTTCAGGCACTCGCCCTCCACCTGCTCACTCGGCAGTTCTCCATCGCCAGCCAGCAGATCCAGCAGCTCCGTATCATCTCCATCCCCAACCTTCATCTCCAGGCTCACTGGCTGACGGGCACGGCACATCAGCTCTTTCACCTCATCCTCCGGCAACTCCACAAATGACGCCAACTCCGTCACTGATGGCGTTCGCCCCAGTTCCTGGCTCAACTCACGCTGACCTTTCTTCAGTTTGTTCAGCATCTCGGTGATGTGGATCGGCAGCCGGATCGTCCGGCTCTTCTCCGCAATTGCCCGGGTGATTCCCTGACGGATCCACCAGTACGCATAGGTACTGAACTTGTAGCCCCGCGTTGGGTCGAACTTCTCCACACCACGCACCAGGCCGATCGTCCCTTCCTGGATCAGATCCAGCAGCTCCATATTCCGCTTCGTGTATTTCTTCGCGACGCTCACCACAAGCCTCAAGTTGGCCGCCACCATCCGCTCTTTGGCGCGGCGACCGGCCTGCAACTTGCGCTTCAGTTGCACAGCACTCAATCCCGCAGCCTTGGCCAACTCCGCTGCAAGCACCGATTCACCACCGCGTTTCTCCTGCAACTCGGCTTCCACGGACTCCAGCTCCATCAGCTCCTGCACCTGACGGCCCAGGGTGATCTCCTGCTGATGACTCAACAACGGCACACGACCGATATCACGCAGGTAGGAGCGCACCAGGTCAACATCTGTGCCGGATGGGCGAGACGCAGTCGTCTTTGCAGGACTGCTCTTAGGTGACTGATTTTTTGAGGAAACCGTCTGAAGGACGAGTGTCGAAACAGGGACGGAAGCTTCGGCAAGGGCGGGGGCCATAGTGCTTCGTTTAGTTGTGTGAAGCGTACTCCTAAGAAACGTAAACGAGCTCTCAGAAAAGGGTTGCCGCCAAGAAATGAGCAGAAATACCTGTGGACTGAAGCAGCTGGGGCATATGCACGAGCAACCACTGCGCTGTTTTTAAATAGATCAGGGTTCCCACCACATCCGTGCAGGTGGTGATGAAGGGTGTGGACATCAAGGCCGGATCCAACCCCATCCGATCGAAGAGCAACGGGAAGCCTGCTCCAGCCGTGGCGGCCAGGGTGGTAATCGCCAGAAGGCTGGTTCCCACCGAAAGGCCCACCAGCGGACTCTCGCCTCGCCACCAGGCAAAGGGCACCACCAAGATCATCATCAGTAATCCCAACAGCAATCCCGCCGTGGCCTCACGCACGACAGCCTTGATGCGCCCGAGAGAGGCAATGCTCTGGGTGCTCAAGCCGCGGATCACCACAGTGGAGCTCTGGGCACCCACATTGCCTCCGGTGCCAGCCAAGAGTGGAATAAATGCCGCCAGCAGCACCACCTCTTTAAGCACCTGCTCATTGAGAGCAATCACTTCCGATGTAAAGAAGCTGGCCACCACCAGCACCGACAGCCACACCACCCGGCGCCGGGCCACGGTGAACAGATTGCTCTGGAAATAATCGTCTTCATCCCCGGCTTCCACAGCACCGGCGGCATAAAGGTCGCGGGTGGCCTCCTGCTCGATCACATCGATCACGTCATCCACGGTGACGATCCCCACCAAGCGTCGCTCACGATCCACCACCGGCACTGCCAGAAAGTCGTAACGCTGAATCGCCCGCGCCACGTCTTCCTGATCCGTGTCAGTGCCCACGCTCACCACCTCCCGAGTCATCACATCACCGATCCGGTCTTCAGGGTCGGCTGTGACCAGATCACGTAGCGACAGGATGCCCGTGAGATGACGCTCCCCATCGGTCACATAAAGGCTGTAGATCGTTTCGGTCTGACGCGCCCGGCGTCGAACGATCGTGAGGGCCTGGGCCGCACTGTGAAAATCTTTGAGATCGATGTATTCCGTCGTCATCAGACGGCCGGCGGTTTCCGGGGCATAGCCCAGCAACTGGGCGGTGACTTTGCGCTCCGCAGGACTGAGCTCCGCCAGGAGACGCCGCACCACCTTGGCGGGGAGTTCATCGAACAACCGAACCCGGTCATCCGGAGACATCTCCTCGACCAGCTCCAACACCTCGCCGGAGCGCAGCCGTTCCAGAAGGCTCTGCTGCACCGCTGGATCGAGATACTCGTACACCTCGATCGCTTCATCCTTGCTGAGCAGCCGGAAGGCCAGGGCCTGAAGGGTGCGCGGCAGGCTGCCGATCGCTTCGGCGACGTCCACGGGCTGCACTGGCGCCAGCAGCATTTTGACGCCGTCGTAATTGCCCACGCTGAGCATGGATTCCAGCTGACGGGTCACCACCTCCGCCAGCATCGGATGGGCCAGCGTCGTTCCACTGCCGGCATTGAGAGTGCGGCTGTCCGGTGCTTGATCCATGCCCCGTACCCAGCAAATCCAAGTGTATGTCGATTCCAGAGGGTTATCGTCTGCGCCGAATGCTTCGTTCAGCCATGGCTCCCAGCGTCAGCAACGTGTCCGTCCGTACCCCAGACGGCAGTGAAAAATCCCTCGGCAGCTATGCAGGCCAAGTGCTGTTGATCGTGAATGTGGCCAGCCGCTGCGGATTCACCAAGCAGTACGCCGGTCTGCAGAGCCTGCAGGACACCTTCGGGCCCCGCGGCCTGCAAGTGCTGGGCTTCCCCTGCAACGACTTCGGCGCCCAGGAGCCCGGCACCCTCGACGAGATCAAGAGCTTCTGTTCCACCACCTACGGCGCCAGCTTCGAGCTGTTCGACAAAGTGCATGCCACCGGCAGCACCACCGAGCCTTACACCACCCTCAACCAGACCGAGCCGGCCGGTGATGTGGCCTGGAATTTCGAAAAGTTCCTGGTAGGCAAAGACGGCACAGTGCTTGCACGCTTCAAGAGTGGCGTGGCCCCTGAGGACGCCGAACTCAGCGCCGCGATTGAAGCGGCTCTGCAGGCCTGAGCCAGCGGGCGCTCACGCCGCGGCCAAGCACAAGCCCAAGGGCTGCGCCACCCAGGCCCAGCCCGAGGGTGGCGCCGATCAGACCGATGGCGGCCGCAGCTTGCCCCGCTGCGATCAAACTCACACAATCCACCATCCAGCTGCTGAAGGTGGTGAGCGATCCACAGAAGCCGATCCCGATCAGCAGCTGCAGCCGCGGCCGAAAGGGAAGCCCAAGCAGTAACCCCAGCACAAGCGATCCGAGCACATTCGCCAGCAGGTTGCGATCTGGTGCCAACACCGACAGCTGCCAACGCAATAAAGCCCCGGGAATGGCACCAAGGGCTACCAGCAGCAATTCCTGTATCTCCTGACGGGCCGTAGGCTGGAATTGTTCAGCCATGAGCCAATCCCAGGCCGTAGCCAGCAGCAGCCACCAACAGACCGGCCAGCACTGAACCGGCCGTGAGCAAGAGCGCTTCACCCCACTGGCGATCCCGCAGGGTGACCAGCACCTCTACAGCAAAGGTGGAGAAGGTACTGAGGCTTCCGAAGAAACCAACGCCGATCAAAAGAATCAACGACGACGTCGAGCCAGGAGGAGTGCAGCGGACGGACGGCTGCAATCCCAGCACAAGGCCCAGAGCGAAGGCCGCCACCAGGTTCACCAGGAAGGTGCCCCAGTGCTTGCGAGGCACCATCGGCTCGAAGTGGTTCACCACCCGCAGACGCAACCAGGCACCGGGAACTGCACCCAGACCCACCAGAAGCGCCTGGGAGGGAACGATGTCAGCCATGAATCCAGCCCCGTTGCCGGTCGGTCACCCCAGGAAACGCTGGATGAGAGGACACCTGCACCTGAATCCAATCGCGGCCATCGGCGCTGCGCCAGTGACGCAACAGCTGCAGGGGGGTACCGATTTCCAAGCGACGCAGCGATGGAGCCGCCAGGCCAGGACCGGCTTGCAACAGACAGTCACTGCCGCTGAGCAGGGGCCCTTCGCCATCCTGACGGCGGATCTGGGGCAGACGCCGTTCGGCTCCACCAGCCGGCAGTGCTGCAGGACCGAGCAGGGCCACACCCAGCAGCCAGCCCCAGCGGAGCACGGAGGAAGCGGAACGCGGCATCAGATATCAAGGGCCGCCATATCGAGCTCGGCGCTGTGGGTTTCGATGAATTCGCGGCGAGGGGCCACCTTGTCACCCATCAGGATCGTGAAGATTCGATCGGCCTCCAGGGCATCCTCAATCTCCACCCGTTTCATGGTGCGAGTGGTGGGATCCATGGTGGTTTCCCAGAGCTGCTTGGGCATCATTTCACCAAGTCCCTTAAAACGCTGGATGTTGTAGTTGGCTTTCTCGCCAAATCCTTCCAGAGTTTTCTGTAGCTCTGATTCGTTGTAGCAATAGGTGTGGTTCTTGCCGCGCTCCACTTTGTAAAGGGGCGGGCAGGCGATGTAGATGTAACCACCTTCCACAAGTTCTTTCTGGTAGCGATAGAAGAAGGTGAGCAAGAGGGTGCGGATATGCGCACCATCCACGTCAGCGTCAGTCATGATCACGACCCGGTGATAGCGCAGGTTTTTAACATCAAAATCCTCGCCTTTAATCCCGAGGCCTAGCGCCGTGATCAGGGACTGAATCTCTGTATTCTTGTAGATCTTGGCATCATCAGTTTTCTCAATATTGAGAATCTTTCCGCGTAGGGGAAGAATCGCCTGGAAGCGTCGATCACGACCCTGTTTGGCCGAACCACCAGCAGAATCACCCTCAACGATATAAATCTCCGATTCGCTGGGATCTCTGGAGCTGCAATCAGCGAGCTTGCCGGGCAGGGTTGAACTTTCCAGAACACTCTTGCGCCTCACCAACTCGCGAGCACGACGGGCGGCTTCGGCAGCATTGAACGCCTGAATCGCCTTCTCCAGGATCATGTCAATCACACCCGGATTGAACTCCAGGTACTGACTCAGAGACTCGCCCACCAGGCTGTCAACAATGCCGCGCACTTCGGTATTGCCGAGCTTGGTTTTGGTTTGACCCTCAAACTCCGGCTCGGGCACTTTCACAGACAGCACGGCCGTGAGGCCCTCGCGGATGTTTTCACCGGCGAGGTTGGAATCCGACTCCTTACGCTTGCCGCGCTTTTTGGCAAACGTGTTGAGCGTACGCGTGAGCACAGTTTTCAACCCCTCAATATGCGTTCCCCCATCAACCGTTCGAATGTTGTTGGCAAAACCCAGGATGCTGTCGGAATACGCATCCACACACCACTGCAACGCCGCTTCAACAGACACCCCGTCTTTCTCGGCATCCACATAAATGATCTCGGGGTGAAGGGCATCCTTCTCGGCGTTCATGTAGGCGACGTATTCCTTAATGCCGCCCTCGTAGAAATAGATCTCCTCGTGAGGATTGCCCTCGGCATCGCGGGCGTTCTCGCGCTCATCACGGAAAACGATGCGCACCCCACCATTGAGATAAGCCAGCTCGCGCAGACGAGCCGAAAGGGTGGCGTAATCAAAAACGATGCCGACGGTGAAAATCTCAATGTCGGGCTTGAAGCGCACGCTGGTGCCGGTGCGACCTTCCTCCTCGGCCGGCTGGGGCTCGGACACCAGGCTGCCGATCGGAGCACCCCGCTCAAAGCGCTGACGGTGCACCTGAGCCTGACGGCGCACGGTGACGTCCACCCATTCACTCAGGGCGTTGACCACCGACACGCCCACCCCGTGAAGGCCCCCGGATACCTTGTACCCACCGGCGCCAAATTTGCCGCCAGCATGCAGCACGGTGAGCACGGTTTCCAGAGCACTCTTGCCAGTGCGGGGGTGAACATCCGTTGGAATTCCACGTCCATTGTCGGTGATGCAAGCGGAGCCGTCCTCCCCCAGCACCACCTGGATCTCCGTGCAATGCCCCGCGAGGGCCTCATCCACCGAGTTGTCCACCACCTCATAAACCAGGTGATGAAGTCCACGCGGCCCTGTTGAGCCGATATACATGCCCGGCCGCTTGCGGACGGGCTCAAGGCCCTCAAGAACTTGAATCTGTTCGGCACCGTAGGCCGCTTGAACTTTCGCGGCTTCGCTCATGCGATTTAGGTCGGCCAGGCTTCCTGTCAGGCTGAATCTACCACCGGCGTGCCAGAGGCGCTCACAGAGGCCTCTGAGGCGTCATTTTTCCTGGGGGTGCACCCCCTTTGATGTGCGATGCCCCATACCAACTCTGAAGCGGAGGGCAGCAGCGATAGCAGCGCTCCCCTCGTGGTGGTGCTGCTTGGCCCCACCGCAAGCGGCAAAACCGCCCTGTCTCTGGACCTGGCGGAGCGATTCAATCTGGAGATTCTCAACGTGGATTCCCGCCAGCTTTATCGGGAGATGGATGTGGGCACGGCCAAGCCCAGCCCAGATCAGCAGGCGCGCATCCGCCACCATCTGCTCGACCTGCGTGACCCCGACCAACCCATCACTTTGCAGGAGTTCCAGCAGGAGGCACTGAAGGCTGTGAATCACAGCCTGACCAAGCGTGGCGCCGCTTTTCTAGTCGGCGGCAGCGGGCTCTATCTGAAAGCGCTCACCGGTGGGCTGCGTCCCCCCGCCGTGCCCCCCCAACCGGCACTGCGCAGGGAACTGGCGAATCTGGGCCAACCGGTGTGCCACCAGCTACTGACGCATGCCGATCCAGATGCGGCCATGCGCATCGCCAGCGCTGATGCGGTGCGTACCCAACGCGCTTTGGAAGTGCTCTATGCCACGGGAGCACCAATGAGCAGCCAGACCAGTGCCAGCCCACCGCCCTGGCGCGTGCTGGAGCTAGGCCTCAACCCCGCCGATCTGAAACAGCGCATCGGCCAGCGCACCCAGTCGCTTTACAGCGGTGGTCTTCTAGAGGAAACGCAACGCCTGCGGGAACGCTATGGCCCCGACCTGCCCCTCCTCCAAACCATTGGCTACGGGGAAGCCCTGCAAGTGCTCGATGGCACTCTGAGCCATCAAGCAGCAATCGCCCAAACCACCCGGCGCACCCAGCAATTCGCGAAGCGGCAACGCACCTGGTTCCGGCGCCAGCATCAGCCCCATTGGTTGCCCGATAACAATCCCCTGAGTGAAGCCGGACACCTGATCGAGGCGGGTCTAGGGTGAAGAATGCAACCGCAGCGGGTTCTCTTTCCAACGGCCCGCGGCCCCTTCCCTCACTGAATGCCACCACGTCCCCGTTTTGATCGCCGTGCTCCCGTCCGGGAGCTCCCCAACATCAACGACCGCATCAATTACCCCCAGCTTCGGGTGGTGGATGCCGACGGCACCCAGTTGGGAGTCATCGACAGGGAGAAAGCGCTGGAGGTAGCGCAGGAGAGGGAACTCGATTTAGTGCTGGTCAGCGAGAAGGCCGATCCGCCGGTATGCCGGATCATGGATTACGGCAAATACAAGTTCGAACAGGAGAAAAAAGCCAAGGAGGCCAAGAAGAAATCGCACCAGACCGAAGTCAAAGAGGTCAAGATGCGTTACAAAATCGATCAACATGATTACGACGTGCGTATTGGTCAGGCCCAGCGTTTCCTTAAAGCTGGCGACAAAGTGAAGTGCACGGTGATCTTTCGCGGTCGGGAGATTCAGCACACCGCTCTCGCAGAAACGCTGCTGCGGCGCATGGCCAAGGATCTCGAGGAACCTGCTGAGATCCAGCAACCCCCGAAGCGGGAAGGCCGCAACATGATCATGTTCCTCACACCGCGGAAGACCCCGCTGGCGAAAAAAGACGACAAAGAGCAGAGCGCCACCAGGGCCGTGCGCACGATCACGGCGCCGCCCCGGCCCACATCCGCCCGACTAACGAACAAACAGGGTTGAATCGAGAGGTACTCAGACCTGAGGCTTAATTATTTTCTGCAAGCTCCAAGGTGAATCAAGAAACATCACCCTTACCCCTTACTTTGCTGTTAAAACGTAATGCCTTTCAGCTCGATCCAAACAAGCCCTTGGGTCGTCAGTCAGCCGGAAAGTCATTCCTAGAAGCTTATCTCCATTACTCCGGCAATACGAATCACAGCCTGGTTGTAAAAAATCGATCTGACGCCGAATGGTTTCACAACGAAGCATGTTCAGTTCATGTCGACCCGCTCACGGAAGCAGTAAGCGAGGAGCAATGGGGGAATGCGGCGAGCACTACCGGCGCATTCCATGTTCCAGACCCCCGCATCAATAACTGGGCCTGGAAGCGGATGCCATGGGGAGACGGGGCCTACTCCATCATCGGCATTGTTCATACTCTCTGCAGCTACGGCGTTCAGTACGCGTTGGGTCAGTACGCCAGCGCACCCGTTCGGTCCTGGGATGCCCTGATCTGCACCTCCCAGGCAGCTCGCCAAGTCGTCGAGGGCTTCCTGGATCGTCAAGAAGCTTGGCTTCGAAGCCGAAATGAAGCCTGTCGCTTCGAACGGCCTCAACTTCCCGTGATCCCACTGGGCATCCACTCTGACGTCTGGGCACCTCCGGTGAGCAAAGCAGATGCCTGCCGAGCCTCCCGCAGCCGACTTGGAATTCGCCCAGAGGCCCAAGTTGTTCTCATCGCAGGCCGCCTGGACCTGCTCACAAAGTTTCATCCAGCACCACTGATTCAATGCCTGGGAGAGCTGCAACAAGAGCAACACCCCGAACTTGAACTGCTGGTGTACGGAGAGGCTCCAAATGATCGAATGCTCCAGCTTTGGAAAGAAGCCACAAGAGAGCTGGCCCCATCTCTAACAATTCACTGGGTGCCTGGCCGAGAGATTGACTTGGCCTGCCCTGTTCGCTGGGCTGCTGATGTCTTCGTCAGTTTGTCGGATAACCCTCAGGAAACCTTTGGAATCACTCCTTTGGAAGCGATGGCAGCAGAACTTCCCTGCCTCGTAAGCGACTGGAATGGTTACCGGGAAAGCGTGTTGCAGCCGGGCGAGAACGGCGAGGCCACTGGCCTGAGGGTCACCACACGAATGGTTTCGGGCCTTGGGGAGCACGAGGCACGGTGCTTGCTGATTCAAGAAAAGAACGAGTACAGCCAAATCATGGGACGCGTGGCCCAAGGCATTGCCGTCGACCCTGATCAGTTCAAAAGACACTTATCCACACTTCTTAACTTTCCGGACTTGCGCGCTGCCATGGGGGCTGCGGGACGCAGACGGGTGAAAGCGCACTACGAATGGCGGCACGTGATCGAACAATGGCGCTCTCTGATTACGGATCTGAGAGCACGACGTCATCAAGCCATTGGAATGGGACTGCAAACACCACCACAACTCCCCCCCTGGATGCCCAACACCAGCACAGCGTTTGGATGTTTTGCCAGCGAAGTCCTGCCCGCAAGCTGGGGGCCCACTCCCCCGGCTGCCGATGTTGAACGACACCTAATGAGAAACCGATTCCAGTCTTGGGACAAAGATTTGCTGAATCACAGCGATGCTCGACGGCGTGGCTGGTGGCTGAAGAATGGACTAATCAAGTTCCAATAGAGCCCAGCAGCACCTGCCAACCCTGCGCAGCAGCCTCCGGCTGATACGCAGCGCGCGCATCACACATGAAACCGTGATCGGCGTCGGGAAAGCTGACGCAACGCAACCTCGCACCGGACGGATCCGCCTGGCGCAGAGCTGATTCGATGGCATCCCGATCCACCTTGGGGATCAAAGGATCGTCCAAACCGAAAAGACAAGTGAGCTCCCCTTGCACCTGGGGCAGACTGTCCAGGGTGGGCGCACCACCTCCCGGACGGCCCTGCACCACACCGGCACCATAGAAATCGAAGGTTCTGGTTACCTCAGGCAGGGAAGCCATGAGCAGGGCCACATGCCCTCCGAAACAAAATCCCACCACAGTGATCTCCGCCTGAGGATCGTTGAGTTGTCTGCGCAGCCAACTGATCGCGGCCGTTCCATCGGCCAGAAGCGCAGCCGCGGTCGTGGCGATCTTGTGACCACGGCCTTCGGCCAGTTGCATCTCGCCATAGCTCAGATCGAGCTCTGGAGCCGTGCGGGCGAACAGAGGCATCGCCAGAGCAGGCACTCCCGTAGCGGCGATGCGATCAGCCACCGACCTCACCCAGGCGTTGACGCCAAACACTTCGGGCAGAACGAGAACAGCACGTTTTCGCTCCTGATATGACTCAGTTTCGTTACGGTTACGTGCATCCCGACCGACTGCACCTGTTTCGATTCCTTTGGGTGCCCACCAGCAGCGCAAGGGCACAGGCCCGTCATTGACGTAACACCAACCCCGCACTTGAGGCTCAGCCGAAGAAATTGGCATAAGGACACGGACCACCCGGACAATTGTCACCAGGCCATCCTGTCCTTAAGGTGGCCGCATTCAGACCTGGCCCACCGGCGTGCGATTCCACATCCAACAGGAAAGCGACATACCGGCATCGACCCAGCTCTACAACCAGATCTGCTTTGCCATTGCCGCCCGGCACTATCCGCCGGGACATCGCCTACCAAGCACCCGCCAACTGGCGATGCAGACCGGACTGCACCGCAACACCATCAGCAAGGTGTATCGCCAGCTGGAAACCGATGGAGTGGTGGAAGCCATGGCCGGCTCGGGCATCTACGTGCGCGACCAGCAGAAACCCCGGGAGATCCGCACGCCGATGACGCCACGCAACCGCGGGGTGACAGACCTCGACCGGGAGGTGCGCAAATGCGTTGACGGACTGCTGAACGCCGGATGCACCCTTCAGCAGACCCGGGATCTGCTCACCCGCGAGATCGACTGGAGGTTGCGCTGTGGTGCCCGGGTCTTGGTCAGCACTCCTCGGGAGGACATCGGCGCCTCAATGCTGATCGCTGAGGAACTCGAGCCAAGCCTGGATGTGCCGGTGGAGGTGGTGCCAATGGAGGAACTGGAGAGCGTCCTGGATAGCGCCAGCAATGGCACGGTCGTGACCAGCCGCTATTTCCTCCAGCCCGTGGAAGAACTCGCCAAGCGACACGGAGTGCGCGCCGTGGCGGTGGACCTCAACGACTTCCGGGCCGAACTAGCGATGTTGAAAGAGTTACGGCAGGGAAGCTGCGTGGGCCTGGTCAGCATCAGCCCAGGCATCCTGCGGGCCGCCGAAGTCATCCTGCACAGCATGCGCGGCAACGAACTGCTGCTGATGACCGCCACTCCAGACGTGGGCAGCCGCTTGCTGGCTCTGCTGCGGGCCTCCAGCCATGTGCTCTGCGATAAGCCCAGCCTGCCACTCGTTGAGCAAAGCCTGCGCCAGAATCGCTCCCAACTGATGCGCATGCCCCAGGTGCACTGCGCCGAGAGTTACCTGAGCGGCGACACGATCGAATTGCTGCGCAAGGAAATCGGTCTGCAAACCGCTTGATGAAGACCAACTGCCAAAATGACGCCCACGAGCGCTGAGGGCGCGGCGAGCAGGCATGTTGAACCACATCCGCGCCGACCTGGCGATCATTCGTGAACGGGATCCAGCAGCCCGTGGCCCCCTGGAGATCCTCCTCTGCTATCCAGGCTTTCAAGCCCTGAGCTTGCACCGGTTAAGCCACAGGCTCTGGCGCTCCAAGCTGCCCCTGAAACTGGCGGCCCGGCTGCTCAGCCAAATGGGACGCAATCTCACCGGTGTGGAGATCCATCCGGGCGCCAGAATTGGCCATGGCGTGTTCATCGACCACGGCATGGGCGTGGTGATTGGCGAGACTGCCGAAGTGGGTGATCGCTGCCTGCTCTACCAGGGGGTGACCCTTGGTGGAACTGGCAAGGAGCACGGCAAACGTCATCCCACTCTTGCCACCAACGTGGTTGTGGGGGCAGGCGCCAAAGTTTTGGGGGCAATCTCAGTCGGCCCCAACACCAGAATCGGCGCTGGGTCCGTCGTTGTCCGCGACGTGGAAGCCGACTGCACCGTTGTGGGAGTTCCAGGAAGGGTCGTCCATCAGAGTGGCGTAAGGATCAATCCATTGGCCCACTCCGCCCTTCCGGATGCCGAAGCCAATGTGATTCGCAACCTGATGGAGCGCATTGACCAACTGGAAGGACAGGTACGCAACTTGCAAGACCATCTCCGAGCCATCGCCACGATCAAGGGAGAGCCGATCATTGACAAGCGATGCGGCGAGGCTCAGAGCCTCAAAGATCGAGAAATTCTCGAATTCATTGGCGACCAATCAAATTCAACTTATTGACCGAGAATGTTTATTTTAGGCTGCCATCGATCGGGCACTTCTCTGCTCACAAACATACTCAAATCAGCACTTGAGCGTCATAACACTGAAGAAGCTAGAACCGCACAACAAACCATTGAATCAAATATCGACAATCCAGAAGGCCACCATGAAAGCGTTGCCATCGTTGACCTCAACGAACGATTACTGACAATCACGAATGCAAGCTGGAATCACCCATTCCTACTCACTCCCGACTGGACCGATCTCGAACACTATCTATCACTGAATGAAACGCGACAAACGCTGAGGCCATGGGCACTCAAAAGCAATTGGATTGACAAAGATCCGCGCTTATGTCTAACAAGAGAAGCCTATTTCCATCTCCTGCTCAAGGAAGTTCCATCGATAGCCATTATCAGACATCCCTTCGCAGTGGCCAACTCACTCCTGGCCAGAGACGGGATGCATTCCGACCGCGCTTTAGCACTCTGGATGTGCTACAACCATCATCTATTCAATAGCTGCAGAAGCCTGCCAAACGACGTTCTCAGCTTCGCATTTTTAAGGCATTATCCAAAAGAAAGCTCTCAGAGATTGAGCAATGCCGTGGCCAGCACGGCCACAATTCCAGACTGGGCGATCGAACAAGAGCTCGAGCAAAAGTTCGTCGGAGACCTCATCCGATCCAGACCGGACCAGCTTCTGTCAGATCGTGCTTCGAATTCACTACGCGAAAGCTGCATAACTCTTTACGATTTTTGCCAGAATGCATCGAAATCGAAACAAGAAATCCAAGACATTGCCAATGAATTCAAAACGCATTTTGCGGCAAACTTAGATGAATTAAATATAATTTTTCCTGCTAATAAGATTTCTGAAATAAAAACTATTCATTTAGAACGTTTAAACCTCGAAAACCAAAGACTGCACCAGGAGTTGCAACATTCGAGAACGAGGTACAGGCGAAAAGCCGTTGAGCTCATACGCTCAGCATCACATTGGCTGAACAGATCTCACAAGCAATCGCACTAAGCGATTGCTTCGGACACTGACTGTGGCTTCGCAGGCTGGAACATGAACATCGAATAGATCACGTTGCGGCGCATGTTGGTCATCATGTCGAGGAACATGTCATAGCCCTCGTTCTTGTATTCGATCAGGGGGTCTTTCTGGCCATAACCACGCAGGCCCACTGACTCACGCAGGGCATCCATCGATTGAAGATGCTCGCGCCAGAGGGTATCAATCTGCTGAAGGATGAAGAAGCGCTCAGCTTCACGCATCAGGCCAGGACGCTGCTGTTCAATCTGGCCTTCCTTGAGGTCATAAGCATTACGCAATTGCTCCTGCAGAAAAGCTTTGAGCTCCTCCATCGACAATCCCTGGAGCTGATCAGGCTGGAGGTCGTCGAGCAGATACACGAACTCCTGCACCTTGCTCACCAGCTGGGTCACATCCCATTCCTCTGGAGGCAGGTCCGGATTCACATAGGCCTCAACGATCTCGTTCATAGTGCGCTCGCCGTAGCCAATCACCTGCTTCTTCAGTTCGCGACCCTCCAGCACCCGGCGCCGTTCGGTGTAAACAGCCTTGCGCTGATTGTTCATCACCTCGTCGTACTCGAACACCTGTTTACGAATGTCGTAGTAATACGTCTCGACCTTCTTCTGAGCCCCCTCCAGGGAGCGGGTGAGCATGCCCGATTCGATTGGCATGTCTTCCTCGACCCGGAAGGCATTCATCAGTCCGGCCACCCGGTCCCCACCAAAAATGCGCAGGAGGTTGTCGCCCAGGGAGAGGAAGAAGCGGGTGGAGCCAGGGTCTCCCTGACGCCCGGCCCGACCACGCAATTGGTTATCCACCCGACGGGATTCATGGCGCTCGGTGCCGATCACGTGCAGACCACCGGCCTCCCGCACCCGTTGTTCTTCCTGCTTCACCACCTCGTCGTATTCCCCCTTCACCCGGGCGATGGCCGCGCGCAGAGCCGCAATCGCAGGATCGTCGGTGGGGGCCTTCTCCGCCGCCGTAGCGATGTGATCTTCCAGTTCAATCACCGTGAGTGCCCGGTCACCCCAGGCCTTCACCAGATCCCTGGCCAAATCGGCCAGAGCCTGATCAGTGCCCTCAGTGAGCTGGCAGGGATAGAGGCTGCCGATGGCACGGGCTTCGCTGGGGGCATGGCCATGGGGGCCACTGGCGGGGGCTGCCTTGGCAGCAAAACCTCCACCACCCTCAGCGCCGCTGCGTTGCAGAGGCACGGGCGGACGATGGCCCTCCTCCGGACGCACCAACCGAGACAGCAACACCTCGCGCAGTTTCAAGCGAGCCATGTAATCGCTGTTGCCACCAAGGATGATGTCGGTGCCACGACCCGCCATGTTGGTGGCGATGGTCACCGCCCCGGAGCGTCCGGCCTGAGCCACGATTTCGGCTTCCCGCTCCACATTCTCGGGTTTGGCATTAAGGAGGTTGTGAGGAATGTTCTCTTCTGCCAGAAGGGCACTGAGTAGCTCACTCTTCTCCACACTGGTGGTACCCACCAGCACTGGCCGGCCCTGCTGGTGCACCTCGGCGGTTTCCTTGGCCACGGCTCGCCACTTGGCCTCTTCCGTTTTGTACACCTGGTCCACCCAGTCCTGCCGGGCCCGGACCCGGTTGGTGGGCACGATGGTTGTTTCGAGTTTGTACGTCTTCTCAAACTCGGTTTCCTCTGTTTTGGCCGTGCCGGTCATCCCGGCGAGGCGGGGGTAGAGCAGGAAGAAGTTCTGGTAGGTGATGGACGCCAGGGTCTGGGTTTCGGGCTGAATCGGCAGGGCCTCCTTGGCCTCGATCGCCTGGTGCTGGCCATCGCTCCAGCGGCGTCCTGGCATGACGCGGCCGGTGAACTCATCGACGATGACCGCTTCGCCGTCGCGCACGATGTAGTTCACATCGCGGGTGAACAGATCCTTGGCCTTGAGGGCGTTGGTGATGTAGTGGGCCCAGGGATCCTGAGGGTCATAAAGATCGGCCACACCGATCATCTGCTCAGCCTTGGCAAAGCCCTCATCAGTAAGGGTGCAGCTGCGCTGCTTTTCATCCACTTCGTAATCACCCTCGGGATCGATCCCGTCCTTGCCCATCTCGGCCGCCCGGGTGAGTGCTGCAGCCACTTCCGCCGCCTTCTGATACTTCTCTTGAGGCCGCTCCACCTGACCAGAAATAATCAGTGGCGTTCGGGCTTCATCAATCAGGATCGAATCGACTTCATCGATCACGCAGTACTGGAACTGCCGCTGCACCACCTCATTGATGTCAGCAGCCATGTTGTCGCGCAGGTAGTCGAACCCGAGCTCTGAGTTGGTGGCATAGGTGATGTCGCATCCGTAATTACGGCGACGCTCGGCGGGGGTCATGTCCTGCTGGATCAGACCCACGGAGAGGCCGAGGAAACGATGCACCTGCCCCATCCACTCCGCATCACGGCGTGCCAAGTAATCGTTCACGGTCACCACATGGACACCGCGACCGGTCAGGGCATTGAGGAAGCTGGGCAGCGTGGCAACCAGCGTCTTGCCTTCGCCGGTTTTCATCTCAGCGATTTGCCCCTCATGCAGCACCATGCCGCCGATCAACTGCACATCAAAGTGGCGCATGCCCAGCACTCGCTTGCCAGCTTCTCGCACCACAGCGAAGGCCTCCGGCAGCAACTCATCAAGCACGGGTCGCTGATTTTCGAGGCTTCCGGCGTTATCAAGGCGCTGACGGAACTCGGCGGTACGCCGGCGCAGGTCCTCGTCGCTTAGAGGAGCCACCTCCTCTTCGAGGAGGTTGATATCGGACACGATCGGCTGATAGCGCTTCAGCTTGCGGGCATTGGGGTCACCCAGCAGCAGCTTGAGCATGGAAAGCGCTAAATCAACTGGGGGACAGCCTACTGAGGCCGCCAAGGGGCGATGCGCCGGCGATCCGTACCACTGGCTGCATCCCTACAAAGACAGGTGCCCGAACCTCTGCAGAGGCTTCAGGCAAGCGCTACACCGGCACTCATGACAGCCAGAAGCAGCATCGATCGAGGCGACGGATCAATCGGACCTATTAACGAAGGGTGAGCACCCTTCGGGATCGCAGGCAAATGATCAATCAGACATTCCTCACAGCTCTGCCAAAAAGCTTCTCGGAATTAAAACGTTGTCTTCAGCACGAGCCAAGCAAAATACGCACTTGAACTTGAAAACTAAATCTGCATTAATTCGATCACTTTTGAAAAAAATAAAAGAAGAGAATCAAGACAAAAGAAAAGTAATGATGTAGCGCAAGACACACGTTATTAATTGATTATCTCAATGATAAAAAAGGACAAAAAAACTTTAAACCAGCCTTAGCCGCAAATCAGACTCTCAATTTTAGGTTAAATATGTTATCGAATTAATTCTTTCATGGCTTCCGAGACAGGATCCCACGCCGTTGAAGAAAATTTCACCTTTGAGTTGTTTCACCTGGGCGATCAAGAGCCTCTCAATGTTGGAGGCCTGACTGATATCACAGGTGCATCGGCGGTCCTGAATGCCTTGAGAAATCAAGATCTCGGCAATGACGGCATTGAAGACAACACTCTGGTTCTTTCCTCTGGAGATATCTTCATCCCCGGGAACTTCTACAGCGCCTCGGAAGCCGCTTTCGGTTCCAGTGGCATCGCCAGCATCACCATTCAAAATCTGCTCGGCATTCAAGCCAGTGCACTCGGCAATCACGAATTTGATGATGGCACGGCCAATCTGGCAGGCCTGATCGATGGTTCAGCACCCGGCGAGATTCTGGGTGCTGATTACGCCGGAGCAGACTTCACATACCTGGCCACCAATCTGGACTTCAGCACCGATATCAATCTGGCACCCCTTGAAGTCGCCGCTGGACAGGCACCAATCCCACGCACCGTCACATCCTCGGTGGTGTTTGATGTCAACGGTGAGCAAGTCGGTGTCATTGGCGCCATCACACCCACCCTTGCATCTATTTCCAGCCCAGGAGATCTAGCCATCAGCCCTGGTGGTTTTGACACCAATCCAACGCCCGAACAGTTGGATGCTCTGGCCGCTGTAATTCAAGCCGGCGTTGATGAGTTGCTGGCAGCCAATCCCGGCTTGAACAAGGTTGTGCTGCTGTCACACTTCCAGCAAATCAGCATCGAGCAGGCCATTGCAGAACGGCTGACAGATGTTGACATCATTGTTGCCGGTGGATCCAATACTCGCCTCTTTGATAACAACGATCGCATTCGCGAAGGTGACACCAGCCAAGGCGAGTACCCCACCTTCATCACCAATGCTGGTGGAACGCAAACCGCATTAGTCAATACTGACGGCAGTTACAAGTACCTCGGACGTTTAGTTCTTGAATTCGATGCCGATGGCAACATCATTCCTGAGAGCTACAACCCCGAGGTGTCCGGTGCCTATGCCACTGATGCACAAGGCGTTGCCGATTTGGGCGCCGAAGATCTGGTCGATCCTGGCATTCAGGAGATTGTCGATACCATCGAAGAACAGATCATTCTTTCAGAATCCAATGTTCTCGGCAATGCTGATGTTTTCCTAAACGGCAACCGCTCTGGTGATTTCACCGCCGACAACACCGACGGAGTCCGCACCCAGGAAACCAACCTCGGCAATCTCACCGCCGATGCCAATCTGGCCGCTGCACAAGAGTTGGATGAAACCGTTGTTGTCTCCCTCAAAAATGGCGGCGGCATTCGCGCCTCCATCGGCGAATCAGTTGTGCCAGCAGGTGGGGGCGCTTTCGTACGAACTCCCAATCCGGAAATCGTCGATAGCAATGGAAACGTAGTGAAGCCTGAGGGCGGTATCAGCGAAAACGACATTGCTGCAACCCTCGCCTTCAATAACGGGCTCACCCTCCTGACACTGACGAAGCAGGAACTGGTGGATCTTCTCGATTACGGCGTTTCCATCCTTCCTGAGATTGGTGGACAGTTCCCACAGATATCAGGTGTCAAGTTCTCCTTTGATCAAGACGCTCCAGCAGGAAGCAAAATTCAGAGCGCCGCAATTGTTGACAGCGACAACAATCTCATTGCTGAACTCGTACGCGATGGTGCACTTGTCGGTGATCCCAACCAGGAATTCCGGACCGTCACTCTGAACTTCCTGGCCGAACCACGATTCGATGAAGAAACCGGTGCATTCATCGGTGGTGGTGATGGCTATCCATTCCCCAACATTGACGATCCTGCCATTGCAGCACGGGTGAATCCTGTCTTCCTGGAGCAAGAGGGAGTTCGCACCGGTGATGCCACCTTTGCCGATGACGGCACTGAGCAGGATGCTCTGGCCGAGTTTCTTCTCGATAACTTCGCCACAGCAGAAACCGCTTTCAACCAGGAAGACGTTGGTCCAGCCCTCGATGAGCGCATTCAAAACCTGGCATTCCGGGACGACACCGTTCTGGATAATGCCGAACCAGTCGTGGGTGAGATTTCAAGCAACGACAATGGAAGTGTTGTGGCAGTGACCCGGGGGGGTGACTTCAATTTCACAATTCGTGCCAATGCCAATGCCGCGGCAACGCAAGATTTGGTCGCAGTCTCCACCACTAGGGGAGAAAGCCGATCAATCATCCTCTCGACATTGGGAACAGCCTCAGGCACACCGGCTGGCTTCGACTTTGACTACTCATCAACAGAAAATCTGGAGGCAGACAGCTACAACTTTGCCCTACGCGATAGCATCACAGGGGATCTGAACTTCCTCACAGCAACAGCAGTAGATGATGGAGAATTTGAATTAAATGGCGATGGTATTGCGGTTACCACAACAACCGATCTTCTTTCCAGCACGACCGAAGAGTTGACGCTCTTGGGTGAAACCGCTGAAGCCATCGACTTGTCTGACTTGGCTAATCCCAGTGGAGACTTCACACTGCAGCTGGATGCGACCCTATTCCGTGAAGCAGCCTTCGACAATCAAGTGGGCTTCTATCTCGCCAATCGCGCTGGGAGCGTTCTTGATCCCTTGACCGGAGAAGAAGTGGCAACACTCGAGGGCGATCGTTCAACGTATCTCGATGCAGTCGTCAACAACACTTTGTTCTCCGGGCAAATTGCCAACAACAACAGTGGCGGCCTCGATACTTCTGAAGCGACGATCAGTGGCAACATCGACTTCAACGATGCAGTTCTCCTGCCCTTCCTGGTCAGAAACGGCACTTTGAGCGATGTCGCTTCGAACTTCAACAACCTCTATGTTGCACCAGCCAGCCTCAACGCTGACAACGGAACAGACCATATCCGCCTGCTGGGTGGCAACACCTTCGGGTTTGAAGATCAACGCAATGCTGGCGACTCTGACTTTGATGATGTGGTGGTAGTGATCAACAACCTCAACATCGTCTAAGCCGGTTCGTCGACAACAAAATTTGGGAAACCCACTGCCTGTGATGTCGATGTCCATCGCAGGCAGTTTTTGTGTCTTCAAGTCACCCCATGGCACAACGCATTGATTGAACAATGTCACCATCTCAACCGCTGCACACACTCTGCGGCGATTGTTGAGCATCAATGTGCGCGATCTGAGCCTCAACGTTCAACGACCGTGCCACAGCAAGGCCTGCACGCGACAAGGGAAGCAAATCCCAGCTCTCAGTTAGAGGCATAGGGATGTCACAGCCGTGATTGCTGCACCATTCCGCCAGCGCCATGTCCCTTGCAGGGTCAAACCTACCGACAAGCCCAGGAAGCGGTGCACCTGGCCCACCCACACCGCATCACTGCGAGTAAAATAATCTTTCACGTCAACACGTGAACGCCACGGTCCATCAAGGCATTGTGAAAACTGGGAACCGTAGCCACCAGGGTCTTGCCCTCGTTCGGCACCATGCCGCCGCTTAGCTGCACATCAAAGTGGCGCATACCGAGCACCCATTTGCCCGCTTCGCGCACCACCGCAAACGCTTCCGCCAGTCGCTCATCCAGCCAGGGACATTGATTGTCAACCGTTCCCGCTGATCAGAAAACAAGTGATGTTGAATCTGCCC
The DNA here is from genome assembly GCF_047716785.1 of Synechococcus sp. A10-1-5-9. Taxonomy (NCBI): domain Bacteria; kingdom Bacillati; phylum Cyanobacteriota; class Cyanophyceae; order Synechococcales; family Synechococcaceae; genus Synechococcus; species Synechococcus sp. A10-1-5-9. The sequence goes on from NZ_CP180406.1 coordinate 1,614,753, forward strand.
TCACTCGATGGCTTAAACACCAACCCACTGACCGAACGCAAAGAGCACCTCACCACAGCGGAGCCAGACCTGCTCTACAACGTTGAAGAGCTGCCGCGATCGAAACTCATGAGTACTTGATATCGTCAGCAATCCACCGTTCAGGTACGTGCATCTCTCGATTCTGGCGTTATCACTCACGGCCGACCTGGGGAACAGGCTTTGTTCAGGGCTAAATCAAGCGTCAAACTTTACGCCTGCCCATAAAGCTGAAATCCTCTGCTTCTGGAATGGGTCCAAGGACGATGAGCAGCGTCTTAATCACACCAACCGCTACGACTGCCACGTTACCCAACATAGAGCAAGTCATTTCATTTCTCCGGCAACATGAATGGATTGGCCAACAAAGCGACAGGAGATGTGTTAATTTTTGCGAAAGACGACCTATTCATATATCCAGGCTGCGTCGATGAGATCATCGCCGTGTTTGCAAACCAACCAAATGTGGCTCTGGTCGGTACAAGGCTGCGCGATAAAAACGGACTACTCACCCAGGCAGGGATTCAGTTCGACAGCCAAGATTCCATTTATCACCCTCTCGATCGACTGGTCGAATCATCTAAACCCAGGTCGAGCCCGAGGAGCCCGCTGGCAGCTGTCACAGGAGCCTTGCAGGGGATCCGGCGCGGAGCATTTCTGAAACATCCCCTCCACACTCGCCACCACATCTGCGATGAAGATGTCAAGCTCTGCCTTGATATTCAGCAGTTCCTAAACCAAGTGGTGTTGAAGTGCAATCAGGCAACAGCAATCCATGAGTGGGGTACAACCCGCAGTCAACAACCTGACCAAGAACAAAACAGCGAAGACTTGCTCAGGCTTAGAGCATGGACAGAAAAACTTCTCAATCAGGCGTGCGCCGATTAATTGAGAGTGCTTCTAGAACAGCAACAACGAGAATTACAAACCCTCAGAGACCCGGTTCGCAATGAGCTCCCGAGACTTAAAGCCCAGAAGGCCGAGTTTTTTAAGCAACGCCAGTTCTATGACAACATGGTGAACACCCGAGACCTTGAGCAAGAAGGGAAACAAGTATTGTTTGATTTACCCGAAAAGCGATTGCGACTGAAGCAAGACCTGGAACTCCTACCCGGAGATCATCAATGACACGCCCTCTGAAAGGGCTTCGCCTGGTCGTCAGTGGATATGAATTTGAGCAGCAAGAGCATCGCGGCATTGCTGTTTTTAGCAAAGGACTGCTGCGAGCCCTGAAAGAATCCGGAGCCGAAATATGGCTACTGACGGGATTCCAGGCTCCCATGCAAGATATTGCGAAAGCACAGCTTCCAAAAAACGTTCAAAAACGCATCAGAGCCGCACGAATCCTGGACACTCTGAACAGTGCAGAATCAATGGATGATGAATCAGGCCTCCTGATTAAGCTGCTTCAACTGCTCCCATTGACCAAGCAAATCCTTAATACACTCAAACAGATCCACCGCCTAAAGCAAAAACTCTTTCCAAAACGATGGATCACACGTCAAGAATTGCAATTGTTACCACGCTCTGAACTAATCAACAGTCCCTACCAGCGTTGTGAACGACTGTCCTATCTGAGTGAAATCGACGGCTTGATCTGTGCCAACAACTGCTTTCTAAATTCGATCGAATTAGCCAAACGAAAGCACCCCCACACCTTACACATCGATCTGCGGGGATTCGATGGGCTCATCACCACAAGTCCGTTGAACATCAAGCCTGTGAATACCCGTCTGTTTGTTCAAACAGTTCACGACCTGATTCCCCTTGATTATCAGCGTACCCGCGATCACCTGCCCTGCTTCACACGCAGGCTGCAGGCGGCAGGGCCAGCTAGGCGATTCTTCGTGTCTGAGGACGCAAGGCAACACTATGAACTAAGCATCCTTGGGACGCTGTCGAATCCGAATCGGTTGCAACGCGTCGTGACACAGTCTCCCTCGCTGCAATTCCCGGGAGATTGCCTTGACTGGGAAGCCCGCACCCGACAAGTGCGCGTGCTGTCGAGCAATCAAAGCCAATTGCATGCTCTCAAACCATGCAGCTACTTCTTGTTCAACTCGTCGGTTGTACCGCACAAGAATCTCTTGTTCGCACTCAAAGCATTCATGGAGTCGGACCTTGAGCAAAAAAATATTCGGTTCTGCATCACCGGCAAACCTCAGAATGATGAATACAGCGAAGCGGTTCGAAGTGTGGCTGCAAAACACAAGAGTGTGATTTTTACGGGATATGTGGACGAAGCCACGAAACGACAGCTCTATCTGAATGCTCTTGCTCTTCTCAGCCCGTCCCTGATCGAAGGATTCGGAATCCCAGTGCTGGATGCTGCTTGCCTTGGACTTAGCGCCATCGCCAGTCCACTCGGCTCACACCGGGAGATTCAGGCCATGCATGACTTCAAAGACCATGTGATGCTGTGCTCAACACTGGTCACCAGCGACTGGGCAAGTGCCATGCGTCTGATCGCTCTCAAAAACGAACTCTCGTTATCTGAATTGTCGCCAAAGCGTCAACGCAAGAGACTGAATCAAATGCGTGCCAAACGCATTCAGCGCTACCGCCACTACCAGACGCTGATCGACGAAGCTTTTCAATCAACAATCTGCGATCTACTCACTTCAGAAGAAATAACGGTCGCGTAGAGCAATCCTCCACTTCATCTCACCAAACTGGCGAGCTGACTAACAATGGCCGACTGCTGAGCATCCACAGACAATCGCTCCGCCAAAGTCCATCCATCGCGCGACAACTGGCTCCAAAGACTGGAGTCAACCAACAGGGTGCGCACTTGCTCAGCGAAGCCAACTCCATCATCAACACCGGAAAACAAGAGGGATGAGGTCTCGTGAAACTCTCGATGAACAGGGATGTCGCTGACGATGGTGGGAATGCCCTCAGCCTTCGCCTCAAGAACGGGATAATCGAATCCTTCCTCACTGCTGGCAGAAATCAGGGCCAAAGACGACCGCATGCAGGCCATGAGCTCTTGCAGGGGCATTGAATCGATCAACTTCACTTGCGCTGGAGCAGGCAACTGCCTATGCAGACGCTGTATGAGTGATGACTGCCGACCGCTCCTACCAACAATCCGCAGTACGCCTTTCCACTGGGGGCACAACGTCTGCAACTGCCCCACACCTCGCAACAGCGCCGGAATATTCTTGTTCACATCGTGGCGAGCCAGCGCTAGAAGATCCTCACTTCCTGGCGAAAGCACACGAGGGCGTTCAATGGTGATGCCGTTTGGAATCACCTCAATACGCTCTGCCTCCACACCGAACTGCACCAGCTGATCGGCCACATAGCGACTGATCGCGATCAGCCGGGTGGCGACCCTGCAATGGCGCGGCTGCCAGAGGCGGTAGCGCAACCAAGCCTTGCGGCTGTTGGAAGCCACCAGCGGTGTTAGGTCGTGGCAGGTAATCAGTTGCGGCACTTGAGGCCAGCAGAGCAGGGCATCAAAGAAGGGGGAATAGATCGCCTCCAGCTGATCCAGCTTGATCCCATTTCTGTGGAGCAGAGCCGGCAAGTCGAGCCCATGCTGCACCAGGCTGTACCTCTGCAAAAAACGCATGCGCCGTCCTGGCGCCCAAGCCGGAGGATCGGCCAACCACTGCTCAGGCCTCAGCAAGGCGCCTTGGCCATCCGCTCCAAGCTGCAGGCGCATTCCGTCCAGACCAGGCACCACCCGCTGCACATAGCTGCCGAAACCTGAATGCCCGGGCAGCCAGGAGAGCAGGTTGATCAGATGCATCAGATCAGGAAGGGAAGAGTGCGGCGTTCACTGCTGAGCAGCCGGATCGCGATCCAGATGCCCAGTGCATTCGCAGCCAAAAGCACAAAACCAACACCCCACTGCACCTCTCCAACCATCAAGCTATGGCGAATTGGAGACAGAACCCGGTAAAGGGGATTGATGTTGGCCGTCCAGGCCATCGCCCCAAGGTTCTTTTTCTCATAGAGAATCGGGGAGAGCAGAAACACCAACTGCAGCACAATCGGCACCAGCTGATAGAGATCCCGAAAACGAGCCCCCAGAAGACAGGTAAGCATCGGAAACCAATAGAGAAACAAAAACAGATTCAGCAAAGGCAACCAACCACAAAGAATCAGATTGAAAAGCAGGTTGTGTTGAAAGAAACTCAGCGCCAACAACACCATCAAGAACGATTGAAGAAACGTTTGCAACTGAAAAGCCCATTCCTCCAAGGTGTAAAAGATCGGATGCAGGTTAATGTTGTGCAGGTGATCACGATTATGCTCAAACAGATTAGGAGCACCACTCACCGCCCCACTGATGGTGTTCCACACCACTAATCCCAAGCCGAGATAAACCACATAAACAGTGAAGTTCTGCACCTTGAACACCGTGCCATACACAGCAGCCAGAACAGCGATTGAAAACAAATTGGACAGTCCAAGCCAGAAGCTCCCCAAGGTGGTTCGTGCGAAACGGGCTCGGGTCCGTGCCGTTGCAGTGAACCACCACACCCTGCGGCTCTCCCAGGCATGACGCAGGATGCGGCGCACCGACTCACGCCGGGGACGAATAGAGGCAGACATGTCGGACACGCTCATCAACGCCGGGTCGCGTGATAGTGATTGAGAGCCTGGTCGAGGGGCCCGTCAAAGACGATGCTGCCCTCACTGAACACCAGCCCACGTCGGCAAAACCGCTTCAGCAGTGCGTCTGAATGAGATGCCAATAACAACGTGCCAGCAGAGGCCAGGAATGACTCCAGGCGAACTTTGGCCTTCTCGTAGAAGCTGCTGTCTCCAGCACCAAAGCCCTCATCCATGGCCAGACAGTCGTGGCGGGATCCTGTGAGCACCGCAAACATCAATCGTGCCGCCATCCCTTGGCTGTAGGTCTTCACAGGGAGATGCACGAAATCACCGAGGCCGGAGAAGGTCACCACGTCATTGCAGAAGGCCTCAAAGCCACGAAGATTGCCGTGGGTGAGCAGGTAGTGGGCTTTGATCGCTTGCTGACCACTGAGTTCAGGACTGGTGATGAAGCTTTTATGGATCATCGGATGCACAGTCACATGGGCCCGAAAGACCCCCGCTGAATGCTGGTAGATCCCGGAAACGAGGCGAAGAAACGTTGATTTGCCGGCGCCGTTGTGACCGATCAAGGCCACGCGCTCACCTTCCCGCACGGTGCAGCTCACATTTGCAAGGGCCGTAATCACCGCGCCACCACGCCTGCGATTCAAGCGCCCACCTGTCACCGAACGAATCAGAGAAGCCTTCAAACTACGGGTTTCCGTGGTGGCCACAGGGATATCAAGACGCACATTCTCCAAGTGCAAAACCAGATTAGAGTTCTCACCGGTGTCGCAAGCCTGAGTGGTGTGGACTGTGTCAATCATAGAGTGATACTACCGTTGACTCCAAACAAAGAGATTCTCTGGCCAGTGCCAGCAAGACGCAAACGGCAAAACGTTCATCAGGAATTAGGGTCAACACATCACAGGCATCAGCGAAGCTGTCCTTCCTCGAGCAAACATCCCCTTCTAAAGCCCTCCAAATAGGGATACCAATAAGACCCTGTCATTTCATCCCAAAACAAGAATGCGATGAACGTACTCTTCATTCACCAGAACTTTCCAGCACAATATCTACACATTTGCCAACAACTGCTTCGACAGGAATGTCATACGATAGTTTCAATTGGGATGGGGAAAAGCCCCTTCAAAAATAGCCAAAACTACGCGCACATACAATACTCGGCTGAACGTTCAAGCACCAGGGGGATTCATCCTTGGGTCACTGACATCGAAACGAAAAGCATCCGCGCTGAAGCCTGCGGAAAAGTATGCCAAAAATTGAAGTCACAGGGCTTTGTTCCTGACATTATCTGCGGCCATCCTGGCTGGGGAGAGCTCCTTGGCATCCCCTACGTTTGGCCCCAATCACCAATCCTGATGTATCAAGAATTTTATTACAATGAATACGGATTCGATAGTGATTTCGACCCAGAATTTGCAAAGCAGCAAAGCGATTGGTCAAAAAAAACGCAAACGCATCTGAAAAATGCCAATTCACTACTTAACCTTCAACACGCAACTTGGAATGTCACACCAACAAACTTCCAACGGAGTTCTTTCCCAATCCAGTTTCACCAACGATTCTCCACCATTCATGATGGAATTTCCAACCATGCACAACCCGCACCAGACAAAAGCAACATCAAAGTCCAGGCAGGAAAGCAGACCATTCTCAGTGATCAGGATCAACTCATCACGTTTGTGAACCGCCGCGTCGAGCCTTACCGCGGTTGTCACTCCTTCATCCGTTCTATTCCTCTCATTCAGGAAAGAAACCCCAACGCCATCATCGTGATTGTTGGCATTGCCAAGGGCGTGAGCTACGGGAGCCCCTGCCCCCAGGGCGAGTGGAAAGACGTTTTCCTCAAGGAAATCGAAGGTCACTACGATCCTGAAAAGGTTCTTTTTGTGGGTCAGCTTCCCTACCAAGACTTTTTAAACCTGCTGAAGCTGAGTCGCGTTCATGTATATCTCACCTATCCATTTGTGCTCAGCTGGAGCCTGCTCGAAGCCATGAGCACAGGATGCGCGATTGTCGGATCCTCCACTGCTCCGGTAACAGAAGTGATTGAGGACAACGTGCACGGTCTTCTCGTCAACTTCTTTGACCCCAAGGCCATCGCTGCAGGCATCACTGATCTTCTTCACGATGGCGACCGCGCAGCCAGACTGGGAAAAAACGCCCATCAGCGTGCTGTTGAGCAGTACAGCCTTGAGCGATGCCTACCGCGCCAGCTTGAGCTGATCAATCTGGTGGCCAGAAAGGTAATCGGAGCCTGAATTCAGCGGCCACCAGCTTTGAGAACAGTTTTAATTGTGCGGAAAAGGATCACCAGATCCAACCATGTGCTGAAGTGCCTTAAGTAGTAAAGGTCGTACGACAATTTCAGGTCGGAGTCTTCGATGCTGCTGGCATAGGGTGCACAGACCTGAGCCCAACCACTCAATCCCGGTCGCATCCAATGGCGTTTGCGATAGTGGGGGATGTGCCGCTCCAGCTCGTGCTCCAGCTCCGGACGCTCCGGACGCGGACCGATCAGGCTCATCTCACCGTTCAGCACATTCAGCAGCTGTGGTAACTCATCGAAGCGCAAACGGCGCAACCACAGCCCCACCCGGGTGATGCGCTGATCACCGGGCTGAGTCCAGAGCGCTGGTGCATGAGCCGGTTGGACAGACATGGTGCGCAACTTGAACACGCGGAAGGGTCGACCCAGCCAACCACTGCGCCACTGCACATACAGCACGGGCCCGCGATCTTCCAGCCAGATCAGCAAGGCAGCCAAGCCCACAAAGGGAATACTCAGCAACAGCAGACCACCAGCCACCACCAAATCGGCCATCCGCTTGAGCTGGGCCTGCACGCTGAAGGCTGCAGCCCAGGGAAGATCGTCGTAGCTAAGGCCGCCCTCGGGCAGAAAGGCCGGTGGCAACCGTTCCTGCTGCTGTTCAAACAGACTCAGAGGTGAAACCACCCTGACCTGGCGCGGGTCGAGGGTCTCCAGTGTTTCCTGAAGGGAAACCCAGCGGGGATCGCCCTCCAACCCGGGCGCCAGGGCCACCAGGAAGGGACGATCCACGTCAGTCAACACCAACTGCAAGTGCTCAACACTGACCAGCTCCAGGCGCTCTCGCTGCGGCACCCGTCGCCAGCTCACCAACATCGCTTCTTGATCGTCCGGGCCAGCCAGCAACAACACACGAGGCCGGTCAGGCATCAGCACACCACGTCGCAGGCCCACGCGCACCAAGAGCGACCAAACGAACAGCAGACCCAACCAAAGGAACTGCACCCGCCGCTCCACCAGCCACACCTCCTCTCCAGGGTTGATCAGCCAGCGAGCGATCGCCACCACCATCAGGGTCACCACGCTGGTCAGCAGCAGCCGCTGCAGCAACACTGGCAACGCCAGCTGTCGCCAGCGCAGCACGGTGTACCCACCAAATAACCAACCCAGGAGGGGATAGAGCAAAAAACTAAACACCAGCCAGGCCCTCTGACCCTCCAGATCCGAGCTGCCCGTGGGGGCCGCCGACAGTGCATCAGGGGCTACCACGATCACCAGCAGAATCAGCAGCTGTCCAAGCCAATCGAGCAGAACTGCCCGCAGCAGCAACGAGCGAGGATCACATCCCCACATAGCGATCACCTCCTGCACAGCGGCGCAACAAAAGCCACTGATCATCCAGCAGACATGGCCACAGCCTCCATGGGGTGAAAGGATCGTCAGTCAAGACTTTTGGTTCAGAAACATCAGCCTCCGCCCGCTGAATGAGGCACTTGCGGGCCATGGCAACCCAGTTCCGGATTGCCATTGTCTCAGTGTGAACGTTCAGATCGACTCTCTCATCAGATCCCACACGGCAACGCTTGAGGCAAGCGTTTGAAGTTGTTGTTAAGAGTGCGTTGAACGCCAAGACCTTTGCCCAGGCCCATGGCCGCCACGATTTACCTGCACTGGACTGCCACCGGCTACGACTGGATCCGCCCTGGTCACTATCACGCGATCATCAGCGGTGATGGGCGGGTGCACAGGCTGCATGCCACAAGCGTGGATCTTCCGGCCCACACCTGGGCGCGCAACAGCAATGCCGTGGCCCTTTCTTGCGCCTGCATGGGCGGCCAGCCCGACCCCTGGACTCTGCCGCCCACGCCTGCGCAGCTCATGAGCCTCTGCGCTGAAACCGCCTCGATCGCGGCCAGCTGGGGCTGGACAGCAGCGGACATCACGGTCCAGCGGGTCATGACCCACGCCGAGGCGGCCTCCAACAAAGACGGACGCATGATGCACGACAACTACGGGCCGGTGGTCTGGGGTGGCACGGGCGAGCGCTGGGATCTGCTGCAGTTAGCCAAAAACGGCCCCATTGATGGCGGTGAACAGCTTCGAGCCCGGATCCGGGCACTCATGGATGGACATTCAGTGAGCGACGCCGTCAGCGATCGTTTGGGTTTCAAAGGGGAAACCACGATCCAGGCCCGGAGCGAAGCGCTAACCGTGACGATTGACGGCGAAGGCCGCTCCTGGGCCCCGGCAACCGATCTCCTGGAACGCTATGGCATCCCCTATGCCTGGAACGCCAGTGAGCGACAGATCATGATCGGCGCCTTGGATGTTGCGCCCACCTACCGGGACGACAGCGTGCAAGCCTCGGTGGGTTGGCCCCTATTCACCATGACCATGCAATCGGGCAATGCACCGGTGATCCTCACAGGCATCGTGCGGCCATCGGAATCAGGGGATCGGGCCTGGTGCCGGGTGCTGGAGTTCGCCGAAGAGTTCGGCATCTCCATTCACTACAACCCGTTCACGCTGCTGGAGCGGCGGGGCGGCTGAAGGCCGAACTGCATCAGAGGATGACCGAATGACCCGCTACCGCCTGGTGGAACATGCGTCCGGAGCACCTGGGCTGCGATGGTTCGGAATGGGCCCGGATCTGAAGCCGACCCGCGGCTTACTGAAGCTGCAGCGTCTGTTTGACAAACACGCCTTCTGGGCTCAACAACGCAACCAACGGCAACTCAAACGCATGCTGGCGGGCAGCACGGTGGTGGTCAGCCTCTGGAGAGGCAAACGTCTCGTTGGATTCGGCCGGGCAACGAGTGACGGCATTCACCGTGCGGTGCTCTGGGATGTGGTGGTGGCCGGCGACCTTCAGGGCCGTGGGCTAGGACGACGGGTGGTGGAAGCTCTGCTCAGCACACGATCCATTCGTGGCGCAGAGCGCATTTATCTGATGACCACCAATAGCGCGGGCTTCTATGAACAACTGGGATTCGAAGCTGCTCAGCAGCAGAAGCTGTTGATCAGAAAACAATGATCAATGCAAGCGGATGAAGAGATTCGAACTCTCGACCCTCTCCTTGGCAAGGAGATGCTCTACCACTGAGCTACATCCGCATGTCAGTCGCGTGGGATGTGTCCCTTGCGACCTGGCAAGCATGCACTACAAGGGGGCCCTGGGTCAATCCACTGACAACGAGGTGGGCAGAGTCTTCATCAAGGACCCCATTTCCAGGGCCTGCAAGCCATAACTCCAGCCCAGATTGCTCTTGATGCCCGCCCGCTCAAGCGCCTGTTGCATGGTGTCGGTGGTCAGCACTCCGAAAATCACCGGCACACCGGTGTCCCGCGCCACAGCCGCAATCCCTTTGCTGGCCTCCGACACCACGACATCGAAATGTGGAGTATCTCCGCGGATCACAGCACCCAGGGTGACCACCACTTGATAGCGCCCACTCCGCGCCAGTTGCTGCGCCACCAAGGGCAACTCGAACGACCCCGGCACCCAGGCAACATCCAATTGCTCACTGTCAGCAGCCGTATTCACGCCATGCCGACCGAGACAGTCCAAGCAACCACTTAACAATTTGCCAGTGACAAGGTCATTGAATCGAGCAATCACGACTGCGATGCGCAGTCCCTGCACATCAGTGAAACGCCCTTCAAAAGTGGCCATGGAGTGGCAGTCGGCTCATTCAATGCTCCCATTGAGCGTGACCGCCAGCAGGTTCAGACCACGAAGAAGCTCATGCCCCAGTTCACTAGAACCAAAGCCACCCAGACAATGCCACCCAAAAGGATCAAACGATTGGAGCGGCCGCTGTCCTCATTGGAGGCATAAAGCACAGGAACGGCCACAATCAGGGCAAACGACATCACCACCAGCGCCAGAACGGTGAGTGTGTTGAGGATCTGCATGGGGTTTCGGTCGACGCCTGGTCGGTCGGCCAGATTCTCCCACGACGATGACACCCCTGTTCACGATCACTGCACCAACCTTCACAGCCTGTGGTGATCCTCGCGGCGACAGGACCAACCGACCATCGGTACGATCCCGAGCAGGGTGAATCGTCCAATGCCGCGCTCCGCTGCCCAATCCGAAGCGCAAACCCTTCAGGGAAGTCTGTTCGGAGCTCCTGAATCCTCCGAGACCTCAAAAAGGCGTTCGGCGCCGTCCGCTGCAACAGAGCTGGATGACCTGACGGATGCCAGCCTCAGCGCCGATGCCGCCGCCCGGCCCCGGCAACGCCAGGAGCGCGATGCGTTCACCAACGATGGAAACGAACAAGACGCAGATGGCTCGGATCCAGACGACAACGACGATGAACCGGCCTGGGCCCACCACAACCAAGTGGATCTGGCCCAGCTCACGCCGATGCTGCGCCACTACGTAGAGCTCAAAATTGAGCATCCTGAGCGCGTTCTGCTCTACCGCCTCGGTGACTTCTTCGAGTGCTTCTTTGAGGATGCTGTTGAGCTCTCACGGGTTCTGGAGCTCACCCTCACCGGCAAAGAAGGGGGCAAAGCGATCGGCCGCGTGCCCATGGCCGGCATTCCCCATCACGCCGCTGAGCGCTACTGCGCCGACCTGATCCGACGCGGCTATTCGGTGGCCCTTTGCGATCAGCTCGAAACAACCCCCAGCAAGGGTGCCCTGCTCAAACGCGGCATCACCCGCGTGCTCACTCCCGGCACGGTGCTGGAAGAAGGCATGCTCAGCGCCCGCCGTAACAATTGGCTGGCCGCCGTGGTGGTGGAGCCCTCCACCAGTAAAAAGCCCTTCCGTTGGGGACTGGCCAGTGCCGACGTGAGCACCGGCGATGTGCTGGTGCTGGAGCGCAGCGGCAGCGATGCCCTTCACCAGCAGCTGGCCCAGCTCGAAGCATCTGAACTGCTTTGGGCCGCTGAGGACGACACCGAGCCAGCGCGACCGGCCTGGTGCCCCGATCGCCTGCGGCTCAGCCCCATGGCCCGCACCCCCTTTAGCGCTCCCGAGGCGGAACAGACCCTCAAGGCGCACTACAAACTGACGAGCCTTGATGGCGTGGGCCTGCCGGAGCTACCCCTGGCCCTGCGGGCCTTCGGAGGGTTGCTGCAGTACGTCAACGACACCCAGCCCCTGGAAGACAACGCCCGTGTACCTCTGGATGTACCCCGGATCGTGCACAGCGGCGAGACCCTGGTGCTCGACGCCCAGACCCGCCGCAACCTGGAGCTCACAGCCACCCAGCGGGACGGACAGCTGCAGGGATCGTTGCTTTGGGCCATCGACCAGACCCTCACGGCCATGGGCGGCCGCTGCCTGCGCCGCTGGCTGGAGGCGCCACTGATGGACCTCACCGCCATCCAAAAGCGCCAGGCGGTGGTGAGCCTGCTGGTGGATCAGCGTTCTCTGCGCCAGGTGCTGCGCCGCCTGCTGCGCCCCATGGGCGATCTGGAGCGCCTGGCAGGGCGGGCCGGTGCAGGCCATGCCGGTGCCCGCGATCTGGTGGCCATCGCCGATGGCCTCGAGCGGCTCCCCCAACTAACGGCCCGCCTGCAAAGCAAGCTGACGCACTGGCCCGAGGAGCTCACAGCTCTGCATCAGCCTGAACCAGCTCTGGTCGAGCTGGCCGCTGACATCCGCCAGACCCTCATCGCCGCCCCTCCCCTCTCACTCAGCGAAGGCGGCCTGATCCACGACGGCGTCGACCCCCTGCTCGATGGCCTGCGCAACCAACTCGACGATCAGAACGCCTGGCTGGCCGAGCAGGAGCGTCTGGAGCGTGAGCGCAGCGGCAACAACAACCTGCGCCTGCAGTACCACCGCACCTTCGGTTACTTCCTGGCGGTCAGCAAAGCCAAGGCTTCATCGGTACCGGACCATTGGATCCGCCGCCAGACCCTGGCCAATGAGGAGCGCTTCATCACCCCAGAACTGAAAGAGCGGGAAGGACGCATCTTTCAACTGCGAGCTCGGGCCTGCCAGCGGGAATACGAATTCTTCTGTGGCCTGCGTGAGCAGGTGGGGGCGATGGCCGCACCGATCCGCCAAGCGGCCCGAGCAATAGCCAGTCTCGACGCCCTCACCTCGCTGGCAGAGTCAGCCGCCACAGGCGGCTGGTGCGCCCCAGTGCTCAGTGACAATCGCCAATTGGAGATCCGCGCAGGTCGTCATCCGGTGGTGGAACAGCTGCTGGTTGAGTCCGCCTTCACCCCCAACGACCTCGCCCTGGGCAATGGCACTGATCTGATCGTGCTCACAGGCCCCAATGCAAGCGGCAAGAGCTGCTATCTACGCCAGATCGGTGTCATTCAGCTGCTGGCCCAGATCGGCAGCTGGGTGCCTGCCGCCTCAGCCGCCATCGGCCTGACCGATCGCATCTTCACCCGGGTGGGCGCCGTGGATGATCTCGCTGCGGGCCAGTCCACCTTCATGGTGGAGATGGCGGAAACCGCCAACATCCTGCACCACGCCAGCGAACGCTCCCTGGTGCTGCTCGATGAGATCGGCCGGGGTACGGCCACCTTCGATGGCCTTTCCATCGCCTGGGCCGTGAGCGAACACCTGGCCGGCGATCTCAAAGCCCGCACCGTGTTCGCCACCCATTACCACGAGCTCAACAACCTGGCCGCAGAGCGCTCCAACGTGGCCAACTTCCAGGTCATGGTGCAGGAAACCGGCGCCGATCTGGTGTTCTTGCATCAAGTGCAGGCTGGCGGAGCCAGCCGCAGCTACGGCATCGAAGCCGCGCGCCTCGCCGGCGTGCCCGCACCCGTGGTGCAACGCGCTCGGCAGGTGCTCGATCAGCTGGCGGCCTGAGCGGCCCGCAGCAATGCATTCACGGCTGCAGCCACCAAACCGGCGCCGCCACGGGTGCCCTCTAAGCGGATCTGGGCCAGACCACTGGCGGCCAGGCGTCGTTTGCTTTCCGGCACTCCCACAAACCCCACCGGCATGCCGATCACCAGCGAAGGGGTATCGGCCCCTGCCTGCACCTGATCGAGCAGCTGCTCCAACGCGGTGGGGGCACTGCCCACCAGCACCAACGGCAGGGCAGAGCCGGATGCGCGAGCCGCTGCGCTGAGTTCAGGCCAGGCTCTTTGCATCGCCGCTGCTGATCGAGTGGATCCCTGCGGCGCGAGCGGCGGAGCCCAGTCGAGCAGGCAACGCACTGCGCTGCCCAGGGTTCGAGCCGCCATCGGTGACACCGCCGCCGCGGCCATGGCCGTGTCCGTGAGAATCACAGCCTTACCCGTAAGCGCCTCCACACCGCGAGCGCAGGCGCCATCACTGAACTGAAGCAGGGACATCAGGCCGGGATCACCGCTGCTGTGCACAAGCCGCTCCAGCACCTGCTGCTCCAGGGTGTCCAAATCCGTCTCCCCCAGCAGGGCACGAATGCGCCGAATGCTCTCCGTGAAGATCGGGTGATCGGCCATGGCGGCGCTCTCCTCAGACAGGCACTGCCCACACAGGGCAGACTTCAGCATCCTCTGACGCCCCGTCACCATGCCGATCCAGCTGCTGTGGGGCGATGATTCCGCGGCATTGCAGCGGGCCATTCAGTCAGTGATCAACAGCGCGCTGGATCCAGCCTGGGCCAGCGTGAACTTGAGCAGGCTGGATGGCAGCGAGAGCGGGCAGGCCCGACAGGCTCTGGAAGAGGCACGAACGCCGCCGTTTGGCGGCGGGGCGCGGGTGGTGCTGCTACAGCGCTCACCCTTTTGCAATGCTTGCCCCAGTGAGCTGGCCGATCGCTTTGAAGCGTCCATCGACGCCATCCCCGACAGCACCCAGTTGCTGCTCTGCAACCCCACCAAACCCGATGGCCGGCTGCGCACCACCAGGGCCCTGCAGAAACGGGTGAAGGCAGGGCAAGCCAAGGAACTCAGCTTCAAACTGCCGGCTGTCTGGGATGGCGCCGGTCAGCGGCAGCTGGTGGAGCGCACTGCTGACGAGCTCTCTCTGACCCTGGAGCCCAACGCAGTGGATGCCCTCATCGATGCCATCGGCAGCGACAGCGCCCGGCTCACAATGGAGTTGCAAAAACTGGCCCTGCACGCCGAGAGCACTGGCAGCGATCGCATCAGCGCTGCAGCCGTGCAAAGCCTGATCGACGGGCTGAGCACCAATGCCCTGCAGGTGGGCGATGCCCTTCTCGCCGGCGATCCCGGGGAAGCAATCGCCCTGCTCGATGCTCTGATCGAAAGCGGCGAACCAGCCCTGCGCATCGTCGCCACCCTCTCTGGGCAGATTCGCGGCTGGCTCTGGGTACTGCTGCTGGAACAGGAAGGAGAACGGGATGTGGCCGTGATCGCCAAGGCCGCCGGCATCGGCAATCCCAAGCGGATCTACGTGATGCGCAAGCAGCTACAGGGCCGCAGCCCGGAGCGCTGCCTCAAGCTGCTCGGCCGGCTTCTGGATGTGGAAGCAGCGCTCAAACGCGGCGCTATTCCAGGCGATGCCTTCCGTGATGGGCTGCTTGGTTGAGAAACCTTTTCAGTCCAATCAAGCCTGACAAAAGAATCAAAAAGCTAGCAATTTTCGCAATTATCCAATAACAATCAATGAAAATGCCATCCGACTTAGCAGAAAAAGGCACACGATTCACGCTCAACCGTTACCAGCGTTTTTTCAATAGAAAATTAACAATCAAAAAGCCCACAACATTCACAGAAAAAATACATCACTTCATCATAGCCGCCCATTGGCAAGACATTCAAATTGTGACCGAAATGACTGACAAAATCAATGTACGCACGTATGTAGCCTCCCAAATTGGCCTCGAATACCTCAACGAAGTAATTTGGACAAGCAGCAAAATAGACGATGCTCCATTACAAAATTACGCCTGTGGCAATTGGATTCTCAAAACTAATCATGGCTGTGGTGGTCATCAAGTGATCAGGCAGAATCACCTGAACGAGATTCGACAAGCGATCAAGAATTTACTTACAAAAAACTACTACTTTGCCGCAGCTGAACCACAATACTTTTTTATCGAACCCAAAGCTTTTATTGAAAAACTTGTCAAAAGTGACCGCAATAAGCCTCCACTCATGTTTCGTCTTTGGTGCTTCACAGGATCAGTGGCACTCATCCAAGCAGACGATGGCAATCCAGTCAGTCCCTTCTACAATCGTCAATGGCAAGATATGCAGATCTCAAGAGTTAACGGAAAGCCCCCAGAAATTCAGATCAAAAGACCCGAAAATTTAAACGAGCTAATTCGAATCGCAGAAAAACTAAGCAAGCCTTTCAGATTCGTGCGCGTTGATTTATACAATGAAAATGGGATAATCCGCTTCAGCGAGTTAACATTTACGCCCCTTGCAGGGAATATATTTTTTAATCCAAAAATCTGGGATCTTATACTTGGCAAACTCTGGCAATAAGCTCCAATATTTCTCATTCTAAATCGCTTCGTCTTTCTAATGTCCCCGGCAGTCGACGACTCAATGAGACAATCGCCTCCGGTATGAAGCGGCAAGGATGGCTCTGCTGGTGCAGAAATTTGGCGGCACCTCCGTTGGCAGCGTTGAGCGCATTCAGGCCGTTGCCCAGCGCATCGCCGCCTGCAAGGAAGACGGCAATGACCTCGTGATCGTGGTGTCGGCCATGGGCCATACCACCGATGAACTCACCGCCAAGGCTCGTGCCATCAACAGCAACCCGCCCCAGCGGGAGATGGACATGCTGCTGGCCACTGGCGAACAGGTGTCCATCGCCCTGCTGTCAATGGCTCTGCACGCCCTAGGCGTGCCAGCGGTCTCGATGACCGGCTCCCAGGTCGGCATCGTCACCGAGTCAGCCCATGGCCGGGCCCGCATCCTCGATGTACGCACCGACCGTCTGCGCAGCCGCCTGGCCGAAGGGCAGGTGGTGGTGGTGGCCGGCTTTCAGGGCACCAGCCTGAGCAGTGGCGGCACCGCCGAGATCACCACCCTGGGCCGCGGTGGCTCAGACACCTCGGCGGTAGCCCTGGCGGCAGCCCTCGGCGCCGACGCATGTGAGATCTACACCGATGTACCCGGAGTCCTCACCACCGACCCGCGCAAGGTGGTGGATGCTCAGCTCATGCCGGAGGTGAGCTGCGATGAAATGCTCGAGCTGGCCAGCCTCGGGGCTGCCGTCCTCCATCCCCGCGCCGTGGAGATCGCCCGAAACTATGGCGTCACCATGGTGGTGCGCTCCAGCTGGAGCGATGACGCCGGAACCACCCTGACCAGCCGCAGCTCCCGGCCCATTGGCCGCGAGGGACTGGAACTGGGGCGGCCGGTGGATGGAGCCGAATTGGTAGAAGAGCAAGCGGTGCTGGCTCTTTCTCATGTGCCGGATCAACCCGGCGTGGCCGCCCAACTCTTCGAAAGCCTCTCCAAAGGCGGGGTGAATGTGGACCTGATCATCCAGTCCACCCACGAGAACAACAGCAACGACATCACTTTCACCGTGGCCGAATCCGAACTGGAAAAGGCCCGCTGCATCTGCACCGCCCAGCTCCAAACCCTGGGCGGTGATCTCGTTGCAGAAGCCGGCATGAGCAAACTCAGCATCAGCGGCGCGGGGATCATGGGTCGGCCCGGCATCGCCGCCGGCCTGTTCCAGACCTTGTCACGGGTAGGCATCAATCTGCGTTTAATCGCCACCAGCGAAGTGAAGGTGAGCTGCGTGATCGAGGCATCCGCCGGTGCTAAGGCCCTGCAAGCCACCCAGGAAGCGTTCGAACTCGACAGCGCTCTGATCAGCCTTAATCCCCTGCCCAGCGGCGAGGGCGAACCGGAAGTGCGTGGTGTGGCCTTGGACAGGGATCAGGCCCAGGTGAGCGTGCGACACGTGCCTAACAAACCCGGCACTGCCGGTGCTCTCTGCCATGCCTTGGCGGACGCAGGCATCAGCCTCGATGGCATCGTGCAGTCGGAGCGGCAGCACGCCGATGGCAGCCGCGACATCAGCTTCACGCTCAAGCGTGACGACCGCGCAGCCGCCGATCGCGCCCTGAGAGGCCTGCTGGCCCAATGGCCCGGAGCACTGCTGGAGGATGGTCCCGCCATTGCCCGCGTCAGCGCCGTGGGTGCGGGGATGCCGGCAACGGCCGGCACCGCTGGACGCATGTTCCGCTACCTGGCGAACGCGGGGCTGAACATTGAGATGATCGCCACCAGCGAAATTCGCACCAGTTGCGTTGTGGCTGAGTCCGACGGCATTGCCGCCCTTCGGGCTGTACATACCGGATTCCAGCTGGGTGGATCAACCCACCACGAAGCCCAGGGAACGGAATCACCTCTGGAGAAATAACTTTTAGAGGCGCGAAAAATCGACCAAGTTCACGATTAAAGCCTGCAGTCGATCATTAAGACGACCCGATTTGGCTCATGACTAATGACTAATTACTGAGGTTTGCAATCTTTACTTGAGCCTGATCCAAAAGGTAAGACGCCGTATGAGACTTCTCAGCAAGCAATGAGCGATGATAGTCAGAACAGTAATCCTGCACTTTATCAAGCGAAGTATTTGAAGACGACAGGCTTGATACATTCCGCTGCTCTGATTCCAATGGAAAATCCTCTTGCCAATCAGACTTCAAATTTAAGAAGCTTAACCGACCAGAGCTTGCATATACATAAAAATCATTATTCAATGTTGACGTCCTAATAACAACCTCTGGCAAAAAAGGATTCAAAGCTTTAGCCATAGAATCGTAAGACAAATTGCCTGAAATTGTTTCATTAAATTCGGGCAGCTTCTCCGCAGGGACGAGCATAGTTAGTATTCTAGAAGTATAAACATCGCACGAAAATGGTAAACGCGTATTTTGATTCGACGCGGGACTGATTAAATTATGAGAGAGGGTGAAATCAAGAAAATACGAGAAACTATCTTTTGACTTTGAACCGTAAGCGAGACTAGCAGACTTGGGATGTAGTTTCGTGAACGATCGGAAAAACTTGCCGCATCCATCCAATCCATAAGACCAAAGCGAAAAATACCACAAAAAGGGTTGTCGAATTGTCAGAATTTTTGGGCTACTATCAACAACTTTTGGGCGTGAGTGCTTTTTTTCTTTCACAAATTTTGCACCCTCGCATATTCTTCGCAGCTTACGAGTCAGAAAAGAGCATCCGGTTTTTTCTAAATCTAAGTAAGTCCAATCAGCTGTTCTAAGCATAGAAATACGTAATTACCAGTCAGACTTTAAACGTCCAACACACCTCGACGCAAACCCCCAAAATCAAGATTCGATTAAACACCTCTGCAACAAAATGTTGTTTAATTTTGACCCACCAGCTTCTGACGCAGCCGCTTGATGCGATCCCGCAAGTTCGCCGCCTCTTCGAAGTCGAGCTTCTTGGCTGCGTCCTTCATCTTCAGCTCCAACTGATCGATCAGCTCCGGTAAGGCATCCAAAGCCATGCCATCGGCATCGTCCTCAAGAGCTTCCACCGCCTTGCTGGCCACCTTCACTAGATCGGCATCCGGGCCGTCAGTCTTGAGCTTGCGGCTCAGCTCCAAGAAGCTGAGGATCGAATTGCTGGCCTTCTTGCCCGCAGCCGTCGGCACAATGCCGTGCTTCTCGTTGTAGGCCTGCTGGATGCTGCGTCGGCGCTCGGTTTCGCTGATCGCCTTGGCCATCGAATCAGTGAGATTGTCTCCGTAAAGCAACGCCTTACCCTCCACGTGGCGCGCCGCCCGGCCGATGGTCTGAATTAACGACCGCTCAGCCCGCAAAAAGCCCTCCTTATCCGCATCGAGAATCGCCACCAGACTCACTTCCGGTAGGTCCAGGCCCTCCCGCAGCAGGTTCACCCCCACCAGCACGTCGTATTCACCCAAACGCAGGTCCTGGATGATCTCGATGCGCTCGATGGAGTGAATCTCCGAGTGCAGATAGCGCACCCGCACGTCGTTCTCCGCCAAATAGTCGGTGAGATCCTCCGCCATCCGCTTGGTGAGGGTCGTCACCAGCACCCGTTGCTGTTTGCTGGCCCGGTCACGGATCTCCCCGAGCAGATCATCCACCTGGCCGTTAGTGGGCCGCACCTCCACAATCGGATCGAGCACGCCAGTGGGCCGGATCACCTGCTGAGCCACCCCATCGCCGCTTACCTCCAGCTCCCAGTTCCCCGGCGTAGCACTCACAAACACGGTCTGGCGTGCCTTCGTCCAAAACTCTTCCCCCTTCAACGGGCGATTATCCGCTGCACTGGGCAGGCGGAAGCCATGGTCAATCAGAACTTTCTTGCGGGCCTGGTCGCCGTTGTACATCGCCTGCAACTGGGAGCAAGTCACATGGCTTTCATCCACGATCAACAGCCAATCGTCGGGGAAATAATCAATCAGGCATTCCGGTGCTGAGCCCGGCTCACGACCGGCCAAATGGCGGGCGTAGTTCTCCACGCCATTGCAGTACCCCACTTGCCCCAGCATCTCCAGGTCGTACTTCGTGCGTTGCTCAAGCCGTTGAGCCTCCAGCAGCTTGCCCTCGGCATTCAAAAAATCCAGACGTTCGTTGAGCTCCGAGCGGATCGCCCGAACCGCAGTGTCCAGACGGTCTTTGGGGGTCACAAAGTGTTTGGCCGGATAGATGTTGATCGTCTCCAGGCTCTGAAGAATCTCCCCGGTGGTGGGGTCCACATAGCGGATCGCCTCCACCTCATCGCCAAACAGCTCCACCCGCACCAGCCGGTCTTCATAGGCGGGGCCGATTTCCAGCACATCGCCCTTCATGCGGAAGCGACCACGGGCAATTTCAGTGTCGTTGCGGCTGTACTGGTTATTAACCAGCTCCCGCAACTGACCGCGGATGTTCAGCGTCTCGCCCACCTCAAACTTCACAGCAGCCTTGAGGTATTCACTCGGTATTCCCAGCCCGTAGATACAGCTGATCGAGGCCACCACAATCACATCGCGCCGTTCAAACAACGACCGCGTTGCCGAGTGGCGCAACATATCGATCTCTTCATTGATCGATGCCGTTTTAGCGATGTAGGTGTCGCTCACCGGAACGTAAGCCTCCGGCTGGTAGTAGTCGTAGTAGGAGATGAAATATTCCACGGCGTTGTGAGGGAAAAACTCCCTCAACTCGTTGCAGAGCTGGGCCGCCAGGGTTTTGTTGTGGGCCAACACCAGGGCCGGCCGGCCGGTTTGGGCAATCACATTGGCCATCGTGAACGTTTTGCCCGTGCCCGTCGCGCCCAGCAGAGTCTGATAACGCTGCCCGTCATTCACCCCCGCCACCAGCTGCTTGATCGCCGTCGGCTGATCACCCTTGGGGCTGTAGGGAGCTGTGAGGTCGAAGGCGGGCATGGTCCTTGCGTCTGTCGCCCGGAATGGCCAACTACCTTACGGAGAACTGCCTTGGCTTCGAGAAAGCGGGCAGCAGACCTACGCACCAGGCCCCAACAAAGCCCGCACCGCCACGGTGCCGATCAGGCTGTACACCCCAGCGCCGAGAAGGGCACTGAAGAATCCGCGCTTGAGGGTGAATCCATCGATCAGCCAACTCGCCAGGGCGAACAGGATGGTGGCGATCAACCAGTTGAACAGGAACGACACAGGAAAAATCAAACCGCCCAGGGACGTCACCACCCACAGCGGCCCCAGCAGCAGTTTCAAGGGCAGGATCAGCAACGTGCCCAGCAAGCCGATCAGCACTGCGGCCCACAACGCTGTGCCGAAATTGGCCACTTCAACACCGAGAGGCAGAGCTGCCACCACCAGCAGCACCACAGCTCTCACGGGCCATTGGAGCAGCCAGGCGAGGGTTCCCATACCGAATGGATTGATCAGAGTTTCAACCTAGAAACCCTCGCCCGAACTGCCAAGGGCATGAATCACACGCGACTTGTGGCCGGGCTCGCAGTGAGAGCCTCACGCAGACTGCGCACCACAGCCACCATCGCCAACTCATCGCTGAGGCGATTCACCGCCGACCCCACACCCACACCGGAAGCACCGGCAGCAATGGCCATCGACACGGTGACGGCCGACAGTCCAGACGCGCAGAGCACAGGTGCACGCAGAGCGGCCTGTTGCAAGGCGACGCTAATGCTGTGGGCAGCAGCCAGGGTGGGTGCGGCCTTTTCAATCAAGCCAAGGCTGCCGGCACTGAAGGGCTTGGCGCTAGTACCGCCTTCGGTTTGGATCAGATCTGCGCCGGCGGCTACCAGCTCCACTGCCAGCTGTTCCTGCTGATCCATCGGCAGGATGTGGGGCACCGTCACGCTCATCACAACATCTGGAAGCAGAGCGCGGGTGCGGCGGGTGAGCTCCAGAACCTCCTCGGCACCGAAGACCCGACCCTTGGGATAGAAGGCGTCGTAATTGCCGATTTCCACCATCGCCGCACCGGCGGCCACTGCAGCCGGGAACTGCTCAGGTTCCACCGACGACACACACACCGGCACGCCACCGGACACCTCCAATGCCAGCGCCACCAGCTCTGGATCACAGGCCACATCGATCAGATCAGCCCCGCCCAGCCCCGCGGCGCGGGCCACGCGGGCCACCGAGGCCGCATCAAAGTTCATCAAGCCAGCAATCACTTTGAGCGTGGACCGCTGGTCCAGGCTGCGGCGAAGAGCGGCAGACAGCAGTGAAAGGCGGGTCATCCAGCTGAATGATCAGATCCAAGCATTCTCCCACCGCATGCGCAGGCAAGATCAGAAAGCCACTGCTCCAGCCCGATGACCGCCAGCGAGCCCTGGCTGCACTGGCACGACCGGCTGCATCGCCAGCTGCTTCTGAAACCCACACTTCTGCCCCGGGGCACCACTCTGCTGCTGGCGCTGTCCGGCGGACAAGACTCGATGGCCTTGCTGGGGCTACTGCGCGATCTCAGAAAACACCACCACTGGACCCTGCAGCTCTGGCATGGCGACCATGGCTGGCATCCCGGCTCAGCGTGCGTCTCCAAGGATCTCGCCAAGTGGTGCGCACAAGAGGCCCTGCCCTTGCGGGTGAGCCGCAGCACAGCCGAAATCACCGGCGGCGAGGCGGCAGCACGCGCCTGGCGTTACAGCGAGCTCAGCCAGTACGCCCAGCAGCTGAACCAGACGTGCGCATCCAGCAACTCCTGCACGGTAGTGACTGCCCACACCGCCAGCGACCGTGCCGAGACCCTGCTGATGCAGCTCAGCCGCGGCACAGATTTGGCAGGCCTGGGCAGCCTGCGTCAGAGCAGACCATTGCAGGCCAACGCCAGCAACGGCCCTCGGCTGGTCAGACCCCTACTCGATTTCACCCGGGAAGAAACAGCAGCGATCTGCCAAGACCTGCAACTGCCGGTCTGGCACGACCCCAGCAACAGCGATCTGCGCATCGAACGCAACCGCATCCGCCTGGAGCTGCTGCCCGTGCTCGAGTCCCTTCATGCCGGCTGCAGCCGGCGCATGGCCCTGCTGAGCGAACGGATCTCCCACGTGCACGACACGCAAAACGCCCTGGTGGATCTGAGCCTGCAGAGCATCAACAGCCCCGGCAACGGGCTGCAACGTCCTCCATTGCAGGCTCTGGCTCCTGATCCCAGGCGCACTCTGCTGCAACGCTGGCTTCAGCAGAGGGGAGTGCGATCTCTTCAAGCACGGCAGCTGGAGGAACTCAGCCGCGCCATCGGGCCCCAGCAGCCGCCTGGAGAACGCCATCTTTCCAGCGGCCATCGCCTCCACTGGTGCCGGAACTGGGTACAACTAAACAACAGAGATTAAACAGCGTGGACGCCGACTTTCAGACGCGCTATGTGGCGGCCGAGCAGGCTTACGGAGCAGGAGATTTTCAGACAGCCCAGGCCATCACCAGCGAATTGATGGCAGAGCTGGAGCCGCTGCTTGAGGCAGCTGAGGAACGAGATGCGGCGCTGGCCTGGCAAGCCTTCGTGGCCCTGCTCGCGGGCCATATCCAGCTCTATGGCCTGCATCAAACGGATCAGGCCCGCGCTTTTTACAACCTGGTGCTTAACAGCCATCCCCCCGACACACTTCAGGAATTAGCGGAGCAGGGGCTCGAGCGCCTATCGGAACAGACCACAACGCAGACAATTCAAACTGCGGAACCGGAGACGGCTCAAACCTCACTGATCAGAGACCCCTTTCTGTCAGCACCATCGGATCTGACAAATGCACCGGATTTCCAAGCGCAGACAACTTCCACACCCTGGCTCGACACCAGCTCACCTGACGTCAAGGGAAGAGCTCCCGACCTGATTTCTGAGCCTGGAGGCCCACCACTCTCTCTCCCTGAGGACGAAAAACATCTGGAAGAGAAAATTCTTGGAAAGGGAGAAAACCCCGACGAAGAAGCGATTCTTGAATCAGCGACTAACAAACCAGAGTTGATCTGCAGCACGTCCAATCCAGAAGGCCTGCTGCAGAAGCTGAAAGCTGGACGCTTGCGGGTCGACCTCTGAGATCAAACCGCAGCCGAGCGGCGGCGGCGGGTGCGTCCAGCGGGCATCTCCTGATCAACGGATGCAGGGGCCGGGGCGGACACAGCAGTCGTCGCTGCAGCAGGAGCTGGTGCTGAAAGCACAGAGGTTGACGCGGATGCAGGCGTGGCAACCGGAGACTTGGCTACCCGAACGGGTGCCGTATCGCGATTACGACCACCGCCAGCTGCGGCAGCGTTGCGTCCACCACCTCCATGGCCACCGCCACCATGGCGACCTCCGCGACCGCGGGGCGCCGGACGGTTGTCAGGTTCGGCATCAGCCCGGCCCTTGTACACCGGAGTGCCAGCCGGAGCCGGCTGCACCAAGCAGAGAATCAAGGGTTCCACCTGCAGCTCACGCCGCATGCGGCGACTAAGGCCCACTTCCACTTCACGCTGCACGCCCATCCAATCCACTTCGGGCGCTTTGCCGCCGGTATTGCGGGTGAGCTGCTTCCAGCGGTTCTCCAGCACCCAGTTGATTTCACGCTCGGTCCACAGCGACATCTTGCGGGCATCGGCTGTGGTCACAACACCGCGCAGATTCACCCGAGGGGGGGCCACCATCGCCCCATCGGTGCTGATCGCCGCCAAGATCGTAACAACGCCGTCTTCAGCGAGCTGCTGACGCTCCTTCAGCACCCGAGCGTCAACGATGCCATTGCGCGACTGATCCAGGAGCTCGATGCCGGCCTTCACCGGATCGCCTTTGCGCAGGGAATCTGGGGTGAGTTCCACCACATCACCGTTATCGATGATCAGGGTGTTGTCTTCAGGCACACCCATGGAATGCCCGGTGCGGGCATGACGCACCAGCATGCGGTGCTCTCCGTGCACGGGCACGAAGAACTTCGGACGGGTGAGCGCCAGCATCAGCTTCTGGTCTTCCTGGAAGCCGTGGCCGGACACGTGGATGCCCTCGCCTTTGCCGTACACCACCTTGGCGCCCAGCATCATCAGTCGGTCGATGGTGTTCACCACCGAGATGGTGTTTCCAGGAATGGGGCTGGCCGAGAAAATGATTGTGTCGGAGCTCTTCACCTTCACCTGAGGGTGATCGCCGCGAGAAATCCGGCTGAGCGCTGCCAGGGGCTCACCCTGGCTGCCGGTCATCAGCAGCAGGGTTTCCCGGTCGGGCACATCGTTGATCTGCTTGATCGGCACAAACAGCTCATCGGGGGCCCGCATGTAGCCCAGCTCGCGGGCCTTAGCGATCACATTCAGCATTGAGCGGCCCAGCAGGCCCACTTTGCGGCCGTTCTTGAGCGCAAGCTCAAGAATCATCGACACCCGGTGAATCGAGCTGGCGAAGGTGGTCACGATCACCCGACCCTCGGCATCAGCAATGTGGCGATCGAGATTCGGAAACACGGAGCGTTCAGGTGGGCAGAAGCCAGGCACCTCAGCGTTGGTGGAGTCACTGAACAGACAGAGCACCCCCTGATCACCGTGGTGGGCCAGGCGCGCCAAATCGAAGTGCTCCCCATCCACGGGGGTGTGATCGAACTTGAAGTCACCCGTGAAGATGATCGTGCCCACCGGGGTGCTAATGGCCAGCGAGAAGCTGTCGGCCATGGAGTGGGTGTTGCGGATGAACTCCACGGAGAAGTGCTGGCCGACTTTCACCACATCCCGCGGACCCACGGTCTGCAGGGTGGTGCGGTCGGTGACGCCTGCCTCGTCCATTTTTCCGGTGAGCATCGACAGCGCCAGGCGCGGGCCGTAGATCACCGGGATGTTGAAGTGCTTGAGGTGGTGCGCGATGCCACCGATATGGTCTTCGTGACCGTGGGTCACGATCATGCCGCGGATGCGCCTCTGGTTCTCGCGCAGAAAGCTGGTGTCCGGCAGCACCACGTTCACACCATGCATGCCGTCGCTGGGGAAGGCGAGGCCGGCATCCACCAGCATCAGGTCATCGCCGTACTCGAAGACGCAGGTGTTCTTGCCGATCTCATGCAGACCCCCGAGCGGAATCACGCGAAGACAGGGTTGCTTGGCATTGGCGGTGGAGGCGGTCATGGATTCAGTTCAGAAAAGGGAAGAAATCAATGGAGATGGCGCGCGCAGCGCTGTCAGCAGCCGTGGCGTCAGGTCGGACGCAGGGCAGCGAGGGTGTCGGAGAGGGCAGCGCGCATCGCGGGATCGAGGGGAAGAAGGGGACAACGGGGAGAACCCACCGGCCAGCCGCTCAGCTCGAGCGCCGCTTTCACCGGAATGGGATTGGTGGTGGCGAACAAAGCCTTGAACAGGGGGATCAATTGTTCGTGATGGCCGAGCGCCACAGCGGGCTGACCACTCAAATAGGCCTCCACCATGGCGCGCATCCGGCGGCCCACCAGATGGCTGGCCACACTCACCACACCCACGGCACCCACCGACAACATGGGCAACAGCAGACCGTCGTCACCGCTGTAGATCGCCAGTCGCGCACCGCAGGCCAGACGTAGCGCCGTGACTTCTTCAGTGGAGCCGCTGGCAGCCTTGAAACTAACAATGTTGCTGCAATCCATCAGGCGCGCAACGGTGGCAGGGTCGATGGAGCAACCCGTTCGACCGGGGATGTTGTAGAGCATCAGCGGAAGCTCGGGAGTGGCCTCGGCGATGGCACGGAAATGAGCCTCCAGGCCTTCCTGGGGAGGCTTGTTGTAGTAAGGCACCACAACCAGAGCCCCATCGGCACCAGCCGCAGCCGCCTCACAGGTGGCTTTTACGGCTTCCTGGGTACAGTTACTGCCTGTGCCTGCGAGCACAGAAACCCCGGGGCCAACGGCTTGACGCACTGCCTCCAGCAACTGGACCTGTTCACCCCAGCTGAGTGTGGGGGATTCACCGGTGGTGCCGCACACCACGAGACCATCCGATCCCTCATCTACAAGATGACGTGCCAGACGTCCGGCAAGGGCAAGATCCACCGCTCCCTCTGCATCGAACGGGGTCACCATCGCCGTCAGCAAACGGCCAAAAGGGGTGGGAGAGAGTTCTGCGGCAGGGCTCATAACGATTCAGGCGGGTAGCAGCAGTTCGGCGATCTGGATGGCGTTGAGAGCAGCCCCCTTGCGGATTTGATCCCCACAAAGCCAGAACTCGAGAGCCTTGGGCTCGCTGATGTCTTCACGCACACGGCCCACCATCACGGGATCTCGGCCGGCTACATCCGTGGGCATCGGGAAGCGATTTGCAGCGGAATCCTCCATCAGCTGCACCCCCGGAGCTGCAGCGAGCAGATCTCGGGCTTCCTGGACAGGGAAAGGGGCATCGAACTCCACATTCACAGCTTCCGAATGAGCCCGAAGCACGGGCACTCGCACACAGGTGGCCGTAAAGCGCAGATCCGGCAATCCCATGATCTTGCGTGTCTCGTTCACCATCTTCATTTCTTCCTCGCAGTAGCTGTTCGCCTGAAGCGGTGAATTGTGAAGAAACAGGTTGAAAGCAAGGGAATGGGGAAGCACTGCGGGGATGGGTGTCGTCCCAGCGAGCACTTGATGGGAGTGCGTCTTCAGCTCTTCCATGGCCTGGGCCCCCGCACCGCTGGCGGACTGGTACGTGCTCACCACCACGCGACGCAGCGCCCGTCGGGCCGCCAGAGGTGCCAAAGCCAGGGTGAGCAGGATCGTGGTGCAGTTGGGATTGGCGATCACACCCCGATGCTTGAACGCTTCCTCCGGGTTCACTTCAGGCACCACCAGGGGGACGTTGTCATCCATGCGGAAAGCACTGGAGTTGTCCACCATCACGGCCCCTGATGCCACGATCGCATCACGCCAATGCCGCGACACGGAACCACCGGCCGAAGCCAGCACGAGATCCACACCCTCGAAAGCGGACTCGCTGACCTCCTGAACCGTTAAATCCTGACCGTTCCATGAGCAGCGGGTTCCTGCAGACCGGGCTGAGGCAAGCAGGCGGAGCTCCTCGACAGGGAAACGACGCTCATTCAGCAATTGGAGGAGTTCCTGACCCACTGCTCCGCTCGCACCAAGAATGGCCACCGTGAGAGGTCGATTCGGCAGTGAGGCGGCAGTGGACAAGTGGGCGCGTATCGAAACAATTGAATCCAGCGATTCATCGCCGGGTGATTCAGCACCGCCTAAGCGGACTTGCAGCTTTTGCTGATCGTTCTGTCAGCTTACGCGGCAGAGCATGGTCAGGCACTTATTTAAGGTATTGGGCTGCTTGTACTGCGACCCGCCAATGAGTGCCGCCAGCCTGAAGGTCACCACCGCTTCCCGACCCGGCAGCCGCCTGGCCGTGGAGATGGCCGTTCCAGCGGAACGGAGTCAGGCAAGCTACGAGGAAGCGATCAATCGCCTGAGCCGCAGCGTGAACCTGCCCGGCTTCCGCAAGGGGAAAGTACCCCGCACGGTTCTGGTTCAGCAGCTCGGCGCCCTGCGCATCCGAGCCACAGCTCTGGAAACGTTGGTGGAAAGCATCTGGCGTGATGCCCTGGCCCAGGAAACGATCGAAGCCCTAGGCCAACCGGAACTGAGCGGCGGTTTCGAGGAGCTGCTTGACACCTTCAAGCCCGGTGAAGCCCTCACCGTGACGATGGAAACCGATGTGGCGCCGTCACCAAAGCTCAAGAGCACAAAGGGGCTGAAGGCGGAAGCGGAAAGCGTTGCCTTCGATGCCGCCAAGGTGGACGAGATGCTGGAACAGTCCCGCCGGCAAATGGCCACGGTGGTGCCTGTGGAAGGTCGCAAGGCTGAAAAGGGTGATATCGCCGTGGTGGGCTTCAAGGGCACCTACAGCGACGATGGCAGCGAGATCGAAGGCGGCAGTGCCGACTCGATGGATGTGGATCTCGAGCACGGCCGCATGATTCCCGGCTTCGTTGAAGGCGTCGTGGGGATGGCCGTGGGCGACAGCAAAAC
Organism: Synechococcus sp. A10-1-5-9; assembly: GCF_047716785.1. NCBI lineage: Bacteria > Bacillati > Cyanobacteriota > Cyanophyceae > Synechococcales > Synechococcaceae > Synechococcus > Synechococcus sp. A10-1-5-9. The sequence continues at coordinate 1,643,893 of NZ_CP180406.1, forward strand.
CGTGGACTGCACCTTTCCCGAGGATTACCCCAAGGAGGATGCCCGCGGCCGCAAGGCCAGCTTCGCCATCGAGCTCAAGGATCTCAAGACCCGCGAACTGCCCGAGCTGGATGACGCCTTCGCCAAGCAGGCCAGCGAACAGGAGACCCTGGCTGATCTGCGCAGCGACCTGGAGCAGCGGTTGAAAGATGACGCCGAGCGTCGCTCCCGCAGCAACCGTCACGACGCCCTCCTCGCGGCTCTGGTGGAGCAGCTCGAAGTGGAACTGCCTGAAAGCCTGATTCAACAGGAAGTGCGCAACCTTGTGGAACAGACGGCCGGCCAGTTCGCCCAACAGGGGATGGATGTGCAGTCCCTGTTCACCCCCGAATTGGTGCGCAATCTGATGGAGTCCTCCCGGCCTGAAGCCGAAGAACGCCTGCGCCGCAGCCTCGCCCTCACTGCTTTGGCTGAAAGCGAGAAGCTCAGCGTGGATGACACGGAGCTCAACACCAAGCTCAAGGAGGTGAAAGGCCAGCTCTCCGGTGAGCGAAACATCGACCCTGAACGTCTGCGTCAGGCCGTTCTCGACGATCTGCTTCAGGAGAAGCTCCTGGGATGGCTGGAAGAGAACAGCACAATCACCGAAAAAGCGGCAGAACCCGAAACAGCGGAACCCAAAGCCAGCAAGCCATCAGCCGCCAAAAAAAGTGCCAGCAAGGAAAAAACGGCAAAAGCCGACAGTGAAAACGCCGAATCCTGATCGGCGCCCATAGATTGCAAATCAAGAACAGCCCGCCAGTCGCCGCGTGATCGACGCCCTTACTTCCCATCCCATTCAGAACCGCTGGCGGGGCACTCAGCCCATGTCGGTCCATCCCCAGGCCGCACCGGGTGTGCTTCCAACAGTGGTTGAACAGTCCGGCCGCGGTGACCGGGCCTTCGACATCTACTCACGCTTGTTGCGTGAGCGGATCATCTTCCTCGGCACCGGCGTCGACGATGCCGTGGCTGATGCCCTAGTGGCTCAGTTGCTCTTCCTCGAAGCAGAGGATCCTGAGAAAGACATCCAGGTGTACATCAACTCCCCAGGCGGATCGGTGACGGCCGGCTTGGCGATCTACGACACGATGCAGCAGGTGGCTCCTGATGTGGTGACCATTTGTTATGGCTTGGCCGCCTCCATGGGCGCCTTTCTCCTCTCAGGGGGTACCAAGGGCAAACGCCTGGCCTTGCCTAACGCAAGAATCATGATCCACCAGCCCATGGGAGGAGCCCAAGGGCAGGCCGTGGACATCGAAATCCAAGCCAAGGAAATTTTGTTCCTGAAAGAAACGCTCAATGGCCTAATGGCAGAGCACACGGGCCAACCGCTCGACAAAATCGCCGAAGACACTGATCGTGACTACTTTTTGTCCCCCTCCGAAGCAGTTGATTACGGCCTGATCGACAGGGTGGTGGACAGTTTGAAGGACGGAGGAATCATTACGGGGGGCTGACATTGCTCTGTTCCGCCGCGATCCTTAGTGTTCCGAGCGATGATCCATCGAACGGGTTCTCTGTACTGACTGATCTGCGAAGCGCCCGATGGCCAAATTCGACGCCCATCTGAAGTGCTCGTTCTGCGGAAAGTCCCAGGAGCAGGTGCGCAAGTTGATCGCCGGTCCTGGCGTTTACATCTGCGACGAGTGCATTGATCTCTGCAACGAGATCCTTGATGAAGAACTGATTGATACCCAGGGCGGAAGCCGCCAGGGAGGGGAACCCTCCCGAAAAGGTGCTGCATCTCAGGCTCGCAAGAGCACAAAACCTGTCCCCACACTTGCGTCCATTCCCAAGCCACACACCATCAAGGGAGTTTCTTGATCAGCAAGTGGTTGGACAGGACGCAGCCAAAAAAGTGATGTCGGTTGCCGTGTACAACCACTACAAACGCCTGGCGTGGCAAGGCGATGGCAAAGGCGAAACGGAAGAAACCGCCACCCGTTTGCACAAATCCAACATTCTTCTAATCGGGCCGACTGGCTGCGGCAAAACCCTCCTGGCTCAGACGCTGGCAGAGATGTTGGATGTGCCCTTCGCCGTGGCCGACGCCACCACCCTCACCGAGGCCGGTTACGTGGGCGAAGACGTGGAAAACATCCTGTTGCGGTTGCTGCAGAAGGCCGACATGGATGTGGAGCTTGCTCAGAGGGGCATCATCTACATCGATGAAATCGACAAGATCGCCCGTAAGAGCGAGAACCCGTCCATTACCCGGGATGTTTCGGGCGAAGGGGTTCAGCAAGCGCTTTTAAAAATGCTGGAAGGCACCGTGGCCAACGTTCCCCCCCAAGGTGGCCGCAAGCATCCATACCAGGACTGCATCCAGATCGATACCAGCCAGATCCTGTTCATCTGCGGCGGAGCCTTCGTCGGGCTCGATGACGTGGTGCAGAAGCGTATGGGCCGCAATGCCATCGGCTTCGTACCCGCCGATGGCCGAGGACGCGGCAAAGCAACCCGTGACCTGCAGGCTGCTCAGGTGCTGCGCCATCTCGAGCCCGATGATCTTGTGCGCTACGGGCTCATTCCGGAGTTCATCGGCCGCATGCCTGTGAGCGCCGTGCTCGAGCCCCTTGATGAACACGCTCTTGAATCCATTCTCACCGAACCAAGGGACGCTCTGGTGAAGCAATTCAGAACCCTGCTGAGCATGGACAACGTTCAACTGGAATTTGAACCCAGAGCGATTGAAGCCATCGCCCAGGAAGCCCATCGACGCAAGACTGGAGCCCGTGCCCTGAGGGGGATTGTGGAAGAGCTGATGCTCGATTTGATGTACGAACTGCCCTCAAGCAAAAACGTGTCATCGTTCACCATCACACGCGCCATGGTGGAAGAACACACCGGAGGCAAGGTGTTGCCTCTTCCCGGTAGCGAGCGGCAACAAGAATCCGCCTGAAGCCAGCATGGCCGCTGCCGACCATCTTCGGGTGCCCCGCCAGCACGGACTCTTTCTCCACCACGGCATCGATCTGGGCGACGGCAGCGTCGCCCACTATCTCGAGGGGCGGGAGATCCTGCGCAGTCCGCTTGAGGAGTTCAGCCGCGGCCAGGAGGTGAGCGTCGTCAGTCACGATCAAGCCTCTCCAGCCGGAGTCACCCTGCGCCGGGCGATGAGTCGTATCGGCGAGCAGAACTACAACCTGCTCTTCAACAACTGCGAGCATTTCGCCAACTGGTGCAAAACAGGCCGGCATCGCAGCGGACAGGTGGAGGACTGGCTGCACACCGGCAGCCTCGGCGCCCTCGCCCTCGGTCAACTGATGCCCGCTGCACTGCTCACCGGGCTGGGCCTGCTGCTCCGAAAAGGTCTGATCGACGAGGCCTCGAAGGAACGAGCCCGTCAGGGACTGGTGCAGCTCCAGCGCCTACGTCAGACCCTGCTTGAGAAGCTGGAGTCCACCCTTGAGCAGGCGGAGGTCTGGCTGAAAGGCATGCCAGGCCAGGGTGCAGATGACCGCCTGGATCGCCGTGGACGCCAGCTGCTGCTCACCGGACGCACCATCGCCGACGAACTGGCTGCTGTGGAAGACCTGGAAACCCGCATCAGAACTCTCTTAGAGAGCCAGCCTGAAACCTAGGTAGCCTCAGCATCCCGCTGGCAGTGCATGAGTCAGGCTTACCAGCCACTGCATCACAAATACAGGCCCCAGCGTCTCGATCAACTGGTGGGGCAGGAGGCGATTGCCGCGACCCTTGGCCACGCCCTGCGGTCGGGACGCATCGCCCCGGCCTATCTGTTCAGCGGCCCCAGGGGCACCGGCAAAACCTCCAGCGCTCGGATCCTGGCCCGCTCCCTCAACTGCCTCAACAGTGAGGGGCCCACACCGGAACCCTGCGGCCACTGCGAGCTATGCACCACGATTGCCGCCGGCACGGCCCTCGATGTCATCGAGATCGATGCGGCCTCGAACACAGGCGTGGACAACATCCGCGATCTGATCGAACGCTCCCGCTTTGCCCCGGTGCAGGCGCGCTGGAAGGTGTACGTGGTGGATGAATGCCACATGCTCTCCACAGCGGCCTTCAACGCCCTTCTCAAAACTCTCGAGGAACCGCCGCCGAAGGTGGTGTTTGTGCTGGCCACCACCGACCCACAACGGGTGCTGCCCACGATCCTCAGCCGCTGTCAGCGTTTCGACTTCCGGCGCATTCCCCTGGAGGCGCTTGAACGGCATCTCACCTGGATTGCAGAGCAGGAAACCATCCCGATCCAGCCCGAAGCCTTGCATGTGGTGGCCCAACGGGCACAAGGAGGCCTGCGTGATGCCGAAAGCCTGCTGGATCAACTCAGCCTTCTGCCCGGACCGATTCAGGCCGATGCGGTGTGGGATCTGCTGGGTGCCGTGCCCGAACAGGAATTGCTGACGCTGGTGACGGCCATGAGCAGCGGCGAACCGGTAGCCCTGCTGGAAGCCACCCGAACCCTGCTGGACCGTGGTCGCGATGCTGGCTCCGTGCTGCAGGGCCTTGCAGGAATCCTGCGCGATCTGGTGCTGATGGCTGCAGCTCCGGACCGGCCGGAACTCACCAGCGTGTCGCCCCAGTTCCGCGACCAGATGCCAGAGCTGGCCAAAGCGATCGGCCGCAGCCGCTTGCTGCAGTGGCAATCCCAACTGCGCGGGACGGAGCAACAACTGCGCCAGAGCGTGCAACCCCGGCTCTGGCTGGAGGTGCTGCTGCTGGGGTTGCTCTCAGAGCCCACTGCCCCCCAAGCCACCGTCCCAACCTCCCGTCAGCCCCCTCGTCCATCCCCCGCAACTGCGGACCCAACCCCGCCACCGCAGGCCTCTACACCAGCTCCCATAAGCCTTCCGGACACCAGCACCCCGGCAGCAGAGCCTGCAGCGGCAGCAAGCCCATCGCCTCCTCAAGATCTCAAAGAGCTCTGGCAACAGATTCTGGCTGGCCTGGAACTGCCTTCCACGCGCATGTTGCTGTCTCAACAGGCCGAGCTGGTGAGGCTGGACAATCACCGCGCCGTGGTGCAGGTGGCCGGCAACTGGATGGGCATGGTGCAAAGCCGCGTGGCCTTGCTGGAGCAGGCCATCGCCCGGGCTGTTGGCGGCAGCCGCCAACTCGTGCTGGAGAGCCATGGGGGGGCTGCACCGATGGCCGCCACGCCGGCACCAGCACCGACTCCCACACCAGTTCCAGTTCCAGCAATCACGAGCAGCGAAGCGCAATTGCCGCCGCGACCGGTAGCCGCTCCACCAACACCGACATCGGCTCCTGCCCCAAAGCCGGAGTCCGACCCCCCACCTGCACAGCGACAGGAACCATCCGTGCTGGATGACAAAGCCAAGCGCCTGGCTGATTTCTTTAACGGTCAGGTGCTGAACGTGGATCTGGAGACTTGATCCACCTGAACGGCCTCAGGCTTGAACCGCTTCCTCCTGGCCGCGGTGGCTCGTCTTCGCCCACACCAACCGTTTGGGACGGAGAGCCATACGCAGAGTGACCCAGGGGATCACCACAAACCAGTGGCTGAGATAAGCAATACCAAGCAACAGGTTGAATAGACCTGGCTCAGGAAGATCAGGACCATCGCTGGCCCTGCGGCATCCCCGCCAATAGGCCACACCCGACACACCGAAGGCGACGATCGAGAGAGGCCAGTACGCCGGTGAGGTTCTGCTCAGCACACTGGTAATCAGATCCGACCAGGACACCACGGGGAGGGCGTACTGGAGAAGAAAGAAGCTGGCGAGATCGCGGCGCTGGGCCAGGGTGAGTCGGGATGAAAGCAAACCCGGCCAGTAATCCAGAAAACGCTGCAACCCCCCCTCGGCCCAACGTTGACGCTGCTTCCAGAGAGCCTGGAGTGTTTCAACCGCTTCTTCCTGGACCGGTGGATTCCAGAGGATGCCGATGCGAGCCTCATGCAGCAGCAGTCGGAAGCTCAGATCCAGATCGTCGGTAACCGTTTCCTCGTTGAATCCGCCGCAGGCCTCCAGCAGATCCCGGCGCAGAAGCTGACCATTTCCCCGCAGTTCCGCCACCCCACCACCGGCAAGACGTCCCTGCTGAATCTGGGAATCGAAGGCCATTTCCATGGCCTGCACCCTGGTTAGCCAGTTGTCCTCGGCATTGTTGACGGCCTTGCGCATCTGTACAGCCGACCAACCCCCGCCGCTGGCAAAGGGGATGAGCCGCTCGAGCTGATCTTCCGCGAGCTGGGCATCGGCATCAAGAATCAGCAACCACTCCCCCTGCGTTTGAGCCAGGGCTGCATTGAGGGCACCGGATTTCCCTCCACCGGCATTGCGGGGCCGGCGGATCACCCGCAGGGCTGGGAAGCGATCCTGCAGCACAGCCAATCGGTCGGGCGTGCGGTCTTCGCTGCCGTCATCCACAACGCACAAGCTGAGGCGATCAGCGGGGTAGCGCAGCGCACTCAATCGTTCTATGAGTCGGGTGACGACCGCCTCCTCATCCCTGGCAGCCACAACCACATCAACAGAAGGCCAACAGGCCGTTGCCGCATCTGGCAAATCAGAACTATCGGAAACGGTCTCAGAACCATCAGCAGACGCGGCCCTGCGAAGCACTGTTCGGAGGCCGTAGCCACCAAGCACGATCGCGAGCGTGAGTGCTGGGAGGAGACTTCGACTCGGATCCAGCCAATGGGGTGCCGCTCCGACCCAGCCGCAAGCAACAAGAAAGACAGCCGTCTTGCCGCGTCGGTGATCCCCTTTGCCTGCGGCCACGCCCCCTTCCCCGACCTCAATTGCCTCGAACTTTAAGGGGCTTGAACAGAAGGAGTCGCCGGTTTCGGCCTGAGTGGCTCTAGGAGAGTTCCGGGGTAGTAATGCTGAAGGATGCGCTGAGCATTCCAACCGCGGCCAGCCAGATCAATGGCCCCGGCCTGCGAGAGGCCGACACCATGACCGAATCCACCGCCCTGAAATTGCCAAACATCAGGTCCATCAGGCTGAAGCACAAACAGGGTGCTGGGTAGGCGGCGCAACGTGCGTCGGATCGCATCGAGGCGTAAAACCACAGGTGACGCACCCCCGTCTCGCTCAATCAGTAGGGTCAGAACGCGTCCGCTGGGGCCCCGGTTTTTCACACTGACTGCGGAGGGAAGAGCGTTGCCCTTGCCAGCGGCCGCCAGTGCTCGGGCCAGTTGGCCAGCCGAATAAGTGCGGGTCCAGCGGAAGCGTGGATGACCAGAGCCATAAGCCCCATCCCGGCGCTGCAGGAGCGCTTTCACGCCCTCCGACGACTGCAGCGGCAGCATCGTGGAATCGCGCCAGGCCTGAGATCCATCCAGTTGCACGCGCACGTAGGGCAGAGGGTCCATCGCCCAGGCTTCTTCTCCGCTGGCACTGATGCCGCCATTGGTGGCGTGATACACCGCATGGATGGGTTCGCCCTCCCAGCGGAGCACCTCACCGGATGTCGTACGGATGGCCTCGCGAACCGAGGCTGAAGCCTGCCGCGGATCGCTGTAGACCTGGCACTGGGTATCACTGCAGAGGTGATACCCGTCAATCGCGAATCGATGGCTATTGGCCAGGGCCCAGGTCCGGGCAAGAACCGCTTGGGCCTGAAGCGCTGCAGCAGGAGAGCCTGCGCCGATCTCATGGGGCACCACGCCCTCCAGGTAACGCTCCAAAGGGACCTGCTCCAGCAAGGTCCAGCTGCCATAGGCATCGGCCTGCAGCCGGAAAGGTCCACGCATCACACCGCCCTGCCAACGCAGTCCAGTCGGAGCTTGAACCTGCAGAGGTCCCTGGAGCGTGCGGCCACCATCAGTCCCCTCCAACACGGGTCGAACCACGGCCGCAATCGTGATGGTGACATCACGCAAGGCCACACCGGACAGATCCGGCGCATCGAGCGGTGCCCACACCTCCCACTCATCGGGGTGGGCGACCTTGGCCTCCACACCTTGATCCCGCCAACGATCCGCAAGCCGCTCGGCTGATTCGAAACTGGCCAAAGGCCCTGCCACCCGTCTGGCCACGGCAAGGGGGGTCTCCAAAGGCACCAATCGCCAGCTGAAGCGCAGGGTTGGGCCATCGGCCACAACCGTTCCACTGGGATCGAGAAGCTGCAGCGGCGCTTGGCCGGCACTGGTGAGCGTGAGCAGAGGCGCAGAACGCTGCGGACGAGTACCGCGGCCGAGGTGATCCGCGAGCGACACCCACAGAGTCCCCTGCCCCGCAGCGGGCGGCGCAGGCACGGAGCGATGGGTGGGAAGCACCGGAACCTTCAAGTCTGGAGGTAGGGACCTCAGGTCCTGAGCACGGCAACCGACCGTCGCGAAAACCGGCAGCACCAGCAGGTTGGCCAGAGATCTGACGCCGAACATTTGGCTGAAGGGCGGATGAAGTTCTATTGTCTTTGTTTGTGCCACGTGCCGCCAGAGACATGCCCAAGCTCAAGACCCGCAAAGCAGCCGCCAAGCGGTTCAAGGCAACAGGCACTGGCAAGTTCCTGCGTCGGCGCGCCTTCCGCAATCACCTGCTGGATCACAAGAGCCCGAAACTGAAGCGCCACCTGGCCACCAAAGCAGTGGTTGACCGGACGGACGAAGAACGGGTGTCTCTGATGATGCCCTACGCCTAATAGCGTCAGAGCACGATCGTTTCTTAATTACTCACCGAATCAATGGCACGCGTCAAGAGAGGCAACGTCGCCCGCAAGCGTCGCAACAAGATCCTCCGCCTAGCCCGCGGTTTTCGCGGCAGCAACGGAACTTTGTTCCGAACTGCCAACCAGCGGGTGATGAAAGCCCTGTGCAATGCCTACCGCGACCGGCGCCGGCGCAAGCGCGATTTTCGCCGTCTTTGGATTGCACGCATCAATGCGGCAGCACGTCTCAATGGTGTGAGTTACAGCCGCCTAATCGGTGGTTTAAAGCAGGCGGACGTGCGTATCAATCGCAAGATGCTGGCCCAACTCGCTGTTGCAGATCCCTCCAGCTTCGCAACTGTGGTGAATGCCACCCAGGGTTGAGTAGCGTCCCGCCCCGGGACCATTGCTCTCCTTTATGGAATCCCTCCTTCCGCAGACCTATCTGCTGGGCCTGATAGGCCTGCTTGCGATCGTTGCCGTTGTTGTTGGTCGCCAGCTCCTGCGCGTACGTCGCGATGAACAGAACCTCATCCGTCTCGAACAGGCGGATGCAGCTGGTTCTCGCGATGCCGGCGATCTGTACGAGCTGGCCTCTGTTCAATTACGCAAACGCCTCTATCCCCAGGCCACGGCCACCTTGCGGCAAGCCGTGAAACGACTGGGAAACGAGCCGCAGGAAGCTCGAGCACTGATCCAAAACGCTCTTGGCTTCTCTCTGGCCGCCCAGAAGGATTTTTCAACAGCCATCAGGCATTACAAATCGGCACTGCAAGCCAAAGCGGAATATCCCGTGGCTCTCAACAACCTGGCTTTTGCAGAAGAACGACTGCTCAACAGAGATGCGGCTTGTGAGTTGTATCGGAAGGTTCTCAGGCTCGAGCCGGACAATCAAACAGCGAAGAAGCGCCTCAAACGCTTAGAGAAAGCCGCCAAGCGTCAGCTCAGCAGCCGCTCTGAGACAACCCCGACGAACAAATCACCAGAGAGCTCGGATGGGAGGGGCTTCTGAAGCGGAGCAGCTGGGAGCCAGGCTGAGACTGCCGCCAAGGTTGGTGAGCCTGGGTGCTTGCCAGCTTGAAAGACTCATTCCCTGCAGTCCGAGAAAGTCACCACCAGCTTTGAGATCGTCAGCAAGCTCACCGGCCAAAGGAAGCAGATCGAGCTGGTCCGATGTGGCATTGAGATTGCCCTGCACGGGCGTGCTGACGCCAGCGATCACCATGTCACCTCGCAGATCCACCATTTGGCCGATCGGTTGCACGCTCGCCAGGGTGAGCTTCACATCAACAGTGTTGCCGGACGTGAACGACTTGTAGCTGCCGCACCATTGACGAGGCATGGTCGCTGCCAGATCAGCCGCACGCAGTACTGGATCGAACTGCTGAACAGCACCATTCAAAACCAGAGGCTCATCCAAAAGAGAGCTATCGAGGGGCAGAGACGGTTCGAAGGTCGCCGGAATCTCAATCGGCGCGTTCATGTCCATGGTGACAGACGTGACGAGAATGATGATGGGCGCACGGTAGTGCGCTCCAGCGTTACTCGTCCGTTTTCCGCTCCGGTTCCCTAACCAGTCCCTCCATTCTTTTTCATGGATTCGACCCCGACCAGTACCGACACGCTTCTGATCGGTGGCCGCCAGTTCCACAGCAGGCTGTTCACCGGCACGGGGAAATATCCAAACCTGGCGTTGATGCAACAGAGCCTGGAGCGTTCAAATTGCGAGATGGTGACCGTGGCCGTTCGCAGGGTGCAGACGGTGGCAGCTGGGCACGCTGGTCTGATGGAGGCGATCGACTGGTCACGGATCTGGATGCTGCCCAATACCGCTGGCTGTGCGACAGCAGAGGAAGCTGTCCGAGTGGCGCGGTTGGGGCGCGAACTGGCGAAGCTCGCCGGCCAAGAGAACAACAGCTTCGTCAAGCTGGAAGTGATTCCCGACAGCCGCCACCTGCTACCGGATCCCTTCGGAACCCTGGAGGCCGCTGAACAGCTGGTGAAGGAGGGATTCACGGTGCTCCCTTACATCAATGCGGATCCTTTGCTGGCCAAACGCCTCGAAGAGGTGGGATGCGCCACGGTGATGCCCCTGGGTTCTCCGATCGGATCGGGTCAGGGGTTGCGCAATGCTTCCAACATCGCTCTGATCATCGAAAACGCTTCGGTTCCCGTGGTCGTGGATGCGGGCATTGGCGTGCCTAGCGAGGCGGCCGCGGCTCTGGAGATGGGAGCAGACGCCGTTCTGGTGAACAGTGCCATCGCCCTTGCCGGTGACCCGCCTCTGATGGCCGAAGCGATGGCCTCCGCCGTCCTTGCCGGGCGCCAGGCCTATCAGGCCGGACGGCTGCCGACCAGGGCTCAGGCATCGCCAAGCTCCCCGACCACCGGCAAGGTCAACGACTGAAGCATCTGTTACGACAAATCAAGGCCTATGACGCTGCATTGAGGTACGAGGACACACCGCTACCAATTCCATAAGGTCCGGATCAGTTTCCGAGAAATTGCATGCAAGTCACTCAAGAGGACGGAGGTCGTCTCAATGCATTCGCCAAAGAACCTCGGATGGAAATTTTGAGCGAGGAAGCCAGACACAGCAACGGCTCCCGGCTGGCGATGATCGGTGGCTCCCTGCTCGTGGCCGTCCTGATGGCTTTCGCTGTGGCGATCAGCTGAAAAGCCTGTAGTAGCTTGCCTCAGATTGGCGGCTCGCACGCTTCAGCAGGAGTTTGAGGTGAAAGTTCTCGTTCTCGGTGGTGACGGCTTCTGCGGCTGGCCCTGTGCAGTGAATCTCGCTGATCAGGGCCACGACGTGTTGATCGTGGACAACCTCAGCCGCCGCAAGATCGACATCGATTTAGAGGTGGAATCGCTCACACCGATCGTCAGCATCGGTGAGCGGCTGAAAACCTGGGAGGAGATCGGCGGCAAGCCGATGCGATTCCTTCATATGGATATCGCTCACGAGTATCAGCGGCTGCTTGATCTGCTCTTAGAGGAAAAGCCGGATTCCATTGTTCATTTCGCCGAACAGCGGGCCGCGCCCTATTCAATGAAAAACAGCGCCACCAAGCGCTACACCGTCGACAACAACGTCAACGGTACCCACAACCTCCTTGCCGCCATTGTGGAGAGCGGGCTCGACATCCATGTGGTGCACCTCGGCACCATGGGCGTTTATGGCTACGGCTCCCACCGCGGCGCCACCATTCCCGAGGGCTACCTCAAGGTGGAAGTGCCCCAGCCAGACGGGAGCCGATTCGAGGAAGAAATCCTCCATCCCGCCAGCCCTGGCAGCGTCTATCACATGACCAAGACGCTCGATCAGCTGCTTTTCCTCTACTACAACAAGAATGACAAGGTCCGCATCACCGACCTCCACCAGGGAATCGTCTGGGGCACCAACACTGACGCCACCGACCGCGACCCACGCCTGACCAATCGCTTCGATTACGACGGCGATTACGGCACGGTGCTCAACCGCTTCCTGATGCAGGCGGCCATCGGTTATCCCCTCACCGTTCATGGAACCGGCGGCCAGACCCGCGCCTTCATTCACATCCGCGATTCCGTGAAGTGTGTTCAGCTGGCCTTGGAGAACCCCCCCACCCAGGGAGAGCGAGTGAAGATCTTTAACCAGATGACCGAAAGCCATCAGGTGGGCGAACTCGCCAAAAAGGTGGCTGCCCTCACCGGAGCACAGGTGAACAACCTGCCCAATCCCCGCAATGAGGCCGTGGAGAACGACCTGATCGTGGACAACCGCTGCTTCATCGAGCTGGGACTCAATCCCACCACCCTCGATGATGGGTTGCTCAAGGAAGTGGTTGAGATCGCAACGCGCTACGCCGACCGCTGCGATCGCAACCGCATCCTCTGCACCTCCGCCTGGACCAAGACCCAGGCCCAGGCCATCGCCACCGCTTGATCAGGGCACTCCCTTGAAAATCGCCTTCTTCACCGAGACCTTCCTCCCCAAGGTCGATGGGATCGTCACTCGTCTCACCAAAACGGTGAAGCACCTGGTAGAAGCCGGTGATGAGGTGATCGTGTTCTGTCCGGAGGGATGCCCAGAGGAATACATGGGAGCTCGCCTGATCGGCGTTCCGGCGATGCCACTGCCGCTCTATCCCGAACTCAAGCTGGCGCTTCCTCGACCCGCCGTCTCCGAAGCGATCGACAGCTTCGAGCCGGACCTGATCCATGTGGTGAATCCAGCGGTGCTGGGCTTGGGGGGCATCTGGCTAGCCAAAGCAAAATCGGTTCCGTTGGTGGCGAGTTACCACACCCACCTGCCCAAATATCTCGAGCACTACGGCATGGGGATGCTCGAACCCCTGCTCTGGGAACTGCTCAAGGCGGCCCACAACCAGGCTCTGCTCAATCTCTGCACCTCCACCGCCATGGTTCAGGAACTGAGTGAGAAAGGAATTCAGCACACAGACCTCTGGCAGCGCGGTGTTGACACCGAACTGTTCCGCCCTGAGCTCCGCAGTCCTGAGCTCCGGCAGCGACTGCTAGGCGGCTACGACGACCGCGGAGCCCTGCTGCTTTACGTGGGCCGTCTCTCCGCTGAGAAACAGATCGAGCGAATCAAACCGGTACTGGAGGCCTTACCCGACGCCCGCCTCGCCCTTGTGGGTGATGGGCCTCACCGTCAGCAATTGGAGAAGCACTTCGAAGGCACCGCCACGACTTTCGTGGGTTATTTGGCTGGCGAGGAACTGGCGGGTGCCTACGCCAGCGGCGACGCTTTCCTATTCCCCTCGAGTACGGAAACCCTTGGTCTGGTGTTGCTTGAGGCGATGGCGGCCGGATGCCCCGTGGTGGGCGCCAACCGAGGGGGCATTCCCGACATCATCACCGACGGAGTGAACGGTTGCCTTTACGAACCGGATGGCGCCGATAGTGGAGCCGCCAGCCTGATCGAGGCCACCCAACGCCTACTGGGTAACGACCTTGAACGCCAGGCCCTGCGCAACGCTGCGCGCTCGGAAGCCGAGCGCTGGGGATGGGCTGGAGCCACCGAGCAGCTTCGCGAGTATTACCGCCAAGTTCTGAAGCAACCCCAATTGAACGAGGCCGCCTGAATCAGGCGCTCACACTCCCGACGCCTCCGATTGACCACGGGTGCGGTTCCAAACCTCCATCACCTTTTTGGCCATCGGCAGCGCATGCACTGAGCCTCCCCCGGGAGTGTTCTGTGCAAAAGCCACGATCACGATCTCTCCTTCCGGATAGGGGGCGTAAGTGGCAAACCAGGCATGGTCCGGACCACCGGTGCTGTCCTCTGCGGTCCCCGTCTTGCCGCCTGCTGGAGGAATGCCTGGACCGTTCAGGCCAAACCCAGTGCCATCAGACACCACCTTGCGCAGACCTTCTCGTATTTTGGCGAGCGTGGAAGGCTTCAGGTCCACCTTGGTGCGACGGGAGGCATCGGTCCAGTCCAGCCCCTGATCCGCAAGGTGGGGTGTGACCAGCCAGCCACCGTTGGCGAACACCGAATACGCCCGGGCCAACTGCAGGGGGGTGATCTGAACCACCGACTGACCGATGGACGCACTCGCCATGTCCTCCGGAATCCATGGGGTCGTACCGGGCTCCGCCCAGCCGCGACCGGCCGCGGCCCAGTCTTCATCACCCACCAAACCGACACTTTCCTCCCAGCCGATCTCAATGCCTGATTTCTGCCCGAAACCCAGGGCTGTCGCCGCTTTCTGAAGAGCACGCGAGCCGGCTCCCACCCCCACTTGATAGAAAAAGGTGTTGCTGGAGAAGCGCAACGCATCGGCGTAACCGATGGTGCCGAAACCAGCACCATTGTGGTCGGGGAAGCAATGCCCCCCATAAGTAATGCAGGCCATGGTGGGCAACTTGGTGTCCGGAGGGAATTTGCCGGACTCCATAGCGGCCATTGCTGTCACCGCCTTCCAGGTACTGCCGGGGTCATAGGGGTTCATCGCCCGCGAGAGCAAGGGCTTCTTCGGGTTGGAGAACAGCGCGTCGTACTCCTTCTGTGTGGTGACGAGCTTGGAGAAGAAGTTGGGGTCGAAGGTGGGCTTGCTGGCCAACGCCAGGATGGCGCCGGTTTTTGGATCCATGGCGACGATGGCGCCCCCGGGTTTGTCCGCCAGGGCCTGCTCGGCCACCTTCTGCAGATCGAGATCCAGGGTGAGAGTGAGATCCTTGCCCGCCACCGACGGACGATCACCGAGGCGGCGCTGCACCTCACCCATGGCATTGACCTCAAGCATCTGGCCGCCCCAGGCGCCGCGCAGGTGGGATTCGTAGGCGGCTTCCACACCAATCCGGCCGATTCGATCACGGATCTTGTACCCCTTCTTGCCCAGGGATTTGTATTCGTCTTCTGTGATCGGCTGGGTGTAACCGAGGGCATGGGCTGCCAGAGTTCCATGGGGATAGGCCCGGAGGATGTCCACATCCACCTGCGCCCCCTTGAGCCCACGTGCCTGCTCCCGGAAACGCAGCA
This sequence comes from Synechococcus sp. A10-1-5-9, assembly GCF_047716785.1. Lineage (NCBI taxonomy): Bacteria > Bacillati > Cyanobacteriota > Cyanophyceae > Synechococcales > Synechococcaceae > Synechococcus > Synechococcus sp. A10-1-5-9. The sequence continues at coordinate 1,658,990 of NZ_CP180406.1, forward strand.
CCTGTTCCGGCTTCAGATCCGTGGCCAGATTGATGCGGTAGCCATCCCTTGCCAGGCCACCACCACGACGCTGATCCAACACGTCCGCATCAAGGTTCAGAAGTCGGGCGAGCCGATCGCGCAAATCCGGCCATGACGCGTCATCCACAAGACGCGGTTCCACATACAACGAATAGGTGAGCTTGCTGGAGGCCAGCACCCGGCCTTTGCGATCCAGCAGTCGACCGCGGGTGGGCGACCGGGGCACCAGGCGAATTCGGTTCTCATCCGCGAGTTGGCGATAGCGCGGAGCTTCGAGCACCTGAAGCCAGACCAGTCGGGACACCATGGCGGTGCTCATCATCAACACCAGACCCAGGAGTACTAATGGCTGCTGCCGCAGCCCGGTATGACGCTGACCATCCCCCTGCGCGAAACCCGCCATGGCGTTAATTCCGTGGCGTGATCAGAGCATCGAGACGTTGCAGGCGCGTCTCAATGCGGGCCAGCACCTCCTGCAGCTCCTGAGGATCATTCGAGAGCGCAGGGGACTCCAGCGGCTCTACTGGCTCATCCACATGCACCTGTACCGACATCACTGGATTGCCAAGCCCCGGGCTGATTTGATCGAGACGCTCCCTCAGAACCCGTGCAGCCGGCTCACCCTCCCTGCGCAGGTCTTCCAACAGATCATCAGCTTGAGCCAATGACTCCACAGCGCGAGCCGGTCCATCGGAGCGCACCCGATCCACGAAGGCCAAACCCATCGGCAGCACGTCCTGCATCAAAGCCAGACGCAGCTCATCCAGCGGTTGGCTTTCAGCCATGGATTCAGAATGCCTTGATCAACGCAATCCAGTCTGCTGCTGCGGAGGCACAAGTGTCGGACAGCTGGATTGAGAAGAGCCATACGACCACCCCAAAACGGCGGACAGCACCAACAGCGCCACGATTGGCACCAAGGCCTGATGGGTCGTGTCCAAGGCGATCCATTCGCCCCATCCCTGCAAGAAACGGTTGCGGGCAAAACGCCGCTTTTTCTTGGTCTCTTCCCGGGACCTGCGGCGATAAGACTTCTCGACCCACCGCTCGAAAGACCGCTTCTTGGTGATCGCCATCTTGCGCTCCACCTCCAGAATCTGTCCGGAAGTCAGCTCAGGATGGAAAGTGCTGATCAGCTCCAGGCTCTTGAGGAACATCTCCACAGCACCATCCTTGATCTCCTGGTCGCGTTCATCAAGGAGCGCCCACTCGAGCTCCGGATAAAAACGGCTGCGGTTTTGCTGGATCTGCTCCTCACTGAGCTGGCCAGGCTCTCTGAGCCAGCGGTCGGTGTTGCTGTCAAACCTCCTCCAGTAGAGAAAAGGATTGATATAGATGGTCTTGCCTGCCAGCTGGATGCTGTCCTGCTGCAGACGACGCTGAGTTTGCAGGTCCTGCTGTTGAGCAGCGGTCACAGACTTGAGGCCGGGGGCTCAGGTTATCGGCACTGAGCACCGAGCACCAGCCCCTGCGCCTTTTGTTCCCACTTGATCAACCCATTGAACGGGAAGCCAGTCACGGTGAACGATCGGTACGGCTGTGATCAGACGAGAAACTTCATCGCCAATAGCACAGGAGATCGGATCGGCCTAGAACAAACTTGAAAACAATTGATACTAACTTGAACAGTAGAGATTTCGAATTTTTCCTATACTAAACAGTTATTCATTCTCAAAACAAGTAAAGCGATGAAGAGATTTTGGGATTCAAACGCATTTCGTCTCGTCAACAAGGTTGATCAAATTTATCGCTAAAGAGGGCTACAAATACCCACGCAACTGGTCGAGCTCAACTCTGAAAAATTTACAACCGTCTAAATAGGTGGCCCACAAAACCATGACTCGGGAGCGACACAGCGACTGAACATAACTCTATAGAAACCCAACCCCAGGAAGCTTGATCTCATAACGAACCATCAATGCACCATCAATTTCTGACCAATGAGAGGAAAGAGATCAATAGACATCTTATATTCACAATGCCTGCCCTGTTCACCTTAATGGAATAAAACAAATAAAATACGGTACAACTTGCAGGTGATCCTACGTTATCAAAATAAATCAATTCCACCTTAGAGTTGAATTCTTTTTTCTTCAACAGTTAAAGACTTCAACCCAGATCAACAATAATTTTTGTATCGTCATTGCGGCAGCCAACCGATGGGGTTGAATCAACATTCATCTTTTTAGAGATCATATTTGCACTGTCTGGATCTAGCCAAGAACAGAGATCTTTCTTGTTTTACAACAATCTAGGAGTTAACGCAACCAAGTTTCTGCAGCAGCACAACTTCAACGAAGACATCCAGTATTCGACTGGCAGGTTGTGGGAGAACCTATTGATCAATATAAAGATGCAGATGACTCAGAAAAGCAAAAACAAATTCAGATTATTTTGCATTTTTTAATTTTAATTGCAGCTTTCGCTTGTCACCCCAAAGAGATATGACCAGCTTCTCTAACAGCCGAGGATCAAGCTGAACTTCTGTTAAATTAATTTTTTTTTCGGCAAACTCTTTCTGATCATCAAACAATGATTGATTGAGAGGAAAATACTGAGAGCGCACGATTTCACAGGATTCATGAAAGTGGCTTTGATAGGCTTCAAATTCATCCCTGCATGGCAAAAATCTTGAGCCATCGTTTGTATTATTCATGATAAACCTCGAGATCTGCCCACGCATTTGATTTGACTTATTATCAACAAACTTAGGGTATTCCAAGTTGAGTTTGCGGAGCAACGCCATTCCACTCAATGAAAGGGTTTCATTAGAGCGATTCAAAAGTTCATATTCGTTTTCGGAAAACTCATCGATAACTTGGGAACAAAAATCGATTACAACATCTCCCTTTTCCAAAAAGCTTCTTTCAAATCTTCTAACAATAATTTCTGCATCAGGGAAGCATTCATGCCAACGCCCAATTGTTTGAGCATGGTTGCAGAGGTATTCAATGGATGGTTGCTGCGGAGAAGGAAGACCTACCCACGTACCACCGCCTTTAATTGCAGTTGACAAGAGTGACACTGCTGTCTGGAGGGGATCTCTTATATAAATAAGAATGCGCATGCTACTTGCAAGCTCTTCAACCAATTTTTTGAGTCTCTGAATTTCCTCTATGTCCCTTAATCGAGATTGAAAGTGCTCGGATGTGAAGATCAAAGTCTTGCATGAAGCGGCGGCATTTCGGCATTCATCGATCAGCTCATTTCTTTTTTTATTTATTCTGTCTTTCCTGTCTTCTAAGCTTTTAAATTCTTGAATGATAGCAAAATCATCAGAGAAATCATCATTGTTCGCGATCAATGGGATCCATCTATGATTTCCGTAACCCACCATGGGGGATTGCGGGATATAGACACCATTTTTCCTAAGTCTGACCATATTCTTCTTTAGAAATTCCTGGATAGATGTAGTACCTGTCTTTTCCGTTCCAATATGCAGCACTAAATCCACGTCTTCCTGAAAAGTCTTTGAATCAATTATAGACCTCTGCAACCGGAACCATGCAGCATTTAAATTTGTACTCCAACACCAACTGACATCTTCCATCGTTCTTATGGAACGTCTTTAGATTCAATCATTCATTTTAGCGAGTGATCAGGCAATCCAATGCCCCTCACAAGGTCGCCTGAGTTGATGGAATAAGAAATTAAACTTTTACAAAGTTAGCTGATTCCTCCTCGCATTGAATTAGGCCAAAGATATACTTAGCAAGTAATGTCAGACAGCAACGACCTTTAGCGAGGCGAAATGCTCCACTTCTCGTTGCGTTCTCACTCCATATCCGTGTTTCTACGGATGGCAGAAGGTTTTTAGCGGCTGGAACATCAGGTCATCCCCTTTAAAAAGTGAAGAGTGCGTTATCGAGGAAGGGACGAGGAAAACATCTTTAGTCGTTGGCTGTCTCAAAGCAGAGTCGTTTTGTCGTGATGGTGACGAATCGTAGGAATGTCTTCCATCACCTTGGTGCTGCTCCCGTTTGAAGAAGTGGCATTCCATGCCACCTCTTCTGATAATTCTCCTACTCCTCACAGGAGACCGCCAAGAAAAAGGTGATGACGGGTCAGAACAAGAGAGAAAAATCCCTGAGGAATACACATCTCAGAGGTTTTTTACCAACCTTCGGACACTGCGGTGAATAGGTTCAGCGCGTGAACACTACTCATTGCATCGAAAAGACCTAATCGAAAGGCATGCAGTCTGCTTCGAAAGTTTCCAGTCGGTCACTGCCAACGACAATGACCATCTTCTCAAAACCCTCTTTAATCACGATAGTCAGCTCATCCAGGGCAGTCCTCGCTCGCTCGTCGTCTACAAAGCATGACGCTATAGAAGGGAATGCAAACTACAGGAAGTATTGCTTCTGGTTTGGGTGGAAGTGTGGCTGTCTAGCATCCAGAGTTCTGGATGGATCGATTTTTAACACACCATCACCAGAAATGACTTCCACTTGCCCCCTGGTGCCTCTGATAGAGAAGAGAGCGAATAGTGCGCTCCTCGGCTGAAGACCTTCTGGACGGGTTGGCACTTGTTGATGGCAACAGGTTGGCGTGTTCGCCTCCACCCTCAAGTAAGGCAGTTACATCCACATCAGCACGTCGTCTCTTCCACCTAAAGACCTCCTCTTACGCACCGACCCCTGCGAAGAGAGAACAATGATCCACAGCTTTTTTTAGAGAAGCAAGGAAGCAATTGAAGAGTAATTGAGTTGTGAGGTCGTTGGTCACCCAAAACCCGGTGAAAGCGTTTCACACAACCTCAAAGGGTCATAGTGGGGAAGTACAACTCTTCAATGATTACGATAAGTTTGGTCCTTATAACTATTCCCACTCAATAGTACCCGGTGGCTTGCTGGTGATATCGAGAACCACCCGGTTCACGCCCTTCACCTCATTCACGATGCGATTCGAGATGGTCTCCATCAGGTCGTAAGGCAGACGCGACCAGTCCGCCGTCATGCCGTCCTCGCTGGACACGCAGCGCAGCACGATCGGCCAGGCATAGGTGCGTTTGTCGCCCATCACACCTACTGAGCGCACGGGCAGAAGCACGGCGAACGCCTGCCAGATCTCGTGATAGAGCCCCGCCTCTTTCACCTCTTCGCGGACGATCAAATCTGCGTCGCGCAGGCAATTGAGTTTCTCAGCGGTCACTTCGCCGAGGATGCGGATGGCCAGCCCAGGCCCTGGGAAGGGATGACGCCGAACAATCTCCTCCGGCAGGCCGAGCGAACGACCCACCTTGCGCACTTCGTCTTTGAACAACTTGCGTAGGGGCTCCACCAGCTTGAACTGGAGATCCTTCGGCAAGCCGCCAACGTTGTGGTGGCTCTTGATCTTCACCGCCACCCGCTCGCCGGTTTTCGGGTCAACGTTGGTGCCGGCGCTCTCGATCACATCGGGGTAAAGGGTGCCCTGGGCCAAGTAATCGAAGGGGCCCAAGCGGCGGCTCTCCTCTTCAAACACGCGAATGAACTCCGTTCCAATGATTTTGCGCTTCTGTTCCGGATCGGTGATGTCTTTGAGTTTTTCGAGAAAGCGCTGGCGAGCATTGATGTATTCAACGTGAATGTTGAATTTGCGATCAAAGAAATCCATGAGGAATTCCGGCTCCCCCTTCCGCATGAATCCCTGATCGATGAACATGCAAGTGAGCTGATCACCGATGGCCTTCTTAAGCAAAAAGGCGAGGGTGGAGGAATCGACACCCCCGGACAGGGCCAGCAGTACCCGCTTATCGCCGACCTGGGACCGCACTTGTTTCACGGCTTCTTCGATGAATGCCGCCGTGGTCCAATCCGGCTCGCAGCCGCAGATGTGATAGACGAAATTGCGGATCATCGCCATCCCGCAGGTGGAATGCACCACCTCGGGATGGAACTGCACGCCATAGAGCCTGCGCTGGTGATTGGCCACAGCGGCCTCGGGCGTGTTGGCGGTATGAGCCAAACGCACGAACCCTTCCGGCAGGGCCTCCACCGAGTCCCCATGGCTCATCCACATCGTGGATCCGTTGGCCACATTCGTGAGCAAGTCGGTGGGGTCATCCACCTCGAGCGGTGCCTTGCCGTATTCGGCTTTGCCAGTGGCCGCCACCACACGACCGCCCAGCTGCTGCACCATCAGCTGCATGCCATAGCAAACCCCCAGAACGGGAATGCCCAGGTTCCAGATCTCCGGGTCACACAGAGGTGCGTGCTCCGCGTAGACGGAGCTGGGTCCACCGCTGAGGATGATTCCCTTCGGAGCCATCCGGCGCAGTTCCTCTGCCGTGGTGCTGTAACCGAGCACCACGGAGAACACCTCGGTCTCTCGGACCCGCCGAGCGATCAGTTCCGAGTACTGAGAGCCGAAATCAAGAATGACAATGGCCGGCTGACGCTGACCTTCATTCGGAGCCTGTGACATCTCGCCCGTGAGCCGTGGAACGGGTGACCGCGCAATCGGCGGCCGATCCCTCAGCGTAGAGAAGGACCCCACAGCGCTTGAGCATCTCCTGCCCACAAGGTCCTGCCCAGCGCAACTGGCGTTGACGATCGAACAAAGCGGCGCCCACGCGCATGCCGCTGCAGCCATAGCGCACGAGGTAGGCCAGGCTTCGTTCTTCTACCGCAGCGGCCACGGCCTGCCATAACGCCACAGCCTGTTCACGATCCTGATCCGAAAGCCAGCGAAATGCCTCCTCCAGGGACGCAGCAGCCATCAATCCGCGCAGGCGATCACCAGACAGGCCCTGCTTCACCCCTTGAGCCACCAGCACCTCCAGACGACCATCCGCCAGATGGTGGTGGGTGTGGAAGATGCCGCCGGCCAGCTTCACCAGTTTCCCGTGATATCCGAAAAGAAGAAGCTCCTGCACCCCCGCTTCGGCGGCAGCCACCAACAGCGGACCCATCCAGTTGCCGGCCTTCAGTTGTGGCTGATGGGCCGCGAGGTCCAGAGATCGGGCCAGATCAAGACCGTTTTCGCCGATTACCAATGTGAGCCGCCCCTGAAAACCAGACGCCCCCGTCAGGGACTGAAGACGCACCAGAGCGGCCTGGAGCTGATCGGGAGAGGCACTGGCCTGCACCTCAGCCTGCGTGCCGATGAGCGCCAGGCCCTCCACCACACCGAAGGCGGCGTTGCTGGTGCGTTGCGCCAGCTCTCGGCCCCTGGGAAGCACCACCTCGAGCTGCAGACCTTGGCCGCTGGGCACGAGGTCCTGGAGATTGCACTCCAGGAGATCCCTCGCAAACCCTGAAATGCAAAGGGTGCCATCGCTCTCGAGACGACCAACCCCCGCCCCGGCCTTCAGCATCAGCCAACCTTGCTCAGCAGGGCCCCAGCAGGCATGCACCCAGATTTCCAGACCGCGGGTGAGATCGAGGCCAGGACCTGGATCACACACGCTGATGGCCAGCGCCTGCGCACCATCGCGAACACAACTCGCCGCGTGGACCGGCACGCTGCGGGAGTCGGACTCCCCAGGAATCTTCAGGCTGACCCGATCAGGCGCTGGATCCCCCAGCAACACCTGGGTAGCGGCACGGGCTGCCGCCGCCACCCACACCGGCAGGGTGAGCCCAGATCCGGAATCAACAACAGGGGCAGCGATAACGGGAAGGGCAGCGGATCATTTTTTAGGATGGAGGATTGGCACTCCAGAGGCCGTGCAGGACAAGCTGACCCTGATGATTCCCGGGCCTACCCCGGTGCCCGAAACGGTGCTCAAGGCCATGGGACGACACCCGATCGGTCACCGCAGCGGGGAATTCCAGGCCGTGGTGGAGCGCACCAACGCCCAATTGCGCTGGCTGCATCAGACCAGCAGCGATGTGCTGGTGATCACCGGAAGCGGCACGGCGGCCATGGAAGCCGGCATCATCAACACCCTGAGCCGCGGCGATCGTGTGCTCTGCGGAGACAACGGCAAGTTCGGTGAACGCTGGGTGAAGGTGGCGCGGGCCTACGGACTCGACGTAGACGTGATCAAGGCCGAATGGGGTCAGCCTCTCGACCCCGAAGCGTTCCGCACAGCTCTCGAAGCCGATACCGACAAAACCATCAAGGCGGTGATCCTCACGCACTCCGAAACCTCCACCGGAGTGATCAACGATCTTCAAACGATCAGCAGTTACGTGAAGGCCCATGGTGTGGCGCTCACCATCGCTGACTGCGTCACGAGCCTTGGAGCAACCAATGTTCCTATGGATGCCTGGGGCTTGGATGTGGTGGCCTCAGGGTCTCAGAAGGGCTACATGATGCCTCCGGGGCTGAGCTTCGTGGCTATGAGCGATCGGGCCTGGATCGCCTACGAACGTTCCGACCTACCCAAGTTCTATCTGGATCTCGGTCCGTACCGGAAAACGGCAGCCAAGAACAGCAACCCGTTCACACCAGCGGTGAATCTCTACTTCGCCCTGGATGCGGCTCTGGAGATGATGCAGTCGGAGGGACTGGAAGCAATCTTTGCCCGGCACGCACGCCATCGGGCTGCGGCGACTGCAGCGATGAAGGCCATCGGCTTGCCCCTCTTCGCGGCCGAAGGCTATGGCAGCCCTGCAATCACCGCTGTTGCACCCGATGGAATTGATGCCGAACAGCTTCGTAAAGCCGTGAAGGAGCGATTCGACATCCTGCTGGCTGGTGGTCAGGACCATCTCAAAGGTCACGTATTCCGGATCGGCCACCTTGGGTTTGTCTGTGATCGCGATGTGCTCACAGCCGTGGCCGCAATCGAGTCTGTTTTGCAATCTCTTGGTCTGCACAAAAGCGAGATGGGTGCAGGCCTCAGTGCAGCATCATTAGCGTTGGGCAAATAAAAAAACTCGTTCCAATGAACGATGTTTCAGGGCATGGGATACCATCATGCCCACAACGCGGGTGTAATTCAGTGGTAGAATGTCAGCTTCCCAAGCTGAACGTCGCCGGTTCGAATCCGGTCACCCGCTTGACCAAATAATTGCGATCAGATCTAGCTGCGATTGCCCCAAGATGAACGGGGCTTGATCAATTGAACAACTTGTGGGCCAACGCTTCTCGCACGACGTTCTTGGTCAAGAGCTTTGAGAATCATCTGAGCAGATTCAGAAACTTGACCCGCTTCAGCATTGGATCGAGCCTCCTGATAAAGCTGATCAGCTAGCTTCAAACATTGTTCGCGCGAAGCTCCAGGAATCGCTGCTTGGCTTACAGGCTTCAATAGCGTGGCGACCACGTCATTACTTTTTCCACTTGCCCAAATTATATCAACAAAAGATCACTAAGAACAACGCACAACAAAGATTCATCTCGAGCTACGAACACTCAGTCGTCCGACGATCAGTTTCAGAGAGAGCGTCAGGTTCCGGGTTCTTCGACGTTGCCGCCTAACTCGGCAATCTGAGCCCGAAGAAGTTCACATCGGTTGTCATCACCACGGGTGGTCGCAACGGCGAGGGCGAACTCCAGTTTTTCAAGCTGATGACCACCTTCAAAGAAGCTGCGACGGTTACCTGGCATTGGCAACCCAGACGAAGAACAGCCTGGTCGCGGAACGTTTCCGGAACCGCGAGTACCAGATGTGGGGAGAGTTGAAGATGCCATAGTTAGCTTTCTTTTTATTTTGCCACCCCTGGCCAGCTTTATGCGGCCAAATCCACATCCGGTTCATCCATCTGGTGTTCTGAACGACCGAGTAGCTCCTGACATTCAAGCAACAACTGATCGACACCATCAAGCCGATTCAGCTCTTCGGCCGGCAACGTCTGCGCTTCGCTGCGTTGCGTCTCCAACTGCAATTCAAGACTTTCCAAACGCTGCTCAAGCCTGATCAGGCGCTGAGACAGAGCATTGAGCGTTTGAGCAACATCCTCAGCCGTACGAGTGATGCGGAAAGATACGGATTGGCTCATCCGAAAACAGAGCAGCAATGGGCAGATCACAACACATGCAAGACAGACCCTCAAGTCGCGGATCAGGTGATGCCACTGTGGTTTGAGATCGAAACACCACCCGCTGGGAGTTTGACGTGCTGCCTTCTCTGCTGACTCTGCTGGTGTACCTCCTGGCAGGAACCATCTTTGGCCTGCTGGCGATCAAAACCGGACTCCCTGCAGCACCCCTCGCCGGAGCTCTGGTCGGAGCCGCCGTGGTGAGCATGAGTGGACGCTTGGACATGGCGCAGTGGCCTACTGGCACGCGAACAGCACTTCAGATCGGAATCGGCACAATCATTGGAACTGGTCTCACCACGGCTTCCCTCGATCAATTGAAGGATCTCTGGAGGCCGGCTGTGCTGATCACGGTCACCCTGGTGCTCACCGGTGTGGTGATCGGTCTCTGGACCAGCAGACTTCTTGGCGTGGATCCACTCATTGCTTTGCTCGGTGCAGCGCCGGGAGGCATCAGCGGCATGAGTCTGGTCGCAGCCGATTACGGGGTTGGAGCAGCCGTGGCTGCACTGCACGCCGTGCGACTCATCACGGTGCTTCTCGTCCTGCCCTTGGTCGTCAAAATGCTGGCGCCGCTTGGCCTCGGCAATTCCTGATCCAACTCTGGACAGAAAAATAAGAGTCGATACGTTGACGCAGATCGTCCGTAGTGTCTACGAATGGCCAGCCTTCCAACTCGCCTTGCCCTGCTGCTGCCGATAGCAGGCATGTTGTGGTCAGTCGCTCCTGCCAGGGCAGCGTCCAACAGTCCAGCCGAGAAGGGGGCACAGATTTATTGCTACATGCGCAGTAGCGGAAATGATCACATCGTGAGTTGGGAAGCCTCCTATTCGCTGATCAAGCGTCAGGGGAGTGGCCTATTCAAAACCTCCCCTAAGCATGCTGCCGTGATGATCACCGAAGCGGTGGTCGAAGATCCGACCAGCTTCCCTGATTGCGGGCAGTATCTGGGCGATCTGTTTGGCGGGTCCCAAAGGATTACTGAATCGCCCACCTCATCGACCCGCACCAGCGAGAGCAAAGAAACCTCCAACTGGGATGCTGATGAGCGTTACAGCTACTGAAACCAGTCGGTGATGAATCAGTCTCGGAATCAGATTCAACCTCCTCATCGGCTGGTTTCCGTTCTGATCCTTGGCGGGGTTCTTCTCAACAGCCTGGGCTGCGGCAGACAATCAGCTGAAATCAGCCCAACCTCAGGCGTTGATGTGCAGGTATCAGGATGTCTTGAAAATCTGAATCTCAAACAACTGGATGGAGCCCTGGAGCGTTGTGATGAGGTCGTCAAAATCCACCGAAGCAATCCGATTCCCCTTGTGGATCGCTCCTTGATCTACAACTTGATGAACCGACCGGATGAAGCCTGCCGCGACGTGGCCAAAGCTGCTGAATTACTCAAGCAGAGCCAGCAAAAACCCGACCCGATGGTGATGCACGAGCTGACTGTGCGTCAGCAGTCCTGCAAGCAGCGGGCGACCATGGTCGGCAGGGACTGACGTTCAACGCTCACCCGTCGCGGACCCATGAGCAACTCGATTCGACTGGCCTTGCTGGCCACCAGTCCATCCACGAGTTGGTCCGCTGGACCGAGCTGAAGCCAATGGCTCATGAGCTCCCCATCCATTCCCAGCCGATGACAACGATCCTCGGCCTGATCAACATCACCTGGAGTCCAGGGACGTTCGAGCAGAACCACCTGACGGGCCCTGTGGAGAGTGAATCCCAGGCCACCAGCGCCAAAGGTTGCTAGCAGCAGATCCGTCGATCCGTCCTGAAAGCGATCCACAGCCATCTGACGCTCCTCCGGTTTCTGCCGACCGCTCAGCAATTCCCCACCCAGACGTTGCTGCAACAGTGCAAGAGGAGCCACGAACGAGCTGAAGAGAACGACCGATTCACCTTGCGCGCGGAGTTGCTGCACGAGCCGTTCAGCGGCCGGCAGCTTGAATTCAGCAGCGATCAAACGCAATGACGTCAACACCGCAAGGGATTCGGCATCAGACCGCACCTCACCGGCCCTGACACGGCGGCGATAGTCCTCGACCACCAACGCCAGCCGGTGGTCAAACCCTCTGGACTGGTTGTGCTCCAGTGTCACTGGGATAAAGGAGCGACGCTTGGGCGGCAGACCCAGCACCCGCTGTTTACGGCGATGTAGCACCAGTGGCGTGGTGAGCCGCCGCAGCTCATCAAGACGGCTAGCACCATCCACACGCCAGCGTCGCTGACCTCCACGCTCACTCCAGTGACCCTGACAAAACATCTCCTCAAAGGAGCGCTGATCACGAGCGAGTGGATGGTCAATCGCAGCCAACAGTGGATAAAGCTGAATTGGTCTGCCGTTGCGAACCGGAGTTCCCGTGAGCATCCAAATCGCTCGCAACCGCGGATGGCGAGCCAACCGCAACAGAGCCTGGGTGCGCTGCGCCTGCATCGTCTGGGCGTAGTGCGCTTCATCAACGATCATCAACGTTCCGGCTTCAGGAAGCTCACTCGGCAGACGTGCCCAGCTGTGCAGGCAAACCTCGAGATCAACGGCCGACGCTTCCCGTTGCCAGTGGGGATGCAATCCCACCGGCGCAACGACAAGCAGGCGAAGAGGCACCACGCGCAGAAGGGCTCGCGCTGCCAACAGGGCCGTCAGCGTTTTACCCAGTCCCATTTCATCGGCCAGAAGAGCTCCACGGCGTGCGAGGAGCCAACGGGCACCAGATCGCTGATGGGGAAGAGGCCTGCGACCGTCAGCTAGCGATTGATTCAGATCAGCCTGCGCAATCAACTCGCGGTGATTAGGCAACGGCGGTAGGGGATGCCGATGCCAATGCAGCCAGCGCAAGAGCTCATCATCCACACGAAAGCGGTCTCCAAAACGCTCCAGCAGAGTCTCTGCAGCCGCAAGCGGAAACTCCCAACCCAGGGATGAGCCACGCCAGAGCCCCCGAGGACGAATGCGACCCATTTGCGCATGAGTGACCGCATCAAAGGGATACGTTGCATGCACAAGACCCGATGGGGTCAGTCCGAGACTGCAACCAGGAGGAGATCCTGCCGTGGATCCAAATCAGCAAACATCATCCTATGTCTCTCAGCGAGAGACACAAGGGGGCCGACGCCCCAACCTAAATCTACAGAACGAAATCGCGAAAATGCAGTCTTGAACACATTGACGACGGTGTCGGTCACGGCAAACTTCGATCAACCGAACGATTCGGATGCATAACAGAGATGCGGTTTTTCTCGAAGATCTCTGTCCTAAATTGCGTGTCCGAAGGTGGCGTCAATCACTCCACACTTACACCGGCAAAAGTTGCATCTATTGCGGCAAACCCTCAGAATCAATTGATCATGTTTTACCGAGAAGTCGCGGAGGGTTGAGCATTACTGAAAATTGCGTACCTGCTTGCTTGTCCTGTAATGGTCACAAGTCAGATGCTGATGTATTCGATTGGTATCGGCGTCAGCGTTTTTATGATCCGCGACGAGCCATGGCGATCCGAGCTTGGATGGATGGCGACCTCCGCTTGGCACTGCGGCTGCTGCAATGGGCACAACCTGAGCTTCAAGAAGCGATGACCGAGCCCATGGACGCCGACACGCTCATGACCAATCAGGACGACAGCGACTGGGCCTTCCAGATGGCCTGATCACCAGACCCGGCAAGCATCAGCTGAATGGTGCTGTCGGCAGATGGAAGCCTGCTCCTCTGGGTGCTCTGGAGCCAGCAGAAAGGCGCTACTGACCAGAGCAGCAGCAGCCACGGCTATGACACCTCGGAGCAGGCCTGTCTCTTGTCGATCTGCCGCACGAGCCCTGCTGACCGGCTCACGACGAGGCAGCATGGAGCCTTGGGATGACACCAAAGAAAGACAGGAACCGGTCACGACCGAATGGCGAATAATACGTTTGTACTCATGCATGATTCGTTTGTCAACCGCTGTCAACCCCTGCCTGCGGGTTCCAAACTCTGCATCCTCGGCGCCGGTTTCAGCGGCAGCCGCCTCGCTTCTCTGGCTTCTGCCCTGCAGATCCCTGTCATCAGCACCCGGCGTAAACCCTCGCCGGACAGCGAACACCTCGCCTTCGACACGGCTACGGGTCAGGCGCCCGATCGTCGCCAACTTGAAGGCATCACCCATCTGCTCAACACCATCCCACCCGATCGCGATGGCAACGATCCGGTCCTGAAAACGCTCGGCGATCAGATCCAGCAGTGGCCGCTGCGCTGGGTCGGCTATCTCTCGACTACAGGGGTGTACGGCAACACCGACGGTGCCTGGGTCTGTGAAGACGACCCTCCAGAACCCACCCAAGACCGAAGCCGGCGTCGGCTGGCGTGCGAGCAGGAGTGGCAGGCCAGAGGACTTCCCCTACAGATCCTGCGCTTACCGGGAATCTATGGACCTGGCCGCTCCGCTCTCGCTGCGGTGAAAGCAGGAACGTTGCAGCCGGTGGACAAGCCTGGACAGATGTTCTGTCGCATTCATGTGGATGACGTAGCCGCGGCCTGCCTCCATCTCATGCATCGATCCGCTCAGGGTCAGCACCCAGAGATCGTGAACGTCTGCGATGACGAACCAGCCGCGAGTGTTTCAGTGCACCGCTATGCCGCATCCCTGCTGAACTGCGAGCTTCCGCAACCAAAACCATTCACCGAGGCGGAGGCCAGCATGAGCGCCATGGCCAGGTCGTTCTGGGCGGACAACCGAAGGGTCAGCAACCAGCGCCTCCGCCAGGATCTCGGCTATGAGCTGATTTATCCGACCTACCGCAGCGGGCTGGCGCAATGCCTTGAGATCGAGACCCTCACGGAGTCGAGGACTCCGTCCTCTCCGGCTTGAACATGGGCAGTTCATGCAGTTGCAGAGGCTGGTCGGGATCGATGAACGTGAGACCGGCGTCATAAAGAAATTGGCTCCACTGAACCTCCAGCCATCCCTGCTTCAAAGCAGTCCCCAGGCCGTAGAGCAGCAACCCGATCAACAGCCAGCGCAGCATGATCCCACTCCATCAACTCACCGACGCTAATCAGCGTCTGGTCATCGCTTTAGGGGATCCCGCCGGTATCGGCATGGAAGTCACAATCAAAGCCCTTGCAGATCCCCGCTGTCCGCGTGACATGAAACCGTTGCTAGTGGGCTGCAGAGCCAGCCTTAAACGCACGCATCAGCTCCTGCACAATCTGAAGAACTTTCCCCTGGTGGATCCTGATGACCTTGAGATTGAAGACCTTCCCATCCCGGGCGGCCCGCTGGATCCAGGCGATGCAGGGGTCACAAGTGGGGAAGCCAGTTTCCGCTGGCTGAGTCGAGCTGTGGAGCTCGTCCAAGGAGGGCACGGGCGGGCCCTGGTCACAGCGCCAATCGCGAAGCACACCTGGCATGCAGCAGGTCATCCCTATCCCGGGCAGACCGAGCGATTGGCCGAACTCGACGGAGCAGACTCCGCATCGATGCTGTTCACCGCCGTATCGCCCAGCACCGGATGGCGACTGAACACCCTTCTGGCCACCACACATATCCCTCTGCAACAGGTATCTCAAGCCCTCACACCGGCTCTGGTGACCACCAAATTGAAGACCCTGGCCAGGTTCTGCCAGCGCTTCAACCCCTCACCGGAGCTTCTGGTGGCCGGTCTCAATCCCCACGCCGGCGAACAAGGTCAGCTCGGCACAGAGGAAGAGCAATGGCTCACGCCTCTGCTGCATCGCTGGGCTGAGGCCAACCCCACGATCCGGCTCAGAGGACCTCTACCTCCAGATACCTGCTGGCTCAGCGCAGCGCAGGCATGGAGCAGAAACAACAGTCCCGGGCCTGACGGGATTTTGGCCCTGTATCACGATCAGGGACTGATTCCCGTGAAATTGCTCGCCTTCGACCAGGCAGTCAACACCACACTCGGCCTTTCGTTTCTGCGGACATCGCCCGATCATGGAACCGGATTTGATATCGCCGGACAAGGAATCGCACGCTGCGACAGCATGCTCTCCGCCATCGCAGCGGCCTGGACGCTTAGCCAGGCTTAACGCGCATCAACACCTGACCAAATTCCACCGGTGTGCCGTTATCCACAAGGATTTCCACCACTTCACCACTCAGCTCAGCCTCCAGCTCGTTCATCAGCTTCATGGCTTCGAGGATGCAGATCGTCTGACCAGCAGAGATGCGGTTGCCGATCTCCACAAAGGAAGGTTCTCCAGGTGCAGGAGCCCGATAGAAGGTGCCCACCATCGGTGCGGTGACATCCACGAGATCCGAGCGAGTTCCTGCAGCTGCTGGAGGGGCTGCGGACGATGACTCGCTCTGAGTCTTGATCTCCATCGCTGGCACAGGAGCAGCTGCGACAGGCACCATCTGGGTGGACGCAGCCGGAACAGGAAGATTCCGGCAAACCTCTAGGCGGAAATCATCCCCCTCGAGCCGGAATTCCTGAATGTCGCTCTCCGCCAGCTTGTCGAGAAGCTGATTCAACTGATCGTGGTCGAGATGCATGGTCAGCTGTTCTCCCGACCCAGGTAGGTGTCGTTGCGGGTGTCGACCTTGATCTTCTCACCAATAGAGAGAAAGAGAGGCACCATCACTTGGGCACCGGTCTCGAGAATGGCCGGCTTGGTGCCACCAGTCGCGGTGTCGCCTTTCACACCAGGATCCGTCTCCTTGATCTCGAGCACAACCGAATTGGGCAGCTCAACTTCCAGGGGCTTGTCATTCCAGGAGACGACATTCACCTCCATCCCTTCCTTGAGATATTTGCGGCTCTCTCCGATCTGCTTCGCAGACAGGCGGGTTTCTTCGTAGGTGCCCATATCCATGAAGACATAGTCCTCACCTTCCATATAGGTGTGCTGAAGCGTGGCTTTCTCAAGAATGGCCTGAGGCAGCATCTCGCCAGCGCGGAAGGTTTTCTCCACCACGTTGCCGCTCTGCACCGCCTTGAGCTTGGTGCGGACAAAGGCGGAACCCTTGCCGGGCTTGACGTGCAGGAACTCGACCACACGCCAGACGGCACCGTCCAGCTCGATGGTGGTGCCAGTGCGAAAGTCGTTGCTGGAAATCATTCCCGCTGAACGGTTCAGGGGATCATACGGCTGTGCCAAAGTCCTTTCAGCACCTGGGGTTCTCCTTGGCGATTCGGTTGGCTTTTCAGCGTTTGAGCACTGGCTTGCTCGGCCTTCTGATGGTGGTCGGCTTGGTCTGGGCCGAACCCGTCTGGGCCGGACTGCCTCAGGGAAATGCCGTGAAGGATCCCGCTGCGATCCTGCGGGATTCCCTGCCGATGGACCAAGAGGATCTGCGTGAACTGCAGCACCGACTGGAAGGCACCAGTGACGATTTGCGGGCCAAGCGCTGGAGTGCCCTCGGACGCAGCATCAGCCGCAGCGAAGCGTTGCTGAACACGCGCCGCAACACCATTCTCAACGCCGTGCCCAATGCCGAGCGTCAGCAGGCCGAACAGCTGCTCGACACGGTCAAAGACGACTTGGTGCAACTGCAGGAACGGGTGGATGCCGCCGATAAATCAGGATTCATCCAGACCCGCCGGCAGACGCTGACCACAATTGGCGATCTCGAATACCTGCTGATTGATGACCGGATCCCTGCCATTCCCGCGGAGTTCGATGACCTGCCCCGCCTCAATGGGCGGGCCACCGTGGTGATCAGCACCACACAGGGCGATCTCACAGCCGTGGTGGATGGATACAACGCACCCCTGACGGCCGGCGCCTTCATTGATCTGAGCCTCAAGGGCTTCTACGACGGCCTTCCCTTCACCAGGGCCGAGGACTTCTACATCCTGCAAAGCGGCGATCCTGAAGGTCCTGCAATCGGTTATGTGGATCCAACCAGCAAGCAGGAACGGCATGTGCCGCTGGAAATTCGTGTTCCAGGCGAGCCGGACACCTTCTACAACGAGACCTTTGAAGATGTGGGCCTGTACAAGGCCACGCCCGTTCTGCCCTTCTCCACCCTCGGCACCCTCGGCTGGGCCCATTCCGATCAGGCGCTCGATGATGGCTCATCCCAATTCTTCCTGTTTCTTTACGAAGCGGAGCTCACCCCTGCCGGTCTGAATCTGGTGGATGGACGCAATGCCGCGTTCGGATACGTGGTGGATGGCTTCGATGTTCTCGAGGAACTCAGCGTGGACGATCAGATCAACCGTATTGAAGTGGTGGATGGAGCCGATCGGCTGCAGCCCCACGCCTGACCTGCCGTGACGCAGACACTGGCTGACTTGGGAGAAGCGGAGCTCCTGAGGCGCCTTGCGCGCTTCGCTCCGCCGGGTCAGCTGGATGACGACACCGCGCAATTGCAACAGCCATCAGCGGATCTGCTAATTAATACCGACGTACTGGTGGAGAGCATCCACTTCAGTGATGCCACCACCGCATCAGCCGATGTGGGCTGGCGTGCGGTGGCTGCCAACCTCTCCGACCTTGCCGCCAGCGGGGTGGATCAGATCCTGGGGATCACTGTGGGGCTTGTGGCGCCGGGACACACCCCCTGGAGCTGGGTGGAAGGGGTCTACCGCGGCATCGACTCCCTGCTTGAGGTGAGTGGGGGCGTGCTATTGGGAGGCGACTGCTCCCAGGGACCCGTCAGGATGATTTCGATCACTGCGATCGGGACACTCGGGCCCTTGCGGCTGCATCGTTCCCAGGCAAGGCCTGGAGACTGGATCGTGGTGAGCGGAGCTCATGGACTGAGCCGACTGGGATTGGCTCTGCTTCTCGAGGATCCCTCGTTGCTGGGTGTCACCCTGCCAAGTGCACTCAAAGAACAAGCGATTCGACAGCATCAGCGTCCACAGCCGAAGCTTGATGCACTCAAAATGCTTGTGACCTGCAAGCCAGAGGAGCTTCCCTGGAGAGCCGGTGGGACCGACAGCAGCGACGGTCTACTTCAAGCCATCGACTGTCTCTGCCGAAGCAGTGGCTGCGGCGCTGTTTTGGACAAAACAAAGTTGCCTCAAGCATGCGGATGGCCGGATGGTCCGCACTGGCAACGCTGGTGCCTGAGCGGTGGTGAAGACTTCGAACTGGTGGTCACGCTGCCCCCAGGATGGGCCAAAGCCTGGATTGACCTGCAACCGTCCAGCCGGGAGGTGGGAGTCATCACGGATCAAGCCGAAACGATCGTCTGGAGCGACGACAACGCACCCGTGGTCTCTGAGGGTTTCGCCCATTACAGAGCGTCCTGACCAACAAAAATCCCCCCTTTGCAGGGGGGATGAGAACGCTCAGATCAGTGAGCTCTACTGGATCACTTCCAGTTGCGGGCCACCACTTCGGCAAGATCCACCACGCGCTGGCTGTAGCCCCACTCGTTGTCATACCAAGCAAGGATCTTCACCGCCTTGTCACCCATGGCGTAGGTGAGGTCGGCATCAAAGATGGTGGATTCGTTGGTGCCGGCGTAATCGGTCGAGACCAGGGGCAGGTCGCTGTACTTGATGATGCCCTTCATTCCATTCTCGGAAGCGGCCTTGATCACAGCCTTCACTTCCTCAACGTTGGTGGCGCGGGAGGGTCCGAAGGTGAGGTCAACAGCGGACACATTCGGCGTGGGGACACGCATGGCGAAACCGGTGAGCTTGCCCTTCACCTCGGGGTAGACCAGAGCCACAGCCTTGGCAGCACCAGTGGTGGTGGGAACCATATTGAGCGCAGCGGCACGAGCACGGCGTAGATCCCTATGGCTGTTGTCGAGGATGCGCTGGTCACCGGTGTAGCTGTGGATGGTGGTCATCAGACCCCAGTCCAAACCAAAGCTCTGATCGAGAACCTTGACGATCGGAGCCAGGCAGTTGGTGGTGCAGCTGGCGTTAGAGAGGATTTTCCAGTCTTCGTGACGGTACTGATCGTCATTCACGCCCACCACGAAGGTGCCCACACCGTCACCTTTGCCAGGCGCCGTCAGGATCACCTTGCTGGCACCGGCCTCAAGGTGCATGCTCGCTTTCTCATCGGTGTTGAAGACACCGGTGGACTCGATCACAAGGTCCACACCCCAATCCTTCCAGGGGCAGTTGAGGGGATTGCGATCGGCGAAGAATTTGATCTCCTTGCCATTGACGATCATCGTTTCGTCAGTCGTCTCGATCTGAACGCTGCGGTCGATGTGACCAAGGATCGAGTCGTAGGTGAGGAGGTGGGCACTGGTTTTGGGATCGGATGTGGAGTTCATCCCAACGATCTCGAGACCAGTGTCAGCGCCGCGGCTGAGCCAACCCCGCATCACATTGCGACCAATCCGGCCGAATCCATTGATCGCAACGCGCAGGGTCATAACAAAAGCGGATCGTCCGCTATAGGTGTTTGGCCGCCGATCATACAGAAATCTTCAGGATTTACTCTGCTAACGGGGGTTTTGGGGTCACGGAAAGACCAGAGCTACAAAATTCCTGAACCACTGGTCAGCTTGGAAAGCTGATTTATCGTGCGCATCCACGGTGATGGTCATTGGTCTGCACGCTTGACATTCACGCGCCTGTGCATTTCATCGGTGCCGGCGGCATTGGCATGTCTGCCTTGGCGCGGATTCTGCTCAGCCGCGGTCATCGCGTCAGCGGCTCGGATCGGCGCCTGACGCCGGCGATGGAGAATCTCAAAAGGGCAGGAATGGTGGCTTTTGAGTCACAGGAGGCCACCAACTTCCAGACCTTGGATCATCTGAACCGCTCATCACCAATCGTGGTGATCAGCAGCGCCATTCCCGAACACAATCCGGAATTGGTTGCCGCCAGACATCAACAGCTCGAGGTGTGGCATCGCTCGGATCTTCTTGCAGCCCTGATCGACCAGCAGCCGTCGATCGCCATCGCTGGCAGTCATGGCAAAACCACCACCAGCACGGTGGTGACAACACTTCTTCATGGTGCTGGCGAAGATCCAACGGCTGTAATCGGAGGCATCGTTCCCTGTTACGGAAGTAACGGCCATGCCGGCCAAGGACGCCTCCTCGTGGCTGAAGCCGACGAATCCGACGGCTCGCTCGTGAAATTCAGAGCCTCCTTGGGTGTGATCACCAATCTCGAACTGGATCACACCGACCATTACCGCGACCTTGACGACCTGATCGAAACCCTTCAGCGCTTCGGAAATGGTTGCAAACGCCTGCTGGCCAATCAAGACGATCCCATCCTCAGCGAGCACTTCCAAGCCGATGCCTGGTGGTCGATCCAGCGCAGTGACAACGTGGATTTTGCAGGCTTGCCAGTGGCTCTGGAAGGAGATCGCACCATCGCCGACCTCTATGAACAGGGGACCTTCGTGGGGCAGATCACCCTGCCCATGCCCGGCCTGCACAACCTGAGCAACACCATCGGAGCCCTCGCCGCCTGCCGCATGGAGGGTGTGCCCCTCGAACGCTTAGTCAGCCATCTATCAGAGCTGAAAACCCCAGGACGCCGGTTCGATTACCGAGGCGACTGGCAGGGCCGGCAGATCGTTGACGACTACGCCCATCACCCGAGTGAAGTGGCAGCAACGCTGGACATGGCCAATCTGATGGTGTCCAGCGGTCGCAGCCCTCTGCCTCGATCACCCCAGCGGTTGGTGGCTGTGTTCCAACCCCATCGCTACAGCCGCACCCAGGAATTCCAACACCAATTCGCCGAGGCACTGCTCTCCGCTGAACTAGTACTGCTGGCTCCGATCTTCTCCGCTGGTGAAGCTGAAATACCAGGGGTAAACAGTGAAGCGCTGGCCAGCGTCATGCAGGAACTGTCAACGCAGCAATCCGTTCTGGTGGCGTCAACGATGGATGAACTCGTCACCCTCGTGAAGGAGCACAGCCTCCCCGATGATCTGGTGCTGGCCATGGGCGCTGGTGATGTAAACAGCCTTTGGTCGCGGTTGTCGCAGTCTTCAACAGAGGGTCAGGCGTCATGTCCACCGGCACTGGCGGCCTGACGGCTCTGCAGGATTGCGGTGTCCTGCAACAGGAGGTGCCGCTAGCGGAGTTCACCACCTGGCGCGTCGGAGGTCCGGCGCAATGGCTGGCTGAACCCATCAGCACCGAGCAGATCCCAGAGCTCCTGCAGTGGGCGAGGGAGGAAGGTCTGCCCGTTCACATCATCGGAGCCGGCTCGAATCTGCTCATCGCCGACGGCGGCTTGCCCGGACTCACCCTCTGCCTAAGACGGTTGCAGGGCAGTGCGTTGAATGCAGAAACGGGCCGCATCCGTGCCGCCGCTGGAGAGCCGCTGCCCACCCTGGCCAGGCGTGCTGCCAAAGCTGGCTTGCAAGGGTTGGAATGGGCTGTGGGGATCCCCGGCACTGTGGGGGGTGCCGCCGTGATGAATGCCGGGGCGCAGGGAGGCTGCACGGCTGAACAGCTGATCAGTGTGGATGTGATCCGGTTAAGCGACCCAAAACCCACCCTCGCCAACCTCAGTCGGGAAGACCTGGCGTTCAGCTACCGCCACAGTGCACTCCAAACCAACCCGCACCTGGTGGTAGCCGCCGAATTTCAGCTTGAACCCGGTCACGACTCGGCCGAACTGCAGCGCCGCACCAGCGGCAATCTCAACCATCGCACCTCCACGCAGCCCTACAAACTGCCCAGCTGCGGCAGCGTCTTCCGCAATCCCGAACCGGAAAAAGCCGGGCGGCTGATCGAATCCCTGGGGCTCAAAGGACGGGCCATCGGTGGTGCCCAAGTGTCTGAGCTGCACGCCAATTTCATCGTGAACACCGGTGATGCCACAGCGGAGGACATCCGCGCCCTAATCAGCCTGGTGCAAGGCGAAGTGATGGAGGCCAAAGGCATTGCGTTGCATCCAGAAGTGAAACGCCTGGGCTTCGAGACGCCCGATTAGCCTTCCAGTTCCTTCAGCAGTTCCATGGCCGGTTTCGGACTTCCCAATTTCGGACAGCTCACCGAAGCCTTCCGCAAGGCCCAGCAGATTCAGCAAGACGCCCAGAAACTGCAGGAAGAGCTGGATGCCATGGAAATCGAGGGCAGCAGTGAGGATGGTCGGGCCAGCATCTGGCTCTCCGGCAATCAACAACCCCTGCGCGTGAAGCTGGATCCGAGTTTGCTGAGCGAGGGGCAGGACACCGCCGAAGCCGCCGTTCTCGCTGCTCTCCAATCGGCCTATGAACGCTCCACCGCCACCATGAAGGAACGCATGCAAGACCTCACCGGTGGCCTCGATCTCAACCTCCCCGGGATGGGCGGCTGATCCCTAGTAATTCCTCCACCGCTCCGCGATAAAAGGTATAGCGCTCCCAGTCGCGACTCACCCCGCAGCCGGGTTCATCGCGATGGAGACAATCGCGGAAGCGACAGGGATGGATGGTGAGCTGGTCCCGAAGTTCCGGGAACAGCACTTCAAGATTGCGGGCATCCCCAGGCAGGTCCGGTCGGTTGAAGCCGGGCGTGTCAGCCACACGGGCACCTGGGGCGAAGGGATGCAACTCCACGTGCCGCGTCGTATGCCGGCCCCTCTGCAGCCTTCCCGACACGGCGCCAACCCTGAGTGCAAGACCTGGAAGCAACGCATTGAGCAACGAACTTTTGCCCACCCCTGAAGGACCGCAAAGCACGGTGATGGCCTGGGACGCGAGCACGGCGCGCAACGTGTTCAAACCTGCGCCTGTCTGCACAGACACCAACACGGGCGAATAGCCCCAGCCATGCAGACGCTGCTTCAAGGCCAGCTGATGCTCAGGCGCAAGGAGGTCGCTCTTGGTGAGCACCAGCTGCACCCGCAGACCAGTCTGTTCCGCAGTGAGCAGAAAGCGACTGGCCTGATCGGCATCGAAGGCAGGCTGCTCCACAGCCAGAGCAACGAGCACGCAGGAGGCATTGGCGACAGGAGGCCGCACCAGGAAACTGCTGCGTGGTTCTACATCAGACACGACAGCTCGGGCCTGAAGGGGATCGATCGCCTCCACCGTGACCCGATCCCCCACATGCACAGCAGCGCCGCGATGGTGAAGCCTTGTCCGGCGAGTGCAGAGAAGACGGGCCGGCGTTCCGGGGGATGGGACATCCAGTTCCACCTCCAGGTAATTGGCCTGCAGCGCAACCACCATGCCGCGATGGGGTGCAGCCTCACTCACCGCTGCAGATCACCAAAAGGCGGACCCGATCAGGCCCCAGGCGTTCCACCGTGACCGCATGGCCATCCCGGCGCAATCCTGGCACCACCATCTCTTCAGGCTCTCCGGGATCGAGATCCACCTGCAGGCACTGCCCTGAGGCAAGGGTTTCCAGGGCAAGCCGGCAACGGATGAAGTTAAGCGGACAGGGCGTACCGCACAGATCCAGCACCTGATCAGGCTGGCGGGCTTCCATGGTCAGCGCTGACCAAAGAGACGCGCAAACAGTCCGCTCTTGTGATGGTGATGCTGTTCCCCCCTCGCGGAGTGATGACCCGCAAGCTCCTCAAGCAGCCCACGCTCCTCGTTATTGAGCCTGGTGGGAAGTTTCACCGTAACGGCGACCCGCTGATTTCCCCGAGCCACAGGGTTGCCCAACTTGGGAATGCCCTTGTTCTCAAGGGTGATCACGGCATTGGGCTGGGTACCGGCGGGAATCTCCAGGCTGGTGGGGCCATCCACCGTCTCCACTTCGATGGTGTCGCCGAGGATCGCCTGCAGATAACTCACCTTCACCTCCGACAGCACGGTGAGTCCGTCGCGACGGAGCGTGGGATGGTTCTTCACGGTGAGGAACACATAAAGATCCCCGGAGGGACCACCGCGGAGACCAGCATTGCCCTCACCGGCAACGCGCAGTCGCGTTCCCGTATCGACTCCGGCAGGAATATTGATCCGCAGTTTTTTGCGTACCTGCACGACACCTTGTCCTCCACAGGCATTACAGGGATCGGCGATCACCTGTCCGCTGCCGTTGCAGGTTGGGCATTCAGCCACCTGGGTGAAACTTCCAAAGGGGGTACGGGTGGCCCGGCGCACCTGGCCGACACCTCCGCAGGTGGAACAGGTGGTTGGGCCACTGCCGCTCTTGGCCCCACTACCACCGCAGGTGGTGCAGGTTTCGAGATGGGGAACACGAATCTCTCGTTCCTGGCCGAACACCGCCTGCTCGAAATCGATCGTGAGGTCGTAGCGGAGATCGTCACCCTGCTGGGGGCCGCGGCGACGCTGCTGACGCCCTCCGCCTGCCGCACCACCGAAGCCGCTGAAGAAGGTTTCGAAAAGGTCTGCGAAACCACCCATGTCGCCCATGTCGGGCATGCCGGCGGCACCACCGAGTCCCGCCTCTCCGAACTGGTCGTAACGACCCCGGGTTTGAGGATCGCTGAGCACCTCATAGGCGCGGCCGATCTCCTTGAAACGGTCTTCGGCTCCGGGCTCCTTGTTGATATCCGGGTGGTATTGGCGAGCCAGACGGCGGTAGGCACGCTTGAGAGTGTCAGCATCGGCATCCCTGCTGACACCGAGAAGCTCGTAATAATCGGCCATCAGCTGGTAATCCCGAAAGTCACAGTAAGGGGAAGCGTCTGATCATCGGATCAACCGTTGCCATCGCCTGAACCGCCTTCGTCAGCGGCAGAATCATCCGGTGTTGCTCCGGCCTCGGCAGGCGCATTCTGCGGGCCTGGGCCCATCGAAACCTTGACCATGGCGTGGCGCAGCACCTTTCCGTTGAGGTGGTAGCCGCGCTGCAACTCCTCAATCACCACATCCTCAGCATGGGCATCGCTGGGTTCTCGAAGAACCGCTTCGTGCAAGGTGGGATCGAACTCCTGGCCGACCACACGCATTGGAGCCACGCCAAGCTGCTTGAGCACATCGACCAGCTGTTTGTAGAGACCCTGGTAGCTGCGGTGCAGAGCCTGTGCCTCCTCTCCCTGAGGATCAAGCTGCTGGCGGGCACGCTCGAAGTTGTCGACAACGGGAAGAATCTCGCTCAGCGTGCTGCAGGTGAGCTGAATCTTGAGCTCGTCCTGATCTCTGCTCTGGCGCTTGCGGAAGTTGTCAAAGTCGGCGGCGATGCGCATGTACTGACCTCTCAGCACATCGTGCTCATCCCGCAGGCTGTTGTGCTCCCGCTCAAGTTGCTCCAGTCGGGCTTCATTGTCACCGCTTTGCGGTACCTCAGGCACGGTGCCGGAATCAGGAGACGCAGCGGCCTCCACTGAATCGGTGGGATTGACAGCAGGCTTCTGACCGTCGGAGACAGCCTGGGCGGGTTCCTGCTCAGGGGTGGAGACGTCGCCACTCATGCTGACCGGTTGCGAATTCACGTCTAGACATGTTGAAGGGTGAGGTACGCCTCCCACAAGCGGCGGAAGCCCGCACCTTTTCGATTGGATGAACTGTGAGTGACGTTCGCCGACGTTTGGAACTGGAACTGCTGCTGAAGCGAGCGATCCCTGGGACTCTCAGCAGCGCTGACGAACCGGATCTTCTGAACGATCTCACGGCGATGGGACTGGATCCCACTCGCCATGGCGAACTGACTGCGGCGCTTAGCAGCCTCCTCAAGCCAGCAAGGGCGGAACCCGGTCAGGCACCAGACGACAACGACGAAAACACGGAGAGCATCGCCGACACGGCCACCTCCTATCTCGCGGAATTCACCGTGGACGGGGTACTGGAAGACGACCCCGATCAAGCCGCGCTGCAGTCTTCCTCCATCGTGGATCTGGAAGACGGACTGAACGATGCCGATCGTTCACCGGTGATCAATCTCGTGGACCGGATCCTGATGCAGGCGCTGCAGCTGGGAGCCAGCGATATTCACGTGGAGCCCCAGCAGGCTGGGCTGCAATTGCGCTTCCGCCAGGACGGCGTTCTGCAGAGCAGCATCGAACCTCTGCCGAGCCGCTTGGTACCGGCAGTGACCTCCCGCTTCAAAATCATGGCGGACTTAGATATTGCTGAACGGCGCATGGCCCAGGACGGGCGAATCCGGCGCAGATTCCAGCACCGCACCGTGGACTTCAGGGTGAATTGCCTGCCCAGCCGATTTGGGGAAAAGATCGTGTTACGCCTGCTGGATAGCTCCGCCACTCAGCTGGGCCTCGACAAGCTGATCACGAGTGAGTCAACGCTTGACACCGTGCGATCCCTGGGTTCCAAACCCTTCGGAATGATCCTGGTGACCGGGCCCACCGGATCGGGGAAATCCACCACGCTCTATTCCCTGCTGGCGGAACGCAACGACCCCGGGATCAATATCTCCACAGTGGAGGATCCGATCGAATACACCCTCCCAGGCATAACCCAATGCCAAGTGAACCGGGAGAAAGGTTTCGATTTCAGCCAGGCGCTGCGGGCCTTCATGCGCCAGGACCCGGATGTGCTGCTCGTGGGGGAGACCCGTGACTTGGAAACAGCCAAGACGGCCATCGAAGCAGCACTGACAGGTCACCTCGTGCTCACCACGTTGCATTGCAACGACGCTCCCAGTGCCATCGCCCGGCTGGATGAGATGGGCGTTGAACCCTTCATGGTGAGCGCATCACTGATCGGCATCGTGTCCCAGCGATTGCTGCGGCGTGTCTGCCCGGACTGCCGCATTCCTTACCACCCGAAAGCCGAGGAACTTGGTCGGTTCGGCTTGATGACCAGCAATGAGGAGGGCGTGACGTTCTTCAAACCCAACCACCGAGAAGGGCATTCGGACGCATGTCCCACCTGTCAGGGGAGCGGCTACAAGGGCCGGGTGGGGGTTTATGAGGTGCTGCGCATGAATGAAGTGATGGCTGCTGCGGTGGCCAAGGGAGCCACCACCGACATGGTGCGCCAGCTGGCCCTGGAATCAGGGATGAAAACACTGTTGGGCTACAGCCTTGATCTGGTTCGCGAAGGGCGCACCACCCTGGAGGAAGTCGGCCGCATGGTGCTCACTGATGCAGGCCTCGAATCCGAACGCCGGGCCCGAGCCCTGAGCACGCTCAGCTGCAGCGGATGTGGTGGCGGACTTCAGGAAGGTTGGCTGGAATGTCCGTACTGCCTTACCCCACGCCAATGAGGGCCACATCATGGAACTGATGATCGAGGACCTGATGCAGGAGCTGGTGGAGGCAGGCGGCAGCGACCTTCACATCGCCAGCGGTCAACCCCCCTACGGACGATTTAGCGGTGAGCTACGACCCATGCGGGACGATCCCCTGATGGAGGAAAGCTGCAACCGGCTGATCTTCTCCATGCTTAACAACAGCCAGCGCAAAACACTCGAACAGACCTGGGAGCTCGACTGTGCCTACGGACTCAAAGGCGTGGCCCGCTTCCGGGTGAATGTGTACCGCCAGAAAGGCAGCTATGCCGCCTGTCTGCGCGCTCTCGGTAGCAAAATCCCCAGCATCGAGCTGCTGAATCTTCCTCCCGTTGTGGTGGAAACGAGCAAACGCCCCCGGGGATTAGTGCTCGTGACCGGCCCGACTGGGTCAGGCAAAACCACCACCCTGGCGGCCCTGCTGGATCACATCAACCACAGCCGGGCGGAACACATCCTCACAATCGAGGATCCGATCGAATTCGTGTACAAGAGCGATCAGAGCCTGGTGCATCAACGCCAGCTCAACGAAGACACCCGCAGTTTCGCCAATGCACTGCGAGCAGCCCTGAGGGAAGACCCCGACGTCATCCTGGTGGGAGAAATGCGCGATCTGGAAACCATCCAGCTGGCGATCAGCGCTGCTGAAACCGGGCACCTGGTGTTCGGCACGTTGCACACCAGCTCAGCGGCCCAGACCGTGGACCGCATGGTGGATGTGTTCCCTCCCGCTCAGCAGACCCAAATCCGCGTGCAGCTCTCGGGGAGCCTGGTAGCCGTGTTCTCTCAAACCCTATGCCGCCGCCGCAACCCGGCACCTGGACAATTCGGCCGGGTGATGGCGCAGGAAATCATGATCAACACGCCGGCCATCGCCAATCTCATCCGCGAAGGAAAAACCGCCCAGCTGTATTCACAGATTCAAACCGGTGGCGAACTGGGCATGCAGACCCTGGAGAAGGCGCTAGCAGATCTGATCAATCGAGGAGACATCACCCTTCAGGAGGCGCGGGCAAAGGCGAGCAAACCCTCCGAACTGGATCGGCTCGCGGCTGGTTGAGGCGCTGCCGTTCGCTATGGCCAAATTCACCGCCAACTACACCTCCGCCACCGGTCAGACGCGCTCGGTAATCATTCGGGCGAAGGATGTTCAGACGGCACGCAAACAACTCCGCCGCCGTGGCATTAAGGCAACAGAACTGAAGGCTGCCGAAACTTCAGCAAAACGCCCGCAAGAGACCAAGGCCAGCGGTGGGATCCTGTCCGTGGATCTTGGGGAGATGTTCCAAAAGCCTCCAGGTGTGAAAGACAAAGCGGTCTGGGCCAGCAAACTGGCTGCGCTGGTGGATGCCGGTGTGCCGATCGTGCGCAGCCTCGATCTGATGGCCACCCAGCAGAAGCTGCCGATGTTCAAGAAGGCGCTCACCGCCGTGGGACTGGAAGTGAACCAGGGCACAGCCATGGGAGCTGCCATGCGCCAGTGGCCGAAGGTGTTTGATCAACTCACCGTCGCCATGGTGGAAGCCGGTGAGGCTGGCGGCGTGCTGGATGAGTCGCTGAAGCGCCTGGCCAAGCTGCTGGAAGACAACGCCCGATTGCAGAACCAGATCAAGGGAGCGCTTGGCTACCCGGTGGCCGTTTTGGTGATTGCGATTCTGGTGTTCCTGGGAATGACCATCTTCCTGATTCCCACCTTTGCGGGAATCTTCGAAGACCTGGGGGCTGAACTACCGCTGTTCACACAGCTGATGGTGGACCTGAGCAAACTGCTGCGCTCCTCAGCCGCAATTCTTTTCGCCGGTGCACTTCTGGTAGGCATCTGGCTGTTCAGCCGTTACTACAGCACCCACAAGGGCCGCCGAGTGGTTGATCGACTGATGTTGAAAGTTCCACTATTTGGCGACTTGATCATGAAAACCGCCACCGCCCAATTCTGCCGAATCTTCAGTTCGCTTACCCGCGCTGGCGTACCGATTCTGATGTCGCTGGAGATCTCCAGCGAAACAGCCGGCAATTCGATCATCTCCGACGCCATCCTTGAATCGCGCGCACTTGTTCAGGAGGGAGTGCTGCTGAGCACAGCGCTCACTCGCCAGAAAGTGTTGCCGGATATGGCCCTGAGCATGCTCTCAATCGGCGAGGAAACCGGTGAGATGGATCAGATGCTGAGCAAAGTAGCCGACTTCTACGAAGACGAGGTTTCGGCATCCGTGAAGGCGCTCACCTCAATGCTTGAACCCGCCATGATCGTGGTGGTGGGCGGAATAGTGGGCTCAATTTTGCTGGCGATGTACCTGCCGATGTTCACCGTGTTTGATCAGATTCAATAAGCAGAAGTAAGAAAGCACTTGATTGCTTCAGTGATTAGCAATCAGCTTGATTAACACCTGCAATCGCCATCCCAGCCAGCCAGCCGCCGCTCCAGCAGGCCTGGAAATTGAAGCCACCGGTCACGCCATCCACATCCAACAATTCACCTGCCAGATACAAACCAGGGCAGCGGCGGCTTTCCATTGTGGCCAGGTTCACCTCACCGAGATCCACGCCGCCAGCCGTTACAAACTCCTCTCCAAAAGGGCCACGTCCCTGGATGGCCAGCCGCTGCGCGCAGAGAATCTCCACCAGCTGTCGCTCGGCCTTCATCGGCAGATCCGCCCAGCGCCGCTCAGCCTCCACTCCAGCCAGAGCCAGAAAGGCCTGCCACAACCGACGCGGCAGGTGATCCAAAGGCTTGGCGGCTGACACGGTTCGCCGGGCCTGCTCCTGGCGCCACTGCTGCAACCGCTGGACTACTCCGGAGCGGCCCAGCCCAGCACTCCAATCCACCTTCAGATCCCCCTTGTAATGGCTCTGATGCAGTGCTCGGGCTGCAAACGCCGAAAGACGCAGAGTGGCAGGACCGCTCAAACCCCGGTGGGTGATCAGCACCCGACCGGTCTGGCGAAAACGCTGATCACCCAGCTTCAGATCCAAGCCCACATCATCAAGGGCGATGCCGCTGCAAGCTGTGAGCTCGCGGGCCTGCAGCGAGAGGCTGAACAGCGACGGCACCGGTGGCACCACCTGATGGCCAAGCCCAGTAGCCAGTTTGCGACCACTGGGGTGACCACCGGTGGCCAGCATCACGCTGCGGGCCCGCAAGGGCTGCTCCAGGCCGCGGCCCTCAATCAAAAAGCCACCCTGAGGATGGGGTGTGATCTGCTGCACCATGGCCCGCAGCCGCCATTGCACTCCGGCTGCTGCTGCTGCCTGCTGCAGGCAGCGGATCACCGCCTCGGATCGGTTCTCCTGGGGGAACAGGCGTCCGTCGGGCTCCTCCACCAGCGTGAGACCACGTTCTTCAAACCAGGCGATGGCATCACCGCAAGCGAAGCGACTGAACGGACCGCGCAAGGGCCTGCTGCCGCGCGGATAGTGGCTGGCCAACTCGCGTGGATCCCAGCAAGCATGGGTCACGTTGCAGCGGCCGCCGCCACTGATGCGCACCTTCTGCAGAGGCTCCGGAGTGCCTTCCAGCACCAACACCTGAGCCAGGCCCTGCTCAGCGGCGGTGATCGCTGCCATTGTTCCGGCAGGACCACCACCAACAACGATCAGATCAAGCAGGCTGGAAGCGCAGGGCAACACCGTTGTTGCAATAGCGCTTGCCGGTCGGCCGGGGGCCGTCATTGAACACATGGCCCTGGTGTCCGCCGCAGCGGCTGCAGTGGTATTCCGTGCGCGGAACGATCAGTTTGAAATCTACTTTCGTGCCGATCGCACCCGGCAAAGGCTCAAAGAAACTGGGCCAGCCGGTGCCACTGTCAAACTTGGCCTTTGAGGAGAACAAAGGCAGATCGCACCCGGCGCAGTGATACGTGCCCGTTCGTTTCTCGTTGTTCAATGCACTCGTGAACGGACGTTCAGTGCCCTCCTTGCGCAGCACTGAATAGGCCTCTGGTGTGAGGCGCTTCTTCCATTCCGCATCCGTCAGATCCCAGGCCGAATCAGACGCCTTGGAGGCCGCCAACACCCGGTCTGGAGCTCTGAACACCCCAAACAAACCCGCTGCCGTCGCCACCATCAGGGACCGTCTGCTCAGCAACCAATGCTCAACGGTGGGAGTCATCGCTGTCATCTCCGGGTGATATGGGTCTGTTCTAAGCAAACTGAACCCCAAGGCCAGGCACCATGGGGGGATGGCTTCCCTCACTGATGCCGATCGGGAACCCCCCTGGCGTTTCAGCGTCGCCCCGATGCTGGACTGCACCGACCGGCATTTCCGCCAGTTAATGCGGCAGATCAGCCGCCATTCACTGCTGTACAGCGAAATGGTGGTGGCCCAGGCGCTGCACCACAGCAACCGCAGGGAACGACTGCTGGGTTTCGATCCAGAAGAACATCCGATCGTGCTGCAGGTGGGAGGTGACGAACCCCAGCTGCTTGCCGAAGCCACCCGAATGGCTGCGGACTGGGGCTACGACGAGATCAACCTGAATGTGGGCTGCCCCAGCCCGAGGGTGCAAGCCGGCAATTTCGGCGCTTGTCTGATGGCGGAACCAGAGCGTGTAGCGCAGTGCGTGGAAGCCATGGTGTCGGCGAGCGATCGGCCCATCACGGTGAAGCACCGCGTGGGGATCGATGATCTCGACAGCGATGATCTGCTCACTGCTTTCGTGGACCGGGTGGCTGATGCCGGTGCCTCTCGCTTCAGTGTGCATGCGCGCAAAGCGTGGCTAGAGGGTCTTGACCCCAAACAGAACCGCACGATCCCACCCCTGCAACACGACCGGGTGATTGCCCTGAAAAAGCGCAGACCGCAGCTCACGATCGAACTGAACGGAGGCCTCGACACCCCGGAACAGTGCCTTGATGCCTTGCAGCACTGTGACGGTGCCATGGTGGGCCGTGCGGCCTATGCCCACCCCCTGCGATGGGCTTCAGTGGATGCGCTCATCTATGGAGATGTTTGTCGCACCGTACGGGCATCCGACGTACTGATCGGCCTAATCCCCCATGCCGAACGACACCTCCAGCGCGGAGGCCGTCTCTGGGACATCGGCCGTCATCTCGTGCAACTGGTGGAAGGGGTTCCTGGAGCCCGTCATTGGCGCCGTGACTTGGGCCAGAACGCTCAGCGTGCCGGCGCCGATCTCACAGTGCTGGAGTCATCAGCCCGGCAGCTGATCGATGCCGGGCTGTAACGAGACAATGCGGAAGAGTCAGCCTTCAGCGCCGCCGTAACCGCTGTAGTCATCTCCGCCGCCCTCACTGGGTGCAGCTCCCCCACGCCGGCGACGGCTGCGGCCGTCATCTCCGCCGCCGCCATCGCTGTAACCACCGCCACCAGCAGCTCCACTGCCGCCGCCATAACTACGATCTTCCCATCCGCGGGCGCCCGAGCGGCGCTCACCGCCACCGCCGTAGCCGCCACCGCCGTAGCCGCCACCACCACCGCCGCCGTAGCCACCACCGCCGCCGCCGTAGCCGCCGCCACCGCCGCCGCCGTAGCCGCCGGCACCGCCACCGCCGTAGCCGCCACCACCACGACGAGGTGCGCTCCCGCGAGGCTCTGCCTTGTTGATTCGCAGAGGACGCCCCATCAGCTCAGCACCCTGGAGGGCTTCGATGGCAGCGGCTTCGGCCGCTTCATCAGCCATTTCCACGAAGGCAAAACCGCGTTTGCGACCGGTGTCGCGCTCAAGAGGGAGGGCACAGTTCGTGACCTCTCCGAAAGCAGCGAATAATTCAATGACGTCTTCCTGCTCAGCGCGGAAGGGCAAATTGCCTACAAAAATGCTCACGTTCCTGATGAACCTGAATGAAAGAGACCCTTGGGATCAGACAAGCCATCGGGTCAAGGTCCAGTGAAGGAACGCGTCACCTCCGGCTTGCTCAGCGTAGACCCGTCCACGCGAAATGTTCATCCATTCGTTAATTCCAACCGCTCACTCCAAACTGACAACTGTTCCTCCACGCGATCGAAGCCCGTTCCGCCTTCACTGGTTCGCGCCGCCACAACCTGGCGAGGAGCCAGTGCCTCAAAGAGATCAGATTCAATCGCAGGGTGAAAATTTTGCCAGCGATCCAGGCTGAGGTCCCGCAGCAACAGCCCCTCACTCAGACATTGCTTCACTACCGAGCCAACGATCTGATAAGCCTCCCGGAAGGGAACCTGGCGAGCCACAAGGTAATCAGCAACGTCAGTGGCATTGGAGAAGTCGGAAGCCACTGCTGCTTCCAAACGGTCTTCCCGGAAGCTGAGGCCCTCGTCCATAAGGATGGTCATCGCTTCCAAGCACTGGGAACCTGTGGAGACCACATCGAAAAGGGCCTCTTTGTCTTCCTGGAAATCCTTGTTGTAAGCCAGAGGCAAGCCCTTGATCATCGTCAGCAGGCCCTGGAGATGACCAAAGACCCGTCCGCACTTTCCCCTCACCAATTCGGGCACATCCGGATTTTTCTTCTGAGGCATCAGGCTGCTTCCAGTCGCACAGCGATCACTGAGCCGAACAAAGCCGCATTCCTCGGAAGCCCAGAAGATCACCTCCTCCCCAAGGCGGCTGAGATGCACCATCACCAAGGAGATGGCAGCAGAGAATTCCACTGCAAAATCCCTGTCGCTCACGGCATCAAGGCTATTGGCATAGAGGCTGTCAAAACCAAGAGCCGCGGCAGTGTTTCGCCGATCGATGGGCACAGGAGTGCCGGCCAGCGCAGCTGCACCCAGTGGTGAAACATTCACTCGCTTGCGCGCATCCTCAAGACGCTGCCGATCTCGCTCAAGCATCTCCACGTAGGCCAGCAGATGATGGGCCAAGCAAACAGGTTGCGCGCGCTGCAGATGGGTGTAACCAGGGATCAACGTCTGACGATGGTTGAGGGCCTGACGTAAAAGGGCCTTTTGCAATGTCTTCACCTGAGGAATGAGCTCATCGATGCGTCGTCGCAGCCAGAGGCGCAGATCCGTTCCCACCTGATCATTGCGACTGCGGCCGGTGTGCAGTTTCTTGCCAACAGGTCCAAGCAGAGCAATCAGACGGCGCTCCACCGCAAAGTGCACATCCTCATCCTCCAGGCCAGGTTGGAAGCGGCCCTCGGCCGCCTCAGACCGAATCTGCTCCAATCCACCGCAAAGTTGATCCCCCTCAACCTCACTGATCACGCCACACTGCGCCAACATGCGGGCATGGGCGATTGATCCGTCGAGATCCTCTTGCAGGAGATTGATATCAAAGCCAATCGAGGCATTGAAGCGCTCAATGACCGGATGCAATCCCTGCTCGAAACGATCACTCCAGGTTGCGGAGCCTCCTCCTGTCACTCCGCCAGCCATCACCTCACCTCAGTACAGATGCTCTCAGCTTGTCAGGCCGGAGAACGGGATACCGAGGGGAGCATCACCTCCTCGCGCACCTTCAACACCACCATCGACGCATCATCTTCCAGCTGACGATCGGCCCCCACAAAACGATCCAGGCGATCGAACAACTGATCGAGAATTCCCTGAGAGCCTGAACCTGAACGGCAGGCTGATTCCAGGCTGCGGATCAACCTTGCTTCATCAAAACGATCCCCGGTGATGCCTGGAGCTTCGGTCACCCCATCTGTGTAATACAGCAGCACATCTCCTGGTTCCAAAACGACGGAGCCTGTGCCGTAATCCGCCTCGGGCTGCAAGCCAATCAACAATCCGGGCGCATCCAGACGGCTGATCGTGCGTTGCTGAGCACGCCAGATCAAAGGCGGATTGTGTGCGGCATTGGCAAAGCGCAACCGACGGGTCCGCGGATCGAAATCCGAATAAAAGAGAGTCACGAAGCGATGGGACTGGGACAGATCCTCAAGAGCCAGCTGATTGAGATCGTGAAGAATCCGATCCGGCGGTAATCCACTCAGCACCTCGGCCCGCAACATGCCGCGAAGCATGGTCATCAGCAGCCCCGCGGGTACCCCCTTGCCCATCACATCACCCATCACCAGGGCCCAGCGACCCCGTTCCCGGCGACGTCCGATCAACTCCGGGCGCGTTGGAATGAAGTCGTAGTAATCGCCACCCACTTGAAATGCCGGCCGACAGCGCGCCGCCAGCTCCACCCCTTCAATCACCGGGCAATGATCCGGCAGGAGCTGGGCCTGGATCTCCGCGCCGATGCTGAGCTGACGATCCACGCGCTCATGGCGCCTGGCTTCCTGCAGCATCTGGTCATTTTCAATCGCGACACCGGTGAGATCAGCAACCAGTTGCACCTGCCGGCGATGCACGTCGCTCCACACCAGAGACCCTTTGGGCTCAAACACGTAAAGACGACCCCGCTGCCGGCCTCTCGCCACCACAGAGGTGGCGAACATCCCGGCAGACCCCAACTGACCCTGAACCAGCCGATCCAGCGCCAGCACAAGAGCGTCATCAGAGCCGAAGCCTGCAGACCGGCCAGGTTCGTGCTGGCTCAACGTCTGGAGTAGCGACGCCGAACGCACGCCGGGGAGCATTTGAATCTGATCCGCCCAGAGGCGGCCATCCCCCTGAAACGGCACCAGAAGTGCGCCTTCAACGCCAACAAGACGGGCTGCCACAACGGGGACGAGTTCGAGAAAACGGTTGAGATTGGTGAAACTGCGCAGAGCAAACCCGAGCGACACCAACAGCTCCTGGTTGGAGCGTTGTTCGCGAACCAAGCTGTCGAGAAGCTGACGCAGTGATGCCGTAGCCGTCAGGGGCTGCTGACTAGCACTACGGGCAGGAGAGGCCGGATGTCGCCGTGGTGGCTTGCTGCTCACGGCACCACCATGGCAGGGCCTGCAACGTAGCAAGGTTTACTGAGGGCTACTGCAGCCCAAGGGCAAGTGACCACTCAGCGACCGGCGAGCAGCGCTTCAACGAATTCGAAACTGTTGAAAGGCCGCAGATCACGGATTCCTTCCCCGGCACCGATGAAACGGATGGGAAGCCCGGCTTCCGAAGCAACAGCCAGAGCAACACCCCCCCGAGCCGTGCCATCAAGTTTGGTGATCACCACCCCGGTCAGCCCGGCTGCGCGAGCAAAAGCCATGGCTTGTTTGAGACCGTTCTGACCTTGGCTGGCATCGAGCACAAGCAGGGATTCCACGATTGCGTCAGGGGCCAAGCGATCCACAACCCTGCGAATCTTGTTGAGTTCTTCCATCAGGTTGTGTTTGGTCTGCAGGCGACCGGCGGTGTCCACCAGCACCAGATCCGTGCTTTTCGATCGGGCAGCCCCGATGGCATCAAACACCACGGCTGCAGGATCCGCATTCGCCGAAGGGTTGGCCACCACCGGAACATCGCTGCGATCACCCCAAACCTGCACCTGCTGAACCGCCGCCGCCCGGAACGTGTCGGCGGCAGCAATCATCGCGGAATAGCCGCTGCGTACCGCCAGATTGGCCAACTTGCCGAGGGTTGTGGTCTTCCCCACGCCATTGACACCGACCATCAGCCAAACATTGAGCTGACCACGCTGAGGTGCGAGAAGTTCAACGCCGCTGGACTTGATCGGAGCATCTAAAAGATCTCGAAGCTGCTCCTTGAGAAAACGAATGCCTTCGCTTGGATCCACCACCTGCTCGTTCATGCGCTTGCGCAACGCATCCAGCACCTGGTCGGTGGCCTTCACCCCGGCGTCGGCGCGAAGCAGCAATGACTCCAGATCATCGAGCACCTCAGGGGTGAGGGGGTCATCACCCAGATTCTCCAGAAGCCCGGTAACAAAACCCTGTCGAGTTTTCTCCAGGCCTTGCCGCAAACGACCGAGCCAGTCGATCTCCTCCAAGGTGACCTGCCCTGCCTGACGGCCCTGGGCGGCCAGCACCTCCGCAGACCAAGTGAAGGTGTCGTCGAACTCACCGAGACTTGGCTCCTCGTCGCGATCGGCGTTATCGGTTGCCTCAGCAATCGGTTGAGCGGCAACCTCCGGCTCCTGTTCGAGTTGCTGTTGTCGTTCTTGGCGTTGGGCCGCGGCCTGCTCGAGCAGGGACAAACCAGCAACGGGTGCTGGCTCTACCTCGGCTGGCTCTGGCTCTGCTGCGGATTCAGGTTGGGATTCAGATTCAGCTGCGGGGTTTGATTCAGGAACCGGTTCCGCAACGATCGATTTGGCCTGCTCTTTCTGCGCTTTCAAGCGGGCGTAAGCCTGCCGTGCCCACTCCAGAGGATCGTCGTCGGCATTGGCAGCCGTTTCCTGCTGCGATTCCTGCGATGTTGCGTCGGAATCTGCCGGGGGTTGAGTTGGGGCAGTCTCAGACTGCCGGTTGAACCAGTCGTAGACCATGAGGGTCAGGACACTGCCTGGGAAGAGGCATTCTGCAGGCGGCGCAGCACGCCATTGATCATGCGGCGACCCTGCTCATCGCTGTAACGATTGGCAAGCTCAACGGCTTCACTGCAAGCGACAGACGCAGGCGTCTTCATCGTCTGCAGATCAACAACAGCAAGCCGGAGGATGTCGCGATCGATGCGGGGAAGGCGGCTGAGACGCCAACCCTCCATTACCCCATCCAGCTGGTCATCAAGGGATGCACGGGCATCGAGGACCAGTTGAACCCTGCGCATCGCCTCCTTCTGCACCATCTCCTGATCAGCCAGAGCCAACAATCTGGGCAACTCAAGGCTTGCCGAGAGACCATTCAGCACCTGCTCCGCATTGGATAAGGATTCACGCAAATGATCACGGACCGGCATGACTGCAGCCTTTGAACCCTCCTGCAGCTCACTGTCTAACAACGACTGCTGGGCCTTCTCCAGATCGGCAGCACATCGATCGAGAACCTCGCGCCAGTGCTGCATCAAACTCTCAAGGGCCTTCTGAAGAAGAGCCTCGAGAGAATCCAAAGAAAGGGAACGGTCCCGCTCGGCGCACTGGCTGAGCACAAGCAAGGCGAGCTCACGGGAGAGGGAACGGGTTTGCATGGATCTTTAACGAACGACTCAAGACGAAGACGGTGCAACAGAAGCTCTGAGCTGGGCGATCAGGCTCGAAAAGCTGCGGCCAGCTGGCGCCTCCCTGGCATCAGGGTTCACGATTCCAGCCGAAATGATCGTTTTAAAAGCATCCTCAACGGAAAGATTCAGATCTCTTACCGACGATTCAGGGACGAGGGTGTACCAACCGGTGGTGGGATTGGGAGCTGTGGGGATAAACACACTCAGCAAACGTTCTTCAAGCTCCGATTGCAACGTGGGACCAACTTCTCCTGTGACAAACCCAACGCTGTAAAGACCCTCCCTGGGATATTCCACAAGAACGACCCTGCGAAAGCGTTGTGAGTTATCGCGCAGAAAGGTTTCAAGAAGTTGTTTGAGGGTTTTGTAGACCGAACCTGCAAGCGGAATGCGCTGGAGCGTTCCCTCACCGAACTCCAGCAACCAACGCCCCACGATGTTCCTGGCCATCAGACCGATCAACAGAATTCCCAGCAAAGGAACTGTGAGCCCAAGGGCCAAGTTGATCAGATCCTGCAGAAGCGGATTGAGCGTGATGAACGGATTGAACTGCTTAGGGATCGACGTGAGGAAGGCCAGAACGAAGCGGCTGACGATGGTGGCAAGCCAAATCGTGGTGGCCAGAGGAATCACCACAAGCAGACCTGCGATCAGGTCATTCTTGAGATCCTGCTGAAGCCTGGCGCCAAGAGGCAGATCAGGTCTTGGATTGGACTGGACCAAGGAACGCCCGGGGCCTGCGGCCAACGTGTTCCACTAACTTAACCAGCGATCAGAGGACAGCGGTTATCGCAAGCAGTGCCAAGGCCACTGCGAGCACAACTGCACTGAGGGTGCCTCCAAAACGGCGCTGATTCACGGCCAGGTTGCGCTGGCGTTCGGCCTGTTGAATCTGCTGATCCATCTGTGACAACTGCTTGTCGATGAACTCCTGCGCCGCCTTGGACTTGTCCTCATCGGTTGCATCAGCAGGAAGCTGCCCAGCCTGAGCGAGCTGCTCCCCGAGAATCTTCACGTTGTCGGGATTGGCGGACTGCTGTCTCGCCATCTCTAATTGCCCACGCTTTTGATTCAGGCTTTGATCGGCTTCAACAGAGAGAGACTGATTACCACTGATACCAAGTGGAATCACAGCGATCATGGCCAGAGCGAGCAGTGCCGCAAGCACGCAGACCACAATCCGGATCGGCGTCCGCGCTGATCGGGGCTGGTCCAAACGCGAAGAGATCAGCATGAGTAACAGACCGATGAATCCCATCGGTGCCTGACTGACCAAGCGTTCGATCAACAGTTGTTGATAAACCTCATCGCTCCAATCCGCAGCGCTGAGCACCACACCGAGCTGCAAAGCGAGAAGCAGAACCAGGGTGAGCCCAAGCCAGCGCAGAAGCGGCGCAAGCCGAGGTGAGGACTCCTGGTGGGATGCGGACACGTCACGATGTCAAAAGGTGTCCAACTTTACGGTTAGTTTTCGTGAACGTCCCTGACGACGGTGCGCAGCTGAGCCTGTCCCTCAAGGAGCGGGCCAGAGCGGAAGGATTCGAACCCGTCGGCATCGCCACGCTCCCCGGCAGTCCCCGCCTGCGCTTGCGCACGGACGCTTTGCAACGTTGGCTAGATGCAGGACACCAAGCCGACATGGGCTGGATGGCAGCGCCCAGACGCAGGTCCGCTGACACCCTCTTGGAAGGAGCCCGAAGTTTGCTAGCCGTTGGGCTCAACTATCACGTTGCTCATGAACGCCGCCACAACCGCCTGGCAGTGGCTCGCTACGGCTGGGGCCGCGATTATCACCGGGTGGTGAACCAGCGCCTGAGGAGGGTGGGTCGCTGGCTGCAGAATCAAAGACCGAACTGCCGCTGGCGTGCGTGCGTGGATGCAGAGCCCCTGCTCGATAAGGCTTGGGCGGAAGAAGCTGGACTGGGCTGGATCGGAAAGCACAGCAACGTGATTCACCCCACGCGCGGGTCGTGGATGGTGATCGGGCATCTGCTCACCAGTGAACCCCTCGTTGCTGATCAACCGGCTGCGTCCCGTTGCGGTCGTTGCCGCGCCTGCATGGACGCCTGCCCGACGCAGGCGATCACCGAACCATTTGTGGTGGACTCCAGGCGATGCATCGCTTATCACACGATTGAAAATCGCAATGGGAAGCTCCCGGCACCGATCGCCAACGCCTTGGGGGGCTGGGTCGCCGGATGCGATATCTGTCAGGACGTCTGCCCGTTCAATCAGACCGATGTACTGCCCTCCAGTGATGATCCCGACATGCAGCCAAGACCCTGGCTGCTGGATCTGACCCCGGAGATCATCCAGAGCTGGACGGATCAGGACTGGGCGGAACGGCTGAAAGGGTCAGCACTGAAACGCATCAAACCCTGGATGTGGCGTCGCAACGCTGAAGCCGCACGCCTCGATGGCGGACCTAACCTGAGTTGAACTCATGGTTCAACAATGGGACCGGCTCGTTCCTGGAAGCTCTGGCAGAAGTCCCTGGTGATGTCCCTGATGCTGGGATCGGTTGGTGCCACGACAACGGCCCCTGCCAGGGCCTTGGTTCCCTACGTGTACACACCCAGCACCCAGGAACTGGAAGGTGCAGGCATTGGCATCGGCCGTACAGCCGCACAGCTGCTGAGGCTTGGTCAGCCTGAGGAAGCCTCCCGTCTGGCGGCCCTGGCAGTTCGACTGCAACCGAACGACGAACGCTTGTGGTCTGTGCTTGCGGAAGCGCAGCTCCGCAGTGATCAACTCAACGATGCAGCGGGATCCCTAGCCAAGGCCAAATCTCTGAATCCAGGAAAGGCAGGGCTCTGGTTCGCTGAAGCATCGCTGGCCCTCAGAGACAACCGTCCTGATGACGCTGTTCCTTTGCTGGATGAAGGCTTGCGTCTTGATCCCAAAAATGCAGGGGCCTACTTCGATCTTGGGAATGCCCGAGTGATGCAGGACAACCTGCGCCAGGCCTTGCGTGCGTTTGAAAAAGCCACATCGATCAAGCCAAGTTTTTGGGAAGCTCTCAACAATCAGGCTCTTGTGCTGTTCGAAATGGGCAACACAAGCGAGGCGATCAAGCGTTGGCGTTCCGTCCTCAAGATCAAAAGCAACGCTGAGCCGATGCTGGCGCTGGCCGCGGCTCTCAACAAGCAGAAACCTGGTGACACTGAATCCATCGAACT
Source organism: Synechococcus sp. A10-1-5-9 (assembly GCF_047716785.1). NCBI lineage: Bacteria > Bacillati > Cyanobacteriota > Cyanophyceae > Synechococcales > Synechococcaceae > Synechococcus > Synechococcus sp. A10-1-5-9. The sequence goes on from NZ_CP180406.1 coordinate 1,701,024, forward strand.
GGCTCGCAAGGCCCTTGCAGAGGATCCCAATTACGTTCTTCCGGGTCATCAGGAAAACCAACTCTGGGGTCTGAAACTGCGCCAAGCAACAGAAACTTTGCTCTCAGAGGGGGCTTTAAAAAGCGCCGTTGAACGGGCAGAAGCCAATGCCGATCCCAAAACCGCAGAATGATTCGATGCAATTTCGGCATGATTTGGGCTGGTCAAGCGAAAGAAGATCTGTAGGCTGAGCCCCTTCTGCCTTCTTGATTCCAAACCGGATGGCCGAGGAGCGCGTTCAACCGATTGCCCTGCATCAGGAGATGCAGCGCTCTTACCTCGAGTACGCCATGAGCGTGATCGTGGGCAGGGCCCTGCCTGATGTCCGCGATGGACTCAAACCGGTTCAACGCCGCATCCTCTACGCGATGCACGAACTGGGTCTCACTCCTGACCGGCCATACCGCAAATGTGCACGGGTGGTTGGAGATGTTCTGGGCAAATACCATCCCCACGGCGATCAAGCGGTCTATGACGCCCTTGTTCGTCTGGTACAAACCTTTTCCAGCCGTCATCCACTGCTGGACGGTCACGGCAATTTCGGCTCGGTTGACGACGATCCACCGGCAGCCATGCGCTACACGGAGACCCGTCTGGCTCCGATTGCCCATGAAGGCCTTCTGGATGAAATCGGCAATGACACCGTCGACTTCGCCAACAACTTCGATGGATCCCAGCAGGAACCCACTGTTCTGCCTGCCCAGCTGCCTTTTCTTCTCCTCAACGGATGTTCAGGTATCGCTGTGGGCATGGCCACCAGCATCCCGCCCCACAACCTCGGAGAGGTGGTGGATGGACTGATTGCCCTAGTGCGCGAACCGGATCTGAGCAATGACAAGCTGCTCAAGCTGATCCCAGGACCCGATTTCCCCACCGGTGGTGAAGTCCTTCTGGGCAGCGGAGTTCGGGACACCTACCTGCGCGGGCGCGGAAGTATTCCGATGCGCGGTGTGGCCCATGTGGAAGAGGTGCAACTGGGCAAGGGGCGTCATAAACGCAATGCAGTGATCGTGACCGAACTGCCCTACCAGCTCAGCAAAGCCGGATGGATCGAAAAGCTGGCCGAACAGGTCAATGACGGCAAAATCGGCGGCATCGCCGACATCCGAGATGAAAGCGATCGCGAAGGAATGCGCGTCGTGGTGGAACTTCGCCGAGATGCCGATCCAGACGCGGTTCTGAAAGATCTGCAACGACGGACGTCTCTACAGAGCAATTTCGGGGCCATCATGCTGGCCCTGGTGGATGGTCAACCCCAGCAGCTGTCCCTGCGCCAGCTTCTGCAGACGTTCCTTGACTACCGGGAACTGACCCTGATCCGCCGCACAACCCACGCCCTGCGCAAAGCGGAAGACCGTCTCGAGGTGGTGGAAGGTCTGATCACGGCACTGCAATCCCTCCAGCGGGTGATTGCCATGATTCAGGAGGCACAGGATGCCGCTGCCGCGAGGGCCAGCCTGATGGTGCATCTCGATCTCAGCGAACGTCAGGCCGACGCAGTCCTGGCCATGCCCCTGCGACGCTTGACCGGTTTGGAGCGGGAGAGCCTCCGGCAGGAAGCGGAAGAGCTACGGGCCCAACGCCAGCGCCTGAAACTACTTCTGGACAACCGCGATCAGTTGCTGGATGCGCTCACCAAGGAACTGCGTCAACTCAAGAAGCGTTTTGCCACTCCTCGCCGCACACGCCTGGTGGAAGGGGGTGATCATCTCCTGGCAGAACGGGCTGCCAACCAGCGCCCCAATGCAGAACTGCAGCGCCGACAGGCTCTCGACGCCCTCCCACCTGATTCGCGCATCCTGATTCAAGACGACGGTCAGGTAAAGGTGATCAGTCCTCAACTGATGGGCCGGCTGCATCTCAATGAGCCAACGGCACTGGGTGATGAGCCATCCCCAGCAAGGGTCATCCTGCCGATCAAACCGGTCGCCAAACTTCTGGCGGTCACAGCCAGCGGACGAGTTGCAGTGATCCGCTGGGAATTCGCAGGGCAGCAACCCGGAAGCCTGGAACGATTTCTCCCAACGGCCCTGCAGGGAGATCCTGTTGTATCGGTCTTGCAGCTGCCCGACGCCGATGCCGACAGCAACAAGGCAGCGGTCTCATCGCTCGGACTTCTGAGCAGTGACGGCCGTTTCAAACGGCTGCCGATGCAAGAACTTCTGGACCTCTCCGGACGGGCAGCCAGTGTGGTGAAGCTCAAGGAGGGCGTTGAACTCAAAACCGCAGTGATCTGCCGGGAAGGAGGGACTCTGTCTCTGATCAGTGATCTCGGTCGCGTCTTGCCTCTCCCAGTCACGGAAAACAATCTTCCCTCGATGGGAAAGCTGGCTCAAGGCCCAGTCACCATGCGCCTGCTACCCGGAGAAACATTGATCGCGGCCGTCGCGACAGACCCCGAACAACAGGACCCGCTGCTGCTGTTCAGCCGTCACGGCAGGATCAAACCGCTGTCTCTCGACACTGTGCGCCTTTGCCAAAGGGGGGATTTGGGTGTGATCGGTTGGCAACCCGAACAGGATGGAAACGAAGGGGAGGATCGACTTTGTGCTGCCTGCGTCGGCTCCGGACTGGTCGGCATCGTCACCTCTTCAGGCCGTCATGGCCGTCTGCTCACGCGTGAACCGAATGATCTAACGCTCAAATCCGGAGAAACACTCGAACGCATTGTTCCACTTCTGAACTGATCTCAACTCAGGTTGGCAGCCACACCGGCAGGTTCCAGCATCAGCTTGCTGGATCTGATGGATTCATCCATCGGCACGGGGTAATCACCATCAAAACAGGCGGTGCAAAAGTGTTTGGCATCGGCTCCAGCCGCTTCCAACATTCCTGCCTGACTGAGATAAGCCAGTGAATCAACCTTGAGATGGGCTTCAATTTCCTCCAGGGTGTAGCGAGCAGCGATCAGTTGATCCTGGGTATCGGTATCAATGCCGTAAAAGCAGGGATGGGTGACGGTGGTGAGCTGATACGCATGTGCACCTCCTTGGCTCCAGCATCGCGAAGAGCCTGAACAAGCTTGCGACTGGTTGTTCCACGCACAATCGAATCATCGATCACCACGACGCGCTTTCCGTTGAGCACATCAGGGAGGGGATTGAGCTTCACCCGGATGCCGGCTTCGCGCATCGCTTGGGTGGGCTGGATGAAGGTGCGACCGACGTAACGGTTCTTGATCAGGCCATCGGCGTAGGGCAGTCCCGTGGCCTGGGAGTATCCGATCGCAGCAGGAATCCCTGAATCAGGCACGCCGATCACGAGATCAGCCTCCACTGCCGATTCCCTGGCAAGAATCTGACCGATACGCTGGCGATAGCTGTACAACGATTCTCCGAAAAACCGACTGTCCGGCCTGGCGAAATAGATCATCTCGAACACGCACATGCGCGTGGTGGGCTCAATCCAGCACTCCCTCTGGGGGGTTGGATCACCGGGAAGGAAGGTCACGAGCTCACCGGGCTGCACATCGTCAACGAAGGAAGCCCCGATGATGTCGAGCCCACAGGTTTCACTGCTGAGAACCCACTGCCCACTGGAATCCTCACCAAGAGAACCGAACACCAACGGTCGGATGCCGTAGCCGTCGCGCAGGCCATAAAGCGCTTCCGGAGTGCCGATCACCAGACTGAAGGCCCCCTGGCAGAGCGACACCGCAGACGTGATCGCAGCCTTCCAGTCGAGCCCACGATCAACAGCCTGCTGAAGGGCGAAGGCAATCAGCTCGGAATCAGTGGTGGAGGTGAATTCAACCTCTCCATCATCAATGCGTTCCCGCAATTCAGCGGCATTGACCAGATTGCCGTTGTGGGCCAGCGCGAAGGGACCAAGGCGAGTCATCAGAACCACCGGCTGGGCATTGCAGACCCTGCTGCTGCCAGTTGTGGAATAACGGTTATGGCCAATGGCGAGATCACCGGGCATCCGGGCAAGCACGTCTTGATCGAACACCTGACTGACCAGGCCCATGTCTTTATGAAGACGAACCTTTCCCTGGTTAAACACAGCGATGCCTGCGGATTCTTGGCCGCGATGCTGCAGTGCATACAGACCGAAATAAGCCAGGTTGGCCACCGGTTGCTCGGAAGCCTGAACGGCGAACACACCGCAGGCTTCCTCCATCCGATCGGGACGCTCCGCCTCGAGCTGATGCACGCTCCGCCTCGACTTCGGATTTCCTTCAGAATTCTGCATCACGCTGTTCCCAGCCGACGGGGGAGAGCCTGCTCAAAACACTCCGTCAGTGTTTGCACCGCCTGATCCAGCACCGGGTTTGATCCCAGGGAGAGTCGGAAGCGTCCGTGATCCGCAACGGCTCCGAGAGTGGTCACCGGAACACCAACATGGGCATCAGAGGCCAGCAGCGACATCCAGGCGTCCAGGCACTCTGCCCGCACGGACACGAGAATGCGGGCTCCTCCTTCAGCAAAAAGACTCCGCTCCGGACGCACGCCATCACCAGGCAACGACCCATCCACACCGAGGCCCGAAGCGATCGAACATTCAGCCAAAGCAACAGCCAGTCCACCATCACTGCTGTCGTGGGCAGACGCGAGCAGCCCTTGAGCCAGAGCCTGCCGAACCAGAGCCTGAACGCGCAGCTCCAGATCAAGGTCAACCTTCGGAGGTCTGCCGGTCAACAGACCATGGATCACCCCCTGATAGCTGCTGCCGGCCAATCCGACCCGGTCGTCCTGGCGTTCATCAGTGGAAACCCCAAGAAGCACAACGGCATCGCCCGGTTGACGCCAGGCCAAACCACCCACCAGGCGAAGATCCTCAACCAGTCCCACCATGCCCACAACGGGCGTGGGATGTATCGGTTGCAGGCTGCCATCGTCGGCGCGGGTCTCGTTGTAAAGCGACACATTCCCCCCGGTCACTGGGGTGCCCAGCACCCGACAGCCCTCCGACAGCCCTCGGCAGGCCATCGCCAATTGCCAGTAGCCCTTTGACGTTTCTGGAGACGGAAAATTGAGGTTGTCGGTGACAGCCACCGGGACAGCCCCAACGCAACTGAGATTGCGGGCAGCCTCCGCGACGGCGGCCATCGCCCCACGTTCAGGGTCCAGAGCCACCCAACGATTGGGACAGTCGACCGTGGCCGCTACCCCTCGGTTGGACCCCCGAAGCGCTCCATCCCCTTGCTGAGGTCTGAGCCGCACCACAGCAGCATCCGCTCCACCAGCGGGCACAACGGTATTAGCGAGCACCTGCTGGTCGTATTGGCGATAGACCCAGCGTTTGCTGGCGATGGTGGGGTCATCAAGGAGAGCCAGCAGATCCGCTCCCCAGTCGTGATCGCTGGGAACTTGCGGAAGATCAGTCTCAGACCAGCACCAATGCTTTTGGATGTCCTCTGGAGGCTCAGAGATCAAGGTGTGCTGATTGATGGGAGTGTCTTCCGCAAGAGCCCGGGCAGGAACCTCAGCAGCCACCGATCCATGCTGAAGCACACGTACAACAGGCTCCGCGAGAACCTGACCCACAACGGCCGCCTGCAAGCCCCAGCGGCGGAAACGCTGCATCAACGCCTCCTCACGACCGGCCTTCACCACAAACAGCATCCGCTCCTGCGATTCAGACAGCAGGAACTCGTACGCAGTCATGCCCTGTTCACGGGCTGGAACCCTGTCGAGATCCAGCTCAACCCCCACATTCCCTTTGGCGGCCATCTCTGAGCAGCTGCAGGTGAGTCCCGCAGCCCCCATGTCCTGGGCGGCCACCACATCCCCGCTCTGGAAGGCTTCGAGGCAAGCCTCAATCAGTCCCTTTTCAAGAAAGGGATCGCCCACCTGAACCGCAGGGCGATCATCCAAGGAATCGGCGCTGAGTTCGGCACTGGCGAAGCTGGCACCCCCCATCCCGTCGCGGCCCGTGGTGCTGCCTACATACACCACAGGATTGCCAACACCGGACGCCCCCGATTTCACGATGTCTTCCGTTTCCATCAGGCCCAGAGCCATGGCATTCACCAGGGGGTTGCCGCGATAAGCAGGGTCGAACGCAACTTCCCCACCCACGGTCGGCACTCCGACGCAATTGCCGTAATGGGAGATCCCCGCCACAACACCTTCCACCAATCCGTGGGTGATGGGTTCATCGAGGGGACCGAAACGCAGGGCATTCAGCAAAGCGATCGGTCGGGCTCCCATGGTGAAAATGTCCCGAAGGATGCCTCCAACTCCTGTTGCGGCACCTTGAAAGGGCTCCACCGCCGAAGGATGGTTATGACTTTCAATCTTGAAAGCCAGGCGGTGTCCCTCCCCCAGATCCACCACTCCAGCATTCTCGCCGGGGCCAACCAGGATGCGCGGTCCTTCCGTGGGAAAACCACGCAGGAGTGGCCTGGAATTGCGGTAACAGCAATGCTCGGACCACATCACACCGAACATTCCCAACTCCGCCCTGTTGGGATCTCGCCCGAGTCGTCGCTGAATTTCGCCGTAATCCTGCTGCGTCAGCCCTTCCTGGCGCAGTGCTGAGGCCACATCAAAGGAACCTTCTACTGAAGGGGACTGAGTCACAGCCAACCGTTCATCTCTCCCCAGTGTTGCCGACGGCCTGCAGACCATCCGCATTCAAATCCAGGGGTCTTCGTCGTGCGCAGAACGGGATTGATCCCTGCGAAGCTCACCGGGATCAGACCAGTCCTCATCATCCCAGGCTTCGCGTGAGTCCGAAGGGCTTGACCGTGACTCGGACCATTCATCGTTGCGGGCATCACGCCGTGTCGGCTCATCCCAAGGCGGTTCCTCCAGCCAGCCTTCGAGCCGTTCTCCAGCGCGATCACCCAACTGCTGGAGCTGCTCACGCCAGTGACGAGACCGACGCACGAGATCCTGACGGACACTGGCGCGAGCCTGAGGAAGATCATCCAGGTCCTGAAGGGCCGTGAAGACCCGTCCGGGTTGCTGATCGACGATGCGATCGGGGCTGAGACGCCAACGGCTGCTCCCAGGAAGCCTTGGATCGCTGCGGGCGACGAGGTAATAAAGAATCTCACCGGTCGTGGGAACAAACGCGAGATCGGCAACCTGCCCCATCCGCTGACCATCCCGATCGAGGAGATCCGCATCCAAAAGCGTGGGCAGGCGATCCAGAGTCGTCTGATCGGTCTCCGCCGGGAGCCCTTTCACAAACACCTGTTGATCATCCACGCCGCGGCATTGATCCAACCTCCAGACGTCTCGACTGCTGCGCAGAGCTGAGGGACGGCTAACCCAACCCAGAAGACGATGCACTGGAGGGTGCATCCAAGCCATCACGCCAGGTCCGTGATCAAGTCCCTGATCGCAACGCACGCGATGGCGAAGCAGATCGCTGAGAAGAAACGGATCGGGCAGGGGCAAGGCTCAGGAGCGAATCTGCACGGGCATCACGAGGTAGGTGAGGCCGGAACCATCATCCTCCGGAGAGAGGATGGCTGGGGTGGTCGGTGCATTACAGGACAGGACAATGCGATCACCATCCATGGCCTTGAGGCCATCAAGGACGTAGCGCACGTTGAAGGCAATTTGCACCTCGTCACCTTCGATCTGGGCAGGCAAAGACTCAGATCCACTGCCCACATCTTGAGCATCGGCAGAGATCTGAATCAGCCCCTTGGAGGGATCACTGCTGATCCTGACGACGTTGTTGTGCTGATCTGCAAGAACGGCAATGCGCTCTAAAGAGGCAACGAATGCCCGTCGATCCAGACCGATGGTGCGGCTGAAAGACTCGGGAATCAGTTGTCGATAGTTGGGATAAGTGCCTTCAAGCGTACGGCTGGTCACCATCTGATCGGCCGCTAAAACCACCACCTGGCCGCGCTCGAAAAAGAGACTGACAGGGTCGTTGCCTTTCCAGCCGGCCATTAAGCGTTCCACCTCACGCAGGGAACGGGCGGGGAGGGTGACAGCCAAGGCTGCGCTCTCATCAGCTTCGGCGGAATCGTCAGCAGCGATGGCGTCCTTTAGGGCATCGTCGACACTCAGCACAGCGAGACGGTGCCCGTCCGTGGACGCTGCCTCCAGGCGGGTTTGATCGAAGCGCAGATGCACGCCCGTGAGCAGCTGCTTGGCTTCGTCGGAACTGCTCGCAAACAAGGTGCTGCGTAGTGCTCGAACCAACGCAGCAGGATCAAGTTTGATCGCTGTGCCGTTTTCCACCAAAGGCAGATCGGGGAAATCATCAGCCGGCATGCCACGCATCTGATAACTGCCGCTCAGGCTGGTCAGTTCCACCTGCTCGCTGGTGTCATCCGTCGCCAAGGTGATGGGGGAGTCACTGGACAGACGGGAAACAATCTCCCCGAAGAGGCGGGCGGGAAGCGTGACCGCCCCGCTGGTGTCTACGGATGCGGGGAGAGACGTCTGAATGCCTAGGCTGAGGTCAAACCCGGTCAAGCTGAGCCGATCCGTGCCGGCATCGGCGGTGAGCAGCACATTGGCAAGCACCGGATGGGTGGGACGGGACGCCACGGCCCGACTGACCAGCTGAAGTGCGGTGTTGAGTTCCGTCTGGGAACAGACCAGTTTCATCGCGTTGGTAACCGCAGCTGGAGAAGAAGATCTCCCAAGGTTTCACAGGCGGGCAGGAAGTGCAATGGCTGTGAGCAAAGGCCTCTCGATCCTGTTCTACTGGATTAAAAAGGTTCTTAGAAAAGAACTACTGAACAGCCGTAGAAGGGGGTGGGGAAAACGTGGAAAACCCTTCATTCATGGTTTGGACACTGGGTTTCACTTTGCACAGGGATGGGGGAATAGGATCGACCTGTGAGGAACTCTTGTCGTTCTCCACTGTTTCAACAGGCTGAGGAATTCTCTCCGGTGCTGGGATTGTGGACTTCGAGGATGTTTCTCCCCATGGATTGGCAGGTTCTGCCTGGATGTCCCCAGGCAGTTCTTCATCTGGTTACGGCTGATTTGGAGGGGCTGAGGTCTCTTCAACCCATAAAAAACCCCCTGTCATAAGGGGGAATGGCTCCAGTTGACGAGTGAATGACCCTGGATCGGGATCAGAAGCCCATCACACGGGCCACAGTCTTTAGATCGGGATCCAGGTCGGTGTGGAAGGCCGCATCATTGTTGTTAATGGCGCAATCCGGATCTTTCAGTCCATTGCCGGTGAGCACGCACACCACCGTGGCTCCCGATGGCACCTCTTCTTTCCTTTTGAGCAGACCTGCCACTGAGGCAGCGCTCGCTGGCTCACAGAACACCCCTTCCTGCCCGCCGAGCAGCTTGTAAGCCTCAATGATCTCAGCATCGGTGACATCCAGGAAGTCACCATCGCTGGCTTTGCGCGCGGCAATCGCTTTCTCGCGATTCACAGGGTTACCGATGCGGATGGCTGTGGCGATCGTGTCCGGGTCCGTCACCGTGGTGTTGTTCACCAGAGGCGCGGAGCCACTGGCTTGGAAGCCCATCATTCTGGGGAGCTTGCGGCTGCGCCCTGCCTGGTTGTACTCCTGGAAGCCCATCCAATAGGCCGTGATGTTGCCTGCGTTGCCCATGGGAATGCAAAGCCAGTCAGGTGCATCGCCCAGCGCATCGATCACCTCAAAGGCCGCTGTTTTCTGTCCCTGCAGGCGGTAGGGATTCACGGAGTTCACCAGGGTGACCGGGAACTGATCAGACACCTCGCGGACGATGTCCAGAGCTCGGTCGAAATTTCCGCGGATGGCCAGAACTTCTGCGCCGTACACGAGGGCCTGAGCCAGCTTTCCTTGGGCCACGTATCCGTCGGGGATCAGCACGAAGGCCCGCATGCCGGCGCGGCGTGCGTAAGCAGCAGCAGCGGCTGAAGTGTTACCAGTGCTGGCACAAATCACGGCCTCGCAATGGGCTTCTTTCGCTTTGCTGATGGCCATGGTCATGCCCCTGTCCTTGAAGGACCCCGTGGGGTTCAGGCCGTCATATTTGACGAACACCTTCACATCGCGGCCTATGCGTTCTGCAACCGATGGCACTGGGATGAGGGGAGTGGCGCCTTCGCGAAGGGTGACCACTGGGGTCGACTTCGTGACTGGTAACCAAGGCCGATAGGCTTCGATCAGCCCTGGCCAGTCTTGGAGGACTGGTGCCGGGGAGAAACGGCGGCGGAAGGCGTTGATTACTGACACCTGCGGAGGGCATTCGTCCAGAGGAATCTATGTGGCGATACTCGCCAGCGGGTTTACTGACCGCTCTCTTTCAGGCCATCCAGAGGGGAGTCAGAAAAGAATTTCACCAGCCCGGCAATCGATTCGGCCTTTTCGATGGCGGCCATGAGGGCAGGAAGATTGATCTCCATCACGTCCGCGGGATAGGCCTCCAAGAACTTGATCATGTTGAGGCCACCGTCTCCAATCTGCAGACCGTTGATCACTCCGGCTCGCAACGCTGGAACACTCACCGAAGGCTCTGGAACACGCAGTGGGTAAATGATTTGGGCGACGCGCCTGAGGATCACATCGCCGATCTTGGTGGACATCAGACGGCTGGTGAGCACCAGCGGAACGTCCAATTCCTGATTCAACAATTTGGCGACGTTTTCTGGGTTCTGCTGACCCAGGCGCAGAAGATCGGAGAGCAACCCGCGGGCTTTGCCGGTTTCAGCCAGGTATTCGAGATCGGCCACGCTGATGGATCGGATGAAGGCACCGCTCACCAGAGCAATATCTTCCGCGGCGTTCAGAGGTTGAAAACAGTTCAGCAGTGTGAAAGCCAGGGCTGAGCCCGTAGCCAGTGCGTAGTGACGCAGACGTGAATGTGCGGGCATTGCGGAGTCTCAGCGTTTGGAATTTAGGGGGAGACCCCAGCGGCTGCCTTCACCAGACGGACAACTCCTCGTTCGGCTAAACCCTGGGCCAGCTCCACTCCCATTCGTCTTGCATCCGGTTCACGGATCAGACGGGGCAGACGGCTGAACACGAGATCAGGACTGAAACCAGGCAGTTGCTGCAGAACGGCGATCAGTTGCCTGATCGGCTCAAGATCGAGGTAGGTGCTCTGGTCGAAGCTGTCGCTTGCCTCCAGAAGCAAGGGCGGTTGCAACGGGCGTGGCAGGCGTCGTCCGATGCGTTGCAGGGTCATCCAGCTCAAGGCATCGAGGCGATCAGCGATGGCATCCACCAGCTGACGGCGCAGCATCCCTCCATTGGGTGAGAAAAGGAAGTCGAGAACCTGATCCAGAAGCGTGTCTAGATCGAGTTGATCCTGGCTTGCGGCGCTGGCAACCAGATTTTCAAGACGGGTCCAACGGAAGATGTCGCCATCGAACAGCATCTCCCGAAGACTCAATCGCAGTTGTGGATCGGGATCTTCCATCAGTCGCCTCGCGAAATAAGGGTAGGCGGCACCGAGAATTTTGAAGTCCGGATCCACGCTGAGGGCGATGCCTTCGAGGGTGACCAGAGAACGGATGATCAGTGCGTAATAGGGCGGAACCCTGAAGGGGAATTTGTACATCACCCCCGAGAGGTCGTCGGTGACTGCTTTGAAATCCATCCGGCTCACACCGGCTTCTAGAGCCTGGCTGAACACAGTTTCAAAGGCAGGAACGATCGGTTCGAGGTTCACATCCTCTGCAAGGAATCCAAGGCTGACGAAATCCTTCGAGAGCTTTCCGAAATTGCGGTTCACAAGGTGCACCACGGCCTGGATCAGTCCGGTGCGTGATTCCCTGGTTACTTCGCTCATCATCCCGAAATCGAGGTAACAGAGCCGGCCGTCCTCAAGGGCAAGCAGGTTGCCGGGGTGGGGATCGGCATGGAAGAAGCCATGCTCCAGAAGTTGCTGGAGGCTGCAGCTCACGCCCACCTCCACCATGTCATCGGGATCGATACCCAGCTGGCGTACCGCTTCGAGATTGGTGAGCTTCACCCCATCAATCCATTCCATCGTGAGCACGCGGCGGCTGGTGGCTTCCTTGAAGATCAGGGGAACGGCGATGCGTGGGTTATGCCGATGCAGTTCGCTGAATCGTTCGGCGTTACTGGCCTCATTCAGGTAGTCCATCTCCTCGAAGACTCGGCGCCCCAGCTCATCAATGAGGGCTACGAGATCACTGCGGATCAGACCGACGTTGGTGTTCAACCAGGCAGCGATATTGCGCACGATGTAGAGATCAAGAGTGATCTGCTCGCGAAGGCCTGGTCGCTGCACCTTCACGGCCACCCGTTGGCCGTTTTTCAGTACTCCCCGATGCACTTGTCCGAGTGATGCCGCGGAAATCGGCTCCCGTTCAAGGGATTCATAGATGTCATCCACCGGCGCTCCGAGATCGTCCTCGATGCAGGCCATGGCCAAGGCGCTATCGAAACCTGGAAGTTGATCCTGCAGCTGGGCGAGTTCCTCCAGCAGAACAGGAGGAATGATGTCCGGTCGTGTGGACAACGCCTGGCCCGCTTTGATGAAGGCGGGGCCCAGATCCACCAGCAGGTTTGCAAATTCCCTTGCCCGAGCGCGCGCACGCTGTTGATCGTTCAGTAGCCCGAGCACTTTGTCGGTACCGACGCCCAGTAGAAACAGGCCGATGGGCACAAGGGTTTGCCAGAGACGCTTCAGCAGACGCTGCGGGTGACCGGCATAGATACGGGTAATCGCTGCAGGGTCGTAGGTGAGTAGACCCGAGGCTTCGATGAAATCTCCAAGTTCCTGTGGGGCCACGGGCCGAGTTGCCAGGTTCACACCCCTTCTAAACGAGCTGAGCCGCCGCTACGGTCGGCACGACCACCGGGGCTTGCCGTGCTCACCGGTTTGCGACTCCAAAACATCGCATTGATCGACAGCCTGGATCTGGCGTTTGATCAGGGTTTTTCCGTGCTCACCGGCGAGACCGGCGCTGGTAAATCCATCCTTCTCGATGCCCTCGATGCCGTGCTTGGCGGCATGCAGGCAACCGCTGCATCGCGACTGCTGCGCACCGGTTGCGATCGGGCTCTGATCGAAGCCAGTTTCCGGGTTGGAGACAGTGGACAGCGTTGGCTCAAACGCCATCAGCTCGATGATGGAGAGCCTGAGCTGGTGGTCACGCGCGAATGGCGTCGGCAGGACGACCGTCTCAGCAGTCGATCCCGCCTGAATGGAGTGGTGGTCAACCGGCAACAGTTGCTCGAGTTACGCCCTCTGTTGATCGATCTCACGGTGCAAGGTCAGACCCAGGAGCTGGCGCGACCTGGTCAGCAGCGTCGCTGGTTGGATCGTCTCGGTGGTGCGGAGTTGCAGTTGGAGCTCGTCGAGGTGCGACGCAACTGGCTCAACTGGCAGCAATGTATTGATGCGTTGAACCGAGCCGAATCGGACCATCTGCAACTGGAACAGCAACGCGATGAGCTTCAGGCGTTGCTCATGGAGCTTGAACAGGCTTCTCTCGACGATCCAGAAGAAATTGCTCAGTTGGAGTTGGAGCAGGACCGCTTGGTGCATGGAGTGCGCTTGTTGGAGGGTGTCTCCGTTTTGATTGGTCGTTTGCAAGACGGTGCTGATCAGGCTCCATCGGTTCTGGATCATCTCCTTGCCTGCACCCACGAATTGCAGTCGATGCAGGCCATGGACAGCTCTCTGCAACCTTGGACGGAACGCTGTCTCGATCTCGAAGCTGGTGTTCAGGATTTGATTCGCTCGTTGGAGCGTTATGGCACGTCGTTAGACAGCGATCCCGAACGTCTGGCGGTTCTTCAGGATCGGTTGTCGCTGCTTAAGCGACTGGAGCGTCGTCACGGTCAGGATCTGGCGGGTCTGATCCAGCAGCGTGATGCGTTGCGACAACGCCAGGAGGCTGATGGTTCGCATGGGCATCTTCGTCGTTTGCAGGAGCAGGAGCTGGCAGCCCGCGCGGCTCGCGATCACAGCAACGCGTCTTTGACGTGCTCACGTCAGGCCGCGGCCCAACAGCTCCAGACCGATCTCATGGCCTATCTGCGTCCGATGGGTCTGGCGAATGTGCGCTTTGAAGTGAAGATCGAGCCGGTCGACCCCGGGGAATTCGGTGCAGATGCTGTTTGTTTTCTGTTTTCGGCCAATCCCGGTCAGCCGATGGCTCCACTGGCGGAGGTGGCTTCGGGGGGTGAGATGTCACGTTTTCTGCTGGCTCTCAAAACTTCATTGGCCATGGTCGATGGATCCAGCACTCTTCTTTTTGATGAAATCGACACCGGTGTGAGCGGCAGGGTCAGTGGGGCCATGGCCGATCTGCTGCGCACCCTTTCACGCCATCGTCAGGTGTTTTGTGTGACCCATCAACCGCTCGTGGCTGCGGTTGCTGACCATCATTTCCGCGTCAGCAAGGACGTTTCCGCTGGAATCACCCGATCACGAGTGTCCCACCTGCGGGACACTCAGGAGCGCCAGCGGGAGCTGGCGGAACTGGCCGGCGGCGACCGAGAAGAGGCTCAGGCCTATGCAGCCAGCCTTTTGGATCAGAACGTGGCCTGAATCCGATTCGATCTTCGTAGAATCCGATGCTGCCGAGGTTCCTCCCTATGGGGCGTCCTGCTCCCAAACCCAAGGCCCCGTCGGGTTCCAGGCCCGTCAATCTCAGTGGTGGAACCCTTGAGGATGTGATTCGGGTGCGTGGTGCCCGTCAGCACAATCTCAAGAATGTCGATGTCACCATCCCCCGCAACAAGATGGTGGTGTTCACCGGTGTGAGTGGCAGCGGCAAGAGCTCCCTTGCATTCGACACGATTTTTGCTGAGGGTCAGCGCCGATATGTCGAGAGTCTGTCGGCCTATGCCCGCCAGTTTCTGGGTCAGGTGGACAAGCCGGATGTGGATGCCATCGAAGGGCTTTCACCGGCAATTTCGATTGATCAGAAATCCACGAGTCACAACCCCCGTTCCACAGTGGGAACGGTTACAGAAATTCAGGACTACCTCAGACTTCTCTTCGGTCGGGCCGGAGAACCTCACTGTCCACAATGTGATCGGGCGATTCGGCCTCAGACCATCGATGAAATGGTCGATCAGATCCTCACGCTTCCTGAAGGCACCCGCTACCAGCTGCTGACGCCGCTGGTCCGAGGCAAAAAGGGCACCCACAGCAAGCTGATCAGTGGTCTTGCGGCTGAGGGATTCGCTCGTGTGCGCATCGACGGCGAAGTGCGGGAGCTTGGCGACAATATTGAGCTCGACAAGAACCATCAGCACAGCATTGAGGTGGTGGTAGATCGCTTGGTGGCCCGTGATGGCATTCAGGAGCGACTCACGGATTCCCTGAGAACGGCGCTGAAACGCGGCGATGGTCTTGCCATCGTTGAGGTGGTTCCCAAGAAGGAGGAGGAGCTTCCCGAGGGTGTGGAGCGGGAGCGTCTTTATTCTGAAAACTTCGCGTGTCCTGAGCATGGGGCCGTGATGGAAGAACTGTCACCACGACTGTTTTCGTTCAACAGTCCTTACGGAGCCTGTGAGGCTTGTCATGGCATTGGGCATCTGCGCAAGTTCACAGCAGAGCGAGTCATCCCTGATCTTTCTCTGCCCGTGTATGCAGCCGTTGCACCCTGGGCAGAAAAAGACAATTCCTATTACTTCTCTCTGCTCTATTCAGTAGGAGAGGCATTCGGATTTGAAATCAAAACTCCATGGAAGGACCTCACTGAAGAGCAGCAAGACGTGTTGCTAAATGGAAGTCGGGATCCGATTCTGATTCAGGCGGATACTCGCTATCGCAACGGTAAGCCCGGGTATGAGAGGCCTTTCGAAGGCATCTTGCCGATTCTTGAGCGTCAGTTACGCGATGCCAGCGGTGAGGCCATGCGCCAGAAGCTGGAGAAATATTTGGAACTGGTGCCTTGTGCAAGCTGTGCTGGTCAACGGTTGCGGCCCGAGGCCTTATCTGTTCGGGTCGGGCCTTACCGAATCACGGAACTCACCGCCGTCAGTGTTGGTCAGACCCTTGAGCGCATTGAGCGGCTGATGGGTGTGGGGGCTTTCGAAGCCAGTGAACCGTTGCTCACGGATCGCCAGATTCAGATCGGTGACCTGGTGCTGCGCGAGATCCGTATGCGTCTGCGTTTTCTCCTCGACGTGGGGCTGGATTACCTCAGCCTCGACAGGCCAGCGATGACCCTCTCCGGTGGAGAGGCCCAGCGCATCCGTCTCGCTACTCAGATCGGCGCAGGACTCACCGGTGTTCTTTATGTGCTCGATGAACCGAGCATCGGTCTCCACCAGCGCGACAACGACCGCTTGCTGGCCACCCTCGAACGTCTGCGAGATCTCGGAAACACGTTGGTGGTGGTGGAGCACGACGAAGACACCATTCGTGCCGCGGATCATCTGGTGGACATCGGACCCGGAGCCGGTGTCCATGGTGGTCACATCGTGGCTGAGGGGTCCCTCGAGGATCTTCTGAGTGCTGAAGAATCGCTAACCGGTGCTTATCTCAGCGGCCGTCGCAGCATTCCTACACCCTCCGAGCGGCGTTCGGCCGGCACGCGCAGCCTCAAGCTTCTCAACTGTGCTCGCAACAATCTCACCGATCTGAGTGTTGAATTTCCGCTGGGTCGACTGGTGTCGGTCACTGGGGTGAGCGGTAGTGGAAAGAGCACTTTGGTCAATGAATTGCTGCACCCTGCCCTGGAGCATGGTCTCGGTCACAAGGTGCCGTTTCCCAATGGCCTTGGTGAACTTCGGGGCATTAAATCGATCGACAAGGTGATCGTGATCGATCAGTCACCGATCGGCCGCACCCCCCGCTCCAATCCAGCTACCTACACCGGAGCTTTCGATCCGATCCGTCAGGTGTTTGCCGCCACGGTTGAGGCCAAGGCCCGTGGTTACCAGGTCGGTCAATTCAGCTTCAACGTGAAGGGAGGGCGTTGTGAGGCCTGCCGAGGTCAAGGGGTGAATGTGATTGAGATGAATTTCCTCCCGGACGTGTATGTGCAGTGTGACGTTTGCAAGGGAGCTCGCTTCAACCGCGAGACCCTTCAGGTCACCTACAAGGGCTTCACGATTGCTGATGTTCTGCAGATGACGGTGGAACAGGCAGCGGAGGTGTTTTCAGCGATTCCTCAGGCGGCGGATCGCTTGCGCACGCTCGTCGATGTCGGTCTCGGTTACGTGAAATTGGGTCAGCCTGCACCCACCTTGTCTGGCGGTGAAGCCCAGCGGGTGAAGTTGGCGACTGAACTGTCCAAACGTGCCACGGGCAAGACGCTTTATCTGATCGATGAGCCCACCACGGGCCTCAGCTTCTATGACGTCCACAAGCTGATGGATGTGATGCAGCGTTTGGTGGATAAGGGCAATTCCATCATCTGCATTGAGCACAATCTGGATGTGATCCGTTGTTCGGACTGGTTGATCGACCTCGGTCCGGAAGGGGGTGACAAAGGGGGACAGATCGTGGCTTGCGGAACTCCTGAAGAGGTGGCCCAGCATCCAACCAGTCACACGGGTCGTTATCTGGCCAAGGTTCTCGAGCAGCATCCCTCTGAAGTTGACGTTCCCCTCGCCGCCTGATGTCCCGCATTCGCTCCATCATTGCGGCGGCCGCGGCCAGCGCCGCTGTTCTCCTCACTGGGTCTCCAGCTGTTGCATTGGAGCGGCTCGTGCTGCGCCTGCCTGTTCTTGATGTGGATTTCACGATCAATTTGGGCGAAGGGCGGTCCGTTGCAGAGGTCATTCAATCCAGTCCGGATCTTGCTGATCTGGAATCGGCTTCGGATGGTCGATTGCTCGCTCTTCTTCAGAAGATTTTTCTGACTCCGTTACCGATTGAGCTGCGAGGGCTTCTGGAAGGATCGACCGGCCAGCCCTTGCTGGAGCAGGCACTCAAGGCGGCCGCTTACATCGTCAATCTCGAGGGCGTTCCCACCGATACCAGTGGATCGATGCTGACAAAGGCGTTGATTCGCGCTTACGACAACGGTCAGGACAATCTTCTCGGCTTCCTTCATCAACTGCCTGGAGAGGAGGCTTCCATCGATCTCTCCAAGCTTGGAGAGGCGGTGAACCGCTTGATGGCCAATCAAAAAGACGGCCTGGAGCTTGTGAAGGTGGGCTCTGCTGCCCAGGTGTCGTCTGAGGTTTTCGAGTCTCTGCGTGTTGAGACTACGAGTCGAGAAATCATCCGCGTGTCTGTGCAGCACCGTCAGGAGCCTCTGGGCGTTCTCGTTGTGAAGCCACAGGGTGCGGGAAACCAACGGCTGGTGGTCATTTCCCATGGTCTCTGGGATGACCCGGAGTCGTTTGAAGGCTGGGCCGAGGTTCTCGCTGCCAATGGCTACGTCGTTCTGCTGCCGGACCATCCAGGCAGCAATTTCAATCAGCAGAGGGCGATGCTCGCGGGTGATCAGCCGCCACCGGGTCCCGAGGAGCTGCGTTTGCGTCCTCTGGATGTGTCAGCGCTGCTGACGGCTGTCGAGAAAGGTCGGGTTCTCGCTGATCGGGACCTCAACACCAAAGACGTGGCCGTGGTCGGCCATTCCTGGGGAGGCACGACGACGCTCCAGTTGGCGGGTGGTAGTCCAACGGATCAGAAGTTGAAAGCCCGTTGCAGCGATCTCAAGAATCCTGAGCGCAACATCAGTTGGGTTTTGCAGTGCAGTTGGCTCTCGGGGATCAACAAAGCAGGCGTTGCCGATGCAAGGGTGAAGACGGTTGTGGCGGTGAGTCCTCCCCTGCGGCTTCTGTTCGATCCAGACAAGTCGCTGGACCGGGCGGATCCGACTCGATCCTCTCGCCCGAAGATTTTGTTGATCAGTGGAACGCGTGACTGGATTGTTCCTTCAGGCCCGGAAGCTGTGTTCCCCATGCGTGACACGCAGGCAGCCCGACTTGGCCATCGCCTGGTGCTTGTCGATAGTGGAACCCATTTCAATTTGCGCAGTTTCCGCGGGCAGGCTCTGCAGGCGGTAATCGGCCCTTTACTTCTGGCCTGGATCAATCAACAGTTGCAGGTCACGTCCTCGCCCACCTTTGAGGAAGGTCGCTGGGGCCACCCTGATCGACGACTTGTGGATGTCAGCGGTCAATTCTGAGCATCTTCTTACCACAAACTATGCCTGTTGGTATTTCGATACTTGAAGTGATCGTCGTTTTGATTTAATTCGCGCAAATTCCTTTTCAGCACAGGCTTATGGCCTGATTTGAGTCAGTGATCCGTGCACTTTCTCAGATTATTTTCATCTTTGTTGTTGGTTAAACCCCTTATCCATTGATCAGTCCGTCAGGGCTCTTTCCTGTCTGCTGCGGAGGATGGATATGGGACTGAATCTTCTTCATCTTCATCTCCATGGTCTGTTCCGTTCCCATGATCTGGAGCTTGGACGGGATGCTGACACGGGTGGTCAGACCCTTTATGTTCTCGAACTTGTTCGAAGTCTCGCGTCTCGCGCTGAGGTTGATCACGTCGAAGTGGTCACTCGTTTGATTCAGGACCGTCGCGTGTCTGCGGATTACGCCCGGCCTGAGGAATCGATTGCTCCCGGGGCGAGCATTCGCCGCTTCAGTTTTGGTCCAAAACGCTATCTGCGTAAGGAGCAGCTTTGGCCCCATCTCGATGAGCTGGCGGATCAGCTGGTGCTTCAGCTGCAAGCTGCGGATCAGCGTCCGGACTGGATTCATGCCCATTACGCCGATGCCGGATATGTCGGGGCCTTGGTGAGTCGACGTCTCGGCTTGCCCCTGGTGTTTACCGGTCACTCCCTGGGACGCGAAAAGTTGCGCCGTCTGCTTGCAGCAGGCGGTGATCGTGAGCAAATCGAGCAGACCTACTCCATCAGTCGTCGCATTGATGCGGAGGAACTGGCGCTTGCCCACGCGGATCTGGTGATCACCAGCACCCGTCAGGAGCGAGATCATCAATATTCCCGTTATGGGCGTTTTGAAGTGGGTCGCGCTGATGTGATTCCTCCGGGTGTGGATGCACGACGGTTTCATCCCTGCAGCACGCGGCAGGAATCAGCGGATGTTTCGGCCATGGTGCAGTCCTTTCTGAGAGAGCCGCAGCGCCCCCCGCTTCTGGCCATCTGCCGGGCTGATCGCCGCAAGAACATCCCGGCACTGGTTGAGGCCTACGGTCGGTCCTCGGTTCTGCGAGAGCGTCACAATCTCCTTCTCGTGCTGGGGAATCGGGATGACTCCCGCCAGATGGATCGGCAGCAGCGGGAAGTGTTTCAGCAGATCTTCGATCTGGTGGATCGTTATGACCTCTATGGATCGGTTGCGTATCCCAAGCACCATCGCCGTGATCAGGTGCCGGCGATTTATCGCTGGGCTGCCGAGCGCAAAGGGCTGTTCGTGAATCCAGCCCTAACCGAACCGTTTGGCCTGACGCTTTTGGAGGCCGCTGCCTCCGGGCTGCCCATGGTGGCTACAGATGACGGAGGTCCCCGCGATATTCACCGTCGTTGCGAGAACGGGCTGCTGGTGGATGTCACTGACCGCGAGTCCCTGCAGGATGGCCTCGAACGTGCTGGATCAGATCCCGGACGCTGGCGGCGCTGGAGTGACAATGGGGTGGAAGCCGTCAGTCGTCACTACAGCTGGGACGCACATGTCTGTAGTTATCTGGCGTTAATGCAGGGGCGTCTCAGCCCCTCTGCTGCGTCGGTGAAGCTGCTTGACCGCTCTGTTGCTCAAGCCAACCCTTTGGGTGATCGCTTGCTCCTGCTCGACCTCGACAGCAGCCTCGAACAACCCGACGCTGAGCCATTGCAGGCTCTGCGTCATCAGCTCACAGCATCTGCTGAGCGGTCCATTAGGCCCGGGCTTGGCATCATCACCGGTCGGTCCCTGGCGGCCGCCAGGCAGCGATTCACCGAATTGCAGCTATCGGATCCATGCGTCTGGATCACCCAGGCCGGAACAGAGATTCACTACGGCCAGGAGGATCAGTCCGATCGTCTCTGGGCCGCTGAGATCGGTGTGGACTGGCAGCGTGAGGGTGTGGAGCAGGCGCTGGCCGATTTAGGGGATCACATCACGCTGCAGGCCGATGACCATCAAGGTCCTTTCAAGGTCAGTTACCTGCTCAGGCAGCCAGGACCTTCCGTGCTTCCTTTGATCCGTCAGCGTCTTCGGCAGCAGCATCAAGCGGCCCGTCCCAACCTTCGCTGCCATTGGTTTCTGGATGTGCTTCCGCTTCGGGCGTCCCGCAGCGAAGCCATCCGTTTTCTTTCCCTGCGTTGGTCTCTGCCATTGGACCGGTTTCTGGTTGTCGCCAGTCAGCAGGGGGATCTTGAGTTGGTTCAAGGCCTCCCTGCCGCGGTGATTCCCTCGGATCATGACCCCTGCCTCGACGGCTGCCGCCAGCTGCAGAGGGTGTACTTCGCCGATCGAGCACGTTTATCTGGTGTCCTGGAAGGACTCCAGCACTACCGCTTTCTCAGTGCACGTTCTCGTGCGGATCAGTCTTCGATCTGAAGGCGTACGGCTGCAGCACTGCGGTCTGCTTTGGCACGGGCCTCGGCCTGATGCTCGCCTCGGGCTAACGCCACTCCCATCCGCCGTCCCGGTCGGGCGTCACGTTTGCCGAACAGAAACACACTGGTTTCGCTTTCTTTGAGGGCCTCCTCCATGCCGCTGTAGGTCACTCGGCTGCCGTGACTGTCGGCCAAGATGACGCGGCTGGCCGCGGCATCGGCGCAACGGATCGTCGGGATCGGCAGCCCCAGAACTGCGCGCAGGTGCAGTTCGAATTCGTTGAGGTTTTGGCTGATCAAGGTCACCAGGCCGGTGTCATGGGGGCGGGGCGACAGCTCTGAGAAAATCACTTCATCTCCACAGAGAAAGAATTCCACACCGAACAGTCCGGCGCCTCCGAGGTTGTCTGTCACAGTGCGCGCCATGGCTTTGGCCTCATTCAGCTGTTTGTCGCTGAGAGCAGCTGGTTGCCAACTGCATTGGTAATCGCCGCGGGCCTGTTTATGTCCGATGGGCGGGCAGAACACTGTGGAGCCATCCTTCTGACGGATGGTGAGAAGGGTGATCTCCAGATCGAAGCGCAGGAATTCCTCCACAATCACGTGGGTGGACGTCCCCCGGGCATTGGCCATGGCTGCCTCCCAGGCCTCATTCAGTCCCTCCGGTTCATCCACAACGCTCTGGCCTTTGCCGGAGGAGCTCATCACCGGTTTCACCACCACAGGCCAGCCGAGGGCAGGGGCTTCAGCCTGCAGTTCTTCAGCACTGAAGGCGTAGGCGAAGCGCGCTGTGCGCAAGGCCAGTTCACCTGCTGCCAGATCTCGGATGCGGTCGCGATTCATGGTGACTGCCGTCGCACGCGCAGTTGGAATCACCGTGATTCCCTCATCCTCCAGTTCAGCAAGGGCATTCACCGCCAGTGCTTCGATTTCAGGGATCACAACCGTGGGCCTGTGCCGTCGCACCACCTTCAGCAGCGCTTCTTTGTCGGTCATCGCCAGCACCTCCGACACATCCGCCACCTGCATGGCTGGTGCGTCGGCGTAGCGATCGCAGGCGATCACTCGGCAGCCCAAGCGCTGGGCTGCGATGGCTACCTCCTTGCCCAGTTCACCGCTCCCCAGCAGCAGGATGGTGGCAGGCAATGTCGTCATGGAAGATTCCCCGGCAGCATGAACCCATCCTCTCCCTCTGCCTGATGGCCAATTCTCTGAGCTTCACCACCACTGGCTTCACAACAGCTGGGGATGCGGCGGATGGTCTTCTGTTTGGTTGGGAGATCGCCACGGTTCAGAAGTGGGCGTTGATTTATCTCGGGGTGTCGCTTCTGGCGTTTGTTGTGGTTTGGCTGGTGGGAGCCTTCAGAACGAGGTCATAAGGCTGAGAGAGCGATCAGCGGGTCGCTCCGTTCAGGAATTCAGGTCCTGCATCAGCGTGAGTTGACGCACGGCCGGTTCCTCATCCACGAATCCCCATGCGTTGAATACCTCCGCATCGCTGTGGTTGATCCGTTGTGCTCCGTTGTGACGTTCCAGAACGAAGCCTTGGTCAGCCATCCGGCGCATCAGTCGAGCGGCTTCCTCAAAGCGGGAGGCCATCGCTTCGAGACTGGCGCAGTCGGAGGTCAGACCGGCATCCTTCCAGGTGAAATAACTCATGGGTGTTGGGATCAGTTGGGGTGAAGCCCCAGCCCCAGCATGACCAGACCTGCCGTAACCAGCCAGAACAAGGGCACCACCACCTGTTCAGGTGTTCCTCCCAGTTCGAAATGGTGATGCAGCGGCGCCATGCGGAAGATGCGCCGCCCTTGACCATCGGCTCCCTTGGTGGCTTTGAACACCCACACCTGCACAATCACTGAAAGGGACTCGGCGAGAAAGACCCCGCCCATCACAAGAAGGGGCCAGAGACTGTCGGAGAGAAGGGACACGGCGGTGAGCGCTGCTCCCATCGCCAAGGAGCCTGTATCGCCCATGAACACCTTGGCGGGATTGCGGTTGTGGATCAGAAATCCCAGCCAGCATCCAGCCATGGCCATGCAAAATCCCGCCAGCGCAGGATCGCCGCCATTGCCTCGAAGCATCAGTTGCAGGGCTAGCCCTGCGAACACCAGAGCTCCGCAACCGGATGCCAGACCATCGAGTCCATCGGTGAGGTTGGTGGCATTGCTCTCGGCAAGAAACACAAACAGAGCCAAGGGCCAGATCAGCCAATGGAGTGAAAGCTCCTGATTGAACGGAAGACTCACTGTGTTTGCCATCCAGCCCTGCCATCCAGCCCAGCCCAGGAACAGCACAGCTGCAGTGGCCTGAAGCAGCAGCTTGCCCCGGGGTGTGAGTCCGGTGTTGGTGCGTTTGGTCAGGCTGCTCCAGTCATCCACACCACCGATGACCATGTACGCGAGGGTGACCAGGGCGATGGCGAGAAGCTGCTGAGCGCTGCGCCCTTCGCTGCTCACGAGGCCCCCGATGATCACGCCCACGGGAACAACGAGTAACCCGCCCATCGTGGGAGTGCCTGATTTGCTGAGGTGGCCCTGAGGGCCTTCCGTTCGAATCACCTGACCCATCTTCAGGGCGCGCAACCTGGGGACTCCCCACCAGGTGATCAGTGTTGACACCAGCATCGCTGCCATGAGCGGCAGGCTCAACAGGCTGTTGGGGATCAAGCGGTCCGAAACAAAGGCCGCGGTGCTGACCGCGCCGATCAGAACAGTGGCCGGCCAGCGACCATCTAGACGAGATGTCTGGTCCGAAGCGTCGCTCAAAACCCAACCGCAAATCGGCTGGACGTTAAATCAGTCTTCCCAGTTTTCTTCGTTCTGCTCGTCGGCAGCGTTGTAGTCCTCTTTCTCACCCATGAGAGCTGACAGCTCCTCTTCTTCCACAGTGCTCACTTCAGGAGAGCTGGATTCTTCATCCTCCACCAGTCGCCCACTGGTTTCGAGCCAGCTCAGCAGATCAGGCTCTTCCCTCAGGGGGAGCACCGGAGCGGGTTCCTTTCGGCCGTAGCGGGTGAGAGCTGGATTGACGCCGTCAAGGGCGCTCATGTCCGTGAGGGCTGAGGACAAGATCTCGCAAGCCAATCCGCCATCATAGAAGACAGTCCGTGACAGTTCCTTGAACAAAGCGGCGTTGCTTGGATTCCTGTGGGCAGGAGCACTGCTCCTGAGTGCAGCACTGCGCTTTTGGGGTGCGCGTCACCCCGAGCCTCTCCAGGCCCGTTCTGGTCCGGTGCTGCTGCTGGTGCTGGCCCCTGCCCTGTTGATCACCATCTGGTTGCTGTGGTCGTCCCGCGGGAGTGGAGAATCGGAGCAGTCCGATACAGATCAGGAGTCCGCTTGATGGGACGCGCCAAGAAGGTTGTGCTTGCTTATTCCGGCGGCGTGGATACGAGTGTCTGCATTCCGTACCTCAAGCAGGAGTGGGGTGTCGAGGAGGTGATCACGTTTGCAGCTGATCTCGGCCAGGGCGATGAGCTGGAGCCGATTCGGCGCAAGGCGCTTGATGCCGGTGCCAGTCAGTCTCTTGTGGGCGATCTCATTCGGCCGTTCATCGAAGAATTCGCCTTTCCCGCCATCAGGGCCAATGCCCTCTATGAGGGTCGCTATCCCTTGTCGACCGCTTTGGCACGTCCGTTGATTGCCCGGCGGCTTGTGGAGGTGGCGCGCGAGGTCGGTGCGGATGCAGTAGCCCATGGATGCACCGGTAAGGGCAATGATCAGGTGCGGTTTGATGTGGCGATTGCCGCTTTGGCTCCCGATCTGAAGGTGCTCACGCCGGCCAGGGAATGGGGAATGAGCAGGGAGGAAACGATTGCCTATGGCGAACGCTGCGGCCTTCCAGCACCGGTGAGCAAGAAATCTCCCTACTCAATCGATCTCAATCTTCTCGGCCGCAGTATTGAAGCCGGTCCTTTGGAGGATCCGATGCAGGCTCCTCCAGAAGAGGTGTTCGCCATGACGGTGTCGATTGATGCGGCACCCTCAGCAGCAGAGGAGATCGAGATCGCATTCGAAGCTGGTGATCCGGTGAGCATCAACGGCCAGCGTTTGGATCCTGTCGCCTTGATCCGAGAAGCCAACCGTTTGGCTGGATCCCATGGCATCGGTCGCCTCGACATGATCGAGAACCGGGTGGTGGGCATCAAGAGTCGGGAGATTTATGAAACGCCCGGTTTGCTTTTGCTGATCCAGGCCCATCAGGAACTGGAGAGTCTCACCCTCGCAGCTGATGTGCTCCGTACCAAGCGACAACTGGAGATGCAGTGGGCTGATCTGGTGTACCAGGGACTGTGGTTCGGTCCGCTCAAGGACGCCCTCGATGGTTTCATGGACCGCACCCAGACCTATGTGAACGGTGTGGTCCGGCTGCGTCTGCATAAGGGCAATGCCATTGTCACCGGCAGGGGGTCCAGCGATAGCAGCCTCTACGCTCCAGAAATGGCGTCCTACGGCAGCGAGGATCAGTTCGATCACCGCGCTGCCGAAGGGTTTATCTACATCTGGGGTCTTCCCATTCGTCTCTGGTCAGCAGCTCGCCGTCGTTGATGCCTGTGGTGTGAATGCCGCCTGACTTAAGCCGCCGCATCCACATCCGGTTGCTGCCTGCTGCGACGCTGATCCGAGCGCCAGCGGAACAACGATGGCGACTGCTCACTATCCGGAGACTCATCGATCAACTCAGCCGCTTTGCTGTCAAGCAGTTGCTGGGCTCTGGCGAGAAGTCGATACCGTTCCAGCAAAGGCTCGAGCCTTTGCTGGAATTTGCGTTCAAACATGTCCGGCAGTTCTTTGAGCAGCACTTCGTAGTCACTCACGGTCTGCTCGAGATCGACGATGCGTTGCTTCAAGCCACTGATCGTTAGATCTTCGCTGGTCTCTGCTTCAACGGCATCAGGCTTTGGACGCCAAATGGGTACCGGAGCTTGGTGGGAGGGGTCCTGGGGGTGCATGACCGGACGCTATCGCCCGGTCACGACTTCCACAATCCCTTGTTCAGGCCGTGGTTTCAGCGGGTTCTGGTTGGGGAGCAGCAGGTTCGGTGCCGGGCACAACGCGGGGTGCGGGCAGAGGACCTTCCTGCTTGACTGTGAGATAGCGAATCACATCTTCGCTGAGACGCATGGCTTTTTCGAGCACGGCCACCTGCTGACCATCGCCGTTGTGGCTGAGCTGCACGTAGATGCCTTCTTTGTGCTTCGCAATTGGATAGGCCAGGCGCCTTTTGCCTCTCATTTGGTTGTCAAGTACATCGGCGCCCGTTTCGACCAAAATGTCGCGGTACTTGGTGAGATGGGATTCAACCTCCTCCTCCGGAATGTCCGGGCGGAGGATGTACATGGTTTCGTAGTAAGGCTGCTGGGTCATGGAGACAGCTCCGACAGGGACTGATGGCTCACCTTGGTGAGCGACGGATCTAGCAGCCTATCTCCTGAGGGTTGATGTCTTCAGTAGAGCTGCATTCGTACAGCCTGGCTCAAGCCCGGCAGATCTGGCTCTCTGCCGCGGATGCATTCCACGAGAGCGAAAATCACCACGGCCAGCACGGCAATTACCACAGTGCTGGAGAGGGTTCTCAGCATCAAACCGCTGCCCAAAGGCTGCAGGAGAATCATGAAGGCATATCCGAGCAGCACAACGATGATGTCCACCAGCAACGCCTGCAGCGTGTTGAAGCGAATGAAATAAGGCACAGCCGGGTTGCGGACCACGGCCAGGAACAGCAGGAAGAAAATCAGAAGGTTGCCGAAGGGGATTCCCTGCTCGAGGAGAGCGATCGGCAGAGCGGGCAGCGTCAGCCACTGCAGCCAAGGAAATTGCCCCATCAGGTGACGTCCGAAGGGAATCGCGTCACTCCAGGGGAGTAAATACGCCAGTAGACCCAGGAACCGTTGCCAGGGAGGGATGGACATGACCGCGGTTCAAACGGTTTGAGCGTAGGCCCGGAGTCTGGGGATGCAGAGGCTCAGCGTCTTGTCGAGGCAAGGCTGTCGAGAGCCGCCTCGCGCATGACCTCCACCGGCACGTCCGAGCAACCGCTCCAGCGGCGAAGGGATGCTGCGCCTTGTTGGATGAGCATCTCCAAGCCATCAATCGTGAGGCAACCTCGTTCTGCTCCCAGCGACAACCAAGGCGTGGGCCTTGGCGTGTAGATGAGGTCGTAGAGGGTTGTGCTGGACGTGAGATCGGTCCAGATCTCCCGATCGAGGGGCATGCTTGAACTGTTCTGGTGTCCCTCCATCCCCAGTGGGGTTGTGTTCACCACAAGGCAAGCCTGATCGAGGAGCTCCCTAACCCGGCTTCTTTCGAGGGGCATGCCAAACAGAGGGACCCGCTCCTCTCCGACGGGTTGGCGCAGATCGTTCAGGAAGGCAGCCAGGACTGCATCCCGTCGTCCGGCGATGTGAATGGCCTTCAGAGGCAGTTGCTGAAGTCCTGCCACGACGGCACGGGCACTGCCACCGCAGCCCAGCACGATCGCTGTGCTGTTGTTCCAAGCCTCCGCCGCAGTCTGAAGAGGTGCCAGGAATCCCTCAACGTCGGTGTTGTGACCATGCCACCCGCCGTTGTCGGTGGGGATGAGGGTGTTCACGGCTTGGAGACGCGAGGCCAGAGCACTTAGCTCTGTGCAGTAGGACGCCACGGCTTGTTTGTGCGGGATGGTCACGTTCAGGCCGCGGCAGTTCACGGCTCTGAGGCCGGTCAGCACACACTCCAGATCGGACTCCGCACAGGGCAAAGCCAGGTAACGCCAATCAAGCCCCATGGCCTCGAGGGCGGCGTTCTGCATCACCGGCGAAAGCGAGTGACGCACCGGTTGCCCCAGCAGGCCGATCAGACCGGTGGTTCCGCTGATCATCTTGCCGTTCTGTGTCTGGCCACCAGCCTGCCTGTTCGGGAACCACACCTCGCCTGCAGGCGTTTCCTCTGACGAAGATGCGAAGGATCTAATCAGTCATTTCGCGGAGACAGGAGCCACCGAATGGGAAAAGTTGTCGGCATTGATCTCGGAACCACCAACAGCTGTGTGTCGGTGATGGAGGGCGGCAAGCCCACCGTGATCGCCAACGCCGAGGGCTTCCGCACCACGCCATCGGTGGTGGCGTACACCAAGAACCAGGATCAGCTGGTGGGTCAGATCGCCAAGCGTCAGGCGGTAATGAATCCAGACAACACTTTTTATTCGGTGAAGCGCTTCATCGGCCGGCGGGTCGATGAAGTGAATGAGGAATCCAAGGAAGTGAGCTATTCGGTCGAGAAGGCCGGCTCGAATGTGAAGGTGAAGTGCCCGGTTCTCGAGAAGCAATTTGCTCCTGAAGAGGTCAGCGCTCAGGTGCTGCGCAAGTTGGCTGAAGACGCCGGCAAGTACTTGGGTGAAACCGTGACCCAGGCCGTGATCACTGTTCCTGCTTACTTCAACGACTCCCAGCGTCAGGCCACCAAGGATGCCGGCAAGATCGCCGGTCTCGAGGTGCTGCGCATCATCAACGAGCCCACCGCAGCTGCTCTTGCCTACGGCCTCGACAAGAAGAGCAACGAGCGCATCCTGGTGTTTGACCTCGGCGGCGGCACCTTCGATGTGTCCGTGCTCGAAGTGGGCGACGGAGTGTTCGAGGTGCTTTCCACCTCCGGTGACACCCATCTGGGCGGTGATGACTTTGACAAGGTGATCGTCGATCACTTGGCCGACAGCTTCAAGGCCAACGAAGGTATTGATCTGCGTCAGGACAAGCAGGCTCTTCAGCGTCTGACCGAAGCGGCTGAAAAGGCCAAGATCGAGCTCTCCAGTGCTACGCAGAGCGAGATCAATCTGCCCTTCATCACGGCCACTCCCGAGGGACCCAAGCATCTCGACCTCACCCTCACCCGTGGAAAGTTCGAAGAGCTCGCCTCTAACCTGATCGACCGCTGCCGCATTCCTGTGGAGCAGGCGCTGAAGGATGCCAAGTTGTCCTCCAGCGAGCTCGACGAGATTGTGATGGTGGG
The DNA here is from genome assembly GCF_047716785.1 of Synechococcus sp. A10-1-5-9. NCBI lineage: Bacteria > Bacillati > Cyanobacteriota > Cyanophyceae > Synechococcales > Synechococcaceae > Synechococcus > Synechococcus sp. A10-1-5-9. Next base: position 1,730,387 of record NZ_CP180406.1, read on the forward strand.
TGGCTCCACCCGCATCCCCGCCGTGCTGGAGCTGGTCAAGCGGACCACCGGCAAGGACCCCAATCAGACGGTGAATCCTGATGAGGTGGTGGCTGTGGGTGCTGCCATTCAGGGCGGTGTCCTCGCCGGTGAAGTGAAGGACATCCTTCTTTTGGATGTCACCCCACTGTCCCTGGGTGTGGAAACCCTCGGTGGTGTGATGACCAAGATGATCACCCGCAACACCACGGTTCCCACCAAAAAGTCCGAGACCTACTCCACGGCCGTGGACGGCCAGACCAATGTGGAGATTCACGTGCTCCAGGGTGAGCGCGAGATGGCCTCCGATAACAAGAGTCTTGGAACCTTCCGCCTCGACGGAATTCCTGCAGCTCCCCGCGGCGTTCCCCAGATCGAAGTGACCTTCGACATCGACGCCAACGGCATTCTCAGCGTCACCGCCAAGGACAAGGGCAGCGGCAAGGAGCAGTCCATCTCCATCACCGGTGCCTCCACCCTCAGTGATTCCGAAGTGGACAAGATGGTGAAGGATGCGGAAGCCAACGCCAGCGCAGACAAGGAGAAGCGCGAGAAGATCGACCTGAAGAATCAGGCTGAAACCCTCGTGTATCAGGCCGAAAAGCAGATGGGCGAGCTCGGCGACAAAGTGGATGCGGATGCCAAAGCCAAGGTTGAAGAGAAGCGCACCAAGCTCAAGGAGGCCACCGAGAAGGAGGACTACGACGCGATGAAGACCCTGCTCGAGGAACTTCAGCAGGAGCTCTACACCGTGGGTGCTTCTGTTTACCAACAGGCCGGAGCGGAAGCCGGCGCTGCACCTGGTGGCGATGCTGGTGCCGGAGCCGATGCAGCCAGCGGATCATCAGATGCTGGTGATGATGTGATCGACGCCGAATTCACTGAAACCAAGTGATTCCAATCAAGTGATCAACAAAAAAGGGGGCCGTTAGGCCCCCTTTCTGTTGATCACTTGCTGATCTGGGCCACGGCAGCCTTGGATTTCTCCACAACCTCGGCCGGCAGGGAGACGTAGCCCAGTTCCGGAGCCTGGCTCTGGGACTTCTCCGAGAGTATGAAGTTGAAGGCCTTTTGCAGACGCTCGGTCTTGTCGGCGTTGCCTTCCTTGTAGGCAAGGATCCAGGTGAAGGTCACGATCGGATAGCCCTTGGGAGGATTGGGATTGCCCCCGATCAGATCGGGACCCAGGTCGATCGAAGCCAGAGCTGTGCTCTCGCTCTCGTTGGTGGGCTTCACCTGCTCACCGGATGCATTGGCCAAAGCAGCGGCCTGCAGCTTTCCTTTCACGTAGGCCACTTCCACATAGCCCAGTCCACCATCGATCTGATTCAGCTGGGCGGCGACACCTTCGTTGCCCTTGGCACCGACGCCTGTGGGCCAGGCCACGGATTTGCCGCTTCCTGGACCGTTCTTCCAGGCATCGCTGATGGCTGAGAGATGTTTGGTGAAGTTGTAGGTGGTGCCGGAGCCATCGGAACGACGGACCACGGTGATGGCTTTGTCGTCACAGCCCACGTCGCTGAAATTCTTGATCTTCCCGAGGAAGATGTCGGCCAGTTGCTCCTGGGTGAGCTTCAGGTCGCAATCTGGGAGGTTGTAGGCCACGGCGATGGCGCCAGCGGTCATTGGGATTTGCAGAACTCCACGGCTCACCTTGGCGATGTCCTCGGGCTTCATCGGCGCGTCCGAGGCTCCGAAGTCGACGGTGCCGGCCTGGAATTGGCGCACTCCAGCGCCGGATCCAATCGACTGGTAGTTCACCTGAATGCCCTCGGGAGCCAGTTCCTGGAACCAACGGGTGTAGATCGCTGCTGGGAACGAGGCGCCAGCCCCAGACAGCTTGCCCTTGACTTGGTCTCCACCACCGCCGGAAGAGCAGGCGGCGAGGCTGACGCCAGCGGTGAGTCCTGCAATGGCAGTGAGTGCTCTGGCTTGAAAGGAACGACGCATGATTTCGATGACGAAAACGGCTTGTCAAGAGGTCGAGCTCCGTTCGGATCCTATGGGCACCTGTTCAGCGACGAATTAAGGGCCGGTAAGGATTGATGCATCAATCTGCTGGCCCACCCATTCGGCGCTGGCTGGAGCCAGCAGCACACCATTGCGGTAATGACCTGAGGCCAGAATCAGGCCTGGTTCCAGTGTCTCCAGTAGCGGTGCCGGGCGGCCCTGCGGGCGCGCCCGCAGTCCTTGCCATTGGCCGATCCGCTCTGCCTCACGCAACCATGACGGTGCCTGGTTGTTCAGCGTTGTCATCGCAGACACGAGGGAGGAATCAGCCACCGTGCCTGGTTCCACGGTGGCTCCCAACCACAGCTGCTGATCGCCGTGGGGGATCAGATTGATGCCGCCACAAGTGAGCACAGCTGGCCATCCCGTCCAGCCGGGTTGAGGGTTCGGCAGTTTCAAATCCAGCACCTGCCCCAGCACAGCCTCCATCGGTCGGTGGTGTCCCAGGGGCTCAAGCAATTGCGAACTGCCTAGGGCCGAGCAGATCACCACGGCATCAACGTTGAAGCGATCGCCCTCGGCTGTGATCACCTGCCATCGGCCTCCCCTGGCAGCGTCGGAGCGTTGCAGATGCTCAACACGGGTTGCTTGAGTTGCCCCACCCTCGGTGTCGAATGCACGACGCAGGGCCCTCAGCAACCCCAGAGGATCCACGCGTCCATCCCGTTCCGACAGCAGAGCCCCATGGCCTGGCCTTGGCCAGGGATGCGGTGCTGGCGTCAGGGTTTGTTCGTCAAGAAAACGCAGCCCTGCGTGCGGTCTGGCTTCAGCGAGCTGTCGCATGCGTTCGGCGTCCTCGTCGCTGCTGGCCAGCTGAACCAGAGGGGTCTGAAGGCTGAGTGGTGAGGTCGGATCGTCAAGCTGCACGACCCATTCAGGCCAGAGCGCCATGCTTCGTTGGCGAAGCCGCCAGCCCCGGCCGCTGGAACGGCGAAAGGCATGGCCCATCAGAACGCCGAGGGACGCTGTGCTTCCGTTCAAGCAGCGTTGGTTCGACGCTTGCGGAACGGCGGATGCCACAGAGGGATCCACCAGAACCACTGCATATCCCCGGCGCCTGAGATGCCAGGACGTGGCAGTGCCGACAATGCCGGCACCAATGACGGCGATGGAGGCTGTCAGCTCAGAGCTTGGGCAGGGATCACCTTGGAATAGTTGGAGAAGCCGGTGGCCACGGCCACATAGGCCTTCTGGAGGCGAGCACCATCCTGAAGACGGGCTGCTTCGTCAAGATCGGCCATGGCTTCCTTGAGGTCAGCGGCCAGAGCATTGGCCTGGTCACGATCCTGGGGAAGTAGGCGCTGGTTGATGTACAGCATCTCGCGGCCCACTTCTTGCATCGGCCCGTGGATCAGATTGCGGGTGAAGGTCCAGTCGCGCTGATTCACGAGTTGGGCCAATTCCGGAAGGCGCTCTTTGGCCGCCGTGAATCCCTCAACCTGGCGACGAATCACCGCCATGTCGTCAGGACTGATGGTGGCAGGCTTGGCATTGGCACCGCCACTGCAAGCGGCCAGGCCGAAGCAGAGAGCGAGACAGAGGCAGAACGCAGCAAGGCGACGCAGGGCGCTCAGCATGGAAGCAAAGAGAAGTGCAATGAGCTTAACCGCGACCTTCAGTGGTCATCTTCACAGTTGCAATGGGTACGGTTGGGCAATCTTGAGTGCCAGCTCCAGGGGTTCAACGGATGTCACTGGGCCACACCACGGGCCCTCATCCCGCACCATTGCAGAGCCCATCGGCTCTTCCAGGCTCAGAATCAGGGTCATTCACCATGTCATCTGTGTCTTCCGCTTCGGTCATCCTGCATTTGATCTGTCCGGATCGTCCGGCGCTCGTCAGTGACATTGCCGGCTGGGTGGCTGCCAACGGCGGCAATATTCGTCACGCCGACCACCACACGGATCTTGAGGCTGGATTGTTCCTAAGCCGGATCGAATGGGATGTTGAGGGGTTCGGGTTACCCAGGGATGCCATTCCTTTGGCGGTTAAGGCTCTGGCGGAGCGTCTGGGCGGTGACGCCAATGTTCATTTTTCCGATGACCACCCCCGGGTAGCGATCCTGGTCAGCAAGCAGAACCACTGTTTACTGGATCTGCTTTGGCGGGCACGCAGCGGGGAGCTGCCGATGCAGGTTCCCCTGGTGATCGGCAACCATCCCGACCTTGAACCCTGCTGTGCTGATTTTGGTGTTCCTTTCGTCTGCGTTCCTGTGACGAAGGACAGCAAGCCGGAGGCAGAAGCCACCATTCTCAACCTGTTGGATGAGCACCAGATTGATCTGGCTGTTCTTGCCAAATACATGCAGGTGCTGAGCGGAGACTTTCTGGAACGCTTTCCCGAGGTGATCAACATTCACCACTCCTTCCTGCCGGCCTTCAAGGGCGCGCAGCCTTATCACCGGGCCTGGGAGCGCGGTGTGAAGCTGATCGGAGCCACGGCGCATTACGTCACCGAAGAACTCGATGATGGGCCGATCATTGAGCAGACGATCGCCAACATCAGTCACCGTGATGAGGTGGGGGATTTGATTCGAAAAGGCCGTGATACTGAGCGGCTGGCCCTTGCCCGAGCTCTGCGTCTCCACCTTCGTCGTCAGGTGATGGTGTACCGAGGACGTACAGCTGTGTTTGCATGACCGTCTTCCTGCCCATGGTCACGGCCTGGCTGGACGGAGAAGTTCCTAATTCGGCGTCCATTTGGGGATGGCGTTGCTTTCAGTTGGGGCTCTTTCTGCTTCCATCCAGTGCGCTGCTGGGTGGCCTTCTGCTCTTTCCGGCATTGATTCTGGGAAGCCTGGGCCGGGCGCGGCCGTTCTGGCGTGATCCCTGGAATGCGCCCTTGCTTCTGGCTGGATCGCTCATGGTGGTTGGTTGTTTTCGGTCGTATTCAGGCGTGCTGGCCTGGGCAGGTCTGGCCAACTGGATTCCCTTCTTCTGGGGGTTCTGGGGGTTTCAGCCCTACTTGGCTCTTCGGCAATCCCGCCGGCGCTGCAGTCTCTGGCTTGTGGCCGGGAGCGTTCCAGTGGTGGTGACCGGCCTGGGCCAGCTGTGGTTGGGATGGCAGGGACCCTGGCAGTTGTTTGGCGGCTTGATCATTTGGTTTGTGTCCGCCGGTGGCCGCCCTGAAGGACGATTGTCGGGACTGTTCGATTACGCCAACATCGCTTCGGCCTGGTTGGCGATGGTCTGGCCACTAGTGCTCGCGGCGTTGGTTCAGCCCGGTCTCAACCGCACGCGTCGTGGGGTGGTTCTCACGTTGGCCACGTCCGTGGTGCTGTCTTTGGTGCTCACAGAGTCCCGGAATGGCTGGGGAGCGTTGGTTTTGGCTGTTCCGCTGGTGCTCGGGCCGCCGAGTTGGCCTTGGCTGCTGCCTCTGCTTGCGTTGGCCCTGTTGCCTGTACTGGTGGCTGTTGTGCCGGGGCTGCCGCCTGCGCTCCAGGATCCCGCCCGCACGCTTGTGCCTGAGGGGGTCTGGGCTCGTCTCAGCGATGCGCAGTACGCCGGCGAGCGTGCGTTGGCGTCCACACGGCTCAGCCAGTGGGGGCTGGCCATGCAGTTGATTGCGGAACGCCCCTGGTTTGGCTGGGGTGCTGCAGCTTTTTCAGTGATCTATCCCCTGAGAGCGGGTAAGTGGCATGGTCATGCCCACAATCTTCCGCTTGAACTGGCCATCAGCCATGGCGTGCCGGTGGCTTTGTTGGTGGTGGGTCTGGTGTTGGTGTTGCTGGTGGTGAGCCTGCGCCGTGGTTTGTCGACCTTGTTTGATCGAGCCTGGTGGACAGCCGTGCTGGTGCTGGTGGTTCTGCACGCCACGGATCTACCGTTTTTCGACAGCCGTCTGAATATTGCCGGCTGGATCCTGCTGGCGGGGTTACGCAGCGGTATTGCAAACTATAAGGATATTGATCGATGATTACGCCTTGAACGTGCTGGTTTCAAGGAAAGGAATAAGGCTCCGCGTGGTTGTGTCATGCAACAATTCGGGGTAGGCATAGCTCAAATTTGTTCCTAAAGAGTCAAGGCTTTGAGCAATGAATTCTGTTGGGTCCAGTGCTGAAATCATCGAGAAGCTTGAAATGCCATTTTGGGCATTAAATGTCTGGCTCGTTATGGAATCAGAAACCCCTAATTCCGAAGCACGCATGATCTGATCTTGTGGCCCTTGGGTTCCGATTAGCCAATCCCCAGTAGCTTTCTCGGGTGATTCAGCAAGCAGATCTTCGATGTGGCTGAGATAACTCGACAGGCCTTCAATCTGCTCGAGTGCTTCTTTCGAGGCGTAGGTCATTCCTGATGCACCGGTGAACGTCTCCAGTTCGTTGCCGGTGATCGAGTCGGTGGTTGCTGCGTTGAAGTTGGTTCCCTGGGTTCCGTACAGATTCAAGCCCCACTGGTCGAGTGTGCCTGTATCAAGGCTTGCCAGGTCATTGATGGTGAGCGTCCAGACTCCCCTGCTGCTCTCTCCCCAGAAGGTTTTGGCACTGAAGTTGAAATTCAGCGTGCTTGTGTCCCGTCGATTTCCTTCACTGAGGATGGCAGTGGTTCCTTCCGGAGAGGTGAGCGTGATGGTGAGATCGCCGGCATAGGTATGGTCCGACAGAATTGGAATCACCACGGACTCCAAGGTGATGTCTTGTGAGATGGTGATCGTGCTGCTGATCGATCCGCCACCGGCATCGGGAATGGCGATTCCTGGGGTGATGCTGGCGGAATAGGAGACTTCGTCACCCACGTTGTTCCACGTTTTGGCCAAGGCGACCGCTGCTTCTGCATTGATGCGGCCAAATCCGTAGTCATGGCTGAAGTCGTGCTCGGCTCCATTAGTGAACCATCCATTGCTTTTGGCATCCACCACATCCGAGCTGTTGACCAGCACATGTTGCACATCTCGCCAAGTGAGATTGGGGTTGGCTTCCAACATCAAGGCGATCACGCCTGATACCAATGGAGTGGCAGAGGAGGTGCCACCAAAGTTGTCGATGTAGCTGTTGTTGGTACTGGTGGTGGTGATGGCATCGGTGCCGCCATTGGATGGTGCGCTGACCAGAACATTCGCACCCGGTTCGCTGTATCCGGAATACCGTCCTCGATTGGTCATCGCTGCCACCGAGATCACATAGCGGGAGTTGGCATAGCCGTCGTAGTTCGAGTTGTCGTTGCTGTTCCGTCCATTTCCACCGGCCCAGGTGTAAATCGCGCCTTTGCCATCACGGCCATTCGTGACCCCATCCTTCAGCGCAGCAAGAACCCGAGCCGGTGCTGCCTGAAGCCTGCCGTTGTCATTCGGTCCCCAGCTGTTGCTGTAGATATCCACAGCATTCATCGTTCGCGTCAGAGCAGACGCTTCATTCCTTGCTGTTCCTGCACCGAGCAACCGTTGCCCGCTGATGTTGGCGTTCGGCGCTGCTCCTGTGATGCCAATGCCGTTATGTCCATAACCGGCGGCGACCCCAGCAACGGCTGTGCCATGGTCGTCCCGGGAGTCAGTGGGTGTTGGATCGTTATCTCCGCCGACATAGTCATAACTTGATGTTGCGATGTAATTCTGATTCAGGTCTTGATGACGCCAATCAAGACCATCATCAATGATGTTGATATGAACTCCAGTGCCATAGATGTTGTTTCCAGATTTGTTTTTCAACAACCATGCCGAAGCAACATTGGCGCCTCCGACTGATGAGCCTTGCAGGTGCCATTGGTCGTTAAACCGAGCTTCCAGGGTGGGGGAAGACAGTGTGGTGGGTGGGCTTATCAAACCATCGCTATTAAGGTCAAGATTGAAGATTTCTTCCCAGCCTTTTGAGGTGGCGTCTTCTGCTGAGATCCAACCGCTGAATTGGGTGATGACGCCGTCTGCGTTGGTGTCCCAGACATAGAACTGATTTTCATAGGTGACTGCGCCATCGAGGAGAACCTGGAAGCCGGTGTTCGTTTCGATGGCAGCAACGACATCCCAGTTAATGGTTGAGTTGTCGTTATAGGTCTGTCCGTTTCTGTTTTGGATGGTGATGGCAGCATCCTCTGAGAAAATCTTGTAAGCGGAGAGCTCTGAACCATCAACGATGCCGTTTTGATCGTCATCTGCAAGTGGAGCCCCGATCAGACCATCGCTATTAAGGTCAAGATTGAAGATTTCTTCCCAGCCTTTTGAGGTGGCGTCTTCTGCTGAGATCCAACCGCTGAATTGGGTGATGACGCCGTCTGCGTTGGTGTCCCAGATATAGAACTGATTTTCATAGGTGACTGCGCCATCGAGGAGAACCTGGAAGCCGGTCTTCGTTTCGATGGCAGCAACGACATCCCAGTTAATGGTTGAGTTGTCGTTATAGGTCTGTCCGTTTCTGTTTTGGATGGTGATGGCAGCATCCTCTGAGAAAATCTTGTAAGCGGAGAGCTCTGAACCATCAACGATGCCGTTTTGATCGTCATCTGCAAGTGGAGCCCCGATCAAACCATCGCTATTAAGGTCAAGATTGAAGATTTCTTCCCAGCCTTTTGAGGTGGCGTCTTCTGCTGAGATCCAACCGCTGAATTGGGTGATGACGCCGTCTGCGTTGGTGTCCCAGACATAGAACTGATTTTCATAGGTGACTGCGCCATCGAGGAGAACCTGGAAGCCGGTGTTCGTTTCGATGGCAGCAACGACATCCCAGTTAATGGTTGAGTTGTCGTTATAGGTCTGTCCGTTTCTGTTTTGGATGGTGATGGCAGCATCCTCTGAGAAAATCTTGTAAGCGGAGAGCTCTGAACCATCAACGATGCCGTTGCCATCATTATCTTTCGCTAGTGTTGCGGTTTTAATATCGAAGGAGTTGTTAGTTGTAACAGACCCGCCCTTGGAATCGATGACTTCATAGGTGAGAGAGATCGTTCCCGAGAAGTTGTTATTTGGCGTGTATGTCCAAGTGCCATTATTGTTGTCAATGACCGTTCCATTGCTGGCGGACAGATTGACAATCGAGAGTGTGTCACCTTCCGGATCGGAGAATCCTTGAAGAAGTTCCTCTTCGGTGAGAATGACTGTGCTGTTGAATTCAGACGATCCGAGTGTGGCTTGTGTGCCACTCAGGATCGGCGCATCATTGCTGCCGTTGATCGTGATGGTGACCGTGGCTGGATCACTCTCGGTATCGCTGCTGTCGGATGCGATGTACTGAAAGACAACGTCGGTTGAGTCTCCATCGCCGAGCGATTGGAAAACGTCGCCGAAGTTGTAGGTGAAGCTTCCGTTGCTGTTAATGCTTACTAATCCGATGGATGGTGTCGTTGTGATCGTGTATGTGAGTACATCGTTGCTGTCGGGATCGTCGGCATTGAAGTTTCCGTAGATACTATTGCTGTCTTCTGATGTAGAGATGAAAACATTGCTAGCTGTGGGAGGGGTATTGCTAGGCGTTATATCGGCTAAAAGTTCCTGATAAGTTTTGATGACGTCGTCATTGAAATAAACAAGCTCGATGTCATTCCAGATCAGATCGGTGTCACCCAGGCCCGAATTGTTTCGGCTAAAGGCTAAGGATGTTCCCAGGTTTTCAATGGAGAAATCGCTGTAGCTTTCAGAGAAGTAAAGAGCATCGAAGCTTCCGGATCCTCCGTAATACGTGTCGGATCCGAAGCTGTCGTAAAACCTGTCTCCGCCACTGCCACCTCTGAACACGTTATCTGCAATATTTCCAAGGAATGTGTCATTGCCGCTGCCGCCAATGGCTTCCTCAAGGATGGTGCCAACTCCAATCGTTAGATTGTTAACGAGGCCGCCAATGCTTGAGCTTGATGGAAGGGTGCCATTGAGTTCTGATGGCGCTAAATTGATAAACTGATCATCAGAATAATTGCTGACGTTCAAGATGTCATAACCTGATCCATCAACAAGTGTGTAAGCTGTATCGCTAATCATCGTTGCGAAATTATTCATAATTTCGCTGGTACCGCTTGAGATATTTGTGCCTACGCCGTAAACCGTGTTGCCGTTGAAGGCGTTGAATGATCCATAGCCCTGTGATCCGTAGAGTTTATCTAGCGCAATCCAATCCACCGTCATCGGTGTCTGTAGATATGCTCCTGAGGCATTGACATTCGTATTGGTTGTTTGAGACCAATACGACATCATGGTGGTCAGCCAGGTGTCATTGCCATATTGCGCACTGTTCTCATAGGTGGGATTTCCATTGCCAGCGTTGTATTGCCCCTGATGTCCTAGGCCAAGAGCATGTCCGATTTCATGAAAAATCGTTTGTGGTGTGTAGCTGTTGTAGCTTGAATCTCCGTAAAACCAGGATGACGCAACGTTGATAACGCTGTAGTCGATAATGGCTGCGTTGTAATCAATGGTTCCTGTGTTTGGGTCTTGGTCATACCATCCGCCACCAAGATAGGCATAGGCTCCTGAATCATTATCTGTAAAGCGAAAATCACCTTCGGTTGCGACCTCAACAAATGAGATGCCAGTGATGGCTTCGTAGACTTTAAAAACCTCTCGGGTGAGATTTTGACGTTCCGCAGACAATCCGTTTGAATCATCCGCCCATCCGGTGATGTTGTAGGTCAATTGACCGTTTTTGGCGCCTAAACCGCTGCCACCTAAGTTGAATCGCCTTGTGTATGTTCCTGCCTCTTCCCAGAATCCGGTGGTCAGATAATCCGATAGTTCGTTGAGTGTTCCAAAGGCAATCGTTGGATCCGCATTCGATAGGGTGTTATTTAGTTCAGCATTGCTTTCACGATCAGTTTCTAATGAATCCCGGCTATAGCTACAAGCAAAGCAGGCACACCGTCCTGCATGCAGATATTTCGATTCAATTCTGAACTCAATATTGGTGGTTTCATTAGCTTCTTCCTCGGTTGTTATGGAGTTATTTCCATGGATTGCTTCGCTGAAACTCTCAGTTGAATTAAGTTGTTGACTTAGCGGAGTGGTGGCACCGTTTTGGAGCAAGCCACGCGCCACTGTCAGGGGTTGATCAATGGGGGTGGGTGCCGGGTTGTTGTCGATTGAGCCGATGTCTGGGTCTGGCCCCTCAGGTTGATTGAGGCTGGTATGCAGAGAACGCGCCCGATAGGCACTCAGTGATTCAATCAGGTTAGATAAGTTCATTTGCCTAAGCCTGATGAGGCCTTGTTGTGTTCAAATCATACGGAAACCGCAAGGCTTTGTTCGCTTTACAACATCAAATGTATGTGAGGGCATCGCATTCTCATTGCATTATCATGTTTCCTCATTAAATCCTCATTTAATTCCTAGACTCTCGTTTTGATGATGTTGAAGGGTTTCTTTCTTCAGCGCTGTCCTGAGGTGCTCCCACGGCAGCACCGTGTCGTCGGGCCAGGTGTCGTGTACGACCCTTTCCCATGCTGGAGGGAGGGGTAGCTCCACTCCCGCGCTTTTGGCTGTTGGTAGTTCCCCGGCTCTGGCTGCCCGGTAGGCCTTCTTCCAACCACCCAGACTGTCTTGTGTTCCGCGAACAGCCACGATCACCGCAGCCAGTCGACGATCACTCCGCGACAGCAGCGCCTGGATCACGCTCCAGCCATAACTCTCTGGTCGCAGATCAATGCCTTTGGGTTTGAGTCGTTTGCCGAGGCGCTTCAAGCGTTTGTCGGCCTCCGGCCGTACCCCCTGCCATTGGAACGGCGTGTGGGCTTTGGGCACGAATGTGCTCACCCCCAGGGTGAAGCGCAGCCCAGGTGTGGCTTTCTTCAGCTGTAGGAGCAGATCGGCGGTCGCCTCCACATCCTCATCGTCTTCGCTGGGGAGGCCCACCATTCCATACAACTTGAGGGCGCTCAGACCACCCTGCTTGGCATGGCGTGCCGCTGCGTCAATCTCTTCGCTGCTCAACTTCTTGTTCACGACGCGTCGCATCCGTTCACTGCCGCTTTCAATTGCGATGGTCAGCGATTTACTGCCTCGATTGGCAAGCCCAGAGGCGAGGGCAGGGGTCACGGTGGCGGCCCGCACGGAGCTCACACTCACGCGTACATCGTTGAAGCGATCGGTATTCAGCCAGCGGAGCAGTTCATCGAATTGCGGGTGCTGGGTGACTGACGCTCCCAACAGTCCCAGACGCCGGGTCGCCTTGAGGCCTCGTTCGACCGCTGGGATCAGGCCGTCATCCAGCGATGGTGTGCGGAAAGGAAGCGTGAGATAACTGGCCAGACAGAAGCGGCAGAGTTCAGGGCAGCTGCGCACCACTTCCACCATGTGGATGTCCGGCCATGCGGCCGCCGGCGTGATCACAGTGGAATGGCTGAGGGTGTTGCCGCGCCAGGTCTGCTTGGTCACGGTGGCAGGCAGATCCGTTTCGATCGGTTCGATCGATCGCAGTGATCCCTCGGCATCAAAGCTTGGGGCATAGAGCGCCGGCACATAGATGCCGGGAACCTTCGCCAGGTGCCGCAGACGCACGGCCCGTGGTTCATCGCGCACCGCCTGCAGGGCGTCGATGAAGGTCGGAAGCAGTTCCTCCCCATCCCCCAGCAGGATCACATCGAAAAATGGCGCCAATGGTTCGGGGTTCGCGGTCAACACAGGCCCCCCTCCGAACACGACCGGGTCAGTGTCCGTTCGTTGTTCGCTCCAGATCGGGATGCCCTGGTCTTCGAGCAGATCCAGCAACACCGGACCATCCAGTTCCCAGCTCAGGGACAGGCCGAACAGATCGCAGCGGCGGTGCGGGGGATCCCCCTGATCGGTGAATAGCCGGCGCACATCCAGATCGGATCGCGAGGCCAGCGTGGCCCAGACGATTTGGTAACCGAGGCTGGTGATTCCCACGGTATAGGTGCTGGGGAACGCCAGGACCGTGCGCAGGGCACCGGGTTCCGGAACAGCCGGATCGAACAGCAGCGTTTCCTGATTCAGGGGTCTTCATCCGGGTTGGGATTGGCCTTGGCTGGTGGCGGTGGCGGTGGCGTGAAGGCCCGGCGACGGATCGAACCTCCCCAGGCGTGATGAATGCCGCCATGTCGATTCAGGCGTGCCTCCCGGTGATCTTCTTCCTTCAGCTCCATGCCCAACTGTCGCTCGTAGATCGAGCGCTCATCAAACAGTCTGGCCACCAGAAAACTGGCCAGACAGGCCACCAGGATCGGTTTGAGGATCAGTAGGTCCTTCGTCAGTGCAAAGGCCAGGAACATGGCGCTGATCGGGGTGCGGGAACAGCTGGCAACAAAGGCCCCCATCCCTGCAAATACATAGGTGGTCGGAACGTGCCCGGTGAGGGCTTCCACCCAGTAGCCACAGGCCAGACCGATTGCTCCGCCGAGGGTGAGCATTGGATAAAACAGTCCCCCCGGTGCGCCTGATGCCGCGGCCAGACCAGTGCTGAAAAAGAGCACGATGAAGGTGCCGAGCGCCATCGGAATGTCGGCTTCACCGTCGGCGATCAGATGTTGCAGTCCCTCCAGATTGTGGAACTCTTCAGGAAGAGAGGCATAAACGCTTCCAAGCACTGCTCCACTGAGCACCATGCGCAGCACCAGCCGATCGCCGAACCAGGCATCCCCCTTCCGCTGCATGGCCAGCACATAGCGGCAGTAGAGCTCGGCCAGCAGCCCAACCACTACACCGAGCCCGATCAGGTAGCCCAGATCGATCGGTAGAAAACTCACCAGGGGGGTGTATTCCCGTTCCAGCTGGAACCCCTGGGTTGCATCCAGACCGCTTCCACTGGGACTGAGCCCCGCTAGCCCGAGCACATCGGCCCAGGCATCGGCCCAGAAGGTGGTCACGATCACCAGCAGCAACACCACGGGCCTGGCGGAGTGCAGCAGCTCCTCAACGGCGTAGACAAACCCACCGATGGGTGCACTAAACACGGCGGCGATGCCCGCACCGCCGCCGGCGGCCACGATCACCCGCCGGAAGGCCACAGGGGCCTTCAGCCAGCGAGCCATCTGCCAGGCAACAGATCCCCCCATCTGCACCGACGGGCCCTCGGGGCCAAGGGGGAAGCCACTGCCGATGGCCACGATTCCTGCCACCAGTTTCACCAGGCCCACCTGCAGTCCCATGGGAACAGCCCGGTGTTTGAGAAAGCCCATGATGTGGGTGATGCCTGATCCGCCAGCTGCAGGGGCCAGGCAGGTGACGAGCAGGCCTGACACCAATCCACCGGCGGCCCCGAGCCCTGGCAGCACTGCCCAGGCGGGGAGATCGGCCAGCAACTCCAGGCGCCATGCCCCCAGGGTCTTGATGCCGGCCTTAAACAGCACGCCTGTCAGGGCCGCCCCAAGCCCAGTGAGCATCAGGGCGAGCACCACCACCCACCAGCGCCGTTCCAGGAGGCGACGGATGCTGCGGCTGGAGCCGAGTTGGTGGCGTCGTTGTTTCAGTTCACTCAGGACGGTCATGGCTGTGCTGAACCGGGTCAGGACCCAGCCAGCACTGCGGCTTCATCGTCCGCGCTGATGGTTCGGCCCTGATCCTCGAAACCAGAGATCTGGTCGAAGTTGAGGTAGCGGTAGAGCTCATCGGAGAGCGGATCGATCTTCTCTGCCGCGATGCTGCGGTAGTCGTCCGGGGTGGGGATCCGTCCCAGCTGAGCACAGACCGCCGCCAGTTCGGCACTGCCCAGGTAAACCTGGGCGCCCTTGCCAAGACGGTTGTTGAAGTTCCGGGTGCTGGTGGAGAACACCGTGGTGTTGTCGTCCACCCGCGCCTGGTTGCCCATGCAGAGAGAGCAGCCCGGCATCTCCATCCGGGATCCGGCGGCTTCGAAGGTGGCGTAGTAGCCCTCGGCTTTGAGGGTTTCTTCGTCCATGCGCGTGGGGGGACAGACCCAGAGGCGGGCCTGGTTCGGGCCGGCGCCTTCCAGCACCTTGGCCGCAGCACGGTAGTGGCCGATGTTGGTCATGCAGGAGCCGATGAACACCTCCTGCACCGGATCACCGGCCACCTCGCTCAAGAGCTTCACGTTGTCGGGATCGTTGGGGCAGGCCACCACCGGTTCGGTGAGCTCGTCGAGGTTGATTTCCAGGATCTCGGCATACTCGGCATCGCCGTCGGCACTGAGAAGCTGTGGATTAGCCAGCCAGGCTTCCATCTCCTTGATGCGGCGGGCCAGGGTGCGGGCATCGCTGTAACCGCGGGCAATCATGTTCTTGAGCAACGCCACGTTGCTGCGCAGGTATTCGCTCACGGTTTCTTCCGAGAGCTTGATGGTGCAGCCGGCACAGGAGCGTTCGGCGCTGGCGTCGGTAAGTTCGAAGGCCTGCTCGAGCTTGAGGTCGGGGAGACCTTCGATCTCCATGATCCGGCCATTGAACAGATTCTTCTTGTTGGCCTTCTCCACGGTGAGCAGTCCGCGTTGAATCGCCACCCAGGGAATGGCATTCACTACATCCCGCAGGGTCACACCCGGTTGCAGCGAGCCGCTGAAGCGCACCAGCACCGACTCGGGCATGTCCAGGGGCATGGCGCCGATGGCTGCAGCGAAGGCCACCAGGCCGGAGCCGGCGGGGAAGGAAATGCCCAGGGGGAAGCGGGTGTGACTGTCACCGCCGGTGCCCACCGTGTCGGGGAGCAGCATGCGATTCAGCCAGCTGTGGATGATGCCGTCACCGGGGCGCAGGGCCACACCACCGCGTTGGGCGAAGAAATCAGGCAGATCCTTCTGGGTCTGCAGGTCCACCGGTTTGGGGTAGGCCGCGGTGTGGCAGAAGCTCTGCATCACCAGGTCGGAGGAGAAGCCCAGGCAGGCCAGCTCCTTCATCTCGTCCCGGGTCATGGGCCCGGTGGTGTCCTGAGAGCCAACGGTGGTCATCAGCGGTTCGCAGCTGGTGCCGGGGCGCACACCGGGCAGGCCGCAGGCCTTGCCCACCATCTTCTGGGCCAGGGTGAAGCCTTTGCCGGTGTCGGCCGGTGCCGTGGGACGGATGAACAGATCAGAGGGTGCGAGGCCGAGTTTGGCGCGCACTTTGTCGGTGAGGGCGCGGCCGATCATCAGGGGGATTCGCCCACCGGCTCGCACTTCGTCACTGATGGTGCTGGGCTTGAGTTCGAAGCGGCTCACCACCTCACCGTCCCGTTCGATCGTGCCGGCATGGGGCCGGATGGTGATCACATCACCGGTGTTCAGTTCGGTGACATCGCATTCGATCGGCAGGGCGCCGGAGTCTTCCGCAGTGTTGAAGAAGATCGGCGCGATCTTGCCGCCGAGGATGACGCCGCCGCCCCGCTTGTTGGGCACATGGGGAATGTCGTCGCCGGTGTGCCAGAGCACGGAGTTGATGGCGCTCTTCCTGGAACTGCCAGTGCCCACCACGTCGCCCACGTAGGCCACGGGGTGCCCTTTCTCCTTGAGGGTGGCGATCGTCTTCAGGCCGTCTGGATCGCGGGTCTCCAGCATTGCCAGGGCGTGCAGAGGGATGTCCGGACGGGTGGTGGCGTGGGTGGCGGGCGAGAGGTCGTCGGTGTTGGTTTCTCCTTCCACCTTGAACACCGTCACCGTGATCGTGTCGGCCAGCTCCGGCTTCGAGGTGAACCATTCAGCTGCTGCCCAGCTGTCCACCACCTGCTTGGCAAAGCGGTTGCTGGAGGCCAGCTCCATCACTTCATTGAAGGCGTCATAAACCAGCAGAGTTCGGCTGAGGCCTTCAGCGGCGCAGCCGGCCAGCTGCGCGTCGCTGTGTTGGAGCAGCTCGATCAGGGCCGCCACGTTGTATCCCCCCACCATGGTTCCGAGCAGGCGGGTGGCTTCCAGCGGCGAGACCAGGGGACTGCTGGCCTGCCCTTGGGCGATGGCGCTGAGCCAGGTGGCTTTCACATAGGCCGCTTCGTCGACGCCGGGCGGAATGCGTTCGATCAGCAAGTGCAGGAGCTCCTGCTCTTCCCCTGATGGTGGATTCTCCAACAGTTCTGTGAGTGCCTTGGCCTGGCTTGCCTCCAGGGGCAATGGCGGAATTCCCAGGGCCAGACGTTCGGCAGCGTTCTCTCGGTAGGTGCTCAGCATCAAAATCTGCTCAGGAACGGACTTGCAGGCCATTCTCCTGCGTCACCGTTCCGTTCCGGAAGCCGGCGGGTTTCCATGGTTTGCGTACCCTGGAGCGAGGTAATTGTTTGGGTATGACCACCACACACGACCTTCATGTGGTGGACACCAGGCCTCTGGTTCCTCCCGCCTTGCTGCATGGAGATCTGCCGATTGATGCCAGGGCGACGGAGACCGTGGCCACCTCGCGCAGCCGAATTCAAGCCATTCTCAGGGGTCTGGACCGGCGACTGCTGGTGATCGTCGGCCCCTGCTCTATTCATGATGTGGATGCAGCGAGGGAGTACGCCAGCAAACTGGCTCCCCTGCGTGAACGTCATGCCTCTGAGCTCGAGGTGGTGATGCGTGTGTACTTCGAGAAGCCACGCACCACAGTGGGATGGAAGGGCCTCATCAATGATCCGAACCTCGACGGCTCCTATGACATCAACACGGGCTTGCGAATGGCTCGGTCGTTACTGCTCGATTTGGCCAGGGATGGAATGCCCTGTGCCACTGAACTGCTCGATCCTGTGGTTCCTCAGTACATCGCTGATCTGATCAGTTGGACGGCGATCGGCGCCCGGACCACCGAAAGCCAGACGCACCGCGAAATGGCTTCAGGCTTGTCGATGCCGATCGGCTACAAAAACAGCACCGACGGCAGTGCAACCATTGCCATCAACGCCATGCAGGCCGCGTCCAAACCCCATCATTTTCTTGGGATCAATCGCGAGGGGCATGCCTCGATCGTGAGCACCACCGGAAATCCGGATGGTCATCTGGTGCTGCGGGGAGGGAACCGAGGCACGAATTACCATCTCGAGGCGATTCAGGATGCTGCTGAAGAATTGAAAGCAGCGGGACTACCCGACCGGTTGATGGTCGATTGCAGTCATGGCAACTCCAACAAGGATTTTCGCCGGCAAGGTGAAGTTTTGAAAGCTGTGGCAGCTCAGGTGGAACAGGGGTCAGCGCATGTGATGGGTCTGATGCTCGAAAGCCATCTTGTTGAGGGGAACCAAAAGATCAGTTCGGATCGTTCTGCACTGACCCATGGCCAAAGCGTCACGGACGCATGCATCAGCATTGAGACGACAGCGGAACTACTGGAGGGTTTGGCTGATTCGCTGAAGAAAGTTGGCACTCGTGTTGCTTGAGTGCCAAGTGTTTGAGAGCTTCAGGCTTGAAATAAACCTTCGTTTTAATCAGTTCACGGCGAACTTTTGATCTGATCGAATATTTTAATTTTGGGCAACTTCTGCCTGAAGCTGTCGTCATGTTTGGGATCAGAATTCTCGGGTTTGGTGATTTGATGCGTCTGTATGAACTGGAGCGGGAAACGGAGCTCTGGGTGCAGGGTTTTCGTCCGCTTCAGCTCGATGCTCTGCTCGATTGGTCTGGTGGCGTTGCCGATCAACAGCATTGGGATCTGGATGCTTTGCATCAGCAGGTGATGCACTTCTGGGTTGATCAGGCAGGGCAGATTCAGACGTGGCAGGCCAGGCTTCGCTCGATGCCGGATGATCAGTGTCTTGTGGCTGCTCTCGGTAGCAGGCATGACTGGTGTCGGCACATGGAACGGTTGCTGCGTGCTTAGGCGATCATCCAAGACCAGCACAAGCCAACAGCGATTGGCACGCTGAGGTTGTCGATGCCCCATCGGCTCAGTTGCTCAAGGCCAACAGCAAGCACGCATACGCTCAGCAGGCGCATTGGCTGGAATGGGCTGTGACTGACCATAACAAGCACAGTCAGCACAACTCCCGTGACCAGGGCCATCGTGAGGGTTCCAGCTACAGATTTCCGCTGTTGACAAACGCTCCAGGTTGGTGATTGAACGCCTCGCCCAATCAAGCCTGCAAGGCCATCGCCAAGAGCCATCACCAGCACTCCAGCGCAAGCCGCGATGGCCTGTTCAGGCCAGAAGAGAATGAGAAGTAGAGAGATAGCCACTCCATACGCCACAGTTCCGTAGCTGTGGCGCTCGATATCCTCGACGGCTGGTAGTAATCGCCAGCGATGGTTAATGGCGGTGATGACGGTAATTGAGAGTGCTGCTGGAACAGCTACCCATGCCGGAAGTTGCAGCCACCAGGCCAGCGGCACGACGGGTCCGGTACCGATATGCACGATTTTGCGGCTGAGCTCCTTGTGCTCCGGCAAAACGCCTCGGCAAAGCACCGCTGCCAAGAGAACCAGAGCCATCCAGGCTCCAATCACGAACAGCGAGAGCAGCAAGGGATCAGGCGGCCTGCTGCTGATCGGTCATGGTGCGCAACTTCAGAATTGCTTTTGCTTCAAGTTGGCGAACGCGTTCCCGGGACACGTTGATCTGACGACCGATCTCGGCCAAGGTCAGTGGCTCGGCTCCATCGAGTCCAAAGCGCAAGCGAAGAATCTTCTGCTCCCGCTCGTTGAGCTGGGACAGCCAACCGCCGAGATGCTCCTTCTGAATACTGCGATCCATTCCCTCCATCGGCTCATCACCGTTGGGGTCTGGGATCAATTCTCCAAGTGTGCTTCGGTCCTCTTCCCCCCTTGCGTGGGCATCGAGGGATGCACAGGGAGCACTCTGAGCGATCAGTTCTTCGAGATCGCGTGGTGCGATCCCCATCGCGTTGGAAAGTTCCAAGCGATTGGGTTGACGGCCGAAGCGATGGGAGAGTTCTCTGGTGATGCGACGCATCTTCGAGAGCTTCTCGCTGATGTGAATCGGCAAACGGATGGTCCGTGCGCTGTTGTCGATGGCCCGGGTCATTCCCTGACGGATCCACCAGTAGGCATAGGTAGAAAATTTGTACCCCATAGCGGGATCAAATTTGTCTACGGCTCTCTCCAGGCCAATGGCACCCTCTTGGACAAGGTCCAGGAGTTCAAGACCCTGATTCTGATATTTCTTGGCAACACTCACCACAAGGCGAAGGTTGGCCGCCATCATCCGATCTCTGGCCCGTTTGCCCATGCGAATGCGATGACGTTGCCGCGGTGTGCGTTCGTCCTCTGGAACATCCAACAGCTCCTTCATGGCCTGAACGTGGTGTGCCAGTTCGATCTCCTCTGCAGCGGTGAGGAGAGGCACACGGCCGATGCTGCTGAGGTAGTAGCCAATTGAATCAGTGGAGAGACGACCAACTTGTCGACTCGATCGATTGGCGGTTTGACGTGAGCGCAGACTTGTATTGCGCTGGCTTGTAGCCGGCAATGCAGGTTCCGTGGACGAGGACTTGGAAGCCTCGACCTCGGATTCCAGAGGGATCCCCATCACCCTGAACTCCTTAATTAGATTTGAGCGCAACTTAGCACTCGCCGGCGAGTGCAGCCTCGATAAAACGAAAGTTTTTCTATAGCTGTAAATTAACAGGATAAGCGCGTTGCAAGAGCTAAGAAAGAGGCGAGGTTTTCATCATTTTTTGTGACTGATTTGACCGAATTTCAAGTCAGTCATCCGAGGCGGGAACGCCTTTCTTCCAGGTTTCGATGAGTTGAAGTTGGGAATTTCTCTCGATGTCCTCGGGATTTCGTTGTGTGAAATCACCGTTGCTTTGCATATCAAAAGCTCCGCGGTTGTCATCGAGATACACCTGCAGCAGTCGTTCGAGTTGTTCGCGCAATGCCGGCTCTTCGATCGGGGTGACCGCTTCCACACGTCGGTCCAGGTTGCGGGGCATCCAGTCAGCACTGCCGATGAAGACCTCAGGGCTACCGCCGTTCCCAAACCAGAAGATGCGTGAGTGTTCCAGGAAGCGGCCGATAATGCTGACCACGTGGATGGATTCACTGAGCCCTTTGCGGCCAGGGTAGAGGCAACACATTCCGCGGATGATCAATTCGATCGTGACGCCTGCTTGTGAGGCTTCATACAGCAGGGCAATGATTCCAGGATCCACTAGGGAGTTCATCTTGGCTCGGATGTGGCCTCCCCGACCCTGCTGGGCATGTTCGATCTCTCTGCGGATCAGATTCTCCATTCCCTTACGCAGGGAAACGGGAGCGACAAGAAGCTTGCGGAACCCTTGTTGTTTGGAGAAACCAGTGAGGTAATTGAACAGCTCCACGAGGTCTTGGCCCAGCTCAGGTCGCGCGGAGAGAAGACCGAGGTCTGTGTAGAGCCGTGAGGTTTTGGAGTTGTAATTTCCTGTTCCAATATGCACGTAACTCCGCAGGCGTTCTTTCTCCTTACGGACCACCAGAACAATTTTGGTGTGGGTCTTCAGACCCAGAACTCCATAGACAACATGCACGCCGGAACGTTCCAGGTGCTTCGCCCATTGAATGTTGTTGTCTTCATCGAAGCGGGCCTTGAGTTCCACCAGGGCCATGACCTGTTTTCCTTTCTCGGCGGCACGAATCAATGCGGCGATGATCGGTGAATCCTTGGAGGTGCGATAGAGGGTCATCTTGATGCCCATCACCAGTGGATCGTCGGCCGCCTGGTTGATGAATTCCTCCACGGATGTAGAAAACAGGTCGTAGGGATGGTGCAGCAGAACGTCGCGGCGTCGCACCACCGAAAAAATGCTTTCGAACTCCTCTTCTTTGAGGGAGCCGTCCTCCAACATGCTTCGCTGGGCACGCCCGAGGATGGCGGGAGTCAGTCCTGAGTGGCTTTCATCCTTGAGTTGCGGAAGAGGAATCGCCATCAGGGCGAAGAGGTCATCCAGGCCAAGGGGGCCATCAATTCTGTAGAGGTCCTCCTCCTCAACGGACATTCCCTCCATCAGCATCTCGACCACGTCCTGGGGCATTTCATCGGCAACCTCCAGGCGCACGACCTCGCCGCCCATTCGGCGTTTGCGCAAGCCCTGCTCAATGGCGATCATGAGGTCATCGGCCTCGAGATCCCTCAATTCCAGGTCCGCATCGCGGGTGACTCGGAAGAAATAGTGTCCTTCGATGGACATCCCAGGGAAGAGCAAGCTCAGGTTGAACGCCACCACCTGCTCCAGCGGCACGGCGGTGTGAAGCGGTTCACAGTCACCGCTGGCGAGATCGGCGGGAATGGTGACGAAGCGGGGCAGGATCTTCTGAGGCACCTTGACCCGGGCGAGCTGCCGTTGACCGCTTTGGGGGTCGTGGATCAGAGCTGCCACATTCAGGCTCAGATTGCTCACGAACGGGAAGGGATGAGCCGGATCAACGGCCAGGGGGGTGAGGACAGGAAAGATCGCTGTCTGGAAGTAGTTGTCAACCCAGAGCCGTTGACGTTCGTTGAGCTGTTCGTAATCCAGCAGATGGGCACCATGCTCGAGAAGCTGGATCTTCAGGCGGGAGCGGTAATGCTCCTGTTGTTTGTGCAGCAGTGGGGTGAGGTGCTCGCGGATCGTGTGGAGCTGCTCGATGGGTGTGTGTCCGTCTTCGCTGAGTTTTTCGATGCCTGCTTCAACCTGGGCCTTCAGGGAGGCCACCCTCACCATGAAGAATTCATCGAGGTTGTTGCTGAAAATGGCGCTGAATTTTGCTTGTTCCAGCAGCGGTGTCCGCTCGTCCAATGCCTGAACGAGAACCCTTTCGTTGAAAGCGATCCAGCTGAGCTCCCGGTTGATGTAAAGATCGGGGGAAAGCACTTTGTCACTCATGGCGTGACCAGTCGAGGAGCCGGCTCGCGCAACGTAGCAATCGTGAACCCGCTGGAATGTGTTCTGGAAAGCGTGCTCTGGGATGTGGTGCTGTCCCGTCAGTCACTTCGACGGAGGCGAGGCGTTCCCCCTACCAGCAGGGTCACAGCGATCAGCAGGCCGGCACTCCCCAGAAAAGGACTGGTCTGTCCCAGCAGGTCATAGCTGAGTCCTGCTAGGGGTGGACCCAGAAAACTGCCGAGACTCTGAAGCGCTTGCAGGCTGCCGAGGGCTGCCCCCTGACCTTCTGAGTTCAGTCGCCTGGACACCAGGCTGCGCAGGCTTGGCGTCACCAACCCGGTGCCAGTTGCCAGAATCGCCACAGCACTGAAAATCCCTGCTTGCGCTTGTTCCGCCGACGTTGCTGGAATCAGCAAGCATCCCGTGACCACAAGGCTTAAGCCGATCAAGGTGAGTCGCCACTCGCCCAGACGTTTCACTAGCGGGCCGATCAATCCACCCTGAACCACGGTGGCCACGATGCCAACGATCAGAAATGCTGTGCTGGCCAATTCGGGGCCCCAGTTGAACCGCTGTTTGAAATAGAGCACCAAGATGGCGGTGAAGCCGTTGAACGCCAGGAAAAAAAGGAAGAAGCTTAGGCAGAGCCGCCCGACAATGGGATTGGCTGTGACCTTGGCGACCTGGGCAAAGGGATTGAGATCCCGTTTGCGCGGCATGGCCTTGCGTTCCTCTGGAGGATGGGTTTCTGGCAGCAGTCTCAGAACCATGAAGAGGTTGACGAGCGCGAAACCGGTGGCGGCCCACACCGGCACGGTCACGTTGATGCGTGCGAGCTGTCCGCCCAGGAAGGGCCCCACGATGAATCCGAGCCCGAAGGCCACACCGATGAGGCCGAACGCCCGGGCCCTCTGCTCGGGAGGCGTGATGTCGGCCAAGACGGCACTGGCGGTGGCGGCGGTTCCACCGCTCACGCCATCGATCAACCGCGCTAGAAACAGCAGCATCAAAGGCAGGGAGGCACCGGCTGGCCAGTCGAGGCTCACAGTGAGGGCGAACAGACCCAGGCCCAGCACCGATCCACTGACGCATGTGGCGATCACAGGCCGACGGCCGAAGCGGTCACTCAGGGCTCCGATTAATGGGGTCGCGGCGAACTGGGCGAGGGCATAGCTCCCTGCCAGCAGTCCAAGGGTGCGCCCGTCGGCATTGAAGCTCGCCAGCAGGAAGGGCAGCAGCGGAAACACGATGCTTTCGCTCAGCCGGTCGTTCAGGAGCGTGAGGAATGCACTCAGCAGGGTGGGGATCCGGGGACGCTGCAATCTGGCTGCTTTTCACAGGAGACTCACATTCCCACAGGCCACGGCGATGGCTTTACGACCCATTCGTTCCGCGGATGCCCCTTTGCTTCGAGAGATCTTTGCGGACGCTATTGAGAGCCAGGCCCCAGGCCTGTACACACCAGATCAAATCAGAGCTTGGACGTCTCTGGCCTGGCTTCCTGGGGTGCTGGATCGTTTGTTTCGAGACGGTGACGGTTGGATCAGCGGAGAGGGTGCGGCTTTTGCCATGCGTCAGCCGCAGGACCGGCTGGCTTTGCTGTACTGCCGCGGACGGGCGTCACGCCAGGGCCATGGCACGACACTTGTGAAAAGGATTGAGTGCGATGCCCGTGCCGATGGGCTGGCGCACATTCACGCAGAGGCGAGTCTGTTGAGTCGTCCCTTGTTGGAGCGATGTGGCTGGCGGTTTCTGAGGCACGAGACCTTCACGGTCGCAGGCGTGCCATTCGAGCATCACCGGATGGAAAGGCAGCTGCACAGCTGATCGAGTTGCTGCAGGGCTTGGCCCTTGTCCATCACGGTGGTGGCCATGTCCAAAGCCCTTTCCAGGCTATCGCTGAGGCCAGCAAACCAGAGATAAACACCGGCGTTCCAGCGCAGAGAGTCTCGAAGTGGTCCGCGGTTTTGCAATGCGTCCATGGCCTGGGCCTGCCAGGTGGTGAGGTCAGTCCACTCCACATCGGTGGCATGACAGCCGTGATCCCTTGGATGCAGGATCAATCGTTGTGTTTGGTCCCCATGCACCCGGGCAGTGATGCAGGCCCGACCAATGGGCAGATCGGTGCCACCTTCCAACCCTTTCACGGTGAAGAGATCCGTTTCACCGGCCAGTTTTAGTGCCTCCCATGCCCGGCTTTCGGTGGGGGGGTGGACGAATCCACTGATCAGACGATGATCGCCTTGATGGGCGGTCCAGAGCAGTTCGAGACTCGCCACTGGGGGGCGTTTGCCCAGTTCATCCCTGTAACTGATCAAACTCTCGGCGATTGCAAAGTGATCGGGCTGGTGGATCAGGGCAAACCCTTGGTTATGCAAGCCGTCCTGAACAGTCTCCAGCGGCAGTCCACGAAGATCGAGCCCGAGGCTTCGAAACAGCTCGATCGCCGTGATGCCGTACTTGATCGGCATGCGCTCACCGCCTTGAAGCACCACAGGCTGGTTGCAGCTCAACAACACGAGGGTGGTGAGGGGATAAATCGGTGCTGTCCGAGTGCGCCCGTCATAGGGCATGCAGAAGCACATAGGCGATCGTTGTCCCGGGGCACTGTGCAGAACCGGACCAAGTTTCCGGTATGTATCGAGCATTCCAGTGAGTTCCTGGGGCTCGGGACGGCGGATCCGATGTGCAATTAAGAAGGCACCGATTTGGGCCGGTGTTGCCTCCTGGTACAGCATGAGTTCAAGGGCATCAGCCGCTTCTTCGCGGCTCATGCCCTTGCTGGTGTGTTCACCGCTCCCAACTTTGCGAAGGTGTTGCTTAAACCGTTCACGACCACTGGGAACAGTGCTTGTCACGTGTGGTCAAGCGGATTAGTTGAGTGTTGAGCAGCGCGGAGGCCGTAGAGGTAGTTGTTGATACCAAATGCGACAGGGGCGATCATGGAGAGTCGAAATACGACAATCCGGCGAAACTGCCGTGAAGCGGGTGGTCAGGATTTTGGCGACCTTCGGCGTAATACAGCCGTTCAAGAATCAGGCTGGATGCCCCACTGGATTCAAGTTGTTGGCTGAAAAAAAGTGAACTGAAAGAACGGAAGAGAGTGCTCATTCTATGAAGTCGATGACTTTCAATACAGCAGATCTACGTGAGCACTGATGTGCTCAATGCTTCAAAACTGGATTGTCGTTTTGGTCGTCATTGATGCTTTTTGGGGGCCATGGCTGCGGGATTCTGTTTTTGTAAATGTCTTGTTGACATGACCTCCTCCACACTGACGACGGCATCTCTCTCTGCGCCTTCGCCGAGCACTGTCACAGCCAGTTTGATGGCAGCAAAGAAATCCAAAGGCATGAGCTTTGCTGATCTGGGATCCGCGCTCGGGCTTGATGAAGTTTGGGTGGCTTCTTTGTTTTACGGACAAGCCACCGCATCACCAGAGGAAGCTGAAAAGCTGTCGTCACTGCTCTCTTTGGATCCTGCAATCACCGCAGCAATCCAGGAGTTTCCCACGAAAGGCAGTCTGGAGCCGGTGATTCCCACCGATCCGCTGATCTATCGCTTCTACGAAATCATGCAGGTGTATGGAATGCCGCTGAAGGATGTGATTCAGGAAAAATTCGGTGATGGCATCATGAGCGCCATTGACTTTACCCTTGAGGTTGACAAGGTTGAGGATCCTAAAGGTGATCGAGTGAAGATCACCATGTGTGGAAAGTTTCTGCCTTATAAAAAGTGGTGATCGCTTATGAAATGAAGTGAGCCTTTAAGGACAGCGAGTGGATTGATGCCCGGCACTGCCGGGCTTTTTATTGTCAGCTGCGGAATTGTTGGTTGAGTTGACGATGAGCTAGTTCTTGGCGTGTTGGATCCTCAGGTGAGGTACTGAGCTCTTGCAGTAACCGTTGACTGACTGGAGTGGCAATACAGCCGAGTGCTCGGAAGGCTGCTTCAGCAATCACCAAGGAATTGCTCCGACACAGTTCTGCCAGGCATTCGCTGATTGCTTCACCATCCCGACGCTGAAGTACACGAATGGTGGAGATCACGAGTGGATCGCGACAATCATTCAGCAGATCTGCGCAATAAGCGAGGAGCTGTTGATCCGTGAGTGTGTGAGCACGGAAGCTGATCAGCTGCAGGCCGGTCAGACGATGTTGGAGTCCGGGGTGCTGCAGGCAGGCATGCAGAACTGATTCGGGAACGTCGGCTCCCCAGCACGCCAGGGCCTGAAGCACACAGAGATGATCGTCGTTCAGATGACTGGGTTCATGCAGTCTCTGAAGGAGCCAGTCCCGGGCCTCGCGTTGATGGCACAAGCCTGCAGCGAGGATTAACTCGTTCTGGTCACCGTGGCGATGCAGGAGACGCAGGATGATCGGCCAGCCACGGTCAGCGAGGGATCCCAGTTTTTCGCAGAGCGCTCTGCGTAGATCAGCAGAAAGGCTGGAGGAGTAGGACTCCTCCAGCCAGGAAGGCTCCACTGGAGCCCTGCGTGATCGTGACAGCCGCTCCCAGAGAATGGCTTCGTCAACACTCATTGGGCTCAGCGCGCTCCCAGTTCTGCTGCGAGTTCGCGCTCCAGTTTCTCATCGTGTTCCTTCGGAAGCACGTTGTCCATGGTGGTGCGGTGGGTGCTGTAGAAGAGCATGCCGATGAACACCATGCCGCCCACGATGTTACCAAGAGTGACGGGAAGGAAGTTCCAGAAGATCACCTTGGTGTAAGGAACGCCAGAGCCAAGGATTGGTCCCGCTGTGTGCAGAAACTGATTCACCACGATGTGTTCCATTCCCATCGATTGGAACGCAGTGATTGGAAGCCAGCAGGCCAGGATCTTTCCTGGAACGCTTTTGCTGACCAGTGCCATGGTGACGCCGAGGCATACAAGCCAGTTGGCAATCACGCCGCGAAGGAACGCCAGGAAGAAGCCCATGCTTCCCAGTGCTTCATACTTTTTCTCAACGTTGATCTTATTAAGAGCCATGATTTTCTGAGCCACAAGGTCCCAGATCGGCGCGCCGACATTATCGGCTGCTCCATCCATGGTCCCGCTGGTCAGGCTGATCGCCATGATCAGTGCGACGACAGCAGTACCGATCCAGTTACCGATCCACACCCAAGTCCAGTTGCGGAATGTGGCTCCCCAAGTGCAGCGACCGGCCCAGGTGGCCATGGGCAGCAGAGCGAAATTACCGGTGACCAGTTCCATGCCGAAGAGCACGATGCTGGCGAAGCCGAAGGGAAACAGCAAGGAGCCGACAAAGGGCGCCTTCACGGTGATGCCAACGGTGAGTGCCAGGATCACTGCCAAACCAAGGATGGCGCCTGAATAAAAACCACGCAGCAGCAGATCTTTGACGCTGACGCTCGACTTTTTGCCGCCGGCGGCAATCATGCCGTCGACAAGTTCATTGGGGAGAACGTAATCCATCAGTCTGTTTCAGAAGTTAAGTGTGTGAAGTCAGCTAGAGATGCGGTTCATCAGTTTTGAGAAGAAGTCCTTGCCACCATCGTTGTGAGTGATGGTTTTGGGCGCAGTTCCTTGGGCGCTCAGCCAGTTAACAAACTTGGAAAAGATGTCGGTTGGTTCTGCCATTGTTAGAGAAGGTGATACGTTTTGAAGTGTGACGGCCGTGACTTCAAAAGGAAGCGTCACGGCCGTGCAGATTCAATCAAAAGGGGCCTCAGCTTTTGGCTGTTGCTCCGAATTGCTCGACCAGAAGATTCTTCAAAACGGTTTTGATTTGGTCGGCAGGAATCGCTTTCTGTTTCACTTCACCCACTGTTGGATTTTCCCCTTGGGATCCACCAGTGGTGAGCATGTAACCCTCACCCATCACACCGTCGCTGTTTTTGGCTTTGGTTCCGGTGAGTCCGATGGCGCCCATAAAGGCCTGACCACAGGTGTTTGGACACCCTGTCCAGTGGATTTTCACTTCTTCAGAAAGGTTGAGCTCCTGGTCAAGCTCTTGGGCGATCTTTAGGGCCTGGTCTTTGGTGTTGGTCAGGCCGAAACTGCAGTATGTGTTTCCTGTGCAGGACACCGTTCCCGCTGCAATGGACCCTGGCTCTAGTGGAAACCGTTGCAGTAGAGGATCAGCTTTGAACGCTGGAATGGCCCCATTGGGCAGGCCCACCATGATCACGTTCTGATCTTCGGTGAGCCGCACTTCTCCACTGCCGTACTCAAGGCTTGCAGCGGCGAAGTCCTGCAGATCCTGAGCCGTTAGGCGACCCACTGGGACATGAAGGCCTGCAAACGACAATCCTTCCTGTTTCTGGGGATGGATTCCGTAATGAGAACGGGGCGTGGTGGCAAAAACAGAACCTGGATCCGGGGTTAAAGGTCCAAACAGTGTTTCGACTTTCGATCGGAAGGCGTCAATTCCCAGTGCATCCAAGTAGAAGCGGAAGCGACCTCTAGGACGTTTATCCCGTTCACCGTTGTCTCTCCAGAGTGAAATCACAGCATCGGTGATGCGGCAGATTTCATCCGGCCTCACCCAGGCATTCAAGGGTATGGCGTAGGCGTTCATTTGA
Source organism: Synechococcus sp. A10-1-5-9 (assembly GCF_047716785.1). Classification (NCBI taxonomy): domain Bacteria; kingdom Bacillati; phylum Cyanobacteriota; class Cyanophyceae; order Synechococcales; family Synechococcaceae; genus Synechococcus; species Synechococcus sp. A10-1-5-9. Next base: position 1,759,508 of record NZ_CP180406.1, read on the forward strand.
GATGAAAGGATGCCACCGACCCAGACCCCGAAGCCCATCTCGCCATCCCGCTCGACGGGATGGAAGACAATGTCGTTGTGGAGGAGAAAATTATCTTTGGCGCCTGCGACGGCTGTATTCCATTTACGCGGCAAGTTGGAATAGTCGGGATTGCCTTGACAGCTGTTGGTTAGAAAGTTCTGAAGTTCAGTGGTGTATGGACGGGTGTCGACAATCTCACTGGGATCGATTCCAGCGAGAGGGTTTCCGGTGACATTGCGGGGGTTGTCAAAACCTGATTGGATCGAGCTGAGTCCTGCTTCCTTCAGGCGTTTCAGGATTTCGGGTAGGTCATTGAGCAATACTCCGCGAAGTTGCAAATTCTGACGCGTTGTGATGTCGCAACTGCCGCTTTCGCCGTAGCGCTCAACGATGGATGCGACGACACGAAGCTGTTGGGCTGAGAGAACACCATTTGGAACTCTCAGGCGCAGCATGAATTGCCCAGGGGTTTTGGGTCGCCAAAACATTCCATACCATTTCAAACGCAGTTGGAGGTCAGTTTCGTCAACCTGTTCCCAACCAATTTCGGCAAATTTTTCGATCTCAGGTCCAACTAAAAGACCGTCTTTGGTTGCCTTGTTCTGCTCGATCTTATTGAGCTTCTTGCCGTCCAGATAGGGTCTAGAGGGAGAGCTGATCGTCATGATCTTTTAAAAGAAAGGACGGACTGATTACTCCAAACAATGCGTGAATCAATCGATAATGGACCCATGGTCCAAAAGCGTGTCAGAACGAAAGTGACGCTTAGATGTAGTGAACTGGTTCGTACCGTTGCTGTCGGTAGCAATTCGAACAGTTTTTAAGCCCTGCTCAGCTCTGGGCTGGCAGACCAAAGTGTTGCTTCGGCTACACCTTGGAAGCATTGGCAGCCGTAGAAGGCTTTCCTCTGCTTCTTCAGTATTGGCGTCCAACTTCGCCAAGCATTCGCACAGCTCCGTGCCTCAGCATCTGCCACACCCGTTTCATGGCGGCGAAGTCCCGGTCCAGTTCGCTTTGAAATCGGTCCCCGTCCTGCCGTCGCTGGCTGTTCGGGCGATAACGTTTATCAATACGCTTTCGTTCGAAACGCGCCTCCATTGCGGCACGGTTGGAGTATCGACGGGAGGGCATGGAGGTCAACTTGGTCATTACACACCGATGACAACAGCCGCCCCTGCATCGAGGGCGTGGCCATTGCTACCAAACAGTGTTTCGAAGCCTCAACGTGCAATCCGTTTGGTTGTTCATGGCCGTGCCGGTGGCGACGTTCCAGTCGCACTGCGACGGCTTTGTCAGTCCGTGCACTCGCGTCGCCAGGCTCCTGTCGAGCTTGAGGTCCTCACCGGGGGTCCAACCCCCGCCCGATCAGACGAGTCCCTTTGGCTTGTGCCGATGCTGCTTTGGCCTGGTTCGCATGCGCGTATTGATGTTCCGATGATCCGCACTCGCCTCCGGACGGAGGGCCAGAACGTCACACTCCTGCCGTTTCTGGGTGCGTGGACCAGCTGGTGGACCTTGGTGGCTCGTGCGCTTCAACTGCATCCATCAACGGGTGTGCTGATTCATCACCCACTCCGCCCAGGCTTGGCTGACCGCTTCTTGGCCCAGCTATCGGTCCGTTTGGGACGTCCACTGGTGTCGTTTGATCAATGGCCCGAGTATGAACGGCAGCACCCAGATGCTCAGCCGCTCACCCTGGCGCTGGCTCCAAACCGGATGACGGAGTCCCTGGGGGAGGCTGGAGAATGGCCCCCTCTGCTGGACCATCCCCTGATCCGTCAGGGCCTGATCGATTTGCTTGTTTCCCTGCCGTGACCGCTGCTGACCGTTCTGGAATTGTCTATCTCGTTGGTGCTGGTCCGGGAGACCCCGAGCTGCTCACGCTGAAGGCGCACCGTCTACTGCAATCCTGTGATGCGTTGGTGTACGACTCGCTCGTGCCACGGGAGGTTCTGGATCTTGTGCCAGAACACTGTGAACGTCACTTCGTGGGGAAGCGGAGGGGTCACCACTCCGTCCCGCAGCCGAGTACGAACGCCGTGCTGGTGGAGCTGTCGGCACGTCACGCCTGTGTGGTTCGCCTCAAAGGTGGGGACCCTTTCCTCTTCGGTCGGGGTGGCGAGGAAGCGGCGCATCTCGTCAAACATGGCGTGCGGGTGGAGGTCGTGCCTGGTGTGACCGCTGGGATTGCTGCACCGGCCTATGCGGGTATTCCCGTCACCCATCGGCGCGCAGGGTCTTCGGTCACGTTCGTGACGGGCCACGAAGAGATTGACAAGCGACGCCCGTCGGTGAACTGGCGTTCCCTGGCGTCTGCGAGTGATGGTCTCGTGATCTACATGGGGCTTCATAACCTGCCGCGCATCGCTGATGAGCTGATGGCTGGTGGGCTCAGTCCCGACACTCCTGTCGCCGTGATTCAACAGGGAACCGTGGCCGGACAGCGTTGTCTTCAGGCCATGCTGTCGCAGATCGCAGAGCGGGTGCGCCAGGAACAGTTCGCGTCCCCGTCCATCGTGGTGGTCGGCGATGTGGTGAAGGAGCAGATCAGCGCCTGTGCTCCCGAGCCTGCGGCCGTCACGATGCCAATCCCCTTTTAAAGAGATCAGGCTGGATGGTCGGATGATTCTTTCAGGCGCGTCCGGATCTGCGCCAGGTTGCAGGGTCGAGTTTCCGGATCGAGCTGCGCTGCGATCAGTCGGTCCCAGGCTGTGGTGACGGCATCCAGGGATCCCGGCAACACGAACACAAACGTACCGTTGGCGACCCCAGCGAGACAGCGGCTCTGCAGTGTGCTGGTTCCGATGGATTCAAATGAGAGCACACGGAAGAGTTCGCCAAAGCCTTCCATGCGTTTGTCCAGAAGCGGGCTGATCGCTTCCGGGCTCCCATCCCGTCCCGTGAGCCCTGTGCCACCGGAGGTGATCACCACATCCACGATCGGATCAGCGATCCACTGGCTCACCGTTGCTCTGACCCGATAACGGTCGTCAGCACAGAGCTCACGGCAACACAGTTGATGGCCTGCGTTCACCAGACGTTCCTGCAGTCGGTCTCCGCTTGGATCCGTTGCAAGAGTTCGGCTGTCTGAGATCGTCAACAGGGCGATGGACAGCACGCGGATTCTGCAGGGCATCGGACGCGGTTAACGCTAGAACCTTGACGGTGAACCGTTCTGGTCATGGGTGAGATGCGAGTCAGTGGTGCGTGCACGGTTCAGGTGCTGCTCTTTGCGTCTTTGCGTGACAGGGCCGGCTGGTCGAGCCGACCGTTCACCCTTTCATCGCAGACGGGGTGCACAGCACGCGACATCTGGCAGCTGCTCGATCTCGGTGCTTGGCCCAATGGTGTGCGTGTCGCCGTCAATCAGAGCTTCGTCTCCGAGCATCATCCGCTCGCGGAGGGAGACGAGCTGGCGTTTCTTCCCCCATTCACGGGAGGTTGAAGGATGGACATTCCATCCGATGAAGTGCATGTCGCCATTCATGCCCAACCGTTTTCCGGAACGGATCAGCTGCATGACTGGCTTCAACGCGCAGCCTCAGCCGCTGCGGCCACGGCCGTGTTCATGGGGCATGTACGGCCTGAAACCATGGACGGTGCTCCGCTAGAGGCTCTGGAACTCAGCCACTACCCAGGCTTGTGCGAGCGCCTGCTGGTGAGCCTGGTCCAACAACAACTGCGCGATCACGGTGCACAGTCCGCCCTGGTGTTGCATCGAGTCGGCCGGCTGTCCCCGGGCGAGCTGATCGTGTTGGTGGCTGTCAGTGGAGATCGTCGGGGACCGGTGCAACGCTGCTGCTCTGACTTGCTCGAGTCGTTGAAACACAAGGCACCGTTTTGGAAACGGGAGTGGAGTGGTGGTGTTGGCACATGGCTTGCGGCGAATACTCCGCTCTGATCCCGTTGACATGTCAAAGAATTCGTCGCCGCAGCAGTTGGGCCCATAACCGTTGACCGGTCTCTAATGGGCCCGAGTCCGCGGGAATTTCCACGAGGAGATCCGCGTTCTGCAGAGATCCAATGCGCGAAGAGGCTTGGGACCCATCGATGCGGGCGAGCAGTTGTCCATCTGGGCTGCAGTCCAGTGAGGCCCGAGCTAGTTCCGGTCGTCCGGGTTTGCGCCGGTAGGGCGCGGCCAAGTGCACGTGCACCCTGGGCAACAGTTCAGGATTCTGCTGACCTTCAAGGATTTGCAGGGCTGGCCAGAGCAGCTGCAGAGCGGTGATGGTTGCTGCGACAGGGTTACCCGGCAAGCCGAACAATGGCACTGCATCGCCGACCCAACCGAAGGCGAAAGGGCGCCCTGGCTTCAGAAAGAGTTTCCAGAACTCCACCTGGCCAAGTTCCTGCATCAGAGGTCGGATCCAGTCACTGTCTCCTGCCGAGACGCCACCGGTACTCACGATCACGTCGCAGCTCGCGGCCAGATCCAGGATGGCTTTTTTGAGAAGGTGGCATTCATCGGCGACCAGCCGGCACTCCACCGCTGGGTAGCCGAGACGTTCAAGCATGCCTCGGATCAGCGTGCTGTTGCTCTCCCAGATCGCTCCGTTGCTGCGTTCCTCCCCTGGTGGAACCAGCTCATCGCCCGTGACCAGAACGCCGATCTGAGGTCGTCGATGCACGTTCACGTGGGAGATGCCGCAACTCGAGGCACGTCCAATGTCGGCCACACCGAGCCGTTCCCCAGGGGCAAGGAGCAGGGAACCCTGGCTGCATTCATCATCTGCGGGTCTGATCCACGGGTTGGACGATGCCTCCCTGATCAGGCGGATGGTGCTGTTCTGATTGGCAACCAATTCCTGGGGAAGAACCCATGCAGCTCCTTGCGGAAGCGGCGCCCCCGTGAGGATCCGGATCGCTTCGCCGCGATGCAACGTTTGCTGGTAGGGATCAGCAGGCGCCGAGCGCCCTACCACCGTCCAGCTGTCTTCGGCGTTGGGTTGGCAGTCTTGGCCCAAGGCATACCCGTCCATGATCGACGCGCGAAACCCAGGCACATCGGCCGGAGCCAGGACAGCGTCGGCAATCACCCTGCCTAGAGCGTCTTGGAGAGGCACCACCTCGGAAGTGACTGGTGTCAGCCGGGTTCGGCTGGCTCTCAGTGCATCCAAAATCCGTTGGCGTGCTTCGTCGAGTGGAAGGCCTTCACGGCCATAGGGTTCAGCGCTTCCAGTGGCCATGGCGACCCCCGTCTTTCTCGAGCAAGTGAATCTGTCGGATCGACATGCCTGGATCCACCGACTTCAACATGTCGTAGAGGGTGATCAGCGCGGTTGAGACCGCTGTGATTGCCTCCATCTCCACACCGGTCTGCCCTGTGGTGCTGCAAGTGGCCTGGACACGCAGTCCAGGTAACTCCTGGGCAGGTTTGATCTCCACCGTCAGTCCACTAATCGGAAGTGGATGACAGAGAGGAATCAACTCAGCTGTTTTCTTTGCCCCTTGAATGCCAGCGATGCGGGCCACCGCAAAAACATCCCCCTTCGGAGTGGTGCCGTTGAGGACGGCCTCCAACGTTGAAGTGAGCATCAGCAGTTCGCCAACTGCGGTCGCCGTGCGTTTGGTGACGGCTCTGTCGCCGACATCCACCATGCGCACCTCACCGTTTTCGGTGAGGTGCGTGAGTCGCTCAGACATGCAGGCCGAAGGCTGATCGATTTCAGTTTGATTCGGTTGTGCCCAGAACGGACCACATTGCGGCCTGTGAGGCGATCACAGGCTCGACATTGCTTGCTTGGCCAGCGTTCAGGGAAGTGCGAGCTGCCGAGGCTTGGCTGCGAACCATCTGAACAGCAAGGGAAGCGACGATGAAAGCTCCGATGAATCCAGCAGCGATGGTGATCGGGCTGCGAACGACTTGGCTGGAGGAGGCGCTGAAGGTCATCCTTGAATTGACGCGAATTAGAGCATCATGGAGACAGGCTGTAAGAACCGTTACCGAACGCACTGAAAGTTTTCAAAGTTGTTCCCTGCTCCTGGTTGATCACAAGCAGGCCGGAGGCCAGCCCTTCGGATGCGAGCCAGCCATGGGCAGAGCCAAACAACAATCCAAGGGAGAGGGCGAAACGCATCCGATTGGTCAGTGAATGAACGAAGCTTCGATGGTGCTGATCAAACGCTTCGTCGTGGATGTCACTGTTTTGAGCTAAAGAAGAAAAAACGGTTGTTCCTGATACCAATGCGCCGGCAACCTGATCAGTCGCGGCATTGTTATGCCTTTGAACAGGATTTCATTGGTTCCTGGCGCTGCATTCCTCTGTGTGTCCGCCGCAAACTCGATCTGGCCGGCGTCAAGCTCAAGCTCAGCCACTGGCTTGCGATGTCTCAGGAGCAACGCCAGGCGTTGGTGGATTGGAACGATGGGGCCCAAGAGCTGACGCGGATGCGCGATCACTTGCGCGTCTGCACCGCTGCCATGGCTGATGGGGTTGTGAAGGATCTCCCGCCATGCACGCAGGAACCCTGGCAGCAATCAGATGCTTTGCCTGAGTCTCTGCTGGAGGCTGCGAGGACGCGGCAGGTTCAACTGTCACTGCATCACTGGAGGGATCTCTGCGAATTGGACCGTTTTGCGCTCTGCAAGTTGGCGCGGCCCGGCCATGATCACCACAACCTGGACGCCGCATTCAACGAAGTGCTGGGGTGAGCAGCCGCCGCAGGTTCTCCAGAACGCCTGTGTCCTGTTCCGTCGGTTTCACAAGCGATACCGCTGGAGCGACTACCACGGCAGAGGCTTTTAGTTCCGGTTGTTTGGAGATCGGACAGGCCTGATCGTGCATGAGGGCATTGGCTTCGCAGGCTTCGGCCTGAGTGAAGCCCCAATGCATTGGTAGGAACACTGATCCCACGCGGATCCGCTCCGTCACGCAAACCCGCGCGGTGAGCGTGCCTCGACGGGATGTGATGGCTGCCAAGCCGTTGTCTTCCAGACCAAAGCGCTTGGCATCGCTGGGATGCATTTCAAGGCTGGGTTCGGGATGCATGGCGTTCAGGCGTGCGACCTTGCCCGTGCGCGTCATTGTGTGCCATTGGCCGAGATAGCGACCCACTGTGAGCACCAGCGGGTACATCTCGCAGGGGGGTTCTGCCAGACCCAGGGGACTGTCCTTTTGAAATCTGGCCCGACCACTGGCAGTCGGGAATCGTTTCTTTTCGTAGAGACGCTTGGAGGTTCTGGTTGGGCCTTCACCCTTGGGATAAGGCCATTGCTGCGGGCCATGCTCCTTCAGCAGGGAGTGACTAAGACCCGACATGTCGCAGACGCGGGCCGCCGTGAGAGAGGTGAACTCCTCATAAACCTCTGCGGCGGAGTTGTAGGAAAACTGGTCGACGAAGCCGAGTCGTCGTCCGAGTTCTGCAAACACTTCCCAGTCCGCTCGGCTGTCGCCATGGCGGGGCCTGAACGCTGGGCACAAGGTGACCCGCCGCTCTGAATTGGTCATCGCTCCGCTCTTTTCACTCCATTGGGCTGCCGGCAGAAGCAGATGGGCGTAATGAGACGTTTCAGTGTCGGCATAGGCTTCGCTCACCACCACGAGCTTGCAGCGTTGCATCGCGGCTTTGACGCGTTCGAGGTCCGGCATGCTGACCAGTGGGTTCGTGGCAGCTACCCACCAGAGATCGAGCTCCCCCCGTTCCATCGCTTCCACTTGTTTCCATGCGTCCAGTCCTGGTTGGGCAGCAATGGATCCAGGGGCAAACCCCCACGCTTTCTCAACCGCGTGGCGGTGCTCCGCATTGGTGACCAATCGGTAGCCAGGAAGCAGATGGGCGAGGCCGCCGGCTTCGCGTCCACCCATGGCATTCGGTTGACCCGTGAGTGAGAAGGGGCCTGCACCAGCTTTGCCGATCTCCCCGGTGAGCAGGTGCAGGTTGATCAGCCCTCCCACAACGGCGGTTCCCTCTCGCCGTTGGTTCACGCCCATCGACCAAAGGCTCAAAATCCCTTCCTTTCGGCTCCAAAGCCTTGCCACTGAACGCAGGTCTTTTTCGGCGATGCCGCAGAACTTGCTGGTTTTTCCTGGTGTCCAGGCCTTGATTGTTTGGGTGAACGCTGCGAAGCCTTCTGTGGCGCTATCGATGAAGTCGCTGTCGAAGCCATTGTCCTGAAGCACCAGGCGCGCCAGGCCATGCAGCAAGGCGAGGTCGGTGCCGGGGGCAAGCGCGAGGTGGTAATCGGCAATTTTTGCTGTATCGGTGCAGCGGGGATCAATCACAACGATGGTGAGTCCCTTGGGATCACGCTTTTTGCGTTTCAACAGGCGTTGGAACAGCACCGGATGGCAGTCGGCTGTGTTGGTGCCGATCAAGAAGGCTACGGAGCAGTGATCGAGATCCTCGTAACAGCAGGGCGGACCGTCGGAGCCGAGACTGCGGGTGTAGCCAGCTACGGCTGAACTCATGCACAGCCGTGAATTGGCATCGAAATTATTGGTGCCGAGGGCGCCCTTCAGCAGTTTCTGAGCGATGTAGTAATCCTCGGTGTGAAATTGCCCGGAGCCGTACATGGCAATGGCATCAGCCCCCTTGCTGGCCAAGGTGGAACGAATGCGCTCGGTGAGCAGGTCGAAGGCGCTGTTCCAGCTGATGGCCTGGAACGGATCTGCCAGTGTTGCTCGGTATAGAGGCTGGCTAAGGCGACCTTGTCCCAGGGTCTCTCCAACCGTGGCACCTTTAATGCACACCTGTCCGTGGCTGGATGGGTGCTCGCGATGACCGCGTGCACTCCACATCGGATTACCTTCGGCGTCCCGCTTTACCGCTTTTCCGGCTTCTCCTGGAGGCAAGAGGTCCAGACCGCAGCCAACGCCGCAGTAGGGACACTGACTTTGCACAGACGCGGTGGTAGGCGACATGGCAGCAATCCGATGAATTGAGAAACCCCCGATGCCAGCGGCATCGGGGGTGATCACCATCCGAAGATGGAGCTGAGTTGTTAACCAGCCATCGAGGGAGTGCCCTCAGTGGCGGTTTCACCTTCGTGCAACTCAGCGAAGGAGCCCTTGGGTTCCTTCAGGAAGAAGAAGCAGAAGAACGCGACGATCAAACCAGCAATTCCCAGGATCTGGAAAAAGGCACTGTTGGATGCTGCAATCGTTTCTGGAGTTGGTTCACCAGCACCGCCCATCCAAAGCGGCAGCAGGCTGAAGATGGTGAGATAGGTCACCGCACCAACGTTTCCGTAGGCACCAACCAAGCCAGCCACCTGTCCGGTGACGCGACGTTTGACCAGGGGCACCAACGCAAAGGTGGCGCCTTCTCCGGACTGCACAAAGAAGGAAGCGAGCATGGTGATCAAAACGGCGATCACGATGCCGGTGCTGCCAGTAAAAGTTCCGGGCTTGATCAAACTCATGATCAGATAACCAATACCCAGCCCTGCGGTGAGGAAACCCATGGTGTTTTTGCGGCTGCCGAGTTTGTCAGAAATCAGACCGCCAGCTGGACGAGCCACCAGATTCACAAAAGCGAAGCAGGAGGCAAGAATTCCAGCCGTTGCTTTCGGCAGATCAAACGTGGTTTCGAAGAACGTGGGCAGCATGGAAACCACGGCCAGTTCTGAACCGAAATTCACGATGTAAGTCAGCTCAAGAATGGCAACCTGTTTGAACTCATAACGATCCTCCTTGGGGTACACCTTGGTCCCCATGATCAACTCTCGGTTGGTGCGGACGATGCCCCAGGTTTGAAAAACAAACCAGACCAAGACCGCAAGCAGAGCGAGAGGATAGGTGGATGCGTTGAGGAATCCAACTTTTTGAAGTCTCCAGCACAACACGCAGAGAATGGCTGCGAAGGGAACATTCATTCCCAGAAGTCCCCAGAAATCACGCATGCTGGTTACTTCAAGGCCTGCCGTTCGCTCAGGGCGCTGATAGACCTTCCCGGGTGGTGTGTCAGCCACATTGAAGTAGTAGATCACGCCATAGATGGCTGAGATAATTCCCGTCAGAGCGATGGCACCGCGCCAGTTCAGAACGGCTCCGGTTGGCAATTCGAAACCACCGGAGAAGGAGAGCCATCCAGCCAAGCCGACCAGTGTCAGTGCAGAGAATGCGGATCCGAAGTTTCCCCAACCCCCATAAATGCCTTCAGCGAGACCAATTTCTTTGGGGGGAAACCATTCGGCCACCATGCGGATGCCGATCACAAATCCAGCGCCAACGATTGACAGCAGCAGACGAGCCACCACCAACTGATTGAAATCCTGCGCAGATGCAAACATCAGACAGGGGATCACCGAAAACACCAACAGCGTGGAATAGGTGAGCCGGGGACCAAATTTGTCGAGCAGCATGCCGATCAGCACACGTGCAGGAATGGTGAGGGCCACATTGCAGATAGCCACAGTTCGAATCTGACCAACCGTCAGGCCAAGATCGGCTTTCACGGTGGTTGCTAGAGGAGCGAGATTGAACCAGACAACAAAAGTAAGAAAGAATGCAAACCAGGTGAGATGCAGTGTCCTATATCTGCCCTGGAATGACCAAAGTTCGCCAAGCATGGGGTTTGGTTGGGATGAAGAGTCAAACCCCGGCTTCGAAAAGAATGCGCTCAGGATTCAAAATGCGGCGCTAATGCAGACCGCGTCTTCATTGCACCATTCGCAGTGCCTCCATCCGGTTGTATTTGCTACTAAAAATTGGGTGTTGCTAAGTCGCTGCAAGCGTCACAAAAGACCTTGATGACAAAAAGTAGTTGTTGTTACAGAAGTGTCTTCCCAGGGAAGTGATAGGTGGCTCATTCATTCCTTGTCGATGGCTCGTTCGCTTCGTGCTGTGGTCTTTGCAGGAGGTGCCAGCGAGAGAATGGGAACAGATAAAGCCCTGCTTCGCCATCCCAATGGCGACAGCTGGTTGGTTACAACGGTCAGCCTTCTGCGCTCAGTGGATCTTGAGGTAACGGTGCTCAGTGGTCATGGCAGCCACCGGAAATGTCTTGCCGGTCAACCCGGCGTGACTGTTCAAGCTGAGCCTTGGGCACCGGCAGGCCCTTTGCAGGCCTTCGGTTGTGTGTTGTCCGAACGGGAGGATGAAGCATGGCTCACGCTTCCTGTGGATATGCCTGGTCTTCGCCGCAGCACGCTTCTGTCCCTCTTGCAGCATTGGCGCCGGGCCGAAGGCCTGGCCTTGGTGGCAGAGGGTGGTGATCGCTTACAGCCGTTGTTCGGTGTGTACCCCTGTGGAGCGAACAACAGAACCGCACTCGATCAGGAGCTGGCCGAGGGACGCGGCAGATGGTTCGGTTGGTTGGAACGAATTGACTACACCACGTTCCTTTGCCCAGACCAGGATCTAATCAATGCGAACGGGCCAGATGATCTGGCAGCGTTGATGCGATGAGCGACTTACCAGCTGAGTTCGATCAATGGAGCCGACCATTCGGCGTTCTGAGGATCTCCTTGACGGCCCGCTGCAACTTGGCCTGCCCGTATTGCTGCCCGGACCAAAAGGATCCACCGGGATTATTGAATCTTGATCAGCATCTTCGTCTGATTCGTGTTGCCAGCGGTTTAGGCATCCAGACGTTGCGCCTGACGGGAGGTGAACCCCTTCTCAGCGATCGCTTGTTGCCACTGCTTGAGGCGTTGGCGGCAGGCCGTGCTGACGCCGCCGATCCCCTTTCTCGGTTGCGAGACGTGGCGTTGACCACGAATGGGGTGCTGCTGACGCCGGAGAAAGCCCTGGCCTTGCGGGCCGCCGGTTTGGATCGCATCACGGTGAGCCTGGATGCCCTCGAAGGAGCGGTGGTGGCCAAGATGGCTGGTCTGCGTGGTGGGCAAGGCGCCGGTGATCGGTTGGTTGAGCAGGTTCTCGGAGGACTCACCGCTGCGCGCCGCGCTGGCTTTGACCCTGCAAGCGGAGGGCTCAAGCTCAATGCCGTGATGCGACGAGGACTGAATGACTGCCAATTGCTGCCACTGGTGAAGCTGGCGCGGGACCGAGGGGTGGAGCTTCGTTTGATCGAATACATGGACGTGGGGAATCGCAATGGCTGGACTTCAGATCAGGTGATCTCAGCGGAGGAGATGATTCAGCGCATCGATGCGCATTGGCCTTTGCAGTCGATGTCGCGGCAGTCGGGTGCTACAGCCCGCCGATGGCGTTACGTGGATGGTCGAGGTTGCATCGGGGTGATCGCTTCGATCACTGAACCCTTCTGTGGGGACTGCAATCGTTTGCGTGTGACGGCCGATGGTCAGGCCTACACCTGCCTGTTTGCCCCTGAGGGCACGGACCTTCGTCCTTTTTTGCAGAGCGAGGAGGCCTTGAAGGCTGTTCTTCGTGGGCTCTGGCGGCAACGCCGTGATCGCTACAGCGAGGAGCGTCACTGGAGCAACGAATCAGCCCGTCATGCGGAGATGGCCTATTTGGGTGGCTGAAGCGTTGCCGATGCCACCGTTTTCCTTGGTTGAGGCCACTACAACTCACTAGTTGTTGTTTGCCGTCAAAAGACGCATCGGGGATGTTCGAATTGCTGTCCTATGAGCGCTTCCGCGACACACCAGCGGTGCGTTTCTTTGACGTGACGGTGGAAACGTCCAATGCCCGTGATCTGGTGATTCACAGCGGGCCTGCAATCAGTCCGCCCGATGATCCAGACAGCGGGGCCTGGCAGTTCTATTTGCATCCTCATCAGGAAGACAATCTTTTAGCGGCCAGTGGTGGCCGTACTTTTTATCTGGTGAATCTGGCTTGGACGAAGCCGTTTCACATCGTACGTCTCCAAAGTGGTGGCGACATCTTGCGCATTCCACCCGGTACCTTCCATCGCTCGGTGTCGGACCCAGATGGTTCCGTGGTCCTCAACCAAGCGGTTCGGGAGGAAGGGGTGTCGTTGGTGCAGGAGTTCCGGGTTTACAACAGTGCACGCATTCCGGCTCTGATGGCTGTGACATCGATCCAGGCCCCACCGCCGCGTTTTCACGGCGTGGAACCCTTGGCTCAGGCAGCCTGAATCAAGGGTGCGACGGGTGCTGATAGGGGTTCGGGCTCCACAACGGCTTCAATGGTCCAGGTGAGTTTGCTTTCAGTGGCCACAGGGCCACTGAATGTTCCCTGAACGGCTGCGGTGAGATCGGGCTTCGAGGAACTGGCCAGCACGATGTAGCGCGAGGTTATTTCCCCACCGGCGCTCGGATCAAAGCCACGCCATCCGGCACCTGGTAGATAGATCTCGGTCCAGGCGTGCAGGTCGTACTGCTCAGGGGCAGGTTCAGCCAGGTGATAACCGCTGACAAATCGAGCCGGAAGGCCGACGCTTCGGCAGCACTCCATCATCAGCATCGCTAGATCGCGGCAGGACCCAACGCGTTCGCGCAGGGTGCGGCCCGCCGGCCAGGCCGGGCCTATGTGGCGCTGGGTGTACTTGACCCGGTCGCGAATCATTTCCATCAGTTGCTGAAGAAAGGGCAACGCCTGCTGGTTGCCTCCCATCAACGCGTCCTGAGCCAGTTCCACCGCTGAAGGATCATGTTGGCCATTGGGTAACCAACCCTCCAGGGCACCTAATAGGTCGTGGTTCAACTGGCCCCTTGGGTAGGGAAGTGGCGGCTCAAGGCCGTTGAAGCAATCGAGAAGAGGAGCTGCTTGCCGGGTTTCCACCAGGCTCCTGGCGTCGATCTGAAGCGAGGCGGTCGACCCTTGGAAGCGCACTCGCTCGATTGCATCACCACTGGCTGCCAGAAGCTCATGGCTGTGAACAGGAACCGGTGAGATCTGCAGCGAATGCTGAATCAGGCGTTGATGGCCCTGAGCACGGGGTCGCAGACAGAGGCGGTGTTCCCCCAGTTGTACCGGAGCCTCATAGCGGTACGTGAGACGGTGGATCAGCTCAGCGCGCATGACGGGTCGGTGGGAATGGAGCCGAAGTCGGTGGTCGTGAAGTAACGACGGTGGATGAGTTCATGCAGCTTGTTGAGGTCGCTTTGCAGTTGATCCACGGCCTCATGCAGTCCCCGTTCAATCACAGCATCGATGCGGACAAAGCTCCATTGGGCCAACAGTTGGCCACGCAGGCACTCCAGATCATCCGGGGGGCCTGCATGGGGACCCGCATGAATGCGCTCCAGCGTGGCGTTGATCTCCTGCAGACAGAAGCGGACCGAGCGGGGAAAGATTGGATCCAGTAGCAGAAATCGCGCCACCGACACTGGTGTGATCGCCTGCTGAACGCTCTGGCGGTACATCTGATAGGCCCCAGCTGTCCGCAGCAGGGAGATCCACTGCAATTCATCGAGAACCCCGCCCACCTCCGTTGGCGTCGGCAACAGCAGGAAGTACTTCACATCGAGGATGCGGGAGGTTTTGTCAGCCCGTTCGATCAGCCGCCCCAACTGGCTGAACAGCCAGGCCTGATCGCGACTGAGAGTCACATCGGTAATGCCATAGAAGAGCTGGCAACCGCGACGGATACTGCGCAGTTGCTCCTGATCCGGTTCCTGCCAGAGCGCCTCGCCGTCTTGAACATTCCAATAAAGATCATTGAGTTGTTCCCACATTTCTGTGGTGATCACATCGCGGATCTGGCGAGCGTTCTCACGGGCATTGGCGATGCAACTCACGACGCTGTTGGGGTTGTTGCGATCCAGTAGCAGAAAGCCAACAACATCCCTTGGACTTCCCAGGGGATAGCTTTCGTCAAAGCGTTGACGGTCTCCATTGGCATCGACCAATGGAAGCCAAGGCTCAGCGCTGCCGGGGGGGCAGTCTAGGGCCATGGCTTCGCTCACTTCTAGAAATCGGGAGATGTTTTCGGCCCGTTCGACATACCGGTTGATCCAGTACAGCGAATCGGCCACACGGCTCAGCACGGTACGAGCTCCGGTTTCTCGGCCGTTACGGCACTGTCGCTGACCACCCAGGTGTCCTTGCAGCCACCACCCTGGGAAGAGTTCACCACCAGGGAACCGCGTTTCAGTGCCACTCGAGTCAGGCCGCCGGGGCTGACCCAGTCGCTCTTACCTCGCAGTACATAGGGGCGCAGATCCACATGGCAGGGGTACAGCTCTCCTTCACTCAGGGATGGAACTGTGGACAGCTGCAGGGTGGGCTGGGCGATGAAATTGCGCGGGTGTGCCTTGATCTTCACCGCGAAGCTCTCAATCTCCTCAGTGCTGGCGTGAGGCCCGATCAACATTCCATAGCCGCCGGCTTCGGCGACTGATTTCACCACCAGCTCGTTGAGATGCTCAAGCACAAAACGGAGGTCGTCGTCCCTTGAACAGAGATAGGTGGGGACGTTGTCAATGATCGGTTCTTCGCTGAGGTAATACCGGATCATGGCCGGCACGTAGGCATAGATCAGCTTGTCGTCGGCGACCCCGCTCCCAGGGGCGTTGGCGATGGCCACCCGACCAGAGCGCATGGCATCGATGAGCCCGGGGACACCGAGCATCGAATCACGCCGGAAGACGTTTGGATCGAGGAAATCGTCATCGATGCGCCGGTAGATGACATCCACAGGTTCCCGGCCAGCAGTGCTGCGCATCCAGACGCGTCCGTCCTCGCAGATCAGATCGCGGCCTTCCACCAGGGCAATGCCCATCTGCTGGGCCAGATAGCTGTGCTCGAAGTAGGCGCTGTTGAACACGCCGGGGGTGAGCAGTACCACCCTGGGGGCATCACTCCAGGGGGCCAGATCCTGCAGCGTGCGCAAGAGATGGGAGGGGTAATCGTCGATCGGCTGCACTGTGCGGCCCGCAAACAGGCTCGGGAACAACCGTTTCATCACCCGGCGGTTCTCAAGGAAATAAGCCACGCCGGAGGGGCAGCGCAGGTTGTCCTCCAGAACCCTCCAGGTGCCGTCGCCATCGCGGATCAGATCCAGACCGGAGATATGGCACCAGCGATTGAGCGGCACGGTGATGTCCTGCATCTGGGGCCGCCAGCCCTGGGAGCTCTCCACATCCTCACGCGGGATCACGCCATCGTTGAGGATCCGTTGGGGTCCATAAACGTCCGCCAGAAACTGATCAATGGCCTCCAGGCGTTGCACCAATCCGCGCTCCAGAACGGACCATTCCTGGCGGTGAATGAGTCTTGGCAGCGGATCGAAGGGCAGAATCCGCTCTCCGCCATGCAGACCTGATCCGTTGAGTCGGAAGGTGGCGCCGAGGCGTCGTAACAGGTTGCTCGCTGAGGCGTGACTGCGATTTAGCTCCGCCAGCCCCATAGCGCCGAGGGAGGACAGAAGTGGCTCCAGATCAGCACGGGGAGCGGACTGTTCGCGGCAGAAATATTCGTCGTACCCCTCGGTTGGTCGGTACTGGGTGAACATCGCCTGAGTAATTAACACCCTCATCCAAAAACTCGAGCAGGCCCCTGCTGGTTGTGATTGCTACACATTTCGAGATTGGATGCATCAAGCCACTGGCAGCCTGTGATTCAGGTAGCCCTGGCGACTTTGTTATCAGTCGGTGGAAGATTGCGAACACCGCGATTTGCTTGTCTTAGATCTGCTGAAGAGGACATTCGCTTTGGATGACAATCTCTGGGCTGGAATGATCTTTGCCCTTGGTGCTGCGGTGACCCTGGCCACTGTGTTGATGATTCTTTCCGGTCATCTTCGCTGCCGTGATCGGGGAGCGTCGGATGTCCGCTGACGCTGCCCGTTTTCTGTCACCAGGGATTGCATGGGCGCTTGTGGTGCTGTTCTCCGTGTTGTGGATTGCGTTAGGGATCGCCTGGGGCCGCCGCGGTAAAGGAGATGCGGACGATTTCATGCTGGCGGGCCGCAACATCGGGTTGGCCCTGAGCACAGCCACCTTGATGGCGTCTTGGGTGACGGGCAACACGACCCTTCTGGCCCCGGAATTCGGCTACAGAACAGGCCTCTGGGGCATGTTCAGTTACGCCCTGGCAGGACTGGGGTTGATTTTGTTTGCGCCGCTGGCCGCTCGCATCAAGCAGTTGATGCCCAACGGACGCACCAGTGGTGATTTCATTCGGCTGCGCTACGGACGCTTGGCTTGGTGGGTGTTCATGGTGATCACCGCCGTGTACACCCTTGGCTTTCTGATGACCCAAGCCATGGGGGCTGGGCTGTTACTCCAGGCTCTATCTGGGTTTGACTACCACGTGGGCATGGTGGTGGTGATCGGTGTCGCAACGGTTTACACGTTGTTTGGTGGCATGCGGGCGGTGATTGGAACCGATTTCATCCAATCGCTGCTGATCATGGTGTTGCTGGCAGTGGTGGCGGTACTTGCTTTTCGTCAGTTCCCGATGCCGGAGGTGCATGCTCGCTTGATCGCTGAGCATCCCGACCGTCTTGATCTGCTGCTCCCCGCCGGTCTGTTGATCGCCTGGAATTCAGCTCTGTTCTCGATGGGTGAGGTTTTTCACAACAACATCTGGTGGTCCCGAGTGTTCGCCAGCCGTCGCAGCGTGGTGATGACATCTTTTCTGTTGGGGGGGCTGGCCTGGATGAGTGTCCCCTTGGTGACGGGCTCGATCGGTCTGGTCGCACTGGCCAGAGACCTGCAGCTGGAGCAGGTGAACATGGTGTTCCCAGTGATGGCGGCCGATCTTCTTGGGGCTGGTGGGGCTGCATTGGTGTTTGTCGTCGTCTTCGCGTCACTCACCTCCACTTTGGATTCTCTGTTGGCGTCCACCGCGGATCTGCTGGCTGAAGACGTCTATTTCCGTCTGCTGCGTCCCCAGGCCAATGATGCGCAGCTCAAGCAGGCGGCACGGCTGATGGTGGTCGGTCTGGCCGTGGTCACTGTGGCCCTGTCCTGGCCGCGGCTGGACTCGCTGGCGTCGGTGTTGTTCTTTACCGGTGCGTTGGTGGCCTCCACGGTCTGGCCTGTGGCTTGCGGTCTCTACTGGTCATCCGCCAATCGTTGGGCAGCGATCGTCGCCATGGTTGCCGGTAGTGCTGTCGGTCTGACGGCCTACGTTCTGATTGCCCCTTATTGCGCGGCAGTGTTCTCCGCGGCGGTTTCGGCCGTCGTGATGGTGGTGGGCAGTCGTCGGAAGCCCGAACGGTTTGATTTCAATCTCTTGAAGGAGGAGGGATAACGCCATGGTGATGTCGGTGTTGCTCATGGTTCTGGTGGACCAACGCTGGTTCCGTGTCGTCCTGGTGGGAAGTCAGGTGGCGCTCGTTTGCTCTGTGCTAGCGCTGTTGTTGATTTGGTTGATTGAGTGGAGAAGCGGACGTGCCTGGTAAGTGTTCGTTTCGAACATATTTGGGGTGTTTTGTATTAAATCAAACTATTTTTTGAGTCTTTTTCTAAAGAACGTGTATCGAGCTAGACGTTCGCACTCAACTCTTGTTATCGAGAGAGGGTGTGATTCACAGCACAAGCACGCGATTTACACGTCGGGTGTTGATGCACTTGCTTATGGCAGATCCCGGCACAGCAGTGATTGAGGAGGTATCGGCGCCGCTCCGCTTCCGGCCGATGGGTCCCGATGTGTTCGGTCATGACCAGCCTCAGGCGCTTCTGGCTGCCATCGCTGAAGATGGCGAGCCCTTGTTGGATCTTATCGACCAGCATGTTGTGTCGATGCAGGCGTTCCGACCCGAAACTCTGCTTCAGCTGTTTCGATTGGCTGCGAAATTCGAGAGCAACCCTGACCGTTACTGCCGTCACAACACGCCGCTCACCGGCAAGATCCTGATCAACGCTTTCTACGAGCCCAGCACGCGCACACGCCTTTCCTTCGACAGCGCCTGGCATCGCCTCGGCGGCGATTCGATCAACATCACCGACCGCAGCACCACCGGGATCGCCAAGGGGGAGTCGCTGGAGGATGTGGCGCACATGTTTAACAACTACGGCGACTGTGTGGTGCTGCGCGACAGCAATCCGGATGCTGTTTATGCCATGACTTCGACTCTGCGGATTCCGATCATCAATGCCGGCAATGGCATTGATGAGCATCCGACGCAGGCGATGGCGGATCTCTACACGATTTTCAAGTGGCGTCCCAGTCTGGCTTTGACTGAGGTGTTGCCCAAGGATCGGATCCGCATCGGGGTGATCGGTTTGCCGTCACGGATGCGCACTGTGCGTTCATTGCTGCGGATCCTCAGCAAATTCCCCCAGATCCTTGAGGAGGTGGTGGTGATTCATGCGGCCGGGGTTGAGTCAGAAGCGCCTCTGTTTGATCCGGGTCAACTGGAGGAGCTGGAAGCGAGCGGTGTGACCATCCGCTGCAGTTCAGATCTGGCGGCTGAGATTCCCGAGCTGGACGTTGTTTACATCAATGCGATCGCCTGGGTTGGCGATAGCTATGAGGTGCACGGCGGTGGATTTCGTCTCACCCGGGATCTGCCGTTCAAGCCTGAGGCGATCGTGCTGCACCCCCTGGCGAGGGGCCCCGAGCTGAGCACCTGTTTGGATGACACGCCGCACAACTGGTATTTCAGCCAGGCGCGTGGGGCGGTGTTTCTGCGCATGGCATTGCTCACCTGCATGGTGAATCGTGCCGAGCGGGTGATGGATGTGATCTGAGGCGAACTGATGTGCGGAATCGGAGGTGTATTTCTGGCGGATCGTCGTCAGACGTTGGATCGTCAGTTGTTGGTCAACATGGCGGCCATTCAGTCCCATCGCGGACCGGATGGCTTCGGTGTGGAATGCATCGACGCTGCCGGTGTCGGCTTCTGTCATGCCCGGTTGTCGATTATTGATCTGAACGAATCGCGGGCAAGGCAGCCATTCCTCAGCGACGACCGCCAGGTGCTGATGGCGCACAACGGCGAGTTCTACGACTTTCAGCGCATCCGGGCTGATCTCACTGCTCAGGGGGTGCGTTTCTGCACCAAGAGTGATTCCGAGATCCTGCTGCGTCTCTATCAACGGCAAGGTCTCGAATCCACGTTGCCCTTGCTGCGGGGGGAATTCGCCTTCGCCTTGTTTGATGCCGTGGATGACTGTCTGTATCTGGTGAGGGATCGCTTCGGTATCAAGCCCCAGTACTGGACGATGACGCCTGAGGGAGTGGTGTTCGGCTCCGAGTTGAAGGTGCTGTTTGCCCATCCATTGGTGGAGAGACGTTTCACCTCGGAGGGTCTGTTTCATCAATTGATGCAGACCATGGTTCCGGGAACGACCGCCTTTGCCGGGGTGCACCAGGTTCAGCCCGGTCATGTTCTGAAGGTGCAACGCAGGGGTGACCGGCTTGAGGTGTCGGAGTCCACCTATTGGGATGTTGATTTTCCCCGTTTGGATCAGCGGGACAGCACCCTCACCGAGGCCGATCACATTGCCAATGTGCGGGCTGCTCTGCTGGAAGCGGTGGAGATGCGGATGGTGGCGGATGTGCCGGTTGGTTGTTATCTCTCCGGCGGCATCGACAGTTGTTCGATCCTCGGTCTGGCGTCGGCGGTGAGTCAGGGTCCCGTCAAGGCCTTCACGATCGGATTTGATGATGCCCGCTACGACGAAACACCCATTGCTGCCGAGATGGCAGAGGCCACGGGTGCCGAACAGGACGTGATGCGTCTGTCGGGTCGTGAGTTGTATGGCCACATGGAACAGACGCTCTGGCACACCGAGCGCACGATCTACAACACCCTGGCTGTGGCCAAATATCTGATGAGTCGCCACGTCAACAACGTTGATTACAAGGTCGTGATGACCGGGGAAGGGTCAGATGAGCTGTTCGGTGGTTACCCAGCCTTTCGGCGCGACATGTTTCTCCATGGTTTGGATGATCTGCCGCAAAGCGACCGCCAAGATTGGGAATCTCTGCTTCAAACCAACAATTCCCTGGTGCAGGGAGCGATGCTGGCGGCTGATCAGGTGGATGATCCCGACCTTGATGCTGTGGTGGGTTTCACCCCCAGCTGTCTGCAGCCCTGGCTGGCCTGCGCGCCGCTTGTGCCTGATCTGCTGGCTGAAGAGCACCGCCAGGCGTTAGCGGAGTATTCGCCGGGTAAGGCCATTGCTGAGCAGTTGAATCCGCAGCAACTCGAGGGCCGCCATGCCCTCGACAAGGCTCAGTACGTCTGGATCAAAACGATGTTGGAAGGCCAGATCCTCACCTGGGGAGGTGATCGCGTCGACATGGCCAATTCCATGGAGGCTCGGCCGGCTTTCCTTGATCACCATCTAGCGGCCGCAGCGGTGCAGGTGCCTCCGGAGCTGCGGATCAAGGGCAAAACCGAGAAATACGTGCTTCGGGAGGCGATGGCTGGCTTGCTGCCGGAGGTGCTCTACAACCGCGAGAAATTTGCCTTCATGGCGCCTCCGGCCCACACCGAGCCTGAGAAGTGGGCGCAGATGAAGCAATTGGCCGATGACTACCTGAGTGATGAGGCGATTGATGCGGCTGGGTTGTTGAGCAAAGAGGGGGTGCGTGCCTTGTTTGCGCGCCATGACGACCCTGCCACCACCGACGCCGAGAGGGTTCAGATGGACGCTGTGATCAACCACCTCCTGGGTGTTCAGATGCTGCATCGGATGTTTGTGGCGGCCGATGTGCCAGCTCAGGCTCGCGAGCAGGCTGATCACCTCGGTTGGCGGGTATTGATGCCCGTTTGAATTCTTTGATGAGGGTTAAAACGTCGCATTGACGACAAGCTCAATTGGGTTCTAAAGCGAAGCTGGGTTTTGGTTTGAACTGAAGGTCACGATCCTTGCCCGAGCTGTTGATTCATCGCTCACAAATCGCTCCAGCTGGAGCCGATCGGGAGCGGTTAGGTGTCCAGCCTCGGCGAGACAGATTGATCGATTCGCTCGAGTCCATGGCGGCCATTGGCCTTCAAGCCGATGGAAGCGTTTGTCGCCGCGGGTTTAGTTCGGCCGATGTTCAAGGCCGGGACCAGCTTGCGTGCTGGATGCAAGAGGCCGGCATGCAGCTGCGTGTGGATGCCGCTGGCAATTTGATTGGCCGGCTCGAGGGGCAGGACCCCTCGTTGCCGGTGCTGATGACGGGTTCGCATTTGGATACCGTCCCAACAGGTGGTCGTTTTGATGGAGTCCTTGGCGTCTTGGCGGGCCTGGAATGCGTCCGTGCGCTGAATGATGCGGGGCAGCGTCTACGACACCCCTTCGAGGTCGTGGCTTTCGCTGATGAAGAGTCAACGATGGTCGGCTGCAAGGGCATGGCTGGCACGGCATCGATGGACCAATCGGCTTACGCCACCAGCAACGGGGATCCGATTGACATCAACCTGGAGCGAATCGGTGGTCACTGGCCATCCCTGCCCTCGGCGGCGCGATCTGATTCAGCCGTTGCAGCCTTTCTTGAACTGCATGTTGAGCAAGGTGCTGTGCTCGAGCAGCGGCGCGATGCCATTGGCATTGTTGAGGGCATCGTCGGGCAAAGACGTTTCCGCATTCATGTAAAGGGTCAGGCCAACCATGCCGGCACAACGCCGATGGGACTCCGACAGGATGCCCTCGCCGCTGCCTCCCGGATTGTGCTGGCGGTGGAAGAGATGGCTCGGTGTCATCCCGGTGATCCGGTGGCGACGGTGGGACGTCTTGAGGTTTGGCCCAATGCCGCCAACGTTGTACCAGGCTCCGTGTCGATGACGGTGGACATTCGTGATCTGGATCCCGCTGTTCTCGACCAATTGGTGTCCTGCTTGCAGGACGAGCTGGAATCCATCGGCTTGGCAACCGGCTGTGCAATCCGGTTGGAGCCGCAGTTTCAGGTGTCGCCCACACCCGCTGACGCGCTGGTGATGGCCACGATTGAATCGGTGGCTGAAGATTTGGGGTTGAGCATGAGTCGGCTTCCGAGCCGTGCCAGTCATGACGCCCAAGAGATTGGGCGGCGTTGGCCCATGGGAATGATCTTTGTGCCCAGCCGCGAAGGTTTGAGCCATTCAGCAGCTGAATTCACCAGTGACAGTCAGTGTCTTGCAGGAATCGCTGTTCTCTTGCACACCCTTGAACGATTGGATCGTGTGCTCTCATGACGTTCTCGATCGTTGCTCGTGATCCCAGCAATGGTCGTTTCGGTGTTGCCGTTGCCACCTGTCATCTCGCAGTGGGCTCCACGGTTCCGCACATCCGCTCTGGAGTGGGCGCAGTTGCGACACAAGCCCATACCAATCCATATCTAGGAATCTGCGGCCTGGAAAGGCTCGAACAGAGTGCTGATGCTGATGTGGTGCTGGCCAGCTTGCTTGCCGATGATCCACTCCGCGAACGCCGTCAGTTCCACCTGATTGATGCACAAGGTCGTACCGCTGCCTGGACGGGGGGGGATTGTGGATTCTGGGCTGGGCATCGCCATCGCATGAATCTCTCTGTTGCTGGCAACTATCTGGTCGGCGAGACGGTTCTCACATCCATGGAACAGGCCTTTCTGGCAAGTGATCCATGCTGGAAGTTGGGTCGCCGTTTGATGACGGCACTGATCGCGGGTGAGGCTGCCGGAGGTGATGGTCGCTCGATACATTCAACTTCGGCTGCGCTGCAAATTAGTGGTGAAGCAGCGTTTCCGTTGCTTGATTTAAGGGTTGATTTTCGGGATTTGGCAGTTTCTGAACTGATGAATGTCTATGAGCGAAGTCAAGAGCTCTGGGCCCAGCAATGGCGTGATTCATTTTCAGAATTGCCACAATTAAATCGTCTCATCGCTTGAGCGGTGATTACTGAGAGTGAATGGATGTTCTCCATTCCACAGAGACACCAGCGATGTCTGCATCGTGTGCAAGATGATGCATGCATTCAGTTGTAAAAGCTGCTTTTCCTCCTATCAGAGCATCCCACTGTTGTTGCGGAAAATGGCATTGAAGCCAAAACACGCCATGAATGCTTGCAGGCTGGAGTTGAACAAAGTTTGACTCCAGTGTTTGTGCGATCAGATCCATGTTGTGTGTGCAACATATTTCCATTACGCCCTAGATTTGATCGCTAAGTTGTTTTATTTGTTACCGAGTTGCGAATCGTTTGGCGGGTTAGGGCAATCTTGCAATCAGTAAGATGAATTGTCTTTTCGTGGCTGTTTGCCGCTCTTGTAAACCAGCTTAGAGGCGATAGCGATCGTTCAGTGGGGGTCGTGATTGTTTTCCGAAGCAAACTTCGTTCCACTTCTCATGGTCTGGCTTGTACTGCGCTTCGCATGAAGGGAAGTGGACGCTTATGGCTAAAAATGCAAGATGCGTTTGCGCTTAAGCCTGTTTTCCTATCATTCATATTGATGCAAATTCATGGCTTTAATTGTTGAGGGTTGGTTTTCAATTGCAATGAGCTCCAGCGCCCGTTGTTAACAGTTGCAGCGCAATATGAAAAAAAGTGTTGGCCCTTTCGGGCCCTTCGTGGTCAACGTGCTGGATGACCCGCAGGGTGGAGCTCAAAGCAGCAGGTAGCGCTGGGCGAGGGGCAGCACTTCGGCTGGTTCGCAGGTGAGCAGTTCACCGTCGGCGAACACCTCATAGGTCTGCGGATCCACGCTCACCTTGGGCAGGGCGGAATTGAGTTTGAGAGCGCTTTTGCCCACGCTGCGGGTGTCCTTCACGGCCATGCAGGTTCGTTCCAGGCCCAAGTGGCGTTGGATGTCGGCATCCATGGCTGCTTCGCTCACGAACGTGAGGCAGCTGGGAGCCAAGGCTTTCCCGAAGGCGCCGAACATCGGCCGGCCGTGCACAGGGCCGGGGGTGGGAATCGAGGCATTGGCATCGCCCATCTGGGCCCACACGATCGACCCCCCCTTGATCACCAGCTCCGGGCGAATGCCGAAGAAGCCCGGTTTCCACAGCACCAGATCGGCGAGCTTGCCGGTTTCGATCGAGCCCACCTCGCTGCTTATGCCATGGGCAAGAGCGGGGTTGATCGTCACCTTGGCGATGTAGCGCTTCAGGCGATGGTTGTCGTTGCGGCTGGAGTCTTGCGGGAGTGCACCGCGCTGCACCTTCATCTTGTGGGCGGTCTGGAAGGTGCGGGTGATCACTTCGCCAACGCGCCCCATGGCCTGGGAGTCACTGGCGATGATCGAGAAAGCGCCCAAGTCGTGAAGGATGTCTTCGGCAGCGATTGTTTCGCGGCGAATTCGCGATTCGGCGAAAGCCACGTCCTCGGGGATTCTGGGGTCGAGGTGGTGGCACACCATCAACATGTCGAGGTGCTCTTCGAGCGTGTTACGGGTGTAGGGCCGGGTGGGATTCGTGCTGCTGGGCAGCACATTCGCTTCGCCGCAGATCTTGATGATGTCCGGGGCATGGCCGCCGCCGGCACCTTCGGTGTGGAAGGTGTGGATCGTGCGTCCCTTGATGGCGGCAATCGTGTCTTCCACGAAGCCGGCCTCGTTGAGGGTGTCGGTGTGGATGCACACCTGCACATCCATCCGGTCGGCCACAGACAGGCAGGCATCGATGGTGGCCGGCGTGGTGCCCCAGTCTTCATGCAGCTTCAGGCCGCAGGCACCGGCGCGCACCTGTTCCTCCAGGGCTTCCGGAGTGCTGGCGTTGCCCTTGCCGAAGAAGCCCAGATTCACCGGCAGGCCTTCAGCGGCCTGAAGCATGCGGCCGATGTGAAAGGCCCCGGGGGTGCAGGTGGTGGCATTGGTGCCGGTGGCCGGTCCGGTGCCGCCGCCCATCAGCGTGGTCATGCCACTGGCCAGAGCGGTTTCAATCTGCTGCGGACAAATGAAATGGATGTGGGTGTCGATGCCCCCGGCCGTGAGGATGTGTCCTTCCCCGGCGATCGCTTCGGTGCCCGGGCCCACCACGATCGTCACCCCGGCCTGGGTGTCGGGGTTCCCGGCTTTGCCGATGCCGACGATGCGGCCGTCCTTCAGACCAACATCGGCTTTGACGATGCCCCACCAGTCGAGGATCAGGGCATTGGTGATCACTGTGTCGACGGCACCGCCGGCTCGAGGGGTCTGGGACTGGCCCATGCCGTCGCGGATCACCTTGCCGCCGCCGAACTTCACCTCGTCGCCGTAGATGGTGAAGTCTTTCTCCACTTCAAGAATCAGCTCGGTGTCGGCCAGGCGAAGCCTGTCGCCGGTGGTGGGGCCGTAGGTCTCGGCGTAGGCCTGGCGGGAAATGCGATAGGGCATGGGTCAGGCGTCGAGGGGTCCGTTGATCTGGCCGTTGAAACCGATCACGCGTCGGTCACCGGCAAAGGGAATCAGGTTCACGTCTCGGCTGTCACCCGGTTCGAAGCGGATGGCGGTGCCAGCGGGGATATCGAGCCGCTGACCGCGCGCGGCAGTGCGGTCGAACTGCAGGGCAGCGTTGGCTTCTGCAAAGTGGAAGTGGGACCCCACTTGCACGGGGCGGTCGCCGCTGTTGGCGACGTGGAGGCTGGTGACGGGCCGGCCTGCGTTGAGTTCGATCTCGCCGGGTTCGGGCAACAGCTCGCCGGGAATGAAGGGTGCCATCGGTTCAGCCTCAACGAATGGGGTCGTGCAAAGTGACGAGCTTGGTGCCGTCGGGGAAGACCGCTTCGATCTGCACCTCCTGAACCAGTTCGGGAATGCCGTCCATCACTTGATTGCGGCTCAGCCAGGTGGTGCCTTCCTGCATGAGTTCCGCCACGCTCTTGCCGTCGCGGGCACCCTCCAGCACAAGGAAGCTCAGCCAAGCCACCGCTTCGGGGTGGTTGAGCTTCAGGCCGCGGTTGAGCCTCCGTTCCGCCAGCAAGGCAGCGGTCACGATCAGGAGCTTGTCTTTTTCCTGGGGACTGAGATGCATGGACTGGCTCGGTCGTTATCAGTGTGTCCTTGCCGCGGGCACAGCAGTGTTCGTTTTGAACGATGATGGCTGCAAAGGCTGTTCCTGCAAAGGCCAGACCCGTGGGATCTGTGGAGCGCTCAAGGCGCGCAGGGCGCGGGTGCGAGCCCAGATGCGGCTGAACCAGAAGCGGGCATCGCGGCTGGACGGACCGGAATAACGGGCCACCAGGCCTTGGTCCAAGGCGCTGCAGTGCATTGTGCCGTTCAGGCCTCTGCGATCGCTGCGGACCAGCTCCAGTAATTGCGTCAGAGCTTCGCCGTTCAATGGCATCGGCGCAGCCCACACCAGCGACCCGAACACCGGCCTTTTGTTCAGCCCGTGCTGGTCGTTGAGGGCATCGCCCCCCAAGTCCAGCCGGTCCACCAGTTCCCAGCGACTGGCTTGATGAGGTTCAACACTGCGTCGGCAGAGGCTCAGGGCTGAGCGCCAGCGACCCTGCTGCAGGGTTTCTCCGGCGGCGGTGCGGCCTAGCCGCACGATTTCTGCGCTGAGAAAGGAGGCGTTGGCGGGTAGTTGCACTGTCAGATGCTGCTCAAAGAGGGCATTGGCATAGAGCACCAGCTCCTGGGGTAGCCATTCCAGATCGCTGCTGTTCGCCAGCTTGCAGTGCACCTGTTGACGGGCCCATTGGCCTTCGGGGTGCAGGCGGCTGCGACCGATGGATCCGTAGACCTTCTGGGCGGCGACGCTGGTGATCAGGCAGCGGCTGTTTGTGTTTAAGTCCAGCGCAATGCTGAGTTGATCGCCTCCCACGAGTCCTCCGGCTGTGTGAAGGATTGGCAGTTCACAGCGGCCGTTTTTGCCCTGTTCAGCCCGCAGAAGCTTGAACGGGGCGCTGCAGCCCCCTTGGTGAACTGTGCCTGCGTCGCCGTGCTCGGTCTGCCGGTGTTCAAACCGCAGCTCGCAGCGGCCATGCCAGGGATCGAGGCGTTGCATTCCCCCACGCTCGGTTCTCGAGCTGCGATGACCTGTAGCAATCAACACCAAATCAAGGCAGACGGCTGGGCAGGCTCAGGGTGAAAGGGGAGCAGCCTTGGACGACAACGCGATGAGTGACAACGTGAGCGATCACAAACCGATCGTGTTGGAGCATCGCCAAGTGGGTGAGGCCGTTGGAGATTTTCCGCCCGACCGCCGCCTGCAATTGCCGCTCACGGCTGAAGAACGCACGGTGCTTCGTGGGCGCCGCTGCAGCGATTGTGGGCGTTCTCTCTTGCTTCAGTTGCCTCGGGAGGGCCCCCTTCAGCCCGGTGATCGCTTGTTGGATCGTTCCCGGAGCTGGGAGGTGGTGGTGATTGCGGCGCCGGAACCGTTGCTGCGGGTGCAGGCGGATTCAGTCTTGGAGCTCCTGCAGGCGGCGTATCACCTCGGCAACCGTCATGTGGCGCTGGAGCTCCACGACGGGGAATTGTTGTTGCTAAAGGATTCGGTGCTGGAGGCGATGTTGCGCAGCCGTGGCTTGCGTGTGAGTCCCTGTGAGCGTCCGTTTCTTCCGGAGGGAGGCGCCTATGGAGGTAGTCCCAGCCATGCCCACAGCCACAGCCACAGCCACAGCCATGAAACGCCATGACCTCCCTGGCGTTGCTCCAGTTGGTGAGCCCGGCTTTGCCGGTGGGAGCGTTCAGTTACTCAGAAGGGTTGGAGGTCTTGATTCAGGCCGGAGCGCTGAAGAGCGAGGCTTGCCTTGAGCAGTGGTTGATCGCCGAGCTGGAGCGGGGAACGCTGCGGCTGGAGGCTGCATCTCTTTCCATTTTGATGACTGACTTGAATCGCTGGATGAACGGCGCTGATCAGTCGGCGCGTTTTCGTTTGCTGGAGCTGGATGGTTGGCTGCTGGCCACCCGTGAAGCTGCGGAGGTGCGGGCTCAACAACGTCAGATGGGGGGGTCTTTACTACAGCTGTTGGCCGATATGGGTCATCCACTGACAGAACCAACTCCCCTGGCCTGGCCGGGGGCATGGGCTTGGGCGGCACTGTCGCTGGGGGTGTCGGAGGCTGACACGGTGGAGGGCTACCTCTACAGCTGGGTCGCTAATCAGCTCAGTGCGGCCGTGCGTCTGTTGCCTTTGGGCCCGACCAGGGCTCAGGTGCTTCAGCACCGACTGTTGCCGCGGATCGCTGCCGAGGCCCAAGAGCTCCTCGCTGCTGATCCACGGACCTTGTGGTCAGCGGGCGTGGGGGCATCACTGGCGCAGCTGTCCCATGCTGAGTTGTATTCCCGTTTATTCCGAAGCTGATGGGGAGCAAATTGCGGCTGGGTGTGGCTGGACCGGTGGGGTCCGGCAAAACCGCTCTTGTGGAGGCGCTTTGCCGGCGACTGCGGGATCAACTGCAGTTGGCGGTGGTCACCAATGACATCTACACCCAGGAAGATGCTCAGTTCTTGACTCGTGCAGGAGCTTTGGATCCGTCGCGGATTCGCGGTGTGGAGACCGGTGGCTGTCCGCACACGGCCATCCGGGAGGACTGCTCCATCAACAGGGCGGCGGTGGCGGAGTTGGAAGCTCAGTTCCCAGCTCTGGATCTGGTGTTGGTTGAGAGCGGCGGCGACAATCTGGCGGCCAGTTTTAGTCCGGAGCTGGTTGATCTCTGTATTTACGTGATTGACGTGGCCGCAGGCGACAAGATCCCACGCAAGGGCGGCCCCGGGATCACGCGTTCGGATTTGCTGGTGATCAACAAGATCGACCTGGCGCCTCTGGTGGGAGCTGACCTGGCCGTGATGGAGCGCGACTCCCTACGCATGCGCGGCGATCGCCCCTGGTGTTTTACCAACCTGCACAGCGGTGAGGGGCTGGATTTTGTGGTGGCATTTGTGTTGCGACAACTACCGAATGTTGAGTCGATTTCCTCGTCTTGAGGGCTGATTGGTCTGTTTGGTAGTCAGCGCTACTAGTCAAGGTTTGCCTCGCTGAGAATGTTCTGAGTGCTAACGCAACTGTCAGCACTCTTAATTCACCATGTCTCAACCGTTGTCAAAACGCATCCTGATCAGCCTGGCGGCGGCCTCTCTTGGCTTGACAGTCACGGCTTGTGGTGGTGGTGATAAGGCCTCCAATGTCGAGTACGACGACACCGTGAAGGTTGGAATTCTTCATTCCCTCACAGGCACGATGGCTATCTCCGAGACCACCTTGGCGGAGACCGAGAAAATGGCGATCGCTGAGATCAATGCCGCCGGTGGCGTTGAAGTGGACGGCAAAAAATACAAGATCGAGTACATCGTCGAAGACGGTGCGTCTGATTGGCCCACCTTTGCCGAGAAGTCCAAGAAGCTGATCGACCAGGACCAGGTGCCTGTCGTTTTCGGTGGCTGGACCTCCGCCAGCCGCAAGGCCATGCTTCCCGTCTACGAATCGAAGGACGCCTTCCTCTACTACCCAATTCAGTACGAGGGCCAGGAGTGTTCCAACAACATCTTCTACACCGGTGCCACTCCGAACCAGCAGTCGGAGCCTGCCACCAAGTTCATGTACGAGAAGTCGCCTGCTGCTGGCAAGCCCTTCTTCCTTGTGGGTTCGGACTATGTCTTCCCCCGTACCTCCAACACCATCACCAAGGAACAGCTCAAGTCCCTGGGTGGCGAAGTGGTCGGTGAGGACTATCTGCCCCTCGGCAACACCGAGGTTGCTCCGATCATCGCCAAGATCAAGAAGGCCCTGCCCGACGGGGGTGTGATCATCAACACCCTGAATGGTGACCAGAACGTCGCCTTCTTCAAGCAGATTCAGGACGCCGGCATCACCCCCGATAACGGCTACTACGTGATGAGTTACTCCATCGCGGAAAGCGAGATTAAGGACATCGGAACTGAATTCCTTGAGGGCCATTACGGTGCTTGGAACTACATGATGTCGATCGACACACCTGCTTCCAAGACTTTCGCGGAGAACTATAAAAAGTTCACCAAGGATCCTGGAGCTGTTGTTGCTGACCCTCAGGAGTCGGCTTACAACATGGTCTATCTATGGAAGGCTGCTGTTGAGAAGGCAGGCACTTTTGATGACGACAAGGTTCGTGAGGCCCTGATTGGAATCGAGTTTGATGCCCCTCAGGGTCCTGTGAAAGTGATGCCTAACCATCACCTTTCTCAGACAGTTCTGATCGGAGAAATCGGTACCGATGGTCAGTTCAAGATTCTGGAATCCACTGATGGCCCTGTGGCTCCTCAGGCCTGGAACCAGTTCGAGCCCAGCTCCAAGGGTTTCGCTTGCGACTGGACCGACGCCTCCAAGGGCGAGAAGTACAAGCTCTGATGGCCCATTGAGGTCCTAACTGCTGAATGATTTCTGGAGGAATCCCAGCAGGGATTCCTCCTTATCTTTTGGTCTAATCGCTTAGTTAACCAATTTTCGTGCAACTGCTTTTTGAGAGCCTGTTCAACGGTGTAGCCATCGGCTCGGTGCTGCTGGTAGCTGCCCTCGGATTGGCGATCGTGTTTGGTTTGATGGGTGTGATCAATCTCGCGCATGGCGAGCTGATCATGCTTGGGGCTTACACCACTTATGTGGTTCAGCTGATCTTCAAGCTGCCTGTGTTTCAGCCTATTTATGACACCTATGTGTTGGTGGCGATTCCGCTGGCCTTCATCACAAGTGGCGTGGTGGGCATTCTTTTGGAACGCACCGTGATTCGCCGCCTCTACGGCAATCCTCTCGAAACACTGTTGGCAACCTGGGGCGTCAGCTTGATCCTGCAGCAGTTCGTGCGCAGTGTTCCACTGGCTCAGGCAGCTGGTGCGGTGCTTGCTCTGGTGCTTGGTTTTTCGTTTCCCTTGCTGCTTCCCAAGGCCCTGCTGCAAGGTTCCCGAGCTCGTTGGATTAGCGCCGGCAGCTGGGGTGTTTCGGCTCTTGTTGGTGTGGTGTTTGCCAATGGATTGGCATCTCAGGTCAGCCGGATCGCGCGTGCCACCTCTCGCAATGTGGATGTGACGGCACCCAAATGGATGCGCGGCGGGCTTGAGTTCGCCGATCTGACCTTCCCTGTGCCTCGTCTGGTGATCATCATGATCACGGTGGTGGCTGTTGTTGGCGTCACTTGGTTCCTCAACCGCAGCGTCTGGGGCATGCGCATTCGTGCCGTGACCCAGAACCGAGAGATGAGTGATTGCCTTGGTATCCCCACCGACACTGTCGACGTGCTCACCTTCGGTATCGGTTCGGGGTTGGCTGGCGTTGCTGGTGTGGCGGTGTCGTTGCTGGGTTCAGTTGGCCCCAATGTGGGGACGTCTTACATCGTGGGCTGCTTCATGGTGGTGGTGCTCGGCGGTGTGGGCAATCTGCTGGGCACGGTGCTCGCCTCTTTCGCCATCGGCTTGCTGACCGACCTCATTGGTGCAGGGCGGTTGCTTTCGATCTGGCCTGGTATGCCCGCCCCCCTGGAGGGAGTGGTGAAATTCTTCGCCACTACAAGCATGGCCCAAGTGATGGTCTTCGCTCTGATTGTCGTGTTCCTGCAGTTCCGTCCAGCGGGTCTGTTCCCGCAGAAGGGACGCATGGTGGAGGCCTGACGTCATGATCCAAGCCTTTCAACGCCGTCGCTGGTCCCTCGTTCTCGTCTGGGTTCTGATCGTTGCCGTGGTGGTGGCAGCACCAGCGGTGCTTCCTGTGTTTCGGCTCAACCTGTTAGGTCGTTTCCTTTCCCTGGCGATCGTGGCCCTCGGCATTGATCTGATCTGGGGTTTTACAGGATTGCTCAGCCTCGGTCAGGGCATCTTCTTCGCTCTTGGTGGATATGGGGCGGCGATGTATCTCCAGCTCAATAGCTCTGCCAGTCATCCCAACGGCATCCCGGAGTTCTTCAGCCTTTACGGCGTGGATCGACTGCCCTTTTTCTGGGAACCCTTCTACAACCCTCTGTTCACGCTGATTGCCATCTGGCTGGTGCCGGCGTTGCTGGCTGCGCTGCTCGGCAACATGGTCTTCCGCAACCGCATCAAGGGGGTCTACTTCTCGATCCTCACCCAGGCGGCTTTGCTGGTGTTTTTCAATTTTTTCAATGGCCAGCAGAAGCTGATCAACGGCACCAACGGTCTCAAAACCGATGTGACCAAGCTGTTCGGCCAGATGGTGGGTTCGCCCGAGATGCAGCGATGGTTCTTTTGGGTCACTGCTGTGATCGTGATCTTGGCCTGGCTGTTTGTGCGCTGGTTGGTTCGTGGTCGCTTCGGCGATGTGTTGATCGCGATCCGTGATGACGAGCCGCGGCTTCGGTTCACTGGCTATAACCCCACCCTCTTCAAGACAATTGTGTTTGCGATCGCCGGGGGGCTTGCGGGTATCGGCGGTGCCCTCTTCACGGTGCAGTCGGGGATCGTTTCGCCCCAGTACATGGCGGTTCCCTTTTCGATCGAAATGGTGATCTGGGTTGCAGTAGGTGGTCGCGGCACGCTGGTCGGTGCCATTCTCGGCGCCGTCTCGATCATGTATGCCAAGAGTCTGGTGAGCGAGGCGATGCCTCAGAGCTGGCTGTTTATCCAGGGTGGACTATTCATTTTGGTGGTCACGGCTCTACCGGAAGGCGTCATCGGTTGGTTCCGCACGGACGGCCCTCGCAACCTGCTGTCCCGCCTGGGTTTGGGTCGTCAAATTGCCACCTACCCCCAGTTGGAAATCGACGGTCAGGAGGAGGTGCAGCCATGAGTGCCCCCCTTTTGGAGTTACGCAAGATCACTGTCAGCTTTGACGGCTTTTTAGCCCTACGCGATCTCAATCTCAGTCTCCAGCCTGGTGAACTGAGGGCGGTGATTGGTCCCAATGGGGCTGGCAAAACCACCTTTTTGGATGTGATCTCCGGAAAGACGGCCCCTACTGAAGGCGAGGTGGTGTTCCAGGGTCGCTCACTTCTTGGTACTCAGGAGTACCGCATCGCTCGGCTCGGCATCGGTCGCAAATTTCAGAGTCCGCGTGTGTTCGAGAAGCTGAGTGTGGAAGAGAACCTGGCGCTGGCTGTCAGTCAGCCCAAACAGCCATGGTCGCTGTTATTTGGTGGCTTGAATGCCACACAGCGTGATCAGGTGCATCATTTGATGGGCATCGTCAATTTGCAAAATCGGGCTCACTGGATGGCAGGAGCTCTCTCCCATGGTCAGAAACAGTGGCTGGAGATCGCGATGTTGGTGGGTCAGGATCCTGACCTTCTTCTCGTTGATGAGCCGGTGGCTGGTCTCACCGATGAGGAGACGGATCTCACCGCTGATCTACTCAAATCGTTGGCAGGAGATCACACCGTGCTGGTGATTGAGCACGACATGGAATTCATCCGCCGCTTGGAGAGCCAGGTAACGGTGTTGCATGAGGGTCATGTGCTCTGTGAGGGAACGATGGATCAGGTTCAGGTTGATTCGCGTGTGATTGAGGTGTATCTCGGAACAACGGAGCAGCAGAAATGATGACAGAACTTCTTGAAATCCACGGTCTGAACACCTATTACGGCGAAAGCCACATCCTTCGGGATGTTGACCTCACTGTGAAGGCTGGTGAGATGGTTTGCTTGATCGGTCGTAATGGTGTGGGCAAGACCACGCTGTTGAAGTCGTTAATCGGTCTCTTGCGGCCTCGTCGAGGTGAGATTGTCTTCAACGGTGATTGCCTCGACCGCCAAGCTCCTTACCAACGTGCCCGCGCTGGACTGGGGTACGTGCCACAAGGGCGAGAAATTATTCCTCAGCTGACGGTCGAGGACAATTTGTCGCTTGGGATGGAAGCGTTGCCCGGGGGGCTCAGGGGAAACCGGAGTATTGATCCGTTTGTTTATGACCTTTTCCCTGTCTTGAAGGAATTTCTGCCAAGAAAAGGTGGAGACCTCAGTGGCGGCCAGCAGCAACAATTAGCCATCGCCCGAGCCCTGCTCGGTAAACCTAAGTTGTTGTTGCTCGATGAACCAACCGAAGGTATTCAGCCCAATATTGTGCAGGATATTGAAGTTGCAGTACGCCGAATCATCGCTGAAACCGGCACTGGTGTACTGCTTGTGGAGCAGCACCTGCATTTTGTCCGGCAAGCGGATCGCTATTACGCGATGCAGCGTGGAGGCATTGTGGCCAGTGGTCTAACCAGTGAATTAAGTCAGTCGGTGGTCGATCAATTTCTCAGTGTTTAATCCACTAT
This sequence comes from Synechococcus sp. A10-1-5-9, assembly GCF_047716785.1. Lineage (NCBI taxonomy): Bacteria > Bacillati > Cyanobacteriota > Cyanophyceae > Synechococcales > Synechococcaceae > Synechococcus > Synechococcus sp. A10-1-5-9. Next base: position 1,794,299 of record NZ_CP180406.1, read on the forward strand.
CAAGTGATCGATCAGCATGCCCAGAGAGACGTGGTAGGAGACTCATCGACTGATTTTTTATTTAATGCATAATCAGATACATCGGCGCGAATGTGAAGCATTTGTCCTTGTGTCGACATCCGCCAAATCTCAAGTCTGCTGTCGAATGGTGCCTCGAACCAGAACAATTCTTTAGGCATTAAAACCTTTTCTCGATAGAATTGTCCTTCGCCAATGCACTTCAATATGACCATTCGGTCGGTGTCATTGTTGTACATGCATTCGATCATGAGCATCAAGAGGTTGGAGACAAGGATCGTATTTTTGAGCAGATAAAAGTGTTGGTTTGGCGACCGAACTTCACTTGCTTTAGCTTTTCTTCATGACTCATGCTTGCGCTCAGGCCGCAGTGCTGGCGGCTGAGCGGCGTTCAGCGGGGGAAGTCAAGGTGGGGCAATTGGGCCGACGTGGACGCCTTGCTCCCTGACTGCGCATGGTGGACGCTCGGTCGGCACGTCCTGCCAGGGCGAGGTCGGAGGCAAAGGACGGATTGCAACTCTGCAGCCTCGACCAGCTCGGCAGTTGATGGGCGATTGGCGATGCCATTAAAGACGTGAGGCCAGGCCTCAGGAGTTCGGAGAAGCGATGGACCGCCAGTTCTTCTCCATGTCGGTCGTAGGGCAACCGATTGATCGCTGAGTCGAGTCCGAACTGACGCACCCTGTCTTCGCCAACCCGTCGGTACAGCACTTCCAAGGTTGGCAGTTGATCCATGGACACCACGCATCCTTCGTGTTCCATCAGGCTGCGCAACACCGTGCAGAAGATTTCGCTGGCCATGCGTTGGAGTCCCTCATTTGGACGTTGACCCAGGCTCTTGTGCTTGTGGTCGAAAAGACCCAGGTCCACCTGGGCGATTCGGCTGGGTGCTACGTGTCGATACACCTCCGAGAGCAAGCCCATTTCCAGGCCCCAGTCCGATGGGATGCGCAGATTCATGGCGAGATCCCTTGTAAAAGCGAACTCCCCTGCCAGTGGGTAGCGAAATGTCTGGAGGTAACGGAGGTAGGGCAGTGGTCCGAAGATCTGCTCCAGGCTCGTCAGTAATGGGCCTACAAACAAACGGGTGGCTCGGCCCTGAAGGGCTTGGGTTTCCAGGGAAAGCCTGCTGTAGAAGGCTTTCACGTACGCCATTCCGTGGGATGGGTCGAGCAGGGGTCTGAGCATCCGTTCCGGATAGCCGGAGCCAAAGGTGCGAATGTCAGCGTCGAACAGGCCGATGACTTCAGCGTGCTGACAGGCAACGCCCAGGCCTTGCCATACCGCCCAACCCTTGCCGGGAGGACCAGTCAGATCGAGGCCATGCTGGTCCATCGACGTCAGGATCTCTTCCACGGCCGGACCGTTCGTCCAATGCACCTGCACTGGGAAAGGCATGTCGGCGAAAAACTCTTCTGCAGCCTTCACATCGGCTGCGCTGTCCGCTGACAGTGCGATCACCAGATTGGAGAGTCCCGTGAGCGAGGAGAGTGTGTCGCGGATCAGGCGCAGAGCGGGTCTGCTGAATTCCTCCATCAGGCAGGGAATCAGCAGAGCGGTTGGTCTCTGCTGAAGCTCCTTGTTGAAGGCGATGGCATTGAGATTGCCCAGGCTGTAGTCGTGAACCGTGGCGATCAGGCTCTGCTGAAAATCCATGCGGTGTTCGATGCAACAACGGAAAGAAGGCCGCTGCTCCATACCTGAAGAATGTTCAGGTGAAACAGAATGCAGCTTCAGAGCGAGCGAACGCTGCGAAATCTGCTGTCAGGCCTTTACTCAAGCCATCTTTCCTGGGATCTCGAGGCGTTGTCGTCGCAATTGCTGCAGATTCTTAGCTCCGCATCAGGAAATGGCGATATCCCCACCAAAGGCAATCCCTGGACTGTCGACGATGTTGTGCTGATTACCTACGCCGACACTGTCGTTGAGGCCGATCAGCCGGCTTTGGTGAGCCTTCGCACTTTTATCAACAGCCAGCTCTCCGATTTCGCAGGGGTCATCCACGTCTTGCCGTTCCTGGAAGCCTCGAGTGATGGCGGATTCGCCGTGGCTAGTCACGACTGTCTGGAGTCCCGCCATGGTGATTGGAATGACCTGGCTGATCTTGCTGAGGGGCGCAAGTTGATGGCTGATCTGGTGTTGAACCATGTCTCGGCATCCCATCCCTGGGTGCGTCAGTTCTTGCGTGATCAGGAGCCGGGTCGGTCCTGCGTTTTGGAGGCGTCTCCTGATCCTTGTTGGGACAACGTCGTCCGTCCCCGCAGTTCTGCCCTTTTTACCAAGCTTCAAGGCCCCATCAGCATGCGTCAGGTCTGGACCACCTTTGGACCTGACCAGGTGGATGTGGATTGGAGCCATCCCGAGGTTTTGCTTGGATTCACCCGTTTGCTTGCCCGCATGGTGGCCTATGGGGTGAGATGGATCCGTCTTGATGCGGTGGGGTTTGTCTGGAAAGAACCAAACACCAGTTGCATTCACCAACCTCAAGCCCACCAGCTTGTGGAAATCTTGCGTCAGTTGCTGACCATCGCTTGCCCCGACGGAGTGGTGGTCACGGAGACCAATGTTCCCGAACAGGAGAATCTGTCGTATCTGCGCACAGGGCGAGAGGCCCATCTGGCCTACAACTTTCCCCTGCCACCGCTGCTGCTTGAGGCGGCTGTCAGCGGCTCCGCTGATTTGCTCAATCGCTGGTTATCGCGCTGGCCATCGCTGCCGGAGTCGACGTCGTTGCTCAATTTCACCGCCTGTCATGACGGCGTTGGGTTGAGACCTCTCGAGGGATTGATGCCGCCCTCACGTCTCATGGACCTCTTGATCGCGTGTGAGCAGCGCGGGGGCTTGGTGAGCCATCGCCGGTTGGCAGATGGTAACGAGGTCCCCTATGAGATCAACATCAGTTGGTGGAGTGCCATGGCGGATGGGGGCCTCGACCCCAGCTACTGGCAGAGGGAACGCTTCCTGCTGACGCAATTGATGGTTCTGGCTCTGCCCGGGGTGCCTGCCTTGTATCTGCCGGCTCTGCTCGCCACTGCCAATGATCTTGGTCGCTTCAGGCGCACGGGTCACCGACGTGATCTCAACCGACCCCAGTTCAAAAAATCGTCGGTGGAACGGCGTCTGCAGGATCCTGACAGTGATGCTGCAGCCGTTTTGGTTGCGCTCAAGCAGGCGATTGCGGTGCGGGCGACGCAGCCGGCGCTGCATCCGGATGGCCAACTTCAGGTGCTGACCCCGGACCGGGTGGATCGCGTTGTGCTGCATCGATCCCATGCGGGTCATGACCTTGTGGCGGTTCATAACGTCACATCGACCCGTCTCACCCTGGATCCCTTTGGCTTGCTGGATTTGGAGGACACAGACCCATGGGTCGATTGCCTCAGTGGTCGCACCCTTGAACCTTGCAGACGACATCTGCTGAACCCTTATGAAGTGCTTTGGCTGGTGAGGTCATGACGACGGGACTGGAGCGTCAGTGGTGGGTGGTTACCGACCTCGATGGCACGTTGATGGACCATCGCTACGACTGGGCGCCGGCTTTGGACACGATTCGTCTCCTTCAGCGTCGAGGAATTCCCGTCATCCCCTGCACAAGCAAAACCGCCGAAGAAGTCCGTCGTTTTCGTGAACAAACCGGTCTCAGGGATCCGTTCATCGTCGAGAACGGGGGAGCCATTCATGGTGAGAACGCCGATGGCAGCCTCTGGCAGCAGATGCTCGGTCCGACGTGGAAGGAGCTGCGCCCGCAGCTCTCGCAGTTGTCACGGGATTTAGGACAACCTCTGCAGGCGCTTGATGATCTCAGTGATCAGGAGGCTGATCGCTTGCTGGGCCTCGGCGGGGAGGCATTGCGACAGGCCCAGCGTCGGGCCTGCAGCGTGCCGTTCGTGTCTCCAGTGGATTCCGAGTCCCGCAGGCGTCTGCAACAGCTTGCGAGGGCCCGTCAGCTTGCGATTGTGCAGGGAAATCGCTTGGGCCATCTGCTGGGAGCTGACGTCAGCAAAGGCCGGGCACTGGCGGTGCTGAAGCAGCGCCAGGGTGCATCTGAAGTCGCTGTTCTGGCTTTGGGAGATTCGCCCAATGACCTTCCTTTGCTGCATGCCGGCGACTGCTCGATCGTGGTGCCAGGGGTGGAGGGACCACACCCCGCTCTGCAAGACGGGCTGCACAACGGCTGCTTCCAGTTGGCACCAGCTCCCCATGCGCTGGGGTGGGCTGCAGCCGTTCAGCGCTGGCTTCCAGGACTTCTTGATGACCTGGATCAAGTGGATTGAGTGCTGCCGGTCGGTTCCGTCAGCGTGGTGATGGCATGGGGTGAGGCTTCCGTGAGCGCACTGTTCACCGCCAGTGGCATCACTGCCATAGCCAACCCTGCCAGCACGGTGAGGTGCCAGCCCATGGGCAATTCCAGGGGCTGGCCTGTGCTGAACAGTTCCATGTCGAGAATCAACAGACCGAGATACAGCGCCCACCACAATGCGCTTGTCAGCTCAATCGGTTGGCCTTTCCAGGCGTTGCTGAGGGCGTAGATCAGGCTGGGAACCGTAATCACCAGCACGGCTCCTTCCAAAGCCTCGCGCCCGCTCCAGCTCGTCGCCCAGGTGGCCATCACGAAGGCCATGCCGCTGAGCAGCCAGGGACAGGGAATCTGAAAGCGCCTGGGAGCATTGGGAAGTTGGCGGCGCAGGGCCAGCAGGCTCACCGGGCCCATGGCCAGGGCGATGATCAAAGTGGAGGTCAGAAAGCTGACCACTTTCTGCCAGCTCGGCGCCATCCATAGAAGGATCGTACTGATTACCAGACTGCTGATCAGCGACCAGTAGGGGACCCCCCGATTGTTTAACCGCCCGAGAGCGCCTGGAAGCAGTCGGCACTCTCCCATCATCCAGCTCACCCGTGCGGAAATCCCCAGGTAGGCCATGCCTGTGGCGCCGGGGGAGGCCACGGCATCGATGAGCAGCAGGGTGGCCACCCAGCCCAGGCCAAGACCTGTGGCCAGCGCCACGAGCGGCCCCCCATGAGCACTGAGGCTGAGACGGCTCCAACCCTGCTGCAAGGCCTCCGGCGGGACGCTGACGAGAAAGCCGAGCTGCAGTACGAGATAAATCAGCAGACACAGGCCAAGTCCGACCCCCATGGCCAGAGGGACATTGCGCTGGGGATTGCGCACTTCCCCGGCGAGGTCCATGGCGGTGCGGAAGCCCAGCAGGCTGAACAGGATGCCACCGCTGCCAATCGCATCCACCAGCGTGTCTTGCTGTCCTGGTGCAGGGATTTGAAGGTTGTCCCAGTGGCCTGCAATCAGCATCAGGCTGATGGATACCAGCAGGGGAACCACCAGCTTCCAAAGGGTGAGGCCATCAATCCAGCGCGCCAGTTGGCTGACGCCTGCAAGGTTGATCCAGGTAAACAGCACCAGCAGGGCCACCGCCACAAGCTGGCCGGCGCCAGTGAGGTACTGGGAGCTACCCACATCGCGGGTGAGCCAGGGGAGAACACTCGAGAGGTACTGGAGCAGGGCGAGCACTTCGATCGTGGGTAGCGATACGTAAGTGACCCAGGCACTCCATCCGCCGATGAAGCCGGATAAGCGACCGTGGCTGAGCAGGGGAAGCTGGGCCAGGGCCCCGGAGCTGTTCACCAGTGCGCCAAGTTCAGCGAACACCAGCGCCAGCAGAAAGGCCATGGCGCCGCCGATCACCCAGGCCAGCAGGCTTGCGGGGCCTGCGATCCGGGCGCAGAAGTAAGGAGCGAACAGCCAGCCTGAGCCGATGGTGCCGGTCACCACCGTGAGAATCAGGGATGTGACGCCCAGGTCGCGTTTAAGAGTCGCTGCCAAGGATCAGGATCTTTCGGTGGATCTGGGATGGGAGAAGGTTGGCAGATGCCATGGGGTGGCGCATGGAACAACCGCAAAAGCACGTTTTCGTGTTTTTTGGGTAACGAATTTAACGCTATTGCGTAACGCTTAGGCCTTCAAGAGTCCTCGCCAGAGTTGTTCTGGATTCGAGCACGGTCGCAGTGCCTGTTCATTCAGCATCTGCAGGGGCCGACAGCTCAGGCTGTTGATCAGCAGAGCTTGATCCCCGGTTTGAAGGTCGGGGCCAAGGTGCGCTTCCACGGCCAGACCCACCTCCAGAGCCCGGGCCCGCATCACCCCGGGCAAGCAGCCGCTGCTCAGAGGTGGTGTGAGCCACTCCTCCTGCCGCCGCACGAGCAGGTTGGCGCTGTCGCCGCAGCAGAGCTCTCCGCTGGTGTTGCGCAGCAGGGCCAGTTCAGCCCCGTGCGTTTGGGCTTCGCGGCGGGCCTGAATCGCCTGGCCGTAGGCAAAGGTTTTGCAACGGCTCAACCGGCTGGAGGCGTTGCGTTGCTCTTCAACGCTGATCCAGGCTTGGGCAGGTGTGAAGCAGGGGTGATGGCGCTGCAGGGTGAGCCAGAAGCAGTGTGCGTTGCGATCGGGTTGGCCAGGGGGCAGGCCAATGCCTCGGTTGGCTGCCTGGCCTCGGCTCCAGTTCAGCCGCAGGGTGCCGGCCCGGCCAGGCCTGTTGAGGTCTGCCTTGGCGATGCCCTCTTGAATCAGCGGTTGCAGCCAGGACTGGCATGGTGGCGCTGCCATGCCCAGAAGGGCTGCGCCGTGCTGCCAGCGCTGCAGATGAGCGCCTAGTAACTGGGCGTTCCCGTTGAGGATGAGCACGGTTTCGAACAGGCCGTCTGCGAGTTGCAATCCCCTGTCCGTCAAGGGGAGACCCAAGGTCTTGGCTTCGCGCCAGTGGCCGTTGATCCATCCCAGTACCGGAGCGCTCATGCCAGCGCCTCCAGCAGGGGCAGAAGTTTCCAGTCGAGTTCCTCGGCTTCCTCTGCAGGATCGGAGTCGGCCACGATCCCGCATCCCGCGTGCAGGCGGAGCTGGTGGTCCTTGCGCAGGAGGGAGCGAATCAGGATGTTGCTGTCGAAGCCGCCATCCCAGTCGATGTGCAGGATCGAGCCGCAGTAGGGGCCTCGACCCAGAGGCTCCAGCTCCTGCAGTCGCTGGCAGGCGCGCAGCTTGGGAGCGCCGGTGATCGAGCCCCCCGGCCAGCTGGCCTGCAGCAAATCCACCCAGGAGGTACCAGGACGCAAGTGGCCTGTCACCACTGAGGTGAGGTGATGCACTCGCGCATAGCTTTCAAGCCGCACCAGTTCCGGCACCTGAACGGATCCCGGTTCGCAGACGCGACCGAGATCGTTGCGCAGCAGATCCACGATCATCACGTTTTCGGCCCGGTCCTTGGCGCTGCACACCAGCTCCGCTGCGAGGGCATCGTCGATCAGAGGGTCGGCATCGCGTGGACGGGTGCCCTTGATCGGTCGTGTCTGCACAGAGCCCTCCGGATCCACTTGCAGGAACCGCTCCGGGGAGGTGGAGAGCACCGCTTCGCCGGCGGCCGCTCCGCTGCCGATCAGCACACCGCTGAACGGGGCCGGGCAGCGCCGACGCAGGCGTCCATACAGGTCCAGGTTGCTGATTGGGGCCTGCAGCTCAGTCGTGGCACAGCTGGTGAGATTCGCCTGGAACAGATCGCCGCTGGCGATCAGTTCCCGGATGCGAATCACGCCGGCCATGAAGGTGTTTCGATCGCTCTGGCGTTTCCAGGTGCAGCCCAGGGGATGTGGAGGGTCTTCAGGAACCGTGTCCTCGCCCAGGCTGCCTAGGAGGTTTTCCATTGCTGAGTAACGATCCGGGTCGACTCCTTCGAGAACAAGCTCTTCCGTACCGAGATCGAAGCGCAGGACAGGGTCATGGCGGGCAATCCAGAGGCTGGCCATGTGGTCCCTGCGCCAGGGGTTGCCGGGTTCCGTCCAGGCGGCAGCGTCAAAACTCAGCCAACCGGTCCAGTGTCCCGTCGTCAGCTCCCGCAGGGTGGTGAAGGGATTGCGGGCGTCGGCATCTCCAGGTAATCCGCGGCAACAGTGTTGCTCGACGGGGTCCACCGCAAGGGTGATGTTTCGCCCAAGGGCGCCGCCGTCGCCGTCGAGCCAGATCAGTCCCTGCTCACCGTGGCGTTGGGCGAGCGCTGCGGCGGCCCTGGCAGGATCAATCCAGCGCATTGGCCTGCGCAGCAGGGTCATCGTCTGGAGGGACTGCAGAGGTCGTCCCGACCGGCCGCGCTGAGGGCTGCATCGCGGATGCGACAACTGTCGCAGCGACCACAGGGCACGGCACCGCCGCTGTAACAGCTCCAAGTGCTCTCGATCGGCACACCGAGGCGCAGGGCTTCTTCCACGATGCGTTGTTTGCTCCACTCCACCAAAGGAGCCCAGAGCCTGGGCCCCCGGCCTTCCCTGCCGACTTTGCTGCTGAGATTGGCCAGAGTCTGGAAGGCACGCAGATAGTCAGGCCTGCAATCCGGATAGCCGGAGTAATCCACGGCATTGATGCCCAACACCACCTGCTCGGCACCGCGGGCTTCCGCCAGACTCAGCCCGATGCTGATGAACACCGTGTTGCGACCAGGCACATAGGTGCTGGGAATCGCATCCTCTTGAACCCCGTCAGTGGGGAGGGATAGCGTGGTATCTGTGAGGGATGACCCTCCCCAGCTGGCCAGGTTCACGCTGATGGTGTGATGTTCGAGCAGGTTCAGGGCCAGGGCAATCTCCTTGGCGGCCTGTAGCTCCCGGCGGTGGCGCTGGCCGTAGTCGAACGACAGACCGATCACGCGGCAGCCGGCTGCTTTGGCCAGCGCGGCGGCGGTGGCGGAGTCAAGCCCCCCGGAGAGCAGGGCGATCGCAGTGGTATCGGTCATGCTGGACATTCTGTTGCCGCGCTGGTGTCGACGATGGCGTTCACTCAGTCCCTGAAGACGATTTCCGGCTGTGGAATCTGGGCCTCACTGCTCCTGGTCAGCGGTCTGGAACCTGCGTCAGCGATTCCTCGCCTGAACCTGAGCGGTTATCCCCAACCCGCACCAGGTCTGCAGCGCTGGGTGATTCAGCCATCCGGGCTGCTGCCGAAGAGCAGTGATCCGACAGTGTCCTCCCATCCGCTCGACTGGCGCATTCAATTGATTGTGGGTCAGGAGGTGACATTGGACTGCAACCAAAAGCAGCTGTCTGGCCCTGGGATGACCATGCGCATGCTGCCGCAGGCTTCGGGTAAGGCCCTGTTCGAAGTGAAGGCACCGTTAAGGGTGATAAGTACAAAAATGGCCTGCTCTCCTGAACAGCCGGTGAAACGCTCGTTCCTTTCCCTCGGCCGTCAGCCCTACTTTGTGCCCTACAACCCATCTTGGCCGATTGTGGTGGATCTACCGAAGGGTGCAGAGTTGCGTTGGCGACTTTGGAAAGCGGAGACGTTGCAAAAAACAGCGATCAGCCTTTAAGTGATGACTGGCGTTGTCAAATTTGACGGAGCGAATCAGTTTTATTTTGGAAAGTTTGTAACAAGAGCTGGAGGTAGCTAACGCTGCGCAATTTGATATTGGCGGTTAAAGACATGCCTACTTGAAGGGGTAATTCTTTGCCGTCATTGAGTTTGAGTTGCTGACTGTCAAGCTTGATCGATGCCGGGTAGGTATATTCCTGGCGCATTTGTTGAGGGTCAGGCGCAAGGGCGTCAGAACCTACAGATTTTACGGTTCCAGAAAGCACACCGAAATCTGTGGCGGGGAAAGAATCGATGCTGATATCTGCAGATTGACCAGGACGTACAAAACCTATCTTGCTACTGGGGATCTCAACATCGGCTTCCAGGGTGTTGAAGGGCACGATTTTCATTGCCACCTCTGAAGACATCGCCATGGAGACATAGCCTGGATTATTGAGTTTTAGATCAAACACAATGCCATCGGCCGGTGAGCGAAGGGTCTGATTTTTATTGGTGACCCGCACATCGGTGAGATTTGCATTCAATTGAGCCCGCTCGCTGCGAAGTCCTGCCAGTTCTGCATTCAGTTGTTCAATTTGTTGGTCGATCAGGTTGATTTGACGACGACCATCTAATTCAAGCTTCGTGACTTCGCCCTTGATCTCCTCAACTCGGTTGCGCTGTTGGAGGTACTGGATGTCGGGGGTTGCTCCGATCTTTGCCAAACCTTCGAGGCGGTCGAGGATCTGTTTTTCAAGTTGGAGATTGGCGCGGGTGGTGCTCAATCCCTCTCGATTTAGATCGAGTGTTCGTTCCCTTTCCAGTAATTTGAGTTGAAACTGCTGTTCCTTTTGGATGATCTGGGAGGCTTTCTCTTCAACACCCTTGGTCAGTGATTTCAACTGTTCGGCTGTACTTTCCTGATCAAGGCGGATCAAAGCCTGTCCCTTTGTGACCCTTTGCCCGCCCTTGACGAGAATTTCCTCAACGATGCCACCGGGAGGGATGCGGACATCCTTCACGTTGCCTACGGGTTCAAGTTTTCCAGTTGCGATAACAACTTCTTCTGTTCTGGCGATGGCAAGCCAACCGATCCCGAGCACTGTGGTGCCAATGAGAGTCCAGGTGACTGATTTCATCCAAAAGCGGCTCTGCCGCAATACTGGTTCCTGATTGGAAACGTTTGTGACGCTGGTCTCGAGAGCGGAGCGGGCCTGTTGGATTAGCTTTCCACCTCGGTTTGATTGCTCCTGATCGTCAGGCTCTGGCAGGTTTTGAGGAGTCATCGTCATTTTAGTTGGAGTCCTGCTGGCGGTAGAGGGCGTAATAACGACCACGTTGATCCATTAATTCATCATGCGTTCCCTGTTCAACGACAGCACCCTGATGCATGACCACAATCAAATCTGCTCGGCGCACGGTGGTGAGTCGGTGAGTGATGAAAAAGACAGTACAGTCGTGTAGAGATTGAATGAGATTTTCGCAGACTTTTCTCTCTGTTTCGTAATCGAGAGCGCTTGTCGCCTCATCCATAACCAGGAGTTTGGGATTGGCCAGGAGGGTTCGTGCGATCGCAATACGTTGGCGCTGTCCGCCACTAAGTGAGGCACCTCGTTCTCCTACCGGAGTGCTGTATCCGGCAGGTAGATCCATAATGAAGTCGTGGGCACAAGCCACCTGGGCGGCTAAAACAATTTGTTCACTCGTGGAATCTGGTTCCGTGAGTGCGATGTTTTCACTGACGCTGCCTGAGAACAAGAGTGGGTCTTGTGGCACGATGCCAATCTGGCGTCGTAGAGAATAAAGTTCTACTTTGTCGATGTCATAACCATCAATCAGAATGCGGCCTTCGCTTGGTTTGTACAAACGAGGGAGGAGTTTCATTAATGTGCTTTTACCGCTTCCACTTTGTCCAACAATTCCAACGAAAGTTCCCTGTTTGATTTTTAGGGATACATTCGACAAAACCGGTGGAGTTCCAGGGGAGAAGCCGAACGTCAAATTGTCAAAATTGACAGCTCCTTCAATGGGGGGAAGAGGAACTTTAGCTTTGTCTTGATCATCTGATTCCTGAGGAGTGTCGATGACATCAGCAAGACGTTCAAAGCTCACCCTCAATTCCTGAATCGTTTGCCAGATGGATGAAAGCCTTAGCAGAGGCTGGGTCACATAGCCAGAAATAATTCTGAACGCAATTAGTTGACCCAGGGTTAAATCGCCTGAGAGAACAAGTGAGGCTCCAACCCACAAAACCAAAAGCTGTGAAATCTTTTGCAAGACCTGCGAAGTTTGGGTTAGCGCTGTTCCAGTAATTGTCTTTTCAAACGTTCTGTTAATGTATTGGCCATAGCGTTCCTGCCAAGTCCAACGGCTAATCATCTCGACGTTTTGACTCTTGACAGTCTGAATTCCGGTTAAAACCTCAACAAGATGACTCTGTGTGGAAGCATTTGCTTCCGCTGATTTTCGATATTGTCTTCGAAACAAAGGTGCTCCCAGCAATGTGAGTGCAACTTGAATGGGCAGTACTGCGAGTGCAATGAGGGTGAGAAGCCAGCTGTAAATCACCATCACGACGATATAGATCACCGAAAAGGCTGCATCTAATATCGTGGTGAGAGCTTGACCGGTGAGGAAATTGCGGATCTTTTCGAGCTCACTGACACGTGAGCCCAGTTCTCCTACCGGACGACGATCGAAATAGCCGAGAGGAAGCCTCAGTAAGTGGTCGATCACTTCAGCACCCAATCGTTGGTCAATTCGGTTCGTGGTTTCAGCGAACAGGTAAGTTTTGAGGCTTCCGAGAACGCCTTCCAGCAGGGTGACCGCAACAAGGGCGAAGCCCAAAACCTGCAGGGTGTCCAAGCTTCTCTGGTTGATCACCTTGTCGATGATCACCTGAATCAGAAGCGGGTTGGCCAAGGTGAACAGCTGGACAACGAAGCTGGCTGCCAACACCTGGATGAGAACACCTCGGTAACGGTTCAGGGCTGGCCAGAACCACGAAGGGCCAAACGTTTCTTCCGGGGTCGTGCTCGTGCGATCGAGAAGCAGAAGATCAATTCCCTCCGGGAAAGAACTCTCGAGCTGATCAGGAGTGATTTCAAGAAATCCTTGGCTGGGTGAGGCCAATACGAGGCCTCGCTGATCACTACGAATGGCGATTGCGAAGGATTGGCCCCATGGGATCAGGGTCGGTGTTTGCAAGCGCACCCCCATTGAGGCGGCCACTTTGGCGCCTGCAACGTGTAGTCCAAGACTGGCAGCAATTTGCCCGCAAAGACGCAGTGTTGGGGTTTGAGATCTTCGCACTTGATCACGAAGGACCCGCTCAATTGCATCGCGTCGGAACGGAAGCTTCATGAGCTTCGTGAGCATCTGGAAGCATGCCAAAGTCTCCTCAAGAGGACCTTCGCCAGCCACGAAAAAATCACGGCTTTGATCACCCTGTTGATTGAATCGACTCACCGGAGGGCTCAATGGCGCTTGCGGGATCAGATTTTGATCTGTGGCGTCACTGCTTGGTGAGCTAATCACCTCTGGTTCCAGCACTGCGGATGGTGCATGGACTTCGAAAATCTCTAAAGCCTCGTCAGGCAGGGCAATCAATCTCAGCGGAAAACCGTGAATATCTTTCGGCCAATCATGAATCGCATCGATGTCAGTAATTTCATCGCCGAGCTTGCCAAAACTTTCGTTTTCGGGACGGCTGGCAACAAAGAACCTCAGATTATTGTTAAAAGCGCTTTGGATGGTTGGGATGTCGTCAGCAATCAGGAGCTGAGCATCCTGTTTCAGTTCACTCAGCAAGCTCTTGGTTACATTGCAATGTTTTGGAGATCGGTTCGATAAAATGCAGAGTAGGTCAGCAAGTTCTGCATCCCAAAGCTTTTTTCTGCAGATGTCTGCAATGGCTTTGTCCTCATGAAGTAACGCCAGTAATTGGTCGTCGCTTAAAGACCTTGCGACAACTTCTGATGCGGCGCGTACTGTTTCACAACCGGCACCACGCAATAGCGAAACAACTCCGATGAAGCTGCCCGTTTCAAGTCGGTTCAGGGTGCTAAGTCGACCTTCTTCTTCGCCGAGTAATCGAGCGTTACCACTTTCTATGAGTAAAACTTGTCCAGGAATAAAACGCCTTTCGCAAATAGGTTGACCTAATTCGTATCGTTGTTGCTTGCCAAGTTCAAAGAATTTCTGGCTTAGTGGGGCTTCGCCTTCAACAATTGTCGTATTAGATGTCATGGTTTCGTAGCCACCTCTGAATTATGCCGACTATTGAGGGACGACAGAATTAAATTTGTTTCGATGCTCATCCAATTCTGAAGAAGCTCTGTGGCCATGCGCTGTCGCATTGTCTTGTCAAAATTGGCTTCCTGACGTTCTTCCAAGCGAGTCACAATCCACCATTGCTCGATTGGTATCGGCTCCAGAACAACTCCTATCTTGGCTGTGCGAAGAACATTGCGCAACGCTGGATGTGCACGCATCAGACTGGCAGGCCCCACTTTGCCGCGATTGTTTTTTTCTGGACCCTCGCTGTACTGCCTTGCCAGACTCTCGAAATCGGCTTCACCTGCTTCAAGTTGTAAATAAAGCTCGTGTGCTAGTCCGGAGTCTTGAACCCGCAATAGGCTGTATGTCGCTTGGTCAAGTGACTCCTTGCGCTCTAGGAAACGCGTTTCTGCCTGGGAGTCAAACCAGTCAATGGCAAGTTGAGAGAGTTTTGAGGGCAGGCTTACTTGTTCTAAAAGCTCTTCTTTGCTTAAAGCGTGTTCTTCCAGCCAGGTTTTAAGTTCTTTTTCATCTCGCAAGCCTTCTTGCTGACAATGATTTTTAAGGCAGTTCATGATCAACTCATTCGGGAGGTTGATGTTTTTTGTGGCTTCTTTTATGAATAGCCTTTGAACTAAAGATTTCAGAAGATCACAGCGGCGGAGCAGTTCAATGCTGTCGGCACCTAGGACAGCAAGAGAGGCTTCGACTTCAGTCTTGAAATTATCCATCGCTTTTGCTTTTCTAAAATTGTCTGACTAGAGTATAATGAGTATATCGGTTTAAGCTTTTCGTAACTAATCGAGAAGCGGGGCTAGATCCAGGGCATAAGCCTGCTGGCCTTGAAGGCGTCGCAGCTCTACGTGCAGATGATCTGTACTTGCTGATCCGCTGCGTCCAACGCGACCGATTTGCTCGCCGGCATGCACCAGCTGCCCTGGTCTCGCATCCGCTGTTTGCAGATGGGCGTACACGGTCTGCCAGCCACGGCCGTGGTCGATCAGAACCGTAAGGCCATAGCCACTGATGGCCTGGGCTAGGAGCACCCGGCCGGAGAGCATGGCGAGTACGGGTGTGGCAGCTGGAGCGATCAGGTCATGTCCAACATGCATCCGCCAGCGCTTGCGCTGGTCTGAGTAGCGCCAGCCATAGGGCTGCACTTCTTTGGCGCGCTCGTCGAGTGGATACCGCAGTTGGAGCGTCTCCCCTGGGCGGAACGGCCTGTGAGAGGTGGGTAGCTGCCGTGGCCGCGAGGAACTGAGCAGCGCCAGGTTGGAGACTCCTGTGCGCTTCGGGACCCGTTGTGGGGGTTGCGGTTGTGCGTGCCCGCGGAGCCCCTGTCCGATGGCCAGCATCAGTGCCATGAGCAGCGCCAGGCGCATGGGGGCATCCGGTGTTGATGACCTGCCGGTTGTATCGGCTCAACGCACCCCAAGCCACTTGTGACTTTGCAGGCTGAGTCTCCAGCGGCCATCGCGGCGTGCAGCATCGAGCGCCAGCTGTTGCCCTTCGGCACTCTCCCATCCGGGTTGCAGCAGCCAGGTGGCCTGCGGTGCCTGTGCTGCCACCACGTCAGCGAAGAGCAGGTCGGCGGGTTCATGAACCACCACTTTCAGTTCATGGCAGCGCCTCAGCAGCTCTGCCCGGGGAGGCGCGTGTCGTTTTGGCGAAAGGGTGATCCAGTCGGGATCGCCACTGAGCGGGTCAACACCGCTGGTTTCCAAATGCAGGGGCATACTGCGGAGAGAGCGCAGGGCCTGCGCAAGAGCGTCGAGGTTGTGATGCAGCGGTTCGCCGCCGGTGATCACCACAAAAGCCGCACCATCGCTTGCTGCAGCTGCTGCTTCTGTTGCAAGTCTGTTGATGGGCCGCAACGGATGTGAATCGGCTGGCCAGGAGTGTTTGGTATCGCACCAGCTGCAGCCAACACGGCATCCCGCCAGGCGGATGAAGAAAGCACTGCGGCCGGCATGGAGACCTTCTCCCTGGAGTGAGTGGAAAGTCTCCACCACAGGGAGAGAGCCGGAGGCCGGTGGATCCTGGCTCACGCTGTGGTTCTGATTTCGCTGGGACTGTTGGGCAGTCGTTGTTGGGCGGCTTCGATCAAGCCACGGAACAGGGGATGGGGTTGGCCCGGCCGGGAGAGGAATTCAGGGTGGTATTGGCAAGCAGTGAAGAACGGATGCTCCGGCAGTTCGATCAGTTCCACTAGGCGGCCGTCGGGAGAGCTGCCGCTGATCCGATACCCCGATTCAAGAAAGAGATTGCGGTAGGCATTGTTGAACTCGTAGCGATGACGGTGCCGCTCATACACCACTTCATCGCCATAGAGCCGATCGGCCATGGAGCCCTCGGCGATCCGGCAGGGGTACACCCCAAGGCGCATGGTGCCGCCCAGATCCACCACGTCCTGTTGTTCAGGCAGGAGATGAATCACCGGATGACTGGTGCCGGGCTCCAGTTCGGCGCTGGTGGCATCTGGCAAACCAGCCAGGTTGCGGGCCCATTCGATCACCGCGCACTGCATGCCCAGGCACAACCCCAGGAACGGAATGCGTTGTTCCCTGGCCCAGCGGATGGCCGCCACCTTGCCATCTACGCCACGGTTGCCGAAGCCACCTGGCACTACCACGGCATCCATCCCATGCAGTAGTGCATTAGCGCCACGGTTTTCGATCTCTTCTGCGCAGACCCAGTGCAGATCGAGGGAGGCATCTTGGGCCAGGCAGGCATGACGCAGGGCCTCGACCACCGAGAGATAGGCGTCATTGAGCTGCACGTACTTGCCAACCAGCGCCACCTTTACGGCCGGACCGGGGTTGCGCATCTTGTGCACCAACTGCTGCCATGCGCTCATATCGCTCTCATGGTCGGTGAGATTGAGAACATCCAGTACTTCTCGGCACAGCCCCTGTTCTTCGAGGGTCTGGGGCACGGCATAGATGCTGTCGGCATCGAGTGAGGGGATCACGGCCCGTTCGTGCACGCCACAGAATCCGCCAATCTTGCGTTTGAGTTCAGCGTTAATCTCTCGGTCGCTTCGGCACACCAGCACGTCCGGCTGGATACCGATCGAGCGCAGCTCCTTCACGGAGTGCTGGGTGGGTTTGGTTTTCAGTTCGCCGGAGGTGCCGATGTAAGGCAGCAATGTCACGTGGATGTAGGCCAGATCATGGCGACCCACATCGCCCCTGAATTCGCGGATGGCCTCGAGGAACGGCAGGGATTCGATGTCGCCGACTGTGCCGCCGATTTCTGTGATCACCACATCCGCATTGCTGTTGGCGGCCACGCGGTGAATGCGATCGCGGATCTCACCTGTGATGTGTGGGATCACTTGAACAGTGCCGCCGTTGTAGTCGCCCCGGCGTTCTTTGTTGATCACCGATTGATAGATCGAGCCCGTGGTCACGCTGTTGAGGCGAGACATTGCCGTGTCGGTGAAGCGTTCGTAATGGCCGAGGTCAAGATCGGTCTCGGCACCGTCCTCGGTGACGAATACCTCACCGTGCTGATACGGGCTCATGGTGCCTGGATCAACATTCAGGTAAGGATCCAGTTTCAGGATCGACACGCTGTACCCGCGTGACTTCAGCAACCGCCCAAGGCTGGCGGCCACGATGCCTTTGCCGATGCTGGAGACCACTCCACCGGTGACGAAGACGAACTTGGCCATGACCCCTCGGGCGATTCTTCAATGTACCGAGCACCCCAAGGGGTGAGGACCCCTTCGATTCATCCCTCCAGCAGGCTGCGCAACATCCAGGCTGTTTTCTCGTGAATCTGAAGGCGCTGGGTGAGCAGGTCGGCCGTGGGTTCATCACTGGCAGCCTCAGCCACTGGGAACACGCTGCGGGCCGTGCGGGCCACCGCTTCGTGGCCAGCTACCAGCTCTCGCACCATGTCGAGCGCTGCCGGTTTCTGATCGGCTTCCTTGATCGATGCCAAGCCAGCCAGGGTGGATCCGCCATGGGGTGCAACCACGCCCAGCGCCCGGATCCGCTCGGCGATCACATCAAGAGCATTCCAGAGTTCGGTGTACTGCTCCATGAACATCAGGTGCAGGGTGTTGAACATGGGACCTGTCACGTTCCAGTGGAAACCGTGGGTTTTGCCGTACAACACGTAGGTGTCCGCGAGCAAACGGCTGAGGCCTTCAGCGATCTCATTCCGTTGGGCTTCGGGAATACCGATGTCGATGGAGGGCGTGCTGGCCATGGTGTTACCGGTGATGTGGCGGTTCTAGCTCAGGAATCCAGTCCCTGGATGTAATCGCGCACCTTGGAGCGGCGCTGGGGTTGCCTCAGTTTGAGTAGGGCGCGTGTTTCGATCTGGCGCACTCGCTCCCGGGACAGGGCCATGGCCTCGCCGATCTCGGCAAGGGTCCGCGGTGTGTCGTCTTCGAGTCCAAAGCGACTGCGGATCACTTCGGCTTCCCGAGGGCTTAGTTCTTCCAGCAGATGTTCGAGATCATCGTGGAGTGAGTCCCGCGTGAGGGTCTGCTCTGGCGTCGCATGACCATCCTCCAGCAAGTCTCCGAGCTGGGTGTCCTGGTCTTTTCCCACGCGGGTCTCCAATGACACCGACCGCGGCACCCTGGCGAGGGTCTGACGCACGGTCTCCTCGCTGACCCCCAGCTCTTTCGCCAGGTCGCTCACGGATGCCAGACGCCCTCTCTCGCTGGCGATCTCCTGCTGCACGCGTTTGATCCGGTTCAGTTTTTCGGTGATGTGCACCGGCAGCCTGATCGTGCGGCTCTGGGTGGCGATCGCCCGGGTGATGCCTTGGCGAATCCACCAATAGGCGTAAGTGCTGAAGCGGAAACCGCGGGTGGGATCAAACTTCTCCACGGCCCTTTCCAGTCCAAGGGTGCCCTCCTGGACGAGATCCAGGAGCTCCATCCCACGCTGCTGGTATTTCTTGGCAACGGCCACCACAAGGCGCAGATTGGCTTGGATCATCCGGTCCCGGGCCCGGCGACCCTCGCGCAGTCGTTGTTGCAGTTCCTTGGTGTCCAGGCCACTTTCTTTAGCCCAGAGGGTGTAGCCCTCGTTCAGGAGTCGGTTGAGCTCACTGAGGGGTAGCTCCGCAGCCCGGGCCCATTCCTGGCGTGTTGGCCAGTGGCTGATGTGATTGGCCTCACGCTGCTGCAATTCCTCGAGATCCAGCAGCACCCGGATGGCTGCGATGCGCGTGCTGAGGTCACGCTCCTGCACAAGCAGTCGCTCCCGCTGCTGCACCTGGCGGGAGAGCGTCACTTCCTCTTCGCTGGTCAGGAGGTCAACGCGGCCGATGTCCTGGAGGTAGAGGCGCAACAAGTCGTTGCCGCCGCTCCAGCGGATCCGGGCCTTCCCCGTCGTTCGAGCCTTCTCAGACAATGAACCGGCACTTTCGGTATGAAGTCAGGTTCAGCTGTTTTGCTGACAAGTGCTCCGAACCGCCGGTTTCTGTTCGGGTTCTAGTCAGAGTCCCCTTCGGCTGGATCCACCCAGGTGCTGGCCACATGCAGTTCCTCCAGCTGTTTGTCGGCCACGCCCCCAGGGGCATTGGTCATCAGGCAGCGGGCCTGCTGGGTCTTGGGGAAGGCGATGGTGTCGCGGATTGATTCTTCCCCAGCCAGCAGCATCACCATGCGATCGATGCCGAAGGCCAGGCCACCATGGGGCGGGGCGCCCACATCGAGAGCATCCATCAGGAAGCCGAACTGCTTCTGAGCTTCTTCCAACGGCAGGCCAACAGTTTGCAAAACCTGGCGTTGCAAGGATGAGTCGTGGATGCGCAGGGAGCCACCGCCCAGCTCCAGGCCGTTGAGGACCAGGTCATAAGCCTGGGCCCGGGCGGTGGGAAGGGTTGTCTCCCATTCCGTCTCGTTGCTGCCGAGATCCTCTTGGTTCGGTGCACAGAAGGGATGGTGCAGTGCTTCGTAGCGGTTCTCTTCGCTGTTGAATTCGAACATCGGGAAATCCACCACCCAGAGGAAGTTCCACTGGTCGTTGTCCCGGTCGGGTTTCACCATGCCCAGCTCCTTGGCCAGGTACTGGCGCACCCGGTCGAGGGCCTTGTTCACCGTGGCGGTGTCGCCGGCGCCGAACAGCAGAAGGGTGCCGGGTTCCGCCCCGGTGCGGCTGAGCAGCTCCTGCTTCTGCTCGTCGCTGAGATTGTCCTTGATGGCGCCGATGGTGTCGATCTCACCGCCGTCGCGCACGCGGATGAAGGCCAGGCCACCGGCTCCGGCCGCCTGGGCTTCGCTGAACACATCGCCGCCGGGCTTGATCCGCACGTTGGAGAGGGCGTCGTTGCCACCGGGAACAGCAATGCACTTCACCGAACCGCCGGATTTCACGGCGCCGCTGAACACCTTGAAGCCCATGTCCTTGACGATGTCGGACACGTTGGTGAGCTCCATGCCGTAGCGGGTGTCTGGGCGGTCAGTGCCGTAGCGCTCCATGGCGTCATGCCAGGTCATGCGCGGGAAGGGGCGGGGCAGCTCGACGCCCTTCACTGCTTTCCAGATCGAACAGATCAGAGATTCATTCAGCTGCAGGATCTGCTCTTGATCCATGAAGCTCATCTCGATGTCCAGCTGGGTAAATTCCGGCTGACGATCAGCACGCAGGTCTTCGTCGCGGAAACAGCGGGCCACCTGGTAGTAGCGCTCGATGCCGCCCACCATCAGCAGTTGCTTGAACAGCTGTGGCGACTGGGGCAGGGCGAACCACTCACCACCACAGACACGGCTGGGCAGAACGTAGTCGCGGGCACCCTCGGGGGTCGAACGGGTGAGAACCGGGGTTTCGACTTCGATGAAGCCTTCGTTCTCCAGGAAACGGCGAGCGGCTTGGATCGTCTGAGCCCGCAGGCGCAGGTTGTCATTCATCCGCTTACGGCGCAGATCCAAATAGCGGTGGCGCAGCCGCAGTTCTTCGCGGGTGTTCTCCTCGTCGTGCACCGAAACGGGGAAGGGCAGATTGCCTTTCACGCTGTTGAGCACGCTGATGCCGCTGGCCAGCACCTCCACCGCGCCGGTGGCCAATTTCTCGTTGAGCGATTCAGCAGGGCGAGCCCGGACCTTGCCGCTGATCTGAAGCACGGTTTCGCTGCGCAGGTGTTCTGCGACAGCAAAGGCTTCAGCTCCCAGGTCGGGATCCACCGTGATCTGCACGGTGCCGGTGCGATCACGCAGGTCTATGAAAATCACACCACCGTGATCGCGTCGGCGATCTACCCATCCGCAGAGCTGCACGGTGTCGTCGATGTGCTGTTTGCGCAGGTCGCCGCAACCGTTGCTGCGCATGGGATCTCTCAACTCGTGACAGGAGATTTTCCCACAGCCCGGATCTCTTAGGGATGGCGGTAAAACGGACGTTTGACGACCGTGGCGGTTTGAATCTGGCCGCGGATTTCCACGCCAAGTTCCTGCCCCACCTTGGCCAGGTTGTTTGGAACGTAGGCGAGGGCAATCGCTTCCTGGAGTGTGGGTGACCAGCTGCCGCTGGTGATCGAACCGGCCTGTTCACCGTTGTGGATCACCGGGTAACCGTGGCGAGCAATGGCGCGTCCCTTCAGCTTCAGGCCCACCAGTCGACGGGATGGTCCGGTTTCAACAGCCCGCTCGAGGGCAGAACGGCCGGTGAAGGTCGCGGGCATCTCCAGGTGCACGAGCCACCCCAGGCCCGCCTCGAATGGCGTGGTGCCAGCGTCCATATCTTGGCCGTAGAGATGCATGGCGGCCTCCAGGCGAAGAGTGTCCCGTGCACCGAGGCCGCAGGGGGTCACTCCTTCCGCAACCAGACGGTTCCAGAGGCTCCGCCCGTCATCACGTCCGAGCAGCAGCTCCACGCCGTCTTCCCCGGTGTATCCGGTTCGGGCACAGAAAACAGGACGAGACAGACCCGGGACTTCAAACGTGCGGTGCGCGAAGCGGGGCAACTTCTTCAGGTCGACGCCGCTGAGGTGCTGCATCCATTCCAAGGCTTCAGGTCCTTGGAGGGCGAGCAAGACACCATCAGCCTTTTCATCGGTGATCTGCAGTCCCCAGGGCGTGAGCTGTTCTGTAATCCAGGCGGTATCGGCTGCAGCACAGGCGGCGTTGATCACCACGATCAAACTTGCTTTCCCATGGTCTGCGGTCGATTCGCCCAGGTCGTAGATGATCAGGTCGTCGCGGATCCCTCCGGATTCGTTGAGAAGCACGGAATAGCAGGCCTGCCCAGGGCCAATGCGATGCAGGTCGGTCGGTACCAGGGTTTGCAGGGCGTCCTTGGGGTTGATGCCGTGGATGCGCAGCACTCCCATATGAGAGATGTCGAACAGCCCCATCTTCTTCCGCACCGCTGTGTGCTCGTTGATCAGACCCGAGAACTGAACAGGCATGTCCCAGCCGGCAAACGGCACCATCCGGCCACCGTTAGTTACGCAGAGGTCATGGAGCGGGGTGCGGTGCAGATCCATGCCTGTTGAACGTATGCACGAAGGTTCAGTTGAATCCTATGGACGTCTTCGGAATTGCGTAGGAAGTGGAAGTAAAGCCGCAGATTGTCCTCTTTCGCTGGACCGCTTTCATAAGCGTCCTTATCTTTAGTTCTCCTTCTGGTGGGTGTGATTCTGCCGTCATCAACCTGCCAGTCTTGTGCACATTGCGCTGCGCCTTCGACCCATCAAGGCGGTTGGTGCCGCTTGCGTCATCTGCCCGTTCATGCCGAGCTGGCCCGTCTGGTTTGGTGCCATCACTGGACGGCTCAACGGCCATCTCTGCCTGAGCTGGGGCCTGGAAAAGCTCACCTCCCCAGGGGCGATCGCCAACTTGACCTTGGTGCTTCCATCGAGGGGGAGCTGTTTTCGGTGAATTCTTCTGGTTTGCTTTAAGGAAAGAATAATTGTCTTACTGGCAACATTCTCTTTCGCCTCTTCACTGGAAGATGGCTAATGATCTTCCATTGAGTCTGTTGCCAGCGACAACGACAATGCCGACTGCTGTGCAGCTGATTGCCGAGCATCGCAATCACGTTCAGTTGATCCTGCCTACCGGTAGCCTCCTGTTCACTCGTGGTACCCCTGCCAGGTCGATTTACGCGATTGAACGCGGTCTTGTTGAGTTATCGAGTGGGGGGCGCGATCGACTGCGTTACGGAGATGGTGAGATGTTTTTCTTTGAAGATCTCATCGGTGAGGCTCAGAGACACAGCCGAACCGCGACGGCCATCACGCCGATTCACGCTTTCTCGTTGGATCGCAACAGCTTTATGGAGCTGATCCATCAACACCCGACCCTGGTAATCACCCTGTTGGGCCGTCAGCACGCCAGGCTGAGGGAGCAGCGCATGGATGCGGCTCACTTTTATTGAGCCATCAGCAGCAGCAGGCTTCGGGTGACCTTGGCAGCGAGCACACTGCTGATGCCGCTGGGATCCAGTTGAGGGGCCAGTTCAACAACATCCGCGCCCACCAGGTGGTGATGTTGCAACTCATTGATCAGAACAGCGAAATCAGCCCAGGTGAATCCCCCGGGTTCAGGTGTTCCGGTGCCTGGCATCACCGCAGGGTCGAACCAGTCGAGATCCACGGTGAGGTAGATCGGTCGTCCGCGCAGATCGCTGAGCTTTTGGCTCATCTGACGCAGTGGAATCAAGCGGCCACTGCGATGCAGTTCTGAGAATTCCTCGGCCGTTCCGCTGCGGATGGCGATCTGAAGAAGATCGCCGCTCGGCAGCACGTCCAAGCAGCGGCGCATGGCGCAGGCGTGGCTGTGGCTTGCGCCGAGCCAGGACTGCCTCAGGTCTGCATGGGCATCGAGTTGCACCAGCACCAGATCAGGATGGTCTTTGGCCACAGCGGCTACGGCGCCAGAGCTAATGGAATGCTCTCCACCGAGCATCAGCGGTTTGAGGCCCAGGGCAAGAATTTCTGACGTTGCCCGTTTAACGGCCTCCACCACAGGCTCGGGTGCTCCGAAGGCGATGTTGAGTGTGCCGAGATCGGCGTAGTCCAGGGTGTCAAGGTCTCGATCGAGCTGCGGGCAGTACGTCTCCAGACCGGGGCTGACCTCGCGAATTGCTGCAGGGCCGAACCGGGTCCCAGGGCGGAACGATGTGGTTCCGTCATAGGGCACGCCGAATACACCGACCTGACAGCCGGATGGATCGCGGCGAGCGCCCATGAAGATCCCTCCGTCTTGGTCAAATAACTCCTCAGCTGCAAAGGTGTCCAATCCGTTTGTCTTCATGCGGAGAGCTCCCTCTCGATGCCGGCAGGGATGGCGTCAAAAGCGCCTTCTTGCCAGCGTGGACTCCAGATGTCACAGCCATCGCAGATCGCTGCGGCGCGTATGGGGTCGGGGTTGCGGTAGCGGGGACCGTCGCTGGCTGCGAAGGTCCAGCTCCACCAGCCGCTGGGATACATGGGAACCCAGCCATAGAGAGGGTCTGCGTAACCGAAGACCTCACGCAGCATCCGTACGGTTTCGATGTGAACGTCGCGGAACGCCTCCGGTGATTCGCTCTGGGTCGCGAACACTCCACCGGGCTTGAGAATGCGGCGGCAGTGCTGGAAGAAGCTGCGGTTGAACAACCCCTCGGCCGGCCCCGCAGGATCTGAACCATCCACCAGAACCACGTCGTAGCTGGCGTCTGAAGCCTGACTTACCCAGGCGATTCCGTCTCCCACGGTGAGCTGAAAGCGCGTGTCGCTCCAGCATCCCCCTCCGATGGCCCCCAGGTATTTCTGGCTGAGCTCCACGACCCGACCATCAATTTCAACAAGATCGACGTGCTTCACCTCCTTGTGACGCAGGCATTCACGAGCCGTTCCGCCATCGCCGCCGCCAATCACCAGGATCCGATCGATGGCGTTGGCCGCACAGAGGGCGGGATGGACCAGAGGCTCGTGATAGTGCCGTTCTTGATGTTCGGCTGTCATCCAACAGCCATCGAGTAAGAGCCCGTTTCCATAGCGATTGCTATGGATCACAGTGATGCGTTGGATGGTGCTCTGTTCGTCAACGATCACCTTGCCCTGGAGTCCGTAGCGCACCCCGTTGTGGTGTTCGTCGATCCAGTCGCATGCAGTCGAGGGGGCTTCGCTCATGATGTGGCGCCCAGGGTTTCCAGGTTCCAGCTAAGGGCACCACGGATTTGCCACCCCTGAGCGGTGGCCTCAGACTGATATCCACGACTCCGGCGGCGTCGTGGATGTCGCAAGGCAAGGAGGCGCGTTGTTTTGGTTCAGGAGCTGCGAATCAACGAACGCTTGGTGATTCCAGCTGCCGAGTTGCACTGGCGCTTCTCCCGCGCATCCGGCCCAGGAGGGCAGGGGGTGAACACCACCGACTCCAGGGTTGAGCTGCGGTTTGATGTGGAAGGCTCCCGGGTGCTGGGTCCTTTTCGCAAGGCGCGGTTGAAGGAGCAGCTGGCGTCGCGTCTGGAGGATGGCTGCCTCAGGGTTGTGGTCGCTGAGGAACGATCGCAGTGGCAAAACCGTCAGCGGGCGATGGCTCGTCTGGCGGATTGGTTGCGGGAAGGGCTGAAGCCACCCCCACCCCAGCGCCGCGCCACCCGTCCTGGGCGTGCAGCTGTAAAACGCAGGCTCGATGCCAAGGGCCGGCGCAGCGAGCTCAAGCGCCGCCGACAAACGCGTCCATCCACGGACGACTAAGTAATTCTACTGATGGATTGCTTGGTTATGACCTGGTTAAGGTGCAGATGGATAGAAGGTTTGGGTATGACGAATGCGAGCGATAGGCGACCGGTGGATAACCTCCTTGATCTGCTGCTGATCGAGGAGAGAGCAAAGAGCTGCTCCACACGAGCTCAAGCGCGATTGCTGATCAAAGAGGCCGGTCAGGTCAAGCGTGCTCTTTGGGGTTCCCAAGCTGAATCCGTCAACCCGCATTTCTGATGCCATCGGGCATCAATACGGCCTACTTTCCAGTTATTGGCCAGCCACAGTGTGCAGATCAGACGAGACACCATCGGCCTGACTGTGAATGGAAGCTTGATGCGTCTCTACGTCGCACAGCCCCAGCCTGAGGGTCGCTGGGCTGGTCTGCTGTTCTATCTCGATATCTTCAGCTTGGTGATCCGATCACGCGCTTGGCGGATCGCCTAGCGGGCTATGGCTACGTGGTGGCCGCTCCAGAGATCTTCCACCGCCGTGAATGGATCGGTGCGGTGATCAAGCCCGATGCCATGGGTCGGCTGCGGGGGAACAACAACGCCAGAAACACGCACACTGCAGCTCAGGCCACCGCCTGCATCTATCCCACTGGACTCCAGGATGGTGTGCAGTGCTCAGACCGAGCCGATTCCCTTCAGCGCGCGACAGAGATCCAGGGGGCCTTGCTCACGATCTTCGGAAGCCTCGACCCCCATGTGCCAGAGCCACCCCGCGAGTCGATCCTCGCCAAGCTGGCTGCAGTGCCTGGACTGCGGCAGAGAACCCGTCTTTACAAGGCGAATCACACCTTCATGCGTGATGACGGTGAACGCTGGGACCCCCAGTGTTCAGACCAGGCGTGGTGGGAAGTGATCGCCTTTCTCCAGAAGGAGCTGGGTTGAGTGTGATCAAGGCGACTGGGCGTTTTCAGCGCGGATTGCAGCTTTCGCTTGCTGCCACAGCTCCTCGAGCTCTTGAATGCTCCGGCCTTGCAGATCTCCTTTCAAAGCACTCTCAACTCGGGAGAAACGATCCAGGAAGCGGTGATTGGTTGCAGCCAGTCCTTCTTCGGGATCAAGGCCGCACCAGCGGGCCACATTCACCAGAGTGAACAGCACATCACCGAGCTCATCCTGGGCATGGCGGCGATCCCCCGAGGCGATGGCGTCCTTGAGCTCGTCGAGTTCCTCCTGCACCTTCCCCCACACGCCGTCCATGGCATCCCACTCGAAACCGGCCTTGGCGGCCTTGCGCGAGATGGTCATGGCAGCGGCCAGGGCCGGTTGCCCTCGCACTTTTCCGGCTAGTTGATCGCTCAGCGGGCTGGAGGATCGCTCCCCTCCCGTCAGTTCCGCCCGTTCCGCGGCCTTGATGGCCTCCCAGCTCAAACGCACGGCGTCACTGCTCTCCGCCGTGGCCTCGCCGAACACGTGGGGATGGCGGCGGATCAGTTTGTCGCTGATGGCTGTGGCGATTGCATTGAGATCGAAGCGGCCGTCTTCTTCACCGATCCGGGCGTGCAACACCACCTGCAGCAGCAGATCGCCCAGTTCCTCTTTCAGATGCCGGTCGTCGCCATGGCGAATTGCATCTGCCACCTCATGGGCTTCCTCCAGCACGTAGGGCACCAGGGAGGCATGGGTCTGCTCCAGGTCCCAGGGACATCCGTTCTCTGGATTCCGCAGGTGTGCCACCACGCGTTCGAGGCGGCGTAGGGGATCCTGATCACCAGGAACCGTGGCGTGCTGAGCCATGGAGCTGTCGGCGTCTGGCGCCACCCTCTCACCGACGCCGTCTGCGAGGCCAGCATCGGGGCCATTCAGCGGGCAGAGGATCACCATCAAGGATCAGATGCAGCCAAACACTGGTTTCCAGCCCAAGGAGAACAGCGAGTAGTGGACTGGGATGTTGGCGCACCCATTGAAGAACCACCGGAAGTCCCTGGCTGGGTGTGGGGTACAACCAGCCAGGGAGGGCGGTCAGTCCGAACCAGACCACCATCGCAATGGTCATCAACCAGGTCAGTCGCAGTCCTGTGCCGATCAAAGGTCCATGGGAGAACAGTGACCGATGCGGGATCAGCGTTCGGTATGGACGCCAGATCCAGCCCAGTGGTCCCCACCGCTTCAGGGCTCTCGAGCGGGTATCGAGATCGGGAGAGAGCCAGAGCCCTCCCCAGGCGAAGGCCGCGGCTGTGAGTACGCCCATCCCCAAGCCCAGCCAGAACCCCGAGAGCAGGCCAGCGGGCACACAGACCATCAGTGTGGCGCGGTCATGATCCCGACCCAAGGCCATCGCAGTCGTTCATCCGTGACCCAGCCTGCCGCGATCAGGCAGAATCTCAACATCGGGCGATTAGCTCAGCGGTAGAGCACCTCCCTTACAAGGAGATTGTCGCTGGTTCGATCCCAGCATCGCCCACTCCGAGATCAACTGCAGTCACTCCGTTTTGGGCGAACGCCAAAACTGGTTTTGTTGTTTTGCCCATTGTTTTCCGCTCAAAAAAAACGCGCAAAGGCTGGATGCTCAAAAAAACCTGAGACCTTCACTACGACTGAGATCGGTGCAGCAGTGGTGCCAGGAGGGCTGGGGCTTGAATCCGTGACACACGCATCAGTCAGGTTGTTTGTCCACCGGGAGGGGGACTTTCTTCTTTGTTTGGGAGTTATCCAAAGACCTTTAACACCAAGATGAGTTTGTGAGGGGCATCCTTGTCGTTCGCGAGAAATCCCCATGCAGCGCACTCCTGACAAGACCAGAGAGGCACTGCTCAAGCTGTTGTCGATTGTTGCTGGACCTGCATTGAATGAACAAAAGCCGAAGCTTCCGAGAGTTCTGCCCTGATCGATGCCCGCGCTCCACATGGACGGGCCTTACGCATGAAAGCGCATGAAAAACTTCAACACTTTGAAGCTCTGAAGATTCTTGAGAGTGTTCTTCCTGAAGCCTTTGGGTTGCGGTAGGCAATCAAAACTCTGCCATTTCTGACGGTGTGAAAGTTCTGTCGGGAGATGAATAGCGAGAACCACTCGCCCTGCTTGCCCTTGTCGGCTTCTTCTGCCGTGAGGATTGGCGTTTTTCAGTCCACCATCAGCGCAATGACAGCAGGTTTTCTTTTGCCCTTTGCTGAGGAGTACAAGAACGATCAGGAGAGATACTGAGGACCCTTCAGGGTTCGGCTGCCCGCAAGCAATAAAAAGGCGGCAGGTGATGCCACCTTCTAGAAGGTGCTAAGGAGTGGATTGGTGAGATCTTCTACCAGCATCACTCGGATACGTTTGATTCCTGATCTCACCGACTTAGAAAATCCAGAATAGGCACATTGGATTGCCTCGTTATGCGCTCTGAATGCTTCCAGAACTACTGCATCGAGGTGGTCGAATGAATTTCGCCATTCCATCAATCAACTTTGAGGTTGAGGATTCTATTCAACTACTGAATTGATCTTAAGTATAAAAGGAGCTGGAGGGAAAACCAGGCGTTTATTTTGTGACGACTAGAATTGCAGTTATAAAGTGTTTGTTTTTTTAAAAAGCAATTTTCATAGCACATTATGGACTGCCTGTGCAAGAGGGTGTAAAAAATTATACAGCAATTGAAATCGAGTTGCTGGTATAATTATTGATTATTCTAATCAAAACCAGACAGTTTACTTCGTGGAGAGTCTTTCGAGCATTCAATATGAAAACTTTGTTTTTGCTCGCAGGGGCATCTGGCAGTGGTAAAACAACTCTTCTTCGCAAATCATATTTGAATAGTTTGAGGATTTTTGGCGAAAAATACCACGAACTATTTTTGTTGACGAATCAAGACCGCAGTGGAAAGGAGTACAAAAAATATGAAGTTGCAAAAGGCAAGCATTCTTACTTCAAATCATATCACATACCCAGGCTGAGATTAGAGGAGTCTCTCCCGTCTTGCGTTCTCATTCATATAGATATTACTTTCGTCTTAAGGAAGCTCGTGATAACTCATTCTGAGAAAATGGATCCATGTCTTTTAAAGGACAATCCATTGTTTTCTGCTAGGAGGCGTGAGGATGACATTCTTAATAAAAAAAAGAATGATGTGCTTCTTAGAAATTACTTCAACGATTCTTTTTTTGGCAGATTCGATGATGTCGTTGTCAATACATTGTTTTGTGAATTTCGTCGTAATTGCCGGCAAATAATGAAAAGAAGTGATGAGATAATGGCCTTGGACCCCGACATTCGGGCTGCCAAAAAAGTTCATTCTGAGTGCTATAATTGCTGGCAGAGGAATCTTGATGTTCTTTCTGCAAGTCATTGCTTTTCATCGAGAGTTGTTGGTAGAGATACTCTTCTAGTTGACGGATCTCCTGTAACGAAATCTTACTCAGAAATGCGATAAATTTCCTGCCGATTGCCAGTATTTTTGTTGCTGTCTTGTGAGAAGTATGCAAAATCCCTGCGAGTTCTCCTCGTTGAACGTTGTCTCGAGCACTCGCAAGCCTCTCCATCGCCATTGTGATCTCGGTAAGTAAATCTCTGATTGAGCACGATCTGCGCCCTACTCCAGAAGCCGATCTCGCTGCAGCGATACCTTTCACTTCTGGAGCCATCGCTGCCCCAAAATGACTGTGATGGCAGTGCTGTTTTACTACGTGATGCTTTTGTTGCAGATCCGACGGCTGCTCCCTTCTTGCTGTCAGGAATGACGACGAGGGATGCCTCATGTCGCGTGATTGTTCCTTAAAGGTTAATCAGTGGCCCTGCGGTTTTGGCGACGCGGCCTGTTTGTGCACACTTCTGAGCACAGTTTTTCAAGTTTCCCCGAGACTTGTTGCAGTGAAGTAAAAGTTAAGCTCCCTTACAAGGAGATTGTCGCCGGTTCGATCCCAACATCGCCTACTTCAATTCAGGGTTTGGCTGTGTGTTCAGCGCCGATCTCGGCAGCTGTGACAGAGGCCGAAAAATTCCAAGGTGTGGAAGATCACATCGAAATCCTTCGCTTCTGGGGCCTCCACGTGCAGACCATGGATCGGGCAGTGTTCAAGACGTTCCGTCTTGCCGCAGTCCACACAGGTGAGGTGATGTTGGTCACGCTCCACTGGCGCATAGAGGGCTTCACCCGTGGGCAGATGACGACAGCGTACTTTCCCTTGCCGCTGCAGTTGGCGCAGGTTCCTGTACACCGTGGCCAGTCCCATCGCTCCAGGTTTGTCCTGGAGGCAGCGATAAAGCTGCTGGCCTGTCATTTCCTGTTCGGAGCGTTGCAGTGCCTCTAGCAGTTTCAGCTGGCGATCACGGCCAGCATTTCCACGTTCCATCCTCGTTGTGTTCACACTGCAGCGCTGTGATGCTCAGTCAGTGATTCACTCACTGTCCAGAGGCGCTGCCTCTGGTGTTGATCCTTGGCGGCACGGGCCACCGGCTGTTGTTTGGGGGCACCGCGCATTCCGCCCAGCTGACCGGGGCCGTAGTGCTCACCGCCTCCGGCAGCGCTTGCCGTGGCGGCATAGAGCTGGGGCAGGGCTCCTTGAGCAGCGCTCTGGAAGAGAGGATCCATCAGTCGATAGGCCAGGGCTTCCTGCCAGGCTCCTGTAGCGGCTACCGACACCGGTTGCAGGTTGGTGCGAGCCAGTCCTGGGTGGGCTGCGAGGGATCGCACCGCACTTCCGGAGGCCTGCAGCCGCTGATTCAGTTCCAAGGAGAACATCACATTCGCGAGCTTGCTCTGGGAATAGGCCTTCCAGCGGTCGTAGCGCTGCTCTCCCTGGAGGTCGTCCCAGGCCATCGCTCCGAAATATTGGGCACCGGAGGTCACCGTGACAACCCGCGCCTGCGGGCGGTTGTTCATCAAGGGCAGCAGAGCTTGAGTTAGGGCGAAGTGACCCAGGTGATTCACCGCGAACTGCATTTCATGGCCCTGCTGGCTGAGCATGCGTGGAGGAGCCATCAGCCCGGCGTTGTTGATCAGAAGGTCCAGACGTCCATAACGGTCCGCCACGTCCCTCGCGCAACGCGCCACGCTGGTCAGATCCGAGAGATCCAGCTCAAAAAGATCCAACCCTGAACCGCCTGCCTCGAGCAGCAGGGCACGGGCTGCTTCACCCTTGCGAGCGCTGCGGCAGCCCATCAGCACGGTGCAGCCACGGCCGATTAGTGCCCGCGTGGTTTCCAACCCAAGGCCGCTGTTCGCTCCTGTGACCAGGGCGACCCGACCTTGCTGATCAGGCATGTCTTCGATGGTCCAACCCATGGAGTGGGAAAGTCAGCGTTGGGTTCAGTCTCGCTGGTTGGATCAGTCCTCGGGGAACAGCAGCCCTGCCAGTTCGTCCGCATCCACGTCGTAGACCCTTGCCAAAGAGGTTTCGATGGCACTGGTCACTTCACCGGGAAGAAAGCGCATCGCGTTCAGGGCATCTTCGGTGATCTCGTCCGTGAGGAGGGTGTCCTCGCTGTCCAGTTTTTCGTCGTTGATCACCGCCATCACCCAGCTCTGATAGGCGTACACCAGATCCGAGAATTCGAGTTCGGGATCGTTGAGATCCAGGGTCATTGTCAGGCTCAGCGCGCTGCACCAGTCTGACCTCCGGGGAGGAGGATGTCTTCAGCTGAGCATCAGGATGGGTTTACCGGATTCCGAACAGCTCCAGGGCACCCTGGTGGATTTCGCCTTTGGTGAGCTGATTCGACAGAACCGCGAGAGTTTTCAACCGCTTTGGACGGTGGACAGCTGGGCCAAACTGATGATCTGGCTGGCTTTGAACTGCGGTCTGTCAGGTGACACCGAAAGCCTGGAGCATTTCGCCGTTGCTCTTGGCGAACGGATCACATCGCGGTTGCGGCGCACGTTTTTTGAACGGGAGCTGCCTGATCTTGAGCTTCAGGTTCTCGCGGATCCGGCTGAGCAGCAGGTGTTGCTTCTGTCCCAGGATCCGGGTGATCCCTCGGTTCTGGCCCCCGATCGCCTCCAGAGGGCACTCGAGAGAGTCTCTCTGATCCAAAAGGTGGTGCAGGATCAGGGGCGATGGCAGCAGCTGGAGGGGGTGGTGGCCATTCCCTGGGAGGACGACTGTGATTGAGCAGGCCCCCTTAATCGCTTCTTACCGCAATGCCGGCTTCGAGGCTGTCGCTGATGCCGTGATGGCCTTCTTTGATCGTCGTACGGACCTCCAACGACCAGGCATTGCCTTCGGCTCTGACGGCGATGCGGAACCCGCGAAGGTGAGCACAGACATCAGCCTCGTGGCCATCGATCGCACCGATGCGGAGGCCTTTGCCCTTGCAGAGGTGATTCTGCGTGGGGTCAGTGCCGCGCTTGTCCGCTACTTGGACGAACGGCCCCTCTTTCGGCAGGTGTGTCCGGATCAGGAGTTGTTCGTGATGCCCATCTTCAATCTGCAGCGTTATGCCCCTGGGGAGGGTTTCCGGCAGTGGCATTGCGACTGGACGATCAGCGATGAGGCCACCGAACCGGTGCACCGTGTTCTCGCCTGGATTCTTTATTGCGACACCGTGCCTGAGGCTGGTACCGAGTTTCATTGGCAGCACCATCACGAAGCCGCCGAGCGGGGCAAGTTGATTCTTTTCCCGGCTGGTCCCAGTCACATTCACCGGGGCCGTATCACCAAGACCCACAGCAAAACAATTGCAACGGGGTGGATCAATGCCGGGGCTTCTAAGGCCTTTCTCGCCCGTCTGTCTCGCTCATGAGCTGTCGATTCTTTTGAATCGTGTTCACCTGCTGCGGGAAAGGAATTTCGATACCTTCACGTTTGAACGCCGTCCAGATCGCCTGATTCACTTCGCTCACGATGGTGATGTTGGTCATGGGATCGGCGATCCAGTAGCGCAGCGAGTATTCGATTGCCGATGCTCCATACGTCATCTGCAGGGCTCTGGGGGCGGGATTCTTCAACACCTTGGGAACATTCAGGGCAGTTTCCTCCAGCAGCTGCAACACCTGGCGTGGATCGTGCCGATAGGCGGCATGAATGCGAATCTCGCTCCGGCGTAGGCGGTCAGTGGCGGTGTAACTGGTGGCCTGAGCCGTGAAGAACATCTGATTGGGAATCAGGAGTTCCGCGTTGTCGCGATCGCGCCACAGCAGGGTGGCTCTGAGGCCAAGCTTTCGGACCTCACAGGGGTCGTTATCGACCATCAGCACTTCGCCTGGACGGACGGATCCTTCAAACAGGAGCCAGATGCCACTGATGAAGTTGGAAAAGACTTCCTTGATCCCGAAGCCCAGGCCGACGGAGAGTCCTCCAGCGATCGCTACCAGGGCGGTTCCATTCAGGCCGATGTGAAATCCCACAGCCGTGACTCCTATACCAACGACCACGTAGCGGATGATCAGTTCAATAGCCTTACGACTTCCCTCGGAATAGCCGAGTATTTTTTGCATCAACCAGGAAACACCAGCCGTGGGGGGACCTGTGCCCACGAGCAACAGATAGCTCACGAGTAGGGATGTGAACAATTTGCCCAATGTGAGCGAAACGCCGAACACCTGGCCGAGTTCAATCACCGATAGATCTTTAATGCTGTCAAGCCGATTGATGAACATCAGCACCACGGTGGTGAGGTACAGAGGCTTGACCAGTCGACTCTGTAGTTCATGCACCCTCGGTGCAGGCATCAGTTGCTGGAGTAGACCATCCATCAAGCTCAGAAAGTTCCACCCAAGCCAGCTCAAACCCAGGTAGCTCAGCAGCCCTGCATCCCAGCCCAGGCTCTTCGCCAAGGCACTGATCAGCCCCAGTCCAGCTGGGGCGATCAGGAGGCTCAGAGGCTTGGGAATCGTCTTCAGCCTGGGGTGTTGTCGCAGAAAGCGCCAGGCCATCACCAGCGCAATAATCAGCAGCAGTTGAAACACGATCGAGGCGCGCTGCAGATAACCCAGCCAACCGATGATTTCCCAGAACAGCTGATTCATGACTCCTGGCTCAGAATCGAAATGAGTTCATCGGTAGTGGTTTGAGGTTGGCTGACGCCAAACACGAGCGGAATCAGAAGATTTGTCATCGTCTCGGTGGTCGGTCCGTCTCCCTCGATGGCGGTTAGGTTGTCTCCCTGGATCTGTGAATCTTTCAGGGCCAACTCCAAAGCGGCTAGGTTTTTTGAACTTTTCGTGGCAATCATCACGTCAGGATTCACGGGCACGAATGACGTTGACAACAGCGAAAGATTTCTCTGTAAAAGTGGATTTGTGACGTAATCACTCAGGGCGATTGCGATTGAGCGTTGGTGTGCACTTGAGTCTTTGCCTAAGGCCAGAACACGAAGCAAATTCATGGGTGCTGCCGATCCGTTGGGTCCACTCGGCAACGGAGCAATGCCGAGGTCGTCGCCGAGTCGGTCTTTCAGACGAAAGAGCATGTCTGAGGTGCAGCTGATCCAATCCAGTTCTCGATTGCCAAGCAGTGTGGTCAGCTGACCTTGGTTTTCAAAAAAGGTGAGATTCCGTTGATTGCTGGCTTGTTGCAACCAGGTCAGCCAGCCGGTGATGCGATCGCGTTGGTCGGCTGATAGGGATTGGTTGCGGGCTGCAGCAGCGAGTGCTGGTAGAGCATTGAGACTCCCTGCCGTCCACAACACCTCATTCATGGCAACGGAAAGGCCTACGCGAGCGCCTGCAGCACCAACCTGAAGCAGTTCGTTCAAAGTCTGCGGTGGCGCTGCGATGGCCTGGGTGTTGAAGCAGGCGATCTGGGGATACAGCACCAAGGGCTGCCCTGCCAGTCGTCCATCTTGAAGGCGCACGTGTTTGAGAATGCCGGAGTCTGTCTGTTTGCTGCTGCGTTCGGTTTGTGGCAAGGGATCCGTGAGCCCCTCGCGAAGGAGTGCTTTCGCTTGCTGTGCATCAGTTAGGACTAGATCCGGTCCAAGATCTGCCTTACTGCGACTGCGCAGCTCAGCCATCAGCATCGAGCGCCGGTAAAGAGCCAGCTGCACCTGAACATTTGGGTACAGCTTCTGAAAATTGGAGATGATCAGATCGACCCGCTGTTTCGCGTCTTTCTGCGTGTCACTGCTGATGCGGTCGTCTTTGCCGATCACCATCGCCACGTACAGCATCACAGGCGTTGCCGTTGATAACGCGCTGCAACCACTCAGGGCCAGGGCAACAAGAAGCAGTCCTGCTGTGATCCGCAGGTTCACGATCAAGGGTCGAGATGCTGGCGCCATTCTGAGTTGGCCGTTCTCTTCTTTGCGAGCATGGCCCACGCATTGCACCGTTTCCGTGCCCGAACTGGCCAAGACCTACGACCCGGTTGGTACGGAAGCGCGTTGGCAACAGGCCTGGGACGACCAGGGAGCCTTCCATCCGGACCCCAAAGCGCCTGGTGAACCGTTTTCGGTGGTGATCCCGCCACCGAACGTCACCGGCAGCCTGCACATGGGCCATGCCTTCAACACAGCACTGATTGACACGATCGTGCGTTACCAGCGTTTGGCTGGAAAAAACGTGCTCTGCCTGCCTGGCACCGACCACGCCTCGATCGCGGTGCAGACGATCCTCGAGAAGCAGTTGAAAGAGGAGGGCAAGACCCGCCACGACCTCGGCCGCGACGCCTTCCTGGAGAGGGCCTGGCAGTGGAAGGCCGAAAGCGGTGGCCGCATCGTGGGCCAGCTGCGGCGCTTGGGCTACTCCGTTGATTGGAAGCGCCAGCGCTTCACGCTGGATGAAGGCCTGAGCGAGGCGGTGAAGGAGGCCTTCGTGCGCCTGCACGAGCAGGGCCTGATCTACCGCGGTGAATACCTGGTGAACTGGTGCCCCGCCTCCGGTTCGGCGGTGAGCGACCTGGAGGTGGAGATGAAGGAGGTGGACGGGCATCTCTGGCATTTCCGCTATCCGCTCAGCAGCGGCGACGGCCATCTGGAGGTAGCCACCACCCGGCCCGAAACGATGCTGGGTGATACGGCGGTGGCGGTGAATCCCACCGATGAGCGCTATGCCCACCTGGTGGGTCAGACCCTCACGCTGCCGTTTGTGGGTCGTGAGATTCCGATCGTGGCCGACGACCACGTGGAGAAAGACTTCGGCACCGGTTGCGTCAAGGTGACGCCCGCTCACGACCCCAATGATTTCGCCATCGGCCAGCGCCATGGTCTGCCCCAGATCACGGTGATGCGCAAAAACGGCACGATGAACAGTGAGGCCGGTCAGTTCGAGGGGCTCGATCGCTTTGAGGCCCGCAAGGCCGTGGTGGTCGGCTTGGAGGAGCTGGGTCTGCTGGTGAAGGTGGAGGACTACCGCCACAGCGTTCCCTATTCCGATCGCGGCAAGGTGCCGGTTGAGCCGCTGCTCTCCACCCAGTGGTTCGTCAAAACCGAGCCCCTAGCGGCCCGCTGCCGCGAAGCACTGGAGAAGCAAGATCCACGCTTCATCCCCGAGCGCTGGGAGAAGGTCTACCGCGATTGGCTCACCGACATTCGCGACTGGTGCATCAGCCGCCAGCTCTGGTGGGGCCATCGCATCCCCGCCTGGTTCGTGATCAGCGAGACCGGCGGTCATTACACCGATACCACGCCCTATGTGGTGGCCCGCAACGAAGCCGAAGCCCTGGAGAAAGCCAAGGCGGAGTACGGCGCTGCGGCGGAGATCGAGCAGGACGAAGACGTGCTCGATACCTGGTTCTCCAGTGGCCTCTGGCCCTTCTCCACCCTGGGTTGGCCCGATGCCGATAGCGCTGACCTGCAGCGCTGGTACCCCACCAGCACCCTGGTGACGGGCTTCGACATCATCTTTTTCTGGGTGGCCCGGATGACGATGATGGCCGGCGCCTTCACCGGCGAGATGCCCTTCCAGGACGTCTACATCCACGGCCTGGTGCGGGACGAGCAGAACCGCAAGATGAGCAAAAGCGCCGGCAATGGCATCGATCCGCTGCTGCTGATCGACCGTTACGGCACCGATGCCCTGCGTTTCGCCCTGGTGCGGGAGGTGGCGGGTGCGGGTCAGGACATCCGCCTGGACTACGACCGCAAGACAGACACCT
Organism: Synechococcus sp. A10-1-5-9; assembly: GCF_047716785.1. Taxonomy (NCBI): domain Bacteria; kingdom Bacillati; phylum Cyanobacteriota; class Cyanophyceae; order Synechococcales; family Synechococcaceae; genus Synechococcus; species Synechococcus sp. A10-1-5-9. The sequence goes on from NZ_CP180406.1 coordinate 1,831,561, forward strand.
CCGCCACGGTGGAGGCCTCGCGCAACTTCGCTAACAAGCTCTGGAATGCCACCCGCTTCGCCCTGATGAACCTGGGCGGCGAGACGCCGGCCCAACTCGGTGAGCCCGTCCCTGAGGCCCTGCAGTTGGCGGACCGTTGGATCCTCTCGCGTCTAGCCAGGGTGAACCGGGAGACGGCCGAGCGCTACAGCAGCTATGGCCTAGGTGAAGCGGCCAAGGGCCTCTACGAGTTCGCCTGGAACGACGTTTGCGACTGGTATCTGGAGCTGAGCAAGCGCCGGCTCAATCCCGGTGAGAACCCCTCAGCCGAGGCCCTGGCTGATCAACGGGTGGCCAAGCAGGTGCTGGCCAAGGTGATCAGCCAGATGCACCTGATGCTGCATCCGCTGATGCCCCACCTCACCGAGGAGCTCTGGCACAGCGTCACCGGCGAACCGGAGACCAGTTTCCTGGCCCTGCAGTCCTGGCCGGCTCGGGATGAGAGCGCTCTGGATGATGCCTTGGAAGCGTCCTTCGCGGAGCTGATCGGTGCGATCCGCTTGGTGCGCAACCTGCGGGCGGTGGCGGGCCTCAAGCCCTCCCAATCGGTGCCGGTGCGCTTCGTCACCGGCCGCGGCGAGCTGGCGGCTGTGCTCACCAAGGGTACGGCCGACATCACGGCGTTGACCCGGGCGGAGTCGGTGGCGGTGATGACGCCGGCGGAAGCTGATGCGGCTCCAGTGGCCAAGGCCCTGGCGGGGGTGAGCGGTGAGCTGCAGGTGCTGTTGCCGATCGAAGGGCTTGTGGATCTCGATGCGCTCAAGGGCCGCCTGGAAAAAGACATCGCCAAGGCCGAGAAGGAGATCAAGGGACTGGCAGGCCGGTTGGGCAACCCCAACTTCGCTGGCAAGGCCCCGCCAGAGGTGGTGGCGGAATGCCAGGCCAACCTGGATGAGAAGCAGGCCCAGGCCGATCTGGCCCGCAAGCGTCTGGCCGACCTCAGCTGATCTCGACCTGGCCTTTGTCAGCCAAGTGTTTTCTTGTCCTTGGGAGGCCATTCCATGGGGTACACCTGGCGCTGGGGAAAGGGAATGGTGATGTCGTTCTCTTCGAAGGCAGTCCAGATCTGCTGACGCAGTTCACTGCTGACTGTCAAAGCATCAAGTGGATTGCGAACAGAGAATTTGAGTATGTAGGTGATTGATGAGTCGGCAAAATCGATCGTGAATGCTTTCGGCATCGGCTTTTTGAGAACCCGGTCGTGAGATTGTGCAATCTCCTCCAGCAAACCAATGATGAGTTGGGGATCATGGTGGTAAGCGGCTCCAATTTCAATTGTTTCTCGTCTGTTATTTTCTCCTACGGTGAATGATTCCGCTTTCGCTTGAAAAAGGATTTGATTGGGAATCAGCAGTTCCGCGTCATCACGCTGTCTGCTTAGGTAGATGACCCTTAAGCCAAGCTTCTTCACCAAACAAGGTTCATTGTCGATCATTAGAACTTCGCCAGGTTTGATAGAACCCTCAAGTAAGAGCCAGATTCCAGTAACAAAGTTCAAGACTGGTTGTTGTAGCCCGAGTCCCAGGCCAATGCTTAATGAGCCGAAGATAACGAGCAGAGTGCTGCTGTCAAAATTTGCCCATAATGCAAGCGCTACCAGGCCACAGGCAATGATCAAATACTGGAAAAGAGGTTGAAGTAGTTTGCGTGTCCGATCATCGTATTTGAGAATTAGTTGAATCACATAGGCTGTAAGTGCTGCAAAAGTTTGACTCGTTGCTAAGATTAAGTACAATCCAATGACAAGTAAAAAGGTGTTGCCGATGGCGAACTCAGTGTTTGAAAAATTGCCTATTCCAACAATGCTTATGGCCGACAGGCTGCTGAGTCTTGCAATAAAATAAGTAATCGCCCAGACCAATATTGCGGGCTTCGCGATTTTGCTGAGTAACGCTGCAAGTTGATTTTTGCGGTTATTGATTTTTAGTTTTGATTCAATCCAGCTGACAGTATTAAAGAGTGCCCAGAAGAGTCCCACTTGAAGAATAATGCCAGATGGGATTGGCACGATCCCAAGAAGCAGTCCCGTGCCCACTAGGGTTAGAGGGCCAGCAAGATTGGCAAGTGGTTGACTGTTGTTGAAGAGTGTCGTCGTCCGGCGGGTGAATGCAACTGAAATCGCAACAACAAGGATAAAAGCGATCTGCCAGCTCACGCTCCACCTGTCCAAGTAGCCCAGCCAACCCACGATCTCTGTCTTTAGTGCCTCCATGGTGATCAGTTTGTTTGTGGTGTGGTGAGGATTTTCAAGGCTTCATCGACGTCGACAGAGCCATCAATAAGATCTGCAATTGTTTTGCTTTGATCTCCATATCGTTCTCCGTAGCTTTGTATTCCAGGTTCCTCTTTAGAGTAAGACTGCCATTGCTTGTTATAGGATGTATTGATGGCGGATTGAATTTTTGAGATTTCAGGTGGAATGGATACGTTTTGATTGGCTGCTAGGAGTCCTAAATCGTCGAGCTGAATCTTTCTCTGTGCGATGACGTTCACATTGGATGTGATGAATTTCAATGCCATAGTCCGTTGGGATTGGCTGGAATCTTTCCCTAGTGAGAAGCCGTAAAATCCTTGAGTTGGATATGCTTTTGAGCTGCTGCCGTTCGGGAGTGCGGCGACTCCGAGCTTGTTCCCCATCGTCTTTTTGAGATCTTCCAGTGCGGCGCCGCCCCAGCATGTAATCCAGTCGAGTTGATTGTTTTTCAGCTTGAGACTCAATTCTCTGAAGCTCTCATGGAATGAGATGTTCTTGTAGAGGGCGGCCCGTTGTAGCCATTCAAGCCACGCCTGGATGCCTGGGTATGCTTGATTTGATGTAATTCCTCTTCCAAGTGAGCTGAATTCTGAGATCGCTCCCTGCGTGCCCGCTGTCCAGAAAAGCTCAAAAGGCTTGGTTACCAGTCCGAATCTTTTCCCGCTGGCGCTGAGTTCTTCTAGCTCTTGAATCGTGCTTGGAGGGTCTTTTATTTTTGTTTTGTTGAAGCATGCGATTTGTGTGTTGATTAGCCATGGTGCAAACAAATACCCAGCTTTTGTTTTGGCTACTGATTGGATGGGCTGGTTATAAATGGCATCAAAATCTTGCTGACTAGGGAGTGTCATGATGAGGTCGCGAGCGAGCAATTCAGGCGCTGAAAATTGATTTGTAATGACCAGGTCGGGCCCAAGGTTGAGGCTGCTGTCTCTGGCGACCTGGTCGTAAAAATTCTTTGACTTGTAGTTAATGAAAACAACGTTCACGTCTGGATTGGAGCGTTGAAATGCTTCGGTGTATTTATTCAGGAGCGATCGTATTTGGGTTGTTTCGGCTCTGAAATCTTCTTCGTCAATCGCGTAAGTAATAAAGAGTGTCCTTGGCGCCTTCAGGCTTGCGCAACTGCTCAGCAGGATTGCTAGTGATCCTGCTAAGAGTCTGTTGAAGGTTTTCAGGCAGCGCACGGTAGGAGCCGCAGGGTTCATATTGCTTGTGAATTTAACTTGGTTTTATTGGGCTGCCGATCCGTTCTGTACTGTCTGGCAGTCCAACTGTTTGTGTTTTCCGAGAAGAGATCAGCAATAGAACATCGTGAAGCCACCCTTGCTCAAGCGGCTTGTCAAAATTGATTTAGTTACAGTTTTCGCAGCAACCCGGCAACGCGAGGCATGGCGCTCATCAGCGTTTCGGAGCTGTCCAAGATCTACCAGGTTGCTGAGAAGCAGCCAGGGCTAGCTGGCACCCTTCGCCATTTCGTCCGCCGCCGCACCCGGGACGTGACGGCGGTGCAGAACGTGTCGTTTGCGATTGAGGCTGGCGAGATGGTGGGTTTTCTCGGCGCTAACGGCGCCGGCAAAACCACCACCTTGAAGATGCTCTGCGGCTTGATCCACCCCAGCGCCGGGGACTTGCAGGTGGCGGGCCACCGGCCCCAGCGCCGTCAGGCAGAGTTTCTTCGCCGGATCACCCTGGTGATGGGCCAGAAGCAGCAACTGCTATGGGATCTGCCGCCGATGGATTCGCTGCGGGTGAATGCGGCCGTCTACGGCATCCCCGATGCTGTGGCTCGGCGACGGATCAGCGAACTGGCTGATCTGCTGGAGCTGGGGGAGGAGCTCACCCGGCCGGTGCGCAAGCTCTCCCTGGGTCAGCGGATGAAAGCTGAGCTGCTGGCAGCGCTGCTGCACGAGCCGGAGGTGCTGTTCCTCGATGAGCCCACGCTGGGTCTGGATGTGAATGCCCAGGCCCGGGTGCGCCAGTTCCTCGCTGAGTACAACCGCCGTACGGGGGCAACGGTGCTGCTCACCAGCCATTACATGGCTGACATCACAGCCCTGTGCCCGCGGGTGTTGCTGATCCATCAGGGACGTTTGTTTCACGATGGGCCGCTGGACTCCCTGGCTGAGCAATTGGCGCCGGAGCGGGAGGTGCGACTGGAGTTGGAATCCCCTGTTGCCCCTTCGGTGTTCGCGGGTCTGGGGCGCTTGGAGCGGATCGAAGGCTGTGATGTGCGGCTGCTGGTTTCAAGGGATCAGCTCACCGCCGTGGTGGCCCAGCTGCTTGAGCGCTTCGAGGTGCGCGACTTGGATGTGACCGATCCGCCGATTGAGGAACTGATCGGTGGGCTGTTCCGGCAGGGGCGCGTCTGATGCGGATCTTCGGGCTGAACCGGCGGATCATCCGCGTGCTGCTGGGCACCCAGTACGCCCACATGCTCGAGTACCGCGCCGAGATCGCTCTCTGGGCGCTCTCCGGTGTGTTGCCGTTCATCATGCTCAGCGTCTGGAGCGGCAGTGATGCGCGCTCGGGGCTGGGTCTTGATGGGGTGGCCCTGGATCGCTATTTCCTCAGTGCCTTTCTGGTGCGCCAGTTTTCGGTGGTGTGGGTGGTGTACGACTTCGAGGAAGACGCCCTGATGGGTCGGCTCTCCCCTTACCTGCTGCAACCGCTGCACCCGCTCTGGCGCTACGTGGCGGCGCATCTCGGTGAGCAGCTCACGCGTCTGCCCTTCGCGGCTCTGATTGCGGCGGTGTTCTTCGTAGTGCAGTCCCAGGCGTTCTGGTTGCCGTCGGTGGGCGGGTTCCTGCTGGCCTGGCTCGCCACCTGGATGGCCTTTGCCATCGCCTTTTTGTTTCAGAGCCTGATTGCGGCTTTGTGCTTCTGGAGTGAAAAGGCCAGTGCCCTGGAGCGGCTCCAGTTCATTCCCTTTCTGTTTCTTTCGGGCTTGTTGGCGCCGCTCACGGCCTTCCCGCCGGCGGTTCGCGCCTGGGCCCAATGGACCCCGTTCCCCTATCTGATCGATTTCCCGGCTCGGGTGCTGGCGGGCCAGCCGGTGGATCTGCTGGCGGGTTTTGGTGCGCAACTGGCCTGGATCGCTTTGTTGTTGCCGCTGGTGCTGCTGCTCTGGCGGGCCGGAGTGCGGCGCTACAGCGCCATGGGGGCCTGATGGGGCGCTATTGGAGAACCCTGCGTCGCTTTTGGAGCACCGCTCTTGCGGTGCAGCTGGAGTATCAGGCCAATGTGTTGATCGAGCTGCTGGCGGTGGCGATGAGCCTTAGCGGCAGCTTGTTTCTGCTTTCGCTCTTTTATGGACCGCAGCAGACTCTGGGGGACTGGAGCTGGGCCCAGGCTCTGATGGTGCAGGGGCTCTATACCGTGTTCGACGGCATGGCTACCACCTGGCTGCGCCCCAATCTCGGCGCGATTGTCACCCATGTGCGTGAGGGCACCCTGGACTTTGTGCTGCTCAAGCCGATCGACAGTCAGTTTTGGCTGTCGCTGCGCACGCTGTCTCCGGCAGGGCTGCCGGAGATCGGTCTGGGGCTTGGGCTTTTGGCCTGGGGCAGCCATCAGGCCGGTGTGGTGCTCACGCTTTCCTCCTTTTTCTCCGTGCTGGTGATGCTGCTGGCCGGTGGCTTCATTCTTTATTCACTGTGGTTTCTGATCGCTGCCACCAGCATCTGGTTCGTCAAAACCTGGAATGCCACGGAGGTGTTACGAGCTCTTCTGGCCTCTGGCCGCTACCCCCTCAATGCCTATCCGCCGGTCCTGCGCCTGCTCTTCACATTGGTGCTGCCGGTGGCCTTTCTCACCACGGTTCCCGCCCAGGTGTTGCTTGGACAAGCCGCTGCACCGATGCTGATGGCGGGTTGTGGTTTGGCTGTGCTGTTCTTTGCGGCGGCGCGAGCCTTCTGGTTGTTTGCCCTGCGCTCTTACACCTCAGCGTCGAGTTGACATTCCCGGGCGTGTTCAAGATGCATCTTGCGGAATCAATGCAGTCCATTGCTTTGGAGTGCTGGACGACGCTGGGTAGAGAGTCATGCAATTGAAGGCAAAATCGGCCCCACTCCGCCTCACAATTCCTGCTATGTCGAGGAATATGGATTGCTGAATTTCAAGCCATTCGGCCCAGACCGTTGTCTTGGTGAAGCAATACACCATCATGTTGATGGATGATGCATCCCACTGATTGAAATTCACAAGGATGATTTGTTCCTGATCGATCTGAGGATGATGCTGGAGATGTTTTTTGACCTCATGAGTGATTCCTGCGACTTTGTTGATATCTTCATAGCGCAGACTGATATTGGCAAGAATGCGCCTGTTGTACATCTGGCCTGGGTTTTCAATCGGTTTTGTCGCAAAAATCGAGTTAGGGATGTGCAGTGGCCTGCGATCGAATGTGCGGATTCTTGTGTAGTACCAGCCGATTGATTCCACGGTTCCCTGCAGGTTGTCAGTGTTAATCCAATCGCCTTCTTTAAAGGGTCGATTGAAGAACAGCATGAAGCCTGAAAGAAAATTCTGGCTGATCTGTTGCGTGGCAAAGGTGAAGCCGATTCCTGCACCACCCAGCAGGGTTGCAATGGCCGCAGAGGGAATACCGAAGTTCACCATTAATACGGCTGTTGTGATCAGCAGCGCGACAATGGTGTAGAGACGACCCAGCAGGTTGACAAGCATGGCTTCGTCTTGTTCGTTGTCCATCTGCAACCAGCGGCGCATGGACGCCGATTCCAGAATTGTGTTTCCCACATTCAGCACTGCCCAGCTGATCGTGACAATCACCAAGGACGCTGCAAGACGGTTCAGGAGTTGCTGTTCCATCACATCAACACGCTGGTTGATGTGATGGGTGATCCAGGTTCCATAGAGTGTGAGCCCTAGGCCAATCAGCACTGGCCTCCTCAAGCTACGGCTGATATTGCTCCCGAGGTTGCGACCATGGCGGCTGAGAAGTTGCAGACACAGCCACGCACCCACCAGCACCAAGGACCCCACCACAAGGCCGGTGTTGGTGTGTAGAAATTCAACGCGGTTGACCGCAGTTGTTGTGAATTCCCGAATGGGTCTAGAGCGACAGGGGTTGAGATTTTAGCTGTTGTTTTCTTGCTTTGGACTCGTCCTGTTTTCTTCTGTGGGTGCATTGGTGCTGAGGCTTTGTTGAAGACTTGGTGGCCACTGCATGGGGTAAACCTGGCGTTGGGGGAAGGGAATCGTGATCTCTTCTTTCTCGAAGCGTTTCCAGATCTCCCTGCGTAGATCGCTGCCGACGGCGAAGGCATCCAGAGGGTTGGCCACCCAGAAGAGCACTTTGTAGTTGATCGATGAATCGGCGAATGCCGTTACGAAAGCCGACGCTGGTGGGTATTGCTTCACTTTGGGATGGTCTTCTGCAATCGCGAGCAGCAGCTCAATCACCCGATCGGGGTCGTGGTTGTAGGCAGCGCCGACTTCAACGCTGTCGCGACGTGCCGTTTCAGCAGCTGTGTAGGACGCTGCTTCTTGTGTGAAGAAGGTCTGATTCGGGATCAGCAGTTCGGCGCCGTCACGGCCACGCTTCAGCTGTGTTGCCCTAAGGCCGAGCTTGCGCACGGTGCAGGGATCTCCATTGATCATCAAGATTTCGCCTGGGCGCACGGAACCTTCAAATAACAGCCAGATGCTGCTAATGAAATTGGAGATGATTTCTTTGGTTCCAAAGCCGATGCCCACTGATAAACCACCGGCGATGGCGATGAATGCATTGCCATTGATGCCGATGTAGTACGCCACGCTCATAATGCCGATGGCGATCACGCTGTAGCGGAACAGCAATTCCATGCCACGCCGGTTCTGCTGACGCACCCCGAAGATCGTGCCACTGGCCCAGGCCATCAGTGCTGCAGGCCGCGATGCAATCGTCACGATCAGATAAATCGCCACGATCGCCGTATAGACCTTGCCCAAGGTGATCTCGACTTCAAAGAGGTTGGCGATTCCGATCCGCGCCAGATTTTCACGGCTGCCGAGCAGGCTGAGCATTGAAACAGTGGCCGTGATCACATAGACAGGTTTGAAAAATGTGCTTTCAATCTCTTCGATTGGGAACCTCGGATTGACCTGCTTAACGAGTGATTTAAAAGGTGTGAACAGATTCCAGCCCAGCCATAGCAGTCCGAAATAACGCAACAGCCCGAAGGGTGCTTGGCATACAGCAAAGACAGCCGCAAGGATCAGGATTAGTGCAGGGCCAAGCAGAACACGGATCGATTCTGGAAACAGTGCTTGCAACCGGTAACGCTTGGGATCGAGTTGGATGCTGCGCGTGCGTGCAATCACCACGACAACGGCCAGTACTAGCAACTGGGACAGAACCGACCAGCGCTGCAGAAAGGCCAGCCAGCTCAGCATTTCGATGAGAATGTCGCTGGGGGACACCGAGAGAATGAGAGAGGTGATGGTCATGACGACGGTCCCAGTTTGGTGTTCAGTGTTGCGGCAGCTTGGCTTGGAGTTTCTGTGCCAAAAATCACATCATTCAGTGTGAATTGCATCACTCGTTCGAGTTTTGGGTTTTGATTTAGCACTGCCCTGATTTCATCACCAATGCGAATATCATCCTGGTCTGTGCTGAGGTAAAGGTCTTCGAATCCAGGGATTTCGCGATTGATGATTTGTGCCGCTGCTGGGTTGACCGGGTAAGAGGTGCGGTACCGCAGGGCCCATGTTTTCTGTGCCCAGGGCAGAACAATGAATTGCATCAGTTCCAAGCTTTTCTGCCGCTGTTGACGGCTGGAATTCCGTCCGAGGCCCCACACTTGCAGCCGGCTTACCGGTGTGGCTTTCCCGGCAGGTCCTGCCGGTAACAGCCCAATGCCGAGATTGTCCTTTAAGGCTTCCCGCAGTTGGGGCAGCTGGGAGCTCCAGCAGCTGATCCAGTGGAGTCTTCCATCGATCAGTTGTTTCCGGAGGGTGGCCTGATCGTTCATGAACAGAACGTTCTGCTGAAAGCTTGCTGCCCGTAGCCAGGTGAGCCATTGCACCAGCTGGTTCACATCCTGCGTTGTCGGTGTTTCTCCACGCAGGGCGCTGATCAACGCGTTTCCAGCGCCATAGCTGCCCACACTCCAATAGAGATTCTCGAAGTTCTGTGTGAGGCCGAAAATCCTTCCTTCACTGCTTTGTTGGGCCAGTTCGCGCAGAGTTTTGGGTGGACTTTTGAGTTTGCGTTTGTCGTAGCAGGCCAGTTGGATGTATTGGGACACCGGCAATCCAGTGATTGCCCCGTCGCTCGTGCTCACGCGCGTGAGTAGCTCCGCTGGAATGGACTGGCGTTGTTCAGGTGTGACCGGGACGGAATCCAGAATGCGTGCTGTGAACAGAGCCTGGATGGTCTGGGCATCGCTGATCACCAGATCAGGCCCCAGTCCACTGTTGGTCTGGCGTTGCAGTTCCGATTGGACACTGGATGCCGAGTAAAGGGAGGGCTGGATCCTTATCCCAGGGATGACAGCCCGCAAGCTGGTCTGAAAATTGCGCAAAACATCGCGGTCTCGTGAGCTTTCTTCGCTGGTGACCACCTCCTGGGAGGGCAAGGTGCGCACGACTCGGATCAGGGTGGGACGGGCTTCGTCCGTGCTGCTGCATGCGCTGAGCAGGCCAATCGCTCCTGCCAAGCCAAGGAGCTTGAACCTAAGGATCAATAAACGTTGCCCAAGCTCTCGTTTCATCGGTCTTCTATTGCGTCCGCAGGGTGTCGCTATCGGTTGTAACCGAGCTCCATAGTGACTCCAGCGATCCCGTGATGCCAAATCGTTGGCACTTGCGCTCAACGCCATGCCCATGGAACGGTTGTTGGGCTTGGGAGAGGGAATGGTGAGCGATCTGCTGAGTACGGAGGCCGTTTTGCAGTGGCTGCAGACACCGTTAGGAGCTCTGGTGTTCATCCCCCTGTATGCGGTTTGGGTCACCGTGCTGTTGCCTGGTCTCTGGGCTTCGATGCTGGCGGGAGCGCTGTACGGCACCTGGTGGGGCAGCCTGATCGTGTTCGCTGGAGCCACGCTCGGGGCGGAAGCCGCTTTCTTGCTGGGGCGTTATCGATTGCGTGGCTGGGCACAAGCTCGCCTCAAGCGCTTTCCAAAACTGCTTGCAATCGAAAAGGCGGTGAGCCGTGAAGGCTTCCGGCTGGTGCTGCTCACCCGGCTGTCTCCGGCCTTTCCTTTCTCTCTGCTGAACCTCGCCTATGGGCTTAGCGACGTCAGTCTGAGGGACTACAACCTTGGCCTGATCGGCATCATCCCTGGCACGATCTTGTTTTGCGCGCTTGGTGCGCTGGCTGGAAGCGCTGCTCGTTTCGGGGAGGTGTTGGCGGGGGAGACGACTCCTCAGGCCTGGGTGTTGCGGGTTGTCGGTGTGCTGGCCACCGTTGCCGTTGTGTGGCTGGTGGCTCGCGCTGCTCGCAAGGCCTTGCAGGAGGGATCAGAGCTTGATCAGGAGCCGGCGGGTTGATCGGGATCCGGGAGGCGCCAGTCGCGGACTGCGGCGATCAGCACAAACCAGATCAACCGGCCTCTGGCCCGCAATCCCTTTCGTGCACTCAGGTCGGCATATTTGGCGCGACCGCAGTCGGTTTTGATCCAACGAAACACCGAGGGCCTCTGATAGTCCTGTTGGGTCATGAGGATGGCTCCGAGGCTTCTTTGTATTTAAAGATCTGATTGGGAATCACGCTGATGGTGGTCCTGATGTCATCCAGGCCTAGATCAGTCCGGGCACGTTTGGAAATGCGGTCATTCAGCTCTTGTGCCACTCCATCGGTGACCAGTCCTTTCGGTGCACTGAGCACCAGATCAACCGTGGCTTTGTTATCCACAACACGGACGTTGCTGTAAAGCACGCGCACCCTCTGCCAGAGATAGGGATTTTTCCGGGTGAGTTCAAACTGACGCACCCGCCCGGCTTTGAAACTGGCGAACTGGCCATCCAGTTGTTGCTTGTTGCTGAAGTCGCGCAGGGATGAGGACAGGGGGATCGCGAGCAAACCCAGAAGACCGAGCCACACCAGAAGATTGCGCCAGCTCTGGGCCACCGATCCGTAGTGCTGGATCAAGAAAATGAACAGGCTGGCCACGGTGATCCCGATCAGGTTGGCCAGGAACAACAGGAGCGACCCCTCGGCGATCTGATTGGTGATCCCCGCCACTGTTCCCCGTCCGAACACTGCCACCACTTCCTGGCCCAGGCTCAAGCCGATGCCGCAGACGCAGAGGGGAGGCACGAGGGCCACAGCGATGGCGACACCGGCGATCGAGTTCGACAACCCCGCTCTCGTCATGCTGAAGGATCCGGCAACGGCCGCGGCGATGGCGATGCCGAGATCGATCAGGTTCGGGGCTGTCCGGGAGATCATCTCCCGATTGACTTCGCTCACATCGAGCAGCATCGACAGGAATGCCGCTGTGCCCACCACCGTGAGTACACCAAGGAAAATGGTGAGCAGGGAACGTTTCGCCAGGGTGTTGTTGCTGATGGCCAGAGCAAAGGCCAGGCTCAGAATCGGGTCCATCAACGGGGCCACGATCATGGCGCCGATCACCACGGCGGTGCTGTTGGAAATCAGCCCGAGAGTGGCAATGACCGCTGAACACAGCAGCAGCAGAAAGAAGCCCAGGGACGGTTTTGAGGAGGCAATGCGTGCTTTGTAGAGCTCTTTGCGTGGGACGCGCTGCTCGAGGTTGATCTGCCATTCCCCTGTGAGTGCTTCGACCGCGACAGAGATCAGATTTGGCATCGGTTTTGTTTTCTCAGTTCAAAGCGGATGAATGGAGTCGGCGCTGTCTTGGATCAAGAGCATCAGTGCTGCTTCATCGAGCACGCTGACACCGAGTGATTTCGCTTTTTCCAGTTTGCTGCCCGCTTCGTCACCAGCCACCACGAAACTGGTTTTCTTGCTCACAGAACCGCTCACTTTGCCCCCTGCGGCTTCGATCAAGGCCTGCGCCTGGGATCGGGAGAGCGAGGGCAGGGTGCCAGTGAGCACAAAGGTCTGACCGCTGAGCTGTCCGCTGCCGTTGCTGCGATCCGCCAGTGCTTGGCGTTCCTGGTCCGAGGCGGCCAGCGTGAGACCGACATCGCGCAGTTGCTGAAGCAGATCCTGGTTTGCCGATGTGCTGAACCACTGCTGCAGACTCTGGGCGATCTCCGGGCCGATGCCGTGCAAATCGGTGATCGCCTCCGGCTGGAGAACGGCTGCGTCAGCGAGGCTGTCCGCATCAGGAAAAGCGGAGGCCAGGGCCTTGGCATTCACCTCACCAACGTGATGGATCCCCAGGCCGTAGAGCTGGCGTGACCAGGGCTGAGAGCGGGATTGCTCGAGAGCAGCCACCAGATTGCTGGCACTTTTCTCACCCATGCGCTCCAGGCTTGTGAGTAGGGCGGTGTCAAGGCGGTAAAGGTCGGCGATCGAGCGCACAAGGCCCCGCTCCACAAGCTGTTCAATCAGCTTGCTGCCGAGGCCGTCCACATCCAGCGCACCCTTGCTCACCCAGTGGCGCAGGGCGCCGCTCAGGATGGCGGGACAACTGCTGTTCACACAGCGTGTGGCAGCTTCACCGCTTTCGCGCACGAGATCCGAGCCGCAGGACGGGCAGTGACGCGGCAGTTCCAGGGGCAGGGCACCCTCCAAACGCAGTTCGGGGAGTACTCGCAGCACTTCAGGGATGATCTCCCCTGCCTTGCGCACGATGATGGTGTCGCCGCTATGCAGGTCAAGCTCCTGCAGTCGATCGGCATTGTGCAGGGTGGCGCGACTGACGCTGGTGCCCGCCAAGGAAACCGGCTCGAATTCGGCAACGGGTGTGACCACGCCAGTGCGACCCACCTGGCAGGTGAGTTTGAGCAGGCGGCTGGGAGCCTCTTCTGCCGGGTACTTGAGAGCGATGGCCCAGCGAGGCGCTTTCTGGGTGAAGCCAGCGGCGTCCTGCAGGCGCAGGTCGTTGAGTTTCACCACAACACCGTCGGTGGCGTAGTTGAGATCGTGGCGGCGGCTGTCCCAGTCGCTGAAAAACTGCTCAACGGCCTCCAGGTTTGGGAGCAGGGCGGCGTTGGGGTTCACGCGGAAACCTGCATCCTCCAACCAGCGCAGGCTCTCCCACTGGCTGGCGGGGCGTTGTCCCGACCACTCCTCGGGGAGGTGAAGGGTGTAAGCGAAGAAGTCGAGGCGTCTTGCGGCCACCACCTTCGGGTCCAGCTGACGCAGGGTGCCGGCGCAGGCATTGCGGGGATTGGCGAAAAGGGGCTCGTCGCGAGCAGCCCGCTCCCCGTTAATGGCGGCAAAGGTGCTGTCGGGGATCAGAGCTTCCCCGCGTACATCCACCCAGGCGGGTGGATGATCGAGATGCAGGCGCAGGGGAATGGAGGCGATCGTGCGCACATTGGCTGTGATCTCTTCTCCTTGATCGCCATCACCACGGGTCGCGGCGCGCACCAAAACGCCGTTCTCATAGCTCAGTGCTAGAGCATTGCCGTCGATCTTCAGTTCTCCCACCATCGCCAGAGCCGGCAGGGGAGAATCCGATGGGGGCTCGCGGTCGAGCACCTTGATCAGCCGGGTGTACCAGCCCCGCAGCTCGTCAGCACTGAAGGCATTGTCGAGGCTGAACAGAGGGACGCGGTGGGTGACACTGCGAAAGCCTTCGGCTGGAGAGCCACCCACCCGTTGGGTGGGGCTGTCGGCCTCAACCAGCTCTGGATGCGCTGCTTCGAGGTCAAGCAGTTCTCGGTAAAGCCTGTCGTAAACAGCATCCTCGAGGTCGGGAGCATCAAGCACGTAATAAGCGTGCGCGGCTCTGTTGAGCAGCTGCCTCAGTTCGGCGGCGCGCTCCTGCAAACCCTGCGGGATTGAAGTGGACACGGAGGGGCAGTCAGCTCTTGACGTTGGCGTTGACGGTGGCGATGCGGTCGATCTTCCAGTTGTCGTCCACCTTGGTGAAGGTGAAATCGAGCGGCATCTCCTCTTTGTCTTCGGCGATCAGTTTCACCGTGAGAATCATGTTGCCTTCCTGAAGCCGGGGACGGCCTGATTTGAGGTTGCGGAAGCGATTGAGTTTCAGTCCGGCCAGATAGCGGATGAACTGCTGGCGGTTCACATGCTGGCGGTAGGTCTTAGTGGTGAGGAGGTAGGCCGCATCCACCCGTCCAGCGGCCACCTGGGTGAAAAACTGCTTGATCAGGGGATTGATGCCGCGGGCGCTGAGCACCAGCTTCACGGCGGTGATCGTCCAGTAGAGGAGCAGGGCGCCACCACCGGCGAGCAGTGCCTTGCTTCCGATTTCCCGCACCAGACCCAGATCCATCAGCCCATGCCATTTGGACCGTGAGTCTGACTGACGATCCGCTGGATGGAGGCAGACTGGGCCGACCTCCCGCGTCCGGCGACTGCCGACCATGCCGCTCGAGCCGTTGTTGCCGTTGTTTCATCGGCTGAACCGTGAACACTTCGAGGGCTCGCTCACCCAGGGGCATCAGCCCCTGGTTGCCGTTCGCTGGAGCGATGGCCGGCTTCGCCGCACCGCCGGTCTTTATCGGCGTGGTGTTTCCGTGGCACCCCCCCTCGGCAGGGAGATCGTGTTGTCGAGGCCCCTGTTGGGGCAGCTGCCGCGCGAAGCCACGGAGAGCACCCTTTGCCACGAGATGATTCATGCCTGGGTGGATCTCGTGCTGAAGAGCAACGAAAGCCATGGCCCCAACTTTTTGGCGCGCATGCAGGCCATCAATGCGGATCAAGATCGCTTTGAGGTAAGCGTTCGACATCGTTTTCCGGTTCCGCAGCAACCACCGCGCTGGATTGCTGTTTGCCCGCGCTGCGGACGGCGGACGCCCTACCGGCGGCGCGTGAAACAGGCCGCTTGCCGCCAATGCTGCAATCAGCATCATGGTGGTCGTTGGCATCCCAGTTGTCTGCTTGGCTACGTGCCGGCCCAAGAGGAGAGCTGACGTTCATGGATCTGTTTCTCTGGGTTTTGGAAATGGGCGGTGTGTCCATCGCTTTGATCGGCTTGCAACGGGAACGTTGGTTGGAGCACCGGCGTCGGTAACGTTTAAAGATGGATGCACGTCGACAACGCCGCCAGCGTGGTGCTGAGCCATTGGATTCGAAGTTTGATCAATGGATTGAAACGGGTCGGCAACTGGTGGATGGAGTCTCCGGTGCCCGTCCGGGTCGACGTGGTTTTGGGCGGCCGCAGTCCGGATCGCGCTTCGATGCCGTGGGCCGCTGGGTGGGTGATCGGATGGATTGGCTTCTGGATGAAGAGGACGACTGGAGTGAGCGGCCACCTGCCCCTGAGCCATCAGCTGTGGCGAGGCCTCGTCCCTCAGGGAAGCGACCATTGGATGCGATGTCGCGGCGGCAACCGCTGTTGAAGTCTCCTGCCGAGATGAGTCCTCCGCCGTTTGAAGAGCCCGCTCAGGAGGATTGGCCCGACGATGATGACTTTCGTGTGGAACGCTGGAGTCGCTCGGACGGTGCACCTTTACCCCCATCTCCACCCTCCGCTCCAGCTTCCCGGGCCTCGGGGCGACGCTCCCTTCCCCGCTCCAGTCGTCGGCGCGACGGACCCTGACGTCCGATAGCCCCTAGGCTCCGCCCAACTGAATCAACCGACATGAGCAACCTGGTGGTTGTGGGCTTCCCGAAGGTCACTGAGGCTGAGGAAGTTAGGCGTGAGCTGGTCACCATCCAGCAGGAGCATCTGATCACCCTGGAGGATGCGGTCGTGCTTGAACACGGTGACGATGGTCATGTGCATTTGCGCCAAGCCATCAACATGACCGCTGCCGGTGCCATGGGCGGCACCTTCTGGGGTCTGCTCATTGGTCTGATCTTCGCCAATCCCCTGTTGGGTGCGGCCGTTGGGGCTGGCGCCGGTGCCGCTTCCGGTGCTCTCAACGACATCGGAATCAACGACAAGTTTCTGGAGGAACTGGCGGAGACGTTGCCCCAGGGCAGTGCAGCTCTGGCTCTATTGGTGCGAGATTCCACGCCGGATCGGGTGATCGAGCGCCTGCGCCGCCATGCACCCCATGCCCGGTTGATTCACACCAACCTCAGTCACACCGATGAAGAGGCCCTCAAGGAGCAGCTGGAAACAGCTCGCAAGCAGGCTGAGGCTCTCAGGCTTGCGTGACTTGCCGATGCACCCGATATGGGCAACCGCGCCGGTTCAGCTGCTGGTTCACCGCGTCAACGAGGTCAGGCGGCAGCTCCTCTGCCATCTGATCGGCGCTGGTGGTGATTGACGGTGATCCATCAGCCATGGCTTCAAGAAGATCCGTCCATTGGTTCACGTGCTGCGCACGGCTGACCGGGTGATGTCCGTGACGCTCCAGAACTGCCGCACAGAGATCGGCATTCCAGAGGGCTGAGCGGCCTTTGCTGTGAGGAGCACGTTGCTCGGCGGCACCAATCTCGAGTGCTGCAGGGGTTGGACATCCATGGCGGTCTCGCCATCCTTCCTGCTCGAGCATGCGTCCGCAGTGACTTGCTGAGATTCCGAACCTGCGGCCGAGATCGTTGAGGTTCAACCAGGTGGAAGTGGCCATGGAATCGATACCGATAGGTGCATGATTGCCCGTGCATGACATGCGGCAAGTTGTCAAGTTCAAATCCGCACTAAACGCTTGGTTTCTTCATGACGTTGTTTGAAGCGGTCGACGTGGAGCTTCCCCAAGCCAGCGTTCGAGGGCTGGGTTGAACACTTCGCGGATCACGGTCAGTTCCCGCCCCTGTCGGAAGAAGCGGTAATGGCGGCTCCAGAACGGTCCTTGTTCACCAAAGCCCTGTTCCAGCCAGGGAGCTGTCACTAGAGCCAGGCCATCCACTTCTCGGAATAGTTCCGAGCGTCCCTGGGTGAGGCTGAGCCAGATCGGCAGGTTGCGGTCCTGAAGATGCTGCTCCGCTTCCGTCTGGTTCCACCAGCTTTCCGCCCAGGCAAGGGTGGCGCCCCCGCACTCCAGCCAAACCTGGCGTCGCAGCAGGGGATGGCTGAGTTCACGCACTTCTTGTGGCGCGCCGTTCAGTGCTTGATCAGCCTCCATGGCAATGACGCGCACGGCGACTGGATGGCTTGTCAGCAAGCGCAGGTGCCTCGTTGGACTGCCATCACCGAGCAGCATCAATCGCCAGGGGCCAGGAAGCCAGCCGGGTTCTTCTCCCGCCAAAACAGCCGACGTGGGTGCTTCCCAGAGCACAGCTGGCGAGGGGGTCAGGGTTTCGGAGGGGCTCAGAATGCGCCTCCCACTGAGAGTGATCGGAGGGAACCGCCACGTTCGATCACCGCACCGTTGGCCGTCACGCTGCGCAGGGACCAGCCACTGTTACCGATGCTCTCTCCTGGTGCTGCCGATAGAGACTGGTCACCGAGTTGAAAAATGGCGGATCCCTGGCCCCCGCCGCTGTGGACCACACCCACGAGGAGGGGCTCCGGTGTGGCTGGCACCAGTGCTGCTGCCTCAGGTGGGGATTGGGATCGAATAGGAATGGTCACCGGCTCCAGTTGCTGAATGGTTGACGGGGCTTGAATCGGCTCCTGGGCTTCCTGAACCGCGGTGGTTGGATCTGCGGGCTTGGTTTCCAGCGCGCGCTGGCGCAGCTTTTCAATCAGCGCCAGGTTGCGTTCCTTTTGCAGTGCCTGTTGGGCGTTCCACCACTGGAGACCCAGGGTGAGGGTGCCCAGCACTCCCATCAGGGTCAGCACCAGCAGGCTGATTGGGACGCGCGAACTTGGCTGTGTGTCCTTGGACTTGGGCGTTATCGGCGTGGCGCCAGCTGACGGTGGCGCATTCACTTCACTCATCTGCACCTGAACAGCGTCGAGCGTGCGTTCCCCGCCGCTGAACACCCGATCCATCACCTGCTCAGCACGCAGGTTCCAGTAGGCCCGGGATGTGGAAAGGCGTGGCGACACCGCAGGTCTTTAGCTCCCGTAACGCTATCGAGCCTGGCCGGTGGGGGCGAGGTCTGGAGCGTTCGACGGATTACGCCGCTGTTGAAGCTCCAGCCACATCAACAGAGCGGTGAGGTCGGCCTGGCTCACGCCAGGGATCTGGCTGGCTTGCCCCAGGGTGATCGGGCGAACGGCCGTGAGTTTTTCACGCGCTTCCCGCGACAAGGTGCTGATCTTGGCGTAGTCGATGCTTGCGGGAAGCTTGCGCCGGCTCTGGCGTTTCACCTGATCGATCTGCTGCTGTTGGCGCTGCAAATAACCGCTGTATTTGATGTCGATTTCCGCGCCTTCTCGAACCGGCAGGGGGAGGTCGGCATCGGCAAGGCCGTGGTGCACCAGATCGTCCGCATGCATTCCGGGTCGACGCAGTAGGTCGGCCAGAGTGATGGAGCCCTTGATCGAAGCGCCAGTTTGCGCTTCCACTGCTGGGGCCACTGGATCGCTCACTTTCAGTCGTTGAGTTTCCAGCCGCTGCTTTTCGCTTTCCAGGGCGGTGAGCTTCTGTTCAAACATCTGCCAGCGCCGGTCATCGATCAGGCCGAGCTCACGGCCCAGGGGCGTCAGCCGGCGGTCGGCGTTGTCACCCCGCAACACCAGGCGGTATTCGCTGCGGCTGGTAAGCACCCTGTAGGGCTCGCGCAGATCCTTGCTCACTAGATCGTCGATCATCGTGCCGATATAGCTGCCTTCCCTGGGAAAGTGCACGGCGCTCTGTCCGCGGATGCGTCGCGCGGCATTGAGGCCGGCCACCAGCCCCTGGGCCGCGGCTTCCTCATAGCCCGTGGTGCCGTTGAGCTGTCCGGCGCTGAACAGCCCCTCCACCCGTTTGGTTTCCAATGATGGAAAGAGCTGGGTCGCGGGCAGGTAGTCGTAATCCACGGAATAGGCCGGGCGCAGCATCACGGCTTGTTCCAATCCCGGCAGGCTGCGCAGCAGCTGCAGCTGAATCGGTTCTGGCAGCCCCGTGGAGAACCCCTGCACGTAAATCTCTGGGGTGTCGCGTCCTTCTGGTTCCAGAAAGATCTGGTGGCTGTCTTTGTCCGCGAAGCGAACGATCTTGTCTTCGATCGAGGGGCAGTAGCGGGGCCCTTTGCTGTCGATCACGCCGCCGTAGATCGCAGTGAGGTGGAGGTTGTCTTTGATCAGTTGATGGGTGGCGGTTGTGGTGCGAGTGATGTGGCAGCTCATCTGCTCCCCACTGACCCAGGCGGCCGGATCAAAGGAAAAGAAGCGATCAGCAGCGTCGCTGGGTTGCTCTTCGAGTTGATCGAGGGCAATGCTGCGCCGATCCACCCGCGCCGGTGTGCCGGTTTTGAGCCGATCGGTGTGGAAGCCCAGTTGCTGGAGTGCTTCGGTGAGGCCTTCAGCGGCCTGTTCACCGGCCCGTCCTGCGGCCATGGATTGATGCCCCACCCAGATGCGGCCCCCGAGGAAGGTGCCGGCGGTGAGCACCACGGCTTTGGCCCCGTAAAGGCTGCCGAAATAGGTGTGTACACCGGTGATGCGGGCGGCTGGTCCTTGGCTGGGATCCCAGCTCTCACCGCCGCCGTTGGGATCGCCTTCGATCTCCAGCCCTGTCACCATGGCTTCGCGCAGGGCCAGGTTGGGGGTGTGCTGCAGCAGCTGCAGCATCTGGCGGGAGTACTGGCGCTTGTCGGTCTGCGCTCGCAGGGCCCAGACGGCGGGGCCGCGGCTGGCATTGAGGATGCGTTTCTGAATCGCCGTGGCATCGGCGAGTCGGCCGATCACTCCGCCCAGGGCATCCACCTCGTGAACCAGTTGGCTTTTGGCTGGGCCGCCAACGGCGGGGTTGCAGGGCTGCCAGGCGATCCGATCAAGGTTGAGCGTGAACAGTGCGGTATTCAGACCAAGCCGAGCTGAGGTGATGGCGGCTTCACAGCCGGCATGGCCACCGCCAACCACGATCACGTCGAAGGATTCGGTGGGGGCGGCGGAGAAGCTCATGTCCCCATTATCAATCGCTGTCCCTGAGGCAAGGGTTGAGTGGGTCGCTGCTCAATGCGACTGGAGCAGTGGTCAGATTTCGGTCGTGGGTGTAAGCACTCTGAAGAGTGTTGCCTGGCTGATGGCGAACAGATTCGCTCGTCTCTGAGGAAGCACTTGCTCCATCGGCAGATTTTGGTCAAAGCCCATCCTGATCAGCTCATTGCTGTTGGATCAAGTGGGCCAGTTGGTTTGGAAACGCTTGGCCCTCAATACACAAGGCAGGTGATCTGTCGGTCGGCATTCCTGCTGTTCCAGCTGAAGTGTTGCAGTGAGGTGGGCGCATCAGCCGTGCGATCAGAGCCTTGATGCTGTTGTTGCTGGTGGCAGGTGGCTGGTACACGTCCAACAAATCGGACGCTGGTTGCGCGGATCCGTGCTGATCCTGCTTGGCCAACGACCATCGCGGCAATCAACAAAGCCAAGTGCCACAGGATGGGGCTTCTTGATGTGCCCATTTGTTCAGGCTAATGAGCCTAAATTTTAAATGAGCCCATTTGTTCAAGGTGAAAGGCCAAAAATATTGCATCGAAACTGAAACTTGTTCGACTTGATTGTTCAATCAATGCTTGATTGAGCAACAGGCGCTCTCATCAAGCTCTCAGTTGGTCAAGATTGGTCAAGTTCTAAATTCATGATGAATTTCAAGCGCATTTCACTTGCTGCATTGCAGGCCGTTGGTTTTGGCTTAATGCCAGCTTCTGCATTGGCTCAGATCACTGACACCACAACTTTCACAGGTCAAGTTCCTGGAACTTGCACCTATACCTCTGGTACGAGCCAAACAATTGAAATGAGCTACAGTGCCGAAAACAATGGGACATTTACTGGGCAGACTCAGAATCTGACTATTTCTTGTAATTTTGCAACGAGTGTCACTCTTGGCGCGGTAAATGCTGATCTTTCAAATCCTACTGAAACCAATAACACCGCAAGTTTGTTTGTTGGGGGCAGTGGTGATGCACTCGTGACCAGTGGTGTTTCCGCTTCTGCGGAAACATCTCTCGGTAATTCGCCCGGTGTTGCCACCAATGTTCAAATTGGTCTCGAAGTGCAAGGCGCATCCACAGTGGGTGATTACTCCTATACAGTTGTTTTGACGACTTTAAGCTCATAATAGTCAAAGTTTAAGCCTTAAGACTTTTCGGGAGTTTTTGGAAAACTAAAAGCTCCCTTCAACATTTCAGCATTGACTAACAGTTGGATTTTATTTCTTTTTAGATGTTGTTTTCACGAATCAATTTTTCATCTCTTGCAGACTGTGTTGTTTTATTTTGAGCTGGCTTTGTGGTTGAAGTTCAACCCTCTGGCTGCTCCGCTTGATTAATCTGAGAGTGATGAAATTAAAGCGGCAAACGGATGTTTTGAATCCTGACGAAAGAGTAGATTTCTGCTTCTTCAGGGACAAGCAAAAGTTGATTGGTCTTGTGTTGCTGGCGATGGCGTATGCATTTGATTTAACTTGCTCGAGGGTTAATGCGGCCATCGAAGATGTCACATCCTTTACTGCAACAGTTCCCTTTGCGTGCTCATTTTCAGGAGGAAGTGATGTTGTAGAAATGGCTTATACAAAAAATGATAATGGTTCAAGCGGGTTGTTGTTAGGTACAAGTGAAGCGCTATCAATTACATCGAACCAGCTACCTCGATTAAGTGTAACTTTAAATACTGTGTTGGCCCCTCGAAATATTGGGTTCAGAGGTGTCTTTATTCGGTCAATCCAGCAGAACAGGCAAATTCAGTCAAAGACAACCGGTTCAGTTAGTAATGCTCCGATATCGACAACAATATCGGCTTCAAAATTTTCACAGTTCGGGTTTGCCACTGATAGTTCTTATGATATTAATCTGACTGTTTCAGCCCTTTTAAGCAACAGTTTTCCGTTTGAAGAGTATCAGTTTGATGTTCTTCTTACATGCTTGGCACCATGAAAATATCGCATGCTTATGAACTGATTCGAGGTGATCCACTGAGAGATATGGAGTTGTCTTGCTGATTATTTATGTTTTCTCTAATTCTCCTCGCTGCCGCTTTAGGCCTCAATCCAAACAACAAGGTTATTTCACCTGGTCTTGGTTCTCGTGTCGTTGTGCGCACACAAGCGTTTTTGGCCGGTTCAGAACCGGGACAATATCGAGTTGAAGCATTTCTCAATGCTGATGGCAATGTTCCTGGAGAGCAAATTAAAAATGTTCGTGTTACCCCTCCTAAATTATTTTTGAGAGATAACAAAGCGCGTCGTGTTCTTCTCAGTATCCCCACTGCATCTCTTACTCCAGGTCCATTATGGATTTGTATTACCGAAACCCCCACCGAAAAAGGCGCAAAACCCTCCTCTGGAGCGCAATTAACTCTTTTAACACGATCTTGCTATCAGCGTATTCTGCAACTGCGCAAACCAACTTTCCTGCGCTGAACAGATTAGAGAGCCTCCCACTCAGAGATCTTACAGGTTTAGCCTTCCCCAATGCTGTTGGATCAAGTTTTACGGTCGATCTCCCTGATGGAACACGCTGTTCAAGTGAAGATGGAACGCCAACCACATTGAACTTTTATAGTGGTATTTCGCAACGAAAAGACAAGATCAATCAGTCTTCTTCTGCTATTCAGATCTTGAATGGCAATGGCGGTGGGTTCGCTCTGGGCGCAGTACTATCAATTCCGTTATCCACTAAGAATAAGAGAAATTGCGATAAAGCCTACGCGCTTTCAGTCTTAAATAAAAAACTTGAATTAGCTAAATTACTTTATGAGGAGGGTCTGTTGAGTGATCAAGATCTTTCTGAGTTTCTTGGCCAAGTAAAAAAAGTAATTTTGGCGGAATAGAAGCTGTCTCGTCTAGGTGATAGGTTTGCCATTGCGGGTTTAACAACCGAGACAAGAAATCAGCGATTTTGTTCATACTGAACATTCAGGGCTTTAGTCTTGAACATATGGGCTCATGAGCTGGATCAAAGTATTGTAGATTTTTAAAAAAGGCATTCTCTTAATGCCCGTTCTGCGGCTGCCACTAAAAAGTACGGCTGATTTGTCGGCTATTTTTAATCGTCAGCTTCGTAATACCTCTGTTCTTTCCCTTGAGCCGGGGATTATTCAAGGATTTGTTGATGTGCTTCCTCTTGCCAATTTAAGATTATTTCGAATAAATCTCAATAGGTCTATCGCTATTCATGCTGATCGTAATGCGGGCAAAAAAATATTTTCCCTCGATCTTTCGCCGTCTTCCGCCTCTGATTGTATCCGAGCTCAAGGTGTTTCTTTGACACGCTCTGCATTGTTTGGATTTAATAATAATCTCAAGGATATGGATCTTGTTCTGCCTGTATGCAGTGATATGTGCGCAATTGCAGTGTCGGACAACTTTTTTTTCAGCCAGTTGCAACGTTTTGATTGTTTGCAAGTGCTTGACACTCTTGAGAGATTTAATGTCCTGGCCAATTCTTCTGTGTCTCGCGATTTGATGACTGCTTTGAATCAATGCTGGGCTATGCCGTGCCTCGTGAACGACGACGTTCTTGAGAGTGAAATTGTTGTTGCTTTAATTCAGTGTTTGATGGATGCAAATGAGCGAAAAGTTGCTAAGCCCGTTTCTCGTAAAGATCGGCATAATGCTGCACTACGTGTTTTGTCGATTGCATTCGCTGATCCAAAAAGGCCTTTTGAGGTACAGGATTTGTCCAATTTGCTGCATCAATCGAGGACATCGATCTTCAGTGGTTGCAAAGAGAAGTTTGGTATGTCTCCTGTTCAAGTGGTTCGCTCAGTGCGATTGCATCAAGTGCGTCATGCGCTGCTTGATCTTGAATTCAGTGTTGAAAAGAATTTAAATGGTGTTGTTGATACGGCTGAGTATTTTGGCTTTGTGGGTCGCTCTCATTTTGCTAAATATTATAAAAGTGAATTCATGGAAACTCCACGGCAAACTTTAAATCATCGCCGCAAGGCTGAGCAGATTTTTTAGATTGTAATAATACCCTTATGTATAGTGTTGTGGTGAATAAAATTATTTTTGCTTTTTTTGCGGCTCTTCTGTTTGATTCTTTCGAGGTATTTGCCAGGCCAAGAGTTAATCCCATAACATCTTACAGTCGCTTGTGGTTGGAGTGGAATGTCACGCCCAATGTCAAATGGGCTCCAAGATCTGTGGATCCGGAAGCGGATCCTGATCGCACCCTCAATGTTCTCAAGCTCCAGCCTGTTGTTCCGTTTCAACTGAATGAAGACTGGACGGTTCTGACGCGGACGATATTTCGGTTCGTTTCCTCGCCTTCGGCGTCCCCGGAGGTTGGCTTGTCGCCCTTTGGCGTGCCAACAGTCTTGGGCTTTAACCAACGCAACCGTACAGGCCTGTCAGATGTCAGTCCAACTGCTTTTGTTGTGCCAAATCTTGGCCCTGATTGGACCATCGGTCTTGGGCCCTCGTTCGTGATTCCAGCTGCAGACGTTCCCACGAACAGCGGCAAGCTGTCAGTGGGACCCGCGCTCCTTGGCTACTACCACCGGGGGCCTTGGATCGTCGGCGCCAGGATGCGCAACATCTGGTCTGTTGCCGGTGATCCTCAGCGCGCTGATGTCAATCGTTTCATTGCCCAGCCCTTAATCCGCTATCAATTCAGCAAGAATTGGTACTTCACGTCTTCTCCGATCATTGCGTCCGATTGGACGCGTCCAGATGGTGATGGTTGGACCGTTCCGGTGGGTGGTGGACTTGGTTATTCCTTCAGGCTGGCCAGTCAGCCGATGCAGATTTCGTTGGAGGGTTACTACAACGTTGTGAAGCCATCTGTTGCTGGTGAGAAACTTCTTGGTGATTGGACGATTCGTACCCAGTGGCAAGTGTTATTTCCGCAGTGAGTTGTTGTTCGATCGGCCTTTTCGATTGGATCGGCTGAGTGTTGCGACAAAGGTGCGTTTGCAAAAACGCCGAACCTTATGTCGCCAAGGTGGCAAATATTTGGTGGTTCTGCGCAAAGCCTTGAGCCAACCTGCAACGTAATTCCGATGGCCTTGCGGGCTTAGAAACCAACGGGCGATGTAGGACGAGCCAACACCAATCAGCAGAATTCGACCGATCCACATGATGAGATCATCTCAGGCCGCCAGGTTGCGGAAGCGGGTGAACTGGGGCTCAAACAGAAGCTTCACTGTTCCCACCGGTCCGTTGCGGTGCTTGGTCACGATCACTTCGGTGATGCCGCGGTCGGGGGTCTCTGGGTTGTAGTACTCGTCGCGGTAGATCATCAGCACCAGGTCGGCGTCCTGCTCGATCGAGCCCGATTCGCGCAGATCGCTCAGCATCGGCCGTTTGTTGGTGCGCGATTCCACACCACGGCTGAGCTGGGAGAGGGCAATCACCGGCACGTTCAGTTCCCGGGCCATGCCTTTGAGGGCTCGGGTGATCCGTGAAATTTCCTGGACACGGTTGTCGGGACTGGATCCCTCCATGAGCTGCAGGTAGTCGATCACCACCAGACCCAGTTCCTTGCCCTGTTCAGCCATCAGGCGCCTGCAGAGGGAACGCATCTCCAGCACGCCAGAGTTCGGTTTGTCATCGATGTAAATCGGTAGTTGCCCCAGGGTGTTGATGCCTTGGCCGAGCAGGGGCCACTCCTCCTGCTGCAGCCTGCCCGTGCGTAGTCGCCCTGCCTCGATGCCCACCTCCATTGACAGCAGCCTGTAAGTGAGCTGCTCCTTGCTCATCTCCAGGGAGAACACGCACACCGGAAGATCGTGCAGCTGGGCCACGTTTTTGGCCAGGTTGAGCACGATCGAGGTTTTGCCCATGGCTGGGCGTCCGGCCACGATGATCAGGTCGCTCCGTTGCAGGCCCTGGGTCATGGCATCTAGGTCGTAGAAATTCACCGGGATACCCGCCACCGAGGTGCCGAGGGAACGGCTTTCGATCTCGTTGAATGTGCTGGTCAGGATTTCAGCGGTGGGTGTGAGGCCCTTGGAGGGTTTCTCCTGACTGATCGCGAAGATCGTCTGCTCGGCTTTGTCGAGCACCTGCTCCATCGGCAGGCTCTGATCGAAGCCCAGCTGGATCACCTCGTTGCCGGAGCGGATCAGCTGCCGGCGGAGGAACTTGTCCATCACCAGGCGGGCCACCTGCTCGATCGAGGCCGTGGAGGCCACCCGTTCCACCAGCTCCACGAGCCTGCTGCTCCCTCCAACCTTCTCCAAGGCACCTGTATCAGCCAGCCAGGCGGTCATGGCTGTGAGGTCTGTGGGTTTGCCCTGGCTGTGGAGCATCACGGCGGTGCGAAAGATCTCCCGATGCGCACCGAGATAAAACGCCTCGGGCTGCAACACATCGGCCACCCTGCCAATGGCATCGGGGTCCAGCAGGATGCCGCCTAGTACAGCTTCCTCTGCCTCAACGTTCTGGGGCGGCACGGAATCCGGCAGGGCTTCGAAGTTGGGTTCGTCCCGCCGACGTCCCTTGCTATAGCCGTGGCGATCCCCATCGGCGGACTCGCCGCCGGCATCCGTCAGGGGAACGCTCACCATGGGCCTGACCTTTCAACGCCGATGCCCACTCTGGCGTACTTGGGAACACGCAACAGAGTGGGCTGTGACGGCCTCACGCATTCAGCCGTGACCTGGGTCAGTAGCTGACCACTTCCAGGTTGATCTCAGCGGTGACTTCACTGTGCAGCTTGACACTGACCTTGTAGTTGCCGGTGCGGTGGATGTCGGGAACGGTGATGTCGCGTCGATCCACTTCTTTCTTGGTGGCTTCCTCGACCACTTCGGCTACGTCGCCGTTGGTGACGGTGCCAAATAGCACGTTGTCATCGCCTGTCTGCTTCTTCACGGTGAAGCGACCGATGGTGTCGAGGGCGGTGCGGAACGCCAGCGCCTCTTGCTTGAGTGCGGCCTGGCGCTCAGCCTCCTTGGCCCGACGATGCTCCACCTGCTTCATCACCGCTGGGGTGACTGGGACGGCTTTGCCATAAGGGAGAAGGAAGTTGCGGGCATAACCAGGAGCAACTTCCACCATGTCGCCATCCCGACCGAGGCTGAGAACGTCCTCATTCAGAACGACTTGTACGCGCTTGGCCATGGTGATGATTCCGGACGACGTCTAATGAGCGATCGAGAATTTTACGATGCCACGGGTAGGCGTACTTTTGTGGCCAGTCCCAGGGCCCGCATCAGGCGGATGTGCTCCCAGGTGAGGTCGATCTGTCCCTGCTGCAGTCCGTGGCGGGCCGAGTGCGGATACGCATGGTGATTGTTGTGCCAGCCTTCGCCGAAGGTGAGGGCTGCGACCCACTTGTTGTTACGGGAGGCGTCGCCGCTGTCGTAAGCCACGGTCCCCCAGCAGTGGGTGGCGGAATTCACAAGCCAGGTGACGTGATACACCAGCGCCAGGCGCAGGGGGATGCCCCACAGCACCAAGGCCCAGCCGCCGGCTCCGGTGGCCGTGCCAATCCAGAACAGCAGGCCGGCCAAGGGTAACTGCAGCAGCAGGAAATTGTTGTTCAGCCAGCGGTAGTAAGGATCCTGTGCCAGGTCGCCGGTCATGCGGGGCACGGCCTGCATGGCTGTGACGGGCTCGAGCATCCATCCCATATGGCTCCACCAGAAGCCGCGATGGCTGTTGTGGTGATCCGCATCCGTATCGGAAAACTTGTGGTGATGGCGGTGCAATCCCACCCAATCAATCGGACCGTGCTGGCAGCTGAGGGCGCCGCAGGTGGCGAAGAAGCGCTCGAGCCAGCGAGGGAGTTGGAACGATCGGTGTGACAGCAGGCGGTGGTAGCCGATGGTCACGCCCAGGCAGGCGGTGACCCAGTAGAGCACCAGCAGGCAGGCGGCGGCTTGCCAGCTCCAGAACATCGGCAGCAGGGCCAACAGGGCCAAGCTGTGGATCACGATCATGAAACCGATCGTCACCCAGTGAAGACCTTCTGCCGGTGCTCCGGGGGTCTCGCCGTTGCGGGGCCGGCGCAGCAGGGTTGCAAGTGCCTGGGCCCGGTGCGAAGCTGCTGGTCGACTGGGTGGTGATGGCGCAGTGATGACGCTGGAAGCCATGGCCTAATCCGGTTAATACTCGAAAGTTTATACCCGATACGGATCCGTATCAACCAATGAGCAACGTCAGTGATACTGATCCTGTGACCAGGAGTTACCGCGACCAGCTTGAGGAGGGCCGGCGGGCGATGGCCCATCTCCTTCACGTCTGGCATGAGCGCAATGGTTGGTCGCACAAGGTGTTGCCTGCCTTGGCTGACGCGCTCGATCTAGGGCGTGTGCATAACTCCCAGATCTCCAACCTCCGCAACGGCAAGCTGGCATCACCAGGCCCAGAAGTGTTTCTTGCTCTCGGTCAGGCCAATGCTGTCCTACATGCCGGTCTTGCTCCGATCCAAGAGCACCTCGCTGAGGTTCATCCCGATCTGCTCAAGGTGCTGACAAACGGAGCCGTGCCGTTGCTCGATTCCCAATCGAATCCTCTCGGTGCCGGTGACCTTTTCGAAATCTTTGTCGGTTTGGCCTCCCTTCCACCTGGTTTTGATTGGCGAATTGCACCGGAGGAGTCGGCTGTCCTCAGTGCCTCCATCGCTGAAAGGCTTTGTCGCGGGCAGTCCTGGCGTCAGTGCCGTGATGCCGTGATGGAGGCCTATCCGGTCACCAAAAGCCAACGCCGTGAACGTTTCGCAGAAGTGATGGCAGGAATGCGGGACTACAGCGCTGAGGAACTCGATGGTGAGTTCCTCGATCTCCATGCCACTCATCTCAAGCTTGAGGGCCGGCAGGGGCTCAGCGCTGAAGACTTTCTTGCTGAGCTTCGCTCGGGCTCTCAACCGGGGTAGCGAGCCTGGCGAACACGGCGGGTCAATCCCAATTTCTGAAGCAATCGGATGTGCATCCAGGTGATGTCGAGTTCGAACCAGCGCAGACCATGCCTGGCGCTGGCCGGATGGGCGTGATGGTTGTTGTGCCAACCCTCACCGAAGGACAGCAGCGCTACCCACCAGCAATTGCGGGATAGGTCCGGGCAATTGAAATTCCGATAGCCGAATGCGTGGGTGGCGGAGTTCACCAACCAGGTGACGTGATACACGACCACGAGTCGTAAAGGAATGGCCCAGAGCACGAGTCCGAGTCCCCCGCCGTGCACATCAGCCGCATTGCCGTACCAGTACAGAGCAAGACCGAGGGGGATCTGCAGCAGCAGGAACCAACGATCAAGCCACACATAGAAGGGGCTACTCAGCAAATCTCCGGCATAGCGCTCCTTATGTTCCAGAGCCGGGATTTCATGAAGCATCCATTCGCTGTGGCTCCACCAGAGACCGCGACCGGCGTCGTGGTGATCATTGGGCTGGTCGGAGAAGCGATGGTGATGGCGGTGGAGCGCAATCCATTCGATTGGACCGCTCTGGCAGGCAAGGGTGCCCATGAGCACCAAGGTTTTCTCAAGCCATGACGGCACCTCGAAGCTGCGGTGCGCCACCAGTCGGTGCAAACCCAGGGTTACACCGAGCACCGTCATCCAATACAGAACGGCGAAGGTGGCGATGCCTTGCCAGCTCCAAAACCGGGGCAGCAGGGCCACTGTGGCGAGCACGTGCATCACCACCATGAAGCCTGTGGTTCCTCCCTTCAAGCGCCGCTGGCGCTGCGGCAAGGGTGCACGGGGTGCCATGACGGCTGCGCGCATGCGCAGGTCCCGTTGGCTGCCGCTGTCGACTGGGTTGGTGGTGACCAAGAAAACTCTCCATGATCCGATCCAGCTGCTGTCCGAAGGGATACAGAAGGAGCGAAAACAGACGGTTGGAGATGTGAATGTAAAAGAACACAGCAGGTTCTTCGCGGGTTACCGATGGCAATGGGTTCAGAACGGTCGGGGACACGTCCCTCCCAAGCGCCCTTGGAACCCAGCCAGGCTCTGGCTTTGGCGCGAGCAAGGGTTGAAGCCGTTCGCGAGCGCTTGGAACCTGTCGCCCGAATGCGAACAGCCGCTGTTGCTCCTCGGTTGCGACGGGTTCTGGACGCTTTTGCGGCGGAACGGGTGGGTCCGCAGCACTTCGCCTCGGTGAGCGGTTACGGCCATGGCGATCAGGGGCGGGAGGTGATCGACCGGGTGTTCGCCCGGGTGTTGGGTGCAGAAGCCGCAGCGGTGCGACTGCAATTCGTCAGCGGCACCCATGCCATTGCTGCAGCGTTATTCGGAGTGCTCCGTCCAGGGGATCGCATGGTGTCGATCACCGGACGCCCTTACGACACCCTGGAAGAAGTGATCGGTCTGCGGGGTGAGGGGCAGGGATCCTTGAAGGACTTCGGCGTTGCCTACGAGGAGCTTCTCCTGCGTCCGGACGGGTCGGTGGATGAGCAGGGAGTGGAGGAGGTGCTTGATCAGCCCTGCCAATTGGTATTGATTCAGCGCAGTTGTGGGTACAGCTGGCGCCCCTCTCTCAGCGTGCAGACGATTGGCAGGTTCTGTGAGCGGATCCACCGATTGCAGCCCGACTGCATCTGCTTTGTCGACAACTGCTATGGCGAGCTTGTGGAAGAGCAGGAACCGCCTGCCGTGGGAGCCGATCTGGTGGCCGGTTCTCTAATTAAGAACCTCGGAGGCACGATCGCCCCTGCCGGTGGTTATGTCGCCGGCCGCAGTGATCTGGTGGAGCAGGCCTGTTGCCGCCTCACAGCTCCTGGTATCGGCCGGGAAGGCGGAACGGGCTTCGATCTGCATCGGTTGCTGCTCCAGGGGCTTTTTCTGGCTCCGCAAATGGTTGCGGAATCTCTGATCGGAGCCGATCTGGTGGCTGGAGTGTTCGCGGATCTTGGCTTTCGCGTGCAGCCTGCGGCCGGGGCGTTGCGCAGTGATCTGATCCAAGCCGTGCAGTTGGGTGATGCTGAGGCGTTGAAGGTGGTGTGCCGTGCCTTTCAGGCCTGTTCACCGGTGGGCTCCTATCTCGATCCGGTGCCGGCGGCGATGCCCGGTTATGCCAGTGATCTGGTGATGGCAGGAGGCACGTTCATCGATGGCAGCACCAGTGAATTTTCCGCTGATGCCCCATTGCGGGAACCCTTCAATCTTTACGTGCAGGGCGGGACACATCGCGCCCACGTGGAGCTCGCTGTGATCGATGCCCTGAAGGCACTGGCTGCAGCAGGACGGCTGGATCTGGCCCACACTGGTTAAACATTGCCAAATGCCGGCCCGATGGCCTTCGACTTCCCCGATTCGTACCGTTACGCCGACAGCCACGAATACGCCTGGCAGGACGCCGACGTCGTCCGGATCGGGCTCAGTGCCTACGCCGTTGACCAGCTCGGGGACATTGTTTTTGTGGATCTGCCGGAGGTCGGGGCTGAACTCAACCGTGGCAGCAGCTTTGGAACCGTGGAGTCGGTCAAGGCCGTTGAGGAGATCTATGCACCACTAAATGGGGCTGTGCTGAAGCGGAACGATGCCTTGTTGGCGAATCCGGAAGAACTCCAAAATGACCCTCATGGCGAGGGTTGGCTGCTGGTTATCCAACCCAGTGACCCGGCCCAGATGGATCAGCTGATGGATGCGGCGACCTATGCGGCCAAAGTGGCAGCAATCTGACACTCAGGGCACTTGGATTGGATGTTTCTTACAGTCGATTCATTGCTGAGGCCCCATGACCCTGCTCGATCAGCGGACGGCGGCCTCGAAGACTGTTCAACCAATTTCTTCCTTCGTCCGTCGCCATATCGGGCCTGAGCCTCAGGCTGTGGACCAGATGTTGCAAGCCCTTGGATTTGCAGATCTCGACGCCTTCATCCAAGCGGTTGTTCCAGGCGACATCCTCGATCCAGAGCCGCCTTGTGCAGATCTCCCCGAGGGAGTCGATGAAGCTCCTGCCTTGGCTGAATTGCGAACGATTGCCAGTTGCAATCAGCTGAGCCGTTCCCTGATTGGCCTTGGTTATTTCGAGACGGTCACACCGGCTCTGATTCAGCGCCAAGTTCTGGAAAATCCATCTTGGTACACCGCTTACACCCCTTACCAGGCGGAGATCGCCCAAGGGCGCCTGGAGGCGCTGCTGAATTTTCAGACTCTCATCAGCGAGCTGACGGGACTGCCGATCGCCAATGCGTCTCTGCTCGATGAGGCCACGGCCGCCGCTGAGGCCATGTCGATGAGCTTTGGCGTATGCAAACGCGAGGGGGCAAACCGCTTTCTGGTTGATGCTGCTGTTTTGCCGCAAACCTTGGCGGTTCTGCGCACCCGCTGCGAGCCCATCGGAGTGCAGCTGGACGTTGCTGAACCGGAGGCCTTCCGCTGGGGGGATGACGTTTTTGGGGTCTTGCTCCAACTTCCCGGACGTTGCGGGCGGCTTTGGGATCCTCGTGCCTGCATTGAACGTGCCCACGCCCATGGTGCGCTGGTCACCGTTTCGGTGGATCCACTCGCGCAGGTGCTTTTAGAGCCCGTGGGCGCACTCGGTGCGGACATTGCAGTGGGTAGTGCCCAGCGCTTTGGGGTTCCGATGGGTGGGGGCGGACCCCACGCAGCGTTCTTCGCCACCCGAGATGCTTACCGCCGTCAGGTGCCTGGCCGGCTGGTGGGTCAGTCCCGCGATGCCGAGGGGCGTCCTGCCCTACGGCTGGCCTTGCAAACCCGTGAGCAGCACATCCGCCGGGACAAGGCCACTAGCAACATCTGCACCGCTCAGGTTCTGCTCGCCGTGATGGCGTCCTTCTACGCCATCCATCACGGCCCCGAGGGTCTTGAGACCATCGCCAACCGGATTGTGATGTTGCGCTCTCGTCTGGAGCTGGGGTTGGGTGCGCTCGGTTTCCCTGTGCCAGGTGGCGTTCGCTTCGATAGTGTCGACGTGCATTGCCCTCAGGCTCCACTCGTCCATCGTCTGGCTGCTCGCGAGGGTTACAACCTGAGAGTGCTGCCCGACGGTGTGCCGGCGGACGAAGCCCATGGTTTTGGCATCAGCCTTGATGAGCTCAGTGATGAGGCCGAGATTCAGAGCTTGCTCTCCATCTGCGCAGAGGTTGTTCAGATGGTTCCACCTGTGTTTTCGCAGCCATCGTCTCCAGCGGAGGTGATGGCTGGGGTGCCTTTGCGTCAGCGTCCCTGGCTTCAGCAGAGCGTGTTCCATCGCTATCGCAGCGAAACCGAATTGATGCGCTACATCCAGCGCCTCGTCAGCAAGGATCTGTCGTTAGTGCACGGCATGATCCCGTTGGGGAGCTGCACGATGAAGCTCAACGCGGCGGCCGAACTAGCCCCTGTGAGTTGGCGTGAGTTCGCTGCGATCCACCCCTTTGCTCCCGTGGCGCAACAGAAGGGGTTCCAGGCGTTGATCCGTGATCTGGAGCGTTGGCTTGCTGCTCTGACGGGCTTCGCCGGAGTTTCACTGCAGCCCAATGCCGGATCCCAGGGGGAGTATGCCGGTCTGTTGGTGATCCGGGCCTGGCATCGTTCCCGCGGGGAGGCCCAGCGGGATGTGTGCCTCATTCCCACCAGCGCCCATGGCACCAATCCCGCCAGTGCGGTGATGGCTGGACTGCGTGTGGTGGCCGTGGCCTGTGATGAGGAAGGCAATGTGGATGTGGAGGACCTGCGATCTAAAGCCAGGGAGCACGCTGATGTGCTGGCTGCACTGATGGTGACCTATCCCTCAACCCATGGTGTGTTCGAAACCCGGATTCGAGAGATCTGCTCTCTGGTTCATGAGCATGGCGGCCAGGTGTATCTCGATGGCGCCAACCTCAATGCCCAGGTGGGGTTGTGCCGCCCCGGTGCCTTCGGCGCCGATGTCTGCCATCTGAATCTGCACAAAACTTTCTGCATTCCCCACGGTGGAGGTGGCCCCGGGGTGGGTCCGATCGGGGTTGCTGCTCATCTCCAGCCTTTTCTGCCGGGCCATCCGCTGATGCCGTGCGGAGGCAATCAGCCGATTTCATCAGTGTCAGCGGCGGCCTGGGGCAGTGCTGGAATCCTGCCGATCAGCTGGATGTATCTGCGCATGATGGGTGCTGAAGGGTTGCGCACCGCCACCGCGGTGGCTCTGTTGTCGGCTAACTACCTGGCCCATCGCTTGCATGCGCACTATCCCGTGCTGTTTCGGGGTGAAGGAGGTCTGGTGGCCCATGAATGCATCCTTGATCTGCGTGGACTCAAACGCAGCGCAGGGCTGGAGGTGGATGATCTCGCCAAGCGTCTGATGGATTACGGCTTTCATGCCCCCACCGTGAGTTGGCCTGTGGCCGGCACCGTGATGGTGGAGCCCACGGAGAGCGAAAGCCTGGAAGAACTCGATCGTTTCTGTGACGCCATGATTGCCATCCGGGAGGAGGTGACCCGCATTGAGAGCGGAGAGAGCGATCGTGACAACAATCCCCTGAAACGCTCACCCCACACCCTGGCAGCCGTGATAGACGACCACTGGGAGAGGCCCTACTCGCGTCAAGAGGCAGCTTTCCCCTTGCCTGGCCAGCAACAGAACAAGTTTTGGCCGGCCGTAGCCCGCATTGACAATGCTTTTGGTGATCGCAACCTGATCTGCACCTGCCCGAGTGTGGCCGAGCTGGCTGAATCGCTCCCAGTGCGATAAATTTTTACTGAAATCGGAAATTAAACGTTCGATTTTTGTTTGTGCAAATGGTTTCATCTCCACACTGCACAGCATCGCGTCGCATTTAAGGGGATTCATGATCAGCGACACACCCAACGGGTCATCGTCATCCACCCAGGACGGGGATGGTCTCCAGCTTCCTGAAATTCCTGAATGCCTCGAGGCGGCGTTTGGTCGAGGTCACACACTGCCTATTGAAGGCACCAATGTGTTGCGCGTTCCGTTTGGAGTGCGCCAAGCTCGTCGTCAGCGTCCTCAGCGCCCAGAGCGTTGGGCCACTTTGGTGATCCCTTTCCAGCCCCAGGGTTCACCGACACCGCCTCCTCAGGCCGCCTGAGCGACTTCAGGCAATTGAAAGCAGGCTCCTTTCCTGCTGAAGCTTCCAATCCACCAGTGCCTTGACATCCTCCAGCGAGCAGGTGGGTGTGCGGAATGGGAGCAGTTTCATCGGGCTGCGTTCTGGTCGGACCAGCCAGCTGTGGTTGCGTTGTTGCAACAGAACAAACCCGCGGTACCGAACCGCGTATTGATGCTCTTCTTGGAATCCCATTCTCGAGGGGATAGCGTGTGGTGACGCTGCCATTTCAGGGCACAACATGTGGGGTGTGTGCGAATTACTGATTCTCTTTGGGATCGGGTTTCAATTTGTTTATCGCATCGGCGTTGTGTTGCTCTCGAGGCAGTTGATTGCAGGTTTTCTGATTAAGTACCGGTAATCAATGTGCTTCCTTCTGCCTGGAATCTCAAAGGCACTGTGTCGATGAAGGCCCTACACCTGGTGTCTTGGTCAGGGGCATGCTGATCCGCCAATGGGGTGGTGTGAATCCGCCAGAGTTACTTTCTTTTCAAGCTCTTCATCATGGCTGCTCGACTCAGGGCGGGTTGGTTTGAACATGATGATCGTCATGCCGAGGATAATCACGGCCGCTCCCAGCAGTCCGATCAGTGGTCCTGGTGCTGCTCATCGGCCCATGCTGATTGTGCTTAATGATCGTGATGATTGATACCAGAGGTATTGCGAAACAACGCTCATCAGAGCGGCACATCGAAGCATGATTAACGAAAAGAACCCTTGCTGAGGGGCGCAAACTGTTGAAAAACAAGAAGTGACCCGGTAATAACAAAGAACAGCAGCAGTTGAACTTGCATCGATGCCATGGAGCGCGACACCAGCACCGCGATCTGAGGAGAGATCAACCTCTGTCATTGCCATCACTGCAGTGCGAACAGCAGCACATCGCTGTTTTCGCTGTGGCTTTGCAGGATCTTGAGATCGGACGATGATCCCTTGAATCCCAGACCGTCGCCTTTGCGCAAGCGGATGCTTGCTGCCGATGGTCGCGTCAGCTCAATCTCGCCCTCAATTATCTGGATCCAACCGCGTTCGATGGATTGGGCAGGCCACGGCAGTTCCTGATCGGCACTGGGCTGAGCGCGCCAAACGCTCACTGGTCGTTCGATCGCCATCACCGAAGGGTCGTTCGGGGCTAGCAGGGGTGTCCAGGTGCTGGATCCGATGCTGAATGTTCGCTGTTCGTAGGCCGGTGAGAGTCCTTCTGCGCTGGGCTCGATCCAGATCTGCAGCAGTCGGCAGGCCTCGTGACCTTCATTCATCTCGGAGTGAACGATGCCGGTGCCGGCACTCATGCGCTGAACATCGCCTGCGTTGATCACGCCGCTGTTGCCCATCGAATCCCGATGGTTCAACTGGCCCTGGATCATCACCGTGATGATTTCCATATCGCGATGCGGGTGCATGCCGAAGCCCCGACCTGCAGCAATCGTGTCGTCGTTGATCACTCGCAGGGGGCCAAAGCCCATCCAGTCAGGGGAGTAGTGGCCTGCGAAGGAGAAGCTGTGCCAGGACTCGAGCCAGTCGTGGTGGCTGTGGAAGCGTTCTTCGGCGCGGCGCAGCAGAACATCGGGGATGCGATCGGCTGGAGGTGAAACCGGTTCACGCATGGGGGGAATGAAGGAATCGATCGCTCAGAGGCTCAGTGGTGCCATCTGCATCAGCCGGTTCAGCAGATCCTGCAGGGAGCTGTCCTGGGGAGGACGGTTCTGGTTGCCTGCCAGGGTGCGGCCCACAACCTGGGCGCCGAGATGGGTGAGCTGGGTGCGCAGCACC
The DNA here is from genome assembly GCF_047716785.1 of Synechococcus sp. A10-1-5-9. Classification (NCBI taxonomy): domain Bacteria; kingdom Bacillati; phylum Cyanobacteriota; class Cyanophyceae; order Synechococcales; family Synechococcaceae; genus Synechococcus; species Synechococcus sp. A10-1-5-9. The sequence continues at coordinate 1,868,557 of NZ_CP180406.1, forward strand.
ATCAGCAGTTCGATGCCAGGACCTCCGGAAAAGCTAGCCATGGCCACGGGACGACCGTTGAACAGGGAACGGAAATCGTCCCCCTGCACCGACAGCCAGGCAATGGCGCTGGTGAGTACCGGGGGAATGGACCCGTTGTATTCGGGGGCGCAGATCACCCAGCGCGGGGCTCCCATCAGTTGCTCATGCAGGGGACGCACACCATCGGGGATGCCTGCTTCCTTCACCCGTGGGGTGAACAGCGGCAGATCCAGGGTGGTGAGGTCCAGCAGGTCAGCGGACTTGCCTTGCGCTTTGGCTTCGTCGACAAAACGCTGCGCCAGCTTGAGGTTCTCGCCATTGCTGGCGGCGATCACCAGAACGTCTGGGTTGCTGGCGGTGCTCATGACCGGATGATCCGTTGAAAACACTGCATTTTGTTGGGTTTTGCCAAGGCCTGCCCGATGTCATCCAGCCAGGCTCAGTAGTTGGCGCCACTACGGCGATGGTGCACGGCTGTGTTGGCTTCACTGTCAAACAGGCCCCCATGGAGAACTTCCGCATACACAAGCCAGTGATCGCCGCATTCCATCCGTTGCTTCACCTCGCCTTCCATCCAGGCCAGGGCCTCAGGTAGCAGTGGTTGCTCGGAGGGACTCGACTGCAGGTCCAATCCATCAAACCGGTCGGCCCCGGGTTCGAAGGGTTGGAGGAACTGCTTCATCGGCCCACTCTCCCGACCTTCCGCCAGCACGTTGAGGGCAAAGCGATCGCCTTTGTGAAGCAAGGCCTCCACAGCCCGATCTTTGGCGACCGCCACGGTGATTCCCGGAGGCGCAAAGCTGGCCTGACTCACCCAGCTCGCCACCATGGCGCCACTGAGGGAGCCCTTGCGCGTCGTCAGTACGCAAAGGGAGCCCACCACGCGTCCGAGGGCCAGCACTGCCGGGTCACTGCGACTCTCACGCAGACCACCACCACCGCGCCGCTGTTGTTTGCGCTGTTCCTGGCGCAGGGAACGGCCGAAGCGCGTTCCGGTTTCTTCAAGGGTGCGCACGGTGGCCGCGTCAGGACTGAATTTGATCCGAATTGGCTCGAAGGCGAAACGAAATCCACCGTCCTTGAGCTTGGTTTCCAGGAGGTCGATTGCTTCGCCGCTCCAGCCGAAGCTGCCGAACACACCAACGGGCTTGCTGCGGTCTCCTTCAGCCAGCAGGGTGCCGAGAGCCGAGACGATCGGCGTGGGGGCGTGACCTCCCAGGGTGGGAGACCCGATCAGCAAGCCATCGGCCGTCTGAATCGTGCGCACCAGTTCATCCGCTGGGGTGAATTCGCAGTTCAGGCTTGTGACGCGTACCCCTGTTCGGCTGACGCCCTGGGCGAGGGCATCGGCGATGGCTGCGGTGTTGCCATAGGCGCTGGCAAAGAGAAGAGCGACCGAGAGCGAGGCCTGCTGTTGGCTTTCACCCCAGCGCCGGTAGTCGTTGAACAGACTCCGCCAGCTGGTGTCGATCGCCGGTCCATGGCCTGGGGCCACGGTGCGGATGTCCAGTTCCTCAAGGCGCTCTACCAGGGCATCCACCTGGCTGGCCATCGGCGCCATCAGGCAGTCGTAGAAATGGCGGCGTTCCTCTTCGGTTTCGCTGCGGTTCAACTCGGCCCATTCCGATGTACAGATGTGGGCACTGAAGAGCTTGTCGCTCATCAGCAATCCGAGGGTCTCCTCAAAGGCCAGCAGTCCACCGGGCCAGCGAGGGGTCGGGGTTGGAAGCACATGCAGCTGATGACCGTGGCTCACGGGGAGCGTCTGCTCCTGACGGATGATCTTGATCTCCGGTAGATCCGGTACCGGCGGCTGGGGGGCCCCATCTCCAGGGGCCTGTGGGCGGCGCAGGCTCCACAACTCCCGCAGCAGCTTTGCTCCTGCATTGGAGGCCACCAGTTCCAGGCCGGCATAAGCCGAGACCAGATCCCTGAGCAGAGCCACGCGGTTGGGATTCACATGACCCACCACCACCACCAGCTTGGACGCTGGATCTGGCAGAGCCTGCTGAAGTACCGGCAGAAAGACGGACGCGTAAGCCGCTCCCGGTGGGTGCACGAGAACGGCGGGTTGCGTGACTTCTGCGGTGTCCGGCCCCGCTGCAAAGAGGAAGCTGTTGGCCGTGCTTCCCCGTTCCAGGGCGTATTCCAGTTCAAACCGCGAGCGCTTGGGGCTTAGGCCGCGAAAACAGGTAAGACCCTCTGCGATCGGCAGTGTGATCATCTGTCGCTCCGCGCTGGCCGCTGCTGGAGATATGGAAGCGGTCATCAGTAGTGATTTCCTACTTTGCGGTGATGCACCGCTGTGGTGGCATCGGCATCGGCCACATTGCCTTGCTCCACCTCGGCGTAAATGATCCAGTGGTCTGGACCTTCGAGCCGCTGCTCAACCCGGCACCCCAAGTAGGCCAGTGCATCACCGAGCACCGGTCCGCCTTGGGCCTCATGCTCAAGCAGATTCACTCCTGCAAACCGATCGGCTCCGGGTGGGAAGCGCTTGAGGAAATGCCGCATTAGTTGCTGGTGATTGTCTTCGCGCAGGATGTTGAGCACAAAACGGTCACCGACCTGCATGAGCGCTTCGATGGCCCGGTCTTTGGCCACCGCCACGGTGATCCCCGGTGGCGAGAAGCTGGCCTGACTCACCCAGCTGGCCACCATGGCGCTGCGTCGCAGGCTTTCACCCTCCCCCTGGCTGGCGGTCACCACGTAGAGCCCACCGCTGAGACGGCCCAAGGCTTTGTCCAGATCACCATCGAGACTTTTCATGGCCGCGATGGTTTTCTCCCGTGTGAGCAGTTGCCCGAGATCGGTCCCCGCTTCTTCGCAGCGTTGGTAATCCGCTCCTGAGGGGAGCTGACGAATCCGCAGGGGGGCAAAGGCGGTTTTCTGGCCCTGGGCCCTCAGCTGATCAGCCACAGCATCGATCGGCTCGTCGTTGCCGCCGAAGGCGTCGTACACCCCCACCAGCTGCTTGCTGTGAAGGGCTGCCAGCAGGGTGCCAATGCTGCTCTGCAGCTCGGCATCCGGTTCTGCCGGCCAGGTGGGAACGACCACGGCTTTGGCTTCCCCAACCAGAGCTGTCAGTTCCTGGGCATCGGTCGCGCGCAGATCGACGAGCTGAACCTGGGCGTCAGCTTTGCCGATGCCATGGGCGATCGCCTGACTGAGTCGGTCGCTGAAACCGTATTGACTCACATAACAGACCGCCGCATAACTGTCGCCCTTGCTGCGCTGGCTGCTCCACTCGCGGTAGTCATTGAGCCAGTGACTGAGGTGCTGACGCAGAAGCGGTCCGTGGCCCACAGCGATGGTGTTGATCGCCGGCAGTCCATCCATGCGTTTCATCGCTTGGAGCACGCTGCGAGCGTTGGGACCCATCAGGCATTCGTAGTAGAAGCGAAAGTCCGGTGCAATCGCACCGGGGTCACTGTCGAACAGCTCCTCCGAGCAGTAATGCAAGCCGAAGGCGTCACAGGTGTAGAGGATGCCGCTGCCGTGATCAAAGGAAAAGATCGTGTCGGGCCAATGCAGGTTGGGAGCGCTGAGAAACTCGAAGCGATGCTCCACCCCGCTCTCTGGATTCGTTCCGAGATCCAGGCTGTCGCCACTTTTCACGGCACGGGAGCGAAACGGACGGTGCACTTGATCTTTCAGGAACTGCAGCGCCACCTTCGATCCCACAATTTCGATCTCGGGATTCAGATCAAGCAGATCACCGATCAGACCGGAGTGGTCAGGCTCCGTATGGCTCACAATCAGATGATCGATGGCCTGCGGGTCGATTTGCTCCTGAAGCAGGGGAAGCCAGGTCTCGCGGAATTTGGCGTGACTGGTGTCGATCAGCGCCGTTCGCTCGCCCCGCACCAGGAAGGCGTTGTAGGTGGTGCCGTTGCGAAGGCCGAACTCGATGTCAAAGCGGCTGCGATCCCAGTCAAGGGAACGGATGGCTGTGCAGTCCGATGCGATGGTCTGGCACTGAAGGCTCAGACGTCCGGCGACGGCCTGGGTGGAGGCGGCCATGGCGGCAAACACGACGGTTCTCGACTGTAAGAACTCCAGGTTGGAAGATGGCAAGCAGTGCGATTTGCTGTCATGACCTCTAGCGCCGCTGCTGCGATCTCGGGATTGCGGCGCAGCATCGGTCCCGGGATCCTGCTTGCGGGGGCCTGCATCGGTGGATCTCACCTGATGTCGTCCACCACGGCAGGAGCCCGCTTCGGTTTCGCTCTGGTCGGTCTCATCCTGATCACGAACCTGATCAAGTACCCCTTCCTCAGGGTGGGCAGTCGGTTCACCGCCGCGACCGGGCTGTCGCTGTTGGAGGGATTTCAGCAGCGCAACAGGACTTATCTGCCGGTGTATCTGCTGGTGAGTCTGTTCACCGGCACGTTCACGATCGCCGCGGTGAGTTTTGTTGCCGGGCTGTTGCTCACCAATGTGCCTGTCCTGGCCCAGGTCAATCCCTTCGCTTTGGCGATCGCCGTGCTCGCCGCCAGCGGTTTGATCTTGTTCATGGGCAAGTACAGGGCTCTCGATCGGCTCTCCAAGTTGCTGGTGGCTCTGCTCACCCTGCTCACGGGAGTGGCGGCCTTGTCTCTGTTACTGCGTGGTCCTGCTGGGGATGTGGCGTCCAGTTGGTTAGCGGCCGATCCGTCGCCCTGGCAGATGGCAGATCTCGGTTTTCTGATCCCCCTGATGGGCTGGATGCCAGGACCTGTCGAGATGTGCGTGTGGCCTTCGCTCTGGATGTTTTCCCGAGCTCGTGACAGCCAGCACACCGCTTCGCTGAAGGAAGCAGAAGCGGATTTCAATCTCGGCTACGGCATCACGGTGCTCACGGCAGTCTTTTTCGTGATCCTGGGTGCATACACCATGTATGGAAGCGGCGACGGCCTCTTCCAGGGCAGTGGCGTTGCTTTTGCTCAGAACCTCATCCGTTTGTACACCGAGGCCATGGGTTCCTGGGCGGCCTGGATCATCATTCCAGCCGCTTTCGCTGCCATGTTCAGCACCACGCTCACCTGCCTGGATGCCTATCCCCGCAGCATCTCAGCGATTCAGGGGCTCTTGCTGGGTGTGGACCGTGGCGATGCGGCTCCCGGCCCCCAGAGTCGACGTATCAGTACCTGGATTCTGATGCATTTACTGGCCGCTCTGGCGGCGCTGCTGTGGGCCTACAGCGGTGGCATCGGTGTGAAGGATTTTGTGTTCGGGGCGATGACGGGCAGCTTTCTCACGGCTCCGGTGTTCGCCTGGATGGCCATGGACACCATGAACTCTGAGCTTGTGGCACCAGACCACCGCGATGGTCCTTTGATGCGCGGCCTCAGTTGGTTTGGATTGGTGTTTCTGATCGGTTTCAGCCTGCTCTTTCTCGGTTGGTCCCTGACGCGCTGAGACCCCAAAAAACCCCCATCGGCTGATGGGGGTTGGGATTTCTCGTTCTCAGGCCTCTACCGCAGGCATCCACTTCAAGCGTCCACTGCCACCGTCACGCTGGTGTGGCTTTGGGCCTTGGCGGCGGTGATCTCCAGCACGCCATCCCGGTAACTGGCCTGAACGGCATCCCGGTTCAGCCCTTGGCTGAAGCGGAAGCTGCGGCTCCAGGTGCCGTAGCGGAACTCGCTCAGCCGGGCGGTGTCCTCGCTTGGGCTCTCTTCAGATGCATTGTTGCTGTCGGGACGACGGCGTTCGGCACTGACGCTGAGCGTGCGATCGGTGGCCTTCACGTCGATCGATTCGCGGCTCACTCCAGGCAGCTCAAGGCGAATGGTGTAGTGATCGGCTGTTTCGTGGATCTCTGCTGCTGGAACACGCTCGGCCTGCGACAGCTGCTGGTCCAGCCGTTCAAAAAGATCAAATGGTGATTGACGAAGGGTGATCATGAGTGACTCCTCAGGAACGGTATGTGGTGGGTGTTTGAATCACCCGCACAGACAATCTGCGTGTAGTTGATCAATCTGATCAGGGTGAGAACCGTCTTTTTTTGTACGGTCTCAACCACCCAGTTCGGTCGTCACAACTGGGATGTCGGGTGAACCGAACAGCGGGTGCGCTGATTACAGCCACCACCAACTGGAGAAAGCAGCCGCCTGTCCACAACGACGACCTTCCTCATCCCAGAGCGTCCAGATCCGGGCATTGCGGATCATGAATTGACGCCCGTGTCGATCGATACGGATACCGGAATAGGTATGAATTGCATCGTGGGCGAGGGCCTGTTTGAGAGAAGCCGCCCGTTCCCGTCGTTCCGACTGCGCTGCGGTCAGGCGCGAGGGCATGCCGATCATCTGCAGCCAGGTGCGTTTCCAGAGCTTCAGTGCGGTGGCGTTGGCGTAGATCAGGGCTGGGTCACCCGTGTTGTCGTGGGCCAGCACGGCCATGCTGCTGTTGAACAGCTCCTGTGCGCTCAGGCGCCGCGATGTTCCCTGTCGGTCGCTGGCCAGCAGTGGGCTGTCGAAGGCGCGCCGATGGGAGAGCAAAAGAATCGTCACGAGACCCTGGATCTCCAGGGTCTGCCAGGGGCTGGTTTCAGCCACCTGCTGTCATGGCTTCCACCATGGCCTGTTGCGCAAGCGCCTGTCCTTGGTCGCGTAGATGGGTCAGGAACCGAGGCCGCGCCTCTGGAAAGCGCGGTTCCTCAGCGAGAGGGAGATCCCCCGCCGCATCCAGGCCAGTGTCGCCCTCCATTGCCGGTGTGATCACCACAAGATCACCGTCAAGGCTGGCGTCATAGCGCCACCAGAGCGTGGGATCGAGGACAGCAGGGTGGGGAGGAGGCGGTGTGTCGGCCGTTGGTGTTGTGGCCTCCTTGGTTGAACCTTCACTGTCGAGCTCATCGCTGGCCAGCCTGGTGTTGAGCGCTTGCAGCCGATGCTCGGCCAGGTCCTCCAGCAACTTGGCCCGCGTGCGACCCCGCAACTGGAACAGCACGAATGGATCCTCGCTGAACCGCTCCCCCATCAGGAAATACACAGCACTGATGTGTTTGCAGGGATTGGCTTTGTCGGGGCAGCTGCACTCGCTGCGGACCTCTTGAAGCTTGAAGGGAAACAGTCGCCGGCCGCTGGCTGCAAAGGCACGCTCGATGTCGGAAGGCATGATGCCGGCCAGCAGCTGGGCGGACCAACGGGCCTTCTGGGTCAGCGCCTCCAGCACGTATCCCCAGTCCTCGTCACTGAGCACGTCCAGCCAGAGCTTCACCTTGTAGGGGTCTTCGCCGGTGCCCTGCACCCTGGCGTGCACCCGTCGCCCCTCGAAGCGGATCGAGGTCACATGCCCCTCTCGGGCATAGGCCCAAGCACGCTCCAGTCGTTTCTTGAAGCGGTAGGAGTTGATCAGCTCCATCCACTGTTCCACCCACCAGGGCTGCTGACCGAGGCCGTCGTCCCCGAGGGAGGTGTTGATGCCGTTTCCGTTGGGAGTGATGGTCATGGGTTGCGTGTTTCGTTGTCCTCGAGGCTCACCAGCTCCTTGAGTTGGCCCATGTCGAAGCCACCGAGCCACTCCTCGCCGGAGCCCACAATGTCTTCCGCCAGTCTGGACTTCTCCCGGATCATCCGGTCGATCTTCTCTTCCACTGAGCCACTGGTGATGAACTTATGCACCATCACCCGATTGGTCTGGCCAATCCGGTAGGCACGGTCAGTGGCCTGGTTTTCAACTGCAGGATTCCACCAGCGGTCGATGTGGAACACGTGGCTGGCCCGGGTGAGGTTCAATCCCACACCGCCGGCTTTGAGGGACAACAGGAACAGCTGGGGGCCGCGCGGGTCTTCCTGGAAGCGATCCACCATGGCCTGACGTTCTCCTTTGCTAGTGCTGCCGCTCAGGAACGGCACCTCGCTGCGCCAGCGGCGTTGCAGGTAGCCCTGCAGCAGATGCCCCCATTCCGCGAACTGGGTGAACAGCAGGGCTCGATCCCCCGCTGCAATCACCTCTTCGAGAATCTCTTCGAGCCGCTGCAGCTTCACCGATCGCTGCAGGAAGTCGTCGCCTGCCACCTCTTCCTTTAAGGCCAGAGCTGGGTGATTGCAGATCTGTTTGAGGCGCGTCAGCAGTCCCAGCACCTGGCCGTGACGCTTGCCTCGGGGGGCTCGGGCGATGGCATCGAGGGTGTTCTCCACGGTTTTCGCGTAAAGGGACTTCTGTTCCTTGCTCAGACCCACCCATTCACTCAGCTCCACTTTTTCGGGGAGGTCGGAGATGATCGCCTTGTCGGTTTTCAAGCGCCGCAGAATGAACGGTCCCACCCGCGACTTGAGATCGCGAAGCGACGACATATCGCCATAGCGTTCGATCGGCATGCGGTAGCGCTGCCGGAAAAATTCCTCTTCCCCGAGCACGTTTGGATTGAGGAAATCCATCAGGGCCCAGAGCTCGCTCACTCTGTTTTCAACCGGTGTGCCAGTGAGGGCAATGCGGAACCTGGAGCCCTTGCGGGTGCGAGCCAGATCACGGGCTGCCTGGCTTTGCTTGGCCGAAGGGTTCTTGATCGCCTGAGCTTCATCGATCACGGTTCCCTGCCAGTCGAAACTTTCAAGCAGTTCACTGTCTCTTTGCAGAAGCCCGTAGCTGGTGAGCACCAGGTCAACGTCTTTCAGGGCTTTTTTCAGTGCTCCTGGGGTGGAGGGTCGTTTGGGGCCGTAGTGCTCATGCACTGTGAGCTCGGGGGTGAAGGCCGCGGCTTCCCGTTTCCAGTTGGTGAGCACGGAGGTGGGAGCTACCAGCAGCACCGGCCGTTTCAGTTCTTGTTCCATCTTCAGGTGCTGGAGGAAGGCCAGCAGCTGGATCGTCTTGCCCAGGCCCATGTCGTCGGCTAGGCAGGCTCCCTGATCGAAGCGGTGCAAGAAGGCCAGCCAGCCCAGGCCTCGTTCCTGGTAGGGGCGAAGCTGACCGCAGAAGCCCTCGGGCGCAGGAAGTGGATCCGGAGCTTTTTGCTGGTGGTATTGCTCCAGTACTCCTTGAAGGCGAGGGCCAGCATCAAAGGCATGCACGGGGAGGCGCATCAGCGTGTCCCCTTCGCTGGCCGTCAGGCGAAGGGCATCGTCCAGGCTCAGATCAGGATTGGCGGCACAGAATCGTTCTGCATTTTTGAGATCATTGGGCCTGAGTTCGATCCAGGCCCCCTTGTGGCGCACCAAGGGGCTGCGCTTGCCGGCCAGCCGTTCCAGCTCCCGCAGTGTCAGGGTGACGCCCCCGATCATCAGCTCCCAGTTCCAGTCGAGATTTTCCCCAAGGGTGAACCCCCGCGAGCGTTTGGGTAGTTCGGCCTTGATCGCCAGACCGAGGCGGCTGGCCAGGCCTCCCGAGAGGCTGGGGGGGAGATCCACACCAACGCCCACGTCCCTGAGCTGACGTGCGGCGGTGCGCACCAGCACGAAGGCTTCCGCCGGGGTGAGCTGCATCGCTTCCGGCGTGGCGCTATCCAGGCCCCGTTCGATTGGTGCGAACACCGTGAGAGCACGGCCCATGCCTTCGAGCAGCACCTCACCGGGATGCTCCACAGGAATCTCCCCGAGTTGAAGGCCTTCGGGTCCAGCGGCCCAGGCTGCTCCGGCCGGTACCTTCAGCGTTGGATCGGCTTCGGCCTGCAGATAGAAGCGCAGATCCCAGAGCTCTTCCCCCTCGTTCGGTGTGGCGAGTTCAAGGCAGGCCCTGGCAGCCGCCACATTGCCAGCCACTCCCTCGCGCCAGTGGTGGCTCGCCGTAGCAAGGCGTTCGGCATCTTCATCATTCAGATCGATCACCCCGGTCTCCGAACTCAGGGCGTTTTCCCAGGCGCAGAGCAGGGGGTCGAGCCCCTCGTCATCGGGATGGAAGCCCTTGCGCAGCTGGGCATCCACCAGATCCTCAAGCAATGTGGCCACACGCAATCGACCGCTGCGGGGACGACAGCAGGCCACGGGATTGGCAGCGCGCATGGCCTCTGGGCGCAGCCTGGTGATGCGATTGCTGCGCTTTCCTGTGGGCTCTCTCCAGGGCAACGCACACGTGGCAACCAGGGGCAGACGGGCGGCAAGGTCCTCCAGGCGGCGCCGGTCTTCCTCTCGATTGAGAAGCGGGACCCAGCGGGCCCGGTGTGGATACCCCTCACCTCGGCTCAATTCCACCTGGGGCAGCCAGCGCCCCCTAGCCACAAGACTGAGGGCCCATCGCTGCATGTGACTCCACCAGCGCAACTCATCGGCCAGATCAGGGTGATGGCCTGACAGTGGAAGCTTGGCCAGCCATGCCGTGGCGGCCATCGGTTCGATCGCCAGCCCCTGCACCTGCCATGGCCACCACTCGGTGGTTTTCGGGATCGGTTCGCCGGCTTGCAGCGGCAGCCCGCACCAAGGGGGCTGCTCTTCTGATGAGGGGGTGGTGGCAGCTGAGCCACGGGACCGCCGTGGTTTCACACTGCGGCTCGGCAGGGTGAGGCATGCGGTCGCATCGATGATTCCGTCCGGAAGCAGATCGCGCTCTGTGAGCCAGGCGCGCAGATCCTCCGTGCTCAGGGTGAACGGATGAAGGGCGGGTGTGGCCCCGGGGCCGAGGGGGTCGGCCACACGCCAGGTGTCAGCCCATACCAGCAAAGCAGCCCTTCCGGAGCTGCTGGGAGTGCGGATGGCGGGTAGCCAGGTGGCGTGCAGCAGGCTCATGGCCGCGACGCAGACAACATGCGTTGGGTTCCGTGGAGCAGGAGTGCGCTGCCGACCAGTGGCAGCCACCCCACGAAAAGATCCACTACTAATGATGCCAGGGCGCCGGAACCCCCCCAGGGAACCGCAAGGGGCATGCCGAGGCTGCGCACCCCGCAGATCGCGCCCACCAATCCAGCTTGCAGGTGGGAATCCTCTGGATCAACCCGTTCGAGATGAAAGGCGAGCAGCCCATAGAAGAGCCCGCAGCCAGTGGATCGAACAGCTTGATCCAGTCCAAAGGGGAGGCTGATCAGTCCGGCGCTGAGTCCGGCCAGCAGGGCCCAGCACACCGAGCGCCAGCGCAGGTTCGCCCGGTTCAATTCTTTGCTGCTTTCCGCGCTGCTGTCGGCCAACGTGATCGGCGGCTGAAAGGCGATCATGGCTGCTGGACCCGCTTTTCGAGCCCGAACCCGCCATGGCTGTTGCACGACCGTCGCGAACCGATGCAGCGCGTCCCCGTACGGGTGCGGAGATCCGAGAAGCGTTTCTGTCTTTTTTTGAGCAGCGCGGTCATCGGCGGATGCCCAGCGCTTCGTTGGTGCCTGAGGACCCCACGGTGCTGCTCACGATCGCGGGGATGCTGCCGTTCAAACCGATCTTCCTCGGCCAGCAGGAACGTCCAGCGCCCTGTGCCACCACCTCCCAGAAGTGCATCCGCACCAACGACATCGAGAACGTGGGGCGCACCGCTCGTCACCAAACATTTTTCGAGATGCTTGGCAACTTCTCGTTTGGGGATTACTTCAAGCAGCAGGCGATTGAATGGGCTTGGGAGCTGAGCACCGAGGTGTTCGGTCTTGATCCCAAAAATCTCGTGGTGAGCGTCTTCCGAGAAGACGATGAAGCGGAGCAGATCTGGCGCGATGTGGTGGGTGTGAACCCCAGGCGGATCATCCGCATGGATGAGGAAGACAACTTCTGGGCCTCCGGTCCCACCGGACCGTGTGGGCCCTGTTCGGAGATCTACTACGACTTCAAGCCGGAACTTGGTGATGAGGGCATCGATCTCGAGGATGACGACCGCTTCATCGAGTTCTACAACCTGGTGTTCATGCAGTCGAACCGCGATGCGCAGGGGGTACTCACGCCGCTGGCCAACCGCAACATCGACACCGGCATGGGCCTGGAGCGCATGGCGCAGATCCTTCAGAAGGTTCCCAACAATTACGAAACCGATCTGATCTTCCCGTTGATTCAGGCTGCGGCTGATCGGGCCGGTGTGGACTACTACCAGCTCGACGAGAAGGGCAAAACCTCGCTCAAGGTGATCGGTGATCACAGCCGTGCGGTCACCCAGCTGATCAGCGATGGCGTCACCGCAAGCAACCTGGGCCGCGGCTACATCCTGCGGCGCCTGCTGCGCCGGGTGGTGCGCCATGGCCGGCTGCTTGGCATCGACAAGCCCTTTCTCCAGGCCATGGGTGAGGCATCGATTGCCCTGATGCAATCCGTCCACCCGCAGCTGATCGAGCGTCGTGAGGTGATCCTGGCGGAACTGCAACGGGAAGAAGCCCGTTTCCTGGAGACGCTGGAGCGTGGCGAAAAGTTGCTTGCGGATGTGCTGGCTGCCAAGCCGAAGCAGATCAGTGGTGAGCAGGCCTTTGAGCTCTACGACACCTATGGCTTCCCCCTTGAGCTCACCCAGGAAATTGCTGAAGAGCATGGCCTGGCGGTGGACCTCGCCGGCTTTGAGACGGCAATGGAGCAACAGCGCCAGCGTGCGAAAGCCGCCGCGGTGAGCATTGATCTCACCCTGCAAGATGCGATCGATCAGGTGGCTGCAGGACTGCAAGACACCGAATTCCGGGGCTACGAGCAGCTGGAACAGAGCAGCAGCATTCAGGCCCTGGTGGTGAACGGTGAGCCGGCCCAAAGCGCTTCAGCAGGCGATGCCGTTCAGGTGGTGCTGGATGTCACGCCGTTCTACGGCGAGGGTGGTGGCCAGATCGGTGATCGCGGCACCCTGGTGGCGGATGGCCAGGCCGGTGATGGCCTGATCGTGATGGTCGAGTCCGTGAGCCGCAATCGCAGTGTGTTTGTGCACAGCGGTCGTGTGGAGCGCGGTGCGCTGTCGGTGGGCGATGTGGTGCATGGCCGGGTGGATCGTGCCTGCCGTCGTCGGGCCCAGGCCAACCACACCGCCACGCACCTGCTCCAGGCTGCGTTGAAGCAGGTTGTTGATCCCGGCATCGCTCAGGCCGGCTCTCTCGTGAGTTTTGATCGCCTGCGTTTCGATTTCCATTGTCCTCGGGCGGTCACCACTGAAGAGCTGGGACGGATTGAGAGCCTTATTAATGGATGGATCGCCGATGCCCACGCGCTTGAGGTGCAGGAGATGGCGATCGAGCAAGCCAAAGCCGCCGGAGCGGTGGCGATGTTCGGTGAGAAATACGCCGATGTGGTGCGCGTCGTTGATGTGCCCGGGGTGTCGATGGAGCTCTGTGGTGGCACCCATGTGCGCAACACCGCTGAGATCGGTCTGTTCAAAATCGTGAGTGAAAGCGGGGTCGCCGCTGGAATTCGCCGGATTGAAGCTGTGGCAGGAGCAGCGGTGCTCCCTTATCTCAACGAGCGGGATGCGGTGGTGAAGCAGCTCGGTGAGCGCTTCAAAGCCCAACCCGGCGAGATCATCGAACGGGTATCGGCTTTGCAGGACGAGCTCAAGGCCACCGGCAAGGCCTTGGCTGCGGCCCAGGCCGAGTTAGCCGTAGCCAAATCAGCAGCGTTGGCCGCTAAAGCAGTCGCCGTTGGCAACTTTCAGTTGCTAGTGGAACGTCTCGATGGTGTGGATGGCTCTGGTTTGCAGGGAGCTTCGCAGAGCCTTGCTGATCAGCTCGGTGATGGTGGTGCGGTGGTGATCGGCGGTCTTCCGGACCCTGCCGATCAGGGCAAGGTGATTCTGGTGGCGGCCTTCGGGAAAGACGTGATTGCTGCCAAGCTCCAGGCCGGCAAGTTCATTGGTGGGATCGCCAAGCTCTGCGGCGGCGGCGGCGGTGGGCGTCCCAACCTGGCTCAGGCTGGTGGCAGAGATGGGGCCTCATTGGATGCGGCATTGGCCGCTGCTCATGAAGAGCTTCAATCTGCTTTTCAGAAATCTCGATAAATGATTAGCCGTCAAGGTCTTCAAACGCCTCACCTCTGCTGTTCACATAGGATGAGGAGAAAATGATCATTTCGCCTTTATGCAGTAATGAGCTGCTATCGCGCAGCGATTATTTCATATTCTTTGGTCAAGTTTGATCGGAGTTTGTCTGTTCTCTCTTGGTTTTTATTTAAGACAAGAACTGCGGACTTGTTGGTTCAAGGCCCTCTGATCCGGCTCCTCTGCCGCTGCAGGATGCCTCAGATCGGGAGGTTGTTTGGAAGCGAATAGCGTCCGAAAGCGTCCCGCCAGTTGTTCCGCCTGTGAAGTAAGGGAAATCAGGGTTGCCCCCATTCGCTCGGCAGACATACGTCAGCTCAATGGATTCAGGCTCAAGTTCAGGTTCATCTACGTCCACGATATCTTCCTCGGGCTCTTCAACTCTGTCTTCTTCGTTGGGAAGTTTGTTGTTGGGTACAACGAGATTGTTGGCACCGCGAAGGCGTGGATATGGCGTTCTGGCTGCAATGAGCCAGTCAGAACCGAGAATGGACAGCAACGTGCGGTCCGGCAGGCCATAAAGCTGTTGATAAATGAGGTTGATAACATTGCTTTCAGGCAGCAGGTTCTGTCCACTCATGGTTTCGATGATCAGTTGCGAAAACCTTTCCTGGCTCATCATTCCCTGACTCAGCAGGACTCCGTCCGAGCTGAATGTGGCCTCTTCGCCAGCTTTCAGGCGAACGATCGTGTCTGCCTCGTTGATTAGGTTATTGAAGTTTGTGTTGGCAATTGGCGTTGTGTTCGTTCTCGGTTGTGTGGGTGTAGTGCCACGGCTTCTGTTGAGTGCAATTTGCATTGGCCTGCCGGTGTTGAACTCGCTGGCCTGCCATGGCAATGGTGATGACGGTCTCTGAGGTCGACGATTCGGATCGTTCACAAACCCGCTGTTCGTCGCGAAGCGATAGCTGATTTGACCACCTACGACGGTGTCGAGGAGTTCGTCGTACTGGCCATAGGTGGAGAGTGTGACCTGATCACCGATGGGCACATTCAGGCCAACGCGACCACCTCCATAGGAATCGCCGATACCTCGAAGCACATAGGGAGACAGTGACAACGTGATGGATTGGTCACCCACATCAGCTAAGGGGATGCCCACTTGGCCGATGGCGAACCCCAGATTGTTGGCGCACTGATCCAGTGGGATGCCGCCCGTGACTCCGAACTGCCAGCGTCCTTGCTGCCATAGTCCTCCCAAGGCCAACTGAGATTGGAAGCAGCCAGCCCCGTCCCAGCCGTCGTAACCGACTAACAAGGAGCTGATGCTTCGGTTATCGGGGTTAAACCATTTGTATCCCAGCTCGGTGCTTGCACCCCAAGCCCCATCAAAGTTGCTGCTGGCAGTTGAGTAGCTGTAAAGAAGATTGTTACCCATGCTCTGGCTGAGGGGTACGAATACCGAGGCATCACCGAGGATCAGCCCTGCGGCTTCACCCAATGATTCCCCAGAGCTGTTGCTTCCCCAGGCACTCGACCCAAAGCCGACCACTGGATTCAACGTCGGATACATCGAGAGGATGTCCGGCGTGTTTTCGTTTTCGGGAGTCTCAACAGCGTCCCCCACGGTGGCTTCGCCGCTCAGCACCGCCAGCTCATAACTGCCATCGTCCTTCACGCTCAGCACGTAGGTGGTGCCTCGTATTCCCAGCACTTTTGTTCCCAGACAGGTGTTTTTGGGGCCATTGATCAGAACCTGCCCGCGATCCAGACGAAAACAGTCGTCTCCGAGGCGGATCAAGCTGTTGTTCCCTAGGAAGCCGAGCGCGCGGCGATCAAACAGCACCTCCGCTCTGCTGCTGCCCGTGCTGAGCTCCTGACCACGGTCTGCGGTGTCATCAACCGTTGCTTCTCGCCGATCAATGAAGACTTCTCTGCCATCGATGATGCGACGAATCGTGGCACTGTTAAAGGAAGCTGCTGAGGCTGTAACTGGCAAAAAAGTTGCCGCGAATGCAATCCCCAACAGCTTCCTGAGCATGTGCATCAATCATCGGCTTCTGATTGTTGATACTGATCTCTGTCTGGTGGGGTGTCCTCCCGAGTGTCAGTTATGAGTGCGAACACTCGTTGATCATGCTGGCCACGGATCGGAAATGTCCCTAATTCCAGCATGGGCCAGTCGTCGGGTAGTTGTTCTGCCACGGCAGAACTGATCACAATCGTCTGACCACATTGCTTGGCAATCGCTTCCAATCGGCTGGCTGTGTTGACTGCATCGCCGATCACGGTGTAGTCCATACGACTGGCGCAGCCGATGTTGCCACTCACAACCCAGCCGTAGCTGAGGACCACAACCTGATTCCAGGGTTGTTGCCCTTCAGCAATCCAGGCACGATTGAGATCAGCGAGTCTTTCCTGCAGTGCGATCGCTGTTTTGACTGCAGCCAGCACGTTCGAGCGGCGCGTTTTTTGCAGTGGTGCTCCAAACACGGCGAGCACCGCATCTCCGATGAATTTGTCGACTGTGCCTTCTTCTGAGTGCACAGCATCCACAACCTCGCTGAAATAGGTATTAAGACGATCGACAAGCTGTTTCACCTTGCCCTGTTCGGTCATCGCCTGGGTGAACGCCGTGAATCCACGGATGTCGCTCATCAGGATCACCACATCCATTAATTTCCCGCCTAACAGTTGATCCGCCTCCTCGGGCTGATCGGCGATCTCTGCGGCGACTGCGGGAGAGAGATAACGACCCAGTGTTCGTCGCAGCCTTCGTCGTTGCCACTGCAGACGAACTGTCGCGTCGGTGCTGGAGACAATGCCTGTCAGCGCCAAGCTGCCTGCGGGACCCAGAACAGGAAGCAACAAACCACCCCACACGATCAGCCCTGCGCCCGCCATGACGAGGATCCCCGAGGCTGCCAAGAGCAATCCAAGGCGAGGGAGGGGGCGTTCCAGGCGTGATGCTGCAATGCCTGCAAAGAGCACAATCATCGCCACCAATAAATTCCAGCCCGGTGGCGCAGGCACCCAGCGAAGAGATCGATCTTCAAGGCGGTTGGCGACTTCCGTGGCATGCAATTCCACGCCAGGCATGCCTTGTGCACCTGAGAAGACGGCTGGATGGAGGTCTTGAAACACAGCTGCCGTCGGTCCCACGAGAACCGTGGCATCGGTGATCAGGCCACTGCTCTTGATCGCGGTGAAGGCGTTCGCGTCGAGAATTTCCCAGATCGAGAGTGTTGGAATCGTTCCAGGAGGTCCGTAGGGATCCAACAGGTCGGATGGCCTGGCCTTGAGGTCGACCTCGGCGTCCCGCTGCTTGAGCAACGCCACCGCGAGCCCGTCCGGTACGGCTGAACCCAAGTGCTGGCGCATCTCCACAGCGCTGTGTCCAGGTCGCTTCCTGATCACTCCGTCCCCATCAGGAGATCCATTGAGCAGGCCTCGATTCAGTGGCTTGCTCGCTGATTGAAGGCTCGGCGTGAGATCCAACATGGACATGCCTGCCACGGGGCCGCGGCTGCTCAGCACTTGCACGCCCAGGACCACCCGATCGCGATGGCGCCGTAAGGCCGTGGCAAACGCTGCATCGTCGGCCGTCCCATGGCTGCTGGGTGCTTCGAACAGAAGATCAAAGCCAACTGTGGAGGCACCCGCTTCGAACAGACGGTTCAGCACCCTCGCGTGCACGCTTCTGGGCCAGGGCCATTGGTTCAGGCGTTGAAGTAAAGGGTCTTCGCTGAGGTCGGCGTTGGCCGCTTGCTGGAGGCTGAAGTCATCGATGGCCACGATCACCACATCGTTTGGTGCGCTCCGAGGGCCACGGGTCTCCTGCACCCAGCCGGCAAAGCGCAGGTCTATGCGGCTCAACCAATCCCGGCCGAACCCTCCGGCAGTCGCGACCAATCCACTGAGCAGCAGCGTCGCGCCATGACGGCGAATCCAACGGAGATGGCGTGGCCCTTTCACGGCGTTTCCGATGCCTTCGCTAGTCCTTTCAACCGTCGTGCTGCGCTGAAGAGGGCTGGATTACAGCCGCGCTCTAGTTCATTGCAGCAGCGTTCCAGGGCGGAGGAATGCTGTTGATCCAAAGCCTCCAGAGCTTCCAGGATCAAGGTCAGGTGCCTGTTTGTTTGACGGCAGCGGCTGCTGCTTAGGGCCAGCAGTTCCATGACCAGGTCACTGTCGTAGATCGCAGCCTGCAGCAGATCATTTGACTGCACCACCAGGATCTCGGCCGGACCGCGACTCACCGTGACGGTCGCGCTGTGTTGTTGATCGCCGATCAACGCCATTTCACCCACCAACTCATCGGGACCGACGCGTGCGATCACCTGAGGCGTGCCACCTGCTTCGCAGCGCTCAACTTGCAATTCCCCGGTTTGCACCAGCAGCACCCGTTCGGCCGGAGCGTCCTGTTTGATCACCACATCGCCCACCGCTGCCACGAGTGTTTGATGGTTGAGCGTGGCGAGATGGGTACCAAGAAGCATCCGCAGGCGATCACGCATCAGGCTGAGCTGTCGGTTCTCGCTCTCCATGCGTGGCGGTGGAGCCGTTCCCGGCATGCTGGCCGCTTTTGGCTGATCAGGCATCGCGCCTATTGCCGTAGCGTTACGAATCGACGTTGCTTGGCAGCAATCACCCTTACAGATCTATTGATCTCGCTGGTGCTGGCGCACCTCGTTTGCGATTTCACTCTTCAGTCTGATCGGATGGCGCTCGAGAAAGTGCCGGGGAACGACGTCACCCTCAATTGGCGCTGGTGGCTGATTGCTCATTCCGCTACCCATGGCTTGGCCGTTGCCCTGATCACAGGCATTCCTTTGCTGGGACTGGCTGAGCTGATTTTGCACGCCATCATTGATTGGCTGAAGTCCTGTCTTCGCTTCTCTCTTGCCTGCGACCAGGCTCTGCATTTCGCCTGCAAGCTGGTCTGGGCCTCTTTGGTCATTCTGCTCTGAATTATGTCCGCGCTCACGCCTGAGGATCTCGGGGCCATGCCCCTGTTCGCTGAGCTGGTCGAAGAACAGTGCATTCTCCTGCTGGATCGGCATCGGGAGACCAGCCACCAGGTGGATCAGGTGATCGTGATGGAACAGGACTGGGGTGAGTCGTTGTTCTTGATTCGTGACGGGGTGGCCAAGGTGCGCACCTACACCGCCGATGGTGATGAAGTGATCATGTCGCTTCTAGGTCCAGGCGATGTGTTCGGCGAAATGGCCGCTCTCGATGGAGCTTCGCGTTCGGCCGATGTGGTGTCGCTCACGCCGTTGCATTTGCTCAAGATGCGGTCGGCGCCTTTTGCGTCTCTGCTCGGACAGCAGGCCTCGTTTGCTCTCGCATTGGCACGATTAGAGGCGTCTCGTCTGCGTGATCTCAATCAGCGCTTTGCGCTTCAAAGTGCAGATGCCACCACCCGCCTGCTTGATGCCCTGGCTTATCTCGCCCGCAAAAGTTCGGCTGGGCAGGACCCGCAAGGTGAGATCCCGCCACTGGCCCAACGGGAGATTGCTCTGCTGGCTGGACTGGCCAGGGAAACGGCCTCCCGCACTCTGAGCAAGCTGCGCAATCGTGGCACTGTGGTTGAAGCGGATGGGCGGCTTCGTATCGCTGATCTGCAGCCATTGATTAAACGTGGATTGCTGCCTGGATGAGAGCTTCAGGCCTGTAGGTAGGTGCTCTGTTGCAGCTCATATGAAGTGTTCAATGTCGAGACAGGCCTTCAATGGCGGGCCTCAGCTCGACCAGTGTCAAAGCGCAGACCAGTTCCTCGATATCACGACCGAGTGGATGATGCAGGCGATTGCCAATGTGTGGATCAGAATGTGAGAGGAAAGTGAGGATGTTTCAAGCAAAAAGGGGGGCAAGGCCCCCCTTTTGAAGTGTATGGATTGAGAGTTGGTAAGGATTACCAGAGTCCAACTTCGCTGCGGACATTGGTTCTGACGTTATTGGTTCTCTGGTTGTTCCAGCGCTGGTTGTTGGTGTGCTGATTGCTGTAGCGCTGATTGTTCCAGCGTTGGTTGTTGGTGTGGCGGTTGTAGCGTTGATTCTGGTTGAAGGCGTTGTTGTAGCGGCGGTTGTCGTAGCGGCGATTGTCTTGATTGTAGGAACCGACGGCAGAGCCGTTGTAGGAGCCAACGGTGTTTCCAGAGTTGTATGTGTTTCCAGAGTTGATGCCACCGACGGAGTTTCCGTGACCGCAGATGGTGCCTGTACCAGAGCATCCACTGCCAGCATTTTGTGCGAGGCCTGCCATGGGTGAGCCGGCGAGTCCGAGGGTGGAGAGAGCGACGGCGAGAGCGATTGATTTAATCATGATGGAGCTGTTGTGAGGAGAAAGTCATCAGGGCTCGTTGTCCTGATGTTTTCAGTGTGTTTGTTTTAGATGTGTATTCCTGTGATTTGAGTTGTGTTGATGAGTGATGTTGGTCACAGGTTGTAAGGCAATAAAAAAGTCCTCCTTTTGTGGGAAGGAGGACGTGTTGTTGCCTGAGCTGAGGTGTCTTTGCGGATCTATTTAAAGGTGTGCTTGATGGGTTGCATGATCCGCCTGGTGTTGATGATATTTGCAGTTTTGGCTTTAGTTTTTTGTGTGGATCGTTTGGTGAGAATTGGCTTGATCAGTTTGGGTGAGATGGTGGCTTTGGTCTTTGTTTTTCTGGTTTGAATGGTGGGTTTGGTCTTGAGATTGCGTAGAGCGTTGATGGTTGCTGGGTTCAGGCTTGGTCTTGCTGGCCTTGGCCGAATATTTTTGATTGCGGGGAAGACGGTCATCCCGGTGTTGTTGTGTTCGACAACGTTTGTGGAGCTGGAAGTATTGCCCGAATTGGAGGTGTTGCCTGAATTGGATGCATTGCCGGAGCCAATGTCGCCGACGCCATTGCCGTCTCCGCAGATGGTGCCCATGCCATCACAGCGATCACCGTTGTGGATTTCTGTGTGATTGGTGTTGATTGTGCCGCGGTCATAGGTTCCAAACAGAGCTCGGAATCCCTCCTGGACGGCAGCGCCGAGGATGATTCCCCCGATGTCGGTTCCCCCTTGATGCGGAGGATGAACCTCGACGTTGGCTTCTGCATGGGCCCCGCCGTCGATGTGATCCATGTCGTCCATGGCCGGATCTGAGTCGGGGTAGAAGGCCTGATCGGGAATGGGCAGGCAGCTCAGTGCTGGAGTGGTGATGTCTGCAGCGCTGCGAGCAACGAGCGCTCCAGAGCTGCGATCGAAGCATTCGAAGGCCATCGGGGCGGTTTGTGCGGAAGCAGCTGTTGCACTGAAGAGAGAGGAGCCTGCGAGTGTGATGGCAGAGAGAACTTTGAGTGAAGCGTGCATGGTGGAGAGGTGTGTGAGGGGCCATTGGTTTGGCTGTGTTCACACCATCTCTGGTTTGAAGGTTGGGGGTGATGAGCATGATCTCAGCGATTTGTGAGATCGATCACAGGGGTTGTGAGCGGCAAGTTGCGTGTGCTGTTTCGGCTTGTATTTTGCGGTCGTCTTGGTCTTGGAGCGTCAGTTTCTCCCTGTCAAAAGTGAATGCACCTGTGGGAGTGAGGAGGTGAGCCCCGTATGGATGTTTCAAGCAAAAAGGGGGGCAAGGCCCCCCTTTTGAAGTGTATGGATTGAGAGTTGGTAAGGATTACCAGAGTCCAACTTCGCTGCGGACATTGGTTCTGACGTTATTGGTTCTCTGGTTGTTCCAGCGCTGGTTGTTGGTGTGCTGATTGCTGTAGCGCTGATTGTTCCAGCGTTGGTTGTTGGTGTGGCGGTTGTAGCGTTGATTCTGGTTGAAGGCGTTGTTGTAGCGGCGGTTGTCGTAGCGGCGATTGTCTTGATTGTAGGAACCGACGGCAGAGCCGTTGTAGGAGCCAACGGTGTTTCCAGAGTTGTATGTGTTTCCAGAGTTGATGCCACCGACGGAGTTTCCGTGACCGCAGATGGTGCCTGTACCAGAGCATCCACTGCCAGCATTTTGTGCGAGGCCTGCCATGGGTGAGCCGGCGAGTCCGAGGGTGGAGAGAGCGACGGCGAGAGCGATTGATTTAATCATGATGGAGCTGTTGTGAGGAGAAAGTCATCAGGGCTCGTTGTCCTGATGTTTTCAGTGTGTTTGTTTTAGATGTGTATTCCTGTGATTTGAGTTGTGTTGATGAGTGATGTTGGTCACAGGTTGTAAGGCAATAAAAAAGTCCTCCTTTTGTGGGAAGGAGGACGTGTTGTTGCCTGAGCTGAGGTGTCTTTGCGGATCTATTTAAAGGTGTGCTTGATGGGTTGCATGATCCGCCTGGTGTTGATGATATTTGCAGTTTTGGCTTTAGTTTTTTGTGTGGATCGTTTGGTGAGAATTGGCTTGATCAGTTTGGGTGAGATGGTGGCTTTGGTCTTTGTTTTTCTGGTTTGAATGGTGGGTTTGGTCTTGAGATTGCGTAGAGCGTTGATGGTTGCTGGGTTCAGGCTTGGTCTTGCTGGCCTTGGCCGAATATTTTTGATTGCGGGGAAGACGGTCATCCCGGTGTTGTTGTGTTCGACAACGTTTGTGGAGCTGGAAGTATTGCCCGAATTGGAGGTGTTGCCTGAATTGGATGCATTGCCGGAGCCAATGTCGCCGACGCCATTGCCGTCTCCGCAGATGGTGCCCATGCCATCACAGCGATCACCGTTGTGGATTTCTGTGTGATTGGTGTTGATTGTGCCGCGGTCATAGGTTCCAAACAGAGCTCGGAATCCCTCCTGGACGGCAGCGCCGAGGATGATTCCCCCGATGTCGGTTCCCCCTTGATGCGGAGGATGAACCTCGACGTTGGCTTCTGCATGGGCCCCGCCGTCGATGTGATCCATGTCGTCCATGGCCGGATCTGAGTCGGGGTAGAAGGCCTGATCGGGAATGGGCAGGCAGCTCAGTGCTGGAGTGGTGATGTCTGCAGCGCTGCGAGCAACGAGCGCTCCAGAGCTGCGATCGAAGCATTCGAAGGCCATCGGGGCGGTTTGTGCGGAAGCAGCTGTTGCACTGAAGAGAGAGGAGCCTGCGAGTGTGATGGCAGAGAGAACTTTGAGTGAAGCGTGCATGGTGGAGAGGTGTGTGAGGGGCCATTGGTTTGGCTGTGTTCACACCATCTCTGGTTTGAAGGTTGGGGGTGATGAGCATGATCTCAGCGATTTGTGAGATCGATCACAGGGGTTGTGAGCGGCAAGTTGCGTGTGCTGTTTCGGCTTGTATTTTGCGGTCGTCTTGGTCTTGGAGCGTCAGTTTCTCCCTGTCAAAAGTGAATGCACCTGTGGGAGTGAGGAGGTGAGCCCCGTATGGATGTTTCAAGCAAAAAGGGGGGCAAGGCCCCCCTTTTGAAGTGTATGGATTGAGAGTTGGTAAGGATTACCAGAGTCCAACTTCGCTGCGGACATTGGTTCTGACGTTATTGGTTCTCTGGTTGTTCCAGCGCTGGTTGTTGGTGTGCTGATTGCTGTAGCGCTGATTGTTCCAGCGTTGGTTGTTGGTGTGGCGGTTGTAGCGTTGATTCTGGTTGAAGGCGTTGTTGTAGCGGCGGTTGTCGTAGCGGCGATTGTCTTGATTGTAGGAACCGACGGCAGAGCCGTTGTAGGAGCCAACGGTGTTTCCAGAGTTGTATGTGTTTCCAGAGTTGATGCCACCGACGGAGTTTCCGTGACCGCAGATGGTGCCTGTACCAGAGCATCCACTGCCAGCATTTTGTGCGAGGCCTGCCATGGGTGAGCCGGCGAGTCCGAGGGTGGAGAGAGCGACGGCGAGAGCGATTGATTTAATCATGATGGAGCTGTTGTGAGGAGAAAGTCATCAGGGCTCGTTGTCCTGATGTTTTCAGTGTGTTTGTTTTAGATGTGTATTCCTGTGATTTGAGTTGTGTTGATGAGTGATGTTGGTCACAGGTTGTAAGGCAATAAAAAAGTCCTCCTTGTGTGGGAAGGAGGACGTGTTGTTGCCTGAGCTGAGGTGTCTTTGCGGATCTATTTAAAGGTGTGCTTGTCCATTGGTTTTTGTGTGCAATTTTGATTTTTCTTTTCTATAAATAATGAATTTGTGTTGATGCATCGGAAGTCAATTCTGTGCAATCTAGAGCGTTCTGATGCTGAGCAACTGGTTGCTTTGAGAAGACAGTGGCCCCAATTAGTTCGACTTTCTTGTGGCGCCAGTGCGATTGGTTTGGGGTCTATTTGCGTTAAGCGTTTGGTGACACCACCGAATGAGATCCTGCAGCAGCGTCGGCATAATAAGCAGAAGGGCTTAGGCTGGATCTGAACAATTACCGTGCTGTTGCAGATATGCGTGATTTCCCGACAATGGCTGAGGCCTTGCTGGCATTCGATATTGTTTGTGTCTGAAATCGTTTTTCACTACGCTTGCGGACGTGATTGCGAAGCGCGATGTAGTGGTCAATCTAACGAACTGTTGGTGATCAGACAGTGCTGTTTTTGGTATGAATGCTGATCCCAGAGTTGCTTGTCGATCGGCGATACATTCTGCTTGGGAAATGTTGAATCGCGTCAGACGATGGTGATGGGCAGATTCAGGTCACGTTGCCAGTCGGCCAACGGCCGATTCCAGCCATCTTCGAGTTTTCTGGAAATCACCAGTTCCGCATCCAGGCCCATCTGAAACCCCTGTGCCAGAGCTCGCAGCATTGGCGTCAGAGGTTCGTCGTTCTGAAGGGCTGAGAGCATCCCGCCGAAGATCAGCATCACGGCCAGCGGCGACCGATTCTGCGCAAGGTTGAACCCCTGGAGCCCCAGTTCACTGGCACCATCGATGCCGAATCCAGTCAAGACGTGTGTGATGTCGTGAGTCTCTTTCAGTCGATGCACGATGAAGTCCTTGTCACTGTCAACCGGGGATGGGTCAATCAACGTGTCTGGGGTGATGCCCTGACTGATCAGCTGGTTGGCATAGCAACGCCCAAGGCTGCCCTCCGGAAGGGTCTTGAGGGCGCTGAGGTCAATCGGCTGCGGTCTCCAGCGTTCCTTCACCAGACCCTTGAATTGAGGATCCTTCAACAGATGGCGCATCATCTGATCGCCGAGAGGACCATCCTTCACGCTGTTGCCGACGGCGAACACGCTGTCCAGTGACCCTGGATTCTTCAGGAAAAAGGCGAGCCCGGCCAGCAGTTTCAGGCTCTGGAGGCGTTCCTGCAATCTGATGTGCACAGATCAGGCCTGGAGATAAGTGGCCTGTTGGAGGCTGCTGGCCACGTGGCTGATCAATAGCCTGGCGTCGTTGACCGACAGTCGTCGATCTCGGATGGCCTCCTCGCTGGCCAGGCGGAGGCGTTCGAGCATCAGATCAGGGTCGTGTTCCATCGCTTCCAACACATCGGAGTTGGTGTCTCCGCGCACCACGTGGTCCAGCAGGTAACCACCGCCAGGGGCCAGGCGGATATGCACGGCGTTGGTGCTGCCGAACAGGTTGTGCAGGTTGCCCATCACTTCTTGGTAGGCACCGGCCAGAAACAAACCGATCAGGTAAGGCTGATTCGGCTGAGGACTGTGCAGTTCCAGCAGGGGTTTGCTCTGCCCACCCTGGATGAAGCGTGCCAGCTTGCCATCGGAGTCACAGGTGAGGTCGGCAATGCTCCCGAGCTGGTCGGGCTCTTCATCGAGTCGATGGATGGGCATCACTGGAAAGAGTTGATCGATCGCCCAGGTGTCGGGAGCTGATCGAAACACCGAAAAATTGCCGTAATACGTGCTGGCCAGGCTGGCGCGAAGATTGCGCAGTTCATCGGGGCTGCTGTCATCGGCGGGCAGCAGGTGATTGATGCGCCGCGCACAGGCCCAGGCCAACTGTTCAGCCCGTGCCCGCTCCGGAAGGCTTAGGTATCCGAGGCGGAAAGCACTGAGCGCATCATCTTTGAACTTCAGAACGTCGTTCCAGGCTTCCTGCAGGTTGGCTGTGGTGATGCCATCAAAAGTTTCATGCAGGTTGCGCAGGATCAATGGATCGTCGTCCATCCGTTCCGGACACTCATCCGGTGCCGCACCGGTGCCGAGGATGTCGAACACCAGCACGCTGAAGTGGCTGGCCAGGGCACGACCGCTCTCGCTCACGAGCGTGGGCACGGGAACACCGCTGGGTTCACAGCATTCCTTCACAGTGGCCACCACGTCGTTGGCGTAGTTCTGCAGGGAGTAATTGGTTGAAGCCGCGGTGGCGCTGCGGCTGCCGTCGTAGTCGATCCCCAGGCCACCGCCCACGTCGAGAAAGCCCATCGGTGCCCCCAGCCGGTGCAGCTCGCCGTAGATCTGTCCAGCCTCCTGGAGGGCATCCTTCAGGACGGCGATGTCGTTGATCTGACTGCCGATATGGAAGTGCAGCAAGCGAAGCTCTTTCAGAAGGCCTGCATCGCGAAGGGCTGCAGTGGTGTCAAGCAGTTCAGGGATGGATAGGCCGAATTTGGCACGGTCTCCCACGGAGCTGCCCCAACGGCCCGTACTGCGGGTGGAGAGGCGTGCACGGATTCCGATCATCGGTGCTGCACCGAGGTGATCGCTCGCTCGAATGATCCGCTCCACCTCGTCCGGTTGTTCAATCACCACCACCGGCTGACGTCCGAGCTTGCGCGCCAGGATTGCCGTTTCCAGGTACCGCTGATCTTTGTAGCCGTTGCAGATCAGCAGAGCTTCCGGATCTTTCAGCAGCGAGAGGGCGATCAGCAGTTCCGCCTTGCTCCCAGCCTCCAGGCCAAAGTGCCAGCGCTGGCCGCTGTCCACCAGCCGTTCAACCACATGCCGCTGCTGATTGCATTTCACAGGGAACACGCCCTGGTAGCGGCCTGAATACCCGTAGTGGGCAATGGCGCGATCGAAGGCTGCATGCAGCCGTTCGAGCCGATCTTCCAGAATGTCGTCGAAGCGGATCAGCAGGGGCAGGCCGAGATCCCGGGCCTGCAGCCCCTCCACCAGTTCGATCAGATCGATGCTTCCGCCACGATCGCCCTGGGGTTGCACGGTGATGTGACCGCGGGAGTTGGTTGAGAAGTAAGGGGCTCCCCATCGCTCCAGTCCGTAGAGGTCTGCACCGTCCTGAACGGTCCATGGGCCAGCGGTGCTGGTGTGGGCCATCAGCGTCAAACGGTGGTCTCCAGGATCTGTGACGAGAATCTAGGCAGGGTTGATCGCTTCAACAGCCCGGAGCAGCCTGCTTGCTTGCCAACCGGGCCGGCAGCCACGGACGATGGCGACGGTTTTTAGTTTTTCCATGGCCTCGGAACGCACCTTCATCGCCATCAAGCCCGACGGGGTTCAGCGCGGTCTCATCGGCGAGATCCTCGGTCGTTTCGAACGCAAGGGTTTCAAGCTTGTCGGCCTCAAGCAGCTCACCCCCAGCCGTGAGCTGGCAGAGCAGCACTACGGGGTTCATAAAGAGCGTCCGTTTTTCGCCGGCCTGGTGGACTTCATCACCTCTGGCCCCGTGGTGGCCATGGTGTGGGAAGGCGACGGTGTGATTGCCAGCGCCCGCAAGCTCATCGGTGCCACCAAGCCTCTCGAGGCAGAACCCGGCACCATCCGCGGCGACCTGGCGATCAACATTGGTCGCAACGTGATTCACGGGTCTGATGCTCCAGAGACAGCACAGTTCGAGATCGGTCTCTGGTTCCAGGCGTCTGAGCTGAGCGACTGGACTCCTTCCGATCAAGGATGGCGCACCGAGGGCTGATCCATCGACCCTGGCCGGGTCCTCTGCTCGGGTGCTGCGCATCATGAGGGGACTCGGCAAGCAGATTTGTGAGCGATAGCCCCTCCCATGAGCTCCAGCCCTGGCTGAAGCGTGCGGCGATCACCTGGGTGAATCATGCCGGCGCCCCGTTGGTGAAGGTGGTGCCCCGCCGCCATCTCCACAAAGCAGCCGATCTGGGTGTGGGATTTTCGCCTGTGGCGGATGCCTTTCGGGTTGATGGATGCATCTCGCCTTCACACCGTTTCGCTCGACCTGATGAAGATCTGCGTCTCCATGCTGTGGTGGAGGCGCTGGCACCTCTTGAGCCTGATCGCGGTTGGGCCTGGGCTCCCGGGGAGCGGCGTTGGCGTGATGGACGGGTCTACGAGGCCGACCAGCGCAGTTTTTGCCGGCTGCGACAGGACTGTCTGCAGCAGAAAGGGCTGACGCTGCAAGCGGGCTTCGAGCTCGAGTGGATGGTGTTTGCAGGGGATGCGGGAACCCAGGGTTCTCCTGCATTCCCGGGCGGGCCTTATGGGGCTGATCGCTTGGTGGAAGGCCTCGACTATGCCTCTGAGATTTGTGAGGGCCTGGATGCTGCCGGGCTGGACTGGCTGCAGTTTCATCCCGAATACGGTGCTTCCCAGTTCGAGTTGTCACTGGCCCATGCGTCGGCTGTGGAGGCCGCCGATCGTTTGGTTCTGGCCCGCTTGGTGATTCAGCGCGTGAGCCGACGACTGGGACTGCGTTGCAGTTTCACGCCTAAGTTGTCCAGCGATCAGGTCGGCAACGGCGGTCATCTGCATTTCAGTCTTCGCCGGCATGGTCAGCCCGTGCTGCAGGGAGGCGATGGTCCAGGTGGAGTGTTGCCTGAGGGTGCGGCTCTGATTTCCGGTGTGTTGCATCACCTGCCGGCATTGCTGCCGATCGCCTGTCCGCTCTCGGCCTCGTACGCCCGGCTGGCGCCCAGCTCCTGGTCGGCGCCTTATCAGGTGTGGGGAATTGAAAACCGTGAGGCGGCCTTGCGTTTGGTCCCAACCTCTGTCGATCAAGTGCCCGCCCACCTCGAACTGAAAGTTGCCGATCTGGGGGCCAATCCCTATCTGTTGCTTGGATCATTGCAGGTGTTGGCGATGGCGGCTCTCAGCGAGGCCGTGCCCCTGCCGGAGCCGGTGCGCGGTGATCCTGCGCGCGTTGACGGCACAACAGCGGCCCATGCCCGTCTACCCCAGTCCTTGGCGGAGGGGCGTACAGCGTTGGCATCCAGTGCAGTGCTGTCGGCGGCGATGGGCGAGCTGCTGCATGGGAGCGTGCTCGACAGCATCGATGCCGAGATCGCCCGCTGTGAAGGTTTGCCCCCGGATCAGGTGATCGCCAGCACCCGCTGGTGGCCCCTGGTGGGTGGACTCAGCTGACGCCAGAGTCAAACCGCTGCCATTGGAAACAGGGCAGCAAGAGGTCAAGATCATCGCGGGCACGGCCTTGGCTCACGCAGTCCGCGATCGCCTCAGCTGTGGCCGCAGCCATCAGCACCCCGTTGCGGTGATGGCCGCAGGCCAGCCAAAGTCCAGGGAGGGGACCTTTTCCAAGCAATGGCCCCTCATCCGGTGTGCAGGGCCGGAATCCCCACCAGCGTTCCATCGGGGGCCAGCCCGAGGCTTCCGGAAGCAGGGAGGCAATGCCCTGCTTGAGGATGCTTTGCCCCTGGGGAGTGAGGCCCTCTGCGAAACCGGCCTCCCGCTCCGATGTGGCGCCCACCACCACCAGACCGTCTTCCCTCGGCACCAGGTAAGTGCCGGGTCCGAAGATCACGCGTTTGAGGGCGCCCCGGGGAGCCTGGAGGGACAGCATCTGCCCTTTCACCGGGAAAATCGGCAGCTGAGGCAGGAGCCGGCTGCTCCAGGCCCCGGAGCAAAGCACTGCTATGGCACTATTACGTTCCGAAATCGTTCCTTCAGCGTTGCGGATGCGTGCCCCAATGTGTTTGTCGCCGTTCTGAAGCAGCTCCAGCACTTCCACGCCCTCCAGAAACTGCACCCCCCGTTCCACGCAGGCGCTTTCCAGGGAGCGCATCAACTGGCGGCGGTTGTCGATCTGGCCGTCTTGCTCGAACAGCAGGCCGGCCTGCCAGGTTGTGGCGATGCCCGGTACTTCCCGCTCCAGTTGCCGGCGGTTCAGGGCTGTTCCAAAGCGTGCTGTGGGGTAGCGATCCCGGTCTTCGCTGCTGGTGAAGGGCACCACAATCCCTGTGGAGCGCAGTCCGCAGGGCAGGCCGCTGTCGGCCTCGATCTGGGCGACCCAGCTCGGCACCCGCTCCAGGCTCAGTTGACCGAATCGCAGCTGGTCACCGCTCAGACCTTCAGCGTGGGGAGCCAGCATGCCTGCTGCCACGAACCCTGCGGCCTCTCCGCGCCGCCGGCTGATCACGCACACCGGATGGTCCCGCCGGGCCAGCTGATGGGCGATGGCCAGGCCCATCAATCCACCGCCAAGGATCAACGCGGCGTCAGCGGCGGGAGGGCGTAAGGCGGTCATGGCTGATGGGGGCTGCGGTTCGCGGTCTTTCCATAGGATTGCTCTGCTCTGAACGTTCCACACAGCGGATGGCGGCACCTGCAGCAACAGACCAGGCCTGGGAAGCGGTGATCGGTCTCGAGACCCACGTTCAGCTGGGCACCAACAGCAAAATTTTCACGGCTGCATCCACGGCGTTCGGGGATGACCCCAACACGCACATCGACCCTGTGGTGTGCGGGCTGCCAGGAACGCTTCCCGTTCTCAATCAGAAGGTGCTGGAGTACGCCGTCAAGGCGGCGATGGCACTCAATCTGAACATTGCCGAGCACAGCAAGTTCGACCGCAAACAATATTTCTACCCTGACCTTCCCAAGAATTATCAGATCTCCCAGTACGACGAACCGATCGCAGAGGAAGGCTGGATCGAAGTGGAGGTGGCCGAGAAGGGCAAGGACACCTACCTGAAAACCATCGGGATCGAGCGGCTTCATATGGAGGAGGACGCCGGCAAGCTTGTGCATGCCGGCAGTGATCGTTTGGCTGGCTCCACCCATTCGTTGGTGGACTACAACCGCGCCGGTGTCGCGCTTGCGGAGATTGTGAGCAAGCCGGATCTGCGCACGGGCCGTGAAGCGGCGGAGTACGCCTCGGAGATCCGTCGGATCATGCGTTATCTCGGTGTGAGCGACGGCAACATGCAGGAGGGCTCCCTGCGTTGCGACGTGAACATCTCCGTGCGCCGGGGGCCGGAGGCGCCTTTTGGAACCAAGGTGGAGATCAAGAACATGAATTCGTTCTCGGCCATTCAGAAGGCCTGCGAGTACGAAATCCAGCGCCAGATCAAGGCCTACGAAACCGGTGAGCCCATCGTTCAAGAAACGCGGCTCTGGGATGAGAGCAAGCAGCTCACCAAGAGCATGCGCAGCAAGGAGGGGGCCAGTGATTACCGCTATTTCCCAGATCCGGATCTCGGGCCGATCGAGGTCAGTGCTGATCAGCGGGAGTCCTGGCGGGCTGAGTTGCCGGAGCTGCCGGCAGCCAAGCGCCACCGCTATGCCGAAACCCTTGGGCTGTCCCAATACGACGCTCGGGTGCTCACCGATGAGAAGGCGATGGCCGACTACTTCGAGGCTGTGGTGGCGGCGGGTGCCGACGCCAAGCTTGCGTCCAATTGGATCACGGGCGACATCGCTGCCTATGTGAACGGCAACCGTCTTCGCTTCAGCGAACTTCCCTTCCGTCCGGAACAACTCGCCGAAATGGTGCAGCTGATCGATGGTGGAAAGATCAGCGGCAAGATCGCCAAGGAGATCCTGCCCGAACTGCTGGAGAAGGGTGGCTCTCCCAAGGCGATCGTGGATGGGCGCGGTCTGGGAATGATCAGTGACCCCGCCGCGATCACCACCATCGTGGAGGAGTTACTTGCGGCCCATCCCGATGAGGTGGAGGCGTTCCGCGGCGGCAAGACCAAGCTGCAGGGCTTCTTCGTTGGCCAGCTGATGAAGAAAACCGGAGGCAAGGCCGATCCCAAGTTGGCGAATCAGATTCTCAGTCAGAAGCTCAAAGGGGCTTGATTCCATCAGTTTTGACGGGGTTCCACCACTGAGCGGCTGGCTGGGAAGACGATGTTGATAGGGAAGTGAGGGTGCTGATTTCGATCTCACTGATGGCGACTTGTTCAACGGTGCTGCGCTCGAAGCATGCATAAGTGCTGGCTTCTACTGCTGGATTGAGGATCAGCATGTGCCGCTCACCAAGAGCAAAGCTTCTGCTCTTGGTGAAAGGTCCCTATGAGGAGAAAGGGTTGGAGATTGGCATCATCGTTGCCTGTTTACGTTGTCTCTGGTGCTGGGGCAGAGCCTCCGGATCAAGGACGAGATCGGGGAGAGCTTTCCACCATGAGAAAGCCCCCTCAGAGCGGGGGCTGCTTGGGATACGGGATGAAGTGAGCAGGCCGGGTTGATCAGCGGGTCCAGTTGCTGTTGCCGAGGGAGCCTGTGTGGCTAACTCGGACCAGCCTTGATCCGTTGACGACCTTGAACGTGAGACGACCGGAATTCTGGGTTTGACTGCTGGCGGTGTCCTGCCAGAGGCCACTCACAGTGTTGCCTTGGCGCTGACCGATGAAGATGTTTTTGAAATTGCCTCCTCGGCCGTTCCAGGAGACGATTGATCCTGTCTGGCGAACCACATACGTTCCGCCGTTGTTGCCACGCCAGGTTCCGTTGAGGTTGCGCGCATCGTTGCAGTCTGGTCGGCTGCCAATGGATGCGGGCTTTTGTGTTGGTGTCCAGGAGGTGTTGAAGCCAGGGTTGCCGCCAACTTTGACGAGTCGATTGCGATCAATGTGGAGCTTGAGGCTGCCGGTGCTGTTGTTGCAGAAGTTCTTCCAGGAAGCGTTGATGATGTTTCCCTGGATGGTGCCGGTGATCAGGTTGAAGGGTTTGCTATTGAGGAAGCCTTTCATTTGGAAGTTGTTGCCGCTGCGCTGAGCGGAATAGACACCTTGGTTGTTGCCTTTGAGCCAGCCATTGAGGTTGACCTGCTACCGATTGGATGGCGGAGTGCTGTTGGATCCGGATCCAGCGCTTACACGGATCATTCGGTACTGCAATGCCTTGGGCACATTGCCTCCAGCGGTGGGTGCATTGGCCTGCAGCATGTTGTTGGATCGTTGAATGACCCACTGCCTGTTGGACAGCGATTGCAGCTGCAGGGTGTTACCAACTTTGTTGGCCATGAACAGGTGGTTGCGTCTGTTGGTGGTGCAGCCCCTCTTCAGTTGGAGCGCCTTGTTACTGGCAATGCTTACCCAGCGATTGGGGTCCTGCGTGCTGCGCAGCGCATAGGTTCCACCATTCAATCCATTGCGATTGCCGAGGTCGTAGATGTCAAAGGTTTCCCAGCTTTTGTTGCCACCGATGCGGCTGCTGGTGGCACCGACCGCGGCATCGGATCCGATGCCGGCACGGATGTACTTGTTGTTCAGATTGGATTTCAGGGCGTAGCGGCCAAGCAGGGTGCCGCCTGTACAGCGTGTGGTGGCTTCAGCCGGAGTGGCTGTGAGCGCGGTGAAGCCGCTGAGGCCTGCTGCGGCAGTGAGGCTGAGGGCGATGGCGGCTTGGGCGAATTTCATGGGTTTGAGCGTTTGAGGAGGGCCAGGTTGCTGTCGCTCCCGGTGATGCATGCACTGTCCTCAGCTCGCGTTCTTCAGCCCGTGTCCTTGATCCCGAGGTGGTGTGATTTTGCTCACAGCAAGCCCAGAACCTGGGCTTGCCAGGCATCCGGCTCGCCGCTGTTGTCGATGATCTGATCCGCCAGCAGGCATTTGCACGCCAGGGGCCATTGCGCCTCTATGCGTTGGTCGGCCTGCTGAGCCGACAGCCCGTTCCTCTGGATCAGCCGTTGCTGTTGCTGTTCCGGACTGCAGTACACAACCCACACTTCTGTGCAGAGGTTTTCCAGCCCCGATTCATAGAGCAGAGGAATCATCAGCACGACCGTCGGCGTTCGCTCCAGCTCATGCAAGGCAGCGTCGAAAACCTGCCGGACCAGGGGATGGACCAGTTCTTCCAGCCATCGACGTTCCACCGAATCGGAGAACACGATCTCGGCGAGAGCCTGTCGGTTCAGCTCCACCTTGTCGGCTTGGGCCGCATTGGAGGCGACAGCGGTGCCGTAACGCTCCAGGACAGCCCTGCAGCCTGCACTGCCCGGGGCCAGAGCATCCCGGGCATAGCGATCGGCATCCAGCACAGGGATGCCGTGGTCGCTCAACCAGCGCCCCACGCTGCTTTTGCCGGATGCAATGCCGCCGGTGAGACCAATGCGGCGTTGGCTGGGCATGGTGCGGCGGCAGGATGCCTTCAGTGTCTCGCGTAGATCCGTGGTTGATGCCGCTCCAAGGGTTTCATCCGACTGGTTGCCGGTGGCAGGGGGAATTACTGCGCCAAAGGGATTCAGGGCCTCAGGGATCACTGCTGGACTGAAGGCTTCTGCAAAGCCTGATCTCGCCTTGGTGCTGGCCCCCGAAGGCGCTGCCTGCGCTGGGGCTTTCACCCGATCGGTGGTGCGTGCCGCCTGTGTGGATCTTTGCGACGACCGGCTGCGTGAAGGGGGCGGTCAGGCGAGGGCGGTGCTGATCAATTCTGGCCAGGCCAATGCCTGTACGGGCGATCGGGGTCTGATCGACAGCCAGCGCGCCACCCAGGCGCTGGCGGACCGCCTGGGTCTGAATGGTGAGGCTGTGCTGATCTGCTCCACCGGGGTGATCGGTGTGCCGATCCCGATGGAGGTGTTGCTGGGTGGTCTGGACCCTTTAGTGGAAGCGTTGAATGCTGAGGGTGGAGCTGCTGCTGCCAAAGCCATCCTCACCACGGACCTAGTGGAGAAAGAGATCGCTTTTGAAGCGGAGCTGGATGGCCGCTCGGTGCGGATTGGTGGCATGGCCAAAGGTTCCGGCATGATCCATCCCGACATGGCCACCATGCTCGGGTTCATTTGTTGCGATGCGGCGGTGCCTCCCCCGGAGTGGCAAGCCATGGTGCGGCGGGCGGTTGAACGCTCCTTCAACGCCATCACCGTCGACGGAGACACCAGTACCAATGACACTGTGCTGGCCTTCGCCGCTGGAGAGCCCGTGGCGCCGTCGTGTCACGCCAAGCTCGAGGAAGGTCTGACCCTGGTGGCGCAGCATCTCGCCAGAGCGATTGCCCGG
Organism: Synechococcus sp. A10-1-5-9; assembly: GCF_047716785.1. Lineage (NCBI taxonomy): Bacteria > Bacillati > Cyanobacteriota > Cyanophyceae > Synechococcales > Synechococcaceae > Synechococcus > Synechococcus sp. A10-1-5-9. The sequence continues at coordinate 1,903,275 of NZ_CP180406.1, forward strand.
GATGGGGAAGGCGCCACCTGTCTGATCGAGGTTCAGGTGGAGGGAGCGTCCACCGAAGCCGGAGCACTCAAGATTGCGCGCACGATCTGCAGCTCCTCATTGGTGAAGACGGCCGTTCATGGCCGCGACCCCAACTGGGGGCGGATTGTTGCAGCAGCCGGCCGGTCCGGAGTGGTGTTCGATGCTGATGCCGTCGCCCTTTGGATCGGGCCGCATCAGCTCATGGCGGCGGGCCAACCTCTGGCGTTTGACCGTGCCGCCGCATCCGCCTATCTCAGTGAGCGGGCGTATGGCCGTTACCTGGTGGAGGACTCGGTTCAGATTCGGCTTGCCGTTGGTTCAGGGGCCGGTGAAGGAACGGCCTGGGGGTGTGACTTATCGGATCAATATGTGCGCATCAACGCCGATTACACAACTTAATCAGAAACGTAGGCATATCAGTCAGACTGGAATTATTTGATGCGCCGGTTCAAAAGAGGTGCAAACTTACATCTCACGTATGCCGCCCATACTCGTAGGTTTAGAAGTCACAACAGACCCCTGAGGTGTATATCCCTAAGAGGTCTGTTGGCCCTTATGACCTCACTTCGTTAGATTGCACTTTGGCCTTGTCACAAGTAGTAGATGGACTGACTTGCATCTGCTTTTTATCATTGATCAAAAGGTGGGCGTGGCGGCCCTTTGACTTAACAAAAAACAGGATGTTGAGAATAATTAAAGGTAAATCTCACTATTTTTGCATCCTCTCGAGAAAACCCCAGACATTGATTGGCTGTATGCGTCTGAGCCAGCGGTTCGTTCTCTAAAGCTCCGTGCCAGTACTAATCCTCTTTTTATGAAAAATGAGAAGAGAGATCAGCCCTTGGCCAGTTTTGATTGCGTGGGAAAATGATTATAGATTTAGGCCTGATAGGCAAGGTCCTTCGTGTTTGGCTTAGACAGCTGTGAGCTTGTTTGTCTAGGATTATTGCGCTAGATTTTAAAAAAAAATAGGTGTCAATAATCTCGCATTAGCCTTAGCTCTGTGCATCTATTCCAATGCTTTTGAGAGGAATTTACCTGTTAGCTTTTCGGCGAGTTGGTGTTCAAAATTGACTTGAATTGAGTAGTTGTCTAGTCTTGTCAACTATGTATGTGCTTCATGCATGACTTTAAATCGTGATATCTTTTAATCGGAATGCCTTAATTAATGAATTTCCTTGATTACTCGGAGAGAAAGAGGCAAATATATGGCAACTAGCTTCCCTGTGTTGCGGTCTGATCTTGCATGTGCATCATGTCCGCTCGATCATGCCGAGAGTTGCATATCCTTGGAATGGACTTAATTTTTAACTTCGAACAGGTCTTTGAAGAATCTAATCAAAAGATTTATGCGGTAATTTAGCTGCTTGGGCCTTCTCAGATCTTGGCACCGAAGTTACTATCGACAACCTGGTATTCCTGTTATCAATGATGTATTTTTCTTCTTAGGATTTGGCTCAGAAGTTTTTTGCATAATGGATGGTCTTCTGCGATTGCTAACGAATGTAAGATCATGACATTCTACGTCTATTTTTATTTGGCTAATTCACCTGACTCTCTGAACCACTTCGTATACTCGGATCACCTGATTAATTTACTAAAAGCTTTTTTAAGGCCATGAACTTCCTCAGGATCACCTCAGAGGGAAATAAAGGTTTGGTGATTATACCATGGGTCTGGCACCACCATGTGTTTTATAAATTGAAGGGATTATGACTCTTATCAATGCCACCTGGCCTCTTCTAGTTTTGGATGATCAGAATTTAGATCTGGGAATCTATTTAGAATAGAGATGTTACTACCAAAGGCATTTCTAGATTAGATCAAAGCAAGATCAATCTGTTCTTTGGGATAAGGAGTCAGACAATTCTACAAAAGTATAATTGCTTGTGTTATATGCAGACAATCCCGGCCAAGAATATTGGTTGACTTGATCACATGCTTTGAATCATTTCAGGACAACTATAGTGAGGTGGATAGATTGATATCATCATTTTAGCGACAAAAACCAGGCATGGATTTTTAAGAAACGTCAGAAGAAGTATGCGAGGCGTAAGAGGTGTTTGGACAAAAAGTTCAGATTAGACCTTACAACCAGATGCCAAAGGGAGTTGAGGTATAATTAATGAATTTAAGCCGTACTCCTCCTCCTCGACCCTATGGGAAAGAATCCATACTCAGATCTTCCCAAGAATGCATTCTGGAAGACTGGAGTTGCTCAAGAGAATCCATATTCGATACAAGGTATCTACAAGAAAAAATTCCAAATCCCGCCCAAAGCAGAAATTGCCACGGCTGGGTCTTGTTTTGCCCAACATATTGCCCGTCATCTCAAAAAGAATGGATACAACGTCTTAGATGTAGAACCATCACCGCCAGGATTGCCAGAGAACTTGCATCAGAAGTTTGGATTCTCAATGTATTCTGCGAGATATGGAAATATCTATACCGTCCGTCAGTTACTGCAACTTGCCCAGGAAGTGGCAGGTGATTTCAAACCTCAGAACTTTATTTGGAAAAAAAATGAGCGCTTTTTTGATGCACTTAGGCCTGCTGTTGAACCTTCGGGTCATAGTTCTCCTGAAGAGGTTATTGAGCATCGTCAATATCATATCTCTCGAGTAAAAGAACTTTTTGAAAGGCTTGATGTCTTTATTTTTACGCTTGGACTTACTGAGATGTGGGTGCACAAGGAGTCTGGCACTGTTTACCCAACTGCACCCGGTACATTGGTGGGAGAGTTTGATGAAACCCTTTATGAATTTAAGAATGCCCAGTATTTATCAATACTTAAGGAGTTCAATATGTTCCAGGCTGTTTTAAAGAGGATTAGGGGCGGTAAGCCATTTAAATGTCTTTTGACGGTATCTCCAGTGCCTTTAACTGCCACTGCTAGTGGAAATCATATTCTGACATCAACAATATATTCCAAATCGACACTTAGAAGCGTTGCCGGTCAATTATCATCAATGCAGAAGCATATTGATTATTTCCCTTCTTATGAGATAGTTACAAACCCTAGAATGCATTCAATTGCATTTTCAGATAATCTAAGATCTATTCGGGAAGAAACTGTTGAGATCGTGATGAGACATTTCTTTGCCGAGCACCCGGCTATTCGTGACAGTGAGCTTGAATCTGCTCTGGCAATTCAAAAACAGAAAACGTTTGAAGAGATTCAATGTGAGGAAGCTCTTGTGGAGGCATTTCAGAAATGACAATCCTTGTCATTGGACCTTCGCATACGGCAGGTTTCAAGAGCATGCTGTGTGCCAATATGGCATCCTTTAATGAAACTGTACACGTCGCGGGAATTCATGGTGCATCGTTTAGCACTGGCGAATTATTTAAGGAGATTGATAATGGAGTCATCAAGCTCCAGCAAGGTATCGATAGGTCGGGGAGAAAATTTAATTGGTTTATCTCTGAGGAATTAAACTTAAATGCAATTGACCTCAAAATATATTCCAAGATACTTCTTTTGAATCCTCTCTTTTTGACTTCAGGTATTTTTGGAAAGGTGTTATTTAGGGGGAGATCGGGGGGGTTCGCAGGCTGTAGCGATGGAAGTCCTCATTTCTTCAAGGTAAAAAATAAAACATTATGCTATGACTTTGTCAAAGCAGATAAAAGGCTTCACTCCCTGTTAAAAAAGAAGAATCAATTCATCACGAAAAGTATTTACTTCGAGATTTACAAAAATGTTAAATCGCAAGATGTAAAATTATTTGAAATTATCAAGCGAGGATGTGATTCTAGCGAAGTGATTTTGCTCCCCCCTGTGATCCCCCCTCGGCGTGACCATCGTGCCTTAAATGGTTTGCTGGGCGTTTATCACTTGCAAGAGCAAATTTTCCTGCTTGATGTTTTAGGTAAAGAATATGGGTTGAACGGTTTTCCTCAGCCACCTTCGACCTATTTTGAAGATGAATTAGGTCTTTTTACTAACGAAAAATTTCATATGCCTGCTCCTGACCCTCATCATCCTTCAGAGGAGTATTGGTATCTCCTCTCAAAGATGATCGGCATTGCAGTGTGATCACGATATCTAGGCATTGAAATAGTAAGTTTGTTTGGGGCGGTTCTAGGGTTTGCTTTGACATATTTTATAAATGAATGTGAGTCTTTTAACTAGTTGGCTCAGTTTCACCAATGCATTATCTTCGACCAGTCTTAAATGCATCAGTCGCTCTTATTGCGTCGTAGTGGAAGTGGCGCTTTTGTATGTATTGGATGCTCGTACTAAAGTCGTTGCTCAGGGTCTTGATCGGAACCGCCTCTGGTACCTGGACAATCTGACATATCAGATGGTCTCTCGAAGGGGCCAGCAACTCTTCAAGCCCACTACAGGGGGTAGGAGAACATGGGTGTGGTTATCAAACCATGGATCTGGGACGACCATGTGTTTTATCACTTCAAGGAGTACTCCTACTACAGACACCATCAATTCTTGCCCTAGTTTTGAATGACCATGACTGCGATCTATTGTTCCAGAGAAAATCAATAGCGATGTCTCCATCTAACTCATCTCTATAAATATAATGGATAACCCAGACCCTAGAAATATCAATCTGTTTATTGGAACAGAAATCAGCCACTTTTCAAAAGTCAGATCCCTTTTCCTGTCAGTTCAGGTGATCTACAAAAAGATAAATGGTTAAAATGATCAATTACTATAAACAATTCTCGGCCAATCGCAGTGAGGCAGTCAGGTAACTATTGCAATTCGCTTGATTAAAGTTGAGGTCGATATGCTGAGCGAATTCAAGAAAAGAGAGGATATACAAGAAGAGATTTAAGTAGAAAGTTGAGGGGAGCATTGACTTAGGTCATTACGTAATAATTTTTACGGTTGGCATTAAACTGCAGAGCTGATTACTTTTATGAAGTAGCGGAGATAAGACCTGCGTAGTTGAGGATTACTATTTACCAGTTATAGGAAGGCAATTTCATTGACATAAACTTCATAACCTCAGATTCATCAAAGGATTTTTTGGTATTATCAATAAATCCAGTCTGAGAATCCTTGCCAAACTCTTCCAATAATTTACTTTTTGTGCTAAGATATGACTCTAGATTGGTCATTATGCCTTTGCAGCTTAGCAATTGATTGGGCCATTTACTATTGCTATCATAATCAAGAAAGAGCACATTTGAATTTGATTTAGCAAGCACTTCAGAGCACCTAAATGTGTTGAGATAAGTTTTCGACATTTGCTCAGCGGACCAATTAAACTTGGAAGAATATGATTTTGCCCAATCCAAACGAGATCTCTTTATAAATATAAATTGTGCATGTGGATATACTTTCAAATATGATTTAATGTAACCACAAGTGCCAGCTCTAAATTTAAAGGCAATTCTAGGTGATCCAATCGCAGCAGACGAATAAAATGATTCTATGATACGTTTAATCGCGGTTTCATTCCCCTTCGCTTGAGTTAATGCATCGCATTCTGAGATAGAAGTGATATCAAAATGCCTTAACAAATTTGACATTAATGTACTTCCGCATCTTCCTTGGCTAAAAACAAGTATTAAATGTTTAGGGTTGAAATTTATGGGTTTGATTTTTTCAAGTTCCTTGGTGACGAGGAATTTACCATCTGCCCGTTGGTTCATGTATAGAAAACCTGAATCCACTGCCGACGAATTTGTGGCAATGTAATGTAATTTTTTGTCTTCAAAGCTATAAGGCAAATGTATTTGATTAATTATTTTAAGCAAAGATAAATTATTAATTGCAGATATATTGAGGTTTTTTATTGAAGCGTTTGATGCTACTCTTGGGGGGATGGTCGCATTGAGAATGTTATAAATAAGAGATTCGCTGTCATTAAGTTTTTCGCCTGTTTTGATGCGTCCAATATTTGGGCAACTTGAGAGTATTTCTAGGAAATCTGGAATCCTCAGGAGGTCAAAATTTGAATTACTATGTTTGCTGTATAATAGCTTCAGTACTTCACTAATGGGTGGTATATTGTCTGAACTTAAAGGGACGTGCTTGGCATATTGAACACATATATTGTAAATAAAATCTTCAATTTTAAAGTCTTCTTGCTTTTTTGCTATTACGAGTTTTCCGTCAAACAGCTTTTTTATTTTTGCGGTAAAGACCTTCTGATTGGGGCAATACCTGTGAATTATATGATCACCTTTAATGTCGCCAATATCAGAAATAGTATTTAATGAAAAATAGCGATCAGTTAACGATTTGGGTATGCTGCTAATTGTAAAATGATTGCTGTTGTGAGTTGCATTGCTTGTAAATGCTTCGTCATTCGAGAAGTATTTATTTGCTTCAATGCTTGTGAACTGGTGCGTCTCGTAAAATCTTTGAAATTCATCCATTCGTTTGTTGAATAAGTATTCAATTAATTGCTTGCTCGCTCGTGAAAAAGGAAAAAGACATCCAACCTCTGCATTTTCGCTGGGATGTGAATAAGAGTATTTTCGTAACCAATTCCATGATTGAAAGCTTCTTTTGCCGTATTTAGCACATAAAAAATCTATTTCTTCGTTTTCTATTTCCAGCAAAAGACGAGGCAGAGCATCTCCAGTGAAGCGCACATCATCTTCTATTAAGTAATATTTATCAAAGTTGAGACCTGAGTGAATAGCGGCGTAATAGCAAAAGTCGCCAAATAGCCATCCTTTGCGTCCAATAATGCTCCAGTCTATTCCCACTGATTGCCGGAACCTTCGAACAGATATTAAATTAATTGTCTTATCTTGCTCGTCTGAATCATGCACAAACCATACATTTACACTTGAGACATATTTTGAAATTTCATCGCGCAATTGTTGCGCTAGTGGATCCTTGTAGTGTGTGCAGCGAATGAGAAAACAAAAAGTATCTCGGCCGTTCTTGCCTGAATGCTTTTCCTTGGGATCCTTTGAAATATCGCTCTCTTTGGGATAAGTGTTTCTGGGCATGGCGCAAAGCAGATTTATATTTTTAATGTCGTTCTGCAAATTGCTTTTAATTGTTGCTAATTTTGGGTGATTGTTTGTTTTGATGCCAAGATCGATGTTGCGGCTTGCTTCTTCAAAGCGCTTTAGCGCTATTAAATCTGTTGCTATGCGTGCATATCCTTGCCATTTGGTTGGATGATGATGGATTAGTAATTCTGCATACTTAAGAGACTTCTCGCGGTCGCCAGATGCCCGATAAACATCAGCTGCAATGTTTAGGAGATTGAGTTGATCAGGGAGTTTCTCTAGCCCTGCCTGAATCTTCTCTTGTGCTTCATTAAACCTTTTCAGTGCAACTAGATCCTGTGCTGAACGACCATATCCATTCCAGTGGTCAGGATAATGAGTAGTCAGCAGTTCTGCATACTCAAGAGACTTCTCGCGATCGCCAGATGCCCGATAAACAGCAGCTGCAATGTTAAGGAGATTGAGTTGATTAGGGAGTTTCTCTAGGCCTGTCTGGATTGTTGTCTGCGCCTCAGGAAACCGACTGAGTTCAACTAGGTCCTGTGCAGCACGTCCATAACCATTCCAATTTTTTGGATGATGAATAATCAGAAGTTTTGCATACTTCAGAGACGTTTCGTGATCATCTAATGCCCGGTAAACATCAGTTGCAATGTTGAGGAGATTAGGTTGGTGGGAGAACTTCTCTAGTCCTATTGCAATTTCTTCTTTTGCCGCATTGATATCTTTGGACTTAAGGAGTTCTTTCGTTTTATTTGCAAACGTCTTCCAGTCACCCATGATCTCGGAGGGGGGATACGGGTGATTATTGCATGGTCTGCTCTTGGCTCTAAGTTGAGTGCCGTAAAGAAGTCGCGGCCTTCGGTTGGACTATGAACAATGACCCAAGGTCGATTAAAATTTACTAGTGATTCAGTCCAGCGGGATAAGTCTCATCCAAGGTTGTTCATTCAGTGTAGTCATGTCTCGGTTTATTTGCTGCTTAAGAAGAGGAATCGAGGTCAACGTTTGAACAGCCTTTCTTTGTTCTTATAGGCTTGAAAGTCTCCGTAACTTTGCTGTATTTGGACCTATCTTTTCTGCATCTGAGAAAAGTATAAAGGTTTAGCCTTGGATTACTGCTTCTCCCATTGCTCTAAGGGGTCATGAGCTGATGGTGCATATGATTACTTGTAACGACTACAAACTTGCTGGAGTGGATCTAGAAAAGAAGCTTTTTTGGTGATTTTCCCTTTTGAACGTTTACGTTCGAATCTCGCGGCCAGTTGTATGTGTCAGCCGCTCTTGCGCGTGCTGGATGCTTGTACTGAAATTGTTGCTCACGATCTCGACCGGAATCTCTCTTGCCAGTTCAAAGGAAGCCCAGGTGTGCCTGAAGGAATGCCAGGTCAGGTTCTTGTCTGATGTGATGTCTGTTTTCCTCAGGTCGTACGAATCTCCTCCCGCCCATGTGGCTAGTCCTGATTCAACCAGCATTTCCTGAAGATCATCTCTCCAGATTCGATCACTGAGTGCCTTGCTATTGCTTTGATTCCTGAAGAGAAGGTCTTGTTTGCTCTTGGGGTGAGTCAGTTTTCTTCGTTTTTCCAGGTGTCGTGCGATTGGTGTAGATAACTGATACCAACGTCCTGTCTTGGTGTTTTCTGCCGTTCCCTCCACAAGACACCAGATCTGCTTGTTTTCCTTGCTGAGGGTTTTGTTTCCGCTGATGTGTCCCTGCCTAACTATTCGTAGAGAACCAATACGGATCCCGCTCTCCATGGAGATCCTCATTGCCAGGTACAACATCTGCCGATGCACCTGCTGCTGCTTCGCGCGAGGTGACCGTTTGGTGCCTTTCCCCTTGTTCACGCCATAAAGAGAGTTCCTGGTGAGCGTTCGATCGCTCTCCTTGCCCTTGTCTGGACCACGACTGATCCTTGGGACTTTTCGCGTATGGAATCTCATGTGACTGGTCTCGGGTGATGAACCCCTCTGTCAGTGCCACCTCCTTCCACATCCGGTTGATAGTCGAGTATTCGTTATTCAGGGTTGTGGGACGAGGGAGTTTTCTGCCTTGCTTGTCCACAGCACTGGTTACGGATCAGTCGGAATCGTGCAGGGGTGATGCCCTCGTGAGGTCTGTTGCTGATTCGTCTCTCTTCTCTCTCCAGGAACCGTCGCACCATCTCCCCCAGGGTTAGGACTTTGATCGCTTCCCCTCGGTCGGTTCTTGTTCTGAGGTCGATGTATCGCTCCTGTGCCAGACCCAGTGCTTCGTTCTCTCCTGCTGCTGATGGATCGGGGTATCCACCGTCAGATCGCTTCAGAACGAACCGATGGTTTTTGTTGGTCTCCCGATTCAGGAAGTAAAGGTGCCACTTCCCACCCTTCTGAGGGTCTCTGTAGATGTACGCGTTGTTCCGCTGACCACCCTGTAGGTCCACGCGGTCCATCACCCGTGAGAACCTCGCCATTACTGGGGTTTTGGTGCAAAGAAAGTCACAACGGGACCGTCACCACTGGGATCTCAGTCCCAAGTGTAAAAGTCGTGCAAAGGGGTCTGCTCCTCAAATCCCAGTTGTGGACTGGTTTTCTGCTTCATGTGCGCATCAACGCCGATTACACCACTTGAGTGCACTGCATGGATGCGCCCCTTGCCATCAGGGGCGAGGATGGGACCCACCGTCTGGTGCGGTGTTGATCCTTATAAGTTCCGGTGATGGCTTCCTCCACCTCTGAACAGCAACCCCCCAAGCGACCGAGATTCTGGGTTGGTCCTTTGGTAGCCGGGGCTTGTTTTGCTTTGGGATATGGCATTACCCAACGCGTTGTTCTGATGCGAGCCGCCCTGCAGCAGCCCCAGCAGGAAGTATTTAGCCAGCAGGCCTTTCCTGGTGAGGCGCTCGAGGCTTTGAGGCGTCGCCACGGTGAGGACCAGGCGCTGATGGGAGATGTCGCGGCGCTTGAAGCCGTTGAAGCTGAAGAGCGCAAGCTCAAGCAGGCCATGGAGGAGGCTGAGGCGATCGCTGCCGAGGCTGAGCGTCGGGACGCCGAGCAGCAGACTGCTCTGATCGAGCCCGTTTTGGCTGAGCCCGCTTGGACGGCGACTCCTGTTGCAGCCCCTGCCCTGGAACGTCCAGCGCTCGATCAGGAGCTCCAGCAGCCAGCTGAAACGACCTTGGCTCCAGATCTTCAACCGTTCTTCGACAGGGAAGAGGAGTCGCCTTTGGACGTTCCTGACTTCAACCCTGATCTCAACATCGATGCCGCTGAGGAGCCCATCGCTGAACCTGATTTCATGGAACCGTTGACCAGTGATGTCCAGGCGTTCCCTCCGCCACCAGTGGCCCCACTCAGTCCTTAGATCGACCTCCCCGATAGCGTTTCGATCTGCCACAGTTTGCACACCGGCTAATCGTGATGACTCCTCCTGATGCCTTGCTGCGAGCAACCATCAACCGACTGGTTGCACGGGTCGGAGAAGGAGTGGCGGATGCCGCCGCTGGCGTCGCTGTTGCGGTTCAGGATGCTCCTGAACGAATCCGCCAGGAATGGGACTTATTTCAGGAAGAGGTGAAGGCTGAGGCCGAGCGTTTGCAGAACGAGAATGCTCCGCCGTCATCCCAGGCCCCCTCGCCTGAAGAGGATGCTCCCGACGACTCTTTGCAAGACCGGATTGATCGCTTAAGGGCCAAGGTGGCGGATCTCGACAACCGCTTGGAGGAGCACACTTGAGTCGTCTGGTGTCGTTAATGGCTCCATGGCGTCGCGCCATCCGCGCTTTGCGCATCTGGCGTGCTGTGGTGAAGCTGCTTGCGCTTCTTTGGTGGGATGGTCAGAGCTGGACCTATGCCGGTGGGATCACCCCGGAGCGCAGGGAACAGCGTCAGCAGCGACGGGCTCGTTGGCTGACAAGGGAACTGCTGGATCTGGGCTCTGCGTTCATCAAGCTCGGACAGTTGCTGTCGGCCCGCCCGGATGTGCTTCCAGCGGGTTGGGTGGCCGAGCTGGCTGATCTTCAGGACAAGGTTCCGGCTTTCCCTTTTGACCAGGCACAGTCCTTGTTGGAAGAAGAGCTGGGTGCCCGTTGCGCCGAGATCATCGACCTTGATGAGGAGCCGCTTGGGGCTGCCTCCCTGGCCCAGGTGCACCGCGCCAGCTTGCGCAGCGGCAGGCAGGTGGTGCTCAAGATTCAGCGACCGGGCTTGGAATCGGTGTTTCGTCTCGATCTGGAGGTGATGCAGCAGGTTGCGGCGGTGCTTCAGCGCCATCCCCAGTGGGGGCGAGGTCGAGATTGGGTGGCGATTGCCCAGGAGTGCCGTCGTGTTCTTCTGAGAGAGCTGGATTTCCGCCTGGAGGCGCAGCACGCTGCACGTTTCCGCCAGCAGTTTCTCGATGAGCCCCGCATCCGAGTTCCAGGGGTCATCTGGGAGTTGAGCACACGCCGAGTGCTCTGTCTGGATTACTTACCTGGAATCAAGGTCAATGATCGTCCCGCCCTGATTCAGGCCGGAATCGATCCTGGAGAGGTCGCGGAGATCGGAGCGGCCAGTTACCTCCAGCAACTGGTGCGCTATGGCTTTTTCCACGCCGATCCCCACCCCGGCAATCTCGCCGTAGCCGCCGATGGGGCACTGATCTATTACGACTTCGGGATGATGGGCCAACTGTCTGAGCGTCTGCGCCAGAGGCTGGGAGCGATGGTTCGGGCTGCGGCGTCGAGGGACGCTGCAGCTCTCGTGGAGGAGATGCAGGCGGCGGGAGTGATCGCCGGAGATGTTGATGTGGGACCGGTCCGTCGCCTGGTGCGTCTGATGCTGCGTGATGCACTCACCCCTCCGTTCAGCTCCAACGTGATCGACAAGCTGTCCGGTGATCTCTACGAATTGGTGTATGGCCAACCTTTCCGGTTGCCAGTGGAAATGATCTTCGTGATGCGCGCACTCTCCACGTTTGAAGGCGTGGGCCGCAGCCTCGATCCCGGCTTTAGTTTGGTTGGGATTGCCAAGCCCTATCTACTGCCCCTGATGACATCCAGTGGATCCGGTTCCAATGATCTGTTCAATGAGCTCGGCCGTCAGGTGGGGGCGTTGAGTTCCCGCGCTGTGGGGATTCCTCGGCGCCTGGATGAAAGCCTTGAGCGTCTGGAGCAGGGCGATCTGCAACTGCAGATCCGCATGGGGGAGTCCGACAGGCAGTTCCGTCGCATGGTGACGGCTCAACACTCCATTGGTCAGTCAGTTCTGCTTGGAGGGTTGGCCGTGGCCGCTGCATTGATGGGAGCAAGTTCTCGGCCCTTGTGGGCATTGCTGCCTCTGGGTGCAGCCGTTCCCGTTGGCATGGGTTGGCTGAAACTTCAGGTGAAGTTACGCAAGGACGCTCGGCTCGAGAGCCTGTCCTCAGCCCAGCGCTGAAGACAGGCTTCATCAGCGACTCAGGCCTTTCCGCGTGGCCCCTGACCAACGGCACCGGCATACACGGCCTGACTGCCCAGTTCGTCTTCAATGCGCAGGAGCTGGTTGTATTTGGCCACTCGCTCACTGCGGCTGAGGGAGCCCGTCTTGATCTGACCGGCGCGGGTGGCAACAGACAGATCGGCGATGGTGGTGTCTTCCGTTTCGCCACTGCGATGACTGATCACACTCGTGTAACCCGAGCGGCCGGCGAGATCGATCGCTTGCAGGGTTTCGGTGAGTGATCCGATTTGGTTCACTTTGATCAGGATCGAATTGGCGGTGCTGCTGTCGATGCCCTGTTGCAGTCGTTTGGTATTGGTCACGAACAGATCGTCCCCCACCAACTGCACCTTGGCGCCGAGGCGCTCGGTGAGCAGTTTCCAGCCCTCCCAGTCGTCTTCAGCAAGGCCATCTTCGATCGACACGATCGGGAACTTTTCAACAAGCTGCTCCAGCTGACCCACCATCTCCTCGCTGTTGAAGCTTCCGCCATCAAAGGCGTAGCGCCCATCGGCGAAGAACTCGGTGCTGGCCACATCCAGAGCCAGGGAGATTTGTTCTCCAGGTTTGTAACCGGCTTTCTCGATGGCCTCGACCAGGATTTCGCCGGCTTCCACGTTGCCCAGGTCTGGAGCAAAACCGCCTTCATCTCCCACCGAGGTGCTCATTCCCTTGTCATTGAGCAGTCCCTTGAGGGTATGGAACACCTCGGTTCCCATACGCAGGGCTTCGCGGAAACTGGGGGCACCATGGGGAACCAGCATGAATTCCTGGAAGTCCAGGCTGTTGGCTGCGTGAGCGCCCCCGTTGATCACGTTCATCAAGGGAACGGGCAGCAGGGTGGCCATCGGACCGCCCAGATAGCGGTAGAGGGGCAGTCCCAGACCGTTGGCTGCAGCGCGGGCATTGGCCATACTCACCGCAAGGATGGCGTTGGCACCCAGGGACGACTTGTTGTCGCTGCCATCAAGTTCCAGCATGGCGGCGTCCACGGCGGCCTGGTCCAGTGCTGATAGGCCGCAGAGCGCCGGAGCGATGCGCTCTTCAATGTGGTTCACGGCCTGGATGACGCCCTTGCCCATGTAGCGATCGCCGCCATCGCGCAGTTCATGGGCTTCATGGGCCCCTGTACTGGCACCGCTGGGCACGATCGCCCTTCCGCTGGCACCGCCCTCCAGGAGAACTTCCGCCTCCACGGTTGGGTTTCCGCGGGAGTCGAGCACCTCACGGGCCACGATGGTATCGATGACGAGGTCGAGGGAATCGAACACGTGCGGTGAATCGAAGACTGGGGGGGATCCTATGGGGCGCCCTGCTCACTGCAACTGTGCCCTCCGGCACGAAAGGCAAGCGTCCCTGCACGCGCTTCCGCCAACCAAGGCAATGCACCATGCTGGTGAGGAGCCGCTGAACCTGTCGATGCGCATGCTGCATACCATGCTCCGGGTGGGCGATCTCGAGCGTTCTCTGGCCTTCTATACCGACGTTTTGGGCATGCGGTTGCTGAGGCGCAAGGACTATCCCGGCGGCCGCTTCACTCTTGCTTTCGTCGGTTATGGGGATGAGTCGGAGTCCACGGTCCTTGAGCTCACCCACAATTGGGATACAGCCGAGTATGACCTCGGCAGTGGCTATGGACATATCGCCTTGGGCGTGGACGACATCCAGGCAACCTGTGCGGGGATTGCGGGCCAGGGTGGTCGGGTCGTTCGCGAACCAGGCCCGATGAAGCACGGCAGCACCGTGATCGCCTTCGTGGAAGATCCCGATGGATACAAGATCGAGCTGATTGAGCTGTCGTCCCGTTCCACGTCTGCCTGAGCCACCGCTTGATGACTTCTGCATTCGAAGGCAACCCCCAGCCTCCAGCCAGCCTGACTGCCGAGCCTGAACGTTTCAGCGATCAGGCCTGGGATCTGTTGCTCAGCTCTCAGGATGTGGCGAGGCGTTGGCGCCACGGAGACCTTGATGTGGAGCATCTGCTCCAAGTGCTGTTCGTCGATCCTCGTTATCAGGCTGAGGTGGATGGCCTTTCTCTTCCCTGCGATCGTCTTCTTGATCAGCTCGAATCCTTTCTTGCCGAGCAACCCACCGCCCGGGGCCAGGATCTGTTTATCGGGGAAGATCTCGAACGGTTGTTGGAGTCAGCGGATCGTGTGCGGGGGCTTTGGGGCTCTCGCCTAATTGATCTGTCCCACTTGATGATTGCGATCGGTCGTGATCCGCGTATTGGTGAAGATCTTTTCTCCCGTTTCGGACTGACGCCGGATCGTCTGGAGGTTGAGCTGCGCAGGGCCCCGGACCCTGGCCCAGTGAAGATCCAATCCCCTTCAAAGGTGTCGTCATCTCAGGTTCCCTCCCCTCCTGTGCCGCCGCCTGCCCCTGCACCGTTGCCAGCTTCTGCCCAGACGACCGAAGTCATGCCTGAGCCGGTCTCTGCCGTTGAGGCAACAGCCCTTGAGCGGTTCGGCCGGGATCTCACAGCGGAAGCTGCCGAAGGCCAGCTGGATCCAGTGGTGGGTCGGGATGCCGAGATCCGCAGCTTGATCAAGGTGCTGTCTCGGCGCGGCAAGAACAACCCTGTGCTGATCGGTGCTCCGGGTGTGGGAAAAACGGCAATTGCCGAATTGTTGGCCCAGCGCATGGTGGCCGGTGAGGTGCCTGAATCGCTTCAGGGTCTGCGGCTTGTGGCCCTCGATTCTGGGGCGCTGATCGCCGGTGCCAAGTTCCGTGGTCAATTTGAGGAGCGCCTGCGTGAGGTGTTGCAGGAGGTCAGTGATCCGGAGGCGGGAGTGGTGCTGTTTATTGATGAACTGCACACGGTGGTCAACAGTGACCGCAACAGTGCTGATGCCGGCAGCCTTCTCAAGCCTGCGCTGGCGCGGGGTGATCTGCGCTGTATTGCCGCCACGACCCCTGAGGATTATCGACGCACCGTTGAGAAAGACCCTGCATTGAACAGGCGTTTTCAACAGGTGCCCATCGCGGAGCCTTCCATTGATCACAGCATCGAGATTCTCCGGGGGGTGAAGGAGCGCTATGAGCTGCACCACGGCGTCACGATCACGGATGACGCGGTGACAGCAGCTGCTCGGCTGGCCGACCGTTACATCAGCGATCGCTGTCTGCCCGACAAGGCGATCGATCTGATCGATGAGGCGGCTGCGCAGCTCAAGATGGATGTGACCTCCAAGCCTCAGGTGGTGGAGGACGCCGAGATGGAGCTGCGGCGGCTGGAGTTGTCGGTGCTTGCCGCAGAACAGGCCCCTGAGGCCGAACGCGTTCAACTGCAGCGTCAACGACTTGAGGCCACAACGCATTTGTCCCGCTTACGAGAGCGTTGGCAGGCCGAACGGGGGCAGCTGGAAGAGCTGCGCCAGCTGCTGCAAGAAGATGAGGATCTGCGCCATGCCATCGCCGAGGCCGAGCGCCAGGGAGATCTGGAAGAGGCTGCCCGTCTTCAATACGACCAGCTGCATCGACTCCAGCAGCGCCGCAATGACCTCGAGCAGTCCCTCAGTGATGCTCAGGCCACCGGCACCGCCCTGCTGCGGGAACAGGTGGAAGCCGCGGACATTGCCGATGTGGTGGCCCGCTGGACCGGGATCCCGGTCCAGCGACTGCTGGCTGGTGAGCGCCAGAAACTGCTGGAGCTGGATCAGCGTCTGCAGGAGCGGGTGATCGGGCAACCGGAGGCGGTGCAGGCTGTGGCTGCTGCGATCCGCAGGGCTCGTGCCGGGATGAAGGATCGGCGCCGGCCGGTGGGGTCCTTCCTTTTCCTGGGTCCGACCGGTGTAGGCAAGACCGAACTGGCGAAGGCCCTGTCGGGTCAACTCTTTGATGAGGAGGAGGCGATGGTGCGTCTCGACATGAGTGAATTCATGGAGCGCAACGCCGTGGCCCGCTTGCTTGGTGCCCCTCCTGGCTATGTGGGATACGAGGAGGGTGGTCAACTCACGGAGGCCGTGCGGCGTCGCCCTTATGCCTTACTGCTGCTTGATGAAGTGGAGAAGGCCCATCCGGATGTCTTCAATGTGCTCCTGCAGGTGCTGGATGACGGCCGGCTCAGTGATTCCCAGGGACGGACCGTTGATTTCCGCCACACGGTGGTGGTGATGACCAGCAATCTCGCCAGTCGGGCCATCCTCGAGGCTGCGCGCTCGGGTCGGGATTCAGAGGCTCAGGACGCATCCCCGTCATTGGATGCAGCGGTGGATGAAGCGCTCAGCAGCCACTTCCGGCCTGAATTTCTCAACCGCATCGATGAGGTGATTCGGTTTCGACCGCTTGATCAGCAGGATCTCAGCCGGATCGTGCGTCTGCAATTGGCGGATCTATCCAGTCTTCTTAGGGAGCAGGGACTGGACCTGCAGGTGGATGACGCTGTGATCGATGGTCTCGTGACCCTCGGCTACGAGCCTGAATACGGTGCCAGGCCTCTGCGCCGCGTGCTCCGTCGCCGGTTGGAAAATCCCCTTGCGACGGAACTGCTAGGGGACCGTTTTAATGGTGCGCAAGTTGTGCATGTGCTGGCGGGAACCTCTCTTGCTGATCCTTTCCGTTTCGAGCCGGGATGAGCTTTAAAGGCGTCCGGTAGGATCTTTGTTTACTGCCACGTGCCGTCTGAGCCTGCGTCAGCACTGGCCCAACGACACCGTGCCCAGCGACTCCGTGACAACGCCAACCTCCGAGGACACTGCAGCAGCCAAGTCACCGGTTCCATCCGGCTCTGATCAGCCGGAAAAGAAAGGTGGATTTTTTCCTGCGACCTACGAGGAGCTGAAGCTTGTTGTCTGGCCTAGCCGGCAGCAGTTGTTCAGTGAGTCGATCGCAGTGATTCTGATGGTGAGCCTGTCAGCGGCGGCCATCGCTGCGCTGAGTCGTTTTTACGGCTGGGCTGCCTCTCAGGTGTTCCGTTGATCGGCTGCTTCATGGCCCACGGCGACGATCCGTTTCGACGTTCTGTTCTTCTCATCCTGCCCCGTGTCTGATCTTGATCTCAGCCAGTCGGATACCAGTGAAGTACTGGATCTTCCGGCTCCGAATGATGGCGAGGAAGGAACTCTTGAGACTCCTGCCGTTCGTACCGGTATCGCCCGTTGGTACGCAGTTCAGGTGGCATCCAGTTGTGAGAAGAAGGTGAAAGCCACGCTGGAGCAGAGGGCCGTCACTCTCGGGGTGAGCAACAGGATTCTGGAAATTGAGATTCCCGAAACGCCTGCGGTGAAGGTCAAGAAGGACGGCAGCAGGCAGTCCACAGAGGAGAAGGTCTTCCCTGGCTATGTGCTGGTGCGCATGGTGCTCGACGAAGACACGATGATGGCTGTGCGCAGTACCCCGAATGTGATCAATTTCGTGGGTGCGGAAGATCGTCGTGCCACTGGCAAGGCCCGTGGTCACATCAAGCCTCGACCCCTCAGTCGTTCCGAGGTGGATCGCATCTTCAAGCGGGCTGCAGAGAAGAAAACCGTGGTCAAGGTTGATCTCACCGAGGGTGATCAGATCCTGGTGACAGCTGGTCCGTTCAAGGATTTCCAGGGCGAAGTGATTGAAGTATCCGGCGAGCGCAGCAAGCTCAAGGCCCTGCTGTCGATCTTCGGTCGGGAAACACCTGTGGAGCTTGAGTTTTCCCAGGTGAGCAAGCAGAACTGAGTCGTTGCGGCGGCCGTCTCCCTGCGGAGGGCGGCCCTAGGAGTGGTTTCCGCTCCGCCGCATCTGGCCCGAGGGTCAGGTGATCCGCAGATGTACAACTCCGTCCGCCGATGGCCAAGAAAGTCACAGCAGTCATCAAGCTGGCCCTTCAGGCCGGCAAAGCCAACCCCGCACCACCCGTAGGCCCTGCCCTCGGTCAGCACGGGGTCAACATCATGGCGTTTTGCAAGGAGTACAACGCCCGCACTCAGGACAAGGCCGGATTTGTGATCCCGGTGGAGATCTCGGTTTTCGAAGACCGCAGCTTCACCTTCATCACCAAGACGCCTCCCGCGTCGGTGCTGATCACCAAAGCCGCCGGGATCGACAAAGGATCCGGTGAGTCCGCCAAGGGGAATGTCGGCTCCATCAATCGCTCTCAGCTTGAGGAGATTGCCAAAACCAAACTGCCCGATCTCAACTGCACCAGCGTTGAGTCGGCCATGCGCATCATTGAAGGCACTGCCCGCAACATGGGCGTCGCCGTCACCGACTGACGCCCACGGCGCCAGTTCTCTCTGCTTCAACTGTCCTTTTTCGGGGGAGACCCAGCGGTCGCCTGCACCCCATATCTGCCATGCCTAAAACATCCAAACGCCTGGCCGGCCTCGTCAACAAGATCGAGGAACGGGCCTATGAACCGCTTGAAGCCATCAAGCTGGTCAAGGAGAACGCCACTGCCAAGTTCGACGAGACCGTTGAAGCGCACGCTCGTCTTGGGATTGACCCTAAGTACACCGACCAGCAGCTGCGCACCACGGTCGCATTGCCCCACGGCACTGGTCAGACCGTACGGATCGCGGTGATCACCAGGGGTGAAAAAGTTGCAGAAGCCAAGGCTGCCGGTGCAGAACTTGCCGGTGATGAGGACCTGGTGGAAACCATCAGCAAGGGCGAAATGAATTTCGACCTGCTGATCGCCACCCCCGACATGATGCCCAAAGTGGCCAAGTTGGGTCGAGTGCTCGGCCCTCGGGGTTTGATGCCGAATCCCAAGGCCGGAACGGTCACCACAGACCTTGCATCAGCGATTAACGAATTCAAGGCCGGCAAGCTGGAATTTCGTGCCGATCGCACAGGGATTGTGCATGTGCGCTTCGGTAAGGCCAGTTTTTCAGAGGCCAACCTGCTCGACAATCTCAAGACGCTTCAGGAGACCATCGACCGCAACAAGCCGAGTGGGGCCAAGGGGCGTTACTGGAAGAGCCTCTACGTGACGTCCACGATGGGCCCATCCGTCGAAGTGGATATTTCGGCACTCCAAGACATCAACAAAGATGCCTGATCAGGCGGTGATGTAATTTATTGGACTGGCATTTGCCAGTCCACGGGTACGTACCCGGCCTGAGACAGCAGGTTGCATCATCCGGTTCTTAAGAACAGGTCTGATTGCATAAGTCCTGCCGAGGCAAACGCGACGATTTTGCTCCCTTAGGGATTGGATCGACACGCGGCCTCGTCTTCCCATCCGGGAAGCACTGACCGGCCGCGTGCCCAGCTTGTTCCCCCGATCCGATCCAATTCCTATGGGCCGCACTCTGGAGAGCAAGCAACAGATCGTCGAAGAGCTCAAGCAGCTCCTCGGTGAGGCCGAAATGGCACTGGTCCTGGATTATCAGGGTCTCTCCATCAAGGAAATGTCTGATCTGCGGACCCGTCTGCAGGCAGCCAACGGTGTGTGCAAGGTGACCAAAAACACCTTGATGCGTCGTGCCATTGATGGTGACAGTGCTTGGTCAAACCTTGATTCCCTTCTCTCCGGCACCAACGCTTTTGTCCTTGTCAAAGGGGATGTGGGCGGTGCAGTGAAGGCCGTTCAGGCTTTCCAGAAGGACACCAAAAAATCTGAAACTAAGGGCGGCCTTTTCGAAGGCAAGCTCCTGTCTCAGGACGAGATCAAAGCCATTGGCGATCTTCCCTCCAAGGAAGCTCTCATGGCGCAGATCGCAGGTGCAATCAATGCCGTGGCCACCAAGGTGGCTGTCGGCATCAACGAGGTTCCCTCCGGTCTTGCTCGGGCGCTCAAGCAGCACGCCGAATCCGGCGAAGGCTGATCGTCTTCGACTCGACTGTTTCTCTGATCTGTTGCTGATTCCCATCCATGTCTGCAAAAACCGACGAAATCCTCGAATCACTGAAAACTCTCTCGCTGCTTGAGGCTTCCGAGCTTGTCAAGCAGATCGAGGAAGCTTTCGGTGTGTCCGCCGCCGCATCTGCTGGTGTGGTGATGGCGGCTCCTGGCGCTGCTGCTGGCGGTGGTGAGGCCGCTGAAGAGAAGACCGAATTTGATGTTGTGTTGGAGAGCTTTGAAGCTTCATCCAAGATCAAGGTCCTCAAGGCTGTGCGCGAGGCCACCGGCCTGGGTCTTGGTGATGCCAAGGCCATGGTCGAGGCAGCACCCAAGGCCATCAAAGAAGGCGTGTCCAAGGACGAAGCCGAGGCCCTCAAAAAGGCCATCGAAGAGGTGGGCGGAAAGGTCACTCTCAAGTGATCTCTTCGGGTTGGCGTCTTTCGGGATGCCAACCATCCATCACACTCAACCGACCCAAGGGTCGGTTTTTTTGTTGTCAAAAAAAGAGCCCTGCCGAAGGCAGAGCTCAGAAGTGAAACGCGTTGCAGGAGTCTGTCCTTGTTTCGACCCTGAAGAGGCGCTTAGCACTCCTCACACCTATGGACCATAAGAAGTGATCCTGGCGCTGTCTTGCTTGGGGAGGGCGCTCTCTCAACTGTCCTCGCGTCACGGACGGAAGGGAATCACCTCCAGCCGGATCGGTCCCCGCGCTCCCTGCATCCTGCCTCCTGCTTGAGGTAAGCCTGGAGCGCTGGGCAGACTTGCCGAGAAGACGGGGCTACGACCACCTTGGGCCATGAGCGTCGGCATCGACTTGGAATTGGCGAAATAAACGTGGCTCAGGGTGCGGCCCTTGTAGGCCCGACGCTCCAGAGACCACCCTGGTGACAGGGTCAACTTCACAAATGCGTTTTTGTCCCTTTGAATCTGATTAGCCCGCGCCACGATCGTGCTCTCGCCACGATCGGGTTCCAGGGCTACAAGCACAAGTCTGTTGCCAGACTGCTCCAACTTCAGGCGATAGCGCTTATCGGAATCAGCGCCTCCTGTGCGCAAGGAGTAACCGTTGCTGTCGAGATAGCGGCTGCAGATTCCGCTGAAGTTGAACTCATTCAAGGAGGGTTTGATCAGACCGTCCTCGCGTTCCTCCCAGCACAAGGGACGGGCCTTGATCTGCTCCAGCACCAGTAGTTTCCAGCGGCTGTTCCCTACGGCCTGGGCCAGGATCGCGAAGCGCTCCTGCTTCAAGGGGCTGCTGTCGAACAAGGCTCGGGTCAAGCCGGGACCTCCTGCACCCAGACCGATCAGCCCCAGGGCGGTGGCCGCCATGGCAGTCCAGCGGAAGTAGGTTCGGCTCATAGCCCAGACCTCCTGGGTGTTCAAGAACCGTGTTCTACCGAACACAGGGTGGGGTGACAAATGTCTGATGGCGATCGCAGAGGACGGGTTGTCGCAGCGGCCACCGACGGAGCCTGCAGCGGCAACCCGGGTCCGGGAGGCTGGGGTGCGTTGATTCGTTTCGAAGACGGCAGTGTGGAGGAATTTGGTGGGGCTGAGCCAGCCACGACCAACAACCGTATGGAGCTGCAGGCCGCCCTCGCTGTTCTGGAGCGCTTGGCGGAGCTGCCGCGCCATCCCGATCTCACCTTGCGGACCGACAGCAAATATCTGATCGATGGGCTTGGGTCCTGGATGGCCGGATGGAAGCGCAAAGGCTGGAAGACGGCGGCCGGTAAGCCCGTGCTCAACCAAGACCTTTGGCAGGCCCTGGATGCAGCACGCCTG
Source organism: Synechococcus sp. A10-1-5-9 (assembly GCF_047716785.1). Taxonomy (NCBI): domain Bacteria; kingdom Bacillati; phylum Cyanobacteriota; class Cyanophyceae; order Synechococcales; family Synechococcaceae; genus Synechococcus; species Synechococcus sp. A10-1-5-9. The sequence goes on from NZ_CP180406.1 coordinate 1,925,223, forward strand.
CCCGATGTGCCGCTCACGTATGTGAAGGGACATAGCGGTGATCCCGATAACGACCGGGTGGATGCCATCGCTGTGGCTTACTCGAAGGGGGGAAGACCCCCGCTGCGTGCTGCTGCCCAGAGCCAATCCCTGGATCCGGCACCGGAGCCCCTGCGCATGTTGCTTACGCGCCTGGAGCTGGCGGATCGGTTGGCCAGCGGTGGTTTCACGCTCACGACCGTCGAGCTCGCTCAGTTGGTGGAACAACCCCTCACCAATTTGCTGGAACGCCAGCAGCCGTGGCGTTGGCGCGACTGGATGGTGGAACCGATCAACGGCGATCGCTGGCGTTTGCGGCGTGCCGAGGCAGGATCGAGATAGAAGCAGGAAACCAGATGGCCCAGTCGTCATCGTTCGGGGCGTTGTCCACCGCAGGTTTCTATCGCCGCTGGCTGGGCCCTGTGCTTGCCAACGATGAGGGCCTTGATGCCGAACAGCTCAGTCGTGCGGCCCTGCAGGCTCTCGCCCAGCTCAGCCTCAGGCGTCGATGGCCAGGGGTCTCGGGAGTACTGGAGGGGATCAGTACGGAGCTTCAACGCAAAGATGTGCGCCTGGAACAGGTGCTGTTCGGCTGCCGCTTCAGCAATCCAGTGGGTCTGGCGGCTGGTTTCGACAAGAACGGTGTTGCCGCCGGGGTGTGGGATCGCTTCGGGTTTGGCTTTGCAGAAGTGGGAACCGTCACCTGGCACGGGCAACCAGGCAATCCGCGGCCGCGGCTGTTCCGGCTGGCCCAGGAGCGGGCCGCTTTGAATCGCATGGGATTCAACAATGGTGGTGCTGAGGTGCTGCGCCGCACCCTGTTGCGTCAAGCTCTGCCGGCCCGCGGTCAGCGCCCCGCGGTGCTGGGGATCAATTTCGGCAAGTCCAAAATCACGCCCCTCGATCAGGCCGCCGATGACTATGCGTCGTCGTTGGAGCTGCTGGCACCCCAGGCGGATTACGCCGTGATCAATGTCAGTTCTCCGAATACTCCAGGCCTGAGGGATTTGCAGGACGCCTCGCAACTACGGCGCCTGGTGGAGCGTCTGCGCCGTTTGGCCGGCTGCCCGCCCCTGCTTGTGAAGATCGCCCCCGATCTGGAGGATGACGCCATTGATGGTCTGGCTCGCCTTGCCTATGAGGAGGGACTCGCGGGGGTGATCGCCGTGAACACGAGCCTGGATCGTCTCGGTCTGGAGCAGCGTGTGCTCGCTCAGACCGGGCGCTCCTTGGCGGAGGAGGCTGGTGGCCTCAGCGGCGATCCCTTGCGTCGACGGGCTTTGGAAGTGTTGCGGCGGCTACGCGCCACCGCTGGACCCGCGCTTCCCCTGGTCGGTGTGGGCGGAATCAGCACGCCGGAAGCGGCCTGGGAGCGGATCACGGCTGGTGCGTCCCTGGTTCAGCTGTACACGGGTTGGATTTATGAAGGCCCCGATCTGGTGCCCCGGGTTTTGGATGGACTGCTGCTGCAGCTGGACCGCCATGGATTCCGCCACATCAGTGAGGCTGTGGGGAGCGGCGCCCCTTGGCGCTAGCCGATACCCTTCCGGCAGATCGTTAATGACGCCAGTGGGGGGGACGTAGTGCTGGCAGGACTGAGCGATCGCTTTCCTGCCCTTGAGGGCTGGATGCGTCAGGTCCAGGCCCTGCTGGATCCCGTGCGGGTCGTGCTGGCTCCATCTGACGATGCCCTCACACTCACCTGGAGCTTGCAGGGAGAGCAGCAAGTCACCAGCGTCCCGCTTCCCCAGGATCTCGTACGCGCAGGGGTTCCCTTGCAGCGCGAGGTGCTGGGCGACACCCTGGCTGATCTGCTGCTGGATCAGGGATTGGTGGCAGCCCAGGTGGAGGTGGAGTTGCTACTGCCCCTGCCGTGCTGTCAGTGGCGGCTGCTTCAGGGAGTGGCGGCGGCCACGCTCAGCAACGGTGATGATCTGCGGGCGCTTGGCCCAGATCTGGGCTGGTCTCTTTCGCTGCAGGAGAGTTACCTGGACCTGCTGCCTGACGCCAGCACGGAGTCAGTGATGGTGGTGGGTATGGAGCGCTTGGTGCTGCAGGCCTGGCTGGACACCTTGGCCTCGGCCGATCTCAGCGTGCGCCGGGCTGAATGGCTGCTTTGTGCCGCCTGGAGGGGGCTGGCATGTTCGCAAGACCTAGACCTGCAGCCACGTTTGATCTGGTTGGTGGAGCAGGGCGGCAGCTGGCGTCTCCTGCTGCTGGAGCGTGGATGGCCTGAGTTGGATATTGCCCTGGAGGCCAGGGATCTGGCGGCCTTGCGCGTGGAAGTGCTGGGGTTGGTCGATGCCTGGATGAAGCAAGCCAGTGCTGATGGGCCTGCAGCCATGGCCCTTCCGGGCTGGTGTGTGACTGCCGACGCTTCGTGGAGAGGCTGCTGGGGAGACAGCCATGACTCGCTCAAGCTGGGGCCATTGCTTGGGGATGCCGAAATTTCCCTGGTGGGGCTGGCGCTGATGGCGCCAGCGGAGGTGCCGTCATGAGTCTCCAGCAGCAGCGTTTGCCAGATCTGTTGCGCGAACGGCGCCTGGAGCTTGGTCTCCCCCAGGACTCCCCACCGTTGATGCCCAAGGGGCCTCTGCTGCTGCGGGGTGCGTTGTTGGGGGGGGCGGCCGTTGGTTTGGCGTTGGTTTCTGTGGTGGCCCTGGGATGGATTGAGTCCAGTCAGCGGCGAGAGCTGGAGACGCTGCTGCCTTTTGAAACTCAGGTCCGCTCGCTTGAAGGCCAGATCAAGAGCAACAAAAGCAAGATCTCCTCTCTGAAAAAAGACACGCTTCAGATCGCGGAGCAACTCGTGGCGGTCCCCGCAGGATCGCCCTTATTGGAGCAGTTGCGGCGTGTCACTCCTGCCGGCATCCAGCTGGAGGACGTGTCGGTTCAAAACGACCGGATCAAGATTTCTGGCAAGGCTGCCGTGGGAACTACTCCGGGGCCTCTGGAGCGCATCAATGCTCTGGCCATCACCTTGGCGCGCCTGCCCATCTCCAAGCCGGACGGTGTGAAGGTGCTCAAGCTCACCCGTGATGATGGTGACACCCCGGTGGTGAACTTCAGTCTCGACTGGGGGCTTGATCCCAAAGCGGGACCGTCGATCAAGCAGTTGGAGGCTCTGGGGGCCGATGGACTGGCAGAGCGCTACCGGCTGCTCGAGCAGCAGGGGGTGCCGTTGTGACCAATCTCAGCCCGGATCAATCGGTCTGGCGCCGTCGGTTCAGCCGGGGGCGGATCCTGGTGGGTGTGCCTGCGGCCTTCGGGGTGGTGCTGGCTGGGGCGCTGTTGACCGGGCTGGCTTGGCCGCGGCTGGGGGTGATCGAGGAACAGCGCCAACGAATGGACGACTTGAAGGCCAAAGAGGCGTCCCGGCCCCAGCTGAAGCTTCAGCGCACCAAAACCCAGGTGGATTTGAAACAAGCGCGGCAGCAGCAGAGCTTGCTCATTGAACTGGTGGCTGGTCGGGGAGAGATCGACACGTTTCTGGCTCAGCTCAGCCGCGAGTCGGCTGCCACCGGCGTCGCAATCACGCTCTATGAGCCTGTGGCTGCAGTGTCTGCGGATGCCCCATCGGAGGCAACGAACAAAGCCTCCACACCAGGGAACACCCAGGGGAAAGGCAACAAGCAGGCGGCTCCCAAGGACCCCCTTGCCAAGCTCGGGTATCAGAAAACGGCGGTTCTGCTTCAGGCGGAGGGCCCTTATCCCGGCTTGCTCTCCTTCCTGAGGCGGATGGAGCAGTTGGAGTTGCTGGTTCAGCCCAGCGATCTGGAACTCGTAGCGCTTGACGATGCTTCGCAAGCGTCTGATGCAGACGATCAACAACCTGCCGCACCACCACGCACCCGGCTGAAGCTGAAGTTGACGTTCTTCGACAAAACTGCTGAACCGGTTGAGCCAAAGGCGAAATCAGCGCCCTCCTGAACTCCTGGTGAGTTCTCGTTGTGGAGGGCTGGTTGGCAGGAGATTCGATCGATACCATCCGCCCATGGTGTGTGGCATTGCAACCCGGGTATGCGATTTTCTCCTTCCCGGTTGACGGCCCTCGTGTTGATGGCTGGCCTCTCGGCTGCCGATGTTGGGGCACTCGATGGGTTGATGAAGAATGTCTCCCGTCAGGTTCAGGCGCAGGGTGCCCTGGCGTTGCGCATCCGCCGTGGCCCAAGCGGTGTGGAGGTGGTGGTTGAGGGTGTTGGTGCCCAGCCGGTGCTGCAGCAGCGCCTCAACGGCGGGGTGTGGGAGGGGCGTCTACAGACCCAGGGTCAGCCGGGGGTGCGCAATGGTGGCCAGCAACTGGCCGATCCAGGCGCGAGCCTGGCCAAGGTGGCGATCAGTGGGTCGGGGCAGACCTACCAATTGGAAGTGGTGCCGGTGCCGGGGCAGACGCTGCAGGAACCGGTGGTGAGTGCGGATGGCAGAAATCTGATTCTTCAGTTCAACGGTCTGACCACAGCGCCCACCCTGCAGACGGGGCGCCTGGATCTGAACACCCCGGGCAGTGTGCCCCAGGCGCGTTACGCCCCTCCCCTGCGCCCCCGTGCTGTTGCCCCACCGCTGGGCGATATGGCTGTGGGCACGATGGTGCTGCAGAACCGCAGCTTCGTGAATGTGAGTGGACCGCCGGTGACGCTCACTTTGAATAACGCCCCGGCGAAAGATGCCTTGATGGCATTGGCGCGCTTAGGGGGGTATGGGTTTGTGTATGTGGGGGATAACTCGGCAGCCAGTGGTTCAGAGGAGCCGTCGTCGGTAGCCCCGGTGTCGATGGCGTTCCAGAACGAGAGTTACGCCCGTGCCCTGAATGGTGTGCTGCTGGCTTCAGGTTTGCAAGGCAAGTTGGACGGCCGCACGTTGCTGGTGGGAAAATCAGCTGCGTCTAAAACTTTTGGGCCGCAGATTTCCAAGGTGATTCGGTTGAATCAGGTAAAAGCTCAATCAGCTGCGCAATATCTGGGTAATCTCGGTGCCACGTATAACCGCGCGAACTCGATCACGACAACGAGAGGTGAACCTGCTTCAGTCGGGACAGCGCAGCTCAGTAATTCCACATCTCAGCAATCCTCCACAACCCTCTTGAGCGAGAGTTTCGGGTCGTCGTCTGGACCCTTGCGCGGTTTGGTGGTGACCATTGATTTAAGGCTGCAGACGGTGACCTTGGTGGGTGATTCTCAGTTGGTTGCTGTCGCCGAGGGGTATCTCAAGCAAATCGATCTTCGGCAACGACAGGTGGCTTTAAGCGTGCGCATTCTTGATATTGCTTTGGATAATGATTCTCAGATCACCAATAGTTTTGCTTTCCGCTCTGGCAACGCTTTTATCGTCAGCGATCAAGGTCAATTGCTTGCAAATTTTGGTGCATTCAAGCCACCTAGTAGTCCACAAGGTGGTCTTCCTGGGCAATTTGGTGCAGCGGAAGGTACGACGCCCTTGTCTGGGACCGGGGCGTTGCGGGAAGAGAATGCCTTTTTGGATCAGCCCCAAGCTCCCTTCCCTTTCCCGGGTTCACCAACTGTGCCCGGCGGTACTTTTCGGCCGGGGTTTGGAACCAATCAAAATCCGCTTCAGCCTGGTGTGAGTGAGGTTGATGAAGAGGGTAAGATTACTTTTGAGTCTCCCACGCGATTTCAGTATCCAGCCAATCAATTTTTTGATTTTCTGAGAGCTCAGATTCAATCATCTTCGACAAAGGTTTTAGCAAGTCCCACGTTGATTATTCAAGAAGGGGATGATGAAAGTCTTGGGTCCGATGATAGGTCGATTTCTTCTGACGGAAAGGTTGGTCGTTCACGCTCCAATGAGGCGCTTGTGTCTGTTGGGACGAGATTGGTGACATCTTATCGGGTTAGGCAGGATGATAATGCGAATATTTTTTGCGAGCCAGTCTTCAAAAATGCCGGCCTTACTTTTGGCGCGCGAGTAGATAGAATAGATGATAATGGTTTTGTTACTTTTTCTTTGTCCCCGGAGGTTTCTGCTGAGACAGGTATACGAGTCATTGAGAATTGTGGGAACATAAGTCTTATCAACAGTCGGGAGCTTGATACCGGCAAGATTCGAGTCCGTGATGGTCAGACTCTTGTTTTGACCGGCGTTATTCAAGATTCAGATGTCCAGGCAGTGACCAAGTGGCCCATCCTTGGCGACATCCCTTTCATTGGGCAATTTTTTAGGAGCTCCGGTGGTAGTCGCACCAAGCGAGAGCTCGTCATTCTTGTGACTCCACGCATCATTGATGACACGCAAGGGGGTAATTATGGATATGGATACCGGCCGAGCCTCCCGGCCGCGCGGCAGATCATGAGCGGCTCCTGAGCGGGCGCTTTTAGAACCCCAGTCCTAGTGGGACCAAGGCTTTGGCTGCAATCGGCGCCAGCATGCGCAAGCTGGCCATCGCGCCCTGGAGGAACTGGCCGCCCATCCCATTCCCTTCGTTCGGTGCATCGATCTCAAAGCGACGCTTGCTCACTGAATCGGCAGCGGACGTCAGCTTGGTGGCCCAGGCTCCTGCTCCAAGCCTTTGATAAAGGGCTGCTGAATAGCGAAAATCAGTAGCCGCAAGCTCATCTTTGGCTTGTTCGCTACGGCTGATGCCTCGGGCCACCCAGCTCAAGGGTTCCTCAGGATTGCTGCGGATCGCATCGCTGAACAGTTGTTCCGCTTCAGACCAGTGACCAGCTTGGAAGGCTTCCACACCGGCGTTGTGAAGCGCAGCATGGCTGCGAGAACCGTTGGAAATCCCCTGCGCTCCTTGCCAGTGGGCCTCTTCCAACGCGTTTGGGCTCAATTTGGCTCCAGCCAGATCGGCATCCCGTAAGTCCGTGCCGTACAGCCGGCTGCCGGTGAGGTCGGCCCCGCGCAGGGAGGCACCGCGCAGGCTGGTGAAACTCAGATCTGCATTTCTGAGGTCGGCCCCATCCAGTTGGGCCTGGCCCAGGTTGGCGCGCATCAATTTGGCGTCGCGCAGGTTGGCGTCGCGCAAATCAGCGTGCACGAGATCGGCGTCGGCGAGGCGGCAGCCCTCACAACTGCGCTCGTGCAGCACTTTGATCAGGGACTCATTGGCGTGTGCTTCCGCATGGACCACCAGCGCGGTGCCCAGCATCAGGCCCCAAGGTGCCCAGCGAAGTCGGCAGGTGGATCGAGGCATCACGCGGGCTCAGCGAGCTCCCGGGTTGTATCGGTGTCTGCACCCGTCGTCGAGTCTTGCTGGGCAGGATGGATCTGTGTATTCGGCAGTCGCTTTGGGCTCCAGACCACCGACCCATGGCGGCAATCTCAGTCAGGAAGCCGCTCGGATGGGCCTGAAGCCCGGGCAATTGCTGGATGCCAGCGCCTCCCTGGTTCCGTTTCGGCCTCCATCTCTTCTGCTTAGGGCTCTGGAACGAGGCATCCGTGGTGGTGCCTTGCGTGATTATCCAGACCGCAGCCAGAACGAGCTGCGAGGGGTCATTGCGGCCTGGCATGGGATTGATGCTGACGCGGTGCTGCCTGGCAATGGCGCTGCCGAGCTGTTCACCTGGGCGGCCCGTGATGCGGCGGCGTGTGGTCTCAGTGGCTTGCTGGAACCAGGATTTGCTGACTATCGCCGAGCTCTGGCCTGTTGGGGTGGTGAGGTTCAGGGCCTTCCTATGGACCTGAGCTGGTCCAGCCAGGGGGCCGAGCCTTGGCCGGTGCTGATGGATCAGTACGCCCAGGCTCAGGTGCTTTGGATCACCAATCCCCACAACCCCACAGGGCAGCTCTGGAGCCGCGCGTCCCTGGAGCCGCTCTTGGGTCGTCATCGCCTGGTGATCTGCGATGAAGCTTTCCTGCCCCTGGTACCGGAGGGTGAACGGCAGACGTTGATACCGCTCGTAGCCGAATACCCCAACCTGGTGGTGATCCGCAGCCTCACCAAGCTGTTCGCGGTGGCGGGGTTGCGACTGGGTTATGCCATCGCTGCGCCTGAGCGGTTGCAGCAGTGGAGCCAGTGGCGCGATCCCTGGCCGGTGAATGGTTTGGCGCTCGCCGCTGGCACCGCTGTGATGGCCGACCAACAAGGCTTAGCCCGTTGGCAGCAGCGCGTGCAGCATTGGGTGCTCAACGAGGGTGCATGGTTGCAGCACCAGCTGCGCCAGCTCTCTGGCCTCAACCCACGCCCCTCCAGCGCCAACTATCTGCTTGCGCAGGGCCAAGCGTCGTTGCTGGCGTTGCGCGAACAGGTGGCCCAGCGTGGCGTGCTGCTGCGCGACTGCCGTTCCTTCGAGGGCCTGGGGGAGCGCTGGCTGCGGATTGGTCTTCAGGATCGCCGCGGCAATCGCCGGATCCTGCAGGCGCTGCGCGGCGCCCTTCGGCATCAGCCCTTGGCGTGAGTCACCTCACCAGCCCCTGCAGCAACGAGGCCAGCTGCTGATCAGCATCCGCCTCCGCCAGGGTGCGCATCGCTTTGGCCATCGACACCAGCGGATCAGCGGCTGAATCACAACCTCGCAGTCTCGGTCCGAGTAACCGCCAGAGGGTCTGGCGCAGAGCTGTGTCGGTGGGCGTGTGTTGATGCACGATCACCGCAGCCCCTAGCGCTGCGGCGCAGGCGGCGTTGGCATCCTGATGGCGATCCGCGGCCTGGGGAAACGGCACCAGCACGCTCGGTGTGCCGCTGACGGCGAGCTCACTCAAACTGCCTGCCCCGGCGCGGCTGATGGCCAGATCGGCATGCTGCAGCAGCGCTGGAATGTCATCACTGAAGGGTCGTTCGGCGAGCCTGGGATGTTCGATGCTGTTCACATCGGGATCGTTGCTGCCGGTGAGATGCACCACCCGGCAGCCTTCGCTCAGCAGCACGGGCAGCAGGGGGCGCACCATTCGGTTCAGCCCTAGCGCGCCTTGGCTGCCGCCCATCACCACCAGCAGCGGACCCGGTCCCTGGGGCACCCAGTCAGGCAGTGTCTGGGTCTGGAGAAAGCTGCTGCGCACAGGCGTTCCCGTCACGATTGCTTCGCAGCCGGGGATGCGCCTGGCGGCGGCCGGCAGACCGATGGCCACCTGGGTGCAGGCGCGTCCCAGCAGCCGGGTCACCCGGCCGGGGATGGCATTGGATTCATGCAGCACCACCGGAACGCCGCTCCAGCGGGCGCCGAGGATGGCAGGGGCGGCGATGTAGCCCCCCGTTGTGAACACCACGTCGATGCCGTTGCGTCGAATCAGCTTGCGAACGTCGCGACTGGCCGCCAGCAGGCGGAGCAGCTGAATCACTTTCATCAATCCCCGCCCCTGCAAGCCGCCAGCCTTCACCGTGGTGAGCGGGTAGCGCTCGGGAACAAGGGTGGTTTCGAGCCGATCCGGTACCCCGAGCCAGCGCACGGTCCAGCCGTCCGGAAGTGCATCCGCAACCGATAAAGCCGGAAAAAGGTGTCCGCCGGTGCCGCTGGCGGCGATCAGAAGCCGGGGCATGAAGGGCGGATCGTAAAAACGGGGCCTAACTTAAATGGATTCCAGAGGCAACTTCATGGTCCCGTTCCTGCGTGTCGCAATGGCGTCATGGATGTGCGGGACGGCGCTGTTCACTGCGCTGCCGCTGCGGGCTCAGACGGGAGCCGATCTCAGCAGCCGTCTGCAGCTGGCACTCAATGCCGACGACAGCAGCAAGCAACTGGAGGCGTTGATGGTTCCAGAGCAGGCAACAGTCCTCGCTGATCGCTTCCGCCGCTTCAGTGCCAGGTTCCCTGAAACCCGTTGGGCGGTCAGGGCAGGCCAGCCTTTAGACGATGGCCGCCAGACCGTGGAATTTGCCGTGAGCGGCACCCGCCAGCAGGACGGACTGAGTTATTCCTTTCAGGCCCAACAAACGGTTGCTCTCGCTTTGGAGAATGGACTGATCGCCGATCAGGAGATCCTCAGCGATCAATCTGTGCTCACCAGTGCCAGCAAGCCACTGCCGATCTCACTGCTGATTCCAGACACCGTGCTCACCGGCAGCCGTTACGACGTGGATGTGGTGGTGGATCAACCCCTCGGCAAGTCGTTGCTGGCCGGAGGACTGATCTCCATGACGCCGCAGCAAGCGCTGGAGCAGCAAAGCCCCGACATCCAGTTGGAACCGTTGGGTGGCGGCGGTTTGTTTAAGTCTGTGCAGGCTCCTTTTCAACCGGGATCCCAAGTCTGGGCTGCTCTGCTGGTGCATCCCGATGGCCTTGTCACGGTGAGCAAGCGGGTGCAAGTGGTCGACGACCGCAGAAAGCTCAAGCCCTGACATCACACCCTGGGCAGATGTCTGCGCAGAGCTGAGACATCAGCGTCACCTAGGCCTGCGTCCATCAGGGTCTGTTCCTGAGCCTGCACAGCCTGGGTGATCGGTAGGTCCAGACCTGCCTCGGCTGCGGCGTGAAGAGCGATGCCCAGATCCTTGTGATGAAGCGCCAGCTTGAAGCCGAGGGGATAGTGATCGCTGAGCATGGCGTTGGATCGGTGCTCGAGCGCCCAGGATCCGGCGGCGCCGTTCCGGAGAGCATCCACCACTTGCTGCATCGGCAGCTGCAGGTGCTGCCCGAGGGCGATGGCTTCTGCCACGGCGGCATAGCTACCGGCCACCAGCACCTGGTTCACTGCTTTCACTTGTTGGCCGCTGCCAACAGCGCCGAAGTGGTGAATCGAGCCACCGATCGTCGCCAGTACTGGCATGGCGCGATCCAGATCGGCGTCGCTGCCGCCACAGAGCACGGTGAGTGTGCCAGCTTTGGCTCCTTCCGTTCCTCCGGTGACGGGGGTGTCGAGATAGCTCACGCCTTGGTGCGCCAGGCGTTGTGCCATGCGCTGGGATGTGGAAGGGCTGATGGTGGAGCAGTCGATCACCAGGCTCCCTTCCACGAGTGCAGGCCCGGCACCGTTTTCGCCCCAGAGCACAGCCTCCACGGCGGCGTCATCACTGACGCAGAGCATGAGCGCCTGGCAGCCCTGAACAGCATCAGCGGGGGACGCGCAGCAGAGGGTCGCTGTGGCTGGGTCCCCTTGATGCAGGCTTGAATCATTTTCGCTGAAACGGCTGCGGGTGTGCACTTGCAGGTGATAGCCGGCACGGTGCAGGTTGGCGGCCATCGGTAGGCCAAGGGCGCCCAGGCCCACAAAGGCGAGTCGACTGGGAGCTTTGAGATCAGATCCGGTCATGGTTCACGCCCATTGCAGTCAGATCCTGGCGAACCGGCCAACACCCGCCGGGGTGGGAACGCATCAGGCGGCGTCGGAATGTCGGGGGTGATCCCAGGAGTGCAGAGTTTGGGCGCCATTGGCCGTTGTCTTGTTGCCGTGACTTGTGCTCCTGATCAGGCTTGAGGGTTAGATCAAAGACAACTGAATGCGTATTCGTGCTCTGGCACTGACGGGGGTGATGGCTCTGGCCTCCGGGCTTTCCTCTTGCGCCAGTGGACCTGGCACTCCCCTGGAGTCCAAGGCCGCGGCATCGGCGTTAATCGAGGACTCACAGTGTGCCAGTGGCAACCGCGCTTACTTCGGTGACACCCACCTGCATACGGCGTTGTCGCCTGACGCCGGTCTGGCGGGGACAAAGCTTGGGCTGGAGGGGGCCTATCGCTTTGCCAAGGGTGAGACGGTCACCAGCAATTCCGGTCAGAAGGCGGCTTTAAAGCGACCGCTCGACTTTCTTGTGGTGGCAGACCATGCCGAAAACCTCGGCCTTGCTCAGGGCTTGGCGGACTCCGACCCTGAACTGCTCAAGTCGTCTCTCGGCCAGCAGCTCAACGAGATGCTCAAAGCTGGCCAGGGCCGCGAGGCTTTCTATCTGCTGGTGCAAAAGATGGCCAAGGGATCGGAAGCGAAGATCTCCAACGAGTCCTTCATGCAAAACGTCTGGAAATACAACACCGAGGTGGCGGAGCGGTTTAACGATCCCGGCAAGTTCACAGCGCTGATCGGCTACGAGTGGACGAGTCAGCCCGGCGGCGGCAATCTCCACCGGGTGGTTGTCTTCCGCGACAACAAAGCACTGGCGGATCAGATCCTGCCGTTCTCCAATTTCGATTCCGAGAACGTGGAGGATCTCTGGCGCTTCATGAACTTCTACGAGGAGAAAACTGGTGGGCGGGTGTTGGCCATCCCTCACAACGGCAACCTCTCAAGCGGCACGATGTTTCTGCCGCGGCACCAAAAAACTGGCGAACCGATTGATGCCGACTACGCCCGCATGCGCCATCGCTTTGAGCCTCTGGTGGAGGTGACGCAGGCCAAGGGCACCGGTGAAACCCATCCGATGCTTTCGCCGGAAGATGAATTCGCCGGGTTCAACATTGTTGATAACTCCAATCTCGGCGGGATCAAGCCCACGACGCCGGACATGCTCCCCTACGAGTACACCCGTGCCGCTCTGCGTCGGGGCCTTCAGCTGGAGCAGCAACTCGGTGTGAACCCGTTCAAATTTGGTTTGATCGGCTCCACTGACTCCCACTCCAGCCTTCCCTCCACAGCGGAAGACAACTGGTGGGGCAAGTCCCCGGCGCTTGAGCCCAGCCCTGAACGCTGGAAGGATGTGCTGATCAAGTCGTCGAAAGATCCGTCCCTTGACCTCACGGCGCTTCAGCTCGGTGCATCCGGTTTGGCGGGGGTGTGGGCTTCGGGCAACACCCGCACGGCGCTCTGGGATGCCATGAACCGTAAGGAGGTGTTCGGCACCAGCGGCACCCGGCTCACCGTACGTGTGTACGGCGGTTACGACTACACCGGTGATGAGCTCAAGGCGGCGGACTGGGCCAAGCGGGTCTGTGCCAAGGGTGTGCCGATGGGTGGCGATCTGATGGCGGCCAGCGAGGGGCAGATTCCCTCCTTGCTGGTGCAGGCCCGGAAAGATCCGGATGGCGCCAATCTCGATCGGATTCAGGTGGTCAAGGGTTGGCTGGATGCCGATGGTGAAACCCAAGAACAGGTGTTCGATGTTTCCTGGAGTGATCCGGATCAGCGCAAGCCTCGTGCCGATGGCAAGGTGCCATCCGTTGGCTCGAGCGTGAACGAGCGTGAGGCCACCTACACCAACACCATTGGCGCTCCCACCTTGACCGGGTATTGGAAGGATCCAGCTTTTGACCCCACGCAAAAGGCCTTCTATTACGTCCGTGTCCTGGAGATCCCCACGCCGACCTGGCTCGCCTATGACCGCAAGAACTACAACCTGTACGACGAGATGCCTGCAACGGCTCCCTACACCAGTCAGGAGCGGGCTTACACCAGCCCGATTTGGTACAACCCCTCCTGATGGGTTGGTCTGATCGATTGCGCACGCTGGTTCAGGAACCGATCGTTCCTTTTCTGATCATCGGTGCTGGCCTGTTTGGCCTGCAGGGAGTCTTGGATGCCATGGCTCCCAAGGGGGACAGGGAGATCGTCGTCAGCAACGACCAGGCGGTGGCGATGGTGCAGACGTTCGCCCGCACCTGGCAACGCCCCCCCTCGCAGCAGGAGTTGGAGCGCTTGTTCGATGAACACGTGCGCACGGAAGTGTTCGTGCGTGAGGCAATGGCCCTGGGGTTGGATCGCAACGACACGATCGTGCGTCGCCGTTTGCGCCAGAAAATGGAATTTGTCAGCCATGGCGAGCAGCCACTGACAACCCCCAGCGATCAGCAACTGCAGGCGCATCTCGAGGCCCACCCGGAACGTTTCAGCAGCGAGCCTCGCTTCAGCTTTCAGCAGGTGTTCCTCGATCCCTCCAGGCGGGGTGAGCGGCTGAATCGTGATGCCGAGGCGTTGGTGGTTGAGCTCAATCAGGCTGATGCGGCAGCTGATCCGTCCTCCTTGGGGGATCCCCTGGCGATGGCCTCAGCGAGTTGGCAAGGCGAGCGCCGCAGCGAATTACTGGCGCAGTTCGGCACTACCTTCACCGACGCTCTGCAGCAACAGCCTCAGGGCCGCTGGGTCGGTCCGATCAGCTCAGCCTATGGCCTGCATCTGGTCCGTGTGTCGTCCATCACCCCCGGTGAGCTTCCGCCTCTGGATCAGGTGCGCGAGGGCGTCTTGCGTGACTGGCAAGACGTGCAGCGGCAAAACCATCAAGAGAGCTTTTACCGCAATCTGCTGGCTCGATACAGCGTGCGTTTGCCCCAGTTCTGACCGTGGTGCGTCGTGTGCTCTTGCCATTGCTGATGGTCGCGGCCCTCTTGATGCCGCGGTTGGTTTCAGCTCATGACCTCTTCCCTGGGTTCCTCGAACTTCAGGCCACCGGTGCCAGCGCGTATCAGGTGCTCTGGAAGTTGCCGCTGCTGCAGGGGCAACGGCTGCCGATCGCACCACGCTTCCCAGACGACTGTGCGCTGCAAGGTGCACCCTTCAGCCGCCAGGAGGCAACGGCCCTTGTGTATCAGGCCAAGCTCAGCTGCCGTGAGCCTTTGGAAGGTCGCGTGATCAGCGTCGATGGATTGGCATCCGCTGGCACGGAGGTGCTGCTGCGGGTGCGCCCGTGGCGGACGGAAGCCCTGCAGACCCTGCTGATCCAGCCGGAGCAGCCCGAAGCGGTCATTCCCACCGCCTCCGAGGCCGATCAGCAGCCAGGGGTCTGGTCATATCTGCGCCTTGGCATCGAACACATCCTGCTGGGTGTGGACCACCTGCTGCTGCTGCTTGGTCTTGTGCTGATTGTTCGTGACGGCTGGATGCTGCTGAAAACGGTCACGGCGTTCACGCTCGCCAACAGCATCACCCTCTCGGTGTCTGCCGTCGGCATCGTTCAGGTGCCTGCCGCTCCCTTGAATGCGGCCATTGCCTTGTCGATTTTGTTCATCGGTACGGAAGTGGTGCGCTTCATGCGTGGACAGACCAGTTTCACGCTCCGCCATCCTTGGGTGCTGGCCTGTGGTTTCGGGTTGTTGCACGGCTTCGGGTATGCCCGAGGCCTGGCGGAGCTGGGCTTGCCGCACCACGAACTGCTGCTTGCCCTGTTGCTGTTCAATGTGGGCATCGAGATCGGTCAAGACGTTTTTGTGGTGTTGGTTCTCGCGCTTGAGCGTGCGTTCCGACAGCTGCAGATCCGCTGGCCTGTTTGGGTCCGGCGCGTGCCCGCCTGGACTATCGGTTGTGCCGGTGCTTACTGGACGATCGAGACCACGGTGTCCCTGATCAAAGGAGGTGTTTGAGATGCGTTGGCGTTGGTTGCTGCTGGCTCTGCTGCTGTCACTGCTCCCGTCTGCTGCCTTGGCCCACGTGCCGGAAGGCGGAGCTGGCAGCGTGATGGCTGGCCTGCTCCATCCTGTGACCGGCATCGATCACGTGGTGGCGATGGTGGCCGTCGGACTCTGGGGCGCGGTGTTGGGAGCGCCGGCGATCTGGCTGCTGCCCGTCGCCTTTCCGATGGTGATGGCCTTCGGTGGCGTCATGGGACTGCTCGATCTGCCGTTGCCAGGAGTGGAGACCGGCATTGCCCTGTCGGCCCTGGTGCTGGGGGTGTTGGTGATGCTGCAGCAACGCCTGCCGCTCGCGGTAGCTGGCGTGCTCGTGGGCCTGTTTGCGTTGTTTCACGGTTACGCCCACGGCGTGGAGCTTCCGGAGGGTGCCGATGCGCTGCTGTTCAGCCTGGCGTTTGTCGGGGCCACGGGTTTGCTGCATCTGGTGGGGATCGGCCTGGGTGAAGCCCGTCGTCTGGCCTGGGGGGATCGCCTGCTTCAGGTCGTCGGTGCCGTGATCGCAGTGGTGGGTGTTTGGTCTTTGGCTCAAGTGGGAGGGGCGTGATGCCGCTGCTCTTCGCTCACTTAATGCAGACCGGATTCGGCGGCTTTTATGACGGCATCGCTCACCTGTTTCTGACGCCGTCGGATCTGCTGCTCGTGCTTGGGCTGGCGTTGCTCGCGGGTCAACAGGGCCCCCAGGGAGGTCGCCTGCTGCTGACGCTTCTGCCGTTGAGTTGGTGGATTGGGCTTGCCGTGGGTCAGCGTTGGGGCCTGGATCTCACGCTGGCGTTGCTCTCCACCGTGTTGTTCACCTCGGTGGGTGTGCTGGTGGCGTTGTCATTGCGCCTGTCTGTTCAGGTGCTGGCCTTCACTGTGGCTGGCTCAGGATTGCTCTTCGGTCTGATCAATGGGTTCACGATGCCCTCCTCGTCGAGCGGGTTGCCCCTGGATGTGTTGGGGGTGGTCAGTGCCGTGGCGCTGCTGTCGGTGTTGATCAGCGCTCAGGTGGCGGCAACCCGCAGCACCAGTTTTTGCATTGCGGTGCGTGTGGCGGGCAGCTGGATCGCTGCCGCCGGGTTGATGTCGCTCGGCCTGTTGCTTAAGGCTTGATCCCCGTGATGCCGCTCAATAAAAAGCCGCCCCCGAGGGAGCGGCTGACCTGGGTTTGTTTGGGAGGGGGTGAAACCGTCTGCTAGCTCGGGATTAGGCGGCGTCGTTGAGGGCGGCCACACCAGGCAGAACCTTGCCTTCCAGCAGTTCGAGGCTGGCGCCGCCACCGGTGGAGATGTGAGACATCTTCTCGGCCAGACCGGCCTTCTCCACAGCAGCTACGGAGTCACCGCCGCCGATGATCGTGCAGCAGCCCTTGCCGCTCAGCTCAGCCAGGGTGGTGGCGATGGCATTGGTGCCGTTGGCAAATTTTTCAAATTCGAACACACCCATGGGGCCGTTCCAGATCACGGTCTGACAATCCGCCAGTGCGGCCTGGAACACCTTCACGGCATCGGGACCGATGTCCAGACCCATCCAGCCATCGGGAATGGCGGTGACATCAGCCACCTGGCTGTTGGCATCAGGGGCGAAGTTGTCGGCCAGCACCACGTCGGTGGGCAGCAGCAGCTCAACGCCCTTGGCCTTGGCCTTGGCTTCCAGCTCCTTGGCCAGTTCAAGCTTGTCTTCTTCCACCAGGCTCTTGCCCACCGAGAGGCCACGGGCCTTGTAGAAGGTAAAGATCATGCCGCCGCCGATCAGCACCTTGTCGCACTTGTCGATCAGGGCTTCGAGCACGCCGATCTTGGAGCTCACCTTGGAGCCACCCACGATGGCGGCCAGGGGACGCTTGGGCTCATCCACGGCACCCTGCAGGTACTGAAGCTCCTTCTCCATCAGGAAGCCGGCCACGGCGGGCTTGAGGTACTTGGTGACGCCCTCAGTGGAGGCGTGGGCGCGGTGCGCGGCGCCGAAGGCATCGTTGACGTACACCTCCGCCAGGCCGGCGAGCTTCTCGGCGAAGCCAGCCTCGTTCTTTTCTTCCTCAGCGAAGAAGCGCACGTTCTCCAGCAGCACCACATCGCCATTCGCCATGGCGCCAACCTTGGCTTCAGCGTCAGGGCCGATGCAGCTGTCAGTCTTGGCTACTGGCTTGCCCAGCAGCTCGCTGAGGCGGGCTGCCACGGGGGTGAGGCGCATGGCGTCGTTCACTTGACCTTTGGGACGGCCGAAGTGAGCCGACAGGATCACCTTGGCGCCTTTGCCAATCAGGTCGTTGATCGTGGGGAGCGCAGCGCGGATGCGGGTGTCATCGGTAATCGCACCGGCATCGTCCAGCGGCACATTGAAATCAACCCGCACAAGCACACGCTTTCCGCTGAGGTCGGTGCCGGAAAGGCTTGCCAGGGAACGCTTCGCCATGGGGTTGTGTCGTGCGGTAGGAAAACGGGGTGAGGTTAACCCGAGTTTCAGGCTCTCGGCGCTATGACTGATAAAGCGCTGTCTGCAGGAGGCCGTCGCGATGTTTGAAACCGTTCTGTTCCCGATCGATCAGAGCCGTGAGGCTGTGGAGACTGCCGGTAAGGCCCTTGAGCTGGCGCGAAGCCACAACAGCCGACTGGTGGTGCTGTCGGTGGTGCAGCCCGAGCGTCCGGAGATGCACGACCATCAGGCGGTGGCCACCTTGTTGGCTGAGGCCAGAAATCGTTTTGAACAGGCTGGGGTGGCTTGCGAGGTGGTGGAGCGTGAAGGCAAGCCGGCCTTTGTGATCTGCGACGTGGCCGACGAGTTGAATGTGGATGTGATCGTGATGGGTACCCGGGGTGTGAATTTGCAAGCCGAAAGTGGCAGCACGGCGTCGCTGGTGATTCAGCTGGCCCCGTGCCCTGTGTTGGTGGTGCCGTGAGTTCACCGCCGATCCAGTGGTATCCGGGTCACATCGCTAAGGCGGAGCAGCAGCTCAAGCGCAATCTCGACAAGGTGGACCTGGTGATTGAAGTGCGCGATGCGCGCATTCCCCTGGCGACGGGGCACCCTCACCTCAACCGTTGGATCAACGGCAAGCAGCATCTGCTGGTGATCAACCGTCGTGACATGGTCACGTCTGAGGCACGGGTTGCATGGGAGGCCTGGTTCAAAGCCCGTGGGCAACGCACCGTTTGGTGCGATGCCAAGGCTGGCACCGGTGTGAAGCAGGTGCAGCAAGCGGCGATCCGTGCCGGCGATCAGCTCAATGAGCGGAGGCGTAACCGCGGCATGCGGCCCCGTCCCGTGCGGGCGCTCACCCTGGGGTTCCCCAACGTGGGCAAATCGGCCTTGATCAACAGGCTTGTCAAACAGAAGGTGGTGGCCAGTGCCCGGCGTGCCGGTGTCACGCGCACGTTGCGTTGGGTGCGTCTGGGTCAGGATCTTGATCTGCTTGATGCGCCCGGGGTGCTGCCGCCGCGGCTGGATGACCAGCAGGCAGCACTCCATCTGGCGTTGTGCGACGACATCGGCCAGGCCGCCTACGACGGTGAACTGGTGGCTCAGGCCTTTCTCAATCTCCTGAAGGGATTGCAGCCTCAGGAGGCTTCGGGTGCCAGTTTGGAGCTTCTGGAGAGTCGCTACGGCGTTCCTTTCGCAGGGGCCACCCAGGACCCTGCTTTCTGGCTGGAGGCGGTGGCGGAGCGCCATACCTCCGGGGACACCGCACGGATGGCGCAGCGGTTGCTGGATGACTTCCGTAAGTCTGCGTTAGGCAGCATCGCGCTTGAGCTTCCCTTGGCTTAATTTGCTTTTAATGCCTTTTCAAGGCCTATTGAAAGAGTTGTTTGTGTCATTTTTTGTCTGATTTTGCAGGCTCTGTTCTTCATTGCTTGAGTGCAGGAAGAGGAAGTGCCTTAGTGGACCTGCGTCAAGCGATTCAGTGGTTCAAGCAAGATCCTTGTCTGCCAGGACTGGATGATCCATATCGGGTGTATGCAGCTTTAAGGGAAGAATCTGCCATCCATTGGTGTGAAGGGCCGAATTTGTGGGTGATTGTTGCTTATCAAGAGGCTGTTGAGCAGTTGAAAGACCATCGCTTTAGTCGCCAGGAGCATCTCGATAAACTAATTTCTCGTTTCGGAGCTGGCCATATTTTTGATCGGCAAAAGAACGATCTCCCTTATATGGACGGGACTGATCACGCGAGGATGCGCCACCATGTTATCAATGCTTATCGAAGGATTGATTTTCCTTCGTTGAAGGGATTTACGAAGGCATTTCTGGACTCTCGCTTGGAGAGTTTGTCGCGTCAAAAACAATTTGATGTTGTGCATGAGGTCGCTGATCTGCTTCCTGTGATGGTGGTTAGCGAGTTGCTTGGAGTCCCTGCTGATCAGCAAGAACAGGTGGGGCGGAAGGTGGGATCATTTGTGCGTGCTAGAGGGCTTACGCAAACAGAATCAACAATGGAGAGAGGAGATGACTCGATGGCATTTTATGAAGAATACTTTTTGCCGCTGATCCATGAAAAGCGGAAAAAACCTTCGTCTGATTTGCTGAGTCGTTTGATCGCTGACCCCCAGGAAGGAGTGCATCTCTCGGACGAGCAATTATTGTTGATTATCAGTAGTAACTTTTACTCGGCAAGTATTTACACGCTTCGATTGCTTGTCGGCACATTGGCCTGGGTGATGGCGTTAAATCCTGATTCTTTTGCTCGAATTCAAGATAATCGAGAGCTTGTTGTGCCTGCATTGGAAGAGGTGTTGCGTTGGGATGCTCCCGCGCAAGCCACCAACGCCAGCGTTGCCTTGGAGGATATCGAAATTGGTGGGAAGCTGGTTAAGGCAGGAGATTCTTTGTCCGTTCTCGTAGGTGCTGCTAACCGTGATCCCAAGGCCTTCTCTGATCCTGACCAATTTTTAATTGATCGTCATCCCAATCCA
This sequence comes from Synechococcus sp. A10-1-5-9, assembly GCF_047716785.1. NCBI lineage: Bacteria > Bacillati > Cyanobacteriota > Cyanophyceae > Synechococcales > Synechococcaceae > Synechococcus > Synechococcus sp. A10-1-5-9. The sequence continues at coordinate 1,945,288 of NZ_CP180406.1, forward strand.
CATCTTAGTTTTGCTCCTGGGTTGCACCAATGCCTCGGGCTTCAAATTGCGAGGATGAAAGGTGAGGCTGCGCTTCATGCTTTTTGTGATCATTTTTCATCGCTGTCCGTGATTCAGTCTGAGAGTCAACGGTTTGTTGGTGATCGCTTCCGTGGCTTTGATCGGTTGATGCTTGATGTGTTCCGTCGATAAGAGAGGTCTTGCTGTCATTACCTATGGAATACATTGAATGTCTATTTATTGGTCCTGGGGAGAAGGCCAAGCCATCCGCATTGAAAAACAACCTGATTCATTCAGTTGAATCTGCCTTGGTCCACGTTGAGATGCGGCTCGAGCAAGGTTTAAGCCGTTGGCTGGTTGTGGCTGTGAACGATCATTCTGGTTTGGATCAGCTTGATGATCCGAATTTTTGCGTCGCTCGTTTTCTTGAGCAGGCCAGTGCACGATGGGCGCCTGATCAAGTCATGTTGATTGCTGATGTTGGGTTATCCCCTTATCTCGATTCTGGTCACAGTGTTGTCTTGAAGGAGGGTCTGGTCGATCTGGAGGCCTCCTATCAGGCTGCGATTCGTCTGGCTTTGCGATTCGCTGACGCAGGCGCTCATTATGTGGCTCCTTGTCTTTCATTGCCTGATCAGACATCCCGTTTGGGCGCTGCTTTGAGACGTAGAGATCTAGTGTGTGGATTGATGCCTTACAGCACGAAGTTTTCCTCTTCGTTGTATGGACCTTATCGGTCGACGGTCGGCTCCTCGCTGGGGTTCGCGCGCAAAAGTTATCAGTTTGATTTCTCTGATGCAGAGATGGCACTTCACCAAATGGATGAAGACTTCAGGCAAGGAGCGGAGATCGCCATTGTGAAACCAGCGTTGCCTTATCTCGATGTCCTGCAGGACGCTTGCCGTCGCTCAAGGCGTCCGGTGGCTGTCTATCACGTGAGTGGTGAGTATGCGATGGCGATGGCGGCAGCTAAGACTGGTTTGTTGGATCCCCAAGCCTATTTTTCTGAGATCCATGCTGCGTTCGCCCGTTGTGGGGCTCGTTATGTGATTGGTTATGCAGCTGATAATTTCCTGCATCATGTTTCTGATTGATGCGAATCCTGGTGGTTGGCTCTGGTCCGGTTGGGCTTATGTTCTGCGCCAAGCTGTCTCGGGAGGGGCACGAGTGTGTCTTGATTGAGCGTCATGATTTCAATCAGACATTTTCGAGAGCCTCAACGCTTCAGCCAGCCACCCTTGAGCTTCTGTCTGAATTTGCCTGTTGGCCTGAGCTTTTGGCCCAGGGAGAGGTTGTCTCAGACGTCATGTCTTGGAATCTCGAACGATCGACTCAACAACGATCAAGCTATGACGCGCTCTCGGCTCAGACCCGATTCCCTTACCGATTGCATTTGCATCAGTCTGCGTTGCGCGCGGAGTTGATTGCCGAACTCCAAGCTTCCAGGTGTTGTTGTCTGGTGGACAAGGCCGATGCTGTCGCCTTGCAGTTTGATCGTTGCAACCAAGGCGTGTCTGTACGGGTCAATCGCTTTGGATCAAGTGGCTTGAGCCAGACATTTCAAGGGGATTATCTGATTCTCTGTGATGGAGCGCGCAGTGTGTTGCGTGATCAGCTGGGTCTTCGTTTTGAGGGGTATGACTTGCCAACCCCAGTTGTGCGTCTTTCCGTGCCAATGATTCCTGACTCTCTGCAGGGGCAATTGGCTGGGGTGTCTTATGTCCAATCAGAAGGTGGTTCGGTGAGCTGCCTCAAGATGACCGACGGTTGGCGTTTTGTACTGCGGCCTCGCTTATCTGAACTGCGGCAGGCACTAGCGGGTACTGCATGGGCACGGCAACGTTTGGCCGGTGTCTTCAGGGATTGCGTGCCGGCTCAGTGGTGGGAATCGATTCCGGCCATGCGTGACTCCTATCGCGTTGCGCAGCGTTGTGTGAAAACCCGACAAGTTCAAAGGGTGTTTCTCTTGGGTGATGTGGCCCATGTCACTAACACCCGAGGAGGTTTGAATATGAATTTCGGATTAATAGAAGCCTATGCATTGGCATCCTGTTTTTTGAACCATCCTTATTGGCAAGCATTGCAGCATTGGAATCTGACCTGGTCGCGTTTGACGCAAGATGCCTTGATGGCGCGCACCCAGCAGTTGCTGGCGGGACGAACCCCTCGTTTCCTGAAGTCTTCTAGTGAGTCGTTTGGGGCGCTGATGCGTGCTTCACTGCTTGACCTACTTTCGTATTCAAAGTCTTTGCGCCGATGACTCTTGAATCAATGCACTCTGTTGGGCTTTTGGTGCCTCCTTCCAATCCAACGCTGGAAATCGAGCTCAAACAGCTCTTGGATGATCAGCCTTATCTTTATGTGTCCAGGCTTCCTGTCTTCCCTGATTGTGACCTAGCGGAACGCAACAGGCGTTATCTTCAGGAGTATCTGGATACTTCGCTTCGCTTTGGCAAGCTACCGCTGTCTGCCATTCTTGTTGGTCTTACCGGTTCAAATTATGCTTCAGGACCGGGAGAAGATAGGCGTTTTTGTGACGAACTCTCGGCGAGGCTGAACGTTCCATTTGTGACCACCAGTCTGGCCATCCTTGAATTGCTCCATCATTTGCAATTCAAGCGTCTTCACCTTGAACTTCCTTATCCGCAATGGCTCATCAATGAGGCGAAGTGCTATTGGGAGCAAGCTGGCATTGAAGTTGTTGCTGCCAATTCCATTCTCGATGCACTCCAGGTACAGGATGCTTACGCGATTGACTCCGAGGCTTTGGACGATTATCTTCAATCTTTGACCTTCCAGGACGGCGCTCCTGTTCTTCTTTCAGGAACAGGGATGCGTACGGTTGGGGTGATCGAGGACTTGATTGATCGTTATCCTGCTCCGTTGCTGTCTTCCAATTTGGCAGCGGCTCGCTGGCTTCTATCTCATTGTGGTGATCGTGGACTTCGTGGTTCGGTCTTGTTTTGCAAGCTGTACGAGAAACTCGAGCGTTTTGCATCTACGAGTGACTGGTCTGAAATTGATTCACTGTTCAATCCCTTCTAGCTTTTTTCTGTATTCATGCTTCGGGTAGTAGGCCATGGCTGAGGTCTCCCTCCAGCCAATGGTTGACTAATCGTTCGGCACATCGTGTTTCAAGATGATCTTCCAGTAGGCGCTTGGCTTTCGTGATCCGGTCATCAATGCTGAGAGGATAGCCAGGGTCCCCTTTTAGATATCTGCATTCAGCGCGACTTCTCCTCCCTTGTTGGTCAGTCAGATTCAGCACAGCCCAGCGTCCTGGTTGATGATCGTTGGCCAGGAGTTTGGTTCGACTCATGAGGATGGCCACGTCTGGATGATGCAGCCAGCTCTGATTAAAGATGTTTGTACTCGTATCACCTGTCAGTAGGCAAATGCAGGTTGCGTATTGCAGGCTGAACTGAGCCTGTATGCGATTGCTCGGTTCGCTTTGGTCGCAATAGTTGATTGCTTCAGGGTAAGTTTCAATTGTGATTGTGCTGGGGATGTCTTGTTGTCTCAGGGTCTGTTCTGAGTGATATCCGTGGCTTTGGCGCCAATTCAGAGCAGCTTCCATGCCGTAGTGCAGGTGGCGTGCCCCTGGATAGAGCTTTACATAGCTGTCTTCAATCGCGAATTCCGCTCTGATCGCGAGGTCTGGTGCCGATGGCCAGCGTTGTTGATGGTCGCTTGACGTTCGCCCTGGTCGGGCTGGTCCGTGCAATCCGGCTCTGGAGGCTAAGGCCAGCTGGAGCCCTGTTAGGGCAGACAAGCCGGAGTAGAGCAAGCGTGAACCGCTTCCCGCCTCCACAGGTGCAAACAGGCTTCGACTCATCTGACAGAGAGCGCCATTGATCGCGCCTCTGGTTTGCTCAGGTGTTGTCTTAAGAAGTGTGCATGCAGCCACGGTCGCTGCGATGGTTCCCCATGTGCCATCCACGTGTTCCCCGGGGGGTACGGAATACGCTTCACCGAATCGGGTGCCGATTTCATAGCCCTGAAGAATGGCCTGCAAGATCTGATTGAGCGTGCAATTCAGACTCAGGCCCAGCCCGATACTGATTGGAACCACGTGAAGTGCGGGGCGGCCATGGGCCTTGGCATTGCCTTCAACCAATTCATTCCATGGAGCTGCTGCTGACAGCACGCTGATCAGGCCGTGGATACTCAGTGTTTGTCGGATCCCAGGAAAGTGCAGATGACCTGGCTCGAGATTGGCATTGTTCTCGCTGTATGCCTGAATGAGATTGCTGGACAATCCATTGATGATGACCGCACATGTGTCGAGTAAGACGAGGCGTGTTGCTTGAATGATTGATTGCTTCTCAGCTGTTTGATCGTGCTTCCACTGTGTATTGATTGCCTGGCTCAGTGAGGTCGCTTCTGTTCCCCATTGACGCCAGTCATTGCTTTTATTCGTGCTATGACCAGGCTGTGTATTGGGGACTGTAGACATGCGTGCGATCCAGAAATTTCCCTTGACGATTCTAGGGGCGGTGATGGGAGTGAGCATCGGCAACATGTTCTATTCCCAGTCCCTGTTACCCGTCATTTCTTCAGCATTTGACTTGCCGTCTGGTCGTGTTGGGGTCGTGCCGGTGATGCTGCAGGCGGGTTTGTTGACTTCTCTTGTGTTCCTGTTGCCGGCTGGAGATCTTCTTGATCGCCGTAAAATGCTTCGCTTGATTGCTTGTGGGGCATCGCTGTCGGCTTTTTCAATTGTCTTGTCAGGAGACTTCTCGCTACTTCTTGTTGCTTTTTATGGTTTGGGTTTTTGTTCGTTAAGCTCCTATATTCTCCCCGCTTTTGTTTCCGGTCTGGTTGGCCCTCATGAGCGAGGGTTTGTGATCGGCAGATTGCTCAGTGGTCAGTTTGCAGGCATCCTCTTGTCCCGTTTCTTTAGTGGACTGATGGCGTATTGGTTTGGCTGGCGGAGCATTTATTTGATCTCTGCAGTTCTGATGGGTGGGGTCGCTCTCTTGTGGCCTCGTTTGATTCCGCCTGACACCGAGAATGTGAATGAGCCCTATGGACTCTTGATCAGTCGTCAGTTCTCATTGTTTCGGCGTTTTGATGTTCTCAGGCAAGCCTGTGCCAGCCAAGGCTTTCAATTCGCTGCTTTTATTGTTGTCTGGACAGGGCTTTCATTGCGTTTGGCGAATCCCCCCTGGTCGTTCGGCCCAGCCCAGATTGGTGCTTTCGGTCTTGTTGGCCTGGCCAGCATCACATCCGCACCCTGGGTTGGCCGCATGGTGGATCGATTCGGCGCCCGTCAGGTGATCACAGGGTGTAGTGGGATGACCTTGCTGGGAGTGATCGGTCTGATTGTTTGGGATACATCCGTTGTGGCGATTCTTGTCTCAATGTGTTGTATCGACTTTGGAGTGCAGGGAAGTTACGTCGCGAATCAGTCGCGGGTGTTGTCGCTTGATCTGGCAGCACGATCAAGGCTCGGTGCCTTGCTCTTCATCTCTGCGTTCGGGGCTGCGGCTCTCAGCGGTCTTCTTGTGGTGAGACTTTGGCCCATCTGGGGATGGCACGGTGTTTTATACCTGGCTTTAGGGCTGGTTCTGCTGGCCATGCTTTCCCAGTGTTCTGGGCTGACCATTGCCAGACCATCCCCCTCTTCCTGAACTCTCGTTTGACCAGGCTTTTGGTGAAGGCCAGGGAGAGCTGCTCAGCCTGACTTACCCCAAGCCTTTGCCCATGAGGCTTGACCGCTGGCTTGTGAGCCAGCGTCGCGAACAGAGTCGCGCCCGAATTCAGAAATTCATTGATGCTGGTTTGGTGCGTGTGAATGGTCGAACGGGTAAAGCGAAGACCCCCCTGCGTCAGGGCGATGAGGTGCAGCTCTGGATGCCCCCACCTGAGCCGCTGCCCTACCTGAAGCCTGAGGCGATGGATCTGGATGTGCTTTTCGAAGATGAGCACTTGATTGTGATCAACAAGCCCGCTGGCCTCACCGTGCACCCAGCCCCTGGTAACAAGGATGGAACCCTGGTGAACGGTCTGTTGCATCACTGCCCGGATCTACCGGGGATCAGTGGCAAGCTCAGGCCGGGAATCGTGCATCGTCTGGACAAAGACACCACCGGCTGCATCGTGATCGCCAAATCCCAGGAGGCACTGGTGAAGCTGCAGGTGCAGATCCAAAAGCGCATTGCCTCGCGGGAGTACCTCGCGGTGGTGCATGGGGTGCCGTCAGGAGACAGCGGCACGATCGTGGGGGCCATCGGCCGCCACCCGGTGGATCGCAAGAAATATGCGGTGGTGAGCAGCGAGAGCGGTCGTTTTGCTTGCACCCACTGGAGCTTGCAGGAGCGGCTTGGTGATTATTCGCTGCTGCGTTTCAAGCTGGATACGGGGCGCACGCACCAGATCCGCGTGCACTGCGCTCATATGAATCACCCTGTGGTGGGTGATCCCACCTACAGCCGTTGTCGCAAGCTGCCGATCGAGTTGCCGGGCCAGGCCCTGCACGCCTTTCAGCTGGGCCTCGATCATCCAATCAGCCGCGAACGAATGCTGTTTGAAGCGCCATTGCCAGGCGTGATGGTGCGGCTGTTGAACAAACTCAGAAATCGGAATTAGCCAAAACCTGAGGTGGTTTGCGCTGCAAAAGCCAAGGCGCCCGTTAAGCCAGCGTTGTAATCAATGGCCACCTCGTTCGAGATGTAATCAGAGCGCAGATCGTTGTAGGCAAAGTCATCAGCGCTGCTTGGACCTCCAACCAAAGCGCCAGCCAAGACATATTCATTGGCATTCGGAGCGTTAAACCCATCCCATCCCACACCAGATGCGGCCCTGTGATGGGGCTGCTGAGGAAAATTGTCTCCAAAGCCAACCAAGTAGCTGAAATCTCGTGGATTATCACCAAGAATGTAATCAATGGAATCAACAGCCAGTTCGCTGTAGGCAGCACCTGGATTGGTGATGGAATCAGCAACAATTCCCGCCAGCATTGCGGTGTTGGCTGCATAGCGAAGTGATCCCCATTGATCAACAAATCGCAAGCCACCGTCGGTGATTTGTGGTCCTTGATCACCTGTCACCCAGCTATCAAGCCAAGCTGAAACATCATCCATGGCTTGTTGATCCTCGAGGTCCTGACTCAGTAATACCGCTGTCCCATACGATGCGTCATCCCAGTTGGGGGCCCAAGCATGATTCAAGCCTCCGATCATTGTGTGATAGCGATCCTGGGCTTCCAGCCTGTAAGTGGATCCATCCTGTCCAGCTGCCTCGAGTCCCCGAGCTAACCAGAGACCTCCGTAGGCGAGTTCATCTTGGAATCCACTCCAAGAGTTATAGAAGGGTTGAACAGAAGCAATCGAATCTGAATACTTGCCCTGATAAGTAACTGCAAAATCGAACAACACCTCGGCGTTGTTCAGTAGCTCATTGGCATAGTCGACCTCGCCATGGTCGCGGAACAAAATCGATGCAGAGGCCAATGCGGCAGCACTTGCGGCTGCAACATCAGATCCTGGTTTCTCGGCCGTGATGGCTAAAGCTGGGCGCGCAATGGATTGACTCTCAGGCGAGCTCCACAACGCATGATCAGCCTGTCCATCGCCAACTTGAACAATGAAGAAGTCCGTGCTGCCATTGGCATCCACTTGATGTGCCTTCAGTAAGTAATCCGTTCCCCATTTCACAGTGCTCAAAAGCTCGTCGGCTTGACCCGTGATTTCATAGCCATCAGCAAACGCAAGGCCCCCCCAGGTCAATGTGCTCAGAGTTGATGCCAGCGGTAATCCGAATTTCACATGGTCCCCGGCATCGTGATAGCCCCCGGTGAGGTCGAGGTTGATGTCAGGCTGAAGGTTCTCGGTAGTGGCATCGCCAAAATAGATGCCATCGTTGCCATCATTAAGGCCTGAGTCACCCCGCCAGGGAACACGACTGGTGGCTTCGTCAAGATCGCCTGAGCGGTTGGCTTCGTAGAAGAGAAGCGAGAGTTCGAGGGCTTCAGCGTAGGTGTTGGTGTTGGGGGTGTCTGTGGTTGTGATTGGTGGTGTTTGTGGATCTGTTTCGGTCTCGTCCTGTGGGCTGCTTGGCGTGGAACTGGCTTTGATGAGGACGATGTCATCACTGTTGATCAAGGGATTGCCCTTGAATTTGGCAATCGCAGCGTTATTGCTGCCGAGTCCTTTCCTTGAGCCGTTTTCGTTGTAGACAAGTTTGCCTGTGTAGGCTTGATAAATGATGTTTGCGTCTGACTGCTTGAGTTGGTGGTATTCCGTTTTGTTGTTGGCGGTGGCCAGGTCAATTGTGTCAATACCGGGAAATGATTCAGCGTCAATGCCGATCCTGTCTTCGTCTAGACGATTGAAATCGGTGACGACATCGATGGGACCTCCAGTTCTGATGAAGGCAAAGAGGTCTGCACCCCCACGCCCGGTCATGATGTCTTTTTGGGCTGTGCTGATTAGGGCATCCGGTTGCGCTGTTCCAATGAAGCGGGAACGGCCTGTCTTTGTGGTTTTGGGTTCAATTCTGTTGAACTCGTTCCATTGGTCTTCGTCTGTATCTGATGTCAGAGTTGTTTGCAGCTGATTGAGATTGCCTTCGAGAGGGTTTCCCAATGTGACCATTGATTGGAAGTAATTAATGACCGTGTCATCACTCACCTCCAGTGCTGGCCACTGCGGGTAGTTGAACGTGTCATTCATGAACGGCCTGGTCTGCTCCCAATCCAGAACCGTCAGATGATTGATGTCATGGTTGATGGCCACGCCCTCAATGTTGAGGAATCCATGGGCCCGGCCGTGCATCCAGCCGCCGTAGTGGGGTTCCATCTTCAAGGTGCTGATGAAGGTGTCTTCCAGCGCATGGCTGCGCAGGTAGCTTGCGAATCCTTCATGGCCGAACGTTTCCACCATCGTCATCACCGCATCGGCATCGCCTTGTCGGGCGCTGTGTTGGATGTCGGCCATGATCTGCGGGTTGTAGGCCTCATCAGCGATCCAGCCCACCTTCGCTCCTTGCATCGCGTACCAAAGTCCGACGCCGCGCAGGTCATCCCCCCAGGGTTGCGTGTTATTCGTCAGACCCTGGGCAAAAGCCCACGCACCAACGACTTCCAACTCCACTGCTTCAAGGCCGGCAAAGGCCCGTAAGCCGTTGTAAGCCACCATCGCTTCAGTGGTGATGGCTGTGCGGCCCCCCACCAGCTCGTTGTGTTCTGAATTGTGGTTCGAGCCGTGGAAGCTTCCCCAGGTGGTGATGTCTGTGTGCAAACCAGTGACGCCGCTGTGGTCGTGGGGCACGGACGTGTCAGCAGCCTCCTGCGGCATCACGGAGTTGCTCGCCAATTCCGTCATCAGCATCGCCTCGGTCAAGGCGCCTTCCCGGCCGAGATCGAACCCCTGCCTGCCATTGAATCCGATGCGGACATCGCCACCGGCAGGAATGCTCTGTCCCCACGACGAGCCACTGAGGATGTAGCGGCTTTGGCCATCGTCAAGGAGTTCTCTGCTGATCTCCACTCCCCAGGCTTCTGGATCGAGGTCATGAGGACTGATGAAACTGATACTCCAGTTGTCCAGCGCTTGATCCGAGGGATTGCTCACGGTGAGTTCGGCGGTGAAGCCGCCCCACCAGAGCTCTCCGTTAACCGTGACCTGCAGCGTGTTGGATGGAGTCATGGAATCCAAGGGGCGTCAACAGCCTCAGTGCAGCCATCGGATATGAACCAAATAGCAATGCCCTTCCCGGATGTGTGACAGGTCTTGACTGGATTGTGTTCGCTCCTAGCGGCTCAGGCGTCAGACCGGCAGCCGAGGACAGGCATCCACCAGAGTCCGGGTGATCTCTGTCTTCGGGGTGGTCAGAAGCTGATCGCCGGGACCGCTTTCCACGATGTGGCCGCGATCGAGAACGATCAGGCGGTGACAGAAGCCGCTGGCCACCGAGAGGTCGTGGGTCACGAAGATCATCGCCAGCCCCAGCTCTTGCTGCAGCTGGCGAAGCAGAGCCAGCACCTCAGCCTGGATTTCCGCATCAAGCATGCTCACGCTTTCATCGCAGATCAGAACCTTCGGGTTCAGGGCCAGCGCCCTTGCGATCGCCACCCGTTGCTGCTGGCCCCCAGATAGTTGGCGAGGCAGGCGGTTCTGAAAACGTTCCGCTGGTCCGAGTCCCACCTTCTCCAGTAGCTCCCGGGCCCGTTCCCTTGCTGAGGCACGGGAGGTCAAGCCATGGATCAGCAAAGGATCGGCGATGGCATCCACCACTGTCATGGCGGGATTCAGGCAGGCCAGAGGATCCTGAAACACCATCTGGATGGAACGGCGCAGGGCTCTGGCCTCCCGGCCGCGCGCCAGAAGCAAGTTGCGCTCAAACAGCTGGACCTGTCCGCCGCGAATCGGCGTCAAGCCCATCAGGGCGCGGCAGAGCGTGCTTTTGCCGCAGCCCGAGCCACCCACCACTCCCAGGGTTTCTCCCGCTTTCAATTGAAAACTCACGCCATCCACAGCTTTCAGCCAGTTAGGCGCCCAGGGCGGCCCCCCCAGGTTGTGCCAGCAGCGCAGCTCCTGTACGTCCAGCACCATGGCTGCCGGAGGGGCTTCTGGGGTCGTGCCCCCCTCCCGAGCTCGGGCCGCCGCCAGTAGTCGCTGCCCCACCCGCGAACTCGGGTAAGTGAGCACCACGTCACTGCGATTGACCTCTGCCACCTGGCCTGCGTCCACAACCGCCATGCGGTCACACCATCGGCAGGCCATGGCAAGGTCGTGGGTGATCAGCAGCAGGGCACTGCCGAGGTCGTCGCAGAGGTCGCGCAGGGCGGCCATCACCTGACCGGCCACAGCTACATCCAGGCTGGTGGTGGGTTCATCCGCGATCACCAGCGGTGGGCTCAGAACGATGGCCAAGGCAATGGCCAGGCGCTGGCGCATGCCGCCGCTGAATTCGTGGGGATAGGCGTTGAAGCGTCCAGCACCGATGCCAACCTGCTCCAGTAGTTCCTCGGCCCGTTCCCGTCGGGATTGAGCATTCATCTCCGGTCGGTGGGCCCGCAGGGTGTCCAGAAGGTGTCCCCCCACGGTCATCAGAGGATTCAGTCGGGTCATCGGATCCTGAAAGACCAGGCCGACCGATTCCCCACGGAGTGCGCGCAGATCAGGAATCGCCAGGCGACGTGGATCACGGCCATTCAGTTGGAGACCGCCTTCGCATTGGCTTCCTTGAGGCAGCAGTTGCAGGGCGGCTCGCGCAACCGTGCTTTTGCCGCATCCGGAGGGCCCTACCAGCGCCAGGCGCTCTCCAGGCTCCAGGCGAAGGTCCAGTCCATCGAGGGTCCAGACGGGGCTGCCCGGATAACGCAGGCGCAGCTGCTGGAGTTCCAGTACGGCCCCAGGTGCGTCGGTCATGGCAGAAGGAAGCGCTAGGGCTCACGGCTACATACCATGGATTCAACTGCCTGGACGGATGCTCAACGCCACCTCCGCACCGGATGTTCAGCCGATCGATCAACGATCCGCTAGCCCTGCCTGCGGTTTGGTGGCGTTACGTGACCGTCAGATCCGTTCGCCTGACGATTACGGCATTGAGCTGCCGTGCTGGTTGCGCGAATGCATCAACCATGTCCCCCCGGGCATCGGCCACAGCTGCCCGACCGATTCGGAAGCCTTGCTAGCAGCGGCTTTTGATTTCGCCTTTCAGCTGCACGAAGGACAATTCCGCGCCAGTGGTGATCCCTACATCGTGCACCCCGTGGCGGTCGCTGATCTGCTGCGCGACATCGGTGCCAGTGCCAGCGTGATCGCTGCCGGCTTCCTTCACGATGTCGTGGAGGACACCGATGTGACCCCAGAGCAGCTGGAGAGTCATTTCGGGCCTGAAGTGAGGGGGCTGGTGGAAGGAGTCACCAAGCTCGGAGGATTGCATTTCACTAATCGCACGGAGGCTCAGGCCGAGAACCTGCGCAAGATGTTTCTGGCCATGGCCAGCGACATCCGGGTCGTGCTGGTGAAACTGGCCGATCGCCTGCACAATATGCGCACCCTCGGGGCTTTGCGGGAAGAGAAGCGGCAGCGCATCGCCCGTGAAACCCGCGAGATCTATGCCCCACTGGCGAATCGCCTGGGTATCGGTCGCTTCAAGTGGGAGTTGGAGGATCTTTCATTCAAGTTGCTCGAGCCCGAGGCCTTTCGGGAGATGCAGCAGGAGGTGGCCACCAAGCGCAGCGAGCGTGAGGAGCGCCTTGGGGTGACCGTGCAGCTGCTCCGTGACCGTCTGGCAGCGGCGGGCCTAGAAAACTGCGATGTGAATGGACGCCCTAAACACCTTTACGGCATCTGGACCAAGATGCAACGGCAGCAGAAAGCGTTCCACGAGATCTACGACGTCGCGGCCCTGCGCATCCTCACGCCGAGTGTGGAAGCCTGCTATCGGGCTCTGGCCGTGGTGCATGACACCTTCCGGCCGATTCCTGGACGATTCAAGGATTACATCGGTCTGCCCAAGCCCAACGGCTATCAGTCGCTGCACACGGCGGTGATCGGTCGCCATCGGCCGATCGAGGTACAGATCCGCACCCTGGAGATGCACCAGGTGTCGGAGTTCGGGATTGCCGCCCATTGGAAATACAAGGAGGGGGGGTCACCCGCCGCGGGGGGCGACACCGAACGGTTCAACTGGCTGCGGCAACTGGTCGATTGGCAGCAGGAAGGGGGCTCCGATGATCACAACGACTACCTGGCTTCGATCAAGGAAGATCTTTTCGATGAGGAGGTGTTCGTGTTTACCCCCAAGGGTGATGTTCTCGGTTTGCGCAAGGGTTCAACGGCTGTGGATTTTGCCTATCGCATTCATTCCGAGGTGGGCAATCATTGCCATGGCGTCAGGATCAACGATCGCCTCTGCCCACTCTCCACACCGCTGCAGAACGGGGATTTCATCAACATTCTCACCAGCAAAACGGCGCACCCCAGCCTGGATTGGCTCAACTTTGTAGCCACACCAACGGCACGGAATCGCATTCGCCAGTGGTACAAACGAAGCCATCGCGATGAAACGATTCAACGCGGCAAGGAGCTGCTGGAGCGAGAGTTGGGGCGCAGTGGTTTTGACGCTCTGCTGAACAGCGAAGCGATGACCCGTGTCTCTGAACGCTGCAACCTGCACTGCACCGATGATCTCCTGGCGGCCCTTGGATTCGGTGCCGTCACTCTTCATCAGGTGCTCAATCGGCTGCGGGAGGAAATCCGTTTGCAAGCCGATGCGGAGACTCAGCCCCTCAGCAATGAGGATGTGGCCCGCAAGCTGGTGGAACAGGCGGAATCAGCGCCGGTTCGGCAAGACCATGCCGGCGCCGTGCCGATTCTCGGAGTGGAGGGACTTGACTATCGCCTGGGCGGTTGCTGCAGCCCTCTGCCTGGTGAGGCGATTGTGGGCACCGTGGCACTCGGCAACCATGGAATCACCATTCACCGGCAAGAGTGCGCCAATGTGGAGGCGATCCCGAGTGAACGGCGCCTGCCGGTGCGTTGGAATCCAGCCAATGCCCGCAATGGACAGCGCTTCCCGGTGCAGTTGCGCATCGAGGTGATCGACCGAGTGGGCATCCTCAAGGACATCCTGATGCGTCTTTCGGATGGATCGATCAACGTCAGTGATGCGCGTGTGAAAACGACCTATGGCAAACCAGCCCGGATCGATTTGCGCGTGGAGCTGGCTGGGGCCGACCTGTTGCAGCGCACCATGGATCAGATCCGTTCGATGGCGGATGTGCTCGATATCGCGCGAACGGGTCAGGGGTGATTCGCAGCTTTGAAGGTTGCGCTGACCCTGCCCGTTGTGGTTTGTCTGAATCAGAGGATCAAAGAGTTGTCGGGTAAGTCAGTGATTCCTTTGAGGTTGATTTGAAAGTCAGCAAAGAGGTCGTCGTCAATATTGAGTCTGAGGACAGCGTTGTTAAACCTTGCCTGGCCAATGTCTGAGAAGCGATCGGATCCAATGAAGACAAAGGCTTGATCACCGTTCGTGTTTGGATCGGCATCAATACGTGAGAGGTCGATGGTGTCGTCTGCTGTGAAATCAGTGATCTGATCTCTTGTTGCATTGGTTATGCCGGAGTCATTGATGGATTGAAAGAGAAAAGTATCGGCATCGCTGCCGCCGGTGAGTTTGTCTTTGTCTTCTTTGCCGATGAGTGTGTCGTTGCCGCCTTTGCCGTTGAGGCGATTTTTACCTGAATTGCCTTCAATTCTGTTGTCCAGGTCATTGCCAGTGCCATTGAGATTGGCAGTGCCAGTGAGGATCAGGTTTGCAAGACCGTCTGGAAGGGTCAGGCTTTCGGAGGACCTGATCGTTGAGGTGATGAGATCGTTGGTATCGATGATGAGATCGGCATTGTCACTGAGGGAACCCTGAGTTCCGGGCTGAGGGAGTGAAAGGATTGCTGGATTGCCGTTGGCATCGGTGATGGATCCGCCGTTGAGTTCGAGTGCTGTTGAGGACAGTTGTGCCAGGTCAGCGGAGGAATCACCGTCTTGAACGGTGTATTGGAAGGAGAGGGTGTTGGTGCCTGAGCCGGAGATGAAGACCGCTTTGCGATCGATGTTGCCGGTTTCGAGTTGGAGAGTGGGAGTGCCGCCAGTGGTGTCAACGACAACGGGTTTTGAGAAGCCGATGGTGAGGTTGATGACAGCACCGATGGTGTAGATGCCATTGATGGCGGAAGTGTTCACGCCAGGAGCAGCCCCCGTGTTGCGGAAGAAGATGGTGTCACCGGCGGCATTGCCAATGAAGAGATCAGGGTCGCTGTCGTTATCAGGATCAGCAAAGGCCGGGCTTGCGTTGAAGCCCACATCAGTGATTCCAAAGGGATTGGGTACACCATTGGCACCGCGTTCTTGGTTGTAAACAGGATCACTGCTGCCTGGAGCGGCGTTGTTGTCAAAGAAGACGGTGTTGCCGTCTCGATTGCCGATGAAGAGATCAAGATCGCCGTCGCCATCAATGTCGGTGAAGGCGGGGGCGGCGGAGAGGCCCACATCGTTGATTCCAAAGGGATTGGTGGCGGCTGGTGCGTAGGCGGGAGAGGTGGAGCCTGCAGCAGCGGTGTTGCGGAAGAAGAGCGTGTTGCCGCGTAGGTTGCCGATGAAGAGATCGAGATCGCCGTCGTTATCGGTATCTGTAAAGGAGGGCTTGGCGAAACGGCCCACGTCGGTGATTCCGAAGGGATTGGGTTCACCGTTGGCCCCGCGTTCTTGGCTGTAGGCGGGAGCGGTGGAGCCTGGAGCGGCGTTGTTGCGGAAGAAGAGGGTGTTGCCGGCTCGATTGCCGATGAAGAGATCAAGGTCACCGTCGTCATCAATGTCGGTGAGAGTTGGGCTGGCGGCGCGGCCTACATCGGTAATCCCGAAAGGATTGGTGACAGCTGGTGCGTAGGCGGGAGCGGTGGAGCCTGAAGCGGCGGTGTTGCGGAAGAAGAGGGTGTTGCCAGCTCGATTGGCGATGAAGAGATCAAGATCATCGTCGCCATCAATGTCGGCAAAGGTGGGTTTGGCGGAGAGGCCGACATCGGAAATTCCGAAAGGATTGCTGGCTTCTAAAACGTATGTGCGGGTGTCCGTGCTGACGGTGGGCTTGATGCCGTCGATCACCAGATCGGCATTGCTGCTGAGAGAGCCTGCTGCGCCTGGGTTAGGGAGATTGAGGATGGCGTTGTTACCTGCGGCATCCTGAATGGTTCCGCCGTTGAGCTCGAGTGCTGTTGAGGAAAGCTGATCGAGATCAGCGGAGGAATCACCGTCTTGAACGATGTATTGGAAGGTGAGGGTGTTGGTGCCTGAACCGGAGGTGAAGATCGCTTTGCCATCGATGGTTCCGGTTTCGAGTTGAAGTGCGGGAGTGCCTGTGACGAAGACGATCTCATCAAAGGACACGGTGAGGTTGATGACGGAGCCAATGCCGTAGGTGCCGTCAGGAGTGGTGGAGTCGACGCGAGTGACGGAGGGAGATGCGGTGTCTTTGGTTGTGGAATCAGTCGCTTGTGTTGCTGAATTACCGGCTAAGTCGCTGACATCGGCGCTGATGTTGAGGGTGCCGTCAGCGAGGGAAGAGAGATCGAGGCCAGAGACGGAATAGCTGTTGCTGTTGACGGTGGCTGATGTGTTGACTGTGTTGGATCCATCGGTAATGGAGATGGAAACGGTCTGGCCGTTTTCTGCGCCGGTGGTGGAGCCAGAGATGGTGACGGAGGAATCTTCTGCTGCGTTGAGGATGCTGTCGCCGCCGTCATCGATGGCAACGGAAATGGTGGGGATGGTGGTCTTGATGACCAGGTTTTTATTGGCGCTGAGAGAGCCTGCTGCGCCTGGGTTAGGGAGATTGAGGATGGCGTTGTTACCTGCGGCATCGTTGATGGATCCGCCGTTGAGCTCGAGTGCTGTTGAGGAAAGCTGATCGAGATCAGCGGAGGAATCACCGTTTTGAACGATGTATTGGAAGGTGAGGGTGTTGGTGCCTGAACCGGAGGTGAAGATCGCTTTGCGATCGATGGTTCCGGTTTCGAGCTGGAGAGTGGGAGTGCCCGTGACAAAGACGACCTCATCGAAGGACACGGTGAGGTTGATGACGTCGCCAGCAACACAGATGCCGTCGGCGGTGGTGGAGTCGACGCGAGTGATGGTGGTTGAGATTGTTGGTCTGACGGTGTTGATGGAGAGAGTGAGAGAGTTGTTGGTGTTATCGCCGTTGTTATTGGTGTTTCCAGCAGAATTGGAGAAAGTGCCTGAGGCGACGGAGATGATTGCGTCGGAGGTGCTGTTGGCGTCAGGAGTGAATGTGGCGGTGTAGCTGGAGCCGGATCCAGAGAAGTTGGAGAGTGTGCCTCCGGAGACGGTGATATCGGCTTCTGAGAAATCGGAAGAGGGTTCTGAAAGAGTGAAGATGAGAGTGGCGGTATCGCCTGCTTGAAGGGAGGAGCGATCGGAGGTCAGAGTGATTGTTGGTCTGACGGTGTTGATGGAGAGAGTGAGTGTGTTGTTTGTGTTCTCGCCGTCGTTATTGGTGTTGCCAGCTGAATTGGAGAAAGTGCCTGAGGCCACGGAGATGACAGCGTCAGCGGTGCTGTTGGCGTTGGCAGTGAAGGTGGCGGTGTAGCTGGATCCAGAGCCTGAGAAGTTGGAGAGTGTGCCTCCGGAGACGGAGATATCGGCTTCTGAGAAATCGGAAGAGGGTTCTGAAAGCGTGAAGGTGAGAGTGGCGGTATCGCCTGCTTGAAGGGAGGAGCGATCGGAGGTCAGAGTGATTGTTGGTCTGACGGTGTTGATGGAGAGGGTGAGTGTGTTGTTGGTGTTGTCGCCGTCGTTGTTGGTGTTGCCAGCTGAATTGGAGAAAGTGCCTGAGGCCACGGAGATGACAGCGTCGGAGGTGCTGTTGGCGTCAGCAGTGAAGGTGGCTGTGTAGCTGGAGCCAGAGCCTGAGAAGTTGGAGAGTGTGCCTCCGGAGATGGTGATATCGGCTTCTGAGAAATCGGAAGAGGGTTCTGAAAGCGTGAAGGTGAGAGTGGCGGTATCGCCTGCTTGAAGGGAGGAGCGATCGGAGGTCAGAGTGATTGTTGGTCTGACGGTGTTGATGGAGAGGGTGAGTGTGTTGTTGGTGTCGTCGCCGTCGTTGTTGAAGATTCCATTGCTTGAGAAAGCGTTGCTGCCAACTTCAATGACGCCATCGATGGTGCTGTTGGTGTCAGGAGTGAATGTGGCGGTGTAGCTGGAGCCGGATCCAGAGAAGTTGGAGAGTGTGCCTCCGGAGACAGAGATATCGGATTGCAGGAAATCAGATGAGGGTTCTGAGAGCGTGAAGGTGAGCGTGGTGGTATCGCCTGCTTTGAGAGAGGAGAGCGTGGAGGTCAGAGCAATGATGGGTCTGACGGTGTTGATGGAGAGAGTGAGAGAGTTGTTGGTGTTATCGCCGTTGTTATTGGTGTTTCCAGCAGAATTGGAGAAAGTGCCTGAGGCGACGGAGATGATTGCGTCGGAGGTGCTGTTGGCGTCAGGAGTGAATGTGGCGGTGTAGCTGGAGCCGGATCCAGAGAAGTTGGAGAGTGTGCCTCCGGAGACGGTGATATCGGCTTCTGAGAAATCGGAAGAGGGTTCTGAAAGAGTGAAGGTGAGCGTGGTGGTATCGCCTGCTTTGAGAGAGGAGAGCGTGGAGGTCAGAGCAATGATGGGTCTGACGGTGTTGATGGAGAGAGTGAGTGTGTTGTTGGTGTCGTCGCCGTCGTTGTTGGTGTTGCCGGCTGAATTGGAGAAAGTGCCTGAGGCGACGGAGATGACTGCGTTGGAGGTGCTGTTGGCGTCAGGAGTGAATGTGGCGGTGTAGCTGGAGCTGGATCCAGAGAAGTTGGAGAGTGTGCCTCCGGAGACGGTGATATCAGCTTCTGAGAAATCGGAAGAGGATTCTGTAAGAGTGAAGGTGAGCGTGGTGGTATCGCCTGCTTTGAGAGAGGAGAGCGTGGAGGTCAGAGCAATGACGGGTCTGACGGTGTTGATGGAGAGAGTGAGTGTGTTGTTGGTGTTATCGCCGTCGTTGTTGAAGATTCCATTGCTTGAGAATGCGTTGCTGCCAACTTCAATGACGCCATCGATGGTGCTGTTGGCATTAGGAGTGAAGGTGGCGGTGTAGATGGAGCCAGAGCCAGAGAAGTTGGAGAGTGTGCCTCCGGAGATGGTGATATCGGATTCGGTGAAGTCTGAGGAATCGTCTGAAAGAACAAAAGTTAGTGATGCGGTTTTACCGATATTGAGTGATGAGGTGCTGGATATAATGCCAATTGTTGGAAAGCCGTTTTCATCGCTGAGTCCAACAATGCCAGGAGACTGTCGACTGGTGAGAATATCTGCAGGGAACCCGGTCAGGGTCGTGATTGCAGCGGCGTTAATGACAACAGTGGTTTTTCTGTCGAGCGTGTTGAGAGCTGCTGCAGCGACGGAGGCATCGGCGATGGTGATGGAATAGGCATTGCCATCTCCGTTGAGGCCTGTGAGTGTGGCGAGATCGCCCTCAGCGATGGTGGCGGTGACGATGCCGGATGTTTCAGCAGCGAGGTCATTGGCCTGAGCAGTGGTGGCGGTACCGCTGTCGACGGTGATGGCCTCGCTGCCTAAGCCGGTGATGCCGTCTGACGTGACAGCCTCAATGAGCTCCGCGGCTGTACCTGTGAGTGTGGTGACGGCGGAGGCATCGATGGTTCCTGTGGTGTTGCCATCTAGGGTGTTGAGGACTGAAGCCGTGAGAGAGGTGTCAGTGAGAGTGATGTCCTGATCACTGAGATTGCTGATGCTGCCTGAGTCGAAGGCAGTGTTGAGATCGACGGCTGCACCAGTGAGTGTGGTGACGGCAGCGGCGTCGATGGCAACAGTGGTTTTGCCATCGAGCGTGTTGAGGGCTGCGGCATCAACGGAGGCATCGTCGATGGTGATGGAATAGGCATTGCCTGTTCCGGTGAGGCCTGCGAGTGTGGCGAGATCACCCTCAGCGATGGTGGCGGTGACGATGCCGGATGTTTCATCAGCGAGGGCATTGGCCTGAGCAGTGGTGGCGGTACCGCTGTCGACGGTGATGGCCTCGTCGCCTAAGCCGGTGATGCCGTTGGCTGTAACAGCCTCGATGAGGTCCGTGGCGGAACCCGTGAGTGCGGTGATGGAGGAGGCATCGATGGTTCCTGTGGTGTTGCCGTTGAGGGCGTTGAGGACTGAAGCAGTGAGGGTGGTGTCTGAGAGGGTGACGTTCTCATTGCCGAGGCCTGAGATTTCGGTAGAGGTGAAGGCAGTGTTGAGCTCTGTGGCTGTACCAGTGAGTGTGTTGAGGGTGCTGGCATCGATGCTTCCTGTGGTTTTGTCGTCGAGGGTGTTGAGGACAGCGGCATCGAGGGTGGTGTCAGAGAGGGTGGCTTCTTCGTTATTCAGGCCTGAGAATTTGTTCGAGTTGTAAACAGCGATTAGATCAGCAGCCGTACCGGCGAGAGAAGAAATGGAGCTGGCATCGATGGTGCCTGACGTTTTACCCTCGAGGCTGTTGAGAACCGTTGCGGCGAGCGTGATGTCGGAGAGGGTGACGTTCTCGTCGCCAAGGCCAGAGATATTGTTTGTTGATGCGTAGACGGTATTGAGCTCTGCGGCAGCGCCTATGAATGTTGTGATGGAGTTGGCATTGATGCTTCCTGTGGTGTTGCCGTTGAGGGCGTTGAGGACTGAAGCCGTGAGGGAGGTGTCAGTGAGAGTGACGTCCTGATCACCGAGATTGCTGATGCCGCCTGAGTCGAAGGCGGCGTTGAGATCGACGGCTGCACCAGTGAGTGTGTTGAGGGTGCTGGCATCGATGGTTCCTGTGGTGTTGCCATCGAGGGCGTTGAGGACTGAAGCCGTGAGAGAGGTGTCAGTGAGAGTGACGTCCTGATCACCGAGATTGCTGATGCCGCCTGAGTCGAAGGCGGTGTTGAGATCTACGGCTGTACCAGTGAGTGTGGTGAGGGTGCTGGCATCGATGACTTGGCTGTTCGCTGAATCAATTGCAATTAAATCGGAAGCATTGATATTCGAGGCTGTAAAGATAATTTCTTCGTCGCCAAGCCCATTGATCCCGCCTGCTGTGTATGCAGTGGCGATATCTTCGGCTGTACCCTCAATTTGAATTATATTTTGGCCATTAATATCATTGATTGTTTTGTTGTTGATTGCATTGAGAATTGCTGCATTGACCGCTGCATCAGAGATTGTGATGGCGTAGGCATTGCCGGTTCCGGTGAGACCAGAGAGTGTGGCGAGATCGCCCTCAGCGATGGTGGCGGTCACGATGCCGGATGTTTCATCAGCGAGGGCATTGGCCTGAGCAGTGGTGGCGGTACCGCTGTCGACGGTGATGGCCTCGTCGCCTAAGCCTGTGATGCCGTTGGCTGTAACAGCCTCGATGAGGTCCGTGGCGGAACCAGTGAGTGCGGTGATGGAGGAGGCATCGATGCTTCCTGTGGTGTTGCCGTTGAGGGCGTTGAGGGCTGAAGCAGTGAGGGAGATGTCGGAGAGGATGACGTCCTGATCACGAAGACCCGAGATGCCCGGTGAGGTGAATGCCGTGTTGATCTCTGTGGATGTGCCGGAAAGGGTGATGGTGACGGAGGCATCGATAACAACGGTTGTTTTTTCGTCGAGCGTGTTGAGGGCTGCTGCATCAACGGAGGCATCGACGATGGTGATGGAATAGGCATTGCCATCTCCGTTGAGTGCGGCGAGTGTGGCGAGATCGCCCTCAGCGATGGTGGCGGTGACGATGCCGGATGTGGCAGCAGCGAGGTCATTGGCCTGAGCAGTGGTGGCGGTACCGCTGTCGACGGTGATGGCCTCGTCGCCTAAGCCTGTGATGCCGTTGGAGGTGACAGCCTCGATGAGGTCCGTGGCGGAACCAGTGAGTGCGGTGATGGAGGAGGCATCGATGGTTCCTGTGGTGTTGCCGTTGAGGGCGTTGAGGACTGAAGCCGTGAGGGAGGTGTCAGCGAGGATGATGTCCTGATCACGAAGCCCCGAGATGCCCGGTGATGCGAATGCCGAGTGGATCTCTGCGGCTAAGCCGGTGAGTGTGGCGATGGAGGAGGCATCAATCGTCCCTGTGGTGTTGCCATCGAGGATGTTGAGGATGGCAGCGTCGAGGGTGGTGTCGGAGAGGATGATGTCCTCATTCCCTAGGCCGGTAATGCCAACTGGAATGAGTGAGTTGTTGAGAGCTGCTCCGTCTATGGGTGTAGTACTGAGCCCGGCTGCTGCGTAAGCGTCGTTGAGGTCTGCCGCAGCGCCGGTGAGCGTGGTGATTGCGGAAGCATCAATCGTTCCCGAAGTTTTATCACCAAGGGTGTTGAGAATAGAGACGTCGAGTGTGGTGTCAGAAAGCGTGACGTCTTCGTTGCCGAGGCCTGTGATCTCGGTAGAGGAGAAGGCAGTGTTGAGCTCTGTGGCTGTGCCAGTCAGTGTGGTCAGGCTGGAGCTGTCGATGTTTCCTGAGGTGTTTCTATCGAGAGCATTCAGTGTTGATGCGGAGAGTGACGTGTCTGTGAGAGTTGCGGGTTCATCGCCAAGGCCGGAGATTCCATCGGATTCGTAGACAGTATTGAGGTCTGTAGCAGAACCTGTTAAAGCTTCAATGCCAATGGCATTGATGACACGGCTGTTCGCCGCGTCAATTGCAGCCAAGCTATCTGCGTTGATATTCGAGAATGTGAAAATAATTTCTTCATCGCCAAGTCCGTCAATTCCGCCCTCTGTGTATGTTGCGGCGATGTCTTCGACTGCACCTGAGATCTGAATTATGTTTCCCCCATTGATATTGGTGATTGTTTTGATATTTAATGCATTTAATTCAGCTGCGTTTACCAGCGTATTGGTGATGGTGAGGGCATAGGCATTGCCGGTTCCGTTGAGTGCGGCGAGTGTGGCGAGATCGCCCTCAGCGATGGTGGCGGTGACGATGCCGGATGTTTCATCAGCAAGGGTGTTGGCCTGAGAAATGGAGGCGGTGCCGCTGTTGACGGTGATGGCTTCATTCCCGAGGCCAGTGATGCCGCTGGCTGTTACAGCCTCGATGAGGTCCGTGGCTGTACCGGAGAGTGTGGTGATGGAGGAGGCATCGATACTTCCTGTGGTGTTGCCGTTGAGGGCGTTGAGGACTGAAGCAGTGAGAGAGGTGTCAGTGAGAGTGACGTCCTGATCACTGAGATTGCTGATGCCGCCTGAGTCGAAGGCGGTGTTGAGATCTACAGCTGCGCCGGAGAGTGTGTTGAGGGTGCTGGCATCGATGCTTCCTGTGGTGTTGTTATCGAGGGCGTTGAGGACTGAAGCCGTGAGAGAGGTGTCAGTGAGAGTGACGTCCTGATCACTGAGATTGCTAATGCCGCCTGAGTCGAAGGCGGTGTTGAGATCGACGGCTGCACCAGTGAGTGTGGTGACGGCAGCGGCGTTGATGGCAACAGTGGTTTTTGCGTCGAGCGTGTTGAGGGCTGCGGCATCAACGGAGGCATCGTCGATGGTGATGGAATAGGCATTGCCGGTTCCGGTGAGGCCTGAGAGTGTGGCGAGATCACCCTCAGCGATGGTGGCGGTGACGATGCCGGATGTTTCATCAGCGAGGTCATTGGCCTGAGCAGTGGTGGCGGTACCGCTGTCGACGGTGATGGCCTCGTCGCCTAAGCCTGTGATGCCGTTGGAGGTGACAGCCTCGATGAGGTCCGTGGCGGAACCAGTGAGTGCGGTGATGGAGGAGGCATCGATGGTTCCTGTGGTGTTGCCGTTGAGGGCGTTGAGGACTGAAGCCGTGAGGGAGGTGTCAGTGAGAGTGACGTCCTGATCACTGAGATTGCTGATGCCGCCTGAGTCGAAGGCGGTGTTGAGATCGACGGCTGCACCGGAGAGTGCGGTGATGGAGGAGGCATCGATGCTTCCTGTGGTGTTGTTATCGAGGGCGTTGAGGACTGAAGCAGTGAGAGAGGTGTCAGTGAGAGTGACGTCCTCGTCGCCGAGATTGCTGATGCCGCCTGAGTCGAAGGCGGTGTTGAGATCGACGGCTGCACCGGTGAGTGTGGTGATGGCAGCGGCGTTGATGGCAACAGTGGTTTTGCCATCGAGCGTGTTGAGTGCTGCTGCATCAACGGCGGCATCGTCGATGGTGATGGAATAAGCATTGCCGGTTCCGGTGAGACCGGCGAGTGTGGTGAGATCGCCCTCAGCGATGGTGGCGGTGACGATGCCGGATGTTTCATCAGCGAGGGCATTGGCCTGAGCAGTGGTGGCGGTACCGCTGTCGACGGTGATGGCCTCGTCGCCTAAGCCTGTGATGCCGTTGGAGGTGACAGCCTCAATGAGGTCCGTGGCGGAACCAGTGAGTGTGGTGACGGCAGCGGCGTCGATGGCAACAGTGGTTTTTGCGTCGAGCGTGTTGAGGGCTGCTGCATCAACGGAGGCATCGTCGATGGTGATGGAATAGGCATTGCCGGTTCCGGTGAGGCCTGCGAGTGTGGCGAGATCACCCTCAGCGATGGTGGCGGTGACGATGCCGGATGTTTCATCAGCGAGGGCATTGGCCTGAGCAGTAGTGGCGGTACCGCTGTCGACGGTGATGGCCTCGTCGCCTAAGCCGGTGATGCCGTCTGACGTGACAGCCTCAATGAGCTCCGCGGCTGTATCTGTGAGTGTGGTGACGGCGGAGGCATCGATGGTTCCTGTGGTGTTGCCGTTGAGGGCGTTGAGGACTGAAGCCGTGAGGGAGGTGTCAGTGAGAGTGACGTCCTGATCACCGAGATTGCTGATGCCGCCTGAGTCGAAGGCGGCGTTGAGATCGACGGCTGCACCAGTGAGTGTGTTGAGGGTGCTGGCATCGATGGTTCCTGTGGTGTTGCCATCGAGGGCGTTGAGGACTGAAGCCGTGAGGGAGGTGTCAGTGAGAGTGATGTCCTGATCACCGAGATTGCTGATGCCGCCTGAGTCGAAGGCGGTGTTGAGATCGACGGCTGCACCAGTGAGTGCGGTGATGGATGAGGCATCGATGCTTCCTTTGGTGTTGCCATCGAGGGCGTTGAGGACTGAAGCAGTGAGTGAGGTGTCAGTGAGAGTGATGTCCTGATCACTGAGATTGCTGATGCCGCCTGAGTCGAAGGCGGTGTTGAGATCGACGGCTGCACCAGTGAGTGCGGTGATGGATGAGGCATCGATGCTTCCTGTGGTGTTGCCGTTGAGGGCGTTGAGGACTGAAGCGGTGAGGGAGGTGTCAGTGAGAGTGACGTCCTCGTCACCGAGATTGCTGATGCCGCCTGAGTCGAAGGCGGTGTTGAGATCGACGGCTGCACCAGTGAGTGTGTTGATGGAGGAGGCATCGATGCTTCCTGTGGTGTTGCCGTTGAGGGCGTTGAGGACTGAAGCCGTGAGGGAGGTGTCAGTGAGAGTGACGTCCTGATCACTGAGATTGCTGATGCCGCCTGAGTCGAAGGCGGTGTTGAGATCGACGGCTGCACCGGAGAGTGCGGTGATGGAGGAGGCATCGATGCTTCCTGTGGTGTTGTTATCGAGGGCGTTGAGGACTGAAGCCGTGAGAGAGGTGTCAGTGAGAGTGACGTCCTGATCACCGAGATTGCTGATGCCGCCTGAGTCGAAGGCGGCGTTGAGATCGACGGCTGCACCAGTGAGTGTGTTGAGGGTGCTGGCATCGATGGTTCCTGTGGTGTTGCCATCGAGGGCGTTGAGGACTGAAGCAGTGAGAGAGGTGTCAGTGAGAGTGACGTCCTGATCACTGAGATTGCTGATGCCGCCTGAGTCGAAGGCGGCGTTGAGATCTACGGCTGCACCAGTGAGTGTGTTGATGGAGGAGGCATCGATGCTTCCTGTGGTGTTGCCGTTGAGGGCGTTGAGGACTGAAGCCGTGAGGGAGGTGTCAGTGAGAGTGACGTCCTGATCACCGAGATTGCTGATGCCGCCTGAGTCGAAGGCGGCGTTGAGATCGACGGCTGCACCAGTGAGTGTGTTGAGGGTGCTGGCATCGATGGTTCCTGTGGTGTTGCCATCGAGGGCGTTGAGGACTGAAGCAGTGAGAGAGGTGTCAGTGAGAGTGACGTCCTGATCACTGAGATTGCTGATGCCGCCTGAGTCGAAGGCGGTGTTGAGATCGACGGCTGCACCAGTGAGTGCGGTGATGGATGAGGCATCGATGCTTCCTGTGGTGTTGCCGTTGAGGGCGTTGAGGACTGAAGCCGTGAGGGAGGTGTCAGTGAGAGTGACGTCCTGATCACTGAGATTGCTAATGCCGCCTGAGTCGAAGGCGGTGTTGAGATCGACGGCTGCACCAGTGAGTGTGGTGACGGCAGCGGCATCGATGACAACAGTGGTTTTTCTGTCGAGCGTGTTGAGAGCTGCTGCAGCGACGGAGGCATCGGCGATGGTGATGGAATAGGCATTGCCATCTCCGTTGAGGCCTGTGAGTGTGGCGAGATCGCCCTCAGCGATGGTGGCGGTGACGATGCCGGATGTTTCATCAGCGAGGTCATTGGCCTGAGCAGTGGTGGCGGTACCGCTGTCGACGGTGATGGCCTCGTCGCCTAAGCCGGTGATGCCGTCTGACGTGACAGCCTCAATGAGCTCCGCGGCTGTACCTGTGAGTGTGGTGACGGCGGAGGCATCGATGGTTCCTGTGGTGTTGCCATCGAGGGCGTTGAGGACTGAAGCCGTGAGGGAGGTGTCAGTGAGAGTGACGTCCTGATCACTGAGATTGCTGATGCCGCCTGAGTCGAAGGCGGTGTTGAGATCGACGGCTGCACCAGTGAGTGCGGTGATGGATGAGGCATCGATGCTTCCTGTGGTGTTGCCATCGAGGGCGTTGAGGACTGAAGCAGTGAGTGAGGTGTCAGTGAGAGTGACGTCCTGATCACTGAGATTGCTGATGCCGCCTGAGTCGAAGGCGGTGTTGAGATCGACGGCTGCACCAGTGAGTGCGGTGATGGATGAGGCATCGATGCTTCCTGTGGTGTTGCCGTTGAGGGCGTTGAGGACTGAAGCGGTGAGGGAGGTGTCAGTGAGAGTGACGTCCTGATCACCGAGATTGCTGATGCCGCCTGAGTCGAAGGCGGTGTTGAGATCGACGGCTGCGCCAGTGAGTGTGTTGATGGAGGAGGCATCGATGCTTCCTGTGGTGTTGCCGTTGAGGGCGTTGAGGACTGAAGCCGTGAGGGAGGTGTCAGTGAGAGTGACGTCCTGATCACCGAGATTGCTGATGCCGCCTGAGTCGAAGGCGGTGTTGAGATCGACGGCTGCACCGGAGAGTGCGGTGATGGAGGAGGCATCGATGCTTCCTGTGGTGTTGTTATCGAGGGCGTTGAGGACTGAAGCCGTGAGGGAGGTGTCAGTGAGAGTGACGTCCTGATCACCGAGATTGCTGATGCCGCCTGAGTCGAAGGCGGTGTTGAGATCGACGGCTGCACCGGAGAGTGCGGTGATGGAGGAGGCATCGATGCTTCCTGTGGTGTTGTTATCGAGGGCGTTGAGGACTGAAGCCGTGAGGGAGGTGTCAGTGAGAGTGACGTCCTGATCACCGAGATTGCTGATGCCGCCTGAGTCGAAGGCGGCGTTGAGATCGACGGCTGCACCAGTGAGTGTGGTTATGGCAGCGGCGTTGATGGCAACAGTGGTTTTGCCATCGAGCGTGTTGAGTGCTGCAGCATCAACAGATGTATCGCTGATTGTGACACTTAGGCTGTTTCCGCTCTCGCTAATGCCTGCTAATGTAGATAAATCTCCGTCCGAAATTGTGGCGGTAAGGATTCGGTTGTTGGCCGTAATTAGCGAAGATAGTGTATTGGCTTCTGCAACGGTAATTGATCCGCTGACGTCGAAATTGACGTTTCCGCCTAGCCCTGAAATCGAGCCGGCTGTTTCGGCTGCGTATGCGGAATTGATGTCCGCATTGCTTCCCGTGAGTGTTCTTATGTTTTGTGCATTAACTGTGGTCGTTGTGATTCCATCAATGGTCAGTATGTCTGAAGCGCTGACGGTTCTTTCTCGAATGCGAATTGAATAAGCATTTCCTGTTCCTTCTATGGTCAGAGCATTGGAAACGTTGAGATTGCCCGTCCCATCCGAGTTCGTGATTGTTGCGGTGATTATTCCCGACGTGAAGCTGTTCAGTGTGTTTGCTTCTGAAGCGCGAATTCTGTTATCGACAGTGATTGCTTCGTCGCCTAAGCCTGTGATGCCGCCTGAGTCGAAGGCAGTGTTGAGATCTACGGCTGCACCGGAGAGCGTGTTGACGGTGTTGGCGTTGATGGTGCCGGATGTGTTGTTATCGAGGGCGTTGAGGACTGAAGCCGTGAGAGAGGTGTCAGTGAGAGTGACGTCCTGATCACTGAGATTGCTAATGCCGCCTGAGTCGAAGGCGGTGTTGAGATCGACGGCTGCACCAGTGAGTGTGGTGACGGCAGCGGCGTTGATGGCAACAGTGGTTTTTGCGTCGAGCGTGTTGAGGGCTGCGGCATCAACGGAGGCATCGTCGATGGTGATGGAATAGGCATTGCCGGTTCCGGTGAGGCCTGAGAGTGTGGCGAGATCACCCTCAGCGATGGTGGCGGTGACGATGCCGGATGTTTCAGCAGCGAGGTCATTGGCCTGAGCAGTGGTGGCGGTACCGCTGTCGACGGTGATGGCCTCGTCGCCTAAGCCTGTGATGCCGTTGGAGGTGACAGCCTCGATGAGGTCCGTGGCGGAACCAGTGAGTGCGGTGATGGAGGAGGCATCGATGCTTCCTGTGGTGTTGCCGTTGAGGGCGTTGAGGACTGAAGCAGTGAGGGAGGTGTCAGAGAGAGTGACGTCCTGATCACCGAGATTGCTAATGCCGCCTGAGTCGAAGGCGGTGTTGAGATCGACGGCTGCACCAGTGAGTGTGTTGATGGAGGAGGCATCGATGGTTCCTGTGGTGTTGCCGTTGAGGGCGTTGAGGACTGAAGCAGTGAGGGAGGTGTCAGTGAGAGTGACGTCCTGATCACTGAGATTGCTGATGCCGCCTGAGTTGAAGGCGGTGTTGAGATCGACGGCTGCACCGGAGAGTGCGGTGATGGAGGAGGCATCGATGCTTCCTGTGGTGTTGTTATCGAGGGCGTTGAGGACTGAAGCCGTGAGTGAGGTGTCAGTGAGAGTGACGTCCTGATCACCGAGATTGCTGATGCCGCCTGAGTCGAAGGCGGCGTTGAGATCGGCGGCTGCACCAGTGAGTGTGGTTATGGCAGCGGCGTTGATGGCAACAGTGGTTTTGCCGTCGAGCGTGTTGAGGGCTGCGGCATCAACGGCGGCATCGTCGATGGTGATGGAATAGGCATTGCCGGTTCCGTTGAGTGCGGCGAGTGTGGCGAGATCGCCCTCAGCGATGGTGGCGGTGACGATGCCGGATGTTTCATCAGCGAGGGCATTGGCCTGAGCAGTGGTGGCGGTACCGATGTCGACGGTGATATTTATATCGTCGAGATTGCTGATACCAGAGGAGTCGAAGGCAGTGTTGAGTTCTGAGGCCTCACCAGTGAGTGTGGTGATGGAGCCGGCATCGATGATTCCTGTGGTTTTGTCATCGAGCGTGTTGAGGACAGCGGCGTTGAGGGAGGTGTCGGAGAGAGTGACGGCCTCGTTGCCGAGGCCTGTGATGCCTGCTGAGGAGAAGGCATTGTCGAGATCTATGGCTGCGCCGGCGAGTGTGGTGACGGCAGCGGCATCGATGGCAACAGTGGTTTTTGCGTCGAGCGTGTTGAGTGCTGCGGCATCAACGGCGGCATCGTCGATGGTGATGGAATAGGCATTGCCGGTTCCGTTGAGTGCGGCGAGTGTGGTGAGATCGCCCTCAGCGATGGCGGCGGTGACGATGCCGGATGTTTCATCAGCGAGGGCATTGGCCTGAGCAGTGGTGGCGGTGCCGCTGTCGACGGTGATGGCCTCGTCGCCTAAGCCTGTGATGCCGTTGGAGGTGACAGCCTCGATTAGGTCTGTGGCTAAACCAGTGAGTGTGGTGACGGCAGCGGCGTCGATGGCAACAGTGGTTTTTCCATCGAGCGTGTTGAGTGCTGCTGCATCAACGGCGGCATCGTCGATGGTGATGGAATAGGCATTGCCATCTCCGTTGAGGCCTGTGAGTGTGGCGAGATCGCCCTCAGCGATGGTGGCGGTGACGATGCCGGATGTTTCAGCAGCGAGGTCATTGGCCTGAGCAGTGGTGGCGGTACCGCTGTCGACGGTGATGGCTTCGTCGCCTAAGCCTGTGATGCCGTTGGCTGTAACAGCCTTGATGAGCTCCGCGGCTGTACCGGAGAGTGCGGTGATGGAGGAGGCATCGATGCTTCCTGTGGTGTTGTTATCGAGGGCGTTGAGGACTGAAGCAGTGAGAGAGGTGTCAGTGAGAGTGACGTCCTGATCACTGAGATTGCTGATGCCGCCTGAGTCGAAGGCGGTGTTGAGATCGACGGCTGCACCAGTGAGTGCGGTGATGGATGAGGCATCGATGCTTCCTGTGGTGTTGCCGTTGAGGGCGTTGAGGACTGAAGCCGTGAGGGAGGTGTCAGTGAGAGTGACGTCCTGATCACCGAGATTGCTGATGCCGCCTGAGTCGAAGGCGGCGTTGAGATCGACGGCTGCACCAGTGAGTGTGTTGAGGGTGCTGGCATCGATGGTTCCTGTGGTGTTGCCATCGAGGGCGTTGAGGACTGAAGCCGTGAGAGAGGTGTCAGTGAGAGTGACGTCCTGATCACTGAGATTGCTAATGCCGCCTGAGTCGAAGGCGGTGTTGAGATCGACGGCTGCACCAGTGAGTGTGGTGACGGCAGCGGCGTTGATGGCAACAGTGGTTTTTGCGTCGAGCGTGTTGAGGGCTGCGGCATCAACGGAGGCATCGTCGATGGTGATGGAATAGGCATTGCCGGTTCCGGTGAGGCCTGAGAGTGTGGCGAGATCACCCTCAGCGATGGTGGCGGTGACGATGCCGGATGTTTCAGCAGCGAGGTCATTGGCCTGAGCAGTGGTGGCGGTACCGCTGTCGACGGTGATGGCCTCGTCGCCTAAGCCTGTGATGCCGTTGGCTGTAACAGCCTCGATGAGGTCCGTGGCGGAACCAGTGAGTGTGTTGAGGGTGTTGGCGTTGATGGTGCCGGATGTGTTGTCATCGAGGACGTTGAGGACTGAAGCAGTGAGTGAGGTGTCAGAGAGAGTGACGTCCTGATCACCGAGATTGCTAATGCCGCCTGAGTCGAAGGCGGTGTTGAGATCGACTGCTGCACCAGTGAGTGTGGTGACGGCAGCGGCGTTGATGGCAACAGTGGTTTTTGCGTCGAGCGTGTTGAGGGCTGCGGCATCAACGGAGGCATCGTCGATGGTGATGGAATAGGCATTGCCGGTTCCGTTGAGTGCGGCGAGTGTGGCGAGATCGCCCTCAGCGATGGTGGCGGTGACGATGCCGGATGTTTCATCAGCGAGGGCATTGGCCTGAGCAGTGGTGGCGGTACCGCTGTCGACGGTGATGGCCTCGTCGCCTAAGCCTGTGATGCCGCTGGCTGTAACAGCCTCGATGAGCTCCGCGGCTGTACCTGTGAGTGTGGTGATGGAGGAGGCATCGATGCTTCCTGTGGTGTTGCCGTTGAGGGCGTTGAGGACTGAAGCCGTGAGGGAGGTGTCAGTGAGAGTGACGTCCTGATCACCGAGATTGCTGATGCCGCCTGAGTCGAAGGCGGCGTTGAGATCTACGGCTGCACCAGTGAGTGTGTTGAGGGTGCTGGCATCGATGCTTCCTGTGGTGTTGCCATCGAGGGCGTTGAGGACTGAAGCCGTGAGAGAGGTGTCAGTGAGAGTGACGTCCTGATCACTGAGATTGCTGATGCCGCCTGAGTCGAAGGCGGTGTTGAGATCGACGGCTGCACCAGTGAGTGTGTTGATGGAGGAGGCATCGATGCTTCCTGTGGTGTTGCCGTTGAGGGCGTTGAGGACTGAAGCAGTGAGGGAGGTGTCAGAGAGAGTGACGTCCTGATCACCGAGATTGCTAATGCCGCCTGAGTCGAAGGCGGTGTTGAGATCGACGGCTGCACCAGTGAGTGTGGTGACGGCAGCGGCATCGATGGTTCCTGTGGTGTTGCCGTTGAGGGCGTTGAGGACTGAAGCCGTGAGAGAGGTGTCAGTGAGAGTGACGTCCTGATCACTGAGATTGCTGATGCCGCCTGAGTCGAAGGCGGTGTTGAGATCGACGGCTGCACCAGTGAGTGTGGTGACGGCAGCGGCGTCGATGGCAACAGTGGTTTTTCCATCGAGCGTGTTGAGTGCTGCTGCATCAACGGAGGCATCGTCGATGGTGATGGAATAGGCATTGCCGGTTCCGTTGAGTGCGGCGAGTGTGGCGAGATCGCCCTCAGCGATGGTGGCGGTGACGATGCCGGATGTGGCAGCAGCGAGGTCATTGGCCTGAGCAGTGGTGGCGGTACCGCTGTCGACGGTGATGGCCTCGTCGCCTAAGCCTGTGATGCCGTTGGAGGTGACAGCCTCGATGAGGTCCGTGGCGGAACCAGTGAGTGCGGTGATGGAGGAGGCATCGATGGTTCCTGTGGTGTTGCCGTTGAGGGCGTTGAGGACTGAAGCGGTGAGGGAGGTGTCAGTGAGAGTGACGTCCTGATCACCGAGATTGCTGATGCCGCCTGAGTCGAAGGCGGTGTTGAGATCGACGGCTGCACCAGTGAGTGTGGTGACGGCAGCGGCGTTGATGGCAACAGTGGTTTTTGCGTCGAGCGTGTTGAGGGCTGCGGCATCAACGGAGGCATCGTCGATGGTGATGGAATAGGCATTGCCGGTTCCGGTGAGGCCTGCGAGTGTGGCGAGATCACCCTCAGCGATGGTGGCGGTGACGATGCCGGATGTTTCAGCAGCGAGGTCATTGGCCTGAGCAGTGGTGGCGGTACCGCTGTCGACGGTGATGGCCTCGTCGCCTAAGCCTGTGATGCCGTTGGCTGTAACAGCCTCGATGAGGTCCGTGGCGGAACCAGTGAGTGTGGTGACGGCAGCGGCGTCGATGGCAACAGTGGTTTTTGCGTCGAGCGTGTTGAGTGCTGCGGCATCAACGGAGGCACCGTCGATGGTGATGGAATAGGCATTGCCGGTTCCGGTGAGGCCTGAGAGTGTGGCGAGATCACCCTCAGCGATGGTGGCGGTGACGATGCCGGATGTTTCAGCAGCGAGGTCATTGGCCTGAGCAGTAGTGGCGGTACCGCTGTCGACGGTGATGGCCTCGTCGCCTAAGCCTGTGATGCCGTTGGCTGTAACAGCCTCGATGAGGTCCGTGGCGGAACCAGTGAGTGTGTTGAGGGTGTTGGCGTTGATGGTGCCGGATGTGTTGTCATCGAGGACGTTGAGGACTGAAGCAGTGAGTGAGGTGTCAGAGAGAGTGACGTCCTGATCACCGAGATTGCTAATGCCGCCTGAGTCGAAGGCGGTGTTGAGATCGACGGCTGCACCAGTGAGTGTGGTGACGGCAGCGGCGTTGATGGCAACAGTGGTTTTTGCGTCGAGCGTGTTGAGGGCTGCGGCATCAACGGAGGCATCGTCGATGGTGATGGAATAGGCATTGCCGGTTCCGGTGAGGCCTGAGAGTGTGGCGAGATCACCCTCAGCGATGGTGGCGGTGACGATGCCGGATGTTTCATCAGCGAGGTCATTGGCCTGAGCAGTGGTGGCGGTACCGCTGTCGACGGTGATGGCCTCGTCGCCTAAGCCTGTGATGCCGTTGGAGGTGACAGCCTCGATGAGGTCCGTGGCGGAACCAGTGAGTGCGGTGATGGAGGAGGCATCGATGGTTCCTGTGGTGTTGCCGTTGAGGGCGTTGAGGACTGAAGCCGTGAGGGAGGTGTCAGTGAGAGTGACGTCCTGATCACTGAGATTGCTGATGCCGCCTGAGTCGAAGGCGGCGTTGAGATCTACGGCTGCACCAGTGAGTGTGTTGAGGGTGCTGGCATCGATGCTTCCTGTGGTGTTGCCATCGAGGGCGTTGAGGACTGAAGCCGTGAGAGAGGTGTCAGTGAGAGTGACGTCCTGATCACTGAGATTGCTGATGCCGCCTGAGTCGAAGGCGGTGTTGAGATCGACGGCTGCACCAGTGAGTGTGTTGATGGAGGAGGCATCGATGCTTCCTGTGGTGTTGCCGTTGAGGGCGTTGAGGACTGAAGCCGTGAGGGAGGTGTCAGTGAGAGTGACGTCCTGATCACTGAGATTGCTGATGCCGCCTGAGTCGAAGGCGGTGTTGAGATCGACGGCTGCACCAGTGAGTGTGGTGACGGCAGCGGCATCGATGGTTCCTGTGGTGTTGCCGTTGAGGGCGTTGAGGACTGAAGCCGTGAGAGAGGTGTCAGTGAGAGTGACGTCCTGATCACTGAGATTGCTGATGCCGCCTGAGTCGAAGGCGGTGTTGAGATCGACGGCTGCACCAGTGAGTGTGGTGACGGCAGCGGCGTTGATGGCAACAGTGGTTTTTGCGTCGAGCGTGTTGAGGGCTGCGGCATCAACGGAGGCATCGTCGATGGTGATGGAATAGGCATTGCCGGTTCCGTTGAGTGCGGCGAGTGTGGCGAGATCGCCCTCAGCGATGGTGGCGGTGACGATGCCGGATGTTTCATCAGCGAGGGCATTGGCCTGAGCAGTGGTGGCGGTGCCGCTGTCGACGGTGATGGCCTCGTCGCCTAAGCCTGTGATGCCGCTGGCTGTAACAGCCTCGATGAGCTCCGCGGCTGTACCTGTGAGTGTGGTGATGGAGGAGGCATCGATGCTTCCTGTGGTGTTGCCGTTGAGGGCGTTGAGGACTGAAGCCGTGAGGGAGGTGTCAGTGAGAGTGACGTCCTGATCACCGAGATTGCTGATGCCGCCTGAGTCGAAGGCGGTGTTGAGATCGACGGCTGCACCAGTGAGTGTGGTGACGGCAGCGGCATCGATGCTTCCTGTGGTGTTGCCGTTGAGGGCGTTGAGGACTGAAGCGGTGAGGGAGGTGTCAGTGAGAGTGACGTCCTCGTCACCGAGATTGCTGATGCCGCCTGAGTCGAAGGCGGTGTTGAGATTTACGGCTGCACCAGTGAGTGTGTTGAGGGTGCTGGCATCGATGCTTCCTGTGGTGTTGTCATCGAGGGCGTTGAGGACTGAAGCAGTGAGGGAGGTGTCAGAGAGAGTGACGTCCTGATCACCGAGATTGCTAATGCCGCCTGAGTCGAAGGCGGTGTTGAGATCGACGGCTGCACCAGTGAGTGTGGTGACGGCAGCGGCGTTGATGGCAACAGTGGTTTTTGCGTCGAGCGTGTTGAGGGCTGCGGCATCAACGGAGGCATCGTCGATGGTGATGGAATAGGCATTGCCGGTTCCGTTGAGTGCGGCGAGTGTGGCGAGATCGCCCTCAGCGATGGTGGAGGTGACGATGCCGGATGTGGCAGCAGCGAGGTCATTGGCCTGAGCAGTGGTGGCGGTACCGCTGTCGACGGTGATGGCCTCGTCGCCTAAGCCTGTGATGCCGTTGGAGGTGACAGCCTCAATGAGGTCCGTGGCGGAACCAGTGAGTGCGGTGATGGAGGAGGCATCGATGCTTCCTGTGGTGTTGCCGTTGAGGGCGTTGAGGACTGAAGCGGTGAGGGAGGTGTCAGTGAGAGTGACGTCCTGATCACCGAGATTGCTGATGCCGCCTGAGTCGAAGGCGGTGTTGAGATCGACGGCTGCACCAGTGAGTGCGGTGATGGATGAGGCATCGATGCTTCCTGTGGTGTTGCCGTTGAGGGCGTTGAGGACTGAAGCAGTGAGAGAGGTGTCAGTGAGAGTGATGTCCTGATCACCGAGATTGCTGATGCCGCCTGAGTCGAAGGCGGTGTTGAGATTTACGGCTGCACCAGTGAGTGTGTTGAGGGTGTTGGCGTTGATGGTGCCGGATGTGTTGTTATCGAGAGTGTTGAGCCCCGTAACATCAACCGAGGTGTCTGAAATGGTGATGTCTTCATCACCCAGACCGGTTATTCCCGATAGGTCATAGATCGAATTAATATCGAAAAGTGACCCGGTGATGCGGGTTACAAAAGTTGCATCAAATGTTCCGCCGTTTAGAAGTCGGGTGTTGATTAAATTGGCGGCTGTAATCGTTGACATTTTGGTAAATATTGCTGCTAATTTGTTTGCCTGGCTGCTCTATTATTGGTTGCTGCAGATATGAAGCCGACGATTATTCTGCTCAGGATTGCAGTGAGGATGGTGGAATAGGGGCTGCTGGATTCAAAGGAATTGGAAAGTGTGCCGTCAGATGCTTTGTGGCCTTCAGCAGCGAAGTTGATTGATGATCCTGAGTGGAAGAAGCTGAGCGTTGTGGTTTCGCCAGCTGTTAGGGAAGCGGCATCGTCTGCCAGGGCGAGTCGGCTGCGGGAGGAGGCCGTATCCCACTGGATTTGCTTGTGACCTGAGCTGGAGCCAGTGCCCTGATTGTTGATTGCACCTGTGGCAACCGTGGTATCGAAGATGGTGAGGCCGACTGGTCGCAAGAAGTCGTTGTCGACAGCTTTCCCATCGACGTCAGGACCAAGCTGAGTCATCGACATCGCTGAACCTCCTCAGGGCGTGCAATGCGTTGTTCGCTAGGTATTTGTGCTTGGTAGGAGCCAGCTACCATCCAGTTCTCAGAAAATTCTCACCAATTTTCAAGGTTTTTCAGTTGCGGTTAGCCCCCGTGTGCGCCCGATAGTGCACGATTTGTGCTCGCTCGGTACGCGAATCTGCTTTGGCTGGCGTGAGTGCAGGCTGCATCGCGGCCTGTATTTCGCTTTTGAAGCCGTTTTTTTGGGAAGCTCCCCGAATTGGTTGCGGTCAATGCGCACTCCGTCTAGGTAGGTGCATGGACCCTTGCAGCTGTGTGGGCGTCACCCCGAAATGCTCTTGGCAGCTCTTGAACAATGACCTTCGCGATTCAGACAGCTCAGTGCTGAGCTCGTCGGCGGGGACTGTTTTCATCGGGCGCCTGGCGCACCAATGGAGCATGTCGATGGCGGCTTCATGGCGAGGTTCGCGCTTGGCGACCGGTGCGTTGGAATCCAGCCAATGCCCGCAATGGACAGCGCTTCCCGGTGCAGTTGCGCATCGAGGTGATCGACCGAGTGGGCATCCTCAAGGACATCCTGATGCGTCTTTCGGATGGATCGATCAACGTCAGTGATGCGCGTGTGAAAACGACCTATGGCAAACCAGCCCGGATCGATTTGCGCGTGGAGCTGGCTGGGGCCGACCTGTTGCAGCGCACCATGGATCAGATCCGTTCGATGGCGGATGTGCTCGATATCGCGCGAACGGGTCAGGGGTGATTCGCAGCTTTGAAGGTTGCGCTGACCCTGCCCGTTGTGGTTTGTCTGAATCAGAGGATCAAAGAGTTGTCGGGTAAGTCAGTGATTCCTTTGAGGTTGATTTGAAAGTCAGCAAAGAGGTCGTCGTCAATATTGAGTCTGAGGACAGCGTTGTTAAACCTTGCCTGGCCAATGTCTGAGAAGCGATCGGATCCAATGAAGACAAAGGCTTGATCACCGTTCGTGTTTGGATCGGCATCAATACGTGAGAGGTCGATGGTGTCGTCTGCTGTGAAATCAGTGATCTGATCTCTTGTTGCATTGGTTATGCCGGAGTCATTGATGGATTGAAAGAGAAAAGTATCGGCATCGCTGCCGCCGGTGAGTTTGTCTTTGTCTTCTTTGCCGATGAGTGTGTCGTTGCCGCCTTTGCCGTTGAGGCGATTTTTACCTGAATTGCCTTCAATTCTGTTGTCCAGGTCATTGCCAGTGCCATTGAGATTGGCAGTGCCAGTGAGGATCAGGTTTGCAAGACCGTCTGGAAGGGTCAGGCTTTCGGAGGACCTGATCGTTGAGGTGATGAGATCGTTGGTATCGATGATGAGATCGGCATTGTCACTGAGGGACCCCGCTGTTCCGGGTTGAGGGAGTGAAAGGATTGCTGGATTGCCGTTGGCATCGGTGATGGATCCGCCGTTGAGTTCGAGTGCTGTGGAAGAGAGCTGATCGAGATCAGCGGAGGTGTCACCGTCTTGAACGGTGTATTGGAAGGAGAGGGTGTTGGTGCCTGAGCCGGAGATGAAGACCGCTTTGCGATCGATGTTGCCGGTTTCGAGCTGGAGAGTGGGTGTGCCGCCAGTGGTGTCAACGACAACGGGTTTTGAGAAGCCGATGGTGAGGTTGATGACAGCACCGATGGTGTAGATGCCATTGATGGCGGAAGTGTTCACGCCAGGAGCAGCCCCCGTGTTGCGGAAGAAGATGGTGTCACCGGCGGCATTGCCAATGAAGAGATCAGGGTCGCTGTCGTTATCAGGATCGGCAAAGGCCGGGCTTGCGTTGAAGCCCACATCAGTGATTCCAAAGGGATTGGGTGCACCATTGGCACCGCGTTCTTGGCTGTAGGCGGGAGCGGTAGAGCCTGGAGGGGCGTTGTTGCGGAAGACAAGGGTGTTGCCGTCTCTGTTGCCGATGAAGAGATCAAGATCGCCGTCGCCATCAATATCGGTGAAGGCGGGGGCGGCGGAGAGGCCCACATCGTTGATTCCAAAGGGATTGGTGGCGGCTGGTGCGTAGGCGGGAGCGGTGGAGCCTGCAGCAGCGGTGTTGCGGAAGAAGAGCGTGTTGCCGCGTAGGTTGCCGATGAAGAGATCGAGATCGCCGTCGTTATCGGTATCTGTAAAGGAGGGCTTGGCGAAACGGCCCACGTCGGTGATTCCGAAGGGATTGGGTTCACCGTTGGCCCCGCGTTCTTGGCTGTAGGCGGGAGCGGTGGAGCCTGGAGCGGCGTTGTTGCGGAAGAAGAGGGTGTTGCCGGCTCGATTGCCGATGAAGAGATCAAGGTCACCGTCGTCATCAATGTCGGTGAGAGTTGGGCTGGCGGCGCGGCCTACATCGGTAATCCCGAAAGGATTGGTGACAGCTGGTGCGTAGGCGGGAGCGGTGGAGCCTGAAGCGGCGGTGTTGCGGAAGAAGAGGGTGTTGCCAGCTCGATTGGCGATGAAGAGATCAAGATCATCGTCGCCATCAATGTCGGCAAAGGTGGGTTTGGCGGAGAGGCCGACATCGGAAATTCCGAAAGGATTGCTGGCTTCTAAAACGTATGTGCGGGTGTCCGTGCTGACGGTGGGCTTGATGCCGTCGATCACCAGATCGGCATTGCTGCTGAGAGAGCCTGCTGCGCCTGGGTTAGGGAGATTGAGGATGGCGTTGTTACCTGCGGCATCCTGAATGGTTCCGCCGTTGAGCTCGAGTGCTGTTGAGGAAAGCTGATCGAGATCAGCGGAGGAATCACCGTCTTGAACGATGTATTGGAAGGTGAGGGTGTTGGTGCCTGAACCGGAGGTGAAGATCGCTTTGCCATCGATGGTTCCGGTTTCGAGTTGAAGTGCGGGAGTGCCTGTGACGAAGACGATCTCATCAAAGGACACGGTGAGGTTGATGACGGAGCCAATGCCGTAGGTGCCGTCAGGAGTGGTGGAGTCAACGCCAGTGACAGTTGGCACCACACCGTCAATCACCAGAGCGGCATTGGCTCCTAGCGATCCTTGTTCGCCTGGTTCAGCGAGGGTAAGGATGGCGTTGTTCCCTGCGGCATCGGCGATGCTGCCGCCGTTGAGTTCGAGTGCTGTTGATGAAAGCTGATCAAGATCAGCGGAAGTATCCCCTTCCTGAACGGTGTAACGGAAGGTGAGGGTGGAGCTGCCTGAGCCGGATTCAAAGATCGCTTTGCGATCGATGGTTCCTGTTTCCAGCTGAAGAGTGGGTGTGCCGCCTGTGGTGTCGACAACAACGGCTTCTGAGAAGGAAACAGTGATGTCGATGACATCGCCGATGCCGTAGGTGCCATCAGGGGTGGTGGAGTCGACAGGGGCTACGGGTGTGGCGGCGGTGTTGCGAAAGAAGAGGGTGTTGCCGACGCTGTTGCCGATGAAGAGATCAAGATCCCCGTCGCCATCGGCATCAGCAAAGGCAGGTGTGGCACGGGAGCCAACATCCGTAATCCCTAAGGGATTGGTGACAGCTGCGGCGTAGGCAGGAGTGGTGCTGCCTGGAGGGGCGGTGTTGCGGAAGAAGACGGTGTCGCCGGCTTTGTTGCCAATAAAAAGATCGAGATCGCCATCGCCATCGGCATCAGCAAAGGCAGGTTTGGCACCGTAGCCAACAT
The DNA here is from genome assembly GCF_047716785.1 of Synechococcus sp. A10-1-5-9. NCBI lineage: Bacteria > Bacillati > Cyanobacteriota > Cyanophyceae > Synechococcales > Synechococcaceae > Synechococcus > Synechococcus sp. A10-1-5-9. The sequence continues at coordinate 1,985,007 of NZ_CP180406.1, forward strand.
CCGTAATCCCGAAGGGATTGGTTTCAGCTGCGGCAAAAGCGGGTGAGGTGGCGCCTAGAGCGGCGGTGTTGCGGAAGAAGACGGTGTCGCCGTCTTTGTTGCCGATGAAGAGATCAAGATCCCCGTCGCCATCGGCATCAGCAAAAGCCGGGCTGGCGTTGAACTCAACATCCGTAATCCCTAAGGGATTGGTGACAGCTGCGGCGTAGGCAGGAGTGGTGCTGCCTGGAGGGGCGGTGTTGCGGAAGAAGACGGTGTCGCCGGCTTTGTTGCCAATAAAAAGATCGAGATCGCCATCGCCATCGGCATCAGCAAAAGCCGGGCTGGCGTTGAACTCAACATCCGTGATCCCAAAGGGATTGGTTTCAGCTGTGGCGTAAGCAGGAGTGGTGCTGCCTGGAGCGGCGGTGTTGCGAAAGAAAAGGGTGTTGCCGGCAATGTTGCCGATGAAGAGATCAAGATCACCGTCGTTATCGGCATCAGCAAAGGCAGGGCTGGCGAAGGAGCCAACATTCGTAATCCCAAAGGGATTGGTGACAGCTGCTGCGTAGTCGGGAGCTGTCGCAAAACTGCCCTGGCTGCCGGTGGGCCGGGTGGTGTCGATCACTAGAGCGGCATTGTCGCCTAGCGATCCGGCTTCGCCTGGTTCAGCGAGGGTAAGGATGGCGTTGTTACCTGCGGCATCGGCGATGATGCCGCCGTTGAGTTCGAGTGCTGTTGAGGAAAGCTGATCAAGATCAGCGGAAGTATCCCCTTCTTGAACGATGTATCGGAAGGTGAGAGTGGTGCTGCCTGAGCCGGATACAAAGATCGCTTTGCGATCGGTGCTGCCAGTTTCCAATTGAAGAGTAGGTGTACCGCCTGTGATGTCGACAACAACAGTCTCTGAAAAGGCAACGGTGAGATTGATGACCGAGCCAATGCCGTAGGAGCCGTCTTGGGTTGTGGAGTCAACCGGTGCTACGGGTGTGGGCGCGGTGTTGCGGAAGAAGAGGGTGTTGCCGTCGAAATTGCCGATGAAGAGGTCGAGAGCACCGTCATCATCGGCATCCGCAAAGGCGGGCTTAGCAGCAGAGCCAACATCCGTAATCCCGAAGGGATTGGTTTCAGCTGCGGCAAAAGCGGGTGAGGTGGCGCCTGGAGCGGCGGTGTTGCGGAAGAAGAGGGTGTTGCCGGCGCTGTTGCCGATAAAGAGATCAAGATCGCCGTCTCCATCAGCGTCAGCAAAGGCCGGGTTTGCAGAAAAGCCAACATCCGTAATTCCAAAGGGATTGGTGACAGCTGAGGCGAATTCGGGCTCGGAGCTGCCTGGAGCGGCGATGTTGCGGAAGAAGAAGGTGTCTCCTCTATTCGCAACACTGTTGCCGATGAAGAGATCAAGATCACCGTCGCCATCGGCGTCAGCAAAGGCAGGGCTGGCATTGATGACAATGGGGATTCCGAAGGGGGTGTCTCCACCTTCTTGTATGAACGCCGGAGTATCGGCTGAGCCGGTGTTGCGGAAGAAGAAAGTGCTTCCGAAGGTGTCACCAATGAAGAGATCAAGATCGCCATCCCGATCAATGTCGGCAAATTCAGGTTTGGCGATAAATCTATCTGCAACATCCGTAATCCCGAAGGGATTGGTTTCAGCTGCGGCAAAAGCGGGTGAGGTGGCGCCTAGAGCGGCGGTGTTGCGGAAGAAGAGGATCTCGCCGTCTGCACCGCCGATGAAGAGATCGAAGTCGCCGTCTCCATCAATGTCGGTGAGGGTTGGGCTGGCTTGCAAGCGCACATTCGTAATCCCAAAGGGATTGGTGACAGCTGCTGCGTAGGCGGGAGCTGTCGCAAAACTTCCCTGGCTGCCTGTCGGTCTGGTGGTGTCGATCACTAGAGCGGCATTGTCGCCTAGCGATCCGGCTTCGCCTGGTTCAGCGAGGGTAAGGATGGCGTTTTTACCTGCGGCATCGGCGATGATGCCGCCGTTGAGTTCGAGTGCTGTTGAGGAAAGCTGATCAAGATCAGCGGAAGTATCCCCTTCTTGAACGATGTATCGGAAGGTGAGAGTGGTGCTGCCTGAGCCGGATACAAAGATCGCTTTGCGATCGGTGCTGCCAGTTTCCAATTGAAGAGTAGGTGTACCGCCTGTGATGTCGACAACAACAGTCTCTGAAAAGGCAACGGTGAGATTGATGACCGAGCCAATGCCGTAGGAGCCGTCGGCAGTGGTGGAGTCGACGCGAGTGACAGTTGGCACCACACCGTCAATCACCAGAGCGGCATTGGCTCCTAGCGATCCTTGTTCGCCTGGTTCAGCGAGGGTAAGGATGGCGTTGTTCCCTGCGGCATCGGCGATGCTGCCGCCGTTGAGTTCGAGTGCTGTTGATGAAAGCTGATCAAGATCAGCGGAAGTATCCCCTTCCTGAACGGTGTAACGGAAGGTGAGGGTGGAGCTGCCTGAGCCGGATTCAAAGATCGCTTTGCGATCGATGGTTCCTGTTTCCAGCTGAAGAGTGGGTGTGCCGCCTGTGGTGTCGACAACAACGGCTTCTGAGAAGGAAACAGTGATGTCGATGATATCGCCGATGCCGTAGGAGCCGTTCGCGGTGGTCGAGGCGACGGGGGCTATGGGTGTGGGCGCGGTGTTGCGGAAGAAGACGGTGTCGCCGGCTTTATTGCCAATAAAAAGATCGAGATCACCGTCGTTATCGACATCAGCAAAAGCCGGGCTGGCGAAGGAGCCAACATCCCCGATCCCGAAGGGATTGGTGACAGCTGCGGCGTAGGCAGGAGTGGTGCTGCCTGAAGCGGCGGTGTTGCGCAAGAAGACAATTTCGCCTTTGTTGCCGATGAAGAGATCCAGATCACCGTCGCCATCGGCATCGGCAAAGGCAGGGCTGGCAAAGACGGGTTCATTCGTAATCCCGAAGGGGTTGATGACGCCTGCGGCGTAAGCGGGAGCTGTGCTGCCTGGAGCGGCGGTGTTGCGGGAGAAAAAGGTGAGTCCGAGGCCATTGCCGATCAAGAGATCGAGATCACCGTCGTTATCGGTATCAGCAAAAGCCGGGTTAGCGATGGAATCAGCATCCGTAATCCCGAAGGGATTGGTTTCAGCTGCGGCAAAAGCGGGTGAGGTGGCGCCTAGAGCGGCGGTGTTGCGGAAGAAAAGGGTGAGTCCGAGGCCATTGCCGATGAAGAGATCGAGATCACCGTCGTTATCGGTATCAGCAAAGGCAGGGCTGGCGATGGAGCCAACATTCGTAATCCCAAAGGGATTGGTTTCAGCTGCGGCGTAAGCGGGAGCGTTGCTACCTGCAGCGGCGGTGTTGCGGAAGAAGAAGGTGTCGCCGCCTTTGCTGCCGATGAAGAGATCCAGATCACCGTCGTTATCGGCATCAGCGAAGGCAGGGCTGGCTTCGTCAACATCTGTAATCCCAAAGGGATTGGTGACGGCTGTAGCGAAAGCGGGAGCTGTCGCAAAACTGCCCTGGCTGCCGGTGGGTCTGGTGGTGTCGATCACCAGTGCGGCATTGGCTCCTAGCGATCCTTGTTCGCCTGGTTCAGCGAGAGTGAGGATGGCGTTGTTACCAGCGGCATCGGCGATGCTGCCACCGTTGAGTTCGAGTGCTGTTGATGAAAGCTGATCAAGATCAGCGGAAGTATCTCCTTCTTGAACGGTGTAACGGAAGGTGAGGGTGGAGCTGCCTGAGCCGGATTCAAAGATCGCTTTGCGATCGATGGTTCCTGTTTCCAGCTGAAGAGTGGGCGTGCCTGTGACGAACACGACCTCATCAAGGGCAACGGTGATGTCGATGACATCGCCAATGCCGTAGGTGCCATCTGCTGTGGTGGAGTCAACGCCAGTGACAGTTGGCACCACACCGTCAATCACCAGAGCGGCATTGTCGCCTAGCGATCCGGCTTCGCCTGGTTCAGCGAGGGTAAGGATGGCGTTGTTCCCTGCGGCATCGGCGATGCTGCCGCCGTTGAGTTCGAGTGCTGTTGATGAAAGCTGATCAAGATCAGCGGAAGTATCCCCTTCCTGAACGGTGTAACGGAAGGTGAGGGTGGAGCTGCCTGAGCCGGATACAAAGATCGCTTTGCGATCGATGGTTCCTGTTTCCAGCTGAAGAGTGGGTGTGCCGCCTGTGGTGTCGACAACAACGGCTTCTGAGAAAGTAACAGTGAGGTCGATGACATCGCCGATGCCGTAGGAGCCGTTCGCGGTGGTCGAGGCGACGGGGGCTATGGGTGTGGGCGCGGTGTTGCGGAAGAAGACGGTGTTGCCGGAGATATTGCCGATGACGAGATCAAGATCGCCGTCGTTATCGGCGTCAGCCAAAGCCGGGCTGGCGTTGGAATCAACACGCGTAATCCCGAAGGGATTGGGTTCAGCTGCGGCGAAAGCGGGAGTGGTGGCGCCTGCAGCGGCGGTGTTGCGGAAGAAGAAGGTGTTGCCGTCGATGACGCCGATGAAGAGATCAAGATCGCCGTCTCCATCGGCGTCAGCAATGGCCGGGGTTGAAAAGTCATCAACATTCGTAATCCCGAAGGGATTGGTTTCAGCTGCGGCGAATTCGGGCTCGGTGCTGCCTGGAGCGGCGGTGTTGCGGAAGAAGAAGATGTCGCCGTCGATGCTGCCGATGAAGAGATCAAGATCACCGTCGCCATCGACATCAGCAAAGGCCGGACTGGCGGCGGGATCTACAACCGTGATCCCAAAGGGATTGGTTTCAGCTGTGGCGTAAGCAGGAGTGGTGCTGCCTGGAGCGGCGGTGTTGCGGAAGAAAAGGATGTTGAAGAAATTGCCAATAAAAAGATCGAGATCGCCGTCGCCATCGACATCAGCAAAGGCCGGACTGGCGGCGGGATCTTCAACCGTGATCCCGAAGGGATTGAATGCAGCTGCGGCGAATTCGGGCTCGGTGCTGCCTGGAGCGGCGGTGTTGCGGAAGAAGAAGATGTCGCCGTCGATGCTGCCGATGAAGAGATCAAGATCACCGTCGTTATCGGCGTCAGCAATGGCCGGGGTTGCAAAGTCATCAACATTCGTAATCCCAAAGGGATTGGTGACAGCTGCTGCGTAGGCGGGAGCTGTCGCAAAACTGCCCTGGCTGCCGGTGGGCCGGGTGGTGTCGATCACCAGTGCGGCATTGTCGCCTAGCGATCCTTGTTCGCCTGGTTCAGCGAGGGTAAGGATGGCGTTGTTACCTGCGGCGTCGGCGATGATGCCGCCGTTGAGTTCGAGTGCTGTTGAGGAAAGCTGATCAAGATCAGCGGAAGTATCCCCTTCTTGAACGATGTATCGGAAGGTGAGGGTGGAGCTGCCTGAGCCGGATACCAAGATCGCTTTGCGATCGGTGCTGCCAGTTTCCAATTGAAGAGTAGGTGTACCGCCTGTGATGTCGACAACAACAGTCTCTGAAAAGGCAACGGTGAGATTGATGACCGAGCCAATGCCGTAGGAGCCGTCTTGGGTTGTGGAGTCAACCGGTGCTACGGGTGTGGGCGCGGTGTTGCGGAAGAAGAGGGTGTTGCCGGAGATATTGCCGATGAAGAGATCGAGAGCACCGTCGCCATCGGCATCAGCAAAGGCAGGTTTGGCACCGTAGCCAACACCCGTAATCCCTAAGGGATTGGTGACAGCTGCGGCGTAGGCAGGAGTGGTGCTGCCTGGAGGGGCGGTGTTGCGGAAGAAGACGGTGTCGCCGGCTGTGTTGCCAATAAAAAGATCGAGATCGCCATCGCCATCGGCATCAGCAAAGGCAGGTTTGGCACCGTAGCCAACATCCGTAATCCCGAAGGGATTGGTTTCAGCTGCGGCGAATTCGGGCTCGGTGCTGCCTGGAGCGGCGGTGTTGCGGAAGAAGAAGATGTCGCCGTCTTTGTTGCCGATGAAGAGATCAAGATCCCCGTCGCCATCGGCGTCAGCAAAGGCCGGACTGGCGTCGGGATCTACAACCGTGATCCCAAATGGATTGGTTTCAGCTGTGGCGTAAGCAGGAGTGGTGCTGCCTGGAGCGGCGGTGTTGCGAAAGAAAAGGGTGTTGCCGGCACTGTTGCCGATGAAGAGATCAAGATCACCGTCGTTATCGGCATCAGCAAAGGCAGGGCTGGCGATGGAGCCAACATTCGTAATCCCAAAGGGATTGGTTTCAGCTGTGGCGTAAGCAGGAGTGGTGCTGCCTGGAGCGGCGGTGTTGCGAAAGAAAAGGGTTTTGCCGGCACTGTTATCGATGAAGAGATCAAGATCACCGTCGTTATCGGCATCAGCAAAGGCAGGGCTGGCGAAGGAGCCAACATTCGTAATCCCAAAGGGATTGGTGACAGCTGCTGCGTAGGCGGGAGCTGTCGCAAAACTGCCCTGGCTGCCGGTGGGCCGGGTGGTGTCGAGTGAGGCCTCCACCGCAACGGCGATGCCATCAAGAATGAGGATCCGTTGGTCTTTTTCTCGATAAGCCGCGGGATCGGGTCTTTCTCCGCGCAACAGGGCCGAAAAGATTGCGCCTTCATCTCCAGCCGTGTCGGCTGAGCCGTTGAGGCGCCGATCAATGGCATGGCCGAGTTCCTCGAGCAGCACGGCCTCGATCTGCTCAGCGGTGGCCAGCTCCAGCCAGGCGGCATTGAGGTAGATGCGTTCGCCACCATCCGGCGCTGCGCTGGTGTAAGCAGCAATCAGGCCATCCATCGTTGTGGCGTCCAGGATCTGGACGCTGATCCCCAGACCGGATGCTTGGAGCGAGGCCAGCAGAGCGGCACTCTTGGCGCTGGTGCGTGGAGGCACCCCAAACGCCTGGCGCAGCAGGTCATTAAAGGAGACTTGATTGCTGCTCCAGGTCGCCAGGCGACCTTCCACCAACAACAAAGCCTCACTGAGGTTGGCATGGGTGGATGCGGAGGCGCCTGTGAGCAGCAGTTGAGTCATCGCTCGGTCGATCCGCTTGTGTTGGGTGTGGCTTGAAGCGATTTGATCGGGGGTGATTGACATCGGCGGGAATGGCCGATGGCGATCAGGTGAACGCCGAGATGGCGTTTGAGCAGGCGCAGCATCGCGGCGTTCCGGCGATCGATGGCGGCACGCGCGGTGGGGATGGCAGCAGCGTTCTGGCGGCGGAAGCCCTCAGCCAACAGGCTCAGAGCGCGAGCGCGGCCGCGGTGGTTCGTGGCGACGAACAGGCTGGAGTAGCGAACACTGCCAGCTCCGGTGCGGTGAGCCAGCACCCAGCCCACCGGGGCGTCGTGATGCAGGAGGGCGAGGCTGATGGCCGGTTCGAGCTCGCGTTGATCAACAGGGGGTTGCAGTTCGGTGGGAGCGCCGAGGGCGCGGGCTTGGTTGACCTGCATTTCGCTGAGCTGATGCCAGGGGAGTAGGCGATAAGGCGTAGCAATGGGAAAGCGATCGGCCCAATCGATGGCGGCGAGCTGGTGGCTGCGGCCCTCGAGCAGCACGAAATCGGTGCGGGGTTGACTCCAGCCGAGCCGAGTAAGGATCGGCTCAAAGCAGGTCCTGAGGTCCGGGCTGGCCTTGTAGCGGAGGGTGAGGGGGGCAATGCCCTCCTTGGCCAGAAAGACCATCAGCCGCTGCAAAAGGCCGGTGCCGATACCGCGTCGTCGCCAACGCACATCCACCTTGAGGGAGAGCAGCTGGGCTGATCCATCAGCCTGACGCTCGGCAATCGCCAAGCCCACCATCACACCAGAGGCCATGGCCGAAAGGCCCAGAAGTTCACCCTTGATGCGGGTGATGGCCGTGCTGCCTGCTGCCAGCGAGGGAAATGTGAGCTCGGCGTATGGGGCGAGGTTGGCGGGGGTGAGGTGAAACACCCGCTGATAGCGGATCGGGGTGCCGGGGGATGTAGGTGTGTCGTTGTGGGACTCGGCAGGGGGAGTGGGTGTGGAGGGTTGCGGCAACCCGAAGGGCCTCAGGGTTGGCCCTTGGTGTGGCTTGCCGCTGGGCGCCATAGGGCGCACATGCAACAGTTCTGGCTGATCAGGAATTTTCACCAGACAATCGATCTCCTCGCCTTGCAGGCCAAGAGCCCGCGGTTGGCGCACTCCCGGCAGCACTGCCACATCAAAGAGTTCATCAATGGGGTCGGGGAGGTCCAGGCTGTGCACGATCTCGCCACTGGCGAGATCAATGACACGCAAGCCACAACAGCCACCAGGGTTTCGCGCGGCATTCAATCGCTCCTCGAGCGGCAGGCCGGTGAACTCGGGTGAGCGCAGCTTGGAGAGGCCCACCACGGCGCAGCCTGCGGCGAAGGCCAGACCCCGTACAAAGCCGGGGAGATTGCAGAGTGCTCGGAATTGGCCGTCCTCGATCCACCCGAGTTCGCCAGTGCCGGAGTTGAGCAACCAGAGTTTGCCGTCGTGCCAGCGGGGTGAATGGGGCATGGCCAGACCGGTGGCCGCCAGCTCACCTGATGGAATGTGAATCACCACTCCGCCTGCACTGCGCTGGGCGCGCCAGGAGGAGGGATCACCGCTGCTGCAGAAAGCGGTTGCCCAGGTAGGGAGGCCGTCTTTGAGGGCAAGGCCGTTGAGGTGACAGCGGTCGTCGCCAGCGAATTGGGTGATGAATGGTGGAGCCCAGGTGGGTGCAAAGCTGCAGCGCGGAGCAACAGTGGCCAGGCAGCTGAAGGCTGTGTTCACAAAGATCGGTTGGTCGTCGGCGCCGAGCACGATTTCGTGCGCGTTCACCTCACCGGTGGTGAAGCTGGCCGCGGGTACATACAGCCGATCACCGCCCTCATGGAGTTGGCCTGGCGCGAGGAGGTTGTCGAGGCGCCAGAGCTGGCAACGAGCAGCCATCCAGAGGCTTTCGCCATTCACGAACAGTCCCATCGGCCGATCAAAGAGCCGTTCGTTCAGCTTGAGCTGCGGCTTGTCGGTTGCGTCGGTTCCGAGCAGCAGCAGGCGATTGGCGCGGTACGTGCTGAAGGCCAGTGAGACGTTGACTTCTCGCAGCCAACTTGCGAGTCCCGACGACGCAGCGATCGAAACAGACTCAGAGGCTTGGTGATTCCGCATTGCAGGTGTTGAGGCGAACCTGCAAACAACAAATAATTTCTAGCGAGGTGAAATTCTTTCAGCTCTCTTTTTGATGATTTGTCGTGGGATTTGAATCCTTCGACAAGGGTGACGTCTGCTCATTCAGTGCACGAGTTGTTCCAGCAGGCCTTCCAAGTGCCCGACCCAGGCAGCCGTGTTGAACAGAGGCAGGTTGTGTTGCTGATCAAGCAGATGGCGGCTCAGGCGCCTCAGTTCGGCAGGTTGACGGCCCAGGGCGATGGCTGTCTGCTGGTAAGCCTCGGGTGTCGAGCAGATCAGCTCGTTGAGCCCTGTGGCGGCGCAGAGACTGGCGCCCATGCGCGAGGCAAAGTTCTCGCCTGGGCAACTCAACAGGGGAAGGCCGGCGGCCAGTGCAGTCACCGCCGTGGCCCCAGAGCTGTAAGGGCTGGTGTCGAGCAGTAAATCGGCGAGGCTGCAGGCCTGAGAGAACAAGGCGCTCTCCAGCTTTGGGCTGAAGACCAGGCGCTGCGGCCCCAACCCCGCTGCTCTGGCTTTCTCGCGCAGGTGCTCTTCTACCAAAGGCTGATCATTGATGATCCAAAGCAGCGCATCCGGCACCTGGTGCAGGATCTCCAGCCAACAGTGAAATCGCATCGGTGTGATCTTCTCGGGTCGGTGGAAGCAGGCGAACACCACGGCGTTCTCCGGCAGGCCGATGTCGTTGCGAGTCAGTGCTGGCTGGGCTGCATCGCTGCACTCCTTCAATGCGCTTGAGCTCACGAATGCCCAAGGCAGGCGGTGCACTGTTTCTCTGTAGTGGGAGTCGTGCTCTGGTGGGATCAACCAGGTATCGGCGATCACCCCATCGATCCAGTCGGCGCCCAGTGATCCCGGGTACCCGAGGTAATGGAGTTGCAAGCGCGCAGGCCTGCGGGCCAACACGTCCGGACGCCCATGGTGGGTATGGCCCATCAGGTCGATCAGCACATCGATGCCATCGGCCCGGATCTGCTGGGCGATCGCCTCGCTGCTGTCTGCTGCCACGACCTTGAAATGGTCCACGCCCTTGCGGATCGCCGCGCTGACCGGATCGGAAATGTCGCTGAGGGAATAGGCGAACACCTCGAAGCGTTTTCGGTCGTGTTTTGAGAACACGCCATGGATCAGATGGCCCATGGCATGGTCACGGAAATCGGCTGAGAGGTAGCCGATGCGCAGGCGTTGGCCATTGACACGGGGTGGTGGCGGTAAGCGCCGGCGGGCCATGCGAGCGCGGGTGGGTTCGCTCCAGCGTTCACCCAGGCGACGGTGAAGGGCGGGTGGAAGTGCAAACAAAGATGCGGTGAGGGGGGCGACCAGGGGGCCATCACTGCTCTCGGCGTAGCGCTGCAACTGGCTGAGCATCCGAGCGGCACGGCGGTCGTAGTCATCCCAGTCGCAGAGGCTGAGGCGATGCCATTCGAGGCTTGTGAGTACGTCGGTGGCCTCTGGGGCGAGGGTGTGGGCTGTGTTCAGTGCATGAAGACCGGCTTCGGTGTGACCCAGGGCCGCGAGGGCTTGCCCCAGTTGGTAGTGACCTTCTGGCAGCTCTGGCCTCTGGCGCAGCAGGCGACGAAAGCAGGGCACGGCAGCCTCCACTCGGCCCAGTTCCATCAAGGTGCTGCCCAGCTGCAACAGCAGATCAGGACGCTGTGGCGTGGCACGCAGGATCACCCGTAAGGCTTCAAGGGCCTGGCGGGTGAACCCCAGGCTGCGCAGTTGCAGCGCGAGCGCGAGCAGGTTGTCGCCGGCGATGGTGAGGCTGGGCTCCAGTCGCAGTGCTTCGCTGTGGTCAGCGACCGCGCCATCGAGATCACCTTGGAGCTGACGCAGGGCGCCGCGATTGGTCTGGGCGCGGGCACGCAGGCCGTTGGAGCATGAACTGTCTGTGGTCTGCAGCAGGGCATCGAGGCTCCTGAAGGCCTCAAGTTGTCGGTTTTGTCGGTGGAGCACGTTGGCCAGCTGCAGCTGAGCAGGACCATGGTTCGGTGTGAGCTGCAGCAGTTGGCGATAGAGCTGTTCGGCCTCTGGCCAGGCCTGCGCCTTTTCAAGAGCCCGCGCCGAGCGAAACAAGGTTTGAGGCTCGCTCCACTTGCCGAGATAAGCCTGCACCGAACGATCCCAGAGCGCACCGTCGGCCATTCCGCCACTTGCATGGATCAACGGAAACGGCCATGTCCCGAGACACAGGCCCGCCTGGAGGGCCGAGCGGCAGAAATCCAGGTCGTAATGGTGGAAGGCAAAGCGTGGGTCAAAGCGCACGCCTGAACGCTGAAGAGTGTCGGCCCGCGCTGCGATGAACACGCCGTCAAGGGATTCAACCGGCATGGGTGTGGGACCAAAAACGGTCGGTACCGCTGACCCGAGCGATCCATGGCGGATGGCGCCGCTCAAGTAGGCATGGTCCCACTGGCCGCTGGAGGGATCCAGCCACCAGGCCACCTGCCCGCTTTGGTGGCGTTGGTTGCCGCACACACCCACCACATCAAAGCGGGCCAAGGCCTCCTGCAGTTGTGAACCGAGGTGTTCAGCACCAAGGTCCACATCGTCGTGGCAGAACACCAGCACCGTGGTTGGCGGTGAACTCTCGATCGCGGAGTTGTAGGTGATTGCGAGCGATTCGTGGTTGCTGCAATGAATGGTGCTCTTGTAAACCTTGTGCTCCGGCCGGGTCAGGCATCGGCCAAGTAACGACTCCTGGGCAAAGTCTTCCGGTGAACATCGGCTGGCGCTGACGATGTGGATCGAGAGCTCAGCGTTGTGAATGATCTGCACCTGCGATCGATCGCATGAATCGTACGTCAACAATGAGGATTGCGCAGGCTCAATGACAGTGATAACGGAAGCTGAACGTGTGATTGCACGCTTTTCTAGAAGCGGCCTTAGTCACTCAAGAGCGAAACCAAAAACGCTGGCATAGAAGTTTTCGTATTAATCGATTATCCCGTTGTTCCTGTTTTGCTGCATCTTGTCTGAATCAGAGGATCAAAGAGTTGTCGGGTAAGTCAGTGACTCCTTTGAGGTTGATTTGAAAGTCAGCAAAGAGGTCGTCGTCAATATTGAGTCTGAGGACAGCGTTGTTAAACCTTGCCTGGCCAATGTCTGAGAAGCGATCGGATCCAATGAAGACAAAGGCTTGATCACCGTTCGTGTTTGGATCGGCATCAATACGTGAGAGGTCGATGGTGTCGTCTGCTGTGAAATCAGTGATCTGATCTCTTGTTGCATTGGTTATGCCGGAGTCATTGATGGATTGAAAGAGAAAAGTATCGGCATCGCTGCCGCCGGTGAGTTTGTCTTTGTCTTCTTTGCCGATGAGTGTGTCGTTGCCGCCTTTGCCGTTGAGGCGATTTTTACCTGAATTGCCTTCAATTCTGTTGTCCAGGTCATTGCCAGTGCCATTGAGATTGGCAGTGCCAGTGAGGATCAGGTTTGCAAGACCGTCTGGAAGGGTCAGGCTTTCGGAGGACCTGATCGTTGAGGTGATGAGATCGTTGGTATCGATGATGAGATCGGCATTGTCACTGAGGGAACCCTGAGTTCCGGGCTGAGGGAGTGAAAGGATTGCTGGATTGCCGTTGGCATCGGTGATGGATCCGCCGTTGAGTTCGAGTGCTGTGGAAGAGAGCTGATCGAGATCAGCGGAGGTGTCACCGTCTTGAACGGTGTATTGGAAGGAGAGGGTGTTGGTGCCTGAGCCGGAGATGAAGACCGCTTTGCGATCGATGTTGCCGGTTTCGAGCTGGAGAGTGGGTGTGCCGCCAGTGGTGTCAACGACAACGGGTTTTGAGAAGCCGATGGTGAGGTTGATGACAGCACCGATGGTGTAGATGCCATTGATGGCGGAAGTGTTCACGCCAGGAGCAGCCCCCGTGTTGCGGAAGAAGATGGTGTCACCGGCGGCATTGCCAATGAAGAGATCAGGGTCGCTGTCGTTATCAGGATCGGCAAAGGCCGGGCTTGCGTTGAAGCCCACATCAGTGATTCCAAAGGGATTGGGTGCACCATTGGCACCGCGTTCTTGGCTGTAGGCGGGAGCGGTAGAGCCTGGAGGGGCGTTGTTGCGGAAGACAAGGGTGTTGCCGTCTCTGTTGCCGATGAAGAGATCAAGATCGCCGTCGCCATCAATATCGGTGAAGGCGGGGGCGGCGGAGAGGCCCACATCGTTGATTCCAAAGGGATTGGTGGCGGCTGGTGCGTAGGCGGGAGCGGTGGAGCCTGCAGCAGCGGTGTTGCGGAAGAAGAGCGTGTTGCCGCGTAGGTTGCCGATGAAGAGATCGAGATCGCCGTCGTTATCGGTATCTGTAAAGGAGGGCTTGGCGAAACGGCCCACGTCGGTGATTCCAAAGGGATTGGGTTCAGCTGCTGCATAGGCGGGAGTGGTGCTGCCTGGAGCGGCGTTGTTGCGGAAGAAGAGGGTGTTGCCGGCTCGATTGCCGATGAAGAGATCAAGGTCACCGTCGTCATCAATGTCGGTGAGAGTTGGGCTGGCGGCGCGACCTACATCGGTAATCCCGAAAGGATTGGTGACAGCTGGTGCGTAGGCGGGAGCGGTGGAGCCTGAAGCGGCGGTGTTGCGGAAGAAGAGGGTGTTGCCAGCTCGATTGGCGATGAAGAGATCAAGATCATCGTCGCCATCAATGTCGGCAAAGGTGGGTTTGGCGGAGAGGCCGACATCGGAAATTCCGAAAGGATTGCTGGCTTCTAAAACGTATGTGCGGGTGTCCGTGCTGACGGTGGGCTTGATGCCGTCGATCACCAGATCGGCATTGCTGCTGAGAGAGCCTGCTGCGCCTGGGTTAGGGAGATTGAGGATGGCGTTGTTACCTGCGGCATCTTTGATGGTGCCGCCGCTGAGCTCGAGTGCTGTTGAGGACAGTTGAGCCAGATCAGCGGAGGAATCGCCGTCTTGAACGATGTATTGGAAGGTGAGGGTGTTGGTGCCTGAACCGGAGGTGAAGATCGCTTTGCCATCGATGGTTCCGGTTTCGAGTTGAAGTGCGGGAGTGCCTGTGACGAAGACGATCTCATCAAAGGCAACGGTGATGTCGATGACATCGCCGATGCGGCAGAGGCCATCAGGGGTGGTGGAGTCGACGCGAGTGACGGAGGGAGCAGTGGCGTCTTTGGTGGTGGAAGTAGTGGCTTGCGTTGCTGGATTGCCGGCTACGTCGCTGACATCGGCTTTAACGGTGAGGGTGCCGTCGTTTAAGGAGGAGAGATCGAGATCGGAGAGAGAAAAGCTGCCGTCGTTGTTGACGGTGGCTGATGTGCTGAAGATGTCGCCGCCGCCATCGGAGGAGATGGAGATGGCAACGGTTTGACCGTTTTCTACGCCAGATGTGGAGCCATTGATGGTGACGGTGGATTGTTCTGCTGCATTGAGGATGCTGTCCCCGCCGTCAATGAGTGCAACGGAAATGGTGGGAGCAGTGGTGTCTTTGGCTGTGGAAGTAGTGGCTTGTGTGGCTGGATTACCGGCTACGTCGCTGACATCGGCTTTAACGGTGAGGGTGCCGTCGTTTAAGGAGGAGAGATCAAGATCGGAGAGAGAAAAGCTGCCGTCGTTGTTGACGGTGGCTGATGTGCTGAAGATGTCGCCGCCGCCATCGGAGGAGATGGAGATGGCAACGGTTTGACCGTTTTCTACGCCAGATGTGGAGCCATTGATGGTGACGGTGGATTGTTCTGCTGCATTGAGGATGCTGTCCCCGCCGTCAATGAGTGCAACGGAAATGGTGGGAGCAGTGGTGTCTTTGGCTGTGGAAGTAGTGGCTTGTGTGGCTGGATTGCCGGCTACGTCGCTGACATCGGCTTTAACGGTGAGGGCGCCGTCGTTTAAGGAGGAGAGATCGAGATCGGAGAGAGAAAAGCTGCCGTCGTTGTTGACGGTGGCTGATGTGCTGAAGATGTCGCCACCGCCATCGGAGGAGATGGAGATGGCAACGGTTTGACCGTTTTCTACGCCAGATGTGGAGCCATTGATGGTGACGGTGGATTGTTCTGCTGCATTGAGGATGCTGTCCCCGCCGTCAATGAGTGCAACGGAAATGGTGGGAGCAGAGGTGTCTTTGGTGGTGGAATCTGTGGCTTGCGTTGCTGGATTGCCGGCTACATCGCTGACATCGGCTTTAACGGTGAGGGCGCCGTCGTTTAAGGAGGAGAGATCAAGATTGGAGAGAGAGAAGCTGCCGTCGTTGTTGACGGCGGCTGATGTGCTGACAGGAGTGCCACCGCCATCGGAGGAGATGGAGATGGAAACGGTTTGACCGTCTTCTACGCCAGATGTGGAGCCATTGATGGTGACGTCGGACTGTTCTGCTGCATTGAGGATGCTGTCCCCGCCGTCAATGAGTGCAACGGAAATGGTGGGAGCAGTGGTGTCTTTGGCTGTGGAAGTAGTGGCTTGTGTGGCTGGATTACCGGCTACGTCGCTGACATCGGCTTTAACGGTGAGGGTGCCGTCGTTTAAGGAGGAGAGATCGAGATCGGAGAGAGAAAAGCTGCCGTCGTTGTTGACGGTGGCTGATGTGCTGAAGATGTCGCCGCCATCGGAGGAGATGGTGATGGAAACGGTTTGACCGTCTTCTACGCCAGATGTGGAGCCATTGATGGCGACGGCGGATTGTTCTGCTGCATTGAGGATGTTGTCCCCGCCGTCATTGAGTGCAACGGAAATGGTGGGAGCAGAGGTGTCTTTGGTGGTGGAATCTGTGGCTTGCGTTGCTGGATTACCGGCTACGTCGCTGACATCGGCTTTAACGGTGAGGGTGCCGTCGTTTAAGGAGGAGAGATCGAGATCGGAGAGAGAAAAGCTGCCGTCGTTGTTGACGGTGGCTGATGTGCTGAAGATGTCGCCGCCGCCATCGGAGGAGATGGAGATGGCAACGGTTTGACCGTTTTCTACGCCAGATGTGGAGCCATTGATGGTGACGGTGGATTGTTCTGCTGCATTGAGGATGCTGTCCCCGCCGTCAATGAGTGCAACGGAAATGGTGGGAGCAGTGGTGTCTTTGGCTGTGGAAGTAGTGGCTTGTGTGGCTGGATTGCCGGCTACGTCGCTGACATCGGCTTTAACGGTGAGGGCGCCGTCGTTTAAGGAGGAGAGATCGAGATCGGAGAGAGAAAAGCTGCCGTCGTTGTTGACGGTGGCTGATGTGCTGAAGATGTCGCCACCGCCATCGGAGGAGATGGAGATGGCAACGGTTTGACCGTTTTCTACGCCAGATGTGGAGCCATTGATGGTGACGGTGGATTGTTCTGCTGCATTGAGGATGCTGTCCCCGCCGTCAATGAGTGCAACGGAAATGGTGGGAGCAGAGGTGTCTTTGGTGGTGGAATCTGTGGCTTGCGTTGCTGGATTGCCGGCTACATCGCTGACATCGGCTTTAACGGTGAGGGCGCCGTCGTTTAAGGAGGAGAGATCAAGATTGGAGAGAGAGAAGCTGCCGTCGTTGTTGACGGCGGCTGATGTGCTGACAGGAGTGCCACCGCCATCGGAGGAGATGGAGATGGAAACGGTTTGACCGTCTTCTACGCCAGATGTGGAGCCATTGATGGTGACGTCGGACTGTTCTGCTGCATTGAGGATGCTGTCCCCGCCGTCAATGAGTGCAACGGAAATGGTGGGAGCAGTGGTGTCTTTGGCTGTGGAAGTAGTGGCTTGTGTGGCTGGATTACCGGCTACGTCGCTGACATCGGCTTTAACGGTGAGGGTGCCGTCGTTTAAGGAGGAGAGATCGAGATCGGAGAGAGAAAAGCTGCCGTCGTTGTTGACGGTGGCTGATGTGCTGAAGATGTCGCCGCCATCGGAGGAGATGGTGATGGAAACGGTTTGACCGTCTTCTACGCCAGATGTGGAGCCATTGATGGCGACGGCGGATTGTTCTGCTGCATTGAGGATGTTGTCCCCGCCGTCATTGAGTGCAACGGAAATGGTGGGAGCAGAGGTGTCTTTGGTGGTGGAATCTGTGGCTTGCGTTGCTGGATTACCGGCTACGTCGCTGACATCGGCTTTAACGGTGAGGGCGCCGTCGTTTAAGGAGGAGAGATCAAGATTGGAGAGAGAAAAGTTGCCGTCGTTGACGGTGGCTGATGTGCTGAAGATGTCGCCGCCATCGGAGGAGATGGAGATGGAAACGGTTTGACCGTCTTCTACGCCAGATGTGGAGCCATTGATGGCGACGGCGGATTGTTCTGCTGCATTGAGGATGTTGTCCCCGCCGTCATTGAGTGCAACGGAAATGGATGGAGCAGTGGTGTCTTTGACTGTGGAATCAGATAAGTTTTCTATGATAAAAAAACCGCCGTCTAATAAAATAAGCTCGGCGAAGATGGTGAGGGTGCCGTCGTTTAAGGAGGAGAGATCGAGATCGGAGAGAGAAAAGCTGCCGTCGTTGTTAACGGTGGCTGATGTGCTGAAGATGTCGCCGCCGCCATCAGAGGAGATTCCGATAGCAACGAGCCCGCTGAGTGTGAGTGAGCTGGAGCTGCTGATGCCGCCGTCGCTGACAGAGCCAGAGATGGAGACGGATGATTGTTCTGCAGCGTTGAGGACCCCATCACCGCCGTCATCAATTTCGACAGAGAGAGAGACACCTCGGGCAGGTAAAGGTGTAATGATCAGACCACCGCCAGGCATCAGGAGGTCGAACCCACCCATTCACTCAGATGCTTCTCATCGAATTCTCAGGAACAAAGCGGCGATTTTTGATGGGGTCAGAGCCCATTCGTACGCGTCTCCCGAGTCTTCTCAGAGTGTTCGTTTGGGATCGTGGTCGAGTGTGTCCTGCGGTAGTTCTCCGTATTGATTTTGATAGCGACGTGCGAAGTGACTGCGGCTGGTGAAGCCCATGAATGCAGCCACGTCGCCAACACCAGTGAGGCCTTGGCTGGCGCGGCGAGCTGGGTCCAGTAGCAGTTGCCTGACGAGATCCATGCGGATCGTGCGTTGCAGCTCTAAGGGTGTGCGGCCGAAATGTTCTCGGCATCCGCGGAACAACGACGTACGCGATTGGAACAGCTCGGCGCTGAGCTCGTCGGAGGTGACGGTTTTCATCGGGTGTCTGGCGCACCAGTGGAGCAGGTCGATGGCGGCTTCATGCCGTTCCTCCCGTTTGGCGACCAGCGATGTGCGTGCCTGGGGCTGTTCAAAGCAGCGAATCACGCTGTCGATCAGCTGATCGGGGTCTTCAGGATTCCATCCCTGCGCTTTGTGTTGAATCAGTTGGTTGATCTGATCTCGCAAGGCTCGTTGCAGCTCGGGTCTCAGCTCCAGTTGATTGGTGTTCTCCCAGCGATCCAGGGTGCGCTGGCTTCCGCCTCGTCGGTCCAGCTGCTCAAGCAGGGTTTCTTTACCGATCACGATTGTGGCCAGTCGGGCACTGGCGGGCACTTTCAGATCAAAGTCAGTGAGATGTCGGTTGTATCCCATCAGGCATGGGCAAGTCACAGGAATCCCCTGCGCGCGATATGCCGACGATGTCTTTGCTTCTTCAAGAGGAATGGCCACGGTGCAGGGTTTGGGTCGGCGGGTTCCGCTGAGAAAGAGGCTCTGGTTGGTTTCAAGCAGATTGAGGCATACAGCGCCGAGGTGAAAGCTGCGCAGTCGGCCTCGCAATGGTCCGCAGCTCATTTGCAGGGCGACGAGATCGGGAGAGAGCGGCCCGAACAGTTCCTGAAGGCCCTGACAGCTAAAAAACGTGCTGTCAATTTGGGTCACTGGCGAACTGTAATCAACAAAACTTTGGCGTTCCTTGCGCCCGATCGTTCGCGATGGTGAGCCGATGCGTACGCGATTGTTGTTATCTGTTGATGGCCTGTCCTTGGGTGAACAGGGTGTTGTCAACCTGATCGTTCGGTGAGCCGCCTTTTGCGTCCTGTTCGTGTCCCGGTGGGTGTTCGTTCTCTGCTCGCTGCTCTTGTGGTCAGCCTGTTGATCACTGAGTCGGCTGCTGCCCAACGCAATCCAATCACGTCCTTCACGCGCGTGTGGGGTGAATGGGATGTGGTCCCGAACACGCAATGGGCTCCCAAGAGTGTGGACCCATCCGCGCTGCCCGATCGCTCGATCCAGATTTTTAAATTTCAGCCCGTTGTTCCCTTCCGCCTCAACGACGACTGGACCGTGCTGACGCGCACGATCTTTCGCTTCATCTCCTTGCCCACTGCAGACCCCATCATCGGTCTGTCGCCAGCGGGTGGCCCCGCGCTGCTGGGCTGGGATCAGCGCAGTCAGGCGGGCCTGTCCGACATCAGCCCCACGGCCTTTCTGGTGCCGGATCTAGGCCCTGACTTCACCGTCGGGCTGGGCTCCTCGCTGGTGGTGCCGGTCGGTGATGGCGCGATTGACAGCGGCAAGTTGTCCGTCGGCCCTGCACTGCTGGCTTTTTTTCATCGTGGCCCCTGGGTCGTGGGGGCGCGCATGCGCAATGTGTGGTCGGTGGGTGGAGAGTCCGATCGCGACAATGTCAACCGCATGGTGGTGCGCGGTCTGTTGCGTTATCAGTTGAATCCCGACTGGTACATGATTTCGTCGCCGATCATCTCAGCTGACTGGACTCAACCGGACGGCAAGGGCTGGATTGTGCCGATCGGCGGTGGTGTGGGTCGTTCCTTCAGGTTGGCGGGTCAGCGCATGCAGGCGTCGGTTGAGGCCTACTACAACGTGGTGAAGCCTCAGGTGTTGGGTGAGGAGTTGCTAGGTGACTGGTCGATCCGCACTCAGTGGCAGATTCTTTTTCCCAACTGATTGGCATTACCGCCGGTTCGAGTGGCTAAGGATGGCCAGAGCAGTGGGGGGCAAAGCGGCGAATTCTGTGCCGCTTGATCATGATCACTGCGGTGTTGTTCCGATCGATCCTCTCCGGGTTGGAGTCCTCACTGCAAAAGACACTCAGCGCTCGATCAGCATCGTGCTGTCTCAAGTCGGAGTTCGTGCAGAGATCTCGCCTTGGATCAAGCAATCCCTGAACGTCTTTATTCCATTGTCTGGTTTAAAAGTTCACCGTGCATTCTTGAAATCTGATGCAGAGAGCGTCAACGGGGTTTGATTGCTTAATTAGCTCAGGTTGGTGGGATCACGCAATTCAGATTCTGTCTGCCTTCAACCTTCAGCCTCAGGCAAAGTGAATGAATCTTCAGCTCCACGGAGTTCCATCTGACCTCGAGGAAGATCAATTGAGTCATCGATCGAGTTGACCTCGACGAGTGATTCGCTTGCGTGTTGATTGGTGCGGCAAGTATTGGTCTTGCTATGGGGTTATTGATTGCTCTGACTTGCCTCAGGTGTTTGATTCGCTGTTCAGCGACAGCGTTGCTGAAGTGCATTCACCAGTTTTGGAACGGCATCCCGCTGGCCTTGCAGCATGAAGGCTTCCCGTTCGAGAACGCGGCTGCTGTGGTGATAGTTGCGCAGAAGGATTGCGCTGATTTCCCGCTCAACGACAGGATTCAATTGAGCTGACCAGCCAAGTGGTGTCAGCGTGCCGCTTGGGCAACTCTGAACGGCGTGAACCGCTTCATGCAGAACGGTCTGACGCACGATGCCCAGAGGGATGGTGAGAGGAGAAATCCAGAGTGTTTTGCTTTTGGCCTGGAACAGCCCGTAGCTGCCTTTCACCGGTGGCAGGGCGATGCGCACGCTGAACCCTTTGCTCTGCAAAGCCTGAATCAGAGGATTCAGATCAGCCGGGAGTCGATGCAGTGTTTGGGGGGCCAGTGCAGAGGAGATAACGGCTGCGGGCAGAAGAATGCTCAACATCCTGAGGGCCTGCGCTTCAGCCAGCGCAGGCTCAGCCACCAGCCCACAGCAGCGCAAACGGTACCTGTGACTGCTGAGCCGAGCAGTAGTCGGCTCAGCACCGTCCATCCCAGCTCGCTGAAGCCGTTGTTCTGAAGGCTGTTGAGCCCTGGCCACGGCTGCCCTGGACCCAGCACCAGGGCTCCCACACGGAAGTTGAACCAGAACAGAGGGACATAGGTGAAGGGATTGCTGATCCAGGTGCCGGCTGCGGCCAGGATGTGATTCCCGCGTACCACGCTGGCCAGAGCAATTCCCAGAAGGGTCTGAAAGCCGAAGATCGGAAAGCAGCCGCAGAAGATCCCCGCTGCTAGCCCCCGAGCGCGTTGGCCAGGCGTGCCTTCTTGCTGCCACATCCACTGCAGCGCGCGTTGCACGCGCTCGCGTGCTTTGAACAGCATCCGGCCCATGGGTGTTGAGATCGGTCTTTTCACGGCAGTGGCGGCCGCGATCGTAGGAAGGAGACCAGGGGGGTGCGCTGCTCGATGCAGGAGGTCAACCGAGAACCGCAGACGATTGCCGCGGTGGCCACTGCGGTTGCTCCCGCACAAGGGGGAATCGCCGTGATCCGTCTCTCCGGTCCCCAGGCACAGGCTGCTGTGCGAGATGTCACACGGATTCCCGGTGATCAGCTCTGGGAAAGCCACCGCGTGCTCTACGGCCACGTGTTGGCGGCTGATCAAGCTGAACGCCTTGACGAAGTGCTGGTGGTGTTGATGCTGGCCCCCCGCAGTTTCACAGGAGAAGACGTCGTGGAGATCCACTGCCATGGCGGGGTGATTGCCGTGCAGCGGGTGTTGGCGCGGGTGCTGGATCAGCCTGGGGTGCGACGGGCGTTGCCGGGTGAGTTCAGCCAACGGGCTGTTCTCAACGGTCGGCTGGACCTCACCCGCGCGGAGGCCATCAGCGATCTGGTGGCCTCACGCAGTCAGCGCGCCGCACAGCTGGCCATGGCCGGTGTGGATGGGGGGATTCAGAAACGGATCACCGCCCTGCGTGAACGCCTGCTCGATCAGCTCAGTGAGCTGGAGGCCCGGGTGGATTTTGAAGAGGATCTGCCGCCGCTCGATGGATCAGCGCTGCTGGAGGAGTTGCAGGAGGTGCGTCGCGAGCTGCAGGAGCTGGTGCACGACGGGGAGGCCGGTGCCGCCTTGCGCCAGGGGCTGCGGGTCGCCCTGGTGGGTCGGCCCAATGTGGGCAAAAGCTCCTTGCTCAATCGCCTCAGCCGGCGCGAGCGGGCAATTGTGACCGATCTGCCGGGAACCACGCGCGATCTTCTTGAGAGCGAGATCGTGCTGGAGGGGGTGCCGATCACCCTGCTCGATACCGCTGGCATTCGGGCGACGACCGATGCGGTGGAGCAGCTCGGCATCGCGCGCAGTCACGACGCTCTGGTCAGTGCTGATCTGGTGCTGTTGCTGTTCGATCTCACGGAGGGGTGGACTGCCGCCGATCAGGAGCTCTGCCAGCGCATTCCTGAAGCAGTTCCGCGTCTGCTGGTGGGCAACAAGACTGATCGACCTGCGATGGGTGCGGCGCCACCCCAATCCTTCGTCCGCGTCAGTGCCTCCAGCGGTGCTGGAGAGGCCGAGCTGGTGCAGACGTTGCTGCAGCGCTGCGGTGCACTCAGCGACGGATCGTTGCTGCTTTCCCTCAACCAGCGCCAGGCGGATCTGGCTCAGCAGGCTGCCGATGCTCTGGCTCGCAGTGCGCAGGTGGCGGCCGACGGGTTGCCCTGGGATTTCTGGACGATTGATCTGCGTCAGGCGATCCGCAGCCTCGGCGAGATCACTGGGGAGGAGCTCACTGAATCGGTGCTCGATCGGATCTTCTCCCGCTTCTGCATCGGCAAGTAAGGCGGCTCAGGGGCTCTGACCACCGTCGTTCTGTTGCGGTAGCCCATGGGCGATCAGCATCACGAGGCTGACCGCTGCGTAGCCGATGGCCCAGGGTTGTCCTGTCCCCCAGCCGAGGTCGAGCGTGGTGTCCGACACGCTGAAGGTCCAGGCATGGATCACACCGAACCAGGCGAGGAGGGATGCAAGAGCGCTTGTGGCTGCTGCGGCCAGAAAGCGCTGTTCGATCACGTCCACCAGCATCGCGGCCAGCAGCATCGCCGTGATGATCTGCCCCTGTTCCAGGGCGAAGGCGCCGGCGGCCCAGACATCAGCCTTGGCCAGGGTCTGCACCAGCTCTGGGCCGAAGGGATGGTCAACGGTGCCGGCACCACCGGCGCGCAAGCCGGCTTTCAACAGTTGTGCCCCCCAGCCGGCCAGCCCAGGGAGCAGTCCGAGCACCACGGCAGGCGCGTGTCGCAGGGGTGTGGCCTGGAAGGCCTGAGCGCTGACGGCAATGCCGACATAGAAAACGATCGCCATACCGGCCTCGATTGGAATCACTTCCGCGACGAGACCAAACAGACCCAGCAGGCAGCCTGCCGCCATCACCAGGCCATTCAGCAACGAATACCCCGATCGGGCGCCAAGGGCTTTCCACGCCGGATGGCCGATGTAGATCGTGGTGGGGAAACAGGACCCCAGAACCGCGGCCGTGAGGGTGCCGATCCCGTCGATCAACAACGCGGGCCGGGCTGGATAGCGATCCCCTGCTGCGGCGGCACTCTCCAGGTTCTGAAGTGAGCCGATCACGTTGAACAGGCCCATCGGCAGGATGACCCCGATCCAGGGGATCAGATCGCCACGGCCCTGCCAGAGCGCGTCGATCTGCAGGGTGGGGATGTGTAGGCCCACCGCAGCCAGCGCGTTGTTGATCGCTGCTGAATCCGGCTGGATCATTCCGCTCGCCCACGCCAGGAGTGCTCCGATCAGCACGGCACTCAGCCCCGTGGGTAACGGCCAGCGAACCCTGCCGAAGTAGCCCACGAGAATCACCGCCAGGCTGCTCAGCCCGATCAACGGAAAGGAATACGTGCGCAGAAAGAAGGCCAGGGCAAGAAAGCCCAGCGCAATGCCCGCCAGAGTGGAGAGCAGAGCGGCTCGTGGAAGCCAACGCTGCAGCCGGGTCACCGTGAAGGCTCCGGCGACTTCGATCACGCCGGACCCCAGGCAGGCCATCACCCCGGCCTGCCAGGAGCGAGTGATCGCCTCGGCTTCACTCAGGCCACCCCCGAGAGCCGCGAGCTTGACGGGCAGCATCACCAGAAAAATGTACGCAAACAAGCTGATGGTGTTGATGCCGTAGGGCAGGGCCGTGCAATCGGTTCGTTGCTCTCGCCGGGCCAGCTGCATGGCCTGATTGGCATAGGCAAGGTTGCCCACCAGCAGGCTGATGCCTGTGGCAGGCAGGATCACACCAAAGAGAAGACGGTCGGGATAACCGAGAACGGTTCGACACAGCCCGAGGATCAGCAGGATGTTGATCAGGTTGTCGAGAGCCAGGGCGAGAAACCCATCGAGATCTCCAGGGCGCCAGGCCTTGAGAACGCGTGCCGGGAACCCAACCATGACCAAACCTGTGCCGGAGCATCCTCAGCTTGCTCCCCGACATTTCAATCGGGATGACTCGGCCCAAATGCTTCCAGAATGAGGCTCTGTTGTGCTGTTGGTCTGTGACTGATCCACTGGCTGCTCTCAAGCCCTCGCAGTGGGCCCAGTTGAAGGTGCTCTGCTGGATCGCCAGTGTGGATGGAGATGTGGCCACGGAAGAGCGGGCACTTCTCAGCAAGTTGTCAGAGCGTCTGCTGCCGCTGGAGGATCCGGAGGATGCCCTGGCGTCGCTCCAGGCTGACCCGGAAGCCGAACTGGATGCCTGGGTTGCTCAGCTGAAGACCAGCGACGACCGGATGGCGATGGTGTCGATGGCGTTTCAAATGGCCTGCAGCAGCCAGGGGCCAGAGGATGACGGTGCTATCAACGCCGCAGAGCGGGTGGCCTATCGGCGCCTCCTGGAGGCCCTCGACCTTTCGGATGCGCAGGTGCAGGAGGCGGAATGGGCTGCTCGTCAGGCTCTCAAGGAAACACCTGCCCTCCTCGATCGCCTCAATCAACTCCTGTTTGGCTGGGGGGCCTGGCCGTCGGTGGCTGCTTTGGAAGCCTCGGGCACCAGCTGGCTCTGATGGTGACTGCTCTGCCGATCACCCCCCAGCTCCACAGGCAGCTCGAGGCCTGGCTGCTGGAGGATCTCGGCCGTGGCGATCTCACCGCTGCCGCACTTCAGGGGTGTCGTGGGGCAGCGCACTGGATCGCCAAGGCGGACGGACAGTTCTGCGGTGGTGTGTTGCTCAGGCCATTGCTGCAATCGCTGGACCCTGGGGCTGAGGTGAGGCTGCTGGTGAAGGAAGGACAGCGGGTTGAGGCGGGGCAACGCCTGCTGACGTTGGAGGGTGAGGCTGCAGCTCTGGTGGGCGTTGAGCGCACAGCGCTCAACCTGGCGATGCGCTTGTCCGGGATCGCCACTGCCACAGCGGCCCTGGTGGCTCAGCTCCAGGGCACGGGTGTGCGTCTCGCTGACACCCGCAAGACGACGCCGGGGTTGCGCGTGCTGGAGAAATACGCGGTGCGCTGCGGCGGCGGGGTGAATCACCGCATGGGGCTGGATGACGCGGCCATGCTTAAGGAAAACCACATCGCCTGGGCGGGGGGTATCACGGCGGCCATCGCGGCCGTGCGCGAGCAGGCTCCATGGCCCACGGCTGTGATTGTCGAGGCGGAGACGGAGGCCCAGGCGCTGGAAGCGGTGCAGGCGGGCGCCAATGGGGTGCTGTTGGATGAGTTCACTCCCGAGCAGCTCACGCAGCTGGTGCCGCGCCTGCGGGACTGCAGCGATCGCGGGGTGGTGCTGGAGGCCTCCGGCATTCAGCCCGAGCAGTTGCAGGCCTATGCCGCCACCGGCATTGATCTGATCTCCACCAGCGCACCGGTCACCCGCAGCCGCTGGTTGGATCTGAGCATGCGCTTTTCCGCTTGAGAGCCTTAAGTCCCGTTGCCGAGGGGCGCCCAGGGCGGGCTGGTGTCCACCTGAACCAGCAGCAGCACGGCGTCTTCCGAACCAACCGTCCATGAGCGGTGACCACGGCCCGCGCGCGTGCCCTGGTCCCCTCCAAAGGACAGCGCACCGGGACCCATCGTCACGGTCTGTCCGTCCATGGTTTCAACGGCCCAGGAGCCCTGGAGGGGAACAATCCATTGGGGTTTGGGATTTTCGTGCCAGTCGTAGACGCCTCCCACCGGCAGCACCAGGGTGATGAGGGTGGTCATCTCCTTGCCATGGAGCGCTGACCAAAGGGGAGCGGCACCCTCCGCAAAGTGGCTGAATTGATGGCCCTCCAGGGCGTGCTGTGCCTGCCTGCTGATGCCGTCGGCATCCACCCAGACGCGCCAGTAAGGAATCGCTGGTGATGCCATTGCCGAACCATGAGCGTTGGCCTCGCTTTAGCGGTGGAGACAGGCGCGTGCCTCAGTTGCCATTCAGCGGTTGACAGTGCCGGGGGATGATCGGGCTTGCAAAGCCTTCTGCTTCTTCCATGCTGCGCATCGCCCAGGCCCTTGAAACCCAGTTGCGCGGTGCGATGCAGCGGGCCTTTCCTGAAACGGATGCGGGGCTGGACCCCCAGCTGGCCGCCGCCAGCAAGCCGGAGTTCGGCGACTTTCAGGCCAACGGTGCGCTGCCCCTGGCCAAGCCCTTGAAGCAGGCCCCCCGGCAAATCGCCACGGCGATCGTGGAGCAGCTGCAGGCCGATCCTGCCTTCACGGACCTCTGCCTGGAGCCCCAGATCGCCGGGCCGGGCTTTATCAACCTCACGATCCGTCCGGAGCGGCTGGCGGCGGAGGTGTCGGCACGGCTGGGGGACGAGCGTCTCGGCGTGCCATCGGTCAGCAACACGGCGCCGGTGGTGGTGGACTTTTCCAGCCCCAACATCGCCAAGGAGATGCATGTGGGGCATCTGCGCTCCACGATCATTGGCGACTCGATTGCGCGAGTGCTGGAGTTTCGCGGCCATCCGGTGCTGCGCCTTAATCACGTGGGCGACTGGGGCACCCAGTTCGGGATGTTGATTACACATCTCAAGCAGGTGGCGCCGGACGCCCTGGACACCGCCGATGCGGTGGATCTGGGAGACCTTGTGGCCTTCTACCGCGAGGCCAAGAAGCGCTTCGATGACGATGAAGCCTTCCAGTCCACCTCCCGCGATGAGGTGGTGAAGCTGCAGGGTGGTGATCCGGTATCCCTCAAGGCCTGGGGCCTGCTCTGCGATCAATCGCGGCGCGAGTTTCAGAAGATCTACGACCGGCTCGACATCCGCTTGAGCGAACGCGGCGAGTCGTTCTACAACCCCTTCCTGCCTGCGGTGATTGACGGCTTGAAAGCCGCCGAACTGCTGGTCACCGATGACGGTGCCCAGTGCGTGTTTCTTGAGGGTGTGCAGGGCAAGGACGGCAAGCCCCTGCCAGTGATCGTTCAGAAGAGCGACGGGGGCTTCAACTACGCGACCACGGATCTGGCGGCCATCCGCTACCGCTTTGGAGCGGCTCCTGAGGGGGATGGTGCCCGCCGGGTGGTGTATGTCACCGATGCCGGCCAGGCGAACCATTTCGCCGGGGTGTTCCAGGTGGCGGAACGGGCCGGCTGGATCCCGGACGGTGCGCGCCTTGAGCACGTGCCCTTTGGCCTGGTGCAGGGGGAGGATGGCAAGAAGCTCAAGACCCGCGCGGGCGACACCGTGCGTCTGCGGGATCTGCTCGATGAAGCCGTCGAGCGTGCCGAAACAGATCTGCGCTCACGCCTGAAAGAGGAGGAGCGCAGCGAGTCGGAGGCGTTCATCCAGCATGTGGCCGGCACCGTGGGTTTGGCGGCGGTGAAATACGCCGACCTCAGTCAGAACCGGATCACCAATTACCAGTTCTCTTTTGACCGGATGCTGGCGTTGCAGGGCAACACAGCGCCCTATCTGCTCTATGCCGTGGTGCGCATCGCTGGCATCGCCCGCAAGGGGGGCGACCTTGCGGCCACCAGTGAACAACTGCAGTTCAACGAGCCCCAGGAGTGGGCCCTGGTGCGGGAGCTTCTCAAGTTCGATGCCGTGATTGCTGAGGTGGAGGAGGAGTTGCTGCCCAACCGCTTGTGCACCTACCTGTTCGAGCTCAGTCAGGTGTTCAACCGCTTTTATGACCAGGTGCCGGTGCTCAAGGCCGAGTCAGAGGCTCTCCCCTCAAGGCTGGCGCTTTGCAGGCTCACTGCCGACACGCTCAAAGCAGGCCTCGGCTTGCTGGGGATTCCCAGCCTGGAACGGATGTGACTGGGCCCAGCATCCCACGCCTTCTGCTGCTCGGCACCGGTGGCACTATCGCCGGTACGGCTCCTGAGTCCACCCAGCTGAATCGTTACGCCGCGGGGGTGATCGGTGCTGAGGCGTTGTTGACAACTCTGCCTCAGTTGAATCGGCTCGCCGAGATCCAGGTGGAGCAGATCACCAATGTCGACAGCGCTGACCTTGGCTTCAACCACTGGCGCGATCTGGTGAGTCGTCTTAAGCAGATCCTGGCTGAGGATCCAGGTTTGGCTGGCGTGGTGATCACTCATGGCACCAACACGCTTGAAGAAACCGCCTGGTTGCTGCAGCTTCTTATTGATGATCCCCGGCCGGTGGTTTTGGTCGGAGCGATGCGGCCTGCGTCCGCTCTCAGTGCCGATGGGCCCCTCAACCTCTACCAGGCCGTGCAGGTGGCCTGCAGTGCTGATGCTCGCGGTCGCGGCGTGATGGTGGTGATGGATGGCCAGATCCACAGTGCCCGTGATGTTGCGAAACGCGCCACGCAGGGAGTTGGTGCTTTTCACAGTGCAACACGAGGCCCCCTGGGTTGGGTCGATGATTTCGGTGTTCATCTGTCTGGAGTGGAACGGAGCGCGTCGGTTCCTTTTGCTGGTCTGTCGCTTCCGACGATCTGGCCTCAGGTGGTGATCCTGCACGGATGCGTGCAACCGTCTGAAGCGTTGATTCCAGCGTTGCTGTCGGCTGGGGTGGAGGGGCTGGTGTTTACCGGGACCGGCGCTGGGCAATTGTCAGCAGTCGAACGGAACGCGCTTGCGCAATGGCAGGGTCCTCGGCCTCTCATGCTTCGTGCGAACCGTTGCGGGATGGGGCCTGTGCACCGCTGTGAGGATCACGCGCGGCTTGGTCTGCTGCCAGCGGGTGATCTCAGTCCCCAGAAAGCGCGGGTGCTGCTACTGCTGGCGCTGATCAACGGGGATGACCGGAACACGCTGGCTTCTCGACTCATGGTTGTTTGAGATCTGCGATTCAGGCTCGAGATATTGCGGCTACCGAGTTGATGGATTGGTGGACTTTTTTGCCAGCTTGCTTCCAGCCTGGCTGTGTCGCCTTCATAGTTCAGTCTTGATAATGCAATGTTGATAGATTGTTTTGTTGTCGGATCGAGATTGGCTCCAAAGATGAAGGCTTGTGGGGTTTTGTTTGGCATCTCGAGGGAGATCCAATAGTTGTCGGGTTCGTCCACGTTTTGAAGGACCTGTGTTAGAACAGAAACATCAGAAACGGTGTGATTTGCAAGTCCGGAGTCGAGCGCTTCGGGCAATGCTCCTTTGCGTTCGGTGGCGACAATGCCGCTGTGGCTTGCTTGATCGAGATTGTAGATTTCGACCTGATTTAACAACCAATCATGCATTTTTTGCCTGCGTTGACGGCGACACCTTCCGATAAAATTTTATTCAAATACGATTTGTTGATATTGTTGGCGTTCATTGGTTTGCGGTCTTCAAAAATCAACGCAGCGGTCGTGCCAACGAGAATGGAAAGAAACAGAATTCGGATCCCGCTCGCGAGCATGATGAGTGCATGAGCACGTTGATTTTGGTGCAGGAGTTTGTCGACTCCGCTGCCGAGCAGAAGCATGATCCAGGCCTTGGTGAAGCGGGTCGACGGTTTGCCGCTGAATCCACTCATCCCATCAAAATTTTTCTCCAGAGAAGCAACGCCTAGTGCCGACATTCCACTGATGACAAGCAGGGTAATCAGCGACGTTTTGATGATTGTGTCTTCAAGGAGCTGTGTTCCAATCCCGATTTTCAGGGAATTATTTTTTCGGCTTAGCATGCCGAGGCTGTCGCGGGTGTAGGGGACAGAGAATTCAACGAGCTCGAGTCGCTCGGGTGTGATTTTGTGGCAGGAGGCGATCAGGTCAACTGAGCCAAAGGCTGCGGCATCGACCGCTTGGCTGAAGGTGGGCAGCGAGACAATGGTGTATGGCCTGTTGATGTTCTCGGCGACGCGACGCCAGGCATCAATGGATAAACCTTCGTAGTTGTTGTTCGCTTCGTCAGAGCAGGGCAGATAGTTGTCAACTGTCCCAACCAGAAGATGCTCAGATGAATCAGTCGTTAACCCCTCTGCTTTGAGGGCTCCTGTTGAAACAGTGGCTGCGAGCCCCAGCACCAGTCCCACGCCGGTGAACAGTCTCTGCAATAGCTGATTCCTATGCATACCGTTTGCTGTTGATTTCATCCCCCCATGGCGTTGTCGGCTTCAAATCCAACCAGTGCTTTCAGTTCCTGAAAGCTGAGCATCGTCTCAGGAGTGTTGCCAGCTTTGAGGTCAGCCAGTGCTTTTCGCATCGCGAAGGCTGCCGTTGACAGCAGGGTGAGGGGGTAGGCCACCAGATCAAAGCCCATGGCACCCAGCCGATCGGGTTTCAGAAGCGGCGTGATGCCTCCTTCGAGCATGTTGGCCATGTGCAGACCGGGCACCTCCTGGCAAAACCTGAGCATTTCTTCCTCACTGCGGGGTGCCTCAAGAAACAGCACATCGGCGCCGAGTTGAGCGAAGGCTTTCAGACGCCAGAGTGCTTCCTCGAGGGCCCCTGTCTCGCCTTGGCTTTCATCCATGGCGGAGCGGGCATCCGTCCGCGCCACGATCACCAGATCGGCTCCCTGGTTGCGGGCCTCCACCGCTGCATGGATCCTCGCGATCGCAGTGTCGCGATCGACCACTTCCTTCACGCCAGTGTGCCCGCAACGCTTCGGGGCCACCTGGTCTTCCAGCATAATTCCGCCGAACCCAGCTTTGGCGAACTGGTGCATGGTGCGTTGCACGTTGGCGGCATTGCCATGGCCTGTGTCGCCGTCACCAATCACCGGGATCGACACGGCATCGCAGATCGAGCGTCCTTGATCGAGCATCTCCGTCACCGTCAGAAGACCGGTGTCGGGCAGTCCGGCGCGGGCGGCAGCCACGGAGAACCCGCTCACAAAGGTGAGCGGACAGCCGGCTTGCTCCACCAGACGTGCTGACAGGGCATCAAAGCAGCAGGGCATGACGTGGCAGGTGTTTTGGCGGAGCAGAGCTCGTAGGCGATCGGCCGCACCGGGTTGTGGGGGCATGGCGGCGGTCATGAGGAGCAGCTGTAGTGAGAAATTCCACCGGCATTGAACAGCTCACGCGGTCGCAACTGGCCGTATGTCGACAGAACGGCGTCTGATGGGTCGTCGTAGGGGTTGCTGAACACCTGCTGCAGCTCATGGATGAGGCTCATGTCTCCGAGCTCTGCTCGCTGGTAGGCCGGCGCGACCAGCCACTCGCGCCAGGTGATGGCGGGATTCACCTGCTGCATCGCTGCCGACGTCTCGCTGAGATTGCCTTGGGCTTCCAGGCTGCTGCGCCAGTGACCCAGCCAGCCCTGCCATCGGCCGGCGAGCTCGTCCGGGCAGGCCTGGTAGAAGCTCGGAGTCAGCTCGGAGACAGCGCTGGGAAGCGTCGACAGAAGGCGGAAGGCCTTGCAGTAGTCAGCTCCGGTTGTTGCCAGCAGCTGCAACAGTTCCGTCACCAGGGTGTCGTCGTAGGCCGGCAATCCGATTTTGCTGGCCCACATCGCCTCCATCTTCTGCTGCATCACTGCAGCAAAGCCGTCATGGAGTGCATCGAGCTCCTCCTGGGCTTGTCGATCGCCATCCAGCAGCGTGCGCAGAGATGACCAGAACATTTTGAAGTTTGTTTCCGCGGCCACGGGCTGGTTGAAGAAACAGAAGTGGGTCCCACCACCGGTCCAGGGTTGGAAGCGGGGATCGAACAGTTCGCAGAAACCGAAGGGTCCGTAGTCGAGGGTGTAGCCGCCGGCGGCACAGTTGTCGCTGTTGAAGTTGCCCTGGCAGTAGCCGACGCGCATCCAGTGGGCCACCAGTGATGTGAGCCGTTCTCGGAAGAGGTGGGCGAGCGCGATGACCTGTTTGTGGAATGGCTCGGCTGGATCAATCGCAGGCCTGTAGTTCCTCTTGATCAGGTGCTGCACGATCAGCTGCAGCTCCTGGCGTGCTTCGGGGTGGGCGTCGTTGCGAGCCCGGCGTGCGAACAGCTCGATCTGTCCGACCCGCAAGAAGGAGGGGGCTACGCGCGTGCAGATCGCGGCTGCGTTTTGCACCATTATGTCTGGATCGAAGGAGCGTGAGTTCTCCGAGTACCAGGGTCTGGCAACCGTTTCCGATTGGGAGACGTAAAGGCTCAGTGAGCGGGAGGTGGGCACGCCGAGGGCATGCATGAACTCTTGTGCCAGGAATTCGCGCACACTGGAGCGCAGAACAGCGCGTCCATCCGCACCGCGGCAGTAGGGCGTCGGCCCGCCGCCCTTGAGTTGCATCTCCCAGCGCTGGTCTTTGAACACTCCCTCAAAGACGGAGATGGCCCGCCCGTCGCCATAGCCGTTGCCGGTTCCAAACGGACACTGCTGGATGTATTCCGTGCCATAGATCGACAGGGCATAGCCGGTAGCCCAGCCCCAGGGATGCATGGGATCGGTGCTTGCTGACAGGTCTCCAGAGAACATTCTCTGAAAGGCGTCGTCATGAACCAACGCCTCACTCAGCCCAAGCTCATCGAACAGGACAGAACTGTGGGCGACGTAGGCGGGATCGGGGAGCGGTGTCGGCCTCACTGGCACGTAGTGACCCGATGTCACCTGCCGAGGTCGCAAATCGACTCCGTCTCTCGTTGCCTGTGGATCCGCCTTCAGCTGCTCTAACAAGGAATAGTCGACCCGCTGCCTGAACTCCTCAAAGCTGTTTGCTGTTGTGGGCATGAAGGCAACGGCGATTCTCCGATGCTATGAACTTTTGCGATCACCGTTCATTGGATCGAGACAACGCTTGAAGGGCTGTTTCGGGGCAGTGCATTCTTAGGTATCAGTACGGATCAGCGGCTTCAGCGGGCAAAAGCTGCTCACGGCGATAGTTATTACAATGGATACCGAACAATCTTTTTTTGAGTGGCGATTTTCGCCAACAATCCCCCCTTCACTAATCAAGCCGACCAAAGAAGATCCTCGAATGGATGGCAGATCCTGAGAAACATTAGTGCGGAGGCTGGTAATGATTTCATTGAAGGTAGACAGCGTCTGAGCTCCAACAGCAGCGGCATTGGGATTGAGATTTTTGGCAGCGTTTTGGATACAGAGTTTGGGAATGACACAGTTAAGTGCATTGCTCGCGCGAAAAATGGTGTGGCTACTGGCATTGATATCTTTGGAAAAACCCTGATCAATGGGAATGAGATCGGTGATAGTGCGATTGATTCCGGAGCTGATAACGACAAAGTGATCGGGCGAGGTAACAGTAGGACTGGAATTTCTTATGGTATTGAGATCAATGGCGGCAAGATCGATTCTGGTCTTGCTAATGACAGGATTACAGGCAATGGAAAAAGTAGGAGTGGTGATGCCTAGGCATCGCGCTGAATGGCAGTAATGCCGAAACGAAAATCGATACCGGACTTGGCAATGACAGTGTTGTAGGCAAGGCAAGAAGTCGCAGCGGCAATGCCTTTGGTATCAACAACTTGAGGAATAGCACCATTGATACTGGAGATGGTGATGGCACCGTTACTGGTGTTGCTTCAAGTGCCACTGGTGAAGCTGTCGGTATCTTCAACAATGGTGTGATCGATGGCGGCGCAGGCGATGATGTGTTTGATGCGTTAACAGGTGGTTGGGGTGGCAACGGTCGTGCTGATCTTGGCAGTGGCAATGACACTGTTAGAGGTTTTGGCAGCGGCACCTTTGACGGAGGTATCGGATTCGATACACTTATTTGCAAATCTGGCACTTACAACATTGCAAGAGTGGGAAGCCAGTAGGATCGCTTTGAAATAACACTTTCCTCTCTTCAAAACAGTCCGGTCATGACTGTCACTGAATTTGAATTTTTCGGGGAAGGTGATCAGCAGACGTCATTTGCGAGTGCTGTTGCTGCCGGTCAAATTACTTTTATCTAAAAGACCTTAGGGCTCAACGATTGAATAATTTTCCGGCCCTTCGTGGTCGGTTTTTTGTTGGCCTGGGCAACGTTGGAATCCCACCTGCTTCTGGGTTGTTCTTGGATGCCCGGGTTGATCACTCTTGGATGGCTTCATAGAGAATGCGCATGAGCATGCGAACGCCGTCATCGATCTTGAGTTCTGCATGGTTTGGAATGCCGATTTTGCTGAATTCCCTCAGGTCGTCGAGAAGTTCAGGGTGAAACTGGCAGGAGAAAGAGCGTCAAATGGATTTGGATTCGAAATCCAAAACTCTGTTATTGATTGCTTTTAAGGGTGGGGAGGAAATCTGATTTCCTGAGGAATTTCTCTTTGATTGGCATTGCCGTTTTGATTACCAGAAGCGGCAATGGATTGGAAATTTCTTGTATTCTTTTGAGGGGAATTGGTGGTTGAGGAAACAAAACGTTGTGCTTTGGTGATGGTTTGCTCAAATTGAAATGCGCGGGTTGACCAGTAAAAATTAATTGCCTAGAGAAGAATTAGGTTTAAAATTTCTAAGATGGCTTTTTTGACTAATGAGCCCTCCTTCACTAGTCGAGAAGACGTAAGAATTTCTTTTGATGGCTGGATTATTTCGTCTGGCGTAGGCGTTGATGCTTTGGGTGGTGGTGACATTGTTGAAGGTCTGGCAGCATCTGGCGACGGCGATGCTGCTGGAATCTTTATTTCCAGTGGGGCTCTAGATGCAGGCAATGGCCGTGACACCATTCAAGGCAAGGGCACCACTGCAGAAGGCGCAGTCACTGGTATCGAGATCATCCTCGGCGGCACTTTGCAAGCCGGTTTTGGTGACGACTATATTCAAGGCACGGCCACCACGAACCTCGGGGCTGCTGCTGGTATCGAGATCGTCAGTAGCACCCTTGATGCAGGGTCCGGCAGAGACACGATTGAAGGTAAATCCACAACTGGCGAGGGGGCTGCTGCTGGTATCGAGATCGTCAACGGCACGCTGAATACAGGATTGGGCATTGATTCAATCAAAGGTAGGGCCACCACTGGCGATGGCGCAGTCTCTGGCGTTGAAGTCACCCTCGACGGCACCCTTGACACAGGCTTTGGTAATGACACTGTTCAAGGGAGAGCAAGCACGGCCGTTGGAGCGGCTGCGGGTATCGATATCTTTAGGGGTGCTCTTGATACAGGCTTAGGTAATGACAGAATTGCAGGAAAAGCAATTTCAGGTGATGGCGCCGTTGCTGGTATCGAAGTTTTCCGTGGCACCCTCAATACAGGTTTCGGCATCGACACCTTTGATGGCCAAGCCACCACGGCCGTCGGTCCTGCCGCTGGTATCGAGATCGTCCGAAGCACCTTGGATACTGGGTTAGGGGCTGACATTATCCAAGGCAAGGGCACCACTGTTGATGGCGCTGCCTCTGGGGTAGAGATTGCTCGTGGCACCTTGAAGACACGGGCTGGTGGGGACATGATCATTGGCGACGCTGAAGGTCGTCGCGTTGCCTATGGAATCCTTAACTTCAACAACGGCGCTTTGATTGCTGGTGCTGGCGATGACACCATCACAGGCAATGCAGAAGCGCGTCGCTTTGCCTTTGGCATCTTCAACGACAGCACCAGCACCATAAAAACTGGATCTGGTAATGACGCAATCACTGGTACTGCCTCCAATGCTAAAAGAGAGGCCTTTGGAATCTTTAATGATGGCGTTATTGATGGAGGCGGTGGCAACGATGTGTTTGATGCCCTCAAGGATGGATGGGGTGGTGGCGGTACGGTTGATTTGGGCAGAGGAGATGATGTCCTAAGAGGTTTTGGTAGCGGTACCTTTATTGGTGGTAGTGGTTTTGATGCGTTGACTTTTAGCTCTGGTACTTACAGGATTGAGGATGTTGAGGCGCAGCGCGGGGTCTTTCAGATAACGCTCGATTCCCTTGAACCAAGCCCTGTTATGAATGTGGTTGGGTTTGAATTCTTCGGAGAAGGTGATCAGCAGACAAGCTTTGCAGCAGCAGCCTCTGCTGGAGAGATCATATTCGTTTGAAGAATTGAATACGTTGTCTGCTTTTCCGGCCCTTCGGGGCCGGTTTTTTATGAGTTGAGTTGGTTTTGCGCATCGGTTAGGTATTGTGCTGAGCTTATCCTGATTGCTTCTTGTCGCTAATCTTTGATGGCCTCGTAAAGAATGCGCATTAAAAGGCGTATCCCGTCGTCTTTTTTGAGTTCTGAATATGCGGGAATGCCGCTTCTGCTGAACTCTCTTAAGTCGTCGAGGAGTTCCGGGTGGAATTGGCACGAAAATGAGCGCCGAATGTTTTTTGTTTCAAAATCCATGTAACTGATGCATGTTGCTGCAACCTCGGTACAGAGTTTTCCCTGCACTGTTGTTGAACAGAGGATTTCCACTGAACTTGGTAGCTTAAGTAGCCATGCCAGTGGTGAAATCGCCACCAGTTTTCTCGAAGGTACAAGAGCGTGGTGAAGTTTTCTGTAGGCCCAATTGGCAAACAAAATAGCCTCTTCGTTGACTTCATCAGTGTGAAACATCACAATGTTTAAGTTTTTCTCGTAGCTGATGGAATGTTCGATGATTCCATCGTATTCCTCGCTTGATACGGCATGGGTAAGGATTAGTTCGCTGAAGCGGTGGCTTGGATGTTGTTTGTTGTGGTCGTAGTGAACCAGTTCGCAGTGGCCAGCTTCTGGTATTTCGTTAACTCCTACGGCGAACTGGGGGTCATCCCATCCGTAGGCTATTTCATCCTTGCCGCCCTTAATAATTTTGAGGTTTCTGCCAATGGATTCGATTTCTTTGCAGGTATCAAGAAGCCCTTTGAGCGTGTGAATATTTTCCTTCAGGGTTGACTCGCAGCAGTTGAGAATGTCCCTTGTCGCTTTTTGGATCAGATGAATGTGGGCTTGCGCTGCGAGTTGATGGCCAAGGCAGATAAACACAACCGGAGGTGTGCGGCTTTGTCGGGAAATGATGAGTTCCTCGCATAAGTTCTGCAGGTCCTGCAGGCTCCATTGACAGGCCTTGAATGTGTCTGCTTCGCGGACCGTGGGGTGGCCGCCTTCGACGACTACGGCCATGCAGCGACTTAGGGCTTGCAAGAGCAGTGACCGATCGATCTCTGGGCTGTCCCAGAGTGGGAAGAGAATCGAGTCACAATCGGCGATCCCTTGGGCAAGGCATGCAACATTTAGGGATGCTCTAACGGTTTCACCGCAACTGTTATGGCCAACGTGATCAGCTGGCTCAAGAATGCAGAGGCTATGGCGTAAAAGGTCATTATTTTCCAGGAGAGATCTCAAGTCTTTGTTTGTTTTTACAACTTTTTCGAGAGGGGATTGTTTGCCCCAGCCCTCCTGAATGTCGTCGTCTTGAATTGGGTATTCGACTCCGTTGAGTAAGTGGGGGGAGTCGCGATCATGCAGAAAATCCCCAATGAGTGTTTGGATTGATTCAATGCTTGATTGACCTGGCCGTAAAAAGCCTGGTTCCGTTCTCCAGGGCTGATGATTTGCTGCCTTCATTGAATCAATGCCTCGGATTTAACGGTGAATGCTTTGGCGGTTTGTTTTTGTCTGAACAAGCACGGTTTGCTGACTTCCCTCCTGAGCACGAGCAAACCTTGTTTTGATCTGGTCTACCGGGTCTGCTCCTGCAGACTGGTTTTAAGTCGGTCGTAGCGCCTGGCTTGTCGCTGAATTCAAGATTGAGGTTTTGAGGCTTTCCTTCCAGGATCTGCAGCGCCAGCTGCAACCAGACATCGCCCTGGTGGGACCAGGGAGTGCCCCCTGGGACGTGCTGGTGATTCCGTCTCTCAATATGAGCCAGGAGCAGATGGCGCTTGTTGAGGGAGCGCACCACTACGAGGAACGCCAGTTGTTCGAGCTCATTCGGTTGCGGCAGCCGCGGGCGCGCATGGTGTTTGTCACCAGCAAACTGCTGCCTGATCTGGTGGTGGATTCCGTTCTCGAGTTGCTGCAAGGGGTGCCGATCTCCCATGCCCGTCAGCGCCTTCAGCTGTTCGACACCGATGACGCCAGTTCAAGGCCTTTGGCTGCCAAGTTGCTGGAGCGACCACGGCTGCTGAAACGAATCGGCGACAGCCTGCGGCCGGGGCGCAGTTACCTGAGTTGTTACAACGTTGGCGATCTCGAATGCCGCTTATCGGAGGCCTTGCAGCTTCCCTTGATGGGCTGTGACCCCCAGCTGTCCAGCTGGGGCCATAAGGCTGGCGGTCGCGCCCTGTTCCGTCGCTGTGGGCTCCCCCATCCGGATGGATCAGAGTTGGTGTTTAGCTTCGACGGTCTGCTTGACGCCAGCCTGGATCTGCTGGAGCGCAAGCCGGGGTTGCGCCGGGCGGTGGTGAAGCTCAATCAGGGGTTCAGTGGCGAGGGCAATGCCAGGCTCGAGCTGGAGCCGCTGCAGCTTCAGGCCTGTTCACCGCAGGAGCGCCGTGACCGCCTCAGGCTGGCTCTGGAGACCCTGCCCATGCCTGCGGCTGGATGGCGCAGCCAGCTGCAGGATCAGGGGGCACTGGTGGAGGAATGGCTGGAGGGTGGTGAGGCGATCTCCTCCCCCAGCGTGCAGGGTGTGATCCTTCCCGGCGGCTGCGTGGAGGTGCTCTCCACCCATGAGCAGCACCTCGGCGGTGCGTCCGGCCAGGTGTATCTCGGTTGTCAGTTCCCGGCCGATCCGGCCTATCGGCTCGAGCTGCAGCGCTGGGGGCAGGCGGTTGGCGAGGCTCTGGCTGGGCTGGGGGCGTTGGATCATTTCTCGGTGGATGGGCTGGCCCGGCGTTTCGGTGATCGTTGGGATCTCCAGGCCATTGAGGTCAACCTCCGCAAAGGCGGCACCACCCATCCCCATCAGGTGCTGCGCTTTCTCAGCAATGGCCACATGGATGCTTCCACCGGTGCCTTCCTGTCTCCCCAGGGCAGTGAGCTGCACTACCTGGCCACAGACAACTTCATGCATCCCCAACTCCGTGGCCTGCTGCCCATGGATCTGATCGATGCCGTGGCGGAGGCCGGTTTGCATTACGACGCCCTCAAGGAGAGCGGAAGCGTGTTTCATCTTCTCGGTTGTCTTTCAGAACACGGCAAGCTGGGAATGACCTGCATCGGCACCACCCTGGCGGAGGCTCGGGAGGTGGATGCCCGCACGCGGGCCCGGCTGCTGGAGATGTGACGCGTTGTCGAGGCCATGACCGGATTCACTCCACCGTTTCCTCCCCCTGCCGCCCGCGCTGAGGTGGAACGCCTCAAGGGGTACAGCGCTCCCCTGGAGGGGCGTCGTGGTCTGCTGCGTCTGGATTTCAACGAAAACACCGTTGGCCCCAGTCCGAAGGTGGTGGCTGCGATTCGAGCCTTCCCCGAGGAACTCATCGCGGTGTATCCGGAATACGACGGACTGCGCGAGGCGTTGATCGCCAATCTGAAGGCGTCGAAGGAGGGCCTGCGGCATCCCCTGGCTCCTGAGCAGGTGGGGGTGTTCAACGGCGTGGATGCGGCAATCCATGCCGTGATTCACGCCTATGGGGCTCCAGGCGACACCCTGCTCACCACCAGTCCAACCTTCGGGTACTACGCACCCTGCGCCGGCATGCAGGGGATGGTGATCGAGGCGGTGCACCACGCAATGCCCGGCTTCGTCTTCCCTCTGGAAGCGATTCGTTCCGCTCTGAGCAGACGGCCCAAGATCCTGATGCTTTGCAATCCCAACAACCCAACAGGGACCCGTCTTGCAGCGGATCAGGTGCTGGCGCTCGCAGCGTCTGCCCCAGACACGCTGGTGGTGGTGGACGAGCTCTATGAAGCGTTCACGGGAGACAGCGTGCTGCCAGTCGTCGATTTCCAGACACAGGCCAATGTGTTGGTGCTGCGGTCCCTCGCCAAGACAGCGGGTCTGGCTGGATTGCGCCTGGGCTTTGCCATTGGCCACCCCGGAGTTGTCGACAGGGTTGGCCGCGTCACCGGACCCTATGACGTGAACAGCCTGGCGGTGGCGGCGGCGTTTGCGGCCCTGGAGGACCAGGCCTATACCAATCAGTACGTTGAGGAAGTGCTACGCGCGCGTAACTGGATAGTGACTGAAATGACACACTCGCGTGTTGTTTTTCACTGTGACGGGGGTAATTACCTGTTGGTGTGGCCGCAGCGGCCTGCTGATGAGGTGGAGCAGGCTCTGCGCTCTCAAGGAATCCTGGTCCGCTCGATGTCCGGTAAGCCTCAGCTCGACGGATCCTTGCGGGTGAGCATCGGTACCCGCGAACAGATGCAGCGGTTCTGGCAGGTTTACAGACAGACCATGGCCTGATCCAGGATCAGCGCATCACATCGATCACAGTGTCGTCTCCGAGGGAGCCAGGCAGGGACAGCGTCGTCCCCACCCGTTGAACCTTCGTTCCTCCCATGGCATCGAGGAAGGACTGCACGCCACTTTGATCACAGCCCTGGGGCGCATCGCCGCTGACGTATTGCACGGGAATCACCCTCCGTGGATTCAGCTGCCTCACCACATCGGCGGCTTCCACGCCGTCGTAAACTTTCCCGCCGCCGCCCACGCCGATGATCAACACATCGGGGCGGCCAAGAAGCACTTTGTCTTCGCCGCTCAAGGGGGCTGCGGTTCCTCCGAGATGGGCGAAGCTCAGGCCACCCTGTTGCCAACGCCAGAGCGTGGCATTGCCGAAGCGCCTGCCTCCGACACGGTCGTGGGGGGCTGAGAAGCCCTCGAGGTTCAGCCCGCCGACTCGATAGGAGCCTGGCTTCACCAGATAAGTACCACCCCCGACCCGGGCCCCTTCGTCAGGCAGCTCAGAGCTGGCGAGTGTCACGGTGGCGTTCACGCGCGGTTCCCGCAATCCTTTGGCACAGCCAACGGCCTTGAAAGGATTCACCAGAACGGAACGTCCACCACCGCGGATCAGCAGGGCGCTGTGGCCATAGCTGGTGATGGTCACTCCTGCGGCCTGGGCGGCAGGGACGGAGACTGAGGTCAGTAGAGCAGTCGCCGTTAGTGCCGCAGCCATGCTGCCGGCACTCCGTCTGTGCAGGAGATCGGTCATGGGGGCATACCGGAGGGCTTTGGAAGCTAGCAGTGCTGTAAGCGACTTTCCGCTTGCTGCAGGAAGTTGGCCAACAGGTTGTGGCCGGCTTCGGTGAGCACACTTTCAGGGTGGAACTGAACCCCTTGCAAATGGTGGTGGTCGCGGTGGCGCAGTCCCATCACGGTGCCGTCCGCCAGTTCAGCGGTGACCTCGAGGCATTCAGGCAGGCTGCTGCGTTCCGCGATCAGACTGTGGTAACGGGTGGCGGTGAGTGGTTGAGGTAGGCCTGCAAACACCCCCTCTCCGCGGTGATGCACAGGGGATGTCTTGCCATGCATCAGTTCAGAGGCACGGATGATCCGGCCGCCATAGGCCTGAGCCAGGGCTTGATGCCCCAGGCACACGCCCAGGGTTGGGATCTGAGGAGACAACTGCTTGAGCACATCCAGGCACACCCCGGCCTGATCGGGATCCCCAGGCCCAGGAGACAGAAGAATGGCATCGGGCTTGAGTGCACTGATCTCCTCAATGGTGAGGGCGTCATTACGCTCCACCCGCAGCTCGGAGGCCAGGGGATGCTGGGCCGCCAGCTCACCGAAGTACTGCACCAGGTTGTAAGTGAAGCTGTCGTAGTTATCGATGACAAGGAGCATCGTTCAAAGGCTGAGACGAAAGATCAGAGGAGGTAGTACGAGCAGCAGGGCGATCAGCAGCGAGCTGAGGGCCGCCACCAGTACCGCAGCCGCAGCGCAGTCCTTGGCGATCCGAGCCAAGGGATGGAAGCGGCGGCCGATGGCTAGATCCACCACCGATTCAATGGCGGTGTTGAGCAGCTCGAGCACCAGGACAGCGGCCACGGTGAGCACCAGCACGGCGAGCTGAATGGCAGGCAGTTGAAGCCAGAGCCCCAGGCCGAAGACCACCGAACCGATGCTCACATGAATGCGGAAATTCCTCTGGCTGACAAACCCATACGCCAGGCCCTGGGCGGCATAGCGGAAGCTGGCCGGTAGGTCGCCAGCAATCCGCCAAGCGCCTCTTTGGGCGGCTCGATGGGCTTGCTTGGTGCTGCGCTGGCTGATCTCCTCGGACAACGGCGCTCCGTCTTCAGGGTTCAGCAGTGATTTCATCTGCTGTTTCACAGTTGATCTCACCGTGGGATTGAACATTAACGGCCATGGCAAGCAGGCGCTCTTGACAGGCAATCATCGCGTTCAAAGTTGTCTCATCGGGGTGATCCCAGCCGAGGAGATGCAACAGCCCGTGACTGACGAGCCATTGCAGCTCCCTCTCCAGGCTGTGTCCCTGCTCGATCGCTTGGCGCGCTGCCGTCGGCACGGAGACGACAATGTCTCCGAGCTCCAGGGTTGTCGCCTGCTGGAGCGGCATCTCCGACTCAAGTGCTGCAAACGACAACACATCCGTTGCCTGTGGCAGGCCACGCCAACGGCCATTGAGCTCAGCAATCTCTCGATCGCCTGTCAATTGCAGGCCCAGGCTGACGTCCAAACAGTCCCTCAGTTGGGGTGCTGTTGGATGCTCCCAGCTCTGCTTCAGCGCCTCAAGCCAACGACAGAGGTCGCTTTGCCAGGGCTCCGGGTTCTGCAGCCGTCCGGTTGAGGCCAACATTCTCAAAGTGTTGATCTGGGCGTCGTCAGCACCTGTAAAGGCCAGGTCGAGAACGACCGGATCGCGCCGTCGTGCGCTCATTGCGGAAGGGTTGGGCGACCCAGCCAGGCCACCACAAGGATGAATCCAATGAAGCCAGCGGCGGTGAGTCCGAAGTGGAACAGGCTTTTGCTGCCTTTGCGCACCATGTTGCGCATCGCCTGTTTGACGAAACTCGGCGGTGGGGTGGTGGGTCCTTCCTTCTCGGGCATGGTCAGCTGTCCTCCTCCTGGCCGGGGCTGTCGACACCTTGACGCAGCAAGGCCTGGATAAAGGGCTCCAGGTCGCCATCCATCACGCCTTGAACATCATTGGTTTCCTCCTGGGTACGCAGATCCTTCACCATCTGATACGGGTGAAACACATAATTTCTGATCTGGTTGCCCCAGGCCGCTTCCACGATGTCGCCGCGGATATCGGCGATTTCAGCAGCTCGCTGCTCCTGGGCGATCACCAGAAGTTTGGCCTTGAGAAGGGCCATGGCCTTCTCTTTGTTTTGCAGCTGGGAACGCTCCTGGGTGCAACGCACCGCCAGGCCCGTGGGGATGTGCAGGATGCGAACCGCGGTTTCCACCTTGTTCACGTTCTGACCGCCAGCACCTCCGGATCGTGAGGTTGTGACCTCCAGATCCTTGTCAGGGATATCGATGTCGACATCCTCCTCCAGCTTGGGCATCACCTCCACGCCGGCGAAGCTGGTCTGCCGCTTGTCGTTCGCGTTGAACGGAGAGATACGCACCAGGCGGTGTGTTCCTTTTTCATTGCGTAGATAGCCGTAGGCGTAACGACCCTCGATTTCGATCGTGGCGCTCTTGATGCCCGCTTCCTCTCCTTCACTGAGTTCGTCCACCGTCACTTTCATGCCGCGGTCCTCAGCCCAGCGGGTGTACATGCGCAAAAGCATCTGGGCCCAGTCCTGGGCGTCGGTTCCTCCAGCACCGGCATTGATGGAGAGCACGGCTCCTTCTTTGTCGTACTCACCACTGAGCAGGCGTTCCAGTTCCCAGCGATCCAGGTCACGGCGCAACTGGTTCAGGCCACCTTGGGCTTCGCCCAACAAGTCTTCGTCGGGTTCAAGGTCGTAGAGCTCAAGCGTGGCCTGTGCGTCGGAGACCGCGCCCTGCCAAGTCTCCAGCTGTTGCAGCATCGCCTTCACCTCATCGAGGCGCCGCATCTGCTTCTGTGCGTTCTGTTGGTCGTCCCAGAAGTCAGGCTGAGCAGCCAGTTGTTCGAGGTCCTGCTGCCGTGCGTTTAAAGCAGGAACGTCAAAGACAGTCCTGGGCATGGCCCAGGCGGTCAGTGAGCTCGGAGAGGTCGCGCTTGAAGTCGGTGAGATCGAGCAAAGGTGCGCTGAGGCAATATTTTCAGACCCTATCTCAGTGAGTAACGCCCTTGCTCAGCAGTGAACAGGGGATCAACTTCGGGGCACGCTGGGCTGGCTTCTGGTTCAGCAGGTCCTGCATCCGAGCGTCAATCCAAACAGATGCCATCCGTTCGATCCCTTCACCAGGAGGTAACCGATGCCCACGGCGAGCCAGTGGCTCACCGCTTTGATCAGCCTCATCACCACGAGGCCACCGAACAGGGTGCCCAAGACTCTCGTCCGCGCTGCCTTCAGCGAGGCTTCAGAGCCTGCAATCACGAAGAGACCCGTGGCGAGGAAGCCTGCGAACCCCACCTTTAGAGCGTTGCGGATCTGCCGGGCTGATGGTGAATGGATTCCCATCGCTCCGAAGCGGTCTGCTCTGCATAGGATTCGGGTTCATGATGAATGCTCCATGCCGAGCGTCGAGATCTACACCTGGCGCACCTGTCCGTTTTGTATCCGTGCCAAGCAGCTGCTGGATCGCAAGGGCGTTGCTTACACGGAGTACTCCGTTGACGGCGATGAGCCGGCCCGCGATGCCATGGCTGCGCGAGGGAATGGCCGCCGCAGTGTTCCCCAGATCTTCATCGCAGATCAGCACATCGGGGGATGCGACGAACTCCACGCTCTTGAAAGGGCCGGGACACTCGATGCTCTGCTCTCCTGAGGAACGGATTCACTGATCTCGTGATGCGCCATCTGTTCGTGCTGGATCCGCTGGAGCGGATCAACCCCGCCAAGGACTCCACAGCGGCGCTGATGCAGGCGGCCTTCCGCGCGTCTTTGGAGGTGTGGGCTTGCACCCCTGCTGATCTCATCGCCCTCGGT
Source organism: Synechococcus sp. A10-1-5-9 (assembly GCF_047716785.1). NCBI lineage: Bacteria > Bacillati > Cyanobacteriota > Cyanophyceae > Synechococcales > Synechococcaceae > Synechococcus > Synechococcus sp. A10-1-5-9. Next base: position 2,030,000 of record NZ_CP180406.1, read on the forward strand.
GATGAGCCTCTGGCGATGGCGGCCCCGGTCCAGCCCGATCCTTGGGTGAGGGCCGGAGACCGTGAGCGCTTGCCCCTCAACACCTTCAAGGTGATCTGGATGCGGAAGGACCCGCCGGTGGATGAGGCCTACCTCTATGCCACCCATCTGCTGGATGTGGCTGAGCGTGCGGGTGTGTGTGTGCTCAACAGACCGTCCTCCTTGCGGAGCTGGAACGAAAAGCTGGGCGCCCTGCGATTCAGTCGCTGGATGGCCCCCACCCTGGTCTCCGGCCGGGTTGGAGAACTGCAGGCTTTTGCGGAGGATCAGGGGGAAATCGTTCTCAAGCCTCTGGGTGGCAGGGCTGGCCTGGGGGTGATTCGGGTGTCATCGCAGGCGCCGGGGCTGGGCGCTTTGCTGGAGCTGGTTACTGAGCAGGAACGTCTTCCCGTGATGGCGCAACGTTTTCTGGCCTCAGTGTCCGAGGGCGACAAACGCATTCTTCTGGTGGATGGTGAGCCGTTGGGAGCGATCAATCGCCGTCCTGCGGCCGGTGAATTCCGCAGCAATCTTGCTGTGGGAGGTCAGCCGGAGCCCACCGTGCTCAGTGAACGGGAATGTCAGATCTGTGCCGCGCTAGCCCCAGCACTGCGGGCCGAGGGGTTGTTTTTTGTGGGCATCGATGTGATCGGTGGGATGCTCAGTGAGATCAACGTCACCAGTCCAACCGGCATTCGAGAAGTGGAACGGCTGATGGATCAACCCCTTGCTGATCAGGTGATTGAGCGGCTGCAGCAACTTCGCAGCTAACGCTTCACAGGCGAGGCAACGGAGGATCGAGAGGGTTGGAACCCTGTTGTGATTGGAGGTCCAACTGATCGGCCAGCACGGTCAGTTTGAGAGCAACTTCTTGCAGTTCCCGTTCCGCCACTGACCCCCTCACCAGTCCGGCTCCAGCGGTGAGGTCGAGTTGAGAACCGTGGGCGTGGCCGCAGCGAATGGCGACTCGCAGTTCGGCGTCGCCGGCACTGTCAATCCAGCCGATTGGAGCCGCATAGCCTCCGCGCTCGAAGGGCTCAAGGCTGCGCAGCCAACCCATGGCCTGGCGTCTGGGTAGACCGGCTACCGCTGGTGTGGGGTGCAGGGCACCAGCCAGACTCAGCGGCAACTGTTCCTCGGCCGCCGCTGTAATTGGCGTGTGAAGATGCATCAACCGTCCGTGCCGAGCGAGTTGGGGGCGCCTTGGTCTGCGGGGGGTCAGCCCGAGGCTCTTCAGGTGATCAGTGATCGCCTGCACCACTAATTCATGTTCTCTGCGGTCCTTCTCGGAATTCAGAAGCGACTCTCCGGTTTCAAGCCGACCGGCTGTCCCGGCCAGAGCATCGCTGCGGAGTTGTCCATTGCGCAGACTGAGCAACCGTTCAGGAGAGGCTCCAAAGAAGGAGTCCTGCGCGTCACGCTGCCAGAGGAAGCGACAGCTGCCGGCCTGCTGGTGCCGCAATCGATCAAGCAGCGGCAGGGGATTGAGGGGCGCGCTGAGTTGAATCGATTGCCGAACGGCCAGCACGAGCTTGTGGAGTTCACCCTGGTTCACCAGCTCCAACCCCCGTTCAAGGGCCGACGCATAGCGCGATTCCCAATCGCCAGGGCTAACACTGCCCCGCACCGTTTCCGGCCACGGTTCTGACAGCTGGGGCTGGGCTTGAAGCCGCTCGGCCATCAACCAAAGCGTTTCGATCAGCAGGCGGACGTCTTCGATTTCGTGGGCGACCCCGTGGATCCGAAGCCAGCACTGGCGACCCTGACGACTCAGTTGCCATCGGGGCAGCACGGCCTGCACGGAGGGCATGCCTCCCCTGGGCTGCTGTTCGCTCGGCTGCTCGAAAAACGAAAAGGCCAGCAGGATGCGGGATCGGGCCTGCGCCGGTGCATCCGGAGAGCCTTCCACGACCCTGCAAAGGGTGGCATCGCAGAAACGCTGTGCTAGTTCGAATCGTTTCGGACCGGCGAGATCCAGGTGGTGGCAGCGACCAGACGCGGCCAGGCACAGACCCGGTGCCCCGTCCCAGAGGAAGCGGAAGGGGTCGGAGGATCGCAGGTCTGGCAGGTGCCTCAGGGGATCGAGGCCGCCGATGGGGACGGCCAGACTCATTACACAGTCCTCACCCTGGCGCTGCTCCCAGGCCTGCAGGGCCTGCTGGAGCCGATCGCCGAAGCGCATCGCCATCGAGCTGGGGAAGGACTCGGCCGACATCCGGGCGGCAGTGTTGAAAGGGTGCTGCTCAAATGTATGAGTCTCGATGAGGACTCAAGGGGTCCAGTCCATGTCAGATCGCCAGGCTGTTGCAACCCTTCACTCCCCGGATGCGGAACGGCGGCGTCTTTGGAAGGCGGCTATCAAGTGGCCGATGTACTCCGTGGCGGTGATGCCCATGCTTCTGGCCCTGGGCTGGAGGATCGGCGCCGGCCTTCCGGTGCGTTGGGGACAGGCCATCGCATTTCTTGTGGCAGCCGTCTTGCTGCTGCTCTGGGAAAATCTCAGCAACGATCTATTCGATGCCGACACCGGGGTGGATGTTGAGGGCAAACCCCATTCCGTGGTGGCGTTGTTGGGACGACGACGGCCGGTCCGCCGGCTGGCGCATGGCGCCCTGGTGGCGGGATTGCTGTTGATGGCGGTGATCGCCTTGCGCAGCAGCGTCTGGGTGCTGGGCCTGGTGCTGCTGTGCTGCCTTCTGGGTTACCTCTATCAGGGTCCTCCCTTTCGTTTGGGATACCTCGGACTGGGTGAGCCCCTGTGCTGGATGGCCTTTGGTCCACTGGCCACTGCATCAGCTCTGATGGTGCTCACCCCGGTTCAGCCTGTCGCCACGATGGCAACGGTGCCCTGGGCCTCAGCCCTGGCGCTCGGATCGGGTCCTGCGATCGCCACCACCCTGGTGCTGTTCTGCTCCCATTTCCATCAGGTGGAGACGGATGCTCGTCACGGCAAGCGCTCGCCCGTGGTGCGGATGGGAACGGCCCGCGCTGCGGCGCTCGTTCCCTGGTTCATTGCGGGCACCCTCGCTCTGGAATGGGTGCCGGTTCTGGATGGACATTGGCCGCTGACGGCCTTGCTAGGAGGCCTGGGCTTGCCTGCAGCTTCAGCTCTCATCCGTCTGCTGCGCGACCACCACCGGGATGCGGAGAGGATCGCCGGCAGCAAATTCCTGGCCCTGCGCTTCCAGGCGCTCAATGGGGTGGGGCTCAGCGTCGGCTTAGCGATCGGACCCCGGTTCGAGGCCGCTGTTCATCAGCTGATCTGAAGGCATGACTCTGCAGCTGGCGTTTCGTCCCTATGCCTTTGATCTGAGTCGGCCGCTTGTGACCTCCCGCGGGAGTTGGCAGAGTCGCCGAGGCTGGTTGCTTCGGATTGTTGATTCTGGTTCCGGATCGATGGGATGGGGGGAGGTGTCCCCGCTTGATCCTGGCGGCCAACATCGTTGTGAGCACGTCCTCAGCGCTTGGTCTCTGAACGTATGCCGCTCCCGTCAGGCGCTGGAGGGGCTGCTGCCGTCCCTTCCCGCCGCCCTGGCCTTCGCAATCGGGGCCGCGCTGGCAGAGCTCGACGGTGTGGTGGGTGATGCCCACGCCAACGGTCAGCGTTGGCGCCCGCCGCCGCCATCGGCCCAACTGCTCCCCGCCGGCCATGCCATGCCCGCAGCGCTTGAGGCCCTGCTCGCGCAGCATGGGGAGGTTTCGGGCGAAGCGTGCAGGGTGGAGCCGCTCACGCTGAAGTGGAAAGTGGCAGCTGCCGAGCCGGCTTTGGAGTGGAGGCTGCTGAGCCTGCTTCTCCAGCATCTTCCCGACAAGGCCCGGCTGCGTCTGGATGCCAACGGCGGCTGGGATCGGGCCACCGCGGATCGTTGGGCCGATGCCGTCGCGGACGATCCGCGTTTGGATTGGCTGGAGCAACCACTGGCGGCCAACGATTTTGAGGGATTGTCGCGGTTAGGGGAGAGGGTCCCCGTTGCCTTGGATGAATCCCTGGACCTGAACCCCGAGCTTCGTGAGTACTGGCCGGGTTGGCAGGTGCGGCGTCCTGTGTTGGAGGGTGATCCGAGACCCTTGCTTCAGGATCTGCAGAGAGGACGACCAAAGCTGATGCTGAGCACGGCGTTTGAAACCGGCATCGGTGCTCGCTGGCTTGCTCTGCTCGCCCAGTTGCAACAGCAGGGCCCAACACCTGTCGCCCCCGGCTTCGCACCTGGCTGGACCCCTTCAGGACCGTTGTTCGCCTCCGAGCCTGAGCAGGTCTGGGCCCATGCGTCGGAGGCAATGCCATGACTTCCGCTGTCGCCGTTCTGTGCGACCCCCTTAGCCCTGAGGACACCGCGATCCGCCTGCAGGCGGCCTTGGGCAAGGGACAGTGGGTGCGGCTGCTCGGCTGTGATCCTTCGGCGGACCGGGGATCTGTGCCTCCGGAGGCTATTAAGTGGCCAGAGGCTGTTGGCTGGCCAGAAGGGCCTGGGCTGGTCTTGTCCAGTGGTGGCAGCACCGGAGGTCGATCCTTCTGCCTGCATCCTGTCGGCAACCTGGAGCGCTCAGCCCAGGCAACCGCCCGCTGGCTTCGCTGCATCAGCATCGACCCCACCACAGCCTTGGTCTGGAATCCCCTCCCGTTTCACCATGTGAGCGGACTCATGCCCTGGTGGCGTGCATGCCAGTGGGGCGCTGCCCACGTCTGGTTGGCACCCGCGCTGATGAAACACCCGGCTCGACTGCTGGAACGCAGCGTGCAACACCCTGCCTGGCGGCAGCAGCCGATGCTGCTGTCGTTGGTTCCCACCCAGCTGCGGCGTCTGCTGGTTCACCCACGCGGTCGTCGTTGGTTGCAAGCGATGGATGTGATCTGGGTTGGAGGGGCGAGCTTGCCGGAGGATCTGGCTGCCGCTTCTCGTCAGGCCGGCCTGAAGTTGGCTCCGTGTTACGGCGCAACGGAAACTGCCGCGATGGTGACGGCCCAACGGCCCAGGGATTTTCTGACTGGTAGTACGAGCTGTGGCCAGCCTCTCGAGGACGTTGATCTCCAGGTGGGTGCGGACGGAGCCCTGGCTGTTCGCTGTGATCGCTTGGCCTTGGCAAGGGTTGACCATTCCGGCGAGCTGCATCCGCTCTCCGATTCGCAGGGCTGGTGGTGGAGCGGTGATCGGGCCCGGCTTTCCGAGACAGCTGTTCAGTCACACCTTCATGTGCTGGGGCGCCGGGATGGCGCGATCCTCTCGGGAGGGGTCACGGTGTATCCACCCCAGCTCGAGGAGCGGTTGATGGCTGCGGCTCGTTCAGCGTCACTGCCGCTTGAAGCAGTGCTGCTGTTGGCTGTGTCGGATCGCGAGTGGGGCGAGCGGCTGGTGGCCCTGGTGCGCTGGAGTGGGGCTGATGGGGATTCTGAGGTTGCAGCGAGGTGTCTCGGGGGATTGAGAGCCCTCGTGTCTGACTGGATGCCTGCGGAGCGTCCAATCGCTTGGCATGGATGCGATGAACTCGAGCCGACGGCTGCAGGAAAATGGGAGCGTGCGCGTTGGCAGGTCTGGCTCCGATCGCTAGAAGCGGGACAGATCAGGCCCAATGATGACTACGCTCTCTGACGCTGAGATCAGTAACAGGAAGCTTGCCTCGGGTTTGCTGGGCGTCTTTCTTGGATCCTTCGGCGCGCACAAATTTGTTCTTGGTTTCAATAACGCCGGCATCATCATGTTGGTGGTGAGTATTGCCGGTGGCATGGTCACCTGTGGTGTCGCCTCGTTTGTGATGGGGGTGATTGGATTGATCGAGGGAATCATTTATCTCACAAAAACCCCCGAGGAATTCCGTGAGCTTTATATCGACGCTCGGAAGCAATGGTTTTGATCAAACCTGTTCCCTTGGGGCCCAAGCGTGGAGTCGCATTTTTTTTACCGGCGGCTGCCCTCAGTTGTGTGCTGTTTGCCTCCCAGTCTCTGGATGGCTTTCATCCTCTTGGTGTTCTCCTCAGCCTGGCCCCTCTGCAGGTGGTTGCACTTCTCTGGGTGCGGGCTTCAGAGGCCGCTGATGCTTCCAAGGGAAGACGCTTCTAGCCATCGATCAATCGCTTCCGGAAGTGCGCACCGCCGTCGGGATGTGTTGCTGATCGCTAGCTGACGAATCGAGCCGTGGGCGACATCCTGGTCATCCAATTGGAAGCGATAATGCACTTCGAAGCTTCCTGGATCGAGCCGCTGGGGAACAACCAGAACCTGGAGATGATCACCGCCATGCACCGGCCTGAGAAAGTCGGCACGACAGTGCACCACCGGTAAGGCAATCTCCGGCCATCGCTCCTGGCCGCGGCAGCCTGGAAACACAGCATGGGCTTCAACGCCGTAACGCTCAAGGCTCTCCTCCCAGGCCTCGTGGCACCAACGCAAAAGCTGATGAAAATGCATCACACCAGCAGCGTCGGTGTCGCCGAAGCGCACCTTTTTTGACAATTTCAGCCAGCTGGAGGAATCAGCGATCAACGGATCCCATGATCACGTCGATCGAACCAAGGATCGCCATGATGTCGGCCACCTTGTGTCCCTTGAGGATGTGGGGAAGGATCTGCAGGTTGTTGCTGTCCGCGGCCCGAATCTTGAAACGCCAGGGAGTGACGTCGTTATTGCCTTGGATGAAAATCCCGATTTCCCCTTTGCCTGATTCCAGGCGGGTGTAAAGCTCACCGTTCGGAATCTTGAATGTGGGAGCCACTTTCTTGGCCACGTATTGGTAATCGAAACCGGCGAATTCGCTGTCTTTGCCTTCGGCCATACGACGAGCTTCCACGTTTTCTGTGGGCCCACCGGGGATCATGTCGCAGGCTTGACGAAGAATCTTTAGGGATTGGCGCATCTCCTCAATGCGCACCCGATAACGGGCGAAGCAGTCGCCTTCCTTCTCCCAGGCCACATCCCAATCGAAATCGTCGTAGCACTCGTAATGGTCAACCTTGCGCAGGTCCCAGGGCACGCCTGACGCTCGGAGCATCGGCCCGGAGAGGCTCCAGTTGATGGCTTCATCCTTACCGATTACACCCAGGCCTTCAATGCGGCGCCGGAAGATCGGGTTGTTGGTGATCAGCTTCTCGTATTCATCGATCTTCGGGCCGAACCAGTCGCAGAAATCACGACACTTCTCCAGCCAGCCCCAGGGGAGATCGGCGGCCACGCCCCCGATGCGGAAGTAATTGTTGTTGATCAGCCGCTGGCCGGTGGCGGCTTCCCAGAGGTCGTAGATCATCTCCCTTTCCCGGAAGATGTAGAAGAAGGGAGTCTGAGCGCCCACATCAGCCAGGAAGGGACCCAGCCAGAGCAGATGGTTGGCAATGCGGTTCAGTTCCAGCATCAGCACCCGGATGTAGCTGGCGCGCTTGGGCACTGGAATGTTGGCCAGTTTTTCCGGGGCGTTGACCACGACGGCCTCGTAGAACATCCCCGCCGCGTAGTCCATGCGGCTCACGTAGGGCACGAACATCACGTTCGTGCGGTTCTCCGCGATCTTCTCCATGCCGCGGTGGAGATAGCCAATCACTGGCTCGCAATCGACGACGTCCTCGCCGTCAAGGGTCACCACCAGCCGCAACACCCCGTGCATGGAGGGGTGATGGGGGCCGAAGTTGACCACCATCGGCTCCGTGCGCGTTTCCAGCTGCGTCATGGGGCCGGTACAGAACATTCGTGTTGAGATCTTAGGAAGGACCCATGCCCGATCAGCTTCCCGAGACCGATTCAGCCTTTCAGCATGTGCCGGTGCTGGCCGATGTTCTGTTGAATACGTTGGACCAGGAGCCCAGTGACCACTGGCAGTCTGGCCTGGTTGTGGATGCCACGCTGGGCGGAGGCGGGCACAGCAGTCTGTTGCTGGACCGTTATCCAGGGTTGCGCTTGATCGGGCTCGACCAGGACGCCACAGCGAGAGCGGCGGCCGCAGCGCGTCTCCGCCCCTGGCAGGAACGGGTCACCATCGTGGCCACCAACTTTGCTGATTACAGCCCTCCTGGGTCGGCATCCCTGGTTCTGGCGGACCTTGGCGTCAGCAGTCCCCAGCTCGATGTGGCGCAGCGGGGGTTCAGTTTTCGCCTCGATGGTCCCCTCGACATGCGCATGAATCCGGAGGGTGGGGGTGAGACGGCGGCGCAGTTGATCGAACGCTTGAAGGAATCCGATCTGGCTGACCTGATCTACGCCTATGGCGAGGAACGCCTGTCTCGCCGGATCGCACGCCGGATCAAGGCGGATCTGGCGGTGCAGGGGACCTATGCAGGGACTGCCGCGCTTGCTTACGCGATCGCCGGTTGCTACCCACCCAAGGCTCGACGTGGGCGGATCCACCCGGCGACGCGTACGTTTCAGGCCCTGCGCATTGCCGTGAATCACGAGCTGGCAGCGCTCGATCGCTTGCTTGAGCAGTCCCCGGACTGGCTTCAGCCTGGCGGGATGCTGGCGATCATCAGCTTTCATTCTCTTGAAGATCGGCGCGTCAAGACAGCTTTTTTGCAGGATGAACGGTTGGAACGCATCACCCGCCGACCGCTGACGGCCTCTGAAGATGAACAGGAAAGAAATCCACGAAGCCGCAGCGCCAAGTTGCGCATTGCCAGGCGTCGCTCAGCTTCAGTCGACAGTTCAGAGCGTGGTTGAAGCGTCGCTTCTGAGCAAGCCAGTGTGATCGGTTGTTCCGAAGAGCTGGCGGTAAGCCGCCGTTGTGATGCAGGCCACCACAGGGGCGGCCACCAGAAGGCCGACTCCGCAGAGAATCGTGCCGATCACGATGATCACAGCATCGACGATCAACAGCAGCACCACCCACCACCAAGATGGATCAACGGCATCACGGCCGCGCTGAATGGTTTCAAAAGGTCTGTGCTGCTCGAGCAGGGCCACATAGGGCAAGAACATCTGGTTCACCGAGAGATAGATGAACAGAACCAGCGTGATGATTCCTGGGAGCCAGATCAATGCTTCATTGAGTTGGCCAAGTCCGAAGGCCACACCCAGTCCCACGGCCAGAATGACTAAAAACACAATATTCAGCGCGATCGAACGCACGAACAGCCGACCAGCTGCGGAACCATCCCACCGAGAAAAATCTAAAAAGTCAGGTTTTGTTCCCTCAAGGGCAATCCATGATCCGCGCACCATTCCAATCACTCCCCAAAGGTTGATCAATACCGAACCAATCACTCCTGTGATGGTCAAGAGAATGACGATTGGTCCTTCGATGTATGTACTGGGCGCATTGGCGACCAGCTGAAAGATCACTGAAAGAATGCCAACAAGCAGAGTGAAAAGGATGAAAGACCAAGGGGCTTTCGTGAACGCACTCCAGCCGTCTTCAACAGCTCGAAGAACGTGAAGCCGTCCATTGCTGGGTGCTGTTGTCATGGAACAGGCTTCTCAATTGTTCGGAAGGTAACCGTTTTGACGGATTTTTCCAGATTTTGTGATTTGTTCAAACGCTTGGCTTGCTCATTGGCTCCCGTCTAGCTGGGAGATGCATGCTGCAATCACCTCCACAGCGCGATTGATGTCTGTGGCTGTTGTGGTTCGACCCAGGCTCAAACGTAAGGAGGCTTCCGCTTCAACTCGACTGCGACCGATCGCCTGCAGGACGTGGGACGGTTTCCCTCTGCTGCAAGCGGAGCCGCTGCTGCAGGCCAGAAAGCGCTTGAGGCATCGATGCAAACGGTTGCCCGAGACATCCGGGACGGTGATGTTGAGGTTGTGGGCTAGTCGAGGCTGATGAGCTCCATTCATCAGCAGCTGGGGATGGCGTGATTTCAGGCCCCTCCACAGCTGGTTTGTGAGAACGCTGAGCTGGTGCTGCCGGGTCTCCAGGTCGGCGTGCGCTAGGTCCGCCGCTGCAGCGAAGCCCACGATCAGAGGCACGGGCAAGGTTCCCGGCCTGAGCTCCTGTTCCTGGCTGCCCCCCCAAAGCAGAGGCTGGATCGAGACTCCTCGGCGTTTCACCAGCGCGCCGATTCCCTTGGGGCCATTCAGCTTGTGGGCACTGAGGCTGATGAGATCGCAACCCAGATCCGACCGGATCAGTCGCACGTGCCCAAAGGCCTGGGCCGCATCGGTGTGCAAAGTGATGCCCCTGCTCTTGCAGACGTCCGAAAGCGCTTGCAATGGCTGGATCACTCCAATCTCGTTGTTGGCTGCCATCACGCTCACCAGCTGCGTGTCGTCGCGAAGCACGCCGCTCAAGGCGTTTGCATTGATGAGGCCGTTGTCCTGTGGACGCAGCACAGTCAGTTCGAAGCCTTCGCGCTGGAGCTGATGCATGGGATCCAGTACAGCGTGATGCTCCGTAGCCACGGTGATCACATGGCCGCAGTGCCCTTCCGCCTTGGCACGGGCGCGGGCATGGCCCAGCAGAGCGAGGTTGTTGGCTTCCGTCGCCCCGCTGGTGAAGATCAGCTCGTCATCCTCCACTCCCAGATGGGAGGCCAACCTGTGGCGCGCTGAAGCCACGGCAGCTGCTGCGGTGAGTCCCAGTCGGTGTTGCCGGCTTGAAGCATTTCCCCATTCCTGCTGCCACCAAGGCTCCATCGCCTGCACCACTAGGGGATGGCAGGGAGTTGTGGCCTGATGGTCCAGCTGGATCAGGTCGCCTGGGATCAAATCGTCAGTGGTTGTTGGCAGCATGGTGGGACGTTGTGATCGATGCGATGCGTCCCCTTCGGCTGGTCTCCATTTTGGGCCTATTGGCCGTGTCTGCCGTACAACCCTTGATGGCTGAGGGGATTAGCCGGGACGAGATCCTTGAACAGATGAAATCCATGCGTCCCTTGGATCTTGTCGTCCTTAAACGCAAGGATGTGGGCGATGACTACACCCTGGGGATTTTTGCGATCAAACGCGATCCGTCCAATCCAGAGCTGCGCCAATTCAAGTTGTGGCAGGAATACTCCGACAACCTCTTGATTCCCAGTGAGTCGGTCGACTGCAGTGCCGAGGAGCCGGTACGGGTCACGCGTGATAAAGAAGCGATTTATATCCGCAAACTCAATCCCGGTGGCCCGGTGCGCGCCACAGCCAGGGAAGATCATCTGGTGTGGTGGGCGGCCTGCCATCCCGAACTGGCAGGACAGGATCCTGTTTCCTTGGCCGATAAGGCCAGAGAACTCGGGTATTCCACTCTGCTGATCGAATCCCAGGAGGTGCTGCGGTTACCTGGGGGCTGACCCACTTAGATTCCGCCCAGACTCGTACAGGTCATGACTGCTTCAGTGCCCGAGCAGCCACCCGTTCGTCTGTTGCTGGTGGACGACGAACCCGGTCTGCGTTCTGCCGTTCAGGCCTACCTCGAGGATGAAGGTTTCGAGGTAACCACGGCTGTGGATGGTGAGGAGGGATTCAGCAAAGCCCAGCAGATGCTGCCGGATGTGGTGATCACCGATGTCATGATGCCCCGCCTTGATGGTTATGGGCTGCTCACACGCTTGCGGGCTGATGAACGGCTGGGAGGCACACCGGTGATTTTCCTGACGGCCAAGGGAATGACCGCTGACCGCACGCAGGGGTATCTCGCAGGAGTTGACGATTACATTCCCAAGCCCTTTGACCCCGATGAATTGGTCGCGCGGGTTCGCAACGTGGCTCAACGCCAGCAGCGACTGCTCCAGGAGGCAGCACGTTTTGCTGATGCTGATATGGGGCAAATGGCGAAGCAAATCACCGAAATCCGTTCGCTGCTGGCCCAAGCGGAGGCGCTTCCTGCTCAGGAACCCGTGCAGCACAGCTTCACACCACGCGAGAGCAGTGTTCTTCAGTTAGTCGCCGAAGGATTGATGAATAAGGAAATTGCCAGGCAGCTGGAAACGTCGATCCGTAACGTTGAGAAATACGTGAGTCGTCTGTTCATCAAGACCGGCACCTCCAGTCGCACAGAGCTGGTGCGCTACGCCCTGCAGCATCGCCTGGTGGAGTGAAGGGCTGGCGGCCAGCCGCATTGAATCAGGGCTGGACCTATTCGGATCGAATGGACAGGTCCGAGTCGGGTCGAATGTTGAGTGCAGTGATGGCCAGCCGGTATGGCCACTCGCCCAGGGACGTTTGGGACAGCCGGATCCGCTCCGGTGAATTGCTTCTCAATGGACAGTCACTTCAGAACGATGTGCCTGTGGGTTCAAGGGATGTCGTGCAATGGCGGCGACCTCCATGGCTTGAGCCTGCGATCCCGGATCAGTGGTCCGTCGTCTACGACGATGGTGACGTGCTGGTCATTAACAAGCCCTCAGGTTTACCGGTGATGCCTGGCGGCGGATTTCTGCAGCACACCCTCTCGGCCTTGTTGATGGAGGCCAGTCGATCGGCTCGCGCCAGCCAGGTTCCCAAGCCGGTGCATCGTTTGGGAAGGTTCACGTCAGGGCTTCAGGTGTGTGCGCGCCGACCGCAAACGCGGGCCGGGCTTTCCCGGCAGTTCCGGCCGGAGGGTGGTTGCCGGAAGACCTATCTGGCCTGGGCCAAGCTAGTGAAGGGGTTGCGTGCGGACCAGTCGCTGGTGGTGACTACCGATGTGGTGGAGCGTGTTCATCCGCTCCTGGGATGGGTCTGGGGGCCTGATCCTTTCGACGGCGAGCCTCTGCGCAGGCGCCTGCATGCCCGCAGTGAGCTTCGCCTTCTGAAGCGCTGTGATCAAGGCGATCTTGTGGAGGTGGCCATCAGCACCGGACGCCCGCATCAGATTCGCATTCACTTGGCTCAGTTGGGGTCACCCTTGCTCGGGGATCCTCTGTATCTGCCGCAGCAACGGATCAATGCTGCCGCTGTCCCTGGGGATGGTGGCTATCGGCTGCATGCCCACACACTCGCATTGGAGAACGGCCTGCACCTCAGCTGCGTAGCCGGGTCTGGGTTTGCCCCGGGTGAACTGCTGCTGGCCGGGAGTCAAGAGTTGTAAGGCTATTGATCGTGCGTCGCTCACTGTCTGTTGTTGCTTTGAGTTCACTCCTCTTGGCTGCTGGGTGCGCAACGGGGAACGAGAAGTGTCGCAAAAGGGAAACGTTGTGTTTAAAAATGGGAATCTGCAGGTCTATTTGCTGGCACATCTTCAGGCTGATGCTGCCCAGATGTAGGTCATGACAAACGTTGGGACCATGAATTTGGCAATCAGCGACATCATTCCCGTGAAGCACTAAGCCCCTGTCGTTGAGTTCAAGCTGTTCAATCGCTTCGGCTCCTGATCATTCTTTCTTGCGAAATTCGATCAGTCTCGAGAAATAAAACGGTGCCTTGTTCAGGCTCCGTCGAACAGGCTCGTAGCCACAGGCCATCGCAGCCTTGACGATGCCTTCCTCTTTCAAGGTGTAAGCACGGGTTGTCTTGCTGGGGCCTGGAAACAACTGGCCGATGCTCTTCAGGAGCGCCAGCAGTGGGGTGTAAGGGGCGAAGCTCACCAACAGCCGTTGCTCGCTGAGGCTGCAGAGGTGTTTCACCATCTCTTCAGCGGCTGCCTGGGGGTAATGGATGAAGACATCCAGGCAGCACACCGTGTGGAAGGAGCCGCTCAGGCTTTCCAGGTCACTGGCGAAGAAGTTGAGTTTGGTCATGTCGAGGCCGGCCTCGCGGGCCCGGCGTTCCGCTTCCTGGGCCATTGCTTCGGAGATGTCGCTGGCGCTGATCGAGCCTGCGCCCATCGCCGCCAAGGGCAGGCTGAGACTGCCTACACCGCATCCAGCGTCACAGAAGCTCACGTCGCTGAATTCGCCGCTGTCTTTGATCCAGGCCAGCACTTCATCCACGGTTTTCTGATGGCCGATGCGGATGTTGCGCTGCACCTTGTTCACGTCGTCGGATTCGCTGTAGATGCGATTCCAGCGATCGAAGCCTGTGGTTTCGAAATACCCCTTCACCTCCTGCTTCTCGGCCAGCTTGTCCTTCAGCTGCTGTTCAGGGGTCATCGGCTTGGTGGTGCGTCGGCGGGATCTTAAGCAGCTTCACGCCAGGCAAGGGATGCCCCCGCTTCGCTCAGGTCCCAGCGCAGCAGATGGTCAATGGGTTGCCCCACCAGCCCCTCAACGCTGTGATCCATGCCGATGACCCGTCTCGGAGCCATCGTCGCGGCCCAGATCGCACCATCCGCATCGCCGCTCCAGAGGGCGAGCCGGCAACAGCCGGCCAGTAGGGGTAGGGTCACGCCCGCGAGGGTTCCGTCGTCCAGTCGGCAGGTTCCGTCTTGCACGTGCAGCACGCGCTCGTCCCAGCGGTGCTCACCATCCGCCAACCCATAGGGCGCGAGTGCATCACTCACTAGCACGATCTGATCGCCGGCCATGCGTTGCAGCAACACCGCGATGGTGGGATGCACGTGAACGCCATCGGCGATCAGGCCCAGGGCAATGCCGCCGCGACGGCAGGCCTCCCCCACGGGGCCAGGCGCCCGGTGATGCAGGCCAGGCATGGCGTTAAACGCATGGGTCAGCATGCTGACCCCCTGATCGAAGGCTGCAGCGGCCTGGCCGGCGGTGGCTGTGCTGTGGCCCAGGGCCACGGTGATCCCGAGGGTGGTCAGATGGCTGATCATGCGCTCTGCCCCGGGTTGTTCCGGGGCGAGCGTCACCAGGCTGATCTCGGTTTCAAATCCGGCGATCCGTCTCTCCAGCTCCATGAGGCTGGGTCGGACAATGTGTTCGCTTGGGTGAGCGCCCCGGCGCTCTGTTGCCAGGAAAGGACCCTCCAGGTGCGCTCCCAGCAGCCGGCAGCGGCCCTGTTGGTGCAGGCTCCTGGCCTGGCGCAGCACGGAGAGTGCGCGGCGCAGGGGGTCGACGCCACAGGTGACCAGGGTCGGGGCGATGGCCTCGACACCATCACGCCACAACTGCTCGAGAAGCTTCAGTAGTCGGGGGAGATCGTCGACGCAGAGTTCAGGGAAAGCAAGACCAAGCCCACCGTTGATCTGCAGGTCAATCCCCCGTGGACTGAGCCAGTCTCCGTTCCAGCTCTCTCCTCCCATGCCCGCCATCGCTGGCATGGGACCGATCTCGGTGATCACGCCTTGTTCATTCAGAATCAGCCAGTGCAGGTCCTGGTTTGGTGTTGACCCAGGGCATTGAGGCAGTCGCACGTGGGTGATCCGGCGCATGCGGGCGGTCTGGTGCGGGACGATGGAAGTCTCGCCTTCCCTGCGCGTTTTGCCTGTTGCCATGACGCCTTCCGATCCAGTTCAGTCACCGATGTCACCGCAGGTGGCCGTGATCATGGGCAGTGATTCCGATCTCCCCACCCTTCATCCGGCGGTTGAGGTTCTGGAGACGCTGAACGTTGCTGTGGAGGTGCGCGTGTTGTCGGCCCATCGCACACCCCTGGAGATGGTGGACTTTGCCCGTGAGGCCCGTAACCGCGGTCTGAAGGTGATCGTGGCCGGTGCCGGCGGCGCCGCTCACTTGCCAGGAATGGTGGCGTCTCTCACCACCCTGCCAGTGATCGGCGTGCCGGTGCGCAGCAGGGTCCTGTCCGGTGTGGACTCCCTCCATTCGATTGTGCAGATGCCGGGTGGCATTCCCGTGGCCACGGTTGCCATCGGGGGCGGGCTGAATGCTGGGTTGCTGGCGGCGCAGATCCTGGCGCTCCAAGACCACGCCTTGTCGGAGCGTCTCGGGGCTTATCGACGTCAGCTTCACGACGCCGTGACCGCGAAGGATCAACGCCTGGTCGAGCTCGGGTCTGCGGCCTATCTCGACGCCATGGCCACCGATCGCTGACAGGGTTTTGGATTGTGGCCTTTCGCGGTCACAATTCCCAAAACAGACAACGGCCCATGAATGGTCCAGGCTGGATGAGCTGGAGCCTGGCATTGCCCTTGCTCACGCTGAATCTGTTTGTGTTGCGGCAGCTCACGGTTCCGTTGGCTCCGTTTCCCGGCCTTTTTCTCACGGCGGCACTGATCGCTTTTCTGCTCGATATTCCCTGCGTTTGGCTCACCGGCCGCGGCCTGCCCCGGTGGATGGCGATCGTGATGGTGACTCTGGTCACCATCAGTGCGTTGGTGTTCGCGGGGATCACACTGGTTCCTCTGTTGATCGATCAGCTCGGGCAGCTCATCAATGCCTTGCCTGGTCTGCTCAGCGAGGCCGAGGGCTGGATCACAAGCCTTCAGTCCTTGGCTGATGCGAGGGGATTGCCTAGTGAATTCGGTGATCTGAGCAGTGATCTCCTCACCCGAGCCGGTCGGGTGGCCAGCCAGATCAGCCAGAGGCTGCTCGGCATCCTTGGGGCAACCCTGGGAACCACCATCAACACCGTGATTGTGTTGGTGTTGGCGGTGTTCTTCCTGCTGGGTGGCCGCTCGATTGCGGCTGGCCTGGCCCGATGGCTTCCCACGGATTGGCGTGAACTGGTGACCAGCACGCTCTCACGCACATTCCGGGGATACTTTGCCGGTCAGGTCCTGCTGGCTTTGATCCTGGCGGTTGGGCAGATCGTCGTTTTCACTGTGCTCAAGATTCCCTATGGAGTTCTCTTTGCCGTTCTGATCGGATTCACCACTCTGATTCCCTACGCAAGCGCCCTCACGATCATCGCGGTCAGCGGACTTCTTGCCTTTCAGGATCCCAAAACAGGGCTTGAGATCCTAGTGGCGGCGATCTTTGTCGGACAATTGGTGGATCAGGTGATCCAACCCCGGTTGATGGGCAGCATCGTGGGTCTCCAGCCGGCCTGGTTGCTGATCGCCCTTCCCATCGGCGCCAAGGCAGGAGAGCTCTATGGCTTCGGAGAACTTCTGGGTTTGCTGCTGGCTGTTCCCGTGGCCAGTTGCCTCAAAACATTGGTGGATGCCTGGGCAGAGCGTCAAGGCATCCCGGCCAGTGGTGACCTGATCAGGCCTGAGCGGGGATGATTCCCTGGCTGACCAATGCGTCGACGACCTCATTCACGCAGCTCTCGAGATCACCGGCTCCGGTGTCGACGGAGAGTTCGGGATCTGAAGGAGCTTCGTATGGGCTGGAAATTCCCGTGAACTCTTTGATTTCTCCCGCTCTTGCCTTGGCGTAAAGGCCCTTGGTGTCGCGTTCTTCGCAGACGCTTAGGTCAGCAGAGCAGAAGATCTCGAGAAAGTCACTGTCCTCGACCAAGGCTCTGGCCTTATCGCGATCAGCTCGGAAGGGGGAGACAAAAGCGGTGAGAACAATCACGCCAGAATCCAAGAAGAGCTTGGCTACTTCACCGATGCGGCGGATATTTTCTTCGCGGTCTGCGTCTGAGAAGCCCAGGTCTTTGCAGAGGCCATGTCGGATGTTGTCTCCATCCAGCACATAGGTGGCTAACCCGCGTTCAAACAGGGCCTGATTCACCGCATTGGCCAAGGTGCTTTTCCCGGCTCCGCTCAATCCCGTGAACCAGAGGATGGCACTGCGATGTCCGCGCTGTTCAGCTCGGGCGTTGCGGTCAACAGAGGCGTGGTGCCAGGCGATGTTGGTGGAAGCGCCTTGGTTGGTGAGTTGACCGTAGGTGGGTGTTGAGGACATGACGCAGCGATTCGGGCCGCCATTATCTCCCAGGCCTGCGTCTCGACAATCAGTTGACTCCCGATTCACCCACCGGATCGTTTGGGCCTGAAGCCCTCTTGAGTGAGGAGCTCAAGAGCTAGATCCACTTGATCGCCTTGAAGCTCAATCTCGCCCTCCTTGACGGTGCCACCGCTGCCAATACGGTTCTTAAGTTTTTTCAGCAGTGCCTTGATTTCAGCGTTATCGAGTTGCAACCCCCGAATCACGGTCACCGTCTTTCCTCCCTTTCCGCCTCGGGTCGGCTGCACCCGAACAATCTGCTGGGAACGGGGGGTGCCAGCCGTGGTTGGTTCAGGTCGTTGGAGGCTTTCACTGCTGCTGAATTCTCGCCAGCCACCTTTCGGCATGGAACTCTCGATCGCTCAAGCCAGTCTTGCCCAAGGCTTCGTCCTTTACCCAGTGCTGCTGTGGAAAACCTTGGACTAGTGATCCGCGATCTGATCAACAACATTCATCAGTCCAGGCATAGCTTGAGGGTGAATGATGAGACCAGGCTTGAAATCAACGGGATAGATGTTTCTTTGGTTTAGGGGGGGATTGCTGGCGTGGACAGCCAAGTTGATGATGAGACTAATCATGTTATTGGTGTGATTTGTTGGTTTGCTGAATTTGGCGAATCCTTTATCAATAGATCGATGGTGCTTCTATGTATTTGGCTAGGGCTTGTCTGCTTGCCTAGAATTGTTTGATATGTGTTTTGGTTGCGAATGTAGCTAGATGTCTTTGAGGCTTGAGGTTGGGGGGGGATTCGAAACCAGCGCTCTTGTGCTTGTCTCAGTTGGGTTGATTGGTTGTTCCTGCTCAGCTAAAGATCTTCTCTGATTCAGGATTTGTTGCGATCCCAACGCCTTTGATCCGGGACTTGGCAATTGATACTGGTTCTTGAGGGCAGCGATTGAACCTGCTGTCGATATCACTTTATCTCCAGCCCACCGTCGTTCCTGAGCATTCAGACTGTTGTCTGAAGAGATTGAGCTCTTGAGATGAAGTCAGTTGTTCAGCAACCGCAATGGGCTGATTCGAGCCAAGGTCTGGGGCTGTGGATTGAGCGGCTGATCAACATCGGCTGGCTGCGGCGACCTTTGTTCTTTCAGGCCCGGCAGCTGATCATCCGTACGGCTGAACGCAATGGAATCCCCTGGCGGGCCCGTCGCAAGACTTTGCTTCATCAAGCGAGCCCACTGCTGGCGGACGTGACGACACCCGGCTTGGTGCCGCCTGACTACTACCGCGTTCGATTCCATGCTTACGAACAAGGCAATCTCTGTTGGCAGGCCGCAACGGAGGCTGAGCAGGCCACTGATGCGATGGCTCTGCGCATCTGGCCCGATGAGACTCTGTCCCCGCTGATTGCTCAGACCCGTCTGCGGGATGCGATCCATCAGGTGGTGGAACCGTTGCTGATCGGTCCCGTGCATCAAGCCCTCGATCTGGGCTGTTCTGTGGGGGTCAGCACCCAGCATCTCAGCCGCTGGCTGCGCCTGCGTGCCGAGAAGCGACGCGAGTCATCAGTGCACATCCAGGGTCTGGATCTGTCTCCCGAGATGCTCGCTGTGGCCAGGGTGCGAGACAGCGAAGGAGTCGTGGATGGCTGGCTGCATCGCAAGGCCGAAAAGACGGGCCTGGAGGAGTGTTCAGTCGACCTGATCAGTCTTCAGTTTGTGTGCCATGAATTGCCTCAGAGCGCCATTCATGCCGTGCTGTCGGAGGCGTTTCGGCTGCTGCGTCCTGGTGGTGCACTGGTGATGGTGGATCAGGACCCTGCGTCGTCGGTTCTGCAGCGTCTGCCTGCTGCGGTTGCCACCCTCCTCAAAAGTACGGAGCCGTATATCGAGCACTATTTCAGCCTTGATATGCACGACGCTCTGCAATCCGTCGGCTTTAGAAATCTGCGGATCAAAGCCTGTGATCCACGGCATCGCGTGATCGCCTGCTTACGCTGAGGCATCGCTCAAGGGTCGCGCGCGCGGTCCGTTGCTTCGTGACCAGCACCCTGCCGCCAAAACCCTCTGCTGCTGACCTCGCCGTCAGCTCCCGTCCTGCTCGCGAGGGTCGCTTCGGGCGCTACGGCGGTCAGTATGTGCCTGAAACACTGATGCCCGCTCTGGCCGAGCTGGAACAGGCGGCCGCTGAGGCTTGGAAGGATCCTGCATTCACCTCGGAGCTCAATCGGCTGCTGAAGAGCTATGTCGGTCGGGCAACACCGCTTTATGAGGCGGAGCGTCTGACCGAGCACTACCGCCGTGCTGATGGTGGTCCGCGCATCTGGCTCAAGCGTGAAGACCTGAATCACACCGGCGCCCACAAGATCAACAACGCCCTGGGTCAGGCTCTCCTCGCTCTGCGCATGGGTAAGAAGCGGATCATTGCTGAAACCGGTGCCGGTCAGCATGGTGTGGCTACCGCCACGGTCTGCGCCCGTTTCGGCCTGGACTGTGTGGTGTATATGGGTGCCGAAGATATGCGAAGACAGGCCCTGAATGTGTTCAGGATGCGCCTGTTGGGGGCCACCGTGCAGCCAGTCACCGCAGGGACGGCCACCCTCAAAGACGCCACCAGTGAGGCGATCCGCGACTGGGTCACCAACGTGGAGTCCACCCATTACATCCTTGGGTCAGTGGCAGGTCCTCATCCCTATCCGATGCTGGTACGCGACTTTCACGCTGTGATCGGTCAGGAAACGCGGCAGCAGTGCCGGGAAGCGTTCGGACGGCTTCCTGATGTGCTGATGGCCTGCGTCGGCGGAGGATCGAATGCGATGGGTCTGTTCCACCCCTTCGTTGAATGCACGGATGTGCGGTTGATCGGTGTGGAAGCCGCAGGTGACGGCGTGGCCACGGGCCGCCACGCAGCCACCATTACGGAAGGTCGGGTTGGTGTGCTGCACGGGGCGATGAGTCTTCTCTTGCAAGACCAGGACGGTCAGGTGCAGGAAGCCCATTCCATCAGTGCCGGTCTTGATTACCCGGGTGTCGGCCCTGAGCACAGTTACCTGCGCGAAATTGGACGGGCGGAATATGGAGCCGTCACCGATGCGGAGGCGCTGGATGCCCTTCAGCTCGTGAGTCGATTGGAAGGCATCATCCCTGCTCTGGAAACGGCCCATGCCTTCGCCTGGCTGGAAACCCTCTGCCCCACACTCCCTGCGGGGACCGAAGTGGTTCTCAATTGCTCAGGACGCGGCGACAAGGACGTCAACACCGTGGCTGAACGCCTCGGAGACGCTCTCTGATTCAGCTCTGAGATTGTTCAATCAGCTCAGAAGATTGTTGAGATGTTTCGCTACAGATTGAACGGCAGCACGTGCCGTGGCGTAAGCCATGCGCATCGGGCCCACCAGCGCAACCTGCCCGACACCACCTCCTCCGCTGCGATAGCTGGATTGAATCACGGAACAGTCGCTTAGGGCCGTGTGGGGATGCTCCCCACCGATCCAGACACAGTCATCACGGGAGGGATCACTCGGGATGAAGGCGGCTGGATTGCAATCCATCAGATCCAGGAGGGGGCGCACCTTGGCGCTGTCGCTGAACTCTGGCTGCGCCACCAGCCTGGAGACGCCGTGAACGTGAGCGCCCTGCTCGCTAGGACCAATAAAGGGATCCTTGTGCTCTAGGGCTTCCCTCAGCGCCTGACCACAGGTTTGCAGCTGCTGGGGCAGGGACTCCCAGCCGAGCTGTCCGGATCGACGTAGTTGGTCATCGGTCCAACGTTCGAGGGCTGCCACCTGATGGGCACTGCCGTGGGGTAAGCGCAAATTCAGGTGATGGGTCTGGCTGGAATCAGCCACCAACATGACCAAAAGCCTCTCCTCTGTTCGGACCAGGCGGATCGCATGCAGTCGCCGTTCTGTCGGTTGCGGCACGGTGATCAGGCTCATCAGCCCCGTGAAATCGGTCAGACGTCTTGCTAGCTGCTGCAGCAGATCGTCGAGTGCAGCCCAGCGCAAGCTCAGTTGGGTGAGTTCCTGTTCGAGATGGTGAACGGCGGCTCCAGGCTTCGGCAGCAAGCAGTCCACGTAATGTCGGTATCCCTTCGCGCTGGGAATCCGACCGGCCGATGGATGGGGCTGCACCAGCAACCCTTTTTGCTCAAGGGCTCCCATCGCGGAACGCACTGTGGCTGAGCTTGCCTGGAGCCCAAAACGCTGGACAAGGGTTTTGCTCCCCACTGGTTCAATCGTGTCCACGTAGTGATGGACCGTGGCTTGAAGCACGTCCTGTTGGCGTTGGGGCAGGAGCTCCACAGCAACTGTTGAGGTGGAGCGATCGTACGAATGATTCTCTGGTTTCGAACGTGACCACCATGAATCCGACGTTGGCTTCATGGTGGGATCACCCTCAGTAGCGGGGCACAGTTGAATCCACAGCAAGACTCCAGGCGTCAATGCCGCCCTCCAGATTCCAAACGTCCTGCGAGGGATTTCGTTCCAGGAGCCAGCATCCGAAGTTCCAGCTGCGCACCCCTGCATGGCAGATCACAACCACGGTCCGAGAAGCCGGCAGTCGCTGGTCGATCTCATCCATCCACTGCTCCGCAGCGCTTAAAGGCAGATGTTCCACTGGATAAGGAAATGCGGCGATCGCTAGTTCTCGGTGTTCACGAACGTCGACCAAAGTCAACTCAGGCTTCTTTTGCAGCCAGGCCTCTAGCTCAGTGGCTTTCAGGGGTTGAGGGGTGCGTTGATTCATCCCATCAGTCTGGCTCCGGGCTGGCCATGAACCCTGGATGCATGAAGATGACAGTGATGTCCTCCACCGCCAGTCAATGAAAGGGCGTTCGTTCCTGCTCGCTCTGGTTGCATCGGCCATGGTGCTCCTCACCCTGGCCTTTGGGGTGTGGTGGGTGATGGCACAACAGAGTCCGCTACGGATCGTTGATCGACCGCTGGAGCTCAACCGGGCGGCTCGATTTATGCCCCGTGATGCTGAACTCACCCTGAATTGGCTGGTGGATCCGTCTCGCATCCCGGCCTATGCCCGAGCCGTCGCTCCGGTGCGTCAGAGAGAGGCCGCGAGCGAAAGCACACGCCAGCTCCGCGATGGTGCCTTCGCTTTGGCCGGGCTGAATTTCAATGACGAACTGGTGAACTGGATCGGCCCACAGGTCAGTTTTGCCGTGTTGGATCAAAGCAGCTCCAACGCTGACGATCAGGGCGGTTTGGGCTGGGTTCTGGCCCTGTCCAGTCAGGACGACGACGGAGCTCGACGCTTTTTGCAGCGTTTTTGGCAAACCCGCAGCCTGGCTGGGACTGACTTGCAGATCACCCGTTATCGAGGCATGGGCGTAATCAGTGGTCGGGGTGCCCTGTTGGGTCGCGATCCTCAGCCGATTGCCACGGCATTGATCGACGATGACCTGCTGCTCCTGGCTTCCGGTCGAGGTGTGCTGGAACAGGCCCTGGATGTGTCGCAGCTTGAGGGTTTGAACCTTCAAGGTGATGCACGTCTCGCCGATGATCTGACATCGTTCGGTTCCGGTGTGGCCTTTCTCACGGCAAGCCCGGCCGCTATGCAGCGCTGGCTTGGCGTTCCGACGGTGATCGCAGAGCGTGGTGATCTCACCAGGTTGGTCGCTGGCCTGGTGACCCATGGAACGGATCTTGACCTGAAGGCTTTGGTTCGCTTTCAGGACGCGGTGGTTCCTGGGGCGGATGGACGTTCTGATGCCGAGGCTCTTCTTGACGCCACAGGGGGTGACGCTCAGATGTTGGCGCTGTTGTCAGCGCCTCAGGCATTGATGAATCCGGATAGCCGGAATCCATTGGCGCAGTGGATTGCCCCTGTGCTTCAACGGACGCTGGACTCCGCCGCTGCTGAAGGGGCGGCGGCCGTCGTTGCCCTCGACTCCGGTCCACTGCTTCTGCAACAGGGTGAGGCGGGTTGGCTTCTTGGGAGCCGCGCGGATGCACCACCATCAGAGGCCGTGAGCAGCAAGCTTGAGCAGGACGGACTCGTGGGATCCACGCTGGATGCCGATGGGCAATCGCTTGAGGTCTGGACCCGGTTGGTGCGTCAGCGACGCCATGGTGAGGAGTCGTTGACGGCGGATCTTGCCGTGGCTTTGGAACACGATGCTGGCTTGAACTGGTGGGGACAGACCCTTGAGGGACTTCGCCAGCGTCGTAGTGGGGGCGATCCGAGTGGTCTTAAGCAGCAACTCCAGGTGCTGCGGAACCTGGCCAAGGCACCGATCACGCAACAGTTTGCCCTCGCCGCCGAACCGGCGCGTGATGGTCTCGGGAAGTGGCGTCCATGGACTCTGCTCCAGGGCCTGGGAGGACGATCACTGAGCCCTGCGGTGCAGAGCCTCACTCTGGTGGCAGCGCCAGATCTGATGTCGGACCAAAGTGGAGAGTCGAGCAGCCTGCGTCTGCATGCCCGACTTCATTTCGGTTGATCTTTTCCTGTTCCGTCATGGCATCGCTGCTGAACGGGACCATGACCGGGACCATCCGGATCGCCCACTGACGGAGCTCGGGGTGGAGCGCACTCTCGCGGTGGCTGACCGCCTCAGCAAGTTGGGGTATCAGTCCGACCTGTTGCTCTCCAGTCCATACAGGCGTGCAGTCGAGACTGCCGAGCTGGCGGTTCAGGCCGGCCTGGCTTCCGCTGTCCAGGTCGAGTCCGCTCTCGCGCCCGGGGGTGATCCAAGGCCTCTGGTGAGATCTGTTCACGGACGTTGCCTCTTGGTCGGCCATGAACCCGATCTGAGCGGATTGGCCGCTGCACTCACCGGTGCTGCGCCTGGGAGTTTGCGATTGCGCAAGGCGGGGTTCTGCCACCTTTGCTGGGACGACCTGTCCTGCGACCCCTTCGGACATGCTCAGCTTCAGGCGTTGCTGAGGCCACGACTCCTGCTTCCTGGCTCCGTTTAAGTTGCCATTGAGCAGTAGGGAGACAGTGAGTCGGAGCGAGAGTGCTGAAATTCGTCATGAACGCACCGGTTTGGTGTTCCGTCCCGGGTTGGAAGGGGTTCCTGCGACTCAGTCGTCAATTTGTGACATCGATGGGCAAGCGGGAAAACTTTCGTATCGCGGCTATGCCGTTGATGATCTTTCCTCTCACTGCAGTTTTCTCGAAACCACGTATTTGCTGATCTGGGGTGAACTGCCCAGCCCTCAGCAATTGAGAGACTTTGAGCAGGAAGTGCAGATGCACCGAAGGGTGAGCTTCCGCGTGCGAGACATGATGAAGTGCTTTCCATCGGATGGTCATCCGATGGATGCTCTGCAGTCGAGTGCGGCCTCGCTTGGGTTGTTTTATTCCCGGCGGGCCATCGATGACCCCCAATACATCTATGACGCCGTGGTGCGGTTGATCGCCAAGATCCCAACGATGGTGGCGGCCTTTCAACTGATCCGCAAAGGACAGGATCCGATTCAACCTCGCGATGACCTGGCCTATTCGGCCAATTTTCTCTACATGCTCATGGAGCGTGAGCCTGACCCTCTGGCATCGCGGATCTTTGACCGTTGTCTGATCCTGCATGCGGAACACAGCCTGAACGCCAGCACGTTCAGTGCGAGGGTCACGGCCAGCACCCTGACGGATCCCTATGCCGTGGTCGCTTCAGCTGTTGGAACCCTGGCCGGTCCTCTGCATGGAGGCGCCAATGAGGATGTGTTGGCCATGCTGGATGAGATCGGTACAGCTGACCGTGCAGCTGATTATCTCGATGCGGCCATGGCCAGCAAACGCAAGGTCATGGGTTTCGGGCATCGGGAGTACCGGGTTAAAGACCCTCGGGCCGTGATTCTTCAGGTGCTGGCAGAAGAGCTGTTTGCCCGCTTTGGTCACGACGAGATGTACGACGTGGCTCGAGCCCTTGAAGCAGCTGCTGAGTGTCGCCTTGGACCCAAAGGCATTTTCCCCAATGTGGACTTCTACTCAGGTTTGGTCTACCGCAAGCTCGGAATTCCAAGGGATCTGTTCACGCCTGTATTCGCCATCGCCAGGGTGGCGGGATGGCTTGCCCACTGGCGGGAACAGCTTGGCGCCAACCGCATTTTCCGGCCCTCTCAGATCTACACAGGCCATTCGATGCGTCAGTGGAGCCCGCTTGAAGACCGGCTTCCCTCCGCAAGCACCTAAGTTGCACAGATCAATCCTCAGTTCATGGTGACTTTCTTTGCCACCAATGCACCGGCTCTAGTGAGTCCTGGTCTGGATCTCGAACAGAGCTTCAGTCAGACCCTGGAGGGTTTCGGTCTCTCCGATCAAGCGGCCCGATTGATCTGGCTGCCGCTCCCCATGCTGCTGGTGCTTGTGGCAGCAGTGGTCGGCGTGCTGGTGACAGTCTGGTTGGAACGCAAAATCTCTGCTGCTGTTCAGCAGCGCATCGGCCCGGAATATGCCGGAGCCCTTGGCGTTCTTCAGCCTCTTGCTGATGGCCTCAAGCTTTTGGTGAAGGAAGACATCATCCCGGCAAGGGCGGATGGGCTTCTCTTCACGCTTGGCCCCGTGCTCGTTGTCGTCCCGGTGATTCTGTCCTGGTTGATCGTTCCTTTTGGACAGAATCTTTTGATCAGCAATGTGGGAGTCGGCATCTTTCTGTGGATCTCCCTCAGCAGCGTTCAGCCCATTGGTCTGCTGATGAGTGGTTACGCATCAAATAACAAGTACTCCCTGCTGGGTGGACTCCGAGCTGCAGCCCAGTCGATCAGCTACGAAATCCCGCTCGCGCTTGCGGTGCTTGCGGTGGTGATGATGAGCAACTCTCTCAGCACCGTTGACATCGTCAGCCAGCAGACAGGGGCTGGAATTCTGAGCTGGAACATCTGGCGCCAGCCGGTGGGTTTTCTGATCTTCTGGATCTGTGCCCTGGCTGAGTGCGAACGCCTTCCCTTTGACCTCCCTGAAGCTGAGGAGGAACTGGTGGCCGGTTATCAGACCGAATACGCAGGAATGAAGTTTGCCCTGTTCTACCTGGGCAGTTACATCAATCTGGTGCTCTCGGCGTTGCTGGTTTCAGTGCTTTATCTCGGTGGCTGGGGATTTCCGGTGCCTGTGGAATGGCTTGCCGGTTGGCTGGGACAGTCTGTTGATGCTCCGCTGGTTCAAGTGATCACAGGGGCTACAGGCATTGTGATGACGGTCCTGAAGGCCTACCTCCTGGTGTTCATTGCCATTCTTCTGCGCTGGACCACGCCACGGGTTCGCATCGACCAGCTTTTGGATCTCGGCTGGAAATTTTTGCTTCCACTGGCATTGGTCAACCTGCTGGTCACCGCGGCTCTGAAACTTGCATTCCCCGTCGCCTTCGGTGGGTGAACGCGACACTTGAACGCCAACGGCGTCATCATGGCCCTCTGGTTTCCTCTCGACAGACCGCTCCTTACCTGACTTCAGACAATGTTCGGTTTCCTTAAACAGGTTGGTGACTACACCCGCGACGCCGTTGACGCGGCGCGCAATCTCACCCAAGGCCTGGCTGTCACCTTCGACCACATGAAGCGCCGTCCCGTGACGGTGCAGTATCCCTACGAGAAACTGATTCCTTCAGAGCGCTATCGCGGAAGGATTCACTACGAGTTTGATAAGTGCATCGCCTGTGAGGTCTGTGTTCGGGTCTGCCCCATCAACCTGCCCGTGGTGGACTGGGTGATGAATAAGGAGACGAAGAAGAAGGAATTACGGAACTACTCCATCGATTTCGGAGTCTGCATCTTTTGCGGCAATTGCGTGGAGTACTGCCCCACCAACTGTCTGTCGATGACCGAGGAGTACGAACTGGCAGCTTTCGATCGTCATAGCCTCAACTTCGACAATGTGGCCTTGGGCCGTTTACCCACGAGCGTGACCACTGATCCCGCTGTACAACCCCTGAGGGAACTGGCGTATCTTCCCGCCGGTGAAGTCCACCCCCACGGGGTTGACCCGGCGCGTCCACGGGCAGGACAGCGTCCGGATCAGGTTCTTGCTTCTCTCAAGAGTGATGCTGCTGGCACCACTGCCAATGAGGGAGAATCGGCCACATCAACCAACAACAGCAAGGAGAGCGCTGAATGACGATCGCAGCGTCGACGCAGCTGATCAGTTTTCTTGTTCTCAGCGCAGTCATCGTTCTGGGAGCCCTCGGTGTTGTGCTCCTCAGCAACATTGTTTATTCGGCCTTCCTGCTGGGTGGCGTTTTCCTGGCTGTCGCTGGTCTCTACCTGCTGCTCAATGCCAGCTTTGTGGCTGCCGCCCAGGTGCTGGTGTACGTCGGAGCGGTCAATGTTCTGATCCTCTTTGCGATCATGCTGGTCAACAAGCGCGAAGACCTGGCACCGATTCCTGGGATCGTGATCCGTCGTCTTCTGTCTGGTGGGGTCTGTGCAGGCTTG
Organism: Synechococcus sp. A10-1-5-9; assembly: GCF_047716785.1. Lineage (NCBI taxonomy): Bacteria > Bacillati > Cyanobacteriota > Cyanophyceae > Synechococcales > Synechococcaceae > Synechococcus > Synechococcus sp. A10-1-5-9. The sequence continues at coordinate 2,057,854 of NZ_CP180406.1, forward strand.
TTTGTTCTTCTGACCCGGGTGGTTCTCACAACCCCTTGGGCTGAGGGCCCAGAGCCGATCGGCGAGGGAGCAACGATCCGCATTGGTGAACACCTGTTCACCGATTATCTGCTTCCCTTCGAGCTGGCTTCCGTATTGCTTTTGATGGCCATGATCGGTGCCATCGTGTTGGCGCGACGTGATGTTCAGGCGGTTGACCCTGGAACTGGAGAAGCTGTTGATCAAGGCCTGATTGAAAAGGCGCGCACTCCTCTGCTGGTGGATCAGCCACCCGCCTGATGTCCTCTTCCCTTCTTCCCCATGGTTTCTGAGCTGCTTTCCGGTTCCGTTCCCCTCGAGGCCTATCTCCTTGTCGCCGCAGTGCTGTTCTGTACTGGCGTCTGGGGGCTGATCAACAGTCGTAATGCCGTTCGCGTGCTCATGAGTATCGAATTGATGCTCAATGCAGTGAACATCAACCTCATGGCGTTCTCGTCTTACGTGGATGGACAGTTGATTCGAGGACAAGTGTTTTCGGTCTTCGTGATCACCGTGGCTGCGGCCGAGGCGGCCGTTGGTTTGGCGATTCTTTTGTCCCTTTATCGCAATCGCGTCACAGTGGATATGGAACGTTTCAACCTTCTGCGCTGGTAGGGCAGCGCCCTCACCATGCAGCTTCAACGGATTTGGCTGATCTATAGAGCTGAAAGTCCACTCGCCCAGAAGGAAGCAAGAGCGTGTGCATCCCAGTTGGAGTCGCTGGGTGTCTCCGTCACGATTGCCATGAGTGGCCTCACGGCCGATCCATTTCCAGGTCTCCTCGCCTCTGAGCCCGAGCTTCCCGATCTGGCTGTTGTGCTCGGTGGCGATGGCACTGTTCTTGGAGCCGCGAGACACTTGGCTGTTCTTGATGTTCCCATCCTCTGCTTCAACGTGGGTGGCCATCTGGGATTTCTCACCCATGAGCCAGGTCTGCTCCACAACGACACGATTTGGACGCGGATTCTGGAGGATCATTTCGCCATGGAGCGACGGATGATGCTTCAGGCCGTGGTCCATCGGGCCGACTCCCTGACTTGTCCGGTTTCAGGAACACTCCCGGATGATTCATCTGTCATTGAGAGGCACTGGGCTCTCAATGACATCTATCTGCGCCCCTATCGCGAGGATCTCGCTCCAACCTGCACGTTGGAATTGGAGATCGATGGAGAAGTGGTCGATCAGGTGAGAGGTGATGGATTGATCCTGGCCACACCCACTGGTTCCACCGGTTACGCGATGGCTGCTGGAGGACCCATTCTTCACCCAGGGATTGATGCCATCATCGTGAGCGCCATCTGTCCGATGAGCCTGTCCAGTCGGCCGATCGTGCTGCCTCCGCGGTCGCGTCTGGTGATCTGGCCCCTTGGAGATTCCCATCGCCAGGTGAAGCTCTGGAAGGATGGTGCCGCCGGTGAAGTAATGACTCCTGGTGAATGCTGCGTGATTCAGCGGGCTCCCCATCGCGCCCTCATGGTGCACCTGGAGCAAAACCCCTCGTATTACCGCACTCTGTCTCGCAAACTGCACTGGGCGGGCAGTTTGGTCGACAGCATGCCATCGCTGAACTGAAACCACCGATGCCGCTTGAAATCGAACGACGTTTCCTTGTGACTGGACAGGGCTGGCGTGCCTTCGCTGGCACTCCTCAGCCACTGAGGCAGGGCTATCTGGCGGCGTCCAAGGATGGTGTCACCGTGCGGATGCGCTTGCGTGCTGATGGCGAGGCTTGGCTGACGCTCAAAGCGCCTGCGTCAGGCATCGCCCGGCATGAGTTCGAATACCCTCTGCCTACCACCGATGCCGAGGCGCTCTGGGACCTGGCGCCCCATCGCTTGATCAAGACCCGCTACTTCCTCGCTCTCTCCGGTGGTGAGTGGGTTGTGGACTGCTTTGAGGGTGATAACGCTCCCCTTGTTCTTGCGGAGGTGGAGTTGGACACTGCCGATGCACCCTTGGAGCTTCCTCCGTGGTGCGGCCAGGAAGTGACCAGTGATGGTCGCTGGAGCAACGCGGCCCTTGCGGTCGCACCCATTGCGGCATGGCCCGAAGAGGTCAGATGTCGCTATGGCTTCGGCAGCCATCAATAAGCTCAAACACCCTTGAGGATTTCTTTTGTTTTCCTTTAGATTTCTCTCAGGAAGCGTGAAGGTGCCACGTGCACGGCCTCTACGACCATGAGGGAGTTCTGCGATTCATCGGTCTCGATCGCGAGGCGTGCATCGCTTACGCGGAGCTGTTCGATCTCTCGCTGAATCATTGTTCAATGCTCGATCTGCCGTTGCCGCTGCCGTTGGCTGTCAGGGGGCGTCCTCGGATGTATCCGGAAGCGAGCAGCAGTTGAAGCCATCGCGGCAGATCTTCCCGTGATCCATCGCCCAGTTGAGAAGGGCCACCCGGTTCTTGGATCCGGTTTTTGTGAACACATTGCTGACGTGATTATCCACGGTGCGCTTGCTGATGGTGAGCCGCTCGGCAATTTCCTGATTCGTTAAACCCTCAGCGACCAACTCGATGATCTCGAGTTCCCTTGCGGAGAGGGATGCATTCATTGAGCCCGTCCCCTCGCCGCTGGTCATGCTGACCGTTGACATTGAATCATGACTTCATCCTAGGGGTAGCCCTTGCGAATGATCTTCCATAGTGGCGTTTAGAAGCGTTTCTTCGATTGAATTCCGCGCTGCAGCGCAGCCTTGAGGCTGGTTCCCTCACCCTTACCGCTGAGGTGATGCCTCCAAGGGGAGGTGATCCCAGTGAAACCCTTGCCATGGCCGAGTGCCTGCGAGGGCGCGTCCATGCCATCAATGTCACCGATGGCAGCCGGGCTGTGATGCGCATGTGCAGTCTCGCCGTGTGCCGTCTGTTGATCGATGTGGGCTTGGAGCCTGTTCTGCAAGTTGCAGGTCGCGACCGGAATCGCATCGGACTTCAAGCCGACTTGCTGGGAGCCCATGCCCTCGGGATCCGCAATGTGCTTTGCCTCACGGGTGATCCCGTGCGTGCTGGCGATCAATCGTCTGTCCGGTCGGTTCACGAGCTGGAATCGGTTCGGCTTCTACAGCAGGTGAGCGCTTTCAACCGGGGGGAGGATCCCGTCAAAGACAGACTTGCTGACGGTCCGACCAATTTGTTTGCAGGGACTGCCGCTGATCCCCATTGCGCCAGCTGGTCCGGTCTGTCGCGACGTCTCACCCGCAAACGTGAGGCTGGTGCCCGATTCGTGCAGACGCAGATGGTGATGGATCCTCGTTCTCTGGAGAGATTCTGCCGAGACCTCGCTGATCCTCTTGAGCTGCCAGTCCTTGCAGGGGTGTTTCTGCTCAAGTCAGCCCGTAATGCCCGGTTCATCAATCGCGTGGTTCCCGGCGCCTGTATCCCCAACCACTTAATTGATCGCCTCGATCAGGCGGATGATCCGATGGATGAGGGAATCGCGATCGCTGCAGAACAGGTGCGTCAGTTCTCAGGAATCGCCCAGGGGGTCCACTTGATGGCCGTGAAGGCGGAACAGCGGATCCCGGAGGTTTTGGATCGAGCTGGCGTCAGCCTGCCGGCGCTGTGAGATCGGTGCCGAGCAGTTCGGCCATCGCCTTCTGCTGCGGAGAGGGCTCAACGACATCCTGCCGACGAGCATCGGTGATTAACCAGTCGAGAGCTGCTTCCTGGAGGTCGAAATGGTCACCGTTGCGGCCAACGCAATAACGACCGAACACGAGCTTCTCCACAAGCTGCACGCCGGCACCGATTCTCGAATAATCGAAAATGATGGAGTTGTCGATCGTGGCTCCTTCGCAGATGTGGCAGCTGGGGCCGATCATGGATGGGCCGATCAGGGTTGCGCCGTCTTCGATCCGGGTCATTCCGCCCACGTAAACCGGGCCCTGCACATTGATCCGATCCCAATTGGCCGCGACGTTGAGACCCGCATAGACACCAGGACGCACCTGCTTGCCGGGAATGCCAACCTGACGAACTTCTCCCTGAAGCACGCTGCGGATGGCCTGCCAGTAGTCGGGGACTTTCCCGATGTCGACCCATTCGAAATCCATGGGCAGGGCATAGAAGGGTGCCCCAATTTCAACCAACTTTGGGAAGAGGTCAGAACCGATATCAAATGATTGACCTGATGGAATGTGTTCGAAAATCTCGGGTTCGAACAAATAAATGCCGGTGTTGATTGTGTCGCTGAGGGCCTCCTCGATCTTTGGTTTTTCCTGGAACGCTTTGATTTGCCCTTCGTCGTCACTCACCACGACGCCATAGCTAGATACCTGATCTTTCGGAACTCTTTTGGTGATCAAGCTCGCCATCGCTCCTTTCTCACGGTGGCGTCGAACGGCCTCGCTGAGATCCAGATCGATCAGTGCATCGCCGCACAGCACCACAAAAGTGTCGTCGAAAAATCTCTGGAAATCCTGAATTTTTTTAAGGCCACCAGCCGAACCGAGGGCGTCACCAATCAACTCTCCTTCTTCGATTCTCCCCTCGAAGCTGTAAGCGATTTCAACACCGAAGCGTTGTCCATCTCGGAAGTAGTTCTCGATCTCTTCAGCGAGGTGAGACACATTGACCATGACTTCCTTGAACCCATGCTCTTTGAGCAGTTCAAGCAGGAATTCCATCACTGGCTTTTGCAGAATCGGAATCATGGGCTTGGGGATCACGTGGGTGATCGGCTGAACCCTCGTTCCTCTTCCCGCGGCCAGGATCATCGCCTTCATCGGCGTTACAGGCTTTTGATTAGAAAGGCCACCATAAATGGGGGGTTAAGCGGCCATCGCTGCTTTGGCCGGCGGAACAGCTGGCACGTCAAGGCTGGTCAGGGGTAGTTGCGCCATCTGTCCGGGTTCCAGCACTCGTCTGAGTTGAATCGGTCCATGCAGAACGCCGAACTGTTCAAGCTCAACCTGACCCTGTGACGAGAGGAACAGAAGAGCCCAAAACACACCCACGCGATCCTTGTCGAGATCCGGGGCAGCGGCATCACTCCAGTGCTCTACGAGGGTTTCGAAGTTGACCCACTGGAGAGCTTGCTCCCAATTCTTCAGGTACAGGCCAAGTGCTGCGGTTGTCTCTGGCAACTTCTCACGATGGGCCAGTGCCGCGACCTGGGCAATCGCCTCACGATTGGAGTAATGCTTCTGCCGCTGTCGACGACGCATCTCCAGTTCATCCGACTCAATCTGCTCAGCGATTGACTCCAGCTGTTCAATCAGTTCACCGAGGGTGACCGCTCGCCGCAAAGGCGGTGGCGCCACTGGCCGCCGCTTCAGGTGCTTCTCAGGTCTTCGCGGCAGGTCGAAGCTTGGATCCAGCCAGCCCTGATCTGTGCAATCGGCTTCAAAAGCCTCTTCAAACACCGGCGCAGGTGGGAAGGTCTGGGCTTCCAACACTTCCGCCTTGAGGCTCACCAAGACCGACGCAGCCAGGAAGGCTTCGCTGCTGTCGGCCAGATCGCGTTCGTAGCTGCCCCCTCGACTGGCCATGGCTTCTGCCATGCGTCTAGGAACATCGATTCTTTGTTTCAACTGGTCGAGAAATCCATCGACCACGGCAATGACATCCACGTCCCATGGGTCCAAGTCACCGCGTTGAGCGGCGTCCTGAAGCAGACGAATGGCAAGTCTGGCGCCGGCATCAGCACTCTGATTCAGCCCGGCGTCTGTCACTACCAGTTACCAACTTCAGGAAAAGTACCCAGCCTTGAAGGGGTAGGCCAGTGCCCGATGCTCTTTAGTTCTGAGATTCTTCAGAGCCGGGGTCTTGCGTGCTTGCCGAAGGAAGAAGCCCCAGCTGAGTCTCGACCGTGGCTCGGTAGCGGCTCAGATCTGTCTCAAGTTCATGAATTCGTATCTTCTGGGCATCAAACTCACTGGCTTGGCTGAACTTCTCAACGTTGTTCAGCATGCCGCTCCAGGTGGCGAACAACCAGGCTGCTGCAGCTCCGAAGCCAGAGGCAATCAGCAGCAGAGCGGCAAGAGGCAGTGAGTACTGAATGCCTGGCAGAACATGCACTGTGGTGGAGGTGGTGTTTTCCAGAGTGAAAAACACGGTGCTCAGTCCGAAGATGAAAATCAAACTGAAATTGATCTGGCGCATCGACCGAATTGGTTGATTCACCCAAAAGGTATGGGAACACAACTGATTGATTAACGGACGAATCGGAACAGATGAAGATCGTTACGTTGCGCCAGGCGAGGGAAGTTTGGGTGCTTGAAGCAGAGCGGGGGCCAGGCTTGGATTTCTGATCAGAGGTGCGGTGGGACGGGTGATGGCTTCCATGGCCGCGACATTGCGATCCACGAGTGCCTCGATGGCTGTGCGGTAGCTGTCGGTCATCAGGCGTGGGTAGAGCCCGATGCCAATGATGGGCACGAGCAAACAGCCGATGATGTAAACCTCGCGAGGTTCGGCATCCACCAGATTGGTATTGGAGGCCAACTGCACGTTTTCCTTGCCGAAGAAGATCTCCCTCAGCATCGACAGCAGGTAGATCGGGGTGAGGATCACACCAACGGCAGCGAGCCCGTCGATCACAATGCGGAACGAGAGGGTATAAGCCTCATCGGTGGCGAATCCGGTGAACACCATGAGTTCGCTAACAAAACCACTCATGCCCGGAAGAGCCAAAGAGGCCAGGGAGCACACGGTCCAGAGGGCAAACATGATGCGCATTTTTTGCCCGACACCGCCCATCTCATCCAGTTGCAGGGTGTGGGTGCGGTCATAAGTGGCGCCAACTAGGAAAAACAGACTGGCGCCGATCAGTCCGTGGCTAATCATCTGGAGCATGGCTCCGCTGGTTCCGAGGGCACTGAAACTGCCGATGCCGATCAACACAAATCCCATGTGACTGATCGAGCTGTAGGCGATCTTGCGTTTGAGGTTGCGCTGGGCGAAGGACGTGAGAGCCGCGTAAATGATGTTCACAACCCCAAGCACCACGAGCAGTGGTGCGAACTGTGCATGGGCTTCCGGCAGTATTTCGGCGTTGAATCGCATCAGCGCATAGCCCCCCATTTTCAGGAGGATTCCCGCCAGCAGCATGTGCACCGGTGCTGTGGCTTCACCATGGGCATCTGGAAGCCAGGTGTGCAAAGGCACAATCGGAAGTTTGACGCCGAACGCGATCAACAGTCCTGCGTAGCAAAGAAGCTGAAAATTTGTACTGAATCCTTTCTGGGCCAGCACGGAATATTCAAAGCTGGGAGCGCCTCCGCCCATGAACCCCATTGCGAGGGCGGCCAAAAGGATGAACAGAGAGCTTCCTGCCGTGTAGAGGATGAATTTGGTCGCCGCGTATTGACGTTTCTTTCCTCCCCAGATCGCCAGCAACAGATACACCGGCAGCAGTTCAAGTTCCCAAGCCAGAAAGAAAAGCAGCATGTCCTGGACAGCGAAGACAGCGATCTGCCCGCCGTCCATGGCCAGCATCAGAAAAAAGAACAGCTTCGGTTTGAAAGTCACCGGCCACGCAGCCAGTACAGCCAGGGCTGTGATGAAGCTGGTCAGAAGGATGAGGGGCATGGACAAGCCATCGGCCCCGACGGCCCAGGTCAGACCAAGATTCGGAAGCCAACTCACCCGCTCCGAGAGCTGCAATCCACTGAAGCTGGGGTCGTAGCCGGTGAGGTAGGCAGCGACCGTGATCAGAAAAGTAGTCAGGGCGATACCCAGGGCGAACCAACGCACCTGACGCCCGTCACCCTGATCAGGGATGAAGGGAACCATCAGCGAACCAACGATCGGGAAAAGAATCGAGAGGCTCAGCCAGGGGAACTGGGCGGGGATGATGCCCGCAGCAATATCAGCTGCCGGGTCAAACGGGGCACTGACGGCAAAGTCCAGCAAGAATCAGCACATTCACCACTGTTCGGAGTGTAGAAATGCTCAGTGATCTGGCATCCCGTCGATAGGCGTTGACACACACAACGCCGAATCCTCATCGTCAGGCGATCGGACCTCCGAGGACACCGAATAAGACCACCAGGGCGATCACACCTCCGAACACGATCAGGGCATAAAACTGAGCCCGCCCCGTTTCGAAATACTTGAGGCCTTCGCCACTGCCCAGCGTCAGCAGGCCTGTGAGGTTCACGACGCCGTCGACGACCTTGGCATCCACTTCGAGAACTTCACGGGCAATTTTTCGGCTGCCACGCACAAAAAGCTTCTCATTAATGGCATCGAGGTACCACTTGTTGGCGAGGAAGGCATTCACGCTGGGGAAGCGGGCCGCCACCAGCTGTCCCAGATCGATCCGTTGCAGCGCATAGGCCAAAACAGCCACTGTGATTCCAGCTGCCGAGATGGCGACAGAGGCGCCGGCAAGGGGCAGGAATTCGCCCCAGCTGAAGTGTTCGGCCATCTCGACGGCTTCCTCCGGGTTGAGCAAGGCCGCAAACCGGCTGTTCCAGGGAGTCCCCAGCAAGCCGATCAGGATGGAAGGGACGGCCAGCACGATGAGCGGCGCGGTCATCGACCAAGGCGACTCGTGCAGAGACCCCCCATGGTGAGTGTGTTCAGCATCCACGGATTTGCCTGCAGCTTCCATCAGTCGTGCCTGCAGGGCCTCATCGTTTCCGCGGAACTGCCCTTCGAACGTGAGGAAGTAGAGGCGGAACATGTAGAAGGCCGTCATGCCTGCGGTGAGGAAGCCCACAACCCAGAGCACAGGGAAGGTCTGAAACGCTTGACCAAGGATTTCGTCTTTGCTCCAGAAACCCGCCAACGGGGGAATTCCGCTGATGGCAACACAGCCGATCAGGAAGGTGATGGCCGTGATGGGCATTTTCTTGCGTAGACCTCCCATCAGGCGCATGTCCTGCGCCAGGACTGGTTCGTGCCCCACAACATCCTCCATGGCGTGGATCACCGACCCTGATCCCAGGAAGAGCATGGCCTTGAAGAATGCGTGGGTGACCAGGTGGAACATCCCGGCCACCGGTGCACCGCAACCCATGGCCAGCATCATGTAGCCCAACTGGGAGACAGTGCTGTAGGCCAGGCCTTTTTTCAGATCCATCTGCGTCAGGGCGATCGAGGCACCTAGGAAACAGGTCAGCGCTCCGATCACAGCGATGAACACACCGACACTGGGGAACTGGCTGTAGAGCGGTTCCAGTCGGGCAACCAAGAACACACCGGCAGCCACCATCGTGGCGGCATGAATCAGGGCTGAGATTGGCGTGGGGCCTTCCATGGCGTCGGGCAACCACACGTGCAGAGGGAACTGGGCTGATTTCGCCATCGGTCCCATGAAGACCAACAGACAGAGGGCCAGAGCGGCCCAGCCGGGAACCACCCCGCTGCTGACCGCCGCCGATAGTCCATCAGCAATGCCTTGGAAGCCGAAGCTACCCGTCGCCCAAAACAGGCCAAGGATGCCCAGTAGAAGGCCGAAGTCGCCCACTCGATTCACGACAAAGGCTTTCTGCGCAGCGTGAGCCGCGCCATCACGGTCGTACCAGAAACCGACCAATAAGTAAGAGGACATGCCCACAAGCTCCCAGAACACGTAGATCTCAAGGAGGTTGGGACTGACCACCAAGCCCAGCATCGAGCTGCTGAAGATCGCCAGGTAGGTGAAAAAGCGCACATAGCTTTTGTCGTGCGCCATGTAGCCATGGGAGTAAATCATCACCAGCAAAGCCACGGTGGTGACCAGTGCCAGCATCACAGCGGCGAGTGGATCAACCACATAGCCCATCGGCAGGCTGAAATCACCCGCACTCGCCCATACAAAAAGGTGTTCAACGGGCGGAGCCCCTCCCAACTGTTCGAAGAGGACGGCGTAGCTGATCACTGCCGCAGCACCAATGCAGCTGATCAGCAGCAGTGCAACCGGTTTGCGTAGGCGGTTGATGGTGCGGTTGAAGCTGATCAGGCCAAGACCAGTGATCAATGCCCCGATCAGGGGCAGCACCGGAATCAACCAGGCGGAGTCTGCAGCCGAGGGCATCCGGATAAGGAAGGTTGTCTCGAGTGTAAGCAGCTCAGTTCAGCAGTTCTCCGAGACGGGACTGCAGGAAGGCCATTCCTCCGGCCGGGATGAACCGATGGGCCCACCAGAACACTCCTACGGCAATGGCGATCCCCAACTGGGCTGGTCTGAACAGTTCTTGCCAGACCAGCTGCTGGCGGCCATCGAGAACAGCCGCGAATGGAAGCACTGAGGTCTCAGAGCGCAGGGTCTCGAATGCGTCTCCGAACCGAGCCCTCTGGCGACGGTCGCCGTGCCATATCGCAAACAGATGGTGCCCGATCAGTCCGGCACAGGTCATCAACATGAAGCTGCTCCCGATCCAGAGGGCGTGGCTAAGGCACCAGAGAATCTGTCCAACAGCCTGAGGGTGTCGACTGATGCGGATGATTCCGGTTGCGTAGAGACGCACCTGGGGTTTGAGTACCGCGGGAATTTCCAGCAGGTTGTACGTGGCTGGATACAAAAACAGGAAGCTGATGGCCGTGATGCTCCATACCGCGGGCACCATTCCAGGTACCCCCTGGAGATTCCACAGACGGATCCCGTCGTATCGATGGGCGAGAAAGTAGCCGATCACGACAACCGCCGAGGGAATACTGAGGGCGGCAAAGATCAAACGCCAGGCCCGGGCACCGATCCTGACTTCCGCCCGACTGCGCAGGGCAGCTCCGCCACTGTGAATCAGGGCGAAACCCAGAAGCAGTAGAACCATCACAAGGCTGCTGTGGTGGAGATCGCCGGTTACTTCAGCCAACGAGATGCAGCGGGAGCGTTGATTCTGGAGGCTGGGGGGGAGATCCACTTACAGTTTTTATCTTCCTGCTGCCTCAAGGCAGCTCTCCATGGCCGATCTGCCCTTCACTCTCGATCAGCTGCGCATCCTGCGAGCCATCGTCAGCGAGGGAAGCTTCAAGAAGGCTGCTGACAGCCTTTACGTGACCCAGCCGGCTGTGAGCCTCCAGATCCAGAATCTCGAGAAACAGCTTGAGGTTTCGCTGTTTGACCGCGGTGGACGCAAGGCACAGCTCACCGAAGCGGGCCATCTTCTTCTCAGTTACTGCGATCGAATCCTCAGCCAATGCCATGAGGCTTGCCGAGCGCTTGACGACCTGCATGACCTCAAAGGCGGCTCGCTGCTCGTGGGCGCCAGCCAGACGACGGGCACGTATCTGATGCCGCGGATGATCGGACTGTTCCGTCAAAAATTCCCAGATGTTTCCGTGCAGCTGCACGTGCACAGCACTCGGCGTACCGGATGGAGCGTTGCCAATGGTCAGATCGATCTGGCGATCATTGGCGGGGAGCTCCCCGCTGAACTGAATGAGCTGTTGCAGGTGGTGCCCTACGCCAGTGATGAGTTGGCGCTGGTTTTGCCCGTCAAGCATCCCCTGGCGCGCTTGGTGGAGCTCAGCAAGGATGATCTCTACCGTCTCGGATTCGTGAGCTTGGACGCGCAGTCCACGACGCGCAAGATGGTGGATCAGCTCTTGGCGCGATCCGGTCTTGATGTGCAGCGTCTACGCATCGAGATGGAGTTGAATTCTTTCGAGGCCATCAAAAATGCCGTTCAGGCCGGTCTTGGAGCAGCTTTTTTGCCTGTGGTGTCGATCGAGCGGGAGCTCACAGCGAACACTCTGCATCGCCCCACGGTGGTGGATCTGCAGGTGCGCCGACAGCTGAAGCTGATCACGAACCCATCGCGTTACTGCTCTCGAGCAGCAGAGGCGTTTCGCAGGGATGTGTTGCCGGTGTTTGCCAGTGCCGACAGCCCCCTGCGACAAGCCAGAGGTGGGTCTTCCCCTCTTGAACCTGCGGAAGACCCTTTTGAAACGAGAAATCAGAACTGATCAGCTTCAGGTGTAATCCCCACAGTGTCGTCAGCGACACCACGCGTCAGAAACTTGTTCTGGCTGATGTCGGTTTGATAAACACAGCGCACTACTGGTTTGTCGCGAACAGACCCGATGTACGCAAATGTATTCATCCGCTGCTTGCACTCACGCTCCTGGGAGGAGGTGATGGCACCTTCCTTTCTTAGGACAGCCCAGTTCTCGCGACGGATCACGCAACCAGGCTGAAGCGTGGGTTGGGTCACGAAGCTGCTGGAGGGATTGAGCGTGGTGTACATCTCGATGTCCATCACGAACGCGCTCGCTCCCCACTGTCGGCAGAACTCAGGATCCGGCACGGCCATGTCGAGCTGCTGAGAACTGGCGATGTTGCCCTGGTCTCCCTGGGTGGTGCTGGTCACAGCACTTCCGATGCCAATCCCAATCACGAGAACACCGGCCAGGATGGCCACAGTGGCACTGTTCAGGCGCATGCCCCCATTGGCCGATGGACCTGGTGGAGGGCCCCCATAGCCTCGGCCACTGCGTCGCTCATCCATGCGGGGATCCCCAGTTCGACGGCGGTCGTCGGAGCGTCGGTCAACGCCGGCACGGGGACGGTCGTAGGGGGATCGGCTCACAGCAGTTCAGGGGTCCTTGGCAGGCCCATGGAGTAGTTCAACACCCTGCAGTCAGGGTTGTATTTGAGAGTTCCAGCTTGGAGGAGCTCTCTGATGCATCCCTCCAGTTCGGTGCCGATGCGCCGCAGGTTGTAGTCATTCAGGGCCTGACCCGCATGGCTGTCGACCAGTTCGCGAAAGCGGGTCTGAATCATCTCCACGGAGCTATCGCTCCAAAGAAATTCGTTGTCAGGGTCCAGATCCAGCGTGAGTTGAGTCGAATCGGGGACGAGATCTCCGTTCTCAACCCGAGCTGTGAACAGACGGACGTGGCGCGTGGTGCTCTTGAGCAGGGTCTCGGCCATAGGGCAAACATTGCGGAATGGGCACCGCAGAGGCGCACTGATCTTGACTTTAAGAAGCGGAGCAGGAACCTCTCCTTTTAAGGTTGGTTTCAACTTGTGATCTCAAGCATGCGCGTCGCTATCGCGGGAGCCGGTCTGGCAGGTCTGTCCTGTGCCAAATATCTCGCCGATGCAGGTCACACCCCAATTGTTGTGGAAGCCAGGGACGTTCTGGGTGGAAAGGTTGCTGCCTGGAAGGATGAAGACGGTGACTGGTACGAAACGGGTCTGCACATCTTTTTTGGCGCCTACCCGAACATGCTCCAGCTGTTCAAGGAGCTTGATATCGAGGACAGGCTCCAGTGGAAAAGCCATTCGATGATCTTCAACCAGCCCGAAGAGCCTGGTACCTACAGCCGTTTTGATTTCCCTGATCTTCCGGCTCCGATCAACGGTGTCGCCGCAATTCTTGGCAACAACGACATGCTCACCTGGCCGGAAAAGATCAGTTTCGGCCTTGGCCTGGTCCCGGCGATGCTGAGGGGGCAGGGGTACGTCGAGGAATGCGATAAGTATTCATGGACGGAATGGCTGAACATCCACAACATCCCTGAGCGTGTGAACGATGAGGTGTTCATCGCCATGAGCAAGGCATTGAACTTCATCGACCCGGATGAGATTTCGGCCACGGTGGTGCTCACAGCCCTGAATCGCTTCCTTCAGGAGAAAAACGGTTCGCAGATGGCCTTTTTAGATGGTGCGCCACCGGAGCGGCTCTGTGAGCCGATGGTTGACCACATCCGCTCCTTGGGTGGGGAGGTTCACCTTGATAGCCCGCTGCGGGAAATCAAATTGAACGATGACGGCTCTGTGGCGGCCTTTCATATCGGCGGTGTGAAAGGCAAGGAGAATTTTGACCTCACGGCTGATGCCTATGTGAGCGCCTTGCCTGTGGACCCTTTCAAGTTGCTCTTGCCCGAGGCCTGGCAGCAGCTCGACGTTTTTCAAAAACTTGATGGGCTGCGAGGTGTACCAGTGATCAATCTGCACCTCTGGTTCGATCGCAAACTTACTGATATTGATCATCTCTTATTCAGTCGCTCTCCACTGCTCAGCGTTTATGCCGATATGAGCATCACCTGCAAGGAGTATGAAGACCCTGATCGTTCCATGCTTGAGCTGGTTTTTGCTCCCGCGAAGGATTGGATTGGTCGCAGCGATGAGGACATTATTGAGGCGACGATGGGTGAGCTGCATAAGTTGTTCCCTACCCATTTCAGCGGAGATAACCCTGCCCAACTGCGTAAGTACAAGGTCGTCAAGACCCCTCTCTCGGTTTACAAGACCACTCCTGGCTGCCAAAAGCTCAGACCGGATCAAACCACGCCGATCAAGAATTTTTTCTTGGCCGGCGATTACACGATGCAGCGTTACCTGGCTTCGATGGAGGGTGCTGTGTTGAGCGGCAAACTCTGTGCCGGTGCAGTTGATCGAAAGACGGATCAGCTGTCATCATCAACCCCTGTCAGCGAGCCGGTCTCGGCCTGAGTCATGCGCCTTTCCACCCCGGATCTCGACGCAGCTTTTGAGGCCTGCCGTCGAGAGACCGCTGAGTGGGCAAAAACCTTCTACCTGGGAACACTTCTTCTTCCCACTGAGAAGCGTCGAGCCATTTGGGCAATTTACGTTTGGTGTCGCCGCACAGATGAACTGATGGATAGCGAAGAGGCGCAATCCCGTTCAGTTCAGGAGCTCTCTGATCGCCTGGATCAGTGGGAACACAAAACGCGAGCACTTTTTCGTGGTGAGGTTCGCGATGATCTTGATGCTGTCATGGTTGACACGTTAGAGCGATTTCCGCAGGGAATTCAGCCTTATCTCGACATGATCGAGGGGCAAAGAATGGATTTAACGTGGACTCGATATCCGTGTTTCGAAGATCTCAAGCTGTACTGCTACAGAGTGGCCGGCACTGTGGGATTAATGACACAGGGTGTTATGGGAGTTGATGATGCCTATACCTCAGCGCCCTGGAGCGATCGACCCGATACTTCTGATGCGGCCATAGCACTTGGTATTGCTAATCAACTCACAAATATTCTTCGAGACATTGGTGAAGATCGTGGGAGGGGGAGAATTTATTTACCCCAGGAAGATCTTGATTATTTTGGTTACAGTGAGGATGATCTTCTCGCTGGCAAGCTTAATCAATCATGGAAAGACCTTATGGCCTTTCAGCTGCAAAGGGCTCGTGATTGGTTTGATCGCTCCGAGGCGGGAGTGCGTTGGCTTTCGAGAGATGCGCGTTGGCCGGTTTGGACGTCTCTCCGTTTATACAGGGGCATTCTCGATGTTATAGAACGCCAAGAATATGACGTTTTTAATGCACGGGCTTATGTCGGTAAATTCGATAAGTTTCTTGATTTGCCTCGCTCATTTGTTCTCGCTCAATCGCGTTGAAGATTAAAAAACCGACCTCACTGAGATCGGTTTCAAATGAATTTCAATTGTGCTTGATTAAGCTCTTAGAGTTTAAACCGCTGTTTTTTGGTTTCCCAGCAAATCTTTTAGCTTCGCGAGCTCTCCTGCCCAGCGGGGGTCAGGGCCATCTTCGCTTTTGGCATCGCTATGGACAACTTTATTGACCGCTTTGCGAGCAGAGCCTGGGGCATGGCCTCCACCCTGCTGCCCTGAACGGCGTCCACCCCCAGCATTGCTGTTGTTATCACGACGCTCTGAACGCTCGACACGAAGGACGTTGCCATTGAAGTCCTTTCCGTTGAACTGTTCGATCACAGCATCGGCGACCTTTTCGTCGTCGATGTTGGCGAAACCAAATCCACGACAGGCTCCAGTTTCTCTGTCAAGTACAGCCTTAAAGCGAATCCCCTCCCCAACGCTGGTGAGCTGAGCTTCAAGCTCTTTGCTTTCGAAATTTTGCGGCAGATTGCCGATGTAAAGACGCACGCTCATGAAACGGGGGAGAAAAACGGAAAACTGCGTGTCAGGGCCGATCGTTGTCGTCGCTGCAATGGCAGTTAATCACAGCGCCCGTTCGATTGGCTTGCCGAAGGAGGCCGGTGGAGCCATCGGCGGGCCTCGTCGAGGGCCTGTTGTTGAGAAACGACCCGACCATAAGCGTGAGCGATGGTCAGGTGCTTAATCAAGGCGCCAAGCCTTGGGCCAGGTTTGAGTGAGAGCTCTGCCTGAAGGCTGTCTCCATCCACTGGTGAACAGGGGTGAAAGAGGGGATCTTCGGGATCCCTCCAGCGCTGCATCCATTGGTTTCTGCGTTGTTCCGGCCAGTGCAGAAGCAAGGCGGGAAGATCAGCCTCCAGCTCTAGATGCAGCCGCACCATTTCCACTTCGCTAAGGGGGTTGTCGTTATCAGCACCAAGGCGTTTTTGCCAGTAACGCAGCCTCGTACAACGTTGAATCTGCCGACGGCTGAAGCGAAGCGATTTCAGCCCTTGATCGCTGAGAAGGCCAGTTAGCCTCGCTAAAGGCATCGCGAGGTTGTGCTCCTCCTCGGTCATCCATGGGGCATCCGTCACCGTCATGTCTGTTGTGGTGCCCGAATGCTGAGCCTCCTCTGCTCTCCAGGGCTGGAGAAGGCTCAGAGAGTTCATCAGCGCAATCGCCTGGTCGGCGGCTGGAGCTGCGACGAGTCGCAGCAATTCGGCCTGAATCCGTTCCGGTGCCGACTGAGACAGCAATTGACTGTTGGCTTTCACCATGGCCAGTGTGTCTGAATCGATGCGCATCTCCAGTTCGGCCATCAACCGAAGTGCGCGCAGCAGGCGCAAGGGGTCGTCGCGGAGATTGCTCTCCCGGATTGCGGAGATCAGTCCGTTCTGAAGATCCTTGAGGCCCCCTGTTGGATCGAACAGTTGTTGGGGATCCGAGAGGCTCAGCGCAATGGCGTTGAGTTTGAAATCACGTCGGAAGAGATCCTCTCTTAAATCATTTCCCTCGATCCTGGCGAAGTCGATCGTCCAGCCGTTCAGCACCAACCGAGCCATGTCGCGCTGTTCATCCAGCACCACACACACACCACCGTGGTCTCTGGCGAGGCCTTGAACGATGCCAAGCACCGCACCGGGAATCACCAGGTCGAGATCAGGGCATGGGGGCAATCGGTTCAGTAATCCGTCGCGGACTGCTCCACCAACGAGGATGGCCCCATCAGGCAGTTGAGCGGGCTGAACAGGCCATCGTTCTGGCTTCAGTCGGCGCCAGAGCAAATCCGGCAGCCGGTCTGGACCCACCGTCAGAATGGTGTTCGCACTAAAACCATTGGGCATGTGCATCTGTGTGGACTGCCGCTGGGTCGATCGTTGTCAGGCCTATCACGCGGTTGAGCGTCAGCATGGTGCCGCGCATCTCTGCGAAGCCCCGCAGATGAAGCCTGTTGAACCCAGGATTCACATCAGTGTGCATGACCTCCCCCACGGACAGGTCGGCGTTGAATGGGATGTGCGTACCTGTGCAAGCTTCACCCTCGACCAAGGGCGATGGGCGCGTCTGCGCCCTGGTGAAGAGGTGCCCCAATGAATGACTGGCTGCTGGCGCTGCACAGTTCGACGGAAACCGTAGGCATCGCGTTGGTTTCTGCGCAGGCACCCCTCAGTGAGGCGAGGGTTCTCTGCCGTCCGATGGGGCGTGCTCTGACGAACGCGCTTCCTTCTCTTCTTGAGGAGGTTTTGCCGACGTCTGAATGGTCAGGGATCCGGCGCCTTGCTGTGGCCACAGGTCCCGGGGGTTTCACAGGAACCCGGCTGACGGTCGTGCTGGCTCGCACGCTGGCCCAGCAGCTTCAATGTCCTCTCGATGGCTTGAGTAGCTTTGCGTTGATGGCTCCACGCCTGCAGCTTGAGCTTCCCGCCGAGCAGCGGGGTGAACCCTTCTCCATCGTTCAGGTTCTGCCTCGGCGGGGTCGGGTTGCAGGTCGCTATCAGGTGCGTGATGGCTGGAATCGAGACAATGCAACCTGCGCGGAGATGGACCTCAGGGAATTGCAGGTTCCGGTGCTGCTTCAAGCGGCCGAGCAGCCGGCACCTGAGGTGAAGATGGCTGTTGATGTGGCTTGTGATGTCCTGCAGCTTCTGCGCTGCTGCCAGGATCGCCATTCACGCCATGCGTCCGGTCCCTGGGACCCCGTGCTGCCGATTTACCCCACCTCCCCGGTGGGATCGGTGTGATGGGCTTCGGCATCCGCCCTTTCCTTTTGGTTTCATCACTGGTTGCTGGAGCCGCTTTTGCGACGCCTCTTCGGCCTTTCGCTAAAGCGGCACTCACCCGACAGGATCCGCAAAAGATTCTTGTGCTGGGTGGTGATGCCGACCGAGAACGCATCGGTTTACGCCTGGCCCGTCAACTGGAGCTGCCGTTGGTCGTCAGTGGTGGAACCAATCCTGAGTATGCCCAGTGGTTGATGGAGCATGAGGGACTTGGGCAGAACGAGGTTCGACTTGATTACCGGGCGCAGGACACCCTCGGCAATTTCACCTCACTGGTGGATGAGCTCCAGGGAGAGGAGATTGAGCACGTGCTGTTGGTGACCAGTGAGGATCATCTGCCCCGGGCCTTGATTGTTGGTGGGATCGTTGCCGGCAGTCGTGGGATCCGGTTGACGGGCGTGCCAGTGAGTTGTGCCGAACGGTGCCGCAAGGAAAGCCTGGGAAAGCGTTGGGGTGATGGCCTCCGCGCTCTCGCCTGGGTTGTCACCGGGCGTGATCTGAAGCCCTGGGCACGCAGGCGATGGCCCGAATTGTTCCCTCAGCCCTGATCGAGCAGGGCGTTGATTCTTTGCTGGAGTTCGATGGTGGCGGCCTCCAGGTCGGGTTTGCGGCGGCTTATGGGTGCAGGGATCGGCTCACCGATGCGCAGCTGGACTGGCACCAACCTGGGCCAGCTTTGCCCAGTGCCAAGGGCTCGATGACTGTTGAGGATGGCGACAGGCAGAAGCGGTGCTCCTGAACGAGCGGACAGCAGGGCCGCTCCGGGCATGGGTTGATTGACGCGGCCGTCTGGCTGGCGCGTTCCATCCAGGAACACGCCAATTGCCCATCCTTCCTGAAGACGGGCTGTGGCGGTGCGGATTGCTTCTCGGTCACTGGCGCCACGTTTCACCGGGTAGGCCCCGCAGGCCCGGATCAGGGGACCCAGCAGGGGAATACGGAACAGTTCCGCCTTCGCCATGAAGGCCACAGGACGCCCCAGGGCATGCCCCAACAAGGGTGGATCGAGATGGGAACCATGGTTGGCCACCACCACAAGAGGACCCTGCATAGGGACTCGCTCATTTCCGCAGGTACTTCCTCGGAACAGCAGCCGGAACAGCGGAAACACCAGTATTCCGCTAACGAGCCTGTAGGTGAGACTTGGTCGTGGCGTCAAGATCAGTGGTCCTGACGGTTGATTCCCGGAGTCAGGAGTGTTCACGCTCAAAGTCCGAGATCGCCGGCTCCAGCGAGCTGGGACAGCGTGACCCCGGGCATGGCGCGTTTGGCCAGACCACTGAGAACAGCCCCTGGGCCGACTTCCACCAGGGTCTCCACGTTCGCTTCAGTCATCGCCACCATGGTTTCACGCCAGCGAACGCCTGTGATCATCTGGCGTTGCAGGCGCTGCTTGAGTTCAGCCGCATCCATGCAGGGAGTGGGGTCCGTGTTGCTTAAGACTGGGAAGCGGGCATCCTCAAAGGTCAGATGATTGAGGTGTTGCGAGAAGGCATCCGCCGCGTCCTGCATAAAGGGCGAATGAAAGGCTCCCGATACAGCCAGGGGGATGACTCGTTTACAGGTCAGGGCTTCACCAACCGCCTTCACGGCGTCTGCTGTGCCCGACAACACAACCTGGGCCGCACTGTTGTCGTTGGCAATCACCACGCCTTCCGTAGCGTTCACCAGGTCGTCGAGCTGACTGCGCTCGAAACCGATAACGGCGGCCATGGCTCCTCCGCCAGCTGCGGCCATCAGTTCAGACCGGCGCTGCATCAGTTCAAGACCGGTCGCAGCATCAAACACCTCTGCGGCATAAAGGGCAACCAGTTCTCCGAGGCTATGGCCGGCGACCAGCGCAGGCTCGCGACCCTGCCGCCGCAGCTCATCCACGATCAGCGACTCGACCACGAACAGCGCGGGCTGGGTGTTCCGCGTGTCGTTCAAATCAGCAGGATCATCCGCATCCCCAGGCTCGCCGCGACAAATCCCTAGGAGATCGCGACCCAGCAACCGAGAAGCCAGCGCAAAGCGCTCCTCAGCACCAGGAAGGCTGAGAACTGGATCGGCCATTCCGACTTTCTGAGACCCCTGACCAGGAAACACCCAGGCGATCGACATTCTTGACGGCGCAATCGTTGCTGGAGCCTACGCGGGCCCCTGCCAGCGAAGCAGGGCCGCCCCCCAACTCAGACCAGCACCGAACCCGCT
This sequence comes from Synechococcus sp. A10-1-5-9, assembly GCF_047716785.1. NCBI lineage: Bacteria > Bacillati > Cyanobacteriota > Cyanophyceae > Synechococcales > Synechococcaceae > Synechococcus > Synechococcus sp. A10-1-5-9. Next base: position 2,078,083 of record NZ_CP180406.1, read on the forward strand.
ACCGGCGAGGAGATCGCCGGAGCGGACCCGTCCGTCGCGCACAGCTTCATCGAGCATCAATGGGATGGTTGCTGCCGAGGTGTTTCCGTATTCCGCCAGGTTGCTCAGAACCTTGGTGCTGGGAACCGACAGTCGATCAGCGACTGCATCGAGGATGCGTTGGTTGGCTTGATGGAGCAGGAGCCAGTCCAGTTGATCGGGAGAGACGTCGCAGCGCTTCAAGAGTGACTGGAGGACGGCGGGAACCTCTCGGACCGCGAACTTATACACCTCCTGGCCGTTCATCACGATCGGCTGAAACCCACCTGCACGGTGCACGGCCTCATCGACGAGGGGAGAGGAGGTGTCGATGGCAGGCAAATTGAGAACGGCGCCGCGCGACCCGTCGCTGTTTAGCAGAAAACCGAGAAGTCCATCCTGATCCGAGGCTTCCAGAACGACGGCTCCGGCGCCATCGCCAAACAACACGCAACTGCGGCGGTCGTCCCAGTCAACGAAGCGGCTGAGCTGGTCTGCACCGATCACCAGGGCACGGCGCATCGCCCCCGTTCGCAGATACTGCGCTGCCGTGACCAGTGCAAACAGAAAACCGCTGCATGCGGCCGTGAGATCGAAGGCAACAGCATTGGTCGCGCCGAGGTCGGCCTGCACTCTTGGTGCTGAACCGAACAGATCATCGGGTGTGGAGGTGGCCAGGAGAATGAGGTCAAGATCCTCGGGAGATCGACCGGCCATGGTCAGGGCTTTTCGACCTGCCTCCGCAGCAAGATCGACCAGGGTCTGACCTGCATCGCTGATCCTGCGACGACCGATGCCCGTGCGTGTGCGGATCCATTCATCGTTGGTATCGACCCTTTGGCTGAGCTGATCGTTGCTGATCACCTGCGCTGCCTGTGCGCTGCCGCTGCCGATCAGGGCCACGCCAAGGACCTGCGGTGATTGTCCAGCCAAGAGAAGATCCAAGCGGGTGGCGTCAGTCAACCACAGTCCGGCAGGGGCAAGCTCAGGCTTGCACCGTCGTTTGCTGGCTGAGCGCAGCCAGATCCTCCATCACGCCATGGCTGGCGGCTGAATGGGCCAGACGCAGGGCACTGACAACGGACAGAGCCTTGCTGCTGCCATGGCCAATCACACAGATGCCGTTCACGCCAAGGAGCAGCGCACCACCATGCTCGGCGTGATCCAGTCGCTTTTTGATGCGTTTGAGGTTGCTGCGCAGAAAGGCTGAGCCGACCTTGCCGCGGCGGCCCCTTGGCAGTTCGGCTTTCAGAACACCCAGAAGCACGCTGCCCACAGATTCAAGGAACTTGAGCAGCACATTGCCGGTGAAGCCGTCGCACACCACCACATCGAATGCTCCGGAGAGCACGTCCCGTCCTTCGCAATTGCCAGCGAAGTGCAAGCGGGATTCCTCTCTCAGCAGCGCATAGGTGCTGACCGCCAGGTCATTGCCTTTGCATTCCTCCTCGCCGATGTTGAGCAGTCCGATTCTGGGCCGAGCGACCTGCAGAACATCTCGGCTGTAGATGTTGCCAAGAAGCGCGAACTGATGGAGGTAAGTGGGCTTGCAATCCATGTTGGCGCCCACATCGAGCACCAGGACAGGCTGTCCGGGGTCCTTGGTGGGGAAAAGGGCGCCGATGGCTGGTCTGTCAATCCCCGTGAGGCGACCCAGCCGGAAGATCGCGGAGGCCATGACGGCACCCGAATTTCCTGCGGAGTAAACCGCTTTGGCTTCACCGCGTTTCACGAGATCCATTGCCACATTGATGCTGGCGTTGCGTTTGCGACGCACGACTGTGGCTTCTTCATGCATTTCGACCGACGGTCCACTCAGGATCAATTCGAGATGGCCGGCATCAATCGCGGCGTTCAACGCTTCGGTCAGGCCTGAGGCAGCCGCAGCTTCCAGGACGCGATCCGTCTCACCAACAAATCGAATGCGTACGGCCAGCCGCTCGATGGCTTGAAGGCAGCCTTCAAGAATTGGGGTGGGGGCATGGTCGCCGCCCATGCCGTCCACAGCGACCCAAATCCTGTCTTGGTCGTTGATCTCAATGTCTTCCCCAGGCAGGCCTCCCTGCAGGCGGCGTAGGGGATCCATCACCGGTTGCAGCATGGATCCGGCCATGGAGGTCACGGATCCAGCCATGGAGCCCGCGGCATTCGCCGAGGTCGTCGCCGTGCCAACAAGGCTGGTGACAGCAGCATTGCGCCGATACCAGATCACCAGACGGCGTACCGCCTTGGAGCGGCGGGGCTTAGTCCGCGGTGTTGAGACCGGGTTCAGCTCAGGGTCCTTCGGAGGCAACGGAATCGACGATGCGCTGGAACAGGTAACCGGTTCCCCGAGCTGTGAGGATCAGCTCGGGATTGGCCGGATCGTCTTCCAGTTTGGAACGAAGACGGGAAATATGAACATCCACCACGCGTGTATCAACGTGTCGTTCCGGGGTGTACCCCCAGACCTCTTTCAGGATCTCACCGCGACTGAAGGGTTCGCCCGAGCGACTCACCAGCAGTTCGAGCAAGCTGAATTCCATCCCTGTGAGGCGGATGCGTTCATCGGCACGGAACACCTGGCGTTTGTTGGTGTCGATCTTTAAATCCGACACCTTGATCATCCCGGAATTGGGAATGCCGGCGGCGTTCTCTTTCTCAACCCTGCGCAGCACGCAGCGAATTCTGGCTTCGAGCTCCTTGGGGCTGAAGGGTTTGATCACGTAATCATCGGCTCCCAGCTCAAGGCCGGTGATGCGGTCGGCCACGTCGCCCAAGGCGGTGAGCATCACGATCGGCACATCCGATTCCTTGCGCAGCTCTTGGCAGACCCCATAGCCATCGAGTTTCGGCATCATCACGTCGAGAACGACCAGATCCGGTTCGCACTCCTGGAAGCAGGCCAAAGCTTCGGTGCCGTCGCAGGCGGTGACGACGTTGTAGCCGATCATCGACAGCCTGGTTTCCAGAATCCTGCGGATACTGGCCTCGTCGTCCACTACGAGAATGGTTTCTTTGGTAGGGGCTGAGGCCGTCATGTCGCCGGCAATGCTTCAAGTTATGGGTCACAAATAGGCGAGCGACATGCCTTTTTGTTCACGCAACGCCAACTTTCTTCATTATTCGACGTGCCTCGTCCGTCAACTTTTTACGTCTGCCAGAGCTGCGGAGCGCAGACCCGGCAGTTTTTCGGTCGCTGCAACAGCTGTGGCAGCTGGAATTCTCTCGTCGAGCAATCCGCCCCGAAGCAGGACGCACGCCGCCGCCGTGCTGGAGCCGATCCAGGAGCCGGACCTCAGGCACGCCGTTCCACCTCGATGGCTGCCCTTGGCGACCAGCCGTTGCAGCGGCTCCCTAGCGGATATGGAGAACTGGACCGCGTTCTCGGTGGTGGGCTGGTTCCCGGTTCGCTTGTTTTGGTTGGTGGTGACCCTGGGATCGGCAAGAGCACCCTGCTGCTGCAGAGCGCATCGGCCATCGCCAGCCATCGTTCCGTGCTGTACGTCAGTGCGGAGGAGTCAGCCCAGCAGGTGAAATTGCGCTGGCAGCGCCTCACCTCAGATTCCAGCGATCTTCAGCTTCTGGCAGAAACCGATCTGGATCTGGTCCTCGAGGAGCTTGAGGCTCTGCAGCCCGATGTGGCGATCATCGACAGCATCCAGGCCCTGCATGACGGTGATCTGTCCAGTGCCCCCGGTTCCGTGGCCCAGGTGCGGGAGTGTGCGGCCGCGCTTCAGCGCGTAGCCAAGCGTCAGAACACCGCGTTGCTGCTGGTGGGGCATGTGACCAAGGAAGGGGTGCTTGCTGGCCCGAAGGTGCTGGAACATCTGGTGGATGCTGTGCTCACCTTCGAGGGGGATCGCTTCGCGAGCCATCGTCTGCTGCGGGCGGTGAAGAACCGCTTCGGCGCTACCCATGAACTGGGCGTGTTCGAGATGCGGGGGCAAGGCCTTGCCGAAGTGGGGAATCCCAGCGAGCTTTTTCTCAGCGGGGAACGGACCAGCGGAGTGGCCACGATCGTGGCTTGCGAGGGGACCCGTCCTCTTGTGGTGGATTTGCAGGCTCTTGTCAGCACCACCAGTTATGCAAGCCCCCGCCGTACGGCTACAGGCATCGCGGTGAACCGTTTGCATCAGATCCTCGCGGTGCTGGAAAAACACATGGGCTTGCCCCTGTCGAGGTTCGACTGCTACCTGGCTGTGGCTGGTGGGCTGGATGTTGAGGAGCCTGCTGCTGATCTTGGTGTGGCCGCGGCTGTGGTGGCCAGCTACCGGGATCTGACCCTCCTGGCAGGAACGGTGTTGCTTGGGGAACTCGGCCTGGGTGGTCAGCTTCGGCCAGTGGGGCAATTGGAACTGCGCTTGCAGGAAGCCGTGCGCCTCGGGTTCACCCGCGCTGTGGTCCCCAAAGGAAGTGGTCTGGGCCCTTTGGCCGCACGCCTTGATCTTGCCTTGCTCGAAGCGGGATCGATCACTGAGGCCCTCGTTCTTGGCTTGGGAGTGAACCCCGGCGATGACGATTGAGCGTGACCGCGATCAGAAGTAAACGTCCACATTGCTGCGGCCACTGGACTTCAGCCAGTTTTCGATGTCGAGGTAGCCGCCGGGATTCAGTCGCACGGCTTGCGTCCATACGTCGGCGGCTTGATCAAACCATCCGTCGGCATCGTCGCGGCGACCCTCTTCCTCCGCAGTGCGCCCACGCTTTTCGTAGATCAACCCCATGTTTTTTAGGCATGACGGCTGCTTGGGGTTTTCATCCAAGGCCTTCTGATAGGTGGCCAGAGCCCGGTCTTCTTCACCGTTACTCATATAGATAATGGCCATGTTCTTTAGGGTTTCGCCCCGGTCGATAGGGTTCTCCTCAAGCTTCAGACTTTCCTCGTAATTTTCCAGAGCCTCTGCATAATCGCCGTCATTTTGAGCTGAGAGTCCATCCCGGTAATACACATAAGCCTCTTTCGCTCTGGCGTTGATGGGCAAGAGCTTCACGATCAGGTCGGCCATCACCGTGAAGCTCTTGTCGATGAAGTTGTCGTTGCGGTTACTGCGGGGCACAAAGAGCTGGACGGATGAATCCATCCTGAACCCAACAGGTGATGCCTAGCGTGAGTTGATGGAATCCGTCGCCGTGTCCACATCGTCGTCAGCCGAGAACACCTCCACATCCAGCAGCGCCCAGGTGGTGCTGCTGGATGTGGAGGGAATGAAGTGCGGTGGGTGCGTGCGAGCCGTTGAACGCACGCTTCAGGATCAGCCAGGAGTTCAGGAAGCCAGCGTCAACCTGGTGACCCGCAGTGCTTGGTTGCGCTTCGAGCCCACGGGTCTAGATGTTCAGCAGTCCCTTGAGGGCGCTCTTGACGCGTTGCGCAGCAGGGGCTTTCCAGCCCAGCCGCGCCAAAGTGGTGTCTTGAGCGGGGACGCTGAGCCTGGCCGGGCCTGGGGATGGTGGAACCAGTGGCGTCAGCTGATGGTGGCCCTGGTGTTGCTGCTGCTCTCGGTCCTCGGCCATCTGGCAGAGGCAGGGACGCTGTCGATGCCGTTGATCGGGACGCTGCCGTTCCATGCGGGATTGGCCACGGTTGCGTTGATCGGACCGGGTCGGTCCATCCTGCGAGGTGGTTGGGCCGCGGCAGTGAGTGGCGTCCCTAGCATGGATACGTTGGTGAGTCTGGGCGTTGGTAGTGCCTACCTCGCCAGTGTGGTTGCCCTGGTGTGGCCTGCGGTGGGCTGGCCCTGTTTCTTCAACGAACCAGTGATGCTTCTGGGCTTTGTGCTCCTTGGTCGTTTCCTTGAGGAACGGGCCCGTCGGCGCACCGGTCGTGCTCTCAAGGAACTGGCAGCACTCCAGCCATCTTCGGCCAGGCTTGTGATGGCCGATGGCATCGTGCGGGATGTGCCGGTTGAGATGTTGCGGCCAGGTGAGCGGATTGAATTACTCGCTGGAGATCGCATCCCGGTGGACGGTGTGATCGAGGAGGGCTTTTCCGCGGTGGATCTGTCCAGCCTCACGGGAGAACCTCTTCCAGTGGATGCCGGCCCGGGAACGGAGCTCAGTTCCGGTTGTCTCAATCTCGAGGCCACCCTGGTGATGGAGGTGCGCCGGGTAGGCCGTGAAACGGCCCTTGCTCGCATCATCACTTTGGTTGAGCAGGCCCAGGCGCGGCGCGCGCCGATCCAAGGGCTTGCCGATCGGGTGGCAGGGCGCTTCTGCTACGGCGTGGTGTCGCTGGCGCTGCTCACCTTTCTGTTCTGGTGGCTGATTGGCAGCAGCCTTTGGCCTCAGGTCCTGGAGGTTCCTGTGGTGCTGATGGATCATGGCCAAGGTCATGGTGTTCATCAGTCCTTGGGAGCAGCAGCTCAGACGCCGTTCGCGCTGGGACTGCAGCTGGCGATCGCAGTGCTTGTGGTGGCTTGCCCCTGTGCTCTTGGTCTGGCGACCCCCACGGTGATCACCGTGTCGTCAGGTTTGGCAGCTCGCCAGGGCTGGCTTTTCCGGGGTGGTGATGTGATCGAGAGATCCGCCGCCATCGAACGGGTGGTTTTCGACAAAACCGGCACGCTCACGCTGGGGAGGCCACTCGTGGATGCGGTGCTCTTGAGTGATGATCCGTCGCGCACGATCCAGTTGGCGGCCAGCCTTGAGCAGACCAGTCGTCATCCTCTGGCTCATGCACTGCTGCAGGAAGCGCAGCGCCTCAATCTTCCTCTGCTTCCGGTTCAGGACAGTCGAACCGTTCCTGGAGCAGGGATGGAAGGATCACTGTCTGGCTCTTCGGACCCTCTGCGCGTTGGATCCCTGGAATGGTTGCGGGGCCAGGGGGTCGAATGGCCTGATCACCAGCGGGATGCCGTCGAAGCCGCTCAGACCGGGGGACAGTCCCTTGTGGCTGTGAGTCTGGGACAGCGGCCGATGGGCCTGGTAGCGATCGACGATCGTTTGCGTCCTGATGCTGTGATTGCATTGCAGCGCCTGCGATCCCAGGGTTTATCACTCGGCATGCTCAGCGGTGACCGTCGTCAAGCTGTGGAACGGGTGGGCCAGACGCTGGGGCTCCAGGGGGATGAACTGGCCTGGCAGCTTTTGCCCGATCAGAAACTTGAGCGCCTGGAATCTTGGCGCCAGTCTCAGCCGATCGCGATGGTGGGCGATGGCATCAATGATGCTCCGGCTCTGGCGGCCGCTGATTTGGGGATTGCCGTGGGGACCGGAACCCAGATTGCCCAGGACACGGCTGATTTGGTGCTGATGGGTGATCGCCTGGAGGCCCTGCCTGAAGCCCTTGGCCTGGCTCGGCGCACGATGCGCAAGATCCGCCAGAACCTCATCTGGGCGTTCGGATACAACCTCATTGCTCTGCCTGTTGCGGCTGGGGTTTTGCTGCCAGGATTCGGCATTCTTCTCTCCCCTCCCCTGGCTGCATTGTTGATGGCCCTCAGTTCGGTCTCTGTTGTGGTCAATGCCCTCAGCCTGCGGCTTCCCTGACCATGAAGGGGCGTTTCTTGGTTTTGGAGGGAATCGATGGCTGCGGCAAGACCACGCAGCTGCGCCAGCTTGTTGATTGGCTTCCGGGTAGCGGCCTAATGCCTGATGGGGCAACGCTGCATCTCACCCGTGAGCCTGGCGGCACTCCCCTCGGTCGTGCTTTGCGTGAACTGTTGCTGCACCCACCGGATGCAGCGGCGCCGTGCCCGGAGGCCGAGCTTCTGATGTATGCCGCCGACCGGGCTCAGCACGTGCAACGCCGAATTCTTCCAGCCCTCAAATGCGGCGACTGGGTGCTCAGTGACCGCTTCAGTGGGTCAACCGTTGCTTATCAAGGACATGGACGTGGGTTGGACAGGTCGCTGATTCTTGACTTGGAGCGGATTGCCACCGCTGGCCTCGTGCCGGATGTCACGCTCTGGCTCGATTTGCCTCTTGAAGCGAGCATTGCCAGACGGGGCGATCGGGCTGAGGACCGGATTGAGGCTGAAGGGCAGGCCTTCCTGGGCAGGGTGGCCAATGGATTCCGCGTGCTGGCCGCGGAACGGGACTGGGTTGGTATCCCTGCTGATTTGAGTCCAGAGGAGGTTCAGAGGACCATCCGTCTTGCTTTGGAAGGGAACACTGCCCTCAGGAGTGCGTGACCGATGGCCAGCGAGCTGTTTGCTGATCTTCAGGGGCAGCCCCTGGCCACCCAGTTGCTGCAATCCGCGTTAGCGCTTCAGCGCCTGGCACCGGCGTATCTGTTCAGCGGCCCTGATGGGGTGGGACGCCGGCTTGCTGCCTTGCGCTTCATGGAAGGTGTGCTCAGTGGCGGCAGCCAAGACCCCAGGGAACGCCGGCGTCTTGAAGAGCGCAACCATCCTGATCTGCTTTGGGTGGAGCCCACCTACAGCCATCAGGGGCGCCTCATCTCCAGGTCTGAAGCCGAAGCCGCCGGAGTGAACAGACGCACACCGCCCCAGGTTCGTTTGGAGCAAATTCGTGACCTCGGCCGTTATCTGGCTCGACAGCCCTTGGAGTCGGCGCGAGGGCTGGTGGTTCTTGAGCAACCGGAGGCGATGGCTGAGGGAGCGGCCAATGCCTTGCTCAAAACCCTCGAAGAGCCGGGGCACGGGTTGCTGATTCTGCTTTCGGCTGCACCTGATCGTTTGCTGACCACGATCCGCTCTCGATGCCAGCAGATCCGTTTCACCCGGTTGCCCGATGGAGTGATGCAAGCAGTGCTGGCCGAGCTGCCAGATGATGCCGGGCACCGAGCTCTGGAGATTGCTGCCTCTGAGCCTGAGCTTGTGGCTCTGGCATCAGGCTCTCCCGGTGCACTGCTCGAGCACGTACGTTTGTGGAGTTCGATTCCTGAAGCACTGAAGGAGCGCTTCAGGAATCTGCCCCAGACTCCCGTGGATGCTCTCGGGCTGGCGAGAGATGTCTGCGAACAGCTGGAGGGGGAGCAGCAGCTCTGGTTGATCAGCTGGTGGCAAACCGTTCTCTGGCGACAGCAGCTCAACAGGGTGTCAGTTGAACGCCTGAATCGCCTGCGTCACCAGTTGCTGTCGTTTGTGCAGCCACGTTTGGCTTGGGAAGTGACTCTGCTTAACCTGATGAGATCCCACACCGCCTGATTCAGGCGGTTGCGCGATTGTTCTGATCGTTTTGCTCTCGATCCTGACGTGCTTGGGAGAGGACGTCCTCAAGACCCTCTAGCTGGGCACCGGTGGGAAGTTCCAAGCAATAACCAGCTCCATAAACTGTTTTGATGAAACGGGGTTTCCGAGGATCGGGTTCGAGCTTGGTGCGCAGGTGACGCACATGAACACGGATAGTCTCAATGTCATCGTCCGGCTCGTACCCCCACACTTCCTTGAGGATCAAAGAGGGTGCAACGGTTTGCCCGTGACGCTGGAGCAGGCAGTGCAACAGCTCGAATTCGAGGTGGGTGAGGCGGACCGGCTTGTCGAACCAGATGGCTTCGAAGCGTTCAGGAACCAGGGTGAGAGGCCCGTAACTGAGAATTTCGTGGTGGTTGCCGGAGCTGCCCACTGGAGCCCGGTCGCTGCGGCGTAACAGGGCCTTGATACGCACCTGGAGCTCTTCGAGATCGAAGGGCTTCGTGAGGTAATCATCGGCTCCGGAGTTGAAACCGCTCACTTTGTCTTTGGTGCCTCCAAGCGCGGTAAGCATCAAAATCGGGATCCCTGACGTTCGCTCATCGCGACGAAGCCGCTGGCAGAGGGTCAAACCATCGACTTTCGGAAGCATCAGATCCAAAAGGATCAGATCCGGGCTGTATTGCAGAGCAAGAGCTTGCCCTTTGATGCCATCCTCAGCGCTCTGAACATCGAAGCCGCTGTGCTCGAGATGGCCGCTGACCAGCTCGCGCATATCCCGGTCGTCTTCGATTAGCAGGATGCAGGGCTTCATCGACTCGCAGGCGGGTGGAACGGGGAAGACGTGGTTATGCCGCGTCGTGGCTTCACAGATTCTCTCAATATTCCTTTGCAGATGCAGAAATTGGTTAAGTCAGAATTTGAGGGAGTAAAGGCTTTAATCCACTGCGGCGGAATAAGTTGCGCGGGATTCCGGCGACGAGACGTCTTGCCGCCTCTTCAGGAAGTCTTTGGTTTCCTGCCCCGTCTGTTAATGAATTTCCATCAATGAGGGAATTTGATCGGGTGCCGGGCCGGCAGATCTGAAAAATAAAAAAACACCACGAACCTTCGGCCGTGGTGTGTGGTGGTGAAAGCTCCCCGGGCGGGATTCGAACCTGCGACCAATCGATTAACAGTCGACCGCTCTACCGCTGAGCTACCGAGGAATGTGACCAAGAGAACTTACCTCTCAGCCCCGCCGTCCTGCAAGAGGCTCGAGCTCCTGCCTCACGACTGGGCCACTTCTCCAGGGGCCGATGCGTCCATTTTCCATCCTTGCGGCACCATCGGCGTGATCAAGCTCTCCCAGTCGATGGGTCACCCAGAGTGCGGTCAGGGGGGTTTTGGAGCGGTGGCAAAGCTGTTGAACGGTGGCAAGGATCGTCGTCTGGCTGGCGGAATCGAGCAGCGCGGTCGGCTCGTCGAGCAGAAGTAGGTTGGCTTCACTGGCGAGAGCACCCGCGATCGAGAGGCGCTGCTTCTGCCCTCCGCTAAGGGTGTGAATCGATCGGCCGCCCATTCCGGCCAGGCCCACCTGTTCAAGAAGCTCCTCAATCCTCTCCAACTTCTTGGATCTCGAAAGCTGAGGAGGGAGATTGAGAAGAAGCTCGCTGCTGCAGCTCGGCAGCAGCAGTTGATGGTCTGGGTTCTGAAACACCAGAGCAGGTCGTAAGGAGCAGCGCACTTCTCCACGTTGTGGATGGATCAGGCCGCAGATCATCCGGAACAGCGTGCTCTTGCCGCTGCCGTTGCTGCCCACCAGCATCCAAAGCCCAGGGGACCGAATCTCCACGCTGCATTGATCGAGAGCTTGAGTCCCGCAGGGCCAGCAGAAGCTGACCCGATCGAAGCAGAGTGCTGCCCGGTCGGAGTCGGCGTGTGCCTCCGCTTTCATCCTGATCAGCCTTCGAAGGAGAAACCCGGGCGCTTCGTGCCGCCGCTGGCAGCGGTCTTCTCGTAGATCTGCACGGCGAGCAGATCGCTCGTGAGAACGCTAAGGCGTTTGCCCTCGACTTTCTCGCAGCTGAGCTCCAGCAGGCGTGGCTGACCCTGTTCAAGGGCCGAGCGCACCTGTTGGTACAGCGCCTCCGCTGAGTCCTGCTCTTTTCGTTGCACGGATACGGGCATTGGACTCATGCGCAGAGCCAACTCAATCACGTACACAAATCAATCCCAGAGATAGGACCATCTTCGCCAATCAACGCGTTCCTCGAGGTGTGGGCATTTCTACTCATGTCTTCCCCGTTGTTCGGCTTTCTTGCCCACGAACCGTCGACGGCCACTAGGCTTTTTCACGTAAAGCTTCATGAAGCTCCTCTCATGACAATTGCTGTAGGACGCGCGCCTCAGCGGGGATGGTTCGACGTCCTCGATGACTGGCTCAAGCGCGACCGCTTCGTTTTTGTCGGCTGGTCCGGCATTCTTCTCTTTCCCACGGCCTACCTGGCCATCGGTGGCTGGCTCACAGGCACCACTTTTGTTACCTCCTGGTACACCCACGGCATTGCCTCCTCGTACCTGGAAGGTTGCAACTTCCTGACCGCTGCTGTCTCCACCCCCGCTGATGCGATGGGACACAGCCTGCTGCTGCTCTGGGGCCCTGAAGCCCAAGGCGACTTCGTTCGCTGGTGTCAGCTCGGCGGTCTCTGGGCCTTCGTGGCTCTGCACGGTGCCTTCGCCCTGATCGGCTTCATGCTGCGTCAGTTCGAGATTGCTCGTCTCGTCGGCATCCGTCCTTACAACGCCATCGCCTTCTCCGGCCCGATTGCGGTGTTTGTCAGTGTCTTCCTGATGTACCCCCTCGGTCAGAGCAGCTGGTTCTTTGCGCCCTCCTTCGGTGTGGCCGCAATCTTCCGCTTCCTCCTCTTCCTCCAGGGCTTCCACAACTGGACCCTGAATCCCTTCCACATGATGGGCGTGGCCGGCATCCTCGGCGGCGCACTGCTTTGCGCCATTCACGGTGCCACCGTGGAAAACACCCTGTTTGAGGACGGTGAGCAGGCCAACACCTTCAAGGCGTTCGAGCCCACTCAGGAAGAAGAGACCTATTCGATGGTCACCGCCAACCGCTTCTGGAGCCAGATTTTCGGAATCGCTTTCTCCAACAAGCGCTGGCTGCACTTCTTCATGCTGTTTGTGCCTGTGATGGGCCTGTGGACCAGCTCCATCGGCATCATCGGCCTGGCCCTCAACCTGCGTGCCTACGACTTCGTGTCGCAGGAGATCCGCGCTGCAGAAGATCCCGAATTCGAGACCTTCTACACCAAGAACATCCTTCTCAATGAAGGTCTGCGTGCCTGGATGGCACCGGCTGACCAGCCGCACGAAAACTTCGTCTTCCCTGAAGAGGTTCTGCCACGCGGCAACGCCCTCTGATCTTCAATTTATTTTTCTTTAGGCCTCCGTGAGGGGGTCTTTTTTAATGTTCAATAGCAGGCGTTGATTGGAACGGAGCCTTTGAGAGGTGTTTGTCGATAGGTGTTCGCTAGGGCTGAATCCGGCTTTGATTGATGCCTGCATTAATGGAATTCTGACTAGCGACTATGTTGAGATGGTACTTATTCAATTAAGAGTGGATGATGGCGACGATTGGCAGGTCTCTTTAGAGTCATTCAATGCTTTGGTAAGTAAAGGGTTGCATGCCTGATTTCTTGGGTATGTGAGTGGTGTTTCTGGGTTAAAGTCTAAGGCGTAAACTTGGCTTTGAGGTGTTTATGATTGATAGGGGGAAGTATGGCTATCAGTTTTAAGCAGGGTTCTTCGATTGAGCATGCAGCTTTTGTTGTCTCGATCGTTTATGCCAGTATTCTGTTCGCGACGGCGGCTGTTCAGCATTATCTTTTTGGTACTCAGGTTTGGGATATTGGACTTTTTGAGCAATTTAGTTGGCTGATTGGTGAAGGAAAGATTGCAGCGATTAGCAGTTTGAGGCAGGTTGCTCCGTTGGAGGACCATTTTTCGCTTCTTCTCCTTCCCTTGGGGGCCATTTATAAAGTCTTTCCCTCTACATTCACCTTCATCGGTTTGCAGTCGATTGCTTTGGGGGCACTTCCTGCCATTGCTGCGTCTCTAGCTGTCAAGCGTCAGATTGACGCTCGGCTCATCTGGGCATTAATCTGCGCAATCGTTCTTTGTCCTTATAGCTTTTTGGTCAATAGAGGGGACTTCCATCCAGATGTCCTCACGATTCCATTCATGATTGTGGCTATTTATGAGGTAACTCAGGGTCGAAGATGGCGCTATTATCTTTGTCTATTAATTACACTTTTTGCGAAAAATGCCCAAGCACTGTTTGGGCTGGGCTTGGGTTTGTATGCGCTCACAAAGGGTAGGTATCTGAGGGGGCTCATTTCAATTGTAATTTCAATCTTTTGGTGGTTCTTGGCAACGCATCTTTCTTCTGCAGGGGGAGATCATGTTGCCATGCGTTTGGGCTATTTGGGTGATACGAAACTCGAGATGCTTGCGACATTGCTTGTGCGGCCTTGGATAGTTTTTAGTGTTGCCTCTCCTGAGAGTATTTTTCTCTATACCTTAGGGCTCTCGCTTCCCTTCCTTGCTCTTCTGCGGAAGCCAGCGTTGGCATGTTTGCTTGGTGCGGCCCCTGTTTACTTGGTGAATGTTATCTCCGATTCAGGCATTCAGCGTGAGCTAAATCATCATTACTCGATTCCAATATTAGCCTTTTTGATTGCTGGTTGCCTTGATTCGTTGCCGTTAGTCTCAGTTAAGGCGCGTCGTATTCAGAAGAATGTATTCAATGCCACCTTAGTCTTCTCCTTGGTGGCCTTTTTGGGTTACTCGCGAGTGATGTATTTTAAATCCCGTTACCTGCCGCGCTTGCCAGAAGCAGTTGCTTTTCAGTCTGTTGTTTCTGGAATTGGTTCTCAAGAGTCAGTTCTGGCTTCTTCGAATTATGTCGTCCATCTTGCCGGGCGTGAAAAGATATCTCAAGTCGAAAAAGAGGACTATCAGGTAAAATGGCCTTTTGATGTCATTATTTTTCCGAGTGAAAAAGCTTTGATTAATGTCAGAGGGCGGCTTAAGGAGGTTGGGAAGACAAAGATCGGCCGCACTATGAATCAGGTGCTGGAGAGGGCAAAGGCTTCGGGAATGAGTTGTAGTCAACCCAATGATTACGTTCGTTTGTGTCGGAAGGGTGCTGGTTGACGGCTGATTGTCTGGTCCCAGTATTTTCCTGTGTTGGTGCTATTTCTTGTTGTTAAATGTCTTTGGATTTTGCTGTCTTCGGTAGTCGTGTTTTGGTTTTATTCTTTCTTTATTCATTGCTTTGCAGGTCTCGATTCATCCGATCAAAAGCCTAGTGCCAGGCCATGGGTATGGTTGGGGCGCTATGAGGTTGAGCTTGGTTTGCGGCAAAACTTCAGCCCAGAATCCCAACTCTTGCAGGTCCAATACCTTTCCTCTGCCTCATTGAGTAGGCGCTTCTGGATCCTCTTGTTCGACCCCCAACCCGGATGGTTTGGATTCAGTAAGAAAACGTTCCAGTCGTTGTTAAAGGCTTGCTCGCTCTGAGATCGTTTGGCGAAGGTAACGTGCTGCCTTTGGCTGATCTGTGGCACTAAGTAACTGGTTGTAAGGACACGATCGTTTGGAGTTAGCTTGGAGATGGCTTGGTATGCATCCCCCATCATGTGCACTCTGTCGAGATAGGGGCCCGTGAAAAACCATGGTTTGGCTAATGCGAGCCAAAGGCTCACCGCCCAAATTACACCGTTCCGAGGGAAAGTTCGTCTTGGCTGTAGGGACATTCCGTCAATTGCGGCGGTGACGCTCAGGACGGCAAGTGGAAGGCTGTAATGGTGAATCAGCGTTCGATAAGATGATGCCTCAGCATTGAGATTGACAAGCAATAGTGGGACTGCCGCGCTCAAAATCACCAGGGAGTTCCTTCTCCAGAAGGGAAGGGTGGGAAGGATTAAGACCATGAGATAAAAGGCGCCGCTGCCTAAGTCGATGTGCGTGACGGCAAGCCATGGTCGGCTGATCAATGTGAACAGAATGTCCCCGAAATTGTCACCGAGATGGGAAAACATCCGACCAGCGGCTTTTGGCCCTTCTCCATTTCGGAACAATGGATAAAGCCAATGGCTCAGCAGAAGGACCCAAGCGCCGGAGAGTCCAGTGCCTGCGATCGCCCATGTCCAGCGCCGTTGGAATAGCAAGCTGAGGCTGAGTCCCAGGGTGACCAGAACCAGGCCATCACGGCATCCCAGCATCAAGGCCAGCAGCAAAAGCCAGACTCCGATGCGCTGCTGGCGTTGGCACCAAATCGCCATCGCTAGCCCAGGCATGATCCAGGTCTCCGGGTGGAAATCAAACAAATTGACGTTGAAAACCAATGGTTGAAGCCACCACAACAGGCAGCTGAACCAGCAGAGCCGTCTGGATAGGCCGGCTTGAGTTGCCAACATCCAGACAGGGATTGCAGTAAGACTGAGGGATAGAGCTTGGCTTGCGAGTAGCCAATGAATCGATGGATGCAACCAATACAGCAGACCCGACCCATAGAACATCCAGGCGCCGTGATCAGCGAGCACATGAACGTTCTCCATCGAGGAGATCGGGTCTAGCCCTGAGCCGATCAGCCAGGCCCATTGATCAAACAGCCCGAGGTCGTAGGCATTGCTTTGCAGCAGCCAGTGGCGCAGGGCTGAAGCACCCCAGGCAAGCAGACCGAGCAGCACAGACCAAAGCCAAAGTGCGGCGTGGGGTGGAGCCGGAGCGCGGCGCGGCTGTGGCTGGTTTGTGGCTGGTTCGTGGCCGTGGCTTTTCAAGCTGTTGCGGGGCAACGCCAGAGGGCCCATTCTCCATCCTTTGAGGAGCTGATCTGCTCGCAGTCCGGCTCCTGCTGTCGACTGACCCGCCAGTGCTCGTTGGCGCCTGTGTCGATGGAACGACGTAACTCCCGTCCGCCATACCAGCCCAGCGACGGTCGGGTTGGGCCTTTGAGAATGACCACGGCATCCTTAGGAAGCTGGCGGATCAGGCCAGCGATGGGCCTGGGATCCCAGCTTTCGTTCAGTTCCCAGAGCCAGAGCTGGCTCTGCCAGAGCATCAGCAGGGCCAGCCCCCAGCCAATCAGCACGGCCACCAGGCCCCGGTGACGCGTGCGGAGCGAGGGGCCACGCAGGCCAGGGCCACCGATCAGCAGCCCGAGCCCGGCGAGCAGGAGGGCGGCGATCGGTAGCTGGATTGGTTCACCAAAAAAGCTGGCCAACCCAGCCAGCACAAGGCTGAACAAACCGAGAAGCTGGAAGCCCCAGCTCAGCCAGCGTGGCTTGCCTGTCTGCAGCAGTTCGGCTAAGCCTTCGCCGCAGAGAAGGGCGATCGGGGGCCAAAGCAGATGGCTGTACCAGGGGAGCTGGGTGCGCAGGGGCAGCACTAGGGCGGCGCTGCCGATCAGCAGTCCCAGTTCCCAGCGACCGCTGCTCTGATGCCGGTGGCGCCAGGCCCAGGCCAACCCGGTGGGCAGGAGCAGCAACCAGGGCCAGCCTCCCTCGATCACTTCGGTGATCGGCATCACCCAAGCGCCCTGGTTCTCTCCTACCACCTCGGTGATCCTTCTCAGACCCTGGCCGCCCCACATCACCAGGGCATTGGCACCCCGCTGGTGCAGGTGCCAGCCATGCCATCCGATCCCAGGCAGCAGACCAAGCCCGAACCAGCCGAATGCCGAGGTGCGCCAGGGCCGCCGTTCCCAGAGGCTGATCGCCAGCGCGATCAGGAGAAATCCCAGCAAGGCCGGTGGTTTGAGCAGCAGAATGCCGCTGCCCCCCAACCCCGCCAGCAGAGCATGCCAACGGGTATCTCTGCTGGCGATCCAGCCGCTCCAGAGCAGCAGGGAGCAACTCACGAGGGAGCCATCCAGCATCGCCAGCCGACCGTGGCGTGCCATCGGCAGCAGAGTCATCAAGATCAGCGCCGCCATCAGTGCGCTGCTGTCGCGCTGTTTCCGCTCCTTTGGCGATACAGGTTCCGGGTTCAGGCTGCGACGCAGCCAGTAGATCAGGGGGACGGCGAGGCTTGAGAGCAGGCAGGGCACTAGACGCACAACCCAGTCCTTTTCCCCGAAGTTTTGGACAGCCCCTCCGATCAGCCAATGCAAGCCCGGCGGTTTGTTGAGGTAGGCCCCCTCCCACTTGTAGGCAATTAATCCATCAAGAAGATGTCGTCCTTGAACAACTTGCTGCCAAGTGGATCGCGCCACAGTGGCCACAAGGCCTTCATCCCAGTCCCGCAAGGGCTGATTGCCTAGCCAGGGCAGCCAGAGGCAGAGGGTCAAAAGCCAGAGAGCAAGTGCAGGTCTGCCTTTCAAGAACAGATGAGTTCCGTTATGGTTCAAGTGTTCAGATCGCAGTGGTGTGATGCTGTAACTCCATCCTCGGATGTCGTTACAGCATCGAATGCATCACCGGCGTTCATCAATCCATTGGAGGAGGTGTCCATGAGTTCCAGTTCTTGCATCCAGGGTCTGCTGATCGCGGAGAACGCCGGCTGACGGCACCTTCTGACTGATCAATCGGTTTCGCGACAGAGCGGACCCGGCGAGAGCCCCCAGCCGGACAACCGGTTGGGGGCATCGTTTTAGGGATGGATTACAAGTTGCGCGGATCTGTCGGTAAGGGCTTTTGCAGGCGATCGCGCAAGGCTTGTTGCAGTTTTGGTTGCACCGCTCCATTTCGTTGCAACACGACAATGCCATCGCTGATGGCTTGAACTTTGAAGCTGTCAAGTTGCCCTAGCAGGTCTTGCCGGATGCGTCTGAGGGCTTTCCAGTCTCCCCGGAAAGCAATCCCGTAGCGCTCCAGCCAGTCGAGATCGACAGCGATCCATTCAACGGAGCGCTCCACTTGATTTCTGTCGATGTAACGAGTGCTGTAGGGATAACGTACGGCCGCTTCCCTGCGTGCCAGCAGGGGCACAAGATTGGTGTTAGCGCTGACACTGGCGTTTTCGGGGATGGAGGACAAGACCTCCCGCGCGGCCTGTCCATGGCGCCATTGGGCTAGAGGAGAGCTGTAAACCCAGGGCTGAATGCTGTCTGGGATCACAAAAGAAAGGCTGCGGTTGGGATTGCTGGTCACCGTGAATAACAGTGAAATGACCAGTGCTATTGCCCAGGCCAAACGCACGCGTGG
The DNA here is from genome assembly GCF_047716785.1 of Synechococcus sp. A10-1-5-9. Lineage (NCBI taxonomy): Bacteria > Bacillati > Cyanobacteriota > Cyanophyceae > Synechococcales > Synechococcaceae > Synechococcus > Synechococcus sp. A10-1-5-9. The sequence goes on from NZ_CP180406.1 coordinate 2,096,378, forward strand.
GCCTGGGGATGGTTGCTTTCGACGTTCCCACCAAAACAGAGTTCCTAAAGCAAACCCCGGCACCACGAGCCAGGTGTAGCGAATGGTGATTGACAGGGGATCGTTCGCTCCCTGGGCAAGAAACAGCCCCAACAAGCTGGGTCCTGCCAGCAGCCACGTGTCGGGACTGATCAGGGGGACGAAAAGGAACGGGAGGCTATGACCCAGCAAGTACAGAAGAGTCTTGTCGGGTGGATCGACCAGCTGTTGCACTAGCAATGCCGGTTGGCTGAGCACACGCCCAATCACCCCAAGACTGCTGCTTCCCTTTTCCGGATCCGCTCCGAGGTACTGACCGAAGTTCTCCACCATGAAGCGTTTGCTGTTGTCGTCGGAGAACAGTGGCATCAGCACATTCGTGGAAACAATGGCCCATCCAGCACCCCAGGCGATGAGCGCCAAAGCCAAGCACCACCGTTGACGGGATCGAACCAGGAGCCACAGTCCGATGGCAACGAGAACCACTCCAGTGTCTTCACGGATGAGTGGCATGAGCACCGCAGCCACCCAGATGAGGCGGCGTCGGCGTTCCAGCAAGCCAAGCATCAGGCCGAACACCGCTAGAGGAAGCTGACAAAGATCGGAAAAGTTGCCGAGGGTGGGGCCAATTAAGGCATTTCCCGCGAAGTAGGCGTACACCAGCCAATTGGCCGTTCTTGCCGGGACACGCGATGAAGCCAGACGGTGCAGCACCAACCCAGCAGCCGTGATCAGGCCCACCTGCAGAACAGGAAGGGCAGCGGCACCGAAGACGGCAAGCAACGGTGCCCAGAGCAGCAGGGTGGGTGTGAAGTGCTGTCCGAGCCGTTCGTATCCCACGAACGGGAGCTGACCGGCATGAACAACGTTGGTGGAGAGCTGCGAGGAGAGGGAACTCTCAAACCAATGGCCATGCAGGCTGTTCCATGCCACCTGTTGGAAAATTCCCTGGTCGTATCCAGCGAGCAGGACCCAGGACTTCCACAGCTGCAACCCGAGCGTCACAAGGGCAAACAGGATCGCTGCCAGCACGGGGAGGTTGAATCGTCCGCGGCAATCGATTCGTTGACCGTGGTTTACGTCCAATGGATTGAATGCTTCGGCAACGTCTGACCGTCACTCTGCACTGGGCGCGTGTTAGGGCGCAACGCTCTTTTTTGTATCAACTAATGCGGTTAAGGGCGAAAAAAGGACCCTCTGAGAAGTATCCAAACCGCGTACCGTCACAGGCTCTCTGGTTAAGCTCCGGTTAGCGGCCAGATTTACCTCACGCCTTGTGCGTAAACCCTCTTTTTTGGTGTGAGGTTTTCATGAAATTGTTCCAACGCCTTTTGGTGGCTCCTGCCGCCCTGGGCCTGCTGGCTCCAATGGCTGTCAATGCCACTGAGCTCAACATCGACGGTGTGTCTGATTACGCCGCTTCCGGTGAGCAGGTCACCAGCATCACTCAGTTTTCCGATGTGTACCCCACCGACTGGGCATATCAGGCACTGAGCAACCTGATCGAGCGCTACGGCTGCGTGGCTGGCTACCCCAACGGCACCTACCGTGGCAACCGGGCCATGACCCGCTTTGAAGCGGCTGCCCTGCTGAATGCCTGTCTCGACCGCGTCACTGAAGTGACCGACGAGCTGAAGCGCCTGATGAAGGAGTTCGAAAAGGAACTCGCCATCCTCAAGGGCCGTGTGGACGGTCTTGAAGCCCGCGTGGGTGAACTGGAAGCGACTCAGTTCTCCACCACCACCAAGCTGAAGGGTCAGACCACCTTCGTGACTGGTGCATCTACTGCAGGTAGCAGCGTCAGTTCTGCGGCTGACGATTACAACCAGTCCTTTGGTGCCGTAACGTTCAACTACGACTTGCGTCTGGCACTCGACACCAGCTTCACTGGTAAGGACTTGCTCCGGACTCGCCTGCGTAGTGGCAATTTCGGTAACTCCGTGTTTGGCAACGGCCTGACTGCCATGGAGGTCGCCTTCGAAGAGCCTTCCGGCGCGAACAGCGTTGGTATTGACCGGGTCTTCTATCAGTTCCCCATCGGCAGCAGCTTCACCGCAACCGTCGGTGCTCGCGTTCGTCAGGACGACATGCTGGCTGTGTGGCCTAGCGCTTATCCCGCTGACACGATCCTCGACATCTTCACCTACGCAGGTGCCCCAGGTACCTACAACCTCTCTCTGGGTGCAGGTGCTGGCCTTAGCTGGAGTAACGACGGTTTCAGCATTAGTGCTAACTACGTCAGCATTAATGGCCAAAATTCCGCTTCGGGAACTGGAGATCCTTTCAATCCCTGCGACGATACGACTGGTGGTATCGGTACTGATTGTTCCGGTTCTAACGGAACTGTTCAGGTTGCCTACACCGCTGACAATTGGGGTATTGCTGCTGCGTACAACTATGCTTCCGGCGATAACGGTGTCGGCCTCTATTCCGGCAACGGCACTCCTACCGCCAACCTTCTTCAAACTGGTGGTGCCAACAACTCAGTTGGTATCAGTGCTTATTGGTCTCCTGAGGAGTCCAGCTGGATTCCCAGCATCAGCACTGGTTGGGGTCTGAATGACAATGCTGGCGTCGACGGACTCACGAAGAGCTCCACGTCCCAGTCCTGGTATGTGGGCCTTCAGTGGTCTGATGTCTTCCTGAAGGGCAACTCTGCTGGTATGGCCGTCGGTCAGGCCACATTCGTGACCGCAGCAGACTTCACCAGTGCTGGTAAAGATGCTCTGGGCACTGACTGGGTCGGAGACGGTAACTACGCCTGGGAGTGGTGGTACAAGTTCCAAGTCACCGACAACATCTCTGTGACTCCTGCGCTGTTCTACCTGAGTGCTCCCCAGGGCTACATCTTCCGTATCGTCAACGAGAAGGATGACACCTTCAATAACTTCGGCGGTCTGATCAAGACCACCTTCACTTTCTGATTGAAGATGCCCATGAGCCCCGTTTCGGGGCTTCACTCCTCACCTTTCAAGCCCTTCGCTGTTGCGGGGGGCTTTTGTATGAAAGATCAACAGGTCTTGATCAGTACTTAACGCTGCTGAAAGTGAATTGCGAGTAGTTTGCGGTCTGCGCGTACTCCGCGTAAATCCTCTTTTTTGGTGTGAGGTTTTCATGAAATTGTTCCAACGCCTTTTGGTGGCTCCTGCCGCCCTGGGCCTGCTGGCTCCAATGGCTGTCAATGCCACTGAGCTCAACATCGACGGTGTGTCTGATTACGCCGCTTCCGGTGAGCAGGTCACCAGCATCACTCAGTTTTCCGATGTGTACCCCACCGACTGGGCATATCAGGCACTGAGCAACCTGATCGAGCGCTACGGCTGCGTGGCTGGCTACCCCAACGGCACCTACCGTGGCAACCGGGCCATGACCCGCTTTGAAGCGGCTGCCCTGCTGAATGCCTGTCTCGACCGCGTCACTGAAGTGACCGACGAGCTGAAGCGCCTGATGAAGGAGTTCGAAAAGGAACTCGCCATCCTCAAGGGCCGTGTGGACGGTCTTGAAGCCCGCGTGGGTGAACTGGAAGCGACTCAGTTCTCTACCACCACCAAGCTGAAGGGTCAGACCACCTTCGTGACTGGTGGTGTGATCGCAGGTGGTGACAGCGTTGCTGGAGAATCATTCAGCCGTGCAGGCCTTGGTGGTGCCGATGCCTACAACAGGGAATACGGGGCTTTCACCTTCAACTACGACCAGCGTCTGTCTCTGAACACCAGCTTCACGGGTAAGGACAAGCTGTTCACCCGTCTGCGTACTGGCAACTTTGATAACAATGCTTTCGGTGGTGATGGTGTCAACCTGACAGCCCTCGATATCGCTAGCAGCACAGAAAACAGCGTCACGATTGACCGTCTGTATTACAAGTTCCCCGTAGGCGAAGAGTTCACGTTCATCGTTGGTGCGCTGGCTCGTAATACTGAGTCTCTTGCGATGTGGCCTTCGAAGTACAACAAGGGTGGCGCAAAGATCCTTGATTACTTTGCTGTTGCCGGTGTGCCAGGTGTCTACAACAAAGAAACTGGTCAGCTGCTTGCTGCTTATTGGAAGCAGAAGGTCGACAAAGGCGATCCTGCCTTCAGTGTCAGCGTCAACTACGTTGCTGATGATGGTGAAGGGAACAACTCGGATTCCTCCACGGGTGGATTCGCGACTGACAACTCCCGTGCCAATCTCCTGGCTCAGCTGGGTTGGGGCAATGGTCAATATGGAGCTGCCTTCGCTTACCGCTATGGTCAGTGCCGTTCAGCCTTCCGTCGCTCCACTTCGTTTGTTCAGAACGGTAATTTCAATCTGAATTGCCAGCCTGGTGATGATTCCCGTTCATCCAACAGCTACGCGTTGAATGCCTACTGGCAGCCGGAAAATCCTAGTTTTATCCCTTCGATTTCCGTCGGTTGGGCGCTCAATAACATCTCAGGCGACAACATTTTGGATGGTACCTATACCACATCCCAAAGTTGGTTCACGGGCTTGCGTTGGGCCGATGTCTTCCTGAAAGGAAATGATCTCGGTTTCGCCTTTGGTCAGCCCACCTTCGCCACAGCCCTCAAAGGTAGTGATACACCTTCTGACGGCAACTATGCTTTCGAGTTGTACTACAACTTCCAGGTGACTGACAATATCGCTGTTACCCCTGCTCTGTTTTATCTGTCTCGCCCGATGGGCCAGAACACCCGGAACCTTAAGGTTGATGGCACTGGTTATGACGGTCAGTTCAACGTGTTCGGCGGCCTGATTCAGACCACCTTCAAGTTCTGATCTGGCATAAGAGCCATTCCTGGAGTTCGTTCAATCGAACTCCTTGGAAATCTTTCGCTCGCATATTTAACTCTTTACGCACACTTCAACCCCCTCATTGCGAGGGGGTTTTTTGTTATCAATGATCAAACCGATCGCTGCTTCTGTCTTCTGATGATTGGATGGGTGTAACGGAGCCCGAACCGACGGATTCGTATGGCGATTGCCCCAAACATCACAACCCTGGTGGGGAGAACTCCAATGGTTCGGCTCAACCGCCTGCCTCAGGCCTGGGGATGCACGGCCGACATCGTGGCCAAGTTGGAGAGTTTCAATCCCACGGCGTCGGTGAAGGATCGGATTGCCGGCGCCATGGTGGAAGCCGCAGAGAACGACGGCACGATTGCAGCGGAGCGGACCGTTCTGGTGGAACCCACCAGTGGCAACACCGGAATTGCCTTGGCGATGGTGGCCGCGGCTCGCGGATACCGGTTGATCCTCACGATGCCCGACACCATGAGCACCGAACGTAGGGCGATGCTCAGAGCCTATGGCGCTGAGCTTCAGCTCACACCTGGTGAGCAGGGCATGCAAGGGGCGATCGAACGGGCCCGGGAACTCGTGCAGGAGATCCCCGGGGCCTATCTGCTTCAGCAGTTCGATAATCCCGCTAATCCTGCGGTGCATGCTGCATCAACGGCGGAGGAGATCTGGGCGGATACAGATGGTGCCTTGGATGGACTCGTGGCCGGGGTCGGCACCGGGGGCACCATCACAGGTTGTGCCCGGGTCCTCAAGAGTCGACTCCCAAAGCTTCGGGTGGTCGCCGTGGAGCCGGCCGCCAGTCCGGTGCTGGGCGGCGGCGTCGCCGGACCGCATCGTCTTCAGGGAATCGGCGCTGGATTCATTCCTCCTGTCTTGGATATGGATCTGATCGATGAGGTCATCGCGGTGAGCGACGATGAGGCCATGGAGGTTGGTCGGCGTCTCGCTCGTGAAGAGGGGCTGCTTTGCGGCGTTAGCAGCGGTGCCGTCGTCGCTGCTGCTCTTCAGATCGGGCAGCGTCCGGCGATGGAGGGACGGCGCATTGTGGTGATCCTGGCCAGCTTTGGTGAGCGCTACCTTTCCACACCGATGTTCAGCGCAGCAGGTGATCCTGATGCCTGACGGTCTGGATCCCTATGCCGTGCTCGAGGTGTGTCCTTCGGCGACCCAGGCTGAACTCAAGGCCGCCTACAGGCGCTTGGTGAAGCAGCACCACCCCGATGCGGGTGGAACCGAGGAGCGGATTCTGGCGCTGAATGCCGCCTGGGAACAACTTGGGGATCCCGAAAGTCGCCGAGTCTTCGACAGGAGCAGCGGGTCTGCGATAGCGGCAAGGGATGAGGCACGGGCGCGTGGGGCTCGCAATGCCCGTGCCAGTCAGGCGGCAAAGCGGGCCAGCGGTCGTTCCAGTCATGCTGATCAGGATCTGGCCACGTGGTTGAAGAAGGTCTATGCCCCGATTGACCGCTTGCTCGGCCAGGTGATCAATCCCTTCGTGGCCGAACTCCGCGCCTTATCCGCTGATCCCTACGACGATGCCCTGATGGAGGCGTTCTGCGCTTATCTCGAACAGAGCAGGAGCCGGCTCGATAAGGTCAAAACTCTGTTTCAATCCATCCGAACCCCCGCTTCGGCTCGTGGTTTCGGCCTGAGTGTTTATCACTGTCTGTCTCAGGTGGAGGATGCGGTGGCGGAGCTTGAGCGCTACACGATGGGCTACGTGGACAGTTATCTCCACGATGGACGCGAGATGATGCGCGAAGCCAAGCAACGTCGCAAGCGTCTCCAAGACGAACGTCGAAGGCTGGAGATCAGCTGATGGCAGCGGGAGCGTTTCGGGCGCTGCTGCTGTTGATCTGGGTGCTGGCCACGGCTGCGGATCGGCTGTGGTGGACGCGCCACGGTGGCTTGCCCGCCTGGGATCAGGCGGACTATCTCAACAGTGCTCTGGATCATGGTCGGGCGCTTGGTCTGCTCCCGGGAGGCGGCTGGCAAGGATGGCAGGCTCTGCTCGACCTCTCTCCGAAAATTCCGCCTCTCGGCTCTTTGATCAACGGTGCTGTGATCGCGGTCAGTGGCGATGCACCGGCGCAGGCTGCCTGGAGTCTCAGTTTTTGGAATGGACTGCTTCTTTGGGCCACGGCGGGTTGGGCGTTGAATCTTCGTTCTCCGCAGCGTCTGGCCCGGCCATTCGCGCTGCTGGCTGCTGCCGTCGTCTCACTGGCGCCAATGCTCCTGGAGTTGCGCACCGACTACCTGCTGGAATTACCCCTTACCGCATGCGTGACCCTGGCGTTGTGGCGCCTGGGGTGTTGGCTCGAACCCCATCGGCAGTCCTCCTGGTGGCAGGCCTTCGCTGCTGCTCTGGCGGTGTCAGCGGCCTTGCTCGTGAAACAGAGTGCCCTGCTCGTACTGATTCCTGCCTGCGCCTGGGCTGTGGTGGTTGCCCTGCGTTCAGGTGTCCGTCGCCAGGCGCAGCTGGCGGTGGGCCTGACTTTGGTTGCCCTCAGTCTCCTGCCCTGGCTGCGCCACAACTGGATCACCACCCTTGGAGGGACCAACCGCGCCGTGATCGAGTCGGCGGCCCTCGAGGGTGATCCCGGCGTGTTGACCCTGGTCGGTTGGCTCTGGTACCCCCGGCTGCTGCCGGATCAGGTCGGCTGGGTGTTGCTGCTGGTCGGTTTATCAGGTTTGGTGCTCTTGCTTCAGCAATGGCTGTGCGGTCTGGTGGCGCCGCCCCGGGATGGGGCCGACCGTCGCCAAGGCTGGGTCTGGTTGGTGGGGATGTTGGTGCTGGGCTGGCTGTTCACCAACCTGAGCCCGAATAAGGATTCCCGCTACATCGCTCCGTTGCTGCCACTTCTACTGTTGTTGTTGAGCCGGGGCTGGTTGCAGTGGGGGCTCTGGATCCGGCGTCGCTGGCCTGTGCACGCGCGCTGGTTGCCGGGTTTAGCCCTGGCCGCAGGAGGGCTGGCCGCTGCCACCCACGGCTGGATGCAGCAGTCGGCACGGTTGCAGAACCGTCATCAAGGCCCCTTGGAATCGATCGTGCAGCGTGCCGGAGGCGGAGTGCCAGGCGCTGCGCCCGGCACCCTGATCGTGGTGCCGAGCACCCCTGATCTGAATCAGCACAACGTCAGCTACTACGGGCGCCGGAATGGAGGCCAGCTGGTCGGGCGTCAGCTTGGTGGAAGCCTCGATCACGTGCAGCCGGTGCTGGATCATGCCGAGCTGGTGCTGCTGGCGGAGGGGGATCAGGGATCCGTGCGCAAGGCGGCCCGCAGGCTTGATCGCGCCGTTCGGGAGGCCGGGGTCTTCGAGCGTGTGGAGACCTTCCCCCGTCCAGGAGGGGGCAGCTATTCCCTGTGGAGTCGGCGTGCTGATGTCCCTGCCTTGCCAGGGTTCGATCAGCGCTTCCCCGCGTTGGCCTCAGCGCTTGAGAAGGGTCCTTCTGGACTGGAGCCGATCTTCAGCAGCGTGGCGATCGAACACATGCTCGATGGCCATTTCCTTTACAGGGGTCCGACGCGCGAGGCGGCCCTCACCAGGCTCAACGCTGATCCTGAGGATCGTCAGGCCAGGTGGACACTGGCGTTGTTGGCCGTGCTGGCCAATCGCCCGCTGGAGGCATCCAGACAGTTTGCGGGATTGGAACAGCGACTTCCGAACAACGCTTGGCCAAGCGCTTTTCGAGCGGTGGTGCTGCTGGCTGGGTGGGACCCAGGCAAGGCCGCCGCTGTAGCGGCGGCCGCTGGTGAACGGCTTGGCAACCAGCCCGTTCTGAGGGGATTGGATGCTGCAGCTTCGGTGCTGTCAGGCGCAATCTGGCGGATTCCGGAGGCTGTTGAAATCCTTCCCGAGGCCATTCGTCTGGTTGAGGAATCGCTCGAAACTCAGGAGAACGCTTCGAGCTGATCCATCCGCAGCCACACGTCGGGGACGGGTCTGCGCCAACGCACCTGGCCGTAGGTCCCTTTCACTACGAGCAGTTCTCCGGGCCCTTCGAAGATGTAGGCCGGTGGATGGGGATCACTGGCACCGGCTTCCGTGCTGCCCTCATAAGCCGACTTGTTCACGCGCACCAGAGCACCTTTCTTCAGTGCTGGCGGGGCTTTCGTGGCTGGAGCTGGGCTCGACGGTGTCTCGGCCATCACGGGTCGGTTTCTATTCATCAGGCTAGAACCATTACACGCAACGCCTGCCTTCCATTTGGATAACGGCCTTTCGACTTATCTGGTGGCCTTCGGTGGTCTCCTACTCGTGTCGGTGCTTCTGGATGATCTGGCGGCGCGGGTGCGGGTGCCGGGAATCCTCATGGTGCTTCTGCTCGGTCTGCTGATCAACAACCAGGTGGATGTATCCAGCACTCGCGAGCTGACGCTGCTGAGCCTGGACAATGCCCAGCAGATCACCCAGTCATCGCTGGTTCTCGTCCTCTTCTTCGGGGGATTGACGACCAATTGGTCAGAAGTTCGAGGGGTGATTCGGCCAGCTGCGCGCTTGGCCACCATTGGTGTGTTGATCACGGCCGCGTTGATCACCGCCGTGGGGATCAGCTTTGATCTGGCCCGAGGCGGAGCAGCCCTCACGCAGATTGTGCCGCGCAATCTTTTTATCGGCGCCATGGTGGCCAGCACGGATGCGTCGGCGGTGCTGGCACTCCTGAGACCCCTGCAGGGGCGACTGCCACAGCCGCTGATGGATCTGATCGAATGCGAATCGGGCTTCAATGACCCGATGGCCGTGGTGCTGGCCGGTCTTGCCCTCGCACTAGTGGGCGGAGACGGCGTCGGTGCTGGTGTGCTGGTGACCGATCTGGTGCGTCAGTTTCTGCTCGGAATCCTGATTGGCTTCCTGGGTGGAAGCCTCACCGTTCAGCTCCTCGGCACCCGCATGGGCCTTAACCAGGCCTCGATGCTGCCTGTGGTGAGCCTGGCGCTCCTGATGGTGCTCAGCGGTGGCACGTCTCTGCTGGGAGGCAGCCCGCTGTTGGCGGCTTACGTGGCAGGGCTGGTGCTGGGCAATAGCGACAGTCTGGATCAGGCGGTTCTGGAGAAAGCGCATTCGAGCTACGCCAAAATGGCTGAGCTGCTCCTGTTCCTTTGCATGGGACTGGTCGTCGCTCCCCAGGATGTGGTGTATGCGGCGGGGATGGCCCTTCTGCTTTTTCTGGTGATGCAGCTTGTGAGGCTGGTGATGGTGCACCTTTTGTTGTGGCGAACCCCCTTCAGTCCTGGTGAGCGCATTTTCGTCTGCTGGGCTGGTCTTCGCGGGGCCGTCCCGATCGCCTTGGCCATCAATGCCTGGTCTTCGGGGGTGAGCTGGGGCGTGTTGATGCCTCCCCTGGCTTTGGCGGTGGTGCTCTACGGCCTGTTCATTCAGGGCTTCGCTCTGGTGCCCCTTGCCCGGCGCATGAATCTCACCCTTCCGGATCCAGGCGCTGATCCGTCATCGGCTGCCTAACGTCGAGCACCGTTTCTTCGCGCTCACCTCCCATGCGTCTCCTGCTGATCGGATGCACAGGCTTGGTCGGGCGTGGGCTGATCCCTCTCCTGCATGAAGCTGGCCATCAACTCACTGTTGTGAGTCGACGATCAGCCTCCGCGGTTGGTCTGCCCGATGGAATCGCCCCTCAGCTGCACTGGATTCAGGCCGACCCATCCGCACCCTCCAGCTGGGCTTCCTCAGCAGCGCTGACTCAGGCTCTTTCAGCCTGTGATGGGGTGGTGAATCTGGCTGGTGAGCCGATCGCAGAACAGCGCTGGACTCCCCAGCATCTGCGCCTACTCGAATCCAGCCGACTGGAGACCACTCGTTGTCTCGTTGACGCGATGGTTGCGCTCGACACACCTCCCTCCGTTCTCGTGAACGCATCGGCAGTTGGCTATTTCGGCACCAGTGCGAATGCCCGGTTCGAGGAGAGCAGTGCTCCCGGTTCCGATTTTCTGGCGGGTCTCTGCCAGCGCTGGGAAAAAACGGCCGCGGCGAAGCCAGACGCCACTCGACTGGTTGTGTTGCGCATCGGCATTGTGCTGTCTTGCGACGGCGGTGCCCTCGCGAAGATGCTTCCAGTCTTCCGGACTGGATTCGGAGGACCGATCGGGTCGGGTCAGCAATGGATGAGCTGGATCGAGCGCAACGATCTCTGTCGCATGATCCAGAGTGCTCTAGAGCAGCCTTCCTGGGCTGGAGCGATCAATGCCGTCGCACCTGAGCCGGTTTCGATGGCTGACTTCGCTTCTGGGCTCGGACGCTGCTTAGGTCGTCCCAGTTTGTTGCCGGTCCCCGGTCCCGTTCTCCAGCTGCTGCTCGGCGATGGTGCTCAAGTGGTGTTGGATGGCCAGCGAGTGTGCTCCAACCGGTTGGAGGAGCTCGCGTTCAGTTTCTGTTGTCCGACGCTTGACGCTGCACTCGCCGCTGCCACCAGCTCCAGCAGCCGTTAATAAGGGCGGAGGCGATCAACAGACCGATCGCTGGGGTGAACAGGGGCTCCCAGAGGCGTTGAAACTGACGCATGGGGGCTTCAACCCCTTGACTGCTCCCTAAAATCGCCAAGGCGAACCAGCCCGCACCACCCAGAACCAGGAACACGTCAATGACCAACACGCGGTCCAACCACCGCTTCCAGATGGGCTCTTGCAATGGTGGGGTCATGACGGTTACTGCACCAAGTCGGAAATCGCTTGGGCCATCCTGGCGCCTCCTCCGGCAGAGCCAAGCCGTTGTAGGGCTTGTTGTTGACATTGCCGCTGCAGATCCTGGTCAAGGCGGCTCCTTTCGAGCAGATCGATGGCCAGCCTCGCCGAGGCTTCCAGGGTGGCGGTTTTCCCAGGTTCGCCCGGTGCGCAGAACACCGTGGGGCCGAGCAGGCGTCGCTGCGCTTCGGCAAATCCCGCGGTGAACTGTGGGCCTTGGCCAGCGAGCTGCAGGACGGGGCGTGCCAGTCCCACCGCCTGTTCTGCAGCAGTTCCTGCCATGCACACCAACAGATCCGAGCTGTGCAAGACGGCTGCGAATCGGCCGCGTCGCACATGGATGCTGCAGTGCCCCCGCTGGAGCTGCAACCCTGAACCGTCGACCGCGTCGGACAGATCCCAACCCCACGGTTGCACCAGCGCGAGAAGGGATGGGTCGTCGAGGGTGGCCACGAGAGCCAGATCAAGCTCAAGCGCTTCCCCCCTGAAGAGCTCTTTGGGCAAATGCTCGATCATCTGCAGAAGCAGATGAAGGTTCTGCTCAAGCTCCGGTCGGCGGCTCCCCGGCAGGAGGCCGATCCGCTGCCTCGCTGCTGGCAGTCTCCTGGTATCGGCCAGCACCGGGTCCATGAAGGGATTGCCGAGAAAGTGCACCACACGTCTCAGCTGATCACTGAGATCATCGGCTGTGCACTGATCCCTGCTGAAGACGGCACGGAAGCGTCGGCTCTTCAGACAAGAGGCACATGGCCACGGCAAACGCAGGCGGCCCTCGTAATGGCTGGAGTAAGCCACGAGATAAGTGGCCACGGGGCGCCGGCACAGCCAGGCTGCCATCACAGGAATCACATCGCCGACCACGACCACGAGGTCGTAGCGATGGCCGATGCGCAGCAGCCGCATCAACCTCCGCAGCAGATAAACCACCTGCCCTTGAATGACCTCGGTCAGTCGCCCTCGCAGGCTGGTGTAACCCAGGCCTCCTGTACTGAATTCCTGCGTGCCGCCGATCAGGGCAATGCCAGCATCCCGGTAGGGCTGACCACGTCCCACCAGGGGCAGGGCCTCCACGGTGTGCCCCCGGTTTGCCAGTGCCTTGGCCAGCAGTGATCCAGACAGATCTTCGCCGTGACCGTTGCTCAGCAGGAGCAGGCGGCTCACCTCAGAGCTCCAGCCACGCCTTCACTTTCAAGAGGGCAGGCCACTCCGGGCGTCGCCGAAGTCCATCATCGATCGATTCGCGCAGATCACCAGCCACCTCGGGCGCCACAGCTAGAACCTGCTGAACCACTTCGATGTGGTCGCGGACACCTTTGGCTTTGGTCTCAAGCATGGCCAGGCAGAGGTTGATGCGCGCCTGCGGGTCCTGGGGATTGAGCTTGATCGCCATCCGTCCCGATCGCAGGGCGTCGTCTGGCTGATCACACAGCAGCTGAAGCCAGGTCAGGCAGGTCCAGCCAGCCGATTGTCTTGGCGCTGCGGCGGTGATCGTCTCGAAATCTCCAAGAAGATCTTCAGCAGGCACTCCGTCCTGGTAGCGGGCCATCGCCTGCTGGAACAGGGAGTCCTGAGTGGCATCCATGGATGATCAACCGAGACAGCAATCTCTTCAGATTCCCATAGCGGGCCATGGAAAGGGTTCTGTTCATACGGCAAAGGAGCTGCCGCAGCCACAGGTCTGCGTGGCGTTGGGGTTGGTGAAATTGAAGCCGCCACCGATCAGCGCTGTGCTGAAGTCGAGCTGCATTCCGTAGATATAAAGCAGGCTTTTCGGGTCGCAGATCACTCGGAAGCTCTGGCCATCAGAGGCCGCGTACTCATAGCTTTCGTCATCGCTCTGGGTGTCTGAAGCCGGCACGAAATCCATCGTGTAGCTCATGCCACTGCATCCGCCGGATCGCACGCCCACCCGCAGCACTTGGTTGTCACCCTGTTCGCCGCAGAGCTTGGCCAACTGCTGCATGGCCGGTTCCGTGATCAGGATCCCCTTGCCGTCTTTCGCGGTGTGCGCCGGCGCAGTGCTTGGGGTGGGGGTCATGGGAAACACAGGCTGGTTCCCTCACTCTATGGAGGCTCATACATAGAGTCGCTTCAGTTGTGCAGATCATGTGCGGGTCGCGATCGTCGGTTCCGGTCTCGCCGGCCTCTCCGCTGCTGTGGATCTGGTCGATGCCGGTCATGAGGTCAATCTCTATGAGGCTCGTCCCTTCATGGGCGGCAAGGTAGGCAGCTGGGTGGATGACGGCGGCAACCACATTGAGATGGGGTTGCATGTGTTCTTCTTCAACTACGCCAATCTCTTTGCGCTGATGCGCAAGGTGGGTGCCTTCGAGAATCTGCTGCCGAAGCAACACACCCATCTGTTTGTGAACCAGGGTGGAGATCTGCGGGAGCTGGATTTTCGCTTTCCGATCGGTGCACCCTTCAACGGCCTCAAGGCCTTCTTCACGACCCCACAGCTGAGTTGGATCGACAAGCTCCGAAATGCCCTCGCCCTGGGAACCAGCCCAATCGTGCGTGGCCTTGTCGATTACGAAGGGGCGATGCGCACGATCCGCGCCTTGGATTCCATGAGCTTCCAAGACTGGTTTGTCGGGCATGGCGGCAGTCCGGAAAGCATCCGTCGCATGTGGAATCCCATCGCCTATGCCCTCGGTTTCATCGACTGTGAGGCCATCTCTGCTCGTTGCATGCTCACCATCTTCATGATGTTCGCCGCCAAGACAGAAGCCTCCAAGCTGAACCTGCTCAAAGGCTCTCCTCACCGTTGGCTCACCGGTCCGATCCTTGACTACATCCAGGAGCGCGGCGGCAAGCTGCATTTGCGCCACCGAGTGAAGCAGGTGCATTTCACGGAAGGGGATCTCCCGGAGGTCACCAGCCTGCAGCTTGGTACCCCTGAGGGTGATGTGCGGATCGAGGCCGATGCCTACTTGGCTGCCTGTGATGTGCCAGGAATTCAGCGCTTGCTGCCTGAGGCTTGGCGGCGCTTTCCCCAATTCGAGGCGATCCACAAGCTCGAGGCCGTTCCAGTCGCCACGGTGCAATTGCGCTATGACGGCTGGGTCACTGAGCTTGGAGAGTCCCACGAAGAGCGTCGCCGGGATGTGTCCCAGCCTGCTGGGCTCAACAATCTCCTCTACACAGCCGATGCTGATTTCAGTTGTTTCGCCGATCTGGCGTTGGCGAGCCCTGAGGACTACCGCAAGGAGGGGATGGGATCCCTATTGCAATGCGTTCTGACCCCCGGTGATCCTTGGATCCCAAAGTCCGTGGATGAGATCGTTGCTCATACCGACCAGCAGGTCAGAAACCTGTTTCCATCAGCGCGGAACCTCAAGCTCACCTGGAGCAACGTGGTGAAACTCGCTCAGTCGCTCTACCGCGAAGCTCCTGGTATGGAGCCTTACAGACCTGACCAGAGCACTCCGGTAAGCAACTTCTTTTTGGCCGGCAGCTACACCCGTCAGGACTACATCGATTCCATGGAGGGAGCCACGATGAGCGGACATCTCGCTGCCGCTGCCATCCTCAGGAAGCCAGCCCGGCTGGCCACAAATACTGCAGTCGCCTGAACCCATGGGACGCTGGCTTGAACATTCTGTGACCACCGAGGTCAACGCTCCCGTGGACCGGGTGTGGGCTGTCTGGAGCGATCTCGAGGCTATGCCTAAGTGGATGCGTTGGATTGAATCGGTGAAAACCCTTGATGATCCTGAACTCACCGACTGGACGCTTGCCGCCCAAGGGTTTCGCTTCCACTGGAAGGCACGCATCACCCAGCGCGTTGAAGCTCAGCAACTGCACTGGGAATCCGTCGGTGGCCTGCCGACCAAAGGCGCTGTTCGTTTCTACGTTGAGCAGCCGGAGCGCACCGCTGTGAAGCTCACGGTCACCTACGAGCTTCCCGGGGTCTTGGCACCACTGATGGAACCCAGCATCCTGGGTGGGATTGTTACCAAGGAGCTTCAGGCAAATCTTGATCGTTTCCGGGATTTGGTTGAGCGTGAACAGGCATCCGGGGGTTGAACAAAGTCCCAGATGGGTCTTCTCGCGCGCTCTCGTGCGAGGGGTCAGTTTGGCCGGACTGCTCTGGATCCTGATCAGCGCTTGCGGCAGTGACTCAACTCAGAACGCTGCGCCTGGGTTAAAGCCGCCTGAGGTTGAAGACGTTGCCTCTGAACCCTCCGAGACTTCTCCTGATCGGCTCGTCCCGTCCTCCTCGTTTGTGCCCCTGCCCAGTCTTGAGCAGGTGCTCAGCGCCGTTCCCGATGGCCGCCCTGATCCCTTTGCTCCTGTGGCTTCTGCTGGTTCAATAACGGCTCCTGCGCCCAGTGCATCCGATGCTGATCAACAGCCGAGCCTTGTGCTCCAGGTTCAAGGGGTGCTCGCAGTCGGTGGTCGGCGTCGTGCGCTGGTGACCACAGCGGAAGGATCCGGACCGGTCTGTGTCGGCGAGAGAGGTCGTTGCCCTGGCGACTCGAGCGCTTTACTCCCCGTGGGATGGGTGGTGCAGGCCATCGACCTGCGCCGCGGCTGCCTCACTGTTTCGGTGGCCGGTCAAACAGAATCTCCGTTCTGCATTGCCTGAACACAAGCCATCACCAGGCCCTCGAGATCATGGGGATGGGCTTCCTGGTCCACACGGCCCAGCAGCTTGCGGCACCGTTCACTGGTCTGCGGACCGATCGACACCACGGCAGCCCGTTGGAGCTGGGTTGTCGCCTCCTCCTCCCCCATGCTCTGTGCCAGCAGATGTGTGGTGTGCAGCACCGTTTTGCCGCTGGTGAAACAGATCGCATCCACTGACCCGGCTCGCAAGGCATCCAGCGTTGCTGCTGGGATCGCCTCCGGACAGCGGGACTCGTAAGCCGGCACCTCCACAACCCGTGCGCCGGCTTCACCGAAAGCTTCCGCCAGAACGGTGCGGCCGCCGCTCTGGACCCGTGGCAGCAGGATGCGCAGTCCCCAGCCAGACACCGGGAAGTGTTCGATCAGGCTGTCGGCGACAAACTCGGGGGGCACGAAATCCGCCTCTGAGCCCAGCTCCTCCAGGCGTCTGGCGGTCTTGCGTCCCACCGCTGCAATTTTGAGGCTTGCCGGTCGATGGGCCAGGGTCCGCCCCTGCTTCTGCAGCCGATCTTCCACAGCTTCCACTCCGTTCGCGCTGGAGACGATCAGCCAGTGAAAGGTGTCCCATTCAGCCAGAGCATCGTCGAGGGCGCCCCAGTGATCCGGAGGGCCGATCTCCAGAGCCGGCAAATCGAGAACCTTGGCCCCGAGTGCTTCCAGCAGTCGGCGGCCTTCACTCTGCTGCTCCACCGCTCGGGTCATCACCACGGTGCGTCCCTGCAGCGGAGAGGCCTCGTCAGTGGTCATTGCGCGCTCCCGTCCAATTTCACAATCCCGCTCACCTGGGCCTGAAGAGCCCCGGCCTCCTTGGCACGGTTCTGTTGACGGAGCTTGTCGATCGCTGCGCGGAAGCTGGCGCGCGCACCGTCGATATCGCCACCCATCAGTCGCGCGACGGCGAAGTTCTGGTGGCTTTCCGCGTGATCGGGATTGAGCTCGAGTGAACGCTCGTAGGCGCGCAGGGATGCGGCGAGGTCGCCCCGGCGTCGTTCCATCAGGCCGAGGTTGTACCAGGCCAGTGCTACTTCAGGGGCACGCTGGCAGGCTGTGGTGGTGAGCTGAATCGCCTCATCCAGCTGATTGGCCTGCATCAGCAAGGCGGCCAGGTTCAGCCGGGCACCGAGGCTCAAACGCACATCCAAGGCCAGATCCAGCGCCTGCCTGTAGTAGCTCTCAGCTGCATCAGCATCCTCAGGTGCCAAGGCGATCCCCAGATTGAGCAGCAACTCATAGCGCTCAGCCGTTCTTCCTGCTCCATCCGGAAGCTGCCCGAGCCCTTTGCGCAAGAGATTCACGCCTCGCTCATGGTTGCCACTGCTCACCTCCAGTGCCCCGAGCTTGGTGCAGGCATAGGGATCATCCGGCTGATCCTCCAACCACTGCTCCATCGAAAGACGCAGTCGTTCGGCCTTGTCACTCTGGTTCAGGAGCTCAGGGCGGTAGCCGTCGTGCAGCAACGCCGGTTCAGCGCAGTTCGCCACCCGCCAATGCGGTTCCTGCTGCAGGATCTCGGTCACGCTGTCGTCAATCATCGAGTGATAAGGCCGACTCCAGCGGATTCGAGGATCCCGTCGGAACAGCCGGCTCACATTGGAATACGGGGCCATGGCAGCTCCCAGTTCGTGGCGAAGCAGATTGATCACCAGAACATCCGGTTGAGCCATCAGTGCTCGGATTGCCGGGATGGCCTCTGCGCGCAGGCGTTCATCGGCGTCCAGCACCAGCACCCAGTCCCCCTTCACGTGCTCGAGTGCCGCGTTTCTCGCTGGTGCGAAGTCCCCGGGCCAGTCCATCCGTTCCACTCGGGCACCGGCAGCTTCAGCCATCGCCACGGTGTTGTCCGTTGAGCCGGTGTCGAGCAGAACCATCTCGTCGACGATTCCTTTCACCGAGTTCAGGCAGGCAGCGATGCGCTCGGCTTCGTCGCGGACGATCATCGAGAGGCTGAGCATGATGTCGTCCCGCACTGGCGCCGAGATTAGAGCCGTTCAGTCGGTGAATTCGGTCCCCAGCTCCAGCGTGTTCTCGTCCCCAAGCAACTGAACCATCAGCATCTGCTGGGCAGCAGCCATCTGCCCAGGGCTGTAGGCGGCGGGGATGGTGTCGGGCAGAAGCGTTCGCAGGCTTTCCCATCGGTAGGGGCAGCCATACACAGCCATCCCTGCCAGGCGGTTCAGCCTCAGAAGCTGGCGGATGACTGCCGGCCATGGATTATCACGATCCCGGCCTGCGCGGAATGGGTTGCCGCGCAGAAACAGCTGCAGCAAAACCGGTCCGTCATCCAGGCGATCCAGGGCCAAAGGATTGTCTTCCTGTGGAGGTTCATGCCAGGGGCTGATCCCGAGGTCATGGCAGATGATCGGCCTGAATCCGCGGCTGGCGGGCCAGACGATGGCCGGAGCATCAGGGCGCAGGAATGGGCAGCTCAGCACTCCATCCACGCGGATCAGGGTCACACCGCCATCAGCGGGTGGATGCACCGGAGTCGCTCCCTGTCGTTCGAGGGTGGTGCTCACCAACTCGAGGGCGAGCTGATGCTCGTTTGTGGTTTCTCCCGCGTCAGGCGCTGAAGCGCCTTCGGGCCTGGCTTGGTCCCCGCTGCAGCGTTGCAGAGCGTCCCGACGTCTCTGCAGAGACTGCTCGAGGCGTAGGCAGGGGATGCGCCCGCTGTCGAGAGCTGCGCAGACAGCGTCAATGGCTTTGTCTGCATCGGCGGGCATCAGGATCAGGTCCGCCCCGGCTTCGAAGGCCTGCACTGCAGCCTCCCCAGGACCAACCAGGCCTGTGATCGCTTCCATCACCAGGGCATCGGTGACGATGAGTCCTTGGAAATCAAGAGAATCTCTGAGCAGGTCGGTCAGCACCCTGGGAGACAGGGTTGCGGGCCGATCGGCATCAAGGGATGGAATCATCAAATGCGCGGTCATTACGCTGTCCACCCCTGCAGCGATGAGCTGACGGAACGGCCTCAGTTCGATTTGATCGAGCCGCTCCCGCGAATGCTTCAGTATCGGCAGCTCCAGATGGGAATCCTGGGCTGTGTCCCCGTGCCCAGGGAAATGTTTGGCGCAACCAAGAACGCCTCCGGCCTGAAGGCCGCGCTGGAATGCTTCAGCCAGCGCAGCGGTGGCTTCAGGAACCTGGCCCCAAGCCCTCACATTGATCACTGGATTGGCCGGGTTGCTGTTGACATCGCAAACCGGCGCCAGCACCCAATTGAGTCCGCATCGGCGGGCCTGGTCAGCAGTGCATCGCCCGTAGCGTTCGGCAAGAAGCCTCGCCTTCGCCGGGTCGTTCGACTGCAGACGGCCCAAGGCCATCGGTGGGACCAGCCAGGTGGCGCCCTCAAAGCGCTGACCGACCCCCTCCTCCACGTCGGCGCAGAGCAGCAGATCCTCATCACCGGCCCAGGAGCGCAGCGTTCGGCAGCGCTGCTGCAGTTCTGTGGCCGTGCCTCCCAGGAGAATCACGCCGCCGACGCCGTTTGCCAGTAAGCGTTCAAGCTCCCCGTTGCTCAATTCCCAGCGGGGGTATCGCCGTTGGTGATCGCTGGAATGACCGCTGGCCCTCACCACCAGCAGCTGGGACACCGCCCGCCGCTGCTCAGCTGCGTTCATCGTCGTGGATTTCATGAGCGTCGTCACTGCCTGCCGGGATCTCCCCCCGCACCTGGCGTTCTCGCTCGAGGTCCCCAAGCAGCCCCAGAACGGAGGCTCCCTTCTCCAGGCCACGGTCGAGATGGAAGACCACTTCCGGTGCACGCCGCATCTTGAGACGACGACCGAGCTCCCCGCGCAGGAAGCTACTGGCTGCCTGCAGACCGTCCATCACTTGGGCTTTGCCTTCAGGGTCGGCCAGCACACTCACGAAGATCTTGCAGTGCTGAAGATCCCCGCTCACCTCCACCCCGGTGATGCTGATCAGCCCCTGATGCACCCGTTCATCGCGGATGCCATGAATGAGCAGTTCACTCGTCTCCTTGCGGATCAGAGCTGCGACACGTTCTACCCGTCGTCCAGGAGCCATCTCAGCTCATTGGTGCTGAAGACACCATGGCACGCAACACCAGTCCGAGGCTGATGAAGCCACTGATTAAGGCTCCGATCAGTGCCACAGCGGTCACGGGATTGCTGCGCCGGCGGGCCAGCGGTTCCGCAACGGAATTCAGCACGCCAAGGCTGAACGCGATCAGATATCGCGGATAGCGGGTCACATTGACGAAGAACTCGCGCATGGCGATGGCGTTGATCCGTTTCTCATGGCTACTCTGCCGGTCCCTGCCCCGGTCTGGACATGCTGGAGCTCCACCAGTTCCGCCACTCCGCCTTCTGCATGAAGGTGCGGATGACGCTCCACGCCAAAGACCTGAGTTTTCGTGAGGTAGAGGTCACTCCTGGGCTGGGTCAACTGTCTGTTTTTCGGATCTCGGGTCAGCGACAGGTCCCGGTTCTGGTTGACGGTGATCAGGTGTTCGCTGATTCCAGCGCCATCTGCCGGTATCTCGAAACGCTGCAACCCGAGCCCGTCCTGCTTCCTTCCGATCCGCTCCAGAGAGCCCAGGTAGAACTGATTGAAGATTGGGCTGACACCACCCTGGCTGCGTCAGCCCGGGCAGCGCTTCTGCAGGCTGCAGCTGACGACACCCAGCTCAGGTCGGCTCTTCTGCCCGATGATCTGCCGGCACCCTTGCGACAGGTCATGTCTGGGGTTCCAGGTGGGTGGTTGAGCAACTTGGGGGATTTGCTCGGTCAAGAGCAGAGGGCGTCCATGCTTTCTAGTCTCATGGCTCTGGCCGAAGGCCTCGACAAGAACGAGCACCTGGTAGGCAACACACTCACCTTGGCGGATCTTGCTGTGGCCGCTCAGCTCTCCTTGCTGCGTTTCCCTGGCTCCTCAGGAGATTCTTTGGCTGGCCGCGGCGTTCCTGGTCTCAGCGATCATCCCCGCCTTCAGTCCCTATTCCATTGGCGCGATCAGCTGGAGGCCCAGCTCATTCAGCGGGATCCTGCGGCAGCCGAGTGAGCACCAGCCGAAATCGGCTGCTTCGTCCGGCGAGGCTTTGATCCGTCTGCAAGCCAGGAGCCCCATAACTCACCTGGCGCTGATCCCCACAGATATCTGATCCGCATTGTTCGTAGCGCGTCAGCGTCTCGATTCTGCTCAGTCTGGGTGCTCCCGGGCCATGCACGATCTGCAGCACGAGCTCATCACTCAGGAATTCTTCGGTGCCGCTTTCTGTGGACACCACGGCCTGACGGCGGCCGATCACGCTGGTTTCCAGCAGAACATCACCGCTGAGCCTCGCCAGTTGACGGTTCACACGCTCTGGATCCTGCTCGACCGATAGCAGCTTGTCCCCCAGCAGCGCTTTGCCGATGGCTGTGGCATTGAAAGAGCGGTCACCGACCAGCTGTCCCGCCTGATTGCGTTTGAAGCGAGCCTTGTGCAGCAGCGTGGATTCGTTCTCAAGACGTGAACCATCACGGTCGAGCGTGTCGCTTTGCACCTGCCAGTCGCCCGCGAACCAGTCGGGATAGATCAGATCTTGTCGGGCACGCGGCCGGGGAAGAGGTGCAGGCAGGGACCACTCGGGCCATTCCATTGCGCGTTGCTCCAGCAGGGAGGCCTGGGCTGGTGCTGCTGCGTCCGCACCCGACACCATGAACAGCTGCAGCAGCATGGTGAACATCACACTCAACAGCCGCCGCTTCATGTCAGACCCCCTGATCCGATCACTCGATCACTATGTAGTGCTTGTTCCGGGTGAATCGGAACAGCTTCTATCAGCCGCCGCCACCTTGACATGGCTGGCTGAACGACTGATGGCTCTCAGTCCATGGCCGGAGGATCTTCGTGGATGCGACGGTGCAACCAAAGCCGCAGAACGCCTCCTCGACACCGCCTGTGAACTGGAGCTCTCGCCGGGTGTCCGCGTGCAGTGGTACGCCGTCCGTCTGGAACCGCCTCAGAACTGATGGTCAATCGGGTCGCTGTTTCGGTGGGTCTTGGATCAGCGTTGGCAACAAGTTCAGAATTCCGTCCGCCACCGCATCCGGTGGCTCAGCATCGATCACTACGGTGAGATCGGCCTCTGAATACATCGGCCGACGTGTCATCAAGAGCCTGTCCAAAGCCATGGCAGGGTCCTGTTCTTGCAGCAGGGGTCGAGGGGTGTCGTCCTTCTCCAGTCGCTTCAACAACTGTTGTCGCTCCACGTCCAGCCAGATCACGACCCCCTGGTGCATTGCTCCCCAGTTTTCAGGGCGGGTGACTGCGCCGCCGCCTGTGGCCACAACGAGGGAGTGGCGCTGACTAATCGCGCTGAGCACCTGGGTCTCGAGGCTTCGGAATCCGCTTTCACCATCGCGCTTGAAAATCTCGGGAATGGTGCAGCCTGCGGCTTGCTCAATCACGGCATCGGCATCCACAAAGCCGTATTGCAAACGTTGGGCGAGGGGCCGCCCGGTGCTGGTTTTGCCGCTCCCCATCATCCCGACGAGATACAGGTTGCGGCCGCCGAGCCGCTGTCTGAGGGAAGGGACGGGATCCAGCATGGCTCCGAATTGCCGTTAGCTCATTAGGATGCCTCCCGGCCGGACCTTCACATGACTGAAACGAAGTCGATTGCCCGGCACGGCCAGGGCCGCGGTTGTGTGATCACCCGCCGAGCCTGTTTCAGCGCCAGTCATCGCTACTGGTTGCCGGAACTCTCTGCTGATGACAACGCAGCCCGCTTCGGTGCCTGTGCGCTGGCTCCCGGTCATGGACACAACTACGAGCTCATCGTGTCGATGGCGGGTGACCTCGATGCCGATGGCATGGTGCTCAATCTCTCCGAGGTGAAGCACGCCATCCGCAAGGAGGTCACCGATCAGCTCAATTTCCGATTCCTGAATGACGCCTGGTCGGATTTTGATGTGTCAAGACCGGAAGGTTGCCTGCCGACCACCGAAGCGCTTGTGCATCGCATCTGGCAACGGCTTGCACCGCATTTGCCGATCACGGCACTCCGCCTTTACGAACAACCGGGCCTCTGGGCCGACTACCTCGGACATCCCATGGACGCCTTCCTCACCATCCGCACCCACTTCGCTGCCGCCCACCGTCTTGCAAGACCGGAGCTGAGCCAGGAAGAGAACGAGCGCATTTACGGCAAATGTGCTCGTCCCCATGGTCATGGTCACAACTACCTGGTGGATGTGACGGTCCGTGGTGCCATCGACCCACGCACCGGCATGGTCTGCGATCTCTCCGCGCTCCAGCGACTTGTGGATGATTTGGTGGTGGAGCCCTTCGATCACACCTTCCTTAACAAGGATGTGCCCTTCTTTGCTGAGTGCGTGCCCACTGCGGAAAACATCGCTCTGCACATCGCCGACCGTCTTTCGGGTCCTGTGGGTGCCATTGGTGCCCAGCTCCACAAGGTGCGCCTTCAGGAAAGTCCCAACAACGCGGCTGAGGTGTACGCCGAGATGCCTCAGCTCGAAATGACACCAGCCACGTTGGAAGCGACGGCCGGGGTCTGATCGCGTCCCTGGATGACTCTTCAGACAACAGTCAGGCTGGTGCTGGCCGTCAGCCTGGACGGACGTTTGGCCTATCCCCAGGGAGGCCCTTCCCAGCTTGGGGGGGTCGGTGATCGCAAGGCTTTAGAGGAAGCCTTGGCCTGGTCTGACGGGGCATTGATCGGAGCTGGAACCCTGCGGGCGCATCGTTCCAGTTGTCTGATTCATGCGCACGATTTATTGGAGCAGCGCCAAGCGGCGTGTCGTTCTCCACAGCCCGACCTTTTTGTGGTGAGTCGCCAAGCGGATTTCCCTCTGCATTGGCCGTTTTTTCAGCAACCCTTTGCGCGTTATCTGCTGACCCCGGGGGGCGGCGGTGCTAAGGGATTCAATGATGGCTATCCCCTCGCTGCGTCGTGGACCGAGTCCTTGGCCAGCCTGGCTGTCCGTGGCTGGTCAAAATTTGTGCTCTTGGGAGGGGCTGGTCTTTGCGAATCGATGCTGGCGGACGATGCCGTAGACGAGCTGCAGCTCACGCTCTGCCCGCGACTTCTCGGTGGCCCTTTTTGTTGGGTGCCGTCCTTGGCCCCAGCACTCCCTGAAAACCTGGCCGGGGCTGATGCCTGGTTGCTGGAGCACAGCCATCCTCTTGGCGGCGGTGAGCTGCTGGTGCGTTACCGGCGTAACCGGAGCATCAGGTCTTTGAGAGGAAGGTCCTGAAGACCTGTGGCCGGCAAGCCAAGAAGAGAAGCCAGGCAGCGTTTGACCACCACCTGGGTGTCGTCTCCCACCCGACCGCTGATCAGTTCACTGACGATGCCGAGTTCTCTCCCACTGCGAGAGGCTTCGCGGATCAAGCATTCGCTGGCTGGCAGCGCCAGGTCACGACAAGGTTGCAGAACCGTTTCGTCAATGCCGGATATCAGCTCACCCAGAGGCAGGGAGCTGATATCGATCCTGCCAATAGCACGCTTGGCGATTCGCTGGCATTCCCCGGCAAGCTGCTGCTCCACCCTGGGCCGCATCAACTGCAGCAAGGGCTCCAGCAGCCCGGCCCTGGCCTCGATCGCCATCGTGCTGATGCCTACGGCCAAGAAGGCCATCAGCAAAGGTTGCCAAGGTCTTCTCCAGATCAAGGGTCGACGACATTGACTCTTGATCTTCGCCCCCTTGATCTCACCTCGTTAGGGTTCGACTACGGCACATGGATTGGCCTGAGATGGCGTCGCTCTCGGCTCGCTGGCATCGAAGCATCAGCGAGATTCCGGAGGAGCGGTGGGACGATCTGGTCGGTGATCAGGTTTCTCCTTTTTACCGCTGGCGATGGTTGCTGGCGTTGGAGCGTTCCGGCAGCGTCTCCCCCGATCAAGGCTGGCAGCCCCTGCACCTGTCGTTGTGGCGCGACGACAACGATCTCGTGGCTGTGGCCCCTCTGTATCTCAAGGGTCACAGCTATGGCGAATTCGTGTTTGATCAGTCTTTCGCGCGCCTGGCCGGTGATCTTGGGCTTCGTTATTATCCGAAATTGATCGGGATGAGTCCGGTCAGCCCCGTGCAGGGTTATCGCTTCCATCTGGCCGCCAGTGAAGACGCCCAGGAGCTCACCACGCTGATGCTCGGCTTGATCGATGACTTCGCAGCACGGCACGGAATTCTCAGCTGCAATTTTCTCTATGTCGATCCCGCCTGGCAGCCACTCGCTCAATCAGCCGGTTGTGCCGGCTGGCTGAATCAGCAGAGTCAGTGGTCCGCTGACGGACAGCAGACCTTCAGCGACTACCTCGCTGGTTTCAATGCCAATCAGCGTCGCAACATCAAACGGGAACGCAAGGCCGTGCGGAATGCAGGAGTCACCGTGACACCGATCACCGGTGACGCTCTTAGCCCTGCTCTGGTGTCGAGAATGCATGATTTCTACGAGCAACACTGTGCTCGCTGGGGAGCCTGGGGTAGCAAATACTTGGATTCCAGCTTCTTTGATCAACTGTGTGAGCCCTCACTGGCTCAGCATGTCGTGCTCTTCAGTGCCCATCGTGGAGATGTGGATCTCCCTGTTGCCATGTCGCTTTGCGTCAGAGACGCCCAGCATCTCTGGGGGCGCTACTGGGGAAGTGATGAGGAGATTGATTGTCTGCACTTCGAGGTGTGTTACTACGCACCGATCGAGTGGGCACTGCAGCAGGGGTTGGTGAGTTTCGATCCAGGTGCTGGTGGAAGCCACAAGCTGCGAAGAGGTTTCTCGGCCATGGCCCGCACCAGTCTTCATCGCTGGTATGACCCGCAGATGGATGCTCTGATCCGTTCGTGGCTACCGCGTGCCAATGCCTTGATGCGTGAGGAGATCGAGGCCATCAATGCGGATCTGCCGTTCCGTGCTCAACCTCCTGATTTGGTGAGCTGACCTTCGGATTCGTAAGGTGATCTGATGATAGATGGCACCCTCTCTCTCGATGATCAGCTTTCCCAGCGTTTCATCGCACTGGATCCCAGCGGATATTTTCTGATTCGGGTTGATGAGGATGCAGGGCAGTTGGTGGCCGAGCACTATCGCAATGATGTTGACTCCAAAGGCCGAGCAACCGACCCAGAAACCGGTGAGGTGCTCAGTTGCCGGGGCGGAAGCCAACGCACTCCCTCTTTTTCTTATCGAGGGCGAACGGCCAAAGAGCTGGGAATCGCGCTCACGGAAGGTGATGGACCCCATCCGGTGAGCTGTCTTGATCATGCCCTCTATCTCGGACGGGAACTCCAGAAAGCAGAAGAGTGCTTGTTGAAGGGAACGACGTACGTTCAGGATTGAGCCTTTTTGAACGTAGTCCTCGCTCTCAGACGGGTTGAAGTTCCTTGGACGCGCTGGGTTCTTCAGGTGGCAGTGATTCAAGTTGTTCCCTGATCTCGCTTTGAACGATCGAGCGGTACTCGAGAAAGTGCTCGTTGTGAGCCAGAACCACGAGGAATTGCTCCAAAAGAGCCGGATTCTGCATCGCCATACCAAGCATGTAACGCCAGAAGCGTCCACGGGTGTTTCGCTTCAGACCTTGGCGCCAAATCACGATTGAAAGAGCTCGGAGATCAGTCAAGCTCGGCAGCTGGGTGGATCCCTTCCAGCGAGGAGCGCCCATCTTCAAGTAGTAGGAATACACCCGATCCATGTAGGCATTGGGTTCGTACAGAGCGCAGAAAGCCTCCACGTACTCGTTGGCGATGTCCCGAATCGGTCTTGTGGGTTTGAAATTCAGGAGGTTGGTCTGATTCACGCCCTTTGCGGCGTCTTTGTCTTGGATCAGGCGGCCTTCCTTCTCGAGGCGATACCAAAGAGCGGTATTGGGGAGGGCCTGCAACATCCCCATCATCGCCGCGGGAATGCCCGTTCGCGTCACGAAGTCCACGATGCGACGACCTGCACCATCTTTTTCACCATCGAAACCGATGATGAACCCAGCCATCACGCGGATGCC
This sequence comes from Synechococcus sp. A10-1-5-9, assembly GCF_047716785.1. NCBI lineage: Bacteria > Bacillati > Cyanobacteriota > Cyanophyceae > Synechococcales > Synechococcaceae > Synechococcus > Synechococcus sp. A10-1-5-9. The sequence continues at coordinate 2,123,468 of NZ_CP180406.1, forward strand.
ATTGGCGGTGATGCGATCCACGGCCGCGTCAAGAGGATTGCGTGTGTTTTGGATCTTGCGGGAGGTTTCGAGGCTGGCCTCATCGGGCGTTTCAATGCCGAGGAACACACTTTCGAAACGGGCTTCATGCATCATTCGCATCATCTCGTCGTCATCGGCAAGATCCACTGAAGCCTCAGTGGCGAAGCTGAAGGGATAACCACGCTCTTCTTGCCAGCGTTTGATTTCGGGAAGCAGCAACTTGGCATTGCGCTTATTGCCGATGAAGTTGTCGTCCACAAGGAAGATGGATCGTCTCCAGCCGAGGTCGTACAGGCTTTGAAGCTCGGCCACCAGCTGGTCAGGCGTTTTGGTGCGGGGTTTGCGGCCGTAAAGAACGATGATGTCGCAGAACTCGCAATTGAAGGGGCAGCCCCGGGAAAACTGAACGCTCATGGAGTCATAAGCGTCGAGTTCGAGCAGATCGAAGCGGGGGATGGGGGTCGACGTCACATCCGGTTTTTCACCTTCTGAGCTGAACCGCCCGCCGCTGTCTCCCCTTTGGATGGCTTCGACAAACATCGGGAGGGTAATTTCTCCTTCATCCAGCACCTTGAAATCAGCATCCGCGATTTCGGGAGCGTCAGGTGTTGAGCTGGCGTAGGGCCCCCCAACGGCTACAGGAAGACAGCGACGCTTCGCTTCTTCGATCTGAACCTGCATGTCGTCCTTCTGGACGATCATTCCTGAGATCACGACCAATTCAGCCCAGTTCCACTCGGCTTCTGTGACCTCGCGAACATTGCGGTCAACCAGCTTCATCTCCCATTCCTGGGGGAGGAGAGCTGCCACAGTGACAAGTCCGAGGGGTGGGAGCAGAACCTTGCGGTTCACGAGTTCAAGGATTTTTTCGTAGCTCCAGAACGTCTTCGGGAACAGGGGATAGATGAACAGGGTGCGCATAATCCGAAGTCGCGTTTGTTGAGCTCTGGTGCTGACGGTCGACCCTGCTTGCAGACCCGTCCGATTCCTTTTGATTTCGATGCACGCAAGCTTAGGCGGGATCTGTCGTCTAGAGACCCGATTTCTGATCTAATGGTCCTGCATTCTGTGACTGCAATGGGAGTTGTTATTTATCTCGGCCTGGTGGGCGCTGGTCTCGTCACCGCAGCCGCCATCAGCTTGGTGTTACGTGGAATCAAACTGATTTGATCTCGGTCAGAACAGTGCCCCCACGGCGGCGAATTTCGACCAAAGCCAACACAACTCCGATCCCACCGGTGATGGCAAATGTGGCGGGCAGGCCAACGCTGATGCTCAACTGAGCTGCGATCAGGCCGCTGATTCCACCGCCGCCAAGAAAGGCAATCTGACTGAGTCCGGCCATACGGCCTCGCAAAATCTGATTGGATCCCACCTGGGTGATGAGGTTGCTGCTACTCAAAAGGCCTGCTGTTCCAGCGCCGATTAAAAAAGTCATCAGCAGGATGAACGAGATACTTCCTCCTCGCGCCATACCAAGCTGAGCCACAGCTGTGACCAGGCCAAACCCGGCGAGCGTTAGAGATGGACGCCTGCAGAAACTGTGACTGTTGCGTTGAAGAACGATTCCTCCAGCAATGCTCCCTAAGGCCAGAACACTGGTGAAAAGCCCCAGATCCATTGGGTCTGTTCCCAACTCCTGAGCGGCAATCAATGGGGCAAGCCCAGGGTGGAAAAAGCCAACGATGCACATCATTCCTGTGAACAGAACCACACGACGCAGGGTGGAGCCGCAGTCTCTCCAAGCCACTGCAAGCGACGATTCCTCGGTTGATGTACTGCGCTGCTCTCGCTCGAGCCGGGGATGAAGTAGCCAGATGACGCTGGCGATCGGCAGGAGGTAAGTGGCTGCATCGAGGGTCAGCGCTGTAGCGGGACCTGTGAGTGTGACAAGCCAGCCACCAATGGGCGGCCCCACTAATTTGCCAACGTTGAAGACCACGGAGAAACTCGTCAGATAAGGAGCGAGCTGGGCGTTGTCGTCAACCAGAAGAGCGCAGTACTTGTTGCGAGCTGTGAGTTCATAGGCCCCAGCGATCCCCACCAGAAGGGTGCTGGCCAGCAACATCAACACCTGAGGCAACCCATCTAGCCAAGGAATGGCGACAGCTCCCACGAGGCCTGATCCCAGCAGGGCCCATTGCGCCTGGATCAAAACCTTTTCACAGCCGATGCGATCGGTGCGGACCCCTGCCGGTCCGCTCACCAGCAGGGTTGGCAGCGACAGCGCTGCAAAATGAAGCGCCAGCACCATCGGGGCGGCGGTTTCATCCATGAGAATCCATCCCTTCGCTGTCAATCCGGCGAAGGATCCGGCGGTACTGACGCCAGAGGCGATCAGGAAAATGATGCGTTGGCGTTCATGCAAACCACTCCAGCTCACAGGTCGGCCCGTGCCGAGGCCACCATCGATGCCGCACCCACGATCTCTGCGCGGAGGTCGTAGATATCCGATCCTGTGATCTGGACAGGGATCATGGTCCCTGGTGCAGCCTGTAATCCGTCGGCCCTGGGCTCGACGTGAACCTCCCCATCCACCTCTGGTGCGAATCGGCCACAGCGACCGATCATCGCGCCGTTCGCAGGGTTGTGCTGTTCGATCAGGGCATCCACCGTGCGGCCGACCCAGCGCGCGTTGGCCGCTGCAGAGATGGGTTGCTGAAGCGTCATCAGACGATCTTTCCTAGCCATGGCGATGTCGGCATCGACGGGGTCGGGTAATTCGGCCGCGGCCGTTCCCTGTTCCGGCGAAAAGGTGAACACCCCGACGTGATCGAACCGTTGCCGCTCCAGAAAACTCGCCAAATGCTCGAACTGCTGCTGAGTTTCCCCTGGAAAGCCGACGATCAAGGTGGTGCGCAGCACCGCGTCGGGTAATTGGCTTCTGATCTGATCGAGCAGCCGCTCATTCACATCGGCTTGCCAGGGGCGATTCATGGCGCGCAGCACCTCTGGATGGCTGTGTTGCAGTGGCAAGTCGAGATAGGGCAGCACATTGGGCACATCCCTGTACGCACTGATGACCTCGTTGGTTAGGCCTGTGGGGTAGGCGTAGTGAACACGGATCCAGGGAATCTCCACCTCCCCGAGGGCCTGAAGCAGATCTGCCAAGCGTGGGCGCCCATACAGGTCTAGGCCGTAATTGGTGGTGATCTGGCTGATCAGGATCAGTTCTTTCACGCCTTCCGCTGCCAGCTGATGCGCTTCTGCCACGATTGATTCAATTGGTCTCGAGCGCTGATTGCCTCGGAGGTGGGGAATGATGCAGAAGGCGCAGCGGTAGTCACAGCCTTCGGCAACTTTCAGGTAGGCCACGGCCTCTCCGGTGGTGCGATGGCGCGGAAGTCGCTCGTCGGCCACGAAGGTGGGCGTTTTGCTGACCCGGTTCACCCGTTCTCCGGCCTCCACCCTCTCCAGCACTTCCACGATGTGCTGGTAGTCGCCAGTTCCCACAATCGCCTTCGCTTCGGGGAGGGATTCCAGAAGCTCTTCCTGGAAGTGCTGGGCCAGGCATCCGGCGATGATCAGCTCCTTTCCCTGCTCAGCCAACCCGACCAGCGTCCGCACGGATTCTTCCCTTGCGTCCTGAATGAAGCTGCAGGTGTTCACAACCACCACGCTCGCGTCGGATTCATCGCTGCTCACCCCATAGCCCGCTTCACTTAGAAGACCGAGCATGTGTTCGGTATCGACTCGGTTCTTCTCGCAGCCCAGATGGGCAAACGCCACCGTTGGCTTGGTGCTGGCCCCGTCTCGGCCAGGACGTCGGTCCGGGGACATGGGCATGGCGAATCAATCAGTCACCATAAATCCCGTTCCCACTCCTGCCAGAATTCACCCATTCTCTGCAGTTCGCATGGCCGCCAGCAGACTGACCAGCCGCCGTCGCCAAGACCAGGGCTCCAAATGGGTGCGGATCGCCATGGCCGTGCTGGCCACCGTAGGCGTGATCGATACCGGTTCGATCACTCTTAAGCGTTGGGGTCTGCTGGGCAATCTCAACTGCCCGATGTCCGCGGACGGTTGCGACAAAGTCCTCAACAGTCCTTGGGGAACGCTCTTTCAGGGAGACGGTTTCAGCGTCCCGCTCTCGTTTGTGGGGTTTCTGGCCTACTTGGCTGTGTTGATCATGGCCCTGGTTCCTCTCTTGCCAGGACTGTCTGAAAATCGCGGCGATCTGGCACGGCGCACTTGGTGGGGACTATTCGCTGTATCCCTCGGAATGGCGGTCTTCAGTCTTGTGCTGGTAGGCCTGATGGTGTTCAAGATCCAGGCGTTCTGTTTCTTCTGCGCTCTGTCCGCCACCCTGGCCATTCTTCTGTTGATTCTCGCTGTGGCTGGCGGGGGCTGGGACGACCCGTCCAAGCTGTTCTTCCGTGGCTTCCTCCTGGCGCTTGCCGTGTTGCTGGGAAGTTTGATTTGGGCCTCCGTTCTCGATCCGGAGCGTCCGGATGTCGCAGTCACGGGCCCTGGCGCGCCTCCTTTGGTGACGACTGAAAGCACACCGGCCAAGGTGGCTCTGGCGGAACATCTCACTGCCAATGGTGCCGTGATGTACAGCGCTTACTGGTGCCCCCACTGCCACGATCAGAAACAGGCGTTCGGCAAGGAAGCAGCGAAAAAACTCACGGTGATTGAGTGCGCTGCGGATGGCCAGAACAGCCAGCGTTCTCTGTGTGAGAGCAAGAAAATCGAGGGTTTCCCCACCTGGGAAATCAACGGAAAACTGGATTCAGGCGTCAAGCCCTTGGATGTGCTGGCGCGTCTTTCCGGTTTCAAGGGGGGGAGTGATTTTTAAAGGGTGATGTGGCCTGGTTCCTTCAATCGATGACCGGTCGGGTGTGGATGGTCTTGCCTTTGACCTGGCGGCTGTGGCATCGCCACTGCGGAAGTGGTGTCGGGGCATCACCGCGGAAGTGGCCTCCCCGGCTTTCGGTGCGAAACAGGCAAGCCTCAAGCAGCAGTCGGCTTGCCTGCTGGCGGTGATGAAGGTCCAGGAGAAGATTGATGTTGCTGCGACAGCTCTCTTCCAGCAGGAAGCATCGGTCTTTGTCCTGACGACGCATCGCCTCAAGAAGAGGGCTGGATTGCAGCGCCGCGTTGGCCTTGAGAAGCTCCCGCAAGGTCTGTCGCATCCCGATCACATGTCGATCGACTCCAGCTACATCCCAGCAAGCTGATCGGAGCGAGTTGATCGATTGGCTCAGGGATTCAGCAGCAGGCCCTGGCCCTGGCATTGGGATCTCCATCCCGAAAGGCTCCAGACCTTTGCTTGAAATTGTTCGTGCGCTGCGGTCATTAAGGGTGATGTCCCTGAGCCTCCCAGCGAATACAAGGCATTCCATCAATGAGTTGCTGGCCAACCTATTGGCACCATGCACCCCTGTGCTGGCCACCTCCCCAACGGCAAAAAGGCCGGGAATCGTTGTGGCCGCTTGCAGATCCGTGGCGACCCCTCCCATCCAATAATGCGCGGCTGGTGCCACTGGGATCGGATTCTGCAAAGGGTCGAGTCCGTATTCCCGGCAGCGCTCGAGAATCGTCGGAAAACGCCGTTTGGCCTTGTCTGCTGGAATTGGTGAGAGATCCAGCCCAAGACTGCTCAATCCTTGGTCGCGCATGCATCGCAGCAGGGCTCGGCTCACCTGATCGCGTGGAGCAAGATCGCGCTGGGGAAGCGCTTCCACAGGACTGCGCCCGAAGGGATCCACCAAGACGGCGCCTTCGCCACGGACGGCTTCGGAGATCAGAAAACAGGGCGCATCATCGCGTTTCAACGCCGTGGGATGGAACTGAACAAATTCGAGATCGTCGACTGCCGCACCGGCTTGCCATGAGAGAACGACGCCTTCACCACAGGCTTGGGGTGGATTCGTGGTGTTGGTGTAGAGATGGCCTCCGCCTCCTGTCGCCAGGACAACCGCTCGGGCTGCAACCCAATGCAGCCAAGGGCCATCAAGAACCTGAACCCCGCAGCAGCGTTGATCTTCAACCCAGAGTTGGGTGACCCGGACGCCGCGTCGATGGACCAAGCCTGGTCTGGCCTCGACGCGCTCTCGTAGGACATCCACCAAAGCCCTTCCGGTGCGGTCTTGCACGTGCAGGACCCGATGCTGGCTGTGGGCTGCTTCAAGTGTGGTCGCCAGAGACCCATCGGGATTGCGGTCAAACGCCATGCCGAGGGAGAGCAACCGGTCAACGCAGCGGGGTGCCTGGTCCACGAGGAGTCGAACGGCATGGCCATCGCAGAGTCCTGCACCTGCCTTCAGGGTGTCTTCCCCATGGCAGAAGGCGGAGTCATCAGGACCGGTGACGGAGGCGATTCCCCCCTGCGCCCAGCGACTTGAAGATCGTCGACCGGCATTCCGGTTGAGAAGGAGAACGTTCAGCTCAGCAGGGAGCTCCAGGCAGGTCATCAGGCCAGCTGCGCCTGCTCCAACAACCACGACATCCCAGGGGCCGTTGTGGATCGGATCCTGGGGTGTTAAACGCGCTTTGCTCATCGGAGCTTTTCGTAAACCACCGCTCGACCCGGCGGTTTAACCATGACGCATTCTCAGCGGTACTGCCCGTCGTTAATCCTGTCGAAGCCCTCGTTGAGCGCAATAGACGGTGCTGTCACAGTGAAATTGTCGCGGTACTTTTCGAAGAGTTCCTTCTGGCGCTCGGTGAGATCAAGAGACAACACGTCATCCACATTGTCGTAAGGACCGCCCAGCACGATTTTTCCGGCCAGGGTTGGGTACATCCCAGGAAATTGCTGGAAGCGCCGGACGGATGAATTGTTCAGATCAACCTTGTCGCCGCGCTCGGCAATCTTGTCGTCAGCCACATTGCGGATGTCAGCGGCCTGGACGCTGGAGGGCATGCTCAGGCTCATCAGCAAGCCAGCCATGACGACGAGACCTGTCAGCCAGGACAGCAGACGCTTCATGAAATTCTCCGTCTGAGAATCGGAAAGGGATGATGCCGGCAGAACCGACCAGCAAACCTTACAAGTGCTCTTCCCAGGCACCGGCATAAAACCACAGGGTTTTTGCAGTTCGTTTCAGATGAGACCGCTCAGGCCTGGTGCCAGCAAGGAAATCCCAAAGAAAACTCCATCAATGACCAAAGTGGTGAACAACACTGATGTTGCAACTGCCCATGCCGAAGAGTGGTCTCCAATCCGATCAACTCTGGAACGGCATTCGGACACCAACTTCGTGATCAATGACGCGGCAAGAATCACGACCAGGAGAGACTTTGGTGTTAAGACCTGAGAGGCTGCGCTGCGAAGCAGAGCTGGTGCCTGGTCGGCTGTGGCTGTGACCACCTCTGGCCACAGATTCATCACCCCGGAGATGGCCATCGAGAGATCGGTGAAGGCGGTTCCGATCAGGGACGCCAGATAAAAGGCGCAGGCGCAGCGCCACCGAGTGTTCAGTCCTCCCACTGCCAGAGGCAGGGCGAATGCCTCGACCGGTAAATGCAGAACAGGGTGAGCAGGCAACCACCCCCAAAACAAACTTCCTGCCATCCAGCTGCCACTGAATCCCAAGAGGAGGGCTCCAAGATCTCTCTGTCGGTTGTGATCGGCCTTGAGGTTGATCAGGATTCCCGCCCAGGCAAGGACAACCCCGAACAAACAAGAGCTGAACGGTTGGTGACGGACCCATGGTGCCTGCACAAACACAGGCATCACCACGAGAACAGAGGCCCAAAAGGGAAGCGATGTCAGAACGACTGAGGCAGGAAGCCTCTGCGTGCCCAGTGCCGGATTTTGCATCAGCCCACTGGACAAGGCCGCACCTCCAAACTGTCACGAAAGAATCGAAACCTTAGAAGATTTGAACGTGGCTGCGGGCTGAGTGCTCAATGTTGAGCAGCACTGGCGTCCTTGGCCTGATGGGCATAGCGTCCGACCACCCAACCATTGGAATCTGCGGTGTCGGAGCCCGGTCTTCTTGAAGCCATTTGGAGAGATTTCGTTCTCGGCGTTGTGCAGGGGCTTACTGAGTTTTTGCCCATCAGCAGCACAGCTCATCTCAAGATCGTGCCGGTGCTTGCCGGATGGGGTGATCCAGGAGTCTCTGTAACCGCTGTGATTCAACTGGGCAGCATCGTGGCGGTGATCGCTTACTTCAGAGCGGATCTGGCCGGTGTTTTGAGAGGGATGAGTGGTGCTCTGCTCAGGGGGCAGTGGCGGGAGCCGGAGGCACGGCTGGGTATCGCCATGGCGATTGGAACCATTCCGATTCTCTTCGCTGGGCTCGCGATCAAACTTTATTGGCCCGGTTATGAAACCTCGCCACTGCGCAGCGTGCCTGCAATTGCTGGTGTGTCCATCCTGATGGCTCTGCTTCTTGCTTTGGCAGAACGTTTGGGACCGCGCTCCAAGCAGCTCGATCAGGTGCAGGGACGGGATGGACTCGTTGTGGGCTTGGCTCAGGTCCTGGCACTGATTCCCGGTGTTTCCCGTTCCGGTAGCACCCTCACCGCTTCGCTGTTTGACAGTTGGAAACGGCCCGATGCAGCTCGGTTTTCTTTTCTGCTGGGCATTCCTGCCATCTCCATTGCTGGACTAGTCGAACTTAAAGATGCTTTCAGTGAACCCAGTGCTGGTGGGGTACTGCCCCTGATGGTGGGCATCATTTCTGCCGCGGTGGTGTCCTGGCTAGCGATTGACTGGTTACTCAAATTCCTGCAGCGACACAGCACCTGGGTGTTTGTGATCTACCGGCTGCTGTTCGGAGTTCTGCTACTGGTCTGGTGGGCCGGTCCTGGCTCAAACTGAAATCAGTCGAATCCATTCCGTGTGGAATGAACCCTCCGCAGGTGTTGCGGTTGCCGCTCTCGATCCGTCGAGCGTTGGACGTCAGCCCCAGCCCGCGATCGTTGCATCGGTGGAGCCTGGCTCGATCGGTGAAGATCTCGGCTTCGAACCCGGCGATCAGTTGCTGAGCATCAATGGTGTTCGACCGCGTGACCTCATTGATTACCGCTATCTGACCGTTGAGGAAGATCTCATCCTCGAGGTACGAGACAGCGAGGGGGAGCTCCATCGTGTGGAATTCGAAAAGGATGCGGATGATGGTCTCGGGCTTGCTTTTACAGAGGCGCTATTCGATGGCTTACGCCAATGCACCAATCGCTGCCCGTTCTGTTTCATCGATCAGCAGCCGCCAGGACATCGCGACAGCCTCTATCTGAAAGACGATGACTACAGGCTCAGTTTTCTTTATGGCTCTTACTTAACGCTGACCAATCTCGGTGAGGGCGACTGGAACCGGATTGAAGAGCAACGCCTCACCCCCCTCTTTGTGTCGGTGCATGCCACAGACCCAGGCCTCCGTTCTCGGTTGCTTGACAACCCACGGGCGGGTGAGCTGCTCCATCAGCTCCAGTGGTTCGCGCAGCGCGGATTGCAGATTCATGCACAGGTTGTGGTCTGCCCGGGGATCAACGACGGCGATGCTCTGATGCAGACACTCACTGACCTTGTGCGGTTTGGTGCTGGTGAATGGCCGGCTGTTTTATCAGTTGCAGTGGTTCCTGTTGGGTTGACGCGATTCAGGCCTGCGCAGGATGGACTTCGCGCTGTCACCCCGTCGGACGCTCTCAGGGTGATTCAGGCTGTGGAGCCGCTTCAGGACAAATTTCAGAGACAAATCGGCAGTCGGTTCGCCTGGCTGTCTGATGAGTGGTATTTGATGGCTGGTCAGCCTCTGCCGCCTAGAAGCAACTACGAAGATCTCCCCCAAGAGGAAAACGGTGTTGGCACCATCCGAGCGTTTCTTGAATCACTAGATCAGGCAACTCAGACGCTCCCTGAAAGGATCGATTCTCCGCTTCGCAGCAGTTGGGTGGTGGGCCGTTTGGTGGATCAGGCTCTGGCGCCAGTGCAAGCACGCCTCAATCAGGTTGATGGGGTGACGTTGTCGCTCCATGGGCTGCCGAGTCCCTACTGGGGCCAGGATCAGGTGGTGACCGGCTTGCTCACAGGCGAAGACCTTCTGCATGGACTCAGGGATCAAGTTTTGGGGGATCAGCTGCTCCTGCCTTCGGTGATGCTTCGCCAAGGAGAGCCTGTGTTTCTTGACGACATGACGCTTGATCAGCTGCAGCAGCAACTGCCAGCGCCGATCCGGATTGTGCATGGAGCAGCTGACATCGTGTCTGCTGTCCTGGGACAGCAAGTCAAAACCTCCTAAACTCCGTCCAGCCCCGGAATCGTTGTGCCTCGGACTGCTGCACGTCTCTTACTCATTGCGGGAGTTTTGCCCTTTGTCATTGGGGTTTCATCGAGGGCTCAGGAAGCATTGTCTGCTGGTTCTGCATCAACTGCAGATGGTTCGGAGCTCATTGACCAGTCGACCCTTCCAACTGCGACAGAAATCAAAGGCACAAGGCCGAAATCGGATCCTTCAGTCCTTCCTCCAGCCGCAACGACGCTTCCTGAGGGGCAAAAAACTCTCCAGGCGCCACCGCCACTCGCATTGCCTGATAAGCCTGCTCAGGTCAGGATTCGTGAGCTTCGCCCTCTCACGCTCGCCGAAGTTGAGCGTTTGGTTGAAGTCAACAATCCCAGCTTGAAAGCAGTCGCTAGCCAGGTACAACAGGCTAAATCATCTCTTCGTGCAGCACTGTCGTCCTGGTATCCCACTCTCAATCTCAACGCTAACGGATTGCCTCAATATCTCTCAGGAGAGCGGCAGACATTTAATACCGATTCCAACTTCAATCCTAATCAAAGTTCTGACTTCGATAATCCAAATAATCTCGATTCTTTGTCTGATCGGTCCTCCGGGGGGTCAAGACGCACTGTTTCATCGCGTTGGTCTGCGAATTTTGCCGCACAGTTGAATTGGAACCTTATCGACCCTGCAAGGGTTCCGCAGATTTCAGCCGCGCGAGATAATTATGAACGTACTCAAGACACGTATTTGATTGCACTGCGTGATCTTCGTCTTGAGGCAGCCAACGCTTTCTTCCAACTTCAGCGTCAAGACGAACAAGTACGAATTGGACAGCAGTCGGTAAGGGCTTCGCTGGTTAGTCTCCGCGACGCCAGAGCCCGTTACCAAGCAGGCGTGGCCACCAAGCTCGAAGTCTTAGAAGCTGAGACACAGCTTGCTCGCGATCAGCAGCTTCTCACCAATGCACTTGGTGCTCAGGTCTTCGCTCGTCGATCTTTGTCGAGTCTGATGGACTTGCCCCAAGACATCACCCCTACCTCTGCAACTCCCGCTCGTGTTGTCGGTTTGTGGGAGCCTTCACTTCAGGAAAGCATCATTGCGGCCTACACGTTCCGCGAGGAATTGGACCAGTTCCTGCTCGATATTTCTATTAATAACAGCAATGCCAACGCTGCTTTGGCTGCGGTTCAACCAGTTCTGAGTATTTTTAATAATTTCAATACGCAGCGTTTTCAAGGTGAAGCCAACGCGTTTCCCCCTGTTAATGATGACGTTAATGGGTGGAGTTTTGATAATTCTGTTGGTCTATCGGCCCGTTGGAATATTTTTGATGGTGGACGGGCGCGTGCCGAATACCGTCGTAACAAGCAGGCGGCAGAGGAAAGTCAATTCAATTTTGCTTCGGAGCGCGACAGAATCCGGCTTGAAGTTGAGCAGAGTTTCTATGAACTCAGGGATGCGCAGCAGAACATTCGCACGACAACAAGAGAAGTTCTGTCTGCCACCGAGTCCTTGCGGCTAGCACGGCTGCGTTTTCAAGCGGGTGTGACCACACAGCGTGAGGTCGTCGATAACCAGCGTGATCTCACCAGTGCTGAGGTGCGTTATGCCGACGCAATTCTCGATTACAACTCCAATCTTGCTGGATTAAGGCGGCGTACAGGGCTTGACCAAGTTGCGGCTTGTCCTGAGCTCAAGCTGCCAGGTACGAAGCCTGAGGTTGATGAAATGGAAGCTGTTCCGATCGAACCAGTCCCCAACATTCCAGCCTGTGAGGCTTCTCAGCTCGGCGCCTGAGTCTGGGCCTGTGACCCCAGCTCCTCTATCGCCGACTCAGCTGCTGGCTGTCCATCAACTGCTTGACCATGTTGCTGACAGACAACGTCAAGACTTTGGTCACATCGTGTCCGATGTCAAGCCAGATGGGAGTTTGATCACCGCTTGTGATCGCTGGAGTGATGCGACTTTGGTTCAAGGTCTTGGAGAGATTTCACCAGGGGAACGCACTCTTAGTGAGGAAGGCGACAAACGTTGCCCGAGTACGTCAGCGTTCTGGGTTGTTGATCCATTGGATGGGACAACCAACTTCGCTGCAGGTATTCCTTATTGGGCGATCTCAGTGGCGCGATTTGTGGATGGTCAACCGATGGAGGCGTTCTTAGAGATTCCTTCCTTGAAACAGCGCATCGTGGCGATTCGTGGTCGTGGTGCCTGGCGTAATGGCAAGCGGCTGACGACTGAAACCCGTCTGGCGGCAGGAAGTGCCTGCGTATCCCTGTGTAGCCGAGCAATTCGGGTGTTACAGCGCCGCCATCAGGAGCCGTTCCCAGGAAAGATTCGTCTTCTTGGGGTTGCCAGCCTCAATCTTGTGAGTGTGGCGATGGGGCAGACCGTGGCTGCATTGGAGGCCACCCCCAAGATCTGGGATCTTTCCGCGGCTTGGTTAGTGCTGTCGGAGCTTGGTTGCCCTGTTCTTTGGTTGCGTGAAGATCCAACCTCTCTTGTCCCCGGTCGTGACCTCTCTGATGTGGGTTTCCCAGTGCTCGCAGCCAGTTCCGAGGATCAGCTGACGCGGCTCAAACCTTGGGGGCAGTCCTTGCTTCTGTCTTAATGCGGTTTGTAGTTGCCTGAAAGGGGGTGGGGGGTGTTATGGTTATGGACTGCGCGGGGGGCTGAGGCCTGAAGCGCAGCTTTCAAGCATGAAGAGCGTGAGCTTGTAGTGTTTGGGAGTGCTTACAAGGCCAAAGGGGAGCGATCCCACGGTGTTGTAAGTTTCACAAGCGGTCGCGAGACCGCACCGCCAACCGCTTCTGCAAGGGAGCGCGACGGCAGAACCTGGACAACTGAAAAGTTTAGGAACTGACGCTTTCATCGCGTTTGTTGCTGATGACTCAACTGAGAAGTTGAGGAGTGAGTGATGAATGAAAGAGCGATGAAGGTGTGAGGTCCCGTCAACAACAATTCGTTGCGAAGAAGCATTGTGCTTACAACTTGGAAGTTTTCACGAGCTTTTGAGTTGTCGGTGTGCGCAATGTGGAGCAACAACCGGATCTGAGATCCTGGAAAGTCACGAAGGAGAGATTCTAAGTGCACTCTTTTGAACCCTTCTGTCAGAGGAAGGAGGCATCAACTGTGATCAGTACGCCAGTGCTGATGAATGGGTGAAGCAAATCATTTTGAGGATGCGCGAGCATTCAAGAGGAAATGATCTACAACGGAGAGTTTGATCCTGGCTCAGGATGAACGCTGGCGGCGTGCTTAACACATGCAAGTCGAACGAACCTTCGGGTGAGTGGCGGACGGGTGAGTAACGCGTGGGAATCTGCCCTCAGGAGGGGGATAACGGCTGGAAACGGCCGCTAATACCCCATATGCCGAGAGGTGAAATGAATTTCGCCTGAGGATGAGCCCGCGTCTGATTAGCTAGTTGGTGAGGTAAGAGCTCACCAAGGCATCGATCAGTAGCTGGTCTGAGAGGATGATCAGCCACACTGGGACTGAGACACGGCCCAGACTCCTACGGGAGGCAGCAGTGGGGAATTTTCCGCAATGGGCGAAAGCCTGACGGAGCAACGCCGCGTGAGGGATGAAGGCCTCTGGGCTGTAAACCTCTTTTCTCAAGGAAGAAGATCTGACGGTACTTGAGGAATAAGCCACGGCTAATTCCGTGCCAGCAGCCGCGGTAATACGGGAGTGGCAAGCGTTATCCGGAATTATTGGGCGTAAAGCGTCCGCAGGCGGCCCTTCAAGTCTGCTGTTAAAACGTGGAGCTTAACTCCATCATGGCAGTGGAAACTGTTGGGCTCGAGTGTGGTAGGGGCAGAGGGAATTCCCGGTGTAGCGGTGAAATGCGTAGATATCGGGAAGAACACCAGTGGCGAAGGCGCTCTGCTGGGCCATAACTGACGCTCATGGACGAAAGCCAGGGGAGCGAAAGGGATTAGATACCCCTGTAGTCCTGGCCGTAAACGATGAACACTAGGTGTCGGGGGAATCGACCCCCTCGGTGTCGTAGCCAACGCGTTAAGTGTTCCGCCTGGGGAGTACGCACGCAAGTGTGAAACTCAAAGGAATTGACGGGGGCCCGCACAAGCGGTGGAGTATGTGGTTTAATTCGATGCAACGCGAAGAACCTTACCAGGGTTTGACATCCTGCGAACCTCTTGGAAACGAGAGGGTGCCTTCGGGAGCGCAGTGACAGGTGGTGCATGGCTGTCGTCAGCTCGTGTCGTGAGATGTTGGGTTAAGTCCCGCAACGAGCGCAACCCACGTCTTTAGTTGCCAGCATTTAGTTGGGCACTCTAGAGAGACCGCCGGTGATAAACCGGAGGAAGGTGTGGATGACGTCAAGTCATCATGCCCCTTACATCCTGGGCTACACACGTACTACAATGCTACGGACAAAGAGCAGCAAGTTCGCGAGGACAAGCAAATCTCATAAACCGTGGCTCAGTTCAGATCGTAGGCTGCAACTCGCCTACGTGAAGGAGGAATCGCTAGTAATCGCAGGTCAGCATACTGCGGTGAATACGTTCCCGGGCCTTGTACACACCGCCCGTCACACCATGGAAGTTGGCCACGCCCGAAGCCGTTACTCCAACCCTTGTGGAGGAGGACGTCGAAGGTGGGGCTGATGACTGGGGTGAAGTCGTAACAAGGTAGCCGTACCGGAAGGTGCGGCTGGATCACCTCCTAACAGGGAGACAAACAACGATTTTGATGTCTGAGTATTTTATTCTTAGGCCAAAATCCTGTCACCTTAGGTCGATCGGTACCTCAACTTTGAAGCTATCAAATTTGCAGCAATGCAAGTGAGGATAGTGGAAATTTTTAGTTCCTAAACTTTGTCTAGGTCACACCCCTGAAGGGATGAGACTCCTGGGCCATTAGCTCAGGTGGTTAGAGCGCACCCCTGATAAGGGTGAGGTCCCTGGTTCAAGTCCAGGATGGCCCATTCGGTGTTGGGGGTTTAGCTCAGTTGGTAGAGCGCCTGCTTTGCAAGCAGGATGTCAGGAGTTCGAGTCTCCTAACCTCCACTGACCAAACTGTATCCCCATCTCCAAAAGGAATTGGAGTATGAATTCGATTGGAGTGTGATTTTAGACGTGTCCGCTGGATGGACCCCAGCTTCCTGTCATTCCAAATGAAAGCAAAAAAGATTTTGCTAATTGATTTTGGTTGATAAGATGCTGGGCTCAATTCAAATGATCAAGCAATTGATGATTTGGTTTGAAGTTCTAGCAGAACCTTGACAACTGCATAGGTAAGTCTGGAAAGAATAAAGCATCTCTCATGGATGCATCATTCTTTTTAAGGATGATGTCGATTCTTGAGCAAGAGCCGAGACTCCATCACGTTCTTTTGATTGTGTCGAGCAATCAAGAGTTTGATTTTTGATTCAGCAATGAATCAGGAAGAATCTGTTTCAACGACAGCAAGCGTGTTGGAGATTATATGGTCAAGCTACAAAGGGCTCACGGCGGATACCTTGGCACACAGAGGCGATGAAGGACGTGGTTACCTGCGATAAGTCTCGGGGAGCTGGAAACACGCTTTGATCCGGGAATTTCCGAATGGGGCAACCCCTAGAACGGCCAGCTGAATCTATAGGCTGGCGCGAGCCAACCCAGCGAACTGAAACATCTTAGTAGCTGGAGGAAAGGAAAGTAAAAACGACTCCCTAAGTAGCGGCGAGCGAACGGGGAAGAGCCTAAACCGACAGTTTCGACTGTCGGGGTTGTGGGACAGCAATGTGGATCAGGAATGTTAGTGGAAGTGTTTGAAAGACACGCCACAGAAGGTGAAAGCCCCGTACACGAAAACTGAACTGACCTAGCTGTATCCCGAGTAGCACGGAGCACGTGAAATTCCGTGTGAATCAGCGAGGACCACCTCGTAAGGCTAAGTACTCCTGTGTGACCGATAGCGAAACAGTACCGCGAGGGAAAGGTGAAAAGAACCCCGGGAGGGGAGTGAAATAGAACATGAAACCGTGAGCCTACAAGCAATGGGAGCCCTACTCATAGGGTGACCGTGTGCCTGTTGAAGAATGAGCCGGCGACTTATAGGCACTGGCGGGTTAAACCGGAAATGGTGGAGCCATAGCGAAAGCGAGTCTGAATAGGGCGTTTGTCAGTGTTTATAGACCCGAACCCGGGTGATCTAACCATGGCCAGGATGAAGCTTGGGTGATACCAAGTGGAGGTCCGAACCGACTGATGTTGAAAAATCAGCGGATGAGCTGTGGTTAGGGGTGAAATGCCAATCGAACCCGGAGCTAGCTGGTTCTCCCCGAAATACGTTGAGGCGTAGCGTCTCGTGCTCCAGCAGGGGGGTAAAGCCACCATTTCGGTGCGGGCTGCGAGAGCGGTACCAAATCGAGATGAACTCTGAATACCCTGTGTGTAGCGAGGCAGTCAGACTGTGGGGGATAAGCTCCATGGTCGAGAGGGAAACAGCCCAGACCGCCAGCTAAGGTCCCCAAATCAACACTAAGTGATAAAGGAGGTGGGATTGCCCAGACAACCAGGAGGTTTGCCTAGAAGCAGCCATCCTCAAAGGAGTGCGTAATAGCTCACTGGTCGAGCGATCCTGCGCCGAAAATGAACGGGGCTAAGTGTTGTACCGAAGCTGCGGATTTATGGTAGGGGAGCGTTCTATGTGGGGCGAAGCGTTAGCGTGAGCGGGCGTGGACTTCATAGAAGTGAGAATGTCGGCTTGAGTAGCGAAAACATGGGTGAGAATCCCATGCACCGAAACCCTAAGGGTTCCTCCGGCAGGCTCGTCCGCGGAGGGTTAGTCTGGACCTAAGGCGAGGCCGAAAGGCGTAGTCGATGGATAACAGGTCAACATTCCTGTACCGGTTATGT
Source organism: Synechococcus sp. A10-1-5-9 (assembly GCF_047716785.1). Taxonomy (NCBI): domain Bacteria; kingdom Bacillati; phylum Cyanobacteriota; class Cyanophyceae; order Synechococcales; family Synechococcaceae; genus Synechococcus; species Synechococcus sp. A10-1-5-9. Next base: position 2,140,536 of record NZ_CP180406.1, read on the forward strand.
TTTGGGAAGAGGGACGGAGAAGGCTAGCCAAGCCAGATGTTGGTTACTGGTTCAAGCGTTCGAGGCGTTGAGGAGCGGCGAAAACGTTCCGAGCTGAGGCGTGAGTACGAGCTGCTACGGCAGCGAAGTTGGTGATGTCAAGCTTCCAAGAAAAGCTCTATACCCGTTAAGGCATAACTGCCAGTACCCGAAACCGACACAGGTGGGGTGGTAGAGAATACCGAGGTGCGCGAGGTAACTCTCTCTAAGGAACTCGGCAAAATGGCCCCGTAACTTCGGGAGAAGGGGTGCCACCGCAAGGTGGTCGCAGTGAAGAGGCCCTGGCGACTGTTTACCAAAAACACAGGTCTCCGCTAAGTCGCAAGACGATGTATGGGGGCTGACGCCTGCCCAGTGCCGGAAGGTTAAGGAAGCCGGTCAGCGTAAGCGAAGCTGGCGACTGAAGCCCCGGTGAACGGCGGCCGTAACTATAACGGTCCTAAGGTAGCGAAATTCCTTGTCGGGTAAGTTCCGACCCGCACGAAAGGCGTAACGATCAGGGCGCTGTCTCGGAGAGAGGCTCGGCGAAATAGAATTGTCTGTGAAGATGCGGACTACATACACCCGGACAGAAAGACCCTATGAAGCTTTACTGTAGCTTGGTATTGTGCCCGGGCTCTGAATGCGCAGGATAGGTGGGAGACGTTGAAGCAGTGCTTGCGGGTGCTGCTGAGTCAATGGTGAGATACCACTCTTTCAGAGCTAGGGTTCTAACGTTCACCCGTTATCCGGGGAGCGGACAGTATCAGGTGGGCAGTTTGACTGGGGCGGTCGCCTCCTAAAAGGTAACGGAGGCGCGCAAAGGTTTCCTCAGGCTGGTTGGAAATCAGCCGACGAGTGCAAAAGCAGAAGGAAGCTTGACTGTGAGACCTACAAGTCGAACAGGGACGAAAGTCGGCTTTAGTGATCCGACGGTTCTGAGTGGAAGGGCCGTCGCTCAACGGATAAAAGTTACTCTAGGGATAACAGGCTGATCTCCCCCAAGAGTTCACATCGACGGGGAGGTTTGGCACCTCGATGTCGGCTCATCGCAACCTGGGGCTGAAGTCGGTCCCAAGGGTTGGGCTGTTCGCCCATTAAAGCGGTACGCGAGCTGGGTTCAGAACGTCGTGAGACAGTTCGGTCCATATCCGGTGTATGCGTAGGAATATTGAGAGGATTTCTCCCTAGTACGAGAGGACCGGGAGGAACGCACCTCTGGTGTACCAGTTATCGTGCCAACGGTAAACGCTGGGTAGCCATGTGCGGAGTGGATAACCGCTGAAAGCATCTAAGTGGGAAGCCCACCTCAAGATGAGTATTCCCATGGGGTAACCCAGTAAGGTCACGGGAAGAACACCCGTTGATAGGCTCTACGTCGAAGTCCAGTAATGGATGCAGCGGAGGAGTACTAATAGACCGAGGGCTTGACCATTAATTTGGCTCTTGTCTGAGGCAAGTTTTATTTAGACCAGACCCATTATCTGAAGTGAGAGCTTTGGGTAATGACCTATGCAGTTCTCAGGGTTCAACCCTTGGGAATGTATCTATCCTGGTGTTCATGGCGCTGTGGTCCCACTCCGATCCATCTCGAACTCGGTTGTGAAACGCAGCAGCGGCGACGATATTTGGGGGGTAGCCCCCTGAGAAAATAGCTCAATGCCAGGTAAAACATTCCAAACGAAGAAAGCCACCCCTTGGAGGGGTGGCTTTTTTTGTGCCTTATTTTCTTTGCACGCTAGTTTGGAGTAAGGGTGTAAATGTGATCTGATGGCCAAACGGCTGCTTCTGCGCCGAATCGTGCGTTCGCTTTGGTTGGCTTATCAACGCTGGGCAGGAAGTGATTGTATTGATCTCAGTGCTGCTTTTGCCTATTACACACTGCAATCGATTTTCCCAATTCTGCTGATTTCTTTGTCCCTCGCTTCATTCTTGTTGGGTAGGCAGGATAATCTCGATCAGCAGATCATCTTTTACGCCAGTGGTGCTCTGCCACCGCCTGCTGTTTCAATCGTGAGGCAAACGTTGAATCAGCTTGTTCAGCAGGGCTTTGGTGCCGGGCTTCTCGGTGCAGCAGTCCTGCTTATCACTGCGGGTAACGTTTACCTCACTCTGCAGCGTGGCGCTGATCGTCTTTGGAGGGATGTGCTTCGCCCTCTGCCAGAGTCCATGCCCTTTGGCGCGCAAGCTTTTCAGTTTGTACGGGTACGAATTGAGGCCTTCTTTATTGTGATCCTGATCGGTCTTCTGATTGTTGCTGATCAAATTAGTGTCAATTTGCGGATGATTCCTGCTGGTGTAGTGCAGGATTTTCAGCAATCTCTGCCCTGGCTCGGGGATTTCCTTGATGCGCTTCCTTTGCTCCAGGTTGGACGTGTGTTGTTCTCTTTTGTTGGGTTTTCATCGATGGCTCTGCTTTTGCAGGCTCTTCTCCCAAGTCGTCGCGTGCCATTTATCCCTTTAATTCCAGGATCTTTGCTGATTGGTTTTTTGCTTACAACTTTGAATTTAGCGGTGAGTCGAAGCATTCTTTCTCTGGGTGCTCGCTTTCAAGCCTATGGTGTTATTGGTGGCGTCCTAGTGCTCACATTGTGGGTGTATATGGTTGGTGTTGTGATCTATTTTGGTCAGTGCTGGAGTGTTGAGCTCGCTTTGATGAGGCAAAAGCAGTGTGGAGATCCGCTTGCTTCTCGTGTCCATTGATCAGCGAATCAAGTAATTATGGATTGTGTTCGTTCATGTGAGGCTGTGGATGGGTCGTGTTCCTCCTCTTGTCTGGCTGCTTGCTTTGCTTTTGTTGCTGCCCACGACGGCTGGACGCGCTTTGGTAGGGATTTTTGGCGGAGCTGCTCTTCTGCTGCTGACGCTCTCTCTGGTTTTGGGAGGTCTCGGTTGGTTGGGTTGGAAACGGATGAAAAGCCAGTTCAAGGTCTGCGGCAATTGCGGTACGACCAATCTCGGCTCGGCGTCGGTTTGCGCAGCCTGTGGTTCTGCTTTGGATATGGGCTCTCAACCATCGGCAAGCAGTTCCTTTGATGCTGATGCCACACCCGCGAGTTCGGCGACCATCGATGTCAGCGCTGAGGACGTGGAGTCATGAATAGGCAGTGAATATTTGTGAGTACGTCTTCTAGGGGTTTGATTTCGTATCGGCATTCAATGCAAGTTCATTCAGCCTTCGTTCGCGCAGATAGAGAAATAGTGGGCCACCGCAGGCAAAAGAAATGGTGACACATGCAAGGAGTGTGAATTGCCAACCTTTGACATCCAGGCGTCGGCCCTCTACAACGATCCAGATCGTGAACGCGCTTGCGGCCACCAAGAGATCACGGCTGAGTGAGCGTGAAGCGGCTGTGAGATTGGCATCTGAGATGAAGCCTGCGAGATCGAAACCACCCGTTGAACTGGATTGAATGAATTCAATGTTTGCTTGCCAGGGAAGAATGCCACCGAGAACAGCAAGCAGCAGGTAGATCCATGGCAACGCTTTAGGCACGAGGTGGATTCTCCGTTAATTCACGTTCCAGCGTATCGGGGTTGAGTTGGGCAACGTTCTGTTCGATCTTGTTCAGCAGTTCTTCGCATCGGTTCAGATAGATCTCGGCCCGTTGATGGCCTCCTTGCAGTTCAGCTAAGGGGATTGAATCATCCTGGAGTTTCGTCAGCAGCAGATCCAGTGCTTGGAGCGACTCCTCATAGCTGAGAGATTCTGCATCCTCCTGCCACTGGCGCTGGGTGTCATTGCCTTTCGGTTTCGTTGGACGCGGCATCGGGATGCTTGGGTGCTGTTGTGGTGCTTTCTGCAGTTTGAGAGGACTCAGGGTCTGGACCTGACTTCTACTGTGCTGACGTCGATCTCTCCGTCGCTGAGGTGAATCACCAGTGGCTGAGATGGACTGGCTTCGGCAACGGATTGAAGCAGGCGCCCCTCGCTGTCGGTGACCGTGGCGAATCCACGGGCCAGCCATCGTTTAGGGGACAGGGCCTGCAGCAGCAGTCTGCGTCGGTCCAGACGATCACGGCGATCTGCGACGACTGCTATTGGATCAAAGCGAGTTAAAGACATCCGTCTCTGTGCCAGCCGTTCCTGCTCTCTGTTCAGTCTCCAGGTCTGATATTGAACCAGCTGAGTTCGGCATTGATTGAGGTATTGCAGTGCCGCGTTCCGGTTGGGAAGAAGAGTCACAATCGCTGCGGTCGGCGTAGCAGCTCTGAAATCGGCCACAAGATCCGCAACTGTTAGATCGTCTTCATGGCCTAGACCTGTCACCACTGGGACTGGGTACTGCGCCAACGTTCTGCAAAGCGCTTCATCATCGAAGACCATCAGATCCTCGCGACTCCCTCCCCCTCGCGCCAGAACGATGGCATTCACATGCAATGCCTCGATTTGATCGGCCAGTCGTTCGAGTACAGCGCAGATCTGTGGTCCTACCTCGCCTTGGACGGGGATGGAAATCACGAGGAGCTCGGTCAGCGGCCAGCGTTCCCGCGCCGTGCGCAACATGTCGGCGAGAGCTGAACTCGGAACGCTCGTGAGGAGTGCGATCCGCTCGGGTGCAGGTGGAAGGGCTCTCCGCCTCGAGGGATTGATCAATCCTTCTTTGCTGAGAACCGCTTTCACCGCTTCAAAGCGGCGCTCGATCGTGCTTCTGCTGGGACGCAGGTCGATCGCCTGAATGGCAAGGCTTGCTCGAGTGGCCCAAAAGTTCAGTCTCCCCACCACCGTGACGCCTTCGCCCTCAGCGGGCACGAAGTTCAACTGCTGCAGCCTTGAAGCCCAGCAAACAACCGTGATGCTGGCGTTTCCGTCGCTGAGCGTTAGCCAGAGATGCCCTTTCTTGATCTGCGGACGCAGGGCGCTGCCGTGCACAAGAAACCTTGGAGCAAACCCTCGTTCGAGAAGGGCTCCGACGGAGGCATTTAACTCCTGTACGGAGTAGCTGGGAATGGAGTCAGCGTTCAAGGCGTCGGTAGGCGAACCCCCAGTACAAGCAGATGGCACTGGACAACACACTGACGACTTGCCCCCAAGGCCGGTTCAGTTGAGTGAGGGCTATGGCAAGAATCACCAATCCACTACTGAGCAACCTCGCACCATCGCGGCGGTTCTTGGCAAAAAAAGTAGGCAATTGACTCACAATGCGGCTTTCACTCTCGCGCAGAGCGCTTGTCACAAAAAAACCCACCGGTGACCGGTGGGTAATACAACGGATTGGTGCTTGATGCCGAAATCAGCCGAGGCCGATCTGGGACAGGATGCCCTGGCCGGTGAGCAGTTCGGTGCCCAGGCCAATCACGAAACCGAGCATGGCCAAACGGCCATTCCAGGTTTCAGCAAAGTTGACGAAGCCGAAGCGGGGTTGCGCGGAGTCAGACATGGTGGAAGGTTTTAACGGATCCAATGTAACAAAGGGTTGACTTTTATTGACTGTCGTTACGGCAACATCAAGGGGCTTTTTTAGTTCTGCGTGTTGCGACGGCCTCCGCCGGAGATTCAGGCCAGGGATGCTTGGGGTACCGGCCGCGCATCTCCTTGCGAACGTCGTGATAGCTGCCTTCCCAGAATCCCCGTAGATCCCTCGTGCGCTGCAAAGGACGGCCCGCCGGGGAGAGCAGTTCCAGGGTGATCGGAAGGTTGCCGTTCAATAGGTGAGGACTGTCTGTGCAGCCGAACATCTCCTGAAGCTTCACGGCGAGAACGACCCCCTCCTCTTCGTAGGTCAATGCCGCATCGCGCCCACTGGGGATGCGAATTGTTGTAGGCAGCAATGCATCCAGTTTGCGCCGAAAGTTCCACGCAACGTCTCCCCAAAGCGCTTCAATCAGGCTCGCTTCATCCAGCGCCCCCCAGCGGCGGAATCCCAGGCTTGCTTCTCTAAGCCAAAGCTCAGGATGATTCTGGAGGAAGGACCTCTCACGGCATGGCCAAGGTGTACCGATGCGCTGGTGGGCCAGCTGAAGCCGTCGGCGAAGTTGCTCGCTGTGTTGACTCCAGGGCAAGAGCGCTAGCCCCTCACGCCTGAGCTGTTCGAGTAAGACAGCACTGATGGCATCGGCCGAAGGGTTGGACCAAGGCTGACTCCTCAGCTCTAGAGCGCCGAGAGAGAGAACCCGCTCCGCGCGGATTTTCTGTTGTCGGTCGTCCCAGTCGACGTCTTCCCGCCACTGCCCTTCGGATTCAGCGACGCTTTCAAGCCAGCTGCTGGGCATGGGGATGGCCAGGCGGATCCGTGCGTCGCGACCACTGAGATCGAGCTGAGCCACTGCGAGCGCTTCGGCATGGATCAATGGGTCGTGTTCTGGAAGCGTTGCTCCTCGTCCTTGCCTCAGCAGAAACTGTCCCGGGCGTTGGTCGCGGGCTAGAGCGAGCCATTCGGGGAAAGCCTTGGCGACCAGGTGTCCAGCCATCACGTCCCATGATTCCCGCGGTTTTGTGCCGCAGGGGATCTCAGTGAGCCCTGCCAGCTGCTGTTGCCATTGCTTGCTCTGCTGAAGGATTGTCCCAGAACTGGTTGTCCCATCTCGTCGCCCCGATTGCCGAAGCAACTGAAGTCTGCGGAGGAGGTCGCACCCCTCAGAACGGGCGCCAGGCAGGTCTCGTTCGCTCAGAAGTGCCGCGAGATCACAGCCAAGTCGCTCCAGTCCCAAGCGACGAGCTTCAACCATCATCAGTCCCAGCCTGGGATGAACGCCGAACATCGCCACGTGATGCCCTCCCTTCGTGATCTGTCCTTCTGAATCGATGAGACCGAGCTGCTGCAGTTGCTGACGCCCTTCAAGAAAGAGGGCTTGTGGAGGTGGCTCCAGCCATGCCAGCTCCTGCCCTAAGCCCGCTCCCCAGCGGGCGAGATCGAGCAGAGTCGGTTGTGGATCAGCCCGTTGGAGTTCTGGTAGATCCTGCAGAGGGCGACGCTGTTGTTCTGCAGGAGACCACAGGCGGACGCAGCGCCCAGGCGCCTGTCGGCCGGCACGCCCCCGTCGTTGATCAGCGCTGGCTTGACTTGCAGGAACCGTCTCCAGGCCCTCCATGCCGGTACCCGGGTCAAACCGTGTGTGCCGGCTCAGGCCGGCGTCGATCACCAGGCGAACGCCGTCCAGGGTGAGTGAACTTTCAGCGATCGATGTGGCGAGCACCACACGGCCATCCCATTCGTGATTGCAGGGCTGCAGTGCGTAGGCCTGCTGGTTCAGGGACAGCAGGCCGTGAAGAGGAACGGTCTCCCAGGTTTTCAGCCGGTTTGAGCTTCTGATCTGTCTGAGGCAGCGCTCGATCTCCTTGATGCCCGGCAGAAATACCAGAACAACCGGCGGATGGGGGCTGATCAGTCGTTCGTTTTCGAGATACGGAAGCTCCGTCTCAAGCGCGCGGAACACATGTTGTTCAAGGGGCTCCTGGTGGCGCCGTGGACAGTGGAGGGTGTCCACGGGAAAGGCCCGTCCATCGCTGCGCAGCGTCCTGGCCCCGCCCAGCTGTCGGCTGAGATCGCCCAGCTGAAGTGTGGCTGACATCAGCAGCACCCTCAGATCCGGCCTGAGCAGCTCCCTGGCCTCTCGCAGCAGTGCTAAGGCAACGTCGCTGTCGCGACGGCGTTCATGAAACTCATCGAAGATCACACAGGCCACCCCGGGGAGGTCGGGTTGTGCCTGAAGCCTGCGCAGGAATAAGCCATCGGTGATGGCTTCAATGCGGGTCTTTGAGGACCGCCTTTGTTCGTTGCGTACCGAGTACCCCACCCGTTCGCCGATGGGTTCGCCGAGAGAGTGCGCAAGACGTGCTGCTGCTGCCCGCGCTGCCAGTCGCCTAGGCTCGATCAGAAGAACCCTGCCTTCAATGCGCTGTTTGCCGGCAAGCTCGCCGAGCAGCGCCAGCGGAACTCGGGTCGTTTTTCCGGCACCAGGCGGAGCTTGCAGGATCACAGTGGCACCTGGGATCAGCAAAGACTGCAGCTCAGGCAGCAAGGGATCAATGGGGAAGGGACCCGTCAGGGGCTGCTCCCGTTAGCTGAGTAGCTCGAGAACTCCCAGTAGGAGCAGGCTGCTGAGCGCTCCCATGGCTGCGAGGAGGCGGACAAGCGGTGCGAAGCGAAAACGGAGTGTGGCCATGAAGAAAACCTTAAAGGCCGGAGTGACTCTGTTCTAGTCCGGTTCGTCTTTTTGCACCAGCTCCGGTTTGCAGGGCTTCACAGATGCGCGTTTGATCAACGCACGTGTCTGGCGCCATCAACAGGGTGGTACTCCTCGCCTGTGAGCTCCTCGTACACGATGGCTGGAAGTCCCGTTTCGAACATGGTCTGGAGGGCTTCCTTCAGATAAGGGTTCCAGCCACCGGTGCTCACCTGCCCATGCCGCACCGTCCAGTCCCATGTCCCCTGAAGATCTCTTGGGATGCGCCCTTCACGATCTCTTCGGGCCACGAGGTCGAGCGATTCCACAAGACCAACCTGCACGGGCTCCTTGCCGTAGGCGGGCGTCAGGCTCAGTTCCAGGCGCACGGGATCTTCCTTGAGAAGGCGAAGCCGGAAACGCGGCGGCAACTTCACGGATTTGATCACTGCAGCAACGATCCGTGTTCTTTGGTCCACCAGGCAGTTCCCCCTACGAGTCCGAGACGAGCTGTCATGCAGCTCATTCGTCCAACTTATTCACCGGAGCGATCAGCAGGTTCTCCCTCGTCGTCGTCGCTGAAACGAACCGTCAGCAGATTTTCCTCGGTCAGGCGGCCTTCGCCATCCAGTAGCTCGGGATGGATGGTCACCTTTCCAGTCCGATCATTGCGACTTGCAGGCGCATTCAGCGGTCTTCCTGCAGCACTGAAGCCCCGACCCATCACCTTGAACGCCTGCCAGAGCAGGGCCAGGAAGATCAGCCCGTAGAGGAGAGGAAAAACACTACTCAACATGACGTAAGCCTGAATGGGGGTTGGGCGCAAACCTCCGTCCTCCATCATCGCTTCTGCTGGGGGGAAGCGGCATCGATTCCTTGGCATCGGTCGCATCCGGTCATGGAACGGTCGGGCTTCCCCTCTGTTCTCTCCCAGGATTGCTTCCTACGGTCTGATACAAGATTCAACGCCTCTTCGCCCATGGCTGTGGCCGTTCCCTCCGCTCCTCGGATTTCGGCGCGACGTGTCCGTCACAAACGTGGGTTGATTCCACTCGTTGTGACGGCGTCTCTGTTTGGTCCCTTGATCGCTCTATGGACGCCCAGGCATGCCAAGGCCGTCCCAGCCCCTTCGTCTGTGCTGTCGTCGCAATCCTTTGTTGCTGGTGCAGTGGCTCGAAGCGGCCCTGCTGTCGTCACACTCGAAACGCAACGCACGGTGAGGACATCAACAGGCAATGGAATGCCACAGGGGCTGCTGGTGGACCCCTTCTTTCAACGGTTTTTCGGTCTGCAGGCTCAGCCGGCTCCCCGCTCCCGTGTTGAGCGGGGCCAGGGAAGTGGTGTGATCTTTGATGCCCAGGGCCTTGTCCTTACGAATGCCCACGTCGTGGAAAACACCGACCAAGTGATGGTGGGACTTCCGGATGGTCGTCGTGTGTCCGGTCAGGTTGTGGGGCAGGATTCCGTGACGGACCTGGCCGTGGTGAAACTGGAGGGTGGAAGCAGCTGGCCAACGGCTCCTCTCGGGGATTCCGATCGGCTCCGTGTTGGGGATTGGGCGATTGCTGTCGGCAATCCTTTCGGTCTCGAGAACACGGTCACACTGGGAATTGTGAGCAACCTGAATCGCAATGTGTCCCAGCTGGGAATTCAGGGCAAACGTTTGGATTTGATCCAAACCGATGCAGCCATTAATCCAGGCAATTCAGGTGGCCCTCTTCTCAATGCCAGTGGAGAGGTGGTGGGCATCAACACACTTGTGCGCTCAGGTCCGGGCGCTGGGCTTGGATTCGCGATCCCGATCAACCGTGCAAAGACCATCGCCATGCAGCTCGTCGAGCAGGGGCGAGCCAGTCATCCGATGGTCGGGATTGGTCTCTCCTCAATCCCTGCATCCGCTCCTGGAGGGATAGCACCTCCAGGAGCCGTGGTGCGTTCCGTCGTGGCGGGTGGTCCGGCCGCTCAGGGGGGGCTGCAGGTCAATGATGTGATTGTGGCTGTGGCAGGTGCTGTTGTGAAGAACCCTGCGGAGGTGGTGACAGCGATTGACCGTAGTGGCGTAGGGCGACCTCTGGAGCTTCGTGTTGAGCGTCAGGGTCGATCAGTTCCCATCACGGTGACGCCGGTGGACATGCGCGCTCTGAAGATGCGCTGATCATTCCTCATCAGCATCACGCAGCTGCTCGACACAGCGCGTGATGCATTCGCCGTCGTCAAGATTGCATGTGGTGATGCATTCGAAATAGGTCTCAACCGCATCCCAGGTCTGCTCATGGTCTGCTCCATTGGCTCGGTTCTGGTTGAGGCCTGAGGGCAGGGTTCCTGGGTGTGTCATCAGCTGCCGGGATCAGTAATGTCAGCTTATGCACACGTTTTGGGTGGGTAAAGGGAAATGAGTCTTCCTTCCTAGCGGTTCATGAAGTTTCGTCTTGCTGTGTCGAATTGCTGCGTTAAGCCGCCTTTTTGCGACGGCTTTCGCGCTCTTTTTGCTTGTTGCGTTTGGCTTGGCGTTTGGCCTCCTGCTGCGCCTTCAGCAGCGCTTCGCCAGCAGCTTGACGCTCTTCCTTTTTTTTCTCGAGGTAGTAGTTGTAATCACCGCGATAGAGCACCAGCTCTCCGTCGCGCAGTTCAACGATCCGGTTGGCAACGCGGGAGATGAAATAACGATCGTGCGACACGAGCAGGGCAGCCCCTTCGTAAGCACAGAGTGCGTCCTCCAGCATCTGCTTGGCCGGAATGTCGAGGTGGTTGGTCGGCTCATCGAGCACCAGCAGATTGCAGGGGTTCAGGAGCATCAGGGCCAGTGCCAGGCGTGCTTTCTCGCCGCCGCTGAGCTGTCCAACTTCTTTAAAGACGCTGTCATTGCTGAAACAGAAGCTTCCCAAAAGGGAGCGCACCTGGGTTTGTGTCCAGTCCGGAACGGCTTCGAACATGGTGTCGATCACTGTTTTTCCGAGATCCAGTGCTTCTGCCTGGTTCTGTTCGAAATAGCTCGCCACGATGTTGTGTTCGCCAAGGGTTGCTGACCCCTCATCCGGCGTTTCCAGCCCCATCACCAGACGAAGAAGGGTGGATTTGCCAGCGCCGTTTGGGCCGACGAATGCGATTCGATCTCCGCGCTCCACTTCAAGTTCAGCGCCCAGGAAAAGGATCTTGTCTCCATAGCTATGGGTGAGGTTGTCGATCAGGGCAACCTGCGCTCCGGATCGGGGCGCGGGGGGAAAGCGGAAGCTTGGCCCCGCCACCGATTCGATCGGTGCCTCCACGCGATCCACCTTCTCGAGCTGCTTTTCCCGGCTTTTGGCTTGGGTGCTGCGGGTTGCACTGGCTCGGAAGCGGTCGATGTAGGCCTGCTGCGCAGCGATGTCCTTCTGCTGGCGCTCAAATGCAGCTTGCGTGGCCTCCTGCTCCAGCGTCTTCTGCTCGAGGTGAGCTGTGTAGTTCCCCAGGTACGCCCGGGAGATTCCCCGTTCGGTTGAAACGATCTGATTGCAGACCTTGTCAAGGAAGGCTCTGTCGTGACTGATGACTACCAGTGCGGCGGTTTGTGTCTGGAGGTAGTCCTCAAGCCATTGAATGGTTTCGACATCCAGGTGATTGGTGGGCTCGTCGAGAAGCAGCAGATCCGGGTCCTGAAGAAGGATCTTACCGAGAGCGATGCGCATCTGCCAGCCCCCTGAATAGTCCTTCACTTGCCGTTCGGCCCCTTCAGCTGTGAAGCCGATGGTGGGAAGGAGTTTGTCGATCCGTGCATCCAGCTCGTAGCCATGCAGGGATTCGAATCGGGTCTGCAGGGCTCCAAGGCGGTGGATAAGCCGGTCGAGATGGTCTGGATCGGCAGCGGCCTGCTCCGACCCCATGGCCAGCTCCACCTGCTTCTGCTCAGTCAGCACCTCCGCCGCTTCGCCAAAGGCCTGGAATAGCTCTTCACGAACCGTGCGCTCAAGGTCCACATCGAATTCCTGCTGAAGAAAAGCGATCCGGGGTTCTCCTTGACGAACGATCTGGCCGCTACTGGGCTCTTCCAGACCGGCGATCAGTTTCATTTGTGTGGATTTTCCCGCGCCGTTCACGCCGACAAGGCCAATGCGGTCGCCGTCTTTCACCTCCCAGGTCACATCCCGGAGCACCTCTCCTGTCGGATAAATCTTGCTGACGCGCTCAAGTCGCAGCACAGGGGGCGAAGGCAGATGCCTTCATCATCCCGTGCCGGGGTGAGGGCAGACTGGGGATTGATGAGGCGGCGCTGATGCGGAGGCTTGAGCAGTTCGCAGCTCTTGTGGTCGCGGCAGGACTTGCGCTGGTGAGTTATTGGTTGTTCTTCAGCTGGGCTGGAGGTGGGGGAACTCGGGAGCGTCGAGTGGATCCTCCTCGGTCGCCTCAGTCTGAAGAGCGGGTCAGAGCCCCCCTCTCGCTTTGATCAACCATTGCTTGCTCAGGTCGTCATCGAGATTGTTGATATGAGCCTTCACCTCGTCGGCCGTGACGGGAAGCTCTAGTTGCTCGCCGATTGCGCAGATGGCATCAATGGCGCCACCAGGATTCTGTAGTGCCTGGCGAAAGAGAGAACGGGTGAGTTCTTGGTCACCTTCGATTCGTTTGTAGAGCGCGGCTGCGTTGCCCATGACACACCCATGACTGACCCAACCCTATTCACGACTCGTGAATCAGTCCTGAACACGCAAGACCTAAATCAGACCGGAATCAGGCGGCTTGGTCGAGATCAGCCTCCTTCAGGCCTGCTGCTGAGGCGTCTTCCATACTCCGCGCATCCATGCAGAGAACTTTGCGCAGCTGGGCATAGTTTGCGGCTTGGGATGGACGTCCTTCCTGAACAGCGCTGTATTCGGCGCGTTGGAGGACATGGTGTAGGTGGGTCAGTAAGTACGTGCTGATCACAGCAGACACCAAGACGTCACTGTTCTCGTTGGTGCGACGGGTCCGGCGCGCACCGCTGGTTCGCCTGGCGCGAGGCGTCGTCTGACGGGTGCTGGTGGCCTGGCTGGTGGAACGGGGCATGGCAGTCCTAGCTGAACGTCGAGATGGGAGTTCTGATGAATGAACCGTGTGTCAGGGGTCGGATCGATGACCACATCATAGTGATGGATACTATCCTTGCGCATCTCTGTACACTTTTAAGTAGCTCTGGGTCTGCGGTTGTGGCAACCCGCCAAACGTCATCCAGCGGGAAGCCGAAGTCCCCTCGGATTCAAGTGGTGCTGCCTGAAGATCTGTGCGTTCGCCTTACTGCACTCGCGGAGCAGGAATCACGCACCGTCAGCAATATGGCCAAGGTGCTGATTCAGCAGGGCGTCCAACGTCTGGAACAGGGGGAGTCTGCTGTGCAGCCCTCCGTATCTGCTCCGCTTCAGTCCCCGACCGAGCGCCTCCGGTCTGCACTTGAGGCCCAGCAACCGAGGCGGTTGCGTGGTGCGCCTCGACGGGTTCGCTTGCATCGTCCCAATGGGCCCGGCGCCTGATCAAGCTGGGTCCACACGGTGACCAAGCACTGTGGCTTTCGATGCGCCTGTGATGGCAGGCGCGTTGCCGGGATGGCCGGATTGATGCCACCAGGCCAGAAGTGCGAAGACGAGTGCTTCACGGAACTGCTCTGGGAGATCCAGTTCACTGCTGGGGCGCACATGCACTCCTAGGCATCGCTGCCTGAGCTGCTGCATCAGGGTTTTGTTCTGGCAGCCCCCACCCGCAACCAGCAGCTCTACGGGCAAAGGCTGACCTGCCGATGTCAGCCGGTGCAGGTCCTGGGCCACCACTGCAGCGCTGAAGGCGGTGAGAGTAGCCAGCTGGTCCTCAGGTGCATGGGGACCGAGCTGTCGGAGTCGCCGGTTGAGATCCTCCTGCCCGAACACCTCCCGTCCAGTTGATTTCGGCGGTGAGCTCAGGAAATAAGGCTCCTGAAGCCATCGTTGGAGGGTCTCCTCGCAGACGGTCCCACGTGCTGCGAGCGCTCCATCCTGGTCACAAACTTCTCTTCCTTCGCTCAGCCGGGCCATGGTCAGATCCATCAGCGTATTGGCTGGGCCGCAATCCCAACCCAGCACAGGGTTCTGGCGATCCGGGCCAGCCTTTGGTGGAATCAATGTGATGTTGGCGATGCCGCCCAGATTGAGAAGTCCTCGCCATCCGTCGATGCGACCCATCAGAGCGGCATCCGCCATCGGCACTAAAGGTGCGCCTTGTCCTCCGAGCACAAGATCGGCGGCTCGGAAGTCATGAACAACCGGACGTCCGACCAGGTGCGCCAGGAGTGGAGCTTGCAGCATCTGCCAGCTGGCACCTCGACGGAGGACTCCATCCGACCGGTCGTTTTGAGAAGGAGGCGGGGCGTGCCAGATCGTCTGGCCATGACAGCCCACCAGGCTTGCCGATCGTTGAGGGTCGCAGAGTTGCGCGGCTTTCGCCTGCATCTCAGTCACGGCCACTGACATCTCTAGTAGATAAGAAGCACTGATGGCCTCACCCTGGGCCACATGAACCAATCGCTCTTTCAGCTCTGCTGGGTAGGGCACCGATGCGGTGCTCAACAGAGCCCAGTCCGGGGCATCGGGTCTGCCTTTGAACTGAGCGAGCGCTGCATCAACCCCATCGGCGCTGGTTCCGCTCATCAGGCCGAGAACGCGCATGATTGAGCTGTTCAGATTCTCGGAAGATTCTGAAGGTCCTCGGTAAGCCCCATGACGACCAAGACATGCCCCTTGAGCAAAACGTGAGACGCGGGAGGATTCACCAGCAGTTCTCCTGCAGGGCCAGCTGCAAGAACATTCACCCTGTGGTTTTTGCGCAAATTCAGATCACGAAGTGATCGGCTTACGAACCGTTCAGGGACCTTGATCTCTTCAATCGAGTGATGCTCATCGAGCTCCAGCCGCTCCATCAAGTTGGGGCGCACCAGCTCGAGCCCCAAACGTTCACCCTGCATGCGGGAGGGGAACACCACGCGATCAGCTCCAACGCGCTTGAGCATCTTTTCGTGCAGGTCGCTGGTGGCTCTCGCAATCACTTGTTGGACTCGGGTCCCAACGCTGTCTTTCGCGATCAGGGTGGCTGTAATGCTTGCCTCGATCGGCTCACTGATGGCCACAACCACGGTGTCCATGTCAAGGATGCCGGCTTCGCGGAGTGACTCCTCATCGGTGCAATCCACCACTCTCGCTTCAATGGAAGGCTCCAGTTGGCGCAGTTCCTCGATTGCCTTTGAGGAGCGGTCGACGGCCAGCACCTCGGCGCCGTTTTGCATGAGCTGACGACAAACTGCGCTCCCGAAACGTCCGACGCCGACAATCCCGAAACTCTGTGGATCGTTGACCGAGGACTGTGACCAATTCCACCAGTCCCTCATGACAGCCTCTCCAAGGAACCTCGTTCAGACATATAGATCCTCGCGGGGATAGCCGACACGATTCTGGCTGTGGATCTGGTCGCGCTCGAAGCTCTCCCAGATCGCGCTGAGCAACAGCAGAATGCCCAGCCGCCCCACGAACATTCCGACCACCAAGATCAGCTGTCCGAGATGTCCAAGCTGTTCTGTCACGCCCAGATCGAGGCCCACAGTCGCGAAGGCCGAGATGCACGTGAACATCAGTTCCAGAAACGACAACGGGTCCTCGCCTGTGGGGTCGCTGATCAAAGCGAGTAGCAAGGCCATCACCAGCACGAACAGCAGGGAGGCCACCGTGATGCTCACGGCTCTAAGCACCACCTTGTCAGGAATCTGACGATGACGAATCACCACATCATCGTGTCCTCGCAGAGTGGAGCGGGTGGTGGCCATCAGCGCAGCCAATGTGGTGGTTTTGATTCCTCCACCGGTGCCACCGGGACTGGCACCAATGAACATCAGCGTCATCAGCAGCAACAGGCCTGAATCAGAAATGCTTTGGATAGAAAGAGGCACGGTAGTGAAGCCTGCTGTGCGTGAGCTCACGGATCCAAACAGGGCACTCATGACTCTCTCCTGCCATCCCATTGAGGTGAGGGCGTGGCCTTTTGACAGGGATTCGGTCAGCAGCAGTCCGAGCATGCCAATCAGAATCAGGAGTGCTGATGTGCGGAGCACGAGCCGGGTGTGCAGGCTCAGATTTCGACGCTTGAGTCGCTGCCTGTTGCTCCAAAGATCGTTGGTCACTCTCCAGCCAAGACCACCCAGCACGATCAGAAGCATGATCACAGCGTTCACGACGCGGTTGGTTCGATATCCCTCGAGACTGTCGTTCCAGAGTCCGAAGCCGGCATTGTTGTAAGCCGAAATGCTGTGAAAGAGAGAGGCCCAGATCCTGGTTCCTCCCGCGGGCAGGTCTGAAAATCCGAAGGCGTACAGCACCAAAGCACCAACCAGAATCAGAACAGCCGCTGTGAGAGCGATGCTGCGGAAGGTGCTGCCAACGCCGCCGACGCCGAATTGATCCAGGGTCTGACCTCGATCCAGTCGCCTGCGAAGGGACGCACCACGCACCACGAACCCCTGCAGAAAGGTTGTGATCGCCATCAATCCCAGCCCGCCCACCAGGATCATGAAGGCCAAAAGGCCCTGGCCGAAAGGCGTCAGATCACGTCCGACATCGATCACTGTCAGCCCGGTCACCGTGACGGCGGAGGTCGCTGTAAACAGCGCTTCCCAGAGCCCCACATCCGTGGAGGAGCACAGCGGGGTTGCGAGAAGAAGGGTCCCGGTGGCGATCACCAGTAGACCTGTCACCACTGTGAACTGAGGCACGGTGAGGCGTCGGTACCACGCCTGAGTGCGATGAATCGCCCGGGGGAGAGGCATCCGTTTCATGGGTTCCCTATGGGCATGAAACGTGAGCGATTCGTGTTGAAGAAAATGGCGCGCGGCCAGGGTTGGGATGCTTGATCTTGAAGAACGTTGGATCCAACTGCAAGGTGAAATGCGGAATTGATCTCATGCATCGGCGTCTGCGCTGTTCTGATAGGCCAGGTCAGGGTTGACTGGTGACGGTGAGGCTCCCCAGAACGTCTGCTCGAGCCATGCTCGCAGACCTTTCAAGCCCGTTCCTTGGGTGGCTGACACATACACGACCTCAGATTCAAGGTTTCTGATCAGCTCGAGAGTCGATGCATCGCAGCGGTCAATCTGATTAGCCAGAACCTGCCTCGGTTGATGGCAATTGAGACCGTTCAGGATGGAATGCACTGCAGTGAGCTGGCCTCGCCAGTCCGGATCTCCAAGATCCACCACCAGAAGAAGCCGGTCAGCTTCCCGGGTTTCTTCCAGCGTGGCCATGAACGCCTCGATGAGCGGCTCGGGTAGTTCCCGGATGAAGCCGACTGTGTCGGTGATCAGTAGCTCCCTGGGTGCAGAGCCTGATCTGGGAAGGCACAACCGTCTTGTGGTCGGGTCAAGAGTGGCAAAGAGACTATTTCTTGCTTCCACAGAGCGCCCCTGGCCACGGTCGCAGAGCGCATTCAAAAGGGATGATTTCCCCGCATTGGTGTAGCCCACCAGCGCGACCTTTGGAAGCATGCTGCGTTGTTGCCGCAGCCGGGCGCGATGAGCCCCAAGCTGCCGCAATTCCCGACCCAGGTGTTCGATACGCCGGCTGATGGCGCGACGGTCTTTTTCCAGTTGTGTTTCGCCTGGCCCGCGAGTGCCGATTCCCCCACCTTGCCGAGACAGGCTCAGCCCGCGTCCTTTGAGACGTGGAAGTCTGTAGCGCAGCTGGGCAAGCTCCACCTGCAAGCGTCCAGCTGCGCTGGACGCCCGTTGAGCGAAGATGTCAAGAATTAGTTCACTTCTGTCCATCACCGGACAGTCGAGAAGACGTTCGAGGTTTCTGGCCTGTACCGGCGTCAGTTCCCTGTCGGTAATCACAAGGGAAGCCCCGTGTCGGCGCACATCCAGCGCAGCCTCCTGAAGCTTGCCAGTGCCCCAAAGAGTTTGTGGATTGATCTGCCCCAGGCGTTGACGGCAGACCGCTACGGGGCATGCCCCCGCGCTGCGTGTCAGTCCTTCGAGTTCAGCCAGGTCGCGCTCATTGATTGCAGGATCCGCTCCGGTGAGCGTTAAGAGCAGGACGCGTTCCTGTCTTGATCCCGGGTTGTCGAGGACCTCTGCGACAGCGGCCTGATCAGACCTGCGCTCGGTTTGTCCGGCTTCACAGAGGTCTTGGAGTCTGCCTGTCGCGTCGCAGCACCAGCCAAGGGTTGCAGCGGAATCGGCTCGCCAGATGGCAGCAGGCCTTGTGCCCGATGCGGAAACGGTCGCCTGCAGCCGTAACCAATGGCTGGTGTGAACATCCAGAGCAATGACGGCTTCGCGTCCCTCAGGTTTCAACCCCTCTCCCTGGGTCCCAGCCAATGCACTGATCAACCTCCAGCGCTGGCGACGTCTCGATCCCTTTGGCCAATGTCCTTCGATACGCTCCGATTCCCCAAAAGGACCGACCCACAGCAGTCGGCACACCCCCCGTGCATCAACCAGCAGGTGCAGAGACTGCTTGAGTTCAAGTGACAGTTCGGCCAGGCGTTCGAGGGTGAACAAATCGGCGCCATCCTCAGGTGGGTGGCGGCGGTGACTGAGGCTCTCCAGCTGATGCAGCTGCGATGGCCTTAGCCCGCGGGTTCGTCCTGACAGATGGGTCTGCTTCAAGAACCGACCAACCAGGCCCCTGCAGAGCGCAGTCCAAGGGATAGTCCTGGCAGGCGAGTGAGATAGGCCAATCGCCGAATCTTGAAGGCGAGAGGGCCAGCCAAGGTCATGCCCATCCCCGTGATCGTGGCATCACTGATCCCAAGACTGAGCATTTCACCGAGATCCTGAAAAATGAAAGGTGAAGGTGTGCCGCCTTTGAGATGAGCTTCGAGAGTGCGTGCTGCTGCCTGGCCCTGCTGAATGGCGGCTTGGGCCGACAGGGGCCATGGAGTTTGGCCTTCATCTTTGCGGGCATGGGTGGCGATGTCCCCGAGGGCAAGGACGTCAGGCTGTCCCTGCAGCCGCAGGGTCTGATCAACAGGCAGTCGCTTCTGATGCAATTCTGCTGAAGGGTGCAGGTCAGGGATGTTCGGCTTGCTGCCGGCAGTCCAGATCAGACCGTCGTGAGCCTGTTCGACATCGCCTTCGATGCCGTTCCAGCGGACGGAGTCCGGTTTGACGCTGAGAACGCGTGTCTTCAGATGGACGTTGATGCCTCGCCGTTTCAGGGCACGCTCTGCCTGCTCTCTGTTGAAAGCCCGCGAGCGGGCAAGGATCTGATCGCCTTGATCCACGAGATGAACTTGTGCTGCTCCTTCAAGCAGGTCCACCAGCTTGCAAGCCAGTTCCACGCCTGTGGCCCCGGCTCCGACGATCACAACAGAGCTCGTGCCGGATGGACGCAGACGAAGCTGCCTCAGGCGTTCCTGCAGTGGGGCAAGGTCGCGGAGGGAGTGGAATCCCAGAGCGTGATCGCGAACCCCAGGGATCCCGAAGTCGTCAGGGACTGCTCCTGTGGCTAGGACGAGCTGGCTGTAGACCAGATGGTCTCCCCCTGCTGTGGTGATGCTGTGATCCTCAACATTGACTGAGGTGACGATGTCTCTGATATGGCTGATGCCATGTCCCTGAATCAATGGTGCGTAGTCGGGAGCCACTTCCCATGCCTGCAGCTCTCCGCTGAGGAGTTCGTAGAGCAGGGGAACAAAAACAAATTGGGCCTTTGGTTCAATCAGGACCAAGGGCGGGCGGGGATGCACTCTGCTGAGTGTCAGCAAGGTTGATAATCCTGCGAAGCCACCTCCCACCACGATGATCGGCCGTTCCTGCGGGTTGGATACTGGCTGCAAGGGATCATTCGCTCCTTCCGTGAACCATAGGCAGGGTTCTCGTTCCCTCGGCGTATGAGAATGACTTGATGAGGCACGGCATCACCCCTATGACGAGCGCTGCCCCGGACTTGGACTCCAGTGGTGAATCCGCGCTCTTGACGCATCAGAGAGTCCACCTGGAGGCACTCGAGCCTGTTCAACGCTTGCAGTGGGCGAAGCAGCACTTCGGTGCGGGTTTCGCAATGACAACGAGCTTCGGCATTCAGTCTTCCGTGCTTCTCCACATGCTGAGCTCTCTGCCGGACGCTGAGGCAGTTCCAGTGATCTGGGTGGATACCGGTTACTTACCGCCGGATACTTATCAATATGCAGACAAATTGTGTGAGCTTTTCCACCTCCAACCGGTTGTGGTCCAGTCACCGATGTCTCCGGCAAGGATGGAAGCCCTGCACGGGCGTCTCTGGGAAACCGGAAAAGACAGCGACCTTGACCTCTATCTGCGTCTACGCAAGCTTGAGCCGCTTGAAAGTGCACTCGATCAGATGGCTGTGACCTGCTGGGCCAGTGGGGTGCGCAGCGGGCAGACCGACCACCGACGCACGATGACGGTGATCGATGAAATACGCGGTCGCTACTCCCTCAGGCCGCTCCTGCATTGGACCAACCGAGACATGTACTACTACATGCAAGAGCATGAGCTTCCCCAGCACCCTCTGTTTGAACGTGGATACTCCACCGTCGGTGATTGGCATTCGAGTGCGCCTGACAGCGGCACTGTCGTCGGTCGCAGCACACGCTTCGGAGGGCAGAGACAGGAATGCGGAATTCACCTGCCGGGGGTGATGGGCGAAGGCATCTGAGGGTGATCAATCTGCAGCGATTCCTGCTCATCGGCAATACGCGCTGGCACTGGGCTGAAGGTGCCGGGACATCCCAATGGACGTATTGGCATACGACTCCAAAGGATGGACCCTCCTGGAAAGCGATGGTCCCCGATCGATGGGCAGCCGTGGGGCCTGTTCCCGAAGCGCTCTCTCTCAGCGAAGACAGCCGGGTGCATCTTGATCAGGTGCCTCTCAAAGATGTGCCTCCCTGGCTTGGGATTGATCGGGCTTTAGCTGGATGGGGTGCCTGGAGTCGATCAAGCGGTGGCGAAGATTTGTCGGTGGTGGATGCAGGAACCGTGCTCAGCCTGACGCGGGTTACGGCTTCCGGATGCTTTGCCGGGGGATTGCTTTGTGCCGGATTGCGCCTTCAGCTCCAATCCATGAGTGAGGGGACTGTCGCCTTGCCAGTTGTGGGACCTGATGTGCCAAGCATGGAGCCAGGCCCGAAACTTCCTGCTGACACCGCGAGTGCGATGACCCAAGGTGTTCTTCAAAGCCTGTTGGGTTTGATCAATGGTGCCCAGCGCCATTGCGATGGAACGATCTGGCTTTGCGGAGGAGACGCTCCGCTTCTTTTCCCCGAGCTGGTAGCTCGGGGTATGGATGTTCAGCACACCCCGGATCTTGTGATGGAGACACTCGTCGACCTAGTTAGCTAGCTGAGGCCAAGGTCATTCAGGATCTGGTCCGCCATGATTTCTGCCTTCACTTTGCGGTAGATCAGCTCGAGATTCCCCTGAGCATCCACAACAAAGGTGTGTCGCATCATGCCCATGTATTCGCGTCCCATGAACTTCTTGAGCCCATAGCTTTCATAAGCGCTGGCCACAGAGCAGGGTTCGACGTCGGTGAGCAGAGTGAAGGGCAACTCCTGTTTGTTGATGAAGCGGGTATGCGATGCGGCATTGTCTTTGCTGATTCCCAGGACATGAATGCCATGGGCCTCGAATTGATCCCATCGATCTCGGAAATTGCAGGCTTCCTTGGTGCACCCTGGCGTGGCGTCCTTCGGATAGAAATAGATCACGACCCGCTGGCCTTTGAGTGATGACAAAGTCACTGGCTCTTCCTTTTCATTCGGAAGCGTGAAGTCCGGGGCTGGGTCACCGATCTGCAAAGTCATGGATCAGGAATGGACTGGCGGAAGCGTAACGGCCCTCTGGTTTCAGCGGATGTCTGTTCTGCTGCCGTGTGATGCCAGCTCTTTGTCGACGAAGGAGCAGCATTGGTCGACGCGCTTGCCAAAAGCCCGCTCCGAGGTGTTCATCCGTTCGCGGGTCTGGATGCGAGCCTGCCTCGCTAACTGCTTCAATGTGTCCCCTCAGGCGGTGCCATTGCAGGCGCCACCTGGAGAACCCCCCACCCTGCCGAGGGGCTGGGGGTTCCTGAGCTTGAGCCATTGCCCTGATGCTCTGCTGCTGGGCTGTTCAAAGCATCCGATTGGTTTGGATCTCGAGCGCCACGACCGCATGATCCCTGCGGCCTCGATTCTGCAACGGGCCTATTCCCAGGAGGAGCGGGAACGGCTGCAACATTTGCAAGGGGAAGACCTGCGACGGGCTGTGTTGAAGCACTGGTTGATCAAAGAAGCATCGATCAAGTGGCAGCAGGGGGCGATTGCCCGTGATCTGCGCTTCTGGGAGGTTCGTCCTGGGATGCGCAGCGTGGTTCATCAACGCAGCCATCAAAGGCTTTCCGCTGCATTGCATGCCCATGACTCCTGGGAGTTCGCCGTTGTGGCAACAGATCAACAACTGTTGCAATCGATCAGGCTCTTCCTAACCTGATCCAAAGCGTTGTTGTGCCGTATCCAGTGCCTGTCGCCGCCTGGTCCAGCCTTCCTACTTTGGCTTCAGCATTCATTCTGGCTGGCCTGGGAATCGCGGCGACGCTGAATTCTCCATCGGGCAAGGTCTTGGCAACCGTCTGGGATGGCGCAGATCCCGACTACAGCCTCTTGGATGAGAGAGATGCCACGTTGCATCAACGAAGAGATGTTGAAGAGTTGCTCTCGGCGTTCACCAAAGGACAACTCACGCGTCATTACTGGGGGCATTTCGCCCCCACGCTTGCCGACCTGGGTCTTACAGCTGATGCCTCTCTTGGTGTTCACGTTGAGAATTCAAAGGGAGTGAGCCGGCTCTGGCTGACCCCTCGGCGGGGGGCAGAGGCTTATTTGGCTCAAGTCAGCTTCAACGGCGAAAAGCTTGAAAGATTTCATTGCCGAGGAACTGCAGGCAGTGAAGTTGAACCGCAAGCTGATCAATGTCCTGTTGGGTGGACAACTTTTTCTCAATTAAATCCTTAAGAGTTTCTATCAGGGATTCACGAGCCTCGCGAGATCCGTGAGACACAAGACGTGTGATCCTTTTTGGGCGATTTTTCGCTACTTCCCGTGCTGATCCAAGGATTGTTGTTGGCATTCGTATTTCCTACGGCTAAATTCAAAATGACGTCTTTTTCTCGCCGTCCGTGTTCTCCCGTTTTGCTGCAGGCGCTCTCGCCGCCGCTTCCATCTCCACTCTGGCTGTCGCCGCTGAAGCTGGCACCAAGCACCCCGTGCGCTGGGTGTCCGGTGGTGCTGTCTGGACCACCAAGTCCAAGGCTTTCAAAAAGTTCTTCATGGACGGTGAAATCACCGATCGTGCTCTTCAAGCCGGTATCAACAACTCCGGTTGGACTGCCGACGAAATCCAAGAAGGCATGACCAAGACCTATGAAGTGGATCTGGTGGGTGTGTCCCGCTTCCTCTACTCCAAGGATGGTGTCGCATTCCTGGATGATCAGACCCGTTCCTACTTCCCTTACTGGCAGAAGAAGAAGACCGCTGTTGTGGCTCTTCGTTCCGCCATCATCCTCGACGCTGCTGACGGCAAGATCTCCTCTGCCGGCATCATGAAGCAGCTGCCCGTTGCCTTCCGTCTGAACGACAACGGCTCTTCCGATGGTTCTCAGAACGTCTGCAAGGACGGCCTCGATGGCGCTCAGTCCACCTCCCTGCTGTCTTGGTACGTGTTCCTGCCCGCTTGCGTGCAGGCCAACCAGATTCTCCCTGCAGCTCCCGCTCCTCGCTCTGCCGCTCCCGTTCGCGGTCTGTGGTGATCCTTTGAAATCTACGGATTTCAATTCGCTTCTCCAATCCTCGGCTCTGCCGGGGATTTTTTATGCCGATCAGCAACGGCGACCATCAAACCGCCAGTGCTGCAGCCTCATGGGCAGTTGTTGACCAACACGTTTCATCAGTTCTTTTTTCAAGGTGACGAGAGCGGAGGGATCGCCATTGGCGTGGTTTTCGAAGCTCACGCGGTAGGGCCGTCCGTCACCCAGCCAGCGATTCATCAAGGATTGATCCACGCGCAGGCTGGAGGATTCCTGCGAGTTGGTGCTTTCAATGGTCCAGCCGTTGTTCTCAAGTTGTTGTCTGAGTGCGTCACGCTCCGATCTCTGGCTGAGCCAGCGGGCTTCCAGTTCCTTCAGGTCATTCAGCTCATGGATGGCTTGAGGCGTTAGAGCCTCCTGGCTGTGCTCGAGGAGAGCCGACGCAGGGCCAAGTTCTGATTCACTCAGGAGAAGGCGTAGCCGGGCTCCTGTAGATGTTCGATTGGTGATAGCGGGCCAGTGCCGCATCAGTGTTGGCGACTTGAGATCGTCCTGAGTGAGGCGTCCACCGATCACCTCAAAGTTGTGGTTTTGGCTGAGAGCGTCAAGGGCCTGCAGGTTGCTCAGCAGGGAAGGGCGGTTCAAAGGATCCAGCAGCTCCAGCTGCGCTGCCAGACGCTGCTGATCGGAGGCTGAAGCACACAGAATCAACACGCCTCCCTCCGAAACTGCCGCCAAGGGATCCAGGCTCCAGAGCAGGGATCGACCGCTGAGCATCAGGACTCGATCGGTACGGCTCCATTCGAGATCCGACCACAGGTGCTTGCGGAGGGTCTGGAGTCGCTCGCCGTCCACTGCGAGTTGCCGTTGAAGCCAGCGCTCGAGCTGGGGTTGATCGGGCCCGCTGCTCACCAGAAGTGGGTGGGCATCCTCGGCTTCCGCTGCAGCAGCGAGCTGGGCTGCTCTGCGCTCCAGGTTCAGCTCCCGCCTCTGACCTTCCCAGCCCTGATGACTTGGAGCCCAGAACGCTTCTCCTTGAAGGGCATCCGGGAGGTACTGCTGAGCCACCCAATGCTCCCGGAAGGCATGGGGATAGCGGTATCCCTGGCCATCGCCGAAAGCGTCCCCATCGCGGTTGGCATCCCTCAGGTGCGTAGGAACGTCCTGACGTTGGGCGGTGCGAACAGTTCGAAGAGCTTCGAAGAAGCCACCGGTGCTGTTGCTCTTGTCGGTGCAGGCCAGGTAGAGGGCAGCCTGAGCCAGGGGGTAGAGGCCTTCCGGCAGGCCAACGCGTTCAAAGGCGGCGGCACAGGCTTCCACTACCACCATGGCCTGCGGATCCGCCAGACCCACATCCTCGCCAGCAGAGATCAGCATCCGCCTAAAGATGAAGCGTGGATTCTCACCAGCCTCGATCATTCGAGCGAGCCAGAAGAGGGTGGCATCAGCATCGGAGCCCCGGATCGACTTGATGAAGGCACTGATCGTGTCGAAGTGTGCATCCCCCTGCTTGTCGTAGAGAACAGCCCTCTGCTGAATGGATTCCTCGGCAATTCCCAGATCAATTCGGATCACCCCGTTGTCATCCGCTGGGGTGCTCTCCACCGCCAGCTCAAGGGCATTCAGAAGACTGCGCGCATCGCCTGATGCCACGTCCACCAGGTGGGCCGCGGCCTCCGGTTCGAGTTTGATATTGCGACCGCCGTAGCCACGCTCGGGATCTTTCAAGGCGCTGTGCAGGAGTTTGTTGAGGTCTTCCGGCCTGAGCGTCTGAAGCCGGAACAGACGGGAGCGGCTGACCAGTGCCTTGTTGACTTCGAAGTAAGGGTTTTCCGTGGTGGCCCCGATCAATGTGAGGGTGCCGTTCTCCACCCAAGGAAGGAGGGCATCTTGCTGTGCGCTGTTGAATCGATGCACTTCATCGATGAACAGGATGGTGCGCAGTCCATGGCGTTCCAGCCGCTGTCCGGCTTCGCTCACTTCGGCACGGAGGTCTTTCACACCCGCGAGAACGGCATTGAGCGAACTGAAATGCGCTCTGGTGTGATTGGCAATGATTCGGGCCAGGGTCGTTTTGCCGACGCCGGGTGGGCCATGAAGGATCAGATTGCCAACACGATCCGCGGCGATGGCACGGCGTAGTAATCGGCCCTCCGCGAGAATTGCTCCCTGTCCGACAAATTCATCGAGATTGCGCGGTCGCAAGCGATCAGCGAGAGGTGCTTGACGCCGCAGCAAAGCCTCCCGTTGATGACTGAATAGATCGGACTCCTGCGATCCGCTCAAGACCGTTTGATGTGCATGAGCCGATTCTTGCCCAAACAGCCCAGCGAGTTCCTGATTCGCGGTCATAATGCGCCCGACCGGAGCTGAACCGTGCGAGCGCTTTCTTCCTGCCTGGCCTTGGCACTAACCACCGTTGCACTCAGTGCCTGTGGCGGGAAGGGTGAGGCACAAAAACCCCTTCCCGAAGTTCAGCAGGCTGCGGTGACGGAGGCATCCTTCACTGACGACATCGATACGGTGAGCACGCTGGAGGCCAACGATCTGGTGCACCTCGCAGCGCAGGCCTCTGGGAGGGTCCTCCAACTCAATATTTCTCAAGGGGATGAGGTTCAGCCTGGTCAGTTGCTGATCACCTTGGATCAGGCTCAGGAGCAGGCCCGACTTGCCTCTTCCAGAGCTCAAGAGCAGAAGGATTTGCTTGAGCTCAAGCGTTATGAATTTCTTGTGCCTCAGGGTGCAGCTGAAGCGTCTGAGCGTGACCAGCGTCGCGCGATCTACATCGCCTCGCGTGCGCAAGTGCGTGCCCAGGAGGCCACCTTGGCTTACAGCAACCTGAGGTCTCCGATTGGAGGCACGGTTGCGGATGTCACCGTGAAGGTCGGTGATGTGGTGCGTTCGGGTGACCCGTTCACCAAGTTGATTCGCAACAACACCCTTGAAGCGCGTGTGGAGATCCCATCCACCTCAGCAACCCGTGTGAAGGTGGGCTTGCCGGTGCTTCTCAGCCTTCCCGGCAGCGACGAGGTGCTGGCGAAAAGCACCGTGAGTTCGGTGGACCCCAATATCTCCTCAGAGACTCAGGCTCTGCTTGCTCTGGCTGTGTTTCCTAACCCTGATGGGAAGCTGCGCAACGGGCAACGCCTGCGAACGCGTTTGCAGCTTGAGGAACGCAAGGAGCCTTCGGTGCCTTTTTCTGCTGTGACCCAGTCATCGGGTCAGAGCTTTGTGTTTCGGCTTGGCAGCTTCAAGCAACTTGAGGCTCAGCCTGGAAAAGCCGATATAGCCCGTATCAAAAAGGGAATCGAAGCCGGCAAGATTCCTTCCACAACACTGTTTGCTCTGCAGACTCCGGTCAATCTTGGGTCTCTTCAGAACAACCGTTATCCCGTTACGAAGGGATTGAAACTCGGTGAGAAGGTGATCACAAGCAACTTACTTAGCTTGCGTCATGGTGTGCCTGTGAAGGTCAAGAGCTGAGGATTTAAATAATGTCTGCATCCAATAATTTCATCACGCGACCGGTTCTCACCACGGTCTGCAGCATTCTCATCGTGATCGTTGGCCTGATCGCTATTCCGATTCTGCCGATTGAAAACCTTCCGGATATTGCTCCTCCGACGGTGAAGGTAAGAGCGACCTACACCGGTGCTGATGCGGTGTCAGTTGAAGAAGGTGTCACCACCGTTCTGGAGCAGCAGATCAATGGTGTGGAAAACATGGACTTTATTAAGTCCAACAGTTCTTCCGATGGTGTGAGTGCCATTGATGTGGCTTTTGCGAGCGGCACGGACGGCGATATCAATCAGGTGAACGTCCAAAACAGGGTGTCGTTGGCAGAGCCTCAGCTACCTGAAGAAGTGCGAAAGGCCGGAGTAACCGTTAATAAGGCGTCCAACTCAATCCTTTTGGTTTACAACTTCGGAAGTGCTGATCCCGAGCAGATTCTTTATAGCGCTGAAACCATCAGCGGCCTGCTTGATCTCAAGCTCACTGATTCGATCAAAAGGGTTACAGGCGTCGGTGATCTCACTTACTTCGGTAACCGAAAACTGGCCTTCCGCCTTTGGCTCGATCCGAACAAATTGTCCGTATTCGGGCTCACCTCAACCGATATTGTGAATCAACTCACCAGTCAGAACCGACTGGTGCCAGCTGGGCAAGTTGGCGGTGAGCCCTCACCGAAAGGTCAGGAATTCACATTCACTGTTCAGCTTCAAGGTCGCCTGCGCAGTGTTGAGGAATTCGAGAACATGATTGTGCGCACGGCTGATGAAGGCGGAATTGTGCGTCTCCGCGACGTGGGCAGTGTGCAATTGGGTGGTGAATCCTATGCAGTTAGCGCAACTGATCTCCAGGGAGTGCCATCGGTGGGCCTCGCTGTTTATCAGCTCACAGGCAGCAATGCCCTGGAAGTGTCAGATGGGGTCAAGAAGGTGCTGGCGGAGTTCGAGAAGTCCATGCCCATCGGCATGAAGATGGAGAAGATCTACGACAACACCGATTTCATTACCGCATCAATTAAAGGAGTTGTGAATTCCCTCCGGGATGCTGTGATTCTGGTGGTGTTGATTCTCTTTCTGTTTCTGCAGAACTGGAAGGCCACCTTGGTTCCTGGAATTGCAATTCCGGTCGCACTGATTGGAACCTTCGGGCTGGTTTTGGCCTTTGGTTTTTCGCTGAATCAGCTCACTCTCTTCGGTCTTGTGTTGGCAACAGGTCTCGTCGTTGATGATGCGATCACGGTGATTGAAGACACCTCCACCAAAAAGTCGGAGGGGCTGAGCGCACTTGAAGCGGCCAAATCCACAATGGATGAGTTGTTCTCAGCCATCATCGCCACTTCTCTTGTGAAGTTCGCAGTGTTCTTGCCCGTGCTCTTCTTCCCAGGAGCCACGGGAACGATCTACAAGCAATTCGCAGCCACGGTGATTTTCTCGATCGCTATATCCACCTTCAACGCCCTCACCTTCTCGCCGATGCTTTCGGCCCTTTTGCTGGCGCGCGAATCAAAAGATCCCGGACGCAAGGTGTACGCCATCGCCGGAACCGTGATCGGATTTATCTACGGACTTCTTGTGGTGGGTGATGGTGCGGCGCTTGTGTTGGTGCCGACCATCGTTGGCGCCCTGATCGGGCTGCTGCTGTCCCGCTTCCTTCAACGTGAAGCTGTTCTCCCCTTCACCATTGGTGGAGCCATTGCCGGGTTGGTGCTCGTGGGTGTGAGCCGGATTCTTCCGGTGATTTTCTATCCCGCCCTGGGCCTCACTCTGGGTTGGTTCACGCCCGTGATTTTCGCCAACTTCAATCGCTTCTATGCGGTGATGGAAATCCGCTATTCCTCCGCTTTGAACTGGGCCCTGGGTTCACGCCGGCTTGTGATGGGGATTCTCGGCGTTGGCATCCTCCTTACCGCTGTCGCGTTCCGAGCGATCCCTGGGGGGTTCGTCCCGATTGAGGATCAGGGGTACGCCATCGGAGTTGTTCAGGCTCCTGAGGGTGTGTCCACTCAAGTGACTGAAGCCATCAACCAGAAGGTGGCCGCTGTCTTGAGAACAGAAAAAGACATCACAGCCGCATCGGTGTTCAGCGGAGCCAGTCTTGATGGAAACAGCCCGAATAAGGGTCTGTTCTTCTTTGGCACGAAGAATTGGTCTGATCGCAAGGAGAGGGATCAGAACGTCGGCGCCATCGTGGAGCGACTCAATCAGAAATTGGCTGCCTCCGTTGATGGTGCTCGGGTCATCGTGGTTGAACCTCCTGCCATTCCTGGATATGGAACTGGAGGCGGCTTTGAATTCCAGTTGCTGGATCAAAGCGGGGGTGCTTACAACCTTGCTGATCTCTATGCCACCGCTGGACGCCTCGTGCAAGCAGGTAATGCCGATTCTGATCTCAACAGGGTGTACACCCTGTTCGCTCCTGAGTCTCCCCAGATCGAGATCAAGGTTGATCGTGAGCGCATGGCCGCTGTTGATGTGGACTTTGGCTCTGCGATGCAGACCTTCAGTGTCAATTTCGGAGGCTTGTATGTGAACGACACCTTCCAAGAAGGCAAGGTGCGCCGCGTTTATGTGCAAGCTGATGCTCAAAGTCGGGCCACACCAGAGAAACTTTCATCGATCTACGTGAAGGATCTGAGCGGCAAACAGATTCCCCTATCTGAGTTCTTCACGGTTCGCGAGACCCTTGGACCGACGGTGGTTCCACATTTCAACCTTTACCGGGCCATCAAGATTGAGGGCACACCAGCTGCTGGCAAGAGCTCAGGCCAGGCGATCACCGCCATGAAAGGCACCTTTGAAACACTGAATCCCCAGGGGCTCGGTTTCGACTGGACAGGTATCTCTCGAGAAGAGGTCAAGGCGGGTGCACTCGCGGTGGTGATTTTCGCCCTTGGCATCCTGGCGGTGTATCTGGTGCTCTCGGCTCAGTACGAAAGCTATTCGGATCCTTTGATCATCCTGATGACGGTTCCAACGGCAATGCTCGGGGCCCTGGCCTTTCTGGCGCTGCGCGGTGAGGTGCTCAATGTTTATGCGCAGGTGGGTCTGGTGATGCTGATTGGGCTCGCTGCCGGTAACGGCATCTTGATCGTGGACATGGCCAACCAACGCATGCAGGCCGGTGCCAATGCCCTGGAAGCGGCTCGCTATGCAGCAGGATCCAGGCTCAGGCCGATTTTGATGACGGCGATTTCATCGCTGTTCGGCTTTATTCCGCTCGTTTTTGCCAGTGGTGCCGGTGCTAGGAGTCAAACCTCTCTCGGAGCCGTGGTGTTCGGCGGTCTGTTGATCGCCACAGTGTTGTCTCTGTTTGTTGTCCCAGTCTTCTACGTCGTGATGAAGACCCTGTTGGGTCAGGCAGAGGGGCAGGCTGACGGGGAGGTCAGCGCATGAGCAAAGCTCCTGCTGGCAAGGAGTCAGGCACTCCTCCTGGATTCAATGGATTCAAGGTGCTCTGGGCGGCGTTCATCGGTGCCGGCATCGGCGTTGTGCTGGCGTTGTTCCTTGAAACTTTTATCCGCAACACCCCAGCAGATCTTTCCAAAAATCGACTCCTTTACCTCTACGGAGTGGTGGTGGCATCCGCGGCTCTGTTCGGCTCATCCATCGAGAGCATGCGCCAGCTGCAGGAAGCGTCACCTGAAAAGGAGTATCGCCAAAAGCAACGCGCTCCTCGCGGCTAAAAAAAGCCCCCCTCTCGGGAGGCAGTGTGTTCATTTCGATGAACAGGCTTGATCAAGTGATCACAGTGGGCCTGTCCATGCCGGTGCGCGACTGAATTTCAGCCAGGTCGTTGATCGCGCTGATCATCTCGGCCAGGGCGACTTGGGGATCCTGGTTGAGGTCGCCGCTGTTGGGCACATAGCTCTCCAGATAAATCCGGATCGTGGCTCCCTTGGTGCCTGTGCCGGAGAGGCGCACCACCACGCGGCTCCCGTCGTCCAACAGGATGCGCAAACCCTGGCCGGTGGTGACGGACCCATCGACGGGGTCGGTGTAGCTGAAGTTGTCGGCTTCGCTGATGGTGCGTCCAGCAAAGGGCTGGCCAACCAGGTTCGGCAACATGGCCTCCAGGCGGTCGTAAAGGCCATGGGCGGCTTCGCTGGCAACGGCTTCATAGTCGTGGCGCGAGTAGTAGTGGCGTCCGAAGCGCTCCCAATGCTCGGCCATGATTTCGGCGACGCTGCAGCGGCGTTCGGCCAGGATCTGCAGCCAGAACAGCACGGCCCAGAGGCCGTCTTTTTCACGCACATGGTTGCTGCCTGTACCGAAACTCTCTTCACCGCAAAGGGTGATCTTGCCGGCGTCCAGAAGGTTGCCGAAGAATTTCCAGCCTGTGGGGGTTTCGAAGCAGTCAATCCCCAGCTCCTTGGCCACCACATCCACTGCTGCGCTGGTGGGCATGGAACGGGCCACACCCGCCAAGCCGGAGGCGTAGGCCGGCGCCAGCGTGGCGTTGGCGGTCAGCACCGCGAGGCTGTCGCTGGGATTCACAAAGCAGCGCTGGCCCAGAATCATGTTGCGATCCCCATCGCCGTCGCAGGCGGCACCGAAGCGGTAGTCGTCGCCTTCGAGCAGTAGTTCAGCCAGCTCGTGGGCGTAGGTGAGGTTGGGGTCGGGGTGCCCCTTGCCGAAGTCCTCTAGGGGAACGCCGTTGCGCACGCTTCCGGCTGGTGCACCCAGCAGACCTTCGAACAAGCGGGTGGCGTAGGGCCCGGTGACGGCATGCATGGCATCGAAGGCCAGCGGGAAGTCGCTGCGGATTAGATCGCGGATCTGATCAAAGTTGAACAGCTCCTGCATCAACGCGACGAAATCGTCCACGCCGTCGATCACCTCCACCTGCATGGCACCGATGCTGTGCAGACCCGGCGCATCCAGTGGGATCGCTGCGGCCTCAACAATCGTGTATTCCTCCAGGGTCTTGGTGCACTCGTAGACCGCATCGGTGAAGGAGGCGGGGGTGGGTCCACCATTGGCGCCGTTGACCTTCACGCCGAAGTCACCGTCAGGACCACCGGGGTTATGGCTGGCGGACAGGATGATGCCGCCGATGGCTTGGCGCTGCCGGATCAGGTTGGAGGCGGCTGGTGTGGAGAGGATCCCGCCGGTGGTGACGATCACCTTGCTCAGACCATGGGCTGCGCCCATTCGCAGAATCACGTCGATAGCGCGGCGGTTGCCATAACGTCCATCGCCCCCCAGCACCAGGGTTCCCCCCTGCACGCCTGGCAGCGTGCGCAATGAAGCCTCGATGAAGCTCTCCAGATAATGGGGCTCCTCGAACTGGGTGCTGCTTTTGCGCAGGCCGGAGGTGCCGGGTTTCTGGTCAGTGAAGGGAGCGTCCAGACGAACAAGGGTGTGCGTTGGTTTAGCCGAAGCGGATGCGGTCATCCCATCAGGCAGCGTTTCAACGGGAACCTAAACACGTCTGAACGCAAGACGGGTGTTCGGCACAACCAGTTGTCGCAGCTACCTTTCTTTTACGTGCGGGTTCCCATGCCTCATGCAGATCGATCACCCCAACGCCGAACCGCTCTCTGATGAGCAAAAGGCAGTGCTTGATGGGTTTCGCAAACGTCTGGAATCCATGGTATCCAGCCATGGCCTCACCAGTGATGATATGAATGAGTTGATCCGGGATCTGAAAAGCAACCCCCTGATCAGCGCACAGTTGCTGGAAGAAGCTCGTTCAGAGGTGACTCGGCTTCTTCCCGGTCAGCGCTTTAGTTTTGATTGGTCATAAGACCCTCAGGCCTTACCTGGAAATTGAGGGGTTTGTTGTTGGGGCTTGACCGGTTTGGCGCAAACCACGGTGAGGCGCCGCGCTGGACTGTCGATCCTGTCGCGGCGTTGGAACGTGTTTGTATCCACTGCGGTCGAGGCCTGGATCAGTTCCCACACGGCGTCCTTGCAGGCAGCGGGCAGCCGCGGGTGATCCATCATTGGGTCTGCCGTTAATCGAGTGCGTTCGCAGCTCCCGGTCTCGTTCTCACGCGAACACTCGTAGGCGAGCAGCTGAAGGGCGCGCAGCTCCTCTTTTGTGGGGAAAGGAACGTACTCAACATTTGCCTGAGCGGCGGGAACCCTCAACACCGCGAGGCTGAGCAGAAGAGTCAGGAAGCGCAAGGTGAGGTGCAGATCGAGAATTTCATTCTGCCTCTGATCTCCAACAATCGGATGCTTTGAGAATCGC
Source organism: Synechococcus sp. A10-1-5-9 (assembly GCF_047716785.1). Classification (NCBI taxonomy): domain Bacteria; kingdom Bacillati; phylum Cyanobacteriota; class Cyanophyceae; order Synechococcales; family Synechococcaceae; genus Synechococcus; species Synechococcus sp. A10-1-5-9. The sequence continues at coordinate 2,174,132 of NZ_CP180406.1, forward strand.
CTGACAAGCTCCTGCCACAGCGTCTTTGAGTGCAGGGATGTGGTGCTTGAAGCCGTGTTCGGCACCAGCGATCCACACCATGCTGATCGATTCGGACAGTGTCAGCCCCGCGATCAGGTTCTTGCTCCGTAGCGGTCTTCCTCCTCCTGAATGATGACGACGGGCCCGTGGATGTGTTCGAGGTGGCTGAGCCGCTCCCAGTGATTTGCCGACCAGGATCGAGGGGCTGTTGCTCGCTCGACGTAAGCGCTGGCAACGACGGACGAGCTGGTCGCAAACATCATCCACCTGCGGGTCCGTCAGTTTGTGTTGGGTCTGATGGATGGCCTGGCCTTTGAAATCGTTCCCGATCGCGTGATAGCCGGCAGCAAAGAATGTTCGTGCGATTCCTGCGTTGGCTGAACTCCAGCAGGGGGCGCACTTCCCTTTTCAGCCGATGCCAAAGCAATGGCTCATGCTCGCGTTGTCCCACTCCCGCACTTGACCCGTTGCCGTTCCAGCTTGCGGCGCATCCATGGTGTGATTCCCAGTTCCGCACTTCGCCACATCCGATCGATTTCACGGTTGAAATGCGCTGCCAGTTGGGGTGAGTGAATCACTAGCAGGGTTTCATCGTTCTGATGCGCAGCACTCGGGCTCCAGTTGAAGGATCCAGTGATCACGATGCGGTTGTCGATTACAGCGAACTTGTGATGCAGCTTGTCGCCATGGGCGAGCCGCGGGGAGCCGACTCCGCTCAGAGCCTTGACCAAGGGACGGTTGCCCTTTTCCAACTTGCAGAAACGGTCAGGAAGGGCCACTCCGAGTAAATCGAGCACCTCTGAAAAGGACCGACTGGCAAAGCCAGGATCCGCCAGCAGCCTGATCGCCACTTGCGATTGACTGCGTTCGGCCAGTACATCTGTGAGCGACTGGGCTGAGAAAACGAACAGTGCCAGATCAATGCTGTGCTTCGCGGCGGTCAGGTGTTGGGCGATCAGTTGGAGGCCATGGTCTTCAGATCGCTGGCTATGGGGAGCGAACAGCACATCCACCCGTATCCCCCCCACCATCACACCTCTGACAGGCCGGCTTGGCTTTCCTCTCCCGAAGCGGCTGTTCTGCAGGCCACCCGGACCATCCCCCCACAGGATCTGGAATTCCTCTCTGAATACATTCGCCAGCTCGGTGCTTTGGATGCTCAGCAGATGATTCACATTCCCGCGCGTCCGAGGCGCGCCCGCATCGCCGTGAATACCGGAGCTTGTGAAGTTGGCACTGCCTGTGATCACCAGTTGCTGGTCGATCACCATGAACTTGTGGTGCATCAGTCCACTGCCGCGGCTGCCGTCCTCGGTGTCGTCGATGACAGGGATACCGCCCTGTTGCAGCAGCCCCACTGCATCACCAGCTCGACGCTCGCGCGATGTCAACACGCCATCACTATCGAGGTCGGCAAGAGCTTTCAACCGTCGAAGCCTCTGGCGGGCGTGGGCTGGCAGATCCGATTCATGCAGGTCTGCCCAGGGTGCGCTGTAGGTGTTTTCAAGCACCACTTGCACGATGACTCCGCGTTGGTGGGCTCTCACCAGTGCGGAGGCGATCTGCGGAAGTGTGAGCTCCTGAACCGCCACAAGCAACTCATTCGTGGCACGGTCGATGTGTTCGACCAGGTGCCGCTCTAAATCGTCGCCATTGCGCCACTGGTCTCCCAGAGGAGATCGGTAGCGGTTGTTATCGCGGTGGTTGAACTGAACCTGGATTCCGGGTGGAACGGGAAGGTTGCTCGACACACTGCCGATCACAACCCCGGGCTGGCTGCAACCAAGCAATGTGATAGCCAGCAACGCGAAGGATGGTCGCGTTAAACACAGGAATTTCCGGGTGATTGGAGCGTTGTTCATCACGCTGGTGCGGATGACAGCAGGATTCCCCGGCCAAGTTCAGTGGGGCATTTCCGAGGTGCGAAGCATGGTGACAAACCAGAGACTGCTCAACACAAGAGCGAGGCCAACACCAGCTCCGATCCCAACCTTGGCCATCGTCAATGGAACAGCCACTGGAAAAATCATGGCCCCTGCTAGGGGTGTGATGGCCACAAACCAGCGCAGTGCGCGATTGTTCATCCCCACGCAATCAGAACCACTCAGCTTTTGCTTCGCTGGCGGGGTTGCTGTTGTCTTCTGGGGTCACCCGCTCGAAGTTGAGCGTGATATTGCGTTTCTGCTCCCCATCCGCTGCTGTGGCCTCGATCGCGTAGGTCTGCTCGCCATCACGGAAAGGAACCTGGATGCGGAATGTTCCTTCGCTGGAAAGGGGCACTTCCTCATCTCCGATGGTGAGGCGGGCAGAAGGATCCGTGGCTCCATAAACGATCAGTTCAGCATCGGCGACCAACCAGAAGCTGCGTTGACGTGGAGCCACGCCACCGAGGCCTGATTCGTTGCGGCCACTGGCCCAGAGCCCTGCCCCGGAGTCGCTGAGTCCACGTTGATCACTGGAGTAGGAGTCCTGCTCGTGCAGGACTTCAGAACCCACCCTTCGGCTACGGAAGTGGGTGGTTGCACTTTGGTAGAGGCGCTCGTGCAAGCCACTGTCACCGGACTCGATCGGTGTAACGATCGGCTCAGGAGCCGGCGTCGTCGTCGTTGTGTCGAGGCTGAAAGGAACAAACTGATCGAGGATCTGGTCGCTGGGATGAAGAGCAGGAACTCTTGCCACTGAAGAGAAGGCCAGAGAGATCCAGTTGCTGCCTGTACGGAAACCGAGCTCAACCCGATAATCGCGGTCGCACAGCGGAACAGGGAGGTACCACTCCGTGCTGTGGCTATCGACTGGAACTTCCTGGAGGGTGTGGGGATGGGAAGACCCGCCTTGAAGACCGGTCACGTCAGCTAAACGCAGGCTGAGGTGTGAAGCCCCCTCAGACTGCGCATGCCGGCGATCCTCATCGGAGATCTCCCAAAACACATAAGCCCACTGGGGATCACGGGGCAGAAAAACAACTCTGGTGCTTGTCTGGGGGCGTGCTGGTGGGTTCAGCTCGGCTTCGATCGCCTTGAGGTCTCCACCTCGACGCTCCTGCTTCTCCGCGATCGCTGAGACCAGAGCTTCCTTGCTCTTGCGGCTGTAGAGAGTTACGCCGAGATCACTAGCCATCTGACGCAGTTGACGAAGAGTCAGACGGGCGAGATTCGTGATGGCTTGCGTCACTGGAGGTCTACCGGGTTTCTTCGGGATCAGTCTGTAGGCAATTTCCTTTTTTCAAACAATCAGAACGCCTGTGGTCAGCATCTTCTGACTGCAGGTGGCCTTGTCCCACAAAAAAACGGGGCCAAAGGCCCCGTTGAACTGATGAAGCAAGCGATCGCTCAGCGTCCCACGCTGCGATAGGGGACCTTTGAGAGATAGTCGATGTCGGCGGATCCGCTGGGTGAAGCTCCAGTTGCTCCGGCCATGCCACGGACCCAGGGCAGGTAGTCCTCGGGGAAGCCACCGCGGACGCGCTTCGCTCTCGGGGGTAAGGCCTTGGCGATGCCGGTGTAGATGACCTGAGGGAATCCGAGAATGCCTCGGTAGTACTCGTCGTAACGGGGCGTGGTGATGTTGAAAGGGGTCTCACCGAGTTCGCGCCCTGGAAGGACACGGTTGCGCTGATAAGGAACCGTGTCGTATCCGAAGGCGTTGAGGTATTCCTCACTATCGAGAAGAGCGTCCACCATCCCCTCGACACCTTTGGTGGCGATCACGATCGACCAGGCAATCTCTTCGGATTTGCCATGGGTCTTGCGACCAAGAACCTTCTCAACCAAGTGGCGGACCACCTTGTAGTTGGAGTTGAGGCTGTAGAAACTGCGCTTGAACGTGTCCGAAAGACACAGGCCTCGAATGAAATCCCTGACGGTGATCTGACCGTTTCGCAGCTGGGATTCGAGAAAGGTCTCGCGGTCGCTTTTGAACGCGTGGAAGAAGATCTGCCGATAGGCCGACTCGATCACCGTTGTGAGGTTCTCCGCGTCCATCGAGATATCCATCTGGCGTGAACGCTGGTTCTCGTCAGAGGCGACCCGGATGGCAGCGACTCGGTTGTTTTGCGTGGTTGGGGCGTATTGCAGAAGGGGGAGTGCCACGCGTTTAGGAATCCACTGGCGTGATCGTAGAAGTGCGAGTCAACGCACCTCTCCACTGCCCACCTCCGCCTCACAGTCCGTAACAGTGAATCTCACCAGCCGAACAGCGAGTTCACTGGTCCAGGGACAGCAGCAACGGTTGTGGCTCTTGCTTCAGAGAGGCGTGTCTCGATGCAGAAGGATGCATTGTTCGACAAGCCTTCCACGGTGCTCGACCGCACTCTCACATCGGGTCCGCAGAAGCTGAACCGCTCCCACACCGTCATCATCTCGTAGCTCGTGCGCAGGATCAGGCCGTCGCGGTCATCCATGTTGAAGGTTGATGTCGCAGGAGCTTTCTCGGCGTAACCCTGATCTCTGAGCAAGGTGCCGCTGCGGTCACCATCACCGCTATCAATCAGGGCGAAGCAGGTTTCACCGTCGTGCGCATCGCCATCGCGATCCCACGCCATGTTGGCGCTCCAGCGAACATGGCTTCCGCCAATGATCCGTTCGGGATCTTGCCCATGTTGCCGGGCCATCGCCACAAGGCGGTCATCGCTTGGCAGAAGGTCGTCAACCACGATCAGTGACCCTCCGGCTTCCGCGCGCCGGTGCAGAAGGTGGTGAACGCTGCGCTGGGATCGCCATTGCCCGCAGCTGAGCCGGAAGAAGCTCAGCGCGTTGGGAATCTCCAGAGTCATGGTGGGAGCAGAGCTTCACTGATGATTACAGGAGGTCCGCAGCGATTGGGACCAGTAGCCTCAGCTTTTCTCTTGAAGACGTCGACGACTTGCGGCTTCGGCCTTGTCGATCAGTGCCTCGAGGGTGAGCTCGAGGGGGGTGAGTCCACAAGCGTCCGCCAGGGTGTTGAGCTGGTTGGAAATCACCTGAAACTGTCTGAGCAGTTCGTCTTGGAACTCCGAATCGTCGCGAAGCGCAGGTTGCTCCCCGCACCAGACCTGAATCTCTTCATTGCTGGGGAGCGGTCCCTGACGGCGCGGCGCTGCGATGGATTTCAGGGTTGCCAGGCAGTGCGCCTGCAAGCGCAGATGATGCCGATCCAGTGTTGGAAGGAGTGTGGCTTCGATCCTCTCGGCCTCTTCTCGGGTGAGAGGTCCGTTCAGTGTTGAAGACTCCATCACGACGGGGTCTTCGTTTCTGAATGGTTGTCCACAGGGCTGATCTGAAAGCCACAGGAGTGGCCCGATTCCAGGCGCCAGTGCACCCGCTCCACCCGGCAGTCGGGGAACGTGAGTCTGATCAACTGAAGTTCTTGATCACAAATGGCGGGGAATGCTTCAGCGATTCGCTGGACAGAGCAGTGAAATTCACTGATGCACCACCCGCATCCATCCTCCGCAGGCGCCATGTCACTGACGTATCCTTCGCGGCTGCGCAGATCAACGAGGGCACGGACCCGTTGCTCAAGAGGAGCATCACCGAGATGCCGCCTGTACTGATCGGCTTTTTCGTGAGCCTGCTGCATGAGCAGGGCGCCCAGCATCTCGGGGGGGAGGCTTTGGGCTAAGGAGTCCAGCAACCCGAGGGCGAAGGTTTCGCTTCCGTCAGGAAAGTGCTCATGCCCGCGGGCGGTCAGATGCCAGAGGTTGGACGGGCGCCCTGGTCCCGCGGTTACCGCGGTGGATTCCACCAGCCCTTCCTCTTCGAGCGTGCGCAGATGCCGCCGCATGGCTTGCACTGAGATTCCCAGCTGGCTGGCCAGTCCGGCCGCATCGATTTCACCCTGCCGAAGCAGCAGGGTGAGCGTCGCTTCGCGGGTGGGTGCCTGGGATGGAGCGCCCATGACGTCGGGATGGTCTTCTCACCATGCCACGGGATCAGGACTCAAGCGATGGTGACTTCGGGACTCAGATACACGTCCTGAACCGCGTGGATCAGATCCACGCCCTCCTGCCGAGGCTTCTGGAATGCTTTGCGTCCCATGATCAGTCCGCTGCCCCCGGCTCGTTTGTTGATGACGGCTGTACGGATCGCTTCATGCATGTCGTCACTGCCAGAGGCACCGCCGCTGTTGATCAGGCCGATCCGGCCTGCGTAGCAATTGAGAACCTGGTAACGGCACAGATCGACTGGATTCTCACTCGACAGCTCGCTGTAGATGCGATCGTCTGTCATGCCAAAGGAATGGCCGAGAGCTTTGGCTACAGCGGGGTAGCCACCGTTGTTGGCCGGCAGCTTTTGCTTGATGATGTCGGCACCGATTGTGACCCCGAGGTGGACCGCTTGACCGGTGAGGTCTGCGGAGAGGTGGTAATCGGCTTCGGGCTGTTTGAAGATCGGATTGCGCAAATAGCACCAGAGCACCGTGGCCAGGCCGCGATCGTGGGCATGTTCGAACAGGGCAGCAATCTGTTGCAGCTCCCTGTTGCAGTCGTCGCTCCCGAAATAAATGGTGGCACCGATGGCCACGGCACCCATGTCCCAGGCCTGGTCCACCGATGCGAACAAGATTTGCTCATGCACGTTCGGTGCCGTGAGCAGTTGGTTGTGGTTCACCTTCACCATGAAGGGAATGCGGTGCGCCCACTTCCGGGCCACGGAACCCAGAACGCCGAGAGTGGAGCACACGGCATTGCAGCCGGCCTCGACAGCCAGCTCGACGATTGCCTCGCTATCGAAATAGTCGGGGTTGGGGGTGAAGGAGTGAGCTGCAGAGTGTTCGATGCCCTGGTCGACCGGGAGGATGGACAGGTACCCGGTGTTGGCTAAGCGACCACTCCCATACATCTGTTGAATGCTTCGCAATACCTGCGGATTGCGGTCCGACAGGCTGAATCGATCCACCACGTGGGTGTTGGGTAGGTGGAGTCGTTCTCTGCTCACCCTTGGCGGCGTGTTCAGGATCAATTCAGCTTCGGCTCCAAGCCAGTCGCTGAGCGGGCGGTTGGCAATGGCCATGGCGGATAACGGTGGTATTGCGCCGAAGGTAATGACAGCCCGCCACTCCGTCAGTGCATGGGCGACATCGCCTCCTGAGATGGTGATCTGGTGTCATTCACAATGGGCGGATCCGTCGGGTGATGGATCCGTGCTCTAGGCTCCAAAAACGAAACCAATGGGTTTCGTATCTCCCCCGGTTCCGTTCCCCCAAAGCCCCATTCCGCGCCATGACAGACGCCCCTGCCGGCACTTCAGAACCGACTGTTGAGAGCCTTGAGGTCATCCGTAAATTTGCTGAGACCTACGCCCAGCGCACAGGGACTTATTTCTGTAGCGATCCTGGTGTGACTGCTGTCGTGCTGAAGGGACTAGCGCGTCATAAGGATGAACTCGGTGGTGCGCTCTGTCCCTGCCGCCATTACGAGGACAAGGAAGCGGAGGTGTCTCAGGCGTTCTGGAACTGTCCTTGCGTGCCGATGCGTGAGCGCAAGGAATGCCACTGCATGCTGTTCCTCACGGAGGACAACCCTTTCCGGGGTGACGATCAGACGATCACTACCGAAACCATTCACGCCACCGCCGGCTGATTGCCATGACCTCCACGTCCACACGGGATCTTGTCAGCCAGCCGTACAAATACGGCTTCGTGACCGAGATCGAGACCGACAAGATCGCTAAAGGTCTCAGTGAGGACGTGGTGCGTCTGATCTCGGGAAAAAAAGATGAGCCCGATTTTCTGCTCCAGTTCCGTCTGAAGGCATTTCGGCATTGGCTCACTCTCGAGGAACCCGACTGGGCTGCGCTCGGGTATCCGCCGATCGACTACCAGGACATCATTTACTACGCAGCCCCGAAGCAGCAAGACAAAAAAGCCAGCCTCGATGAGGTCGACCCCAAGCTTCTGGAGACCTTTGACAAGCTCGGAATTCCTCTGAGCGAGCAGAAGCGTTTGAGCAATGTGGCCGTGGATGCTGTCTTTGACAGTGTGTCCATTGCCACGACCTACAAGGAGAAGCTTGCAGAGCACGGTGTGGTGTTCTGCTCCTTCAGTGAGGCGGTCAAGGAACACCCCGCTCTGATCGAGCGCTACCTGGGCACTGTGGTGGCCAGCAACGACAATTACTTCGCGGCTCTCAATTCCGCTGTGTTCAGTGATGGGTCCTTTGTGTTCATCCCCAAGGGTGTGGAGTGCCCGATGGAGCTCTCCACGTATTTCCGCATTAATTCAGGGGATACAGGGCAGTTTGAGCGCACGCTGATTGTTGCCGAGGAGGGGGCTTCGGTGAGTTACCTCGAGGGATGCACCGCGCCGATGTTCGATACCAACCAGCTGCATGCGGCCGTTGTCGAGCTTGTGGCGCTGGATGACGCTTCGATCAAATATTCCACGGTTCAGAACTGGTACGCCGGCGATGAGAACGGGGTAGGCGGGATTTACAACTTTGTGACCAAGCGGGGCCAGTGCCGTGGCGCGCGGAGTCGCATCAGCTGGACTCAGGTGGAAACAGGCTCGGCGATCACTTGGAAATATCCGAGCTGTGTTCTTCAAGGAGCCGACTCGGTTGGCGAGTTCTATTCCGTGGCTCTCACCAACAACCGCCAGCAGGCCGATACCGGAACCAAGATGGTTCATGTTGGACCACGCACCCGCTCCACGATTGTGAGCAAAGGCATCAGTGCCGGTCACTCCAGCAATAGCTATCGCGGTTTGGTACAGATCGGCCCGGGTGCGTCCGGCGCTAGGAATTACAGCCAGTGCGATTCGATGTTGATCGGTGATCAGGCCGGTGCCAACACTTATCCCTACATCCGCTCCCAGCAGCCTGATTCAGCGGTGGAGCACGAAGCCAGCACCTGCAGAATCTCCGAAGACCAGCTCTTCTATCTTCAAAGTCGAGGAATCGGTTTCGAAGAGGCTGTATCGATGATGGTGAGTGGCTTCTGCCGCGATGTGTTCAACCAGCTGCCGATGGAATTCGCCGCTGAAGCTGACAAGCTCCTTGCCCTCAAGCTCGAGGGCTCCGTGGGCTGACGCCTGCACCGCTTCAGCTCAAGTTTCTTTCTTTTCACTCCTTCTTCTTTCCCACCTTTTCTTCCACCGTGATTCGTCCCGACGCCGAGCTGCTTCTCGACATTTCCGACCTGCATGCTTCCGTGGAGGATCAACCCATCCTCAAAGGCGTGAACCTGCAGGTTCGTGCCGGTGAGGTCCATGCGGTGATGGGACGTAACGGCAGCGGCAAAAGCACCCTCTCCAAGATTCTCGCCGGCCATCCTTCTTACCGCGTCACTGGAGGATCCGTGCATTACCGCGGTGATGATCTCTTCGCGCTCGAACCAGAGGAACGGGCACGCCTCGGCGTGTTCCTCGGATTTCAGTATCCGGTTGAGATTCCCGGGGTCAGCAACCTGGAATTTCTAAGGGTGGCCACCAATGCTCGCCGGGACACGCAGGGCCAGGAAGAGCTTGACACCTTCGAGTTCGAAGACCATGTGCGCGAGAAGCTCAAGGTGGTCCAGATGGATCCTGCCTTCCTTGAGCGAAGCGTCAATCAGGGGTTTTCGGGGGGAGAGAAAAAACGCAATGAAATCCTGCAGATGGCTTTGCTCGAGCCAGTGATCTCCATCCTTGATGAAACAGACTCCGGACTCGATATCGATGCTCTACGCATCGTTGCCGGCGGGGTGAATCAGCTCTCCAGCCCAGACACAGCATCGATTTTGATCACCCACTACCAGCGTTTGCTGGATGAGATCACTCCCGACTACGTCCACGTGATGGCTGCAGGCCGGATTCTGCGGACTGGTGGCAGGGAACTGGCGGTGGAGCTTGAGCAGATCGGGTACGACTGGGTGGATGAGCAGCTGGCGACCGAGGGAGTGGCCTGATCATGGTCAACACCGTGTTGGCACCAGTTCAGACGCGAGGGCGGGCCAACCTCGAGAAGCTCGGCTTGCCAACCCGACGTCAGGAAGCCTGGCGGCTCACGGATCTCAAGCGGCTGAAGGCGATGGCGTCCCTTCCACACGTCGCAGGCGCCGATCAGAGTTCCTGGCCGTCGGTTGACCAGGATGTCACCCGCCTTGTGATCGGGACAGATTCCGATCCCCTGGAGGGGATTCAGCTTCCAGAGGGCGTGTCGCCTCTGAGCGAGGCCGAGCTTGAGCAGGCCCTTGGACACACCCTGGATCGCTGCGGTTGTGCCGAGGTTTGGCCCGTGGAACTCAACCATGCCCACAGTCGGCGCGTCTTGGCTCTGCGGGTGCGTGGCTCGGTGGCCCCTCTCGAGATCGTGCTGGCTGCAGGCGATGGCCTGATTGCTACGCGGGTACTCCTGCTTCTGGAGGAAAAAGCGGAGCTGGACTTGCTTCAGGTGATTCCAGCCGAACGCGACAACGCAGCTGCACCTTTGGCCCACAGCCACGTGATTGAGGTGCATCTCGGGCAGGAGGCGCGTCTGCGCCACGGTCTTCTGGCCAGTGCGAGTGGTGACACCTCCCTGCTTGCTCATCTGGCGGTGGAGCAGGAACCTCGCAGCAGCTATGACTTCGTGAGTGTTTGCCGTGGTTGGCGCTTCGGCAGGCTGGAGCCCCGGGTGCTTCAGGTGGATGGACAGGCCACCACCCGGCTGAATGGTCTGGCGATGACCGGTGGGGATGAACAATTTGCCACCCATACCGGCGTTTGCTTTCAAGGCCCGGAGGGATCACTCGATCAGCTTCAGAAAGCAGTGGCGGCTGATCGGTCTCACAGCATCTTCAATGGTGCGATTCAGGTGCCCCGGGCTGCGCAGCGCACGGATGCATCCCAGCTCAGCCGCAATCTGCTGCTGTCCAGTCAGGCCCGCGTCGATGCCAAGCCAGAGCTGGAGATCGTGGCCGACGATGTGCGTTGTGCCCACGGAGCCACGGTCAGCCAGCTGCAGCAGGATCAGCTGTTTTACTTGCGCAGCCGGGGCGTGGCTGCTGATGAAGCTGCTGCGCTGTTGCTGAAGGGTTACTGCTGCGATGTGGTGGATCGTCTTCCTTCAGTGGCGCCCTCCTGGCTGGCATCCTCTGCCGTCAAGGATCCCGCCCGCCCCCTATGACCACACTTTCTCGTGATATTGGCGTAACGCTTGCGGAACGGACGCGTGCCGATTTCCCAATCTTGGCTCAGGCGTCCGCTCAAGGTGATCCTTTGGTCTATCTCGACCACGCGGCGACCAGTCAGAAGCCCCAGGTAGTGCTCGACGCCCTGCGCAGCTACTACAGCTGCGACAACGCCAATGTGCACCGGGGAGCGCATCAGCTCAGCGCCCGTGCCACGGATGCCTTTGAGGGGGCCCGCGCTGCTGTCGCCCGATTCGTGGGGGCTGCCGGCCCTGAGGAGGTGGTGTTCACCCGCAATGCCACCGAGGCCATCAATCTGGTTGCTCGCACCTGGGGAGATGACAACCTTCAGGCCGGCGATGAGGTGCTGCTCAGCGTGATGGAGCACCACAGCAATCTCGTTCCCTGGCAGCAGCTTGCCCAGCGCACGGGTTGCGTGCTGCGTCATGTGGGGATCACCGGGAGTGGAGAGCTCGACCTCGATGACCTTCGCCGGCAGCTCAACAAGCGCACTCGATTGGTGAGCCTTGTGCACATCAGCAACACCCTCGGGTGTCGCAATCCAGTGGAGGAGATCGCGGCTTTAGCTCATGGTGTCGGTGCTCTCATGCTCGTTGACGCCTGCCAGAGCCTGGCCCACCAATCCACCGATGTGCAGCGCCTGGGAGCTGATTTCCTCGTGGGGTCCTCCCACAAGCTGTGCGGTCCCACTGGCATGGGCTTTCTTTGGGCGCGAAAAGAGCTGCTCGAGGCCATGCCTCCGTTTCTGGGAGGTGGAGAAATGATCCAGGATGTGTACCTCGATCACAGCACCTGGGCGGCTCTGCCCCATAAGTTCGAGGCTGGTACCCCCGCCATTGGCGAAGCGGTGGGGATGGGTGCGGCGATCGCTTACCTGGAAGAACTTGGGCTTGAGCAGATCGCTGCCTGGGAAGCGCAACTCACGTGCCATCTGTTTCACAAGCTCGAGAGCATCGAGGGGCTGTGCATCCTTGGTCCCACCCCTGAGCAGCAGCCTGGACGGGGAGCCCTCGCCACATTTCTGGTTGATGGTGTCCACGCCAACGACATCGCCTCCATGCTGGATCTCGCTGGAATCTGCATCCGCAGCGGACATCACTGCTGCCAGCCCCTGCATCGGCATTTCAACGTGACTGGCTCGGCCAGGGCCAGTCTCAGCTTCACCACGACGTTTGAGGAGATCGATCGTTTTGCGGCTGAGCTTCAAGGCGTGCTGGCGTTCTTCAGGGAGCACGGCTGAAGCACGGCGAGAGCCTCGCTCCCATGGGAGCCCCTCCAGGCCCAGCGCCAGCTCCAGCCCTCTTGGGCTGCGATCGTCTCGATCGTGCCGCGTTGGGCCGGCCAGTCGAACTCCTGCATGTGTTCAATAATGGCTTTGGTCTGAAGGGTGTTGAGCGCGGGCCAGTCGCGCACCCGATCGATGTAACGATCGAGGTAGGTCTCCCTGGAATCGTCGGCGTTCTGGAACACATCCACCCACAGCAGCAAGCCGTCGGGCTTGATCCGATTCCTGGCTCCCCGCAGAAACTGAATTTTCTGGCTGTCGCTGAGGTGGTGAATCGCGAAAGCGGAATGAATCACATCCACGCGCTCAGGCTTGCTGCCCTCCGCCAGAGGAGTGGGCCGTTCCGCCCAATCGAGGAGATCGCCTTGCTGCCATGTGCAGGGGAACGGCGCCTCACCCATCGCTCTGGCGGCCAGAGGCAGTACCGACGCTGTCAGGTCCAGGCCTGTGTAGGTATCCAGTGGCAAGGTCCTGAAGATGTCGGCCATGCGGGCCAGGTCGCCGCAGCCAAGATCCACGAGGGATGGTGGGGACCGGTGAGCAGGTCGTTCCGCCAGCCAGGCCTGCAGCGCCTCGGCCGTAGCGGCCGCCGCCGCCCGGTGTTCCATGGCGTCGTGCTCGAGCACGGTGCGGTAGGTCTGCCACTGCTGTTCAAACAGGCTCACCTTTCCTGTCTCCCGTTTCCTTCAGGCTGACAGCGGCGTCCAGGGACAGGGGGCGGGGATCCCGACATCCCGACCGTCAGCTCCGTTGGCGCTGCCGCCCGAGACGCAGACCCAGCAGCAGCGAGGCCAGGGTGAGAAGCAGGGCGACCACGCTGAAGCGGGGCAGACCCCAGCTCACGATTAGCAAAGGGGATAGGGCTGTCACCAGCCCGCCGCCGAGGAAAGGTTCGAACAGCAATTGTTTGAAGGAGAACGCCTCCATGGTGCGGCTGCGTCCGAAGGGGTCAGCCATGCGCAGCAACAGCAACCCTGTGGCCGTCACGCCTGTGCCCTGACCGAAGTCTGCAATGCCACGCTCGAACCAGTGGTCGTCAAAAATGCGCGGCGCCAACCAGAGGAATGCGCAGACATTCCAGGTGAGACCTGCTGCAGCGAGCAGCGCGAATGGAAGCCAGTTCTCCTCCAGAAGCGGCAGGTTGAGGCTGGCCATGGCGGCTGTGATCAGGAGATCCATCGCCAGGGAGCCGATGCTGGCCTGGGCCACAGGAGACACCAGGCGGGTCTGGCGACTTCGCTGCAGCAGAACCTGAACGATCAATCCCCCCACCATCGCCAGAGGAAAGACGGGAATCGCGGCCAGCAGCCTGGCTGTGGCTTCGCCTCCAGCGAGTCCACCCAGCTGGATGAGCCCTGCTTTGAGCAGAATTCCTAAACCGACGCCGCCTCCGGCGAGCGCCACGTTCACCGTGAGCGCATCGATGGTCATCGACTGCGTTCGCTCGGACTCCACGGTTCCGGCAGCCGTCTCCAGAGCGAGTCGTTCATCCGCTGACATCGGATCGCCGTCGCCTGTCCGCATCAGCGGAGTGGCAGAGGCGCTGCTGGCGGCTTCGCTCTCACCCTGGGATAACCAGCGGCGACTGCGACCGATCACCACCAGGGTGCTGCCGAGCAGCACGGCGGTCAGAACCCCCACCGTGGCCATGGCAAGACCCAGGGTTTCTCCGGAGGGCAGCCCCAGCTCTGTGAAGGTGGGGCCCATGCCGGCGGCTGTGCCATGACCGCCCTCGAAGCCCACTTCAATCAAAGCAGCCATCAGGGGATCAGTGCCAAACAGGGGCTGGAGCACCCCCAGCACCAACAGTGCTCCCACCAGGTACTGACCGAAACCCAGCACCATGCCGAATGCGGTCTGTCCTGCAGCCCGATTCCAGATCACCCTTGGGCTGGGCAGTTTCTGTCCAAGGAACAAGGTGGCGAACACCAGGGAGATCAGCACGCCAGGTGTCTGGCTCCACACCCTGTAAACCGCATCAGGGAACACCGACCAAAGCCCGAAAGGACCGACCAGCAACCCCAGCAGGCCAGCGACCAGGGCCTCGGGAATGCCCAGAGCCCGCAGCCAGCGCAGCCTTTGACGAAGGGCCACCCCCGCCAGCAGCAGCAGGCTCAGGCCGGCAAAGGCCACCAGCACTTCGAACAGCTTGAGCCCCATAAAGGTTGCGTGAGTGCCGGCAGGTTGCCATCTCGGTGGCACCGTTGGTTCGCGGGGGTGACCGGCCAGGCAGATTGGCTGGGTCACCCATTGCGCATCAAATGAACATTGATGGCCAGGCCTGGCGCACCATCGGGCTTGAACCAGGCGGTCGCTCAGTGTGGGTGATCGACCAAACCCAGCTCCCCCATCAGTTTCGAACTCTCACCCTCAGCACCTGTGCGCAGGCGGCCGAGGCCATCCGCACGATGGTGGTTCGCGGCGCTCCGCTCATCGGCGTGACCGGTGCCTACGGGCTGATGCTGGCTCTGCAGGATGATCCCGAGGATGCGGCACTGACAGCGGCTTTTGACCAGCTCAACGCCACCAGGCCCACAGCGGTGAATCTGCGCTGGGCCCTGGAGCGCGTGCACGATCGGGTGCGTCCCCTGCCGCCGGAGCAACGGGCTGGCGCGGCTAGGCAGGAGGCGGGTCTGATCGCCGAGGAGGACGTGGCGATGTGTGCGGCCATCGGCGATCACGGCCTTGAGGTCTTCCAGAGGCTGGCGGCGGCTCGCCCCAAGGCACGGCAAGGGATGCCCTTCCAGGTGCTGACCCACTGCAACGCCGGCTGGCTGGCCACCGTGGATTGGGGCACTGCTCTGGCTCCCGTCTACAAGGCCCATCGCGCCGGACTCAACATTCATGTGTGGGTGGATGAGACCCGTCCTCGGAACCAAGGGGCTTCACTCACCGCCTATGAGCTTGGACGGGAGGGTGTCCCTCACACGGTGATCGTCGACAACGCCGGAGGCCATCTGATGCAGCATGGTGAGGTTGATGCGGTGATCGTTGGCACCGACCGCACGACGCGCCGCGGCGATGTCTGCAACAAGATCGGCACTTACCTGAAGGCCCTGGCCGCCCACGATAACGGCGTTCCGTTTTACGTGGCACTGCCTGCTTCCACGATCGACTGGAGCTTGGATGACGGAGTGGCTGACATCCCGATTGAAGCCCGGTCTGCCGAGGAGGTGACCCACATTCAGGGGCGCGGCACGGACGGAGTGATCACCCGTGTGCAGCTCACACCCGATGGCAGCAAGGGGTTCAATCCCGCCTTTGACGTCACCCCAGCCCGCCTTGTGACTGGTCTGATCACGGAAAGGGGTGTGGCGGAGGCCAGTGAAACCGGCCTTAGAAGGTTGTATGCGAATGCCTGAGCAGGCGCTGCGTGAGCAGATGGTGGCGTTGGCCAGGCGCATGAATGCCTCGGGGCTTAACCAGGGCACCTCCGGCAATCTCTCCGCCCGCATTCCCGGTGGCTTGCTGATCACACCCAGCTCGTTGCCTTACGAGCAGATGGAGTCTGATGATCTGGTGGCGATCGATTTCAATGGATCGCTTTCGGCCGAGAGTCGTCGGCGCCCTTCGTCCGAATGGCGCCTGCACGCGGATGTGCTTGCGGCTCGGCCAGAACTGCAGGCTGTGTTGCACTGCCATCCGATCCATGGAACAGCTCTGGCCTGCCACGATCGGGGCATACCACCGTTCCACTACATGACTGCGGTGGCCGGCGGCGACGACATCCGCTGTGCGCCCTACGCCACTTTCGGAACGCAGGAGCTCTCGCGCTTCACTGTTGAGGCGATGGTTGATCGGAAGGCCTGCCTCTTGGCCAGGCATGGTCTCGTGAGTGCCGGTGAAAGCCTGGATCAGGCTCTGAGCATTGCCGTGGAAGTGGAGACCTTGGCTCGGATGTACCTGCAGGCGCTTCAGCTCGGGGAACCGCCTCTGCTGACCTCGGCACAGATGGAGGCGGTGCATGCCCAGTTCCGTGGCCTCCATTACGGCCAGTCGCAGGGACGGACCCAGTGATGGATCCCTGCTAAACCCAGGGTCGAGAGCGGGGTGATGGCGATGCAGCGGAACTGCGTGCACATGCCGATCTTCAAGGGGTTACTCCCCTTGCTTGTGTTGGCGGGCCTGACACCGTCTGTTCTGTCAGCAGCCCGTGATTCAAAAGAGCTGCAGTGGGGGCCATGTCGTCTCGAGAGGCTCGCCAAACAGGGCTTTGATTGCTCCACCTTGCATCGACCGCTCCGTCATCTGAATCCGGACGGACCTCAGGTGGATCTGGCTGTGTTCCGGCTGCCTGCAACCGGGCCTGCTGACCAGAAAATTGGAACGTTGTTCTTCAATCCTGGAGGTCCTGGTCAATCAGGTTATGGCAGTTCCTGGAAAGGGCTGTTGCTGCCTGATGCCATCCGTCGCTCGTTTGATTTCATCACCTGGGACCCGCGTGGCATTGGTCAGTCTTCGCCCGCACTCAAGACTTGCTCGGTGGGCATGCCCCAGCGACCGGCTATTGGCAGGGTCACCTGGGATCAGGTGCTGATGACCCGCCAGCAGCAATTGTCTGCGGCCAACCGGGACTGCATCGTGAGACACCGGGAGTTCATTCAGGGCATGGGGACTGTGGAGACAGTCCATGACCTTGAAGCATTGCGGGCATCGGTTGGTGACACGACACTCACGTTCTGGGGTATTTCCTACGGAACGGTCATCGGCTCGACCTATGCCGCGCTGTTCCCAAACCGGGTCAGGGCTCTAGTGCTTGATGGCAACGTGAGCCCTTGGCTTGGTTTGGAGGGCCTGAGTCATTCCAGCCTTGCCCCTGACGACAGTCTTCGATTCTTCCTGCAGGCCAATCCAGATCTGGCGTACAAATTTGACCGTGCCCTGAAGTCCCTCGAGCGCCAGTCGTTACGCCTGCCCGATGGCTCGGTTTACACGCGCTGGGATTTTTTGGATCGCCTCATTCAGTTTCTCCCAATTTCACGCTTGGCAGGAAGTTATGGACGCACGCTGATCGTGACCGTGGATCAGGCCGTGTTCAGCAGCGGAACGCAATGGGCCGCAGCTCTTGAGGATCTGCAGCAACCTGTTTTTCGGAGTGATCCCGTGGATGGGAATGCAGCAGCAGGTTTCTCTGCCGTTGCGTGCCAAGACTTTCCGCAGCGTCCTGAGATGGAAGCTCAACGCCATGGCCTGTCGGAACTGACGCGTCGCGCTCCTATTTATGGAGGATCGCTAGCTGTGAATTTTCTAGCCATCTGCAGTGGCTATGAGGAGCTGCCCTCAACCGATCCCATTCCTCGCGCTCCATTCAATGTCTCCGATGTTTCCGGATTGATCACTGGATCGAACTGGGATGGTTCAACTCCCTGGCATTGGTCAATAGAGATGGCGGGAGCGTTCCCTTCAATGAGGACGTTGCAGGTTGTGGGCCAGGAACATGGCGTTTATCTCAATGCTCAGTCGGATTGTGTGGAGGTGGCGGTTACCGACTATTTGTTGACGGCTAGGGTTCCTGAGCAAGATCAGGTTTGTGCCTACGAGACGGCCAAAGATCTGCAGGCTGTGCCTTAGGTCTTCCCTTAAGGTTGATTGAGCCTGAGGTGATGGCGGAAGAAGGCTTCCGTTGCCTCGAGCACATCCACCTGCACGGCACTGTCCCGGAAGCCATGCCCTTCCTCTGCGTAGGTGTGCACCTCCACCGGAACGCCGTTGCTGCGCAGGGCCGCTGCCATCCGCTCCGTTTGCTCCGGCACCACCACCTTGTCCTGCAAACCCTGAAAGAAGATCACCGGACAGCGGATGCGATCGGCGTGGTGCAGGGGTGAACGCTTCTGATAACGGTTGCGTTCCTGGGGCCATGCACCCACCAGACCGTCGAGATAGCGGGCCTCGAAGCGGTGGGTTTCAGAGGCCAGCGCCATGAGGTCGCTGACCGCATAACGGCAGGCCCCCACCTGAAAGACATCCGTGAAGCAGAGGCAGGCCAGGGTTGTGAAGCCGCCGGCGCTGCCCCCTTCGATGGCGACCCGCTGCGGATGGGCGCGTCCGCTGGCGATCACGGCTTGTGCCGCAGCGGCGCAGTCCTGCACATCCACCACGCCCCATCCACCGTTGAGTCGTTCGCGATAAGCCCGCCCGAACCCAGTGGAGCCCCCGTAATTCACATCCACGACGCCCCAGCCGCGGGTGGTCCAAAACTGAATGCCGAGGCTGAGGCCGCGGCGGGCCATTGACGTTGGACCGCTGTGGCTTTTCACCAGCAGGGGCGTGTTTGGCGAGGCACCACCGCAGGGCGGGTAGTACCAAGCGTGGGAGCGTTGGCCGTCCGTCCCCTCGAACCAGAGTGGTTCGGCGATGCTGATGTGCTCGGGTTCCAACACCGCGTCTGAAGCCGGCGTATGGCTCCAGCGTCCACTGGCGATGTGCAGTTCCAACAGCCCCTGCCCAGTCGTGCTGTTGCTAGCGATCGCCACGGCCCGGCCTGCGTCGGCATGCAGCTCTGCAAGGTCGTCGAAGGGTTGGTTCACCGGGCTGACCGAGCCATCGGCTCCGAGACGCTTCAACTGCCAACGGCCTTCGCTACACACTGCGGCGAGCAGCTGCTCACCATCCCAGGCTGTAGTGCTCATGCCGAACACCCATTGCGGCATCGCCGTTTCCGCCTGCATGGGCCAGAGCCGTTCCCAGCTCTGCGAGGGGGCGCCGGGATCCGGGTGCCGCATCAGATTCCACCAGCCACTGCCGTCCTCCGCCACGATCAACTGGCCATCAGGAAGCCAAAGCGGCTGGAAGATGGAGGTTGGATGCTCAGCTCCTGGCCTGCTCCCGGCCAGCGTGCCAACGGTGCCGAGATCACCGTTGGCCTTGATGGATGCCCATCGCAGTGCGGCGGCATCCCAGGGCATGGCGGGTTGCTCCCACTCCACCCAAGCCAGCTGGTCTCCATCAGGGCTGATTGCTGGGTATCCCGCGAAATCCGCCGCGGGGTGCAGCACAACCGGCGTCTGATCTATGCAGTCGAGCGCCACATGCACCAGGTCGTCCCGTCCGCCCTGCTCCATCACGCCGATCCAGCGGTGCCGCTTCGAATCGATCACCCCACCGCCCAGCAGGCCATCTCCTGGCGCCGTCAGGCGCCTGGCAGCTCCTTCCGCCACCACCGATCGAGGGTCTCCGCCAGACAGTCCGCTCCAGGATCGGGCCCAGAGACAGCCATCGCTGTCATCGATCCAGGTGAAGAGGAGGCCATGCTCGAGGAGGGCCGCTGCACTCGCGCCGCCGCCGTATTCGTGGATCCTGCAACGCAGGTTGCAGGGGGCCGGCGTTAACTCCAGGGGCGGGTGATCAGGCTGTCCCCATCGCCGCAGCAGGGCTGTGGTGCGGCCTTTCTCCTGGGGGCGTTGCTCGAGCCAGAGCAGCCAGTCTCCGAGAACTCTGGGTGCTTTTAGTGAGGGTTGCCGCCCGAGTGCTTGACGGGCGGAGAGGGGCTGGCGGGTGGCCATCGCGCGCGATCCGATGGTTGAGGGGACTGCCTAAGATCAGCACAGCAGATTGCAGGAACGGTCTTGGCTAGGAGCTTTGCCCAATTAGCACGATCGGCTGAGAAGGCAGGTTCTCCTGTGGCCGTCCCCAAGGAGCCTTTAGAAACGGCTCCTCTGCAGATCCATACCCTCGGAGACGACGTGCTGCGGCTTGATGCACGGCGCATCGGCAAGGTGGATGAAACCGTGCGTGATCTGGCGCGCGACATGCTGCGCAGCATGTATACAGCTCGCGGTATCGGTCTGGCAGCTCCTCAGGTTGGCGTTCATCAGCAGCTGCTCGTGATCGATCTGGATCCGGAAACAGCCAGTTCCCCGCCGCTGGTGCTGATCAACCCGGAGATCATTTCTTCAAGTGCAAGTCTCGATACTTACGAGGAAGGCTGCCTGAGCATTCCAGGGGTCTACCTGGATGTGGTGCGCCCCAGCGCTGTGCAAGTGAGTTTTCGTGATGAGATGGGGCGGCCGAAAACCTTGAAAGCGGATGGCCTGATGGCTCGCTGCATTCAGCATGAAATGGACCATCTCACCGGTGTTTTGTTCGTCGACCGGGTGACCGATGCCGGAGGCCTGACCAAAGAACTCAAAGACCATGGGTTCCAGCCCAATGACGTTCGCTCTCTGGCCTGACGCCATGCCGATTAAACCCCTTGCAGGCCTCTTCCTGGCCCTCGCCTGTGTGCTTGGAATCGCTGCCACGGGTTGTGTGTTCGAGCTGGCCTACGGCGACCCAGACCTCGGTGTGCGCCTCACGCGTCTGATTTTCGGGCTGAGCCTTCCGGCCACCATCGGGTCACTTCTGGTTGCGATTCGGCTCAATAAACCGGCCTGATTGGGGCAGCTGAACCTGCACAAGACTTTTACCATCCACACACAACACCTTGCTCCGAATGGCCCTTTACCGGATCGCTGCAGCTGTTCTCACCGCCACAGTTGCTTCCGGCCTGCCCTCTCCGATCAGGGCTCAGGGCTCTCTTTTCACCACTGCAGAAGTGGATCAGACCAAGTTCGTGATGGTGGCGGCTCCGATCGGCAGCGGCGCCAGTTCTCAGCTCAACATCTATGAGCAGCGCACCAACGCTAGGCCCTGTTTCGAGATGTCAGGAAGTGCTCCGGCTGTGGTGAATCCGTTGCTGGCCACCTTTGATTTCACTGGGATCTGTAATCGCTACATCGATGGCAATGGTTATTCCCTGCGGATCGGAGGCGATGACCTGGGGACCCGTTACCGGCTGTCGGTGATCAAGTTGGCAAGCGATGTGCAGCTCATGGCCGTACCAACCCGAGATCCCTCTCAATCCTCCTATCTGATCGCCAAGGCAGGTGGATCGGGCAATGGCTTCATTCAGTTGGTCATGGAGCCCGGTTGGCGCCTGATGCGTCGCCAGTACGGCCAACGCACCCTGGGCCATCTGTATGTGTATCGGGATGCTGCTCCAGCAGCGGAAGCTCCCTGACCTTGGCTTGCTAAGTTGATTAGCTGGATATCCCTGCAGATTGCATGACTCAGGTCACGGTCGGAGAAAACGAAGGCATCGAATCAGCCCTGCGTCGCTTCAAGCGCCAGGTCTCCAAAGCCGGCATCTTCGCTGATCTCAAGCGTCTGCGTCACCACGAAACGCCCATCGAGAAGTACAAGCGCAAGGCCCAGCAGCGCCGTCGCCGTCGCTGAGTTCGCTGCCCGGGAAACCGGTATTTCAACCCGTTGGCACGACCTCACGTTGGCTTGAGACTGAAAGGAGAATGTGAGGCAAGAACAATGGGTCAGAAGCTTGAGGAATTCCGCTGCTGGGTTGCTGAAACCCTCTCCCACGCCATGGGCAATCCTCGGGAAGAGAGGCTGACGCAGCCTCCAACCATTGGTACCCAGCCCTACAAGGATCGCCCTCATTCAGCGCGGTGAGAGTGGCGTGCAGACTTGTCTTGGGTCTGTTCGTCGAAGCTGCGAAAACACAGCGCTGTTGCAAGGTGTTCCACGGTCACGTCTCCTTGACCGGCTAAGTCCGCAATGGTGCGTGACACTTTCAGCAGCTTCAACCCGCTGCGCAGGCTGAGCCGACGCGCCTTCAGCACCTGTTCCCAGGACGTGAGGGTCCCTGACTTGAACGCTCCGTGCCGCTTGAGGTCAGCGGTGGAGAGGTCGCGATTGCAGCATCCATTCGGGTTGCGTTGATGCATCTGCCGGCGTGCCGCTTCGATCGTCGCGGGCAGAGGGTCCCTGTCGATGAGTCCGTGGCGCTCTTCGATCACCTGACGCAACGAGTCCGCTGCCGGGGGTTCCAGTCGCAGCTGCAGATCCAGCCGATCCAGCAAGGGACCCGACATCCTGTGCCAATAGCGTTTCACCTGTGACTCGCTGCAGCGGCAGCGAGGATCGCCGTGCCAGCCACAGGGGCATGGATTGGTGGCGGCCACCAGGGTGACTCTGCAAGGGAAAGCACAACGCACCCGGGCCCGGCTCAACATCAGCACGCCCTCTTCGAGCGGTTGCCGCAACTGATCAAGCACTGCTCGAGGGAACTCTCCCAGCTCATCGAGAAACAGCACGCCTCCATGGGCGAGGCTCAACTCCCCTGGCCTGGGATTCGCGCCACCGCCAAGCAATGCAGCGGCTGAAGCGCTGTGGTGCGGAGCCCGGAACGGCCGTTGGCGTATTAGGTGCTTCTCGTTGCGAGGCAGTCCCGCGATTGAGTGCAGCCTGGTGATGTCGAGAGCCTCGTCATCGTCGAGAGGAGGCAGCAGAGCTGGCAATTGCTGCGCGAGCAGTGTCTTGCCGCACCCCGGAGGCCCCACCATCAGCAGGTGATGCCCGCCTGCCGCCGCGAGGGCTAACCCCTGGCGGGCCAAATGTTGAGCCGGAAGGTTCAGGGGTGGTGGTGCTGCGTTTCGCTCTGCAGCAGCGCACTGACCCCTCGGGGCTTGGTGTTGGTGCCCTGCTGGGGTCTGCACCAGGTCACCAGCGCGGAGGCGGTTTACCAGATCCTTCAGCGATGCCGCCGCCGTCACCTTGAGACCCTTCACCAGGGCAGCCTCTGCCGCGTCTTCGGCGGCGACCAGCAGCCCGCGGGCTCCTTGGGATTTGGCCAGGCAGGCAATGGCGAGAATGCCTCGACACGGCCGTAGGCAGCCGTCCAGGCCCAGTTCTCCTGCGCTCCAGAGGCCCTCTAGGCAGGGTGAATCGAGTTGACCGCTCGCGATCAGCAGGCCGAGGGCAATCGGCAGATCGAAGCAAGGGCCTTCCTTGCGCAGATCAGCCGGCGCCAGATTCACCACCACCTTCACGAGGGGGCCACGGAAGCCGCTGTTGCGCAGGGCCGAGCGCACCCGCTCTCTGGATTCCTGGATCGCCGTGTCCGGGAGGCCCACCAGTTGCAGGCCTGGCAGGCCAGGGGCCAGGTCCACCTCCACGGTGACCGGTCGGGCGTCAATTCCCAGGAGAGAGGCGCTGAGGCAACGTGCAAGCATTCATGGTTGAAACGGTTCAGGGATCCAATGCCCAGTCCGTCGCATGCCTTTCTCCAACGAGCCCAGCGCCATGGTTGAAGACACGATTTTTGCCCGCATTCTGCGGGGCGAGATTCCCTGCGATGAGGTCTACAGCGATGATCGCTGCCTTGCCTTCCGGGATGTCGCGCCGCAGGCACCGGTTCACGTGTTGGTGATTCCCCGTGAGCCGATTCCAAGCCTGCGTGAGGCGCAAGAGCAGCACGCCTCGTTGCTTGGACACCTCATGCTGGTGGCTGCGAGGGTGGCGCAGCAGGAGGGGCTGGACGACTGGCGCACTGTGATCAATACCGGTGCAGCTGCTGGCCAGACCGTGTTTCACCTGCATGTGCATGTGATGGGTGGGCGTCCACTGGCGTGGCCTCCCGGTTGAGCCTGGATCAAGCGAGAATTGCGCCATGACATCTCTTAGTCCCGTGAGAGCCGGATCGCTTCGGTCTCTGCAGCAGCAACTCAGCAGGTTGCGTCACCTCTCGCAGCCGTTTTTCCTTCCTCTTAATCAAGCGAATGGCTGGCAATTCGTCTGGCTGCTGATTTCACTTCTTTTTTGTGTTGGTGGAGTTGTCCTGGCTTTGCTGACAGGGTTGCTCAACGTTCTCGAGCGTTTGCAGCCTGCTCTAACCGAAAACTATTTCGGGGGTGTAGCCGCCACAATTACTGGGATCTGGTCATCTTGGTGGGGTGGCGCATTTGTCACTTTATTTTTAATTGGAATAGCAAGTTTTACGGCCTTTCGCAATCAGTTAAAGCAGCGACGTTGGTTGCATTGGCTTTTGCTTGCGGCCATCGTTTTGATGCTTCTCGCGGTCAATGGCATTAATGCTGGTATCGGTTTTATTGCCCGCGATCTCACGAATGCACTTGTGCAGCAGCAAGAAGCAAGTTTTTATCGGATCTTGATTATTTATGCGAGCTGTTTTGTGGTCGCTCTGCCCATCAGGGTGTCTCAGATATTTTTCACATTTAAGTTGGGAATTATTTGGAGAGATTGGCTTACGCGTGCGCTTATAAGCGATTACATGAGCAATCGTGCCTATTATATTTTGAATCCAAATGATGAGCAGGCGACTGATATCGATAATCCTGATCAAAGGATTACGGAAGATACTCGTGCTTTCACTGCTCAAAGCCTTGCTTTCACAATTGGCATCTTTGATGCACTTCTGACCTTCTTTCTGAATATTTTGATCTTGTGGGGGATCAGTAAGGAATTAACTTTGGGGCTGTTTTTGTATGCAGCATTCTCCACGACGTTATTGGTTATAGCTGGCAGGAAATTAGTGACTCTGCAGTTTGATCAGTTGCGTTATGAAGCGGATTTCCGTTATGGGCTTGTCCATATCAGGAATAATGCCGAGTCGATCGCTTTTTATGCTGGTGAGGCTCCTGAGGCTCACGAAACGAAGCGCCGTCTAGGAGAGGTTGTGCGCAACTTCAATTTCATTATCAACTGGCAGGTTGTTATCGATGTCATGCGGCGCTCCACAAACTATTCCGGAGTGTTTTTCCCGTATCTCATTTTGGCTCCTGCAATTTTCTCAGGTGAAACCGATTACGGCAGTTTCGTGCAGGCCAATTTCGCATTCAACATGGTTGAAGGTTCTCTACTTTTTGTTGTGAACCAAATTGAAGAGCTTGCCAAGTTTACGGCTGGTATTAACCGACTTGAAGGTTTCCAGTCGAAGGTTGAGCAGGTGGCTGATGAGCCAACCGCCGATGACCGGCAGCTTGTGCGCCCTGGTAGTGGCATCGTGATTTCGAATGCAGACCTCTATACCCCCAAGGCAAGAATTCCAATCATCCGTGATCTCAGTCTGACCGTTAGCGAAGACGACAGGATTTTGGTTGTCGGTCCCTCCGGCTGCGGTAAAACATCGCTGATGAGGATGATCAGCGGTTTATGGAGTCCTAGTGCTGGTTGCGTCGAGCGTCCTGCCACGGGAGATCTTCTCTTCATCCCTCAGAAGCCTTATCTACTGCTGGGATCCCTAAGAGAGCAGCTTTGTTACCCAAGTGATCAGGACTTGTTCACTGACTCGCAACTTCTGAATGTGATGGATAAAGTTAATCTCCCTCAGTTAGTGCGTCGATATCCTGATCTTGATGTGAAGCAAGATTGGCAGAGAATTCTTTCTTTGGGTGAGCAGCAGCGTCTTGCATTTGCCCGATTGCTTTTGAACTCACCTCGTTATGTGGTTTTAGACGAGGCGACCAGTGCTCTTGATGTGAAAACGGAGCGGCTGCTTTATGAGCTACTGCTTGAGCGCGAGATCTCCTTCGTTAGTGTTGGTCACCGCCCATCCCTGAAGCGTTTTCACTCCAGTGTGCTGGAGTTGTACGGCAACGGTGACTGGCGCCTTGTTGCGGCATCCAATTATCAACCTGAACTTGCCTGACTGATCTGATGACGTCTGATTCTTCGAACGCATCCACGGATAGCCCGGACCACACTCCCTCTGCCACCACATCGGATGTTCCGGCTTTCGGCTGGAGTGGGTACGCAGAGCGAGTGAACGGTCGTTTTGCGATGGTCGGATTTGTGGCCATTCTGTTCGTGGAAGCCATCAGTCATGACACCTTCCTGCACTGGGCTGGTTTCCTTCGCTGATCAGGGGAGTCGGATCACATCCACGTCCCAGCGTCCCTGGCGACTCACTTGGACGGCCAGACGCCTGCCTTCTCCATCCAGGCTTACCTCCCTGGGGACCCCTGAAGGTTCAATGGGTAATCGTTGCAGTCCAGCAGCGTCTCGTCTGTAGAGCATCAGCTCTGTGCGTCCCTCCCGGGTTCGGACGAAAGCAATGCGCTTGCCATTGCCGCTCACGCTCACGCTCACTGGCTGGCTTCCGGCTTGATTGAGTCCAGGCAGAGGAACCGGTTGGCGGGACCGTAGATCCACCAGCTCAATGCGTTCCCGCCCGTTTCGGCTTGCAATCGACACCAGCCACCGCTGCCCCAGGGCTGGCTGCCTGCGACTGTCTGCCCTGCGCTGCAGTGACGAATTTAAGCCCGGTTGCGGACGCAAGCCGGATCGGGAGCATCCTGAGATGCTGATTCCCAGCACCGAAGCCAGGACCACTGTTCCCTGCCATCTCTTCAAGGTTCCTCAGGGGCAGTCGTTTCTCGACGCCCTCCCGGTCGATCGGATTCAAGCAGCTCACTGAGGTTAAACACCTCAACCTGCCAGCGCCCCTGCTCAGCAGTCTGAACCGCCAGTTCGCGTCCATCGGGTGCCAGGCTGAGGTTCACAGGATCACGTCCTGCAGGAAGCCTCAGGGGATGTGCCCGGCCTGTGAGACGGTCCTCGATCAGCACAAGTCGTCGGTTGCCTCGCTGAATCACAGCGGCGAGATAGCGACCGTTCCAACTCAGCGATGGTGAGCTGTGAGGCTGGTGGCGAGAGAAGTGGCGGAGTTGCAGAAGCTGCCCGCTCTTGAGGTCCCTTACTTGCACGGTTGGGCGCCCGCGTTGGTCGGCGATGACAGCCAATTTGCTGCCATCGCCACTCAGACTGGGTTGCTGCTGTTGGGTTGGTGCCAGCCCACTCGGAGCACGACGGTTTCTGCCGCTGCAGCCAGCTGTGGTGAGACCAGCCAGCATTAGCACCAGGATCCAGCGGTTCAGTCGTCGAATCGGGAGCTGTTGTCCCGTGGACGGGAACTGCGGGGGGGAGTGCGTTCAGCACTGTCAGTTCGGGCGGCGGTGGGGCCTGCAGGCCTCCGTGGTGTGGGTGCTGAACGTTCGCTGGGGGTGTAGGCAGCATCTTCCGCCTTTTGGCGCAAAGGTGTCCCTTGGGGAATGCCGGCTTGAGACTGGCCGATGGGCCTGCTGCCCTTCTGCTGTTGGGTTGGTGGAGTGCTGCCCCGTCCCGGCGTTGGGGACGGATTGCCGGAACGCGTTGATGCGGGGTTGGGTCTGCTGCCTCGACGCTGATCGTCTCGCTGGCTGCGCCGGTCGCCGAAGCTGGGGCCTGAACGACTGGGTTCATCGTCACGATTGCCGAATCGCGCCATGCGTCGATCCTGCTCTGAACCGCCGTTCCAACCGCTGGACGCCTCGCTGCGTCCACGCCTGCGACTGGCAGCCTCTTCAGGGATCGCGGCACGGGGATTCCGGCGCGGTCGGTAAAAGTCTTGATCCTCTGGTTCTGCTTCGTCGAACTCTCTGCCAGCGAACCGGCGCCTTAGGGGTTGAGGTTCGTCGAAGCGGTCATAGGAATCGTCATATCCACCACTCAGGCCGCCAGCGGGAGCCCTGGTCGGAGGCTCGTCATCGAAATAAGCCGACCGTTTGGCCTGTTCTGCAGAAATACCTCGGAGACGCACGCTCTCGTAGGCAAAAAAGACTGTGGTGCCAGCAAGGAGAAACTGTCCGAACTGG
The DNA here is from genome assembly GCF_047716785.1 of Synechococcus sp. A10-1-5-9. Lineage (NCBI taxonomy): Bacteria > Bacillati > Cyanobacteriota > Cyanophyceae > Synechococcales > Synechococcaceae > Synechococcus > Synechococcus sp. A10-1-5-9. Next base: position 2,201,947 of record NZ_CP180406.1, read on the forward strand.
AGGATTGGGTCAAGACGCCATCCCTGGAAGAACAGAATTCCTCCGCAGAGAAGGCCGATAGCCGCAAAAAAGACGTCGTAATCGCGGGCCAGCGCTGGCTTGAAGCTGCGCATGAAATACAGCATTGCGCCGCCAACGGCCAGCACGATTCCAACAATGCTGGCCCAGTTGAGACTGGCGTTAACCACGTTGAGGCCCCCGGGAAACGGTTGTCAGCTCTTGATGAAACAAGGTCTGACGTCTTAATTCTACGAAGCGTGTCAGAGCGATCAGAGTTTGCGATCGACGCGGTCGGTCTGGCTCAGGAAAAACAAACCGATGGATGCCGGAACAACAACAATGACGGCACCCCAGACCAGGCTGCTGAGGAAATTGGCGAGGGAGGGGGTCATAGCGAGTACGCCGGGGCTGACGATCTGGACGAAACCTGGTGATCCTAGGGATCGCTGGCTTGTTTCTACGATGTCTTCGCGATTGCTTTGAGGTTTGTGACGCCGACCTTGCTCCAGGTGCTTTCTCTCCTGAATCCGGTCCTGGGATTGCTGCTGGCAGCTTGGAGTTTGATGTTCCTTCTGCGCATCGTGCTCACCTGGTATCCCCAGGTGGATCTGAGCTCCGCCCCCTGGGCAGTGATCGCCTCACCAACGGAACCCGTGCTTGCGCTCACACGTCGCCTGGTGTCCCCCATCGGTGGGGTTGATGTGACCCCCGTGATCTGGGTGGGAATCGTGAGTCTGGTTCGTGAGCTGCTGGTCGGTCAGCAGGGGCTGTTCACGATGGTGTTGCTGCGTGCACAGGCGATCGCTTGAACTGCACTCCACGTGGTGTGTTCAGAGCATTTCCTGTTCCACGAATTTGGTGTGGATGTCACCCTGCAGAAACTCGGGCCGTTCCAGCATGCGCAGATGAAAATCCACCGTGGTGGGAATGCCGGTGATGGCACATTCGTTCAAGGCCCTGCGCATACGGCTGATAGCGGCTTCCCGATCAGGTGCCCACACAATCAACTTTCCGATCAGTGAGTCGTAGAAAGGAGGAATGTCGTAGCCGGTGTACACATGGCTGTCGACGCGCACACCCGGGCCTCCTGGAGGGAGCCATCCGGTGATTCGCCCAGGAGCCGGCCGGAAGTTATGGGTTGCATCCTCGGCGTTGATCCGACACTCGATGGCGTGTCCGCGCAGTTCGATCTGGTCCTGAGACACGCTGATGGGTTCACCTCCAGCGATGCGCAGCTGTTCCGCGATCAGGTCGATGCCTGTGACCATTTCAGTAACGGGATGTTCCACCTGAATGCGGGTGTTCATCTCCATGAAATAGAACCCGCCGTTGCGATCCAGCAGGAATTCAACGGTGCCCGCACCCTCGTAGTTGATGCTGCGTGCTGCAGCGACGGCGGCTTCGCCCATGCGTAAGCGCAGGTTCTGGTCCAGGGCTGGGCTGGGTGCTTCCTCCAGCAGTTTCTGATGCCGTCGCTGAATCGAGCAGTCGCGTTCACCGAGATGCACCACATGTCCGTGGCGGTCGGCGAGTACCTGAACTTCAACGTGGCGGGGTCTGTCGATGAATTTCTCCATGTAGAGCCCCGGGTTGCCGAACGCCGCCTCCGCCTCTCCCTGAGCTGCCTTAAACAAATTCTCCAGTTGATCCGGGGATTGCACGAGACGCATGCCACGGCCGCCACCGCCAGCTGTGGCCTTGATCATCACGGGGTATCCCATGGCCATGGCCAGGTCGGCTGCTTCGTCCGGCCCTGACAAGAGGCCCTCACTGCCCGGCACGGTCGGAACCCCCACGTTCTGCATGGTGGTTTTGGCCGTGGACTTATCCCCCATGGAGCGGATCGCATGGGGGGACGGGCCTACAAAGGTGATGCCGTGATCCCTGCAGATCTCGGCAAAACGATCATTCTCAGCAAGAAAGCCGTAGCCGGGGTGAATGGCATCGGCCCCTCGCGATGTGGCCGCAGCAAGAATGTTGGGAATATCCAGGTAGCTGCGGTTGCTGGGACCTTCGCCCACGCACACTGCTTCGTCTGCCAGCTGCACGTGCAGAGCATTGCGATCCACGGTGCTGTAAACAGCGACCGTGGCGATCCCCATCTCGCGGCAACTTCTCAGGATCCGCAGAGCGATTTCGCCGCGGTTGGCGATCAGCACCTTGCCGATGGACATCCCGCAGTTACCAAGCCAGGGCGGATCGTATCAGCGTCTGTTCTGCAGGTCTTTTTTCAGCCGGCCTTACATGGGCTTCTGGAATGGCCCGAACCATGAGCCGGTATGATCGATCCTCGATAAGGCCCGAGCGGCTGAGTCGACCACGCGGATGTGGTGGAATTGGTAGACACGCACGTTTGAGGGGCGTGTGGCTTCGGCCTTGCGAGTTCAAGTCTCGCCATCCGCACTTCTTTTCCCCTGATCTGTCGCGCGTGACGACGAGACCTACAGATCAGGCACTCTCCATCGTTTTTGTTTCGAACGGACCTGGAGAGCTCGCAACATGGGTGCGTCCTCTGGCAGAGCAGCTGCATCGCCGCCTCTTGATGAGGCCAAGGGCCCCTGGATCACCGGTCAGTCTCCGTCTGGTCTTGGTTCCCTGCCCGAATGCCACCGGTACGGAGGCTGAGGCGGCTGCGCGGTGGGGCCAGTTCGATCGCATTATTCCGGCGGGACGCTTCTGGACACTGTTGCTGAATCCCATCCGCTACGGACCCTGGCCATCGCGAGGTGTGGTGGTGTTTCTGGGTGGCGACCAGTTTTGGACCGTGTTGCTTTCGGCCCGTCTCGGGTATCGCCACATCACGTATGCCGAATGGGTGGCACGCTGGCCCCGCTGGAACGACAGGATCGCTGCGATGGCTCCAGCGGTGCTTGAAAAGCTGCCCAGGCGCTTTCGTCCTCGCTGCCGTGTCGTCGGGGACTTGATGGCGGATCTTACCGATGACGCCAAAGGCAGAGACCCATTGCCTGAAGGGCTCTGGGTGGCGCTGATGCCTGGTTCAAAGCCCGCCAAGTTGCGTGTGGGCATGCCGTTTCTGGTGGAGACCGCTGATCGTCTTGCGACCCAGCAGCCCGACTGCCAATTCCTGTTGCCGGTGGCTCCCACCACCAGTCCAGAGGAGCTTCTGCGCTTCTCCAGCGCAACCAATCCAATTGCCTCTAGCTACCGCGGTGGCATCCGCTCCTTGCTGCCTGCTGACGATGACTGGCCATGGCGTCGCCTGCTGACCCATGCCGGCACGGTGATCCATCTGCAGGAAGATCCGCCTGCCCATGGCGCGCTCAGCCAGTGTGCGCTTGCTCTCACCACCGTTGGAGCGAATACCGCTGAGCTCGGTGCTCTTGGGGTGCCGATGATTGTGCTTGTGCCAACGCAACATCTTGGGGTGATGCAGGCCTGGGATGGCTGGCTTGGTCTGCTTGCCCGACTTCCAGTTCTGCGACGGCTCATCGGACTTCTCCTCAGCGCCTGGCGCATGCGAAACCATGGCCTACTGGCTTGGCCGAACATCGCTGCCGGACGGATGGTGGTTCCCGAGCGTGTCGGGCCGATCACGCCTGAGGACATCGCCGGGGAAGCTCTCGAATGGCTTCAGGCACCTGAACGTCTGGATGGCCAACGCGAGGATTTGCGCAGACTGCGCGGACAGCCCGGTGCTGTGGCAGCTCTGGCTGAGGAAGTGCGGGAGCTGCTTCCCCTTGCCCTTTCCGATTAGGGTCCGCTCCACTTGCTGCAAATTGATGTCCAGCTCTCTCCCCGCCGAAGGCGATCGCGTGGAGCGTTCTCCGGACGAATGGAAACAGCAGCTCACCTCCGAGCAGTTCCAAGTTGCCCGGCAGGGGGGGACTGAACGCGCCTTCACCGGGGCCTATTGGAATCACAAGGACGACGGCACCTATCACTGCATCTGCTGTGATGCGCCACTGTTCAGTTCGAGCACCAAATTCGAGTCCGGGACAGGCTGGCCCAGTTTCTGGGATGGGGTGAGCTCAGGTGCGATTCGCACCAATGAGGACCGCACCCATGGCATGGTGCGCACTGAAATTCTCTGTGCCCGATGTGATGCCCACCTGGGCCATGTCTTCCCTGATGGTCCGACGCCTACAGGGCAGCGTTACTGCGTGAACAGCGCGTCGCTCCAGTTCAAGGGCTAGGACAATCGCTATCGATGGATCTACCAGGGATCATCCATCGGTTCCCTGGGGGCGCTGGATTGAGGCTCATCATCCAAGGGCTCCACATCCAAAGGTTCACCCGGTCGCTCGATCGGTCGTCGCGATGCCGGCCGCGGCCGCTGATCGCTGCGTGGTTGAGGTGGGGCCTCGTCGTAGCGAGGAGACTCGGAGTCGAAGTCTCGGGACTGATAGCTCTTACGAGGCTGGTAGCTCTCCTGAGGTTGATAGCGCTCAGGGTCTTCCTCGAGTGGCAGTTCATCGAGGTAGCGCCTGCGGCGGACCTCGTCCTGGCGGGGCTGCTCCAGTTCCACGTACTCGAGCTCGTCCTGATCCACGTCAAACCTCTGGGAGGAGGAGGCTCCCAGCTGCCTTGGAGTGTCTTCGGCGCTCTGACCAGAGCTCAACTGATTCTCCACAGGCACCACGTTCACCCTGTAGCGATCCCGCTCCTGTTCTTCCCAGCTGGGGCCACCAACGCCCAGCTTTTCGAGAAAGCCGCTGTTGAGTTGTTTGAGTTTTTCCTCAGCTCCTTCATAAACAATGATCCGGTCAGCCCCGCTGCTCACGATTTCGTCGACGGGGATTTCCCAGGTGCTCAGCACCCCTTCACCCAGAAGGGGGACGCCCACGGCCCCCATCACAAGCGTGGTGAGTTCTCCGGTTTCGATGTCGAAGGAGAAACCGAGCACCCTGCCGAGCTGCTGGCCCGATTCGGTGATCACCTGGCAGTTGATCACCCGGCTGTAGCGCTCGGGTGAAAAGGCTTCACTCAGGGAATCGGCTGAATCCACGAGGATCACGTCGCCCACCTGACGGATGCGATCCAGGGGCATCCAGCGAGGGAGCCCCGGCAGGAATCGGGTGAGGGGGTTATCACGCAGACCGAGGGCGACGACCTCGCGGCCGTCAATGTCCACGATCACCTCACCCACCACACCGAGGCGGCGCCCGGTATCGCGGGTGATCACCTGGGTGCCCATGAGCTCAGACCTCAGCCAGAGGCGATCACTGGGCACGTTGGCCAGTGGATCATTGGAAGACGACGACAAACTCAACCGCAGGCCTCAGCCGGAGGGATTTGCGTCATTTTGACGCAAGGAGTCGACGCCGGCCCGTCAGGCTGCATCCGGGAGGCCAACCACTTGGGTGTGGGCGCCTCGTGCCTGGGTCACACCGATGGTTCTGGTCGAGGCACCGATCATCGGTCGACGGTGACTGACCACGAGGAACTGGGCCTGCTCGGCCTGCCGGGCGATCAGCGCCGCCAGGCGCTCCACATTCACGCCGTCCAAGAAACTATCCACCTCATCGAGGGCGTAGAACGGCGATGGTCTAAAGCGCTGCAGCGCGAACAGGAAGCTGAGGGCGGTGAGGGATTTCTCACCGCCCGACATGGCAGCGAGGCGACGCACCGCCTTGCCCTTGGGATGCGCGACCAAGGTCAAGCCACCTTCAAGGGGGTCTTCGGGATTGTCCAGCTGCAACTTGCCGTCGCCATCGGACAGGCTCGCGAAAATCTCGCGGAAGTGTCCATCGACCGCTTCGAAAGCCTCCATGAAGGCTTCTTGGCGGAGCGTGGCAACGGTTTCGATCCGCAGCAGCAGTTCTTCCCGTTCCTGACTGAGCAACTCCAGGCGTTCGCCAAGATCTCCGAGGCGCTGCTCAAGTTCTTGCAGTTCTTCCAGAGCCAACATGTTCACTGGCTCTAAAGCTTCCATGCGCCGTTGAAGCTGTTGCAGCTGCTCTTGCAGCGCCTCGAGGCCACCGTCACGGACGGCGTCACTGATCTCCGGCAGTGGATCGGGGAGGGAGGATTTGAGTTCGTCCAGCCGAATGCTGCCACTGCGCAGCTGTTCCTCCAATCCAATGCGTTCCTCGCGCAACCGCTCCAGTTCCCAGCGGGCCTGCTGCAGCCCTTGACGTTGTTCCGCAACGGAGGCCTCCGCCTCATCGCGGGCACGACGTTCCTCTCCGAAGCGTGTCTGCAGCTCCTGTTGCTGGGCGTTGAGGGCATCACGACGTCTGTTCAGATCCTGGTGCTGCTGCCGCCAACGTCCGTGAGTCTCAGCGAGGGTCTGGACTGCTTCTTTGAGGGACTGTTCGTCCCGTTCGAGTCCTTGCCGCTGATCGGCCAGGCGTTGGGCTGTCATCTGGCGGTCACGGTCCTGCTGCAGCAGGGTGTCGCGTTGACGGCGGGCTGTTTCAAGGGCTGCATCGGCCTGTTCCAGGCTCTTTTGGAGCGCTTGCCAGCGCTCGGTATCGGCATTCGCTTCTCCCTTGCTCTCCTGCTGATCGAGTTGCTGGAGATCGCTCTGCAGGGGGCTGAGTGCTGTTTCGATCTCCTGGAGACGATGGCGGTCCTGGGCACCGGTTTCCTGCAGCTCCTGCAACTTGCGTTGATGGTGCTGCAGGCGTTCCAGCAGAGGGCCGTGGGAACGGCGTGCTGCCTGGCGTTCCGCCTCCAGGGCTGCCTGGCGTTGCTCGAGCTGGCGCAACCCCGGGCGTTGCTCCTCAAGCTGTGCTGTTAGGCGGTGTTCTTCTCGGCAGCAGGCGGCGAGGGTCTCTCCTAGTTCCAGCAGTCGTTGCCGCAGGGGAGCGGCCTCATCCCCTTCGCTGCTCAAACCGAAGCTGAGTCCGCCGCTCCGCTGACTCAGGCTGCCTCCGGTCATGGCGCCGCTCTTTTCCAGCAGCTCACCATCGAGGGTGACGGCACGGGAGCGGCCCAGCACGCGTCGGGCACTGCCCAGGTCTGTGAAGACTTGGGTGTCACCGAACACGTAGGCGAATACCTCCCCATAGATCGGTTCGTATCGAATCAGGTCGACGGCCCTGCCGATCAGGCCATCCGCGTTGCCACCGTCTGGCCTGCGCCCACGGGCCATGGCTGCGCCTCCGCCACTGCCGGGAGCGCGGATCTTGTTGAGAGGCAGAAAGGTGAGACGTCCGGCCCTGCGGCTCTTCAGGAGATCAATGGCCCTTGCGGCGATGCGGTCGTCGTCGACCACCACCTGGCCCATACGGGCGCCGGCCGCCACTTCGAGCGCCATGCGGTGGCGGTCCTCCACTTCCCCAAGCTGTGCAACCGGTCCATGGATGCCCTCCAGGCCGGACTCGAGCAGAAGGCGCAGGGCTCCGGTGCCGCGGCTTTCCTGAAGAGCTTCGCGCCGGCTGTCCTGGCGTGCGATCTCCCGTTCCAGTCGTGTCTGCTCCTGCTCAAGCCGGGCGCGGGTGCGCTGCTGAATCGCCACAGAGTCCGCCAGTTGTTGCAGCTGTTCCTGTCCGCTGCGGATCGCGTTGAGCAGGGTCTGCCACTCCTGCTCCAGTTGCTCCTGCAGCGTCTGAACCCTGCGGTCTTCTCCGCCGTCCTGGTCCCGTTCCAGCTCTAGGTCGTGCCTGCGCTCGTCGCTCTGGCGCAGCCGCTCCATCAGTTGCTGACGCTCTTCCTGCAGAGGTGCCAGGGAGGCCTGCAGCTGCTGCCGGCGGCGGCTGCGCTCACGCTGCTCCTCAATCCAGGTGCTCGAACGGCCGGCCACTTCCCCCAGCCGACGGCGCGAGAGCTCCACAGCTCCTTCCGCCCTGCGGCAGTCCTCGTCCGCACGTTCGAGCGCTGCCGGGTCGGCGCTGAGCCGCAGGGATTCGGATTCCGATTGAATCTGCCCCCTGCGCCCCTGCAGGTCATGGCGCAGGGCCTGCAGTCGTTCACCTTCCTGCTGGTGCTGCGCTGCCTGTCGTTCCAGTTCGCGGCTCTGAGGATCGAGTCCGGCCAGCTCCGCCTGCACTCCCAGCAGCTTGTCTTCGCCAAGGGCCTTGACGTTGTCCTGCAGTGTTTTCAGCTTGGCGGCCGCCTCTTGAAGCGTGGTCTCCCGTTCTTCGATGAAATGGGAGTCGCGGGCGTCCTGATCACCCAGCTGCTGGTGCCGCTGTTGAAGGCGGTGGCATTCGGCTTGGGCTGCGTCGTAGGCCAGGACTAGTTCCTGTCGGCGACCCAGCTGGAGCTGTTCCCGCAGCTCCTGATAGGCCCTGGCCTTGGCGCAATCTTTTTCGAGCCGCGCTCGCGTGGCCAGAAGTTCCTGCTCAACGATGCGGCAACGTTCCTGCCGTTCCTGCACGTCGTCTAGTTTTCTGCGGCTCTGTTCGATGCGGGTGTCAAATAGAGCCACTCCGGCCAGTTCATCAATGAGGCCGCGACGGTCACGGTTGCTCATCGAGACGATTCGGGTCACGTCCCCTTGCATCACCACATTGCTTCCTTCGGGATCGATCCGAAGCCGTCGGAGCTGGGTCTGAAGCTGCTGCAGATTGCAAGGGATCCCGTCGGCGCTGTAACTGCTGTTGTAAGAGCCGCCAGGCATCACCCGTAATTTGCGGGTCACTGTCCATTCGGTCTGATCGGACCGGATCCAGGGTCCCTCTGCCGGAGCTTCGATGCCTTCCTCAGCTGCATCCGGTTGCCAATCGGAGAGATCGAACCGCACGCTCACGGTGGTTTCAGCTGATTTGCCTGCCTTGAGAACCCCGCTGTTCACCAGGTCCGGCAAACGATCAGCCCGCATGCCTCGGCTATTGGCGAGACCGAGGCAGAAGAGCACGCCATCGAGAATATTGCTCTTGCCCGATCCATTAGGCCCGGTCACGACAGTGAAACCGGGCTCCAGGGGGATGCTCATCGCCCCCCCGAAGGACTTGAAGTGCGTCAGCCCTACCTGATTGATATGTACCAACAGGTGCCACAGCTGTCAGCATGCTGAAACTAGCGAAACACCTGAAAAGCTCAAGCGTCCTGTTCAGGTTTGTGACCTTGAGGACTGGCTGAACCGGCAAAGCCCGTCGCTCAGCGATACATAAACGGGTTCAGGCATGCCGATTCCTGCCATGCCGGTCAGCTCCAGGTTCACCGGCTGATCGGCCGCGGCTGGAAGGTTGCCGCGATAGGTACCCGCGACCACTCGTCGCGCCCAGCCCCGACCTCCGGAGACTGCAGCGGCTTGCCGGTCGAGCCACACCAGTCGGTGGGGGGGGAGCGGAGTTGCGCTCTGCGCAGGTCCGTTGAGGACGGGAATGGCGTCGAGCCGCCAGCTGCGGCAACTGTCACCGTCTTCAAGCAGCAGGTCGAGATGGCAGCCCCGAGGATCGTCTGGAGCACCGAAATGCTCAAGCAGCACGTAACGGTGTGGATCGGCGAGCATGGGTTTCCTGCGCAGGTCACCACCCCTAACCTGACGGTGTCTACAAGGATCGCCTTGGATTCAGCTCCATCCTCTGCCGAGTCAACTGCGGAACCTCAGGACCTAGCGACTCGATTTCGAGACCGCTTTGAGACGCTTCTCCCTGAGATCAAACGCCGCTGGCCGGAGGTGACGCATCAGGCGCTGGAAGCCACACGCGGAAGTCTTGATGATGTGGTGCATCTGATCTCCACCCAATCCGACCGCGCGTCTTCATCGGTGCAGCACCAGCTCGAGGAACTGCTGCATCAAGCCGGTGATCGAACGCGCAATCTTGTGGACAGCCTCGAGCCTCTTGAGGAACAGCTCGAGCAGTTGCTGGATGAACTGAACCGCACCCTGCGCCCGAAAATTGAGAAGCCCCTGCGGGAGCGCCCCCTGCTTTCTGTTGTTGTGGCTGCGGGTGTGGGGGTGTTGGTCGGAGCCTTTCTTACCAGCGGCCGGCGCTCCTCATGAGTGAACTGCCCCGGTCGCAGGAGCCTCGTCCTCGCGGGCTCGGCGCGGCAGCCAGGGTGACGGCCCTGGCGGGTTCGGTGATGGATCTTCACGTGCGCATTGCACTCCAGGAGGTTGATCGCGAAAAGCGACGCCTGATCAGTGGTGGAGTGTTCCTGGCGATGGGCGGAACCTTGATGCTTCTGGCACTGGTGGCCGCAGAAGCGGCGTTGCTGGTTTGGGTTTTGGAGGCCTGGGACTGGTCCCTGCTTCAGGCGTTGCTCGGTTTGGCTGTGCTCAACCTGGTGGTGGCTGGCATCAGCCTGCGCGTGGGCGGGCAACTTGCCAAGGGGCCTTACCTGCCACAGACCCTTGAGGGACTGTCGCGCACGACCCGCGCTGTTCTCGGCCGCTGAGCTTCAGCGCACGTCGTAGTGCAACCAGCGGCAGTCGATGCCGCCATTGCTGATCGGAATCCTGCGGGTGGCCTTCATGCGCAGGGCTCCCGTGAGCTGGGGGTTGCCGCTGAGTACCCACAGCGCCCAGCCCGATGCCTGCTCTTTGGCGTAGCGGCCCAGATCGGAGTAAAGACTCTCCAGATCGCTTCCAGCACCAATGCGTTCGCCGTAGGGCGGATTGCACACCAGCGTTCCAGGTCCCTGCGGCAGGGCGAAGTTGTGGAAGGATCCTGTGCGGATCTCCACCACGTTCTCCAGGCCTGCGGCCTGAACGTTGGCTCTGGCTTGATCGGCGATGCTGGGATCGGCTTCAAACCCCTGAATCGGGGGAAGGTCCCGCTGCCTGCATGCCCGGCCCTGAGCGCGTTGTCTCTCGGTGTCCCATTGCTCCAGGTTGAAGTCGGCCCAGCTTTCGAGAGCGAAGAAACGATCGAGTCCTGGTGCGAGCTGCAGAGCCATGGCGGCTGCTTCGATCAGAAGGGTTCCGGAACCGCAGAGAGGATCCACTAGCGGGCCTGTGCCATCCCAGCCGGAGAGCCGGATCAGCCCTGCAGCCAGGTTTTCCTTTAATGGCGCTGCTCCCATGGCTGCGCGATAGCCGCGCCGGTGCAGGCTGCCACCGGAGCCATCGAGGCTGAGCGTGGCCTCGCCGCGGTGGAGATGCAGATGCAGGCTTAGATCCGGCTCTTCAAGGTCGATTGACGAGCGTTTGCCCCAGAGGTCTCGTTGCCGGTCGATCACTGCGTTCTTCACCTGAAGGGCCGTGAAATGGCTGTGGTTCAGTCCAGGGGCGGTGCCGGTTACGTCCACTCGGAACGTCATCGAGGGATGTAACCATCGCTCCCAGTCGAGGGCTTGTTGGATGCCGTCGTAGAGATCATCACGCTCTCTGCAAGGGAAGTGGCTCATTTCGCGGAGCAGCCGAAACGGCAGTCGCGCTTGGAGATGCAGTCTGTAGAGGCAGGCCATGTCGGCTGTAAAAGAAGCGGCACGGCGGAGAGGCTTCACCTCCTTGGCTCCAAGAGCGTCTAGTTCTGCAGCTCCGATGTCTTCCAGCCCCTGGGGGAGGACAGCAATGCACGAGACCCGATTGACTGAATGGCGGTGTTCCCTCCCCACGCTGCTGTGCTCCACGTCACCACTGCTGTCAGAATGGCAAGGTCCGGTTTCGACCGGACTAGGTGATCCACACCAGTGTTTCGGACAGCGGTTCGATTCCGCTCAGCTCCATTCCCCCTTCCCGGGGCTGCAATGGTTTCGACGGGGCATGAGGAGGGTGACTGAAGCCTGCTCGGTGAGAGCAAACACGTAACTGCGAACAACATCGTTCGTTTCTCCCGTCAAGCAGCCCCTGTTGCTGCCTGACCCTTAGGGGAGATGGGGTGAAGTCAGCCTTATCACCCAAATGACTCATGGGGGCTGGAAGGCCCCCTCAAACATTCCAAGACAAGGGTTCTCGCTAACCTGGAATTGTGCTGACAGCTAATTAGGACAAATTTCAGGACAAGTTCATGGGTGCTTTGGCCGCGGCGGAACTTTCTGAGATCAGTGTTTTGGATTACGCGATCCAGATGTTGGATCAGAAGGATTTCCGTGTTCGCTTGAGGTCAGCCCTTGACGAGGTGGATCTGGATTCACACAGCTCGAAAGCTATCAAGCTTGTCCTTCGTCGTCGGGGGCTTCTTTGATGCCGAAGAGGGTCGAGGTCGTTGATCGAGTTCAGGTCGCTCACTCCAAGCTCTTGGAGGGCTTCAGCTGCACTGCTGTCGTGGCGTACCTGGCGGAGACCAAGGGGGTGAGCCGTAGAACAGCCCAACGAACAGTTCAACAGGCTTATGCACTGATCAGGGAGGACATCGACAAGGCGAACGTCCAGCGCAGTGACCTTGTGGCTCAGGCCATTCATTTGCTTATGGAGAGTGCACGTCTTGGTTTGGCGCAGAACAACCCTGGTGCAGTTGTTGGTGCAATTGCCCAACTCGACAAGCTCTGTGGGCTAAGGATTTATCGCAATTAGTTCAAGTAATCTTTGCAGTGGCGAGAAATCCCGATGATATATGCATGGAATATTTGTGTTAAATCCTCTTCATCCTGCTCTCTTGGAAGTGAATTCGGCTCTATGCTGATTGGTTAATTTTTCTTTTTTTATGGCGAGCATTAGATAAAGACTTTGCTTTGGCGGTCAACATATTGTTTTATATTGGTCCCATTTTGAGTAAAATGAAAAAATATATCGCCTTGGACGTTGGTGCAAGATGGGGGGCTGAAGAGGTCTTTTCCTCCTTTAGTGCCAAAGAGCTTGAAATGCATGGATTCGAGCCTGATCCCGCAGAATGCTCTCGACTAAATCATGAGATTAAGAATAGGGAAGGTGCTGAATCAATCTCTCATTTTTTTCATCCTGTAGCTCTTGCCGGGAGCAAGGGTCTGAGGAATTTTTATCATACAAAAAATCCGGCATGTAGTTCTCTTTATGCACCTAGGATGCACCTCAATGAGCGTTATCCTATTTTAGATGTTATTGAATTAGAGAGAGTTTCTTGCATTGAAGTTGACACGCTATCTAGCTGGGCGTCTCGTACTGGTATAGACTACATTGATTATATTAAGCTTGACACTCAGGGCTCGGAGTTGGAAATATTGCAGGGAGCGGGCAGTTTGGTTGAGACTTTTGTGTGCGCTGAGATAGAGGTCGAATTCAATCCTATTTATGAAAATCAGGCTCTTTTTTCTGATGTTGACGCATTTATGAGGGAGAAAGGTATGGTTTTGTGGGGATTTAAGCATATCCAGCATTATGTTTTTGGCGCTCAGCATCTCTCGATGGATAGAAAGTTATTGCTCAAATACGATGCGAATGAAGAAGTGACTAATGCGCGTGGAGGTCAGTTGTTTTGGGCAGATGCTTTGTACGTCAGGAGGAATCTGCTTGAGGAAAGAGCTTTGGACTTAGATATGCTTTCACGAGCAATTTATCTGCTTGACCGTCTTGGCTTTAAGGACATTGTTTGTCATTTGAATGCCTTGAATAAGCAATGAATCTTTGTGCAATTCTCCTTGAGTTTGCATTGGAATGTCTTAGGAAGCAGTTCACGTGCTTTTCTGCTTTCGCGGAGGTCGATTTGCGTTAGTAGATAAAGTTGGTTGATGATCTTTTCGGTTAATGACGCCTCCAATGCATGGTTTCATGGGCTGATTGTTGAAACTTCGTCGGAGGTGCCAAGGCTCAGTGTTTTTTGTGAGAAAATATTCTTATATTTGGCTTTGATGTAGCCCATTTATCACCCTGCCGTGAAGCCGTCTTGGGGTGAGTGCGTGACATGGGAAAAATCACCAACCCCATAGAGGTATTCGGGACGCCCACGCTTGCGAGTTCTCCGTGGATGGCGCTGCAGCCAACCCTGTTCAAACAGGTCTAAGCAGACCAATCGAAGGTGCTCTGCATTGCATTTGAGAGTCTTCGCCAACTCATTGATGGACTTGTAGCCGTATTGCCGCAAGTGCTTCAGGGCCTTAGCAGCAATCTCTTCTCGTTTGGCAGGCAGTATTTGGTCTTGTTCATCTGCAAGCCACCAGCAGTAGGTCTCACAATCGCGCTGAAGAACCCATCTGGTGCCAGGTTCGATATTCCTCTTGCCAAGGGCATGGAGTGACAAATGCTCACCCTTAGGGCCTGTTAGCCCCCAGCAGTCTTGAACAGCAGCACTGATTGTGTTGATACCGCTGATGTCTTCCCATTGAATCTCCGTACGCTTTCGTCTTGTGCCATTGCCGTCCTGGTGGGTCTTGTTGAGATGGGCAGTCGTTAAAAGCAGTACGTCGTTGTTAACCGCTGCTTTGTTGAGGCTGTACAGAAGGTCGATCATTTCAAAATCAACTGTCCGATGCCCTTCGCTACTCAGCACGGTGGTCAAGCTGTCAATCCCGATAGCGCCCCACTTACGCGACTCAATGGCGTCGAAAAGTTGTCGAAGCGGGAACGGACCTTCGGGGTAGATGACATCGAAGTTGCGTCTCAGCTCCTGTCGCCGGAACTTCCGTTCAGCGAACTTCTCAGGTTCATCCCCTTGGATCAGTAGTGCTTTCGCCTGTTCTGTCTTAAAAGCCCCCAGGAAGGGAGTTCCTTCTTGAATTGCCTCTATGCAGAGGTTCATCAAGGTGGTCTTGCCCGTTCCTGAATCGGCAGCCAGTAAAACGATGCCGCTTGCTGCGAATTGCTTAACCCGCCAGATTTTTCCTAGGTCCCGCACACCCCCCTGGGCAGGCTTGGCGATGAGTTCAGACAGGTGACTGAGTTCTGGTTCAGGCCGCTGCCTCAGAAAGGGATTGTTCTCCTGGACTCCCTTGAGCAAGTCCTCTACGGATGCACCGTCCGCAATCCAGTCGGCCACGTCCAGCCCGCCATCCTTTGGCATCGCACCATTCCATTCAGGTGTGCCGGGGTAAACCAGTAACCACCGACAGCCGGGATAGGCGCTCGCCACTTTGCGGGCGTACTTCACCCCCGCCTGATCTTGGTCAGCCACCACAACCACTCTTGTTGGATCGAAGTGGCCGCCATCCCGTTCTGGACTGAAGCCCTTACAACCTCCAAGGGTGGCCACAGCGTTCAACCCGAGTCGCCTCAAAGCATCAGCGCATGGCTCTCCTTCAGGGATGAACACGTAGGGCGCTCCATCTACGAGGGCTTGCTTTGCCTCACTTAATCCATAGGGAACAACCCGATTTGCCAGTTCCCTGGGTCGACAGCCATCAATCAGGCTCTCCTGCCAGATCCTGCGTTTGCCCTTGCCGTCATCAGTCCGGTGTACTTCCAGGGTTGGTCGGCCCACCTCATCGCGATAGACCCAGCTGCGGTGACCTTTGGGACGGATTGTCTTCTTGGATGGTGCTGTTGTCCCCTTTGTTTTGGATTGGGCTGCATGATCGTCCTTGCGGACTTCATTTGGATTGATGGCTGGAGCAAGAGCCTCACGGATTGCTCGCTTGCCTTTTTCAGTGCTGCTGCATTTGCAGCCATAAGCAGCCCACTTGCCAGTACCGAGGTTCACCTTGAAGTTTGGGGCTCCACAACCAGGTACTGGGCACAGAAAGCTGTGATCTCCATTGGGTGTGTTTGTGCCTCCGTCTGGTTGCAGCTTGGCTAGGTGGTCACGAATCTCAAATCCCATTGAGTCCCCCTACACGTTTGGTGATCGATTGACCGCTGATTGATCTCTTAAACATCCCGGCCTCCGTAGGTCTCCACCTCTGCAGGGTCGATGCGCTTGAAGTGAGTAAAGGACTCTTCCGTTGCTTCCAAATGCCACTGCAGGGGCGCACGCGTCGAGGCACCAGCAAACCGATAGTCGATGCCTTCTTCGAACATCGCTGTCGTGTTCTTGAGTCGTTTGAGCGTTTTTGGATGCACGCCCAAATGCGCGGCCATGGTGGCCGTGTCAATCCACTGAGATTTCATTGTTTTCCCCCCCCCCCCCTTACTTTTTGACTTGTCTGCTGTTCTTGCCGCCGCGGTGAAACACCATGAATTCGCGTAGATGGTGCTCTAGGGCGTCGTGAAATCGTTCTTTGAGGCAGCTTGGGAGCTGGGTGCCGTTCACAAAAACACGCCCGTCTCCAGGGAAGTGAAAGTGGCTTCCATCGTCAAGAAATGCCTGGTACAGCTCGTTTAACTGCTGCCTTGCAGGCTTTTCAGCTCCCTTTGGAGTGATGATCCCAGACTTTTTGTGATGCCTAAGTGGTTTGGGCATACCAATCCTGTGTGTTGTGGTGACAGGTGCGGCAGACCCCGGTTCGGTTCCTTGCTGGAGGCGCACTATCCAGTAGGCCCGAATAACTCCTCGTGGAGAGTCAGAGCACGACTGCCCGAAGGAATCGTGACGGTTGTGTGAATTATAGGGTGCTCAATTACTTCTGTTCCCGTTTGCTAGTCGTGCGTGCTTTCTCGCGGTGACTAGCTACCAATAGCCGCTTCAAAAGCTGCTCTTGTTGTTGCGTCTGTTGCTGATTCATAGGCTCTGCTGTGAGCGGCAAGGCCATGACCCATCGCTCTGCAGATTTGGGCAGTTTCGATGCCATATCGGTGGGCTCGCACGCTGTAGCCATCACGAAATGAATACGGTCTGAGCCACATCCGTTTCGCTTCGTATTGCTGCTTCAACTCAAGCCATTCAGGTTGGCGGTTCAAGTGGTTCAGCACGTATCGCCCGTTCAGTTTCCTGAGGTCGCCATCACGGCTAACCGGTAGCTCTAAGAGACCCGCATCCATGGCCTGGCAGAGATTCCATGAGACTTGCTCTCCTGATGGTTGCTCTAACGGCAGGGCCAGCAGCCATCTGGGATCGCAACGGTTTGGACCCGAGATCTTGCGGTAGCTGCACCACAGGCCGAGATCGCCTGCTTCTGTTCTCCTTGGAGCGAGGTACTGCAGCTCTACTGGTCTGAGGCCGAATAAGACCATCAGCCGAAAGACATTGCCCCAAGCATTGTTTCGGGCGTCTATCGCTTCGATCAGACGCAACACCTCTGCATCTGTCAGCGTCGCTTTCGTCTTCTTTTCAGCGGGCCGACCACGTAGTTCCTTGATGCTCGTCTGACTGATTCGCCATGACGCGGGCATCTGGTGTCGACTTACGGCATGGTCCATGAGATTCCGCAAGGCAAGGCAGCAAGCGGCTCTGCTCGAAGGTTTCCCCGCCCAACGCTTCAGGGTTTGCTTGAGGAGTTCATGGCCATCAGCTGGTGAAGACCTGCTGCGAAGCGCCTTCAGGGCTTCGTTGAAGTAGGGCTCGTAGTTGTCTCGGTAAGTCGAGTCCAGGATTTGGTTCCGACCTTCTTGCAGGGACTCCCGAAAGCTCTCAACTATTGATGGCCACCCTTTGTTGGCGGTTGGCGGTTGGCGGTTGGCGGTTGGCTTGAGCTTGTCGCTCGTGCCGGTCACCTCAGCAATGGCCTGCTTGAGGGAGACGTCACCTTGCATCCACAGCGGATAGACCCTGTTGATCAACAGCAGTGCATCCCCGACGGCTTCAGCCGCCCAGGGGAATGGAAGGTTTGCAGAGTCAGTTCGGAGATCCTTCGCCCGGATTTTCAGCCTGACCTTTCCGCTGTTGTTCCCGACCGTCCAGCCCTGACGTCCAGTTTTGACCGCTGCTTGGAAGCCTTCTTCCCATTTGGCAGCCATGACCAAGTTTCAGGACAAATTAGCTCCTCTTGCTTCCCATGCGTAATCCTCTGTCCCTTGTAATTCCGTCTTATGACTGGCTTGTTGGCCAAAGACTGAGTTCTTCTGGTCAGGTGATTAATCCGTATCACCCAAATGACTCATGGGGGCTGGAAGGCCCCTTCAACCATTCTAGGAGAGGCGATCTCAGCGGTCGCCTTTTTTAATGACAAGGCGCTTGGGGTCATAGATGGGGTCATAGACGCCGTAGACCCCGCTGGGGTCATTAGGGATCAGCGCTTGGGCGGTTTCCGGTTTTGAGGCTTGCGACCTGATTTCGGTGCCTTCGCCAGCGGCTTCTGCTTCTGCTGTTGCTGCTGCTCTTGAGGCTTGATGCCTGCTTCCTTCAGGGCATCGGCACGACCCTTCTGACGAGCCAGGGCAAGACGGGTTTGGCGCACGGTGCGCTCGTACATCTGATGCTCGAGCTTCTCGGTCTTCTCTCGAGCGATCTGGTCACGTTGGCGCTGCTTCTGCGCCGGGGTCAGCGGCTTTGCTGAGGGTTGCTTGCGATTCCTTGAGGTCTTGGCTGTGGCCACGATTTCAGGCGCTGCCCCCATTCTGATCAGACCTTGAGAGCAGCTCGAAAGAGTTGGCTTTCTCCAGCGGGGAACACTCAAGGCAGTCACGCCTGAACCATGACCTTCGACACACAGATGACCCTTGCACTGCTGCAGGAGCTACTCCTGGCGCTTCGTGCCAATGACCCTGATGACTTCAAGGCATGGTTGTCTCTAGGCATCGAACGGCTTGGTGAGCCTGTTGTTATGGAGCTGCTGCTCGATGGGCTGAACCCAATACTCACGACAGATGAGGCAGACAGTCTGGTGGGTTAGCACCTGGGCGTGAGCCTGTAACCAGATGGGGGATAGAGACCCCTGAAATTGGGCAGATAAATCCCTCAGTTGGGGGAGTTGCTTTCAGGCGAGAACGGCGATGGTGAATACATCGAAGGGACGACCTTCACAACCCACTACAAATCAATGAAACTCTTCAAAACAATCGCTGCTACCGCTGCTGTTATTACCTGCTGTATTGGCAACACAATTCCGGCCAATGCGTCAATTCGGTTTGATCTAGAAGGCGATATGCATAGCATGTTGATCTGTAATGACAATGATCCATATATCTATGCCAATAACGATAGAACATGGAATAAAGCCTATAGCACTAGCTCTTTCACTAAAACAGCAGACGGAACAATCCCTAGGGGAAACTGCGACCTGGTAATGCTAGACACTGCAAATGAATATACGCATGTAACAAGTTTCAAAGTCGCAAGTGGAACAAAAGCTCTAGAGATGCGTTCTATGGGGTGGGATATTCTATTCGACAAAGCCAAACCCAATCCGAGTAAATACAACAACCCCAGGCCGCTTGCTTCTTCCTGCATTGGTCAGCTTCAGAACATTCCAGTGGATAAAGTTAAAAGCTATTGCTTTAAATAATTTCTATTTAGTCGGGAAGCCTGAAGTCTTTGGGCTGAAAGCAATACAAGACCCGCAAGGGGAAAGCAAGGAGCGTGGTTGTCGCTATCGATCTCCCGACAGAACATTCACCCCGTCGCAAGGCGGGGTTTTTTATTACTTACCCAGCCCTTTGGTGATGTTCTGAACGGAAGCGATTGCTCTTGTAGTAATCCTTTGAAGCGTTGAGGGTCTGCAGCTCGCGCCTTCTGTGTCTCTTTAAAGAGTGTGGACTTTGAACTCTCGGCAGACCCCTGAAATCGAGACGTCAAAGAACCAATCTCGGCCGTCAGGGATTTTGCGGATCACTTTCCAGTGGTCAATCTTTTCTTCTTTTAAGGCCAAAAGAAGAGCGTCACCGCTGCATCCAGAGCACTCCACTTGCTTTGAGGGGAACTTTTGAGCAGATACCTGAAAAAGTTTTTTCATCTTGGGCGATCGATGGTTGTGAAGACTGTATGCAGTGTTGAACGGAAGCGGTTGTTCTTTCGATACTGATCAGCTGGGGGAGACAGACCGCTGAAATTGGGCGGGAAAATCCCCCAGTTGGGTGAGGCGTCTTTTTGCAGGATCGGCGAACGTACAGGAGTTCAGGAGAGATGACCTCCACAACTCACTTAATTGCAAATGAGACTAAGCAAACCATCGCTAGAGCAGATGGCAATTCATTCGCGGTCTCCGCCCTGTAAAAGCAAAATGCTTGACCTTGATGACTACAGCAGGCGGCTGGTTTGCTTTAAAGCTAATTACCAGCAAAGGGCTGAAAATACTTAGAAGCTTCTAATCAATCTCTAAGAAATGCCAAACTTCGGTATTGTGCATTTCCTCAAAGCATTTCACTATTCAAGATAGGATTTGCAATATTAATATTTCATTGGAATTGAACGCAGATGGTTCCTAGCGTGTCATCTGACGGGACAAGAGGCGTGCTTGCTAAAGATTAAGAGATTATAGATATTTGAGGCATGCAGCGAGTCTTGTGCTGAGCATCAGTGTTCTGTTCGATTGCTATGAATAGAAGGACTGCTAATGCGTGTCGCTCATGTTTAAGACGAGTTTTCTGATTTCAGCCCTGTTGGCATTGTTTTTTTTGCCAAACAAGGTTTTGTCTCAGATTAATTCTGTAGAACAGCTTGATGGTACAAAATGGTGCACTTTTGACAAGGCTAATTCTATTGCAAGGATTACTTACCGTGGAGATGTTAGCTATGCATCAAGCGGCAATACTTGCATGAGTCTTAACAGGGTGGGCAAAATGGGTGCTTGGAAGGTAGGTTTCGAATGGTGGAATCTAGAGTCAAAGATTAGGGTGAAAGAATATGCGTTGGCTTCAACGGTTACAGCAAAAGCTCTTGCATATAAAGAGGCTAAATCTGCTGAAGATCGTCGTATCCCTTATGCAAGCACGACTCCTGGTACGCGTGGTGCGGGATATATTCACCTTTTAGATAGCAAAACATTGAGGCTGTCTCAATTGGGTAGAGGTGCAAACGGAGATGTTACACTTCTCGTGTATTACCTGGAGAAAGTTTCTGCTTTCCCAAAACTGACTATTCCATTGACATTTCCTTCTCCGCGGGCCGACTAGTTGCTAGGGGTCGCTGTAGGTTCAGGGAAGTAATAACTCATATTTTTGATTTAAATGTTCTGGGTGTATGCTTTGTCTATCCAATTCTTTCTGACGAAAAAGCAAATATTTTCTACGAACTGCGCCTGCTTCTTGCAGGCGCAGCATATTTCGAGAGACTTGAATCTTATTTGTAAATTGGTCAACACCCCGACAAGGGGAAACCAGGGGGCGTAGGTGTCGCTATCGATCTCCCGGCAAAACATTCACCCCGTCTAAATGGCGGGTTTTTTTATTGCTCCCTCAGTTGGGGGAGGCAGACGGCTGAAATCGGGCGGAAAATCCCTCGGTTGGGGGATATGGACGAAACCATTACTTGCAATAATTCCCAGGAGGTGATTTCAATGAGTGACTTTAAAAAAGAAAAGTAACTATCCATGACGACCCTTCGGAAACCCCCAGGGGAACATAAGAGCGGAGTCCTGGTTGCCGAGCCGTTTGGCCTGAGACCGCAGAGTGATGGGTGTTCTGGTCAGGTTGATAGCCCCGAACCTTGTCAGACACAGTTCAGGCCGCCACCAACCAGCGGCCCGCCAAGGCGAGAACGAGAGCTAATCCCGAGGCTCCCATCCAAGCTGTCCGATGGTTTGCCAACTGGCGCCGCAGCAGCGCCACGCTCGCGCCCCACCCCAGCAGCACAAAAGTGCTTTGGCAAAAAGCAATGACGTGTGAGTCAGCGCTCCAAGTAGGCAAGGTCTGAGACCAACTCCAGTCCATTGGTGCAAGGCTGACGGGGAACAGCTGTCCTGCTTCGCTCATACCCAAAGGCAGATGCCGAGCCAGCAGCAGGGCCCAAACGAGTGGCAAAAGGCCATAAAGAGTGCGTCGAATCCGCTCGCGGCTAAAGGCCATCGAAGCGAGGCCATACAGAAGTGCTGGGATCGAAAGGGCAGAGATGGACAGGAGCAGACGAGGAAGAAGCGGACCATCCAACAGGCTTTCCGGGGTGCCGGGAATCCATCCGAGCAGTCGGTTTGCCTGGTGCAAGCAAACATCTCCCGCCAGGACCAGTAGCAATGCGGGCTCTCCGTAGGGCAACTGCATCTCACGCTGAATATCCGCGGCAGGTGGCCTGAGTGCGAGTTGAACCGAACGATGCGGGCAGGCTTGGGCGCAAGTCATGCACAAGACACAGTTGCGGTTGTCCTTCAGGTGAGCGGGATGAGTCCCCAGAGGGCAACCCTCCGTGGCCATTCCCTCGCCATCGGCTGGACCGCCTTTGAAGCAGGAGTAGCTGTTGCAACTGCCGCTGCAGGTTCCGACCTCAGCGCGTAGCTCCAAAATTGACAACTTTGCGAACAGACCGTTCATGCCTCCAACCGGACAGAGGTATCGGCACCAAAACCGCTTTTCAAAGAACAGAGAGCCAATCACTGCACCTGCTGTGATCAACAACAGCAGACAACTGCTCAGCCACGCCGTGTTCTGCAGGTTCCAGACCTCCTCCCAAAGCAGGATCAGTGCGAAGCCCGCCGCCAACAGGGGGGAGGCCCACCGGTCACTCTCCCCGCGGGGCCAGCGAGCGGGTTGCCAGCCCAAGGCTCGAACCAGACGTTGGCTGATCTCACCCCAAACCATGAATGGGCAGAAGGAGCACCACAGACGACCGACTAGTGGGTAGCCAAGAAGGATCAAGGGCCACCACCAAGCCCAGAACAGGTTCAATGCACCGTTATGGGCGCGATCTTGCGGTCCCAGCCATAGCCAGAGATTGGCCAGCACAAACAGCCAGCTGACCAAGCCAAAGAGCAACGTGTTCCAGAGCAATGGAGCCCGCATCCACTCCCTCAGTTGAGGCTTCCAACGCCAAATGTCGAAGCGGTAGCGCTGTTGGCGAGGCGGTGTCCAGAACACGTCCTCTGGAATTAGTTCCGGAAACGTGGAGCCGTCTTGCTGATTGATCTGCTGAAGCGCTCGATCAATCAAAGTTTCAAGCTCACGGATGTTGCTTGGAAAGTCGTAAGCCTGAAGACGTTTAATCACAGCCTCGGACACTCCAGGAGCTTTATGCCATCCGAGTTTCCGACTGCGCAGTCGGATGCCATACCGAAGCCACTCCCCGAGATCCTTTCGACGTACTCGAAGCGGCGGTACCCGAATCAGGCTGCAGCGCTGAACAATGTCGGGGCAGACCGTCTCTGAGGTGAAAAATAGGCGTCCTCGGAAACCGTGATGACCATCAAGAAGCTCCAGCAGCAAGTGTTTGAGCGTCTCTGGAGCACGGTCGACCTGATCGATGAGTAGTGATCCATCGCCAACAAGCTGAATCAGTGAACGACCATCTGAAGCTTCCAGCGGCTGCAGCAAATCGCTGCCATCCGCTTTTGTGAGGGCCGCATCGAGGCGAAGCATCAGCTCTTTGCGCTGAGGAGATCCGAAGTGGATCAGCGCCGCAATGTTGTCCTTCTCCAGGCCCGGTTCTCCGAGGATGAAGACCGCTCGCTGCTGAACATCCGCGGCAGCCTGTCGCACGGACTCCCTTAGCGTTTTGGCGTAACGACTGCTGCCCACCACGCCCCGTCGTGCGCGGCCCACCAGCAGGGGCGCCAAGCTAAGCAGTACGGGCGATGCGTCCAAAGCCATACAGAGGTTATGGACTGAAGTCTGAAGACAACTTGAGAAGCTGCCCGCGCTCTAGACGTTCAGTTCTCTTGGCTGTGATCATCGAAGCCAGCATCCGCTGCAAGCAACACAGCAATGCCATTGGAGCTCTGAAGCTTCAGGCGCAGCTCACAAGGCTGCAACAAAAACCCCGCCATTGCTGACGGGGGTGAATGTTTTTCGGGAGTTCGATAGCGACACCTACGCCCCCTGCTTTTCCCCGAAGGGTTTTGTATAGCTCTCAGCCCCGCTTTCATGGCTTCAGGCTTCCCGAAGCCTCAAAGTTATGCAGTCTCGCAAGCATGCTGTTCAATAATCTTCCAATCAACGAAGAACTGATTGAGATACTTGATGAAATACCTCGTCAGCTTGACCAGATAGGCGGGCGAAATAGTCTCGTCCTCCGGCAAAACATGATTGTAATGGAAGCACATCATGTGGTCGCCTGATTCGAAATTTGCAATGTATGTAGTGTCGACAGGATAATTATCCATATAGTCAGCAGTTTTTTTAAGCTTCTCCTGGTCGAAAGATTTGTCAAACGGGACGTACGCTCTAAAGATAATATCGTCAAATCGACCTGTGACAATTTCAAATGTCCATTGGTGCAATCGTGCTTGCGCAAACACATACTCGGTTTCTGTACCTTCGTTGCGGGTGATTAGCTCAGTTTTGATGTAAGCACCATTGAGGATTGTCGCGATGGTCTCTGGCGTCAGTTGTTTGGTTGTGAAAGCGAGGTTCATTTGAGTTTGGTGTTGAGGAGGTCATCCCTCCGAGGCATTCACCATCGTCGTTCTCGCCAGAAAGCACCTCCCCAAAAAGTGGTGACTTGAAGCCAGTTCAATGGTCACAATGGGGGATGTGCCGGAACAAAAGACGTCGCATTGTGGAAGGGTTCACGCATAGAGGAGGTTATGCACGTTTTCCTGTTCATCGCGGCGGCAGCATGTGTCAACCGCCCTTGGCCTCCAGCGTTGCTCGTGTCCTCACCCTGCTCACCACATCTTCCCCTTACTCCGACTTCCCTAATCCGCCCGGAGCAGGGCATTAGCCGACTAGATGGATCCAGCGGGATTCACTGCTGACCCTTCTTGCCCTAACAGTTGCTACTGCCGACTATGCCAACCCTGTTGAGGGAGGGCAGCACAGCAGATCATCCACCCATGGCTGCCCCTTTCAATGGACCAAGGAATCACTACAGACTGTATTAAATGGTCTTCTCGTGATGGCAGCGCTACCTCACCTAGAACCCCCGGCGGTCAGCGATAACACTTGTGACGAGCTAGTGGTGAGCTGGGAGCAGTACGACAGGCTGATCGAGCACTTGGCACTGCAATTGCATCAAGCCTCAGCGGACTTTGATCAGATCGTGGCCCTTTCCCGTGGTGGTTTACGGGTGGGGGATTTGCTTTCCCGCCTTTTTGAACGCCCTTTGGTCGTAATGGCAGCTACTAGTTACAGCGGCGATGACGAACGAATTCAAGGAAAACTAAAACTCGGCCATCAGCTTGCCCACACATGTGACCTGCTCGGACCACGACTCCTTCTTATAGACGATTTAGTGGATAGTGGAAACACCTTGGTTGAGGCCAGCGCTTGGCTGAAGAACCAAGTCAGCCCAACCCAACTGTTGACTGGGGTTCTGTGGCGAAAGGCTGGTAGCGCATTTATCCCAGATTTTTGGGCGATGGAGCTAACGGAAAATCCTTGGATCGTTCAGCCATTTGAACATTGGGAGAAGCTACAACCAGGCAAGCTCATGCCAATGCGTTAGTGATTTATTCAACGGTCTTGCCCAACCTTCCTGCGCTGGTTCTGGGTTGCGCAACCGTGCCCAAACGTTCACGGAATACCACCACCATCATGGGCGGAGATCGAAGAGCTGAATGTCAGTTGCTTGCGCGAAGGCGGTCACCCCTTCGTGACTCCGGCGGCAGAGTTGTCATTCAAGGCTGCTGATGATGGCGAGTTCTGAACTCTCCTAACAACCGAATCTTTAGGCCTTGCTCAACAGCGGGGCTTTTTATTGCCTGCAAGAGCGGGGAACACTTCAGGCAGTTACGTATGAACCATGACCTTCGACACTCAGATGACCCTTGCGCTGCTATAGGAACTGCGCCTTGGAAATTGACTGTTTAACGATTAATACGAATATAGATAGACCCACCATCGCTACACCTTTTGTCAACAATATTGGTAGAAGTATCTATACTCCACCAGCTGAGACAACCACCATCAGATAATGGGACTGGTGCAGGAGGTGCAACTGCTACATCAGCACTTGGATTAACTGAGGGATTACTGGATTTGTTAGTGGCAGAGCTGTCAACGATTAGACGAGTGAGCCGACAGCCTGATGAGCGAAGGGTGGCATTCCACTGCTTAGCCAGGGTTGCGTCAGCGTGGTCTTCCATCAACCATTGTGCGTTTTGTCTGGCACCTGCCAGTGCTCCGCATTTGTTTTCTCTATCCGTATAATTTCTATACTCATCCATCCAACTACTGTATTGATTTCTAAGTTTGATGGCATCAGAATTCGCCAATGCAGGCGCAGAAAAAGTGAAGGCTAAAAGCAGAAGCGAAGCAGCTTTAAACATAACTAAGAGAATATATCTCTCAATTCATCATGGCCTGCTGAAAGGCTATGAATCTGAATATAGGATTTAAAAAATATGAGTATTTGATAAGTCATCATGTCTGGCCACCCACGTGTTGCGGCAGGCGGGATTTTTTAGTTCAGCGGGGAATGCTTTCAGCTCGTACAACAGTGATGCTTGCTTCGTATGCAGTTTTGCTCTCGGTATCGTGTAAGTATCCAATCTCTTGGAGTTTCATTCTGCTTCGCTGGTTACAGCCTTCATAGCCCTTGGCCAGGGGCTGGTAATTGGGTTGTTCAACCTAGCGGTGATTCTTTTGTTGGAACTGCTAAATATTGCTTCAGTTCGAGTTGCAAGACAATCAAATTAATTGTCCTTATTGCGAATCGCCAACCTCTAGCTCGCCCTAAAAACGCAGCGCTAAGTCTTTGCGGCTTTGGGGTAGCTGCTCTCAAGCATTACCTTAAAATAATTGAAGATCAGGTTGCGGGATCAAGTTATAAAGCTATTTTGAATTGAATTCTCTATCCAGCAAATGGCTAAAGTCTTAATTACAGGATTTAGTAACGCACCAGTCAGTATTCCCTTTGTTGCTTCACAGACTACCGTTACTGATTTTTTCGCAAGACCTTGGCTTATCCGTCCGGAGCTTTCTGTTTCACTTTCAAGCAGAAGATATAATTTCACTGAATCAGTTGATAAAGGTGGTTTCACGGAATCTACAGTTTTAAAAGGAAAGCTCAATCAACTTTTGCCCTTTGAAGATAGAAAGATTAGATCTTTTAAAAGCGTGTTCAAAACTGCTGGTGATATTCAATTCAAGGTCGAAATTGATGAAATTACAGGTTTAAGCCTTGCGAATTTTACTGATCCAACTTTTAATTCTCTTAAAAAGGTATTAAGAGGGGATGATCAGGTAACCGGTGCAGAATTCTCGACGGGTTTGCTTAGGGGATACAAAGGAAATGATACTTTTTTCTTGAAATCCTTTAACGAAGCCCTTGGTGGCCCTGGCGCTGACGCATTCGTCCTTTCGACTGATATGAGAGATGCAAAGATTTTGGATTTTAAATTTGGGGTTGATAGTATTTTAATTGATGGAGACTTGAATGACTACACATTCGAAAGCAAGTTTGGATTCTTTAGTGTTGAGAATGCCGTAACTGGAGCTGTTCTTGCTACTGTGCAAAATATTAACCAGCCTTCGGATGCTGCCGACTTGGAATTGCTGCCATTTATTTCAGTTGATGAGGAATTGCCACCTGTTGTTTGGTGAGTATTCAGTACTTTAATGAATTTACTGCCGCAAGCTTGTAAGTTTCCCCGTCAACCATGGTGGGGCTTTTCTATCCTTTATAAGGGTGAATACTTCTAAATTTCACATCTTAACCATGATCTTCGTTGGCTAGCCGACCTTTGCGCTGCTTCAGGAACTGCTCCTAGCGCTTCGTGCCAACGACCCTGATGGCTTCAATGCTTGGTTGTCACTTGGCATCGAACGGCTTGGAAAGTCTGCTGTCATTGAACTGCTGGTGGAGTGGATGGACCCGATCTTCACGACAGACGACGCGGACAGGCTGGTCGGTTGGCACCTGGGAGTGTCCCTCTAGACACGCGCTGGTCTGCACTCAGCTAATTCTCAGACAACTCTGAGTCAACTCAAATTGTATTGAATCAATGAACAAGAGATGGTGTGTCTGCCAGATGGTCGGGGAGCCTGAAGCCGTTTAGCGGGGCTGAAAGCTCTACAAAACCCTTCGTGGAAAAGCAGGGGGCGCTATGTGTCGCCGACGATCTCCCGACAAAACATTCACCCCGTCTAATTGGCGGGGTTTTTTGTGGCTCCCTCAATTTGAGGAGGCTGATTCATCCCAATGCCATTCAGCAGCCTTTGTGTAAGGCCCAGCGACCATGATCGGTAGAAATAATTCCATTGCGATAAGTGCGAAAATAACAGGTATTAAATTTACGCCCCACCCCAGGATGAAAAGCGAGGAAAGGACGGGTGGTGCGAGAGAATCTGGTGTGATTGAGCTGATCAAATAGTCGAGAGAAGCATCGAGAACTGCCATTAATGACGCAATAAACATCAGGCTTGATGCCCGGTAGTATCGACTTGCCGGTGCGAATTTCTTGAGAGATATGTAGATCCGTGAAATGTTTAATTGATGGCTTGCCAAGATGAATAAAATGGCAAAAATTGAAATATTAGAGAGTTGCTTGGTTTCAATAACCTCATGGGCTTCGATGAACAGGTAGCCAGCACCCACAAACCAAAACACGATTCGTAGAAAGAATTGACTGAATTTGGTAAAATGGATTGTTGATAAGTGAAACTAGAGTAATCTTTTTCTTTCGACTCCACCACGAGTGTGTGTGGTAGTGCTTTTATAGGCCAGTTTTTTATTCAGCCCTTCCCGGGAGTTGGGGAGTGGGATTCATGTTTTGGGGCCTCCTAAGACATCATCTACTTCGGGGAGCGTCAGAGGCCACTCATCCGCCTTGGCAGGGTGGATTGGGGAGTGGTTCAGAACGGGAGACATTTCAATTGAGGAACTTGCCAGTCATCACTCGTCCCGACAGCAATGGCGGGGTTTTTTATGACCTGCTTCTGCGTGTGGCCAAGATCACAGCTGCGGATGACTGCGATCATCACTTGGGTCGTTGATTGCGGAGATGGTGTGTGCATCGAAAGGTCTCAAGCAATGAACGATTTCTTCAGGGGGTTAGGCAGTGTTTGTCTCGGTTCACGTGCTGGTGCTGGTGCTGGTGCTGGTGCTGGTCTGGGTGCGGCGTCGTTTTTCGCCATCGAAGCGGTTTTGCCGAAACAGGCCGACGCGGCACCTGCGCACACCGTTACCAAAGCCCTCAAGCATGAGACGAAGCTCAGTGCCAGGCAGACCATCCTTGAGGCGAACCGCCACTTGATCGCCAATGGCTGGCGTCCCGCGCCGGAAAAAACTCCAACACCGGAGGAACGGCGCTTGTCCTCTATTGCGCTCGAAAGCCTTTCGGTCTGCTCCAGCACGGGCGTTGGCTTCTGCCGCTTTGATTACCGCCGAGATCTGCAGCGGTTGTCGGTGCTAACGGTTCCCAGTGAGCCGGGCCGTCCGTCCGTTGGTCGCGTTGACCGTTGTGGTGAACAAGGATTCAACGGCTGCTCCCGTCAGCAATGGGGGGATTTTAATTGTCAAATATGCCATTGGCTAGTATCTCTGAGAGTTAGGTTTTGGAAATTATAGAAGATCAACTAATCAAGCAATTAGCGAGTCATAGGCTCTACATTTAATCAGTCTTGGAACTCGTTTTTTTGTAATGATTGCGAATGACGACGGGACGCTCGCCAGATTGAATAAGCACCAGTTCGATAGAACCATCATTTAATAGTTTGCCAGTATAATTTCCTGACTCATCAAATTCTGCCATGCCAATTTGGCAGCTGTAGGGATCGATAACGCCGATTATTTTTTCGGAATCAGACCTAGTGATTTGTCCGTCTTTCGTGTGACCGGAATGAATAGTAGACTCCCAAGAGCGCTCGCCTGTGATCACTCCATCGGTATCGACTTCAATCATAAGTTTAGAAGTGCCTTGGTGCTTGCCGTTGCTATTTATTCCTATATTTTCAGAGGAATATGAGCCTGAAAGCGTTGTTAAGTCTGATAGAGGTTTGCAGGGTGCATCTCGAGCGACTCTGTCTTTATTGGTAGAGCAGCCACTAGCGACGGTTGCGGCGCAAGCAATGAAGCACAATATTTTGAAATGCAACACTGTTTATTGTCAATTTTAAATTATATACTAAAGCTGTGGCAATAATTCGCGGGTTCATGGTCTGTGGCACTTTGAGGATTGGCTATAGATTCAGCTGCCTTGGTGTTGTCGGATGAATTAGTGAATCGAACCACTCGACACTTTCGTAGAAATGGGATGGAAACAAGACTCATTCGTCTATCTGTAGTCCATTTTCTCGTTATTCCTATTGCATCACTTTCAGAAATACGTGTAACGCCAGCTGCTTGCAATTTCATGTCGGTAAGCCCGAATGCCAGTTAGCAGAAAGCTATACAAGATCCGCAACGGAAAGCAGGAGGAGTTGATTGTCGCTGTCCATCTATCAACAAATTATTTGTGCTGTCAGCAATGGCTTGGTTTTGTATTGGCAGCGGGTAATGCTTTCAGCAGATGCACTTAACCATTGCCCCTCGACACTCAGATGACCCTTGCGCTGATTCAGGACCTGCTCTAAGCGACCGCTTCGTGCCAACGCCCCTAATGACTTCAAGGCTTGACTGAATCTAGGAATTGAACGCCTTGGAAAGCCTCCTGCCATTGAGCTGATGGTGGACTGGATCAACCTAATCTTCGCGACAGACGAAGCGAACAGTCTGGTTGGTCGGCACCTAGGGGTAAGCCTCTAACCCCAGTTATTGCAATGTTTTTGCACCCAAGTGACCAAGATCACAAGCTGCTTTGACGCAGGTCATCAAGTTGACCCGTCATTCCGGAGATGGTGTGTCCATCGAAGGGAACAATCCCAACGACACGAACCACACCGCCTCTCAATCCATGGACTTCAAACTTTCTGAAAAATTCAGCCACTTCTCAAACCCTAGTGAAAAGGAAACTGTTGAATATTTCGAAGTCAAAACAAAGTATCAAGAGCTTTTCGAGGCTGTCAGTGAAATTGTAATGAAAAGCATTGGAACTGAAGACGATGATCATATGGGAGCCGCCGATACTTTTAACGGCAATCTCTGGGGACTCGGCGGCAATGACATCCTCACGGGGGACAGCCGCAACAACATCATTTATGGAGGAAAAGAACAGGACGGAAGAGATGGGGAATACATAACAGATACGAATGGGTATTCAGACAACGACACGATTCACGGAGGAGGAGGAAACGACAGACTCTATGGACAGTCAGGTAATGACTGGCTGACTGCCGGGGCAGGCGATGACTACTTATATGGAGGTGACGATAATGATGTACTCATCGGGAATGGAGACGGTCAGAATATTTTCAATGGGGGACGCGGAGTTGATTCGATTTACCTGGCCAATCATGACAATCATGCACCAGATGAGATCTGGGATTTCGTAGATGAAGGTGATCGCATCTTCCTCAGCGAGGATTTCATGGCGCAAACAGGTGGAATTACCATCGTGGAAACAACACTCTGGAATGGCAATGCTCAACTTCCTCATCGAGAAGCTCGTAATTTTGGCGATTTTTACCAATCAACGCAGATCAAAAATGCCGAAGGGGAGATCTTATTTTTAGTCGAAGGTCCAACGCTGGATGGAATCACGATTGGTTGGAATGCCAGCGGCCTGGAGGTGATTGACACGAATGGAGATTGGGACGGAGCAAAGTTCAGGTTTATGGAACAACTGACTGGCACATCCCAGTGGCTTCAGGAAAACTTCAACTAATCCCAGAAAATAAAATCCGCCATCCCGCTCCCGTCAGCAATGGCGGGGGTTGTTACTGCTCTCCCAGTTGAGGGATGTGCACCCCAATCGACGCGGTGCAAAATCGCCCCCCGCAAACCAAGCTCACAGCTGAACATCAAACCCAAATGGCTTTATCGGAACAGCAGAGGAAAAAGGTGCACGAAAGGGGCATGAGCTCAAGGCTGAGAGAGAGGCGCGGGAAGCGGAATAGAAACCCCGCAGAACGGAAGAGAGAAGAGCAGCCTGCAGAGCAGAAGATCTTTTGCTGACAAAGGAGGCCGAGTGACAATCAACCCTGAACTACGGCAAAAGGCTTGGAGACTTACAAGGCTTGGCTGCAATATTCCACTGGAAAGGAGTCACAGGCTTATGGAACCTGTTTGAAAGAGCGGGGTTCGTTCGACCTGTAGGGGGACGAGACTTCGAAAGCTTTAGGAAGATCGCCGTCGAACGCGGGATTTGCAAGCCAAGCCCGATCAGGCTCCTGTTACTCCTCTTTGGGCCCCGCAAGGGTCCGCGTGGCGGTTGCTATAGAACCCTGTGCAGCAGCAGAACTGGGCCTCCTTATCGGCCGTTACATCTGAGGACGGCCGCAGACGTCCAAAATGGATTCCTTATCACTACCGATCGGCACGCCCCCGCGCTCAACTTTTCAAACAGTCATGCTGCACCTCGTGTTTTGTGACGGGCGTAGGCACGTCGCATCCGTTGGAGAGTGCAGAACAGCAAAGCTGAAACTGGCTATGGCAGCAGGCATCAGCATCACAAGCGATGCATAATTACGGAATTAAGTGTTGTCTCATGTTGTGTCGTCACTCCTTGGGGTTGTTGGGCTTCGCCATTGGTTTTGCTTCTCTGCCTGCCTTTGCTGAAGAAGATAAAAGTGTCAAGTTCCCCTATCTGTATTTAACGGGTGCAGCTGGAGCTAATAATCCAACGACCCGAACTAATACAGGAGAAGCAGGAACTTTTGAGGAATATACTAGTCCTGGTGCGTCTGCAGAGTTAGGATTAGGAGTGAATTTTGATGGTTTGAGAATCGAGGCGACTTATGCTCTCGATGCAAGCCAATTGAGTGGATACACAAACGTCAGAGGTATTGATTTTGACTATATTTCAGGCGGAGAAGTTCGAAAGCAATCAGCTTTCTTGAGCGGATACTGGGATATTTTTAGAAGGAAGAGCTGGACTCCATACCTCGGAGCAGGAATAGGGTATTCAAATTTGGATGTACGAGGTTTTTCTGATCCAGGTCTCTCTTATGAAGCATTCAATCGTTCCCTATGGGGGTATCAATTTAAAGCTGGCATTTCTGCAGATGTTTCAGCAAGTTCAAAGATTTTCGCTGAGGGTATTTACAGAGGAACATCGCGTTTTGACACTAATGACGGATTTAATGATTGGAATAATGCTTCTTGGAGTAGCTGGGGAGCTCAACTCGGGATACGAGTAGGGCTTTAAGTTTCGCTTTTGGGTTGATTCATCGCTAATCGTAAAAGTTTAAGTATTTATTTTGTTAAAAAGTTTGAGGTCATTAATTTTTTTCGAATTAAAGTCGCGCTCCTATCGCCAGGGTGAGCCTATCGGGCAAGATGAAGAGTGCAGACTGTAGAGCTTGGCATTTGTTTGTCATTGATGAGCCTGACCAAAGCACAAGAGTGCAATAGTATTCATGCCTTGCCAGAGATTCTTGTGAACAAGTTAAATCAGATGAAGCTGTTGCACTCAATGACTGCCGCTATTGTCGTTGCTTCTTTAATGACTTTCAGCTCTTCAGAGGCTTATGGGGATGATAAAGTTTCTGAACAACCCCATTTAACATTGGGAACTTGGAATTGCATCTTTAAATCAGGGGGGAAAGCAATTCCAACAGATAAGTTCTAATATAGTTTTCACCAAATGGCTCGCTGAAATCTGATCTGCAAGTGAGGAACAGTCGAGTGGTGACCAAAGGTGTATGGATGATCGATAAAGCAGAACAATTGGTTTTCCCCGGTCAGAAAAGTATCACCACAGTTAACTTGAAAACTGGAACAACTAAATCTCAGCGGACGGGAAAGAGAACGTCCTTTGATATAAAGACGTTGTCGAGTAAAAGACTGCTCTTTTTTGGTAAAGGTGGAAAAATTGCGAGCTGCAAAAGGTAATGTTCTCTCGACAGGAAGCTTGTTGCTAAAGCTGACACTTCCTGACAATTGACGATTAAAGTTCTCTTGTTATGGGGTAACAGGTTAGCGAGCCCCGCCCCTGCTGATCTCTCCGTAATTTCTTACAAGCAATAGCGGTTTCAAATTAATTCCAATGCTCTTTTTGTTAGGCCTCTGCGCCACCGAGAGTGATCGTTCTAGGCATGACAGGATTGCTTTGAGCTATTCTCTTTCTCGCCACAAATAGAATTGAGTTTTTCTGCTTAAATCTTTAACAGCCTCTATTTTGACATGTTGATTGCGCCTCCGATTACTCCTAAACGTACTGCTCTATTCGGTGAATGAGCTAAAGAATTTGATAGTTGACTTATAAAAGAACGTCATCCTGAGTCAGCCTCAAATCTTTGTACCGAGGTGTCAGGCATGCTGATTCCAGCGAAATTCTTGTGATTCACCAAGCTCCTAAAGGGCCCTTGAGTCCTTTATGGGAAAGTATTCGGAATGGCTCGCCAGTCATGCTACGGATGTCTCATCTGCACAATTCGGTGCGTGGTTTGACGCTTGGTGAACAGTACATTTCAGTAAGTCAGAGCGGCCTGCTGTGTATTTCAATGCTTTTTTTAGTCCGCTTGCTCCTCATTCAGGATCATCTCAGTCTTGATGTACATCTCGTTGATTGCTTTGCTTTTGACTGTATGTCTTGGCTTCTGCATCGACTCTTTCTCTTGAGGATCACGCAAATCGGTGTCCTTGTTAAATATATGAACAACTGATTTAAGAGGTCTCTTGATGACGCGATTTCAGTGCTCCATGCGCAAAGCGTTCGACCTTTCAGCCCTCGGTTACGCGATGCTCTCCTGCCTAGTCGATCGTTTTTCTCCTCATCGCATTCTGTCGATGGTTTCAATCTTTTAGATTTTTGATTAATTCAGTGGTGTTGATATGGAAGGCTTTCATCCAAATGTTGATGACGAGATCAGTCTATTGATTGGTCGGCGCTACCATCGAGTTCACAACTACTGAGTGGTACAGTTGTGCGTTTAGTCATAACCTTATCTTGCATAATGTTCAGAAGTAACTAATAATTGCTGATCTACCAGTCGGTTTTTCTGAGTTGTTTAACGTACATCATTTCTAGGTTTTTTAGTGGTTCTGCTGTGAGTTGCTTAGACTTCTTCCCGGACAATGATTTCGGCGCGATAGCCCAAAGGGCAATATCACCTTGTTGGATTTCTCCTCCTAAGCGATCTTCTTGAAACTCTAAAACGTAGTAAGGCGCTGGCTTTCGTTCGGGATGGTTGATCCAAAGAAATCCATCTTTAAACGCATATGTTTGATAGTTAGGGGATGGAAGAGATGCATTTTGCTTTAGATCATTCAAGTCAAGGTTTTCGCCACTGCTGATCATATGCTTGAAATTTCTATCTTCTGTAAAGGTGAAGGCTTGTAAGTCTGAAAACCAAAAGCTATTTTTAGGGATTTTGCTGGTATAAGTCTCAGATGATTTCATCACCCAGGTTCCTTGAAGTGGGCGTTCGCTAATAATTCTGCAGGGGAGATTTTTTTCTTTTGGGCAAATTTTTTGTGGTAACATGCCTGTTCCCTGATTGCTCCAGGCTATTGCTATTCCTAGAGTCCCAGTGATCAGGGCTGCAACTGGGACATTCATCTCGTCTCGTCCAGATCTATTGATCAGCTTATGATTAAGGTTTAGGTATTGGAACTGATTTCACTGATTTAAGGGTAAACTCTCATCTATCCCTAATCGACTCGTGGTCTCCTTTACCAGCTTTTTGATGGTATTGTTTTGGGTCTTATTTAGATTGGGGGAGGTTGATATCTTGCTGAATTGCGATGGGGCGGCCAATGTCTGATGAACATCCTGTGGCTAATGCAGTTTCCGCTTGTATCGATGCGGCTTTCATCGGCCTCCACCGATGAATGCAAAAGATACTGTTGCTGCTTATTTTGTCGTTGTTCTGCTTGGGAGACTGACCTTGTGCAGGGTCTCGTTGAGAGGCCTCCATTGCACGAGGTGGTTCGGATCGATCTGATGGGTGTCCAGGCAAGACCAGATATCTGTTCCTGAGAGGGTCGCCTTGGCCCAGTGATCACCTTCGCTTTTCATTTGCTTGCTATTGTCATCTTTCCAGTTGCTCCACTCGATTGTTGGATAGTGGTCAACAAACTGATTGAGAATGACGATTGAAAACTCCATGGTGTCTTTTAGATATAGCTACGCTAATCGTAAGGGGTCGTGAGTCTTGATTGGGTTTAAAGGTCCTCTGGTCGCTGGGTCCGTACGCTTCGTGTTGTGGCGCATAGGGATCAATCGCGGAATAAGTGCTTCTATCAATGATCTTCCAAAGTTTTATGGAAACCACCGTTGGGGCTTTGAACCTCAGTGTTCCATTTGCTAAGTGGGCTGTGATCTGCGACAGCGATGATGTTGCCAAGATGCACGCCGCTGCGGGTTTGAAATCACTTTTTCGCAGTGTTAGCAAAGACAATCCATGCAAAGTTTTCGCGGTTCAGTAGGGCCCTGTGGAAGTGGCGCACAAGATCTTTGAAGACAATATGGAGATGATCCTCGGCGCTAGCCACGTTATCGAAAGCACGGTGACTCGTTCCTATCTTGATGTTTGATCAGCGGTTCAATTGCTATTGACATTGATTCTTTTATTGAGAGATGTAATCTAGAGGGTCGTCAAAGGTTCCCTCCCCGCAGGGTGTTTGCGAACGTCCTCCCGGTAGATATTGTTGTTCGATCTTTCCGTCTTGGTACTCCTGGCACAGTTCTGCAGGGGTCTGACTGTCGACCCAGCCTTGGTAATCGCTTGCGAACAGAAGCTGTGCGATTAATAGCGAATGGATCATGGGTTAACCCGCCTTCCTCTGGTTTGGCTCTGAAGCTTGTGGACGGCTTCACGCTGATGTATTCATTCTTTGAGGTTAATCAGCTTGCTTTCTGCGCTCCAGTGCGGGTAAGCGCCCATTGGTTTCGGTCGTCCTCTCGAGGCGTTCCAATCCGGTCAGGTGAGCGGCGATCCACCATGAATCCTTGCTTTGTATGGTTTGTTTCGAGCTAACTCCCGCTTGCGCTGGTTCACCCTGGTGGCTTGGCGCCTCCTCGTGGCAATGGGTGTTGGCGTCAAAGTCGTCGGTTCATCCGAAGGCGCAAGAGCTCTTTGAATTGGTGGTTGGGTTGGAGGCAAAGTTCTGGTGCTCGTCCGGACTGTATGGAAATCTGAGTGGTGTCTTAAACAATTAGATCGATTGGATCCCGCTCCAAAGTGCAGCCTCGAGGTCCACAAGATGACAAACACTCGCCATTCGCATTTTGGGCCGTTGGATGCGGATGATCTGCATCACGAATCGGATCAGTGTTCCTCGCTCCATGGTTGATTGCAATGACGACTGCACGATGAACGGGTCTTCCTATCGCCACCGTTTGGTTGATCTCTGCATTGATGTCTGCGAGGACTTGATCCGTTTCACCGTTTTGATTCGTTCCAGTCAGCGCTAGCTGGAGGAGCCCATGCGGATCGTCTCTATCATCGAAAGACGATTAAGCTCATGATTCAACTGTTGAGACGTTGATCAGCTTCACGCAGAGCTGCCAGGCGGGTGTCCACGAGAGATGGAATCCCGAACATTTCTAGACGGCGTTTTACCTTGCCTGCCGCACCGGCCACGAGCACTTGTCGATCGTGCTGCGCAGCCTCCTGCACCATGCGTTCGATCGCCAGGCTGGCCGTCACTCCCAGATGTGGAACGTCAGTAATGTCCAGCAGCAGAATTGTGTATTGCCGCACCAACATCATCCGTTCACTGATGCCTTTGGCTGCACCGAAACTGAGTGGCCCTTGCATCCTGAACAACATGAGCTGGTCTCCGCAGCGTTCCAGCAGGGTCTGTTCCTCCTCATCCAGAGGAGCTGCATCCACGTTCATGGTGCCGAGCTGATGGTCGGTGAGTGATTCGATCGTGAGCAGGTTTGCTACGAACATGCCGACCAGCACCGCACCGATCAGGTCCCAGAACACCGTCATCAGCAGAACGCCCCACATCACCAGAGCTGTTTTGAAGGAGAGACGGTGCGCGCGGCGTAGGAAGCCCCAATCGATGATGTCGAATCCCACCTTGATCAAGATTGCAGCCAGTAGAGCGGTGGGGATTCCTTCTGCCAGGGGACCGGCTCCCAGCAGCAGTAGCAGGAGCACAACCGAATGGGTCATCCCTGAGAGGGGTGTGCGACCACCGGACTTGATATTGATCACCGTGCGCATCGTGGCCCCCGCTCCAGGAAGACCGCTGAGAAGACCCGCCACGCTGTTGGCGATGCCCTGGCCTACCAGTTCTCGATCGGAGCGATGGCGTGTGTAGCTGATGTTGTCGGCGACCAGTGAGGTGAGCAGGGAATCGATCGCACCGAGGACGGCCAGCACCACCCCGGCTCTCATCAGCACAGGCAGGTGGTCCCGCCAGTTGGGAACCATGAAGGTGAGCCCCCCTTCTGGAATGCTGCCGATGCGCGTCAACTGGTCTGGAAAGAGCCACAAAGACAGGGGTGTGATCACAACGAGCGCCAGCAGAGGCGAAGGAACCACCTTGCTGATCAAACGTGGAGTACCGAAGACCACCAGCAAGGTGGCGGCACTAACCAAAAGCGCCGACGGCTCAGGCCTGAAATCGGCCACCACCATCTGAAGAGACTGAATCGCACCACCGCGACTGTTGATTCCCAGCAGCGGACCGATTTGTAGGCACAGGATAATCATCCCGATGCCAGACATGAAACCCGAGACCACGGAATAGGGCACGAGGGTGATGTAACGACCGAGTCGCAGCACGCCCAGCAGGATCTGAATGAGTCCACCGATCACCACGGCAGCCATCACCAACGGCAGCAGCTCTCCGCCATTGAGTTCCCGGCTGACGCCAACGGTTGCGAGGCTGCCTACAACCCCTGCCACTGTGACGCTCATCGGCCCTGTTGGTCCGCTCACCTGTGCAGGGGTTCCCCCGAATAGGGCTGCAAGAAAGCCCGTCACGATGGCTCCGTAAAGACCGTAAATCGCACCACCCGGACCGAGGGCTGCATTGCCGAAGGCCAATGCCAGAGGTAGTGCCACGACCGCAGCAGTGAGACCGCCCGAGAGGTCTCCGCGCCAATGCTTCCAGCTAAAGCCGTGGATGAGAGCGTGCCGGCGTTTGTTCATCGCCTCAGGGTGTCGTGCTCATCCCTGTCCATACCTGAAGTTCCTCGAGCGACTGGACACCCTCGCGGCGTTCACCAGTCGGAAGAATCCAAGTTGGATAGGCTCGAATTCGAGCGTTTTTACAGGCAGCGGCCTGAATCGGAAGCTCTTTGGGTTTGCCGCATTCCACGTACGGAAGGTTGCTGACCGCGTCGCCGAACAGCCGCCCCTGAGCCTGGCAGGCTGGACAACGCCAGGAGCCGTAGTACAGAACCTGCGTTTTGCTGAGGTGGTCGGCAAGGACGGCCGGGTCGGGGGCTGAACGGACCAACCCTGCACCCAAAAGGCCGATGTTGGCACTGGAGATGATGCCGAGAAATAAGAATCTGATCATTTCGAGAATGTACGTGCGCTCAGGCGTACGGGCATCCGGCCTGACCTAACGGTGCCGAACCCCGGATGGAACTGGGAGACTCAGTGGCAGTGGAGTCCTTGGGACTGAAGGATCATCATGGCCGGCAGTGGGTACCGCGATTACTTCAAGGTGCTCGGGGTGGATCGTGGCGCTGATGCTGATGCCATTAAGCGGGCGTTTCGAAAACTGGCGCGCCAGTACCACCCGGATGTGAATCCGGGTGACAAGACGGCTGAAGCCAAGTTCAAGGAAGTGAGCGAGGCCTATGAGGTCTTGTCGGATCCTGAGAAGCGCAAGAGGTACGAGCAATTTGGGCAGTACTGGAATCAGGCCGGCAGTGGCGGTGCCGGGATGGGTGATGTTGATTTCGGCCGCTACGGCAATTTCGACGATTTCATCAATGACCTTCTTGGTCGATTCGGCGGACAAGGCGGTGGTGGTTTCGGCGGTGCACCGGGTGGTTTCTCGGGCGGTGGATTTCCTGGTGGTGGATTTCCTGGCGGTTTTGCTGGGGGCGGCTTTCCTCGAGGAGCTTCACGCCCTCCGGTGAATCTCGATGCTGAAGCCACGGTGAAAGTGAGTTTCGCCGAGGCTTTCCGTGGTGGTGAGCGCATGCTTTCCGTGAATGATGAACGGGTACAGGTGCGCATCCCTGCGGGAGTGAAGAACGGTTCCCGCCTCCGTCTCAAGGGCAAGGGCAACCTTCAGCCAGGAACCGGGCGTCGCGGCGATCTCTATCTGAACCTTGAGGTTCAGGCTCACCCCGTGTGGCGCTTCGACGGTGATCAGCTGCGTGCTGATCTTCCTGTGGCTCTCGATGAGTTGGCGCTCGGAGGCATCGTTACCGTGATAACACCGGACGGCGAAGCCGAAGTCTCGATCCCCGCGGGCACCAGCCCAGGCCGCAGTCTGCGGCTGAAGGGCAAGGGTTGGCCGCTGAAAACCGGCCGGGGAGACCTCCTTTTCACCCTCAGCCTGCAGTGGCCTTCCCAGTGGTCTGAGACGCAGCGCTCTCTGCTTGAGCGATTGCGTGAGGAACGCGGCGATGATCCGCGCCGCGATTGGATTCAAACCGCCCGGCTCTGAAGACCTGTCAGGCTTGCCGCCTACGATCACGTCCTCGATTTGTCCTGCTGATGGACCTCACTTACCGCCCACGTCGCCTGCGTCGTACTGCGTCTCTGCGGGCCATGGTGCGCGAAACCAATCTGTCGCCTGCTGATTTCATTTACCCGCTGTTCGTGCACGAAGGTGCGGAGGTGGAGCCAATTGGGGCCATGCCTGGGGCCAATCGCTGGAGCTTGCAGCAGCTCACCTCTGAGGTGAGGCGCGCCTGGGAGCTTGGAATCCGCTGCATCGTTCTGTTTCCGAAGGTCTCTGAGGGACTCAAAACCGAAGATGGTGCCGAATGCTTCAACGAGAACGGATTGATTCCGCGTGCCATTCGCCAGCTCAAGCAAGAGCTCCCGGAAATGGCGATCATGACGGACGTGGCCCTCGACCCCTACTCCTGCGACGGCCATGACGGCATCGTCAGCGAACAGGGTGTGGTTCTGAACGATGAAACGATCGAGTTGCTTTGCAAACAGGCCGTTGCCCAGGCCAGAGCCGGTGCTGACTTGATCGGACCCAGCGACATGATGGATGGCCGGGTCGGGGCGATCCGCGAAGCCCTCGATGACGAAGGTTTCGAGCATGTGGGCATCATCAGCTACACAGCCAAATACTCATCGGCGTATTACGGGCCCTTCCGCGAAGCTCTTGATTCCGCGCCCCGGGCTGCTGGAAGCAAGCCAATTCCTGGTAACAAGGACACCTATCAAATGGATCCGGCCAATGCCCGTGAGGCCATCACCGAGGCCCAGCTCGATGAACAGGAAGGGGCTGACATCATGATGGTGAAGCCCGGTCTCGCTTACCTCGACATCATTCATCGCTTGCGGGAAGAGTCGGAGTTGCCCATCGCGGCTTACAACGTCAGTGGTGAGTACTCCATGGTGAAGGCGGCCGCCGAGCGTGGCTGGATCAACGAGAAGGCCTTGGTGCTGGAGACTCTGCTCAGCTTCAAGCGTGCCGGTGCGGATCTGATCCTCACGTATCACGCTTGTGATGCCGCTGAATGGTTGAAGCAGGGTTAGCAGAAGCGAGCTAATCAGGAGTCAGTGCTCGTCGCTTTATGGCTTCAGGTCGTCCGATGCGTTTCTGGAGCCCTCTCCCTTTCGTCTGTGCATCCGTGGCCTTCATTCTCGCTGGGCATCTGCTGACCAGCGGTGATCGTCAGGATCGCTCTGAGGGATTTCTACTGCTGGGAAGTGGACTCATCTGCTTCTCGATTGGATGTGTCTGCCGCACGTCATGGGGAATTTCCTTTGCCCATGGCGCCCGTCCAGAGTCTCTAGCGCACGAGCGGAGCCCCGAATCCCTCTCGCCGGACGTCGGGCACCATTCAGAATGATTTTTATTCGAGAACCAGTCCATGCCTGTGGTGGAGCGCTTGGGGCACGTCGCCATCCGCGTTGAGGATATGGAAAGGGCTGTGGCTTTTTATTCTCAGCTGGGGATGGAGATGGTCTGGAAAGCAGACGACTGGTGTTACCTGGAAGCCGTCAAGTCACGTGATGGCCTGGCTCTGTTGGGACCGAATTACAAAGCCGCAGGCCCCCACTTTGCCTTCCACTTCCGTGACCGTTCTGAAGTGGATGTGGTGCATGATCAACTAAAGGCTTCGGGTGTCGCTGTTGGAGCCGTCCATGATCATCGCGACGGCACAGCCTCCTTCTATCTGCGTGACCCTGACGGCAATTGGCTCGAAATGCTCTATGAGCCTCCAGGTGGCATTCCTTCCAATCAATCAGGAGTGACGACAGCTGATTGATGTCTGCTCTTCAGGAAACCCTGGAGCTGCTGGAGTGGCCGCGGCTCTGTGACCATCTCGCCAGTTTCGCCAGCACCGTGCAGGGACGTCGTCACTGCAAAATCGATGCCCTCCCGGCCTCGCTCCAAGACAGCCTCGCCCTTCAGGCCCAGACCCAGGAGATGGGCTCTCTGGACGGTGTTCTCGAGGGTGGGCTGAGTTTCCAAGGTGTGAGTGATCTCGCTCGCACCCTGTTGCGCTGCAGTAAAGGGGGGACGGCTTCGGGTGAGGAGCTTTTAGATGTGGCCAACACCCTGGCCGCTGCCCGTCGCTTGCGTCGCCAGATCGATGAACCGGAGCTGCGCCCGGTGTGCACAACACTCCTCAGGGATGTGGCGACCTTCCCCGATCTCGAGCAGCGCTTGAAATTCGCCATTGAAGAGGGGGGACGGGTTGCTGACCGAGCCAGCCCTGGGCTTGATGGTCTGAGGCGGCAGTGGCAGGAGCTGCGGGCCAGACGCCGGGACAGGTTGCAGGACGTGATCAGGCGTTGGGCCGCCCATCTCCAAGACACCGTGATTGCCGAGCGCCACGGCCGGCCCGTGCTGGCGGTGAAAGCCGGTGCCGGTGGACAGTGCCCGGGAATGGTGCACGACAGCTCCGCATCCGGCAGCACGATGTTCGTGGAACCCAAATCGGTGATCGATCTGGGGAACAAGCTCGCTGATGTGGATGGCCGGATCCGTGAGGAGGAACAGCGGGTGCTCGCGGAGCTCAGTGCAGCTGTCGCTGAGCAGGTTGAGGGACTCCAGCATCTGATGCAGGTGCTGCTCAAATTGGATTTGGCTTTGGCCCGTGGCCGCTATGGGCAGTGGCTCGGTGCGGTTCCTCCCCGTTTGGAGTCCGCTGTTGATGCTCCATTCGAGCTGAGAACCTTGCGCCATCCGCTGCTCGTCTGGCAGGAGCGCAACGAGCAGGGGCCAACCGTTGTGCCCGTCAGTGTTGAGGTGTCGTCTTCTCTGCGTGTGGTGGCGATTACCGGGCCAAACACCGGTGGGAAAACAGTCACCCTCAAGAGCATCGGTTTGGCAGCTTTGATGGCGCGGGCAGGACTGTGGGTGCCGTGCAGTGGCAGCCCCACCCTTCCCTGGTGTGCCCAGGTGCTAGCTGATATCGGCGATGAGCAATCGCTGCAGCAGAGCTTGTCCACCTTCAGCGGTCATGTGAAACGGATCGGTCGCATCCTGGAGGCGATTCGTTCCGGGCCGGCTCCTGCTTTGGTGCTGCTGGATGAGGTCGGTGCCGGTACCGATCCCAGTGAAGGCACGGCTCTGGCAACAGCACTGTTGCGCACCCTGGCCGATCGTGCACGGCTCACTGTGGCGACCACCCATTTCGGCGAGCTCAAGGCTCTCAAGTACAGCGATGCGCGCTTTGAGAATGCGTCGGTTGCCTTCGACAGCGAGACGCTGTCGCCGACTTATCACCTGCTCTGGGGGATTCCAGGTCGTAGCAATGCGCTGGCGATCGCCACCCGGCTAGGCCTTGAAGGCAGTGTGATCGATGAAGCACGCGCCCTGCTTGCTCCTGTCGGAGATGGTGAGGTGAACACCGTGATTCGCGGCCTTGAAGAACAGCGCATGCGCCAACAGGCCGCAGCGGAAGATGCAGCGGCGCTCCTCGCAAGGACCGAACTGCTGCATGAAGAACTCCTGCAGCGTTGGGAGAAGCAGAAACAGCATTCCGCTGAACGGCAGGAACAGGGACGGCAACGCCTGGAGACCTCGATCCGTGCCGGCCAGAAAGAAGTGCGCCAACTGATCCGACGTCTCCGTGATGATGGGGCCGATGGCGAAACAGCAAGACAAGCGGGGCAGCGGCTGCGCAAACTCGAGGATCGCCACCGTCCTGAGCCGGAACGTCGCCGGCATCAAGGCTGGCGACCGCAAGTGGGAGAACGCATCCGCTTGCTGGCCCTCGGCAAGGCCGCTGAGGTTCTGAAAGTGTCTGACGATGGTCTGCAGCTTCAGGTGCGCTGCGGAGTGATGCGCAGCACCGTTGAACTGTCGGCTGTCGAAAGCCTGGACGGACGCAAGCCTGACCCCCCAGCCGCTCCAGTGGTGCAGGTGCGGGTGAAGGCTCGGCGGGGGAGCGGCAGTGCCGAGGTGCGGACATCAAGAAACACCGTGGATGTGCGCGGAATGCGCGTTCATGAAGCCGAGTCGACCGTTGAAGAGGTGCTGCGCGGGGCCAGTGGTCCTGTGTGGGTGATTCACGGCATCGGCACCGGACGGCTCAAGCGTGGCCTCAGGGACTGGTTTCAGTCCCTGCCGTATGTGGAACGGGTTGTGGATGCTGAACAGGGAGACGGGGGAGCCGGCTGCAGTGTGGTGTGGGTGCGATGAGGATCTTCTCGAGCGCCAGTCAGCCCAGGTTGGGCAGAAGCGGCTCGTTTTCACTTGATCGGGGGGGGAGAGGCCTGGCAATGGCCTCTCCCAGGCGATCAAAGAGTCGCCAGCCTGTGGGCTCGGCCTCAAGATGAACTCTGGATCCCGGTGTGGCGTCCAGGTCAGGATCGGCCCGAACCTGAATCAAATGTCCGCCATCCAGCAGCCGGCAGGTGATCAGTTGTTCGTTGCCTAGCACTTCACTGTGACTGACATCAGCTGGGAGGTTGCGGTTGGTGGCAGGTGCAATCCGAAGTTGTTCCGGGCGGATTCCGCCGTTTAACGATTGCCCCTCCAAAGCGGGCAGCGCATCGGCGAGGACGCCTTCGACCGGCAGACGTCGCTCACCGAGAAGCAATGTCCCCGCTGAGGCCACCGTTACGGGAAGCACATTCATCGGCGGGCTTCCGATGAACTGGGCGACAAACAGATTTGAGGGCCAGCGGTAGAGCTCCATCGGTGTGCCCAGCTGCTGCAACCGGCCCTGATTCAGCACCGCGATCCGGTGCCCCATGGTCATCGCTTCCACCTGATCATGGGTCACGTACAGCGTGGTGGTGCCCAGCTGTCGCTGCAGATCAACGATGCGCGTTCGGGTGCTTCCGCGCAACTTGGCATCCAGATTGCTCAGAGGCTCATCCATCAAGAAGACGTCCGGTTGC
The DNA here is from genome assembly GCF_047716785.1 of Synechococcus sp. A10-1-5-9. Classification (NCBI taxonomy): domain Bacteria; kingdom Bacillati; phylum Cyanobacteriota; class Cyanophyceae; order Synechococcales; family Synechococcaceae; genus Synechococcus; species Synechococcus sp. A10-1-5-9. The sequence continues at coordinate 2,246,939 of NZ_CP180406.1, forward strand.
CGTGCCATGGCCCGTCCCAGCGCCACCCGTTGTTTCTGGCCCCCAGAGAGCTCCTTCGGGCGCCGGTCTAGAAGCTGATCAAGTTCGAGGGCCTCGGCGACCTCATTCACCCGGATTTCCAGGCGCGCTTCCCGGGGAGAACTCAGCGAGAGAGGCTGAGGAAAGCGTCGGGTGGTGCGATGCAGCTGGTCTTGGATCTGCTGCAGAACGGTGCGTTGACGACTGCGCCTCAATCCAAACCCCAGGTTGTCCCGCACGCTGAGGTGGGGATAGAGCGCGTAGCTCTGAAACACCATGGCCACATTGCGTTGGGCCGGACGCAGGCGACTGACGGGATGGTCTCCAATGAAGATTTCTCCTGAACTCGGGGTTTCCAGGCCCGCCATCAGGCGTAGGAGTGTGCTTTTCCCGCAGCCTGATGGGCCGACCAGCACCAGAAATTCCCCGTCTTCAATCGTCAGAGAGAGCTCACGGATCACCTCGACCGGATCGGACCCTCCCCGGGGTGGATAGCTCTTGCTGAGCGCCTTAAAGCAAACGCCTGCCAAGCCCAATCTCCGGCACTGCACGATCCTAGGGTTGGTGGTTGAACCCATCGAGGGGTTTCGTGCAGTTCATCGATCAGGCACGCATCACCGTGCGGGGGGGGCGCGGTGGCGACGGCATCGTGGCCTTCCGAAGGGAGAAGTATGTCCCTGCCGGGGGGCCTTCGGGCGGAGATGGTGGGCATGGCGCCGATGTGGTGCTGGAAGCAGACGCCAACCTCCAAACTCTTCTGGATTTCAAATACAAGCGTCTGTTCGCGGCCATCGACGGTCGTCGCGGTGGTCCCAACCGCTGCACCGGTGCTTCCGGACAACCTCTTGTCATCAAGGTGCCTTGTGGAACCGAGGTGCGTCATCTCAAAACGGGAATCTTGTTGGGTGATCTCACGAACCCAAGGGAGAGGCTCACGGTGGCCTTCGGCGGTCGAGGCGGTCTTGGGAATGCGCACTACCTCAGCAACCGCAATCGCGCTCCCGAGAAGTGCACCGAAGGCAGGGACGGCGAGGAGTGGCCGCTGCAGCTCGAGCTCAAACTGCTGGCTGAGGTGGGAATCATCGGACTACCCAATGCTGGCAAAAGCACTCTGATTAGTGTTCTCTCTGCAGCCCGCCCCAAAATTGCCGACTACCCCTTCACCACCCTGGTGCCGAATCTCGGAGTGGTGCGCAGGCCCTCGGGCGACGGCACTGTATTTGCAGACATTCCAGGATTGATTGCTGGAGCCGCTCAAGGCGCTGGCCTGGGCCATGACTTTCTGCGGCACATCGAGCGCACCCGCCTACTGATTCATCTGGTGGATGGAGGAGCCGAAGATCCCCTTGGTGATCTGCGAGTGGTGGAAAAGGAGCTCGAGGCCTATGGACATGGGCTGGTCAGCCGTCCGCGCTTGCTGGTGGTGAACAAACTCGAACTTCTCGATGAGCAGGGGAGAGACGATCTGCTGGAACGGCTAGACGCGTTGAGTGGGCGTCGTCCTCTGCTGATTTCCGCTGTGATGGGTAAGGGGCTCGATGCTTTGTTGGATCAGGTTTGGCAGCAGCTTGGTGTGTGACAGCTTCCGGTTTGCCCCTGTGTGGAGGGGCTCATCCGCCCTTGTGCTGCGCCGATGTCCTGGCCATAAAGGAATCGATGTCGAACCAGAATGAATGACCTTTTTCACTTGCTTTGACGATCAGGGTCAACTGATCGCCCGCTGCCAGACCCGTGAAGAAATTGAAGCGCTCCGACGCCGCGGTCGTCCGATCGCTGAAGTTCGTGAGTTGAAACCTGAGGAGTCGGTTGTTTGTAGCCTCACCGGCAGTCCCTCCGAGTTCAATGAGGATCTTTGACTCTCTTTTGCTGATTGAGACGGAGAATTAGAAACAAAATAGGCGGGGTGTTAGCCCCGCCTATTTGTGAGTGCTAATTCACTCTCGTTGCAGGTCAGTCGTCGTAGACACGGCATTCGTCAGCTTCTGGGTTGGCTTCGCAATACAGCTCCAAAGGCGTTGGGTCGTGGGAATCTTCAGGATGCTCCTTTTTGTACTCCTGCAAGGATTCCAGCTCCTCGCTGATGTGACGCACCTTGGCATCGTTCCCTTCTGCCTTGGCCGTCTCGAGTTCGGACTGGTCCTTTTTGATGTGCTCGTCGATGGATTTCATGGAATCGTTGGCGCGTCCAGGCCAATGGCGACAATCACACCATACGGCTGTTGGACAGACATGCCAGCGATGGGAGCGAAGACGAGGTTTCCGTAACAACACGCTTGTTACGCCCTTGTGTTAATCGCTACAAGAAGAGCTGCAGAGGCCTCAATTCCATGGTGAGGATCCAGCAGCGACAAGGTCGCCACTTCATGGATGAAGAGGGAAGGGTGTTCTGGATCAACGCTTCCGTTCCATTCCGGAAGCCTGCGAGGTGTTGGAACAGATTCAGGTGAAATGGTCACTCGATCTCGACTTGCAACAGATGGGGGATCCAATGACCTCGCATCATTTGGAGGTGGATCCAGTCCGGCTCCACGGGCTGGACGGCCACAGCTCCGCTGGGTTGCCCCTTGCCTATCGAGTCGTCATATCCCTGTCGACAGCGTTGTTCACTCAGGGAGCCAGTTCACTGAGTTCAAGCCAGCGCTCTTCGCTCTCCTGAATTCGTTCGAGCAGTGTCGCCAGATCTTGACTGAGGTTGGTGAGGTCTCCCTGGCCTGACCCGATCGCCTCTTCCAGATCAGCCTTGCGCTTTTCAAGGTCTGGCAATGTCTGCTCCAGAGTTTCCAGTTCTCTGGACTCCTTGAAACTGCGGCGTCGTGGGCCTGAATCGGAGGCTTTCTTCAGCTTCTTCTTGGAGCTGGCGGTCCCTTTCGGAACAGACGATGGCTCGGAGCTGTTCTTCTCCAAGGCACGTTTGTGGTCAAGGAAGGCGCTGTAGTTGCCTTCGAACCGCTTCAGACGACCGTCTTCGAAACAGAACAAACGATCAATCGTGCGGTCGAGGAAGTAGCGATCGTGCGAAACCACAACGACGCAGCCACGGAAATCCTCGAGCAGATCCTCGAGAACGCTCAAGGTTTGCACGTCTAAATCGTTGGTTGGCTCATCCAGCAACAGCACATTCGGAGCCTGGATCAACATCCGGCAGAGACTCAGACGCCTGCGTTCGCCACCCGAGAGTTTGTTCAGGGGGCTGTGCTGTTGGGCAGGGGGAAACAAAAACCGTTCCAGAAGCTGGGATGCACTCAACTGTTCGCCAGCTAGTTCGATCCTGGAGGCTGCTTCCTCTACAAATTCGATCACCTTCCTTTCGAGACCGCGTCCCTCGCTGAGAGCATCCGTGTGCTGATCGAGGTAGCCGAGGTGGACCGTGTCACCCAGCCGCAGGGAGCCGCTGGTGACCTGGCGGCGGCCAGCGATCAGATCGAGAAGGGTGGATTTGCCGCTGCCGTTGGGGCCGATGATCCCGACTCGATCCTCGGGGCTGAAGCTGTAGGTGAAATCCCGCAGCAGTGAGGGCCCGCCCGGCTGGCCATCCGTTGTGACGGTGAGCTCCTCAGCCTCAATGACGACCTTGCCGATGCGCCGACTGACGCTGCTCATCGCCAGCTCCTGCTTGGCTTGCTTCGTCGGTGACGCCTTAAGGGCCTCAATCCTTTCGATCCTGGCTCTCTGTTTGGTGCTTCTCGCTTTCGGACCTTGGCGCAGCCAGGCCAGTTCGCGACGCATCACACTTTTGAAGCGAGCGGCTTCCGCGGCATCGGCCACCTCCTGGTCGGCCTTGCGTTGCAGATAGGCGCTGTAATTTCCGTCGATGCTGCTGGCGACCCCCCGTTCGACTTCCACGATCCGACGGGTCACCTGATCCAGGACGTAACGATCGTGGGTCACGAGAACCACGGCGCCTGGATAGCGATCCAGCCAGCTCTGAAGCCACTCCACCGCCGCCGCATCGAGATGGTTCGTGGGTTCGTCCAGTAGGAGAACATCGGGGCAGGCCACCAGGGCTGAGGCCAATCCCACCCGCTTGCGGTATCCGCCGGAGAGATCCTCCACGGGCCGATGTAAGTCGGAGATTCCCAGGCGTTGCAGCACCTCCTGACACTGCTGCTCCAGCGCCCAGGCCTCCTCTTCATCCATGCGTTCGCTGAGCGCTCCCAGCTCACCCATCAGGGCCGTGTCATCCGGCGTTTTTGCAACGGCTTCCGAGACCTCGCTAAAGCGCAGAAGCAGATCCCTTTTCTTGCCGCATCCAGCCAGAACCTGCTCCAGCACCGTTAATCCCGGATTCACTCGGCTCTCTTGCCCCACCAGTTCCACCCGCAGTCGGGCTGAACAGCGACGCTCTCCGCTGCCGAGGGGCTCCAGCCCTGCGAGCACCCTCAACAGGGTTGATTTCCCCGCTCCATTGGGGCCAATCAGCCCGAGACGATCTCCCTCCTGCACATGCAGGGTGAGGCCCTCAAACAGTGTGCGGATCCCGAAGTCCTTGGACGCATCAACAAGGCTGATCAGACTCACGGGGTGACGACGTTGCGCTGCGCTTCCAGGTAAGCAAACACGCTCTTATCGCCGATATCGGCGGCTGGGTCCATTCCGAACTTGCGGACCGCCAAGATCACCAGGAGCAGAGCAGCCGTCGTGAGCAATGCAAGGCAGACGTCTGCTGGAAGCAGGTTGCTCAATCTCCCCAGGAGTGCCATGGGCAGTAACAGGGTGAGTCCGATGGCCTCAGGCCTGCGGAAACAAAAGAATTCTTTGAAACCGATGCCGGCCATTGCCGCGAATAGGGGACCGATCGCCAGGATCCACAAGGGGTGGCGTTGCAGGGTTGGCAGGGCAGCGGCTGGGCCGTTCAGAGCCAGCAAGGCGCACCATCCCAGACATCCCAGCAACCAGAACAGCTGCAAGGCCTGGTGCAACGGACGCAGGTAGATGTGGATCCAGCGCAGCGCCAATCCGAGGGCAGAGGCGAGTGGCAAGACCCAGAGCCAGGCCAGTTCACTGCCGAGCTGCCACCACTGCAGAAGACCGGCACTGAGTGCAAGGCCACTCACCAGCAGCGCAATCCGATACCGACGCACCTCCTGCCGATCCTGTTCGGTGATTGCATAGGAGCCATAGACGCCTTCAAACTGGGGATCGGCTTTGGTCATGGCAATGCCGGTGAACTCTTTATCAGTGTGCAGAGATCCGGCCCCGCTGGAATGATGCCGCCGGGATTCAACGGGAAAAGGGCGCCGAAGTAATCGGCGCGCCAGGCCTCGCCATCGCAGGTTTCTGCAACCCCTGGAAGGGCGTAGAAGGATTGACGCCAGCTCCATAGCGCCGGGAACATCCACAACGGCTGGGCGTTGCATCCAAAGAGTGGGGCGTAGACCAGCTCCCAGCGGATCAACGTGGGGAACAGGCACACATCCGCGATGGTGGGTTGCGCGCCGCAGAGCCAGGGGCCCTGGTGCTGCAATGCGGCCTCTACCTCGTCCAGTGCTGAGAACAAGGCTGCGCTGGCCTCGTCGTAAGCCTTCTGCGTGCGTGCGAAGCCGCATCGGTAGACGCCATCGTTGACGGCTGGCTGCAAGAGCTGGAGCCAGCGTTGAATGTTTGGCTCCAGAGCGGCGGGAGCCAAGTCCATGGCTCCTTTCCCCCCTGGCCATTGATTGAGCGTTTCGGTGAGTGCAGCGCTGTCATTCCCCAGAAGTTGGGGAGTGGGCTCAGCCTCCTCCCCTGGATCGATCAGGGCTGGAACGGTGGCCCTGTGATGGGGCGGAGTGCCGCAATGCCGATACAGAGCGAGCAGAGAGTCACAGCCCAGCCAGGCTGGAACGAGGGACCAGCGTCCGGCGCGGTGATCAGCTGTGGCCATCAACAGGGTGAGGGTGTCATCCAGTTGACGCAGTCGATGCATCAGCCAGGTGCGATGGGCCCAAGGGCAGCTTCTCCCGATCACCAACCGTGGACGTTGCGCGTCGGCACGGAATTGCAGGCCAGACTTATCTGGAATCAGCACGTCGATTCGGTCGCTCGCAGGACGCTGGTAACGCCCTTCGGTATCAGCCGGTCCAAGCCCCTGCATCAGCTGGCGCCACTGCCACCTCCAGCCCTCTCTGGCAGTAGCAACAACCAGAGGAGGTAAAGCCATGGTCGATCAGTGAAAAGTGGTGTCAGTCTGGGTGCGTTGCCAGGTGCTGGATGGTGAGGCCTCGGGTTTTGGTGGTGGCCGGTACCCACGGCAATGAGATCAATGGGCCCTGGTTGCTCGACCAATGGCGCCAACATCCGGCCTTGATTGATTCCGAGGGTCTCGACGTGCAGCTGGCGATCGGCAATCCTGCGGCTTGCGCGAAGGGCCGGCGCTACCTCGACCGAGATCTCAACCGTTCCTTCCACCCGGACCTCCACAAGGAGGCATCAGAGTCTGCTGCCGAGTCGGATCGGGAAATGGTGCAGGCACTCGAATTGCTGAAGCAATTCGGTCCGAAGGGGCAAACGCCCTGCGACCTGGTGGTGGACCTGCACAGCACCACCTCAGCGATGGGCAATTGCCTGGTTGTGTATGGACGCCGGCCTGTCGATTTGGCATTGGCGGCGTTGGTTCAGCACCGACTGGGTCTTCCGATCTATCTGCATGAAGCGGACGCGGCGCAGCAGGGCTTTCTTGCGGAGCGCTGGCCCTGTGGACTGGTGATCGAGGTGGGACCGGTTCCCCAGAACGTACGCCGTTCCGACATCGTGCTACAGACCCGCCTGGCTCTCGAAGCTGTGTTGGCGGCGATCACATCGGTGCGTGACGGGAGTGCTCGCTATCCCGACCAGGTTGTGATTCACCTCCATCTGGGCAGCCTGGATGTGCCGAGACGCAGTTCGGGTGATCCGGATGCCCTGGTGCATCCCAATCTTCAGGGTCGCGATTGGCAACCCTTGAAAGCAGGGGATCCACTGTTTATCGACGCCGAATCAAACACTGTTGTTTTTGACGGTGAGGATGGACTAGTTCCTGTGTTTATCAACGAAGCGGCTTATGCCGAGAAGGCGATCGCCTTGAGCCTCACAAAGCGGGAGACGTGGCCTCTTCCCAAAGACTGGAAAGAGGCGTTGGCCGAACTGCTGAGGTGAAGTCAGCGGGGGGATCCGTTGTAAATGATGTTGGTGACGCTTCGCCCGTCGGGAGCAACCTGAAGTTCGGTTTCCGTTGTGGGATTGCTTCCGTCCTCTGGCCAGCCTGGCTGTCCGCCTAGAAAGTTGAAGGTGTAGCCGTTGGCATCATCCTGCACCAGGCACTCACCACCTCCATCGCTAGTTTTGAACATGCAGGGCTGGGGGCGATAGACGCTGAGCCCGCCGTTTTCTGTGACAGCAGTGTTGCGGGCAAGGTTCAGGGCTCTGATCTGGGATGCAGGCACAGGCGCCTGAGCAAGCGCTGATGCACCTGAGAGGGTGCCTGCTCCAAAAATCAGGGCCAGTGCTGAAACAGTTGAAAGATTCATGGTCTTTTCACAGACTCTTCTATGGCACTCATTCAGCGGCGGAGTGTCAACAACATTGCGCTGAGATTGATTCGTCAGCACAGCGGGCCGTTGTAGGGGACGTCCAGCATTCGGTCTCCATCCCTGGAGACCAGAACCTTTGTTGCAACTGAAGGTTGTTGCGGAGGGATCTTCTGTTCCCACCCTGGTGAGCCTCCCTGAAAGCTGAACAGGAGCCCCTGCGCGGATTTGAGGCCAGACACGAGAGAGCACCCATTTCATGCATGCATTCCGCACGCATCCTGGCCAGATTGGCTGCCTTGGTCTGGGTGAACGGCAAGGATTGATTGGCGCTGGCCACCAGGCTGGAGCTGATCCTTAGAACCATCCTGATCGACAAAACCAAGCCTCGTATTACTGATGTGAGCCGAAGATCAACACGGTGAACGTTGGGGTCTGTTGATGCATGGCCAACCCCTCTTCCGGTCTTGTCCGTTTGTGACTGGGACGTCTCCCTATCCACAGGCCCAAGTGCCTTGCTCAAGCGTGCAAGGGAGATCAGTTCGTTCTCCGTTTGCCCAGTAGATACGGACTCGGTCATCCGCTGTGCCGCTGCGGAAGGTGATTGATTTGATCGGTCCCGGGGGCACACGATTCCCCTGATCCGATGCGCTCAATGGGGCCTTGACGCGTTGCTCGAGTTGTTGCAAGCGCTGTTCAAGTCGCTTTAGTGCTTCCGTTTGTTTTCTGGAATCACTCGAGCTGCGATTGGCTGTGGACTGGCAGGAGGTGAGAAGTCCGATCGCCAAGATCGCCAAGGCGCCTGAAGTCAGTTGTCTGAACGGTGGCGTGAACTTCAGGTGCATGACTGCCATAACAGCAAGTCCAGTTTGGCGCTTCAGTGGCTCTCAGCCAGTCTTTCGCTCCAGTACACAACGGCACCCTGGGCTTCCAACTCATTGCGCCGATGGCGTGCACGGTTGGTTGGCACTGTCTCTTCAAGACGTTGGCCAGCGATCAGCCATCGGATCAAGACCACACGCGTCTCCTAAAGACTCACGCTAAGAACCTTAAGCGATTCTTTAGCGATCGTCGATTCCTTCAAGTCTAGGCCGGGCTGGAGCTCAACGCTTCTTCACAACGACTTCATAAAGCACTGGATATCTTTCGCAATGTTGCTTTACACTGCGGGCTGGCAGGGCATTCCTGCCCTTCCGTAACCGCTCTTCGGAGCCTTCTTTTCCGTACTCATGACCACCACCATTCAGCAGCGCTCCGGCGCCAATGGCTGGCAGTCCTTCTGCGAGTGGGTCACCTCCACCAACAACCGCCTGTATGTGGGCTGGTTCGGTGTGCTGATGATCCCCACCCTGCTGGCTGCCACCACCTGTTTCATCGTTGCCTTCATCGCAGCACCCCCCGTCGACATCGACGGCATCCGTGAGCCCGTCGCCGGCTCCCTGATCTACGGAAACAACATCATCTCTGGTGCTGTTGTTCCTTCCTCGAACGCCATCGGCCTGCACTTCTATCCCATCTGGGAAGCTGCTTCTCTCGATGAGTGGCTGTACAACGGCGGTCCTTACCAGCTGGTTGTCTTCCACTTCCTGATCGGCATCTTCTGCTACATGGGTCGCGAGTGGGAACTTTCCTACCGCCTCGGCATGCGCCCCTGGATCTGCGTTGCTTACAGCGCACCTGTGGCTGCTGCCTCCGCCGTGTTCCTGGTGTACCCCTTCGGTCAGGGTTCCTTCTCTGACGGCATGCCCCTCGGCATCTCTGGCACCTTCAACTTCATGCTGGTGTTCCAGGCAGAGCACAACATCCTGATGCACCCCTTCCACATGATGGGCGTCGCAGGTGTGTTCGGTGGCTCCCTGTTCTCCGCCATGCACGGTTCACTGGTGACCTCCTCCCTGGTGCGTGAAACCACCGAGAGCGAGTCCCAGAACTACGGCTACAAGTTCGGCCAAGAGGAAGAGACCTACAACATCGTGGCTGCCCACGGTTACTTCGGTCGCCTGATCTTCCAATACGCCTCCTTCAACAACAGCCGCAGCCTTCACTTCTTCCTGGCTGCCTGGCCTGTGGTCGGCATCTGGTTCACTGCCCTGGGCGTCAGCACCATGGCTTTCAACCTGAACGGTTTCAACTTCAACCAGTCCATCCTTGATGGTCAGGGCCGCGTCCTGAACACCTGGGCTGATGTGCTGAACCGCGCCAACCTCGGCATGGAAGTGATGCACGAGCGCAATGCTCACAACTTCCCCCTCGACCTGGCTGCTGCTGAGTCCACTCCTGTGGCTCTGCAAGCACCTGCCATCGGCTGAGGCTGAAGTCTCTTACCCAAAGATTCAGCGTCAGTTGAATCGGAAAGCCCTCACCTCACGGTGGGGGCTTTTTGTTTTGGGCAATTGATTCATTTCATGCAGTAGCCATAACGAACGACGGGCAGACCGCGCAATCTGGATATAACAACACCTCGGGGCCATGGGTTTCTTCACGGCACTCACCGAGGCGATGGGCAGCAGGCAATCTCTGTTGGTCACCGGCCTTGACCCCAATCCGGAAATGCTTCGCAGCTGGGCTGAATCGTGCGGCCTTGGCGGTAGTTCTCTTCTCAGTCAGGCTCGCTCCTGGTGCAAGTCGGTGATTGAAGCCACCGCTGACCATGTCTGCGCTTACAAGCCAAGTCTGGGTTTCTATCAAGCCATGGGATCAGCAGGGGTTGAGCTGATGCTCGAAGTGCGTGAACTGCTGCCCAACGATCTTCCTCTCATCATTGATCTCAAGCACGGGGATCTGAACAGCTCCAGTGCCATCGCCGCTTACCTGTTCAAAACACTCCACGCTGACGCAGTCACCCTGAATCCTTTGGCAGGTCAAGACATCGCCGCGCCGTTTCTGCTTTATCCGGGCAAAGGTGTCTTGATCAATTGCCACAGCTCCAACCCGGGAGCCAGAAGCCTGCAGCATTTCCCCAGTGAGCAGCAGCCCCTTTACTTACAGGTTGTGAGGGAAAGCCAGAGCTGGGGGACTCCCGATCAAGTGCTTCTGGAAGTTGGCACAAGTGACCCCAGCGTTCTTGCGCGCGTGCGTAGGGAAGCGCCAGAACGGTTTGTCATGCTCCGCTCGCTTTGGGGTGAAGAGGGAAATCTGCAACGGCTCATGGCCAGTGGCCTGAATGCCACCGGTGATGGCTTGCTCTTGCCGTTACCCCAGAGCCTGCTTAATCAAGACGACATCCACGAACAGACCGCAGCTCTCAAGCAGCGAATCAACAACTTGCGTCAACAGCACCTGGTGGCTCGACGGGATTCGCAGGCAGTTCCATTAAATGATTGCCGGATCTGGCCCCATGCTCAGCCTTCGGTATCGATGCAGCAATCGCTTGCCGAGTCTGATCAAATGCAGCAAGGCATGACGCAAGAACTCAGGGATCTGGTGATCGACCTGTTTGATATTCGTTGTTTGCTGTTTGGCGAGTTCAAGCAGGCGAGCGGCGCAATCTTCAACTACTACGTTGATCTCCGCCAAATCATTTCCGACCCGGCCTTGTTTCGGCGTGTGCTGGATTGCTACGCCCAAGTGCTGCGGCCGCTTTGTTTTAACCGAATTGCTGGCATTCCCTATGGTTCTCTGCCAACGGCAACCGGGCTTTCACTCCAACTTCACAAGCCATTGATCTACCCGCGTAAAGAGGTGAAGGCCCATGGCACCAGGCGTTTGGTGGAGGGTGAATTCAATGAAGGTGAAACGGTGGCCGTCGTCGACGACATCCTGATAACCGGGGGCAGCGTGCTGGAGGGAATCGCCAAGCTCACCACCTCAGGCCTCACCGTCAGCGACGTCGTGGTGTTCCTCGACCATGGCGGTCGCCATGACACGCGAGCCAAACAACGCCTCGCTGATGCAGGCCTGAATCTTCAGGCGGTGCTCACACTCGAAAGTATCGGCGACCTGTTGGAGGAGGCAGGCCGAATCAGCAGCAGCCAAGCCGAGGCTCTGCGCTCCCAAAATGGCTATTGATCAGCGGGGCTGATCGCAGGGATGAGTAGCGCTGTTGTGCACAGGGGGTAGGTCGGCATTCACATTGCGCAAAGTCCCTTTACATTGTGAAGGTCGGTTAACCGACTTTCTTTACCGCCGACGGGTTTTCCCTGACGCTTTCTCCCCCGTACTCATGACCACCACCATTCAGCAGCGCTCCGGCGCCAATGGCTGGCAGTCCTTCTGCGAGTGGGTCACCTCCACCAACAACCGCCTGTATGTGGGCTGGTTCGGTGTGCTGATGATCCCCACCCTGCTGGCTGCCACCACCTGTTTCATCGTTGCCTTCATCGCAGCACCCCCCGTCGACATCGACGGCATCCGTGAGCCCGTCGCCGGCTCCCTGATCTACGGAAACAACATCATCTCTGGTGCTGTTGTTCCTTCCTCGAACGCCATCGGCCTGCACTTCTATCCCATCTGGGAAGCTGCTTCTCTCGATGAGTGGCTGTACAACGGCGGTCCTTACCAACTGGTTGTCTTCCACTTCCTGATCGGCATCTTCTGCTACATGGGTCGCGAGTGGGAACTTTCCTACCGCCTCGGCATGCGCCCCTGGATCTGCGTTGCTTACAGCGCACCTGTGGCTGCTGCCTCCGCCGTGTTCCTGGTGTACCCCTTCGGTCAGGGTTCCTTCTCTGACGGCATGCCCCTCGGCATCTCTGGCACCTTCAACTTCATGCTGGTGTTCCAGGCAGAGCACAACATCCTGATGCACCCCTTCCACATGATGGGCGTCGCAGGTGTGTTCGGTGGCTCCCTGTTCTCCGCCATGCACGGTTCACTGGTGACCTCCTCCCTGGTGCGTGAAACCACCGAGAGCGAGTCCCAGAACTACGGCTACAAGTTCGGCCAAGAGGAAGAGACCTACAACATCGTGGCTGCCCACGGTTACTTCGGTCGCCTGATCTTCCAATACGCCTCCTTCAACAACAGCCGCAGCCTTCACTTCTTCCTGGCTGCCTGGCCTGTGGTCGGCATCTGGTTCACTGCCCTGGGCGTCAGCACCATGGCTTTCAACCTGAACGGTTTCAACTTCAACCAGTCCATCCTTGATGGTCAGGGCCGCGTCCTGAACACCTGGGCTGATGTGCTGAACCGCGCCAACCTCGGCATGGAAGTGATGCACGAGCGCAATGCTCACAACTTCCCCCTCGACCTGGCTGCTGCTGAGTCCACTCCTGTGGCTCTGCAAGCACCTGCCATCGGCTGAGGCTGAAGTCTCTTACCCAAAGATTCAGCGTCAGTTGAATCGGAAAGCTCTCACCTCACGGTGGGGGCTTTTTGTTTTGGTTTTTTAGACAGATTGCTGCGCCTTGGTTCCTGCTTGTCAAGAATCGGAGCACAGCCATAAAGATTCATGAGGCGCCAAGGGTCAGTGTGGAGAGCAAGATGCTGTCTACTGGTGCTGCTGCTGCTGACACTCTCGCTTGGAGTGAGTGTCAGCGCTGCCGCTGTCTCAAAACTCCGTGGCGGCTGGTACCCGTGGATGCCATACCAATACGAGGAAAAAACAGACGAGGTTCAGAGACTGACAGGCCTCGATATCGAATTGTTTCGAGAGATCTTTGAAAATCAGCTTGACTTCACTCTCGAGTTACCCCAGATCAACTGGGATGAGCATCAGCAGCAACTGAAAGAGGGCAAGCGTGATATCGCCGGGGGAGCCTTCATGACCGAAGAGCGCGAAAACTATGTCTATTTTTCGACCCCCTATCGAACCGAAGATGTCGTTCTCGTAGCGAGTCGAAGAGATGCACAGGCGAGACGATTTATCAATAAAGATAAATTCATCAAAGACTTTCCCAACAGCAAGCTGCGACTCGGGGTCGTTGATGGTTATTTCTATGGCGATGTGATTGATGACTTCTTAAGTGCACCTGCTAACCGCAACCGGGTGCTCTCCAGTGCGAGTGTCCAATCAAATCTCCAGAACCTTATCGAGGGCAAGGTTGACCTGGTTCCTGTGGACCGATTGGTCGGCGCATCGTTGATTTGGGAAAACAAGTTCGCGAGTCAGTTGGTCATGGGTGAAACGCCCATTTTTAGTGGTCCAATCGTGGCTTTGTTCAGCCGAAGCAGTACCTCGCCTGCTCTAGTGAGCTCTTTCAATCAAGCACTTCAGACGATTCGCGAGAGTGGGCGATACAACATGATTGTCCGAGGGTATCTTTTCCCCACACTTCTTGGATTGGCCGCTGATCAGCCATGGTTTCGAATGCTCGACAACATTGGGACTGCAGCCTTCGCGTTCTCAGGGGTTCTTCTGGCACGCAAAGAGAAATTCAGCCTTTTCGGGGCGCTCGTTCTCGCCAGTCTTCCCGCAGTGGGTGGGGGAATCCTCAGGGATCTGCTTGTTAACCGGGATCGCCCTGCCGTGATGGACTCTCCCAATCACCTTGCGGTTGTCTTTGTTGTCGTGTTGATCAGCTTTGTCGCTCTGCGATTGCCTGAGCGGCATGTGCGCCTGCGATTGATTCCAACGATCGAAGAGAAGGGCAACTGGATCATTAAATTGTTTGATGCCGTTGGTCTTGCTTCATTCACTGTTGTGGGTGTGATTGTTGCTGTGGAGGAACGGTGCGATCCCCTGTTGATCTGGGGTCCGATTTTCAGTGCAATGACAGGGGCTGGTGGCGCGATCCTGCGCGACGTGATCAGAGCTGATGCCAGCCATCCGTCGCTTCATCATGAGTTTTACGCAGAGATTTCTCTGCTCTGGGGATTTCTATTTTCGCTCTTTATCGTCAGTTATGCGGACGTAGAGAGCTTCAATCTGATGTCGATCAAGATCGCCGTTGCTCTGACCGGTATCGGTTGTCTGTTGACGAGGGTTCTAGTGATTCAACGGGGCATCCAGGCTCCTGCTTTCGCGTCAATGCCAGACAGGGAAACGATGCCTCCAACCGCTCATTCAGAAGGGGAATACGGGCGAAGGCTTCAGTGACCGCTCATCTGCAAGGGTTCATTGGTCTTCTGCCGCCTGATTTTCCAACACGCTTCCTTTCACTCCAACGGGCTGTCGTCAGTTTGTAGGGAAATTTGGGGGCAGAATCGGCTCTGAATCAACGCTCAGGTTGTTCTCGGATGGAACGGCGTCCGACTCACCTGAACCAAGAGGCGGTTCTGGCTTTGGTGCAGGCGCCAACAATTGTTCGGCGGCGGGTGTCGCAGGATTTGGAGCTTCCTCAGGTCCGACGACATCGACTGCGGTGCGCTGTACGACCAACCGGAAACGTATGGCTTGCCTGCGGTTGATTTCTTCCTGGACTGCTGAGACCTGCTTGAAACTCGGCAGGGCTGGATCCGAGACCCGCACGATGACGCGGATGACCGGAGGATTTTGATTCCAGACGATATCAACACGCTCAACATCCACAGTTTCCCGATCGCCGAACGTCAGCGTCTCCCGCGTCAGGAAACCCTCGATGGTCTCCTGAACCATGTCCCGGGTGCTGTCCTTCTGGGCTCTGTCCAACAAATTCAGAAAACTACTGCCGAGTGGCACAAGGAGCAGGCCGGTGAGAGTGAAACTGGCTGCGCTGAGGTGGCTGCGTCGGAACACCTGTCTGAATTCGGGATCCTTCCAGGCCATCAGCACTAGGCCACCGGTGAGGATGCCCAGCAGGTTGGTGGCGAAAAGCAGGCCAGCACCTACTGCTTCGTTCCACTGTTGTTGTGAAAGGAGCAGACCCATCACGCACACCGGCGGAACAAGAGCCACGGCAATGGCGGTCCCTGCCAAGGAACTCACCGCATCGCTGCGAAGCTTGGCGTAGGTGGCAAGGCCGCCAGCCACCAGGGCGATGCCGAGATCAAGCAGATTCGGCGTTGTTCGGGTCAGCACTTCAGTGCCGAATCGCGGTAAATCCGCCAGGTATCCCAGCACCAGAGACAAGAGTGTGGTGCTCACTACCCCCACCATCAAGGTGCGCAGTGATCGCCCCAGCAGTTGAATCTCTCCAAGCAGGATTGCAAAAGCGGCCGCCCGCAGCGGCATGATCCACGGGGCCACCACCATGGCGCCGATCACCACGGCGGCGCTGTTCGCAAGCAGCCCGAGCGTGGCAATTAGGCTTGCCCCAACGCTCAACACGATGAAAACCTCATCAAGGCAGGCATCACGCATATGACTGCGGTGCAGTCGCCTGAGCATGCGGCTGTAGGCGCTCTCCGAGTCCATGAACCTTTCGAAAGAATCTCAGCAGCCTGATCGATTCAGCTTTCTGACAGACGATGAAGGACTGGAAACAACAGACTTTGCAAGCCGATGACCTGACTTGAACAGGCGACCCACGCTTTACGAAAGCGTTGCTCTACCAGCTGAGCTACATCGGCGTCCTATGGAAATTAACATTTGAGGCCACGCTTTCAGCCCGTGACATCAGATCAACAAGGAGACAGAGATCTGGATCCGGCTATGCGTCAGAGACTCCTTCAGGAGTCACGCACTCCCTGGAGGGGATTCAGGCGTCTTCTCTGGGTCGCTTTGTTCGGTTCCGGTGGTCTGGGTCTCTTCGTGATGGCTTTTCGCCTCAGTGCTGGGAACCCCGTCGTTCCCAGCGACTTGTTGATCCAGATCGGAGCGGTTGTTCTCTTTGGAAGCTTGCTCTGGTTTGATCGGCCCCGAACTTAGACCTGAGCTTTTGCTGGGTGATGACCATGTCAACGGTGGAAGAGTGAGCAGCCCGAAGCCAAAGCTGGTTCGATCGTTGCGCATCTGTTCGTCGCTGAGGGGCTCAACGGCGAGGACGTTTGCGTCAGAACGGGTGAGCAGCCAAAGGGCTGAGCAGAGCTGTTGCCACTGCCACAGAAGTAGAGAAAGAAGCAGGCCCGAGAGAAGTAATCCCGTGAGCCGGCTCCCTGCTCTGAGAGGCGAGAGATCGATCACCAAGAGGGCTGAACGATCGATCCACCAGAACACCATCAGCAGCAGCACCATGCCGAACACCGTGGCGATGCGCAGTGCGGGTGATTGTTGAAGCGCACTGATCCGCCGCTGGGCGATCTGACGGATTGAAAGAGGCTGGCGCACCAGCAGCAATGATCCCCAGTCCACCGGCCGTTGCACCAGCCAGTACCCCGGCGCCACCACAGACAGACTCCACACCAATAGGCGTTCCAGGGCTGGAGAGGGGCCGAAGGAGCTGCTTGCAAGAAGGAGCCTGAGCAGCTCGAGCTCCAGCGGAATCACGGCCAAGGCCATCAGCTGAAGCCAGAGGAGCGGCTCTCGGCGGGTGATCATCAGGTGGTGAGCTTGCGTCGCTGGGTGACCATCTTGAAGGCTTCGATCCGGTCACCGTCTTTCCAGTTGGCAAAGCGATCCGTGCCCACCCCGCACTCGAATCCTGTTGCCACCTCTTTGACGTCGTCCTTGTTGCGGCGCAGAGAGTCGAGAGCGCCTGAATAGACGATCTCCTTCCCACGGTGCACTCGGACTTTGCAGTTTCTCTGCAGTTTGCCCGTGGTCACGTAGCAACCGGCCACGGCGCTCTTGCCGATCGTGAACACGGCGCGCACCTCGGCCTCGCCGAGAGCCTCTTCGACGAGTTCAGGTTCGAGCAGGCCTTCCATGGCCAGCTGAATATCCTCCAAGAGCTTGTAGATGACGTCGTAATCGCGAACATCGACACCGGTCGCGTCCGCGGCCTTGCGCGCTCCAGAGGCCATGGAAGTGTTGAATCCCACGATCACGGCTCCAGATGCTGCGGCAAGGTCAACATCGGTTTCAGTGATCTCTCCAGGGGCTGAGAGCAGCACCCTCACCTGCACCTCGTCCTTCGGTAACTGTTCAAGAGAGCCAAGAATGGCTTCAACTGAACCCTGCACATCGGCCTTGAGGATGAGATTGAGTTCCTTGAGATCGCCTTCATTCGCCTGACCGGACATCGCGGTGAGGGAGACACGGCGCGAGGCCATCTGCTGGGCCAGTCGGGTGGCTCTGGCATCGGATGCACGGTCACCGACCACGGCACGGGCTGACTTCTCATCCGGGTACACCTCAAACTCATCACCGGCCGTCGGCACTTCGCTGAATCCAAGGGCTTCAACGGCACAGGATGGACCTGCCTCCTTGAGGCGAACGCTGGCGTCATCGACCATGGCGCGGACTTTGCCGAGCACAGGCCCCGCTGCCACAACATCGCCCGTTCTCAACGTTCCGTTTTGGATCAGCAAGGTGGCCACTGGACCTTTCGCCTTGTCGAGGTGCGCCTCGATCACCGTGCCGCGGGCCAGGCGATTGGGATTGGCCTGGAGATCCTCAACTTCGGTGACGAGCAGGAGCATCTCCAGCAGCTTGTCGACGTTCTCTGACTTGATGGCACTGACGGGCACCATCACCACATCACCGCCCCACTCTTCGGCCAGGAGATTCTGTTCAGAGAGCTCTTGCTTCACCCGATCAGGCGAGGCCCCTTCCTTATCGATCTTGTTGATCGCTACGACAATGGGTACTTCGGCAGCGCGCGCGTGGCTGATGGCCTCGAGCGTTTGAGGCCGCACTCCATCATCGGCTGCCACGACAAGAACAGCCACGTCAGTGACCTTCGTGCCGCGGGCGCGCATGGCTGTGAACGCCTCGTGGCCAGGTGTGTCGAGGAAGGTGAGCTTGCGAGGTTCGCCACCGTGCTCGATCTCCACTTGATACGCACCGATGTGCTGGGTAATGCCTCCGGCTTCGCCCGCCGCCACACGAGCTTTGCGAATGGCGTCGAGCAGGCTTGTTTTGCCGTGATCCACGTGGCCCATGACGGTCACGACGGGGGGCCGGCGGATCAGATGATCGCGGTCTTTTTCCTCGATCATTTCCACAGTCTTCTTCGCGGCTTCCTCAACGTCGTCCTGAAGGACGGGAACACCGAATTCCTCCGCCACGGCTTCGATCGTGGGCATATCGAGGGACTGGGTCACCGTGGCGATGATTCCCTTGAAGAACAGGGATTTGATGATTTCCGAGCTTTCGACACTCAACATGTCAGCCAGCTCTTGAACCGTGAGGTTGTCCTCCGGTACAACAATCATTTCGGGCCTGACCTGCTTGGCCTCACGGGCAGCACGCAACTCCATGGCCCGACGACGTTGTCGCTGCCTGGTGGTTTCTTTGCGGCGCTTGCGCATGGCCGCCACTGGTTTGGGGGCAGCCTTTTGTTGGGCTCTCGGCTTGGCCGGGCGCGCCAGGCTTGCCGACAGCACCATGTTTTCCTGTTCGCCTGCGAATCCCCCGGTCTGCGCGGCCAGTGAATCGTCGTTCTCGCCGATGATGTGAACTTTCTGGCGCTGCTTTTGCGGTGAACGATTTCGCAGTGCCTCGAGCTTGGCACTGTCGTCCCAATCGGGACGTCCTGGGCGCCGTTGTCCTCCAGGACCCGCGCCTGGCCTGAATCCACCTGGGCGTCTTGGTGCCGTCGCTGGCGAGGGCGGTGTCGCGGTTGGGCGTGACACCGGAGGAGTTGCTTTTGGCCCGTCCGCTCTGGGGCTGACCGGAGTTCCATCAGGCCGTCTCGGTGGCGGAACCCCTGGCCGTCCGGTTGGTTTCTGCAGCTGCATGAGCTCGCCGGGGGCAACCGGTTTGCGCATACCGGGCGGCATGGCAGGACGGTTTCCTCCGGGTCCGGGGCGTGGCCCTCCCCCGGGGCGGCCACCATCACCCCTGGTGCCGCCGCTATCTCTGCGGATCGGCTTACCGACGAGCTCAAGCGAGTTGCCACCCGGGCGGGATGGACGTCCCGATCCAGTCCCAGGTCGTGCGGGTGAGCCGGGACGTTGGGCACCGGCAGGCCGTTGAGGCATGTTTCGTTGGCTTCCTGGCGCACTGGGGCGAGGGCTTACGGCCGGTCTGGGAGACCCTGCCCCTGAATTTTGTCGGGTTGGTGGTCCAGCCGATGGTGGTCCTGCCGGCCGTTTGGGTTGAGGGCGGCCCACCAGTTCAGGTTTTGCCGCTGGCCGCTGCGGAGGGGGAGCATTCCTGTTGACAGGAGTTTTGGGTTGGGGACGGCTTGGAGGTGCATTGGCTGGCCGTTGTGCATCGTTGGGAGAACTCCTACGCATGGGAGCGGCACCGCGGGGCTTCGGGGAAGACGCGGAGGGTTGTTGGGGAACCGGACGCGCGGGAGGTGATGGCGGACGGCTGACTGTGCGTGCAGGTGCAGGTGCAGGTGCAGGTGCAGGTGCAGGTGCAGGTTTCGGCCTGGGAACCGGTTGCTGCGCTGTCGGTTGCTGTCGCACCACGGGTTTCTGGGGTGTGGTGCTCTGGGGACCAGTGGCTTTTGGCGCGGCCGGTCGTGAAGGGGCTGCAGGCCTCGCGGGCGGTTGCTGCGGTGAGCTCGCTTTGCTGGGGGAGGCTGGAGCTGGTGAAGCGAGGGGTTTGGTTGCTGCGGGTTTGGGCTGAGCTGGGCGCGCCGGAGTGTTACTGCTCTGACCGGCGGCTTTCTGAACGGAGAGGATGGCCTTACTCGGCGTGGGCTTGCCAGGAGAGGCTGCGGGGCGGGGCGTGCCACCTGCCTTTAAGAGGCTGCGGATCTTCCCAGCTTCCATCTCGCTGATCGAGCTGCTGTGGCTCTTGGCCGCAATGGACAGCTTCTCCGCGGCATCCAGCACGTCTTTGTTGTCCAGGCCAAGGTCCTTGGACAGCTCATAGATTCTGACTTTGCCGCTGCTGGTCATTCAGGTCTCCGGTCGGTCCGGGCACGGTGTGCCTCGGGGCATCACTCAAGGTGGGGCCAATGTTCATCTTGCCTCAGCGACTGTCTCCTTCTCAGAGAAGAGTCGCTGTTTCAACGTCGCCATCACGCTGTCAGGCACCTGGCATCGCAGGGCTTTTTGCAGTCGCTTCCGACGTTGTGCTTCTTCTAGACAGCTCTCCTGAGGACAGAGATAGGCAGAACGCCCCATTCCCTGTTCGAGGAGGACCCCATCCCGATGGTCACGCACAATCCGCCAGAGAAGGTTTCGATCCAGCAGCTGACGGCAGGCGACACAGCGTCGCAGGATGGGGCGCTGTGGCTTCACCGGGCTCCTACCTCGTTGGAGGATTCATCAGATTCTGGGGTCGGTTCGCTGGCCTCGTCGCTTGCACCTTCAGGCATTTCAACGTCGTCAACCGCTTCGTCGCCGTACTCCTCTTCGTCTTCCGGCAGGGGATAAAGCTCCCGCAGACGGGCATCCTCTTCCGCTCTGGCGGCCTGTTCGGCGGCAATTCGCTCTTCGGCTTCCCGCTGCAGGGCCTCTTCCTGTTCCCGCTGGGAAATCAGCTCGGATACGACCGCATCCTCGGAGGCCTGGTCGTACTCGCTGGCATTCTTGATATCAATCTTCCAGCCCGTCAGACGGGCAGCGAGGCGAACGTTCTGCCCTTCCCGTCCGATCGCCAGGCTCAGTTGATCCGGAGGTACCAGCACATGGGCATGCTGACCGACGGGATCCACCAGCCTCACCACATCCACGCGGGCAGGGCTAAGGGAATTCGCAATGTATTGGCCAGGATCGGCTGACCAGCGAATCACATCGATCTTCTCGCCCCTCAGCTCATTCACAACCTGCTGAATCCGTGATCCGCGTGCACCGATGCAGGCACCTACGGGGTCGACCTCGCGTTCGATGCTGTCAACAGCAACCTTGGTGCGTGGTCCAACGGAACGGGACGGTGGATTCGCTTCTCGTGCAACAGCAACGATCCTGACGGAGCCTTCCTGAATCTCGGGGACTTCGTTCTCGAACAGATACACCACAAGCCCTGCGTTGGCTCGGCTTACGAACAGCTGGGGACCACGACGGGGAACTTCACTGACTTCCTTGAGGAAGACCTTGAAAGTGGCGTTGGCGCGGTAGTTGTCGTTGGGAAGCTGATCCCTTCGCGGAAGCTCAGCTTCCACCTCTGGACGCCCAAGGCCAGAGCTCACGGCCATGATCACGGATTGGCGTTCAAAGCGGATCACGCGGGCTGTGAGGACAGGATCTTCAAGATCGGCAAACTCTTCCTGAATCATCCGACGCTGCTGGTCTCGCAACTTCTGGGCGAGAACTTGCTTGGTCGTGGCAGCTGCCATTCGCCCGAAATCTTCTTTTTCCGGGGTGACATCCAGAACCACAGTGTCACCAGCCTGGGCGTCATCGGCGACTTGCATCACTTCTGCCAAGGCGATCTGGTGGTCCTCGCTTTCGACCTCGTCAACAATGATCTTGCTGGCGAGTACGCGGTAACCCTCCTCATCCAAGTCGAGGGCGACATCGAAGTTGCTGAAGTATTCCTCATCGAAAGGGTCTTCACCCAGTCCTAGGTAAAGCGTGCGGCGATAACGCTCATATCCCTTTAAGAGGGCTTCCCTCAAAGCTGCTTCCACCACCTGGGGAGGGAGCTTCTTCTCTTCACTGATGTCTTCGATCAGGTTGCTGAGTCCGGGAAGAAGAACGAGAGCCATCGGGTGGAGATCGTAAAAGAGAAAAGGAGATGAGCGGGCGGAGGTGATTCAGCTAGTGGGGCTGATGAGCTGAACGGAAATCACAGAAGGTCTGGAAATGCGTTTGATGCGTCCACGCACATTCACGTGCACGTGGTCGTTGTCGCGTTCGAGAAGGGAGCCTTGTTGCCGTAGTTCCCTGCCTTCGTTATCGCGGTAGAGGACTTCAACCGGATAACTGCGAAACGTCTGGAAGTCCCGATCGCTCTGGAGCTGATCCCCGATTCCAGGACTGCTGATCTCCAAAACATACGCCTCAGTGAGCAGTGTCTGCGATTCGAGCGCTTCTCCCATGGGTCTACTGAAACCTGCGCAGTCATCTAGAGACACGTCAGAACCATCACTGCGACGGATCTGCACCTGCACCGTCATCGGCTGAAGGTGGGTGAGAATCTGAATGCCTGCCAGCTCAAAACCTTGAGCTGCAGCTGTGGCTGCAGCAACGGAGGTGATGTCCGGCAGCAGTGGATGGGGCAAGGGCTAGGCGAGAGTGATTCGGGCTCAGGCCCGATGGTTGATGCTGTGATCACCCTCCCGGAGAGAGGTACTCACCAGGCCTTTCCTAAATGTAGGTGATCGAGGTTCGGCTGCTGGCTTCTGGATCGTTGTCGCGCTGATTTTGAAATCACCTGATTCACGGCCTTCCCAGGCGGGACTGTGGGCTATCAGAACCGTGTGCTGCTTTCATCAGTGAATGGAGATGAGCCTCGATTGCATAGGCACCCTGGTTGCCTACGAGATCCTGCCGACGATCGCAGCGAAGCCCAGGGTGGATGGTGGCGAGCGAGTGATTCAGGTGCTGGGTGCACTCTCCAGTTCCATCTTGTTCAGCACCACGTCAACAGGAATTTGGCTCGAGAAGCGGCAGGCGCAGGTCTCTGCAGCATCAAGACTCCCATGCTCCCAGTACTTGTTGCTGCCGTTTCCGCCTCCGCAAAACCCGTAGTACTCGCAGGTTTGTTGACAGCGCTCTGTTCCGGCCTGCATCTCCTGCAACAGACGCTGAAATGTGGGGCTTTGCGTCGCATCCAAGAGTGAGAGATCGCGGATGTTGCCAAGGTTGAACAATCCGTATCGCTCGGTTTCCACCGAGAGCAGCTCCGGGTCGAAGGTGGAAAAGTTGCCCTTCGCATCCACGCTCAGAATCGCGTAAGGACGGTTCATTTCGTTCTGCAGCAGACGTTGGCCGCCGGCGATCATTCCCATCACCTGGTCGAATTCCCGGATGCGCAAAGGAAAACCGTCCTGTTGATTGAGGGCCCAGAAACGGGAGAGAAACTCGCGGTAACGACGTTCCTTGGCCAGTCCCTGCATCGAGGAGTTGGTATGAACACCCTCCTGCTCCTCCACGTTGAACCCAAGTGCATGGATCCCTTCATCGCGGAAGAAGGTGTACATGCGCTCGGGTTGATCAAGAGCATCCTCAGTGAGCACGGCGATCGCGTGAAAGTCGATGTTGTGCTTTCTGAGGGTGTGGATGCCATTCAGGGTGTTCGCATAGGAGCCCTGGCCATTGCGGAATCGCCTGTGGCTGTTGTGAATGTCTTCGGGACCGTCAATGCTTACGCCCACCACGATGTTGTTGCGTTGAAAGCAGTCACACCAGGCGTCATTGATCAACGTGGCATTGGTCTGAATGTGCTGCTCAATCACCACCCCCTGGGCCTGAAGATCAGCAGTTTCCCGATTGATGATGACGCTGGCTTCGTCATAAAAAGCAGCCGGCAACGTCAGGGGTTCTCCGGCGTGCCAGAGAATCGAAAGATGGGGACCCCAAAACGGACTTTCGTACACCCGCTCCAGCAGCAGGGGTAGCTGCTGCTGGAGGTTGAAGATGTTCCGCTTCTGTCGGTCTGGCAGGTAGCAGTAGCTGCAGTCGAGATTGCAGAGGGAGGTCGACTGGATCACCAGAAGACCGATGGGGCCGTAATCAGACGTGTTCACCAGTTCGCGAATCCGCCGCGGTAGCCATTGGCGAATCCGCCGCCGCCGCCGTTAGCAAAGCCCCGGCCACCGTTGCCCCAGGCCCGGCCACCGTTACCCCAGGCCCGGCCACCGCCGTTGCCCCAGGCCCTGGCAATGGAGTCGGGGGTGCTGCCGGTGATGCCGTTGCTGTCGAGGAGAGCCCAGGCCTTCGTTCCCATCCGTTCAATGCGCTGTTCGAGCGCATTGCCGAGATCAGGCTCGCGGTGCACGGCGGCTTTCGAGGACTCGCAGAGAACGGCGCTGGTCGCAAGGACGGCGATAAGGCTCAGCAGACTTGTTTTGTTCATGGTTCAGAAATGGGAATGGACGAACGGGTCAGGGTCAGGACTGCTTGTTGAATTCGGCTGCAGTGGACAACACGATCGTGAAGAAGCTGCCGATCTGGTCATCACTGAGGCCCAAGGTGCTGCCGGTTCCGATCCAGCGGTTGATCTCAGTGCGGACTTCGTCGTTGTCGTTGACATAGGCCGAGAGCAGACGTCCGATGGCCAGGTTGCTCATGTTCAAAAGCTTGGGTGTGGTTCCAGCCACCACGCAGCCGATGCCGGAGCGTGCATAGGGCAGTGCGGGGACCAGGGCTGCTTCGGGCGCGGTTGCAGCTTGGTTGGCCTTCAGCCAGAGACTGTCGCCGCCGAGAACCTTCACTGTTCCATCCTTGAGCGCGGCAAGCGCTTCGTCGGGGGTGTCGAAGAACTGGAAGGAGGCGTCATCCACCGATGAGGCCAGAACATTGGCAGCCACGCTGTCTTTCACCACACCAACCGTCTGCCCATTCAGGCTGTCGGGGGTTCCATCGTTGCCTTTAGGGGCCAACACCCTTACCCCACCCATGGCGAAGGGAAGGGTGTAGGTGAGGGTGCGTTGGCGTTTCCAGCTGAACGCTACGCCACAGGCGATATCAGCCGCTCCGGAACGGATTTTGTTGAGTCCTTCCTGCGCCGATCCAACGGCAACCGGTTCGATGTCGATCTCCTTGTCTTTTTTCAGAGCGGACACATTGAGTTGATCCCGGATGGCCTCGAGAACCACGAAGGACAGGCCGTCGTAGTTGTCACCATCCTTCTTAACCATCGGCAGGGCATTGCCAATGACAACTGCACGAAGCTTGCCTGAGTCAAAAACGTTGCTGGTCGATTGCTCTGGAGCTGATGCGGAGGATTGTGAGCCAGTCGTTTTGCTTGCTTCTTTGTTCTGGCAAGCAACCAGAGCCAATGTGGAGAAGGCGAGCAGGCCGGTGGCGGCTCTCTTGATCAGACGCATGACGACGCAGTCAGGACGTATCTCGTTTACGTCTAGACACGCGCGGCAGAAGCGTCCACTACATCTGGACAAATGATGCCTGATTCGGATCGGTGCAGGACTTGATCACGCCATCAAGCCGCGCCACCATCGCCGAGCTGAATGGCGCTGATTTCCTCGAATCCATCACCTGGCTGGGGTGTCCCACGCAGGGCTGGATCCTGGTTGATGCACTGCTGCTTCTGCTCGTCGCTTTTGAGGTACTGGCAAACCCTCGCCCAGAGTTTGCTGCGAGTGCCGGGAGTTCCTCTGCTGAAGATCACTCGGTCAGAGGTGGAGCCTTCTACTTGGATCTCGACTTGGCAGAGCGCGCAGCGTTGAAATCCCGGTTCAGTGCTCGTCATGGAAAGAGTTCATCAGTCCGAGAAGGTTAGAGGCCTCTCCTCGACAGCTGCCTCACCAGCGGATGACGACCCCGGGGCCACCATTGCCCCAGCCGATCCCGCCGCCATTGCCCCAGCCGCCATTGCGGAACCCACCGTTCCGCCACCCTCCATTGCGGAACCCACCATTGCCCCAGCCGCCATTGCGCCATCGCCGTCCGCCGCCGTTGCCCCAGCCACCACCGTTTCTCCAGTGGCGTGCAAGGAGTTCCTTGTGCTGATTTTGGAGCTGTTCAAGATTGAGAGCATTCACGCGCTGCTCGAGAGCCAGACTCGGATCCGGTCCGACGAAAACGCTGGCAGAGGCGCCCTGTTGGAGTGTGCTGCAGGCGGCCATCAAGGTGAGCAGGCTGAGCAATGGGTTTTTAAAGGTCATGGTGATTTGGAGGTGTGGGGTCATAGCAGCTATGCGTGAGCGGTGTTTCAGTCGGTGCGATCCGTGTCCTTCCGGAATCCCGTCACCGTTGCCAACACAACGCTGTAGTAGTGAGCAATATCGTCATCGTTTAAGCCCACATCACTCCCACTGCCGATCCAGCTGTTGATCTCCTTGCGAACGGCTTGATCCCCGTCCACGTAGTCCTGCAACACCCGGCCGATGGCAATGTTGCTGGCGTCCAAAAGGGATTCGTGGCCTTCAGGTACCACGCAAGCCACGGCTGTCCGGGCGTAGGGCTGATCAGGCACCAGATTGTCCTTGGGTGCAGCTGCTTTACGGCTGGCTCGAAGCCAGAGGCTGTCTCCGCCAAGGATGCTGATTGTCCCGTCCTTGAGGGCTTCCAGTGCTGCTGCGGGAGAGGGGAAGAACTGGAACGTCGCTGCTTCAAGGTTGTTCGCCAGCACCGAGGCGGCCACGCTGTCCTGCACCACGCCGATGGTCTTGCCCTTCAGGCTGTTCGGGGTGCCGTCATTCCCTTTAGGCGCCAAGAGTCGGATTCCAGTTGTGGCAAAAGGCAGTGTGTAATCGACCCGGGTCTGTCGTTCCCAGCTGAAATCCATGCCACAGGCAAGGTCTGCCTTGCCTTGTTCCAATAGCGACAGTGCTTCGCGCACGTTTGTTACTGGAACCGTCTGAATGGCAATCTTCTTGCCATCGGTGTGGATGAGCTGATCGCGGATTGCTTCGAGGAACACAAAGCTCAAGCCGTCGTAGCCCGCGTCTGTTTTCGTCGTTAAAGGAAGCTCTTCTCCTACAACGACGGCCCGGAGTTGCCCTGCAGTCCGGCGGTTTGTTCCAGTGTCAGTTGAAGGAAGCTTGGCTTGGCAACCAAAGGCCATAAAGCCAAGCGCACAGACCAGTGCGGGCCTCAGGACACGATGGAAAGGCATGGGGCACACGTTGCTGGTGGGATGTCCCTCTCATTGGTAGGGAAATCCGGTTCAATTGGCCATGCCCTCTAGCGCTGGCATGTAAGGAGCACCCATGCTGATGACGTGACGAGAAGGGTAGAGAGTGCATGTTGATCACCATCGACGAGTCCTTCCGCACGCTCAGTCAGCACCTTCAGGGTCTGGCTCGGCACCATCAGATTTTGGTGGCCACTGACAATCGCCCCTATGCCCTGGCTCTGGCCAGTTGTTTTGCTCTGCATCACGACGAACACCCCAGTCGGCTGGTCGGAATTGCCACGACGCAGCGAGAAGCGTTGGCATGTCTCGATGAAGTCCGCGGACCTTTGTTGGCTTTCGTGAGTGAGCGTCTGGATGAGGGCAGAGGGTTCGACCTCATCACCGAGCTCAAGCAGCGCTCTGTTCATCAGTCACCCATCGACACCGTGTTCACCCTGGAGCAGACGAATCCACTCTCAATTAAACAGGCAATTGCAGGTCCATCCAATGTGATTCTCACCCGCGGAAGCCTTGATCTGATGACCATCGTTAATGCGGTGGAGTCGATCCTTGAGGGCGTGCGGTTTGTGGATCCTTCCATTTTTCCAGCCCTGCAGTCGAGGAATTCGGGACAAGCCCATGCTCTCTCCGACAGAGAGCGAATGGTGCTTCAGCAACTTTGCAATGGTTTGACCAATCGGGAGATCGGTGAGGCACTCACAATTGCCGAGACCACAGCGAGAGGGCATGTGCAATCGATCATGCGCAAGTTGAATGTGAAGGATCGAACCGCTGCTGCGGTTGAGGCAATGCGTCGTCACTGGGTGGATTGACCAGGTTGGACCGGCTTTAAAACTGACGTATGTCTCGGTTATTCGTTGCGAGATTTTTGTGAGCTGTGACTCGTGAAGCAAGTGGCAAAATCGAGTATCAGCCTTTAGTCCTCATGATTTCTCTCGCCGAGTCTCACTGATGATGGGTATGGATCCCAACGCCCCATGATCAGTTTCAGAGTTGGGCCGGTGGTGTCATAGTTGAAGATGCAGGGAATGGTCTCAATTGTGTGACCTTTACTCCTGCCTCGTGCAATGACACTGTCCCCGCTAATTGCGAGATTTTAATCAGCTTCAATGTGCAGGTTGTAGGGCTGCCTCACAGTGGCCTTTTGAAGAGAAGTCAATTCTGTGCGCCTGCACAGGCTTCGATGAAGTTGGCCTCTATGTCATCCGATGGCATGACGGATGATTTGATGGTTTTGTCAAACTTTAGGCGTGGCGATTGTCCAGAGCTCATTCATGGTGAGGATGCTTTCTTCACCTCCAGTGATGGAGTGTCCATTGGTTTGGATATCCACTCCGGCCAGGTCCGATCTGAAAATATGTCGCTTCGCTGGAATGTCCTGGCTGTGAAACAGGCAGGGTCCGTTGGTTTCAATGTCCATGTTCCATCTTGGCGCGGACAAAGCGATTCGCGCAGGATTGAAAGCTCTCTGCGTTCTTGATATCAACGGCGAAGGCGAGCCGACGGGGCTGTTGGATTTTCCTATGCACGGGATGCTTGGGCGCGATTCTGGTATAGCTGTTTGAGGAAGACCCTTCTAGGGCTCCTCGCGATGCGAATCACCCTTTCCCCTGCGGGGGTAGGGGCTTTGCCTGTGAATGTCATTCGAGGGTTGCAATCCATTGCGCCATGCTGTACTCATGTGTGGATTGAGATGTTGAAATGCTTGCAAGTACGAAGATCTGCAACGAATCTGAATTGTGACTGATATATCAATGAATTTGACTGGATCTTACCGATAACCCTCCAATTGAAGGGTTTCATTGAAAGGCAGACAAAGTCCAGAATTTTAGAAGTTCTGAGTTCTTTTTGTGGCTTTCATCGGTGGTGGTGTTGATCGTGTTGTTGGCACGTCAGGTGTGGTGGCAGGGTTTGATCCCCTGCGTGATCGACTGGACTTTGGTGATATCTCTGTTCACGGCATGATTCTCGGCAAGCTGGTTGATGGATCGGCTGTCATTGTGAATCCATGGCAGCAGGATTCTTATCAGCGCATCACTGATCTGAATGGTGATCCTGTGCGCTGGGATCAGTTGGCTATTGAGAATTTTGCTCCAGTCGGTAACGAGCATCTCAGGGCTGATGCGGGAGGCGTGATTTCCTGGGAGCTCGGTGTGGGGCCTCGCAGTGATGCGATCGCTGCTGATGCAGAGGGACGCATCGATTTCACGGAGCCTGGTGCTGCTGTGAGCGAAACAGTTTATATCCGCTCCCATGAGTATGGAGTGCAAGAAGTTGTCAGTAACTTTGATCCTGAAAATGACAAGATCAGTTTCATCTACCTTGGAACACGGGAGCGTGTTTCGGCTGTTGATACTGATCAGGGACTACTGATTTCTGTGGAGACCAGTGGTCAAAGTGTGTTGATTGAAGGCGTGCAATCAACGCAGCTGCGGGCTGACAATGTCGAGTTTCATTTTGATCAGGTTCGAGAGGACAATTTGGAAGCGGTTCTGGGGTTCGATCAGAACGATGTCGCGCTTGTTGATCGCACCGTCTTGCTCACTCCGGCCGCACCCACTGGTGCCAGCACGGATGGTTTTCAGGTTGAGCTTGGGAATCCCGTTTATTCCATCGGCGCTCAGCTCGCCAGCGCTGACCCTGCTGACCACTCTGGTCATGGGGATCAGGACCACTCCGGCGGTCATCACCATAACCATGGTTATGCCGCGGGCACCTTTCATCTGCAAGCGAGCGGAACTCTTTATTGGGGCGGGATGAGTGGAACGCTCACGATCACCAACATGTCGGATCGTGCGATTGAAAACTGGTCCGTGAGTTTCGAAACGCCCCACAGGGATTTCCAGAGCTGGGCCGGTGATGCAGTGGTTGAGGCCCTTGAGGGTGGCGGCAATCGGGTCACCCTGACCCCTGCGGCCTGGAACAGCACCATCGGCGCAGGCCAGAGCATTGCTGTGAGTTTCAACGCCGAGAGTGTGGGCTTGGACAACAGTGGTGAGCTCAGCAGTGCTCTGTTCTTTCTTGCTGGGCAAGGCCTTGTTGAGGAAGGACCAGATCAAGACACCACTCCGCCGTTCGAACCTCCCAGCCCTGAGGATGCTTTCGTTGATGATGGGGATGACAACGCTGGTTCTGGCGATGGGGCTGCTGAGACCAACACTCCGGTCGCCCCTTCAGAGACAACACTGCCGCCAACGCCTCAGGGCGATCGATTCAGCGACCTCAACATTATTCAACCGAAAGAAAAAAAGACAGGCCAGTACCGCTTCATTGGAACAGCGCAACCGGATGCCCTGATCAGCACAGCCCAAAAAGACATCATGACCGGGCGTGGCGGTGCCGACCTCTTTGCATTCATCAGAACTGGAGGTCCCATTGATGTCGTCACCGATTTCAATCGTCTAGACGAAGACAAGATCGGCATTGACGTCGAAACATTTCCTGGTATTGACACAATTGATCTGGCCATCGCCAACAACAAAACGGAATACCAACAACTCAAGCAGTCAGATGCAAGCATCATTTATCAAGCCTACATAGGCAAACTTGTCTATAACGAAAATGGCTCAAGGAAAGGACTCGGCAGCGACGATGCTGTGATTGCCAAATTCAAGGGCAATCCCTTGATCAACAGTGATGACATTGTTCTTATCAAAGCCAGTTCCACGCCAAGCAGCCCACAGGACGACCCAGACTCGAAGCCCCCGACTGAGCCTGCAGATTCATCCCTGGTGGAAGAGCCAGAACCTGGAGAGGGCTCTGCGGAGGTGATTGCCGATCCCGGTAAGAGAGTGGTGGCTTATTTCGAGGAATGGGGGATTTACCAGCGTGATTTTCTGGTGAGTGATATCAACGTAGGAGAACTTACCCATGTCAACTACAGCTTCTTTGATGTGAAAGCCAATGGTGATGTGCAGTTGTTTGATTCCTGGGCCGCGACGGACAAACGCTTCAGTGTTTCTGATCAGGTGACTCGAACATTCTCTGCAGCTGAGTGGAAGGAGCTAAGTAGCAACCAGCGTAATGTTTATTCGCAAGGTGGAGAGTTCAAGGCCAATACCAACGGTGATGGGTCCGTCACGGTGACAGGTGTGCCAATGGATTGGAATACGCCAGTGGATTACGTGGGCAATCTGCGTCAGTTCGATCTGCTGAAACAACTCAATCCCGAGATCAATCTCGGTCTCGCTCTTGGAGGCTGGACACTCTCGGATGAGTTCAGTCTGGCCGTTGATTCAGCGGCGGATCGGGAGGCATTCACCAGCAGCATTGTCGACACACTTCAACGCTTTGATTTCTTTAACACAGTGGATTTTGACTGGGAATATCCCGGTGGTGGCGGCGAGACCGGGAATGCTGTTAGTCCTGAAGACGGGGTTAACTTTGCGCTCACTCTTGAGCTGTTGCGCACCAAACTCGATGCCCTGGAAACTTCTACAGGGGAGGAGTATGAGATCTCCGTGGCCACGGCCGGTGGCTATGACAAACTCGCCAATCTCAATCTCACAAGAATCGATCCCTACGTTGATTTCTATAATGTTATGACTTACGACTTTCATGGTGGCTGGGAATCGGTCACCGGTCATCAGGCAGCGATGGCGAATGATCCCGGTGGATATGACGTTGTCACAGCGATCCAACAATTCCAGGACAATGGCATCGATTTAAGCAAGGTTGTTTTGGGTGCTCCCGCTTACACGCGAGCCTGGGGCAATGTCGATGCCGGTGGGACCCTTGGTCTCGGGAATCCAGGTGATTCCAGGCAGGCTCCAGGATCTTTCGAGCCAGGGAATTACGACCAGAAGGATCTGATTACCGGGGTTGCTGATGGCTCGTTCACCTTGGTTTGGGATGACGATTCCAAAGCGGCATTCGTTTACAACGCAAACACGCGCGTTTGGAGTTCCATCGAAACTGCTGCCACGATTGCTGGCAAAGCGGCCTACGTGGATGCTCTTGGTCTTGGCGGGATGATGTTCTGGGCACTGTCCAACGACAGCAATGGCGATCAGAGCCTGATCAGCGCTGCCTCCGACCTCCTGTGGGGTGGTGCCACCCCGGATGAGGTGATGGCCCGCAGTCTGCAATTTGACTACGTCCTCGGTGGTGATGGGCAGTTCGGTCTCGACGACTTCACCCTCCTTGCCTGAAGGACGGCCCTAGCGTGAGTTAAGACGTTTCACTCAATGTCTGTGGGTTCTGGTCGGTCATTGATTCTCAGGCTCTTGAAGGTTCAAGCAGTTCTCGCCGCCATGCTTTTGAGCCTGTTGCAGCCGATGCAGGTGATAGCAGCTTCAGCTGCGTTGCCGGGTAGCCATAGCTTTGTCGCCGATGCGGTCCGTGATGTGGCCCCGGCCGTCGTTCGGATCGACACCGAGCGTGTGGTGGAACGTCAGCCTTTTGACCCCAACCTGATCGACCCACTGCTGCGTGATCTTCTCGGTGAGCCTGGCTTCGGTTACGGCCCAGAGCGCCAACGCGGTCAGGGGTCAGGGGTGGTGATCGACCGTCAGGGGCTCGTTCTCACCAACGCCCATGTTGTCGAGCAGGTGGAGGACGTGAACGTGACCCTGGCCAATGGCGATCAACGCGATGGTGAGGTGATCGGTCGTGATCCGGTCACCGACCTTGCTCTGGTTCGATTGCGTGGCACCTCTCTTCCGCCTTCTGCTCAGCTGGGCGATTCTGAGGCTCTCGAGGTTGGTGACTGGGCCATCGCCCTCGGCACCCCTTACGGCCTGGAACGGACAGTCACGCTCGGGATCGTGAGCAGCTTGCACCGCAATATCAGCAGCCTTGGGTTTTCCGACAAGCGTCTTGATCTGATCCAGACCGATGCTGCGATCAACCCAGGAAACTCTGGTGGTCCTCTGGTGAATGCGGAAGGCCGCGTGATCGGGATCAATACGTTGGTTCGCTCTGGACCTGGGGCTGGACTTGGGTTCGCGATTCCCATCAATCTTGCCCGTCGTGTAGCCGAGCAGCTTCAGGCTTCCGGTGAAGTTGTGCATCCTTATCTCGGCGTTCAGCTGATTGCGCTCACCGCTCGCATCGCTCGGGAGCACAACGAGGATCCCAATGCCTTGGTTGAGCTCCCGGAACGAGCGGGAGCCCTAGTGCAGTCCGTCCTCCCGAACAGTCCGGCCCAGAGGGCGGGACTTCGTAGAGGAGACCTTGTGATCCAGGCCGGCGATGTCCCCATCGCCGATCCCCAGGATTTGTTGCAGCAGGTGGATGATGCTGAGATCAACAAGCCCCTCGCCCTATCCATCATTCGCGGGGAACAGGATCTGCAACTTTCAGTCAAACCGGAGCCCTTGCCGGGAATGAGCTGAAACTCTTGCTACGGTCGCGCCGATTACTAGCGGACCATGTCGGAACTTCAGAATCAGATGAAGCAGGCCGTCGCTGATGCTGCAGTGGAGCAATTCCAAGACGGCATGGTGGTCGGGCTTGGGTCCGGCTCAACAGCGGCCCTCATGATCAAGGGATTGGGTGAACGCCTTGCAGCAGGTCAACTGAACGACATCGTGGGAGTCACAACGTCTTTCCAGGGTGAAGTTCTTGCAGCTGAACTAGGGATCCCTCTCCGCAGCCTCAATGCGGTGGACCGAATCGATCTGGCGATCGACGGTGCTGATGAGGTCGACCCTTCGTTCCAACTCATTAAGGGTGGTGGTGCTTGCCATGTGCAGGAGAAACTTGTCGCTGCTCGAGCTGACCGTTTCATCGTGGTGGTCGATTCCACCAAGCTCGTGGAGCGTTTGAATCTTGGGTTTTTGCTTCCCGTCGAGGTCCTGCCCGGTGCCTGGGTGCAGATTCGCCAGCAACTGAATGCCATGGGTGGCGAAGCCGAACTGCGCATGGCCACCCGCAAGGCCGGTCCTGTGGTGACCGATCAGGGCAACCTGGTTCTTGATGTGCGATTTGAGGGTGGCATCGCTGATCCCGCTTCTCTTGAAAAGGAGATCAACAACATCCCCGGCGTCCTTGAGAACGGTCTGTTCGTCAACCTTGCTGACGAGGTCTTCGTTGGACAGGTTGATGATGGTGTTGCCAGCGCACGCAGCCTTGAGAGGGCCCGCTGATTTCAGCTAAGACGAATCTTCACCGAATTGGCATGGCTGTGAAGTCCTTCACTGCCGGCCAATTCCATAACAGCACCACCGGTGGCTTCGAGGGCTTCACGGCTGAATTCAATCAGTGAGGTGTGACGCATAAAGGTTTCCACGCTGAGAGCACCGCTGTAACGCGCTGCGCTACAGGTGGGCAGCGTGTGATTCGGGCCAGCGAGGTAGTCCCCCACAGCCTCCGGACTCCAGGAACCGATGAAAATCGCACCAGCCTGTTGGATTCGGTCCGCCAGCATGCGAGGCCGTTCGACTAAGAGCTCGAGGTGCTCGGGGGCAAACCGGTCACTCAGCGACGCGCAGGTTTCGAGGTTGTCGCAGACCACGACGAGTCCCCACTGCTGCAAGGATTGCCGGCAAATGGCTTCCCGTGGGTGCTTTTGAAGTTGTTGCTCCAATTCAGCAGGAAGCGCCTCTGCCAGAGCGCTCGCGGTGGTGAGCAGGATCGCAGCCGCCAACGGATCATGTTCTGCTTGGGCCAAGAGATCAGCTGCAACCTGTTTCACGTCTGCCGACGCATCGGCAATCACCAGCACTTCGCTGGGGCCAGCGAGTGAGTCAATTCCCACCTGCCCGTAGACGAACTTCTTGGCCAGAGTCACGTAAAGATTGCCAGGCCCGCTGATCACGTCGACCTTCGGGATGGTTTCGGTGCCGAACGCCAGGGCCGCTATCGCCTGAGCCCCTCCGATTCGATACACCTCGCGGATACCCGCTAGGTGGGCGGCTGCCAGAACGGTGCGGTTCACCGTTCCGTCGGTGCCACCGGGGGTGACCATCACAAGCCTCTCCACCCCTGCCGCGCGTGCCGGTACAGCGTTCATGAGCACTGTGCTTGGGTAAGAGGCACGCCCTCCTGGGACATAAAGGCCCGCGGCTTGAACAGGACGCCAGCGTCTCCCAAGACGCTCACCATGCACTCCTTTGACATCGAGGTCCAGAGGTTTCTGCCGCTGGTGGAAATCCTGGATCCGTCGATGGGCGAGTTCCAGAGCGTCCCTGAGATTGGCAGGCGTTTCGTCCCAGGCGCTCTGCAGCTCTGAGCCAGGGACTTGGAGTGGATCAGGGGCAAATCCATCGAACTGCTGCGTGAGCGCCATCAGGGCCTGATCGCCATCCATGCGCACCTGGTCAAGGATGGATTCGACGCTTTTTGCCGCTTCTCGCTGGGATTGGCCGGCTGTACGGGTCGCGATGCGATCGAGTTGCAG
Organism: Synechococcus sp. A10-1-5-9; assembly: GCF_047716785.1. Classification (NCBI taxonomy): domain Bacteria; kingdom Bacillati; phylum Cyanobacteriota; class Cyanophyceae; order Synechococcales; family Synechococcaceae; genus Synechococcus; species Synechococcus sp. A10-1-5-9. The sequence continues at coordinate 2,282,286 of NZ_CP180406.1, forward strand.
CTCCACATCGCCCGTCATGTCAATGCGATTAATCACAGAGGCATCAATGCTTTGAGGAGGGGGCGCTGTGGCGGCCACCGGCTGGTCATTCATTGGGTCACGTTAGTTCCAAAGCGGAACGACGGATGAGAAAGGATGCGCTGCGTTATGGTTATGGATTGTCGATCAGATCAAAGGCTCTGTGGCCAATAACAAGTCCTCAAAGAAGCGCGTCGAGATCGCTGAGCGCAACCGCCTTCAGAACAAGGCCTACAAGTCGTCGATGCGCACGCTGATGAAGCGCTGCTTCAGCGCTTGTGAGACCTACAGCGCCACTCCCGGGGATGAGGCGAAGTCCACGGTTCAATCCAGTATGAGTGCAGCGTTCAGCAAGATTGACAAGGCCGTGAAGCGCGGTGTTCTCCATCGCAATGCAGGGGCCCATCAGAAAGCCCGTTTAAGCATGGCGGTGAAGAAGGCGATTGACCCGGCTCCAGCAAGCGCTGGTTGACTTCCAGAAAGATTCAGACTTTCGGCAGAATGGGTTCTGAAGGCGCGTTTCAGGACCCGATGCCCACACCCACCCTGATCGACAGTCACTGTCACATTGTCTTCAGGAATTTCGATGAGGATCTCGACGCAGTTGCGGAACGATGGCGTAACGCAGGCGTTGCGTCACTGTTGCATGCATGCGTTGAGCCCGCTGAGATTCCGGCAATCCGTGCATTGGCGGACCGGTTCCCTGAGTTGCGTTACTCCGTGGGAGTTCATCCGCTTGATACTGAGCATTGGGCTGATGGCACCCAGGCTGTGCTGCGCGAAGCCGCCTGCACTGATGATCGGGTGGTGGCCATCGGTGAACTAGGTCTCGATCTGTTTCGAGACAAGAATCTGTCTGAACAACTCGCCATTCTTCGACCTCAGCTGGATTTGGCGGTAGAGCTCAACCTGCCTGTGATCGTGCATTGCCGCGATGCAGCTGAGCCCATGCTTGAAGAACTGCGCGCCCGTCGGGCCCAGGGATGTTGCCCCGCTGGGGTGATGCACTGCTGGGGTGGAACTCCAGAGGAAATGCATCAGTTCCTGGAGCTCGGCTTCTTCATCAGCTTCAGCGGCACGGTTACCTTCCCGAAGGCTGTCCCCACCCACGATTGCGCCAGGCAAGTGCCCCGGGACCGCTTCCTCGTTGAAACGGACTGTCCTTTTCTGGCCCCGGTCCCTCGTCGGGGTAAGCGCAACGAGCCAGCTTTTGTTGCGGCGGTAGCGACCCGTGTCGCTGAGCTGAGGGAGCAATCGATCGAACAAGTCGCCATGGACAGCACAGCCAACGCACGAGCCCTGTTCAAGCTGCCTTGACCATCAAGAAGCTCTTTTCGCGCCAAAGTGTAAGATGTTTTATTGGCCTGGTCAGATGCAGTTCACTGTTCTCTGGCTCCCGAAGCGTCCATTACCGATCGGTGCATTGACGACGTCAGCTGTTCTGACCCGAGTGTTCTGAAGCCAGTGTCGCGGTCGTTGTTCCCCGTCAGGGTGCCACTGCCGCTGTTTTGGTTGAAAGCAACAGTGCGGTCCGTACAGCTCCTCCTTCTAGGCCCTTATTACGTCCACCTTCTGATACTGCAGGTCTCCGCATGAGCAGCAGAGCGATTCAGGTCGCCAAGACCGCCACCTATCTCCCCGATCTGGTGGAGGTACAGCGGGCCAGTTTCAAGTGGTTCCTGGAGAAGGGCCTGATCGAAGAGCTGGAGAGTTTTTCTCCGATCACCGATTACACGGGGAAGCTAGAGCTTCATTTTGTAGGTAGTGAATACCGGCTGAAGCGTCCTCGTCACGACGTTGAGGAGGCCAAGCGACGCGATGCCACTTTCGCTTCGCAGATGTATGTGACTTGCCGGCTGGTTAACAAGGAGACCGGTGAGATCAAGGAGCAGGAGGTCTTCATCGGCGAGCTCCCGCTGATGACCGAGCGCGGCACGTTCATCATCAATGGCGCAGAGCGCGTGATCGTGAATCAGATCGTGCGCAGCCCCGGTGTCTATTTCAAAGATGAGCAGGATAAAAACGGACGCCGCACCTACAACGCGAGCGTGATTCCGAACCGTGGCGCCTGGCTGAAATTTGAAACGGACAAGAACGATCTGCTGCACGTTCGTGTTGATAAGACTCGGAAGATCAATGCCCATGTGCTCATGCGTGCCATGGGTTTGTCCGACAACGATGTGATCGATAAGCTCCGTCATCCGGAGTACTACAAAAAGTCGATTGAAGCGGCCAACGACGAAGGCATCAGTTCTGAAGATCAAGCTCTGTTGGAGCTTTACAAGAAGCTGCGTCCGGGCGAACCCCCTTCAGTGAGTGGTGGCCAGCAACTGCTTCAGACCCGTTTCTTCGATCCCAAGCGCTACGACCTCGGCCGGGTCGGTCGCTACAAAATCAACAAGAAGCTTCGCCTCACGATTCCGGACTCGGTTCGCACCCTCACCCATGAGGACGTGCTGTCCACGCTCGACTATCTGATCAACCTTGAGCTCGATGTGGGTGGCGCCAGCCTTGATGACATTGATCATCTCGGCAATCGTCGCGTGCGTTCTGTCGGTGAGCTTCTGCAGAATCAGGTGCGTGTTGGTTTGAATCGGCTCGAGCGGATCATCAAGGAACGGATGACCGTTGGTGAAACCGACTCACTGACACCAGCACAGCTGGTGAATCCCAAGCCTCTTGTTGCGGCCATCAAGGAATTCTTCGGCTCAAGCCAGCTCAGCCAGTTCATGGATCAGACAAATCCATTGGCCGAGCTCACGCACAAACGCCGCATCTCCGCCCTCGGTCCAGGAGGCCTCACAAGGGAAAGAGCCGGTTTTGCAGTGCGTGATATACATCCTTCCCACTACGGCCGCCTCTGCCCGATCGAAACTCCTGAAGGCCCCAATGCCGGCCTGATTAATTCCTTGGCGACCCATGCCCGGGTGAATGAATACGGCTTCATTGAGACCCCATTCTGGAAAGTGGAGAACGGACATGTCCTGAAGCAGGGGAATCCTATTTATCTGTCTGCCGACCTCGAAGATGAGTGTCGTGTGGCCCCAGGCGATGTCGCAACTGACAGTGAAGGCGCGATCCTTGCCGATCTCATCCCCGTGCGTTATCGCCAGGATTTCGAGAAAGTTCCCCCTGAGCAGGTGGATTACGTGCAGCTTTCACCTGTTCAGGTGATCTCTGTCGCGACTTCGCTGATTCCCTTCCTGGAGCACGATGACGCCAACCGTGCCTTGATGGGGTCCAACATGCAGCGTCAGGCGGTTCCTCTCCTGCGCCCCGAACGCCCCTTAGTGGGTACGGGTCTGGAAACTCAGGTAGCTCGGGACTCCGGCATGGTTCCGATCTCCCGGGTCAATGGCACTGTGACCTTTGTGGATGCCACCGCGATCGTCGTCCGAGACGAAGACGGTGTTGATCACTCCCATTATCTCCAGAAGTACCAGCGCTCCAACCAGGACACTTGTCTCAACCAGCGTCCAATCGTTCACCAGGGTGACCCGGTGATCGTGGGGCAGGTACTCGCGGATGGCTCGGCTTGCGAAGGCGGCGAAATCGCACTTGGTCAGAATGTTCTGATCGCCTACATGCCATGGGAGGGGTACAACTACGAGGACGCGATCCTTGTCAGCGAGCGTCTGGTCAATGACGACCTGTACACCTCAGTGCATATCGAGAAGTACGAGATTGAAGCCCGTCAGACCAAGCTTGGTCCTGAAGAGATCACCAGGGAACTTCCCAATGTTGCTGAAGAAAGCCTTGGCAACCTTGATGAGATGGGAATCATCCGCATCGGAGCCTTCGTAGAGAGCGGCGACATTTTGGTCGGCAAAGTCACTCCCAAAGGTGAGTCCGACCAGCCTCCTGAAGAGAAGCTTCTCAGAGCCATCTTTGGTGAGAAAGCCCGTGACGTTCGCGACAACTCCCTGCGTGTTCCCAGCACTGAGCGTGGACGGGTCGTGGACGTTCGCATCTACACCCGAGAGCAGGGTGATGAGCTGCCCCCCGGCGCCAACATGGTGGTGAGGGTGTATGTGGCGCAGCGTCGCAAGATCCAGGTGGGCGACAAGATGGCCGGTCGCCATGGCAACAAGGGAATCATCAGCCGGATTCTTCCTCGGGAGGACATGCCTTATCTCCCGGACGGGACCCCGGTCGACATCGTTCTGAACCCTCTCGGTGTGCCAAGCCGTATGAATGTCGGTCAGGTGTTCGAGCTGCTGATGGGCTGGGCTGCAGCGAATCTGGACTGCCGCGTCAAAGTTGTTCCATTCGATGAAATGTACGGGGCTGAAAAGTCTCAACAAACGGTGGAAACATTCCTAAAGGAGGCCGCCAAGCAGCCGGGCAAAGAATGGATTTACAACCCGGATGATCCCGGCAAGCTTCAATTGATCGATGGCCGCAGCGGCGAGCCGTTCGATCAACCTGTGGCTGTGGGGTACTCCCATTTCCTCAAGCTTGTCCACCTGGTGGATGACAAGATCCACGCCCGTTCCACCGGTCCATACTCCCTGGTGACCCAGCAACCCCTGGGTGGTAAGGCCCAGCAAGGCGGCCAGCGTTTGGGTGAGATGGAAGTCTGGGCTCTAGAGGCCTATGGCGCCGCTTACACCTTGCAAGAACTGCTCACGGTCAAGTCCGACGATATGCAGGGACGAAACGAGGCCCTGAACGCCATCGTCAAGGGCAAGCCGATCCCCAGGCCCGGTACACCGGAATCCTTCAAGGTGTTGATGCGCGAACTCCAGTCTCTGGGTCTGGACATCGCCGTGTTCACTGATGAAGGAAAGGAGGTGGATCTCATGCAGGACGTGAATCCCCGTCGCAGCACACCCAGCCGTCCTACGTATGAATCCCTCGGCGTCGCGGATTACGACGAAGACTGACGGATTGACGAACGATCTGACACAACGCTCCTTCTCCCTTAATCGTCAATGACCAACAGCAATCTCCGAACCGAAAACCACTTCGACTACGTCAAGATCACTTTGGCCTCTCCTGACCGGGTCATGGAGTGGGGGCAACGCACCTTGCCCAACGGGCAGGTGGTGGGTGAGGTCACCAAGCCCGAAACCATCAACTACCGCACGCTCAAGCCGGAGATGGACGGCTTGTTCTGCGAAAAAATCTTCGGGCCCTCTAAAGATTGGGAGTGTCACTGCGGCAAATACAAGCGTGTCCGCCACCGCGGCATCGTTTGTGAGCGTTGTGGTGTGGAAGTCACAGAGAGCAGGGTGCGTCGCCACCGCATGGGCTTCATCAAGCTCGCTGCTCCCGTGTCCCACGTTTGGTATCTGAAAGGCATACCCAGCTACGTGGCCATCCTTCTGGACATGCCCCTGCGGGACGTTGAGCAGATTGTTTATTTCAACTGCTATGTGGTGCTGGATCCCGGCGATCACAAGGATCTGAAGTACAAGCAGCTCCTCACTGAAGATGAGTGGCTGGAAATTGAGGATGAGATCTACGCAGAAGACTCAGAGATTGAAAATGAGCCTGTTGTGGGTATCGGCGCCGAGGCTCTCAAGCAGCTTCTCGAAGATCTCACCCTTGATGAGGTAGCCGAGCAGCTGCGCGAGGAGATCGCTGGCAGTAAGGGGCAGAAGCGGGCGAAGTTGATCAAGCGCCTGCGCGTGATTGACAACTTCATCGCGACCAATGCCCGTCCGGAATGGATGGTGCTGGATGTGATTCCGGTGATTCCTCCCGATCTGCGTCCCATGGTGCAGCTCGATGGTGGTCGTTTCGCAACGTCTGATCTGAATGATCTCTACCGCAGGGTCATCAACCGCAACAACCGATTAGCACGTCTGCAGGAGATCCTGGCCCCTGAAATCATCGTCCGTAATGAGAAACGGATGTTGCAGGAGGCTGTTGATGCACTGATCGACAACGGCCGGCGTGGCCGCACTGTGGTTGGTGCCAACAATCGCCCCCTTAAGTCACTTAGCGACATCATCGAGGGCAAGCAGGGACGTTTCCGTCAGAACCTCCTCGGCAAGCGAGTCGACTACTCCGGTCGTTCCGTGATTGTGGTCGGTCCAAAGCTGAAGATGCACCAGTGCGGTCTTCCCAAAGAGATGGCGATCGAGCTCTTCCAGCCGTTCGTGATCCATCGCTTGATTCGCCAGAACATCGTCAACAACATCAAAGCCGCCAAGAAGCTGATTCAGCGCGCCGATGATGAGGTGATGCAGGTGCTGCAGGAAGTGATCGACGGGCACCCGATCATGCTCAACCGTGCGCCCACACTTCACCGCTTGGGCATTCAGGCTTTCGAGCCCAAGCTGGTGGACGGTCGTGCCATCCAGTTGCATCCTCTGGTTTGTCCGGCCTTTAACGCTGATTTCGATGGAGATCAGATGGCCGTGCACGTGCCCCTGGCCATCGAAGCCCAGACCGAGGCACGCATGTTGATGCTGGCCAGCAACAACATCTTGTCTCCAGCGACTGGTGAGCCGATCATTACGCCATCCCAGGACATGGTTCTTGGCGCCTACTACCTCACAGCCCTTCAGCCCGACATCCAACCGGTTGAATTTGGCGATCGGTCACGCACCTACTCAGATCTTGAAGATGTGATCCACGCCTTTGAAGACAAGCGTCTTGGCCTGCATGACTGGGTCTGGGTGCGCTTCAACGGTGAAGTTGAAGATGACGATGAGCGCGAGGAACCCGTAAGCACTGAAACGCTCTCAGACGGCACTCGATTGGAGCAGTGGACTTACCGAAGGGACCGTTTTGATGACGATGGAGCCCTAATCAGTCGTTACATCCTCACGACTGTGGGCCGCGTCGTGATGAATCACACGATCATCGACGCGGTGGCAGCCACCTGACGCTCACGTTCGATCCGCTCGTCTTTTCATTCCTCCTTTCTCAGCGCTGTCATGACCTCCACTCCTTCTAAGTCCCGTAAGTCATCCTCCAAGGGCTCAAAGGCTGCCAAGGCTGCCGCCGCCGCCGCCGCTCCCAAGACTCGCCCTCTGGCGAAGACTCCACCCCCCTTCCGCAACCGTGTTGTTGATAAGAAAGGCCTCAAGCAACTGGTGGCCTGGGCTTACAAGCACCATGGCACTGCGGCCACGTCTGCTATGGCCGACCAGCTCAAGGACCTTGGGTTCCGCTACGCCACTCAGGCTGCCGTTTCCATTTCGGTGAACGACCTCAAGGTGCCTGAAGCAAAGCAAAACTTGCTTGGTCAGGCCGAGGAGCTGATCACCGCCACGGAGGAGTCCTATCGCCTTGGTGTGATTACAGAGGTGGAGCGCCACACCAAGGTGATCGATACCTGGACGGAGACCAATGAACGCCTTGTTGATGCGGTCAAGAAGAACTTCAACCAGAACGATCCGCTCAACTCGGTGTGGATGATGGCGAACTCTGGCGCCAGGGGAAACATGTCCCAGGTGCGCCAATTGGTGGGCATGCGTGGCCTGATGGCCAATCCCCAAGGGGAGATCATCGACCTGCCGATCCGTACCAATTTCCGGGAAGGACTCACCGTCACGGAATACGTCATTTCCTCCTACGGCGCCCGCAAGGGTCTGGTGGATACGGCTCTGCGCACCGCTGACTCCGGTTACCTCACCCGTCGTCTTGTGGATGTGGCGCAGGATGTGATCGTCCGTGAGGACGACTGCGGGACCAGCCGCTGCATCTTGGTGAAGGCGGAAGACGGCAAATACGGCAATCGACTGGTGGGGCGTCTCACGGCCGATCAGGTAGTGGGTTCTCAAGGGGAGGTGCTGGCTGAGCGCAACACCGAAATCGATCCTCCTCTCTCCAAACGTTTTGAGAAAGCTGGCGTTCAGGCAGTGAGCGTGCGTTCACCGCTCACTTGTGAGGCCAACCGTTCTGTTTGCCGCAAGTGCTACGGATGGGCCCTGGCTCATAACGAGCTGGTGGACCTCGGTGAGGCGGTTGGGATCATTGCTGCTCAGTCGATTGGTGAACCTGGAACCCAGCTCACCATGCGGACGTTCCACACTGGTGGTGTGTCCACCGCCGAGACCGGTGTGGTTCGCTCAAAGCTTGAGGGGACGGTGGAATTCGGCGCCAAGGCGCGCGTTCGTCCTTACCGCACCCCCCATGGCGTTAATGCTCAACAGGCAGAGGTTGATTTCAACCTCACGATCCAGCCATCCGGTAAGGGCAAGCCCCAGAAGATTGAGATCACCAACGGTTCGCTGCTTTTCGTCGACAACGGCCAAAGCATCGACGCCGATGTCACCGTTGCCCAGATCGCTGCTGGCGCGGTGAAGAAAAGTGTGGAGAAGGCCACCAAGGACGTGATCTGCGACCTGGCTGGTCAAGTCAGCTACGACCCCTCCATTCAGCCCCGTGAGGTCACCGACCGTCAGGGCAATATCACCCACAAGGCCCAGAGACTCGGCCGAATGTGGGTGCTGGCCGGTGATGTGTACAACCTGCCTCCGAATGCCCATCCGGTGGTGACCGCTGGGGCGACAGTGACGGAGGGTCAGGTGCTTGCTGAGGCGAGTCAGGCCAGCGAGTACGGCGGCGCCATTCGCCTGCGTGAAGCCCTAGGCGATTCCCGTGAGGTGCAGATCGTCACAACGGCCATGACCCTCAAGGATTTCAAACTTCAGGGTGAGTCCACCCATGCTGGAGAGATCTGGCATCTGGAGGCCAAGGACGGTACCCGTTATCGCCTCAACACCATCCCGGGGAGCAAGATCGGCAGCGGCGAGGTGGTTGCGGAACTCAATGATGATCGGTTCCGTACCCAGACCGGTGGTCTGGTGCGTTTTGCTCCTGGACTCGCCATCAAGAAAGCCCGCTCTGCCAAGAATGGCTACGAGGTGAACAAGGGAGGAACACTGCTGTGGATTCCTCAGGAAACCCATGAGATCAACAAGGACATCTCCTTGCTGATGATCACTGACGGCCAGTGGATCGAGGCCGGCACTGAAGTGGTTAAGGACATTTTCAGTCAGACAGCTGGCATTGTCACTGTCACCCAGAAGAACGACATCCTGCGCGAGATCATCGTTCGCGGAGGCAGTTTCCATCTCTGCACCGAGAAGAAGGCGCTTGAGCGTTTTCAAGGTGATGGCGTGATGGTCAACCCCGGTGAGCCAATCGCCAAGGGGATCAGCACCGAGACGATGGTTTATGTGCAGACGGTGGAAACACCTGAAGGCAGCGGTCTGCTGCTTCGACCCGTTGAGGAGTACACGATTCCCAACGAAGCTCAGCTGCCTGATCTGGGCCACGTCAAACAACCTAATGGACCTCATCTCGGCCTGAAGGCCAGCCAGCGTCTTGCCTTTAAGGACAACGAACTGGTTAAGTCTGTGGAGGGTGTTGAGCTGCTGCGTACGCAGTTGATGCTGGAAACATTCGACACCACGCCTCAGATGACCGTGGATGTGGAAGCGGTCCCCGACAAGCGCGCCAAGACGATCGAACGTCTTCAACTCGTCATCCTGGAGAGCATTCTTGTTCGACGTGACACCATTTCCGACTCCAGCCACGGATCCACTCACACCGAGTTGCAGGTGGAAGATGGCCAGTCGATCAAGGCCGGTGAGGTGATTGCCACCACGCAGATTCTCTGCAAGCAAGAGGGTGTTGCTCAGATGCCTGAGGCCACGGCCGATGAGCCTGTGCGTCGATTGATTGTGGAGCGTCCGGAGGACACGCTCACCATCAGCACCAACTCTCAGCCTGTTGTGACTGTCGGTCAGCGGATCGTGGATGGCGAAGAACTCGCTGCAGGTCAGCCCTCCGAATGCTGCGGTGAAATTGAGAAAGTCGAGAGCCAGAGCGTCACTCTGCGCCTGGGCCGGCCTTACATGGTCTCGCCGGATTCTTTGTTGCACGTTCGCGACGGTGATCTGGTGCAGCGCGGGGATGGACTTGCTCTGCTGGTGTTCGAACGCCAGAAGACGGGTGACATCGTTCAGGGCCTGCCGAGAATTGAGGAACTGCTGGAAGCTCGCCGTCCGCGTGAATCAGCGATTCTCTGCAAGAAGCCAGGCACCGTTGAGATCAAGCAGGGTGAAGATGATGAGAACACCACGGTGACGGTGATCGAGGCGGACGATGCCATCTCCGAGTACCCGATCCTTCTTGGGCGCAACGTGATGGTGAGTGACAGTCAGCAGGTGACTGCTGGAGAGCTGCTCACTGATGGACCCATCAACCCGCATGAGCTTCTGGAGTGCTTCTTTGAGGATTTGCGCAGCCGCAAGCCCTTGATGGATGCGGCGCAGGAGGCCATCGCCAAGCTCCAGCACCGTCTGGTGACCGAAGTTCAGAACGTCTACAAGTCCCAGGGCGTCTCCATTGACGACAAACACATCGAAGTGATCGTTCGTCAGATGACCAGCAAGGTTCGCGTTGAGGACGCAGGGGATACGACCCTGCTGCCCGGTGAGCTGATCGAGCTCCGTCAGGTGGAGGACACCAATCAGGCGATGTCGATCACCGGCGGGGCTCCTGCCGAATTCACTCCTGTTCTGCTGGGGATCACCAAGGCGTCCCTGAACACCGACAGCTTCATCTCCGCGGCATCCTTCCAGGAAACCACCCGTGTGCTCACCGAAGCGGCCATTGAAGGCAAGAGCGATTGGCTGCGTGGACTGAAGGAGAACGTGATCATCGGTCGCCTGATTCCTGCCGGCACCGGGTTCAGTGGTTTTGAAGAAGAACTGAAGGCCGAGGCCGGCCCGCACCCGGACATCCTGGCGGAGGATCCTGCTGGCTACCGCCGCATGCAGAATCTGCGTCCTGACTACACCGTGGACATGCCTGCGGCGCCAGCCGCCGATGCCACGGCCGTTCTTGACGATCCCAGTGATGCTGACCTGGAGGCCACCCGTAGCCGCCACGGCATCGATGCTGGCAGCAACTTCGCTGCTTTCGCCCGGCCTGATGCCGACAACGAGTTGAAGGAAGAGCAGGTGGTGGATGCTGAGGCGGTGGAGGGTCTGCAGGAAGAGGGGCTGCTCAGCGATGAATGAAGATTGCGCCTTTCACCGCGATCGTCAGTCCAATCTCCCCAAACTGTCCCTCCAGGTCAGCCCTGCTCATGATTGAACCCACCACGATTCCCGTACGCCGCCTTCCCCGGTATGGGTTCCATACCCATACCGAAAGGCTGAATGGCCGCATGGCCATGCTCGGGTTCATTGCACTTTTGGCTGTGGAGATCAAGATTGGCCATGGACTGTTGGTCTGGTGATCAGCACTGCCCAGTCCAAAACGCTGCTCGGGCTCGGGTCTTCCGAGCTTGAACGCTGGGCTGTCACTCAGGGACAATCCGCCTTCCGGGGCCGACAGCTGCACGACTGGCTCTATGCCAAGGGAGCCAGAGATCTTCAGGAGATCACGGTGCTTCCGAAATCTTGGAGGGCGTCCCTTCAGGACAGTGGGGTGAGCATCGGACGCTTGAAGGAGCAGGACCGCAGGGTGGCCGCCGATGCCACGACCAAACTCCTTTTGGCAACTGACGACGGTGAAACGCTGGAGACGGTTGGGATTCCCACTGATCAGCGCCTAACCGTCTGTGTGTCAAGCCAGGTGGGATGCCCGATGGCCTGCCGCTTCTGCGCCACCGGGAAAGGGGGACTGCAACGCTCGCTTTACACGCACGAAATCGTTGCACAGGTGCTGAGTGTGCGTGAAGTGATGCAGCGCAGACCATCTCATGTGGTGTTCATGGGCATGGGGGAACCGCTGTTGAACATCGAGGCGGTTCTGGATTCGATTCGCTGTCTCAACGATGATCTCGGAATCGGTCAGCGCCGGATCACGGTGAGCACGGTGGGGGTGCCTCGCACGCTTCCAAAGCTGGCGGAACTGGCCATGGAGCGACTCGGTCGCGCTCAGTTCACCTTGGCCGTGAGCCTGCATGCTCCCAATCAGACACTCAGGGAAGAGCTGATTCCCACGGCGCATGCCTACCCCTACGACGCGCTTCTGGATGATTGCCGGCACTACCTGGCCATCACCGGCAGACGGGTGAGCTTTGAATACATCTTGTTGGGCGGTCTTAATGACCACGCAGCTCATGCTGAGGAACTTGCTGATCGGGTCGGTGGCTTTCAGAGTCACGTCAATCTGATCGCTTACAACCCGATCGAAGAAGAGGAATTTCAGCGTCCTACGCGGGATCGCATCGAAGGATTCCGGCGCGTGCTGGAAGGCCGTGGGGTGGCCGTGAGTTTGCGTGCCAGTCGCGGGCTTGATCAGGATGCCGCCTGCGGACAGCTGAGACGTTCACGCCAGTAGTAAGGGAGACTCAGCGGATTACCCGTCTGTCCCCATGGCACGCATCGATTGGTGGATTCTGATCGCCTATCTGGCCAGCACGCTGGTTCTGGGTCTCTGGTTGGCACGGAGGAACCGCGGCGAAGATGATTATTTCGTGGCCGGTCGCCGGCTCAGTGGTTGGCTTGCCGGCGCTTCCATGGCCGCGACCACCTTTTCTATAGATACACCCCTCTATGTGGCAGGCATCGTCGGGACGAGGGGACTGGCGGCCAACTGGGAGTGGTGGGGATTCGGACTCGCGCATGTGGCCATGGCGGTGGTGTTTGCTCCCCTTTGGCGCCGCAGCGGTGTACTCACCGATGCGGCCTTCACCGAACTTCGTTATGGAGGTGCTGCGGCCGCTTGGTTGCGGGGAATCAAGGCCTTTTTGCTGGCACTTCCTGTGAACTGCATCGGCATCGGCTACGCATTCCTTGCCATGCGCAAGGTGGTCGGTGCTCTGGGCATCGTTTCCGACCAGCCCATTCCCGCTGTCGGTGGTCTTTCCGACACGCTCCTTCTCTTGATCATCGTGGCGGCGCTGGTGCTGGCCTACACCGTGGCCGGGGGACTCTGGGCTGTGGTGATTACGGATTTCATTCAGTTGATCCTTGCTTTGCTCGGTGCCGCGGCTGTCGCCTGGGCTGCGGTGCACGCAGCAGGTGGGATGGGGCCTCTCCTGGAGCAACTGGATGCTTTAGGCCGGCCTGAATTACTTTCCATCGTTCCCTGGCGCTGGGACGACAGCGGGTTCAACTGGATCGGCGGTGCAGGAATCAGCGTGTCCACCTTCCTGGCCTATCTGACCGTGCAGTGGTGGAGTTTCCGCAGGAGTGACGGCGGTGGTGAGTTCATCCAACGCATGCTGGCCACCCGAAATGAGCAGGAGGCACGCCTTGCCGGCTGGGTGTTTCTGGTGGTGAACTACCTCGTGCGTAGCTGGCTCTGGGTACTCGTTGCCTTGGCGGCGGTTGTGCTCCTCCCTGATCAGGCGGATTGGGAGCTCAGCTACCCGGCTCTGGCTGTTCAATTTCTGCCGCCTGTGGTGCTCGGCCTCGTTGTGGTGTCCTTAGTGGCAGCTTTCATGAGCACGGTGAGCACTTCGGTGAACTGGGGTGCCAGTTACCTGACGCATGATCTGTATCAACGTTTTCTACGCCCGGATGCCTCCCAGCGGGAGCTCTTGCTGGTGGGTCAGCTGATGAGCGTGATCTTGCTCGTGTTGGGCGTGATCACGGCTTTGATCAGCGACAGCATCGGCACTGTTTTTCGGTTGGTGATCGCCATCGGCACGGGGCCTGGTGTGGTTTTGGTGCTGCGTTGGTTCTGGTGGCGGATCAATGCCGCCGCTGAACTTGCCGCCATGCTCTGCGGCTTCGTGGTGGGTTTGGTGACTTCCGTCGTTCCTCTTCTACAGATTGCTGATTACGGCCAGCGCTTGATGGTCACGACCGGGCTGACGGCTTTGGTCTGGCTGACGGTGATGCTGCTGACACCACCGGAATCCCCTGAAGTGCTTGAACGCTTCGTGCAAACGGTTCGCCCGCCTGGACCCGGCTGGAATCGGTGGCGTCGTCGTTTGGATGTTCAAGCAGTCGAATCGCTATCGACGCTGATGGCCCGTTTTCTGTTCAGTTCCGGCATCCTCTTCGGAGCTCTCCTGGGCTCTGGAGCGTTTCTGCTGCACCAGCAGGTGTTGGGTTGGACGGGACTGGTCGTCGCCGCAGTCAGTCTGGTCATGCTGCGCAGGTTGGGGCGTGTCGCCACCTTGGTCTGAGCGTGGTTCAGTCGCTCTGGCAGTCACAATGGGTCGAATTCTTCGATGTCGTGGCGTTCTTCCGTTCCACCTTGCTGCCCATCCTGATCGTGGCGCTCTTCGCTCTGGCCCTGGTGGCCGTCAGTGCACGCATCTGGCTTCCCGGGGACATGCTGGCTCCCGCACCGATCAGCTGAGATTACGATCAGCAAATGGGTGACGCATTCAACTCCAAGAGGAATGATGCGATGGCTGATCTGGCCATTGATCCTGATGTGCTGGCCAGTGAGCTGGCCGCTGAGCTTCAGGGGGATCCCCTCGATGAGATCGCTCCGGATGACCCGGAGCATGATGCGCTTCAGGCGGCCAGAGCCTGTGATGAGGGACTGGCATGGCTGAATCAGGGGCATGACCAGTCCCTGCAGGGTTTGCGTGTGTTCTGTGAGCACCGGGATCCCCGTGCTGTTCCCCTGCTGCTGCCGCTTCTTGAAAATTCCTGCCCCGTGGTGCGGATGAGTGCGGTGTATGCCCTTGGGCGCAATCCTTCAACCCAGGCTGTTCAGCCCCTGCTTGGGCTTCTTCAACTGGACAGCAATGCGTACGTCCGAAAGGCCACAGCTTGGAGTCTCGGTAACTACTCGGATGCTCCTGTCCTCAATCCCTTGATTCGCGCTTTGCAAACCGATGTGGCATCGGTTCGTCTTTGGGCCTCTGTATCCCTTGCCGAGGCTGGCGCTACCTCTGAAGCGAAGGCCGATTTGGCGGCGGGGCAGTTGCTTGTCAGCCTCCAGATCGACAGTGAGCCCGTTGTGCGCAGCAACTGCATCTGGGCCCTGGCCCGCTTGCATGAACATCTGGTGAAATCTCGCCAGGATCAGGTGGTGGAGGCGTTTGTCAGTGCACTGCTCAAGGATCGTGAGGCGACCGTGCGCGATGAAGCCCGCACTGCTCTTGAGCAGCTTGATGATCCTGAGCTTGTGGACCGGTTGAAGACCCTTCTTGATGAGGGACTGCTGCTCTGAACGGATCGGTTACAGGGCTCTCCAGCTGAGGTCTCTCGCCTCTAGCATCTGTCCAACTTTGTGGTGGTGCATGCCTCAGCGCACAGTGCGATTCAAAATCCGTCCCGACGGTCGCGTCGAGGAAACGGTTGAAGGAATCGCCGGTGACGGCTGTCTGCAGCTCACGGATCGCCTCGAAGCGGCCCTTGGAACCGTTGAACGGCGCCAGTCCACATCCGAGGCCTTTACCACCGCCCAAGACCTCCACCAGACCCAGTTCGTCGAGCCCTCCTGATGTCTCACTTCAGCACCGTCAAGACTGAACTCCGCCAGCTCGAGCCTCTCCGTGGCGCACTCGAAGACCTTGGCTATACACCTGATGCAGGTACGCAGACCGTGCGTGGTTACCGCGGCCAGACCGTGGACGCGGAGTTGTCAGTTGCCATCGAGGGTGGTGCTGATTTCGGGTTCCGCTGGAATTCAACAAGCCGTGCCTACGAATTTGTGACCGATCTCGATCTATGGCGCCAACCGATCCCTGTGGAGCGTTTTTTGTCCCAGCTCACCCAACGCTACGCACTGCGCGCCGTTCTTGAAGCCAGTCGTCAGGAGGGGTTTGACCTGGCTCAACAGACCACTGGTCAGGACGGCTCGATTGAATTGGTGGTGACCCGTTGGGATGCCTGATGAAGGTTTTCTCGGAGTGAAAAATCCGGCTGCAGCGGCTTATTCAGCGTCCTCTCTGGAAGGTCCCGATGTTTCGGGTTTCGAACCCGTTCTTGGCGGCGATCTGCGTGAACGAGCTGTTTGGGTTGATGAAGCGGTGTGTATCGGTTGTCGTTACTGCGCCCACGTCGCCACCAATACTTTTGCGATCGAACCCAACCTCGGACGTTCACGGGCGATTCGCCAGGATGGTGACAGCAGTGAGCGAATTCAAGAAGCGATCGAAACCTGTCCTGTGGACTGTATCCACTGGGTCCAGTTCGACGAATTACCTGCCCTGAGACGACAGCTTGATGCTCAGGAGCTGCTCCCCCTCGGATTGCCTTCACCGGCAAGGCCGCGGCGCCAGATTCCCCGCGGCACTCAAACGGACTAACGCTTGACTGGTCTTCCGACCCGACGTTTTGGACGCACCGAGCTCTCGATGCCGGTTCTTTCCCTAGGAGGAATGCGCTTTCAGCAGAGCTGGAGTGACCTCGAGGCCCAGGCGATCACGGTGCGGTCTCAGCAGTTGCTGCAGCGCACCCTCGAACGTGCCGTCGACCTTGGCTTTCATCACATCGAAACGGCAAGGCATTACGGAAGCTCAGAGCGGCAGCTGGGCTGGGCCATGCCTGATTGTCCTGATCCAAGCCGCATTCTGCAAACCAAAGTTCCTCCCCAACAGGACCCTGCCCTGTTTGAAGCTGAGTTGGAGCTCAGCATGCAGCGGTTGGGTGTGCAGCGCGTGGACCTGCTCGCCATCCATGGCATCAACCGACGGGACCACCTCGCCCAGACGATCAGGCCAGGAGGTTGCTTGGAGGTGGCGCGGCGTTGGCAGCAATCAGGGCGCATCGGTCATGTCGGCTTTTCCACCCATGGGGACACCGATGTAATTGTTGAAGCGATTGAGACAGACGCCTTCGATTACGTGAACCTGCACTGGTATTTCATCCGGCAGGACAACGAGCCGGCAATTGCCGCTGCGCATCGACACGACATGGGCGTGTTCATCATCAGTCCCACAGACAAGGGTGGGCACCTGCACACGCCTGCGAAAAGGTTGGTCGAACTGACCGCCCCTCTCCACCCCATCGTTTTCAATGATTTGTTCTGTCTGCGAGATCAGCGTGTTCACACCCTCAGTGTGGGTGCGGCATGCCCTCAGGATCTGGACCTCCATCTAGAGGCTGTCAGTTGCCTGGAGGACGCCCTGGCTCTGGTGAGCCCCATTGAGGCCCGCCTTCATCAAGCCGAGGAGGAGGCCCTTGGACCCGACTGGTTGAGCAGTTGGCGGCAGGGTCTTCCTGGTTGGCAAGACACGCCCGGGGAGATCAACTTGCCCGTTCTCCTCTGGCTCCATAATCTTGTTGAATCCTGGGGTCTGGAGAGTTACGCCCGAGCTCGTTATGGCCTTTTGGGCAGGGCGGGACATTGGTTTCCTGGCGCCAATGCTGACGCGCTTGATCGTGATGTGAGTGAGGAGGAGCTTGACTCTGCCTTGCTGGATAGTCCTTGGAGGTCCTCAATCCCAGAGCGTCTGCGCAATCTGCGTGAACGGGTGGGTGGCGAACGTCAAGAGCGGTTGTCGTCAGCCTGAGTGCCGAGAGGCTGCTTGCCGGGAATGCCAACGGCACGCGGAAACTGGTTCGGAGTGGGCTTCTCAGGCATCAGTCGGATCACGGTGCGGGCGCCGCGTGCCGACGGCAGCTCACACCGTTCTATCGCCACTGTTTTTGCTTTCAACATGGCGAGAGCAGGATCCAAATCCCTCTGGTCCTCCGCCTGCCAACGCCCTCGATAAAGCAAGGCTTGCCCGTCGGCATGCAGGAGTGGAACCAGGTATTCGGCCACCACAGGAGCCGAGGCCACGGCCCGGGCCATCGCCAGATCAAATCGGCCTCTGCAGGTGGGGTCCTGCCCTGTCCGTTCCACCCGTTCCGTGCGGACGCTGACCCGTTCTGCCATTCCGAGTGAACGGGCCATGGCCGCCACCGCTGCAGTTTTGCGGCCAACAGAATCCACCAAGGTCACTTCCGCTCCTGGTAGAGCAATGGCGACCGCAAGGCCAGGGAATCCGCCGCCAGTGCCGACGTCGATGCAACGACGAGGCTTGTTAGCGGTGTCCAGTTCGGCTTTCAGAGGCCAAAGACTGTCCAGCACCTGGGCGATCCAGAAGTCTTCCCCCTCGATGAGCCTGGTGAGGTTCACCCGACTGTTCCAGTCACGCAGTAACTGCTGGAGAGTGATGAGTTGCTCGAGTTGCACCGAGTCAGGCGTCCAGTCGAGCCTGGACCAGAGCTCCGGCCCCTGGGCAGCGAACGGCGTTGACTCAGGCATAGCGGCCTCCCCCTCTCTCCTTTCTAGAGTGTCTTCATGACTGGGGACTCAGCTCAACGCATGCCATCCTCGGTTCAGGACCTCAGCCATTACGAGCGCCTTGGCGTACCCAAAGGCGCAGATTCCGAAATGCTGCGCCAGGCCTTCCGCCGGCGCAGCAAAGCAGTGCATCCCGACACAACCCGTTTGCCGGCACAAGATGCTGCCAGGCAATTCCGTCTGCTCCGGGAAGCGTATGAGCAATTGGCCGATCCACGTTTGCGACGTCTTTATGACGCGGCATTGGAGGAGCGGAATGCCAGCCCTGTTGCTGCCATAGAGCCACCTTTGCCGGTGCCCCACGCAATTGGTCAGCGCCGTCCACTGTCCGGAGGGGAATGGACGTCACTGCTCCTGCTCACGGGAGCGATGTTGATCTGTCTTCTGCTGGGTGTTGGTGTGGCCTGGAATCGAGGGCTTGCGCTCCAGGTCCAGCCGAGTTGGTTGGTGGCAGAGCAGACTCGGATCACCGATGTCGATCCTGGTGGTTTTGATGGCACCACTCCCTCCGTCAGAGACTCCGCTGAACCAGCATTCGTTGCGGGCTCTTGAAGAATGGCTGCGGGTTTTGGGGGCTGGACGCAGTGAGGACGATCCCTGTGACTGGATCTGGGAGCAGCCTGGATGGAGCGCCCGCTTAAGGCTTGCTCAGGAGGACCTGGGTGTGACCTGGACGTCTTCCCAGCCAGCGAGGTCCTGCTCGTTTCCTTACGGACTGTCACGGGCGGATGTGGAAGCAGCCCTCAGGCTTGGGCCCTGAGGACGTCAAGTCCGCTCTCGATGCCCTCGTAGCACTGATCCAGCTGAGCATCGCTGATGCACAGCGGGGGCAGTAGATACACCACATCCCCAAGAGGACGGATCAGCACCCCGTGCTCCCGCACCAGGCCGCGCAAGATTTTTCCAGCGGGATTGAGGTACCCCTGGCTGCCATCGGTCACAAGGTCGAAGGCTGCAATCGTTCCGCACAGCCTTGGTCTTTGAACCTTCGGGTGGCGGGCCAGGTGTTCCAGACGGGGCTGGTGCCTGTCCTGAAACTGCTGATATTTTTCTGGCTCGGCTTCAAGCAGGTCCAGACTGGCATTGGCGGCTGCACAGCCCAAAGGATTGGCTGTAAAGCTGTGACCATGCCAAAGCGTTCGGGTGGGATCGCTCCCCAGGAATTCCTCAAAGATCGCCTCTGTGGCCATTGTGATCCCCATGGGTAGGAATCCGGCGGTGAGTCCCTTGGAGAGCGCGACCAGATCGGGGTGGATGCCTGCCCGCTGGGATGCAAGCAGGGTGCCGCATCGTCCAAAGCCCGCCAGCACCTCATCGGCGATCAACAAACTCCCTGCCTGGCGAACCAGTTGTTCCACGGCTTGAAGAAAGCCAGGACGGACCATGCGCATTCCTCCGGCTCCCTGGACCAGCGGTTCAAGGATCACGGCGGCTGTGGGTGTGGTCAGCGCTTGCTCCAGAGCCGTCAAGGCGTTCTGTTCGCGTCGGTCCACCGCGTCGTCGTCCCAGTGCGTGTGCGGCCAGGGCACCCGCGCGACGGGGAAGAGGAGTTGATCGAAGGGTTCGCTGAACAGACTGCGGGCTCCAACAGCCATCGCGCCGAAGGTGTCACCGTGATACGCCCCGTCAAAAGCGATCAGCTGTTGGCGAGGCTCTCCGCGGTTGTGCCACCACTGCACTGCCGTTTTCAGAGCCACTTCCACCGCAGTGGATCCGTTATCCGAGAAAAACACGCGATCGAGGCCGGTGTGCTGAGCGAGTCGCTGTGCGAGCCGTTCGGCCTGGGGATGGGTGAATTCCGCGAAGATCACTTGCTCGAGCGTGGCAGCCTGCTCGGCGATGGCTGCCGCCACCACTGGGTGTGCATGGCCATGCAGGGTCACCCACCAGCTGCTGATCGCATCGATGAGGGGTTCACCTTCTGCACGGTGCAGCAAGGCCCCTTCTCCTCGCACCACCTGCTCGAGTGGCGGAGTGGTGGTGATGGATGTGAAGGGTGGCCAGAGGTTGGGGTGGTGGTTCCGAGACACTGGGCACGCGCGACTGCCTGTTGTCATCATGAGTTGGCGTCCGGATGGTGCATCAATGGCCTTCATTGAAGGAAGCCGCCGTTATGGACAGCCCAAGTCGAGGCGGTTTGTGGATCCCCCGAACTCCCAGCCCCGATGCCAGGAAGGCAGCGAGGGCTGTCGCAGCATCTTTTTTGAAGGGGGATGGCCCTCGATGAAGGCACGGCTTGAGATGCGTGGATGGTCCCCTTCTCAGGTGGAACAGATTCACGAACAGCTCCGCCAGGGTTGGCCCTTGACCATGGCCGTTCGTAACGTTGCCCTCATGCTTGGCAGCTGTCCCATTCGCTCCAGGCCCATGGGTTGAACCGCAGAGGGAGTGTTCAGCGGCAGACCTCGCTATCCCGTTCCCCCTGGGTGGCGATTGGTCCGCAGTTGAACCAGCGCACCAGCTGAACCTCAACATCCGTGAACAGCACAAGGATGCCACCACAAAGCAGGGCAACGGCCACAGTGGCCCAGGTCTGGCGGCTGGTCATCGGCGATCCGGGCGATTCATCGTCGCCCTGAACTTAAGGCCCAGTCCCTGCTTCTGCCATGCAGATTTGAGTGTCTCTGCGCTGAGTGGGTGGAGGGGAGGTAGCTCTGCCAGCACTGGAACTTTCCCCAGATCTTCCAGAGTTCGAGGGTTATCAGCATGCAGTGGACCGTTGAGGATCAGTCCGAGCACGGGAATCCCTCGGCTTGCCAAGGCTTCCAAACTCAGCAGGGTGTGATTGAGCGTGCCCAGGCCGCTGCGGCAGACCAGAACCACCGGGAGATTCCAGTGCTGCAGCTGGTCGATCTGACTCCAGGTGCGGGTAAGCGGCACATGCAGACCTCCGGCCGTCTCCACCACCAGAGGGTTGGACCCGCTGGGCGGCAACTGGAGCATTGCCGGTTCGAGAACCGTGTTCTCAAGCTCCGCCGCCCAATGGGGCGAGACCGGAGCCTTGAAGGCGTAAGCCTCTGGGATCCAGCGGTGCTCGGGCAGTTCCAGCAGATCAACCACTCTCTGGCGATCGCCGCCTCCCTCCAGTCCGCTCTGCACCGGCTTCCAGTACGTGGCCTCCAGTCCCTGAACCAGCAACGCACTCACGACGGTCTTCCCGACGTCAGTGTCGGTGCCGCAGACCACGAGTCGGAGAGGATCAGAACCTGGATTCATCCGCGAATCAGCAGCAATTGGATCACCCAGGTGAGTCTTAGCTGGCCGTCATTCTGGCGGTCGCTCCACTCGTGCTGAAGACGACGCCAGTCACGCAGTGGAAGGGGTGATTGAGGGCTGGTGCCAGCCCCAATCCGGCGCAGAGGCTTGAGCAGTAATGGCAGGCTCGATGACGATACTGTGTAGGACACCCGGTGCGTCATGCGGAGCTGTTGCGCTGGGATCGTTCTCAGTAACGCGTCAGTGGAAGGGAAGGGCAGAGCAGTGCAGCGCACCCTGCAGCGCCTGGCGCTTTCATGCCACTGGGGGAAGCATCCCTCCACCGGAAGGGCAACCGCCAGGAGCCCATCAGGGGACAACCGCCGGATCCACTGCTGCAGACAACGCTGCGGTTCAGGAAGCCAATGCAAGCAGAAGCTCGAGGCGAGAAGGGTTGGAGCCTCGCTCCAATCCGGCAGCCCCGTCGTGAGATCCCAGTGCAAAACCTCGGCTTCGTCAGGATGACCGCGCAGCATCGCCTGACTGCCATCAAGACGCTGCACCTTGTGGCCTGGATGCAGTTGCTCCAGCGCTGTTGCAAGATGACCGGTCCCGGTCCCTAGATCAACCCAGAGACCCTCGGGGATCCCTTCCCGCCGAGTGAGTTGGGCCAGTCGCCAGGCCACCGAGCGTTGCAGTCCTGCCGATCGGTCATACCGTTCGGCCGCGCGATCGAATCCCCGCAGAACGCGGTCTTGCCAGGTGGTCGGTTTCATCCGGGTGGCCCGATGTCCTGATCCAGCCACTCTCTGACGTGAATGAGCAGGTCCGGCATCAGCAGTGCGTGTCCCATGTTGGGGAGGCACCAGTGCTCGGGTGCCTCCTCAAGAAGATTGTTGAGTTCGCTGAGCAGGCACTTGCTCGCTTCCGGAACCACGATGGCGTCAGATGCTGCTTCCACGATCAGCACGCGGGCGGTCCTCGGCAGACCTGGTGGGAGCCCTGCGGTGGTGGTCAGATGGTCGAGATCGGCTCGCAGTCGTTCCCGTCCTGCAGCTGTAAGGCCCTGCATGCCAGGGCTGGGTGGCAGAGCGGTGACATCCGTGGGCGCGGCAGCGCGCTGCAGAAACGTTTGCAGCATGGCGGCTTCTTCGGGACTCCCAATCGCGCGTCTCATGCCTTCAAGCCCAGCCCTCAACGCACGTCCCTGCCGTCCTTCGGGAACGAAGCGTCCGAAGCTGGCCAGCAGCACGGCGTCTGTGGCCTGGGCCAGCACGGCGGCGTCCAGCAGATGCGATCCAAGGGAGTGGGCGATGACCGCCCGTCGCTGCGGCGTTGCGTCATCGGGTGATTCACTCCAGGCGGGAGCGACAGGGCTACGGCCGCCATAACCACGTTCTCCATTGATCCAGTGCCATCCATGGCGCTGGAAGGATCGCTGCCACGGAGCCCAGACGGTGCCATCAGAGCTCCATCCATGCATCGCAATGACCTGTTTCATGACCGGAGGTCGCCGTGCCCAAGGGCGTTCACCAACGCGTCCAGGGCCTCATCAGACTGGCGGTGATGCAGCACCAGTCGCAGACGGGCCGTTCCCTCCGGAACGGTTGGCGGGCGGATGGCAACGGTGAGAACCCCTGCTGCCTCCAGCCGTTGCTGGTACTCCAGCGTTGGCTGATCACCCCCCACCAGCAGCGGCAGGATCGGTCCAATCCCGGCGGGACGGGACCAGCCCTGGGCTTCCAGGCGATGTCTCCAACGATTGCTCTTTTTCACGAGGTCCGATCCCCAACAGGGGTGGCCTTTCAGAAGGTCCAATGCAGCCAGAGCAGCAGCTGCCAGGGGTGGCGCCAGGGCTGTGGTGTAGCGGAATGCTCCGCTGGTCTGCAGCAGAGCGTCGGCCTGCTCTCGGCCGCAGGCGATGAAGGCTCCACCGCTTCCAAAGGCCTTGCCGAAGGTGCCACTGATCATGGTGATGCCCTCCAGGCCCAGGCCAAGCCCTCGCCCTTCAAATCCAAGGACCCCGAGAGCATGGGCTTCATCTAGAAGCAGGCTGGCGCCATAGTTCCGACAGAGTGCGGCCAGGGCCGGTACGTCCGGGCTGGTGCCCTCCATGCTGAACAGGCTTTCGCTGATCACCACCAGGCGTGCGTCCTGGCGCTGGCTGCGACATGCCTGAAGTTGCTGGTGCAGAGCGTGGAGATCGTTGTGGGCGAAGCGCTTCAGCTGGGCTCCGCTGGCCTGCACTCCCACCAGCAGCGAATGGTGGATCAAGCGATCCGCCAGCACCGTGGTGTGACGGTTGGCCAGGGTCAGGACCGCGGCGAGGTTCGCTTGAAATCCGCTCGGGAACAGAAACACCCTGTCGCGTTGCAGCCAACTGGTCAGGGCTGACTCAAGACGGTCATGCACGGGCCTGCTTCCTGTGACAAGCCTGGAGCCACCGGCACCGACACCACTGCGCTGCAATTCGGCCTCGGCCGCGGCGATCAGCTTTGGGTGGTGGCTGAGCCCGAGGTAGTCATTGCTGGCCAGATCCACCAGGGCTGGGCCCGCCACGCTGTCGACCACGGGGTGCAGGCCTTGGCCATCCAGGGATGGCTCCCAGGTGCGCAGTCGTCGACGGCGGGTGGGTGGGACAGTCATGGTCTCTACTTTGAGCCCCGGTCGCCCTGCAGAGTGAGGGTGAATTTGCTGCCGTTTCCATCGGAAGCGGTTATGGGGTTGGAGCGCTTCACTCTTTTCTTCCCTTTATGGACCCTGCTGGCAGCGTTGCTCTCACTGCTGCAGCCCGACTTGTTCACCTGGGTGGCAGGCCCGGTGATCGTCTGGTCTCTCGCGCTGATCATGCTGGGCATGGGGCTGGGGCTTTCTCCGGCTGATTTCCGCCGGGCCATGATTCCGCCGCGAGCTGCCCTGATCGGTGTGGGAGCTCAGTTTCTGGTGATGCCTGCTCTTGCTGCATCGCTGGCTTGGGCCCTGAAGCTGGAGCCGCCTCTGGCGGTTGGGTTGATTCTGGTGGGGTGCTGCCCAGGAGGGACAGCCAGCAATGTGGTGGCTTTGATCGCCCGGGCCGATGTGGCGCTGTCGGTGGTGATGACATCCCTGAGCACCCTTCTTGCCGTTGTGGTGACGCCCCTGCTGACCAGTGCACTGGCGGGGCGCTACGTCCCAGTGGATGGCTGGACTCTGCTGGTGAATGTCCTGCAGGTGGTGTTGGTTCCGGTCACGGTCGGCGTGGCGATCAAGCAGGGGTTGCCCCGACTGGCAGCCAGAGTGCAGCCTGTGATGCCGCCGCTGGCGGTTGTGGCGATCGCCTTGATTGTCGCCGGAATCGTGGGCAGTCAGCGCGAGGTGCTTCTGCGTCAGGGAGGTCTGCTTGTGCTGGCCACGGCTCTTCTTCACGGTGGTGGTTTCCTGCTCGGCTTCTTGCTGCCGGCACTTCTGGGTGAACCCAGGGCAGTGCGCCGCACCATCAGCATTGAAGTCGGAATGCAGAACTCCGGACTGGCGGTTGTGCTGGCTCGATCCGGTGGCTTCGCGAGTCCGCTTACCGCCCTTCCAGGTGCGATCTCAGCCGTGATGCACTCCCTACTGGGCAGTCTCCTGGCGGCCCTGTGGCGAAAGCGTCCCTAAGATCACTCCATGATGGATCAGGCTCCCCAGGCTTCACAGCCCGCCAGTGTGGGATCCCCTGATCCGGCGCAACTCTTCCCCTTCCCGCTGGATGACTTCCAGCTGGAGGCGATTGATGCCCTCAATCAGGGGCATTCCGTTGTGGTGAGCGCCCCAACGGGATCCGGCAAGACCCTCGTGGGTGAATACGCCATCTACCGAGCCATTGCCCATGGCCAGAAGGTTTTTTACACCACGCCTCTCAAGGCCCTTTCCAATCAGAAGCTGCGCGACTTCCGTGAGCAGTTTGGAGCCGACAACGTCGGTTTGATGACCGGTGACCTCAGCGTGAACCGTGAGGCTTCGATCGTGGTGATGACCACGGAGATCTTCCGCAACATGCTTTATGCGGAGGCTGATGAGTCCGACGACCCGTTGGCGGATGTGGAGGCGGTGGTGCTCGACGAATGCCACTACATGAACGATTCCCAGCGCGGCACGGTCTGGGAGGAGTCAATCATTCACTGCCCACTGCCGGTGCAGCTGGTGGCGCTTTCCGCCACCGTTGCCAATGCCGGTCAGCTCACCGACTGGATTGAACGGGTCCATGGACCCACGCATCTGGTGCACAGCGATTTCAGACCCGTTCCCCTCCAGTTCAGTTTCTGCAGTGCCAAGGGACTGCATCCGTTGCTGAATGACCAAGGCACCGGCCTGCATCCCAACTGCAAGGTGTGGCGTGCTCCAAAGGGAAACAAGCGCAAGGGACGTTCACAACGCCCTCCCCAGCCAGAGCCGCCTCCAATCAGTTTCGTCGTGGCTCAGATGGCTGAACGGGAGATGTTGCCGGCGATCTATTTCATTTTCAGTCGCCGGGGGTGTGACAAGGCCGTGCGCGATCTCGGGGTGCAGTGTCTGGTCAACGAGTCTGAGCAGGCACGCATCCGTGAACGTTTCAAGGCCTACGCAGCGGCCAATCCCGAAGCCGTGCGCGATGGCTTGCATGCTGATGCGCTCCTGCGGGGCATCGCGGCTCACCACGCTGGGGTGTTGCCAGCGTGGAAAGAGCTGGTTGAAGAATTGTTCCAGCAGGGGTTGGTGAAGGTCGTGTTCGCCACGGAAACCCTGGCGGCCGGGATCAACATGCCTGCGCGCAGCACCGTGATTGCCGCACTCTCTAAGCGCACCGAGCGGGGCCACCGGCCGCTGATGGCTAGCGAATTCCTGCAGATGGCCGGTCGTGCCGGTCGGCGGGGCCTTGATTCCAAGGGCTATGTGGTGACGGTGCAGAGTCGTTTTGAAGGGGTGCGAGAGGCGGGACAGCTGGCCACAAGCCCGGCTGATCCTCTCGTCAGTCAGTTCACACCCAGCTACGGCATGGTGCTCAACCTGTTGCAGCGCCACGATTTGGCCAAGGCACGGGAGCTGGTCGAACGAAGTTTCGGCCGCTATCTGGCCAGCCTCGATCTAGTTGAGGAGGAGGAGATTCTTCAGCAGCTGCGTCTTCAGCTCGGACAGTTGCAGGGAACGGCCGGTGATGTGCCCTGGGAAGATTTTGAAGACTATGAAAAATTGCGCGGCCGTCTCCGTGAGGAAAGGCGCCTGTTGCGCATCCTTCAACAGCAGGCCGAGGAGACCCTCGCCCATGAGCTCACGCTGGCGCTTCAATTTGCCAGTGTTGGCACGCTGGTCAGTCTTAAGTCTCCGCAGTTGCGCGGTGGAGTCACCCCGGCGGTGATCGTCGAGAAGTGCGAGGGCCCCGGTCAGTTTCCGCTTCTTCTTTGCCTCACCAACGACAACGTCTGGCTTCTGCTCCCCTGTCAGGCAGTGGTCAGCCTGCATGCCGAACTGAGCTGTCTGCAGGTGGAGGGGCTGCGGACCCCTGATCTGGGGCGTGCTGGAGAGCTTCGCCATGGAGATCAGCACAGCGGTGGCCTCGCTCTTGCTGTGGGGCACATGGCCCAACGCCATGACATGACCACGCCCCAGTACGACCTCGCCGGGGAGGTTCTGACTCAGATGCAGTCCGTTCAAGAGCTTGAAGCTGAGCTGGAAACCCATCCAGCCCATCGTTGGGGGGATCGCAAGCAGCTCAAGAAGCATCGGCGTCGCATGGAAGAGCTGGAACTGGAGATCACCGAGCGGCAGCAACTGCTCCATCACCGTGCCAATCGGCACTGGGAGACATTCCTCGCCCTGATGGAGATCCTTCAGCACTTCGGTGCTCTCGACGACCTTGTGCCCACCGAAATCGGCAGAACCGTGGCGGCTCTACGAGGCGACAACGAGCTTTGGCTCGGTCTCGCGCTGATGAGTGGCCATCTTGATGATCTGCCTCCGGCGGAGCTTGCAGCGGTGTTTGAAGCCATCAGCACCGAAGTCAACCGCCCTGACCTCTGGAGTGGCTTTCCACCGCCGCCGCGGGCGGAAGAGGCGCTTCATGACCTCTCGGGAATCCGCCGGGAACTGCTGCGGGTTCAGGAACGTCACCAGGTTGTTGTCCCCGCATGGTGGGAGCCTGAACTCATGGGACTGGTGGAGGCCTGGGCCCGCGGTGTGGCCTGGAATGATCTGATCGCCAGTACCTCGCTGGATGAAGGTGATGTGGTGCGGATCATGCGACGCACCATTGATCTGCTGGCGCAGGTGCCCTATTGCGAGGCGATCAGCGAGCAGCTGCGCAGCCATGCCCGTCAGGCTCTGAAAGCGATCAATCGTTTCCCTGTGGCGGAAGCGGATGATTTGCTCAAGGCTGCGGCGGCGGAATCGGAGTCGTTGAATCCAGCTACCGAGAGGGCTGCCTGATCTCCCCGCGAAACACTCTTAGCCCTTTGGAGAGGCCATGGAGGCTGGGTCGACGACGCGATCGAATTCTTCAGCACTGACGTAACCCAGGTCGAGTGCTGCACTCCTGAGGTCCATCCCCTGTTCGTGCGCGTACTTGGCAATCGCGCTGGCTTTGTCGTATCCAATCACCTGGGTGAGCGGGGTGACGAGCATTAGAGACTGTTCCACATCTCTCTGGATGCGGGTGCGGTTGGGTTCAATCCCTTGAACCATGGCCACCCGAAAACAGTGACAGGCATCAGTGAGCAGGGTGATGGACTGCAGCAGGTTGAAGCCGATAAGCGGTTTGTACACATTCATCTGCAGATGACCACCCGCGCCGGCCATCGCTACCGCCACGTCAAGGCCGATCACCTGGGTGCAGACCATCGCCATCGCTTCGCACTGGGTGGGATTGACCTTGCCCGGCATGATCGAACTCCCAGGTTCGTTCTCCGGAAGATGCAGTTCGGCGAGCCCGGCTCTTGGACCGCATGCCAGCAGGCGGATGTCATTGGCAATCTTGAGCAGGCTGACGGCCAAAAGCCTGAGTTGTCCCATGGTGTTGACGAGTCCATCGTGGCTGGCCATCACGGCGAACTTGTTGGGGGCTGTGCTGAAGGGGAGGCCTGTGAGCCGCTTGAGCTCCGCTGCCGCCTCGATGGAAAAGCCTTCGGGGGCGTTGAGCCCGGTTCCCACCGCTGTGCCTCCCAGGGGCAGAGGCAGGATTTCCTCCAGGCTGGTGTCGATGCGTCGCGCTGCGGTTTCGATCTGATCTCTCCAGGCGGATGCTTCCTGGCCGAGTGTGAGCGGCACTGCATCCTGAAGGTGGGTGCGGCCGATCTTCACGATGGATGCCCAGTCGTTCGCTTTGGTGGCAAAGGCCTCTTTCAGCTGTTGCAGTTCCGGGTGAAGGCGGCGGCTGATCCCTTCAGCTGCTGCCACATGGATGGCGGCCGGGAAGGCATCGTTCGTGGACTGAGAACGGTTGACGTGATCATTCGGATGGATGGGCCGATGGCTGCCGAGAGCCTCCCCAGCACGCAGCGATGCCAGATTGCTGATCACCTCGTTGAGGTTCATGTTGGTCTGCGTGCCGCTGCCGGTTTGCCAGACCCTCAGAGGGAATTGAGCGTCGTGGCGCCCTTCGGCGATTGCGGCCGCGGCTTCAACAATCAAGTCGCATTGGTCGTTGCTGATCAGACCATGTCGCGCATTCACTATCGCCGCTGCCTGCTTGATGCGAGCGAGCGCATGAATCAGTGGGGTGGGGATCCGATCCTCGGCGATGGCGAAATTCTTTAAGGAGCGCTGGGTCTGAGCACCCCATAACGCCTGCTCAGGAACATGCACGCTCCCCATGCTGTCGTGTTCGATGCGCGTCGGATTGGTCATGAGTTCGAGTCGGGCCTCAGCACAAGGGCAATGATCAGCAGCATCCCGCTGACGCTCACCACCACATAGATCCAGTCTGCGTAAGGGGTCCAGAACATGATGCCGTCATCTCATCAGAGCTTCAGCCGGTCCCAGATCACCCCCAGGTTGGCTTGATGCAGCTCTGTGCTGAAGCAGTTCTCCAGTTGTTGGGGGCTGAGTTTTGCGGTGACCTCAGGATCTCCGCCGAGGTTGGCGCGGAAATTGCCCCCCTCGGTATTCCAGGCGCTGTGTGCGTTCCGCTGCACCACTCGGTAGGCGTCTTCCCGGCTCATTCCGGCATCGACAAGGCTGAGCAGGACTCGCTGGCTGAACACCACACCCCCATAAACATTCATGTTGCGGCGCATGTTGTCTGGGTAAACGCCAAGACCGGCCACCACAGCCGTCATCTCCCTGAGCATGAAATGCAGCGTGACCGAACAGTCCGGAAGCATCATCCGTTCGGTGGAGCTGTGGCTGATGTCCCGTTCATGCCAAAGAGCAACATTCTCAAGTGCAGCGACGACATAACTGCGCAGTACCCTTGCCAGGCCGCTGATGCGCTCACTGCGGATCGGATTGCGTTTGTGAGGCATGGCTGAACTGCCTTTCTGCCCCTTGGCGAAGCTTTCCTCCACTTCGAGCACATCGGTGCGCTGGAGATTGCGGATTTCGGTCGCAAACCGGTCGAGGCTTGCTCCCACCAGAGCGAGGGTCTGGATGTAGTCCGCATGACGATCGCGTGAGATCACCTGCGTGCTGGCCGTGTCGGGGTTCAGGCCAAGACGTTCACAGGTGAGTCGTTCCACCTCCGGGTCGGTGTTCGCGTAGGTGCCCATGGCGCCACTCACCTGGCCCACAGCCACATCCTGTTCGAGGCGTTCGAGTCGCTCAGCATTGCGACGGGTTTCTGCTAACCAGCCTGCGAGCTTGAAGCCGAAGGTGATGGGTTCACCATGAATCGCGTGGGAGCGGCCGATCATCACCGTGCTCTTGTGCGCTTTCGCCAGCACGGCGATGGCCTGATCCAGGGCCATCAGTTCCTGTCTCAACAGCGCCACCGAAGCTTTGAGCTGAAGGGCTAAGCCGGTATCCAGTACGTCACTGCTGGTCATGCCCACGTGGATATACCGCCCGGCATCCCCGACATGCTCATTCACATTGGTGAGGAACGCGATCACGTCGTGACGCACCTCGGCTTCGATCTCGAGGATCCGTTCCGGTTCGAAGGCCGCTTTGTTGCGGATCTCCTCCATTGCAGGCTCCGGGACGCGCCCTAGTGAGCAGTTGGCTTCACAGGCCGCGACCTCCACATCGAGCCAACTCTGATATTTGGCACGGTCGGTCCAGATCGCGCCCATCTCGGGCAGGGTGTAGCGCTCGATCAAGGGCTCGCAGACGAACGGTCAATCCATGACCATACGGCGACGTCGGAGTTTTAAGCCGAACGTAGGCGACGGTGCTCAACCTCCCACTGCACATGCTGGCCCCAAGATTGCTGCCGGACCAAGCAAAAACCTCCGCTGCACTCGATCACCTGGAAAGGGGGGAGATCATTGGGATGATTGTCGATCGTGACGAAGGTTCCAGGATGTAGGAGCTCCAGAACGTTGCTGTTGTTGTGGCAGCGGCGGTGGGGGGGCTGCTTGGCGGACATGTCCGTGGGGCGGCTCGCGACGATCCTCTCGGACATCAATCGGTTCATCGCTGAACCCCATGACTTTGTTCGGATTTGAACTCTGCTT
This sequence comes from Synechococcus sp. A10-1-5-9, assembly GCF_047716785.1. NCBI lineage: Bacteria > Bacillati > Cyanobacteriota > Cyanophyceae > Synechococcales > Synechococcaceae > Synechococcus > Synechococcus sp. A10-1-5-9. The sequence continues at coordinate 2,313,227 of NZ_CP180406.1, forward strand.
TTATGAAGCTGTGCCCCGAAAACAACGGCTAGATCTGCATTTGCTGACGCTGGGCCTGGCGGCATCCCGTCAGCAGGCGCAACAGTTGATTCGTGCGGGGAAGGTGCGCGATCGCCATGGTCAGCGCTTGGAAAAACCCGGTTTTGAAGTGGCTGAAGACATGGTTGTTCGCGTGGAACAGCCGCCTCGATTTGTTTCACGGGGAGGGGAGAAACTTCTTGCCGCGCTGCTGGCTTTCCCCTTTGAGGTGCAGGGACGTGTGTGTGTGGACGGAGGAATTTCGACCGGTGGCTTCACCGATTGCCTTCTTCAGCATGGAGCTCGCCGTGTCTACGGCATCGATGTTGGGTATGGACAAACCGCCTGGAGCCTTCGCACCGATCAACGTGTGGTGTTGCAGGAACGCACCAATTTGCGACGTCTGATTCCGGAACAGCTCTTCGCTGAGGATGATCCCAGGCCCACACTCGCCGTGGCCGATGTCTCGTTCATCTCTCTACATCTTGTGCTTCCGGCTCTTTCCGGCCTGCTGCAGGTAGATGACCAAGGTGATCGGTGGTGCGGGTGTGATGCTGTGCTGCTGGTGAAGCCGCAGTTTGAGGTAGGGCGGGACCGCGTGGGGAAAGGTGGCGTTGTTCGCGACCCAGCTGCGCATTGCGATGCCATTACCCATGTGATTGCCGCAGGCAATGCCCTGGACTGGAGGGCACGAGGGCTTGTGGGATCACCAATCACCGGACCTGCTGGTAATCACGAATATTTGTTGTGGCTGAGCGGCTCAGGTGATCCCTCGGTCACCCGTGATGTGATAGAGGGAGAGGTGACAGCAACGCTAAACCGTTAACGCTTGCCTCAGAGTGCAGCCCCGTCACGGTCGCCGGTCCGGATTCGAACCACTGTTTCAACGGAAGAGATGAAGATTTTTCCATCGCCGATCTCGCCAGTTTTCGCGGCTTCAGCGATGGCGGTCACGACCGTGTCCACCCTTGCGTCGTCAACGACCACTTCAACCTTGAGCTTCTGAAGAAATTCAACAGTGAACTCGGAACCCCGATAGCGCTCGACCTGCCCCTTCTGCCGACCGAATCCGCGCACTTCACTCACAGTCATGCCGACAATTCCCGCATTGACCAAAGCGAGCTTCACATCTTCAAGCTTGAATGGGCGAATAATGGCTTCGACTTTTTTCATGACGAGATCTTCGGGCAATCAATTGTGAATCAGGTCTGACTCACCGGGAGGGTGAGAGGGCTGGAAGAGGGTCGATATTTAATCCTGCTCCGGTGGCGTCCTGCCAGAGGGCTTCAGCATCCATTCGAGACACTGTGACAAGTCCGTTGGCCAGAAGCTCCCAGTGCTTTGACTCAAAGTGTGTTTGGAGCCAGAGAATTCCGTGAATGCTGGCAGGGGTCAATCGAAAAGAGAGGCCATCTGCCAACAATTGGAGATCCATAAAAAGGGCTCGGTCTATACCCATTACGACTGGTCTATGGTCCAATCGTTGTTCGTTTTGATACCGAATCAGGATTTGGCCTGGTGCTGTCTGTGCTGGTAGACGCTGCCGCGGTAGTGCAGTTCAACCGTGGCGCTCTCAGCGGCTTGGTGGTGCAGAGGAGCCTCGTAGTGGCTTCCGCGGTAGGTGTGCTCCACTCGGCTGTCGCTCAGCTGTTCGTGCTGGGCTGGGTCGTAGGCGATGCCGCGGTATGTGCGTTGAAGAGTAGTCATAGTCATGAGATGGGCCTCGAAGGGGATGGTGGTTGTCCCGATCAGTGATCGGGCCGCTTCGTGGGAAGGAGCGTTGCTTCGCCGCGCGAGTGGCTACTTCCGGCTGGAAAGGCGACGCATGACCGTTGCCTGAGCTCAACGTTTTGTCCTTCGATGCAGTTCTATCTCAAAACCGATGTTCATAGTGAACACTTTGCGGCTTTTAGTTGGAAGAGATTCCGTAAATGTCTCGCTCTGATGGGTTTGCCCCTCTCCCGTTGGGATTTAGGTTCTTTACAAACCGTTGCTTCTGATGCCTGCTATGGGCGCATCTCCTGCAGAAACGACCCGAACTCCTCTCTATGGCGAGCGAGCGATTGCCGAGGCCCAGTTGATCTGCTTCGACAACCCTCGGCCTGGTAGGCCCTATGAGGTCTCGATTGAATTGCCTGAATTCACTTGCCTCTGTCCTTTTTCGGGGTATCCAGATTTCGCTGTTTTGAGGCTTCTCTACCAGCCTGGCCCACGCGTCGTTGAGCTGAAGGCGATCAAGCTGTATGTGAACGGTTACCGCGATCGCTCCATCTCCCATGAAGAGGTGGCCAACCGGATCCTTGATGATCTGGTGTCAGCCTGCGACCCGGTTTGGATGCAGCTTGAAGCTGATTTCTATCCAAGAGGCAATGTCCATACCGTGGTGCGTGTCAGCCATGGGACACGTCAAGCCTGTTGATCAGTTGGGGCAGTTCCGCTGCGAAACCCAGCAGGTTTCGATTGCAAAGCCCGCCGATATGCAGGCGCTGATGCGTGCTGTCGCTGATGACCCAGATCTGACGCGTCGCAACCATGCTGAGCGCTCCACCCAGGAGCGTGATGGCAAAGCCGGCATAGACCAGGGGAACGCCGGGGTCACGTTTGAGCAAAAGACCACTTGCGGGAAGAATGTCGATCACCCTTAGGGGCAAACCCCTCACGTCGGCTCCTTCGCCTCCGGGTCTCAAATTGCTGAGAAGTGCACCGTTCGCGTCGAAGACCTGCACCGGACCCTGCTCACTGCTGGTGCTTAAAAAGACGGGTTCACTCCCGTCCGGACGCGTCGGTAGAACAAGTCCCCAAATCTGGTCTCCCAGCTCCGGGAATGTGCTGAGAGGGAGCTGCAGCATCGGACTCCTGCCGATCTGCACCGTGATTGCTGCCAAGGACCAGTCGGCTTGGTACACCGTCATTCCCTGATAGCGGAGTGGATGGTTCACGCTGATTGTTCGGAGCTCTTCCTCCTTTCCCGGTGGTGAAAGGGTCAGCGTGGACTGGAACTGCTCGGGGCGTCCGGCAGGGTCACGCGTGATCGAAAATTGCTCGAGAGTGAGGCTCAGTCGATTGGCTCCTGCAGGATCGAGAAGATCCAGAGAGCGTCCTGGTGCCAGAAAACGTTCCAGACGCTGACCGGCGAGGGCTCCCCAGGCAGCGCCGATCAGCAACAACACCAAGCCCGTGTGAACTAGCAGAGGGCCGACCCGTCCCACGACGCCGCGGCGCGCTGCTAAGCGATCCTGATGCTGCCTGACCTCCCAGCCCTGTGATTTCAGCTCTGAGGCAAGGCTGGATAGTGCTCCATCGCTGCTTTCACAGCTGACAGTTTCCGCAAGGGCCAGCTTGCTGAGCTGACGCGGGCGGGTGTAATCGATCCAACGCATCGCTGCTTGTAAAGCCGGCCATTGCCTGCGCCAACTGCAAAGCATCAGGGCCACACCGAGCCAGGCCAGCAAGATCAGAAACCACACGCTTGAGTAAAGATGATCCAGCTGAAAGGCCAGCATCTGGTCACCGTTGATCACTCCAAGCCACGGATCGGAATTGAACCGTTCCAGATAAAGCTCAGGGGCTTCTTGTTGAGGAAGGATCGTCCCCACAGCACTCGCCGCCGCGATGAGTAGCAGCAGAACAATGGCCAGGCGTAGATCCGAAAGGATCGCCAGTAAGCGACTCAAAGCACGCATTGTCAGACCAGTCGCGAAAGCAGCGTGAGCGATCCCACTGTGATCAGCACGGCTCCGCTGATGCTCGGGATCCATTGGCTCACGGACCGAAGTGCCATCAACTTCGGCAAGGAGGCTGCCACGCTGCCTGCCAGCAGCAAGGGCAGGACCTGGCCGATCCCGAAGCTGCTTAGGAACAGAATGCCAACAACAACATTGCCCGTGCTCGCGATCCAGCCCAGCAGAACGGCCAGAACGGGGGTTGTGCAGGGTGAGGCCGCCAGGCCAAAGGCCAGACCAGCTGCCAGGGGAGCCAGAGGTGCGGGGACCCGCTTGCTCCAGGCCATGGGGTCAGGTCCGGCGGGCAGTGGAATTCGAATCATGCCCAGAAGATTGAGGCCCATCACAATGGCCAGCCCCGCCACCAAGGTTGGGATCAGGCCAGGAACCTGGCCATAGATTCCACCCAACAAACCGCTGAGGCTTCCGAGCATCACCAGCGCAGCAACAATTCCGGCTGAAAAAGCCAGGCTGCGTTGCCATGGGGCTTGTCGACCTTCAAAACCTGCCAGATAAGCGAGGGTGACCGGAAGAAGGGAGAGGGAGCAGGGGCCGAGGCTGGTGAGGGCTCCACCGATCAGAACAATGCCGAGGCTCAGGGGTCCCGGTTGTTGCAGGGCTTGATTCAGCAGCAGCTCACCATTTCGTGCCAGGTCGGAAAGAGCTAGTTCGAGGAAAGCGATGGTCGTGCCGGTCGGCCGGAAATTGCAGAGTTAAAGACTATCGATAAGGGCATCAATGCCGCTGAAGAGACCTACTCGTTGCTCTTTGGCCGCGGCCTCCGATCAGCCCGGTGGATTCCAGCGAACAGCGGATGAGTAGTCCCACGATTACGAAGCTCGACAGCAGCGAGTTCCCCCCGTAACTCATGAGGGGAAGAGGCAGGCCTGTTGTTGGCATGGCCCCGGAGGCTACAGCCACATTCATGATCGACTGGCCGACAAGCAGAGTGGAACAGCCGATGGCGACTAGACGCGCCTGATTGCTGCGGCAGCGCATTGCCACGCGAAGGCCCAGGTAGCCGATCAGCATCAGAAAGAGCAGAAGAAGCAGCGAGCCGACGAGCCCGAATTCCTCGGCGTAGACAGCAAAGATGAAATCTGTGCTCTGAATCGGCAGATATTGCATTTTTTGTGTGGAGAGGCCGAACCCTTGCCCGAACAACCCTCCTGACCCAATCGCTAAGAGGCTCTGGATCAACTGATAGCCATCACCCTGGGGGTCCTGCCAAGGATTCAAGAAGGAAATCACCCTCAGGCGTTGATATTCGTTGATCAGAATGCTTGCTGTCCCTAGAAAGCCTCCTCCGATCGCTGTTCCGAACAGTAGAAACAGTGGAAGGCCCGCTGAGAATGCCATTAACCAGATCAACAGTCCGCTCAGGGCTGCCGTGCTCAGGTTTGGTTGTTTGAGGATCAGAAGGACTAACACTGCAAAACTGCTGAGCCACAACAGCTTTTGATCCAGGCCCGTGCGTTTCCAGTGCGCGAAGAGGTTGGCGGCTTGCAGCACCACAAAAGGCTTGACGAGTTCGGATGGCTGGATCTGGACGGGGCCAACCACGAGCCAACGACTTGCGCCATTCACTGTGGTTCCCATTACCAGCGTTGCAGCGATAAGCAGGCATCCAATCCAGAGGGCAGGTCCGGCCAACTTGAGCCAGCGTCTGAGATTGGTGGATGCTGTGAACGCCATCAGACTCCAGCTGGCAGCCATCCACACCAGTTGGCGTTTGACGTAATAGGCACCTTCACCCTGCTCACGCACTGCAACCCACCAGCTGGCCGAGGCAAGTACCAGCAGGCCTGCGAGGCTCCAGATTGCAGTCAGAGTCAGTAGGAGCCGTGCTTCAGCGGGCCATGACGACCAATCGAGGGGGAGATGGCGTTCCCAGAACGCCCTTGAATCTTGTTCGGGGATCTGGCGTGTCCTAACGCTGCCCGATCGTGAGGATCGACTCCTCCTTGACATCACGGACGGGCTGCTCAATGGATTAACGAGGTTTAAGTGTATTGAGGCGCTTTATGCACGATTTGCAAGGGGATTGGTCATAAAAAAAACCCGACCGAAGGCCGGGCTTGCACACGTTCGAGGCTCCTTTCAGTTCCCTACGTTCACCTGGCGTGAGCCAGTGCAGAGCTCAACCTTGATGATTCGTCCACCTTGTTTTTGGATCCGCTGTTGTTCAGCGAACCAGCTGTCGTAGGGAACCCACTTGGTGAAGAAGGTGTTCTGTAATTCGCGCTGGGTCCGAACCTTTTCAGGGCTTGGAATGCAGGCAGTGACTTTGAACAACCGCATCGATCTCAGTTGCCGAGACCGGAACAGATGTAGTCGAAATAAACACCCATTTCCTTTCCAGCATCCGGGCCTACGAGCGAGGCGGTGACCTCTTTCATGGCTTGAATGGCCTGGACGGTGGCTCCGATGGGTACTCCCAAAGAGTTATAGGTCTCTTTGAGACCGTTCAGCACCCGCTCATCGAGGATGGAGGTGTCTCCAGCCAGCATGGCGTAAGTGGAATAGCGCAAGTAGTAATCCAAATCGCGGATGCAAGCTGCATAGCGACGGGTGGTGTACATGTTGCCACCAGGACGGGTGATGTCCGAATAAAGAAGCGCCTTGGCGACAGCATCACGAATGATCGATGAGGCGTTGGCACTGATGGTGGCAGCAGCCTTGACGCGCAGCTCACCACTGGCGAAATAGTTCTCAAGGCTGCTCATGGACGTCGTGTCCAGGTAAAGACCCTGGACATCGGACTTGTTGATGACGTTGGTGATCGCGTCTTGCATGGATCAGGAGTGACGGATAGGGGCGTGAAGTCCAGTGATTCAGGCGAGTGCGCCGACCACGTAGTCGAAGTAGAAGCCAGCTTCCTCGGCGTCGGTACCACTGAGGATGCCCATGGCGACGGTCTTCATTTCACGGACCGCTTCAGCCATGGCTTCGAGAGGGGTACCCAGGGAGCGGTAGAGCTCGCGGGCGCCGATCACTCCGATTTCTTCGATCGGGGTCACATCACCTGCGACAACCCCGTAGGTAACAAGGCGCAAGTAGTAATCCATGTCCCGCAGACAGGTTGCGGTCATCTCCTCGCCGTAGGCATTGCCTCCGGGGGAGATCACGTCAGGACGCTTCTGAAACAGCTGACCGCCAGCGGTTTTCACGATGCGCTCACGACTCTCGCTGAGAACCTGAGCGACACGTAAACGTCGTTGTCCGCCGCCGACGAAGGCCTTGATCTGGTCCAGTTCTCCTGGACTCAGATAGCGGGCTTCGGCGTCCGCGTTGATGATCGAGTTGGAGACGATGCTCATGCAGTTCTACCTCGAAGCAAGCGGCCGCCCGTAGGAGACCGATATCCGGTGTGTGGTGGTGGTGATCTCGACTGAGATCGGAGAGCAGCTTAATGGCCGCAGGTGCTCAAATCGTGGAGATCTGAGCTTGAAAGCCTCAGATGTTGTATCTGTTGACCTTCGGGGATGGAGTCGGCCATCACTTGAAAGGTGAAGCCGATCGAATGTGATTCTCAGGCAGCTGCCAAACAAGGTTTGGTGCTGGTAACAGATCTTCATTCCTTGGTACCGAGAAGCAAGGTTGTCACTTTGAGAAGCGTTTTCAGATCCGCGGTTTTTGATTGTCAGGCATCAAAAAGCCAGCAGTAAAGATACCGCTGGCTTTGTTATTTGAAGTCTTCGTGATTATTGATTAAAGGTGCTAGAAGCCTGTTGGGAAGGGCTTACAAGCTTTGTCTGGGCGGTGGTGTGAGTCCGGCATTTCCGCTGTAGAGGGAGGCTGTTCGGGTCAGTGTTGACTGGGGCACGCCTGGCTGTGAGTTCAGACCCCGGAGGTCAGGAACCTCAGAAGGCTCAAATCCCAGCTTGGAGCGAAGCTCGAGCAACTCCTGAACGGCTGCGCTTTGCCCTGATTCGGCTCTCACGACCAGGAAACGACTCGTTTCTGCTGGAGTGGATGCCCTGCCAACCAGCGCCATCGCAGCTGCGGTGGCAGCGCGTAGAGGCGCCATTCTGGAAAGTCTCTCCAGGAAAGCTTCACTCGTGGCGACCGCTGCTACGAATCCCTCGAGATCGATCTGGCCATCTCTCAGTCGGGATTCGCTGGTGATGAGTCGTTCGCTTTCAAGAGGCACTCGGTTAAGAAGCTGCCGATACGTGGCATCAGCAACTTCTCTCAGCTCCGATTCGCTTGGATTGACAGGGAGCGAGAGCTTCACGGGCAGTCCTGAGCGACGCTGGAAGCCCAGTGCGTTCCCCACCTGTAAAGCCGCTGGAAGCCCTGTCTTGCCCTGGTCCTGTTGGATGGTTCGGGTCAATCGTGAGTCGAGCGTGCGACTCCAGGAATTGGCGCCTTCCTCGGCAGAGCCTGATGTCGTCGTGCCCCGCTGTGGGCGGCGACGCATCAGCGCCGTCCACTGGGACGCTGGCACGGAACCCACGTCCGCACGCCACTGACCAGCAATGTTTTGCGTTTGACCCTTCAGATTTCTATTGGTGACATCGTTCGTTGTGCGCAGGCGATCATCCCGGATTGAATCTGGACGACGTCCCATGGCCAAGTCGACAACAGCTGTGAGATCGATGGGGCGTCGCAGGGCGGGCGCCCGGCGCGTGTTCAGATCAGCTGGCGTGATGTATCGCTCGTAGGGAACGGTGTCCTCACCAAAGCAATCCTTGTAATCCTGTCCGTTGATCAACGCATCAACGAGACCGTAGAAGCCTTGTCGGGCAGCGGTATCAAACAGAGCATCAATTTCCCAGCGACCAAAGGTGGGTCGCCCCAGAAGTCTGCGATGCATCACTTCGATGGCTTTAGTGATGTAAAGACCTTCCCAGTAGCGACGACGGAACGCGTTAGAGCGGGCGACGGATCGCACGAAGTCGCGCAGGCTGATGTCTCCGTTTTCGAGTCGAGCTTCTTCTGAGCTGAGTCGCTCTCCTGCGTAGCCGGCTGTTCCGAGAACCTGCACGTAAACCGCTTTGATCACAGCCTGGGTGGAGGATTCGGTGTTGCGAATGCTGGGCTGGCCCCCTCGGCGAGGAACGGCGGCGCCACCCGTTGCGATCTGCTGGAGGCGCATGACCCTTGGGCCGACCTTGCGAGGGCGGCTTCCCCGGAATTGCGGGCTGTCCATCTGACCAGGCTGGGCCATGCCATTGCTGACCAGCAGTCGGCGGGTGTCGTAACCAAAGGGTGCCGGTCGCGTTGCGACCGAAGCCGTTGACGAGGGGAAGATCGCGCCGTATTGGTTGCCAACGGGATCATTCCCTCCGCCGTAGACATGCTGATCCCCGAGAGGCTGGCGATAGGAGGCGTAGAGGGTGACGTACTGAGGAGCCCCCTCGAAGGGTGCGCTGAACCGGAACAAGCGACGGTTTGATCCCCAGCCCGCACTTTCCTGGGCTTCTTCGCCGAGATCGCGCAGATAGGGAACTGTTTCCTCTCCAAAGGTCTGGGCGTACTCACTGCCGTTGACGAGGACATCAACGAGTCCGTTCAGACCTTGAGAACTGACGATGGAAAAGGCTTTGCGGAATTCTTCGAGAGAACTGATGCCGCGGCCGAGAAAATGTCGGTAAGCCAATTCCACGACGCGACTGTTGACAAAACGTCCGTAGAACTGATTTCGATATTCCTTGCTTCGGCCCAGAGCGCGAATGAACTCGCGCATTGAGATCTTGCCCTGCAAGAGCTGGCTTGCCTCAGCGCGACAGGGTGTTTGGGAGTAGCCCTTGGCGATGTCCCGTTCAAAAACTTGTCGATACGCGGCTTTCACCACCTCTGCTTTTTCAGCACCGGATAGACCGGGACGCATCTCAAAACGCTGGGCGGACTCGGCGGCTAGGGCATAGATCGCCGGCAGCTGCAGACCCTGCCGTACGGCACTTCCAGGCTTCTGCCGAGTTGATGGTGTGGCGACGGCCAGTTCCTGTAAGAGAACGTTGAAGCAGTCGATGGTGAGACGGCGAGCTTCCGGAAACTCTCGAAGCAGCTGGGCAGACGCGGCACGCATCTCCTGCAGCGCCACATTGGTCGCCGTCAGCGAGCAGTTTTTCAGAAGAATGTCGCGAAGTCCCCGGGTGTTCACCGAGAGAATGCTCGGGTCTCCTGCAACGAGGGCATAGCCCACATATCGAAGAAACCAGCCCATGTCGCGCACAGATTTGCGCATGAACGCCGGGCCGTATTTGGCCACGCTGATGGGGTTGAACCCGGTGGGGAGTACCACGCGCACATCGGCATCACCGCCTGTTCCTTCCAGAAGTCTGGAGAGAAAGTTGCCGCGTCTGGTGGTTCCGCTGTCTCCGGTGAAGGTACGGACCGATTGCTCAAAGGCGACTTGATCCGCCGCCAGGGGTGTTCCATCGCCTGACTTTCGATCCTCTCCTGTTGTGAGAGGGCTCTCAAGAAAGGAGAGAGGGGTGCCGCCCACGAAGATTCTGTTGGCTGCACGGGCCACGATCGACTCGGCATTCGCAGCGATGACCCGTGAGGCTTCGAGCCTGTCGTTTCCGCTACGGAAAAAAGTGATGAGCGAGTCCAGCTCCCCCAAGTCGGGGAAACGATCCTGCTGCTCCGCTTGGCGAACGCTGGAGAGCGGCAGTGTGTCGTACAGCTGGGGGGAAACCCTGGGGCTGCCGCTGCTGGCGGTCACTGTCATGAACGGGAGCAAGCCGATCCAGCCAGGTTACGGCTCGTGCCGAGAGCACTTGGAGTGCCATGAACAAATGTTTGCAGGGGTTGCTGTCAGCAGTGACGCATTGCGACGGCGCATGAAATGCTCCATCTCAAGTTGCTCGACCCCTGGAGACCGCTGCTGATGAAACCAACTCCATCCGACGCCGCCACTCCAGTGGTGAGTGATTTTTACGACCGTTTCCCCTATCCGGGTGATCCTGTCCAGGACGGTCCGCCTCCCGGATACAACTGGCGATGGTGTTTGGAGAGCGTCAATGGCGCTGTGAGGGGAGAAAGTTCTGCCCGAGATGACGCAGCGAGACCACCCCGGATCCTTGATGCAGGCTGTGGCACAGGCGTCAGTACCGACTATCTCTGCCACCTCAATCCTGGAGCTGAGGTGTTGGCCGTCGACATCAGCGCCGGTGCCCTGAACCTGGCCAGAGAACGGTTGCATCTCTCCAGAGGAGCGCAGCAGGTTCGATCACTGCGTCAGGAACAGCGGAGCCTTTTGGATCTGCACGGTGAGGGACCGTTCGACTACATCAATTCCGTCGGTGTCCTGCACCATTTGCGTGACCCTCTCGCTGGCCTCAAAGCGCTTGCTGCGCTGCTGGACGATGACGGCTTAATGCATCTCTTCCTGTACGCGAATGCAGGGCGTTGGGAGATCCACCGCACGCAGAGGGCCCTGACCAAGCTTGGCGTGGGGCAGGACAGTGAGGCCCTGCGCCTTGGCCGACAGCTGTTCGATGTGCTGCCTGAATCCAATCGCCTTCGCCGCAACCATGAACAGCGCTGGTTGATTGACACCGCTGCTGATGCCAATTTCGCGGATATGTATCTGCACCCACAGGAGACAAGTTACGACCTCAAAACGCTTTTTGCCTTGATTGAGGCCTCCGGGCTTCATTTTGTTGGTTTCTCCAACCCGTCGGTCTGGGCTCCGGCTCGACTTCTAAGCGGTGATCTCCTCGCACGGGCGCAATCACTCCCCATTCAGGATCAGTGGTTTCTGATCGAGGATCTCGACACGGAGATCAGTCATTTCGAGTTTTTTGTTGCACGGAAGCCGATTCAGAAGCGGTGCTGGGACGACGACGGGGAGCTGTTAGGAACACGAAGCCGCCGCCAGTCCTGTTTGTGGGGTTGGCCTTCCGCCAGCCTGCTGGGTCCTGATCTTGAGCCGATTGCTTTGTCTGCGCAGGAAAAACAGCTGCTTGAAGCCGTGGACGCCCACCCTGAGCATTCTCTCGGTGAGCTCGCTTTAGGCGCTTGGACCGCTGATGTGGCAAGGACTCTGATCCAACGTCGTCTGCTCTTGCCTATCGCCGAAGCAGGGGGGGGCGGGGAAAACGCGTGATAGATTCCGCGCGCTTTCTCAGGCGTTGTTTGCTGGCTACCACTCCGATCGAATCAAGTGCGGCATCTGTTGCGACCGATTCGGGTATGGGTGAGTACGCCAAGCTCCAGCGACGCCTGATGCTGGCCACCCTCACCGTTTCCTTGATCGCGGCTCTGGTCGCCCTTGTTCGATTCGATGTTCTGGTGGCTCGCAGCCTGCTGGTGGGCTCGTGTGCTGGTCTTCTGTACCTGCGCTTACTCGCCCGCAGCGTGGCCAGGCTCGGCGGAGGTTCCCGTCAGGTTGGGCGATTTCAGCTGGTAGTGCCAATGCTTCTCATCGTGGCGGCGGCCAAACTTCCCCAGCTTGAACTTCTTCCAGCCTTCATCGGTTTTCTTCTCTACAAGCCCGCTTTGATTCTTCAGATCGTCATCGACGCCTGAATTCGCGCACTCAATCACCGTCATGGTTCCGTCGCTCCTCAATCTGCCCTTTGCTGAACTCGAGGTCGGTCAGCATCTCTATTGGCAGATCGGCAATCTGAACCTGCATGGCCAGGTTTTCCTCAGCTCTTGGGTCGTGATCGGCTTGCTGCTTCTGCTCGTTGTGAGTGGGACCCGCAAGATGGAACGCGATCCCAAGGGTGTTCAGAACCTCCTTGAATACCTTTGGGATTATCTTCGTGAGCTAGCACGGGAGCAGATCGGAGAGAAGGCTTACAGAGATTGGCTTCCTTTCGTGGGAACCCTGTTCCTGTTCATCTTCGTTTGCAACTGGGGTGGTGCCTTGATCCCCTGGCGCCTGATTGAGCTTCCTAACGGAGAGCTCGGTGCACCCACAGCCGACATCAACACCACAGTGGCCATGGCGCTGCTGGTGTCCCTGTCGTATTTCTACGCGGGGCTGAGCCGCAAAGGGCTGCGTTACTTCGAGTACTACGTGGAGCCGACCCCGATCATGCTCCCCTTCAAGATCATCGAGGATTTCACGAAGCCTCTCTCGCTCTCATTCCGTCTTTTCGGCAACATCCTTGCCGACGAACTGGTAGTGGCCGTTCTTGCCTTCCTTGTGCCTGTGCTGGTACCGCTACCCGCCATGTTCCTCGGTTTGTTCACCAGTGCCATCCAGGCGCTGATTTTCGCCACTCTCGCCGCGAACTACATCGGCGAGGCTGTGCATGAAGAGGCCCACTAGGTCTCTTTGTGCCTTTCGTAGGTCCCCAGTGATCTGCTAAACACTTCGCGCGCAGGTCCGGGTGGAACCGGGCCCGCCCTCCATCGTGAGGGTGTCCCGGGCGCGTCCTGCCCTTTCCGCGCTCATCCTGCGCACCTCTAACCGCTTTCCACCAATGAGTGATCTGACCTCCGCCGCTTCCGTTCTGGCCGCCGCTCTCGCGGTGGGTCTCGCCGCCATCGGCCCTGGTATCGGCCAGGGCACCGCAGCCGGTCAGGCTGTGGAAGGCATCGCCCGCCAGCCTGAAGCTGAAGGCAAGATCCGCGGAACCCTGCTGCTCTCCCTGGCCTTCATGGAAGCTTTGACCATCTACGGCCTGGTGGTGGCACTGGTTCTTCTGTTTGCCAACCCCTTCGCCGGCTGATCAGATTCGGTTGCGGGGTGACCTCGTGTCACCCCACTCCACTGATCCGCTCGATTTGACTTACCCAATCGCATCCTTCCATGACCTGGCTTCTGCTCGCTGAAGCAGGTGTTCCGGAGGGAGGTCTTTTTGACCTCGATGCCACCCTTCCGCTGATGGCGGTTCAGGTGGTTCTCCTCACCTTCCTGCTCAATTCCCTGTTCTTCCGGCCGGTCGGCAAGGTCGTGGAAGATCGAGAGGGTTACATCGCGACCAGTCGTGCTGACGCCAAGCAAAAGCTTGAGCAAATCAATCGACTGGAAGCCGATCTCCAAGATCAACTTCGTGGAGCCCGTCAGGCCGCTCAGGCCGCCATTGTCGAGGCTGAACAGGACGTTGATCGTCTCTACCGCGAGGCTCTTGCTGAAGCGGAGACCGAAGCCAATCGCACTCGCGAAAAAGCACGGCGTGAGATCGAGACCCAACGAGAATCCGCCCAGGCTCAGCTCATGAGTCAGGTGGATCAGCTCAGTGCCCAGATCATCAACAGACTTCTGGCCGCCTGACGATGACCATGTCTCTTCCACTTTTTGCCTCTGAAGGTGGGTTCGGACTGAACCTCAACCTTTTCGAGACCAACCTCATCAACCTCGTCATTGTGATCGGGGTTCTTTACTGGTTCCTGAAGGGCTTCTTAGGGGGCATCCTTGAGCGTCGCCGGCAAGCGATTCTGAAGGACCTTGAGGATTCCGAGGGCCGTCTACGCAAGGCCACCACTGATCTGGCTCGCGCCCAAGAGGACCTTGCTGCTGCTCAGCAGAAAGCAGAGAAAATCCGCTCCGACGGCAAAGCCAGGGCTGAAGCGATCCGTAAGGACGGTGAACTGCGCACGATCAATGCCATGGCTGCGGTCAAGCAGGATGCTCTGGCTGATCTGAATGCAGAAGGTGCTCGCCTCACCGAACAACTTCGCCGCGAAGCTGCGCTGGCCGCCATCGACAAGGCGATGACAGAACTTCCTGGACGTCTTGATGCAGCGGGTCAGTCCCGTTTAATCGATGCCTCCATCAGCAACTTGGAGGACGCCTAATGCCACTGCTGAATACTCTGGCGACTCCCTACGCCGAAGCTCTTCTGCAAGTCACTGACGCTCGCAGCGAATCCGAAGACGTCGCAGGTCAGTGCAAGGAACTCCTTTCGGTCTGGGATTCCAGCACCGCCTTGCGCGAAGCCATGACGTCACCGGTGCTTGAGCCTGCTGCCAAGAAAAAGGCCCTTGGAAAACTTTTGGCAGAGCAGATCAAGCCGTCACTCATGAACCTTCTCAAGGTTCTTGCTGATCGGCAGCGCTTGACGGCTCTCGATGCCGTGCTGCGCCGCTATTTGGAGCTGTATCGGGAATCCCGCAACATCTCCCTGGCTTATGTCCGCAGCGCTCAGGCCCTGTCTGACGAGCAGACCAAGGCCCTCACGGCAAAGGTTCAGTCCATGGTCGGAACCGGTTCCGTTGAGATTGACCTCACCATCGACTCCAGCCTGATCGGTGGCTTCGTGATCAATATCGGCTCTCAGGTCATCGACGCCAGCCTGTCTGGTCAGGTTCGTCGCCTTGGGCTTTCGCTCGCGAAGGCGAGCTGAGAACCTCCCTCTTCACCCCCACGCTCCTCCTCTCACGCCCCTTTCCAGGGTTTACCCGCCATGGTTTCCATCCGTCCCGACGAGATCAGCGCCATCCTCAAGCAGCAGATCGAGGACTACGACAAGTCCGTTTCGGTCAGCAATGTGGGTTCCGTCCTGCAGGTGGGCGACGGCATTGCCCGTGTCTACGGCCTTCAGCAAGTGATGGCTGGTGAACTCGTCGAGTTCGAAGACGGCACCGAGGGCATTGCTCTCAACCTCGAAGACGACAACGTCGGCGCTGTGCTGATGGGTGAGGGCCTGGGGATCCAGGAGGGGAGCACCGTTCGTGCCACAGGCAAAATCGCATCCGTGCCTGTCGGTGATGGTCTTCTCGGCCGTGTGGTGAATCCTTTAGGGGTTCCCCTCGATGGCAAGGGTGATCTGGGTACCTCTGAAAGCCGTCTGATCGAATCACCTGCTCCCGGCATCATTCAGAGGAAGTCGGTGCATGAACCGATGCAGACCGGTATCACCGCCATCGACGCGATGATTCCCATCGGTCGTGGTCAGCGTGAGCTGATCATTGGAGACCGTCAGACTGGCAAGACGGCCATTGCCATCGACACGATCCTCAATCAGAAGGATCAAGATGTGGTTTGTGTTTACGTGGCAATCGGTCAGAAAGCTGCATCTGTTGCTCAGGTGACTGAGGTGCTACGTGAGCGTGGTGCCCTTGACTACACCGTGATTGTGGCGGCAAACGCCTCAGACCCTGCGGCACTGCAATACCTGGCTCCTTACACCGGTGCATCGATTGCCGAGTACTTCATGTACAAGGGCAAAGCCACGTTGGTGATCTACGACGACCTCTCCAAGCAGGCGCAGGCTTATCGCCAGATGTCACTTCTGCTCCGTCGTCCGCCCGGTCGTGAGGCCTACCCCGGCGATGTGTTCTATTGCCACAGCCGTCTGCTTGAGCGTGCCGCCAAGCTGTCTGATGCCATGGGCAAAGGTTCGATGACAGCACTGCCCATCATCGAGACCCAGGCTGGTGATGTGTCGGCCTACATTCCAACCAACGTGATTTCAATCACCGATGGCCAGGTGTTCTTGAGTTCCGATCTGTTCAACTCTGGTCTGCGGCCTGCGATCAACGTGGGTATTTCCGTTAGCCGTGTTGGCGGTGCTGCGCAAACCAAGGCCATCAAGAAGATCGCTGGCACGCTGAAACTAGAACTGGCTCAGTTTGATGAACTGGCTGCCTTCTCTCAGTTTGCTTCCGATCTTGATGCGGCAACCCAGAAGCAGCTCGGTCGTGGAAAGCGTCTGCGTGAACTGCTCAAGCAGTCCCAGTTCAGTCCGCTGATTCTCGCTGAACAGGTCGCCATTGTTTACGCCGGTGTGAAGGGTTTGATCGACGACGTTCCTGTGGATCAGGTTGTTCAGTTCTCCCGCGAGCTCCGTGAATATCTCAAGAGCAACAAGCCTGAGTTCATCGAAAAAATCCAAACCGAGAAGGTACTCAGTCCTGAGGCGGAGACCATGCTCAAGGAGGCTGTTGCTGAAGTCACCTCCACCATGCTGGCGACGGCCAACTGAGGTCCTGAGACATGGCAAATCTCAAAGAGATCCGCGATCGGATCAAATCAGTCAAGAACACTCGCAAGATCACCGAGGCCATGCGTCTCGTGGCCGCAGCCAAGGTGCGTCGTGCCCAAGAACAGGTTCTTCGCAGCCGTCCTTTTGCGGACCGTCTGGCCAGGCTTCTGGAAAATCTTCAGGCGCGCATGCGTTTTGAGGATGCCGATGCTCCTCTGCTTGAGGAACGTGAGCTGGAAACCGTCACCCTTATGGCGGTGACCGGTGATCGTGGTCTGTGTGGTGGCTACAACGCCAACATCATCAAGCGCACCGAGCTACGTTTTGCTGAACTGCAAGGCAAGGGCTACAAGGTGAATCTTGTGTTGATCGGTCGAAAGGCCATCAGTTATTTCACCAATCGCAGTTATCCGATTCAGGCCACATTTACAGGACTTGAGCAGGTCCCTACGGCTGATGAAGCTGGATCTGTGGCGAACGAAGTGTTCGCGGAGTTTCTCTCCGAAACCACCGATAGGGTTGAAATTATTTTTACCAAGTTCATCAATCTGGTGAGCTGCAAGCCTGTCATACAGACCCTTCTTCCGCTTGATCCTCAGGGTATAGCTGACGTGGATGATGAGATCTTCCGCCTTACAACCAAAGAGGGCGATCTCAGGGTGGAAACAGGTTCGGCTCCTGCCAACACGCAACCGGAGATTTCTTCCGAGATTGTGTTTGAGCAGAGTCCCGATCAGCTGCTGAACGCTCTTCTGCCTCTTTATTTGCAGAATCAGGTGCTTCGTTCACTGCAGGAGGCAGCCGCTTCTGAGTTGGCGAGCCGAATGACGGCGATGAACAATGCCAGCGATAACGCCAAAGCGTTAGCTAAAACTCTGACCCTCGACTACAACAAAGCCCGTCAGGCAGCCATTACCCAGGAGATCCTGGAGGTTGCTGGCGGTGCAGCAGCAGTCGGTTGATAGAGCGTTGATTCATCGGAATCGATCAAGCCGGTCCAAGGACCGGCTTTTTTTTGGTTTCGAAGCATCCATCGGCTCCCCTGCATGACCGATGCTGAAGATCTGCTGCCGCTCATGTTGTGGAGCTACACGCCCTTTTCCCCACGGTGGTGGCCACCGATCGGATGGCGATGGACCCCTTGATGTTGGCGGGTCAGTTGCAGACACTTCTGAGCCTGCGGGGCGAGGCGTACAGCAATCCTGATGAAGGTTGTGCTTGGACCGGCGACTTATATGGCATCTGGCAGCTTCATGAGCATCACGACTTCCGGTTCCTGGCGGATGAAGTGATTACAAGGGTTTGGATCTACCTTGAACAAACAGGATTTGATCTGGACCAAATCGCTTTGCATCTCCAACGGTGTTGGCCTGTGCTCAGCGCGGCTGGGCAGGTGGTGGGTCGGCATCACCATCCCAATGCCCATGTGAGTGCCGTTGTTTATTTAAGTGGCGATGGCCAGGGACGCGAGGGAGCACTCTGTCTTCATGCAAGGCATCAACTCAATGAGTTGGTCCCAGGGCTTTCTGTGGGGCATGGAGGGCCGATTCGGGACCATCACCCTCACAATCAGCATCTCTGGACTTTCAACCCTGAACCCGGTCTTGTGGTGATTTTTCCTTCTCGGTTGGATCACAGCGTTGGCGAGAACATGGATGAGGAGTCGCTACGGGTGTCACTCAGTTTCGACTTCGTGCTCACGGCCCAGGCTTCGTCTGCGCCAGCGGAGTACCTGGCGCCCCATCCCCATCAGTGGCATCGCTGTGAGCGCCCGTTGTCCTGAGAGGATGCGGTCTTCCAGGACAATCTCGAACGGATGAGCGACTCCACGGCAGCGACCTTCGCCATCAGTGTTGAGCTGGATGGGCAGAGCCATCAGTTCCAATGCAGCGCTGATCAAACCGTGCTTTCAGCTGCTGAAGCAGCGGGAGTTGCAGTACCAAGCTCCTGTTGCGCCGGTGTGTGCACGACCTGTGCCGCTCGGATTCTCGATGGGACCGTGCATCAGCCCGATGCCATGGGCGTGAAAGAAGAGCTTCGCAAGGATGGTTTTGCACTGCTGTGTGTGAGTTATCCACGCTCCGATCTCAAAGTGATGGCCGGCCAAGAGGATGCCCTCTACGAAGCGCAGTTTGGTCAGTATCAGAAGTGAGGATTGAGTCGCTTCAGCTCCAGCTGCCACTTCCGGCCCACCAAACAGCCTGTGATTGGCGTCGACGGATCCTGGAACGCTTGCAAGTTCATGGCGAGCCGCTGCGCTGGGCGATCACGTCGGTGCTTGATTCACCTGAGGGTGGCTCTCAGGTGGTGATTGAAGCGGTGATGCTTCAGCACAGGGAGTGACCGGATGGCTGAAGTCTTCCCCACGCTCATGATCGTCCCCACGGGGATTGGATGCGAGATCGGAGGGTACGCCGGCGATGCGCTGCCAGCTGCACGGGTACTTGCGGCTGCCTGCGGCTGCCTGGTGACCCACCCCAATGTGATGAATGGGGCCGCCCTCTACTGGAGCGACGACCGCATTCTTTATGTGGAGGGGTGGGGGCTTGATCGTTTTGCCGCCGGGGAGCTGGCGCTTCGTGGAGGACGGCGGCAGCGTGTTGGCTTGCTGCTTGACGCTGCGATCGAACCGTCTCTGAGGGATCGCCACCTTCAGGTTGCCGATGCCTGTCGTGCAACACTCGGATTGGATGTCGGGCCCGTGATCACCACGGATGTCGCTCTTGGCGTCACGCTGCGGCAGGGGGAGAGTGGGGTGAGCTGGGGCTCGCTCGAGCGTCCGGATGCTCTGCTTCGCGCTGGGGAGAAGCTCCGTGACGTGGGTGCATCGGCGATCGCCGTTGTGGCTCGATTCCCGGATGATTCCGGTAGCGAGGCGTTGCAGGCCTATCGCCATGGAAGCGGTGTGGATGTCTTGGCTGGTGCGGAGGCGGTGATCAGCCATCTGCTCGTGCGCCATCTGCAGATCCCCTGTGCCCATGCACCGGCTCTGGCTCCCTTGCCCCTGGATCCTCAGCTGGATCCGCGAGCAGCAGCTGAAGAGCTGGCGCATACCTTTCTTCCCTGCGTTCTCGTCGGGCTCAGTCGCGCACCCGATCTGATTCAGCCGGCATCAGCAGAACCAGGAGATCTGCTGGCCTCCGGCCTCGGGGCCGTTGTTGTGCCGGAGGGTGCCTTGGGGGGGGAAGCCGTCCTGGCCTGTTTGGAGCGGAACGTCCCTGTGATCGCCGTGACAAACCCTTCTGTTCTTCAGGTGTCATCCCAATCCTTGGGGCTTGAGCGTGGGGTCGTTGCGGCTGCGACCTACGCCGAAGCCGCCGGGCTGGTGCTGGCGATGCGGGAGGGGGTGGCATTGCCATCGCTGCAGCGGCCTCTTCCTGCTCTGGATCGTTTGACCACCGTCTGAGACCGATCGCATGGCCAGAGGGTTTGCGGATGCCACTGCCGATCGCGCCGCTTGTCCTTGTGGTTCAGGTGCCAAGTTGGGTTCATGCTGCGGCCCTTTTCATCAGGGATTGATGAAGGCGCAAACGGCTGAACAACTGATGCGGTCGCGGTACAGCGCTTATGCGCTGGGTGAGATTGAGTATCTGATCGCCTCTCACCCTGAGCCAGACATATCGATTCAGAAAAGGCGTCGTGAGCTACGGATCAACAGCCGCCAGATCCGATGGATTGAACTCGAGATCCTGGCCGTGGAGTGCGGTGGCATCGAGGATTGCCAGGGCACTGTTCAGTTTGCGGCGCATTTCATCGCGGCTGGACAACGCAGGTGTCTTCAGGAAACCTCTTTGTTTCAGAGAAGGGATGGGCAGCTTAGTGGTGATTGGCTTTATATACGAGCCCTGTGATTGCTTCAGCGCAGGCATGCCATGGGGTGGCGCGGCGGAACTCCCAGGGCCTTCGCCACTCCTGGATGACACACAGCCCCTTTCACGGTGTTCAAGCCTGAAAGCAATTCAGGCCGCTCAGTGACGGCTTCCTCCAGTCCGCGGCCGGCGATGCCAAGGATGTACGGGAGCGTGACACTAACCAGGGCCTCCGTGGAGGTGAACGGCACAGCTCCAGGCATGTTGCCCACGGCGTAGTGCTGAATCCCATGGATGCAGACCGTGGGATCGGTGTGGGTGGTCTCCCGGCTCGTGGCGATGCAGCCGCCCTGGTCGATCGCCACATCCACGATGGCTGAACCTGGCCTCATCTGTTTCACCATCTCCTCGTCCACCAATGTCGGAGCCCGCCCTCCAGGTGTGAGCACGGCACCAATCAGTAGGTCGGCGGTGGGCACGAGTCGCTCCAGTAGCCCTCGGCTGCTGACCACGCTCATCAACCGTCCGCGCCGGTCGGCTTCCAGGCTGCGCAACCGCTCCGGTGACCGATCCAGCAGCATCACCTCGGCATCCATGGCTGCTGCAAGCCGAGCTGCATTCCAGCCGACGGTGCCGGCGCCGAGCACTACCACCCGTGCCGGTTGAACCCCCGTACAGCCACCGATCAGTACGCCACGACCGCCGTTTGGACGTTCCAGTAACCGTGCGCCCACCTGTGCTGCTAAGCGGCCGGCAATCTCGCTCATCGGTGCGAGCAGCGGCAGGCTGCCGTTTTCCAGTTGCACCGTTTCATAGGCCACACCCGTAGTGCCCGCCTCTAGTAGTGCCTGGCCCACCTGGGGATAGGCAGCGAGATGAAGGTAGGTAAAGAGCACCATGTCGTCGCGCAAAAGGCCGAATTCCTCCGGTTGCGGCTCTTTCACTTTCACCACCAGGTGAGCGGCCCAGGCGTCGTCCCTGTCGACCATGCGTGCACCTGCTGAGGCGAACGCGTCATCGCCGATGCCTGCACCGGCACCGGCACCGTGCTGGATGCGCACTTCCAGCCCTTGGGTCACCAACTCCCGCACCCCATCCGGTGTCAGGGCGACCCTCTGTTCATCAGCTTTGATCTCAGTAGGCACCCCGATGCTGGCCATCGGGGCCGTCAGAACGGAATGAGCCATGGAAGGCACAGTTGTGCTCTCAATCTGGCTCAGATGGCTGCAATCGGCAGCCGCCAGCCACTGCCGAAGGCTTGATTGCTCACTTTCAGCAGCGGAGGCGCCTGTCGCCGCTTGAATTCAGCCCGACGGAACAAACGTTCAATTCTGGTTACGTCATCAGGGTCATGCCCAGCGTTAATCAGCTGGACACCACTCATACGGTGTTCGATCAGATCCACCAGCAATGGATCCAGCACTCCGTAATCGGGCAGTGCGTCACTGTCTTTCTGGTCTGGCCGCAGCTCGGCGCTCGGCGGTTTTTCAAGAATGGCCCGGTCGATCAATGGGCCATCGAAGGACAGCCCAAGTTCGGATCGACAAGCCCCAGCATCTGGGCTATCTAGCCAGTGGCAGAGGGCGAACACGGTTGATTTGTAGAGATCACCGATCACCGCCAAACCGCCGTTCATGTCGCCGTAGAGGGTGCAGTAGCCCACGGCCAGTTCAGATTTGTTGCCCGTGGAGAGCAGCAGGTGCCCCTGCTGATTGGCCATGGCCATCAGCAGGGTTCCGCGGATGCGTGATTGCAGATTTTCGGCTGTGATCCCTGATGGCTCGGCGTCGAGGGCTGGTGTGAGCGTGGCTTCAAAGCCGTCCATCAGGGTCTGAATCGGCACGATCCTTGAGGAGATTCCCAGGCGTGTTGCCAGGGCTAGTGCATCCTCGATCGAGCCTGAGGAGCTCCAAGGGGAAGGCATCAGGAGGGTATGAACCTGTTCAGGGCCCAGGGCGGCGGCGGCGATCACCGCCACCAAGGCCGAATCAATGCCGCCACTGAGTCCGAGAAGCGCCTTTTTGAATCCGCATTTGGTTGCATAGTCCTCGACTCCAGTCACCAGTGCTCGGAACAGCGCTTCCAGGCCAGCGTCTTGGTCTTGCCCGTGTTGATGGGGATGGAGGTTCTGCTCGCTTGGGCTTGCTGGTAATTGCGCAGTCCACACCGCTGTGCTGACGCAGAAGTCGGGCAGCTGCAGCTGTGGGGTGCTCTCCCCTGGAGCCATCACGAAGCTGGCGCCATCGAAGATGAGTTCGTCGTTCCCCCCGACCTGATTCACGTACACCACAGGACATTGCAGGCGGCCAGCGGCTCGGGAAGCAAGCTTCCGGCGTAGGGTCGCTTTGCCTCGGCTGAATGGGGATGCCGAGCAGTTGATCAGTGCATCAATCCGTTCGTGCATCAGGGCAGCGATGGGATCTGGGCCCACCAGGCGACGCTTCTGGAGTTCCTGATCCACCCAGAGGTCTTCACAAATGGTGAGGCCCAGGCGCCAGTCGTGGTTGTTGACGCGCAGGCTGATGGTGGATGGACTGCAGCTGGCGCGGAAGTAGCGGGTTTCGTCAAAGACGTCGTAGCTGGGCAGGAGCTGCTTGCGGGCGACCACGTTCCAGCCGCTCGCCTGCACCAGCGCCATCGCGTTGTAGAGCCGGGGGTGTTGCTGGTCAGAGGCAACCTCGGCCATGCCAACGAGAAGGGCCGCGTCTTGTTGTTCGGCATCCAACCGCTGTTGCAGTCGGTCTAAGGCTTGCTGTTGCTGCTCCAGGTGAGCGTTGCTGAACAGGAGATCCCGCGGTGGGTAGCCCCAGAGGGACAGCTCCGGCGTCACCAGCAGGTCTGCCGAGGTCTTGCCGTCCTCTTTGGTGGCGTCCAAGGCGGAGTGGATGCGATCGGCATTCCCAAGAAGGTCTCCCACCACTGGATTGATCTGGGCCAGGGCGATACGCATCAGCACTCAGGCGGAGGAGGAGTGGAAGCCGTAAAGATTGTGCTCCAGCAGCAAAGGCCAGAGCGTCTCGGGGATCTGGTTATCTCCTTTGGCCTGGCGAACAGCGGAGCTTGCGGTTGCTGGGATGTCGAGGGACAGAATCCTTGGGCGGGCACCGAGGCGTTCGAGCGGTTGCAAGTCGCCATCCGTCAAGGACCAGCCTTTGCGCGGAACAATCCCGAGTTCGCAGAGACCGAGCCACTGTTCGCTGTGTTTCCAGCGAGGGATTTGAGTGGCCAGATCGCTTCCCACAACAAAACAGAGAGGGGATTGAGGCCAGCGCTGTCGCGCTCGCTCCAGGGTGGTGATGGCATAGGGGCTGCTGAGATCCTGGCCCAGTTCCAGGCGAGGGTCGCCGATGGTCTGAACGACACGATTCAGCAGGTCGCTGCGCTGCTTGAGCTCGGCACCATGGCGTTTGGATGGGTTGTCACTGGCCCAAGTCACCACTTTCGGGAACTCCCTTAAAAGACCCTCCAGGAGGGCCTGATGTCCAATGGTGGGTGGATCTGCACTGGTTCCCAGAAGTGCAATCGAGTCTCTGCTCATGGCAGCAGCGTTTTCAGGGCCGGACGCTTCGTGGCATCCGGCCAGCGATGCATCAATCCGACCAGACCACGGTCCGTGCGGGACAGACGGCGCATCAGGCTGATCGGAATTGGCTGATTGCGGCGTCCACGACCGCGTTCCTCCAGCAGCCATCGGGCTGTCAGTCGGCCGGTGCGGCGGGTGGTGTGAACCGCCAGAGCCGCTTGGGCCACCGCCACCGGGGCCGCAGGGGCCAAGGTGAGTCCGGCGCTGAAGGGTGCTGCCAGAAGTAGCAGTTGGCGTATCACTCCCAGACTCATCTGCAGCCCCAGCTGTGTCCCCCCGATCAGTGCATTCTGACCACCGAGCTGACGGAGCAGTCGGCGGGCTGCTGGGCCTCCTAGGGGCAGGTCATACAGCGAACAGAGCTGGCTCACCAAGGCGGCATCACAGGCCATGCCTCCCGCAAGATCCAGCAGCATTAAAGGGTTGGCTGCCAACGCCGCCGCCTTGAGGGCGGCGTAGCGACCAATCAGGCCCTGTGCTTCCCGACGGCGTCGCAGCAGGCGTCCGGTTTCGAGCTGCTCCTGAATGCGCGTTGCCTGCCTCAGGCCGTTCAAGAGCAGCAGGCTCTCGCCGTGCTCTGTCAGCAGCGATGTCAGGTGAGCCTCAAGGCGCGCTATGTCGGCTGGTTGCTGCTGGCTTCGGATGCGTCCGTCGCTGAGCTGTACAGCCTGCCGCGGCGCTGCCGCCGCGACGACTGGTCCCGGGAGCCCGTTCGGCAGACGGCGTTTGATGCTGGCGAGCAGAGGGGCTAGCTCTTCCGCTGGCCAGCAATCGCTGCGATTCAAAACGGTGATCACCGGTTTCCCCTTGTTCTGCAGAACGGTGAGAGCATCAAGCTCAACCTGGGTGATGTCCCCATCCAGAACCAGCAACACCAAGTCGGCGTTCAAGGCCACGCGGCCTGCTAGGCGAGCCCTCGCTGGGCCGTTGACCTCATCGATCCCCGGTGTGTCAACCAGGTCGACGGCCTGCAGGCCTGGGACTGGTGTCGGCCAGGGAGTGCTCTGCTGTTGTCTTGTGCAGCCATGGGCTACATCGGTGGCCATCAGCGACTGGCCCACAAGGGCATTGACCAGGCTGGACTTGCCGACGCCGACTCTGCCGAACACGGCGATGCGAATCCGGCTCTCCTCCAGGCGCTGCAATTGGTGATCCAGCGTTTTGAGGGCACCGCTCAGCAGACCCTGCTCAAGGGCGGTCAGGTTGAGCTGGTCTTTCCACAACCGCAACACCTGCGCCTTGGATGCCATCGCAGTGGAGGTGGTCATGGGGTTCCGCCACCTCCGCCCTTGCGCCACCAGCCAGCCAGGACGGCCAGGACGGCATCGGGGCCGATCACACCGACGAAGCCACCAAATTCATCCACGACGACGCGCACGCCGGCATTGTCACGTCGAAACGCGGTTAACAGTCGGTCAGCGCGGATCATTTCCGGAACGAATTCGGCGGGTTCGCTCAGATCCAAAGGGGTGAGCTGACCGCGGTTCTGAACCAGCGCACTCAGGAGGCTGTCCCGGTTGGCCACCCCCAGCACCTTGTCCACCGCGTCGCCGAGCACGACCCACCACTGAGCTTCATTCTCGATCAGGGCGTCCCGCAGTTCATCCAGGCGGGTGGCGCCATCAAGGGTGGGCGCTGCCACACGCGGGATCATCAGATCGCGGGCGGTGAGATCGTTGAGCTGGAACACCTTGGCGATCATGGCGGCCTCATCCGCTTCGATCTGACCTTTTTGGGAACCGAGTCTGGCGAGAAGTCGGATCTCTTCCTCATCGGTGCTGATCTCGCTCTCCTCCGTGATGGCCGGCAGCAGTCGCTCGAGCAGCAGAACCAGGGGGCGCATCATCACTCCCAGCCAGTGCAGCACCGGGGCACTGGCCAGAGCCACCGGCAGAGCTAGGCGACTGCCGATCGCTTTGGGAAGGATCTCTCCAAGCAGGATCACCAGGACGGTGAGGCTGATGGAAAACAGCGGCAGCGCCACGCTGCTGCTGTCCATGCGTTTAAACAGCCAGGCGGCATAGCCACCAAGCATCAGGCTGCCAAAGATGTTGAAGCCGTTGTTGGCAATCACCAGCACAGACAGGGTGCGTCCGAGGCGTTGTCGCAGCTGTGCAAGCCTGCGGGCACCAGCAACCGGACGCGGACGTGCGGCGAGCTCATGGACGCGGATGGGATTGACCGTGAGCAGCGCTGCTTCAACGCCCGAGCAGAGGGCTGATCCAGCCAGCACCACCACCACCAGGATCAGCAGGATCAGCAGGTCGGAGGTCATGGGGGTGCGCTTTGCCTGCCATCCTGACCGTTACCCGGCGACATGTCTCTTCCGTGGCTGATTGCACCTCCCTCATTGATGTCGCTTGTCATGCGGATCGTCGTCAGCGATTCATGCACGATTTGGGCAGTGCTGCTGCGGTGATCCCCGCAGCCTCTTTGGTCACTCATCATGCCGATACGGAATGGCCGTTCCGTCAGGACAGTGACTTCTGGTATCTCACCGGGTTTGACGAGCCCGATGCCGTCGCCTTGTTGCTTCCTCATCGCCCGGAGGGAGAACGTTTTGTGCTGTTCGTGAACCCCCGTGAACCGGCCGCTGAGGTTTGGACTGGACGTCGCTGGGGGTGTGAGGGGGCTGTTGAGTGTTTCGGTGCCGATATCGCCCACCCCCGCTCTGAGCTGGAGCAACGACTGCCGGATTATCTGCAAGGCGCTGAGGGAATCGCCTTCCGTGTTGGCCGCCATCCTTCCGTGGAGCCTCTCGTGGTCGCCGCCTGGGCGGGGCAGCTTGATCGAGCATCGCGGATCGGCAGCGCGGCTCTGGCCCTGGTGGCTCCCTGTCCACTGCTGCATCGCATGCGTCTCCGCAAGGAGCCGGCAGAGCTGGAGCGTCTGCGCGAGGCCGGACGGATTTCGGCAGCCGCTCATGAACTGGCTCGCTCTGTTGTGAGACCCGGAATGAGGGAACGTCAGGTTCAGGCTTTGATCGAGGAGCATTTCCTTAATCAAGGCGCCCGTGGTGCCGCCTATGGATCGATCGTGGCCGGTGGTGATAACGCCTGCGTGCTCCATTACGTCGAGAACAATGCCGTGCTGCAGGACGGCGATCTGTTGCTCATTGATGCCGGTTGTTCGCTGCCCGACTACTACAACGGAGACATCACGCGAACGTTCCCGGTCAACGGTCGCTTCAGCGGCGAGCAGCGTGAGCTCTACAGCCTTGTGCTCGAAGCGCAGCAGTCTGCGGTTGAGAGTGTCCGGCCAGGGCAGACCGCTGAGGGTGTGCATGACACGGCATTGCGAGTTCTGGTGGAGGGATTGGTAGGCCTCGGTCTCTTGCAGGGGGATGTGGATGGACTGATCGAACAAGGCGCCTATCGCCATCTCTACATGCACCGCACTGGCCATTGGCTTGGACTGGATGTCCACGATGTCGGTGCCTATCGATTAGGCGAGCATCACGTGGAATTGGAACCTGGCATGGTGCTCACCGTGGAGCCTGGGCTCTATGTGAGCGATCGTTTACCTGTTCCTGTAGGGCAACCCAGCATCGAGGAGCGTTGGAAGGGCATCGGCATCCGCATCGAGGACGATGTGGCCGTGAGGAACTCAGATGAGGTGCCCGAAGGCCATGAAGTGCTCAGTGCTGCAGCCCTCAAGTCGGTTGAGGCCATGGAGCGCTGAACTCAACCCAGATCCAGCATCAGTCAGAACAGGAACACCACAAGAAGCATCAACCCTTCGCTCCTAAGCACCTTCGGATGGGGGCGAAGCAGAAACACGGTGAGGCTGATTGCGGCCAGAACCGATCCGAAGAGGGTGTTTAGAGCTCCTTGAGCGCTTCCTCCAGCACTTCCGTCTGATTGGCCACTTGCTGGGAGAGAAGAATCACAACGGCTCCCAAGATCAGTAGTCCAGCAATGATCAGTCCTGGGTCGCTGGCCAGCAGCCACTCCAGAACTCTGCTGAAACTGAGCAGGGCAAGGACACTGCACCAAGGCCGAGGGTCGATAGCTCTTTGCTGATCTCCATGAACGGGGAGGACAGGGCCGATCGGCTGTTTATGGACGCCTTGAGGGGCTCACAATCCACGCGTTGGCAATCCCTTCAGTGCTGTGCCGTGGATCGCAGCCAATCAGTGACGGCCATGGTGCTGGTCAGGATGTGGTCAGCGCCGGCATCCTTCAACCTCTGCTCGTAGGCACTGCGCTCAGCAGGTTGATGGTGCAGGTGAGGAGGCGCGACAGCCAGGCTGATCCAGGTTCGTCCCGGCCACTCAGCTTTGGCTCGGATGACGGTTTGAATGTCGGCCACGGTGTCCCCTAGATAGGCCACGGTTGTTGCTCCGCTGCCAGTGAGTAGGTCGTGACTGAGCTGCAGCAGTCCGGTGGGATCTGGTTTGTCGGGGGCATCTCCCATGGCGATCAGAGGAGGTGCTTCAAGACCCAGGCGCTGCTCGAGCACAAAGCGGGCGGAGGGAGGTTCCGCACCGCTCACGAACCCCCAAGACCAACCGAGCGTGTGAATGCTCTGAAACAAGGACGCATCCACAAGAAGAGGCTCATCGCCGATGTACCCGCTCCAGGTTTCGGGTGAGGCTTCCGGATCGCCGCCGAAATAAAAACCGCTGAACACATCGATCAGGGACTGGCGTTCCGGCAATGGCGAGCCGTGCCGTTTCAGCAATTCAATGCTGGCATCCCAATCGTTGTTCCATTGTCCTTCTCCCTTGAGAGCGTCAATTTCAGAGGGGAGCGGCCGCCAACCGCTGTAGTGCTCAACTGTTGCTTGCAGAGCACGGCGGTAGCTTCCGGCGACATCCCGAATCACGCCGTCAATATCGAACAGCAGGAGCTGGCGAGGAGCAGTGGGGAGGCTCAGGTTGGGACGAATGAAGGCGGCTGTTAGGTTAGTTGTTTGTCCTTAATCCTTGAGCGCTGACACCATGACGGTTTCCGAAGGCGCTGCTGCCGACCAGGAGGTCGCGACCGCAGCTCCAGCAGTCGAATCGGCTCCTGAAACTGCGGCGGCCGAGCAGGCTCAGGAGGCTACGGAAGGCCGTCCGGTGATGCGGGGCGGAAGCGCTGCGCTGGCCTCCGCCACCATCGACGCCGACGGTGTGCCTTCTGGCTACACACCGAAGGCGGATGAAGGACGCTTCCTTCTGAAGATTCTCTGGCTCCCTGACAACGTGGCTTTGGCTGTCGATCAGATCGTGGGTGGCGGTCCGAGCCCTCTGACGTCTTATTTTTTCTGGCCTCGTGAAGATGCCTGGGAGACGCTGAAGGGTGAGTTGGAGGCGAAGTCCTGGATCACCGACAACGAGCGCGTTGAAGTGCTCAACAAAGCCACTGAGGTGATCAATTATTGGCAAGAGGAAGGCAAAGGTAAGAGCCTTGAAGATGCCAAGCTCAAGTTCCCCGATGTCACCTTCTGCGGTACCGCGTGAATCAGCGGTCCAATGATGTGTTTCAAACGACCTGCCAAGGCAGGTCGTTTTTTGATTCGTAGTTCAAACACAAAAAAGCCGGGGTTTTTGGACCCCGGCTTGTCAAGAATTTTATGGAATGAGGATCATGAATCCTGGTTTTTTGCTGCCTGCACGCGGGCGCGAGCACGATCGAGGGTTTGCTGCGCTTTCACTTTGTCGGCTGAAGCGGGCTGCCCTTCCATTTTGGAAACTTCGTTCCTTGCCGCCTGCAGGTCTGATTCTGCACTGGATGCGTCAATGGTACTGCCGAGCTCAGCGGAATTCACCAGAACGGTGACATCATCGGCGTCCACTTCAGCGAAGCCACCCATGAGGGCGATGGACTTCCAGCCACCTTCGGCACGAACACGCAAGACACCTACGTCCATCGCTGCAAGTAGGGACACGTGGCCGGGGAGAATTCCAAGCTGACCGGTGGTGCTTGGCAGAATCACCTCATCAGCTGAACCGTCGAACACACTCTGGTCGGGTGCCAGCACGCGGAGGGTGAGGGACATGGAAAAGGAGAACTTGGGGGCGGGGCGTTAGATCTGGATCAAGGGTTCGGGGACCTTTAGCGAGTGCTGGTCCCCGAATTCCTCACTTGGCTTCAGCCGCGATCTTCTCGGCCTTTGCTTTGACCTGGTCGATGTTGCCGACGAGGTAGAAGGCCTGTTCAGGGAGGTGGTCGAGATCACCAGCCAGGATCTGGTTGAAACCGGAAATGGTTTCTTCCAGTTTCACGTAGACACCAGGCATGCCGGTGAAGATCTCAGCCACGAAGAAAGGCTGTGAAAGGAATTTCTCAATCTTGCGGGCACGATCCACAATGCGACGGTCGTCTTCTGAGAGCTCATCGAGACCCAGAATGGCGATGATGTCTTGAAGCTCCTTGTAACGCTGCAGGGTGGACTGCACGGCGCGAGCTGTCTTGTAGTGGTCTTCGCCCACAACGGCGGGCTGAAGCATAGTGCTTGTGGAATCGAGAGGATCCACAGCGGGATAGATGCCCTTGGAGGCCAGGCCGCGACTCAACACCGTGGTGGCGTCGAGGTGAGCAAACGTGGTGGCAGGTGCTGGGTCGGTCAGGTCGTCAGCGGGCACATAAACCGCTTGAATCGACGTGATGGAGCCTTCGAGGGTGGACGTGATGCGCTCTTGAAGTTCACCCACATCGGTGCCGAGGGTGGGCTGGTAACCCACAGCTGACGGCATGCGGCCAAGCAGCGCGGATACTTCAGAGCCGGCCTGGACAAAGCGGAAGATGTTGTCCACGAACAGCAGCACGTCCTGCTTGTTTACGTCGCGGAAATGCTCAGCCATGGTCAGAGCAGAGAGACCCACGCGCATGCGTGCACCGGGGGGCTCGTTCATCTGGCCGTAGCAGAGAGCCACTTTCGACTTGGACAGGTCCTCGGCATTAATCACGCCGGAGTCCTTGAATTCCTCATAGAGGTCGTTGCCTTCACGGGTGCGCTCACCCACACCGCCAAAAACAGAAACACCACCGTGCTCTTTGGCGATGTTGTTGATGAGCTCCTGAATCAGAACGGTCTTACCCACGCCAGCACCACCGAAGAGGCCGACTTTTCCACCCTGGCGATAGGGAGCCAGGAGGTCGATCACCTTGATGCCGGTTTCGAAAACCTTGGGCTTAGTTTCCAGCTCGGTGAGCTTGGGGGCTGAACGGTGGATCGGTGCTGTCGCAGAGGCGTTCACAGGGCCCTGTTCGTCAACAGGCTCGCCCAAGACATTGAAGATGCGTCCGAGGGTGGCTTCACCCACTGGAACGCTGATCGGTGCGCCTGTATCAAGGGCTTCCATGCCACGGACCAGGCCGTCGGTGCCGCTCATCGCCACAGCACGAACACGGTGATCACCCAGCAACTGCTGCACTTCTGCGGTGAGGGCTACTGGTTGACCTGCTGTATTGGTTCCTTCAATGCGGAGCGCGTTGAGAATCTTGGGCAGCTTGCCGGCAGGAAATTCCACGTCCAGAACCGGGCCAATGACTTGGCGAACAACGCCATTGGTACCTGCGGAGGCGGGAGCAGCAGCGGCCATAGGAAAGGAGGTGTGTGAGGGACGCGACGTGCGCACCCTTCTCGAGCGGCGCAACGATACCACCGCAATGAGCGGGATCGAAGGGTTCGGTCACCCGCACACTCAATTCGTGGTCTGAGGGAGACAAGCGCGCATAGGTTGGCAGTCGGTGACCTTGAGTGCCAGCTCGGGTCGCTTTCGCGCTTCGGCGCCCTGTCCCTGCTCCCGCAAGTCCCCCATGGCAGCTGTTTCTCTCAGCGTCTCCACCGTCAAGCCTCTCGGCGATCGTGTGTTCGTCAAGGTCTCCGAATCAGAGGAGAAGACCGCTGGTGGCATCCTTCTCCCTGACACCGCCAAGGAAAAGCCCCAAGTGGGTGAGGTGGTTCAGGTTGGCCCCGGCAAACCCAACGATGACGGCTCCCGTCAAGCTCCTGAAGTCGGCGTCGGCGACAAAGTTCTCTACAGCAAGTACGCCGGAACCGACATCAAACTCGGTAGTGACGAGTATGTGCTCCTGTCCGAGAAGGACATCCTGGCTGTCGTCAACTGAGACAGCGCCGAATGGAATCGCCTTCAGCCCTTGAAGCTGCGATCCAGACAAGCTGATCATCATTCCAACTCTTTAAACATCGCCTCCCATGGCTAAGCGCATCATCTACAACGAGAACGCACGCCGCGCTCTCGAGAAAGGCATCGACATCCTGGCTGAATCCGTTGCCGTCACCCTCGGCCCTAAAGGTCGCAACGTGGTGTTGGAAAAGAAGTTCGGCGCCCCTCAGATCATCAATGACGGTGTCACCATCGCCAAAGAGATCGAGCTCGAGGATCACATCGAGAACACAGGTGTTGCTTTGATCCGTCAGGCCGCCTCCAAAACGAACGACGCTGCCGGTGACGGCACCACTACCGCCACTGTCCTGGCCCACGCCATGGTGAAGGCCGGTTTGCGCAATGTGGCTGCTGGAGCTAATGCCATCACGCTGAAGAAAGGCATCGATAAGGCCTCCGATTTCCTCGTGGCCGAGATCAAAAACAAGGCCAACCCGATCAGCGACAGCAACGCCATCGCTCAGGTGGGCACCATCTCCGCTGGTAACGATGAGGAAGTGGGTCGGATGATCGCCGACGCCATGGACAAGGTCGGTAAGGAAGGCGTGATCTCCCTGGAGGAGGGCAAGTCGATGACCACCGAACTGGAGGTCACCGAGGGCATGCGTTTCGACAAGGGCTATATCTCTCCCTACTTCGCCACCGACACCGAGCGCATGGAAGCGGTGCTGGATGAGCCTTACATCCTGCTCACCGATAAGAAGATCGGCCTGGTGCAGGATCTTGTTCCGGTGCTGGAACAGATTGCCCGCACTGGCAAGCCTCTGCTGATCATTGCTGAGGACATCGAGAAGGAAGCTCTGGCCACCCTGGTGGTGAACCGTCTTCGTGGTGTGCTGAACGTTGCTGCCGTGAAGGCTCCTGGCTTCGGTGACCGCCGTAAGGCCATGCTCGAAGACATGGCTGTGTTGACCAACGGTCAGCTGATTACTGAGGACGCCGGCCTCAAGCTCGAGAACGCCAAGATCGAGATGCTGGGCACTGCCCGCCGCGTGACGATCAACAAGGACACCACCACGATCGTTGCTGAGGGCAATGAAGTGGCCGTGAAGGCCCGCTGCGAGCAGATCAAGAAGCAGATGGACGAAACCGAGTCCACCTACGACAAGGAGAAGCTGCAGGAGCGTCTGGCCAAGCTGGCTGGCGGTGTCGCCGTGGTGAAGGTGGGTGCAGCCACCGAAACTGAGATGAAGGACAAGAAGCTTCGTCTCGAGGACGCCATCAATGCCACCAAGGCTGCGGTTGAGGAGGGCATCGTTCCTGGTGGCGGTACCACCCTGGCTCATCTGGCTCCCGCCCTTGAGCAGTGGGCCTCGTCCACGCTCAGCGGTGAAGAACTGATCGGTGCCAACATCGTGGCTGCGGCTCTGACCGCCCCACTGATGCGCATCGCTGAGAATGCCGGTGTCAACGGTGCTGTCGTTGCCGAGAACGTGAAGGCCAAGTCCTTCAACGAGGGCTACAACGCTGCCAATGGCGAGTATGTCGACATGCTTGCTGCAGGCATCGTTGATCCTGCCAAAGTGACACGTTCCGGTCTGCAGAACGCGGCATCAATCGCTGGAATGGTGCTCACTACCGAATGCATCGTGGCGGATCTTCCCGAGAAGAAGGAAGCAGCACCTGCCGGCGGCGGCATGGGTGGTGGCGACTTCGACTACTGATCAGCACGAATCAGTTCATCAAGCGCGATCGGTTCTGTTCAACCTCAAGACCCCTGCTTCAGCGGGGGTCTTTTTGTGTGTAGCTGCGAGCTTTGTTACCAGAGAGTTGTTGGCTTGTGATGAACCTCCGTCGTTGATTGCGCGAATTCACAGAGTTCTTCTTCCGAAAAATGGCAATGCCCTCAACTCTTTTGTGCGTGGAGAGGACTGGCACAACCTAGTGATTCTTTATAACGGGGGAGACATCGCGATCGGAATCATTCTCGATGTCTTGCTCAACTCCCTGATTGTTGGTTGGGCACTGTTCATCATTATCAAAGTGAACAACCCGACACAGCGCACCATTGAGAGTGGAGTGAACATGATCAGAGAGTCGGTGAACCCGATGCAGGTCATCGACGGGGATTGATCATTTCAACCAGCCAGCGCTGAGGATGATGGCCAACGTGAGAAAGACTGCCAGCGTGGTCCAAGTGATGCGGTTGAGCGTTGCCTCTGCGCTGCTTGAGCTCGTGAATGTGGAGCTGCCACTGGCCGCCAGACCTCCCATGCCATCACCCTTGGGGCTGTGAAGTAGAACAAAAAGAATGAGCAGCAGCCCGCTGCTGATCCAGATCCAGGAAAGAACGGTTGTAATCATGGTTTGATCCTATGGCTGCTCGGGTCAGACGGGTTGGGGCAATCTTGCCGTTGATGGAGCTGCCGTATCAATGGCTTCGATCAAGCTGTGACCTGTCATGGCATCCGGTTTTTCGAGGCCTAGAAGCTGAAGCAATGTTGGGGCTATGTCTGCCAGGCCCCCTTCGTTACGTAAACGCAGGGAATTGCCCATGCCGACCATCTTGCGCTTCTCACCTTCAACGAGAATGACTGGGACAGGGTTTGTTGTGTGTGCTGTCCAGGCTTGTCCGTCATCACCGCGCATGCATTCAGCATTGCCATGATCGGCGGTGATCATTAACGTGCCACCCGCACGACCCACCGCATCAAGCAGGCGACCAATGCAGTGGTCCACGGTCTCGATCGCCTTGGTGGCAGCCTCCATTACTCCTGTGTGTCCCACCATGTCGGGATTGGCGTAGTTGATGACCACCAGGGAATAGACACCCGTTTCGATCGCGGCAATGCAACTGTCTGTGAGTGTTTCCGCTGCCATGGCTGGAGCCTGGTCGTAGGTGGCGACACGCGGAGATGGAACCAGATGGCGGTCTTCTCCTTCGAGGGGCTGCTCGATGCCGCCATTCATGAAATAAGTCACATGGGGATATTTCTCGGTCTCTGCCGTGCGGTATTGCTTGAGCCCGTCGGCAGCAACCACCTGGCCGAGAAGGTCGTCGAGGGATTCTGGAGGGAAGGCGACCTTCACAGGTAGCCCGCTTTCGTACTGGGTAAAGGTGACGACATCTAGCTTTGGATGGTGTGGACGAGAAAAGCCCTCAAAGTCTTCAAGGGTGAGGCTCTGAATGATCTGACGGGCGCGGTCGGGCCGGAAATTGAACATCAGTAGCGAATCCCCCTCCTGGACATGGCAAGCGCTTAGTCGCGTCGGCTCGAGGAACTCATCGGTGGTTCCAGCGGCGTAACTTGCCTCGAGCACAGCGGTGGGGGATTCCGTGCTGACAGGAAATTCTGGGTCGGTCAGAAGGCTATGGGCGCGTGAGGTTCTCTCCCAGCGTTGGTCGCGGTCCATGGCCCAGTAACGACCACAAAGACTGACAATCTCACCGATTCCGCTTGCCTGCATGGCTTCTTCAATCGCGTGGATATAACGCGGTGCGCTCTGTCTAGGAGTGTCTCGTCCATCCGTGATTGCATGAATAGCCACGGTCTGAATACCTTCTGCTGCAGCCCAGCGCAGAAGGCCGCAGAGGTGATCAACGTGGCTGTGGACGCCACCATCGGAACAGAGCCCGAACAAGTGAAGGGTTCGACCGGACTCACGCAAGCGCTCAGCCAGAGATCTGAGTGCTGGCACTGCTGGAAGTTGATTGGTGCGAACCGTATCTCCGATGCGCACGAGTTCCTGACGGATGATTCGCCCTGCACCGATGGTCAAGTGGCCGACCTCGGAATTTCCCATCTGCCCGTCAGGCAGTCCCACGTGGGAGCCGCTGGCCTGGATCAACGTGTTCGGGTATGCATGCTTCAGTGCATCCATCACAGGAGTTTCTGCGGATCGGATGGCGTTGAAGTCGCTGCCGTCACAATCTCCCCAACCATCCAGGATCGCCAGGACCACAGGGGCAACAGACAGCCTCTGTTTGTGATGTCCAGCCAGGCGATCAACAGCGTTCACTCAGCGATACTCCCTTCTTAAGAACATCTCTAGAATCACAAGGTACCTCTAGATCCTCCCCGAGGTGAACCGTACCCAGCGGAAAGGTCAGCTTTCTCGGACTCTGCGCTGTGAAAACTGCATAAAATCGACTCTCTTAGAGGGGCTTAAGCCATGGGGTTGGGCACTCAGGGCGAACGAATCGAGATTCTCTCTTCCGATGAACTGAGGAGAACGTTGATGCGCCTCGCCTCTCAAGTGCTTGAGAGCGTTGGAGGGCTTGATGATCTTGTCCTTCTTGGGATCCCCACTCGTGGAGTGCAGCTGGCCTCGGTTTTAGCGCGTTCGCTGGAAGAGCAGGTCGGCCGCCCAGTGGCAAGGGGAACCCTGGATCCCACTTTTCACAGGGACGATCTGGAGCGGGTCGCTATGCGACCAATGACAGGCACAGACCTTCCCGTGAGTGTTGAGGGGCGTGAGGTGGTGCTCGTTGATGACGTGATTTTTACCGGTCGCACGGTGAGGGCTGCCCTTGAAGCCATTCAGGCCTGGGGACGGCCCCGCAGAGTTCTGCTGTTGGTGCTGGTGGATCGCGGGCATCGAGAACTGCCCATCCAGCCTGATTTCTGCGGGCGAATGGTTCCAACGCGTCGCAGTGAAACGATCGAACTGCGTCTGCTCGACGTGGATGGTGAAGAGGGGGTTTTCCTGCGCAGAACTCAGGACGCAACCTGAAGTTCGTCACTGCGGAAATGGGCCTTGTAGCGACCGAAGGCCACGATTACAGGAAGGGTCGGGCTGATCGGGCGCCCTTTCCATTCCGTCAGCACGGTCACCACCTCTCCCTCACTGCCCTGGAGATCGAAGGATGTGCCCCGATGTTCCGGATGGTTGTAGACCACCACTGATGAGGCGACGACGACCTTGTCACCAGGCTGCATGAAGTCACGAATCCAATGGGGCGAATTGTCTCACGGCCCCTTCGCTTTGCAGAGGCTTTCAGGCCCTTCCTCCACGAGGACACCGCCTAGATCTGAACACCCTGCAACGAAAGCGCTCCAGGGATCCATGCCCTCGCTAATGCGTTGTTCAACGGCATCGTTCAAACGCTCCGTGTCCACGGTGTGATCTGGCAGATCACCATGACTGGTATGACTTTGCTGATCGCGAAGATCTTTGATAGCAGTCTCTATCTGACGTCGGAGCGGCAGGGCATGACGCTGCCACCAGGGATGGTCCAGTTGATTCAGCGCACTCAAGGCTTCCCACCATTGCCGCCGCCGCACACGTTCCTGCAGTCGCTCGTGATCTATGCGATTGCGATTCCAGGTCTCTTTCAAGCTGTCGCTGAGTTGGGCTCCAGTCCGTTGCCCCCTGGCCTCCAAAATTGACAGGGTGGCTAGAGCCTTGTTGAGGTCTCCGGCACGGAACTGGGACAAAGCCTTGTCACGCACCTCACGGCGCCAATCCTGAAGCTGCTTGCGATCGGCAGCTTGCTGGGCCTTGGTGCCGACTGTTGAATTCACAAGTTGCGCTTGAAGTTCCAGTGCCTTGCTTGTGTCTCCGGCGTTCCACATGATCTGTGCCTGGCGCCGTCTGCAGACAGCCTGTTCCAATGGGGCCTCATTCCCTAACCAGCGCAACGCAGCCAATTGCTCTCCGTAGCGCAGGCAGGCTTCCAGGTCGCCAGCTTTGGCAGCGTCCCTGAGACGTTGGGGAAGTTGTCGCTCCCACCAATACGCGGTGCCACAGAGAATGGCCACACAACCCAGCGTGGCGATCAGCCAGAAGCGGGGGAGGGGGCGTCTGAGCGCCAAGGAACACTCATTGTTGAATCAACCCATCTTGTCGCATTGGCGCAGAAGTCCAAGGTTGATCGAGTTCAGATGGGAGCCAGTGCCTCGATCTTCGCCCTTTTCGTATCACCGAATGGTTCCAAGGTTGATCGAATTCAGATGGGAGCCAGTGCGTAAATCTTCACCCTCCATGATCAGATCTGCATGCTCATCGATGCGAAAGCGCAGTTTCAGGCAATCCTCTCCAGGCTGAGCCGGAGGGTTGAGCATGAGCTTGTAGTGAGGTGAAGGGCATGCCCTGACCTCTGCTGCTCCAGGGTTGCGTTCGACAACCTGGGGAAGTCCATCGATCAGTCTCACTTCATGGCGCGTGTCCAGCTGAGGCTCTCCGAGCACGAACTCGATGGTGGTTTGATCGACAGCACTGGCACTCAACACCAGCTCAAAGGGTTGGCTGGATGGCCAGGGCTGGCCTGCCATAAAGAGCGGATGCCAGTGATGTCGGTTGCTGCGCCGGTCCCAGCAGCGCAATGAGATGCCCCTTTGCAGAAGATCGAGGATCTGCACGCCTGGTGTGAGGCTTAGGGCTCCGCTGGCAACGGCTTCCATCGGAGGAGGCGTGCGAAGTGGGATTGGGCTCATAACGGCGGTGAGCCATGTCCTTAGCTGAGGAAGATGTGCACCTCCACCCACCACCACAACAGCGTGAAGGTCGCTGCGGCGACAGCCGTGAACCTCGGCAGCGCGCAGAGTCCGTTGAAGAAGATCCTCCAGGAGTTCAAACAGTCCGCGTTCCTTCAACAGTTCACTAAACCGCCTGCGGTTCATCCGCAGGGGCGTGGGGGTCGCCAGCTCTGGACTGCTGGCTAGTTCCGTCAGCTCTTCGTCGTCGTTGATCTCGGTGCTTGAAAGCCGGCATTTGAGCCGTTCTGCCGCATCGAGAAGCGCAGTTAAACCATTCCCACTGGATGGGAGGCCTTGCGGCTGGAGCGCGTCAAGGATCCATCGGTCGAGATCTCTCCCTCCCAGATTGATACCAGCTTTGCCGAGAACACGTGCCTGGCGGAGGGTCTGGCGGCTTTCTCTGAGGTTTCGGCTCCGGAATCGCAGAAGCTGCGCCAGGGGGGCGGCGCGACCTTCGCCTCCTTCCAGAGCCACCAGCGACAGATCGAGCGTGCCACC
The DNA here is from genome assembly GCF_047716785.1 of Synechococcus sp. A10-1-5-9. NCBI lineage: Bacteria > Bacillati > Cyanobacteriota > Cyanophyceae > Synechococcales > Synechococcaceae > Synechococcus > Synechococcus sp. A10-1-5-9. Next base: position 2,352,231 of record NZ_CP180406.1, read on the forward strand.
ACCAAGGTCAACAACGAGCATTTTCGCTCCAGCGGGTAACCCAGCACCGAGGGCTGCCGCCGTCGGTTCATCCACCAGTGCGATTTCAGGAATCCGCAGCGGAGCACAGGCATCCAACAGCCACTGCCGGTAAGGCGCGTCGGTCTCGACCGGTGCGGTGAGCACGAGGCGCTCGATGGTCAGATCCTGGGGAATGCGCTTGCAGATTTCTTGAAGCAGGCGAGCCCCCGCCTGATCAGGACTAAGCCGCTGGCGCCATTCCGGCGGAGCCGGTTGGCCAATCAAGCGCTTGAAGTCCCGGTGAAGCTGGGGGGCATCGCGGTGGCCGAGACCACTTTCAATCACTTGGCGCCCCACGAGAGCACCGGTGGATTCGCGATCTTCAAGCCAGAGCATGGAGGGGACTGCCCCTGATTCGCGGCTGATCGGCGCGAGGTCGAGCAGTTGGATGTGAGGGCTATCGCAGGCTTGAAATGCCACCACGGTGGTGGTGTTCCCCAGATCGATCGCCAGGGTTCCGCGTTGGGAAAGATAAAGGTTTTGTTCGCCAGCGAGGGGTTTCGCCATCCCCATGGGCAGGTTGGAAGAACGACGAGGCTACGGAGATTAGTAATGGATCGGTTGCGTCGACTGGTGTTCTCCTTTTATCGGGAAGATCCAGAGATTGAGGCAGAGCTGGAACCCCTGCGGGACTGTCGTATGTCCCGTAGCTGGGGCACCATCCGCGTGGAGTGTGTTGACGCCGGTCATCTCGAAGAGGTGAGTGCATTGCTCAGTCATCTGCGTCGTCCGCTTGTGGCCATGGGACTCGGGCGTCAGATCGTGCTGCGTGTACCGGGCAGACCTCAGCGCTGCTACCCGATGCATATTCCATTTCACAGCGACATGTTCACTTAGAGTTGGCAATTAACAGGGAAAGGGCATGCTCACGGCAGGTGTTGACCATCAGGATCTCGCCAAGAGAGGAGAAAGCCTGATCCGTCAGTCCAGCAACCGCTACCTGACCACGGTTCGCATTGCGTTTCGTGCCAAGCAGCGTCGTTTTGACGATTTCGATGGGTTGCTCGAAGAATCCAGCGTGAAGCCTGTACAGCGGGCCATCGTTGAGCTCAGTGATGAGCAGGATCAGCCCGATCTCCTTCCGGGATGATTCAGCAGGAGGGTTCTGGCTGGAGGCTGGCCAGGGATCCTCAGCGCTGTCCCTTCAGCGTTTTGATTGGTGGTGATACCTGGGCAGTAGAGCTCACTGAAGATGAGGCCGGCGCGTTGGCCTCTCTGATTTCAGACCTTGTCGACAACCATGCTGCGCTGCAGGGACAGCTGATGGCGGAGGAGGAGATCACGCTCGAGCTTGATCGCAATCCCTGGTGGGGGTGTCTTGAGGGGGATTGCCATGCATGGTCGTTGCGGTTGATTCTCAGCTCTGCCAACTCCGAGAGTCGGGGGGTGGAGGTCTTCTGGCCAGCTCCTGCGGCAGCTGCGGCGGCTGCGACTCTGAGATCCCTGTGGGACATCCCCATTGATCAGCTGAGCTGATCAATGGGGATTCCACTGATTTCCCCGAGGCTTTCCCACCGTCTCTCGGGAGTTTTCCACAGGAGGATCCGAGAAAATGGCGTTGTGGTCTTGGCTTGTGGAAAACACCTGAGAATTTGTTCTTTCGGGTTGACGATGAGCGTTGTTGGTTCGCTGTGTCTCGATCGTGGGAATCGCCGGCTGGGAAAGCACTCTGTTGCTCAAGTCTCATCAAGAGAGCTGCTGAGATTCGTTAAAACGCGATGCCTTGACAGGGTGTCGTTCATGTGGAGAACTGGTGTCATTCGAATGGAATTGGATGCAGGTAATCGACAACGTTGCGACCACTGTTGACAGCCCGGTTGCTGTGTCGACTGAATCAGTTGAGTCCAGTGTTGTGAGTTTTCAGACGGAGCTGCCCCAGCCGCTGCAGCAGGCCATGGTTGGGTTTATTGAGCGTTGTCCCAACTGGGATCAGTACCGCCTTGTCCAGGCTGCAATCGCCGGTTTTTTGATTCAGAACGGTGTCGAGTCCCGCGAGATCACCCGCCTTTATGTGGGAAGCATGTTTCGGCGTGAATCCCTGTCCCAAGGGGTCTGAGTCCGGCAGCTTGCCATCAGGAGCAGGGCTGAGAGCGGAATGCTCAGCAGAAGTCCCAGGCAGGCGCCCATCAGGCCAATCAGGTTGACGCCTAGAAGAAGCCCCAGCAGGGCAAGCACCTTGATGCGGTTGGCTTGAACAATTTTCCGGCTGTGCTCCATCGCCGCTAGTGGTCGATGCCCGTGATGCACCAGCAACGGAAGGGCCAGGATCTGGCTGAGGGCCCAGGCCGCCAGCGCCAGGAGTCCGAAGACCAGAACCGCTGTGGATAGAACTCCGCTGTGGGACGCAATGAGCCTGCTGAGGAGGCGGGTCACATTCAAGCCACCAATGAGTACGACCCCCTCGAGCAGTACGAGCGCTGTGGTTTGGCGCAATAGCCAGCGGAGAGATCGCCTCTCGCCGGGACTCGCCTCCGCTTCGGATCCAGCACCCGTCGGCAGAAGCTGATCGGCCAGTCGCAGCAGCGACACCAGCGGGCCGAGGGATGCAGGGATGGTCAGTAGTAGCAAAGCATTACCCGTCATTTCGAGACCTTTGCTCCCGCTCTCCTGAAGATCCTGAGCCAGGACGCCAAGACCGGTCAGGACGATCAGGGCGAGTGCGGTGAGCCCGACGCATTGCCAAGGGGCTTTCCCGAACCCGATCCAGGCTCTCGGAATGATGGTGGTTAGCGGCAAGCGCTCCAAGCTGGACGCCTGACGAGGATCACTGGAGAGGGCCAAGTCGCTTCAGCAGATCGTGAGCGATGGGCTCGTCGACAGGGAGGATCGACAGCCGATTGCCACGCTTCACCACGGCAAGTTCTTCGGGTTGGTAATCCTGGCGTAGCTCATCGAGGCTTAAAAGGCGTTGAAAACGGCCTATGTAGGCGAGACGGACGCAGTCCCAGCGGGGCTTTTCCCGTGTTGAGGCTGGATCGTGATATTTGGAGGAAGGATCGAACTGGGTGGGATCAATAAGACCCGTTTCGGTGACCTCCATCAGGCCAATGATTCCAGGGGGTTTGCAGTTCGAGTGATAAAAAAAAGCCTGATCACCGATAGCCATCGTGCGCATGAAATTGCGGGCCTGGTAATTGCGAATTCCATCCCAAAGGGTGGAGTGCTCCTGTTGGAGATGGTCAATCCCGTACACATCGGGCTCACTTTTCATCAACCAGTAGGCCACGTTTCTTGAAAGTTTTCAGCAGCCTAGAGATCTTTTACTGCATTGATTAACTGCCGGAAATGATCGCCTCTGGCCTCGAAGTTCGGGTATTGGTCGAAACTCGCACAGGCCGGTGACAGCAGCACGCTGTTGGCCTGGCAGTTCCTGGCAAGGCTCAGAGCCTGCGACACTGCAGAGTTCAGGTCGGCGCAATGAATCATTGGACCTGCGAAGCCAGAGGTCTCGATCAGATCGGCGAGCTCCCCGGCTCCTTCTCCAAACAGCACCACGCCTGCGACCTGGGACTGGATGAGTTTCAACCATGGGACTGCATCGCCCTTCTTCGTCTGACCACCTGCCAGGAGAACCACAGGCGCCTGCACTGATCGCAAACCCACTGCTGCGGCGTCGTAATTCGTGGCCTTGCTGTCGTTGAACACGGGAATGCCGCCAACGGATCCCAGAGGTTCGAGCCTGTGCGGTACTCCAGTGAAGCAGCGCAGTGCCGCCTCGATGGTCGAGGCGGAAACCCCCGCTGCCAGAGCAGCAGCAGTCACCAACAGCATGTTCTGACGGTTGTGCTCGCCGGGGAGGGGCAAGGAATCGGCAGGAAAAAGATGTTGCTCGCCACGGCTGACCCAGCCCTGCGCGTTCACGGTGAGCTGGGGGTTTCCCTCCTCTGGGCTGTGATCTCTGCAGGACACCCAGCGAATGCAGGACTGCGACCAGTGGCCGCAGTGTTGGCGGATGTCAGCGTCATCTGCATTCAAGACGGGGATCTCTGAACGTTCCAGGAGCCCTCGCTTGATGGCCCGGTAAGCCTCGATGGTTCCGTGCCGTTCGAGGTGATCAGGAGTGAGGGTTGTCCAGATTCCGATGCGTGGAGATACCTCCGCAGCAGCTTCGATCTGGTAGCTGCTCATCTCCATCACCACCCAGTCGGGCTTGGGCCTGGTTCCTTGCAGGACTTCGAGGGCCAGTTCGGCTGCTGAATACCCCACGTTGCCGGCCATGGGCGCTTCCAGTCCGGCATGGGCCAGTACGTGCTGGAGAAGATGAGTCACCGTGGTTTTGCCGTTGGTTCCGGTGATGCCAATCCAGGGGATGCCTCGGAGGGCATCCCAGGCCACAGACATCTCACCTCGGACCCGGAAGCCATGGGCACGAAGGGCATGGAGGGTGTGGTGATCCCAGGCAATTCCAGGACTGATCACCACCTCCCCGGCACTGTCGAGCCAGGGGGTGAAGCTGTCGAGCTCCAGAGGGCATCCCAGTTGGATGGTGATGTTCTGTTGGCGCAGGGCATGGGCTTTGTCTCGCAACGCTGGTTCATCACCGCTTTCGAGCACGACGACGTCGTACCCCTGAGCCTGCAGCAGCCGAGCCGCACCTGATCCGGAACGCCCCAGGCCCACGACCACCGACCGTGACATAAGGAAACTCCTCTCCCGCCAAGGGAAATGGGCGATACTGGAATCGAACCAGTGACTCCTACCGTGTCAAGGTAGTGCTCTACCTCTGAGCTAATCGCCCGGATTGTCACCCTTCAGAGAATCTGCGGTGATCGGTTGGATCGAAGTCCACCGGGTGAAAAAGAAGTTAGCAGCTCATCGGCGCATCATTTCGACTCTCCATCGCTCTCGCTTAGTCAGCGTCAGGCTCAGCACCTCCACGCTTCCTCTGTCTTGAAGTTGCAGTTGATCGCCCACCTTGAGGTCTCGACTGGCCTGACGGATCGCCCCCCAATTCAGCCTGAGACGTCCATCCTTGATCTCGCGCGTCACTTTGGAACGGGAGAGTCCGAAGCCCGCTGAGGCGATGGCATCTAGACGGCATGACGCCTCCACACTGCGAAGGAGCCGCGGGGTTCGTCTGGCTGGCCACTGCAGGGCTTCGAGAGGAACCGTTTCCAGCAGAAGCGGCACATCGCGGACCTGTCCGGTCAATCCGTTGAGATGCTCCCCGGCTTCTGGTGTACAGACGGCTTGCGCTCCCCGGTCACCCCGTAGCCAGAGATCACCGATGGCATCAGCGCTCACATCAAGACACATCAGCGCTTGGCGCATGTCATCGGGTTCAGCGCGGTCAAAGAGAAAGTTGCCTTCCAGGCGGAGACCACATAGCGGGGCTGATTCCGAGTTCGTCTCCTGGTCGCTGCGGCTCAGCTGAAGTCGGCAGCGCTCGGCACCTTCCCGTCCTCCATCGCGCACCATCCGTAGCTCCGAGAGGGCTTCGAGCTTTCCTGCATCCTCCAGTTCAGGGCCACTGAGAAATGGACTCCAACTCGGTTGCCAGGTGCGCAGCACCTCTTCAGCCTGATCGAGTAGCCGAGCCATCACTGGTCGATGGTCGGAGCCAGCGAGGAGCGCATCTCTTGGAAGCGTCATAACTCGCTGAGTCGCACGACCTGCTGCGGGCGGACCTTCTGGACGAGAGTCCAGGGAAGCTCAACGCCTGGCCTGGTCTCGAGCAGGAGTAGCCACGAATTCTCTTTGTGACGGTTGCGCAGAATCCGCACCCCGTCCTCATTGTCAGATGGAACGCTTGCCGCAGCGGCATAGCTGCCCATCAGACCGGATCCAAGACCAAGCAGTCCGCCAATTACCACTTCTCCAATCGTTCCGAAGCGGGCAAAGGTGTCCAGCGTTGTGATCTGGGTAAACGTTGCTCCTGCCAGGAAACCAAAGGGCATCAGCCAGCGCGACATGGAACGCTGACGCCGGTTTCTGGCCAGGCTCGGATTCAAAAGGTCGACGTCGTCGATGCGCTCAGCTGTGAGGCCTCCGGACGAGGTGGGTTCAGCGTCAGGGGCCACCAGGGCCACCCGCAGCAGATGGGTGCCTGCATCCCGCAATGATGTCACCAGGCTTTCAGCGGCGTCACGTTCATTGAGCACCAGGACACAGACGGGCATGGACGGACTCGGTGCGCCGACTCATTCTCCATGGTTCGAGACCGAATCAGGAGTCTGCGACGCAGGGTGATCTGCAAGGCCCCATGGGGCAATCGGATCAATCTCTAGAGTGGATAGCGGCTTTTTCACGCCGCTGGATGACCAAAGTTCTCGTTTCAGACCCCATTGATCAGGCGGGGATCGACATCCTCGGGCAGGTGGCTCAGGTGGATCAGCGAACGGGCCTGTCGGCCGAGGAGCTGAAGGCCGTGATCGGTGAATACGACGCCCTGATGATCCGCTCTGGCACACAGGTGACTGCGGATGTGATCGCTGCTGCTGATCGCCTGCGCATTATCGGCCGGGCTGGCGTGGGTGTTGACAACGTGGATGTTCCCGCTGCGACCCAGCGCGGCGTGCTTGTTGTTAACTCACCCGAAGGCAACACAATCGCGGCGGCTGAGCATGCCCTCGCGCTGCTTCTGTCACTGTCGCGCCATGTGCCCCAGGCCCATGGCTCCATGCGCTCCGGTGCCTGGGACCGCAAGAAGTACGTGGGAAATGAGCTCTACAAGAAGGTCCTCGGCGTTGTCGGTCTTGGAAAGATTGGCTCCCATGTGGCTCGGGTCGCCAAGGCGATGGGAATGGAGGTAATCGCCTTCGATCCCTTCATTTCTGCCGATCGCGCCCAGCAGATGCAGGTGCGACTCACCACGCTCGAGGATCTGTTCCGTCAGGCCGACTACATCACGCTGCATATCCCCCGCACGCCGGATACCGAAAACCTCGTCAATGCTGAGCTGCTCCGCTCGATGAAGTCCACGTCCCGCATCGTGAACTGCGCCAGAGGCGGAATTGTGGATGAGGCGGCTTTGGCCGAAGCGATCGAGAACGGAGTCATCGCCGGAGCAGGACTGGATGTGTATGCCTCAGAACCTCTGGCAGAGGATTCTCCGTTGAGGACCGTGGAACGCGGATTGGTCCTGACTCCTCACCTCGGCGCTTCCACTGAGGAAGCGCAGGAAAATGTGGCGACGGATGTGGCAGAGCAGATTCGTGATGTGCTGCTCGGTCTTCCGGCGCGCAGCGCTGTGAATATCCCTGGGCTGAGCGCGGAGATCATGGAGCGGCTCAAGCCCCATCTCCAGCTCGCTGAGACGCTTGGACTGCTAGTGAGTCAGCTCAGTGGCGGGCAGGTTCAAGAGCTTGAGGTGAGGCTTCAGGGTGAATTTGCGCTCCATCCCTCACAGCCTCTGGTGGTGGCAGCGCTGAAGGGTCTGCTGACCAGTGCTCTCGGCGATCGCATCAACTACGTGAATGCCTCTCTGGAGGCCAAAGGGCGCGGCATTCACGTGCTGGAGGTCAAGGATGACGCCAGCCGCGATTTTGCCGGTGGTTCGCTCCAGCTGTCCACCCGAGGCGGTCAGGGAGGGCACAGCGTGACCGGGGCTGTGTTCGCGGATGGTGAGCTGCGGGTGACCAACATCGATGAGTTCCCTGTGAACGTGCCCCCAAGCCGTCACATGTTGTTTACCCGCCACCGAGATATGCCTGGGATCATCGGGCACCTGGGTTCATTGCTGGGTGAGCACAACGTGAACATTGCGTCCATGCAAGTGGGGCGTCGGATCGTGCGCGGTGATGCGGTGATGGTTCTGAGCATCGACGATCCAATTCCGCCCGCCTTGCTGGCCACGATCCACGGCATCAATGGGATCCAGGAAGCTCACCCCGTCACGCTGTGATGTGGTGGCGCCTGTCTCTGCCCCTGCAACCAGAGCTGGAGGAATCTCTCCTCTGGAAGCTCACGGCTATGGGACTGCACCGGGTGGCGGTTCAGCATGCCCCTGAGGCTCCTGATCAACGCACGCTTCTGGCCTGGCTTCCTGCCCACGAATGGACTGAAGATCAGCGTCTTCAACTGATCGGAAGTCTCTCTCCGATGGCTGAAACGTTCGGCCTTCAGCTCGCTGTTCCGCAATGGGACGAGCTGGCTGATGAAGACTGGAGCCGCAGCTGGAAGCAGCACTGGCAGCCGGATCCTGTGGGGAACGAGCTCCTCATCCTTCCGGCCTGGCTCAGCGTTCCCGAGGAGCATGCTCAGCGTCTCGTGTTGAAGATGGATCCAGGGAGTGCCTTCGGTACTGGAAGCCACCCAACAACACGCTTGTGCTTGGAAGCTCTTGAAGCCGCTCCTCCACGGGGGCTGCGGGTGGCTGATCTCGGCTGCGGCAGCGGTGTGCTCGGTCTTGCCGCCCTCGGCTTGGGAGCCCATGAGGTGATCGCAGTCGACACCGACTCTCTGGCCGTACGCGCCACCTCCGATAACGCTGCTCTCAACGGTCTTGCTTCCGAAGCTCTGAGCGTCCGTCAGGGGTCTCTGGAAACTTTGGAGACTCTGCTTGATGGCAGGCCTGCTGATCTTCTGCTCTGCAACATCCTGGCGCCGGTGATCGAGGCCTTGGCGCCAGGCTTTCAATCCATCCTCAGCGCAAAGGGGCGTGGACTCCTCAGTGGTCTTCTTGTGGAGCAGGCTCCGCGCCTGACAGATGTGCTCGAGGTGCTGGGCTGGTCTGTGCAGGCCCTGGGCAGCCAGGGTCGCTGGGGACTCCTGGAGATTCGCCGGCAAGCCTCATAAGCAGGGCTTATGCAAGCACCGGCTTTGATTGGCCTTGCTCCCAATGCTCGGTTGAAGTGTGTGGGTGGAGGCCTGTCCGATGTAGAAGGGTGCGGTCCTGCGAGTCCGATTGATTCGGGTCTCTGCACACTTCATCCATCCATGGCTTCTTACAAGGTCACTCTGGTCAGCGAGAGCGAAGGTCTCAACAAGACCATCGAAGTACCCGACGATCAGTACATCCTCGATGCCGCTGAAGAGCAGGGCATCGACCTGCCCTACTCCTGCCGCGCCGGCGCCTGCTCCACCTGTGCTGGCAAAATCACCGCTGGCACCGTTGATCAGTCGGATCAGAGCTTCCTGGACGACGACCAGATCGAAGCTGGTTTCGTTCTGACCTGCGTGGCATACCCCACTTCTGATTGCACCATCAAGACCCACGCAGAAGAAGAGCTCTATTGAGCATCTCCGCAATCATCAGCTCTCTCTAACCAGAGAGTCATTCGCCACCCCCCAGGGGTGGCTTTTTGTTGGCAGGGTGGTGCGTGTCTGGCCGATCGAAGGATGTCCTCCGCTACCTCTGCTACTCCCTTGCGACCTGAAGTTGATGGGCTCCTCGCCCACGGCACTGTGCACACCAGTCCTGGCGGCCAGTACAGCTTCAGGGTGATCGGACCTTGCTGCCGTCTGTTCGATCGCAATGAGCTTCCCTGGCCCTGCTGTCGTCTCGTGTGGCGCAGCAAGGAGCCGAGTTGGCGTCGGGTGGGCCGTCGTTTTGTTCCCGACCTTGCCTCCCGTCGTTGTCCCTCCTATGCGGTTGAGCTGCTCCAGCCCGGTTCCAGACCCACCGTCACCGTGCTGACGCTCTTTTCCATGCGTTTCACGGCGAGCCTTCAGGAATGGTGGTACAGCCGCCATCCCCGCTCCTTCGACGCCTCCAATCAGTGCCCGTTATCAAACCCGGCTGAACCGAGGCACTAAAAAAGCCCGCCTTTGGCGGGCTTGGTGTGTTGATCAGAAGTAAATCTTGCCGCCGCCCCACTCTGCTCCGAGCACTTTCGGAGCCACAAGGATGTAGGCCGACATCAACCTGAGATCCTCATCCGTGAGGTCGCGCATAGCGGGATAGAGATCGCGGCTGCGCATGCTGGGATGTAGGTCGGCAATGCTGTATTCACCGTCGTAAGAGGTCGGATCCTGGAGGTAGTCAATCAGGGCTGCCACATTGTCCCGGGCTGGTGTGGCCAAGGCGAGGGTCTCGGGGTCGAGGCCAACATTGTGGTTGGTCTTGGTGATACCACCGGCATGACAGGTTCCGCAGCTGGTGTTGAACACCTTGCGCCCGGCTTTGACCTGTTGCTCAGTGAAGGTGACTGTGCTGCCCTCGGAGTCTGCAGGAACCGTCAAGGTCTCTGCGTCCCACGAAGCGGCCTGGGCAGGGGTGCCGATCACCAGGACGGCGAAGGCCGACAGCACGATCAGCAGTCGGCTCAGGGAGCGACGCAAGTTGAGGAGAAAAGAGGCCATGAAGAATGCCGGAGACTGGTGAAGACAGCGCACAACGCTCTTGTATCACGGGGTGGGATCCTCTCGTGGGCAATCCCGCTCAGGCGATCACGAACTGTTGCAGCTCCAGGGCTCCATTAACGGGGTTACGTCGATCGACAGGAAGTCTTTGGCAAGAACCGTGGCTGGGAAAATCGCCTGGGCTTCGGCAAGAAGATCGTTAGCAGTGACAGCATTCCCAGGGGCATAACGGGGGCTGAGGTGGGTGAGCACCAACTGGCTGACACCCGCCTCAGCTGCCGTTTGCGCCGCCATGGTGCTGGTGGAGTGCTGGCGTTGAAAAGCCATCTCCGCCTCGGCATGGGAAAACGTTGATTCATGAATCAGGAGATCCGCCCCTCGTGCCAGCTCCACGGCGGCTTCGCAGAACACGGTGTCGGTGCAATAGACCACGCTTGCTCCGCGACGTTGGGGGCCGCACAGGTCGCGACCGTCAATGCTGCGGCCATCGTCGAGAGTGACAGTTTCGCCGCGCTTCAGAGCGGCATAAACAGGCCCTGGCGAAATGTTCAGATCGCGGGCCCTGGCTACGTCAAACCGGCCTGCACGGGGCTTCTGATCCACCCGGTAGGCATAGGCGGGGACCCGGTGATGCAGTGGTGTGGCGCGTACCTGCAGGTCGTCGTCTTCGAAGACGATCCGTCCGGCTTCTGCAGCTCCGCGCACTGGATGCACGGCCAGCGGGTAGCCGATGCGCGTGGAACTGGTTCGCAGCACGCCCTGCAGGTAGGCATCCAGGGGGTCCGGTCCGTAAAGATCAACCCCTGAGCTGCTGCCGCTTAGCCCCAGGCTGGCCAGCAGTCCCGGCAGCCCGAACACGTGATCGCCGTGCATGTGGGTAATGAACACCCTGCGCAGCTGCGAAAGACGTAGGTCGCTGCGTAGGAACTGATGCTGGGTGCCTTCACCACAGTCAAACAACCACAGCTCCGACCGTTGGGGCAGTCGCAGCGCCACTGCAGACACATTGCGGGCGCGGGTCGGAACTCCGGAACTGGTGCCGAGAAAGGTGACCTGCACGGCGGAGCGGGCTCAATGGCCAATCTGCCACGGAGGCCTGGCCCACCCTCGGCGGGAGGGGCACACTGGGCGCCCATCTGTTTCTGGAGTGCTGACGTTCGTCTCCATTCTTCGGCCAGGGCTCAGAGCCGCATGGCTGGCTCCCCTTGCCGTGGTCGCCCTTGTCAGCGAGCCGCGGGCAGCGGTGACCGCTCAGGAGCCGATGATGCGGGTTCTTGTGGCAGAGGGACAGTCCCTTCATCTCAGGGCCGACGATGCGGTGCCGCTCCTGGTGCGTGGACTCGGCGGTCGGGAACGCTCCCTGCAGAGGTTGTCGGTCAGCCTCCGTGGAGGTTCACTTGTCCTGGATGGCCTAGGTCAGGCCCCATCCGTCCGCGTGTCCACGGAAGATCCGCGGGGGTTCTGGCTTGGCAAGCGGCGCTATCGCGGTGATGTGGTGCTTCTGCCCCGGGGCGGTCGCGTGATGGCCATCAACCGGCTGGGCATCGAAACTTATTTGCCCAGTGTGGTGGGCAGTGAGATGCCAACCGGTTGGCCGCTCGCTGCACTGCAGGCCCAGGCGGTTGCCGCACGTACCTACGCCCTGCGGCAGCGGGGTAAAAAGGGCGACTTCGATGTGAAAGCCACCGTTGCCAGCCAGGTGTACAAAGGCATCGAATCGGAGACGCCACGCACCCTGGAAGCCGTGAAGACCACCCGATCCCTAGTTCTTGTGCATGGGGGGCGTCTGATCAATGCGGTGTTCCACAGCAGCTCGGGGGGCGCCACCGAGCCCAGCGGCGAAGTGTGGCGTCAACAACTCCCTTATCTGGTGAGCGTTCGGGATCACGACAACCACAGTCCTGTTCACCGTTGGAACAAGCGGTTCGACGTCAGCGATCTTCAACGGCTCTTCAAAGAGACCGGTGGCGTGGAGGGTGTACGTGTTCTCAGCACAAGCTCCACCGGACGGGTGCGTTCGGCTCGAATTAAGGGGCCGCGTGGGTCGTTGGTGCTGTCAGGGCGTGAGCTGCGTCGGCGGCTCGGCCTCAAAAGCACGATGGTGCGCTTCGACATGGTTCGCGATGCCGACATGCAGCGTTTTCCGGAGATTCCGTCGGATTCCGAGCCGTCCCGCGAGCCGCCAGCTCTGATCGGCCTCTGGAGCGATTCGGCCACCGGCTCCATTGAACCTGCGGATCCGGGGCTGGCGCCACTGCCACCGCCACCGCCACCTCTGCAGACGCCTCGCAGCAGCCTCGACCGACCGAGCAGCCTTGTTCGTTCAGGCAGCCTGGTGCTTGAAGCGCGGGGACAGGGGTATGGGCACGGCGTGGGCATGAGCCAGTGGGGTGCCCACGGGCTGGCAGAGCAAGGGGCTGATTTCCGCCAGATCCTTCTTCACTACTACCGAGGGGTGCAAATTCGTCCCTACCGGCCTGGCGATGATCCATCGCTGGCATTCAGCCCTAGATCGGAGCCAGCCTGGTGGGGTTGATCCCCGCCCCATCTGTGCCGCAGCTTCCCCCATCCATTTCGGTTCAGCGCCGCCAGGATCCCGCTGCGCTAATGGCGGTTGTGGTGGATGCTCTGGACGCTTTCCTGCAAACGTGTGTTCAGCAGCAACAGTTCTGCCCCCTGGGACTGGCCACCGGCCGCACGATGGAGCCCCTCTATGCGGCGCTCTGTGAGCGGCTCAGGGCATGGCCCGCGCCGCATCTGCAGTGGCTGCGGGACCATTGGTGCAGTTTCAATCTCGATGAATACGTCGGTCTGCAGGCCGGAGATCCGCGGAGTTTCACGGCTTACATGCAGACCCACCTGGCGGGGCCCCTGGATCTGCCGACCGATCGGGTCAGGATTCCTGACGGTATGGCCTGCGATCCAAGCTCGGAGGCCCGTCGCTACAGCATGGCGCTGCGCCAGGCCGGCGGGATCGGGCTTCAGCTTCTCGGCCTTGGCAGCAATGGCCATGTGGGTTTCAACGAGCCGCCCTCAGGATTCGACAGCCCGTGCCGCGTTGTGACTTTGCAGGCAGCGACCAGGATTCAGAACGCTGAGGCCTTCGGCGGTGATTCCGAGGCCGTGCCAAAGCAGGCGATCACGCTCGGGCTGCAGGAGATTCTCAGTGCCAAGGTGATTCATCTGATCGTGACGGGCAGCGCTAAGGCGGAAATTCTGCGGACGGCCCTGTTGGAGCCCAGTACTGGCCAGGTTCCCGCCAGCTGGCTTCAGCAGCACCCACAGGTGCACCTGTGGGTTGATGATGCCGCCCATTCCCGTCTTTCGGCACCTTGACCCGCTGGCAGTTCTCGATTGACCGCGGCGGCACCTTCACCGATGTGGTGGCACGCCGGCCTGACGGAGGGCTGATCGTCCGCAAGGTGCTCTCGGTGCAGCCTGGTAAGGAGGGTGATCCGGCGGTGGATGCGATCCAGTCGCTCATGGAGATGGACAGCCTTGATTTCACATCAGGCATCGAGGAGCTGCGACTGGGAACCACCGTGGCTACCAATGCCCTGCTTGAGGGCAAGGGGGAGCCAGTGCTTTTGCTCGCGAACAAGGGCCTGGCCGACCTGCTGCGCATCGGTGATCAGCACAGACGGGATCTCTTCGCTTTGGAGATTCCTCTGTCTCCCTCCCTGATCGCGGAGGTTGAGGAGGTGTCTGGACGTTTGGATGCGGCGGGGACCGAGCTGGAGCCGCTGGTGATCGATGCTGCTCTCATCAGCCGGTTGCGGGCCCATCGTCTGGCGGGTCTGCGCAGTTGTGCCATCGCCTTGATGCATGCCTGGCGGACGCCTGCCCATGAACAGGCTCTGGCGGAGGTCGTGCTCGCCGCTGGCTTTGAGACGGTGATCTGTTCCCACCAGGTGAGCCCTCTGCCCCGCCTGGTTCCCAGGGGGCAAACCACCCTGGTGGAAGCTGCTGTGCGGCCGGTTTTGGTGACCTATCTCAACCAGGTACAGGCTGCGCTGCAGGGACACCCCCGGCTGCGGGTGATGACCTCCAGTGGAGGCCTGCAGGCTCCAACGTCTCTGCTGGCCAAAGACACCATCCTGTCTGGGCCGGCGGGCGGCATGGTCGGTGCTGTGGCCGCGGCCCAACAGGCCGGTGTGGGGCATCTCCCCCTGGTTGGCGTGGATATGGGAGGCACGAGCACCGATGTGTTCTGCCTGCCGGCGGGGGCGGCCGATCGCGACTGGGACCGCAGCCCCGAAACGGAGATCGCCGGTTTGCTGCTCACGGCATCCCGATTGCCGATTCATACGGTGGCTGCTGGGGGAGGCTCGATCATCCACGACGATGGCGGCCGGGTGCTGGTGGGGCCCCGCTCGGCAGGAGCGGATCCAGGCCCTGCTTGTTATGGCAGGGGTGGCCCCCTCACCATCACCGATGCTCATCTGCTGCTGGGCCGGCTACAGGCTCAGGCCTTCCCGGCGGTGTTCGGGCCGAACCGTGATGCCCATCCGAACCTGGAGATCGCGCGGAAGAAGTTCGCTGTTCTGGCTGAATCGCTGCAGCGAACACCGGAGGTTTTGGCGGAGGGGGCCCTCGACCTCGCGATTGAGGCCATGGCGGCAGCCATCCGTCAGGTGTCTCTGTTCCGCGGTCATGACATCCGCGGGGGCGTCCTGGTTGCCTACGGCGGTGCGGCCGGCCAGTTGGCCTGCCGCGTGGCAATAGCCCTTGGGCTGCGCCAGGTGTTGCTGCACCCCCTGGCCGGGGTGCTCTCGGCCTATGGGATTGGTCAGGCCCGTCCGCGTCAGCTGCGTCAGGCAGCGGTTCGCGAGCCCCTCGATGGCTCCTGCTTGACTCGGTTGTCAGCGCTTGTCGCAGAACAGCTGGCCTTGGCTCACGCTGCCCTGGAGCAGGTGTGCGGTCGTTCCGTGGCGGTGGGGGAGCAGCGGATCCACCTAGAACTGCGGGATGTGGCCGCGGAGCAGGGACTGCTCATCGCTCATGAGCCTCCTCCGCAACAGCCCTCCCTGGAGGATCTGTTGACAGCCTTTGCCCAGGCGCATCAGCAGCGCTTCGGCTATGCCCCATCCCCAGACACTCGGTTGGTGGTTGAGCGGGTCGAAGTGGAGGTGCTGGCTGCGGCGGAGCTCCCGGCGGAGGGCCGGGAAGCTTGTTCTGAGCATGCCGGCCACCTCGCCAGCGTTCCTGATTCGGCCATGGTGCATTGGCCGCAGAGCGGATGGTGTGCCGTTCCGGTAGTGCAACGGCTGCAACTTCCAGTGGATCGATGCCTGGAGGGTCCGGCATTGATTCTTGATCCCACGGCTGGAACCGTTTTGGAACCTGGCTGGTCAGCTCGAAGATTGCAGAACGGCAGTCTGTTGCTGGAGATGAACGGGGCGGTGCCAGTGGCTGCGACGATGCCTGTCGGTGCGCGTCGCGAGCCTTCCTTCGATCAGGGGGCCGATCCTGTGGATCTGAGCCTGTTCCATCACCGTTTCATGCAGATCGCGGAACGGATGGGAGAGCGGCTCCGTCAAACCAGCCGCTCGGTGAACATCCGCGAACGGCTTGATTTTTCCTGCGCCCTGTTCGATGGGGAGGGTGCCCTGGTGGCCAATGCCCCGCATATTCCTGTGCACCTCGGCTCAATGGGCGATGCGGTGGCGGATCTGCTGCTGCAGGTGCGCCGAGGCGAACGCCCTGCTCTGCTCGCGGGCGACACGATCATCAGCAATGACCCCTTCCACGGGGGCACCCATCTGCCTGATATCACCGCCATCACACCGGTGTATTCCGATCGGCAGGACGCGCCGTTCGCCTTTGTGGCCTGCCGCGGGCATCACGCTGATGTGGGAGGTCTCACCCCAGGTTCGATGCCACCGTTCAGCCGGCGGATTAGCGAGGAGGGCCTGCTGGTGCGCAATTGGTGGTTGGTGAGGCAGGGTGTTCCTGATGAAAGAGGTTGGGGCGAGCTGTTGCGCCATCAGCCCATTCCCCCGAGGGCTCCAGACCTGCTCTGGGCTGATCTGCAGGCTCAGGTGGCGGCGAACCACCTCGGAGTGCAGCTGCTCAAAACACTTCTTCAGACTGAAGGGCGGGCTCGTGTGGATCTCTATTTCCAGCATGTTCAGGACCATGCAGCCAGTACCGTTCGCCGCTTGATCGATCGTTTGCAAGACCGGAACTGCGAGGTGCAGCTTGATAACGGGGCCTGGTTGCGTCTGGCTTTGCGGGTGCAACGGCACCGATGCCAAGCGGTGTTGGATTTCAGCGGCAGCTCTCTGCAAGGCGATCACAACTTTCATGCTCCGCTGGCGGTGACCAAAGCCGCAGTGGTTTATGTGCTGCGCTGTCTGGTGGAGGAGCCGATCCCCCTCAATGCCGGTTGTTTTCAGCCCCTGACGTTGGTGGTGCCGGAGGGGTGTCTGCTCAATCCCCAGTCGCCTGCTGCTGTGGTGGCGGGGAATGTGGAAACCTCCCAGGCGCTTTGCAACCTCCTATTCGCCTCCGTGGGCGCCATGGCGGCGGCTCAGGGCACCATGAACAACCTCACCTTTGGCGATGGGCGTCGGCAGTACTACGAAACGATCGCAGGGGGCGGTGGTGCGGGCCCGGGTTTCCCTGGATCCTGTGGAGTGCAGACCCACATGACCAACTCAAGGCTCACGGATCCTGAAATTCTTGAACAACGGTTTCCCGTGAGGCTGGAACGGTTTGGATTCCGCCCCGGCAGTGGCGGTGCCGGCCGTTGGCCAGGGGGTGATGGTCTAGTGCGGGAATTCAGATTCCTGGAACCGATGACAGCGGCGCTGTTGTCGGGTTCACGGTTGATAGCACCGTTTGGGCTCGAGGGTGGAGGAGATGGTGCAGCTGGTTGTGCGGTTCTCACGCGCGCGGATGGTTCATGCGAACAGCTTCAGGGGTGTGCCCAGCTTGAGGTGAGACCGGAGGATCGTCTGCTGATCGAAACGCCTGGAGGCGGAGGTTGGGGAGCGCCTGATGAGCAGGCTCATCACTGATTGTTTTTCTGTCAAAAACAGCATCCAATCGTTCACAGTGTTGATCAAAAGCCTGCCCTCATCTTCACTGGTGTGAGGTCGAATGCATTTGAATCTGAGGTGATTGTCTCGAGCGCCTGTCGCTTTAGGTAGATCGCTGCCCAGGTCTTTTAAGCCTTTGTGATTTGGTTTGTTTCCCGAGTGATTTTCGCTCTTGTTTTGAGCTTAGTCGCCAAATCCATTCGATTTCTTTTGGGCTTTTTTGCTTTTTTTCTTTTTTACAGTGGCTGGAGTCGATTCCGGCGTCTCATCCTTGAAGATCAATCCATCGATCCATGTTGTGATGATATAAACAACGATGAGTACAGGAATGATGACTCCCCATTCATTGGGGAAGTCGTAAGGGATTTGTCTGACTCCGTAGATCGCTAGGTATCCAGTGATCAGAGTCAAGATGAATCGTCTGA
This sequence comes from Synechococcus sp. A10-1-5-9, assembly GCF_047716785.1. Lineage (NCBI taxonomy): Bacteria > Bacillati > Cyanobacteriota > Cyanophyceae > Synechococcales > Synechococcaceae > Synechococcus > Synechococcus sp. A10-1-5-9. The sequence goes on from NZ_CP180406.1 coordinate 2,370,001, forward strand.
TGGTTGTTGTATTCAACTCGCTTTGGCCCTTGGAGACATTTCAGTCTCTCATCGGGCTGCCGGTCAGGTCACTCTGAAGTTTGCTGTGTCAGTCGATCTCCATGGAATCGTCGATTTCCAGATTGGCGCTGACACTGGATACATCATCCAGTTCTTCCAGTGCCTCCAGCAGCTTGAGGCACTGCCGGATGGTGTCTGCATCCTGTGGGCTTACCTGCGTGAGGGGATGCCATGCGTGGGTCCATTCCTGAACCTGCCAGCCCTGCTGTCTGAGTCCGCTTTGCAAGGATTCAAGGACTTCGAAGGGACCGTGAACCAGGGCCTGGTTGTCGTCGCTGAGCTCGTAGCCATCGGCCTCGAGGCTTAACAGGTTTTCCAGAAGAGCCTCCTCGCTTCCAGAATCTGCCTGGATCCTCACCTCACTGCGATGCTGAAACAGATAGCTGACGCATCCGTTTTCGCCGAGATTTCCGCCGTGTTTGCTGAAGGCGAGGCGTAGTTCAGCTGCTGTGCGATTGCGGTTGTCGCTGAGGGCTTCCACCAGCACGGCAACACCGCCGGGGCCATATCCCTCGTAGCGGATGGATTCCAACTTGATGGCCTCTCCGCCTTGCCCGGATCCCTTGGCGATGGCCCGTTCGATGTTGCCGGCCGGGACGCCAGCGGCCCGTGCCTTGGCAATGGCTGTTCTGAGTTGGAAGTTGCCATCGGGGTCAGCACCCTGTCTGGCCGCAACGGTGATCTCGCGACCGATCCGAGTGAAGACTGCGCCTCGCTTGGCGTCCACCACCGCTTTGGTGCGTTTGATCTGGGACCATTTGCTGTGGCCAGCCATCGGATGCGTTGGCGTCCATCTCTGGCACAGCACCGTACCGACTCGCCTTCTTCTCAGCCTCTGGCTTCGAACACCACTTTCGGTCGCAACCCACCGGTCTCATCCGGTAACCCCACGCCGAGCATGCGCCCGTCGTCGCTGAGCACCACGACCGCATCGCTTTCGCTGTCGGCACCAGGCATGATCCTGCGACCACAGCTCCAGTCCTCCTGCTCACCGGCTGAGAGTCGGCGCTGAGGCAGGTGCTGAAGGGCGGCCTCCGGGGGAAGTAGGGAGAGGGCCTCTGGATCTTCAGGAGCCGCTCCAGGGCCTGGCCGCTCCGGTAGGGGAACCGCCTGGGACTCTTGAAAACCCAGTGCCTGGGTGCGGCGTAGGTTGGCTAGGCAGCCGCCGCAGCCCAGGTTCATCCCCAGGTCCCTTGCCAGTGAACGGATGTAAGTCCCTGCTGAACAGTGCACTTCAACGCTCAGCTGGGCCTGTTCCGGGGCCCAGTTGAGGAGGTTCAGATTGTGAATCGTGATGGCACGTTCCGGCAGATCCATGTGTTCCCCACGCCGTGCTCTGGTATGAGCGCGTTCTCCATCAACGTGAACAGCTGACACCTGGGGTGGGCGCTGTTGGATTGGACCTCGAAACAAGGCCAGTGCCATCTCCAGCTGGTCGATGCTCAGATCCGGACAGGTCTGGCGACTCATCACCTCTCCTTCAAGGTCATCGGTGCTTGTGGTGATGCCCAGTTGGATCACCCCCCGGTAGGTCTTCTCTCCCGGGAGATAGGGCAGCAATCGTGTGGCCTGACCCACGGCGATCGGCAGCACCCCGGTTACGGCAGGATCCAAGGTGCCGCCATGGCCAACTCGCCGAATGTTGAGCAGGCGCCGGATCCGGGCGACGCAGGCGTGAGAGGTGAGGCCAGGCGGCTTGTCGATTACGGCGAAGCCAATGGGCGCAGTCAACAAGCGGGCAGAGACAGTGCAAGCACCTGACTGTGGCACCCGGCTTGCACGTAAGTTTGCCGACATCAGTACGCAGGTCATGCAGCCAGTGATTGCTTCAGAGGCCGTCGATCTCCAGGCGTTTCTGGCCAGCGGCTTTTCGGTGAAGGACCACCTTGCTGCCTACCTTTCGCTTTCAACCGATGAGGTGGAACTCCGGCTTCCTCAGAGCAAGGAAGATCTGGCTGCCATGCATCCAGGCGCCTTCGATCCCAAGCATGCGGAGATGTTCTATGAGGACACGGTGGGGACAGGTCACCTGTTAGAGCTGGCGGCTTGGCATCTCAGCAGCGCTGACTACATCGCCGACACTCTGCGGCTGCAGCAGCAGTTCGCCACTGGAGATGTGCTGGATTTCGGTGGAGGCATCGGCACCCATGCGCTTGCTGCCGCTGGGTTGAGTGACGTGCGGCATGTGTGGTTCGTGGACCTCAACCCCCAAAACCGGGCGTTTGTTGCGCAACGCGCTGCAGCGCTTGGCCTTTCGGATCGGCTGTCGGTGCATCGCGACCTCGACAGCCTTCCAGGCCAGACTTTCGACACGGTCGTTTGCCTGGATGTCCTTGAGCATCTGCCCGACCCAGCCGCTCAGTTGATGGAGTTTCATCGCCGGCTTAAGGCCGGAGGTCGCGCTGTTTTGAACTGGTATTTCTTCAAGGGGCACGATGGTGAATATCCCTTCCACTTCGATGATCCAGGCTTGGTGGACAGCTTCTTCCGCTGTCTGCAGGCCAATTTCCTGGAGGTGTTTCACCCTCTGCTGATTACAACGAGGGTCTACCGTCCGCTGGACATCTGAGGAGGCCGGTGGCGCAGCCGAGGGGGCAAGGGCGTTGGCTCATCAAGCTGATTGTTCTGAAGAAAGTTGTTCTCGCTTGTGCTTCTGATGATCAGCCTTGATGCGTTGTTTGGGATCAACAACTATGCCGAACTCTCGGACTTTGCCCAATCCTGGGCACAGGCGGATCGGGAGCTCCTTTCCGGCATGGCGGAACAAGGAACCCTTCTTGGGCCGACCCGCCTGATACGGCTGGCGGTTGCTTCGGCGGTGTATTCGGGACTGATCCTGATGGCTGCTTGGGCCACATGGGCAGGCCGGCATTGGGGGAGTGGCTGTTGGTGGTGGTCCTCGCGCTAGCGCTGCCCCTGGAAGTTGTTCATCTTCTCCATAAACCAAGCCCCAGAACGGCAATCGTCCTGGGGCTTACGGTTCTTGGGATGGTCATAACCCTGAAACAGGGCTTGCACTTATCCCAACATCATTAAAGAAACAGCGCGTTCAACCGACTGCGGTGGCCACGTTGATCCGTTTGCGATTGCGAAGGCCGCGGCGAATGGTTTCGAACTTCACCACCCCATCAGTCAACGCAAAGAGGGTGTCGTCCTTGCCTTGGCCGACATTCACACCTGGAAGAACGGAGGTGCCGCGCTGACGGATCAAAATCGAACCTGCCGTAACGGTTTCTCCGCCGTAGGCCTTTACGCCAAGACGCTTGGAGTTGGAATCGCGTCCGTTACGGGTTGAGCCTGTGCCTTTCTTATGTGCCATGGGGTGGGAAGGGAAATGGGGGTGGGGCGAAGGGTGGTTCTGATCAGCTGATGGCCTTGCCGCCAACGGAAATGGACTGAACCATCACCCGGGTGAGCTCCTGCCTGTGACCATTCTTACGACGTGTTTTCTTCTTGGGGCGCATTTTGTAGACGATCACCTTGGGCCCGCGGCGATGGGCCATCACCTTGAGTTCAACGCTGGCATCTTTCACAAAGGGCTTGCCAAGAGTTGTGCCCTTGGCGTCCTTCACTAAAAGCACGTTGTCGAGTGTGATCGTGGCATCGACCTCAGCCTGAAGTCGGTCAAGGTCGTAGTAACGATTGGGTTGAAGCCAAAATTGCTGGCCCGAGGCCTCGGCAATGGCATAGACCCCGGTGTCGGGAGCTTCGGATCGACTGGTACTGGTTTCGGCCATGAACGAAAAGACGCGGTCAGGCTCGGAGAACCGATTTGGCCTGAGCCGCAATCGAAAGACAAACAAAGATCTTCGGACTTTGCAGCCCCTTTCGTCAAGATTCAGCTCATGACCTCGCGCGGTGAATGGCCCGTCCGGCACTCACGATCGCTTTGCTGCTCACGACTCAGGAGCTGGTGGATGCCTGCAGGCAGTGGCTGCCTGTGAATCGATACAAACCCGTGGATCTGCAGCAGACCGCTTCGGGTCAGGCACTCCTGGAGGTTCTGTCGCACCAGCGTGAAGCAGTGGATGCTGTGGTCATCGAACAATCCCTTCTCGATGAGAGCACCCGCGAAGGCCTACGTCGTGAAGGGCTGCTCTTCCCGGCTGTGGTGGTTGGGGAACTCATGGGCCGGGTTGATTACCACCCGGAGGAGGTGCATCTTCCAGTGGATCAGCTTGAGCAACTGGGTTACAACGTGGATGCCGCCATCTCGCGCTTTCTGCGTCAGGGACAGAAGGAAGCAAGACCTGAGGACGGGTCGGATGCAAACACACAGCCCTCCGGAGAGAGCAGTGCATGGAAGCTCTCGAGCCGTCTTCAGGAGCGTCTGGGCTACCTGGGTGTTTTTTACAAGCGGGACCCCTCCCGTTTTCTCGCCAATCTCCCTCCTGAGGAGCAGCGCGAGCTGGTGCAGTCGCTGCAGCGCACTTACCGCGACCTTTTGATCAGTTACTTCCGGGACCCCGCCGCTGCCAACCAGGCTCTGGAGAGTTTCGTGAATACGGCCTTCTTTGGCGACCTTCCAATCACCCGCACTGTGGAGATCCACATGAATCTGATTGACGAGTTCTGGAAGCAACTCAGACTTGAAGGGCACAAGAACGATTTTCTCCAGGACTATCGACTCGCTTTGCTCGACGTCATGGCCCATCTCTGTGAGATGTATCGACGCTCAATCCCCCCCGAGGTTGCTTTGGCGACATCAGCGGAGTACCGCCAAGCTCTGATGGATTCGCAGGTTTCCCCATGAGCCCACGCAAGACCTACATCCTCAAGCTGTATGTGGCCGGCAATACGCCTAACTCGATGCGAGCTCTGAAAACCCTTCGCAACATTCTTGAAACCGAATTCAAGGGTGTCTACGCCTTGAAGGTGATTGATGTGCTGAAGAATCCTCAGTTGGCGGAAGAAGACAAGATTTTGGCAACCCCGACCCTCTCCAAAATCCTGCCGCCCCCTGTGCGCCGCATCATCGGTGATCTGTCCGACCGGGAGAGGGTGCTGATAGGTCTGGATCTTCTGTATGACGAACTTTCCGACAACAGCCTGACGTCGACGTTGATGGATGCGTTGGAAGACGCAGACACAACAGATTCAGATTCTTAAGCCCGACCGTGTGCCTGACCGCCCGCTTCGTTTTTCTATTTAGCGTTTTCTCATAAGCTCGCCATCATGCAGATCTCCAGCTCCAGTGGTTCGCCACAGATGCAGGTTCAGAAGCTCCCAACAGGGATTGAGGGGTTTGATGATGTCTGCCATGGCGGGCTGCCGATCGGTCGCAGCACCTTGATCAGTGGTACGTCAGGAACTGGTAAGACCGTTTTCTCTTTGCATTTTCTGCATAACGGCATTGCTCACTTTGACGAGCCAGGCATTTTTGTCACCTTTGAGGAGTCGCCCCTCGATATCTTGCGTAACGCCGCCAGTTTTGGTTGGAATTTGCAGGAGATGGTGGAGCAGGACAAACTCTTCATCCTCGATGCATCACCGGATCCCGATGGACAGGATGTGGCTGGCAGCTTCGATCTTTCCGGTCTGATCGAACGAATCAATTACGCCATTCGTAAATACAAAGCCAAACGGGTGGCGATCGATTCGATCACAGCGGTTTTCCAGCAGTACGACGCGGTGTTTGTCGTGCGTCGCGAGATCTTCCGTCTGATTGCCCGTCTCAAAGAGATCGGCGTCACCACGGTGATGACCACGGAACGGATTGATGAGTACGGTCCGATTGCACGGTATGGCGTGGAGGAGTTCGTCTCCGACAATGTGGTGATTCTGCGCAACGTGCTTGAGGGCGAGCGTCGCCGGCGCACGGTAGAGATCCTCAAGCTCAGGGGAACAACGCATATGAAGGGCGAGTTCCCATTCACCATGGGAGCTCATGGCATCAGCATCTTCCCCCTCGGAGCGATGCGCCTCACCCAGCGCTCTTCGAATGTGCGGGTCAGTTCCGGTGTGCCGCGACTGGATGAAATGTGCGGGGGTGGTTTCTTCAAGGACTCAATCATCCTTGCCACCGGTGCCACCGGAACCGGCAAGACCCTGCTGGTCTCGAAGTTCATTGAGGATGCGTGTCGGAATAAAGAACGGGCGATCCTGTTCGCCTATGAGGAGTCACGCGCTCAGCTGTTGCGTAACGCCACAAGCTGGGGCATCGACTTCGAGCAGATGGAGCAGGACGGACTGCTGAAGATCATCTGTGCCTATCCCGAGTCGACAGGTTTGGAGGATCACCTGCAGATCATCAAGACTGAGATCAGCCAGTTCAAGCCATCACGGATGGCGATCGATTCTCTCTCCGCCCTGGCTCGTGGCGTCAGCCACAATGCATTCCGTCAGTTTGTGATCGGTGTGACCGGTTATGCCAAACAGGAGGAGATTGCAGGGTTCTTCACGAATACATCGGAGGAATTCATGGGCAGTCACTCAATCACTGATTCTCATATCTCCACCATCACCGACACGATTCTGCTGCTGCAATATGTGGAAATCCGAGGCGAGATGGCCAGGGCCTTGAACGTGTTCAAGATGCGTGGATCGTGGCATGACAAAGGAATTCGTGAATTTGTGATCACGGGCAACGGTCCTCAGATCAAAGACTCCTTCTCCAATTTCGAGCGGATCATTTCCGGTGTTCCCCATCGGGTGACCACTGATGAGCGCAGCGAGCTTTTACGCATTGCCCGTGGCGTGGATCCAGATGCCTGATTAAGGATCCTGCTTCTGCTGCCGTTCGGCCTTCCACTGCACTTCTTCGGGGTCTTCCTGAGCTAGAGGCAGATCGAACCAGAAGGTGGTGCCAACATCGAGTTCACTGGCCATGCGCACGTCGCTTCCATGTTTTTCAAGGATGCCGCGCACGATCGAAAGCCCCAGACCTGTTCCAACTTCTGTATGAACGGCATTCTCAACCCGGTAGAAACGTTCGAAGATGCGCTGTTGATTTTCGGGACTGATGCCGTACCCGGTGTCGCAGATCTCCACCCGCATGCGAGGAAGCGGTGACGTGAGCGGGCATGTTGGCCACTCGTTCTCCTGCTGAGGCGGTGTCATCTGGCAACTGTCCGGCCAGGTGTAGGCACGGATCAACAGCTGACCGCCCTTGCGATTGAATTTGAGCGCATTGCCCACAAGGTTGTCGAAGACCTGGAGCAGAAGATCCCAGTTGCCGAGAATGTCGGGAAGGTCCGGATCCGCTTCAAGGCTTAGATCCACTTGCTTGTCTGATGCATTGAGCTGATAACTGCGCAGGGTCTGCTCCAGTCCAGGACGCAGCTCAATCGGCGTGAAGGTGACGCTGCGGTTGGATTCCAAACGCGACAGATCGAGCACATCATTTACCAGTCGCGTCAGGCGATCGGTCTCGGAGTTGGCAATGCCGAGAAAGTCGCGGCGGTCTTCATCGCTGAGCTGATCCCCCATGTCGTGGAGGGTTTCCACGTAGCTCTTGATGTTGAAGAGGGGCGTGCGCAGTTCGTGGGACACATTGCTGATAAAGCGGCTCTGAGCAGCGTTTAACTCCACTTCGCGGGTTAAATCCTGGATCGTGACCGCCAAACCTTTCAGGGTTTCTCCACTGGGTTCTCGCACGGCTTGCAGAACGAATCGGAGGGTTCGCGGTGGATCGCCGATGCTGCTGCGCAGCTCATTGGTGTCGGTGCGGTTGCTCGACACGGCCTCGATCGGCTCATGCAGCTCCACGGCGAGGAGCTCGGGGAGTTCGTTGAGAAAGTCCTGTCCCTCGAGGTTGCGTCCTTCCCAACGAAACAGACGCCGAGCCGTTGGATTGGCCAGCACGATGAGTCCGTCGCCGTCCAAGAGAACGGCACCGTCAGCCATGGTGGCGATCAGGGATGCCTGTTTCACCTGCGCGGCCTGCAGTTCCTCGATGTTCGCCGCGTCATAAACCTGAAGCTGGGAGGCCATGGCGTTGAAGCCCTCGAGTAGTTCTCCCAGCTCACCGCCGACGGGGTGTCCGATCCGAGCGCGGAAGTCGCCATCGGCGATCGACCGGACGCCTCGAAGCAGCTCCTTCACCGGTCGGGTGATCGTGAGGGCATTGAACACGGCCCCCAGGATCACCAGCACCCAGATAGAGATGAACACGGCCACAGTCACTTCCCGGGTGAGAGCCGCACTCGCCAGAGCCGTTTCGTTGGGATTGACTCCCAAGGCCAGCACACCCAGATAGCGGTTTTGCTCCACCAGTGGAACGAAGACGTCGGTGACCAGACCCTGGGGAGTGATGTGCTGCCGCACCAGTGGATTCTTGGGCCGGTTCTGCATTTCTGCGGGCAGTTCCAGTCGTCGATTGAGACGGAGATCACCGTCTGAAGCGCTATCGCTTCCGCTGATGGGGATCCCCAGATAGACGATTCCCTCTGGGTCTGCAAAAAAGATGTAGCGGAGGCTTCGGCTTGATCGCCAGAACGTTTCGGCCACATTGGCCAATTCCCGATCGCGACCCTCGGCGACCAGCTCGCTCACATTGCCCGCCAGCAGCAGCCCGAGATCTCTGGCATAGCGGGTATCGTTCATTGCCGCATCGCGCTGGATGCCATTCAGCGCGAAGAAGGTGATGCCCGTCATCATCAGGCTCACCACCAGGGTGGCCACCGCCAACAGTTTCGTTTGAAGGCTGAATTCTGCCCACCAAGCCCCGATCCGCTCTCTCCAGCCCTGGACTTCACCCTGATTGGGTTCGATCACCGCCCACGAGGCCAGGCCGTCGTTCGTGGCCGTCGCTGGTTCGCTGGCCATGGCTTCGACTCGCGTTTGCAGAGCCTAAGACCGGCGCACCTGGTGGCCAATGTCCCGGCGGAATTGCATTCCTCTGTAGTTCACCGTGTCGAGGGCTTGGTAAGCGCGAGCGAAGGCCTGGTCGAAACTGACACCCTGTGCCACCTGGGTTAGGACCCGTCCTCCGCTGGTGAGGAGGCGACCGTCCTGATCTCGACGGGTCCCGGCGTGGAACAGCTGGCGCTGGGGATCGGCATCCGCTGCGATGTGAATCACATCTCCTTTGCTGGGAGCCTCGGGGTAGCCCTCCGCGGCTGTCACCACGCAGGCACTGCATGCTTCGTTGATGGCGAGCGGTGGTGCCAGATCAAGGCATCCCAATGCACAGGCCTGAAGCACCTGGGCCAGTTCTGGCCCCATCAGCGGCATCAGGGTCTGGCACTCCGGATCCCCAAATCGGCAATTGAATTCGATCACCTGGGGGCCAGCGTTGGTGAGCATGAGGCCGGCGTAGATCACACCTCGGTAGTGAATGCCGCGGTTGCGTAGAGCGTTCAGGGTGGGTGTCAGCACCTGCTCGCTCACTTGTTTGAGGCCGGCGGCGTCGAGCAGAGGGGCTGGGGCATAGGCGCCCATGCCGCCGGTGTTGGGACCCCGATCACCTTCGAGAAGACGTTTGTGATCCTGAGCAGGGGGGAGCAACACCATGCGCTCGCCATCGCAAAGAGCGAACACCGAAACCTCAGGCCCTTGTAGACGTTCTTCGAGCACCAGGCGTTCGCCCGCGCTGCCGAACCTGCCCGCGAAGGCCTCCTTGATCGCTGCTGCAGTGGCTTCGATGGTCTCAGCCACAGTGACTCCCTTTCCGGCGGCCAGGCCATCAGCTTTCACCACCAGAGGCCTCTGCAGGCGATCGAGCAGAGCCAGTGCTTCGGATAGCTCCGACACAGCCCAGTGGCCTGCGGTGGGGATCCCTTCTTCCTGCATCAGCTGCTTGGCCCAGGCTTTGCTGGCTTCCAGCTGCGCACCATCGGCACCCGGTCCGAACACCGCCAGTCCAACTTCTCGGAGACGATCGGCCACCCCTGCAGCCAGGGGTGCTTCCGGGCCGATCACAACGAGATCAATGGCGGTGTTACGGCAGTGTGCGATCAAGCCGTCGGCATCCAGCTCGCTGATGCCAAGAGCCCGACAGCCTTCGAGATCCACGGTGCCGCCGTTGCCAGGGGTGACCCAGACGTCCTCCACCCCAGGGCAACGGCGTAGCGCCCAGGCCAGGGCCTGCTCACGGCCGCCACCGCCTACCACAAGCAGGTGGCGCAGGGGGGGCAGGGACTGAGGACGGGAGCTGGAATGGGCCATGGAGGCGGGCGTGATGGTCGAAGACCCTTAGGTTTGAACGCCCCATCACGGTCATGGACGGTGATGGGATTCATCCATCTTTGTTGAGTGCCTGCCGGCCCATGGGTTTTCTCCCCCTGTCTTTGACGCTTCTGCTGGCGGCAACCCCGATTGCGGTGCAGGAGCCTCCGCTGCAGGACAAGGCTTCTCCTGTGCTTGAGCAAGCGATGGCGCCAGAGGCATTCGAGGCCGTGCTTTTGGAGGGTGATATTCCTGCGCTGCAGCTGGCGTGTGCTGATGCCGTTCAGTTCGGGCTGCAGGAGCGTCTGCGGTTGCTTCGCAATCGTTTGATGGAGGTGGCACCGGCTCCCCAGCCCTTCGAAGTGGTCATGGCCAACGCCCAGGCGCTGATGCAGTGCAAGGCGCCCGACAGTGTTCCTGTGGTGCTTGCTCGATTCGGACCGGCGCCGGGCCGGCAGCGCCGGGAGTGGTTGCTGCTGTCTTGGCAGGCGGCTGACGCGGCCTTTGATCAGGACCGAGCGGTCTTGGCCCTCATGCGACTTGTCGAGGGCGATCGGTCCCGTTTGGAGGAGGAGCGTCTGATTGTGGGACTGGATGATGAGGGTCAACCCCAGACCCGTTCTGCTTTGGATCTTCTGGCGGAGCATCAGATCGCAAATGGCCAGGAATCCGAAGCAGTACTCACCTTGCTTGCGGCTCGCACTCCGGGGGTTGCGGCCGCCCGCCGACTTGGTTTGGCGTCCGAGCTGCTGGGAGCGCTGGAACCTGAGCGCAGTGGCCCCCTCCTGGAGGCGGCTCTTGATCAGGCGGCGGCAGCTCAGGCCTGGAATCTCGCTGAGGATCTTCTGCGTCTGCAGCTGGCGCTGGAGCTTGAGAATGGTGGCAGTGGCGATCGTCCGCGCGAGCGTCTGCGCCGACTTGCAACGCGGGTGGATGACCGCTTCACCCTGCTAGATCTCGATCGTGAGTCCTCAGACCTGGGATCTGAGGAGCGCCAGCAGCTTGACCAGGAGCTGCGCTCTCCCCGCGCCCCTAGAGGGCACGCTGCACTGGGAGAATCAAGACCTTCCGAGGTCGAAGCGGCCGTCGACCCCCCTCAGCCATGACCATCACCCACGGCGAACTTCTCTACGAAGGCAAGGCCAAACGCATCTTTGCCTGCCAAGATCCCCAGCAGGTTTTGGTTGAGTTCAAGAACGATGCCACCGCCTTCAATGCCCAGAAGAAAGCCCAGTTGGAGAACAAGGGCCGTTTGAATTGCCTGATATCAGCTTGTTTGTTCGAGTTGCTCGAGCGCCATGAGATCCCCACCCATTACCTCGGTGTTTCGGATGACACCTGGATGGTCGTGCAGCGTGTGGACGTGATTCCGATCGAGGTGGTGTTGCGTAACACCGCGGCCGGCTCGCTTTGTCGTGAAACCCCAATTTCCCAAGGCACCGCTCTCGATCCAGCGCTTCTCGATCTCTATTACAAGGATGATGATTTTGGGGATCCGCTGCTCACGGACGCTCGCATTGCTCTGCTTGGAGTAGTGAGTTTCGAATTGCGCCAGCGCATGGAGGATCTGGTCCGCCGGGTCAACGCTGTGTTGCTGCCTTTCTTTAAGGATCTGGGGTTGCAGCTGGTGGATTTCAAGCTCGAAATGGGTCTGAATCAGGCCGGTGAGTTGCTTGTTGCCGATGAGATCAGCCCTGATACCTGCCGCTTTTGGGATATCAACTGCGCAGACGCCAATGAGCGGATTCTCGACAAGGACCGATTCCGTAAGGATCTTGGCGGTGTAATCGAGGCCTACGGTGAGGTCTGCAAACGGGTACAAGGGGCATGCCCACAACCCCGGAACTGCAGGTAGGTTCTCCAGACGTTTGTGGCCCTCCGGGCCGACTTCCGTCTCCCCCATGGTGACCTTCTCCTCCAGCCGAACCAGGACGTCCGTTCGGAGGAGCGTTCTGGGTATGGCACTCTCACTTCCACTGATGACCGCCCTGCCGGCCAGAGCCCAAGCGGAGGCTGAGACGGTTCAGGTGGAAGCTTCTCAAACTGAAGAGGTTCAGGTTGACGATGCAGCCGGTGAAATAGAGGTAAATCAGACTACGTCTGAAGAGATCGAGGTGGCGCCTGTTGCGCCGGCTGAAACGCCACCCGCCAATCAAGCACCCTCCGCAGAAACCCTTCCTGAGGAACCGGCTCGACCAAGGGTGTTGATCACTGAGGTGATCATCGAAGGTATCGCTGATCATCCCGAGCAGGAACGCCTCGAGCTTGAGGCCTATGACGCGATGACTGTGCGTCCGGGCAGCAGGGTGACTCGTGAGGAGCTCAAGCTCGATCTTGATGCCATTTATGCCACCGGATGGTTTTCGGATGTTCGCATCGAGCCCATCAATGGCCCCCTCGGCGTTCAACTGGTGGTGAAGGTGGTGCCTAACCCGGTGCTCACGCGGGTTGAACTCGATCCGGAGGACAACAAGATCAAGCCGGAGGTGCTCGTAGACACGTTCAGCTCCGACTACGGCCGCACGCTCAACCTCAACGAGCTGCAGCTGCGAATGAAGGAGTTGCAGAAGTGGTACGCCGATGAGGGCTACTCCCTGGCCCGGGTGAGCGGTCCGACCCGTGTGAGTCCTGATGGTGTCGTTCAGCTCAAGGTGTTAATTGGCACTGTGAACGGTGTGGATGTTCAGTTCCTCACCAAAGAAGGTGAAACCACGAACGACAAAGGCGAGCCTTTGAAGGGCAAGACCAAACCCTGGGTGGTGACCCGAGAGATTTCCATCGAGCCTGGCGAACCCTTCAACCGCAAAAAACTCGAGGAAGACATCAAGCGGCTCTACGGCACCTCACTGTTTAGTGACATCAAAGTGACCCTCAAGCCTGTGGCTGGAGAGCCTGGGACTATCACGATCGTCCTGGGCATAGTGGAACAATCCACCGGATCTCTCTCTGGCGGTTTGGGTTACAGCCAGAGCCAGGGTGTGTTCGGTCAGGTGCAGCTGTCTGACAGCAACATGTTCGGCCGAGCCTGGAACCTGGCTCTCAATCTCACCTATGGCCAGTTTGGAGGACTTGCCAACTTCACCTTCACCGATCCCTGGATCAAAGGTGACAAGTACCGCACATCATTCCGGACATCCATCTTTCTGAGCCGAGAAGTCCCCCAGGTTTTTCAGAGCCAGAACGAGGGTGACATTGTCACCGTGACTGACTACCAGGACAACAATTCCAAAAAAGCTTTCGATATCAGGAACCGCAACAATCCTGCTGATCGCCGCTTCGACAATGTGGCTCAAGCGAGCAAGCAGTTCCCTGACGAGAGCTGGTTTGAGTTCGAAGGTGATTCCGTTGCGCTTCAGCGAGTGGGTGGCAACATCGTTTTAGCTAGACCTTTGAATGGTGGTGATCCCTTCAAAAAGGTTCCCTGGCAGGCGCTGGTCGGAGTGAATGTTCAGAACGTTCGCCCGATTAATTTTAACGGCGATACCCGTCCCTACGGAGTTCCCAACGAAAACATCCGCAATGGTGAGATTCCCAACAACGAGGTGATCTGCATTGCCTTTAATTGCGCGAATGAAAACAATCTGGCCAGTGTGCGCTTCGCTACCACCTACAACACGCTGAACGACGCGCGCAACCCAACTTCGGGCAACTTCTTCAGTTTCGGCACCGAGCAGTATGTGTCGGTGGGAGAGAATTCACCAACTTTCAACCGCGTACGAACCACCTACACCAAGTTCTTTCCTGTGAATTGGTTGAAGTTGTTCAAGGGATGCCGCCCAAAACCCGGTGAAAAAGAAAACTGCCCTCAAGCTATTGCTTTTCAAGTGAAAGCTGGCACGATTCTTGGCCAATTGCCTCCTTACGAAGCGTTTTGCTTGGGTGGTTCTAATTCGGTGCGTGGTTGGTTTGACTGTGACCTGGCAGTAGGCCGCAGTTTTGGTGAGGCCACCATCGAATATCGCTTCCCGATCTTCAGTATTTTCTCGGGCGAAGTGTTCATTGATGCCGGCACGGATTTTGGCTCTCAAGCCAATGTTCCCGGCAAACCCGGTGAACTACTCGATAAGCCAGGATCGGGGGTTTCGCCTGGATTGGGTGTGATCGTGACCACCCCAGTGGGTCCGTTGCGACTGGAATTGGCGAGCCAGAACTTCACGGGCGAGGTTCGCTTCAATTTGGGTGTGGGCTGGAAGTTCTGATGGTTTGCTGGCCCGTTGATTACGACGGCGCTTGGACCCTTGCTGGAACTGTGCGTCGTTGTGGCATTGGTTTGCACAGTGGCAAGCCTGTGTCGGTGACCCTCAAGCCGTCGGCCGATCCCGGCATCTGGGTGCGATGGTCATCAGACGATGCCGCGCCCGTGCAGTTGAAGCCGTCCCAGGTTCGAGACAGCCAGCTCTGCACCACCCTCGAACTTGGGGATCGCCGCTTGGCCACGGTGGAACATCTCCTCGCAGCCCTGGCTGGATGCGGGCTGACCCAGGCCCTGCTGGAGGTTGATGGGGAAGAGATTCCCCTGCTCGATGGATCAGCGATTGGATGGGTGGAGGCGATCGCTGAAGCAGATCTGGCGGAGGTTTCCGGCGAGCGTTCCCACCGCCCCACCCTTGAGCAACCAATCGCCCTGCACCGCGGCAGCAGCGTCATCACTGCAACGCCGGCTGAGCAGTTCAGTGTTGTGGGCGTGATTGATTTCCCACAGCCGGCGATCGGCCGGCAACAGTTCGCGCTTGAGCTCACACCGCAGCGTTTTGTTGAGGAAATTGCCCCAGCCCGCACGTTTGGTTTCCGCGAGCAGGTGGAGCAGCTGCGTGCTGCGGGGCTGATCCAAGGAGGAGCTCTTGATAATGCCCTTGTTTGTGATGGAGACCACTGGCTGAACCCACCGCTGCGCTACCCGGATGAACCGGTGCGCCATAAGCTGCTTGACCTGATCGGTGACCTGGCGCTCGTGGGATTCCCGCGTGCACAGGTGCTGGTCTACCGCGGCTCCCATGGTTTGCATACGGACCTGGCGGCGGCCCTGGCCGATCGTTCCCCTGTTCAGCCCTGACTGTTTTGACCTCTTCCTCCGCCAACGACGTTGTGACGTCCCAGCCCGTGCTCAATGCGGAGCAGATCATGGGTCTGTTGCCGCACCGCTACCCCTTTGCCCTGGTCGATCGGGTGCTCGAGCATGTTCCAGGTGAAAAGGCCGTGGCCATCAAAAATGTGACTCTGAATGAGCCCCAGTTTCAAGGGCATTTTCCGGCACGACCGCTAATGCCTGGCGTGCTGATCGTGGAGGCGATGGCTCAGGTGGGCGGCCTGATCGTGACCCAGATGCCCGATCTCCCCAAGGGACTGTTCGTGTTTGCCGGCATCGACGGCGTGCGTTTCCGTCGTCCGGTGGTCCCCGGTGATCAGCTCTGCATCAGTTGTGAACTCCTCAGCCTCAAGCGCAAGCGCTTCGGCAAGGTGAAGGCGGAAGCCACCGTGGATGGTCAGCTGGTTTGTTCCGGCGAGTTGATGTTCTCGCTGGTGGATTGACGATGATGAGCGAACAGCGTTCCACTGTTGTGACTGCCGAGAGCCGGCCTGCCCAGGTCCACCCCCTCGCTGTTGTCGATCCGCGCGCCGAGCTTGCAGCTGGTGTGGTGATCGGTCCTGGTGCCGTCGTCGGTCCCGATGTCCAGATTGGTGCTCACTCTTGGGTCGGCCCCAATGTCGTTCTGGATGGCAGCCTGATCATCGGAGAGCACAACAAGATCTATCCGGGTGCCTGCTTGGGGCAGGAACCACAGGATCTGAAATACAAGGGCGCGCCCACAGAGGTGGTCATCGGCAATCACAACACCATTCGCGAGTGCGTCACGATCAATAGGGCTACTGATGAGGGCGAGCAGACTCGGATCGGTAACCACAACTTATTGATGGCTTACTGCCATCTCGGCCATAACTGTGAATTGGGCAACGGCATCGTGATGTCCAACAGCATTCAGGTGGCAGGTCATGTCTTGATCGAGGATCACGCTGTGATCGGGGGGTGCCTCGGCATTCATCAGTTTGTGCAGATCGGTGGCATGGCAATGGTGGGTGGCATGACACGGGTCGATCGTGATGTCCCCCCTTACTGCCTTGTGGAGGGACACCCCGGACGGGTGCGCGGACTGAACCGGGTGGGATTGCGCCGGCGGGGCCTTGATCGCAAGGACGATGGCCAGGACCTCAAGCAACTGCAGGAGATCTGGTCGCTGCTGTATCGCTCCGACCATGTGATTGCCGAGGGCCTCAAACTGGCTCGAGAGCAGTCCCTCCTGCCTCTGGCGGATCACCTCTGCACCTTCCTTGAAGGGTCCATTTCCTCTGGGCGTCGTGGTCCAATGCCGGCTGTTGGCTCTCGTTGATGGTGCGATTGCTGATCAGCACCGGTGAGGTGTCGGGAGATCTGCAGGGAAGTCTGTTGATCGAGGCCCTGCACCGGCAGGCCTCCCTCAGAGGGTTGGATCTGGAGGTGCTGGCTCTCGGCGGCAGCCGGATGCAGGCGGCTGGAGCGGAACTGCTGGCGGATACGTCGCCGATGGGGGCGATTGGCCTCTGGGAGGCCCTTCCTCTGGTGATGCCCACCCTCAAGCTGCAGGCCCGCGTGGATCAAGTGCTGCAGCAGCGTCCACCGGATGGGGTGGTGTTGATCGATTACATGGGGGCGAATGTGCGCCTGGGCAACAGTTTGCGGCGGCGGTTGCCGTCGGTTCCGATCACCTACTACATCGCACCGCAGGAGTGGGCCTGGCGCATCGGTGACGGAGGTACCACCCAGCTGCTGAAGTTCACCGATCGGATTCTGGCCATTTTTCCGGAGGAAGCTTCGTTCTATGCCAGTCGGGGGGCAGATGTGACGTGGGTTGGCCACCCCCTCCTCGACAGTGTGGCCAACCGTCCGGACCGGGTAGCCGCCCGCGCGCGGCTGTCGTTGCCGCCGGAAGGCCGGCTGCTCTTGTTATTTCCAGCATCCAGGCCCCAGGAGTTGAAATACCTGATGCCGGTGTTGGTGCAGGCGGCAGCCCGGCTACAAGCTCGCGATCCCTCCTTGGATGTGATGGTTCCGGCCGGACTGGCTTCCTTTGAACAGCCCCTCAAGGAGGCCCTGTCTGCTGCTGGTGTGCGGGCCTCCGTGGTGCCGGCCGCAGAGGCCGACACCATGAAGCCGTGGTTGTTCGCGGCGGCGGATCTGGCCCTGGGCAAATCAGGCACGGTGAATGTGGAACTGGCGCTCCATGGAGTGCCCCAGGTGGTGGGGTATCGGGTGAGCCGGGTTACGGCCTGGGTGGCACGCCATCTGCTGCGCTTTCAGGTGAAGCACATCTCTCCCGTGAATCTGCTGTTGGATGAGCGCCTGGTGCCGGAGCTCCTGCAGGATGCCTTTGATGCCGACCAACTCGTGGAGTTAGCGGCTCCGCTTCTGGATAACCCCGCCGCGCGGGAGGTCATGTTGAGTGGCTACAAACGGCTCACAGAAACGCTTGGCAAACCCGGCGTCACCGATCGCGCCGCCTGCGCCATTCTCGACCAGCTTCCCCCCACCCCAACCGCCTCGTGATGCGCCTCGTTCTGCCTCTGCTCATGGTGGGAGCCCTGCTTCTCGGGGCTCCTGGTTCCGTGTTCGCGGCCGTGGAGAATGCGGTGCTTGCTGGGGGCTGTTTCTGGTGCTTAGAGAGTGACCTGGAGAAACTTCCCGGGGTGCTTTCGGTGGAGAGTGGCTACAGCGGTGGGACTGTGGCCCGGCCCACGTACCGGCAGGTGACGAGCGAGACCACCGGTCATCAGGAGGTGGTGGAGGTGCGGTTCGATCCTGCCAAGATCAGTTATCCCCGCCTGTTGCAGTCGTATTGGCGCAATGTGGATCCCTTCGATGGCGGTGGTCAGTTCTGCGACCGCGGCGATTCCTATCGGCCGGTGATTTTTACTAACAGTGAGGCGCAGGCTCAGAGTGCTCGGGCCAGCAGGGCTGCGGTTGCCAGGGAGCTGGGGGTGCCTGAATCGAAGCTCAAAGTCGAGATCAAGCCTCTTAAGACGTTCTGGCCCGCTGAGAGCTACCACCAGAACTACGCCAAAACCAACACACTCCGCTACCGCTTCTACCGGTTCAGCTGCGGTCGTGACCGCCGGCTCGATGATGTATGGGGGAGTAAAGCCCGCAGCGGTGCTCCATGGAGCACGCCGGCGAAGCGTTGACAACGCCCGTCGATCTGGCGTAGTGAAATCTGAGGAAATTCTGTAGTCGCCGGTACGCTCTGACTCACTGACTTCTCAGTGAAGGTGCGGGTTTTACCCTCTCCTCTGCCTAGATAGATCTGCGTACCATGGCACGGGAATGAGTAGGAGGTCTGTATGTATCTGCTGACCATCAAAGACGGTCTTGTGACTCGTCACGTTGGTCCGTACCCATCGCCGAAACAGGCCTCCGACGATCTCGATCGGGTGATGGCCAGTTGTTCGGAACGGGCCCGCTGGCAGATTCATGCCCTCGAACACCCGTTGTCAGTTGTCAAAACTGCGGCCTTGGCTTCCTAGGGCGACCCTTGATCTGAGCGCTGGCCGGGATAGCCGCGCAGAAGGCCAGATTCGATCATCAGACCCACTCCAGTGTTGATGGCAATCAGGCTGAGGGTTCCATACCAGAACCAGGGGCCTCGGTCCTGACCGAGCATCTGAACAATGCGGCGACTGATGGCTTCACCGAAGAGGCAAAGCCCTGCTGGAAGCAGCAATACCCCTAATTGGGCTCGGATATACCAACGCAAGGGTTTGGAGGCCATGGCGTGTGGTGACTATCCACGAACTTAAGTGCCAGTGGTCCCGGCTTGGTTGCGGATCCAGTTCACAAGGGTGCGAACCCCGTAGCCGGTGGCTCCCGATGGGTTAAGGCCTCGGCCCTTGTCGCTCCAGACCGTGCCGGCGATATCGATGTGAGCCCAGGGAATGCCAGAATCCACAAATTCTTTGAGGAACAGGGCGGCTGTGATCGATCCGCCCGGCCGTGGGCCGGTGTTTTTCATGTCCGCCAGCAGTGATTTGAGTCCTTTGCGGTAGGGACTGTGCAGCGGCATGCGCCAGAGACCTTCGCCGGAGGCCATGGCGGCCTGCTCCAGATTCGAGGCGAGGGTGTCGTCGCTGGTCCAGAGGCCAGCAATCTCCTCCCCGAGGGCAATCACGCAAGCACCTGTGAGCGTTGCGAGGTCGACGATGGCGTCAGGCTTGAGCTTGCAGGCATACACCAGAGCATCGGCGAGGGTCAGCCGCCCCTCGGCATCGGTGTTGTTGATTTCAATCGTGGTGCCGTTGGAGGCGGTGACGATGTCGCCGGGGTGCACGGCGGAGCCATTGATCATGTTTTCGCAGGAGGCCACGAGCATGTGCACTTCCACACCGGCGGGACGAAGCTCGGCGATCGCCCGCATCGCGCCGATCACGGCAGCACTACCACCCATGTCGTACTTCATCATGTCGATCTGTGCGGCACCCACCTTGAGGTTGTATCCACCTGAATCGAAGGTGAGTCCCTTGCCCACCAGCACCAAACGCCTCTTCACCTCATCGTTGGGTCGGTAGGTGAGATGGATGAATTTGGGATCCATATCCGACCCCTGGCACACCGAGAGGAAGGAGCCCATGCCGCGTTCTTCGCAATCGGACCGCTCGAGGATGGTGAGCTCAAGGCCATGTTCATGGGCCAGGTGGCTTGCGGTGCGTGCCAGTTCCTCCGGAGTGACACTGTTGGGAGGTGCGGCGACCAGCTCACGGGCCAGCTCCACGCCGGCACACACAGGATGAACGGCTTCCAGTCCGTGGGCGAACCCTCCGGGTAGAGGTCCCAGTAGCTCAAGTTGGTCGGGTCTGGGGCTGGGTTCGGGCTTGCTGCGGAAGCGGTCGTCGCTGTAAAGCGCCAAACGCACCGCTTCAGCTGCTGCGGCGGCATCCTCTTCCGGAGTTTCGTTGCTCCAGGGGAGCAGCAGGCCCAGGGTTCCGACCTGACCGATGGCAGCCCCTGCTGCGGCAGACGCTGCCAGGCG
Source organism: Synechococcus sp. A10-1-5-9 (assembly GCF_047716785.1). NCBI lineage: Bacteria > Bacillati > Cyanobacteriota > Cyanophyceae > Synechococcales > Synechococcaceae > Synechococcus > Synechococcus sp. A10-1-5-9. The sequence goes on from NZ_CP180406.1 coordinate 2,390,220, forward strand.
CAGTCCGTCACGATCGACGTCGTCGGCGGCCCCCAGTCCCACCAGCACCAAGGTTGTGCAGTCACCTCGCAATAAAGGCAAGCTGACGCAGTCGCCGGGCTTGCCGCTGAAAGGTTTCTGCTTCAGCCAGTCGGCGAGCTGAAGGCTGAAGCGCTGCTCCATCGTGGCCACCAGCCCCTGGGGGTCGTTCTCAACGATGCCGAGGGCCAGAACGGAACCGCTCCAGGCCTCAGGTGTGGCCGGAGAGAGGGAGATCTTCATAGGAAGCCGATGCCTGCACCGATGCTAGAAGCCACCCTCAGGCCGCCTGGAAAGGGGTAGCCCATCGCTCTCGTGTTTCCTTGTTGAAGGGTGGGTGCCAGCGCTGGATCAGTGTTTGCTCCAGCTGCCGGCGAGGCCGGGTGGCCTTGGGTACATCGCTCCAGAAGCGGATGCTGGTGCTGCAGTGCAGACCACAGGCCCTGCAGGCTTCTTCATAAGCGGCTAGGTAAGCCTTGCAGTCGTGATCTCCCTTCCAGCGGCGATCGGCCGCCATCGTTTCCCCGATATAAAGAAGCAGTGGATGCTTGAGGTCGACTGGTCGGTCCATCACGAGGTATAATGCCGCTCCCCGATGCTGCCCTTGTGGCCAGCGCCAGAAACTCAGCGGAAGCGGTTTGAGTTGTAGAGGGTCAAAGTTCGCGAGCGGATCCTGCTCTGCCTCGAACAGGCCAACCTGCAGCGCGTCCGGCGGGGTTGGCTGAAACAGTGGTGCCTGGAAGGCATGCACCCGTTGCTGCCAGCGGCGCATCTGGGTCGTCGTGATCGCCAGCTCTGCGCTGGTGCTGGCCTCGCTGGCCGGGGGGGGTAGAGCAAAGAGATCGCCCTGGCGGTGCGCATCAGCCATGGCATCAACTCCGCGGCGGCAGGCTGGGGCCGCGGGGCCTAGCCCCGAAGCTCACCCGGCCGATCAAGGCTTCGACTGCATCGGGCGGTAAGCACAGCCGTTCCTGCAGGTCTGCCAGGTGCTGGAAGGGCTGACGTCGTCGCTCGCTGATCAATCGCTGCAGTCGCTCCTCCGGCCATCCCAGCCCGGCAGCCAAAAGGGAAGGGCTCTCGGCATTGAGATCCAGTGTCGTCTGATTCGGCAGCAATGGTGCGTCGCCATGCCAGCGGAACACCAGATGGGGCCGCCACTGGTCGCAGAGCTTCGGCGGAAGCTCGAGCAGACGGGCCAGATCCTCAAGCTGACTGAACTGCACCCCGCCTTGCTGTAGACGCATCAGCAGGTCAATCATGGCGTCGCTGCAACCTGGAAGTTGGCGCCAGTCGTCGGCTGCGGCACGGTTCACATCGATGCACCAGCGAGGTTCTTCCGCCGCACGTTTCGGATCAGGCGGCAGATCGCCGATGGCCTGGAGCACCTTGCGCGCCAGGGGATCGAGCCAGTGCCGGCGGGCCATTGCCGCGTGTCTCCAAAGCAGCCTGGTCTGGACCCTAGGTCCAGCGGGGCGGTCTGGAGGGGACCTGCACCAGCCCCTCACGGAAGGCGGTCACCACCGCCGCGGTGCGGTCCTTAGCAGGCAGCTTGCGCAGCAGGCTGCTCACGTGGCTTTTCACGGTCTCGATGGACACCAGCAGGTCTTCGGCGATCTCCAGATTGGTCATGCCACGGCATAGCCCGCGCAGCACGTCTTCTTCGCGCATTGTTAGGTCCTTCAGGGGCAGCTGCTGGCCGCTGCTGCTGCTGAGCCGGCTGTGGTGGAGCACGCCGCTGATTACAGGATCGAGATATTGACCATCGCTATCGATGGCGGTGAGGGCGGCGGCCACCGCTCCAGTGCCAGCGCTCTGAACGGCGCAGATGCCATGGCATCCGGCCTCGATCGCGTCCAGGATCGTGCGGGCGATTGGCCTGTGCAGCAGGATCAGGGCCTTGAGCTTGGGCTGAACAGCAAGGGCGCGCCGCACCAAGCTGATGCCGCTGCCGCTTTCCAGCAGGTCAGTGCACAGCAGCAGGCTGGCTGCGTGGCTCTGAATGTTGCCGAGGCAGTCGTCTTCGCTAGTGCAGGCGGCCACCAAAGGCCCCTGACCTTCGAACCAGATCGTCCAGCTGGCGAGCAGCACAGGGTCGGCGGTGGCGATGGCGCTGCGGCTGCGCCGCAGCAGGCTGTGGCCCTGACGGGATTGCTGCTGCAGAGAGGGGATCCGGGAGCTGAGATCCATCGGGAGAAACGGTCGGGAACCAAGGCCGCTGGCGTTTTCATGGTGGCTCGAATCCATGGGAGTGGATCCGCACTGTCAGTGACGGCTGCCATTGTTCAGAATTTCTCAAGTAAACGGATGGAGCCATGGCGTTCTTCGACTCCGAAATCGTGCAGGAGGAAGCCAAGCGGCTGTTTGGCGATTACCAGCAACTGATGCAGCTGGGCTCCGATTACGGCAAGTTCGACCGTGAGGGCAAGAAGAAATTCATCGACACGATGGAGGAGCTGATGGAGCGCTACCGGGTGTTTATGAAACGCTTTGAGCTCTCGGAAGACTTCCAGGCCAAGCTCACAGTGGAGCAGCTGCGCACCCAGCTGGGGCAATTCGGGATCACTCCGGAACAGATGTTCGAGCAGATGCACGGCACGCTGGAGCGAATGAAGAGCCAGCTGGATCTGCCCCCCAGCTGAGGCGACCCGTACGATTCAGCCCGCAACCGCCCCGCCTGTCCATGGCCCCGACCCCGTCATTGCCGGCTTGGCTGTCAAGAGGCATGGCTGATCTCTTCCCAGCGGGCGATCCCGCTGATGCCGATCAGGCCCTGGCGGCGCGTCTGGCGAAGGCTGAGACGGACGGCAGGCCACTGCGGGTGAAATTGGGCATCGACCCCACCGGCAGCAGCATCCATCTGGGCCACAGCATCCTGTTCCGCAAGCTGCGGGCCTTCCAGGATGCTGGCCATACGGCGGTTCTGATCATCGGCGATTTCACGGCACGGATCGGTGATCCCACTGGCAAAAGCGACACCCGGGTGCAGCTCACGGCTGAGCAGGTGGACGCCAATGCCGCCACCTATCTCGCCCAGCTGGGCCAAGGGCAGCCGAAGGACATGGCCCTGCTGGATTTCGAGACACCGGGCCGTCTGGAGGTGCGCCGCAACAGCGAATGGCTGGAGGGGATGGACCTGCCGGCCGTGATCAACCTGCTGGGGACGGCCACCGTTGGCCAGATGCTGGCGAAGGACGACTTCTCCAAGCGCTACGGCAGTGGCACGCCTATTGCCCTGCATGAGTTTCTCTATCCCTTGCTGCAGGGTTACGACTCGGTAGCGGTGAACGCCGATGTGGAGCTGGGGGGCACCGATCAGAAGTTCAACGTGGCCATGGGCCGCGATTTGCAGCGCCATTTCGGCAAGGGCACCCAGTTCGGCTTGCTACTGCCGATCCTGGTGGGTCTAGATGGTGTGCAGAAGATGAGCAAAAGCCTCGGCAACGTGGTGGGTCTGGAGGAAGATCCACTGTCGATGTACTCCAAGCTCGAGAAGGTTGGCGATGGGGCGATTAACGACTACGTGACCTTGCTCACCGATCTGGATTTGGCGGTGTTGCCGGAGAATCCGCGAGAGAAGCAGAAGGCGATGGCTCTGGCGGTGACCGCCAGCCGTCATGGACTGGCGGCAGCCGAGAAAGCCCAGAGCGATGCCGCCACCCTGGTGGGCGGAGCCGGTGATGCGGCGGCGGAGGTACCCGAGGCCTCCTTGGAGCAGGTGAACTTCCCGGCCAAGGCCTTCTATCTGCTCAGTGCCGTGGGCATCTGCGCCAGCAGCAGCGAGGCGCGCCGCCAGATCAAGGGCGGTGCGGTGCGGCTCGAAGGGGAGAAGATCAGCGATCCCAACCAGGAGTTCGCCTCAGCGGAGGAGTTGGAGGGCAAGGTGCTGCAGCTGGGCAAGAAAACCTTCCGGCGGCTGACCGCCTGATCAACCCGTTTTCCCCCATTGGGGGGATCCGCTAATGGGATCCCAGTGTTTGATGCTGAGTTCAGATCAGATGCGCAGATTGCCGTTGATTTTTTGGCGTATTGGCAATCGGAGTTGACGGGCGATGTCGCTTCTGCCCTTGCGCCGATGCGGCTGAAAGGTGGTGCTGATGCCCGCCTGTATCGCTACCAACTGGTCGGTGAGAAACCGAGTGTTCTGCTTGTGTTGTGACCTGCATCAGATGCTCAATCAGCAGGGCCTGACAGCACCGGTGATTCAGAGCGTGTGTGGCGACCCATCGGTGCTGGGCGGTGTCGCTGTCCCAGAGTTCATGCGAAGGTCTGAAGCGCGGCGTGAGTATCTGTCTTTTATCGAGCAAACGACTGGCCTCAAGCTGCTGCCAACTGCAGCCTGAACGTCGCCAGGGTTAGTGCTGCCATTCTCGGATTGCTTCTGGATTACAGGGCTTAAGCGGTGACGGCGAGTCGTTTGGGCTCAGAGCGAGCGCAGCACCTCAAGATCCTCGGGTTCGAGGGCAGTGGGAACGCCCCGGCGCAGGGTCTCTGAGAAGCCCTCATCGCGGTTGAGCACAGTGAGTAGGTAGAGGCGGTCGGGACCAGGATTTTCGAAATCGTGGATGGCATCGGCAGGAACCACCACGAAGTCGCCGGTATTCGCCGTGATCGAGCGTTCCTCGATGTGGAAGATCACCGTCCCCCGCAGCACGAAATAAAACTCTGCGGAGTGATGGTGGGTGTGCAACGGCACCCGATCGCAGGGATCATGAATTTCCAGAAACAGGCTGACCGCTTCCTCAGAGCCGCGGTCGTCATCCCCATCGGCGGGTGAGCTGAGCAGGGCGAGAAAACAGTGGTCCTGATCGTTAAAGCGGTAACCCTGCAGCTGTTCAGGGTGAATGATGCGCGGCAGCATGGCCTGGGGCCGGTGTGGATTCAGGATGGATGCTGCTCGTGTAGCTGTCTTGGCTCCGTTGCGTTCTGCTCACCCCGCCGATCGGATCATCGTGGCCCTGGATGGCATGGCCCCACCTCAGGCCCTGGCGTTCGCTGCTCAGGTGCAAGGGCTGCGCTGGGTGAAGGTTGGCCTGGAGTTGTTCGTGCAGGCTGGGCCTGAGGTGGTGACCCAGCTGCGCGATCGGGGCCTGCGCGTGTTTCTGGATCTCAAATTTCACGACATTCCTGCAACGATGGCGGGAGCCTGCCGGCGGGCCGCGGCGCTGGGGGCCGAGCTGATTACGGTGCATGCCTGCGCCGGCAGCGAAGCACTTAAGGCTGCGCAGGCAGCGTCGGTGGAGGGTGCCCAGCAAGAGGGTCTCAACGCTCCAATCTTGCTAGCGGTGACGGTGCTCACCAGCTGGGAGGAGCAGTGTCTGCAACGGGAACTCGCCATTGCCCAGGGCATCGCCGAACGGGTGCCGGCGTTGGCTCAGCTCTCGGCTGCCGCCGGCATCGGTGGCTGTGTGTGCTCACCCTTGGAAGCCGCGGCATTGCGGGCCCAGCACCCCGAGCCGTTTGCGTTGGTGACGCCGGGGATTCGCCCCAAAGGGGCAGCGGTGGGCGATCAGGCTCGGGTGATGGGGCCCGCCAAAGCGATTGCAGCCGGCGCTAGTCAGCTGGTGATCGGTCGGCCGATCACCAAGGCTGAGGATCCCAGCGCTGCGTTTGCGGCCTGCTGCGATGCCTTGGGTTGACTCTGTTCTGTTCCAACGTCGAAACTTGCAGCTGAGGTCCCCTAACAGCGGCGCTCAAGGCTTCTGTCCCACCTTTGGTTCGCTGCCGTCGATCAGGCGCTGCAGGTTGCTGCGGTGGCGCCAGAGCACCAGCACCATCGCCACCACCGCCACCAGGATGTAAGGGGGGCTGCCTGTGGAGAGCACCATCAGCAGGGGCAGGCTGAAGGCGGCGATCACGCTGGCCAGCGACACGATCCGGCTCAGGCTAAATACGGCCATGAACACCCCGAAGCAGGCCAGGCCCACCGGCCAGGCCAGGCCCAGAAACATCCCGAAGCCGGTGGCCACTGCTTTGCCGCCCTTGAAGCCCAGCCACACCGGCCAGATGTGACCGGCCAGGGCCGCCAGACCAGCCAGCACCTCCAGCCAATTGCGCATCAGCTCCATCCCCACCAGGCCTTCGCTGAGGGCCCGGGCCAGCAGCACAGCCGCCGCTCCCTTGCCCACATCCACTAGAAAAACAACGAAGGCTGGACCCTTGCCCACATTGCGCAGCACGTTGGTGGCGCCGGTGGACCCCGAGCCGATCGTGCGCAGGTCGATGCCCTTGCACCAGCGTCCCGCCAGGAATCCGCTGGGGATGGAACCGAGCAGATAGCCCAGCAGCAAAGAGAGGAAGCCCATCACAGCAGGTCGTCGATGGTGTCGGTTTCGCCTGGTCCGGCAGCAAAGGCCAGCCAGAGCGGGAACTGAAGCACGGGAATGTCCACCACCTGTTCTGAGGCATCGATCAGGATCAACGGCACCTCGCCCCGTTCCTCCAGACGGTCGGCCCGCTCCACCAGGGCGTCGCCTCGTTCAAAGAGCACGATGCCGCTGTTGGGTCCGAAATCCTCTCGGCTCAGGCCCAGGGCATCCTGCAGGCCCCGTCGCCAGTCGCCGAGCCGTTCGGGTTGGCCTGCCAGCACCAGGGTCTGGAATTGATCGCCGTAAAGCTCACCGATCACCGCGATCAGCGCGGCCGCCAGCAGCACGTTGCGGGGCCGGCTGCCGCGGCTGGGCTGAGCCCCGCGTCCTCCCTGATTGAAGAACCAGTCCTCGAGCACGGCGGTGTCAGCTGCGTCCAGGCTGCGGCGCAGTTTCCAGGGGTCGGCGTAGAAGTCGGGCTGCTCCAGGAAGCCTTTGAGGTTGGCGCGGATCAGCTCCTCGTCGGGGCGGAAGGTGTCGGCCAGTGCCGGTGCTGCGCCTGCTTTGGCCCCCTGATCGGCGGCATCGGCTGCGGCCTGCGCGTCCAGAGGAGAGGGCTGCACCACAACCGGCTGGACCACTAGGTCGAGTGTTTCCACCGACTGGGCTAAGCCCTGGAGGGCGCCGCCCAGGTAGTCCTGGAAGCCCTTCACGCGTCGGGCTATCGCATCGGATTGCCCGGCGAAGCTGGCGGCCATCTCCGTTTCCAGCTGCTGTTTGCGTTGCGTTAGGGCCTCGATCTCCTGTTGCAGAGCGTCGCGTCGCTCATGGAGTTCGGTGAGGGCCAGTTGGATCAGGGGATCGTGGCCCTGGGGTTGAGGGTCTAGCTCCTGGGTGGCCGGGTCTTGTGGCGTCAGATCGGTGTCGTCAGGCATGGCGCACTTGTCCTTTCACTATTCCAGCTGATCGACGCCTATCTGGCACGGTAGGCACGTCCTCGTGTTGGTTTGGTTTCTTTTGCGTAACGTGAGCGTGTTTAATCAGCTGTCTCTCGGGGCTTCGGTGTTTCCAGGGCCCCCACCCGCTGCACCAGCTGCTCGCGTAGCTCCGCTGGGTTAAACAGGATTGGTAGAAAGTGGATGCTGTTCACTTCGCGGAAGTACAGCAGCCCCGGCAACCAGGCTGCAAACAAGCGCCAGCTCTGCCACTCCGTGTAGGGAAAGCGACGCAGTTCGTTTTGTCCCCGCCACACCATCAGCGTGTCGGCCGTGAACTCCAGTCGCAGGCTGTAGGTCTGCACAAGCAAAAACAGGCCAAACAGCCCGACCACCAGGGTGGGCCACGGGCGAAGTGGCAGGGGCAGCAGCGTGGCGCTGAGCATGACGATCAGCAGAGGCAGCCGCGGACTCGGAGAGATGCTCACCGGATCTTTGCCGGTGGTCGCTGGCGCTGGGGGAGTGTCGCTCATGGGATGTGGAGCCTCAGCCGAAGAGAAGTTGGGTGAGCACGGTATCCATCAGAGCCACAGTCACCAGAATCATCACCACGGCTCCGGTGGTGCTGGTGCCCACCTCCTTCGGGCCGCCCGCTGTGGTCATGCCCCAGCCGCAGGAGAGGACGGCGATCTGTAGGCCGAACACCAGAGCCTTGATCAGCATGAACGGGATGTCATCGGGCATCAGCCAGCTGCGCACCGACGACCAGAACACCTGCGGCGGAATCATGTACAGCTCGGTGCTGCTCCACTGGGCGCTCCAGATGGCCACACCGAAGAACAGAAGGCACTGCACCGGTGCCATGACCACCATGGCGATCAAACGCGGTACCACCAGATACTCCACCGGGTCGGTGCGCAGCATCGTGATCGCATCGATCTGCTCGGTCACCTTCATGGTGCCGAGCTGGGCGGCATAGGCCGTAGCTACCTTGCCCGTGAGCAGGGTGGCGGTGAGGAGCGGCGCGATCTCACGTGCCAGTCCCACCGCCAGCACGCCGCCAACCGTGGCACTGGCGCCCATGCTGCTCAGCTCCTTGGTCACCTGGATGTTGAACACCGTGCCCGCTGCCAGGGAGGTGATGATCACGATCAGGAAGCTTCCCGGTCCTGCCTCCTGTAATTGATCCAGAAGGTCGACGGTATTAATTCGACCCCGGACGGTGGCGGTCACTGCCTGCCCGCCGATGATCAGGCTGCTCCCAAGCCTGTTCAACCAGCGGGGGGATTTAAAACGAAGCCGGAGCGGGGGGAAGGTCATGCACGTTGCAGGTGAGCGCCGCGGTCGGGCCAGCTTCGCATCACCAAGAGGCCGAACATCACAAGGATGGCGGGAATCAGGCCCATGCTCATGCGAATGGCCAGCAATGCCATGGCCGGCTGTTCGATGAAATCCATGGCCCCACTGCAGGCCTCGCTGGAGATGTAGCCAGTGAGAGACAGCAAGACGCCGAACACGCTCATGCTCACGCCGATAATCAGCTTCTGGCCGAACACCATCCAGGCGGTGTAGAGGCCTGCGGGGTGGGTTGGATCGGCATCGATCGCGTCCGGCAGAAGCGACCAGGGAATCAGGTAGGCGGTGGAGGCTCCAAGCCCCACCAGCATGATCAGGCCGATCAGGGGAATCAGTTCAGCACCGCTTCCGCCGTGCTGCAGCGGTGGGAACGCCATCGACAGCAGACAGGCCAGGATCCAGAGACTTCCGCCCCAGCGCAGCGCTATCAAACGGCCTTTGCGGTTCGACAGCAGGCTCCAGATCTGTAGGCCCGCCAGGGCGCTTAGCTGAAACGGCAGCAGGATCCAGGTGGACAGATTCGGGGGCACGTGCACCACCTGCACCAGCCAGATCAAGGCCACTACCTGCATCAACTGCAGGCCAAACCAAAGCAACAGATACAGCCCCAGAACCATCAAGAAGCGGGGGTTGGAACGGATCCTCTTGAATTGCTCCAGGGGTGGTTCGCTCTGGTTGCTGGGTCGTTGGGCCCGCTTGGCAAAGGGAGCCAGACCCCAGCAGCAGGCCAGGGTGGCAACGGCGGCGATGGTGCCGGTGATCCGGCCCATGCGCAGGTAGCCCTCGGCGCCATCGCTCAGCACCAGCGAGGCCACAATCAAGCCGCTCAGTCCGGCCAGGATCGACCCCGTGAAGCGCGCGGCATTCAGGCGAGTGCGGATAGCGGTGTCGGGGGTGAGTTCGGTGGAGAGGGCCGCATAGGGCAGATTCACGCTGGTGTAGGCGCTCATCAGCAGAATCGCCATCACCACGTAGTAGAGCGTGCGCTGGGTCAAGTCCCCCTCCGGAACCCACCACATCGCGGCCAAGCTGATTCCCAGGGGCAACGCCGCTCCCAGCATCCAGGGGATGCGTGGTCCCCAGCGGCTTTGGGTGTGGTCGCTCATCCAGCCGATCAAGGGATCGTTGATCGCATCCCACACCTTGATCACCGTGAGCAGCGAGCCGGCAATGAACGCAGGTAGCCCTGCCGCGCAGGTGAAGAATGGGAAGAGATAGAAGCCGAGCTGAGTTGCGGCCAGTCCGGTGCCCGCATCTCCCATGCCGTAGGCGAGCATCAGGCGTTGTCGGGATCCTCCGGGAACGGTGGTCTTGTTCATCAAGCCAGGGGAGGGGGCAGGCGGACCGTCATAATGGTTGAGCATGCATCCAGGAACACCATCCACTTCGGGCGGCCAGTTCGGATGTATTAATGCGGGCGTAGTTTAGTGGTAAAACCTCAGCCTTCCAAGCTGATGATGCGGGTTCGATTCCCGCCGCCCGCTTTGAAACACCTCATTGAATGCACAGCATCGCTGTTTACCAGAGGTCTTGCTTCTCTTTGATCAGAGCCTGAGGCTGTTTGCATACTCTCCGGCCACCATCACCACAAGGCTCCTGGCCTCCAGCGGTACTCCTGGTGGTGTCCAGGGTTCTGGATGGGCCGGTAGGTCCTGCCCTGGGGGCAGCGCCGTATCGATCAGGCGATGCCACGGTGTGGTGGCCTCAGGCAGGTCGAAGTGCATCGCCTTGAAGTAGGCGTTGAGCCCTGCCCAAAGCACCGCTCCCTGGTTGCCCTTGTGCACACTCAGCGCCAAGCAGTGCGACCAGCTGGCCCAGTCGGGCTTGCCAAGTTCCACGCCATGCCACTGACGCCAGTAGCCATCAGTGTCGCTGCTGAACCGCTGCGGCTTTTCGCTGTGGCCCACTAGGGGGTTGAACAGATCAGCGAGTTGACGGCGTACGACGAGCAGTCGCTTCACATAGGTGAGCAACTCCATGTCGCAGTGATCATCTGACCAGATCATCCAGCTCAGCGGAGTGTCCTGACACCAGGTGTTGTTGTTGCCTCCCTGGCTGCGACCCACTTCATCCCCCATTAAGAGCATCGGCACACCGCGGGCCAACAGCAGGGTGCTGAGCATGTTGCGCTGCTGGCGGCGGCGCAGAGCCGTCACCGCATGGTCGGTGGTCGGTCCTTCCACACCGTGGTTCCAACTGATGTTGTGGTTTTCGCCATCGCGGTTGTCCTCGCCGTTCGCGAGGTTGTGTTTGCCGTTGAAGCTCACCAGATCCATCAGGGTGAACCCGTCGTGAGCGGTCAGCAGATTCACCGAACGACCCAGGTTCACTGGCTTGCCCTCATAAAGGTCCGGGCTGCCACGCAGTCGCTGCCCCATGGCCCAGGTGCTGTCTTCGTCTCCTTTCCAGAAGCCGCGCAGGGCGTCGCGGAACCGCCCGTTCCAGGTGCCGATGCGCTGGGCCGGAAAGTCGTTGAGCCGGTACAGCCCGCCGCAGTCCCACGGCTCACTCACCATCTTCAGATCGCTGAGGAGGGGGTCGGCCTCCATCGCTTCCAGCAGTGGTGGCTGTTCGAGGGGTTTGAGTCCTTCCCCCCGGCTCAGCTCGATTCCTAAGTCGAAACGGAAGCCATCCACCCCCAGTTCGATAGCCCAGCAACGGAGCGACTCCAGAATCAGGGCGCGGGTGAGGGGCTGATGGGCCGCGATCGAGTTGCCGCAGCCGCTGACATCGAGATAATCGCCTTTGCTGGTTTGGTGGTAATAGAACTGATCGCCCAAACCCCGCCAGCTCAAGGTGGGGCCATTGCGGTTGCCTTCGGTGGTGTGGTTGTAAACCACATCCAGGAGAACCTCGAGGCCGGCGTCGTGGCAGGCGGCGACCAGCTCCCGCATCTGCTTGCGGGCCTCAAGAGGGTCGCCCCCGCAGATGTAGCCCTGATGCGGAGTGAACCAGCTCAGGGGGCTGTAACCCCAAGCGTTATCGCGTCCAGGAGGAGCATCGTCCGGATCGAATGCCTGCACTGGCAGTAACTCGATCGTGGTCACACCAAGGTCCTTGAGATAAGGAATCTTGTCGATCACGCCCAGAAGGGTGCCGCGTCGTTCCGGCGCGACTCCGCTGTCGCTGCGGCGGGTGAAGCCACCCACGTGCATCTCGTAGATCACCGTCTGCTGCCAGTCGTGGCGTGGCCTCGGGTGGGCATCGAAGTCGAACGCATCGCGTTCGCACACCACACCCTTTAAGCAGCAGTCCGTGTTCGGCGAGGCTCCAGTCGCCATCTCTCGCTGGTAAACCGACCAACCATCGATCCCCCGGGCGCAGGGATCCAGAAGAACTTTGGCCGGCCGGAAGCCGTGACCTCCCGGTGCGAGTGGTCCGAACACCCGGTAGCCGTAAAGGCAGCCGGCCGTCAGGCCTTCTACCTCCGCATGCCAGTAGTCGCCCGATCGATGGGTGTGTACATCAAGATCGATGATCCGATCAGGGCTTGGGGCGTCTCCACTGCTGAAGATCAGCAACTCCACTCGGTTGGCCTGGGGAGCTGCCACCGAAAAGTTCACCCCCCGGGGGGTGATGGTGCTGCCCAGTGGCCAAGGTCTGCCTCTCAGGATTGCGCTCACGGAACCGCCCGCCGGCCGCAGGACGCACTGGTTTCAAAGTAGTGGTAACTCCGGGGAAGCACCGTGACTGTGTTGACGTCCGCCCTTGAACCTGGTCGCCCACCGCAGCGCATCCGGCCTGATCTCTGGTTGTTCCCTCCCAATCGCGACTGCCTGGGTGGCTCCTCCTGGTGGCTGGACGTGGCTCCTGAGCCAGTGCTGATCGACTGCCCCCCACTCACCGAGGCCACGCTCACGGCTTTGCAAGACCTTGCAGAAGGCCGTCAAGCCCGCATCCTGCTGACCAGCCGAGAAGGACATGGCCGCCTGCGCCGTCTGCAGGAACGCCTCGGTTGGCCGGTGCTTGTTCAGGAGCAGGAGGCCTACCTCCTGCCTGGGGTTCAGAACCTCACAACCTTCGGAGACACCATGTCCACCGCGTCGGGGCTGCACCTGCTCTGGACTCCGGGGCCGACTCCGGGCCATGCCGTTGTGTATGCACCACCCCCGGTGAATGTGCTCTTCTGCGGACGCTTGCTGGTGCCTGTTGCCGTCGACTGCCTAGCCCCGCTGCAGCACAGACGCACTTTCCATTGGCCCAGGCAGCAGCGCAGCCTGCGCTGTCTTCGCGAGTGGCTTCCTTCAGAAGCTTCTCCAGCACTGGCGTCTGGGGCTGGGCTCGGGGCCCTGCGCGGGGGGCGTCTGGCTCCGTTCAGCAGCTGGGTTCCCGTTGCATCGGGTACAGAACCTCAAACCTGAATTGTTGGAATTTTCAGGGGAAGCATTGCGGCGCGGTGTTTTTCGGTTGCCGCGCCGCTCGGACCTCCATACGATTAGCGCGCTCAGGGAAGCCGTGCGGATGTCGATCTCCGCATCATCGATCCAATTGCTTCCGCAACTTTCCTCTCCTCCTACCTCATGAACAAAGCCGATCTCGTCAACCTTGTTGCTGCCCGGACAGAGCTCACCAAAACCGATGTATCCCTGGTTGTTGATGCAGCGATTGAAACGATCATCGACTCCGTCGTGGAAGGCAAAAAAGTGTCGATCCTTGGTTTCGGTTCCTTTGAGCCTCGTGAGCGCTCCGCACGTCAGGGCCTGAATCCCAAGACCGGCGAAAAGATCAAGATTCCCGCGAAGCGAGTTCCTGCTTTCACCGCCGGCAAGATGTTCAAAGACCGCGTTCAGGGCTGATCAGGTCCTACCTGATGGCATGACGTGGTCCTGCGGGACTACTGACTGGTTGTGATGTCTCCGGATCACCTTGAGGCCCTGTTGAATCAGGGCCAGCGGCTCCGGAGACAAAGGGTTTGTGGGCGTTTCGCTCCCACTCCTTCAGGTCCTTTGCATCTTGGAAATCTGCGCACAGCGCTGTTGTCCTGGTTGCAGGTTCGCCTGAAACGAGGGCAGTGGTTACTAAGAATTGATGACCTTGATCCGCCGCGTGTCCGCCCAGGAGCGACGGATTCCGCCCTCGATGACCTCCGGTGGCTTGGCCTCCACTGGGATGGTGATGTGATCTTTCAGAGCCAACGTCTGGGGATTTACAGCTCCTTTCTGTCGGCTATGCGCAGGGAGGGTCTGCTGTATGCCTGCCGCTGCACCCGCAAGCAATTAGCGGGGATTGATATCTATCCAGGCACCTGCCGTCATCGCGCGCTCGGTTGGAGGATTGAAGGTGGACGCCTTCCATCCTGGAGGCTCATGGTGCCTGACTCCTTCGCGTCATCCTGCGGTGATCCGGTGGTGCGCCGTGCGGATGGTTTTGTGGCTTATCACCTGGCCACGGTGGTGGATGAACTTACCCTTGGCATTACGGATGTGGTGCGCGGAGACGATCTGGTCTCTGCCTGTTCGGCGCATCAGGCTGTGGCCGCAGTGCTGGGTCAGCCATCGCCCGCTTACCACCATGTGCCCCTGCTCCTGACGGATGGCGGGTTGAAACTGTCCAAGCGAGACCAGGCCAGTGGTACAGCTCCCCTGAGAGCCCTTGGCTGGGAACCGGAACAGCTGGTGGGTCATCTGGCCGCATCCCTGGATTTGGTCCCCTCAGGAACTTGTGTGTCAGCGGTTGACCTGCTCGAGAGCCTGCGGATGCGGCCACGCGTTTTTTGGGGTCTGCTCCAGCAGGTCGCTGGTTCTTAAGAAAAGCTTCGGGATCGGCGGGGGCTGTTGCCCCCACACTGATCTCAACATTCATTCGTGCTTATGGCTATCTGCTCCAATTGCGGAGGAAGCGGAATTCAACGCGTCAATGATCAGCAATTCCGCACCTGCCTTGTTTGCCTTGGTCATGGGGTTGTGGAGACCGAAAATTCATTGACTCAGTCCCAACCTGAATCATCCTCTCCATCGGCCATCAACGCAGTTGCTTCTTCCGTTGCTGCCAGATAAAGAAGGTTGCCGTGGCCACCACGGCCAGCAGGGGAACGCTGGTGAAGAGCAGCAGGGCGACAGCAGTCCAGTCGGTGTACATCAGTTCATCGATGAATCTGAGGCATTCTCTCAGGAGAATGAACATCTCTGCTTCCGACCGGTGGATGAAAGGCTTGATTGGGCTGGCATTTGGGAGTCAACTCCTGTTGATCCCTGCCATGGCCAGTGCGCTTGATGGCATTAAGCCTGATCTCATCGCCTGCTTCACAACAGGGGTTGCCAGTCGTTGTGCCCGTGCCCTGGATCTCACCGAGCGCTTGCAGCGCCGGGCTGCCAACAGTGAGCGCTACCCCTGTCAGACCCAGTTGCTCGGTCTTCAGGCGGAGGTGGTGATGGTGCAGCTCTCTGAGGGGCGAGGCGAACAGGCCCTAGAGACCCTGCAGGCCAGTGATCGCGTCTGTCAGGGCCTTTGATCGGCATTTCGATGCCAGTGCCGGCAGACTGAGCGTCCTGCTGATAACAGTCATGAAGGCGATTGTGAGGTCCATCTCCACGACGGCCCTCTGGGCAGTTTTGATCCAGTTGGCAAATCCTGCTAACGCCCAAATTCGCTTCGACGATTGCCAGCCTGCTGCGGGGGGAGGAATCACCTGCAACACCGTGCCCTACGGAAATACCAGGGCCAACATGATTGATGGTGAGTATGGATTGCTTGATCAAGCCAGTCCTGGCTGGGCTGAATACAATCCCTACGAGGGTTATGACGACATGTTGGGTGGCAATCAGACCTGATGGTGATTGAAATTAGTCAAAAACATGTCCATGGTGATAGCGCTCATCCCGGCCGGCAGCCTCAGTGAGGCTCGCGACATTTTTGCGTGTGAAGAATCCCTCAAAACCATGGCACCGCTCCACATACTCAGTGATCAGAACTGAATACTCAGAGTGTTTTGAGAAGATCTGCTTGAGATCCGGCTGATCTCCACACTCTCCAATCACCTTGGCTAGAAACGAAATGCCGTGGGTGCGTAATTGTTCAACCACGAAGTCGACATTTTTTTGTTCATTGTTGTGGTCACCATCGGTCACTTCATAGGCAATGTGATGCATGCGGCGGCCAAAGTTGCGAACAAAGTCTTCTGTGGGCATTGGCAGGTTTTCGAATGAATTCACAAAGGATGGTGTGTTGTTGGCCGTGAACACTTTGGCTGGTGAGCACTTGTCATCTTTCACTGCTGGGTGCCGGGTGACATTGGTTGAGGAGTTCATCTCTTCAATGTTGTAAGCGCCCCAGAAGTAGTAGTTCGAGAGGGTCAGGAATTCGAGAATGGCGTCTTCACGCTCTCCTGCCAACACGCGGGTGGCCATGTGATCCACGCCCTCGATCAGGTGACTGATCCCCAGCGCATCGCCCAGTTCCTCCTGCTCTTTGAGACGTTTCTGCTCTGGACCTGTGAGTTGAAAGGGTTGTCCCAGCTCCCACTCATCAGGATCCTCGAATGGCCTCTGGCTGTAGCCGACACGGTTGTGGGTGAAATCGGAAGGCACGCTGAAATGCAATGCTTCCAGTGCATACAAACTGTTGGTGGATTCGCCTGGATCGTTGAAGCGGATGTTGCAGCTTTCCAGCAGCTCCTGGGTGCATTGCAGATCGCTGGTGTGGAACACTTCACCCACATAACGGGCATTGGGTTTACGCCGTGCCAGCGGATACATCATGTTGAGTTGCTTGATCTCGTCCTCATAGGACGCAGCCAATGGCTCCATCACGATCAGACGAGGGAAGGTTGGCTTGGAGCCGAGAACAAAGATCCGATGCGTGGCGCTGATGTAACTGCCGATCAGTCGATAGGGCGTCATCACGGCCAACTCACTGAGGTAAGGCAAGCCGTCCGCCGTTTCCACATGCACAATCAGTGCCCTAATGTTGCCGAGCAGCTGATCGAGTCCCAGCCTCAGGCGACGTTCATAGATTTTCAGGCGGTACTCCTCAAAGAACTCTGAGTTGCGTTTGTCCCCCTGGGGGCTCTGTTTCAGCAGATCAATGCCCATTGTGGTCTTGCCGTTGTTACCGACTTAGCAGAGCCAGATGCTGATTGTCTGGACTCTTGGCGACGATTCGATCAGCATGGGTTGGATTCGTTTCTTGCGCATGGCCCAGGATCCAAATGCCACCAGCTTCCATGAGCGCAATGTCCTGATTGTTTTGCTTGTCGCCCTGGGCGTTGGGTTTGTGGCCGTGCCACCGATGAGGGAAATGTTTTTGACGGATTTTTGGCGCCAGTGGGGACAAAACGGGCTGGTGTTTGAGACACCGTTGCTCTCCGTGGCTTCGAGTGTTGATGCCTTGATCTAATTACGACCGATTCCATGCCATCAAAACCTAAAAATCGTGTTGGGGAGGTGTACGGCAAGCTCACGGTCGTGCGGATTTCCGAGCGGCGTACCAAAAGCGGCAACGCGTTTTGGTGGTGTCGATGTGACTGCGGCCGTGAGCGGGAGGTTCCAGGAGACAAGCTCTCCCATAACACCAGCCGAAAGAAACCCGTGGTGAGTGCGTGCCTGCAGTGTTCAAGGGAGCTGCAGATCGAGTCCGTCACGATCAAAAATGATCGTGACGAAGTGCGCCGCCGCGAAGAGGCGCAGTGCAACCGACGTCAGCTGCAGGGTCAGGTGCCCGATAGCTGGCTTCGCTTGCCATTAACGGATGCTCATGCAAGGGAACTCGGGCAGGTGCTGTTTTTCCGCGGAACCCGTTGCCTGCGAAACCATCTGGCACCGTACAGGATTAACGGGGGATGTCTGGCTTGTGCAGGGCAAAAACCTTCGGCCTGATCTCAAAGTTCAGAATCATTGGTCATGAGTGTCTCTGTTGTTTGCATCCTTCCAGTCAATCCATTCGAATTGTGGGTGAGAAGAAACCTAATTGCCTAGGTTGACGATTTAGGATTGTATTGGTCTTGTTGATGCCTTCTCGGCCAATTGAAGGGAATATGGCCTTTGGTATGCAGCGCTTGACGGTGGGGCGGTGCTTCAGCCATTGCTGCATGCTCGAACTCAGCGCTCCCAGCTTTTGCCATTTGAGCTGGCTTTGTCGATCATGATCCCACGTTGATTCAGTCGACTCTGGGGCACTCGGATATTGGCGCGACGAAGCATCTGGAATTATGAATGAATCATTTGAATGTATAGAAGTGAACTCCTTTCTACTCGCAGAAGAGGATTAATCTGCCATGTTCTTTCTAAAGCGCTCTCGCCATTGATTCCACTGGATCGATTCGGGGAACTGGCGGATCAGAGCTTCTGTTTCTTCCATTAATTGTTGGAAGGATTGTTTCATATCCATCGGAACTGTTGCAATCGGTGGCGCATAGGTTTGTGTGTAGGCGAAAAATTCAATCGGATTATTTTCTGGATCAGTGAAATAGACAGACCAGCTCCCGCCATGGTTCATGGCTATGAGGTCGTCGTTAGGGGCAATAGATTGAATTGTTGA
This sequence comes from Synechococcus sp. A10-1-5-9, assembly GCF_047716785.1. Lineage (NCBI taxonomy): Bacteria > Bacillati > Cyanobacteriota > Cyanophyceae > Synechococcales > Synechococcaceae > Synechococcus > Synechococcus sp. A10-1-5-9. The sequence goes on from NZ_CP180406.1 coordinate 2,408,308, forward strand.
GAAATTTTCATGTAGATCTTGAAGGCTTGAGACTTCAAAGGAGATTTGATTGAACTGGGTTGGCAGATGATTTTTCCTGCCTGTTGCCAAGACAAGTTGATGGTGTTCGTTGGGGTCTTTGCTTAAAAATAACATTCTTGATCCTTGGAACTCCCAGGAATCTGTGATGAAAAATCCCAGCTTATCAACGTAAAATTCTTTCATGAGATCGATGTCGTGTACGTAAAAGCCAAAATGTGAAGGTTGCGCCGACGCAAGAAAAGAAGGCATAGATTGTGCTTCGCGTTGATGCCATTTGAACCTTGTTGGGCGATGATGGCAATCCGATTGTTCTTATCTCTTTTACGCATCTGAGCCTGAGCCTCTGACTCAAGTGGTCAGAGCGAAATCAAAAGTCGTGAGACCTTGGTGCGCAGTAGGCAAAAGTCGCATCATCCCAATGCAAGGTCGTTAAGTCTGGGGTGACCATTCCCCAGTCGCGCAATGCGCCAGGCATTGGAATGGTAAAAATCATGAAGCGTCGATTGACATGCACTTAATCCGTTGCTGTGCGCTGATGCCTGAGACCACTCAGTACGCCCTGATTGTTGTGATTGCCCTTGTGGAAGCCGAACGGGCGAAGGTCACTGCTTTTGATAGAGAGGCTCGTGATTTTGGTGACCATGCTTTGGAGGTTTTGTCGCCCGAGTACCGTTGACCCCTGCCTAGGGAGCTGGAACGGATCAGACCTCTCAACCCCTATTGGATGCCTTGGATCACCTCTGCTTGCAGGTTGAGGACGACCCAGAGCTACAGCGTCGTTTTTATCTAGCCAACACTCCAGAGCAGATTGTGGGTCTGTCGCTGGATTTGGGCATCCTGATCGAGGCTGAAGACTTCCGAGCCTTGCTCAGAAGCGGTAGTACGGAGCGTTGGTACGTGCGTGGTGGTGACCAAACCAACCCCATTACCCATTTGAAACGGGTGTTTCGCGTTTGAATCCTTGAGCCCAGGTGCTCGTTCCGGTCAACGCAGACCTCGTCACCCACGTGTTGCCATTAGCCGCGACGTGACTTGCAGCGTTGGAGGATGCGCGATTCGGCAGGTTTTGCCACGTTGAAATTACCGAGGCAATAACCGATGAATTTCACTGTGATCATTGTGGATGGAGCAGCAATCCATCCCGTTACTAGCCTCGAAGCCGAAACGGTTGAGGCTGCGTGGGAAGAAGCTCAGTCCCTCTATCCATTTGCTGACCTTGCCTTGGTCGCTGATCAGGATGATTGAGATCCCCCAGATGGGGGAGGCAGACGGCTGAAATCGGGCAAATCAATGGCTTCGTTGGGGGAGTTGGTCCGCAGCAGAAATGGCGATGCTGAAGAGGTCCAGGAGGGATGACCTCCACAACACACTTTTACTTAATGACCAACATCAACAACAGCGCGGTCACAACATCTGCCCTGATGCAGGCTGCCTCTTTGGTTGTTTTGGCCGTTGCTCCTCTTGCCGTTGGGGTCGGAATCGCCGCAATCAATGTCCCTGATGCTGAAGCGCGAGTCACCTGTCGTCCAATCGGGACTGCTTCCTACTGCCGCTGATGCAGAGCCAGTCTGTCGGGAGGCCTGATGCCATTGTCGCGGGAGAACTCGGCAGGCTGAAAGCCATACAAAACCCGCAAGGGAAAAGCAGGGGGCGTGGTTGTCGCTATCGATCTCCCGACACAACATTGTCTCCCCGTCTTAAAGGCGGGCTTTTCTTATATGCCAGCTTTGATGGCTTTAATGACTGCCTGTGTTCTGTCTTTAACACCCATCTTTCCGATGATGGAACTGACGTGAGTTTTCACTGTCTCTGCACTCACAAAGAGGGTGTCAGCAATTTCCTTATTGGTCATCCCGCAGGAAAGCACTTTCAGTACTTCTATCTCTCGCTCAGACAGTACAGGCAAGACCTCTATGCGCTCGTAGCCCGCAGCAGTCTGAACGTCTTGTGGATAGTAGTTTCCGCCTTCAGCAATGGCTGATAGTGAACGGATGAAGTCACCATCGATCCCTTTCCCCAAGGAGCTGATGAAGATCACGCCTTCAGCAAATGCATCAAGGGCTTCCCGCACGACTGCCTGTGTTTCCCGATGGAGGAACACCAGGGTTCTGGTTTCTGGGCTGAACTCCTTGACGTGTCTGGCAAGGCTGAGGCCATAGCCCTGCTCTAGGTTTTCCGTCACGAACAGAAGGTCAGGGGACCTCTTCCGACATGCATCCGCTGCCTCTTCCTGTGTGGTGTATGCCCCTATCAAGGAGTCACTGATGACAGGCACCAAGCTGAAGGAGGCAAGAGTCAGGAGGTCGCCTATGCAAGCCACCGCGGTCTTGCCGGCGAGGAGAGACTTGCCCTGATCCAAGGCCGATCGGATCTGTGCAGAGCGCAGCGGAAACTCCATACCAGGTCTTATGGCTCCCCCATTGTGACCAGTGAAATGACAGCAGGACACCACTTTTGGGTGATGTGGGAGAGGGGGTAAAGCAGCGATGGTTAAGAGGTCCAGGAGGGATGCCCTCCTCAACCCACTTCAAACAAATGACCAACATCAACACCACAGCCAACACCTAGAAAACCGGCATCAAGCAAGCCGCTTCTCTCGTCGCAATGGCAGTAGGTCCTTTGGCAATCGTGATGGGAGTTGTGGCAATGAACGTTCCTGCTGCTGATGCGAGAGTCACCTGCCGTCAAATTGGCAATGCTGTTTACTGCCGCTGAAACAGCTTCAAGCCACTGTCGGGATGCCTGATGCCTGATGCCTGAGGGCTGAGAGCCATACAAGACCCGACAAGGGAAAAGCAGGGGGCGCTGTGTTGTCGCTATCGATCTCCCGACAAAACATTCAGCCCTGTAAGCAATGGTGGGGTTTTTATTGCAGCGGGTCATGCTTTTGGCAGTTGCCCCAAACCAATGCCCCTCGACATGCAGATGCCCCTGATGTCTTCAAGGTTTGGCTGCCTCTAGGAATCGAGATTCTTGGAGAGCCTGCTTTCATTGAGCTGATGGTTGGCTAGATCAACCCAATCTTCACGACTGACAAAGCAGACAGGCTGGTCGGTTGGCACCTAGGAGTGAGCCTCTAACCCTTGTTGTTGCAATGTTTCTGCACCCAAGTGACCAAGATCATCGGCAGCTTTGACGCAGGTCATCAACCGGACTGGCGAGGCCCGAGAGATGGTGTGCTCCAAGGTCGCCAGCATTAAACGAAGAATCAACAAACAATTCAACGACCAAACTTGTCCAATCAAATTTTACCCAGGACTCGGCCTTGCTGGCTTCATCGAAAAGCCAGTGACTGAAGGCGGGAAGATTGGAAGACCCTGGGAAGTAGATTGTCGATATCAATCACTTTGCAAAACGTAAATTCATTTTTCACAAATTACCGTTAGGCGTAGTATATATTCAACAACAGCAGTTTCCGTGTCAAATGCAGGATATTTATTACACTTACCTTCCAAGAGGCCAAGGCCAGGGTGTTAATCTTGTCGAAGGAAAGGATGTTTTCTTTGAAGACTCTGGTCTAGGGGCATTCCTTCGATACTCGTCATACAATGGAGAAATAATTTCTGCACTCGCGCATCAACTGGTCAAATCAGAAAAAATTAAAAAAATATTATTTGTGCGAACGCCTTCTACCGGTGGATGGATTGAGCAACTTGAATTCGGTAACGCTGTAGATGTTGATCGAGAATATTACTTTGATCAGCGGCAGCGTGCATCTAAGATCAGCAGCCAAACCAATTTCAATAGGCGTCAACACTTTGAGCTTGCAATGCAAAGTAGAATACAATCCGGCTTGGCTTATGATTTAATAGTTATTGATGGATACCATGACTACCATGTAAGCCTCAAAGATTTTGAGCTTTGTTTCAATTGCCTTGCTCAGGACGGAATACTTTTAAGTCATGACTGTGCTCCAGCGTCCCCTGAAATGGCTGAGCCAATGTTTAAGCCTGGCGCATGGTGTGGATGTACGTATGCAAGCCTAATTACTTATGCAGCTTCTAATCCTGAGATTGCCTTGACTATCTTCGATACAGATACCGGAATTGGTATCGCAAGAAGGCATTGTTCAAAACTAAGAACTAATTGGCTTAGAAATCCAAAACGCCCAGATGCAGGCATCCAATCAGAATTTTTTTCTCTTGTTAGTGCATCTGAATTCAAAAAGGCATACACTTACTTCAGAGCTAATGCATCAGCGTTGGCCGACTTTAAATCGATTTGGTCAAAAAGCTAAACTAGCTTGAAAGTAATATTAAAACGTTGTGATTCCCGAAAGTCTGTTGCAACTTTTGCTTGAAAAATGAGAGACAGGCTGGTCGGTTGGCACCTAGGGGTAAGCCTCTAACCCCAGTTATTGTTATGTTTCTGATTCGAAGTGATCAAGATCACAGGCAGCTTTGACACAGGTCATCAAGTGGACCAGCCATTCCGGAGATGGTGTGTCCATCGAAGGGAGCAATCCCAACGACACAAACCACTCACGCTGCATCACCATGGCATACGAACACACGCTGACCGAAGCAAAATTTGTCAGCTTTTTTCAGCAATTATTTGGCGCAGAGAAAGGTGTCTATGACGCTGACTATTTTCGTGAAATCAATGAAAAAGACAAGCCCTACCAAAAAGATACCCTCGTCATTGATGAAAAGCAAGATGTCAATGGAAGCATCTCCTGGGACATGCAATCAGGTGAATTTAAGCAAACCCAGAGGTTTCGCGGCAATCAACATGTTGACGAAATGAAGCTGATTAACTTCGAGAATCTAGATGGAAGTACTGCAGACAGAATCGACTTCAATATTTTCGGAACCAATGATGACAACATCATCACCACCTCGGATGGCGATGATCAAATCAATGCAAGAGGCGGCCATAACATCATCCGGACCGGTGGCGGTGAAGACATCATCACAGGCGGTGTCGGAGTTGACGTGGTCACCGGTGGCGATGGAAGAGATACTTTCATCACCCAAGCGGGGAGCGGCCTAATGTTCATTGAAGACTTCACGCAAGGTGAAGACGTTCTGAGAATGGTTGAAGGAGTGGCAGATGGTGTTGATCCGATCATCAAAAACTATCGAGAGGCCTGGGGAGATATCCGCGAACACTTGATGTTTTCGGTAGGACTTGATCCCTGGCAATCGGAAGCCATTTACTTTGATCTTATTGACGATGTTAATGCAGCCTCTGTGATCTACAAGGACGGTGATCTGGTTGCTGTGATTGATGGAGTCCGCGCAGATCAGTTAATGATCAGTGCGGACATTAACGCAATCATCTGAGTCTTTCTAAAGAATCCCAGCAAAATCCGTCGCTACTGATGCAATTGCTAACGATGGCAAAATATCCGGGTGCATGCATGCTCTCTGATAACAAATTGTGGAAAAGAATTAATGTATAAACATTCACCCCGTCAGTAATGTCGGGGTTTTGTTGCTTGTGCAGCAGCAAGGTATCAGTCTTGTCATAGCTTGAATACAGAAGTGTTGGGAGGCCACCGATGGACTTTTTGACTGAGACCAATTACCACCAGGCATGGAGCAATCATGCTGACAGAAAACAGATGCGTCAACATCATAGGAAGAGTCACTGAGCGGGATTTGGTGTGGTCGAACCCTTTCAATGCATGCGTCACGATATTTCAATCTCTGGAATAGATCTTGGTCAAAACTGCTGCGAGTACTCATGGAATTGAGTGAAAAATGCCAAAGACAATGGTGTAGCAGATGGCGGCGGTGCTGGATCAAGCTGAAACGGACTTCGAGCTGCTGATGAGTTCCGGCTAGCCCGAGAAAGTGGCAGCGGCTTTCGGGATCCTGCTTCGGTTGCTGTTCTGCAGCTCGAAACGGCTTCAAGCGGGCATGGCATTGGATCAGCACGTTGATGACTCAAAGGTGATGTATCAGAGCAACGTGAGCATCAAACAGTGTTAGCGGCAGGTTGGCCAAGTCCTTTTGATGTGACCACCTTCAATGCCTTTCACCGCTTCAACGAGGAACGTGATGGCGCAGCTTGGTGTCCGAGGCCAAGACCCCAAGACGGCAATACGCTTCACTATCTCCGCAAATCACCCACCAGCAAACAGGCGGTGTGGGATCTGAATGCTGCTGTTCGCGCCTGGACTCAGGCCAAAAAATCAGTGAAGCCATTCAGTGATTGACCGCATCGATTTACGCGGAGCAGATTTACAAGCTGCACAATTTTCTGTGGATTGAGATCAATAAGGCCGTGTTGCCCGTCTGTGACGACGAGAGGGCCAATAAGGCTCTGAACTCCCACTTGATCAGTTGGCGCAATTGCAGCGTCATCATTGATCTGTCGGTTGTCCGCGAGGTGCCGTGATCCTGGACATCATCGGTTTCTTTTGCTCGTTGGCCTTCTGGCGTTGGGGGCCTGGGCTTTGTGGAAGCTTTTCAGAGCACTCTGGGGGCTTACTTCCCGGCGTCCACCAAGCGAGCGCGATCAGCAGGCACTGGATTGGTGGACAAAGAAGCCCTAACCACCAATCGCTCGAGGAAAGCGCGGTCGCTGCTGTCAACGCGTCTACAGAGGTGTTTCTTGCGCACGATGATCAAAGGTCCGACCCCCGCAGGGTTTTTGATTTATCTGTAGCATTTAATTATATTGCAATGACTGCAGGCGAAGGTAGGTTATTAAGCCTATTTCATGAAGTTGAGTAAAAAGGTCGTGCGACGATACCAATAACGTAACTCTCCTAAATATTGGATCTACAGATTCCCTTTAGATTCTTTGGTGCGTTGCTGGTGGGCTCTGCCCTTCTTCCAATGGCCAAAAATCCTAAAGAGTTTGCCTTGCTGGGAGGCACTTTCCTCCTTGGACTTGGAGCGCTTGAATTAGCGCTCAGAGTAGGGGGCTTTTAACTACGCCCTTCTACTGCTTGCCAGGCATCCAGAACCTCAGGAAAATGCTGCTCAATGCATGCATCGCAGATTCCATGCGTGAAATTCAAATTTGATCTTTGAGAAAGATACTTGTCAAGATGCATCCAATTTCCGTCTTTATCCTTGGCCTTCCGGCAGTAAGAGCATGTTGAAATCATCCTATTGTTTTCAGTATGCGCGCAAAAAGATTCAATCAAATTGATCGATTTTTTTCGCAGCTCTAGAAACGAAACCACCTGCCTTGCGAGAGCTTTCATTACACCACATTCTTTATCGGTTAATTGGCGGGGTACTCGATCAATGACACATAGTGTGCCCACTCTCAATGCCTCACTATTTTCAAGAGGAAAACCTGCATAAAGCCTTATCTTTGGGTCGCCACAAACAAGTGGATTGTCATGGAAGCGATCATCCATCAGTGCATCTGGGACAATGAGTGGGTCGGATGAATGAATTGCGTGGGCGCAAAAAGACCAATCTCTGGGCGTCTCTTCTATGTCAACCCCTACTTTCGACTTGAACCACTGTCTGTCAGTATCAACTAAGCTAAGAAGAGCAATTGGGGTTGAGCATACACTTGAAGCAATTTTGGTAATGTCGTCATATGACTGCTCTGGTTTTGTGCCAAGAATTTTGTACTCATTGAGAGCGCTTAGCCGCTGTGCTTCGTTTCCTGGATACGTTGCGGCAGGCAAAGCAATTCCTTTTATTTTTCAATGTTAGATCTAATTGAATGATGGTCAATCTAATAACATAAAAGTTATCTTGCCTGGCACTGAAGCAGGTAATGTGCATTTCTTGGCTTATAAGTTTGACGAGTTGGGGTTGGTGAATGACCAGCTGGAGGCAGTGATTAGCGTGAGCGGCGCAGCAAGCTCGTAAAGGGCATCTGATGGCTGACCTTCTCAAGCACCCTGCCTTGCTCGCCTGGATTCATGCCTGCGTGGTGACAGACCACATGGATGTTGTTTTCGCCCCAGAAGACGATCGGTGGGCTCACGTTCACAACGCTGCTGATTGCTTGCGCCACACCTTCTCAATGAAGATTCCCGTTGCGGTTCGGGCTCCCTGCCTGTAGAAGGAAGGTGACGCCGATGTCTTCAAGAGTTGGCATGCTTTAGGCGTTCAAGACCTGGGTAGCGAGTCAGGGGAGGAGCTGATGGCGGCAGGCTTGCGGGGGCAGCCAAATTTTAAATCTTTAGCTCAGTTAAGGGAGTAAGGCGGTTGAAATCTGGGGTTACTTTATTGCTTGCAGACTGCGTCGCATTGATCTCAGGTTTCGCGACTTATTTCCTTTGCTCAACACAAACCGATATCTTTATGGCAGAATCACTAGTATTGAGGCTAATGATTTAATTGAAGAGCAGAGTCTAAATATGTTAAGTCCAAGCAGCTTTACTTTTATAGACTCACAGGATTTTTTGCTAAGTGGCATTCAAAGTCTTGTTATTCCCGATAGCGTTACTTCCATTGATGGCAATGCATTTGCAGATAATCTATTAACTAATGTTGTCATTGGCAATGGAGTCACTTCTATTGGCTTCGATGCATTTAGAAACAATCAACTCACTAGCGTTGTCATCCCCGGTAGCGTTACTTCCATTGGTGGTAATGCATTTGCAGATAATCTATTGACAAGCGTTGTCATTGGCAATGGCGTCACTTCTATTGGCTTCGATGCATTTAGAGGCAATCAACTCACTAGCGTTGTCATCCCCGGTAGCGTTACTTCCATTGGTGGTAATGCATTTGCAGATAATCTATTGACAAGCGTTGTCATTGGCAATGGAGTCACTTCTATTGGCTTCGATGCATTTAGAAACAATCAACTCACTAGCGTTGTCATCCCCGGTAGCGTTACTTCCATTGGTGGCAATGCATTTTCAGGCAATCTATTGACTAGCGCTGTCATTGGAAATGGCGTCACTTCTATTGGCTTCGATGCATTTAGAAATAATCAACTCACTAGCATTGTTATCCCCGATAGCGTTACTTCCATTGGTGGCAATGCATTTTCAGGCAATCTGTTGACTAGCGCTGTCATTGGAAATGGAGTCACTTCTATTGGCTTCGATGCATTTAGAAATAATCAACTCACTAGCGTTGTCATCCCCGATAGCGTTACTTCCATTGGTGGCAATGCATTTTCAGACAATCTATTGACAAGCGTTGTCATTGGCAACAGCGTTACTTCTGTTGGCATCGATGCATTTAGAAATAATCAACTGTCTAGCCTTATCATCCCCGATAGCGTTACTCGAATTGGTGCTAGAGCATTTGCAAATAATCAGCTAACCAGAGTTGTCATCCCCGATAGCGTCACTATGGTTGCTGGTGATGCATTTGATCCCAGCGTAGAGTTGATTTTTGGCGATGGCTTGATAGGTGATAATTTTGACAATGCTCTAATTGGTGGAGCTGCTAATGACTTTGTTTTCGGGAAGCTCGGAGATGACTTTATTGATGGTGGAGAAGGTAACGATACTGCTCAATTTACGGAGGCGAAGAATCGAGTTGACCTCCGCAATGCAGAGCTTCAGGTCACTGGTGATGGTATTGATCAGTTGATTTCAATTGAAAATGTAAATGGGGGGGCTGGTAACGACAAAATCAAGGGTAATAGGTTTGCTAATATTCTCAATGGAGAAGATGGTAATGATAAATTAACTGGTCTTGGAGGTGGTGATGTCTTGTCTGGAGAGGGAGGTAATGACAAGTTGTTTGGTGGCAGCGGGGACGACAAATTATTTGGTGGAAATGGAAAAGATAAATTAAAAGGCGATAAAGGTATTGATCAACTTTGGGGTGGAGAAGGTAGGGATATCTTTGAAGTCACCACAGGCGATGGTTACGACATCATCGAAGACTTCACTGATAGAAAGGATCGTATCTTCTTAGGGGCAATTTCTTCGGATGTTGATCTTATTGTACTCGGACGGGATATTCTCATTGTTCAGCAATTAGACGCACTGGCTCTTGTCAAAAATGGCGCTGGCAAGCTTCAGTTGGAAGGTGAGTTTCTCATCTGATATTTAGTGAAATCACATGCTGCGCTCATCGCCACACCAACAAGCGCGCAGAAGATGGAATCGTTGTGGAGTAAGCCCATGACCTGTACTCAATATATGAGTCGATCCTGCGGGCTGGAGTGCTGCCTGGCAAAAGCCGAGCAGTTTGCCTCTTTCGATATCAATGAGTCCCTATTCGTCGAGTTCTGTCCCTTGGTTCAGCGCTATGGAGAGATGGAGCTCATCCCACTTCCTGACGCCAAGTCGGAGTCCACTGTTGCAGCGCTTCGTAGGATGTTCATCCTGCTGCAGCCTTCTCTGGCGCAGATTGCGGACAACCATGGTTTAGCAGTGCTGATCCACTCCATAGGTGAATTGTTGACAAGTCATGTAGATACAGGATCCCCTAAAGCTTCTCAGATCCTTGTCCTCAAGAAAGTCCCAAACCCCCATAGAGGCCTATGGTTCCACATCTGTACAATTCATTAATGGGTAGTAGTCAAGAGTTCTCAACATCTAAATGGGGAAATGGGCAATTGTCTGAAATCGGGTGGAGAAATCCCCCATTTTGGGGAAGTGCATTCAGGCGAGAACGGCGAAGGTGAACACAGATGAAATAGCACTATGAGAGCGATATCCCTGATGGCTGCCTTCGTTGGAATCGTGGTGATTACGGGTTGCAGTGGTGGAACCCAAGCCGTGAGTGAGCCGACACCGCAGATTGTCAACGAAAGTGGCTCGCTTGATGCAGCAAACGACAAGCTGCGGAAAGCCTGTTTGACTGGTTCTTTTTTTGGAAGAGGGCTATTTGAACAGGGTGCTTGCCATCAATACCGCTAAGTGATCACTTTGGTTGACTTCAAGAGAAAGAATTTGGGCCGTTTGGGGGATGCGCCTTCCCCACCCTTTGAGTGACGGGGGAATTGGGTAATCCGGCGGCCCCCAGTGAAATGTCCGAAGGATTACCCATTCCCCGTGTGCCGTTGGCGCATCAGGTTTGAACTGCACGATCTTCTGCTGGTCAGCAATGGCCAACTATGGTCTCCACTCGGATTAAGTCGGGTTGGAAACCAAAATCAACCAGCTACAGCGGAAATGCTGTACGGCGCTTTGGGCAAGCTTGTGGGCATTGGATCGAGCTTGCCTGAAGCCAATGCTTTGGCGCGGACGTACATCTGGCTTGATGTGGAACCAGCTGCTTCCTTTGCCTTTGCGACGATGTCCCAGTTGCGTACTTCGGTAGACAGTTGAGGTTGATTGAAGGAGTAGAAACTATCGCCAGCCAACTGACCTGGCCCTGATGGTGAAAACCGCCAAGGGACCGAACCAGCGAAACGTGAAAGTTCACCGCCTACGACCTGGCTTCTCCAGATGTTCGAATGGATTTTGGCCAGTAATGGATCACTTTTCACCCAGTAGGTCGTTCCACGTCACTGATCCATCGCAACAGAGCGGCTTGAGAGGGCGCGGCTCCCTTGACCCAGAGCAGCACCCGCGTCGAGCATTTCGCTCGGCTTCAGGTTCGCATCCGCGATGGTCAGGGCCAGGGCTTCTGCTGCATCCATAAACCGGCGTTGCCGAACAGACCTGTCCATGATTTCTCCCTTGAATGTTGTGCGGGCCACCCATCAGGACTCGCAGGAGTGATGCGGCCAGCTACTACCCCTAACGCCCCCTCTTAGTCTGCCGAGGGCTCCAGTGGTCAAGTTATTGGGACATCTCCCGAAGGAACAGCAAAGGTGAGCGCGAGAATGCAGAGATGGATGTCGAACAGCTGGAACAGCTAGCCGCTGTGATCGTAACGGCAGGGCTAGTAGCAGGAAATTTCCTATTGTTCACCCCCTGGCGGGATGGTCAGGATCCGAGGCAACGACAACCTGAACGCTTACTACCTCAGAACGAATCGATTCATCGGCCTGGTACGCCAGGTATCTAGTTCACGTCGATGGGTAGACCCCTCGCATCGGATGGGGGAATCGAGCGTCAACCCCGCCGGTGCAGCTCTGATGGGAATTGGTCAGCACCTCGAGCTCCCTCCATAGCGAGCATCTGCTGCAGGCCCAAGCAACTCCACTGATCACCTTTTTTGGGAAGCCTGATGCTATGAAAGCGGCGCTGAGAGCAATACAAGACCCGAAAGGGGAAAGCAGGGGGCGTTGTGGTGTGGCTATCGATCTCCCGACAAGACCTCACGCACACCACCCTGTCATCAATGGCGGGGTTTTTGTTGGTGGAACGTAAGACGTCCTTTTTCACTCAGACAGCATCCCAAGCCACGCTACGGAGTGCTGACGTCGAGCAGCGCACTGATCCAGAAAGACCTTCAGACAGCCCCAGGAGTGTGGTCAGCGCGATAAGCCGGGCGTTTGAATGGGGCAGTGTTCGTGGGCCATCTGACGTAAGACAGCATCTGTTCCGTTTGTGTTGTGAGACTCTCTGTAGACAGCCAGTTGATTGTTTAATTCCTGGCAGCTCTTGCGTTTGAGATCCATTTGATCAATTCGTGAACTGATCTAACCATGGCCATCGTTGAACAGCAGTTGAAGTATCAGATAGCACTTTTTGTCTCTCAATTTCGCTACGGGAAAACCTGGCCATCCTGCCAATGCGCATTTGCTCAGATGCGGCAAAGCCCCAACCAGCACCACATCCGCAAGGCATCCAGCACGCCTTGCGGCTTCAGGGCGACAAACGCCACGTGAAGGTGGCTCTTTCATGAAGTTCACGGAAGGGGTATTCCGTAAGCCAGTGACCCTGTCCACTGGAACAACTCTCAAGTTCCTTCAGCGCGGGAATCCTCTCAGGAGTTGCATCTGAACCATGCCCATCGACCTTAGGTGCCCCTTGCGCTGATTCAGGAGCTGCTCCTGGCGCTACTTGCAAACGATCCTGATGACTTCAAGGCATTTCTGTCTCTTGGCATCGAACGTCTTGGAAAGGTTGCTGTCATTGAGCGATGGTGGTCTGGATGGACCCGATTCTCACGACAGACGAAGCGGACAGGCTGGTGGGTTGGCACCTTGGAGTCATCCTCTGACCCAGTTGGGGGAGGCAGACGGCTGAAATCGGGCAAATAAATCTCTTAGTTGGGGGAGGTGCTTTTTAGTGAGAACGGCGATGGTGAATACATCTGAGGGACGACCTCCACTACTCCAAACTCAAATGACACTCTTCAACGCAATCGCTGCTGCTGCAATCGCTGGTACTGCACTTATTGCCAGCACTACTCCTGCATCTGCGCAGTATTACGGAAATCGCACTTATACATCCCAACAGCGCACTAATGGATTCCGAGTCCGTGACAACTATGGCAACAGCAGTATTTTTACCAATCGTGGAGACGGTAGTTACAACTTTGAAAATTCCAATGGTGGTTATGGCTCTATTCGCTTCCGCAACTATTGATCAACTTCGTCGGGAAGCCAGAAGCAATGAATGCGGGGCTGAAAGCTACACAAGGCCCTTCGGGCTAAAGCATGGCACGTGGTTGTCGCTATCGATCTCCCGACAAAACATTCACCCCGTCTGCAATGGCGGGGCTTTTGTTGATCAATGGACAGTGTCATCAGCAAGTGTGACAACTCAAAGTTATTAAGTGACAATGAAAGGGTCTAAGCAAAATTCAAATGCCTTTGTCGAGCAACCCGAGAATTTCTAAGGTGTTATTACAGCTATCATGGATTGTTGGAGGCATTGGATTCTGGAATGCTTTTAACTCCATTGGTTCTGGAGATGTTGGCGCTTCTACTCAATGGATATCAGCGTGGGCTGTCGGCGGAGTAGGACTGTTGTCCTTTGTTCGGCATGCCGTCTTTCACAGAAGTGATGCGGTGCGCATGGGCTGGGTCTATAGACAACGAAACGACTTTCAGCTTGAAGTTGGTTTCGCAAATCTCGCGTGGGGTGTGGTAGCAATCGTTGGACTGATCCAAGGATGGGATGCACAAACCCTCGGAGCATTGATCTTACTTGTCGGCATTTATATGTTGCAGGCGGCGGTCTTACACCTTCTTGAGCTAAAGGAAGCCAAAAATCCCAGATACGGAAGCAAGTTTGTAAACCTAGCGTATGCCATTTGCTTGTTTTGGTTTGGAATCAAGGCTCTCTCTGTATGAATCCAATGGATTCTTGAGTGGCGCATATTTGACTGATGCGAACCTGACTGACGTGAATCTGCTGCCCAATGCCTGGAGCATCACAACTCGTCCCAATGGCACCAGAAACGAGTGTGTTTTGCTCTGTACAGCAGTGCAACTGTTGGGTTGAATGTTGTGATTATTTCTACGCCAGAAATTGGCAGGGGATGCAGTGTCTAATGTGACAATTCATGGCTCGAGTCACGCTTCACTCCGCCAGCATTGGTGGAGTTTGTAATTGCCCTCTTAGAGCGGGGAATGCTTTCAGCAGTTGCCCTCTTCGGACACGGTGTCTGCGGCCCAGGCAAGCGGTAGCGTCATGGTCGAAGCGTTGGCCCGCCGGCGCCATACGTCACGCGCAGAAAATCTTGCCGCGCATATTTCGAACGGACCAACCCATGGGGCAGGCACCCCGCAAACGGAGCACCCATGAGGGCTGCTTTGCCTTCCCTGCCAGGTAAGTGAGTGCAAATGCAGTACGTCTCCGGGAAAAGCTGGGTGAGCGCAAGGTGAGTGCAGATGCCATTGCGCATTAAAAAAGGGACCTCGGAAATCCTGAGATCCTTTTGTGTAACTGACGCCCCCTGATGGATTCGAACCATCGACCGACTGCTTAGAAGGCAGTTTTAAGGCCTAGTGCTGATGGTCGTTTTTCAGTCTATGACTGGATTTCTGCAGATCTGTGCAAGTCGCTGCACGCCGTTGCAAGCGTGATATTCCGTAAAAGTGGGAGCAGTGCTCTCACTTTCTTGCGGCTCCGCTTCAGGCCTCTGCAGCCCCCTGCAACCGCTGATGACTGACTGCTTCATAGGCAGTTGCTCCCTGCTGCTCCACCGAATGGATTACATCAGCCATCTGCAATCGCTTGCTGGTCTGCGTCAGGTGGGCCAGTGCCAATCGGAAGGCAACAGCCACCGATTCAGGGTCCTTCGATTGCATCAGCTCCATCCACGGTCCCTCCATCTGTTCCAGATCCGACATGGCCATCAGCGCCACCATTTCGACGCACGGAATCTGGGCTGAAGGCATCAGCAGCTGGCGGGGTCACAGCAGCCAGTCTGCCGGGACTGAATCAACCGACCAGCCCGAGCTGGCACATCAAATGCAGGCTGGCTCACAGCTCTTCAGTTGATCGAAGGGGATCAGTCCAAGCCCAGAGGGAACCGCCGCCATCGGTTCACTTCTCCCCGATCAGATCGATCCAGCTCAATCGCCCCGAGCAATCGCTTCCTGCTCCTCAAAGAACTGGATTCCATCAGCCACTTGCCACGGCTTTCTGGTTTGCCCAACATCCGAGGCCTAGCCGCAGACAGTCATCGCCCTGGGTCGTCTACCTGCCGAACTGAGGCGCCTGTGCCTCCAGGTATTTGGAACGTCAGCTTGCATAACTCGTGCACCGAATCTGCAGACGCCAGCGTTTCCGAACGGTTGTAAAGCCCTGATGAAAAGTCGAAAAGCGTGCCAAACGTATCTTGCGTCGCTAAAAATATTGATGTCTATAGGTACGCCTCAAGACCTGCAATACGGAACCATCAATCCTCTGAATTTGTTACGATTGCAGCTGTGAATGGATTCGCTTTTTGGCCGCAAGAAGCCTTTCTCTCACTGGCCTACAGCATGTGCGGCGGCAATGACCTGCTCGCCATCGGCCGTTCCCGTCGATGTCAATCACCCCCGCTCAAGTCGCTTCAAGCCACACCCAACACAAGCGGATCGACTGAGCGATGACTCAACT
Organism: Synechococcus sp. A10-1-5-9; assembly: GCF_047716785.1. Lineage (NCBI taxonomy): Bacteria > Bacillati > Cyanobacteriota > Cyanophyceae > Synechococcales > Synechococcaceae > Synechococcus > Synechococcus sp. A10-1-5-9. The sequence goes on from NZ_CP180406.1 coordinate 2,424,113, forward strand.
GCTGCTCACAGGCACCTCCGCATCCACCAACGCCAACCTCAGCGAGGCTTTGTTGTTGGTGGAGGATCGCCTGGCGACCTGGAGCAGCAATCAAGGCTCCTTTAATGACCTGCTGCGCCAGGCGTTTGGGGTGCCTCCAAGCACCAGCGCCAAGAGTGCCGCTCTGCTGGCTTCGATCCAAGCATCCGGTCTGGGGATCAGCGTCCAGATCCTGGATGCCACAACGATGGATGGCCTGATTGCTGCTTACACCAGCGCAGCGCCGGATGATGGCGAACGCATCTACCTCAATGCCGCCTGGCTGGAGCTGGCCACCGCTGAGCAAATCGAGGCCGTGCTGCTCGAGGAACTCGGCCATGCCATCGATCGGCGCCTCAACGGTTCAGCCGACACGGCTGGTGATGAAGGCGCAATCTTCTCAGCCCTATTGCGCGGAGAAAGTCCCGATCCAGCGGCTTATCGAGACAACGACCAACGGATCCTGATTCTTGATGGCATCGCCGTTGCGGTGGAGGCCTCACTCGACACCACCAGACCCACCGGCAGCCTATTCCGCGCGACGGCTCCGGCATTCTCCGCAGCCGTCACCAATCCCTTCGGGATTCAAGATGTTGGAATCTCCGCCGCCCCGGCCTTTGCTGATGCCGATAGAGACGGCGATCTTGATCTCTTCATTGGTAACGAGGCCGGTAACACTCTCTTCTTCCGCAACACCGCAGCTCCAGAAGCCACCACTCCCGCGTACGCCGCAGCTGACACCAATCCCTTTGGGATTACGAATGTTGGCGATTACGCAACTCCTGCCTTTGCTGACGCCGATGGCGACGGCGATCTTGATCTCTTCATTGGCAACGATGACGGTAACACTCTCTTCTTCCGCAACAACGCCGCTGCAGGCGCCACCACTCCCGCGTACGCCGCAGCTGCAACCAATCCATTTGGACTCATAGATGTAGGAAGAGCAGCCAAACTGGCATTTGCCGATGCCGATGCCGACGGTGATCTTGATCTCTTCATCGGTGAGTTCAACGGCGGCATCGACTTCTTCCGCAACACCGCTGCTCCAGGCGCCACCACTCCTGCTTTCGCCGCACCTGACTTCAATCCCTTCGGGTTCATAGATCTTGGAGACTCCGCCAGCCCGGCCTTTGCTGATGCCGATGGCGACGGTGATCTCGATCTCTTCATCGGCGAGGCATACGGCAACACCCTCTTCTTCCGCAACACCGCCGCTCCAGGCAGCACAGCTCCCGCTTACGCCGCAGGCGTCATCAACCCCTTCGGGATCACGGAAGTTGATTCCATCGCTAACCCGGCTTTTGCTGACGCCGATAACGACGGTGATCTCGATCTCTTCATCGGCAATTTCAACGGCGACACACTCTTCTTTCGCAACACCGCTGCTACACCTGTAGCCCCGGTCGAGTCAGCTACCGCTGATGGCACCTACGGCATTGGCGATGTCATCGACATCACTGTTTCCTTCTCAGAAGCCGTTTTTGTCGACACCACGGGCGGTAACCCCACACTCCAGCTGGAAACCGGAACCATCGATCGCAAAGCGATCTTTGTATCCGGCTCAGGCAGCACCACCCTCACCTTCCAATACACCGTTCAAGCCGGTGACATCTCCGCTGATCTTGATCAGCTCTCCTCAACAGCACTTGAACTCAACGGCGGCACCATCGCCGATGCTGCCGGCAACAATGCCATCCTCACCCTTGCTGAACCAGGGGAAGCGGGCTCGCTTGGCGACAATGCCGATCTGGTGATCGACACCACCAGACCTACCGGCAGCCAGGGCAGTTTTGCGACAGCTCCCGCTTTCTCCGCAGCTGAAATCAATCCCTTTGGGATTGAGAATGTTGATTTCAACGCAGCCCCGGCTTTTGCTGATGCCGATAACGACGGTGATCTGGATCTTTTCATAGGCAATCTCGACGGCGACACCCTCTTCTTCCGCAACACCGCTGCTCCAGGCAGCACCACTCCTGCTTACGCCACAGCTGTCACCAATCCCTTTGGGATTACGAATGTTGGCTCCTTCGCCGCCAGCCCGGCCTTTGCTGATGCCGATGGCGACGGAGATCTTGATCTCTTCGTTGGTCAAAGAGGCGGCAACGCCCTCTTCTTCCGCAACACCGCCGCTTCAGGCGCCACCACTCCTGCTTTCGCCGCAGCTGAAATCAATCCCTTCGGGATTACGAATGTTGGTTTAAGAGCTAACCCGGCCTTTACTGACGCCGATGGCGACGGGGATCTTGATCTCTTCATCGGCAACAAAGACGGCGACATCTTCTTCTTCCGCAACACCGCCGCTCCAGGCAGCACCGAGCCCGAATTCGCCGCAGCTGAAACCAATCCCTTCGGGATTACGGAGGTTGGCTTCCTCACAAGACCTGCCTTTGCTGATGCCGATAACGACGGTGATCTTGATCTTTTCATCAGTAATGGCGGTGGCAACACCCTCTTCTTCCGCAATACTGCCGCTCCAGGCTCCACCAATCCCGCTTACGCCGCAGCCGTCACCAACCCCTTCGGGATAACGAATATTGACTCCACCGCAAGCCCTGCCTTTGCCGATGCTGATGGCGACGGTGATCTCGATCTTTTTATCGGTAATTCACGAGGCAACATCCTCTTCTTCCTCAACACTGCTGCAACACCCGTAGCCCCAGTCGCCTCCACCACTGCTAACGGCTCCTATGGCATCGGCGATGTCATCGACATCACTGTTTCCTTCTCAGAAGCCGTTGTTGTCGACACCACAGGCGGCACACCCACTCTTCAGCTGGAAACAGGACCCATCGATCGCAAAGCGATCTTTGAATCCGGCTCAGGCAGCTCCACCCTCACCTTCCGTTACACCGTTCAGGAAGGGGATACTTCCGCTGATCTTGATCAGCTTTCATCAACAGCACTCGAACTCAACGGCGGCAGCATCGCCGATGCCGCAGGGAACAACGCCATCCTTACCCTCGCTGAACCAGGAGCACAAGGATCGCTAGGAGCCAATGCCGCTCTGGTGATTGACGGTGTGTTGCCAACTGTCACTGGCGTTGACTCCACCACAGCAGATGGCACCTACGGCATTGGCGATGTCATCGACATCACCGTTGCCCTTGATGAGGTCGTGTTCGTCACAGGCACGCCCACTCTTCAACTCGAAACCGGCAGCACCGATCGCAAAGCGATCTTTGAATCTGGCTCAGGCAGCTCCACCCTCACCTTCCGTTACACCGTTCAGGAAGGTGACACCTCCGCTGATCTTGATCAGCTTTCATCAACAGCACTCGAACTCAACGGCGGCAGCATCGCCGATGCCGCAGGGAACAACGCCATCCTTACCCTCGCTGATCCAGGTGCAGCCGGATCCCTCAGCGCTGATGCCGCACTGGTGATCGACACCATCCGGCCCACTGGGAGCCAAGGCAGCTTCGCGACAGCTCCCGCTTTCGCTACAGCCGTCACCAATCCCTTTGGAATCACCGGTGTGGCCATCTCTGCCGCCCCCGCCTTTGCTGATGCCGATAACGATGGTGATCTTGATCTCTTTATCGGCAATGAATTCGGCGATACCCTCTTCTTCCGCAACACCGCCGCTGAAGGCGCCACCGTTTCCGCTTATGCCGCAGCTGTCACCAACCCCTTTGGGATCACGGATGTTGGAGATTTTGCCAGCCCTGCCTTTGCCGATGCCGATGGCGACGGTGATCTGGATCTCTTCATCGGCAACAAAGGCGAAATTGTCTTCTTCCGCAACACCGCCGCTCTAGGCGCCACCTCACCCGCTTACGCCGCATCTGAAAACAATCCCTTCGGGATCGGGAATGTTGGCTTTTTCCCCAGCCCTGCCTTTGCCGATGCCGATAACGACGGTGATCTCGATCTCTTCATCGGCGGCAAAGGCGGCGACACCCTTTTCTTCCGCAACACCGCTGCGCCAGGCGCCACCACTCCTGCTTTCGCCGCAGCTGAAATCAATCCCTTCGGGATTACGAATGTTGGTTTAAGAGCTAACCCGGCCTTTACTGACGCCGATAACGACGGTGACCTCGATCTCTTCATCGGCAGTGGCAACGGCGATACCGTCTTTTTCCGCAACACTGCCGCTCCAGACAGCACCACGCCCGCTTACGCAACAGCCGTCACCAATCCCTTCGGGATTACAGATGTTGACGAAGCCAGCCCTGCCTTCGCTGATGCCGATAACGACGGTGATCTGGATCTCTTCATCGGCGGCAAAGGCGGCGACACCGTCTTCTTCCTCAACACCGCTGCAACACCCGTAGCCCCGGTCGACTCTGCCACCGCTGATGGCACCTACGGCATCGGTGCTGTCATCGACATCACTGTTTCTTTCTCAGAACCCGTTGTTGTCGACACCTCTGGCGGCACACCTACCCTTCAGCTGGAAACCGGAACCATCGATCGCAAAGCGATCTTTGTATCCGGCTCAGGCAGCACCACTCTCACCTTCCGATACATCGTTCAAGAAGGGGATACTTCCGCTGATCTTGATCAGCTTTCCTCAACAGCACTCGAACTCAACGGCGGCACCATCGCCGATGCCGCTGGTAATTCAGCTCTCCTCAATCTCCCCAACCCAGGTGCAACTGGCTCACTGAGCGCCAATAAAAACCTGGTCATCGATGGCATCGCACCCTTCGTCAGTAGGGACACCCGCATATACGTTTTAGAAGCGACCAATCCTTTCGGAATCTCCGATGTCGGCCTCTCGGCTAAACCCACCTTTGCCGACATTGATGACGACAGTGATCTTGATCTCTTCATCGGCAATCGAGACGGCAACACCCTCTTCTTCCGAAACACCGCCGCTGCAGGCTCCACCGCTCCCGCCTACGCAACAGCTGCCAGCAATCCCTTTGGTCTCTCAGACGTAGGCCGTGCAGCCAGCCCAACCCTGGCCGACATTGATGGCGACGGTGACCTTGATCTCTTCATCGGCAATCGAGGCGGCAACACGCTCTTCTTCCGCAACACCGCCGCTCCAGGCAGCAGCGATCCCGATTACAGCCAAGAACGGGGGGCCAATGGTGCACCCAATCCCTTCGGGATCACCGGCGTGGGGCGTTTCGCTAAGCCCTCCTTTGCTGATGCCGATAACGACGGCGATCTCGATCTCTTCATCGGCAACCTACGCGGCAACACGCTCTTCTTCCGCAACACCGCTGCTGCAGGCTCCACCGCTCCCGCCTACGCACAAGCCGCCACCAATCCCTTTGGAATCAACGATGTAGGCCTCTCCGCCTCCCCCGCCTTCACTGACATTGATGGCGACGGCGATCTGGATCTTTTCATTGGGAACCGAGACGGCAACACCCTTGTCTTCCGCAACACCGCCGCTCCAGGCAGCAGCGATCCGGCCTACAGCCAAGAACGGGGGGCCAATGGTGCACCCAATCCCTTTGGAATTACTGATGTGGGCTTCAACGCAAGCCCGGCCTTTGCTGATGCCGATGGCGACGGTGATACTGATCTCTTCATCGGCAATGCCGCTGGTAACACCCTTGTCTTCCGCAACACTGGTGCTGCGCCTGGGGTGAACTCCTCCACCGTCAACGGTGTCTACACCACCGGTGCTGTCATCAACCTCACCATCGGCTTCTCAGAACCCGTGTTTGTCGACACCACGGGCGGCACACCAACCCTTCAGCTGGAAACCGGCAGCATCGATCGCAAAGCGATCTTCATCTCCGGCTCCGGCAGCCGCACCCTCACCTTCCAATACATCGTTCAAGACGGTGATTCCTCACCTGATCTGGCTCAGCTCTCCTCCTCCGCACTGGAACTCAATGGCGGCAGCATCAGCGATGCCAACGGCAATCCAGCCATCCTGGTCCTCCCTCAACCTGGAACTCCGGGTTCCCTCAGTGCCAATGCCGATCTGATCATTGATACCAACGATGTCATTGCCTCAACGATCAGGTCCTCCGAAAGCCTGACGCTTCCAGACGGCATTGCAAACTTGATCCTCACCGGCACAGCCAATATCAATGGCAGAGGCAATGACCTTGACAACAGACTTGAAGGCAATGCAGGCAAAAATCGCCTGAACGGCAAAGCTGGCAGTGACACGCTGATTGGCAAAGAAGAAAAAGACAGACTCACCGGCGGCAGCGACGCCGATATTTTTCTCTTTCAATCCATCAATGACTCCGGCATAACCAATGCAACAAGAGATCAGATCACTGATTTCACAGCAGACGACACCATTGACCTCTCCCGCATTGATGCCGATCCAAACACAATCGGAGATCAAGCCTTTGTGTTCATTGGATCCGATCGGTTCACAGATATTGGCCAGGCAAGGTTTAGCAACGCTGTCCTCAGACTGAATATTGACGACGATCTGTTTGCAGACTTTCAAATCAACCTTAAAGGAGTCAGCGAACTATCCACAGACTCCTTGATCCTCTGATTCACCCAAGCCAGATAAGGAGAAGGAACCACGTTATAATTGATTAATACGAAAAACTTTCATGGCATAGTTTTTATCGTTTTATTGATGAGTGATTAAAGCCGCGTCCACTAGGAGCAGGCGCCCGTTTTTACTGAACAAGGGACCATGGAGGATCCGAGATCGGTTGATGTAACTGACGCCCCCTGATGGATTCGAACCATCGACCGACTGCTTAGAAGGCAGAAAAGTGGCCAGTCGTAGCAGCACTTTCCCTAGTGATACCAAGGGTTTGTCCGATTAGGGGGTCTTGGGGGTGGACAGGAAATGGGCAGAAGTGGACAAGGAATTAGTGGTTTTGTCCACTTTCGTGTCCTGTTTTCTGACGGCCTGCAGTCAGCACGTCTGACCTGTCAAAGCGGATGGAGGTCTCCATCTGACGGGTGGTGGTGTGGAGCAACCGCAGCAAGAACCCGTAAGCGCATGCCACCTGCTTTGGCTCGCCTGACCCCATCAGCCTGTCGATGTCCGTCTCGGCTTGATCCAGCACAGCCAGCGCCTGCAGTGACACCTGACGGGTGTGAGTCATGCGTTCATTTCCGGTTGCTCAGTCTGCTCAGCGTTTCCCGGGTGGTTTGCGGTTCTGCGGCTTTCTTGATGGTGTCTTTGGCTTTGCTGGTGGCTGCTGCTGTGGCTGGTTGACGACAGCGGGACAACAGCACTAGAACAAGTGTACTAGCAATTGAGTCGTGGAGGAGTGGGGCTTTGTCGATGACCGCGACCTGCAGAACTGGAAAGGCGGCGTGGTCTGCATGACCTGTCAGCACTTCACCTATGGCGTCGACCAGCACTGCCGCACCATGGTGGGGTGCAAGCTCAGGCAGAAGCAGCTGCAGCAGGGTGAGCACCTAAGCAAGCGATGCAGGCTTTGGGCGCCTACGTCATAAGCGGCGATGGGCTGGGCTCCTGAAGCGGGATAGGTGGGGGGAGACGCGGGCGAGGGAACCCGCTGCTTTTCATCTCCCAAGGCGTGGCAGTGTTGCTCGCGCCAAGACAATCCTCAAATAGCGCTTAATTGAGCTCAATGAGCCTTAATGCCTAATAGGTGTTCGGGGGGGGTACATATCGGCGCTTCATCCACCAATGTTGAGGAGAAGGCAGTGGTGCCTTCAATGCGTCAAGCATCAGGGGGATAGCTGAGGGGCTGCCCCCTTTTTGATGCCTGCTTGCGGTGCTGCGGTTGTGGTCTAACCAGCGGGGCACACTCAAGGCAGTCACGTTTGAACTGTGATCTCGGTATGCAGATGACGCTTGCCTTGCTTCAGGAAAAACTACTAGCGCTACGTACCAATGAACCTGATGACTTCACGGAATGGCTGACCCTAGGCATCGAACGGCTTGGAAAGCATGATGTCATTGAGCTGATGGTCGATTGGTTGGAACCGATCTTCACCACTGACGAAGCAGACAGGCAGGTGAGTTGGCACCTAGGGGTGAGCCTCTAACCAGATGGTGGATGCGAAGCCCTGAAATCGGGCAAAAAGATGGTCCTTTTTGGGGAGTTGCTTTCAGATGGGAACGGAGATGGTGAAGAGGTCCAGGAGGGAAGACCTCCACAACACCAATTGATTGAAATTTTTAACTGTAATCTTCGTTGCTGCTGTTTTCGGCTCCGTATTAAGCGGAATTTTTCCAATTCATGCCGTGTCTCTATCAATGGGTGCTTGCATCAGTCCAGCTAGGCATGCGATCTCTTACGTAAAGTACGGAAATTGGTCGCGTTGGAGTGACTACATGATCAACGCTCAGACGATCTGTCACTACGCAAAGTAGGCAGGTGGTTCTGATCAGTTGCGGCTTTTTATTTGCAGATTGCTGATACAACTAACCCCTAAGAGCTAGCCTTTTTCACTGACCCACTCTTTGTAATTCTCTGATTTCAGTATGATCTTCAAGGTATTCAGCGAGCTGGAGAAAGTCTGTTCTTGGCGCACTTCGGCCGGCCACTGGTTGGAATGCAAGTTGTGGCTTGCTGCCATCGACTATGTGATAACCCCAATACAGCAGTGAGTCACTTCTCCTTATCTTGGCATAGTCAGGATTGATGAGATGACATTTCTTGTCAGAAGATTGGTAATCTGATATGTACTTATTAAGAGCTGCCAAAAGTATATCATTTCGTTTTTTCATGGATTTCGCCGCATTAAAGCAGTTGACTAATGCAAACATTTGAGCTGCTGAATTTATGCTTCTAATATGCTTGAATGTTCTAGTAATTACGTCTCCATTTTTGGCAACACCAAGGGGGTTTAATGTTGTTGGAATAACGCAATAGTCAAATTTCCTGACTAGCTCTTGCGGATTTTCGGCAAGAACAGGTGAGCAATCGCAGATGACTATCTTGACATCAGAGTAACTGCGCTCGTCCCATTCATCTGCATTAAGGACGGTTATTGTTGCTCCCAGCTCACCCTTCTTGTGAGAAGGAACATACAGCGAAGCGTCATCGTCAGATTCTTGATCTTCAAGAAATAGTTTTCGTAGATTTTTGTCAGGATCTAAGTCTAGAAGTATAACGTCATAGCCCTGCAGTGCAAAAGCTCCAGCCAAATGAGCGGCTACAGTCGTTTTCCCAACCCCACCCTTACAGGTAAAGATTCCAAAATAACGAAGTTTTGCTTTTTTCTTCTCGGTATCAGTTGGTGCAATCCTTGATTCTTGATGATCAACGTCAATGTCGCCATCTGGTGAATATGCCCATTTAATTCCAGATGGGGTTGATATCCCTAGTTTTAAATTCTGAGGTTGCTCTGTTGAGACGGATGTAAGAGCAGGCTTACTAAAGCCACTTGCAGATACAAACTACCCGGAATTAAAATCGCTGCCGATTGGTAGTTCAAGAAACTCCAGAAATTTACTTAGTTGAGATACATTTGACTTGGCCTTGTGATTTTTAACCTGAACTGCAATTCTTTGTCCATCTTTGAGGAGCTCTAAATCATAACCTTGTTGATTCCTTGTAGGCATAATCACTTTATAGCCCATTCGCTTGCATTGCATGGCGACGTGCTTTTCAAAATCAAGTGGGTCTTCGATGCGAAATTGTTCTGCCATGTTTGAATTTGAAGAAGAGATAGGTCTTCGTTAAAATCTATTTTTTTGACGTCTGACCAGGCTTTGCTTTCTTTGTTCAGTTTTTAGCTTCGATTGTGTTGCGTCTTCGAATGAATGCCCAATAAGCATACCCTTTGCAGCACTGCTAACAGCTTAAAACACTGATCGGGCTAAGTATTTATACGTAATTGTTTTTTCTGCATTGCTTCTTGCTGATTGATAGAGAGGTCCTCAATAAAAACTTTATTTTTGGTCTTTTGGTGGTCGAATATGCTTGACCCTTGATCAGGTATACGACCGAGAATCAAATTAAATTACGCAGGCAAAAAAAATTACTGTTGATTTTGATTTTCAGAGGGAAAGAGATCAGGGGGAATAAGCTTAATCGTGAATACAAGCGCAATCATGTAAAAATCAGGCGCTAAAATGAACACTCAAAAAACATCATTAGGCTTGCCCCATCAGAAACGGCGGAGCGATTAAGTTCCTTCCTAGATGGGGGATCTCAAAACAAAAACACCGCCATTACTGACTTGGCATCACCCCAAAGGGTTGGCGGCTTATCGCTGACCCGGATGATGTCGCTGCGCTTAATCAAATGCAGTTCACCCACCATTGGCCCACGCCCGGGTGCTGCTTTGCCTTGATGGCGGCCGACACGAATACGGGCAAACTCACCCTCGATGGCCATCAACACACCATCCATCAATATCGATTCGCCGCTGTCGTCGCAGAGATTCAATCCGTACGACTCTTTTGTTATCGCCGGACCCAAGATCACCACGTCACCGGTACTGAACCCCTCCCACAATCGGCTCAGGCGGTCCTGTTTCACTGCAGCTGACTCATCCATCCGCTGACGGATTGCAGCCCATGCCGGTGCTGCTGCAGCCATCTGCTGTTGCCACTGCAATGCCTTTGGAACAAAGCCTTTGATGTCCATCACCAGACCCTGTAATTGCTACCGCCGGACTGCCATTTGGCCCGTTGCCACATCACGCCGTACCTGACCGCATCAAGGCTGTGATTCGCGCACCCGTCGGCGATCCGCTCCACATCCCGGGGGTGCCGGGGCAGCGTTGGCCACGTGTTCATCAGCCCTTGGCAAGCACCACTCCACTGAAGCCAAGGCGTCTCAGGATCCCGACCAGCGGCCTGCAGCATTGTTCTGACCAGCGCCAACCCGTTGATCTCCCTGGCGTTCATCTTTCCGACCCGGTGCAGCCGGCACCCTGCAGCTTTGAAGTCCCCGGCAGTGGATCCCCGATCGGAGCCCGTTGCGTTGAACACGGCGTCATCAGCGATCACCTTTGTGGTGTTCGGGTTCAGCTTCCAGCGCTCCAGCCATTCGATGATCCCGGCGGCCTGCTCCGCATTGCTCAGATACATCCCTCGAGTCCAGTCCCGTTGGCCACCGGCCGTGCTCGCCGCCACGTAGAACTCATCCAGAAGCCAGATGCTCCCTTTCGGCGCACCCTCGGGATCTGGTAGGCATAAATACGCAACGCTCGGTGCTGAGCATCCCCAGTCCATGCAAACGAACGCACGCTGGAGATCTTCTGGAGCAATCCCCCCTGGCCTCACATCACGCAGGCTCCGGCGGACACTGAAGCTGCTCCCGAAGAACGCACCGGCGATATCGACATCAAGCCGGCCATGGAGCCAAGCATCCAGCAGCGCAGGATCTTCCGCGCAGGCGACCTTGATGTTCCGGATGTATTGATCCAGATCGAGGTGCTGGTTCGATGCCGCCGTGAACGTGGCAAAGATGCAGTGCTTCCCTAGATCCTCCGAGAAGAACCGGCTGGCCCGCCCGGGCTCCGGATAACCAGCAGGGATGCCATAACGGGCCTGCAGCACCGGATGGAACGGCCCACCAGGATCGTCCTGGTCGGTACGCCGGCAGGGCCACGCAGCGTTGCAGCAGCCGAATCGATGAAGGCTGAATCGAAATGGTTACCGACCTCATCGTGGATCGCGCAGATAAACGATCGACCTGGAGCCTGGCCAACGCTTTGACCTGCTCCCCGGGGCCGGCGCCGGTGTAAGCCAGCTCGACCTTCCCGAAGGGCATGTCTTTCCCGCCCAACCTGAAGGTCATGTCAGACCCGCTGTAGGTCGTCCCGGGGAACACCACCGATAGATAACGCCAGAGCAACCCCTGCAATTCCGTCAGGCCCTGGAACGTCGTTCTTGTGATCAGGCAGCTGTACCGCTCCTTGAAGTGCGCGGCGTCCCTGGCCACCACCAACACAATCCCCCAGCTCTTGCCTGTACCCCGGGCTGAAATGACGCACAGGTCATCAGCGAAGGGGGCGTCCAGCATCAACGCCTGCGTCTGGGTCGGCTCGCGGATCTCCGGCCCGGCAGCGACTGCAGGTTGTGGTGCTGCGGCGGTTTTCTTAGCCATAGGCCAGTCTGCCGAGACCAAAAGACCGAACGACACGACAGCCATCGAGCGGCTGAAACCACATCAGGAGCGTCCGGGGGGATCGTGTGCTCACTGGACTGGAACTCCCAGGCCCAACCGGGTGGCACGCCATTCCCACACTCAGCCGATTCGCACTAGAAGGCAATGAGCGTTAACGCGGATAGCCATTAACTGCTGACGGGTGGAAAGTATGTCCATCGAGATCGGAGGAGCCAATGACGGACAACACTCCACCACAGCAAACAGCAGAAGCAAACTGACTTACTGGCCCCTGCTCCAACAGTTTCCACCCATCCGTGAGGCTGGTCCTTTGGCAGGCATCAACTGAGAGCCACGCCAATCGACACTCCCACTTGCACCGCCACAGGTGCCCTGGAGCTTCATCAGCCACACCCCTGGACTAAATGGCCCCAGGTGCCAACACGCCAGACGCTTCGACCCTCGCCAGAAATGGCACTACGACTTGACCTCTGCCCTTTACGGGAATCAAAGGACAGTTGGTGTCGGAAGCGAGGAATAAGAGAGCCCGCCCCATTTCTGTCGTAGGTGGGAAGGCCTCTCAAACCCTGATCAATTCAAGGGTTGAACGATGCATGAACGAGCGACGTAGGCCGTCTTTCCATCCGGAGGGGCGGCCTTCCTCTTTGCAATGGGATGCGTCCGCCAAACAACCACCGATGCCAGCCGCCCCACCAATCCCCCCTTCCCGATCAATTAGGACTACTGCATCACAACGGGAGCTGCCGCCAAACAAGCTCAGAAAATCCAGCATACCGGCGAGACTTCGCATTGAAAGACCTTGAAAAAGCTTGCTGACAACACCCTGGCTGTCCACTGAAACGAAATTCAAGAAGTAAAACTGCTGTAATAACCGTCTTACTATTATTAAACAGTGTCAACATTCTTCCCCCCCGGACTGATCGGCAACGAAAATGCCAATGAAAATGCTGGGCCAAGGACAGCTGGGCCAAGGACACAAGTTCCGGTAGTACCTCCGCTGAGTGCTGAAACTTCTATCAACCCTGAAGCTGGCTCAGAGATAACAGGAAGCAATGGCGAAAGCTTCGTCGTCACAGACGTAAATAGCAGCGCAGAATTCCCCGTTCTAATTAATGGCCCTGAAGAGGGATTTGTACAAGTTGCTTCAGGAATAACTGGTGCTGTGATCCAACTAAGCGGTGATTCAACTGATGCATTCGTTATTGGAAACGCTGTTGATGCCAGCGGTAACGTTATTGATGCATCGGGCACAGTCTTCCAGGTTGCCGAAGATTTTGAAGGCATAGTCATCGCGAACCTGGACGGCGCCCTGTCAAACAATGGAATTGTTGATCTGAACACACCTACCGCAGTTGGCACCATTTCTGATGCTGCCGGCGGCACCATTGGAGAGGGTGGCCTCTCGGGTGACTTCTCTTATTACGTCAGTGGAGGTGCTGGTGAAGACCAAATAGCAGGCTCTTCAGGAGCAGATTTTATCCGCGGCGGTGCAGGTAATGATCTAATTCAAGCTGGTGATGGCGATGATCTGGTTCGCGTTGGTGCCGGCAGTGACATCGTAGAACTGGGCTCGGGAGCAGACGTCCTTTACTGGACTGTTGATCAATTCGAAGGGAATTCCGTTAATTCAATTCGTGACTTCACCAGCGGAGAGGACACCATTGCTATTGATGCAGATCTCGCAGATCGCATTGATGTTGAATTCACCGATGGAAACCAAGCCTTCACCGTTACTCTGTTCGATTCCGACGGCAATGTTGAAGGGAAAACAACAGTAGTCTCTCAAAACGATGAGTTTGATTTCCCCGACGACTTTGCATTCGTCTGATTAGCCCAGATAAGCAATCAAAACTTTCTTATTTATTTCTTACGGGCACCTATCAAGGTGCCTTCTTTTTACAACGCTTCGACTAAACACTTTTGCTCATAACTTAACGGGAATAAGCTTATTAAAAGCCAAGTACGTTTGACTGGAAGATGCGACGTCGAACTGAGTCACCAACCCACTTCTCGCAGCATCTGTTCCTTCAAGACCTTCGACTTCAACGACACCAATCGGCTCACACTCACAACCCTCTGGCCATTGCTCTGAACCTTCCCCGCAGCAGCCCAAACCAGTGCAGCAGGACCGTTGTAAACCTCCGTCGCACTGCCATCTCCATTGATCCGAAGAACCAGCAAGTGCTCAGCCTCTGGCTCCATCCCGCGTAGTGCGATGGACTTCCCACTCACTGTTGCCTTGATCTCGACGGATCGGCCGCTTGCACGGTGGTGAGCATCAACACCATTGGTGCTTGCGGTGGTTAGATCCAGCCCATACCGAGCAGCAGCGACCGCCTCACCAATGCTTCCCACAAGATGGCCATCCGGGGTGAAGTGCCGTCCGGGGGCTGCAACCTCAAGGGCCTTGGTGATCTGAAACAGCTCCGGTACCAACCGGAGAACCGCCAGCGCATCGATCGGGTCCATCAGCCCACCTCCGCCAATATCCGGCGGACCTTGCTGCTAGTAATGCCCAGCTTCGTCGCGATGGTCCCGTAACCGCTGCCCTGTTCACGCAGCTCCTTCACCGTTGCGGCCAACCCCGCATCCCACGTCCGCTTTCGACCCATCTTCACGCCGGCGGCCTGTGCAACAGCTCTGCCCTCTGCTGTCCGCTTCAGGATCGCCTTCCGCTCCATCTCCGCCGCATAACCGAGCACCCCGACGATCAGCTTCACGATGCTGGGATCCATCAGCTCGGTACGGTCGCTCTTCAGCCCTTGATCAGCACGGCATATTGAGGACATCCAGCTCCGGCTGATGTTCTCTGAATACCTGTCGTAGGTGGGCTGGCCTCTCAACCCCTGATCACATCGCGGGTTAAAGATGCACAAGCCCCGCAGGCTGCCAGATCAGCGCCGGTTGCCCTAAAGACCGTTGAGATGGCCGATAACTCCCGCGAGTACTGCTAATTTCAAATTGTCCGACGAGACATCCCCGCTATGGCGGGTCTGAGGACATTCGAACTAAACCGAACACCTCGTACCGCCTTACAGGCGGATTGATTTCTAATGCGCAAACAACTTGGTTCCGATGGCCTCGGCGCAACCGATGGCCACTCGCCTCGGACGTTTTCGCCTGCTCGCTTGAGCGGGATCCCCCTTATCTCTTGTCTCGCTCTGTCTGCAATCGCGCTGCATCAGAGTGAGGGTCAAGCTCAATCCTTTCTGCAACGTCGCATTCAACAGCGAATGCAAGAACGACAGTTGCAAGAGGAAGCAAAGCTGACTGAGAACCAAAAGCAGCAGCTTTTCCAAGTGAGGCGCGATTGGTTGCTCAGCAGCTATGAGCAGAGACTTGCCTTGTTCCAGTCAACTCAGGCTTGCCTGAAGGATGCTCAGACTTTTCAGGACGGCAAGGAGTGCAGGTCAAAACGACGGAAGGCAGGGCGACAGCTCCTTGAAGAAGGTCGCCAAGTCATAAATGCCGAGCGTCAGCGTTTAGGTCTCTCGCCTTTGCCTACTGGCTTGCTGCTGTCGTTCTGATGGGTAGTGACTCCCTCTCTAATGGCAGCGGCACAGACGAGAGCCAACTGGATTGGACTCCATGGTCCGTCACAGAAGACGTTGCTCTTGACGGGACGTGTTCAAAGCGAAAGCGAGCCTTTTTTAAAACAGCTTTGCCACGCCTTTTGACATTCCTAGAAAAATCAGCTCGTCATGCTCATCCCAAGCCAGCGCCATGGCACATCACCACTGGTGTTTGTGCTGTGGATGAGGTTGCTGACCATGTAATGGAGATGAACTGGTCTGGTTGGTGGTTTCGCCATATGTGCAGAGCCGCCGACATCCTCAAGATTCCCTGTCCTGACCAGCGTTTTATGGATGATCAACGTCCTTGGAATAGTTGGGGGGAAGTTATTGACCTCAAGCTGGAGCACCAGATTGCTCGGCCAGATGGGGATGGTGAGGAGCTGATTTCTCGCGATTGGGAGTTGCCGCCCTTTTTTCTGGGCAATCGCTTCCCTCGCAAAAAAGAGAATGTCTGCGAATGCAGCATCCCCCTTCCAGAGGAATCAGTTGCTCTCGCGCAGCTTGCTGAACAAGCCAGCCAATGCGACTCACCAGCGGACTTGGAGATTCCTGCTGTCTTGCAGAAGTTCTTCTAAGGACGAGCACGTCAAACCCAACATCAGATGGTCGGTGCCCACAAGGCAATGAGCGTTAAGGCTGATTGCCTTGTGCGTGCCCGCTGACAAGAGTGAGTCCATCGAGATCGGAGGCGTCAATGAAAGACGACGGTCCAACCGAGCAGGTTTTAGAAGTCGCCTGACCTTTCGAGCCTCTGCTCCACGAGTTTTCTCACCATCCATGGGCTTGCCCTAAATCCCGGCACCATCACTGCCGGGGGGCACTCAACACTGAGTCAGAAGGTCCATTACATGGAACCTTGGCCCCAGGAGCTTGAAAGGCCCGACACTTCGCCCGACGCCAGAAATGGCATACGGCATGGCCCCTGTTACGTCATCACAGGGGTGTCGGAAGCGAGCAATAGGAGAGGTCACCCCATTCCTGTCGTAGGTGGGCTGGCCTCTCAACCCCTGATCACATCGCGGGTTAAAGATGCACAAGCGAGCGAGCTAGCCCGTCTCTTCCACCTGGGAGGGGCGGCCTTCCTCTTTCCGTGAATGCAGTACTGCAGCCAGGCAATACGTAAACACAGTTGAGGGTCAGCGCCGGGAGTGGTGGTTCGAGTGACCGCGAAAGCCCTTCTGGTCAGCACCCAGGGCCATCATTCGACTTAACGCAGTAGTGGGCCGCGGTGAGAGTTGTATCCGGTGCCGGTCATGTGATCGAGCTGCCGGATGCAAGCCACAACAGCGCCTGGGTTCTTTTGCTGCATCGCCTGTCCAGCCGCGGCCATCAGCGTCTGGATTGACCACGACAGCAGCTCCTGCCGGTCGATGCCGCTCTCGTCGATGTCGTCCTTGATCTGCGCCCAGGCGCGCTTCACGAGCTTGTAGCCCTGCGCTCTGGAGACCCCCCACGTATGTCTCGCATAAGCAAGACAAGCGGTGTTGGGCTGCCCGGCCAGGATCATTCCCTGGAGGTGTTCAACTCGCTTGAAAGTGGCTTCGGCGTTGGCTTTTGGCATGACCAACAACCCCTCTAGCAATTCGCTGGACCAGCCAGCTGTGGACCCTCTTAACGCTAAGAGTTTTGCGCACGTTTTTGCGCACGTTGAATAATAATCAGCGCAAAAGTCCCCAGGAATCCCTGAGGACTTTTGCTATCACTTACGCCCCCTGATGGATTCGAACCATCGACCGACTGCTTAGAAGGCAGAAAAATTCATAGTCATACCAAGGGTTTTAAAGCTATGTCTGGGACCTTGGATATGGAGGGCGCCCTATACATCCCCCGAACGTGCCAATAGTGGTCCCGTTTTTGAGGGCGGGACCACTTTCAAAAAGCCCGCCTGCCACCGAGGCAGTTGCTCTGTCTTCTGAATCCAGGCGATCCAGCACAATCGCCCCCAGCAATCGCTTCCTGCTCCTCAAAGGACTGGATTCCATCAGCCATTTGCCACGGCTTTCTGGTTTGCCCAGTATCCGAGGCCTAGCAGCAGACAGTCATCGCCCTGGGTCGTCTACCTGCCGAACTGAGGCGCCTGTGCCTCCAGGTATTTGGAACGTCAGCTTGCATAACTCGTGCACCGAATCTGCAGACGCCAGCGTTTCCGAACGGTTGTAAAGCCCTGATGAAAAGTCGACAAGCGTGCCAAACGTATCTTGCGTCGCTAAAAATATTGATGTCTGTAGGTACGCCTCAAGACCTGCAATACGGAACCATCAAGCCTCTGAATTTGATTCGATTGCAGCTGTGAATGGATTCGCTTTTTGGCCGCAAGAAGCCTTTCTCTCACTGGCCTACAGCATGAGCGGCGGCACGACTTGATCTGATCGCCATCGGCCGTTCCTGCCGATGTCAATCACCCCCGCTCAAGTCGTTTCAACCCATATCCAACACAAGCGGATCGACCGAGCGATGACTCAACTGCTGCTCACAGGCACCTCCACATCCACCAACGCCAACCTCAGCGAGGCTTTGTTGTTGGTGGAAGGTCGCCTGGCGACTTGGAGCAGCAATCAAGACTCCTTTTATGACCTGCTGCGCCAGGTGTTTGGGGTGCCGCCCAGCACCAGCGCCAAGAGTGCCGCTCTGCTGGCTTCGATCCAAGCATCCGGTCTGGGGATCAGCGTCCAGATCCTGGATGTCACAACGATGGATGGCCTTATTGCTGCTTACACCAGCGCAGCGCCGGATGGTGGGGAACGCATCTACCTCAATGCCGCCTGGCTGGAGCTGGCCACCGCTGAGCAAATCGAGGCCGTGCTGCTCGAGGAACTCGGCCATGCCATCGATCGGCGCCTCAATGGTTCAGCCGACACGGCTGGTGATGAAGGCGCAATCTTCTCAGCCCTGTTGCGCGGAGAAAGTCCCGATCCCGTGGCTTATCGAGACAACGATCAACGGATCCTGATTCTTGATGGCATCGCCGTTGCGGTGGAGGCCTCACTCGACACCACCAGACCTACCGGAAGCCTGCGTGCGACAGCTCCGGCATTCGCCGCAGCTGTCACCAATCCCTTTGGGATTGAGAATGTTGATTTCAACGCAGCCCCGGCTTTTGTTGATGCCGATGGCGACGGTGATCTAGATCTTTTTATTGGGGAGTTTTATGGCAATACGCGCTTCTTTCGCAACACCGCTGCTCCAGGAGCCACCGCTCCCGCTTTCTCTACAGCCGTCACCAATCCCTTTGGGATCACGGATGTTGGCAGCGACGCAAGCCCTACCTTTGCTGATGCCGATGGCGACGGTGATCTGGATCTCTTCATCGGTGATTTGTCCGGCGACATCTTCTTCTTCCGCAACACCGCCGCTCCAGGCAGCACCGAGCCCGAATTCGCCGCAGCTGCAACCAACCCCTTCGGGATTGATGTTGTTGGCTCCTTCGCAAGTCCTGCCTTTGCTGATGCCGATAACGACGGCGATCTCGATCTTTTTATTGGCGTTAACTCCGGCAACACCCTTTTCTTCCGCAACACCGCCGCTCCAGGCAGCACCTCTCCCGCTTACGCCGCAGCTGAAAACAATCCCTTCGGGATTACGGGTGTTGTCTCCTATGCCAGCCCGGCTTTTGCTGATGCCGATGGCGACGGCGATCTTGATCTCTTCATCGGCAATGGCCTCGGACTCACCTTCTTCTTCCGCAACACCGCCTCACTAGGCAGCACTGCTCCCACTTACGCAGAAGCTGAAACCAATCCCTTCGAGATAACAGATGTTGGAGCCTCCGCCAGCCCTGCCTTTGCCGATGCTGATGGCGACGGTGATCTCGATCTTTTTATCGGTAATTCACGAGGCAACATCCTCTTCTTCCTCAACACTGCTGCAACACCCGTAGCCCCAGTCGCCTCTGCCACCGCTGATGGCACCTATGTCATCGCTGCTGTCATCGATATCACTGTTTCCTTCTCAGAAGCCGTTGTTGTCGACACCTCTGGCGGTACACCCACTCTTCAGCTGGAAACAGGAACCATCGATCGCAAAGCGATCTTTGAATCCGGCTCAGGCAGCTCCACCCTCACCTTCCGTTACACCGTTCAGGAAGGGGATACTTCCGCTGATCTTGATCAGCTTTCATCAACAGCACTCGAACTCAACGGCGGCAGCATCGCCGATGCCGCAGGGAACAACGCCATCCTTACCCTCGCTGAACCAGGCGAACAAGGATCGCTAGGAGCCAATGCCGCTCTGGTGATTGACGGTGTGGTGCCAACTGTCACTGGCGTTGACTCCACCACCGCCGACGGCTCCTACGGCATTGGCGATGTCATCGACATCACCGTTGCCCTTGATGAGGTCGTGTTCGTCACAGGCACGCCCACTCTTCAACTCGAAACCGGCAGCACCGATCGCAAAGCGATCTTTGAATCTGGCTCAGGCAGCTCCACCCTCACCTTCCGATACACCGTTCAAGCCGGGGATACTTCCGCTGATCTTGATCAGCTCTCCTCAACAGCACTCGAACTCAACGGCGGCAGCATCGCTGATGCCGCAGGCAACAACGCCATCCTCACCCTCGCTGATCCAGGCGAACAAGGATCGCTAGGGGCCAATGCCGCACTGGTGATCGACACCACCCGGCCCACCGGCAGCCAGGGCAGTTTTGCGACAGCTCCTGCTTACGCCGCAGCTGTCACCAATCCCTTTGGGATTACGAATGTTGGCTCCTTCGCCAGCCCTGCCTTTGCTGATGCCGATAACGACGGTGATCTTGATCTCTTCATCGGCAACATTGCCGGCAACACCCTTTTCTTTCGCAACACCGCCGCTCCAGGCAGCACCACTCCTGCTTACGCCACAGCTGAAACCAATCCCTTTGGGATCACGGATGTTGAGTTCAACGCCAGCCCGGCTTTTGCTGATGCCGATGCCGATGGCGATGGCGATCTCGATCTTTTTATTGGCAACAAAGCCGGCGACACCGTCTTCTTCCGCAACACCGCCGCTCCAGGCGCCACCTCTCCCGCTTTCTCTACAGCTGAAACCAATCCCTTCGGAATCACCGACGTGGGCCGTTTCGCCAAGCCCTCCTTTGCTGATGCCGATGGCGACGGCGATCTTGATCTTTTCATTGGGAACGGAGACGGCAACACCCTCTTCTTCCGCAACACCGCCGCTCCAGGCAGCACCGAGCCCGAATTCGCCGCAGCTGCATTCAATCCCTTTGGGATCACGGATGTTGCTTTCTCAGCCAGCCCAACCCTGGCTGACATTGATGGCGACGGCGATCTAGATCTCTTTATTGGTGAGTACTACGGCAACACCGCCTTCTTCCGCAACACCGCCCCTCCAGGCAGCACCACTCCTGCCTACGCCGCAGCTGTCACCAATCCCTTAGGGATTACGGATGTTGGCTCCCGTGCCACACCTGCCTTTGCTGATGCCGATGGCGACGGGGATCTTGATCTCTTCATCGGCAACAGCGTCGGCAACACCCTCTTCTTTCGCAACACCGCCGCCACACCCGTAGCCCCTGTCGACTCCACCACCCCTGATGGCACCTACGGCATCGGCGATGTCATCGACATCACTGTTTCCTTCTCAGAAGCCGTTGTTGTCGACACCACAGGCGGCACACCCACTCTTCAGCTGGAAACCGGAAGCACCGATCGCAAAGCGATTTTTGTCTCTGGCTCTGGCAGCACCACCCTCACATTCCGATACACCGTTCAAGACGGTGACACCTCCGCTGATCTCGATCAGCTTTCCTCAACAGCACTCGAGCTGAACGGCGGCACCATCGCCGATGCCGCAGGGAACAACGCCATCCTTACCCTCGCTGATCCAGGGGAAGCGGGCTCACTTGGCGCCAATGCTGCTCTGGTGATTGACGGTGTGGCGCCCACCATCTCTGTTGCCATCAATGACGGCAGTGATGGTTTCCTCAACGCAGCAGAAGATGGCTCCGTCACCATCGATGGCACCACCTCTGGCGTAGAAGACGGTCAAACCGTTTCGATCTCCATTACCGATGGAACCAATACGGTCAACACATCAGCAACCGTCAACAGCAACAGCTATTCGGTGACTGGCCTGGATCTTTCTTCTCTGAACGACGGCACGCTCACCATCAAAGCCGATGTCAGCGATTTAGCTGGCAATGCAGCAACACAAGCCACAGATACCACCACCAAAGACACCACATCCCCCACCATCTCTGTTGCCATCAACGACGGCAGTGATGGCGTCCTCAACGCAGCAGAAGATGGCTCCGTCACCATCGATGGCACCACCTCTGGAGCAGAAGACGATCAATCCGTTTCGATCTCCATTACCGATGGAACCAATACGGTCAACACATCAGCAACCGTCAACAGCAACAGCTATTCGGTGACTGGCCTGGATCTTTCTTCTCTGAACGACGGCACGCTCACCATCAAAGCCGATGTCAGCGATTTAGCTGGCAATGCAGCAACACAAGCCACAGATACCACCACCAAAGACACCACATCCCCCACCATCTCTGTTGCCATCAACGACGGCAGTGATGGCGTCCTCAACGCAGCAGAAGATGGCTCCGTCACCATCGATGGCACCACCTCTGGCGTAGAAGACGGTCAAACCGTTTCGATCTCCATTACCGATGGAACCAATACGGTCAACACATCAGCAACCGTCAACAGCAACAGCTATTCGGTGACTGGCCTGGATCTTTCTTCTCTGAACGACGGCACGCTCACCATCAAAGCCGATGTCAGCGATTTAGCTGGCAATGCAGCAACACAAGCCACAGATACCACCACCAAAGACACCACATCCCCCACCATCTCTGTTGCCATCAACGACGGCAGTGATGGCGTCCTCAACGCAGCAGAAGATGGCTCCGTCACCATCGATGGCACCACCTCTGGAGCAGAAGACGATCAATCCGTTTCGATCTCCATTACCGATGGAACCAATACGGTCAACACATCAGCCACCGTTAATAGCAACAGCTATTCGGTGACTGGCCTGGATCTTTCTTCTCTGAACGACGGCACGCTCACCATCAAAGCCGATGTCAGCGATTTAGCTGGCAATGCAGCAACACAAGCCACAGATACCACCACCAAAGACACCACATCCCCCACCATCTCTGTTGCCATCAACGACGGCAGTGATGGTTTCCTCAACGCAGCAGAAGATGGCTCCGTCACCATCTCTGGCACCACCTCTGGAGCAGAAGACGATCAATCCGTTTCGATCTCCATTACCGATGGAACCAATACGGTCGACACATCAGCCACCGTTAATAGCAACAGCTATTCGGTGACTGGCCTGGATCTTTCTTCTCTGAACGACGGCACGCTCACCATCAAAGCCGATGTCAGCGATTTAGCTGGCAATGCAGCAACACAAGCCACAGATACCACCACCAAAGACACAACAGCCCCTCAAACCTCTCGCGTGGATTCCACCACACCAGATGGCTCCTACGGCATCGGTGCTGTCATCGACATCACCGTTGCCTTTGATGAGATCGTCTTCGTCACAGGCACTCCCGCACTTCAACTCGAAACCGGCAGCACCGATCGCAAAGCGATCTTTGAATCTGGCTCAGGCAGCTCCACCCTCACCTTCCGATACACCGTTCAAGCCGGGGATACTTCCGCTGATCTTGATCAGCTCTCCTCAACAGCACTCGAACTCAACGGCGGCAGCATCGCTGATGCCGCAGGCAACAACGCCATCCTCACCCTCGCTGATCCAGGTGCAACTGGCTCTCTCAGCAGCAATGCCGATCTGGTGATCGACGGCATCAAGCCCACCGTCAGCACGGACACCCGCACATACGTTTTAGAAGCCAGCAATCCTTTCGGAATTTCCGATGTCGGCCTCTCCGCCAAACCCACCTTTGCCGACATTGATGGCGACGATGATCTTGATCTCTTCATCGCCAATCGAGCTGGCAACACCCTCTTCTTCCGCAACACCGCCGCTTCAGGCTCCACCGCTCCCGCCTACGCACCAGCTGTCACCAATCCTTTCGGGATTACCGATGTAGGTCGCGCCGCCAGCCCAACTCTCACCGACATTGATGACGACGGTGACCTTGATCTCTTCATCGGCAATCGAGCCGGCAACACCCTCTTCTTCCGCAACAACGCCGCTCCAGGCTCCACCGCTCCCGCCTACAGCCAAGAACGCGGGGCCAATGGTGCACCCAATCCCTTCGGAATCACCGACGTGGGCCGTTTCGCCAAGCCCTCCTTTACAGATACCGATAACGACGGCGATCTCGATCTCTTCATCGGCAACCTACGCGGCAACACGCTCTTCTTCCGCAACACCGCTGCTGCAGGCTCCACCTCTCCCGCCTACGCACCAGCCGCCACCAATCCCTTTGGAATCAACGATGTGGGCCTCTCCGCCGCCCCCGCCTTCACCGACATTGATGGCGACGGCGATCTTGATCTCTTCATCGGCAACAGAGACGGCAACACCCTTGTCTTCCGCAACAACGCCCCTCCAGGCTCTACCGCTCCCGCCTACAGCCAAGAACGCGGTGCCAATGGTGCACCCAATCCCTTTGGAATCACTGATGTGGGCTTCAACGCAAGCCCGGCCTTTGCCGATCCTGATAACGACAGCGACCCTGATCTCTTCATTGGCAATGCCGCCGGTGACACCATCTTCTTCCGCAACACGGGGGCTGCTCCTGGCGTGAACACTTCCGCCATCAATGGCATCTACACCATCGGTGCTGTCATCAACCTCACCATCGGCTTCTCAAAACCCGTTGTCGTTGACACCACTGGCGGCACACCCACTCTCCAGCTCGAAACCGGCAACATCGATCGCAAAGCGGTCTTCATCTCCGGCTCAGGCACCAACACCCTCTCCTTCCAATACACCGTTCAAGACGGTGATTCCTCACCGGATCTCGATCAGCTCTCTTCCACAGCACTCGAACTCAACGGCGGATCCATCACTGATGCCAACGGCAATCCAGCAATCCTTTCACTCCCTCAGCCCGGAACTCAGGGTTCCCTCAGTGACAATGCCGATCTCATCATCGATACCAACGATCTCATCACCTCAACGATCAGGTCCTCCGAAAGCCTGACCCTTCCAGACGGTCTTGCAAACCTGATCCTCACTGGCACTGCCAATCTCAATGGCACTGGCAATGACCTGGACAACAGAATTGAAGGCAATTCAGGTAAAAATCGCCTCAACGGCAAAGGCGGCAACGACACACTCATCGGCAAAGAAGACAAAGACAAACTCACCGGCGGCAGCGATGCCGATACTTTTCTCTTTCAATCCATCAATGACTCCGGCATAACCAATGCAACAAGAGATCAGATCACTGATTTCACAGCAGACGACACCATCGACCTCTCACGTATTGATGCCGATCCAAACACGAACGGTGATCAAGCCTTTGTCTTCATTGGATCCGATCGCTTCTCAGACATTGGCCAGGCAAGGTTTAGCAACGCTGTCCTCAGACTCAATATTGACGACGACCTCTTTGCTGACTTTCAAATCAACCTCAAAGGAGTCACTGACTTACCCGACAACTCCTTGATCCTCTGATTCAGACAAGATGCAGTAAAAAAGGAACAAGGGCATCATCGATCAACGCGAAAAACCTCCATATCAGATTCTTGATTGTTTCATCTTTTGAGTGACTAGAGCCGCTTCCAATGGGAGCAGGCGACTGTTTTTACTCAACAGGGGACCATGGAGAATCTGAGATCCGTTGATGTAACTGACGCCCCCTGCTTTCTCCAAAAGGATCTTGTCTAGCTCTCACTCCGCTTAACGGCTTAAGCCTTTCAAAGCCGTGCGATGCCTAGAGACAGCCAAGCCTTAAACCCATTAGGGTCATTGGCACGAAGGGCTAGCAGTAGTTCCTGAAGCAACGCAAGGGTCATCTGCTTGTCGAAGTTCATGGTTCAGGCGTGACTGCCTTGAGTGTTCCCCACTGTTCAGGCGTTGGCACTCAAAGGCGCCCAGAACTCGCACTCATCAGACCCTGTACTGCGCACTCGGTCAATCCCCTTGGCCCGCAACTTGCTCCATACATTCGACCCACCAATCAATTCCACATCCCGCAGCCTTGTGTTCAACATCACGCTCATTGGATGAACCCCAAAAACTCCTCGGTTTTCCTCTAAACGCACCAGCACCTTGCACCAATCACCATTCACACTCTTCACCTCCCCATCCAATCGGATCTGACAACCGTCAACATCTCGCGCTTTCAAAATGCTGGCACTATCGCTGCAATTCAGCAGCACACAATCGCCAACCACAATTCCATCCTTCACAACAACATCCATCACCACACCCTCGGTCCACGACCAACCTGATAAGGCTTCTGGCAGTAATTAACGGCATATCGGAAGGTGTCGATGCTGTGAGTGATCGCCGTCGGGTCCAGCAGCTCACGTTTCTTGGTGTCCCTCGCCAATAGCGGCGTCAATTCCCAAAATGCTCTGCACCGTCGGCTTGCCTTGATCCACGGTTGGCTTTCGTCTCGATCCGTGGCCCACAACATCGTCCGCAACCTGGCCAGGCCCGCCTCCTCCGTCATCGATGACTTCCCCGCACGAATAAAAGGAATCCCACCCTTCCGAAACTCATCGCCAATGGTCATCGCGTGACCCGTGCGGTTCCAGCACGCGTCATCCGCAATCCACTTCAGATCCTGTGGCTCCAAACCCCATCGGCTGATCCACTCCTTCAATATCTGGCACTGCTGCAGGTTGCTAGCCCCTAACCCCGCATTCCAATCAGGCTCGCCTGCCCTAGTGGACTTGGCCAGATAACACTCGTCAATCGCGAACAGGCTGCCCCTCGGCAACAGCGGGTGATTCGTGATGAACAACGTCGCACACGATGGCGCTGCAATGCCCCAGTCGAACGAGCACAGCAGCCGTGATCCTGTTGGAATCTCAGGGCGATCATCACCATTCAGCTCCAGCAGGTTGCGCCTGCGAGACATGGCATCACCGAAATAGCTGCCAGTTACATCGCCTTCAAAACTGCCCTCAAGCCAGGCACGCAGCAGTTCAGGATCCCCACCCGCTGCAATCTGGATCTGACGCCTGGTCTGTTCAAAGTCCAGGTGCGGGTTGGCCGCGATGTTGCTGCCGATATAGACGGTGCTGCTGGCCGTGTCCTCGCAGTAGAACCTGACGGGCTGATCTGGGGCAGGGAATCCCGCGGGCTGCACCCAGCGCTGCCTGATCCACGCATGGCCCTGTTGCCCAGGGTTGGCCGTGAAGATGAACCTGGTGGGCGTCCCCCCTGGTGCCCGCAACGTGGCCCGCAGCTGGTCGAGCATGTCGGGGTCGCTGTATTGCCCGCCTTCATCCACCCAGATCGTCGTTCTGGAGCGGCCCTGTTGGCGCAGCATCGCCTGGGGCCTGCTGGGATCCAGGTACGCCAGCTCGATCACTCCACCGGTGGGGAGCCGCAGCGTCCAGTCCGATTTGTTGAAGCTCAGCACCTGGCCATAGGTGGCGCTCAGAGTGCGGCTCAGGCTGTTGCTCAGTTCCTGCAGACCGGCATAACTGCGGCGCACGATCAAGCAATTGAACTTTTCCCGCAGCACCGTGCTGTCACGGGCCACCACCAGCTCACCACCAAAGCTCTTGCCACTGCCGCGGCCACCACACGCAATGAGGTCGTGATCCAGGGGCACCTTCTGCATGGTGGCCTGCATCGGCGTGGGGGTGATCTGCTGCGGCGCTGAAGCGGTCATCAGAAAAGCCCTCGCTGGATGATGCGGGTCGTGCCCGGTTCTTCGTCGTTACCGACCACTGGGGGTCCGCCATCCACGGGATTGGCCGCGGCGATTTGCTTTGTAAGCAGTTGGTCATCAGCTCCCTGACTGGGGTTGTCAGGGGCGACCTCCAGAGTGGGACCACTAACGGGACCACTTGGGGTCACGTCCACCGTTCTGGTGTCCCATTCCGACAGGTCCGCCTGCGGGCTCACGAACACCACGTTGGTGCTCACCTCTCCACCGCCTGAGGTGCTCTTGTCGGCATCCATCAGCCCTGCGAACTGCGCAAACCGGATGGCGCCACGCCCTGCTTCGCCCAGCAGACGGGTGTCGACGCCACGGCGGCGGGTCACCACGGTGGTGCCGTCGCTGTTGGCCACCTGAGTGATCTGCCCGTCCTTCTGCTGATCCCTGATCTGGGCAAGCGTGATGTCACAGATCTCTTCAAAGAACAGCGCAAGTTTCAGCCGGATCTTTTCACTGTCGAGATTCAAATTTTTCGCGAGGATCTCCCCGCGTTTCACAGAGTTCTCTGCACTGCTGAGTGACTTCCACCCGAAGTGTTGTTGGATTCCGCGATAGGAAACGCCTTGTAAATGCAGGGCAAACGCATCGAGGTGCTGTTTAACCCTGTCTGGATTACGAACACGACCTGGCAACTTTTTAAGTTGCTCATCAGTCGCTCGTCCTAGAAGTGTCTCAATTGCCATGCATCAATTATGGCGTAGATCAAACCATCCATTCAGGCCCCTCAGGGGTGTGACCGGGTGTCTCAGGGTTCAGGGTGCTCTCACCTTTTATATGCGTGACGTTTATATGTGCGTGCGTATTTATTGCGTGTAGAGAGTCTTTTTTATTCTCTTCTCTGTCAATAGAAGAAGAACCCTGAGACACAGTGCCACCCACTGCAATGACTGAGATCTGAGACCCTGAGCCCTCTTCCTGTCCCAGGGTGTTCTCTTGGCTTAACCCTGTGCCAGCAGACTCATCACGGGGGCAGGCTGGATTGTGTGCCCGCAGTTCAAAGAGGCCGTTGTGGGTGAAGTTGGCGGGGACCACCCTGTGTCCCATCGGTGTGACCGTGAATGCGTTGACCGCTAACTCGAATCCCCAGTCACATGACGGCAGGGTCAAGCGCCTGTTTCTGTCACGTCCTGCGGCCTTTGCTTCAGCCATGGGTTCTTTTCTTCTGGGGCGGTGAAGGTGAGGAAGCTTGCCTCTAATTCGTCCTTGGAAATGGAACAGGCTGCCTTTGCCGTTGAACCCTTGTTTGTCGCAGTAAGCGCGGAAGCAATCGAACATGTGCGACCACATAACAGGGGTCACTTCTGCCGTTGATGGGACGAGGCACTCATCAACAAAGTGAGCAACAGCATCTGCATTGGCCTCTAGCTCATCGAGGTTGGCTTCGAGTAGATCACTGCAGGCATCGCCGTAAAGGGTGTCGATGACGTCTTGGCGCTCCATGGAGAGCGCCCAGCCCATGACCTCTGCGCGGAGTTGGATGTGCGCGGGGGCATCGCCAACGATTGCGGCCTTGAGGTTGCGGTCTGGTGTTCCGAGGCGTGGTTTGGTCTTGAGCACCACGGCCCGTCGCACTAAACCGTCATTGCCATCAGAGAGGGTCGGCATTTTGGTTGCCGCAGCCGAGAAGCGGCAATTAGGGGTGATGGTGTCGGTGTTGGAGGCATTGAGCTTCCGTGCTGATACCTCAGCGTTTTCCACCAACTTGTAGAAGAGCTGCATCTGTTTGAGGCGATGCGGCAGGTCTTCAAAGGAGACGTATCGCTTACCGAGGATGAATTGATAGACCTTGTCTGGACCGGAGATGTCACCTGGTTCCAGCAGTTCTGAGCGGCACTGACTGGGGAGG
This sequence comes from Synechococcus sp. A10-1-5-9, assembly GCF_047716785.1. NCBI lineage: Bacteria > Bacillati > Cyanobacteriota > Cyanophyceae > Synechococcales > Synechococcaceae > Synechococcus > Synechococcus sp. A10-1-5-9. The sequence goes on from NZ_CP180406.1 coordinate 2,453,288, forward strand.
AGCTTGTCGAGGAATTCGAGCAGCAGCCCTTTACCGGTGCCGGTGTTGCCAATGATCAGCAGGAACTTCCCGTAAGGGATGGTTGGGTCAATGATTGCCCTAATCCAGGCACGAATAACGGGCAGAGCTTCGAGGCCAAAGCAGGTGGCGATGGCGCTGTTGAATTCTTCGGGGCAGTTTTCACTGATGAGCAGTGGAGCCTGAACGCCGTAGGTGATGCCGTTATCGGCGCTGTGTGGCGATGGGTCCCCAGTGCGGCAGTTAAAGGTCTGATCGGTGAAGGCGATGCAGGGGTGGGGATCACCTAGACGGGGGTTGTTGGCCTTGGTGGTGAATGAATTGGTGCAGGACACCACTTGGGCGTAGGAGCCGTAGGGGTAGAAGCGGCGGCCCTGAGTGTCTTCGACGTAGGTCTGCTCAATTTCGGATTGCACCATGCGCAGCGCTTCGTCCTGCGGGATGCGTGACCAGAACCCAACGGTTTCGTCGTAGCTGTAAAGGCTCCCTGCACTGGAGCCATAGGCCACATCACCACTCAGCAGTTGATTGGAGAGGTGAACGTCGATGGGGCGATTGTCGGCGTTGCAATAGGGATCTAGGGGGACCTCTTCGATGGGGCCTTGGGGCAGGTCGGACGGATCGGCCGTGGCGGTGGGGTGTTCCTCTGCCTGTTCTTGAAATCGGGCGTTTTCACGCCGCTCCACCTGCTTTTTGATCCAACTCTTTGGGGCCTTGGTGATGTCCTGAAGCAGGTCAATGAGCATGGTGCGCTGATCTGGGCGATCAGTCGCATCAGCAATGGCCCTTGCACCGGTGGTGAGCACCGCGGTGTTGATGGGGTATCGAATACCGGCTTTGCCGTAATCAAGAAAGATGCCGCGCAGATATTCAAACGGCGGCTTGGCGCTGCGGATGACCTTCTGCAGTTCTTGCTTTGGATCAAGGCCCTGTTCCTTCCATTCCTTGCACCATTCCTCCATCCCCCATTTGCAGTCATCGGGGATCTGATCAGCGGCGTAGGCGTAATCAGCGTGAGGGTTGCGCGGGAGGTGAGCCAGCTTGAGGCCCTTCTCTTTGCATTGGCCGATGACTACCGGCAGCAGACCGGTGTAGTGGTGATAGGGCACGTCTGCATCAGAGACGTAGGTCTGAACTGACTCGGGGAAATTGGAATAACGAACGTGTGATGGGGCCGTTGCAGCAGCGCATGGCGTCTCCATCAATGCAGTGGATACCAGTGCATCGAAGAGCCCTTCCGTGGCGATGGTGGGATCTTTTGAAGGAATCCAAGGTTGGGTGTTGGTGCCTTTGGGCTGGCCTGGTTTGCGCTTGCCGTAGAGGTACTTGGAGAACCGCTGCTTTTTCTCGTCCCAGTCGGGCTTGTCTGGTTTCAGGCTGACGGTTCCATCGTTGAACCGCAGCAGTAATGCACCGCCTTCATTGCCATCCATGGTGGGGAAGGTGTCTAACCAATCGGCCTGAATTTCTTCGGCTGAAAGCGACTGAAGGATGGGTGAACTGCCACCGGTGAGGAAAGCCAGCTGGTCTTCCGTGAAACCACGCGAAAGCACCTTTTTCTGATGCTCTGGATTGAGCGCCATCAGATGACCTCTGCGACATGGAGGAGCTGATCAACGGCCCGTGATGCCCAACGTGGGCAAGAGGGGTTGCGTTCAATCAGCAGGTCGATCACCTGATGAGAGAGGTCGTGATGCCTAGCGGAGATGTCGCCGGTGACTGCCTCTTGGCAAAGGGCATCAGCTAATTGCTGAAGGTGGGGGCGATTACGATGCGATGACGCTTTGGCGTCATGCCTGGGGTAGCCCCTAGGATTGGAGTGCTTCACGGTTTTCCCTTGGTGGGGTTGATCGGAGGGGCAGGGATCCAGCCGCTACTTTCCAGGGCGTTGGCTGAATCCCCGTGGAATGAGAAATCAGACCTTGTCGAGGTGAACGAACCCGCAAGCAATGAGTTCGTTGATGACTTGATTTCTTGAGGAATATCCGTGGCGCTGCTTGTACTGCTCAAGGCGTTTTGCAGTACCGACAGGAACACGAATGGAAAACTGCTCCACTGCTCTTCCGTCGGAATTTGTGAGAGTGGCTGTCATTTGTGCAAAGGCATTTGGTGTGACTAGTTCAGGCTAGAGGGGGCAAATTGCCCGCCTTAATTGAGATCCCGTCTGAGGGCGGCAGAGGGGTGTCAGAATTTTTTGTGATTGGGTTTTGCTGATAGGAATTGCCCCAGCTGATTAGCCAGGGCTTATCAATCAATCGCCCCAAAATGCCCGTTCGGCATCACGCATCGCCAGCAAACATTCCCTGCGCAATCGCAGCAGTTCTGTTTGTTGTGGTGTTGCGGGACCTCGATGTTTTGTTAGACGGCGATCAATGTCATCGAGCTTCTTTTTGAGGTCGTAGAGATCAGCCATCGGGCTTGCCTCCCATCCCAGGGATCAGGCCATCGCGCCAGTTGTCTGCATAGGTATTGCAGAGGTGGATCAGACAGAGATGAGCCTCGTCTGATGTGAACCGTTCAGCACGCAGCTGGGCATAGAGGTGGAAGTGCGCCGCGGCCAGTTCACTGACGGAGGTCAGAGCGTCGTCGTTATGTTCGACGAACGCGCTGAAGCGATGAAACAGGAGGTTGTCCTGATTGGCGGTGTCGGGGGCTTTAGTCGTCATGACTTGCCTCCTGCAACAACTTCCCCGCCATCGTGGCGACATAGTCGATGCGGTCGTACATCGCGCCGTGTTGCCTGTCGTTGTGGCACCCAAGCTCTTGGATGGCCCGACAGTGCATGTGGCAGCGGTCGTGAACGCTCTTGATGTCGTTCAGGTGGTCTGCTTTTGAGACCCCTGGTCTCACCATCAGTTGCAGTTGTAGGTCCATGGCGTTGGCCCACATCAATTCGACGAGGTGTTGCTTCAGATCAGGGCTCATTTGATGCCCTCCTGCTCCAGCACTTCATTGACGAGCTGGCACCCATAACCGGGATGGACCTCGCCATTGGTCAGGCACTCCAGAACGCGAACGACGTTGGGCTTGTGATGCACGCCATGAGTCGTTGTGTCTGGAGCGATGCGGCGGCTGATAGACAACAGCTCGCGCGTTGCCTCGATCAGCTCAGCGTGATGGGGGTCCATATCTGACGACGGACCACTGGTGGTCGGTTGGGTAGTCATGGCGTTTCTCCTTTATTGATGCGGTCAAGGTGTGTCTGCAGCTCGAACTCGTAATTCGATGCGAGGTCCCAGCACTCAGCTGCAAGGACAGGGCGATTCAGGCGCTGGAAATACGCGGCACGCACCAGTTCCCAGGTCTGCGCAGTGCTGAGCACTGCAGCAGTGTCCTGAGTTCCAGAGCCCAGCAATCTGCGGAGCTTGTATCCCATCAGGCGGCCTCCTGATGAGCGCGGATGGCCTGCACCAGCTCAATTTTTTTGGCACGACTCCTGAAGTGCCCTGAGCCGACCTGCAGATCCTGCGCCATTTGCCGCAGTTCCTTGTGGGTCATCCGCAGGCTGGCCCGACGTTGATCACTAGATAGGGGTTTGAAGCTCTCCACCCCTACGGGTGGTTCTGCTGGTTCGTCGACCGGTGCCGACCGTGATCGCGCCAGTGCTGCAACAACCTGCAGGCTGATGCTGGCCACCGATAAGGCGATGGCGAGTTCACAGATGGTGGGGTTGATGAAGGTCATGCCTTTGCCTCCGGGTTCTGTGAACCTGCGGGCCAATAGACAACCGCCTTGCGTCTGCCGCTGGGGGTGTGTCTTGTGAACGGCTTGCCCGTTTCAGGGTTGATCCGGGACTCGATCAGGCCCTTTTTTCGCAATGCAGGGAATCGGGCGTTGACGCTGCTTCTGTCGTTCCAGCCGAGCCCCTGCTGTGTTTCTGCAGCAGTTGCCCCGCCACCGTCATGCAGCGGTTGAGAGCGGATGTATTCGAGGCAGATCTTTTCCTGCTTCGCAACATCATCAGGAGTGAGGTTTGGACCCTCGGGACCCAAGAGGTGGCTCATGCCGCGCCTCCCTGCTCAGCAGCAACGGGCTGGGCTTGAACCTTGGTGGCTTCAACCCATGCGCGGACGGTGGCCTCCTGATCCCACACCAGCTGTTTGCTGGTTGGTGATTTGCGCAGGTAGTGAACGCCCAGCTTGAAGAACTGGGAATCGGGGTGAACGCTCTTGTCTCTGTAATCCTCGCGGCGACGGTGAAGCGTCTTGGCATCCAGGACACCAAGGGTCTGCATCACCTCCCGCGTTGATGCGGAAAAAGGCATTGGTCATTGCAGGACTCAGTCCTGCTCAGGCCATCCGTATTGATCAACAATCAGCTGCATCACCCGCGCGATGGTGCGGGTGCTTTTGGTTCGCCTGATGGAGGCACGAGCCTCTTCAGCCTGCTGGCGAGCGATGGCAGCAACCCAAGGGGCCGTCTTGGCCATGGCTTGCAGCTCTGACTCCCGAAGGATGCGAACACTGCTGCTCTCCAGCTCAGGGGTGACGCGTTGATTGCGCCAGTCCCATGCCCTATCCAGCAACCACTGCTTATTGGCGTCTTTAGGGAGCCGACCAAAGATCGGTTCTAAGCCGTCAACAGGCGGGGTCGCAGGACCTTGCCACACCTCGGGAGGTGCTGACTGTTTAGGAGGAGAGATCAGCTGCGGAGCCAATCGAATCTCGACGAATGGTGTTCGCGCGTCCGGGGCAGGTGCTGCCTGCGAGCCTTGACGTTGATGACACAGTAACCGCCCTTGACCGCCCTTGCCACTACCTAGGGCGGTCTTCCGTACCTCAAGCACCATCAATGGTGTCGCTCTCCTTTGCCCAGCGCTTGCGGCGAGAGGTCGTGCAGCTGTCGCATCGGCAGGTGAAATCAGGATCACCTTCGGATCCCATGAACCCACCAACGCCCCATCGGGTGTGGAGCGTCCAGCGGAACATCACCGCCAGTTCGGCATCAGTTGGTTGCATCAGTCGCCCCCAGCAGTCGCTCAAACAGTTCTGCGGTGCTCTCCTCAGAAGCAGTCACATAGTGGGCTGAATGGGTCTTGTCGCTGTGGCCCATGGCCAGCGCCATCGATGCACCGGGGATCCCCCGCAGGTGGCCGCGCACTGAATAGGTGTTCCGGAATGAATAGGGCCGCAACCACTTGCCCTGCTCATCGAATGCCGCGGCCATTTCCTTCCACAGCCGCAAGCGCCCCAGGTACTGCGCCACTGCAGCGCCGCGTTCCTTCAGCGGTGGGAACGGCATCAGCCCTGCATTGATCTGTGCTGCCAGGTCTCCGGCGGGGTAGTCCTCACCCTCAGGCGTCCGCAGCGGGATGGCCTGCAGCCAGCGCGGCTTGGTTTCGGTCTTGGTGGTCCGTCCACCTGCTGCCTTGCGGTAGCTGCACCAGAGCTGGAGCTTGCCGGTGGTGGGATTCACCTTGGGGGTGAGGTGCATCAGCTCCTCAGGGCGGAGCCCATAAACGGCCATCACCAGCAGCAGGTTGCGCCATTCCGCCGAGGGGGCGGAATCCAACAGCTCCAGGATTTGAACGTCGCTGAGGATCGCGATCTCCCGCTCTTCCTTCGGCTTGCCGTTGCCCGCCAGCATCACTTTCTGGTGCTGCGGAATGATCCAGTCACCGCTGAGCCCTTCATGGGTGACGCCGTAGGTGAGCAGCCTGGTGATCGCCCCAACGCATTGCTGTCTGGCGCGGGGCTTGTCCGTCCAGCCACCGGTGGTGATGGCAGCGTCGATCAGCTTGTACGGGGTCGCCGGTGCCTTGCTGCTGGTGAGCAGCTCCACCGCCTTATCGCAGTAGGTGCGCTCCAGCGCCATGGTCTTGTCACTGACCTGTTTGCCGTTCTGTTGGCGGTCCCGGTAGTGGGCCGCGGCGATGGCCTTCCAGTTGATGCCCCCCATTAAGGAAGGGATGCCTGGGGCAGGTTCGCTGTCGTCCTCCTCGGGGTGAAGCTCAGCCCATGCGTCTGCCAACGACTTGGGTTGATCACCCTTGGTTGCTTCGTAGAGGGCCGACAGGGTTTCGGTAACGGGCCCGATGCAGCCCACTTCCCATTGGATGGGCAGCGTCTTGGTCCATGACGCGGCGGCGCCACCAGCACCAGCACGAACGCGCAGCTTCACCTTGCCTCGGTGCTCACTGACAGACCACCCGCGGGGGACGCCAGCGGTCTTGATGGATTCCTTGAGAACAGGGCGGAAATCGAGAGCCATGACTTACTGCTTAGCGGGACCATTTCCTGCATGTTGCCACAGAAAGTGGTCCCGTAGTGGTCCCGCAAATAAAAAACCCGCCTAGTGGCGGGTGAACTTTGGCTGAGAAGCCTTGCGGTAACTGAACGCCCCCTGATGGATTCGAACCATCGACCGACTGCTTAGAAGGCAGTTGCTCTATCCAGCTGAGCTAAGGGAGCTCGCGGGATCATTCTGACAGCCGATCCCGACCATGCCGCCTAATGTTGATGGCTGTGCAGAGTAGGTAATGGCTCCTGGCCGGCTCACCGACAGTCAGAAGCAGGAGCTTCTGATCCGCTATCGCCAAGGCGAGAGCAGCGCAGCTCTCGCTGACGCCTTTGGCTGCAGTGCCAATACGGTGAGCCGTACGGTGCGTTCTCTGCTCTCGGCTAAGGAATACAGCGACCTCAAGGCCTCCAGGGCTCGCGGTTCAGCGGTGAAGCCCGAGCCGGTGTCCTCCGAGCTGGTGGAGTCGGATGCCGTTGCAGCGCAGGCCACCGATGAGCCCGTTGATGACAGCGCGTCTGCGTTGGCTCTGGATGACGCTGATGATTTCGGCGCGGATGAACCTGACGATTTCTCTGAGGAGGAGCCTTCGGGGGCGTTTGCTGGTGGTGAGGAGTTCCACGAAGTGGCTGTACTTCCGCTCGATCTCCCCCAGGTGAATACCAAGCAGTTGCACTGCCTCCCGTTCGAGGCAGGAGTGCTTCCAGACAGTGTGTACATGCTGGTGGACAAGACCGTTGAGCTGGATCCCCGGCCGCTCAGTGAGTTTCCTGAGTTGGGAGTGGCGGGTCCTGATGAGCTGGATCACCAGGCGCTTTGCCTGTTCACAAGCCCGCGCACGGCGAAACGCCAATGCGGCCGCAGCCAGCGTGTGATCAAGGTGCCCGATACCCAGGTCTTCGCTATCACCACCCGCTACCTCGTGGCCCGCGGCATCACCCGGCTGCTTGTTGAAGGTTCGCTTTACGCCCTCGACGCCTGAATCAGCGCCGCGATTCCGGCATCAGCAGGGCCGTGAGGCTGCCACCACCGATCAACCCCAGCACAGCGCTGACTCCCACCACGAAACCCGCAGGGAGTGGTGCGCTGGTTCCAAGGCCGAGATTCAGCCGGTACCGATCGCTAAGATTCTGGGCACCAAGGCAGAGCACCACCAGGAGGGCCACACCTCCACCCATGGTGATCAGCAACAGACGCAGGCGCATCAGCATGGCGCCGACAACCATCAATGCTTTGTCAGTTTGCCTGGTTTTCTGCCTCATGCAGCAGCGCATAAAGATCCCTGCGGCTGCGTCCGCTGGTTTGCGCTAGCTCCCTGGCAGCTTCGCTGGGCTTGAGGCCTTGGGCGATCAACCGGCGCAGCTCGTCGAAACAGCGCTCGTCACTGAGCACTCTCGTCTCAGGTGCACTTGCGCCTCCGAGCACCAACGTGAACTCTCCTTGGGGGGCGTGCCGTTCGAAATGAGCTAGGGCCGCTTGCACAGTGGCTCCAACCTGTTCTTCATGCCGTTTGGTGAGCTCCCGTCCCACCTGCAGCGGCCTGCCGCCGCCGCAGTGATCAGCAAGCTCCTTCAGCAGTTTGAGCAGGCGATGGGGAGCCTCGTACAGCACCGTGGTGCGCTCTTCCGCAGCGATGGCCACAAGGCGCTCGCTGCGCTCCTTGCCCCTGGCGGGAAGGAATCCCTCGAAGCAGAAGCGACCGCTGGGGAGGCCACTGCTTACCAGGGCGGTGGTGACAGCACAGGGGCCAGGGATGCAGATCACGGCATGCCCGGCTTGTCGAGCCGCCTTCACCAGTTCTTCCCCTGGGTCACTGATGCCCGGCAGGCCGGCATCGCTGATCACGGCAACGCTGCGGCCATCCCCCAGTTCCTCCAGGAGCTGGGGGATGCGGGTATGGGTGTTGTGCTGATGAAAGCTGCAACGCCTGGCCAGGGATCCCAGGCTGGTGAGCAGCTGGCCGCTGTGGCGGGTGTCTTCACAGGCGATGGTGTCCACCGCGATCAGCAGAGCCCGGGCGCGCGGGGAGAGGTCCCCGAGGTTTCCGATCGGGGTGCCGACGACGTAGAGCACTCCTGCGTCCGGTTCGGCGCGCTGCTTCACAATGGTTCCCACCCAACCCTCTCCATGATGCCGACCGTCCCAAGCCTTCCAGCCGGTATTAATCAGGAGCAGCTTCTTGAAGCGCTACGGCCGCTCTGCTGGGGTGCTGCTGACATCCTCAGGGCCTATGCCCGTGGTAAGCAGCCCCCCCATGGCTTTGCTCGGGCGTTGAGTGTGGACGATGGCGGGGAAGGGCCGGTGTCTGCAGCTGATCTGGCAGTGAATCAATGGCTGCTGGATGGGTTACGTTCTGCATTCCCGGATGCCGGCTGGACTCTGCTCAGCGAGGAGACCGCGAAGGAACAGCTGACCGAGGGCAAGCCCCTGGCCGCCGAGTGGCTCTGGATCCTCGATCCCCTTGATGGAACCAAGGATTTTCTGCAAGGCACCGGCGAATACGCCGTTCATCTGGCGCTGGTGCAGGGGGAGCGCCCCGCGTTGGGGGTGGTGCTGCTGCCAGAGGCCGACGAGCTCTGGTTCGGAGTTGTAGGCCAGGGCAGCTGGTGCGAGAACCGTGCAGCTGAGCGCAGCCCCGTGCGCTTCAGTGAGCGCACATCTGACCTGGTGCTGGTGGCGAGCCGCAGCCATCGGGATGATCGCCTCGAACGCTTAATCGCGGCGTTGCCCCTCGGAGGCTCCATGGCCGTCGGCAGCGTGGGCTGCAAAGTTGCCACCATCCTGCGCGGGGAGGCTGATGTGTACATCTCTCTCTCTGGAAAGAGTGCTCCGAAAGACTGGGACATGGCGGCTCCGGAAGCGGTGCTGCTAGCTGCTGGTGGGGCCTTCACGCACGCCGATGGCCAGCCTCTTGCTTACAACACGGGTGATGTGCGTCAGGCCGGTTGCCTGATTGCCAGCCATGGAAAAGCCCATACCACCCTTGAAGAACAGGCGGCACGGGCGATGGCTGAGATTGATCCAGGTTTTTCTCTGTGACCCTGAGCTCCCTCAGGAGAGCGGTGCCACTGGCGTCGGAACTGGCGCGGGTTCAGTGCCCTCTCCATTCTGGGGAACACCACGCAGGGTGAGATTGATGCGACCGCGGTTGTCGATCTCGCGCACGCGCACGGTGACCTCGTCGCCCACTTTCACCACATCCTCCACCTTCTCCACTCGGGCCTCGGAAAGCTGGGAGATGTGAATCATCCCTTCCTTGCCGGGAAGGATTTCCACAAAGGCGCCGATCGGAATGATCCGTGTGATCGCTCCGCTGAACACTTCTCCCTCATTCACCTTGCGGGTGAGTCCTTCGATGATCTTCTGGGCTTCGTCAGCCGCAGCTCCGTCATGGGAGGCGATGGTCACGATGCCGCTGTCTTCGATATCGATCTTGGTGTTCGTGCGCTCGGTGATGCCCTTGATGGTGCGGCCTCCGGGGCCGATCACAGTGCCGATCAGCTCTGGGTCGATCCGGAAGCTCAGCAGCCTTGGAGCATGAGGTGAGAGTCCGTCGCGAGGCGTGTCAATCGCCTCCATCATTTTTTCGAGGATGTGCAGGCGTGCGGGTCTCGCCTTGTTGATGGCTTCGGCAATGGTGTTCATCGCCAAGCCGGTGATCTTCATATCCATCTGCAGAGCCGTGATGCCCTTGTCGGTGCCAGCCACCTTGAAGTCCATATCGCCGAGGAAATCCTCGATGCCTTGAATGTCAGTGAGGATGCGCACTTCATCGCCTTCCTTGATCAGGCCCATGGCTGCCCCACTGACAGGCGCCTTCAGAGGAACGCCCGCATCCATGAGGGCCAAGGTGCTGCCACAGACGGAGCCCATGGAGGTGGAGCCGTTGGAACTGAGCACCTCGCTCACCACCCGCACCACATAGGGGAAGGTGTCCTTGGCAGGAAGGACAGGGATGATGGCCCGCTCAGCCAGCGCTCCATGGCCGATCTCCCGACGTCCTGGTGAGCGCATCGGCTTGGTCTCGCCGACGGAGTAAGGAGGGAAGTTGTAGTGGTGGAGATAGGTCTTTTCAGTATTGGGGTTCAGATCATCCATCTCCTGGGCATCGCTGGGGGTGCCCAGGGTGGCTGTGGAGAGAACTTGGGTCAGGCCGCGCTGGAACAGGCCGGATCCATGCACACGCTTGGGAAGCACACCAGCCGCAGCACTGATTGGGCGCACTTCGTCGAGGGTGCGGCCATCCACGCGCTTGCCGTCCTTGACGATCTGTTGGCGCATCAGTTTCTTGGTGAGAGCCTTGAAGCTGGTGGGCAGCGCCTTGCTGTTGGATGAGACCAACTGGCGAACAGGGTCGGTGTCCTTCAGTCCTTCAATGGCTTCCGCCGTGTTGCTGCGGATGGCATCCAGTTTGCTGTCGCGGTCTGCTTTGCTCTGTGCGAATTGGCCCAGCACCTCACCGATGGACTTGCTGCAAGCTTTTTCGAGGAACAGCGGCAACGTGGTGTCTGCATCAGGTGCTTCGGGTTTCACCTGCTCAATCCCGGCATCTTTGAGGATTGATTCCTGGGCCTTGATCAGTTCGCAAACGGCTTCATAACCGAAGTCGATTGCTTCGATCACGTCCTGCTCAGGGAGCTGATTGGCACCCGCCTCCACCATCACGATGCCCTCGGGCGTGCCGGCAACCACCAGGTCCAGATCCCCCCGTTCGATTTCGCGGTAACTCGGATTCAGCACAAAGTCGTCGCCCAGTAGGCCAACGCGCACGGCGGCCATCGGCCCGTAGAACGGAATTCCGGCCAGCAGGGTGGCCATGGATGCTCCTGTCACCGACAACACGTCGGCAGGAACGCGCTCATCGAGGGACATGCAGGTCGCCACGATCTGCAGATCGTCCCGCAACCAACTGGGGAACAGGGGCCGCATCGGCCGATCGATCAGTCGGCTGATCAGCGTGGCCCGCTCCGGTGGCCGACCTTCACGGCGCATGAAGCTGCCGGGGATGCGACCGGCGGCATACAGCCTTTCCTCGTAATCACAGATCAGGGGAAGGAAGTCGATGCCTTCTCGTCCTGAAGATCGGGTGGCGGTGACCAACACCGAGGTGTCTCCACACTCGATCATCACGGATCCGCCGGCTTGAGGGGCATACCGCCCCGTTGTCAGTCGAATCTCCCGACCGTCGAAGGAGATTGACTGTGTCTGACCTTGCACTTGTGCTTATGTCTTTCTGTCAAGACTGATTCTGACATTCAGCAGGATCAAGCCGTCAAATCATCCGGTTGGACGATCACTTTTAGCTTTTCTGCTGATAGTCAAAAAAAAGAGGTGATTTCTCACCTCCGGGATTCTTGAAGTGTGGCGTTGCCCCCTGGGGAGATCACCAGCTGGATTTCACCACCCCAGGGAGCTCCCCTTTGTGGGCGCGCTCACGAAGCTGGTTGCGGCAGAGCCCGAAATCGCGGTACACACCACGGGGTTTGCCGGTGGCCCAGCAACGATTCCTCATCCGGGAGGGCGCACAGTTCCGTGGCAGGGCCTGGATCTTCCGATGGATTTCCAGGCGCTCCATGGGATCCTTCGCTGCATCGAAGGCGGCCATCAGGGCCGACCGCTTAGCGGCGAAGCGCTCAACCATCTTTTTGCGCTTCGCATCGCGAGCGATCATCGACTTTTTGGCCATGCAGCGGTCGGAAAAGAGCAGTTCAATCTGTGACTTTAACGCCTCACTGGCCCATCAATTGACGCACCACAGAAAGCTGGCTGGTGTCACGCACGATCAGCAGAACGCTCAGCCCCAGCACCAGCAGCAGGCTGGACTGCATCACAGCCAGTTGGAATCGCTCCGGCAGCGGCCGTCCGCGCACACCTTCAATCAAGAGGAACACAAGCTGTCCGCCATCGAGCAAGGGAAGTGGCAAGGCGTTCAGCACTCCCAGATTGATCGAGATCAGGGCGAGGAATAGAGCCAGTCCGGATCCTCCCTGGCTGGAGAGCTGAGCCCCCATCTCCACAATCTTCACAGGGCCGGATACCTGTTGGGCCGTGCTGCCGAAATCGGTGAGGAGACCGGCGTACCCGGCCACCGTCCGGCTGAACAGACCCGCAAACTGGCTGCTGCCCGCGCTGAGCGCCTCCAAGGGAGAACGCACAGGGCGGGTGGCTCCGACCATCGCCACCTGAAGCTGGGCTCCGATCCGACCGGTGCCGTTCTGATCATCGGGCGTGAGGCGGAGCATCTGAACCGCCTCAGCGTGCTGGACCTCCAGCTCAAGCGTTTGTCCGGGGCTGCGGCGGATGGGGTCGACTGCGGCCCGTACCGCTGGATCGCCGCTGCCGAGTGGTTGGGAATCGATGGAGAGAATGCGATCCCCTGGCTTGAGCCCGGCCCGATCGGCTGGAGCTCCGTCCTGCACGGTCATCACCACCACGCCAGGGGCTGGATCACCGGGAACACCGGTAGCGGCTGTATGCCCCACCAGCACCAGCCAGGCCAGCAGCAAATTCGCCAGCACCCCGGCACTGATCACCAGAACTCTCTGGGGGATCGGACGGTTGCGCAGCAAATCCGGATCGTCCAAAGGAATGGATTGATCGTTGTCGTCGTCGTCCGGAAACGACACGAAGCCGCCAAGAGGCAGTAGCCGCAGGGCGTAGGTGATGCCATTGAGCTCGGTTTTCAGCACCGCAGGGCCGAAGCCCACTGAGAAGCCATTGACGCGGATGCCTTGCAGACGGGCCGCCAGAAAATGACCCGCCTCATGAATCACGATCAGCAGCCCCAGAGCGAGCAGTGAGGCCAGAACGTTCATGAGGATTCACGCAGTCGGATCATTCTGGCTGGAGGCGATCAGAACCGAAGTAGGGAATGAGCGCCTGAGGCAAGAGAACGCTGCCGTCGGCCTGTTGACCGTTTTCGAGCAGGGCGGCCATGGTGCGGCCGATGGCCAGGCCACTGCCATTGAGGGTGTGCACGAGGCGGGTGGCCTTGCCGTCCTTGGTGCGGATGGACGAGCGTCGTGCCTGGAAATCACCGCAGACGCTGCAGCTGGAAATCTCTCGGTAGGCGCCGGCTCCCGCCAGCCACACTTCAAGGTCGTAGGTGCGCGCTGCGGAGAATCCCAGATCTCCAGTGCACAGTTCCAGCACGCGGTAAGGCAGCTCGAGCGCTTGCAGAACCGCTTCGGCATCCGCGGTGATGGCCGCATGCGCCTCGTGGGCATGGTCGGGGTGCACAAACCAGTAGAGCTCAACCTTGTTGAACTGATGCAGTCGAATCAGTCCCCGGGTATCTCGGCCATAGCTGCCAGCTTCCCGCCGGAAACACGGGCTGTAGGCCACGTAGCGCAGGGGCAGTTGATCCGCCGGAATGATCTCATCACGATGAAGTGAGGTCAGAGGCACCTCCGCCGTGGGGGTGAGCCAGAGATCGTCATCTGCGCAACGGAAGCTTTCCTCGGCGAATTTGGGCAGCTGTCCTGAACCGGTGAGACTGGCGCTGTTCACGAGCACCGGAGGTAGCACTTCGCGGTAGCCCTTGCCGGTGTGGAGGTCCAGCATGAAATTGATCAGGGCCCTCTCGAGGCGTGCTCCCTGACCAAACAGGGTCACAAAGCGGCTCTGGGCGATGCGCACCGAGCGCTCACTGTCGAGGAGCCCAAGGCGATCAGCGATCGCCCAATGCTCTTCAAGCCCTTCCTGCCTGCGTGGGTCACCCCAGGCGCGGATCTCGATGTTGTCGTTTTCATCCCGGCCGTCTGGACAGTCGGGTGAGGGGAGATTGGGGAAGGTAAGCAGCTGGCTCTTCAGATCGGCGGCCAGTTGGCGTTCCTCATCTTCCAGAACGGCCACTCTCTGTTTGATGGCATTGCCCTGCTGACGGAGTTCAGCCACCTCATCGCCTTTCGGATCAGCCCCTGCCTTGATCTTGAGGCCAACTTCTTTGCCCACCCGGTTGCCTTCCGCCTGCAGGCCGCTCCGTTGCTCCTCGAGGTCGCGCTGCTGTTGGGCGAGGGCTTGAAGGCTGTTTAGATCAACCGTCAAGCCGCGGCGAGCAAGCTCCCTGGCCATCAGCTCAGGGTTCTCTCGCACCAGACGCTGATCGAGCACAGGGATTTCAGTGGCGGCGCCGGCAGCCTAAGCGTCCGCCTCCAAGGGCTTCTGCCGACTCAGAGAGCCTGGCCGACCATCACGGCTGCGACTGCAGAAAACAGGGTGATGCCCAGGGCTGTGATCGGATTCTGGCCTTGAACCACAGCAACGGTGGTAATCACTCCAGCGCCAAGACAGGCGGCTGCAAGCTGGGTGGTGAGCTCAGTGGATCGGTTCACGGCCAGAATGTCTGTAGTGCTGGCAACCTAAGGAGGTCGTTTCGAGTCGTCCTGGCGACAGCGGTGGATTCGTTACGGGGCGTCAGGGTTCGTTACGCGCCGCAATGAAGCGGGTCTGGCTCGGCCTGCACTGGCCCATTGCTTCAGGGCTTCCAGTTGTTCCCGGGCGGTGCGCGCCAGAGGGACCAACTGGGATGCGGCCTTGATCAGGTCGCTTTCATTCAGTTCCCGGCGTTCAGCGAAGGCGAGGTGCATCGCTTCGATCACCACCTGCTCCAGTTCGGCGCCGGAATAGCTCTCGGTTCTGTCCACCACGGTGGACAGCGGCAGATCGAGTTTTGGGCGTCTGCGTTGGAGATGAAGGGTGAGGATGCCACAGCGCTCGTCTTTGGATGGCAAGTCCAGAAGAAAGATCTCGTCAAAGCGCCCCTTGCGCAGCAGTTCGGGTGGCAGTCGCTCCACACCGTTGGCCGTGGCCACGACAAATACGGCGGAGCGCTTCTCCGCCATCCAGGTGAGCACCGTGGCCAGAACCCTCTGACTGGTTCCGCCATCGCTGCCGCCGACCTGGCCGAAGCCCTTGTCGATTTCGTCTATCCACAGCACGCAGGGCGCCATGGCCTCAGCGCGCAGGATCATGTCGCGCGTTCGCGCCTCGCTGGCTCCTACTAGCCCGGAGAACAGGCGGCCTACATCCAATCGCAGCAGAGGCATCGACCAGCTGTGGGCAATGGCTCGGGCGGTGAGTGATTTCCCGGTTCCCTGGGGACCGACCAGCAGCACGCCGCGCGGCAAGGGCAGGCCGAAACGGCGGGCCTCGTCGCTGAAGGCGCGATGGCGCTGATCAAGCCAGTGCTTCAGTGTCTCCAGTCCGCCAATATCCGCGGGGGTGGCATCGGTGCGACAGAACTCCAGCACTTCGCTGCGTGCCAGTGACAGGCGTTTCTCTTCGAGCACATCGGCCAGATCGTCGAGGCTGAGGCGGCCGCGCTGCGCCAGGGCCTTTGCGGCCACATGTCTCACTCTGGCTTCACTCAGCCCGCAGCAGGCATGGGTGAGTTCTTCCAGCACCTCCTCCTCGAGGGCGGATCCACTGGCTCTGGCGATGTTGCTCAGAAGGATCCGTAATTCCTCCTCGCGAGGGAGGGGCAGATCCAGAAGCGTGAGGGCTTCGTCGAGGTCGGCAGGGGGCGTCCACTGGCCGCAGCTCAGGATCAGGGTGTGTGGGGTGGACCTCAACTCACCGGCCAGATTGCGCAGCATCCGAGCGATACCTGGGTCATCGCAAAACCGATGCACATCCTTGAGCAGGAGCAGGGTGGGATCGTTGCTCGAACGTTCTTTCAACCACTGCAGAACGGCCATCGGCTGCCGCGCTCCCAACCGTTCCTGCCCCAGGGCACCGCTGAGACCACTCACGAAATCCCATCGCGCCAGCAAGCGGTCGCCCAGGCGTTGACTGGCTTGGGTCAGGAGGGCTTCAACCCTCTCCTCCTCATGGCTTCGGATCCAGATCAGTGGCGTTCCTGATCGGATCAGGAGATCCAGCTGCCGGCTCCATGATTCAGTCATGCTGTCGGTCCGGGGTTGACTCCATGGAAGCCTGAAGATCCCGCAAAGCCTGCCAGCGAGGATCCTTGAAAGATGTCGTTGCGCTTGGCAGTGCTGCTGCGCTGGGCTGCACCGGTGGTCCAGGGCAGTGATCGCCACAGCGATTGACCACTGACATCTGCAGGCTTAGTTGTTCGAACACCCAGCGTTCGGGTTCGAAACATCCCCTAGGGTCCAGGCTTTCCATCAGTCCCTCAGCGCTATCAGAGTTGTGATCGGCATCGCCGATGGTCGCCTCCGATGGCTCAGCGCCAAGCCAGATCAATTCGCGAGTGTTAACCGTGAGTTGCTGGTTGAAGTTTCCCAGGCAGCGATCACAGCACACACAGATGATGGTTTGGAGAGACCCCTCCACCTCAAGAACGTTGCCGCGGTGTTCTGCGCACACGCGTCCCCGAATTGGAGTGAGGCTTGAGAGTTCATCGTGGATGCCATCGACATCCCACTCCCTGGGCTGACCCAGGGCGAGAAGCTCTTTCAAGGCCACCGGCTCCAGGCCGGGAATCATTTGTTCCCGCCCTTGGGTTCGAACGGCAGGCGGCCGGCTTGGGATCCGCCACCAGCTGTTGCTGTGGCCGGGGTCTGAGCCTGCTTCATCTGGTCATCCAAAATCGCTTGCAGATTGTCGGGAAGTGTCTCTCGGGTGAGCAGGAAGGTCTGAAGGGCCTGAAAAATATTGGCGATCACCATGTAAAGCAAAACGCCGGCTGGTAGAGGGAAGAACAGAAACATGCCAGTGATCATCACGGGCGTGATCTTGTTGGCTGTGGCTTGCTGTGGGTTGGCTGGCATTCCCATGCCGGACAGCAGCTGAGAAATAAACAGGCTCAAGCCAAAGGCTCCCACGAGGATGGCGATGTCCCAGTTGATGGCTCCCTCGGTGTAGAAGCCGATCTGACCCAGGGCTTTGATGAACAGGAAGCCGCTGCGCGCTGCGAGGCCTGGAATTTTGCCTTCAACCGTGGCATCCCCTGGAGTCAAGGCCGAGATGGTTCCGTCATCGGAGACGGACACGATGCTCTCCCCTTTGGTCACTGACCAATTGGGTAGGAACGATTGGCCGTTTTCGACATCGCTGAGAACCTTCCTGAAGGCTTCACCGTTCTTGGTTTGAAGCTGAATCTGAACGCTCTCTCCTGTTCCGATTTTTGTGCCGCCAGGAAGACTTGCGATCACCGGGACGTGATCGGTTTCGGTGACGAAGATCGAATGACTGGCGCTGTTGAAGGGTTTTGGCTCTACCGCTGCGATCTGCTCGGTAGGCAGCACTTTGAGGTTGATGGTGTAAGGGACATCAGCGAACGGTGAACCCCGCAGCGTGGCGAACAGGGCGAAGAGAATGGGCATCTGCACAAGCAGTGGCAGACATCCGGCCAAAGGGCTGCCGAATTCCTTCATCAGTTTTCCCAACTCTTCCTGCTGCTTCTGTGGGTTGCTAGCAAAACGAGCTTTGATCTCCGCCTGGCGTTTTTGCATCACCGGCTGGGCGATGCGCATCCGTCGGGCGCTGCGAATGGATCCTGCACTGAGCGGGAACAGAGCCAGCCGGATGACAACCGTCAGCGCCACGATGGCCAGTCCGTAACTCGGTACCAGTCCATAGAAGAAATCCAGGATCGGCAGCAGCAGATTGTCGGAGATGTACCCGATCACGATGGCGTTCCGCGGTGTGGTGAAAGGTGATGCCAGTGTGCAACAGCGTCGCCGCTTTTGCGGTGCTGCCGGGCTTCAGGCAGCGAACCCCTTGCTGGTGGAGTCGTTGAGACCTGCAGCTGTGGCCTGGCCTGCATCGGGACGGACTGTGATCCGTTCCAGGATGAATGTCTCCACCTCACGGAATCGGGGCAGCGACCGCATCTCGAGCCTGGATCCGTCGTTGAGCACCAGCACCATGTCTCCCCAGGCTCCGAATCCCCTGGGCACGCATCGCACTTCACGAATCTGGCTGTACACCACCTGACTGCGGTCACGTCCCATCCAGCCCCCGCTGACGGAGACGCGACGACTGGTGATGTTGAAGCGGAGCCAGAGGGCTCTCACTACAGCACCGATCGTGAAGGGAAGTCCGATGAGTGTGAAGCCAAGCAGAAGGTTGACGATCAGGTCTCCCTTGGCGGGACCTCCTTCGTAAAAGGTGTCTTCCTGTACGGATTTGGTCATGGCTGGAGCCCCGCCTGTTCAAGCAATCTGTCGCATTCTTCCAGCAAGTTGGCCTCACCTGCGTCAGCACCGGGTCGAAGACTGATCAGCAGCCAGCACTGACCATGCTCGGGGCGTGCCTCGAAGCGAGTCCTGAGGTGGTCATGCAGCAGCCGCCTGAGACGATTGCGCACCACCGCGCGCTTGTGAACCTTGCCACTGATCACGACGGCAATCCGGCAGCTCTTGGGCTGTCCCAATTCAGAAGTTCCAATTGTGTCGCGACGCAGCAGCTTTGGATTGAATGACGCCTTGCGAAGCACCATCAAGGTGCCGTGAAAACGCTTGCCACGCCTGTGCAAGTGATCAAAACAGCGATGGCCGCGTAAACGCATGGAAGCGGGCAGAACCATCGCTGGGGATGTGCTGGAACCGGATCAAACAGACAGACGACTGCGACCCCGCTTGCGGCGGGTGCGAATCACCCGCCGACCGGTGTGCGAACGCATGCGCACTCGGAATCCTGAGACACGCTTGCGCTTGCGGCTGGTACCACCGAGGGTTCGCTTGGTCATGAATCTGTTCCGGCGTCCGGCTTTTTCTCAAGAGGAGAGTTTATCAGGGCAGGCTCAATCAATATCGATCACCCAGCTTCCGAGATAGCCGGATACTGGAACATCGCCAGGTGCCTGGGCCAGCGCATTGAACTGATACATGCCCTGTGAGTTGGGATTGAAGATTTTCATCACTACCGCGTAGGTGCCTCCTGTGGGGATCGGGGTATCAGGAAACACTTCGATCGCGGTCTGCTTCTCATTGACTTCGAAAACGGCCGGCAGAACCTCCTCGCAACGGCTGCGGGAGAGAACACCCCCCAATTTCATCTTGCAGAGGGAGAGATTCTTGGGCTTGATCCGGGCGTTGAAATAGCTCGGAACCGAAATGCTCAACTTGAGGATGGCGGTTTTGCGGTCCTTTGGCCTCAGCATGAAGAAGTATTCGGCTCGCTCGCGTTGTGCCGTACTGCTCTGCACGTAATAAAGCTTCCTGTAATCCTTCCCTCCATCCCAACGGAATTCCAGCAGTGCCGGAGTGTTCTGAGCCCGCACGGCCTGGGGCGCTGTTGTAGGCAGTAGTGCTGCCGTGCCGATGGATCCTGCAACCAGTGCAGCGGTCAGACCGGCACGGCGGCGTGTGGGTCGAAAGGCGTTTTGGGTCATGAAACTCGGAATGCTTAAAGCAATGTGGCCATTGGACGTATGTGAATTGTCCTGAGAATTATCGGTCTGTTGGTTCTTCGAGGGTCGGCCTATCAGGTGTCAGCTGTGACCGGATCTATCTGGCCGGAGGCGTGAAGCGCCCCGCAGATAGGGGTGATGCACGGGCCTGTCTCCGGGTAGCCATGCGTGGGCCAGAAGCCGGATGCAGCGGGCGAGGTCTCCATGAACAGCCATCTGCTGCACATCCAGCAAGGCCACATCTCCCCATCCTTCTCGGTGCCGAGCTGTTGCAGCAGGAAAACAGGCATCGAGATCGGTCGTCACGGAGAAGGTCACAGACACGAGTTGATTCGGTTGCAGCTGGTTCTGCTCCATCAGGGCATCGACCAGTTCCGATACGGCGTCCCTGATGGAGGCTGCGGTGTTGTCAGAGCTGGTCGTGGCTCCACGCAGGCCACGCAGCTGCAGGGGGAGGGTCATGGCCGGTGCATCCACAGGAGTTGACCGCTCAGTTCCAGTTCTGTGTTGAGCCGTTGGTGCATCGCGCTGAGCAATGAGGAGCCTGGTAGCCCCTGGAGCAGGCTCTTGCGGGGCTTCCCGAGAGTCACGGGTCTGCAGCGCTCCTCATCCAGATCCGCCAGTCGGGCCGCCAGAACCCTGGCCTGTTCTTCATCGCCGAGTTCATCCACCAAGCCAAGGTCCTTGGCCTGGGCACCGCTGAACACCCGGCCGTCGGCAAAGGCTCGGACGGCATCGGGCTCGAGTCCGCGTCCTTCAGCGACGGCATCGACGAATTGGCTGTAGCTGCTGTCGATCAGATCCTGTAGAAGCTGCCGCTCCTCAGGACTGAGGGCTCGATCCGGAGAGAGGATGTCTTTGTAGGTCCCGCTTTTTACGGTTTCGAAGCGGATCCCAATCTTGTCGAGAAGCTCCGAGAGATTGTTGCCGCGAAGGATCACGCCGATCGATCCGGTAATGGTGCCGGGATTGGCAACGATCGTTTCGGCTGCGACGCCGATGTACACCCCGCCAGAGGCAGATATGTTGCCGAAACTGGCGACCACTCGGCAGCCTTTTTCACGCAGTCTCAGCAAGGCGGCATGAATCTCCTGACTGTCACCGACGGTGCCTCCAGGGCTGTCGATGCGCAGCAGCAAGGCTGGAAATTCACGCTCCTGCACTTCGCGAAGCGCCTTGAGAACTCGCCGGCGGGTGGACCCGCTGATAGCTCCTTCGATGGCGATTCTCGCCATGCGACGTCTGGATTTCCGGCGCCACGGCCACACCATGACTCTCCGTTCAACTGGCCGGATCTTAAAAAGGACCCTGTCGGCCCGATTTCATGTCCTCCCTGCAGCGCGGGCTGTTGATGGTTCTTCCCTTCGCTTTGTGGGGAACGGCCATGGCTGCGATGGCTCCCTTGGTTCATTCCGGCGGGCCAGTACTGGTGGCCTGTCTCAGGCTTCTTCCTGCTGGCGCTGTTCTGCTGGTTACGGTTCCAAGGCTCGGTCGTTCCCTGCGGATCGACCCCGGCGATCGCGGCTGGTTTGTGTTGTTCACCCTCGTGGACGCCTTCATGTTTCAGATCTTTCTCGCTAAAGGAATCGAAGGAACCGGTGCAGGGCTCGGGTCGGTGTTGATTGATTCCCAGCCGTTGATCGTTGCGCTTCTGGCGCGATGGCTGTTCGAAGAATCGATCAATCCATTCGGTTGGCTCGGTCTGGCGCTTGGTCTGGCTGGAATCGTTTGCCTTGGCGTCCCCGCCCCCTTGCTGAACCACTGGTGGTTGGAGGCTGATCTCTCTTCATGGGAGTCCGGATGGCAGTCCGGGACCGGATGGATGTTGTTAGCGGCCCTCACCATGGCCTTTGGAACGGTGATCAGTCGCTTTGCCTGCCGGCGCAGTGATCCAGTGGCGGTGACCGGGTGGCACATGCTCTTTGGGGGTATTCCCCTGCTGATCTGGCATGGGCTGGATCCGGCAACCTCCATGCTCCCGCCCTGGACTGGCCTGGACTGGGCGCAGATGGCCTATGCCTCAATTCTTGGCAGTGCGTTGGCCTATGGCCTGTTCTTCTGGTTCGCCAATCGTGAGGATCTCACCGGCTTCACCACCCTGGGTTTTCTCACCCCTGTGTTCGCGCTCGTTTCAGGGGGTGTGCTTCTCGGCGAACGCCTGGCTGGCTTGCAATGGCTCGCCGTCTTGCTCGTGTTGGCATCGGTCCTGTTGGTCAGTCAGCGGCAGAAGCTCTGGGATCCATTGCTGCGCACGGCTTCTCCCCAGCCTGGAGACATGAAGGCATGACGGAGCGTCCCCTGAATCTGGTGCTGGTTAGCACGCCGATTGGTCAGCTTGGCAGTGGTCGGGGAGGGGGTGTCGAGCTCACGCTCGGATCGGTGATGCGCGGCCTGGTGGGCCGCGGCCACCAGCTCTCTCTCGTGGCACCGGAGGGATCGAGGTCGCCGGTGATTGCTGACACGGTGAAGCTCCATCCGTGCCAAGGAGTGGATCAGCCGAGCTGGCAGCATGCCGACCGTGGGGCCCCGATGCAGATTCCCGATAATGGGGTGCTCCCCCGCCTTTGGGAGCGCGCCCTGGACCTGGGCTGTCAGGCCGATGCCGTGATCAATTTCGGTTACGACTGGCTTCCGCTATGGCTGACGCCCCGTGCCCCCGCGACCTTGTTTCATCTGGTGAGCATGGGGTCGGTCTCGCAGGTGATGGATCGCGCTGTGGCTGCGGTAGCCCGTTGGGATCAGAGCCGGCTGGCCTTTCATACTCGCCGTCAGGCCCAGGATTTCGACCTGATGGCCCCGCCTGAGGTGGTGGGCAACGGCTTCGATCTCTCGAACTATGCGCTTCAGCTCGGAACATCGGGTCCCTTGGGATGGGCCGGTCGGGTCGCTCCGGAAAA
Source organism: Synechococcus sp. A10-1-5-9 (assembly GCF_047716785.1). Taxonomy (NCBI): domain Bacteria; kingdom Bacillati; phylum Cyanobacteriota; class Cyanophyceae; order Synechococcales; family Synechococcaceae; genus Synechococcus; species Synechococcus sp. A10-1-5-9. Next base: position 2,475,761 of record NZ_CP180406.1, read on the forward strand.
GGGTCTGGAGGATGCGGCGGCAGCGGCTGCGGCCCTTGGAGAAACGCTGCGGGTCTGGGGCCTGGTGGAAGACCAGGCCTATGCCCAAAGGGTGGAGGCGGATGTGCCTCATGGCACGATCGAGTGGTGCGGGTTCAAGCCCACGGCCGCGCTTCAGAGGGAACTGGGGGCCTGCCGGGCGCTGCTCAATACCCCCAAGTGGAATGAGGCCTACGGGAATGTGGTGGTGGAGGCTCTGGCCTGTGGCGTGCCAGTGGTGGCTTACGACCGCGGAGGTCCTGGGGAGATCGTTCAAGACGGAGTCACAGGCTGGCTCGTCCCCCCCGATGACCGCGACGCCCTGAGTCGAGCTACGCAGCGTGTTGGTGCTATCGATCGACGGGCTTGCCGCGAATGGGCTGAACAGTGGGCGAGCCAGGAGGGTTTGGCCATCCGCGTGGAGACCTGGATCCGCCGGGGGTTGTCCCGGATGGATGGCACGATCGTCTGATGACAGGGGATCGACCTGACACGACTGAGCTCACGCCGCTGGTGCGGCGTAGGGGGCTCTGGTGCATTTTCGTGCTGGCTGTGGTGATCTTCACCTGGCAGCTGGGAAGCACTGGATTGGTGGATGAAACGCCACCTCTGTTCGCTGCATCAGGCAGGGCGATGGCGGAAACCGGCGACTGGTTGACGCCCCGGGTGAATGGTCTGCCTCGCTTCGACAAGCCCCCTTTGGTGTATTGGCTGATGGGGCTGAGCTACAGCCTTCCGGGGTCAGCGTCATGGGATCCACTTGGCACCTGGGCCGCGCGCCTGCCTTCGGCCCTGGCGTCGATGGCCTCCATGCTGATGCTCGGTGACACGTTGCTTCGCTACCCCTTGGCTGGGGATGCCCACCCTCGACGGACGGCGGTGGCTGGAGCGCTGGCCTTCGCCCTCTCCCCTCTGGTGCTGATCTGGAGCCGCACCGCAGTGAGCGACGCCCTGCTGAGCGGCACCCTGAGTCTCAGCCTGCTCTGCCAATGGCGTTGCTACGCGAGTGGATCCACGCGGCGCTGGTGGTTGGCCTGGGTACTGCTGGCCCTTGCGGTGCTCACCAAGGGGCCCGTGGCGGTTGTGCTCACCGGAATCACCCTGAGCCTCTATGCCCTGATCCGCAGGGATCTCTTCGGTCTGTGGCGGCTCCTTCGCCCCATCCGCGGCTTGCTTATCACTGCTGTGCTCAGCTTGCCCTGGTATTTGGCCGAGCTGGTGGTGGAGGGCCAGCCGTTTTGGGACAGCTTCTTTGGATATCACAACCTCCAACGCCTCACCAGCGTGGTGAATGATCACCTCCAGCCCTGGTGGTTCTTCGGACCGGTGCTTGTGGTGGCATCTCTGCCGTTTACGCCGCTGCTGCTGTTGGGTCTTGCACGCTGCTTGGCCGCGTTTCGGGGCAAGGGATCGCGTCTGCAGCTCCCAGCCCAGCAGAGCCTTCGCGATTTCGCTGGTTGCTGGGTGTTCTCGTTGCTGATTCTGTTCACCCTGGCGGCAACCAAACTTCCCAGTTACTGGTTGCCGGCCACCCCAGCCGCTGCCCTGTTAATCGCCCTGACGGCCCAGGCTCCCTCGTGCAAGCGACGTCCACTGCTTCTTTGGATGTGGAGCTTCACCTTGCTGCTCACCGCTGTGCTTGCGGCTGGTCTCTGGGTGTCTCCCCTCTGGATTCCCCTGATTCAGGACCCGGAGATGCCCACACTCTCTGCTGAGCTTTTGGCCAGTGGTTTGGTGTTTCGGGCTGCTGTCTGCTTCACCGCGGCGGCCTTGCTTGGCCTGCTCACCTTGGTGCGCACACTGGATGGTCGCCTGCTTGCGGTCCAGGGACCTCTGGTGGCATTTCAGCTCGTTGCGCTCCTGCCGATGATCGAACTCGGAGACCGGGTCCGGCAGCTTCCCGTCAGGCAGGTGGCTGGAACGGTGGTGAGCCAGCGGCGACCCGGGGAACCCCTCGCGATGATCGGCGTTCTCAAACCCTCACTGCACTTCTACACACGCCAGGTCGTTCTCTACGACGGCAAGTCGAAGTCGGCTCTGGTCAATTTGGCGGATCGACTCAGCCGTGAGCAGCGCCAGGGATTTCAAGGCATCTCCCTCAGCGATCCCGGCAGCTCGGACACGGTGCTTGTGGTGATCGATGACCGCACTGCCGCGCGTGAGCACTGGCAGGGGCTGGCTCCTGATGTTCTGGGCCGGACAGGCATCTATGCCCTATGGCGTGTGGATCGCAGCCGTCTCGAGCAGCGGGCTGCAACCCTGCAGGCCCAGGGTGTTGATCTCACCTGGCGGGATCCGAGGCCAGAGCGTTATTGACGTCAGCCGTTGGCCGCCTCCGAGCCCAAGTCAGCACTTCTGCAGAAGCTGCAGTGGCCCCAGTAGGCCATTTCTCCCGTCGGAGCTGGTGATCCGCAGCGCGGGCAGGTCGCCATTCCATGCACATCCGTCCGGCTGGGATGGCGGTTCCATTCGTCGAGAGGGTCCCCTGGATCGGACCGTCGGGCCGTGTGGTGCTGAAGGATGCGAAGGTCGCGAACGGGGTGACCGGCGGCACGGATCGCGGCGAGTAGTTGAAGCTTGCTGTAGAGCAGAGCCTGGCGCCACTGAGGATGGCTGGCACCAACGTTGAGCACCCCTTGTCTGAGGGTCAGGGGCCGGCAATGTTCAGCCAGGGACGGTCCTGCCAGTTTCGGCCAGTCCTGCCACAGGGCTGCCATTGAACCGTCCTGACGCCATTGCTGGTTCAGTCGGTCCAGGCATCCCCTGATCGACTGTGCCGGTTCGGGAGGCGCCGGCATCAAGAGTTCACCCTTGCCGAAGCGACGTCTCTGTGATTTCGGAGCCCTTCCCATGTTCGATCAGGGGTCAATCCCGAAACGATAGGGAGGACAGGTGGCCCCTCTCGCTAGCCTTTGTTGGCTGCTTGCCCTGATCCATGGGTTTCTTTGATCGGCTGAGTCGTCTGGTTCGCGCGAACGCCAACGCTGCAGTTAGCAGCATGGAAGACCCCGTCAAGATCCTCGATCAGTCGGTTGCTGACATGCAGTCTGATCTGGTGAAGCTGCGCCAGGCGGTCGCCATGGCCATTGCCAGCCAGAAGCGTTTGCGCAATCAGGCCGATCAGGCCGAGACCCAGTCACGCACTTGGTATGAGCGTGCCGAACTGGCTTTGAAGAAGAACGAGGAGGATCTGGCCAGGGAAGCCCTGACCCGGCGTAAGACCTTTCAGGAAACCGCCACATCCCTCAGCAACCAGGTGAAGGCGCAGGAGGCCCAGGTGGAGACCCTCAAGAAGAGCCTTGTGGCTCTCGAGGGAAAAATCGCCGAGGCGCGCACGAAGAAAGACATGCTGAAGGCCCGAGCTCAGGCGGCCCAGGCACAGCAGCAGTTGCAGAGCGCTGTTAACGGCATGGGGACCAACTCCGCCATGGCCGCTTTTGAGCGGATGGAGGACAAGGTTCAGTCCATGGAGGCCTCCAGTCAGGCAGCGGCCGAGTTGGCCGGAGCCGACCTTGAAAGTCAGTTCGCTGCTCTGGAAAGTGGAAGCGATGTGGATGATGAACTGGCCTCCCTGCGGCAACAGCTTCAGGGTGGACCTGAGGCCGTGGCCCTTCCGCAGGCTGATGACAAGGTGCAGCCCGTGAAAGTCGCCGAGGTGGATCAGGATCTCGAGGAACTTCGGCGTTCCATCGACAAGCTCTGAACCTCCTCTAGAGCCTCTCCCATCCATAGGATCAGACTTCCTTCGTCGACTTGCTGTGTCAGCTGCTGTTTCCGACTTCACCGATGCCGGTTTTGATCAGGACGTCCTGAAGGCATCCGGAACAGTTCTTGTGGATTTCTGGGCTCCCTGGTGCGGTCCCTGCCGGCTGATGGTTCCTCTGATGGACTGGGCGGCCGAAACCTATTCAGGGCGTCTGCAGGTGGGAAAGCTTGAAGTGGATGGCAATCCCGCAACCCGCGATGCCTACCAGGTGCAGGGAATTCCAACGTTGATCCTCTTCCGCGATGGTGGGGAAATTGGTCGTCACGAGGGGGCCATCGCCCGTCCTCAGTTGCAGGCTTTCCTGGATGCTCACCTCTGAACGCCTGGCCCGGCTGGGCAGTGGTGTTTTCGACCGGAATGATCGCCGTAAAGCGCACTACTGCCTTGGGAGTCGTCATCCCCAGCAGCCGCTGATTGATCTTTCGCTCGGGTCAACCGATCTAGCCCCACCTGCGGAGGTGATCGCGGCCATGGCTGGTGCGCTACAAGATCCCATCAGTTCGTCTTACTGCCTGCATGCCGGAACCGAAGCGTTCCGCCATGCAGCGGCCGCTTGGTGTGAGCGTCGCTTCGGTGTGGCGGTTGATGCTGAAACCGAAGTTCTGCTGTTGGTGGGTTCCCAAGAGGGAACTGCCCATCTGCCGATGGCCGTTTTGGATCCTGGTGAGAGCGCCTTGATCCTTGACCCCTCCTATCCCTCCCATCGCGGCGGTCTCGAACTGGCGGATGCCTCGATCCACACGCTGCCGCTTCGCGCCGAAATGGGATGGGCTCCCGACTTTTCCAGTCTGACGACCGAGCAGTGGAGGCAACTGCGCCTGATGGTTCTGGGGTTCCCCCACAACCCAACCGCCTGTACAGGGGAACAGGCATGGCTCGATGAAGCAATGGAGCACTGCCATCGCCATGATCTCGTACTGGCGCATGACAACCCTTACGTTGATCTCGCTCTGGAGGGAGAGGCGCCCGCTCTCTTGCTCTGTCCCCAATGGAAAGAGCGGGGAATCGAGTTCTTCTCCCTGTCCAAGGGCTGGTGCCTGGGGGGATTCCGTCTGGCCTTCGCCGTGGGGGCCGCACCCCTGATCAGTGCTCTCCGTCAGCTCAAGGGCGTTGTGGATTTCAATCAGTGCCGTGCTCTTCAGCAGGGGGCGGTGCTGGCGCTAGATCGCTTCGCTCACTGGCCTGCATCCCTGCGTCCTGTTTATCGGGATCGCAGGGATCGCATGCTGCGTTCCCTGGAGCGAATCGGCTGGTCGGTGCCCCAGCCCTCCATGGCCCTGTACCTATGGATGCCTCTGCCGTCCTGGGCCCGCTCCAGGGGCTGGAGTGATGAACAGCTGGCCGCCGAAGTGCTCGAACATTGCGGGGTGGCGCTCACTCCCGGTTCTGGCTTTGGAACAGCTGGAGCAGGATGGTTGCGACTGGCCTTGGTGCGCCCTTCGATCGAGCTTGAGTCTGCTGTGGATCGTCTCGCACCCTGGTGGGCGCTCCAGAGCTGATGCGTCCGGTCGCCAGGGGAGCTGCACGTGTTCTCAGGGATCTGCGTCGTTGCGGCGGCACCCATTGGAGACTGCGGCAATTGCCGGTTTGCACCAGTACGGAAACCGAGCTGGTGCGTTGGTTGCAGCGCCACCCATGGAGTGGTGATCAACCGCGTGCCGTGTTCTCCTCCCATCAGACCCAGAGTCATGGCCAGCACGGACGTGTGTGGTTGGCGCCGCGGGGCGGCGTCTGGCTCAGTGCGGCCCTGCCCTGGCCCCATCCGATCAGTGCCACGGGGTTGTTCGGTCTGGTTGTGGCGCTTGCGCTGACGGAACAACTCGAATCCCAGGCTGTGCCGGTGCGGATTAAGTGGCCGAATGACCTGTTGGTGCACTCCAGGAAACTGGCGGGAATTCTGCCCACGTTGGTGTTTCGTGGGAGCCAGGTCCGACAAGCCCGTGTCGGCGTTGGGCTCAATGTGTGCAATGCCGTTCCCTCCGGGGCCATCGCGTTGAAGCAGCTCCTGCCGCGCAGTCGCTGCCGGCTGGGGTTCTGGCAAGGCGCCGTTCTTCAAGCCCTGGACCGGTCAACGGATCTTGCTCATGACCCTGCTTATGTGGTGCGTGAAGTGGAACGTCGGCTCTGGAGTCATCACGTGCGTGACCCCAGCAGTGGGGACAGTTGGCAGGTGCGAGGGCTGGGTCTTGATGGACGTCTTTTGCTCAGTCAGGGCACCCAGACCTGCAGCTGGACCCGGTGGGGTGACAGCAACGACAGGAGTGTCTAACCTCTCGCACGATGAGATCGCTTCGATCTGTTGGTACTTCGCTGGCTTGCTGCGCCGATTCTTCTAACGCTGCCGTTGGCTCCCTCGCCCAACGGCGCTTTTGAGAGCACAGGGACGTTTGATCATTCTCTTGAATCCCTTGAGAAGAACCGGGTCATTACCCCTGCTGAGCGCAAACAGCTGGAGACCGGCGACGTCACCCGTCCGGCTGAAGCCCCTGCGTTTGAGCAGGCTTGCCGTTCGGGTGCTCTGTCTCAGCAGGAATGTCGCAACGGTGTGGCTCTACGCGGTCGTAACCAACGGCGTGAAACCCGCGTGGTGTTGAACGGCAGGGATGAAATCCTGACCGGCCTGTCCAGGCGAAGTGTGGATGGACGTCCGCTCCCGCCCATTTCCGTTCCGGTTTCAGCTCTTCTTGCCGGCTCAACGGGAGGATTCCGCCTCGAATCGGTCTTCGCGGTCTCTCCCCGTCCGGCGTCGATCCCCGGAAATGGCAACCGACAGCTGCTGTTTCCAATCATCGGATCAGCCATCACCACCAGTGGGTTCGGTTGGCGCATCCATCCAATTGTGGGTCAGTGGCTGATGCATGCAGGCAAGGATTTTGCTGCTCCGGAGGGGACGCCGGTTGTAGCAGCGCTGTCTGGAACGGTTCTGAGCAGTGGCCTCGCCGGTGGTTATGGCATCGCTGTTGAGCTCGACCATGGAGATCCACCAAGACGGACGCTCTATGGACACCTCTCCGAGATTTATGTGAAAGCGGGACAGACCGTGCGACAGGGCGAGGTGATCGGGCGTGTCGGCAGCACTGGCCTGAGTACTGGGCCCCATCTTCACTTTGAGCTCCGTCGCCCTGAGGGCGACGGATGGGTCGCTACCGATCCCGGCGATCTCGATCTCAATCCACTCACTGCATCAGGTGCCGATGCGGTGTCCATGCTGGTCGGCCAGCTGATGAACAGTCTCGAACGGCCTGACTCCTCATCATCAGGAGCCTGAGGCTTGGATCTCCTCTCTGAGGATGAATCCCACCCCTCGCACAGTGTGAATCAGTGTTGGAAGGTCTTTGGACTCCAGCTTCTGTCTCAGATAGCGGATATAAACATCTAGAAGATTGTCGTCCCCATAGAAGTTTTCCCCCCAGACCCCACGCATGATGTCGGCGCGCGTCAGCACCTTGCCCTGGCCGCGCATCAGGAAATTCAGCAGTTCGTATTCCTTGACCGAGAGCTGAATCAATCGATCACCACGGGACACATCCCTGGTGCTTGTATTCATGCTGAGATTCCCCACTTTGAGGGTTTCCGGCTGGGGTCCGTCACCGTTGATCGCCGAGAACGTGATGGCTCGGCGTTGCATGGCCCGCAACCTGGCCATCAGTTCTTCAATAGAAAAAGGCTTGATTAAGTAGTCATCCACGCCTGCATCCAAGGCGGTGACCCGATCGGAAATGTCGTCATGCCCGGTGAGCATCAGGATTGGTGTTGTGACACCACTGCTACGAATTCTTTGGCAAATATCAATGCCACTGAAATCAGGCAGATTCCAATCCAAAACAATCAAATCAGGGCCAGGCGTCTCCCGGGCATGGAAGAGACCTGAGGCCCCATCAGCGGCCACGATTACGTCATACCCTTCCACTTCCAGTTCCATTTTCAGAAGATCCGTCAAACGGACCTCGTCATCCACCAGAAGGATGCGGATGGATGGAGCTGCAGGGGCTCCCATGAGAACGTTCCTGATTAACGAACACCTTAATCAGAGGTGTTTTGAAGGGCTCGGATTCTCGGCTGGGATCTCCCAGCGTTCCACCTGACCATCGCGGAAATGAGCCACGCGCTCTGCGCGGGCGGCCACGTCGTCTTCATGGGTCACCAGAACCACTGTGATCCCCTGACGATGGAGACTGTCAAACAGATTGAGGACATCGTCCGTCGTGCGCGAGTCCAGGGCTCCTGTCGGCTCATCCGCGAGCAGAAGCGCCGGTTGATTGATGATTGCCCGTGCGATGGCCACCCGCTGCTGCTGACCTCCAGACAATTGATTCGGTCTGTTCTCGAGTCGATCCCCCAGCCCAACCCGCTCCAGGGCCGCACGGGCGCGGTCTCTCCGCTCATGCACCTCAATGCCGGCATAGATCATCGGCAGCATCACATTCTCCAAGGCCGAGGCATGGGGGAGAAGGTGGAACTGCTGGAACACGAACCCCAGCTCTTGGTTGCGTAGATCGGCAAGCGCATCATCATCAAGCAGCTCAACGGCATTGCCGTTGAGGCGGTAGGACCCGCTGGTGGGGCGATCCAAGCAGCCAAGGATATTCATCGCGGTGCTCTTGCCGGATCCGCTGGCACCCATCACAGCAAGGTAGTCACCCTGAAGCACTGTGAGATCCAGCCCATCCAATGCTCTGACCTGGGTGTCGCCTGAGCCGTACACCTTACTGACGGCTTTCAATTCAGCGACCGGCCGACGTTCGGACGGGATGGTGTCAGCCAAGGGGGGTTCCGTTCACACTGGCGATTGCTTGTTGCAGCAGGGGCGTGCCAGCCACAGCATCACTCGCCCACTGGAAGAGAGGGTTGGAGAGAATTCCGCCCACTGCTGTCACAACAACGCACGCCAAGAGAGCGACTCGCAAAGGGGGAAGGCCAAGGGTGGACCACTGCACGGGTGGGTAGGCCTTGACGGCGTCGGAGGCTTCCTGAGGCTCTTTCACCACCATCATCTTGATCACACCGATGTAGTAATAAATAGAGATGACCGACGTGATCAGACCGACGACGACCAGCAGATACTGGTGATCAGCCCAGCCGGCGAAGAAGAGATAGATCTTTCCGAAGAAGCCGAGCATCGGAGGAATTCCCCCGAGGGAAAGCAGGCAGAGACTGAGCCCAAGCGTGATGAGTGGATCTTTTTGGTAGAGCCCCGCGTAATCAGCGATCCGATCGCTTCCTGTGCGGATCGAGAACAGGATGATGCAGGCGAAGGCGCCAAGGTTCATGAACAGATAGGCCGCCGTGTAGAGAACCATGGCTGCGAAGCCATCCTCGGTTCCGCACACCAAGCCGATCATCACGAATCCGGCTTGACCGATGGAGCTGTAAGCCAGCATCCGTTTCATTGACGTTTGGGCCAGCGCGACCACATTCCCAAGGGTCATGCTCAGCACGGCCAGCACGGTGAATAGCAACTTCCACTGGGTGTCGAAGCTTCCGAAACACCCCACAAGAAGTCTCAGGGCAAGGGCGAAACCGGCAGCCTTGGAGCCCACGGAGAGAAAGGCGACCACAGGGGTTGGCGAGCCTTCATACACATCAGGTGTCCACTGGTGGAAGGGAACTGCAGCGATCTTGAACGCCACCGTGGCCAGCACAAACACCAGCGCCAGGGCAGCCAGCGGGGTAGGGCTGGTGAGGAGAGCCTCTCCGATTGCCTCAAGACTTGTGGAACCGCTGAGGCCGTAAAGCAGTGAGGATCCATACAGAAAGACGGCGGCCGCAGCCGATCCCACCAACAGATATTTCAGAGCGGCCTCGGAACTGCGCGCATCGCGCTTCATGTAGCCGGAAAGGAGATAGCTCGCGACAGATAGGGTTTCCAGTGACACGAACACGCTCACCAGGTCGGTCGCTCCGCAGAGGAGCATCCCTCCAAGGGTTGCCGCTAGAAGGATGGCTGCGTATTCACCAACGGGGGTTCCTCCCTGTTCGGCGTACCGCCAGCTGATCATGAGAGACAGCAGGGTGGAGAGCGCCACAACAGCCCTGAAGGCGATAGCTAAGTGGTCCGGCAGGAAAGCGCCGAGGAACGAGGATTCAAGGGGGGCATTCCACTGAAGCGCCAGCAGCAGAAGAGCTGTCCCTAAACCCGCATAGCAAATGGGGGGAACCCAGCGCGTGGAGGTCTTCTCTCCGGCCAGATCCACCAGAAGGGTGGCCAGCATGGCGAGCAGAACAGCACCCTCAGGTGCGACAGCACTGGCATTCAGTGAGAGGTTGAGCAGCTCCCCAGGAGCTGCCAATGCCGTAGTGGACAGAAGCAGAGCACCCATCTCGGGCATGGTGCGCGCAGGGCAGAGCAATAGGGGGGACTGTAGCGGCGATGCTGATCAGGCTTGAGAAGCAAGGGCAATTCGCTGCAGCCGGAGCGGCGGTGCGATAAAGAAGGGGTCGGAGATTTCTGCCCGCCTGTGGCGCACACCCTGGTCATTGTTGAGAGCCCTACCAAGGCCCGAACCATCCGTGGTTTTCTTCCCAAGGCCTTTCGGGTTGAGGCGTCCATGGGCCATGTGCGTGACCTGCCGAACAATGCCAGCGAGATACCAGCGGCTCACAAAGGGCAGAAATGGGCCAATCTCGGCGTGAACACCGACGCCGACTTCGAGCCGCTGTACGTGGTGCCGAAGGACAAGAAGAAGATTGTTAAGGAGCTCAAGGATGCGCTGAAAGGTGCTGATCAGCTTCTGCTGGCGACTGATGAGGATCGCGAAGGAGAAAGCATCAGCTGGCACCTCCTCCAGCTTCTGGCCCCCAAAGTCCCCGTGAAGAGGATGGTCTTCCACGAGATCACAAAGGAGGCGATCGGGCGGGCTCTGGATCAGACCCGGGAGCTTGATATGGAGCTCGTGCATGCGCAGGAGACCCGCCGAATTCTCGACCGATTGGTGGGCTACACCCTCTCCCCGCTGTTGTGGAAGAAGGTGGCCTGGGGGTTGTCCGCCGGCAGGGTTCAATCAGTGGCTGTGCGTCTGCTCGTCCAGCGGGAGCGGGCCCGACGGGCGTTCAGAAGCGGGAGCTACTGGGACCTCAAGGCTGCGTTAGAGAAAGCTGGTACTCGCTTTGACGCCAAGCTCACCCAACTTGAGGGGCAACGCATTGCCACTGGCAATGATTTCGATGAAAGCACCGGCGGTCTGAAAGAAGGAAGCAAGGTGCGTCTCCTCAGCGAGGAGGATGCCCGAAACCTCTCCGCCGCTGTTGAGGCCGCGGACTGGAGCGTGACGGCCGTGGAAGAAAAACCCACGGTGCGCCGTCCCGTTCCGCCCTTCACCACCAGCACGCTCCAGCAGGAATCAAACCGGAAGTTGCGGCTGTCGGCACGGGAGACCATGCGTTGCGCTCAGGGGCTTTATGAGCGGGGCTTCATCACCTACATGCGAACGGATTCGGTGCACCTGTCGGATCAGGCCATCAGCGCAGCACGAAGCTGTGTGGAATCCCGCTACGGCAAGGAGTATCTGAGCAAGTCCGTGCGTCAGTTCAGCACCAAGTCCCGCAACGCTCAGGAAGCCCATGAGGCGATCCGCCCTGCCGGCGAGAGTTTCCGGGCTCCCCAAGACACTGGTCTGGACGGGAGGGATCTGGCCCTTTACGAACTGATCTGGAAGCGCACCGTGGCCAGTCAGATGGCTGAGGCCCGTTTGACCATGCTCTCCGTGGATCTCAGCGCTGTAAATGCCGTGTTCAGAGCCAGCGGCAAGCGCATCGATTTCCCGGGATTTTTCCGTGCCTACGTGGAGGGTAGTGATGATCCGGATGCAGCTCTGGAAGGCCAGGAGGTGCTGCTTCCCTCGCTGAGCGTTGGTGACGCACCGTCACTGAAGGACGTTGAAGCGCTCGGACACCAGACCCAGCCACCGGCGCGGTTCAGCGAAGCGTCCCTGGTGAAGATGCTGGAGAAGGAAGGCATCGGCCGTCCCTCCACCTATGCCTCGATCATTGGCACGATCGTGGATCGTGGTTACGCCACGCTTCTGAACAACTCCCTCACCCCCAGCTTCACAGCCTTTGCTGTGACATCGCTCCTCGAGGAGCATTTCCCTGATCTGGTGGATCCGGGGTTCACGGCCCGGATGGAGAACACACTCGATGAGATCTCGCATGGGACCGTGCAGTGGCTTCCCTACCTCGAAGGGTTTTACAAAGGCGACAAAGGGCTTGAATCCCAGGTTCATCAACGCGAAGGCGATATCGATCCCGGTGCCTCCCGCACCATTGATCTCGAAGGCCTGCCTTGTGTGGTGCGGATCGGACGTTTCGGGGCCTACCTGGAGTCGAAACGCGTTGGGGAGGATGGCGAGGAGGAACTGATCAAGGCCACCCTGCCGAGGGAAATCACCCCGGCTGATCTTGATCACGATCAGGCGGAACTGATCTTGAAACAGAAGGCTGATGGACCGGAAGCTCTGGGTGAAGATCCCGAAACCGGTGACCTTGTCTATCTGCTGTTTGGGCAGTACGGCCCTTACGTGCAGCGAGGGCAGGTGAGTGATGAGAATCCGAAGCCAAAGCGTGCTTCTCTGCCCAAAGGCGTCAAACCTGAGGAGCTCAGTCTTGATGATGCTCTGGGGTTGCTGCGTTTGCCGCGTTTGCTCGGTGAGCACCCCGATGGCGGCAAAGTTCAGGCCGGTTTGGGGCGATTCGGTCCTTACGTGGTTTGGGATAAAGGCAAGGGAGAGAAGGACTACCGCTCTCTGAAGGGCGATGACGATGTCCTGTCGGTAGGGCTGACCCGCGCCATGGAACTGCTGGCGATGCCCAAGCGTGGACGGGGCGGCCGCACAGCCCTCAAGGACCTGGGGAAACCCGATGGCAGCGAGGAGACCATTCAGGTGTACGACGGTCCTTACGGCCTGTATGTGAAGCAGGGCAAGGTCAATGCATCCCTTCCCGAGGGCAAGGGCGCGGAGGACATCACCCTGGAGGAAGCGGTGGAGCTGCTGGCTGCGAAGGCCTCAACGAAAAAATCCAGCAGCCGCAAATCCGCTGCCACCAAAAAGCCGGCGGCGAAGAAACCCGCTGCCAAAAAACCAGCTGCCAAGCCAGCTGCGAAAAAGCCACCGGCCACCACCAAGTCGGGACGCCTCCGGGCCAGTGCGGTGCGGGTGATCCGGCCTGGTGATTCCTGATGTCCGTGAGGCTGCTTCCCGGTGTTCTGCTGGCTCTGATGCTCCTGCAGGCCTGTGATGGCACGCCGTTCGGTCAACGGCTGTCAGACAGTTTTGACGGCCCATCGGCTCAGCCCTCTTCAGAGGACGCACCGCAGTCGGTTCAGGTCAAAGCGGAGCCAGTGGAGGAGGCGCCAGTCGAGAAGGATCCAGTGAAGAACGATCCAGTGAAGGTTGAGGCCGTGAAGACCAAGACCGGAGAGACCACGACCAACCCTCAGCCATCCACTCCTGAAGACGTTGAGACCAAGGCCGATCTCCCTCGCGCCATGACTAGACGCACGCTGCCGTATCGCATCACCATCCGCCTGTCGTCGGCTGATCCAGCGGCACCTGCGGAGGGGGTCACCGACGCTCTGCGCAAGGCCGGAATTGGCTTTGAGGTGGAAACCATCGAGAAAATCTCCAGGGCACAGTCGGCTGTGCCGATGGATGAACAACCGACTCCGTCGCCCTGATGCCACCAGCTCTCAGCCATCGACAGGCTCTGCGCATGATGGAGTGCTCGTACCTGGCGGCCGCCGCAGCTCTGATCTGGCTCGCGCTTTACTACCTCCCGGTGGGTGGTTCACTCTTTCGGCTGGCTCTTCCACTTCCCCTCGCCCTGCTGACGGTGCGTCGGGGGAGCCGTGCGGGGCTTGAAGGGCTGGCGGTGTCGATCCTCTTGCTGATGGCCTTGATGGGGCCTGTGCGGGGCCCCTTAATGCTCTTCCCCTACGGCTTGCTGTCGCTCTGGCTGGGCTGGTGTTGGCAGCATCGGCAGAGCTGGTGGATCAGTTGGGGCTTCGGCTTGGTGATCGGAGCCGCAGGGTTTCTGGTGAGGGTCGTGGCCCTCTCATTGCTGGTGGGTGAGAACCTCTGGGTGGTGATCACCCGAGCCGGTGCCGGACTGCTCGATCGCTTGCTTGAGCTGCTTCAGCTTCCGCTCGCGCCGGATCTTCTTTTGGTGCAGGTCATGGCCCTCGTCCTGGTTGTGATTCAGCAGCTGATCTACGTGCTGGCCCTCCATGCCTTGGCCTATTGGATCTTCCCCAGGCTGCAGGCGCCGGTTCCTGAGCCTCCGCGTCTTCTGAATGGTCTGGTTGCCCTCGATCCCCTCTGATCTCAATCTCCCGTCCGGCTGTCGACGGCTGACAGGGACGTCTTCGGGAGCCGGAGGGACAGTCCTGCTCAACCGCTGGCAATCCCCGGAGTTGTCCACCCCGGATTGTTTGCTGGTGCTCGCTTCCACGCGCTCTGCAGAGGTTCAGGGCATCTCCGCTGCTGGATGCACGGCAGCAGCCCGTCGCACCACAGCCCTCGCGGATGCTGAGCTGCTGATTCATGGTCCTGGCGTGCCTCCCCGCTGGCCGCTGCCCCCTCTGCCTGCAGGCGTGTCACCGGCACTGATCAGCAGGGTCGTCGCCGAGACGATCCCACTCAATCTTCAGGTGGCAGCCCTTGGGCTGCCGATCGAGCCTCCTTTTCCCCATCTGCGTTTCGAAGCCCCATCCCATGGGCCTGCGCACTGCCTGAGCGGTGGCTCCGCGATGGATCCCGAGCGGGCTGGACAGCTAATCCGACGGGGGAAACGGCTGGGCCGCCGCCTGCGCAGGCCTTTGGTTCTGGCGGAATGCGTGCCCGGAGGGACCACGACGGCGTTGGCGGTGCTCACGGGCCTTGGCCTTCCCGTGGCCCAACTCGTGAGTGGTAGTGCACTGCATCCACCGATGGAGCTCAAGCAAGCGCTTGTCGCTGAGGGGCTGTCTGCGATCCAGCCCGTCACGACGGATCCGGAGGTGCTGCTGGCGGCGGTTGGTGATCCGTTTCAGGCGCTCACGATGGGCGTCCTGCTGGGGGCGGTGGAGTCGGATCAGCCGATTCTTTTGGCCGGTGGCAGCCAGATGGTGGCGGTGCTGGCTCTTGCACTGGCAGCGCTCCCCCCCTGCCAGCAGCAGAGTCTCTGCAACAGGGTGATGCTGGGAACCACGGCATGGCTGGCGGCCGAATCGCTGGAGTCAGCGACCGGTCCCTCATCCCTCGAAGCCCTGCTGCTTCGCCTTGAACACCACTTCGGCGTTGCGTTGGAGGCGTATGCAGCGGGGTTGCGTTTCTTGCACAGTCGCCATCAACAATTGCGCGACTTTGAATCAGGTCATGTGAAGGAAGGCGTGGGTGCGGGTGGTCTGGCCCTGTTGGCCGCCTTGCGTGGTGTTGACCATGGCACCCTGCTGCAGGGATGTGACGACGCGATGGATCGGTTGCTGCAGGCCACGGACCTGCGTCCGCCCGCCCCGTAGGTTCGGGTCATGAAGGCTGCCACTTCCTCCATGCCACTCCTGCGTCGTAGGACGCTGTTGCAGATCGGTGCTCTCGGTGTGGCGGCAGGCCTGGCGGGGTGCGCTCAGGGGCTGATTAGGCCAACGCTCCGTGCCCCCGAAGACATCCTGCCTTCGCTGTGGCGTCGCCAGCTCCCTGCTCCTTGGCGGTTCGAACCCCTCAGCGGATCGACGCCGTTCCAGAGCCCCTGGACCAAGCCCACGGATCTCCTGGGTCTGGCGGATGGCTGGTTGTCGTCTCTGACCCCAGATCAGCTCCAGTCGGTGGCAGCTCCTGCGCTGGCAGCCAGGCTTGGAGCGCTCGGCCAGCGTTTTCTCACGGAGGCTCCGTCGGCTTGGAGTTCCAAACTTCTCCCCGTGGGCTTCAGTCCCTATGTGTTGCTGTTTCGCCAGGAGGGCCGTGCACGTCCGGCGGCGGATGCGGGCTGGATGACCTTGTTGGATCCTGCCCTCAAGGGCAAGGTGCTGCTGCCGGCTAGCCCGCGCCTGCTGATGTCCCTGGCGGATCACATGGACGCTCCGGATGGGCTCAGCCGTCTCAGGCAGGCAGCCATCAGCTTTGATGATCGCTACGGCCTCAATTGGCTCTTGCAGGGCGACGCTCGGGTGGCCGTGCTGCCCCTCCAGCGCTGCATGCAGGCTCTGAAGCGGGACCCTCGGCTGACCGCCGTGTTGCCAGAGAGTGGAGCTCCTTTGCATTGGACACTGTTGGCCCGTCCTGCGGGGACGGCCGAACCCCTGCCTCAGGCCTGGGTTTCCGAGGCCTGGAGACCTCCATTGCTCGCGCGCCTCCTGGCTCAGGGCTGGATTCCGCCTCTTCCTCGCGAGGAGCTGCTGGAAGCAGGCGGTCGAGTTCCAACTGATCTGCGCACTTTCGTGCTTCCCGACCAGGAGGTTTGGATGCGCAGCTGGACCCTCTATCCAGCTTCTGAAGACGAGGTTCGCCGTCTGCAGCAACGATGGAGATCGTCAGCCCCATAGGCGCCGCCTTGGCGCTGCGGCAAGCCTGCGGTGAGTGTCATCCAGCAGATCGGGGATCGGCAAGTGATTGGGACAGCGGGGCAGGCAGTCCCCGCAGTGTGCGCAGGCATCGGCATTCACTGTTTCCCACCAGTGCCCCGCCCGTCCAATCAGGTTGTATCGCTCCTCTGCGAATTCCTTGAGATCGTGGCCGAGGGCCAGATTGCGCAATCGCAGCAGCTCGGGAATTGGGACTTCGCTGGGACAGGGCAGGCAGGCACGGCATTGGCCGCAGAACTCCGCTCCCACCCGTTCGCGTCTCAGCGCTTCCAGGCGGGCAAGAACCTTCGTTTCCTGCTCCATCAGGGGGCCGTCTTGGTTGGCCAGGGCAGTGGCTAGGCTCAAGTCGGTGGGTGTCTCCGCTCCCACCGTGAGTGTGCTCACCCCTGTGGCCAGCAGAAAGCGGTAAGCCAGCGCGAGGGGAGCGAAGGGAGCGCAGTCGCTGACCAGTTGATCACTCGGTGCCTGCAGCCGACCGCCCTTGTCTGCCGGGGAGATAGCGAGCACACCCATCTGCTGGCCCAAAGCGTCCTCAGCCAAGGAGATGCGCTGCGGATCCAGGAGGTGGAGGTGAAGGCCGCAGAACCGGAAGCGGCCGCTGTTGATCGCCTGCTGGATGAGTGCATTGGATCCATGACTGGTGAATCCCACCTGTCCGACCTTGCCGCTGGTCAGTGCCCAGTCGATCAGCTGTGCTCCGTCACCGATCAGGGCCCAGTGGAGATGCTCCTCCCGGTTGATGCCATGGATCGCCAGGTTCTCCATCCTGGGGCGATCCAAGCGTTCCAGGCTGGCATCAAGAGCGCGACGGGCTTGGTCCAGGGTCTGGCCAGGTAACAGTTTGCTGGTGATGACCCAGTCGCCTTCCGCAGGACCAGTTCCCTCCTGATCCAGCTGCCTCAGCGCTTGTCCCAGAAAGGTTTCAGCCGGACCGTAGGCCGGTGCTGTTTCCACGTGGTTGATGCCAGCGTCGCTGGCACTTCGCAGCACGGACAGCATCTGGTCTTTTGATTGCAGCGCTCGCATGGTGCCGAGGGTGAACAGGCTCACAGCTGGGCCGTCGCCGAAGGCGCGCCGCCTTGTCATTGGCGCGGGTGCCTTGCTCAAACGTTCGGTGAATCGTTCGTTGCATCGTTGGGATCCGCCGAGTCCCGGCTTTCCAGGTGGCGCACCAGCGCGGCGGGGCTGACTTGATCCAGAAACCGGCGGAATTCATCCTGATCCTCTGCGTCGGCTTCGGCATCCACAGCGATTGAGGCCTCAGCGACCACTTCCTCCAGCATCCAGATGCTGCTGCCGGTTCGGATCGCTAGGGCGATGGCGTCGCTCGGGCGGGCATCGATCTCCGCTAGGCACTCCTCCTCTGATTCAGACTCGGTTGCCTCCCGCGCAGCGGGCTGATCCTCGTCCTGCTCGTGCCTGAGCCGCAGCACAGCACGGAACGTGCTGTCTTCAATGGCGTGGATGATCACCCGCTCCAGTTGCAGACCTCCTGCCTCAAGCAGGGCAGCCATGAGGTCATGGCTGAGGGGCCGGGGCTGGGGCGTTCCGTTCAGCCCCGCCATGATGTTGTGGGCTTGGGACTGATCGATCCAGATCGGTACCTGTCGGCGCCTGGACGGGTCGCGCAACAGCACGATCGGACTTCTGCTGCTGGCATCGAGGGCGATGCCAGCCACACTCATCTCCACCACGGACGGCTCCGCCGCTGCATCGATTATGACCAGGGATGAGGGCACTGAATGGAACCGATGTTCACGGGGTTGGTGCAAGCGGTCGGACGGGTGGAACGCCGGGGCCGGGGACTGCTCGTCGAGGGCTGTGCCCCGTTCGCTCCGCTTCAGCTCGGCGACAGCGTTGCCGTCGATGGAGTGTGTCTCACCGTGGCATCGCTGGTGGGTGATGGGTTCCTCGCCGATGTGAGCGAGGAGACCTTGCAAAGGACCTCACTGGGTCGCAAGGCCTCCAGGGGAGGGGCTGTCAATCTCGAGCCCGCTCTGCGACTCTCGGACCGACTCGGAGGTCATCTCGTGAGTGGTCACGTGGATGGAACGGGCGAGGTGGTCTCGATTGAGGCACTTCCCCAGTCCTGGACGGTGGAATTGCGCTGGAACAATTCCCATTTCGGCCGCTACATCTGCGATAAGGCCAGCGTTGCCGTCAACGGCATCAGCCTCACCGTGGCCGGGAGCAGCGACCAAGGCACGCGGTTCTGGGTTGCTGTGATTCCCCACACCTGGTCGGTCACCGCACTCAGGGATCTTGAGGTCGGAGACGATGTCAATCTTGAGATCGATCTGTTGGCGCGTTACACCGAACGGCTTCTCGCTGCCGGTGATAGAGGAGAACCCTCTGGGGAGCTCAGTGCTGACTGGCTCTCAGCCCATGGCTGGGGCTGAGATTCGATCACAAATCCTGGCGAGAAACGTGCGAGCTCAATACCTTGCGAAAGTTGTTCCTGATGAACCTTTCATGAGCTCTGAGGACCGCTCCGGTTCCCTTGGAACCTTCAAGACCTTTGCGATTGCCGAAGGAATCCTGCTGATTGTTCTCGGCATCCTTGCCCTGGTGTTTCCTGTCATCGCTTCGGTTTGGACCACCGTGGTGATCGCCGTTCTGTTCCTGGTCGGTGGCCTGGTGGGTTGGATCAGCAACCTGGCCCGTTCCGGACGCATGGGCCGTTGGATCTGTTTCTGGCGTCTTGTGGTGTCAACCCTGTTCCTCGTGGCCGGCGCTTCGATGATCAGCAACTTTGGTGATACTGCTGATGCTCTTCAGCAGGTCGCTGCCTTCGCTCTGGCGATCGGCATCGTCTTTTTGGTGGAGGGCGTCGTGGCCTTCTTCAGCGGGTTGGCCCATGCCAACCGTTCTGGAGCAGGCTGGGCTATCGCCAATGGGGTGATCACTTTCATCCTTGGATTGCTGATCGTGACTTTGAAGTTCTGGGGATTGCTCTGGGTTCTCGGAACATTGGTGGGAATCAGCTTCCTCTTCAGCGGGCTTGAGCTGATTGTGTTCAGCAGCTCAATGCACGACGATCAAAATCCTCCGGCTGCGACCTGATCGAAGGTCGATCGCCCTTCATTCGCAAGAAACCGGCAGATCACTGAATCTGTCGGTTTGATTCAACTCTCAATGTCGTCGAGAGAACATTCTGAGTCGTGCATTGGATTCAGAACGATGGTGCCGGAATCGGAGTTGAGTTCGATTTTGAATTCCTGCCCTGGGGTGAGTCCTAATCGGCGTGTGTACGCATGCCCGATGAGCAGGTTTCCATTGCCATGAACCCGCGTTCGGAAGTCAGCTTGCCGGCCACGTGTCCCGCCGGTGCTGGGTGAGCTGGAGGGAAGTTTGTAACCCTTGGCTTCAACCAGAGCGCGATAGAAGCTTTTGCGCAGCACGCGCCCACTGGGGCCGACGTAACCGCATCCCCGAGCAATTTCATCTTCAGGCCGGTTGCTAAGAGCGCGGGCCTTAGAGAGCAATTCGTCCCCTACCAACATCTCAATTAAAAGAGACATATCAATTCTGACTTCAGATGGCCCTGTGGGCAAGGAATTGGGCAGAAACCAATGCAAGCTGAACCGGTGAAGCTGCGTCAGATGAGATAGAGAATGACGAACAGAACCACCCAGATGCCATCGACGAAATGCCAGTAGAGCTCAGCGGCTTCCAGGGGAAAGTGATTGGTGGCGCTCACTCTCCCTGAAGAAGTCCGGCACTGCCACCAGACAATCAGGATCATCAGTGCTCCCAGGGTCACATGCAGGCCGTGAAATCCAGTCAGGGCGTAAAACGTGCTGGCGTAGAGATTGTCAGCAAGTCCGAAGGGCAGCGTGAAGTACTCCACCATCTGACTGACGAGAAAAGCGAGACCGAGCCCTGCTGTACCAAGTAACCAGTAACGGCAACGTTCGTTGAGACCTTTGCGAAGATTCACTCCTGCGCGATGAAACGTGGCACTGCTCACGAGGAGCAGGATGGTATTCAAGGTGGGCAGGGGCAGTTCGAGTTCATACACGGCTCCAGGCATCAGGGGGTTGACGGCCTTGAACGTGAGGTATGCGGCGAAGAAGCCAGCGAACGTCATGGCATCGGCCACAAGGAATGTGGCGAGTCCGAACATGCGATGGTCGGGATGCTCCTCCTCGTGATGTTCGATCTGTTCTTTGATCTGGTCTTGTGGTGTCAAAGACGTCATTGTCCGTTCCTCCAGAGATCACTCCCACTCACGGAACGAAGGTCGATTTCATCCTCAGGAATGCCGTAGGCATAGGGATTGGCGACCAGCGGCGGCTCTCCTTTCCAGTTCTCCACCGGTGGCGGAGAGGTGGTGAGCCATTCGGGTGTGAGGGCATTCCAGGGGTTGTCGCCAGCAATGGCACCCTGGCTGGCGCTGGCGATCAAGTTCCAGAGAAAGGGGAGTGTGCTGATGGCCATCAACAAGGCACCCACACTGCTGAATTGGTTGATCAGCTGGAATTGAGGGTCGTATTCCGCGACCCGGCGGGGCATGCCGTTCAGTCCGAGCCAGTGTTGCGGAGCGAAGCAAAGGTTGAACCCAACAAATGTGATCAGGAAGTGAAACCGCCCGAGATGTTCATTCATCAGCCGCCCTGTCACCTTCGGGTACCAGTGGTAGATCGACGCGAAAATCACAAACACCGAGCCTCCGTAGACGATGTAGTGGAAATGAGCAACAACAAAGTAGGTGTCATGGACATGCACATCGAAGGGCACTTGGGCCAGTGCCACGCCGG
Source organism: Synechococcus sp. A10-1-5-9 (assembly GCF_047716785.1). Classification (NCBI taxonomy): domain Bacteria; kingdom Bacillati; phylum Cyanobacteriota; class Cyanophyceae; order Synechococcales; family Synechococcaceae; genus Synechococcus; species Synechococcus sp. A10-1-5-9. Next base: position 2,496,858 of record NZ_CP180406.1, read on the forward strand.
TGATGCCGCCGAGGACGAAATTGACGATGAAGCCGCAGGAAAACAGCACGGCGCTGTTGAGGCTGATCTTTCCTCCCCAGAGGGTGGCGAGCCAATTGAAGAATTTAATTCCTGTGGGAACGGCGATGAAGGCCGTGGCAATCGTGAAAAACAGACGCATCCAGGGAGGTGTTCCGCTGGTGAACATGTGGTGGGCCCAAACCACTAAACCCAACACCACAATTGCCATGATCGAATACACCATGGTGGTGTAGCCGAACAGGGGTTTTCGGCAATGGATTGGGAGAATTTCACTCACCAGGCCAAAGGCCGGAAGCACCATGATGTAGACCGCTGGATGGGAATAAAACCAGAACAAGTGTTGATACACCACAACATTGCCGCCCAATCCTGGATTAAAAAATCCGGTGTGAGCCACGATGTCGAAACTAAGCATGATCAACGTTCCAGCCAGCACAGGTGTGGACAGCACGACCAAAATGCTGGTCCCAAGCATGGCCCAGCAATACATCGGTAATTGCATCAATTTCAAGCCTGGCCGGCGTAGTTTCAAAATCGTGGCAATGAAATTGATGCCTCCAAAAATGGAACTCCCTCCGAGTAACAACACACTCAGGATCCAGATGATCTGGCCACTCGCTGGTGTCGTGAGGCTGAGTGGTGGGTAAGCCGTCCACCCGGACTGAGCCGCCCCTGTGATGAAGTAACTGCTGATCAGCAGTAGGCCTGCTGGAGGGATCAGCCAGAAAGCCACAGCATTGAGTCTGGGGAACGCCATATCACGTGCGCCCACATAGAAGGGAATCAGATAGTTTCCGAAAGCACCATTCACCACCGGCACGATCCAAAGAAAGATCATCACCGTGCCATGCAAAGTGAGCACTTGGTTATACACATCCCGGGGCATGAAATCCGAGATGGGGCTGACCAGTTCTGTACGGATCGCACCTGCCAAGGCTCCACCGATTAAATAGAAGGCAAATCCGCAGACCATGTACTGCAGTCCGATGACCTTGTGGTCAACACTGAAGCTCAGGTATCGCAACCAGCCCGTTGGTTGCAGGGACTGTGGAGTCGGTGGTGATTGTTGGGGAACAGTGAGTGTCATGCCTCTTGCACTGGGGGTTTACGGTTCGCCTGAAGCCAGGTGTTGAAATCGTCAGGGCTTTCCACCACAACGGTTGAGCGCATGCCTCCGTGGTAAGGACCACAGAGCTCGGCGCAGACAATGGGGTAGCGCCCAGGTCGAGTTGGAGTGAAATCCAGCAGCGTCGGTTGTCCTGGGATCACATCCTGTTTGAGACGAAATTCGGGCACCCAGAACGCATGAATGACATCTTTTGCTTCCATGCGAAGAGTTACCGGGCGACCTGCTTGCACATGCAATTCTCCGGACATGATGTCGCCATCTGGGTAATGGAATAGAAATGCAAATTGCATCGCTGTGACTTCAACTGGCAATGGTTGCAACGCTGATGCAGCAGGCGTTGTAGAGATTTCCGATGATCCGATGCCTCCCCAGATGCGTTGTTCGGTTTGCATCGATGTCCCATGGTCACCATGACTCAAAGGCGCCATTCCACCCATCCGTTCATAGATGTCATAACTAAAAAGACCAACGAAAAGCACCACGATTGCTGGAACGGCAGTCCAGAACACTTCCAATGGAAGATTCCCTTCCAAGGCCAAGCCATCTCCAAGTTGGCCCGGACGACGGCGAAAACGCACAAGGCTGAAGATGATCAGACCGACAATGCCGAGAAACAGGATTGTTCCGATGCTGAAAAGAACACGGAATAGCTCGTCATAGATGGGTGCATTGGTACTGGCGTCAACGGGAAGAAGATTGATGTTCTGGCCGATCCATAGTCCCCCGAGGACAAGGAGCATCCCCAGTACCAGAGTGACGATCGCAGAGGGGATCTGCACTATGACCTCAACACAGTCAACTTCAGACTATGGAGCTCTGCGCCATTCACCACGGGGTGATTGTTAAAAACGCCTGAAATTCCTTCGTTTTGACTTGCATGATCCCTCTCATGTCAGCGAAATCGCATTAATCAGAAGACTTGATGTTGTACTTCTGCAAAGAGCGTGTCGTTCTGATTCAAATCGCTACGTTTTGGATATCCCAGGTTTTCCGCGGAGCCGGCGTTGACTGCATCGTCCATGGGTTCGATCCGACTCCGTCTCGCTCAGCTTGCAGCGCATTTGGTGGTGGCCCTCGTAGCCCTGGTCGTCATCGGTGGTGCCACCCGTGTGATGGAGGCCGGTCTGGCCTGTCCTGACTGGCCTCTCTGCTACGGGACGTTCCTTCCAGGTCGGCAGATGAATCTGCAGGTCTTTCTGGAATGGTTTCACCGGCTCGATGCGTTTGTGGTGGGCGTCGCTCTGCTTGTGCAGCTCGCTGTTGTTGGGTGGCATCGACGCAATCTGCCGGCCTGGCTTCTTCCCTTCAGCGGTTTCCTAGTGCTGATGGTGGCTCTGCAGGGAGGCCTGGGGGCTCTCACCGTGCTTCAGCTCTTGCCGTCGGCCGTCGTGACGGCCCATCTGGCACTCGCGTTGACCCTTGTGATCTCTGTGAGCGGCCTAACCCAAGTTTTATTGAGCGACTCCGAAGCTGCTTCTGCCCCGCGTTGGTGGCCCTGGCTCGGGGGGATGAGCGTTTTTGCTGTCACCGCTCAGAGTCTTGTCGGGGGGCGGATGGCAACGTCCTGGGCAGCTCAGCGCTGTCTTGAGACTGGTCAGTCCTGCCAATGGCTGCACTGGCATCGATCCTTTGCAACTCCTGTGGCAACCGCTGTCGCTCTGTTTGTTGTCGTGGCCCTGCTCGCCGGTGGCTGGGCCCGGCAGCAGTGGCCGCTGCTGCTCATGGCGCTTTCTCTGGTGGCAGCCCAGGTCGCTCTCGGGGTGTCGACGTTGCGCATGGGCTTGGCCCAGCCGGCATTGACTGTGGGACATCAGCTCGTGGCCTGTCTTTTGGTGGCCGTGCTTTCCGCTCTCACCTGCCGTCGTCCTCCGGCGTCATCGGCACCCCGTCCTGTCGTCCTCGACTCATCAATTCTGGAGACTTGTCATGGCTAGTTCATCCGCCACAGCAGTCCCGCTCACTCGGGAGCAGGTTGTTCCCTCGAGAAAACGTATCAAGCTTCCTCCCTGGTTGGAGGTGGCCAAGCCACGCCTGATTCCTCTTCTGCTGGCCACCACCCTTGGGGGAATGGCGCTCACGGAAGGTTGGCCGCTGTCGTCGCCTCGGCTTGTCTGCACCCTGGGTGGAGGTGCCCTCGCTGCTGCAGCTGCCGGTGTTCTCAACTGTCTTTGGGAGCAAGAGCTCGACGGCCGAATGCAGCGCACCAGTGGACGAGCCCTGCCATCGGGCCGCCTGTCTCCCTCAGCGGCCTTCGCAGGCGCGGTCTCCTGCGCACTAGCCGCTGCAACCCTGCTGGTGAGCGGGGTGAACTGCCTTGCTGCGGGACTTTCGCTACTGGGGCTATGCAGCTATGTGCTGCTCTACACAGCTCTCCTCAAGCCTCGGACACCTCAAAACATTGTGATCGGAGGGGTAGCTGGGGCGATTCCACCGTTGGTCGGAGCCGCTGCAGCTACCGGACATGTCGGCCTCGGTGGTTGGTGGTTGTTCGCCTTGGTGATGGTGTGGACTCCTGCCCATTTCTGGGCTCTCGCCTTATTGCTGCGCGATGACTACCGCGCCGTAGGCATCCCCATGTTGCCGGTGGTGAAAGGGCCGCTTGTGACGGCGCGGGCAATTCGTCGTTATGGGTGGGCAACGGTGATCATCAGCTTTTTGGGAGTTTGGGCTCTCCCTGAAGGGGGCTTGCTGTACGGCCTGCTTCTGCTTCCTTTCAATGGAAGGCTGTTGCAAATGGTTGAACGGCTCGCTGATGAGCCCGACAGCACCGAGCGCGCCAAGGGCCTGTTCCGCTGGTCGATTCTCTATCTCTTCGGGATCTGTCTGCTCCTGATCTTCAGCCGTCAATCAGGTGCTGCATTATTTGACCTACAGCTAAGAAGCTGGATTGCTTCCTTCCCGAGCGGCTTCTCCGGCATCAGTGCCTAGATTTTGCCCCACGTGTTTCCTAGGACGGGATGTCACTGATTGAGCTGGATCATCTGGTGAAGTCCTACGGGATGGTTCCGGCTCTGACGGATCTCACTCTCGCTGTTCCTGAAGGCTGCCTCTACGGATTTCTCGGTCCCAATGGGGCTGGTAAAACCACGACATTGCGCATCCTCGCCACGCTGCTATCACCCGATCACGGTCGGGTGATTGTGGCCGGAGTCGATGCGTTGCAGAACCCCCGTCAAGTACGACAGATCCTTGGGTACGTGGCCCAAGAGGTGGCGATCGACAAAATCCTCACAGGTCGTGAACTTCTGGCTTTGCAGGGCGATCTTTATCACCTGCCCAGATTGGACAGGAATCAGCGCATCGATGATCTGATTCAGCGTCTTTCGATGGGGGATTGGATTGACCGGCGCTGCGGAACCTATTCCGGTGGGATGCGGCGCCGGTTGGATCTTGCTGCTGGTTTATTGCATTCTCCACGCCTTTTGGTGCTTGATGAGCCCACCGTTGGCCTTGATCTCGAGAGTCGCGCCGTGATCTGGGATGTGCTTCAGGACCTCAGGGACCAAGGCACAACCATCCTGCTCAGCAGTCATTACCTCGAGGAGGTTGAGGCCCTGGCCGAACGCATGGCGATCATCGACGCTGGTCGGGTGATTGCTGAGGGGTCCCCCGAAGAGCTGAAATGTGCCCTTGGAGGCGATCGCGTCACGCTGCGTGTGCGTGAATTCAGTAATCAAACTGAGGCGGAAAGGGTCCGTGAGCTTCTGGATGCCGTTGAAGGCGTGCGCAGGATCGTGATCAACAGGGCTCAAGGACATTCCTTGAACCTTGTTGTGGATGGAGACCATGTCCTCCCCCGCCTCAAGCAGCGCCTGGGTGAAAGCGATCTTCCCGTGTTCTCCCTGGCCCAGAGTCGACCAAGCCTGGATGATGTCTACCTGCAGGCGACGGGCCGCACCCTGATGGATGCCGAACTTGCGGTGGTCGGTCAGCGTGATCCCAAGCAGGAGCGTCGACAGTCGATGCGTTGAAGCTTCAACACGGTTGCTTTTTTTCGTTGTTCTGATTCATGACCAACCCTGCTTTCGATCTCTCCACCCCACGGCAGTACCAACGCTCCGCCATGTCTGAGCTTGCCCAGGAGACAGGCGCTCTCACCCGCAGGCTGTTCGTCCAACTTCAGCGGCGACCGTCCACCCTGGTGGCGGGGATCCTTCAGCCTTTGATCTGGCTGGTTCTGTTCGGCGCTTTGTTTTCCAGAGCTCCGGAAGGCCTTCTGCCCGGCGGTGTGAGTTACGGGCGGTTCCTGGGTGCTGGGGTGATTGTGTTCACAGCGTTCAGCGGAGCTCTCAATGCCGGCTTACCGGTGATGTTTGATCGGGAATTCGGTTTCCTCAATCGCCTGCTTGTGGCTCCATTGCGCAGTCGCAGTTCGATTGTGCTCGCCTCTGTGATCTACATCACCACCTTGAGCCTTGTGCAGAGTCTGGCAATCATGATCACGGCCTCACTTCTTGGATACGGCTGGCCAGGAGCGGCAGGTCTTGTTCTCGTGATGGTCACGCTTCTGCTGCTGGTGTTTGCTGTGACCGCCTTGAGCCTCGGGCTCGCCTTCGCGCTTCCCGGTCATATCGAGCTGATCGCCGTGATCTTCGTAGCGAACTTGCCTCTTTTGTTCGCCAGTACCGCCTTGGCTCCCCTTAGTTACATGCCTCCCTGGTTGGGCTGGCTAGCAGCGCTGAATCCCCTTACCTTCGCGATAGAACCCATCCGTGCCGCCTATGCCGGTCCGTTGGATCTTTCTTCCGTTCTTCTGGAAGCTCCCTACGGGGATGTGACCGGCACCACCTGTCTGCTTGTGCTTTCTCTGCTGACAGCCGGCCTGTTTCTTCTCATTCGCCCCCTGCTCAATCGCAAGCTCGCCTGATCCCGTGACTTTCTCTCCTTACCAGCATCAGGACCCTCGCCAGATCTCCTTGCAGCGTCAGATCGAGCAATCGCGGCAGGAGGGTGATATTCGGCGATTACAGCGTCTGGAACTTCAGTGGGTTCACCGTTATGGAGTGGCCTCTTTGCCTGGTGCCGATCAGACCATGATTCAGTCGGAGGTCCCTCAGGACAATTCAGAGCTACCTCCTATAGAGGTGTCTCAAGATGAGGTGGACCGCATCCTGGGTCTAGGACAGACAGGCGCGGAGCTGAAGGAGCAGGAGCCTTTAGAGCTGAAGGAGCAGGAGCCTTTAGAGCTGAAGGAGCAAGCGCATTCAGTGCCTGCTTCTGTTGTTCCTGTTCCAATCGCTAGCCCTCACCGACTGCGCCGCTGGCTCAAGCCGCTCCCACTCCCTGAATCCCACAAAGCCTCCTGATGACTTCGTCTTGCGGCGCTGGGTTCAATCGGCAGCAACTCAACCATGGGCTGATCGTGTCCGTTCAGGCGCCTGAGGGCTCACCGATGCGTCATCCCGATGTCATCGCCGCCATGGCCGAAGCCTCATTGCGAAACGGTGCCATCGGCGTCAGGTTGGAGAGTCCTGAGCACATCGGTGCAGTACGCGAACGTTGTCCGAACGCTCTGATTATTGGACTTTGGAAGCGTTCTTGGGCAGATAGCTCGGTTTACATCACGCCGCGCTGGCACGAAGTGAAAGCTGTTTGGGGGGCTGGTGCTGATGTGGTGGCGCTCGATGCAACTGATCGGTCTAGGCCCAATGGTGAGGACTTAGAGAGCCTGGTGAAACGGGCCAAGGATGATCTCGGAGCGCCGTTGATGGCCGATGTCGACAGCGTGGAAAACGGCTTGAGAGCCGCGGCCTTGGGATGCGACTGGATTGGCACCACCCTGTTTGGCTACACCGAACAGACCAAAGAGTCGAGACCGCCCGGCTTGCATCTTTTGAAGCCGTTACGCGCTCAGCTTTCAGCGGAAACAATGTTGATCTGTGAGGGAGGTATCGCGTCTCCGCAGACCGCTAGCGAAGCCATCGACGAGGGCGCTGATGCAGTGGTTGTGGGCACCGCGATTACGGGTGTGGATCTTCAGGTGGCGTCTTATCACCGACACATCACCAGGCAAACTGATTGAGTCCTGTGAGACTCGGTCGTGGCTCGCCTGGTTGTCCTCCCAGTCTTGATGACTGGATTTGTGTTCGGGCTGCCGATGGCAAGCCTGCCGATGGGAGAGCTTCAAGCTCTCAACCGGGAGTTGGGACAGCTTTGCAGCAAGCCACCTCGAGAGGCGTTGGCGGTGTGCCGTATTCACGCCCGCCTGATTCGTGCGTTCTGATCATCGGATCATGCGCATCAGACGGGCGTGAGTGCAATCACATCATTCCGGGCATGCCCATTCCGCCCATTCCGCCCATTCCGCCCATTCCGCCCATGGGATCGCCACCAGGTGCAGGAGCTGCAGGAGGTTCGGGCTTATCGGCCACCACTACTTCGGTCGTAATCAGCAGCGACGCGATGGAAACCGCATCCTGCAGGCCCAGTCTCACCACTTTGGCGGCGTCAAGGATGCCAGCTTCCAGGAGGTTTTCATAAGCACCTGAGAGTGCATTGAAGCCCTGGCCGGTGCGCTGCACCTGCTCGATAACCACATCGCCATTGGCCCCTGCATTGATCGCGATCTGCCGCAGAGGTGCACTCAGAGCCCGACGCACAATCTCGACCCCGGTGCGCTGATCACCGTGCAGTTGCTCAGCCAGCCCGTTCAAGGATCCGGCTAGTTGGATCAATGTGCTGCCACCGCCGGCCACGATGCCTTCTTCAACGGCGGCTCTGGTGGCATTCAGGGCATCTTCGATCCGCAGTTTGCGGTTCTTGAGCTCGGTTTCCGTCGGAGCTCCGACCTTGATCACGGCCACACCGCCGGCGAGTTTGGCGATTCGCTCGTTGAGCTTCTCGCGGTCGTACTCGGAGTCGGTGTTGTCCAATTCCCTGCGGATGGACGCCACACGCTCAGCGACGGCATCACGGCTGTCTTCGCTAGCGACGATGGTGGTTTCTTCCTTGCTGATGGTGATGCGGCGGACGCGGCCAAGATCCTCCAGGGTCACCTTGTCGAGCGTCATGGCTCGGTCTTCGCTGATCACGGTTCCACCGGTGAGGATGGCGATGTCGGCAAGGGCCGCTTTGCGGCGCTCGCCGAAGGAGGGTGCACGCACAGCGGCCACCTGAAGCACGCCGCGGTTTTTGTTCACGACCAGGGTTGCCAAGGCCTCTCCATCGACTTCCTCGGCCAGGATCACCAGGGGAGATCCGGTTTTTTGAACCGTCTCAAGAATCGGCACGAGATCAGCCACGGCACTGATCTTGCGATCGGTCAGCAGCAGCAGAGCATTTTCGAACTCACAGATCTGACGATCACCATCGGTGACGAAATAAGGCGAGCTGTAACCCCGATCGAAGGCCATTCCTTCGGTGACCTCCAGCTCCGTGGCCAACGACTTTGATTCCTCGACGGTGATCACCCCATCGACGGTGACCTTGTCCATGGCTTCAGCCACCATGTGGCCAACTTCTTCATCGCCTCCGGCACTCACTGTGGCCACCTGCCGGATGGCATCTCCACTGACGGACTGGCTGCGCTCGGCGAGACCTTCAACGATCAGAGCGACGGCTTTCTCCATGCCACGACGGAGCTCGATCGGGCTGGCACCGGCTGCGGTGTTGCGTAGACCTTCCTCCACCATGGCCTGCGCCAAAACGGTCGCAGTCGTCGTGCCATCACCGGCTTTGTCCTTCGTCTTCGAGGCCACCTGTTGAATCAGTTTGGCACCGATGTTTTCAAAAGGATCTTCGAGTTCAATTTCCTTGGCGATCGTGTCGCCGTCATTGACGATATCGGGAGCTCCGAAGCTTTTCTCCAGCACCACGTTGCGTCCACGGGGGCCGATCGTGACGCGCACGGCATCGGCGAGAGCATTCATGCCTCGCTCCAGTGCGGCGCGAGATTCATCCGAAAAACTGAGAAGTTTGGCCATGAGTGACACTTACCCGTTGGTCAATGTCCCACAGCGGCAGGGCGCCTCGGGCGGTTCCTGAAGTGGGGAAAGCCGAATCTTTCTCTGTTCAGGCCCACCAGAACGAAGACTGCTCGGTAGCGTTGAACCATGAACGATTCAGGCGCGCTGTTCTTCGTTCTGATGACCGGTCTAGCCGGGATCATGGCGCTGGTCTACGTGCCACTGCGGATCTTTCTCACAGCGACAGAGCGAAGACGGCGGTACAAGCTGCTGCAGAAAATTCGCAGGCTCAGAGATGAGCTGGTGCAGCCCATTGAACCTGGAACAACCCCTTAAAATCTGCGATTGAACCGAGGGATTGAGCTCAACCCATCACCATGCCGCCATCCACCTGAAGAACCTGCCCGGTGATGTAAGCAGCGGCCGAATCTGCGGCAAGGAAGCGCACCGCCCCTGCCACCTGCTCCGGGGTCCCGAACGTCCCGAGCGGGATAGCAGTGAGAATGCCCTCGCTGTCAAGGTCCTTGGTCATGTCGGTGGCGATGAATCCTGGGGCTACGGCATTCACCGTGATACCCCGGCTTGCCATTTCCTTCGCAGCACTGCGGGTCAGGCCCACGACACCGGCCTTGGCAGCTGCGTAATTAGCCTGCCCTGCATTGCCCATCAGTCCAACGACTGAGGTGATGTTGATGATCCGACCGCTTTTTTGCTTGAGCATCGGCCGGGTCACAGCGCGGGTGCAGAGAAACACTCCGGTGAGATTGAGATTGATCACCGCGTTCCAGTCGGTGGATTTCATCCGCATCAGCAGCCCATCGCGCGTGATGCCCGCGTTATTGACTAGTACATCGATGCGACCGCTGCGCTCAAGCACCGTTTTGATCAGTGCGTCCACGGCGTCTTCATCGCCCACGTCGGCCTGAAGGGCATAGCCCTTTTGCCCCATGCTTTCGATCTCCTTCACCACGGCTTCGGCCGCATCCGGGGAGCTGGCGTAATTCACCACAACTTCCGCGCCACATTTAGCCAGGGCCAGAGCCACGGCACGCCCGATTCCCCGGCTGGCACCGGTCACAAGGGCGGTTTGACCATCGAGGGTCCGGGTTGGGTTCATCCGATCTCTGCAGCCGAACGATCGTAAGCATCAGCCTCAGCCACGCTGAATTCAGAGATCGGTCAATCCTTAGGAGTGACTCCGCTCATGGTTTCCACGGTGTCGATGGCGTCTCCCAGGATCGTCCTGAACGCAGTCAGTTGATCTTGGCTGCCCATCACCACAAGCATCTGTCCCGGTGCCAGGGTCATGCTGCTGCTGGGATTGGCGATCAGTGTGCTGTTCTCGCGGATGGCAAGCAGCATGGCGCCACTGCGACGATCGAGCGCCAGTTCCGCGAGGCTCCGATTGCAAAGCTGGTTCATCACGAGAGGATCCTGGCTCAATCGGAACTCCTCGATTTCGCAGTCAGAGCCTGCCAGTAGATCCATGAAGTCAACGCCGATGGGCCGCAGGGCCGTGGCTGCCATGACCCGGCCTCCGGCGACGTAGGGACTCACCACCACGGAGGCTCCGGCGAGTTCCAGTTTGGAGGCGGCCTCATCACTGTCGGCTCTGGCGATCAGCCGGCAGTTGTTCCGAAGGCCTCTCGCGCTGAGAATCACATAAAGATTGGCGGCATTGCTGGGTAGTGCCGTCACCAGGCTTCGGCAGCGGTCAAGCCCTGCCTCCAGGAGTGTTTCATCAAGTGTTGCATCGGCTTGAAGCACCTGTAGTCCTCGTTCCTGCGCAGCTCTCTGTCGTTTTGGATCCATTTCCACCACGAGAATCGGAACGTTCTCAAGCAGCAGCTGCTCACCGATCTCCTTACCGATCCGGCCATATCCACAGAGAATCACGTGGTCGTGCATGCGCCGCAGCATCCGACGGAATCGAATATCCCGCACTTGGCGGAAGTAGCCGGATTGTGACAGTCCCAGCACCCGTTGGATCGTGAGCTGGACCACCAACAGTCCGCCGGCGATGATCAGCACGGTGACTAAACGTCCTGCCTGGGACAGTGGCTCCACCTCGCCGTAGCCGATGGTGCTGATGGTGATCAGTACCATCCACAGGCAATCACCCCAGTCCCAGCCTTCGGTGATGCGGTAACCGATAGCGCCACTGAGAATCACGGCCGTGAGCGCCAGTACCGGCAGCAGCCATGGGCGGGCCAGGAGCTGTAGTTGGCGGCGACGCTGGCCAGTTTTCAATCGGCGCGAGACTTGTTGGCGTCGCGGTTTGTTCATTAGAAACCGAGGGCTTTCATCACCTCCTCGGTGCTCAAGCCCCGTCGATCGCCAGGTAGGACCCGGATGACGTCCCTTGAGGGCAGGCTATCGGTCGAGGATCCCATCGCCACCAGGGCAACGCCGCAGTATGCCGATAGCAGTTGGGTGATCGCGCAGCTGCTCAGAACAACATCGGCGCAGGCCACAGCTGCCGCACGTTGAGCGAACGGTGCTTGGGGGGTGAGAACCTCGCAGCGCAGCTGTGGCAAGCGCTCACGAATCTTCTCGGGCAAAGACTGCCAACGCTCTTCGGGCCAGTCATTGGCGGAGTCATCCGGTGCCAACAGCAGGAGCGGTCCCTCTCCGGGTGGTTGTCGCTGGCGGGCGGCCTCCATGGCTTCGGCCGGCAGGCTGAGGCGAAAATCGTCTGCTTTCAGGGACAGGCCCAGGGGTTTGAGAAACGATGCGAATCTCTGGGGTTTCCATCCCTGGTCAGTGGACACCAAGGCGGTGCTGGAGAACCCCTCAGTTGCCACACGAACGGGGATATGGCTCATCGAAAGCATCAGGTTGACCTGACGTCCGGTCGCAAAATTCAGACAGGCTTGGAAATCGGGTTCGCGCACAAGCCCAAGAAGATTGGCCCATTCAGCGAGATTGGGATCTCCCGCAAAGGGGAAGGGAATCACTTTTTCAACAGCAGGAAGCAAGGTCCACAGCGCTCGATGGGCCGGCTCGCAGGCCACCTGGATCTGGGCTTCGAGCTGTTCGGCGACGGCTGCGACGGCAGGAAGTCGCTCCAGCTGCTGCTGCAGGCTTCCGGGGCTGATAGCAAGAACGCGCATGAAGCGGCAGCACAGAGGGTGCGTGCTGATTGTATGGAGGCCGTTTCAGCCTGCTATCAGCAGGAGTCGCTTGTGCATCTGTTGATTGCTGCAGCGGGCAGTGGCCGGCGCATGGGGGCGGATCGCAACAAACTTCTGCTTCCTGTGAATGGTCGCCCGGTCCTCGCCTGGACCCTCGAGGCCGCCTTCGCAGCTGAGTCCATCCATTGGATCGGCGTGATCGGCCAACCTGTGGACCAACCCGCCATGGCTGCCTTGTTCGCCCAAGCCCCGCAACCGGTGACCTGGATTGAAGGAGGTAGTACCCGGCAGGAGTCGGTGGAGCGAGGCTTGCAGGCCCTACCCCAGGACGCACGCCAGGTGCTCATTCATGACGGTGCCCGATGCCTTGTGGCTCCGCAGGTGTTCAATCGCTGTACTGAGGTGCTCATTCAGGGCGGTGCGGTCATCGCTGCAACCCCTGTGAGTGACACCATCAAGCGTGTTGACTCCCAGGGCGTGATCACTGACACTCCCGATCGTTCTGAGCTATGGGCCGCCCAGACGCCCCAGGGATTCTCAGTGTCAGAACTGCGCGAAGGTCATGCCCAGGCGAGAGCCCGCAACTGGGTGGTCACCGACGATGCCTCGTTGTTTGAGCGTCTTGGCTGGGCGGTGCGGGTACTCGACGCAGGGCCAGGAAACATCAAGGTGACCACACCGTTCGATCTCATTGTGGCTGCTGCGGTCTTGGCTCAGCGCTGATCCGGCAGGTCGAGGCTCAGGATTCCCCGGTTGGCATCAAGGCAGGCTGGAACGCCCACTGGCAGGGCTGCATTGCCTCCTGGGCCATGCCCGACCGGCAACCCGGAAATCACGGGAATGCCCAGATCGACAGTGCGTTCCTTCAGGACTTGCTCCAGGCTGAACGTTTCTTCCGCGCTCGCTGAAAGGTTGGAATCCTCGCAGCCGCTGAACCGTCCCAGCCCCAGGCCTGCCAGACCCTGAAGACTGCCCGCCAGGCGCCAATGCGTCAGCATCCTGTCGAGGCGGTAAGGAGCTTCACCGACGTCCTCGATCACGAGGATCATGCCCCTCATATCGGGCAGATGGGAACTGCCCAGCAGGTGAGATGCCACGGTGAGATTGGCGGTGAGCAGTGGACCTTGCGCTTTCCCGCCCACCCAGGTCTCCCCGTTGAGATCGGGTGCCATCCGATCAAAGAGCAGTTCCTGGAGGCGTTGCTGGCTCCAGTCGGGTTCATCGGCCAGGGTTGTCACCAAAGGACCGTGCACGCCTCCTCCGACGCCCTGGGCGAGCCTTGAACAGAGCAAGGCCGTGATGTCGGAGAATCCGAGAAGCCAGCCAGCGCTCCAGGACCAGGATTGTTCGAGCAGTCGTGCTGCTCCCCAACCACCGCGGGCGCAAGCCAGCAGGGGTGGGGTCGGTCGCTGATCGAGGTCGGCTCTGCGTTGCTGGTCGGTGCCAGACAGATATCCCCAGTGCCGCGCATCAAGCTGATGGGGTTGCACTTTGAGTCCCCAGGATTCGAGCACGGTGATTCCGCGTTTCAGGCTGTCGTCATCGCGTAGAGCCGAACTGGGTGCCGTGATGGCAACAGCATCGCCGCGCCTAAGTGACGGCGGTTGAACAACGGGGGCCTTGATTCGTGGCATCAACCCAACCGGCTGAGGATGACCCCGGCGAGCAACAGAGTGCCGATTTGCACTTGCCTGGCGAAGTGTTTGGCGTACACAGAGCCAGCTTGCTGTTCTTCCGCCTTCAGGGGGAGGGTTGAACGCCAGAGGGCGATGCAGGCAACACTCCAAAAGATCCAGAAGATCACCCCCGATTGCATAGCAGAGGCTGCAACAGCGATCCCTGCAGCTGTCAGTCCATACCCAGCGCGTACAACCTTCACGGCGGAATCCCCGAGGGTCAATGCGCTGCTGTGGAGCTTGAGCTTGGCGTCGTCAGGGCGGTCCGCCATCGCGTACACGGTGTCGAAACTGAAGGTCCAGCAGAGTGTTGCCCCCCAGGTGGCAACCAGCGGCAGGCTGAGACTCAGGGACCCAGTGGCTGCAGCCCATGGAATCAGGACAGCGAAACCCCAGCACAGAGCAAGGACGGCCTGTGGAAAGGGAAACCAGCGCTTGGCGGAGGGGTAAAGGAGGATCGGCGGTAAGGCTAAAAACGCTAATTGGAGGCAGAGAAGTCGCACATCTCCAGGCAGGCTGATCACCACCATCAGCGCCAGCGTCAGCAGGACGGTGAGCAGAGTGAAGGCCTGCACACGGTTGAGATCCCCACGGGCTAACGGCCTTTGACTGGTGCGTGCCACCTCACGGTCGAATCTTTGGTCCCAGAGGTCGTTGGCAATGCAGCCTGCTGCACTGACGGAGAGTCCTCCGACCAGGATTTGCAGGATGAGCTGCAGGGATGGAGTTCCCGCCGGATTCAGCCAGAGGCTCCATCCGGCGGGTATTAAAAGGATTAAACGGCCACTGGGTTTGTTCCAGCGCAATAGGGCCACCCAGGGGGACGTGAGGCGGGAGGAGAGCGTGCCGGTCACGGACTGGGTTGAAGGGCTTGAATTTCTTAAACCTTAATCAGCGCATGGGGCCCCTGGTGCCGATGGCAAAGTGGGCGTGTTTCCATCACGGTGCTCCATGCCAGGTGCCGAGCCTTTTCTTGAGACTGCGATGGACCAGAACAGCCGGCAGCTCAATCATGAGATGTCCGAAAGCTCTCCATCGGCTCAACGCCTGCGGAAGATTGCAGCCATCGATGTCGGCACGAATTCCACCCACATGCTGGTGGCATCAGTGGATGCCTCACTGAGGACGTTCAGCATTGAACTGGCGGAGAAATCAACCACCCGGTTGGGTGAGAAGGATCCGGACACAGGCCAGCTGACGCCTGAAGCGATGGATCGAGGACTTGAAAGTCTTCGTCGCTTCAAGGAACTGGCGATCAGCCACCAGGTGGAACAGATCGTGATCGCTGCCACCAGTGCTGTTCGTGAAGCTCCCAATGGTCGGGATTTCCTGCAAACGGTGCAGGATCAGCTTGGGCTTGATGTGGATCTGGTGAGCGGTCCCGAGGAGGCTCGCCTGATCTATCTCGGGGTTCTGTCCGGGATGCCCTTTGGCGATCGTCCCCATCTCGTGCTGGACATCGGCGGTGGATCCACTGAGTTGATCCTGGCGGATGGTCGTGATGCGCGTGCTCTGACCAGCACCCGGGTGGGTGCGGTGCGTTTGCAGAGAGATTTCGTGAAAGATGATCCGATTCCGCCGAACCGGCGATCGTTCCTTCAGGCATTCATTCAGGGATCACTCGAGCCAGCCGTCGATAAGGTTCACAGACGGATCAAACCGGGTGAGAAGCCCGTTCTGGTTGCTACCAGCGGTACAGCTATGGCCATTGGTGCTCTGGCAGCCACTGAGGACGATCGGCCGCCGCTGAAGCTGCATGGATACAAGGTCTCCAAGCAGCGCTTGGATCGCGTTGTGGAGCGGTTAGTGGTGATGACTCCTGCGCAACGCCGAGACTTGGCGCCGATCAACGACAGACGGGCGGAGATCATTGTTCCTGGTGCTTTGATTCTTCAAACCACCATGCAGATGCTGGATGTTGGAGAGCTGGTTCTCAGTGAAAGGGCACTGAGAGAAGGCTTGATTGTGGACTGGATGCTGCGCCACGGACTACTGGAGGATCGCTTCAGCTTCCAGAGCAGCATCCGTCAGCGCACGGTGATGCATCAGGCCCAGCGATTCGCAGTGAACCGTGTCCGTGCTGAACGGGTTGCCACTCATGCTCTCAGTCTTTACGACAGCACCAGGGGGCGACTGCATCAAGACGATGGCTCAGGTCGTGATCTGCTGTGGGCTGCCTCCTTGCTTCATGCCTGTGGCCAGCACATCAATCTCAGCGCGTATCACAAGCATTCTTGGTATCTGATTCGGCATGGAGAACTGCTCGGCTACTCAGAATCCGAGCATTTAATGATTGCTGCGATCGCTCGCTACCACCGCCGCAGCTTGCCGAAGAAACGGCATGAGGCCTGGCAGGCGCTGCAGACACGGCACAACCGCCGCACTGTTTCAGAGATGGCCCTCTTGCTTCGATTGGCCGCAGCCCTTGATCGGCGTCCAGACCCTGTCGTGGAGACTCTTGAGGTGGAAATTACAGCTAGCTCAATCATCCTGAAGCTGGTTCCTGAACGTCTCAATCAGAATCTCAGCCTTGAACAATGGAGCTTGGAAAGTTGTGAGGACATTGTCAGGGAGGTCACCGGACTCAACCTGAAGGTCAGGGTTCAAGATTGATCTTGTGCCAGCGAACATCGCTGATGTCGCCGAGTGGTTGAGGGGGCTTGTCTCCATCGCTGAATAGAACGAGATCTGGGCGTCCTGCATAAATCTCGTCCCCGGGATTGACAGTCAATCTCTTCTCCTTATCGAGCATTCCCTTGTAGATCGTCTCGCGCTCGGCGTTTCGGACCTCCAGCCAGCTGGGTTCTCGACTTGTGATGGTGATAGCGGAAGGCTTGGATCCGAGGTCCTCAGACATTTGCCTCTCAGTGGGCACAACTTGCTCAGATTCAATTAGCGGAACTGGACGTGAGGTTGCCTCGGTCGCAAGGGTCGGGGGGGGAGTTTGTTGCTGCTTGGTGAATGCAAAAGCACTGACGACACCGATCCCGGCCAGTACGGCAATGGTGGCCGTGGTCTTCCAGAAGGCTGAGATGTTGGTCAACCTGGAAGGTGATGTCGATGGAGATGGTTGAGAGGTTGACCGTTGAGGTTTCAGAGACCCCATCTTTTGTGAAGCTGCATCTCTTTCTGTGAGTGCGATTGACAGTTCACGAATGAGAGGGTCTGAATCAATCTGTAGCTTTGCTGCGACACGCCGAGTCATGGCTTTGATGAAAACCGGTTCTGGTAATCGGTCTCTGTCCCCATTCTCCAGTGCGTCCAGCTGCTCATGACCCATGTGCAGGGAATCAGCCAGTTCCACCGCACTGAGTCCAGCATTTTGCCTTGCTGTCATCAGGCATTTGCCGACATTCTTCAAACCTGATTCTGTTTGATCAGTTGACTCGTCGGAGTGCATTGGTCTCCTGATCTATGACGTCGTCGGATAATAATGCTTGCCTGTGATTTTATACGTAAAATTACTTACTATCGACTCTAAGAAAAAATTAAGATTTTGATGAATCATGGGCGATACTGGATTCGAACCAGTGACCCCTTCCGTGTGAAGGAAGTGCGCTACCACTGTGCTAATCGCCCGCACAACCTAATCTTAAACCACCAACTGCGACTCAGTCTCCGCCGCGCGGTCTGAACAGGTGGTCGTGCTCGGGGGAATAGAGACGCGACCGCTCGGAACCGTTTCGTTCCCGAAGTGCAGGGCTGATCACATACAGCGTGGTGCGGATCAGCTTTCTTGCCCTTGTTGCATCGGCCATCGCCTTAAGCGGCACCACATCGATTGACTGATCGGGCCAGCTCACCCTGTAGCCGATCGCGACAGGTGTGTCAGCTGGGTAATGCTGGAGAAGCGTGGACTGAACCTCATCAACATGACGCGCACTGAGATATAGGCAAAGCGAAGCTTGCAATCTGGCGAGATGATCCAGCTGTTCTCGCTCAGGAACCCCTGTGCGGCCGCCGGTGCGACCAAGCACGATCGTCTGTACCACGCCGGGAATGGTCAGCTCCGCATTGATGGCCGCAGCGGTGGCTTGATAGGCGCTGATCCCAGGCACAACCTCGACTGTGATACCAGCATCGGCAAGTGCGCAGATTTGTTCGTTCAGTGCGCTGTAGAGGCAGGGATCGCCGTCATGTAGGCGGACAACACGCGAGCCCTGGCTCGATCGATCGATCATCAGGGGGATGACCTGCTCGAGCGTGAGTGTGCTGGTACGAATTCGTTCGCAATGGTCTGATGCCAAGGCGGCAATCTCGGGTGACACAAGGGAATCGGTCCAGATCAGTACATCCGCCGATTGAATTCTCTGTTCGGCTCTGCGGGTGAGCAGGTCGGGAGCGCCGGGCCCGGCTCCAACGATGGAGATGGTTGTCATGAAGGGTCGACCCGGCGGAGACCTGGATCAGGTAGAGATGCGCGGCGTCCATAGAGCCAAAACAGCCCAGCCGAGGCGACGGCCATCAGCGCGAGGCTCATTAACTGGGCGATCCGCAGGCCCCCTTCGCAAAAAGGTGGTTGCCCCCCAAGGCAGAGGGGATCGATGCGCAGGCCCTCAATCCAGATCCGTCCGAGGCTGTATCCGAGGAGATAGAAGCAGCTCAAGGCGCCAGATGGCAACTGAATTCGGCCTCGCTGCCCAAGTCTGAACAAAACAATGAGCCCAAAAAAAAGAGCCAGATTCCAGAGAGATTCGTAGAGGAATGTGGGGTGAAAGAACTCCGAATCCGCGAAAACTCTCGGCCGGTTGGCAAAAGGAACCAAGAGTTTCCAGGGAAGATCCGTAGGAACTCCAAAAGCCTCTGAGTTAAAAAAGTTGCCCCATCGACCGATGGCTTGCCCGAGAATCACAGAGGGCACCAACACATCCAGAACATCCCAAAAGGGAACGCGTCGCCATCGGCAGAACACGATCACCGAGAGCGTTCCCGCGATCAAGGCTCCATGGATGGCAATCCCTCCCCGCCAGATGGCAAAAGCATCCCACCAAGAACTCTGATACGACCGCCACTCAAAGGTCACGTAGTACATCCGCGCTCCGACAACAGATGCGAGCACGAGAATGGGTAAGAGGTCACTGATTAATGATCCATCAAGACCACGTTGACGGGCCAGCCAGCTGGAGAGATTCAGGCCAATCAGCACGGCTAGTGCAATGAGAAGGCCATACCAGCGAAGAACGAAAGGCCCGAGCTGAAAGAGCTCGGGCCCAGGGGAGGTGAAGACGGCAGAAACCAACACCGAATTCAAAAGCCCTCCGCAGCCTGCACTTTTTCAAACTGCTTTTTCTTCAGCACCAGCATGATCTGGGCTAGGGCCACGGCTGCGAAGAAGGCCAGCAGGCCATAGATCCTCACAGGGTTCTGGAGAACCACTTCGGTATCGAGCTGACCAAAGCCACCCACATTGGGATCATTGGTGATTGGAGCACCCGCTTCAACGGCATCGCCGACGGACACGATCAATGCCGGTCCAACAGGAATGGTTTCAGACAGCTCACTGCCATCTGCTGAAGCGATGGTCACCACGCTCGCTCCGTTTTCACCCGCTTCGATGGAACTCACGGTTCCGGTGGACGGCGCTGTGAATACGGTGTTGTTGCTCTTTTCACCCGTGGGGTACACCTGGCCACGGCCACGGTTGCCCCCCACGTGAATGGAGTATTTGCCGAAATGGATGTTGCTGTCAGTGGCAGGATCTGGTGACAGAACTGGGAAGACGATCTCCTGGTGCTGATCACCGGGGATCGGACCGACAAGGATCACATTGGGCTGATCGTCGCTGTATTCACTGAAGTAGACGCCTTCGGTTTCTTCCTTGATGTCATCCGTCCAGCGGTCTTGCGGTGCCAGGGTGAAACCATCGGGAAGCATCACCACGGCGCCGACTTGGAGGGGCACTTCACTGCCGTCGGCACCGATCTCGGGAACGGCTGTGTCATAAGGAATCTTCACGACAGCTTTGAACACGCTGTCGGGCAAGACCGCCTGGGGTACCTCGGCTTGGGTGAGTTTCTGGGCAAGATGGCAGTTGGCGCAAACGATCTTTCCAGTGGCTTCCCTTGGAGAGTCGTAATTCTGCTGGGCCCAGAAGGGGTAGGCCCAACTGGCGTTGGGGGCGGTCAGCACGGTGATGCCCACGATCAGGGCGGCGAATAAAGGCGAAAGGAGGCGACGCATTGGTGGCTGGAAACGGAAAGGGGCGAAGAAAGCGAGAGTGATCAGGCCCACCAGGGCTTGTCGCCCGTGCGGAAATCGGTGTCAGTCCATTGGCTCACGAACACGTTGTCGTTTTCGACGCTCACATTGGCCAGGGCGAGCGACAGGGGTGCGGGACCTCTCACGACTTTGCCTGTGGCGTCGTACTGGCTGCCGTGGCAGGGACACATGAATTTGTTCGCTCCACCGTTCCAGGGCACAACACAGCCAAGGTGTGTACAGATGGCGTTGATGCCGTAACTGCCGATGGCGTCGTCGCCTTCCACAATCAGGTAGGTGGGATCACCCTTCAGGCCCTGGACGAGGCTTCGGTCTCCGGCTGGGTGCGAGCTCAACCAACCGCTGGCAGTGACTGCGTTTCCGAGTTCATCCTTAGCGCTGGTACCGCCACCGCCGCCTGCCGCGCGGGGAGGGATGAAATAGTTCACCACCGGGTAGAGAGCGCCAAGCGCGACACCAGTGACCGACCCGAAGGTCAGCAGATTCATGAACTGCCTGCGCCCCATTCCGGGCACATCACCTGCTGGCATTTGGGTCATGACGGACTGTCAATTGGCACGGGTTGGCGATCATTATGGACGCATTGGGTCCTGTCAGTCTTTGCGGCGACTGGGATTTTCATCGATGTTCAAGGACGACTCCGTGATTCCCCAGGCTGCTTCGCCGATACCTGCCGCACCGCTCAGTGCTGAAGAGGTCATTGCCCTATTTCGGTCCCGCTGGCAGGCCAGTTACGACATGCAGATCGTGACCCGTCGTCATCGCTTGTACGTGCAGGTGATGTGGGCTTATCTCGAACAGCAATCCTTTCCCCTGACTGAGGACGCTTATCGACAGCACCTGTCCGAGGTTCTTGAAGTAGTTAACAGGCTTGGGGAAGCTGGAGCCGTACGGGACTGGCTGCAGACAACAAAAGATCGCCCCCGGCTTGGCAAAGCCCTCAGCCTGCAGTTGCCGGGGGAGGGTCGACTGGAGGAGTTTCTGCTTTGAAGCGCTGCACAACCGCCACCAGCAAGACACCGATGAGGAACAGCGCTGTGATCGCTCCTCCCAAGAGCAGCATGGTGATCGGGTCTGTGGAGGGTGTCAGCACAGCACCGGCCAGGGCAGAGGTGAGCACGACCCAACGCCAGGCCGATAACATTCGGCGCCAATTCACCAAGCCAAAGGCGCCAAGCAGCAGTTGGAGGACCGGCAACTGAAAGGCCAGTCCTGTCGACAGCATCAAAAGCAGCACGAAATCGAGGTAGCGCTCGATTGACCAGATCGGTTCCACCACGTCGGCTCCATAGCTCACTAGAAAACTGAGAGCTGCAGGCACAAGAGCCCACCAGGCAAATGCAAGTCCGGCCATGAACAAAACCGCCGACCCGGCAACCGCGGGGGCAATCAGGCGACGTTCGTTGCGCGTGAGTCCAGGGAGAACGAAGGCCAGTCCCTGATACAACACGTAAGGAAGCGCCAGGGTGAGCCCGGCATAGCCAGCCACCTTGAACGACACGAACAGGAACTCCCCAGGAGCGAGTTGGAGAAAGCGGATCGATCCTGCGGGTTCCTCTAGTAGTCGGACCAACGGTCTTACGGCCAGCAGGCAGGCAAGAGCGCTGACTGCAACAGCGAGAAGACTGCGCAGCACCCTCTGCCGGAGCTCCTCAAGATGGTCCACCAGTGGCATCTCAACGTCATTCATCGCGTCGCCCCTTGCCGTCACCTTGATCGGCGGTGGCGGTGGAAGAACGGTGGATTCGTTGGGGTCGGAGGGCTTCAGATTATGAATCTGTTCAAGCTTCAGGCTAGGAGTTCTCTTCCCTCAAGTTGGCGTCTAGCCCGGTCAGGCTCCGCCCAGAGCAGTTCTCCATTGCGATGACGCACGGTTCCAGGGAGTGCTCCGGGAATGCGCTGAAGGGCATCGACCGCTGCCATCACCACAGGGACGGTGCGATTGCCGCGGGCACGACTGAACCATGCAGCCAGATCTGCAGCTTGTTGAATCGCTTCCTCGGAAGCCGGCGCCATCGAGGCTTTCAACACCACATGGCTACCTGGACATTCCTGTGCGTGGAACCAGAGATCGCCGGCTCGGGCTTGACGGAAGCTGATCCATTCGTTCTGGCGGTGATTGCGGCCCACCTGGATCTGCAGACCATCACTGGTGTTGACCTCAAGAGGCTGAGGCTGCCCCGTCGGTGAACCGCTACGTCGACGTCGCTGCCTCGGTGCCATCAACTCTTCCAGCTCTTGATGGAGATCTTTCAGCTGAAGAGTGCGCTCATCGGGGTTGTCCCAGTCAGCACGGGTGAGATCCTCCAAGAAGCTTTCACTTCCTTCGATCAGCATCAGTCGCTGGTCGTGATGTCGGAGGCGCTCTTCGATCAGGGGAACCGCGCGTCGCAGGCGCCGGGCCTGGTGATAAAGCTTTTGCGCGCGGGTGATCGTGTCGCGGTCTGGAGCTGGTTGACACAACAGCTGGTCCGCTTGCGATTGAAGGGCCGCGGCACCAGCCGTGTCCTGCAGCCGTTGTTTCTGTTCGTCGCGTTGGGCCTGTTCCCGCTCGCGGCATTGTTGGAGTCGCTGTTGCAGGTTGCCGATCTCCCGCGACAGTCGGCGCTTGGTCACATGGTCTTGGTAGTAGCAACCCAGCCTGAGGCTGAGCACGCCCTGATCTCCGCTCGCAACGGGTGGTTCGTTCCACACGCGGAAGCCGCTCTCCACCAGCTGCAGAGAAAACGTTTCTTCGTTGAGATGGCGCAGCCAGCAGCACCAGCGCTCATGGAGGCGTTGCCATTGGGATTCGTGAATGTCGCTGACAAGTTGTTCTTTCAAGGGCTGCCCATGGCTGTCGAGCGACCCGGGGAAGGTGGTGAGCTGGGTCGCTAACGCTGGGCTAATTCCCTGATAGGTCTCGCGAAGTGCTTTTCCGAGAGGAATCGGAAGCAGGGAGAGGCGTCGCTGCCACTGAGCAAAAGGCTCATCACGGCTTGGTGGTAAACCCTGAAGCGGTGGTGGTGGGGTATAGAGATCACCAGTGCTGAGTGGGCGGATCCTGGACTGGTGTTGCCGTACCTGACGGCCGATTGCGGTGATGCGTTTTTGTTCGTCGAGGAGCAACAGGTTGCTGTGGCGTCCCATCAGTTCAAGAACCAACGTTCGTACGGGGGGGCTGCCCGGGCGAGGCGCCAGATGAAAGAACACAACACGTTCGAAGTCGTGCTGTTCGAGCTCCACTAGAGCCAATTGCCGTAGGCCGTGCTGAATCTGCTGGGCCAGGGTGCTCCCTCCGCCATGACGCCGTGGGGCGTTGATCTGCACCAGCCTTGGGGCTTCTGCCTGCCAGCTGAGCTCGAGCCACACCATGCCTTGCAGGGTTCGAAATCCGAGCTGGAGCGCGTGGGCATCAGGTTGCTGCGCCTTCTCGAATCGGCTCGGCAACACCCGGTCGCGCAGATCTTTCAGCACCGCTTTCAGAGCGGTCAGGTCCATCACCTGGAGCGTGCTGGTGGCCATCCGCGCGTGCTGTTCCGGTGAGGTAGGTGCCTTCCTACCCTGCAGCCTGACTGCAGACAAGCCATGGCATCGTCACAAGCCACTGCCCGGCTCGCGTTGCTCACCGGACCAAGCGGAGTCGGTAAAGGCACGTTGGTCGCCCGCTTGCAGGAGCGCCATCCCAGCCTGTGGCTGTCGGTGTCGGCCACCACACGGGCTCCCCGGGCGGGTGAGCTGGAAGGTGTTCACTACTTCTTCAAAACACGTCGAGACTTCGATGCTCTCGTCAGCAGCAACGGGTTATTGGAGTGGGCTGAATTTGCCGGTCATTGCTACGGCACTCCACGTCAGCCTGTGGAGGAACGCTTGGGCGCAGGGACTCCCGTTCTTCTGGAGATTGAACTGGAGGGCGCCCGCCAGGTCAGGAAGAGTCTTCCCGAAGCCCTGCAGATCTTTCTGGCGCCACCGAGCTTCGAGGAACTCGAACGTCGCATCAAGGGGCGCGCCACTGAGTCAGCCGATGCGATTCAACGTCGGTTGGATAGAGCGCGCACCGAACTGGATGCTCAGTCTGAATTTGACGCCATTGTTGTGAATGACGATCTCGATACAGCACTCTCTGAGCTTGAAAACTTAATGGGTCTTGCGGTCTGAAGCGGGTTGAGCTTGCTCAATAAAAAAGAGGGCTGATGCCCTCTAGTCATTCATTAATGAAAAAGATCAGGCGAGTGGGTGAAACAGGAGGTCAGGAAAAAATCGATTCCACTCGATCAGAATACCGGCGGTGAGAGTGAACCAAATGGCTGCTACGACAGGAGCAGTGGTGAGGAATTTCTGCATCGATCAAAAAATTTAGAAATTGTGGGAATCGAATGAGATCAGCGGGGAGACACCGTGATCTTGTCATCGCTTTCGAGCATTTTTCCGCTCGTGAATTCACCAAAGGCTGCAATGGGCCATGTGGCAGCAGCGATGCAGGACTTCAGTGCCAAGGGGAGATCGATCTGAATCTCTTTTGTGTACTGCTCCTTGGTTCCGCGGGTGGCTTTCAGATATTCACGGCCAGCCCAGCCGATGCAGCCGGCGATGTACAGGAACATCAGGCCAGGGAAGACAAAATCACCAGCATGGTCCCAACGGCCATCAACGATGAGGTGGGGCAGGCCGTCCTCACCACACACGGCTTGGCTGTACATCTCAAAACGGGCTTTGGCCTGAGGCGTGGTGGCAGCACTGGCCCGCTGCTGGAAACGGGCGCTTTCGGAGCAGGGGGTCAGGCCAGCAACATCAGCCTTGGCGACTGGTGCAAAGCCGAACACCAGCAGGGCCGAGAGCGCAAGAGCGAAAAAACGACGCATCGGAACGGTTCCTGTTATGCCTGCCCCGGAGCGGCAGGATGTCACATGGTGACAGTAGTGGAGGCTTTCTGCCTGAATGCCCAAGGTGCTTGCGCTCGAAACAAGTTGTGACGAGTCGGCTGCTGCTGTTGTGGAGCAGCGTGCCGATCGACTGATGGTTCTGTCCCACCGCATTGCCTCCCAGGTCGAGGAGCATGCCCAGTGGGGAGGTGTTGTCCCAGAAATTGCCTCGAGACGGCACGTGGAGGCTTTGCCGCACCTCATCGGCGCGGTGCTGGACGACGCAGGTCAAGTGGTGGCTGACATGGATGCCGTTGCTGCAACCGTGACACCGGGGCTGGTGGGGGCCTTGATGGTGGGTTCGGTGACAGGGCGTACCCTCGGTGCCCTTCATGGCAAGCCCTTCATGGGCGTGCACCACCTGGAAGCGCACCTTGCCTCAGTGCGTCTGGCTTCATCGCCTCCCGAGCCTCCCTACCTAGTGCTCTTGGTCAGTGGAGGACATACCGAGCTGATTCTGGTGGGGATCGACGGCGGACTGCAGCGTCTTGGGCGCAGCCATGACGATGCGGCTGGAGAAGCTTTCGACAAAGTGGCTCGTTTGCTAGGGCTCGCCTACCCAGGTGGACCTGCCATCCAGATGGCCGCCAGGGAGGGCGATCCCAAGCGGTTTTCGCTCCCCAAGGGACGCGTGTCCCGTCCGGAGGGTGGGTTTTATCCCTATGACTTCTCGTTCAGCGGTCTCAAGACCGCCATGCTTCGGCAGGTGGAGAGCCTGAGAGCCCAAAGTGATGCGCTTCCCCTTGAGGATCTCGCTGCAAGCTTTGAGCAGATTGTGGTGGATGTGCTGGTGGAGCGCAGCCTGCGGTGCTGTCTTGATCGGGGCCTGTCCACACTCGTGATGGTGGGCGGGGTGGCTGCGAATGTCAGATTGCGTGAGCAAATGGAACGGCGTGGCCGCGAGCACGGGGTTTGCGTTCATCTCGCGCCTCTCGAGTTTTGTACCGACAACGCTGCAATGGTTGGTGCCGCTGCACTCGGTCGGTTCCAATCAGGATGGGGGGCCAGTTCCATCAGGCTTGGGGTCTCGGCCCGATGGCCCTTGGAGCGCGGAGGAGATCTTTTCACACAAGATCCACAGTTTTAAGAAATTCGGGAATAATGTTGGCCGAAGAGCTTTCTGGTGATGATGGTCGAATCTGAGTCCCAGCAACAGCAGCCATCACAGCCTGTTGATCCCGGTGAGCTCAATGAATGGCGTCGCGGGTTTACCCCTCAGGCTGAGATCTGGAATGGGCGTCTGGCCATGCTTGGCCTCTCGCTCGGCTTGATGATGCTCATTCTGGTGAGATTCTTCAGCACGGGAATGTCCGCCAGCTGAAGGTATCCAGCCTTCGCAGTTCAAGTGCTCCTTCCACGGATGGCTTGCGACAGTTCATTGGGTTTGAGGCTGACAGCAATTGCGTCCTGAGGGTCAACCCGTTCGGCTTTGACGAGTTCCAGGAGTGATTGGTTGCTGGTCACCATTCCATCGAAGCCGCTGCGTTCCATGATCTCCTCCACTTCATCGAGCGCGCCCCGCTGGATGTAGTCCTTGCAGGCCTCCGTGTTGATCAGGATGTCGTGATACGCAGCTCGTTTGCCATCGTTGGTTCGGATTAATCCCTGGGCAATCACGCCCAGTAGGGATTCAGAGAGCGAGCGACGAATGCTGTCTTGATCCTCAGGGGCGAAGAGTCCAAGGACGCGCTCAACGGTTTTCACCGCCGAATTGGTGTGGAGGGTTCCGAACACGAGGTGGCCCGTCTGGGATGCCTCCAGAGCCGTGCTCAGGGTTTCTCGGTCTCGGATCTCACCCACCAGGATCACGTCTGGATCCTCTCTGAGTGCCGCTCTCAGAGCGTTGTGGAACTGCAACGTGTGTAGTCCCACTTCCCGGTGCCTGATCAGGGAGCGTTGACTCTGATGAACAAACTCCACAGGGTCCTCAATCGTGAGGATATGGCGTGTCTGATGGCGGTTAATCCAATCAATCATCGCCGCAAGGGTGGTGCTTTTCCCTGATCCAGTGGGACCGGTCACTAACACCAGTCCCTTCGGACGTGACGAGAGATCCCGCAGCACCTCGGGAAGTTTCAGATCCTCCAGCGTGAGGATGGTTTGAGGAATCAACCGCAGAACCATGGCGGGTCCCAGCAGTGAATCCAGCAGGTTGATCCGAACCCTGACAAATGGGAACGCATGGGAGCCGTCGAATTCCTTCGTCTGTTGAAAGAGATCAACTTGCTGGGGCGTGAGGATTTCCCTAAGCCAGCGATGAAAGGTGCTCGGATCTGTGACCGGCCACTCTGTTTGCAGCATCTCTCCGCGGGCGCGGAAACGTGGGACCTCCCCCACGCCGAGGTGCACGTCGGAGTGCCCCTTGTCATGGGCCATCCGCACGATGTCCTCAAGGCTTGGTAATCCTTTGGGTGCCGGGGTTGGTGAAGGTGTCAGCGCAGCTGGCGTGGAGGAAGCGTGGCTATGGGCGGGTACCGCAACAGGTTGGGACGCAAAACCCGGGGGAAAGATCGGTTCCTTCATCGGCTTCTGCCACGTTCTTGCTTCAGCTTCGCCATTGCTGCTGCCGTGGCAAGTGAGGGTCGGCTGGGAGCTCGCTGAATCACGCTTAGGATCCCGCCATCGATCCTGCGTCTATGGCGGCCAAGCCTCGTGTCACCATCGTGCTGGGCACCCGGCCGGAAGCCATCAAACTGGCTCCGGTGATTCAGGAATTTCGAGCTTGCTCGGCACTGGAAACCCGCGTTGTACTCACCGGTCAGCACCGGGAGATGGTGACCCAGGTGATGGATCTGTTCCAGCTCACCGCCGATCAGGATCTCGACCTGATGGCTCCCCGTCAGACGCTGACGCACGTCACCTGTGCGGCATTGCAGGGGCTTCGCGACGATTTTCAAGCGTTTCCTCCGCAACTGGTGTTGGTGCAGGGAGACACCACCACGGCCTTTGCGGCGGCTCTTGCTGCGTTTTATGAGCAGATCCCTGTAGGTCATGTGGAGGCAGGTCTGCGCACCGACAACCTCCTGGATCCGTTCCCTGAAGAAGCCAATCGCAGGCTGATCTCCCAGGTGGCTCAGCTGCATTTCGCTCCGACGCAGCGTTCCCAGGCCAATCTCGAGGCCTCCGGGGTTGTGGGTCGAGCCATGGTCACCGGCAATACGGTGATCGATGCGCTGCTGCGCATGGCTGAGCGCGCCCCTGAGCTCACTGACCTGCCCATCGACTGGGCGAAGCAGCGCGTCATCCTTGCCACGGTGCACCGCCGCGAGAACTGGGGGGATCGCCTGCGCAGCATCGCTGAAGGAATGCTTGAGGTGCTGGAGTCCCATCCCGACACCACACTCCTGCTGCCGCTGCACCGGAATCCCACTGTGCGTGAGCCCCTTCAGGACCTGCTCGGTGACCATCCACGTGTGGTGCTCACCGAACCTCTCGACTACGACCGGTTGGTGGCGGCCATGAAAGGTTGCACTCTTCTGCTCACCGATTCCGGTGGCTTACAAGAGGAGGCTCCTGCTCTCGGTAAGCCTGTTCTTGTTCTCAGGCGCACGACCGAGCGTCCGGAGGCTGTGGATGCTGGAACAGCGAAGCTGGTAGGGACGGACAGCGCATCCATCGCTCAGGAAACAGCCCGTCTCCTTGATGACCCAGCGGCTTACGACCAGATGGCCCGTGCTGTCAATCCCTTTGGGGATGGTCTCGCCAGCGGGCGCATCCTCCAGGCCGCCCTTGATCTGCTGGTCACCTGACGCATCCTTCAGCAGGTGCGGCCAGTACCGCTGGTTCCTGCAACGTGCTCTCGTGGAGCCACTGCAGGCTGAAGTTCTGCGAACGCTGATCTTTGTGGGTTTGAACCCTTCTCGAGCCAGTCAGCATCGCGATGATCCAACGCTGCGTCGTCTCTCGGCGTTTGGTACGCGGTGGGGGTATCACCAGCTTGTGGTGATCAATTTGTTCGCGCGGATCTCTCCATCACCAGGTGCGCTGCGGCACTGCAGCGATCCGATCGGTGATAAGACCGATGCTGTTCTTCAGCACTGGATGGAGGATTGGGCTGACCATCCGTCCTGGGATCTCTGGCTGGGCTGGGGGAACCGAGGGACTCTGTTGCAGCGAGATCAGACGGTGGTGACCTGGCTTGCGCTCTGCCTTCGGCGTCGTAGGGCTGGGGCTGGCCCTTTGATCCTGGGAACCACGCGCAGCGGACAGCCGCGCCATCCCCTCTATGTTCCAGGGGATCGAGTTCCGACTCCCTGGGCCTGTACGGTTCGCTGATGTCCCGTCAACCACGCCGCTATCGCATTTCTCTCCACCTGTCGGGAGGTCAGACTGAGGTGGTGCACTTCCCAACGCTCGAGACCTTTCAGGAGTGGTACCAAGGCCTTGTGAACGGCGGCCAGGGTCAGGCATTCGTGAATGTCCCTCTGGGTGAGCTCGAGGGGGAATATCTGGTGATCCGCCCGGATGCGGTGATCGGACTGCGTGTGGAACCGCAATACGCTTCCATCGATGACGCCTGAGCGGCTGGGATTGCTCTGGGGCATCACGGTGTTCGCCGGTGCTGGAGCAAGGCTGCTGTCCGCTCTCTCCGGTCTTCCAGGCGTTGTTCTGCTGCTTCTCTCCGGACTGCTGATTGGTCGCTCCGGTTTGGGCTTGGTGGAGCCGCTGGACCTCGGCCAGGGGTTGGAAACCACGGTGGGTCTTCTGGTCAGCCTGGTGCTGTTTGACGGTGGCCTCAATCTTCGTCTTCCCGGTGACACCATCAAGGCGACGGTGCTGCGGATTTCTCTGATCCGCCTGCTGCTGTCTCTCGGGGCCGGGGTGCTGGCTGCACACTGGCTGGCGGGACTGGGCTGGTCGGTGGCTGCCGTCTACAGCGCGATTGTGTTGGGCACGGGGCCGACCGTGGTCACTCCGATCGTTCAGCAGATCCGTCTGGCCTCGCCGCTGGGGGATGTGCTGGAAGCTGAGGGTCTTGTGCTCGAACCGGTGGGGGCGGTGCTGGCTCTGTTGCTTCTGGAATTGCTGCTGGGGGATCTTCACGGCTGGCGTGAGCTGGCGATCGGGCTGATGTCCAGGCTTGGGGGTGGCGTGCTGATTGGTTTGGCCGTGGGCTGGTTGCTTTCGGAAGTGCTGCGGCGATTGCCTTCTGAGCATTCCGTGGGGCTGAGGCTTCAACTCACTCTGGGCGTGCTGTTTCTGATGTTTTCGATCACGGAATGGCTGCTTCCGGAGTCAGGACTTCCTGCTTCGGTGGCCGCAGGTGTGGTGGTGGGGCGTCGCCCGTCCACCCAGGCAGTCCAACTGGATGAGTTGATCAGGGAATTGGCCCGTCTTGCCATCACCATGCTCTTTCCATTGCTGGCGGCCGATGTGTCTTGGGCAGAGCTCAGTCCTCTCGGATGGGGCGGTATCAGCTGTGTGCTCGTGCTGATGCTTGTGGTTCGTCCTGCAGCCGTCAGTGTCGCCACAGTGGGTCTCCCCCTGAACTGGCGGCAACGTCTGTTCCTGGGATGGCTTGCTCCGCGGGGAATCGTGACGGCAGCTGTTGCTTCTTTGTTCGCGATCAGGCTCGAGCAGGCCGGTGTGCTCGGAGCAGGACGACTGCAAGGCCTGGTGTTTCTCACCATCCTGATGACTGTTGGTCTTCAGGGTCTCACCGCCCAGCCCCTCGCCAGGGTTCTCGGTCTGATCGATCTGACTCCCGACGCGTCCAAAGACGCTGCAATGCCTGTGGAACCGTCAGAGGCAGCGCCGTAATCGAGGGAGATCCTGACCGATCTTCGCTAGGAGAGACCAGGTGGTGAGGAGGTCTGGTCCCTGCAGTCGGCCCAGTAGGGCTGCCCTGAGGCTTTTCATCAAGACCCCTTTCTTCACTCCTGCGGTGGTGGCAGCGCTTTTCAGGATCTCCTGGGCTTGGTCAATGGAGTCGCCAGGCCAGGGTGCTTGATCCAGGGTGCTTAGAAGGGCCTGTAGACAGGGTTTTGCACCCTCTTGGGCGAGCTGTTTGAGGGCGTCCTCCTCCAGAGCAGGTTCCATGAAAAAGGGTCTGGCCTGATCCACACCATCGTTCAGGAGTGTCAGAGATGGCCCGAGCAGCTCCACCAAGGACAGTGCCCATCCATTGGAATCGGGGATCGTCCAGCCTTGATCGGCCCAGAGCGGTGAGAGCGCGTTTAAAAGCCTGGACGGCTCCCAGCCGTGGAGAACCTGGGCATTCAGCCAGTTCAATTTGTCCCAGTCGAACTTGGCGCCGGCTTTGTTGACGCGATCGAAATCGAAGACCTTGGCGGCTGCGTCGAGCGTGAAGATCTCATTCATGCCCTCAGGAACCGACCAGCCCAGCAGGGTCATGTAGTTCGCAAGTGCTTCCGGGGTATAACCCATCTCACGGAAGTCGTTGATGGAGGTGACCCCATCGCGTTTCGACAGCTTGCGCCCCTCGGGATTGAGGATCAGGGGTGCATGGGCGAATGCCGGGATCTGCAAGGACAGCGCTTCGTAGAGAAGCAGCTGTTTGGCGGTATTGGCAATGTGATCTTCCCCTCGGATGACATGACTGATGGCCATCGAGGCGTCGTCAACCACGACCACCAGGTTGTAAAGCGGATCTCCGATCCGATCGGCAGGAGCCCTTCTGGCCACCACCATGTCACCACCGAGGTCGGCACCACGCCAAAGCATCGGACCACGCACGAGATCATTCCAGCGAATGTCGCGATGTTCATCGATGCGGAAACGGATCACGGCTTCTCGCCCTTCGGCCTGGAAGGCTGCTTCCTGCTCCGGCGTGAGATTGCGATGCCGATTGTCGTATCGGGGGGCCTGGTTGCTCGCTTTCTGCTGGGCACGCATGACCTCCAGTTCCTCTTCGCTGGCGTAGCAGCGGTAGGCCAACCCTTGATCCAAAAGACTTTGAATCGCGTTGCGATGGTTTTCGGCTTGCTCGCTTTGGATCACCGGGTCGCCGTCCCAGTCAATGCCTAGCCATTGGAGGCCCTCGAGGATGTTCTGGGTGAATTCCGGCTTGGATCGTTCCTTGTCGGTGTCTTCTATGCGAAGCAAAAACCTGCCGTTCTTGTTCCGCGCGAATAACCAGTTAAAGACTGCGGTACGGGCCGTGCCGATGTGAAGCGTTCCCGTAGGGCTGGGAGCCAGACGTACGCGAACCATGCGAAGTCTCGAGTCGTAAAACGGGACCGACGGGATTCGAACCCGCAACTTCCGCCGTGACAGGGCGGTGCTCTAACCGGTTGAACTACGGTCCCAAGTTGACCAACGGATATCTCAATCCGATCGGCTGACCTGTGTCGCCTGCGCGACCAAATCAGTATCAACCTTAGCCCTGCCCTCCGTCAACAGTTGAACGGCAAACGTTCGGATGAGCCTGAGTGGCAGTCGCTGATAAAAAACCCCACCGATTGGTGGGGTTTTTAGGAAACTTCAGACAATGCTGAATTAGGGACGGAAACCTGCGGGCTCGATGAGCCGAACTTGATTGCCGCGGGCTGTAAATTCGCGACCTTGATCGCTCTGAACAACGACACGACCACCAGATTTGACACGAATCACACGTGCTCGAACCCAGCCTAGTGCGGCTGATTCGAGCACCTTGACCACATCACCAGGTTGAAGATCCAACTCCATGCTCGAACTCAGGAAACTGCAGTAGGGGCCATCGGACGCGCCGTGGAGGACTCGAACCCCCGACATCAGGTTTTGGAGACCTGCGTTCTACCAACTGAACTAACGGCGCAAGGCGATGACCCCCTCGACCATCGCCGTAGCGATGGCATTTGGATTGAACGAGGTCGAAACCTCAGCGATCGAAGCGCTGCTTCACGCGGGTGGCCTTGCCCACCCGTTCCCGCAGATAGAAAAGCTTCGCCCTTCTTACTTTACCGCGACGTTCAACCTTGATGGAGGCAACCTGCGGACTATGCAGCATGAAGACTCTTTCGACGCCAATACCCTGGAAAATCCGGCGCACAGTGATGGTTTGATTCAAGCCGCCATGGCGCTTGGCAATCACCACGCCCTCGTAAGGCTGAACACGTTCCTTATTGCCCTCGCTGATCCGCACACCGACACGAACGGTGTCGCCAACGTAGATCTCAGGGAGATCGGTTTTCAGCTGAGCTGTTTCGAATTCCCGGATCAGCTCCGCTGGCTTAAGGCGAACAGTGCTCACCGTGGGTGATGACTCTTTTGTCGACTCTGCAACTGCAGTATCAGCACCGTTGTTCTCGACAGCGCCATCCGTCGTCGCTGTTGCGCTCTCCTTTGCAGAAGTGTCGTTGGGATCCGCTGCCATCCAGCTCCGGGTAATCACGCCAAACAACCAGCTTACCTTGCCGTCTCTCCCCCTTTAGACCATCTCCTAAATGCAGAAACCCAGCTTTGCAGGAGCATGCCCCCTCCGGTGAACAACATCCAAATCACCCCCAAGGCGTTGAGAAGAACCACGACAGGTTCGAGTTCTGGTCCAAGCCATTCACCTTCGTGCAGGCTCATCAGCCAATGCGCCTGATCTCGACTCAATCCACCCCAATCCCGCGCTAATCGATAGGTCAGTCCAGTGATGACAGAGGTGAGCAGCGGCAGCAAAACGAACGGAGCAATCCATCGATGCCAGCGCCTGATCTGCGCCATCCAACGCATCACCGTCATTCCCTGAGCACGATTGATAGCGTGACATCAAGACGTCGGGAATGGCCCGAAGGAACGACCGATGAACTTGTTCGCAGATCTTCTGGCCTCAGCCCAGAGCGGCTCCGTCACAGCGACAGGCCCACGCATTCAGCAGCGCCGAGGGGTGGAGATCAAATCGGCACGCGAACTCAAGATCATGGCGAAAGCCAGCCGAATCGTGGCCACTGTGCTCAGGGAAATCATGGACCTGGTGGAACCAGGCCAGACCACTGGCGATCTCGATGCCCATGCCGAACGGAGAATTCGCGAGATGGGCGCCACCCCAAGCTTCAAGGGGTATCACGGCTTTCCCGCCAGCATTTGCGCCAGCATCAACAACGAAGTCGTTCACGGCATTCCCAGCAGTAAGCGGGTGATCAAGGCCGGAGATCTCCTGAAAGTGGATACAGGGGCTTTTTTTGAGGGTTACCACGGAGACAGCTGCGTCACCATCTGTGTGGGTGATGTCAGCGACGAAGCAGCCACCCTGAGCCGTGTCGCCCAAGAATCACTTCTGGCTGGACTCGCGCAGATCCGTGCCGGCAACACCCTTCTCGATATTGCCGGAGCGGTCGAAGACCGTGTTCGTGAAGGTGGCTTCAGTGTTGTGGAGGACTACACGGGGCATGGCGTTGGTCGCAATCTTCATGAGGAGCCGTCCGTTTTCAATTTCCGAACCGACGCCCTGCCCAATGTGAAGCTCAGGCCAGGAATGACGCTTGCCGTTGAACCGATCCTCAATGCCGGTAGTAAGGATTGCCGCACCCTCAAGGATCGCTGGACCGTGGTGACCCGTGATGGACGAATGTCGGCCCAATGGGAACACACCATCGTGGTGACTTCAGACGGTTGTGAAATTCTTACGGATCGGGGTGATTGATCCTCAAGGTTCTGTTGTAAAGCCAGCGGCCAAGCTCTGTTAAGGGCATCACCACATAGGTGAACGGATTCGGTGAGACCACGATGAGTGGAAGCCCTAGTTGCACTTGAACAAGAACCTGTTTAGCCACGAAGGCAGCTGACAACACACCGATTGGATTGAGGTTCGAGCGAAAAGGCCCAAGCACCAACTTCCGGAGGAGAGGGAGGCCCGATTGACGGCGTTCGGGGACACTCCAGCGCAGGCTGACCAACTGTCCGATCAGCCTTTTGCTCAATTCATAGCCGGGACTGAGAGCTGGTTGGATTTCAGCTTCTGAGGTGTTGACCCACAGTTCCCTTGGCCGTTGGGAGTCTTCGACACAAATCTGCTCGAAACGCTGGATCAGGCGCCAATGGCTGAGGGCATTGATCTCCAGCGCCTTGGTCAAGATTTCAGGAGCCTGATCCCCACCAGGGTTGATGCCATGGTTGAGCACCAGCACATCCAGATCTCGCAGGGTCGGATCGAGAGCCGCTTCCTCACCACTGCACCAGCACACCCAATCTTGTGCAGCCTGCAGTGGCGAATGTGTCTCGACTCTGGTGCGGTGACTGATGCCAACCACCCATGCACCGCGTGCCCTCAATTGCTCTGTGAGGGCGCGCCCCAGTTCACCGTTCGCGCCGGTGATTCCCACCCGTTTCCCTTGCCACCCCTTGGGACCCACACCGATCTGAGGAGAGGTGTTGTTGGTCTGTGCCATCGCGATGAACTGGGGCATGCTTGAGGCACACCGACGGTATGACCTTGTCTGGCCTGTCCTGGGAGGCTCAG
Organism: Synechococcus sp. A10-1-5-9; assembly: GCF_047716785.1. Taxonomy (NCBI): domain Bacteria; kingdom Bacillati; phylum Cyanobacteriota; class Cyanophyceae; order Synechococcales; family Synechococcaceae; genus Synechococcus; species Synechococcus sp. A10-1-5-9. Next base: position 2,532,229 of record NZ_CP180406.1, read on the forward strand.
TTGGCGCTCTTTGCTCCCTACTGCGGGGGGCTGGAGATGGAGTCATCGCTCCGGGAGGCGCTGGTCCTGCTGCCGTCAGGGGAGCATGTCGGTGAACGGACGCTGGTTGGTGCCCCCGCGCATCGGTTTTCTCTTCGCTGGGATCCAGTGCAGGCTCCGCTGGAGCTCACTCGCTGCGTTCTTCAGTTTGAGAACCATCCCGAGGTTGACTATCGATTCGAGTGTCCAGCCCATCATCTGTTGAACTGGTTAATGGAAGGACCGCTGCAGGGTCGAGGAACTGATCTTCCTGACAGCTTTTGGCAATGGCTCCTTATCAAGAGGCTCGCGGACGAGAGACCCCTTTAAATTGCAACAAGAACCACTAATTTCCCGTATGGGCTCCACGCTGCTGATCGGATCCTGTGAACCCTTCAGTGGCAAATCAGCCCTTGTGTTGGGCCTGGCACGCCACCTGCTCTCTGCCGGAGAGCGCGTTCGGTTTGGGAAACCCCTGGCCACCAGTTTCGATTGGGTGCCTGAACAGGGTGACTTGCCTGATCCTCTGATTGACGACGATGTGCGTTTCGTGGGCGAGACCCTTGGTCTTGAAGATCAGGAGCTAATTCCTTCGCTGCATCTTCTGTCGCCGTTCACAGCAGAGAACCGTTTGGCGCAAGGCATGTTGACCGCTGGTGATGGCTTGGATCATCTCCGCAAGCAACTCCTTGGTTTTGACGGTGGGGTGACCCTCCTTGAGGCTGCAGGCAACCTGCACGAAGGACTTTTGTATGGCTTGAGCCTCGTACAGCTGGCCAATGAACTCGATGCTCCTGTGGTGCTGGTGCATCTTTGGCAAGACAGCTGCAGTGTGGATGCTCTCCTTGCCGCCAAAACGCAATTGGGGGATCGCCTGCGTGGGGTGGTTCTGAACGCTGTCACCCCCGACGAAGTGGAGGGACTTGAGCGCGAGGTGGTGCCAGCTCTTCAGGGGCTGGGACTCACTGTGTTCGGGGTCATGCCCCGTTCTCCTCTGTTACGCAGCGTCACGGTGGGAGAGCTGGTCCGTCGATTGGATGCGCGGGTGATCTGCTGCCCCGAAAAGCTTGAGTTGCTGGTCGAAACCCTCAGCATCGGCGCCATGAATGTGAACTCAGCCATGGAGTTCTTCAGGCGTCGCCGCAATATGGCTGTTGTTACAGGTGCTGACCGCACCGACATTCAGCTGGCTGCCCTGGAAGCTTCCACCCAGTGCCTCATCCTCACGGGAGCCGGCGAACCTCTGCCGCAGCTGATTAATCGGGCTGATGAACTCGAGGTTCCTTTGCTCAAGGTGGAACACGACACTCTGGCCACTGTTGAAGTGATTGAGCAGGCTTTCGGTCACGTTCGGCTACATGAGGCGGTCAAAGCCACGTATGCCTTTCGCCTGGTGGAGGAACATTGCCGGTTGAGCGATCTCACCAAGGCGGTAGGGCTCGCGTAATCACTGCTAGTTTTTGAACACGCATGCGCGTTGCCATTGAGCCGATCCCTTGATCTTCCTGCACTGGACAAGGTCGACACCCTTGCACAGGAATTGGCCTTGCTGCAGGACAAGGGGCAACGGCGCATTGCGATTCTTGGCAGCCGCCATGTTCCAGTGGTGGCAATCCATCTCATTGAACTCATCGCACGCTCCCTTGCACAGGAGGGTCACTCCATCTTGACCTCTGGAGCTCAGGGCGTGAATGCTGCTGTCATCAGAGGAGTTCTTGCTGTTGACGCTTCAAAGCTCACGGTTCTTCTTCCTCAGAGTTTGAGCCGCCAGGTGCCAGAGATTCAGAATCAGTTGGATCAAGTACTGCATCTGATTGAAAAGCCAGAGCACGACGATCTGCCTTTGCCGATGGCCAGCAGTCTCTGCAATCAGGACATCATCACGCGCTGTGATCAGTTGATATGCCTGGCGTTTCATGACAGCGAAACGCTTCTTGCGAGTTGCCGCAATGCTGAAGATATGGGGAAAGTGGTGAGTCTTCTTTATTTCGACTGATGATCAGCGCAGGGCTGTGATCGGAAGAACCTGAAGATGGGTTCCTTCACGCCCCATCACTAGAACCTGATCTCCTGGAGCCAGAGGCCGCTCCAGATCAAGGGAACTGGCTGCCCAACTCTGGCCATGCCAACGCACTCGGCCTTCCCCACCTGGGCTGATAGAACCAAGGACTTCAGCCATGTCTCCGTTCAGCCTTTGGCGGCTTGGAGACGGCGTGCGTCCGGAGGACCAGCGGCTGAGCCAGACGGTCCCCGTTACGGTGATCAAAAGAAAGAGGCTGAACTGGAGCCAGATCGGCACAGGGGCCAGAGCCGTGAGCACCGAAAGGATCAGTCCTCCCAGTACGGCAACCATCAGACCATCGAAGCTGGGCTGTGATAACTCGATCGCCAGCAAAAGTCCTGCCAGCAGGAGCCAAGCCAGGGGGACTCCAAAGGGAAGCATGGAACGCGACAGACTTTCTTCACTTTGGCGGTTATTTTTGATAGAAACGCATTTTTATGGAAGCGCTTTTCGGTCTGCCTGCCCTGGTTCTTCTGGCAATTTTAGGAACCGGCAGCGTCAAGGTCACCAGTGGAGGTCGATCCAGACTTGTTGAACGCCTTGGCAAATTCGATCGCGAGCTTCAACCGGGCCTCTCCATTGTGATTCCCGTGGTGGAAAAGGTTGTCAGCCATGAATCACTCAAGGAGCGTGTGCTGGATATTCCTCCCCAGCTCTGCATCACTCGAGACAACGTGTCAATCGAGGTCGATGCGGTGGTGTATTGGCAACTTCTTGAACATTCTCAGGCCTATTACGCCGTTGACAATCTCCAGGCGGCGATGGTGAATCTGGTGCTGACCCAGATCCGCGCTGAAATGGGCAAGCTTGACCTCGATCAGACATTCACCACACGCAGTGAAGTGAATGAATTACTCCTCAGGGAACTCGATGAGGCTACGGATCCCTGGGGTGTGAAGGTCACCCGTGTGGAAATGCGGGATATCAATCCCTCCCCTGGTGTAAAGCAGGCAATGGAGGCTCAGATGACGGCTGAACGGGAAAAACGGGCAGCGATTCTGCGTTCCGAGGGAGAGAAGGAAGCTCAGCTCAACGAAGCACGGGGCCGCGCTGAGGCGCTTGTCCTTGATGCCCGAGCGCAGAAGGAAGCGCTTTTGCTGGAGGCGGAAGCCCAGGCCAATCAGCAGAGCGTTCTTGCTGAAGCGAAATCACAAGCAGCTCTTGTTGTGGCCAAAGCACTCGCTGAGAGTCCGCAAACAGAGGAAGCGATCCGTTTGATGCTTGCCGAAAATTGGATGGCGATGGGGCAGCGCATGGCGGATTCGCCAGCGGGAAGTGTGTTGATGGTGGATCCCCAGTCCCCGGCATCGCTGTTGGCAGCCCTGAAACAGTTTCAGCAGGGAGATCGCTAAGCCGTTGCAATCAGCGCCCGCAGCCCCTCCAGGTACAGAATGCCCGTGCACAACAAGGCTCCAGCCCAACAAAGACTCCTCACCGGTGGAACGTTGGCGACATAGGCCGGTAAATACACGAGCCTGAGCAGGGGGTGGAGCAGTGCGGCTGGAATAGCAAGTCCACCCAGGGGACCCGTTTGCATGACTGCCAACAGCGCCAGGAGTGCTGCGGGTGCATGCAAGGTGAAGGATTCAAAACTGTTCTGATGGGCCCAGCTGGCTCTCTGCCCCCACGCGGGAAGACGCTCGAACATGGCTCGTGGCGCCTTCATGTCGCTCAGGGTGTAGTCGGCCTGGGATCGGGCCGCGCCAAGGGGCACGATGCTGACGATCACCACGCCACCAGACAGCACTAGTGACCAGGCGTAGGGGGCCACAGAAGCTTGAGTCAGGAGGTCGATCAGATTCACGGCCAAGAGTGCAATCACTTAGACGATAGGAATCGACTGGATTGCAATGCGCTCCGTTCGCTCTGGCTGATTCTTCGTGGATGAGCACTTAGCCGTTCTTGCTTGATTTCAAAAACACTGCTTCTGCGCACCCCCCTGTTCGAACGAATTGGAGCCCGACGGCTCACAGATCCGTGTCTATCTCTGTCGAGGATCTCAAGGCCTGAATGGGACACAAGCCATGATCAATCAATACTTCGAACCATACCGAATAAAAAATCCAGAGGAATGTTGCTGCCCCGGCGCTAGAATACGCAAAGAAAGAATCTGATCGATGGCAACGTATTCCTTTGATGTGGTTTCTGATTTCGATCGACAGGAGCTGGTTAATACCCTTGATCAGGTTCGCCGTGATGTTGGGCAACGTTACGACCTTAAGGACTCCAAGACAGATATTGAGCTTGAGGATGCAGCAGTCGTGATTACAACCGCTAGTGATATGACCTTGCAGGCTGTTGAGGATGTTCTCCGTGCCAAGGCGACCAAACGCAATCTGTCTTTGAAAATCTTTGATTTTCAAGCTCCTGAGGCGGTTGGAGGTAACCGCGTTAAGCAGGTCATTCAACTCAAGAAAGGACTCAGTCAGGAGCTGGCAAAGAAAATGAGCAAGATCGTGCGTGATGAGCTTAAAAAAGTCACGGTGGCTATCCAGGGTGAAAGTCTTCGTGTTACAGGCAAAAGTAAAGACGACTTGCAACAGGTGATTCAGTTGTTGCGGTCTAAGGAGGATGAGCTTGATGTTCCTCTTCAGTTTGAGAACTATCGCTGATTTATAGATTCAGATTGAGCTGAACTCCACCGGCCCAGATCCCTTGAACTTTGCCTTCACCACCTGGGTTGATCACCCACTGCAAGACTGGTTGTAGCTGAACTGTTTCGGATAAATAAATTGAATAATTGAGCTCAATCACACCTTCATACGTAGTTCCGGGAGAAAGGTTTGGGCTGAAGCTGGTTCGGCTCACACCAAGTGCCAGAACATCACGCGGACGATTGCTCAGAATTCCCTGGGACAGCCATCCGCCTCCAAGGTAGAAGGGGAAGGGATTATTCCCTGGGTCGAGACTGATGCGTCCTGCGGCCCAAAGTCGGTTGTCCATTCCTAGGGGAAGTTGCAATGGCCAGGTGAGCGAGCCGTAAATCCCACGATTCCGGCCTGAACCCACATCTCCCGTTCGATTTGTTGGGAGCTGAGTGGAGGCGACGTAGCCCCCGAGTTGTGCTTCCGGGGCAGGCAAGGTTCGCTCAACGGTGATGCGGCTGTTGCCTAGAGGAATCGGTTCAAGAAGATCCTGGCGTGTTTTCAGTGGATTGGTGCTCCACTGCAGGGCCTGGACGCTCCCCCTCACCTGTGGCTGCTCAGGGTTGACTCCCAGGCTGGAGGCGATCGATGTTTCTGGATCGAGATAGAAATATCCATAGGTGACGGAGCCCATGCTCTCCGAGTGAGCCGCCACTTTCACCCCAGGGGTAACCAATGGATTGATGGGCAGGCCAACCACCAGAAGGTTGAGTGTGTTGTTGAGGGTTGAATTGATGTATGCATTCATCGCCGGCGTGACCAGAAAATCTGGATCCATCGACAGCAAGCCGGCTGATGCGCTCCACCAACTTTGGCCGCGATTGCGTTCCACACTGGCGGCCGTAATCCAGGTGCCAACCGGGTTCACCAAGGTTTGAAGCGTGAATTCTGAGCCGAGCTCCGTGTTGAGGTTGGGGTTCCCGGCTTGATTGGTGAGTTCGAGATTCACCTGCCAGTGATCCAGTTCCTTCCAGGTTGTTTCTGGCTTGTGAAAGCCGCTGCCCACGCTCAGTCCCACCACCGTGTTTTGAAACCAGCTGCTGGCCGAGGGGTCGAGGCCTCCTTGGATGCCACCTATCGGCTCAGCGGTGAACTGAATGCTGAAGTCAACCCAGTTCGGGAGACCGAGCAATGTCTGAAAAGGACCCGCTTTAACAGGTGCGCCCAGCACCACAAACAACGTGGCAGCGCCGATGCACCTGATTGCGGAAGGCACTGGTGTTAGGCGATGTCAGCGAATGACTCGCGGAACGCTTGCAGTGTTGCTTCGATATCACCATCGGAATGCGCCAGGGATGTGAATCCGGCTTCAAAAGCGGAAGGTGCCAGGTAGACACCCCGTTGGAGCATCGCCCGATGCAGTTTGCCGAAGCGTTCAGCATCTGTGGCTTTCGCTTCTTCGAAATTGCGCACCGGACCCTCACAAAGGAAGAATCCGAACATTGCGCTGACGCTGCCCCCGGTGATCGGCATGCCGGCGGCTGATGCAGCTTCCTTGATTCCAGTGATGAGTTGTTCTGTTGCCGTGGTCAGCTTTTCGTAGGTGCCTGGCTGACGGAGCAGTTCAAGCGTCTTGATGCCAGCGGTCATGGCCAGAGGATTGCCGCTCAAGGTGCCCGCTTGGTACATCGGACCTGCGGGAGCCACCATCTCCATGATCTCGCGGCGTCCGCCGTAGGCACCCACGGGCAGACCGCCACCGATCACCTTGCCCATGGTGGTGAGGTCCGGAGTGACACCGAAATGTGCCTGGGCTCCCCCGTAACTGATACGGAATCCGGTCATCACCTCGTCGAAGACCAGCAAGGCTCCATGCTCCTTGGTGAGCTCTCGCAGACCCTCGAGAAAGCCTGGTTCGGGTTGGATGAAACCGGCATTGCCCACAATGGGTTCAAGGATCACTCCAGAAATGGCATCTGGATTTTCAGCGAACAGCTGCTTGACCGCTTCAAGGTCGTTGTAAGGAGCGGTCAGGGTGTTGGCTGTGGTGCTCCTGGGAACGCCAGGGGAGTCGGGGAGTCCGAGGGTGGCGACTCCAGAGCCAGCCTTCACGAGGAACATGTCCGCGTGCCCGTGGTAACAGCCCTCAAACTTGATCACCTTGTCGCGACCAGTGAAGGCCCGCATAAGACGCAGCACTGCCATGCAGGCCTCTGTGCCGCTGTTCACGAAGCGGACCATCTCCACGCTGGGTACAGCGTCGATCACCATCTCCGCCAGGGTGTTTTCGAGTGCACAGGGAGCTCCGAAGCTCGTGCCCTTCTCGATGGCTTCCTGCAGGGCACTGATCACTTCAGGATGGGCATGGCCGCAGATGGCAGGCCCCCAGCTGCCGATGTAATCGATGTATTTATTCCCATCCACATCCCATGCATAGGGACCCTTAACCCGATCGAAAACGATGGGTTGCCCCCCCACGGACCGGAATGCCCTCACCGGAGAGCTCACGCCACCGGGCATCAGAGCCTGCGCGGCACTGAACAACTCCTGTGAGCGGGTGGTGTTGAGAGTGGGTGCAGTCACGGGGGCGGAAGCCAATGGGCCGATGCAAACCGTGCCACATCCTGCCCCAAGAATGGCCCGAATCGCCGGAACTGTGTCGGAAGACAGAGTTTGACTATGTTGCTGACTAGGTTAAGGGCGTCTCGCAAACCGGGAGTGGTTCACGACTGGGCAGCACTTGAGCGAGATCTGAAGCGTTTTCTCAGTCCTAAGGCTGTGGTTTCGCGCCGAGAGGAACTTCTCGTTTACGACTGCGACGGGCTCACCATGGATCGCCATGCGCCGCCTCTCGCCGTTCTTCCCAGAAGCACTGAAGAGGTTGCGGCGATCGTGGCCGCCTGTCATCGGTATTCCATCCCCTTTGTCGCCAGGGGAAGCGGGACTGGGCTCTCTGGGGGGGCTCTGGTGGAGGAGGACGCGCTCTTGATCGTGACCAGCCGAATGCGCAGGATCCTCGACGTGGATCTCAGCAATCAGACCATCACCGTGGAACCCGGTGTCATCAACAGCTGGGTGACCCGTGCCGTCGCAGGCGATGGCTTCTATTACGCGCCTGATCCTTCCAGCCAGGTGGTCTGCAGCATCGGTGGGAATGTTGCTGAGAACTCTGGTGGCGTTCACTGCCTCAAATATGGAGTCACGAGCAATCACGTGTTGTCGATGCAGGTTGTGTTGCCTGATGGCCAGGTGATGCAACTGGGACGGGACCTCTCAGAGACCTGCGCCATCGATCTGCGCGGAGCGTTCATCGGCAGCGAAGGCACGCTTGGCATCGCGACGGAAATCACGTTGCGTTTATTGCCAGCCCCTCAGGAGGTTGCTGTGCTCCTTGCTGACTTCCCCTCCATGGAGGCAGCTGGTGAGGCCGTAAGACGCATCACATCAGCTGGAGTGCTGCCTGCCGGTCTGGAGATCATGGACCACACCTGCATCGAAGCTGTCAATGCTGCCTTCGCCGAGGAGGAATACCCCCCGAACGCTGGAGCTGTTCTCTTGATTGAGCTGGATGGCCAGGCCCTTGAAGTGAAGGAGGCTGTGGAGCTGGCCAGATGCCTTTGCCGCGAAGCGGGAGCGGGACGGGTTCGGGAGGCTTGGGATGAGACCGAACGGGCGAGGCTCTGGAGGGGCCGAAAAAGTGCGATCTCGGCTCTGGGGCGTCAGTGCCCCAGCTACTACCTGCAGGATGGCGTCGTTCCGCGAACGGCCCTCCCATCCGTTCTGGCTGCCATCGATCGCCTCAGCTCTGATCATGGCCTTGTGGTGGCCAATGTGTTTCACGCCGGTGATGGCAACCTCCACCCGCTCATCCTTTATCGGGCCTCGGACCCGGGTGTGAACGAGAAGGTCAAGACCCTGGGTGCAGCCATCATGGAGCTTTGTCTTGAGGCAGGGGGAAGCATCAGCGGGGAACATGGCGTGGGCAGCGACAAGCGTTGTTTCCTTGATCGCATGTTCAGTGAGGATGATCTCGCAACAATGAAACGACTGCGCTTGGCCTTTGATCCTGATGGTCTGGCCAATCCAGGCAAAATCTTTCCGACTCCGAAGAGCTGTGGTGAATCGCAGCGGCGTTTCGTTGCGTTGCAGAGCTCCGGCCGTCGGTTACCGAACGAGGCCGTTGTTTTTTAACAGCTTTCCTCCGCCTCTTCATCCTCTTCAAGATCCCAGGCCAGATCAACCATCACAGGGGCATGGTCGCTCGGTTGCTCTCTGCCCCGTTCCTGTTTGTCGATGCTGCAGCTTCTGGCCAGTTCCTGCAGATCTCTGCTCAGATAGATGTGATCGATCCGCCAACCGCTGTCGCGGTTCCAAGCTCCACTGCGGTAGTCCCACCAACTCCAGTGTCCACTTCCTGGCTCAAACAGGCGAAAGGCGTCGCCCAGATTGGAACCCAGCACCTGATGGAGAGCCTCCCGCTCTGCTTCTGAGGCCATGATTCCTCCAGTCAGTCGATCCGGGTCGTGGAGATCTCTCGCTTCCGGTCCGATGTTGAAGTCACCCACCACGCAGAGTGGTTCATCCCTGGCTTCCGCTGACCGCAGATAGCGTTCCAGGCAGCCCAACCAGTTCAGTTTGTAGCTGTACTTCTCTGAACCCAGGCTGGAACCATTCGGTACGTAGAGATTCACTACCCTGATGCCGTCCACCAGAGCACTGATCACGCGCTTTTGAGCACCGAGCGCTTCAGCGTCTGCGTCACCGGGTAATTCCCCAGTAAAGCCAAGGCGCACATCCTCTAATGGCTGCCGACTGATCAGAGCGACGCCGTTGTAAGACTTCTGACCGTGGATGCTGACGTCGTATCCCCTCTCCCGGAATGGTTCCAAGGGAAAAAGAGGATTGTCGACCTTGGTTTCCTGAAGCGCGAGCACATCGATGGTGTGCCGATCCAACCAGCTGAGAACATGTCCCAGACGGGTCCGCACTGAGTTGACGTTCCAGCTGGCGATCTGCACAGAATCTGTTAACGATGGCCAATGACCCTTAGCATCGGCGTCCTTAGCGGAGTCGATCCATGCCCTCTCTGTTGAAGTTCGGAGCACTGGCGGTGGCATGGTCCGCGCTGCTGGCAGCTCCCCAGCCTGGAGTCGCTCAGACCTCCCTCTCAGAGTCCAGCTCTGGTTTTGAAAGGAACAGCGACCGAGATATTTTCAATACGATTCAGGGGGATAGCGATAAAGGATCGGTGCTGGATGCCACCAATCCGATGGAGCTTATGCAGCGTCTGCGTCAGGCCACATCCCTCAACGACGCCACCGATCCTTCTGATGCGATCGATGCTGCACTCAGGGCTCTCGAGCAGCCAGATCCCGCTGCTGGGACTCTTCCCTGATCATCGGACTTGGGGTGCTCGCGTTGTTGCGCGCCGCCTCAAGTGCCCAGTTCAGTGTGATGGACGAGAGATTGTTCGCATTAAGACGTTCACCGTCTCCCAATCGTTCAGCTTGGTTTAACAGGGCTAAAGCCTGATCGCCCTTTCCTTGATCTCGATTCAATAAGGCCAAGGCCAGAAGTGGCTCAACTCGGCTTGGGTCGTCTTTGATCAACCGTTCATAGGTTGAAGTGGCTGCTTTGACGTCCCCGTCTTGCCGCTGAAGATCTGCAAGGAGCAAGCCCAATTCCAGACGCTGTTTCGGAGCGGACTGTTGGAAGAGTTGGCTCACCTGATCGAGAGCCGGTTGAACGGAACCCGTCTCAAGGGACAGAAGGCTGTTGAGTGAGATCACTTCCAGACGGTTGGGATGAAGCGTCTGGAGGCGTTTCAGAGTGATTGCCGCAGCTTGACGATCCCCCTGGCTGAGCTGGGCTCTTGCCAGCAGTACCGACCATCGCCAGTCACGCGGATTGAACGCCACCTGCTCCTGGATCAGAGTCAGGCTGGAGGGAGATGAGGTGGCCTTTGGCTCATCATGACGGAGACTCCGTCTCGGCTGAAACTCTTCGTCGACTACGACCCATCCAAGTAACAGGCTTAGGCCGATCCCAATCATCAGCAGATGGGAGGGCCGGATGAGTTGGCGGCGGAACCGTGCCAAGGACATGCGAGATCAAGCAACAGTCTGAGGGGAATCCCTCGCGCTGGCTAGAGTCCCCAGGGGCTAGTGAATGCCCTTAATACCGATGCGCAACCATCCTATTCCCGCGGTGACTGAGCCGCTTCAGTACAGGGCCATCGGTGTCGTCCGCGGAGAGTTCCGTGCGGACTCTGATGAGAAGTCCACGCGTGGACAGCTGATTGATTCCGATGGCCAGGCCTTGGAGTGTGTGGTGCTGGGACGGATGCTCACGTTGATGCGCCGTCATTTGGATATGAGTCAGCCTCATCTGTGGGTTGTGTATCCCCGCTGCCGAGAACAGGAGCATCTGCATCTTCAAATTGCCGGGATTTGGGAACCCAGCACGCTGTCTCGCTCGGATGACCTTGAAGGAAGTGCTCCCGCCGAAGACTCGTTGCCTGAAGGTGATGACTACTTTTCCATCCGAGGGGAGCTTGTTTACACCAAGGCCGAGACGGCGGATGTGGTGGTGAAGGTGCGTCAGCAACCCCGCGCCGATGGCTTTCGGCCTCTTCCTTTCAAGCTGCAGCTGAAAGGTCAGCTTGCTCTGGAGCATCTGCGGCATTTCGTCAGCCTTGATGTGCGCCGACAGGGCCAGTTGCTTCAGATCGAATCTTCAGAAGTGATTGCTCCGATGCCAACACGCGGCGGCAAGGGGCGAGGTGGTGCAGCCCGTCGTGGTGCCTCCAGCACGCGACCGGTCAGTAGCTGATGGCGTCGACGCCTGTTTCATCCACCACTGCGGGTCTTGCCGTCGCTGGCTGCACAGCTTTGGCTGTGTTTGGGCCCCTTGTCGGGGTGTCTCCGGCTTGGATCGCCCTTCTCATCGGTGGTGGATTGTTGGGACTCACGGTGGATGCCTCCCAGCTCGAAGGGATGGGCGGGCACCTAGTGGCCGAAGCTCTGCCGGGGGGGAAAGCCCGGTTGCGCCGGGTGGCACGCCATGAAGCCGGTCACTGGCTCGTGGCCCGCGACGAGCAGCTGGGTGTGAAGCGCGTGCTGGTTGGAACGCGGGCCTGTCTTGAAGCCGGTTTGCGCTGCAATGGGGCGACCGAGTTCGCTCTTCCTGATCAAGCACGTCTGCCCCTTGAGGAGCTTCGCCGCTGGAGTCGAGTGCTGCAGGCCGGCATTGTGGCTGAAGTATTGCTCGAGGGAGCAGCGCGGGGCGGCGAGGACGACCGGGCTTTGCTCGGGCGGATCTGGGGTCTGTCTGGTCAGGATGTGGAGACAGCACAACGGGAGCAACGCCGGGCACGGCGAGAGGTGGAACAATTTCTTCGCCATCACCGCGATGATCTTGAGGCTGTGGCCGAACGGCTGCTGGAGGGCCTGGAACCGGAGGCAGCATGACCTCCCTGTTTGTTGACTGTCCCACCGGTCTCGCCGGAGACATGCTTCTGGCGGCTTGTCTGGATCTCGGTGTTCCCGAGGAGGTGATCCATGAGCCCTTGCGCCAGCTTGGGTTCGCTCATGCCTACGCCCTCAGCGTTGAGGAGGCGTCCAGCGGCGGTCTGCGTGGCTTAAGGCTTGTCGTTGAGAGTACGGAAGACGAGCCGCCCCATCGGCACTGGCGTGAGCTGCGTGATCGCATCAGCGCCTCCCCCCTGTCTGCGCCGTTGCGCCAACGGATCCTTTCGGTATTTGAAGCCCTTGCTGAGGCTGAGGCAGCGGTGCATGGCACTGACCCCGAGGCGGTTCATTTCCACGAAGTAGGAGCCATCGACAGTCTTGTCGATGTGGTGGGGGTTTGCGCTGCCCTGGAGCATCTGCAGGTCAGTTCCTTGCTTTGCCAGCCCCCACCAGCAGGTCGGGGCACGGTGACCACGGCCCATGGCGTGTTGCCCGTTCCCGTTCCTGCGGTTCTGGAGTTGGCCAGGCGGCATGGGCTGACCCTGCTCGGCGGCATGGGGTGGCCTGAGGCCGAACTCACCACACCCACAGGATTGGCACTCATGGCCCTGCAGGCTGATGGATTTGGCTGGCCATCGGTTCTTCAACCGGTCGCTACAGGGATCGGACTGGGGCATCGCCAACTTGATCGTCCCAACCTGTTGCGTCTAATCCAGGTGCAGCCCGCTCAGTGTTCTGCTTCTGATCAACCCCAGTGGCAGGACCTGGTGGTGCAGGAGGCCTGGATTGACGATGCCTCAGCTGAAGCCATTGCCTGGTTGGTTGAGCAGCTTCGTAGCGGTGGGGCCCAGGATGTTGCCTGTGCACCCATTCAGATGAAGAAAGGCCGGGCTGGTACGGCCGTGACCGCCCTGGTGCGAGCAGACCATGCTGACGCGCTGAGGCGGATCTGGTGGCGAGAGAGTCCAACTTTGGGGCTAAGGGAACGGCACCAGGGGCGCTGGGTGCTTCCCCGGCGCAGGGGAATGCTCTCCACGTCCTGGGGGGACCTGGCTGCCAAGCAGGCCCGGCGTCCGGATGGACAACTTGAGGTCAAGCCGGAACGTGATGCTCTGCAGCAGCTGGCCGACAAGAGTGGACTGACACCTTCCCGTCTGCTCAGCCAGCTGCGGCTGGATGGTGAGGGGTTCGAGCCGTGGGAGGACTGGCGATGCTGAAGCTGCGCCGCTTGCAATGGCCTGTCTACCTGCCCGGTGGCCTGAAGCTGTGGGTGACGCTGCTGACCCTTTCCTTCGTCGCCTGGGCGCTCAAAGGGCATGCTGCGGGCTTGCGCAGCCTCACGATTTCGGCCCTGGGCTGGTGGTGGCTGATGCTGGCCATCGGGCTGAGTTGGCTCAGCTTGGTCGTGAATGCTGTCAGTTGGAGAGTCCTTGTTCTCTGGCTGGGCCATGGCACTGGCCAGACCCCTTTGTTGCCGCTCTATCTCAGCAGCAATCTTCTCAAGTACCTCCCCGGTGGGATCTGGCATTTCGTGAAGCGCGTGAGGGCATTAGCACCCTCCATCGGCACGGGCCCGGCTCTGGTTTCCGTGTTGCTGGAGCCGATGCTGATGGCTGTCGCCGCACTGCTCTGGGTGCCCTTCGGGGGCTTTCAGAGCGGACTGTCGCTGCTCGCTCCTCTGCCGGCCCTGCTTCTCCTGCCTCGCTGGCGGGAGCCGCTTCTGCGTCGCCTCGAGCGTCAGCGGCTGCGCCAGCTCAACCGGGTGCAGGACGATGCGTCAGGTGTTTTGACTGAACCCGAGCAGTACGGAAGCGGCCGTGATGGCTACCCATGGAGCCCCTTGCTGGCTGAGCTGCTGTTTGTGGCCTGCCGTTTCTCAGGATTTTGGGCCTGCCTGCAGGTGTTTGGCCTCAATCAGGTGCTGTCGATCACCGCTTGGCTGGCGGCCTTCGCCCTGGCCTGGACGGCCGGATTGGTGGTGCCGGCAGCCCCAGGAGGCTTGGGTGTCTTTGAGGCGGTGCTTCTGCTGAGGCTGGGGCAGTCGGTTCCTGAGGCGCCGCTTTTGGCTGTGGCGTTGAGTTACCGCCTGGTGGTCACCTTGGCGGATGTCTTGGCTGCCGGGGGCGTGTGGGCGGATAGGGCTCTGTCGGCGCGTTGGCTGGCCTCAAAGGCCTAACCGATCCATGGTGTGTATGGTGGCAAACACGTCTTGGCTGGGTGCAGTGATCACTTGGCTGTATCGCATCGAACCCAAGGGCCTGGATATGGAGAGCTTCTGAGATGGAGACACCGCCCACGGCCGCTCAGGTGTTGCCCTGTCCACTCGCTGCTGGTTGGGAGCTGGTGCGCACGATTCCCCTGCCGCGTACGGGCTCTGATGGACAGCCGATGGGGGGCTTCTCAGCGGCGGCCTATGACCAGGACGATGATCGGCTCTGGCTTCTGAGTGATGCCCCCCGAGGGCATCTGGTGCCGTTCAGCGGTTTGCGGGCACAGCTGACTGGTAGAGGTGCTCTGCGAGCCGGCCCCCGCTTGCTGCTCAGGGACGGTGCGGGTGAACTGCTGCCTGAAGGGTTTGATGGTGAAGGCCTGGTGCTCGCCGGAGACGAGGCCTGGATCGTCAGTGAAGGCCGCCGAAGCTCCCCTGGTGCAGGACAGCCCTCTGGCGGACCAAGACCTGGTGCCACTGGCGGTTCAGGCAACCGGTGAGCCGCCGCGCAACTTGGGGCGGATCACGCTCGGTCCTGCGGGGGCCGCGGCATCCCGCTCACTGGGCCTTACGGAGCTTCTGGCCTTGGATGCTCCACCGGCTTTGCTGGCTCTTCTGCGCAGTTATGTGCCGCCCCAGCGTTGGACTGCGCAGCTGCAAATGCTGCCCCTGCCCACGTCCCCTCTGGAGGAAGCGCCGCCCTTGGTCCCCTCCCAAGGCTGGGATCTGCTGGAGGCCGGCTTGCCTGCCGATAACTGGGAAGGGATGGCCTGGGGGCCCCAACTCGATGACGGCCGGGTCGTGCTTGTGCTGGTGAGTGACGACAATTTCAATCCGCTTCAGCGAAGCTGGGTGTCGCTGCTGGTGCCGCGTCGCGGTTCAGGCTGCCCGTCCGGTCGCTTTCAGTTTTGATCATGACCCTGCCTCGCCGTTCCGTTCTTGCGTTGCTGGGTCTTGGAGCTGCCGGTCTGGTGGGATCCCGGCCCCGGGGCCAGACCGCTGCGGCCGCTGATTCAGGGGTGCCTGTTTCGTCTGAATGGCCTTTCAAACCGGTGCCGACTCCACTGCCGGTGGACAGTGATGGCCTGACGGCTGCGCAGCAGCAGCAGGTGTATAGGCGCATTGCGGTGGAGGACCGCTTGGTGGTTCCCGAGGGGTATCGCGCCGATCTGATCGCGGCCTGGGGAGATCCGATGCCCCAGGGGCGCTTCGGCTTCAACAACGACTATCTCGGCTTTGTGTCCCGCGGATCGGACGATGCTCTGCTCACGGTGAATTTTGAGTACATCAGTGCCTTGCCCTGGACCGAGGGCTTCCGCGAGGTGGTCGGCCGCCCACTGCCCTGGCAGCAACTGGTCGCAGCTCTCGCCTCCCGCGACGGGGTGATCGATTGCACTGCGTTGCAGGGCAATGAGCGTTTGCTGGCTTTGATTCGCTCCGTCAGCGATGAAGCCATGGCGGATCTCGGGCTGGGGGTGATCGCCATCAGCCGGAATGGCGATGGCCAGTGGGCACGCCGCAGTGATCCTGTGGAGCGTCGGGTGGATGGTTTGGCTGGCTGGACTGATCCCTCCCAGCGCTTGCAAAGCACCGGGCCTGCGGCCGCGGTGTTTCGCCGCTCCGAGCGGATGGGCTACGACGATGGCCTCGGTGATCAGGTGATCGGTACCTTTGCCAACTGCGCAGGCGGTACCACGCCCTGGGGCACGGTGCTCAGTGCGGAGGAGAACTTTCAATCTCAGGTGCCGGAGCCGGTGTTCGCCGATGGCAGCGCGGTGTCTCCCTCCGAACGTCCCTTCGTCTGCCGGCAGACCCGGCTGGGGGGACTGGGCAATGTGTATGGCCTGGCTGGCAACAAGTACGGCTGGATGGTGGAGATCGACCCGGCAGCCCCCGAAACGCCAGTGCGCAAGCACACGGCGCTGGGGCGTTTCCGCCACGAGGCAGTGGCGCTTCGCGCTGAAGCGGGTGCTCCGCTGCGGGTTTACTCCGGCTGTGATCGCCGGGGCGGCCATCTCTACCGTTATGTCAGCGCCGAGCCTGTGACAACCCCTCGCGATCCAGGTAACTCGCGGTTGCTCGAGAACGGTGAGCTGCAGGTGGCCCGCTTCCTTGTGGATGGAACCGGTGAATGGCTCCCCCTGCGTGCAGATTCACCAGTGCGGCCGTTCCTGCCCAGCCGCTTCACGCAGGCGGGCCTGAGTTGCCCAGTGGAGCTTCCCCATTCCGATCGCCGGCGTGCCGGTGCGGAGTTCTTTCGCGAGGACGCCGCGGTGCAGGCCTACGCGAAGCGCTTCCCGACGCTGGGCAGTCTTTATTCGGGGGAAGGAGAACTCCTACAAGGAGCCATCCTGGTGGATGCCCACCTGGCGGCCCGAGCGGCAGGTGGAACTCCCACCGCCCGCCCTGAAGACACGGAGATCGATCCGCTAACGGGAGACCTATTGATCGCCTTCACTTCGGGCTATCCCAGCACCACCGGTGGTCCGGACCCCGCCATCTTCCGCGGGCCCAATGGGGAAGCGATCTGGGGCCATGGCTGGGTGATGCGTCTGTCGGATGATCCGGCCCGCAGCGGCGAGGCCAGTGGTGGCGCATTCCGTTGGCGCATGGCGGCCACCGGCGGAGAACCCTGGACTGGCGGTCTGGGTTTTACCAATCCCGACAACCTGGCGCTCGATGGCCAAGGCAATCTCTGGATCGTGACCGACCGTTCGGCCAAATCCTCGGCCAGCGATCAGTTCGGCAACAACAGCTGCTGGTTTGTGCCCCGAACCGGCGATAGCGAGGCCGAAAGGGCCGCCTGCTTTGCGACCGGGCCGATGGAGTGTGAGCTTTGCGGACTCAGCCTGGATGACCAGGAGAGGGCCCTGTTTCTGGCCATTCAGCACCCTGGTGAAGTCCACGGTGCCCGGGGGCCCAGGGACCAGGAAATGCAAGTGCACACGTTGCGTGACCGTGATGGAGGGGTGATCGAACAGCTGCGCACGGTCGCGATGGGTTCGAACTGGCCGGCCCAGGCACCCGGCCGCCCCCCTCGCCCTGGCGTGGTGGCGGTGCAGCGACGCAACGGTCAGCCGCTGCTGGAGGGCTGATCTGTTTCTCGACTGAGCTTGGGAATCAACGCTGTTGCAGCCAGCAATCCCAGGGTGAGGATCATGAGGGCCGGCCAGAGGGCGGCGGCGAGGCGTTCGTCACTGGCGTACTGAAACACCCGGATGGAGAGGGTGTCGAAGTCGAACGGACGCACCGCCAGGGTGAGGGGGAGTTCCTTCACGGTGTCGACAAAGACCAGGAGGCTTCCCACCAGCAGCGGTCCACGCAGCAGGGGTAGATGCACGCGGCGGAGCACGGCGGGCCAGCGCAGTCCGAGGCCCGTTGCCGCTTCGTCCAGGGTTGGAGAGAGCCTCTCCAGGGCGGCGTCCAGCCCCCCTTTGCCTACGGCCAGGAAGCGATCGCTGTATCCCCAAAGCAGCAGGAGGATCGGGGAGAGTTGCCAGGGGCCGCCCAGCAACAGCAGCGCCAGGGCAAGAACGGCACCTGGAATGGCATAGCCCATTCCGGCGAGGAAGGTCACGCTCCCCAGCCATCGGGAGCGACTCCAGCGCTTGGCGATGGCGAGCAGTAAGGCCGCTAGGCCCGTGAGCACTGCGGCTGCGAGGCCAAGGGTGAGGCTGCGCGCCGTGAGCAGCAGCAGTTCCGGTTGCCAACCGGCGGCTAGTTGCCCAAGGTTGTGGCACGCCCAGATCAATGGAATCCCAAGGCTCAGCAGCGGAGGGATGCCCCCTAGCACCTGAGCCAGCACGGCCCGGAGTCCCTCCAGGTGCCAGGCGGGGGATTCACCGCCGGCCACGCCCTCTGCCCAACGGCGACTGCGCCGGCGCAAGCGCCGTTCTCCGAACACCAGAAGCATCACGATGCAAAGGGTGATCAGTGCCAGCCCCACGGCCCCCGCGGGATTGCCGTCCATTTGCCAGGCCTGAAGGATGCCAGCTGAAAGACTGGGAATCCCCAACAGCTGAACGGCCCCGTAGTCGTTCACCACTTCCATCCCCATCAGGGCAACGCCGGCCCCGATGGCCGGCAGGGCCATCGGCAGTGCAATGCGGCGGAAGCTGTTCCAGGGGCCGACACCGAGGCATCGACAGGCCTCGAGTTGTCGACGTCCGCAAATGGTGAAGCTTTCGGTGCTCAGCAGGAACACATAGGGGTAGGTGCTGAGGGCCATCACGGCCACCCCCCAGCTCAAGCCATGGATGCGCAGGCCATGGAGGCTTCCCAGATCCACCAGCGTGGCGGCCAGCAAATAAGAGGGACTGGCCAGGGGCAGCAATTGGGCGATCCGCAGCCAGCGGCGACCAGGGAACCGACAGTTCGCCAGAAGCCAACCATTCACGGTTCCGAGCAGACCTCCTGCTAAGCCAGTCCCCAGAAGAAGCACGAGGGTTCCGCGCAGCTGGCTGACACCGTCTGAGCCGAGGCTGGCGTTGCCGTTTCTCAGCCCCTGCAGGCCTTCCCCCACAAGTCCGAGCACCGGCAGCAGCGCCAGGATTGCAACCAGCAGGGCACCGGCCACCAGCAAGCGCCGGCCTGGAACCCATCGACTGCCCCGTGGGCTTGTGCCCTGGGGCAGGGGACAGGGAATGGAGGGACTGATGCTCTTCACGCGTTGATCATTGCCAACCGTTGGCACTCATCAGTTCCACAGCCTTGCCATTCAGTTCACCGAGGCGAGCGGCAGACACATCAGCTTGGCGGAAGGAGCCCCAAGCTTTGAGGACTGGATCCACTCCCATGCCCTTGATGGGGTACTCGTGGTTGGCCGCGGCATAGCCCCCCTGGTTTTCGCTAGAGACCAGGAAAGCCAGGAAGCGAGCAGCGGCTTCGGGATTGCGACTTGAACGGGTCACACCGCCGCCGGTGATGTTGACGTGAACCGGTTCGGGCCAAACCACGGTCACCGCTTCACTGAGCTTTCGGTCAGTTTCCCCTTTGTCGCCAGCCTGCAGACGTCCGAGGTAGTAGCTGTTGGCGAGCGCCACGCCGCACTTGTTCTGGGCCACGGCCCGAATCATTGGGGTGTCACTGCTGAAGACCGGTTGGGCGAGATTGTCGACCATGCCGCGGATCCACTGGGCGGTTGCTTCTTCTCCTTCCCGGTCGAGCATGAAGGCCACCAGCGACTGGTTGTACACGCTGCGGCGATTGCGCAGGCAGAGGCGACCTTTCAAGGCCGGAGCAGCCAGCTTCTGGTATTGATCAACCTCTTCGGGTTGCACCGATGCGGTGTTGATCATGGGGGTGCGCAGCCTGCGGGTGAGTCCGAACCATCGCTGCTTGGGATCGCGCAGCTCTGCGGGGACCGCAGCATCTAGTTGCTTTGAACGCACAGGTTGAAAGAGATCAAGATCGGCTGCCTGGTCCAGACGTGCGGCGTCGGCAAGAATGAGCACGTCGGCCGGTGAGGTGTCGCCTTCGGTTCGCAGTCGCTGAATCAGGGCATCATCCTTGGCCTCCAGCAGCTTGACTTTGATGCCTGTTTTGGCGGTGAAGCGGTCGTAGAGCTTTTGGTCAGTGTTGTAGTGGCGGCCGGAATACACCCCGATTTCAGGCTGCTGACCCTTTTGGCTGCAGGCGGCCAGGAGTGCTGTTGACGCCAGAAGGAGTGAAAGGCCGAATCTTCGGCCGCGGTTCCAGACCAATTGAAGCTTGCGCATGGATGAGCAATTAATTGAATTTGAGAATCGTACTCAATAAGGGAGGTTTGCTTTTTGCCGCCTTGGTTCGGGCCGTGCTCATCCATAAAAAAAACCCCCGATCGCTGCGGGGGCATTGAGAGCTCTTGACTGCTGATCAGCGGTCTGTGCGCCGCACAGGAATCGGAACAAGGGTGGGTTCCATCAAGCCGCCTCCACCGTTGTCATCGTCGGAATCAAGGAGAAGCCAGAAGGCAAGCCCTAGAGCAATGAGCAGGCTGCCCGCTGCAAGAAGTTCCATCGTTCCTTCTCCACGTTGGTTGTCAGCCTAATCACATTGGCAATAAGTGGTGAAATCACGCGAATCCTTGACCGGCATCCTTTGCCACGCAGGCCTGGAGTTGCTGACGCAGGGTGTCGTGGTCGAGATCACGACCGATTAAAACCAGCTGGTTTTTGCGCTTGCCAGGCCAGTCGCTGTCGTCGATGGAAAAGCGCTTGCCAGCTAGGTGGAAGACGTGCCGGCGCTCACTTTCGTTGAACCAAAGAATTCCCTTGGCCCTGAACACACTTTCAGGAAGCTGATTGTCAAGAAAATTCTGGAACTTGCGCAAGCCAAAGGGCCCATCACTGCGGAAGGACAGGGAGGTGAAGCCTTCGATCGAGAGGTGATCAGCGGATTCATGCTCGTGATTGTGGCCATGATCATGGCTGTGCCCATGGTCGTGGTCGTGAGTGTGGCTGTGCCCATGGTCGTGATCCTCAGCCGCGTTCACAACGCGATCCGATTCGAACAGGCCAACGCTCAGGAGGAGCGGCAGGGGAACCTCCCCCTTCTCTGAGCGCAGAATCCGCGCATCGGTCTTCACTTCCCTCAGCCTGCTTTCAATGGCTTCGAGGCGCGCTGCGTCGACTAGGTCGGTTTTGTTGAGGAGAAGGATGTCTCCATAGATCACCTGGGAGCGCCCCACCTCGCTGGCGAGAATCTCCTCGCTGAAATTCTCCGCATCAATCAGGGTGATGATCGAATCAAGGCGCGTCTGATCTCGCAGTTCGCTGCCTAGGAATGTCATGGCAACGGGCAGGGGGTCGGCCAGCCCGGTGGTTTCCACCACCAAATAATCCAAATCTCTGGATTGTTCGAGGATGCGATCAACGGTTTCAAGCAGCTCGCCATTGATCGAGCAGCAGATGCAGCCGTTGCTGAGCTCCACGATGTCGTCGCTGGTGCTCACCACAAGATCGTTATCGATCCCGATTTCACCGAATTCATTCACCAGCACGGCTGTCTTGAGGCCGTCCTGATTGCTGAGGATGTGATTGAGCAGCGTGGTTTTCCCAGCTCCGAGAAAGCCTGTGAGGATGGTTACTGGCACGGTGCTGGCCGACTGAGCTGTGCCTGTCATTCAGAGGTTTCTGCACGTCACTCCATCGTGGCAGCTGTTAGCTGAGGCCGTCGATGCATCGGGCCAGCTGAACATCCAGATCACTGAGCCCGCCAAGATCGTGCGTCGTGAGTTCGATCGACACCCGGTTGTAGACGTTGCTCCAGTTGGGGTGGTGCTGCATCGTCTCAGCCAGGAGCGCCACCCGTGTCATGAAGGAGAACGCTTCACTGAAATCTTTGAATCGCCACTCCCTCTTCAGTCGATCACCTTCCACTTGCCAGTGGAGAAGAGAGGAGCTGAGTGCATCGAGCTCCTCTCTTCTGAGACGTTCTGCCATGGACTGCGAGAGCGATTGAATCCCACTGTGATCGCGCCAGCATCGAATGCAATCAAGATGTGACTAACGCAGCACTCAGCGTGCTTCCTATCCTTTGGCTGAACGCCGTAGAAGCATGGGCTCATTGCGAATCCTGACCGGAGTTGTTGTCGTCTTGAATCTTGTTGGCATTGATCGCGCCCAGGCTCAGAGGGTTGTGAAGAAACTGACCGCTCAATGCCCTACGGGTTACGTCAATACTGGACAGGGAAGCTGCAGTGCCTTGGGGCTGATGACTTACACCCTCAGGCCAAAGATGGATAAGCCTTGCTCACGTGGATGGTCATCCGTAGGCGGTGGTTATTGCCGCAGGGACTAAGAGTCGTTGTCTTCGATTGGCGAATCGATGGTATTGATTAATGTTCCGTAACGCTGATTGATGTCATAGATCGTTCGACTCATCCACTTGGCTCGAAATCTCAGGTAATCGTATTCCTGAAGAGTTAATTGTTTTTGACTGATGGCGACCCAGCTTCGTGCAATCAGCTTCGCTTTACGGCCTCCCCGTACTCCTGCGGCCAAATCAGCTTCAAGCTGAGTATGGAATGTAATGTCTGTTTTGGAGTAACTTTTGCGAATGATAATAGTCAAGATTCGCTCGCTTGATCGACGATTGTTTTTATTTTCTAAGATTATTTTTTGTCTGTTGATGAGAGTCTCCTGAGAATTCTTCAAGGAGCTCCCTCAATGCAAGCAGGATCGTCCGACCGACCAGGAAGGAATTGAAGTTGGGATTCGCAACGTATCAAAGCGATGAACCCGATCAGGAGTCCAACCAAGGCAAGGGAGGCGGGGATCAGAATCAATTGAATGGTCTGCTGACGCATCGCTGAGATGTTGGTCTGAATGCGGCCAGTATCGACCACTCTTCCGGTTCTGGTTGGGTTGTGCTTTTCGTTGACTCAATCGGTTTGTCATGCTGATACCGGATCTTGGACGACAACGACGTGAGCAGTGCAACGGCTTGGGTGCGACTAGGCCGCTATCTCAAGGAAACTCAGCTGTTGGGTTCGATTCAGAGCACGCTATCACGGTAGTCTGCACACAGCAATCAATTCCAGATGCTTCTGGTTCCGCTACGGCGCGTCTCTGATGGTGAGCAGGTCGATGGCAGCGGGCTTCAGAGGCAGTCAGATCAGGCCCTGGCCTACGCCGAAGCACGTGGTTGGACCCTTCATTCCGAGACCTATTCAGATGAAGGTGTCAGCGGTTTCTCCGGCGCAAATCTTGATGGTGATCTCGGCAGGTTCCTTTCAGATCTGAAGCGCGGGCACTTTGGTGATCAGCCCGTTGCTCTTGGAGTCGAAGATCTCGACCGGCTTTCACGTCAGTTCAGCCTCGCTTTTCTGCCGGTCCTTGTTGATGACTTGCTGAATGCTGGAGTCACGCTTGCTGTGATGAAAAAGGGCAGAGACATAAGCCGTGAATCTGTCCGCAAAAACCAGATGGAGCTTCATGAGCTGCTCTTCTGGATGGGTGGTGCCCATGAGTTCAGCCTGAAGCTCAGCGACCGCATCACTGATCATCGTGATCGGCTTCGTCAAGCTATTCGCGATGGCAAGCCAACCAATCCCGGCAAGGCACCTAGCTGGATTGCACTCAAAGGTGATGAATGGGTGCTGACCGATTACGCCGACGTGATTCGGCGCATCATCGAGATGTCTCAGATGGGAGCCGGTGCACCGACGATCGCAAAGAAGCTGAATGAAGATCGGGTGCCATCACCCGGCACCATTCTCAAACGCAGGACGAATCCAAAGGCCCCAATCTCCAAATGGGCTCCAACGGTCGTTTTGCAGATCTTGCATTCACCAGCGCTTCATGGTGCTCGTTCTGTTGCGGTCCCAGGCCACAACACCCGCATTCGTGAATGGAAGGAGGAATGCGCTCACAAGCTCAGGCAGGGTGTTCCTCCAGAGCAGCTGCCAAGGAAGCCTGAACGGGAATTTGAGCCTGAACAGCAGGACTATTACCCAGCGCTGCTGACGCTGGATGAGCATGAGGCTTTGAAATCTCTGCTCAGTTCTCGGCTGACTTCTGGTGCCAGGGGGCGGAGTGACAAGAACTATTGGATCGCCTCACGGCTCACCACCTGCTCCTGCGGATCGACGCTGACGACCTACAGCAATACAACCAAGCGAGGAAAAGGCATTTATCGATATTTGCGTTGCACCGGCAAACGCGATGGAGCTTCAGCTTGTGATGTTGGCCTGATTCCACTGTTGCCAGCCCAGGCGCATCTACTCACAAGATTGACCAGTTCTAACTTTCTTGAAGTGCTCCGGCGTCAGACCGGAGAGAACGTTCAAGGTCAGCTCAGCCAGTTCACGTCACGACGGCAGGAGCTGATCAGCACCGTGGAGACCACAAAGGCCAAGGTTGCTGCTGGTGAAACGGTCATGGCAGAAGCTGATGATCCTGCTGTGCTGTCGATCCTTGCCAAGCGTCAGGCCACGCTGCAGCAAGAGTTGATGGAGTCCTATTCGGCGTTGGATTCTGTTGAGAGGGAGCTGCAGAGCCTGCAGGCCACCGGCAGCCGTGAACAGATGGCTGCTGATGCAAGCGAGGCAGTGAAGGGGCTGCTGGGACGGTTTGCGTCAGGTGCGGATGATGTTGATGATCGGCGTGCGGTGAATGACCACCTGCAACGTCTGGGGCTGAGGGTGGTGATCGATGGTGACCGGATGGGTCTGTCGATTGGTGATCACGAGCCTGAATGGCAGGTGATGAACCCTCGTCTTGATCTGGCTGGGTTGCGTGATGCGATGACCGACGCCAAGGATCTGTGGTTCAACGTCGATGCAGAAGCGCTGGAGCTGATGAAACAGCTGCCACGGTCAGAAGATGGCCTGGCGGACATGCGGCCATTGTTTGAGGCGATGGGGCTGGATGCAGGTGATCAGCCGGTGTGGATGGACCTGAGCCCCGGAGCGGAGCCCTGAGGCGGAGCGATGGGGCGTCAGAAGGACGGTTCGTCCTGTCACCTAACTAGATGACATGGTCAGGACTGATTCGGCCAGCACTTGAGTTGATCGAAGGGAATCAGAGTCAGTCCTGCTGGAGCTTCAGCGGTGGCCACCATTTCTCCAGTGCGGTTGCGCTTGTAAGGAGCGGCAAAACGCTTGTCACCCGTCTGCTGCATCACACCGTTGATCCGATCGCACCACGCGGTTGAGTTATGGATGTTGCTGACGCGTCCGATAGACACGTATTCGATCCCTTCCTGGTGGTCGGCTTGATGGCACATCTCGTGAAGCAAGACGCCGCCCCAGTCGCCGGAGGCGTAGGTCTTGGGCTGAAGGGCGATGTGATCAGGAGCGCAGAAGCCGGCGTGCTTGCCGTGACCTGAAAGCCCGATGATCAAGGGAATGGGCTTGAGGGAGCCGTTGAAAATGCGGTCGTTGACGGACTGCCAGACGTCGTACAGCTCAGGGGTGGGGCTGATTGATTTGAGGTAAGCGGTGATTTGGCCCATGGGCTCATTGTGACACGTAGTTAGATGACACGCAAGTAATTGATGGTTGTGGATGGAGGGGAGATCACGGAGGTGCGCACCAAGGCGGTGATCTAGTTGTTGATATTGACCAGACGGTTTTTTGATGTAAGATAAGGGCAGGAATCAGGAAGAAGTAAGCAATACTTTCCTTAACCAGGTCTTAACCCAATGTTAACCAAACTTTAACCTATTCTTAAACTGTTCTTAACATTTAGGCGCTATAATAAGAGTAAGGCCGGAGACACCTCTCTAGCCCTTGTTGGTCTAGTCCAACAAACACAATTCCCGCCAAGATCGCCCTTGGGGCTTGAGATTGGCACCGAACCTTGATAACTGAATCCAGCGGCGCAACTGCGAAAACCACTCATTGGAGTTAAGCAACCATGCGCCGAACCAAAGCCGAGATCGACGGCATCAAGCGATCCATCTACGAACTGTGTGCCCGTTATCAACCGATGACGGTGCGGCAGCTGTTTTATCAGCTGACAACTATTGGAGCCATCGACAAGACCGAGCAGGAATACAAGGGCACGGTCTGTCGTCTCACGAAGGAAATGAGGCTCAACGGTGAACTGCCCTGGGAATGGCTGGCAGACAACACCCGTTGGATGCATAAGCCACGCACCTACGGCGGCATCAGTGACCTGCTGGAGTCCTCTCAGCGGGCATACCGCCGCGCCTTGTGGGACCCGTCCACCAACCCTGATTACTGCGAGGTCTGGATCGAGAAGGATGCACTGACCGGCGTGTTCATCGATGTCACCTCAGAGTTCGATGTGCCCCTGATGCCCTGTAAGGGCTACCCCAGCCTGAGCTTCATCAGAGAGGCGGCAGAGACTCTGACCCGACAGATTCACAGCCGATACCGCCAAGTCGATGGGGTCATCACCTCAGGCAAAGCGCCATCAGCCAACGTCTATTACTTCGGGGACTTCGATCCCTCCGGTGTGGACATCAGCCGAAGCACGGAAGCCCGCCTTCGGGAGTTCATCACCGAACTTTCGGGTGGCGATGACTTCCTGCAGCAGTATTTCCACTTCCACCGCGTTGCGGTGAACCACGACCAAATCGAAGCAATGGGGCTGCCCACCCGTCCGACTAAAAAGTCAGACAGCCGCAGCGCCAACTTCGGTCACAAAATCAGCGTTGAGGTTGATGCCATCAACCCCGACACCCTGCGCCAAATGACACGGGACTGCATCACGGCTCACATTGATGAGCATCAGCTCCAGCGTCTTCGGGACACCGAAGCGACGGAGCGGCAACTGCTGGAGCAGGTCAGCAATTTCACCAACCTGCACGGCACCACCGCCCTTCAGGAGCGATTGGCAGCCTGATTGATTTATTGGACTAGACCCACAACGCCGCTGGATTCAGGAGTCACCCCCTCACACCACCCAGGCGTTGACTGATTCCAGTTAGAGACACTCCAGCTGCAGGAGCCCCGTCAGTAGCGCCAATTGACTGACTCCCCCCGAATAGCACTCCGCAACAGACTCCTGCTTCGCAGGAGCACCGTCCTGGCTCATCGCTTGGATCAGGTCTGCCTCCTTTGCCAACAGACCAGCGATGTTGTTCAGCTCAGCGTTCATTAGAACGGCTGAAATTCAGGGAAGTCAATCTCGTCCTGAATGCTCGGAATCGTCGTCGCCAAAGGATCTTGAAATAGCTCCAGTTGCTTTGAACCCTCGTCAAGCTGTTTCATCACCTTGCGTGCTTTTCGCAGCAAAGGTGCTGGTGTGCGGTCCTCAAGTTCACGCAATGAACTGGTGACATGTTGATTCAAACAGTCAGCGGCAATGATGTTCATCCCAACCAGAATTTGGGTGAAATGATCAGCAGCGGTGGCTGCATTGAATTCATTGATGCCTGTCATTGCCCAAAGCCCATGACAAGCTCGTTCAAAGCTGCTTTCCAGTAGTGCCTGCGTTTTGCCATCGCGGACAGACTTGTAAATATCAAGTCGATCGCCAGGTGGTCCGAGACGATGTTGAGGCTTGGATTGAGTCATAAAAAAAAGAGAGCAGGCGCTGCCGCTACTAAGCAACCTGCCTATTGATTTTATCGAGGCTGAAGATGCGGTCGATGCTCAACGCGCACCTCGCCAAGACTCAAGCCCCTGGCTTATACCCAGCAATTAGGACTTGAGGCCTCGGGTCTTGTTGGCCTTGCCAGAATGAAGAATGATCTCTTTTGGACAGGGGCACTAAAAAGCCCCCGCAGTTACCAGCTGCAAGGGCCAAGAGATCTGAAAGTTGTCTGGATCTGATTATGGCACCAACCAATAAGGGCAGCAGCCAGAAACTCGATAACCCTTTCATCCCTCACGCCATTGCATTGGGCTTAAGCCATGACCACCTCGCGGAGATCCCTGGCGGCAACGTCGAGACGTATCTGAACTTGCGCAGCATGTGGCGCAGGCGTCCTGATCAGCCCATCTCATCCAAGGCTTACGCCGAGGCATTCAGAAAAGGACGCAACACCGTCACGAAGCTTTTGAAGCTGATCGCCAAGCACCACGGTGCAGAGATCACTGAAGTGCGCAACAAATACGGACGGCACGACGGTCATCTGATCACCGTGCTTCCTGGAGAGCACGGGTCAAATCAAGACGTGGCATTGAATGACCACGAAATGACCCCAAAATGCACGCAAATTGCACCCAAATCGCCCCTATCCGTAAACCAGCCGTGCTTCGCTGAGAACACACCATGCTCTCAGGAGAGCACGGACCGTGCTTCGCTGGTTCCGCACCGTGCTTCCGTGGGAGCACCTTTAGATAGTTCTTTAGATGTTCGAGTAGATGACAGTAGAAATAAAGAACTAAGGCGAACGGCTGTCGCCGTTGCGCCGCCTATCGATCGATCAAAAAGCTCAAAAGCAATCGAGATAGCCCTTCGGCTCTTTGACCATGTCCAGAAATGCCTCGGCGGTCCTCTCTCCGATCCGCAGACTCGCGACGTCCTTCAGCAGGCTGCTCTGGAACACACCGAAGACGAAGCCATCAGACGAGTTGCTGTCGGCCTTCAGGTTGCCCATGGATGGGCCTGGATCAAGGCTGCTCCGTCATCGCGTGATGCCGGGCAATGTCTCCACGCTGCATTGCAGGGAAAAATCTGGGAAATCATCCCGCAAGAAAACTGCGATCTGATGACTGACGAGCCGCCGACATGGAACGGTCAACAGTGGATCGAAAACATCAGCGGCTCTGATTTTCACGGTCTTGTTCGTGAAAACGTTCTGGAGGCCAGGAGGGCGCCTTCGGCGCTTAACAAGGAAATGCCCTTGGTATCCATTGCAGTGCCCTCTGAGGCGATCACAGGCGCCTCTCAGCGCGTTGCTGATGCCATCAGTGATGGACACCTTGTTAATTCTTCCGTTGCATCGCCGCCCGCCAAGAATCAATCCCTGCAGGTTAAGAATGGGTTAAGCGATCAAGAGGCGGAGGAGGAGCGCCTTAGCCGCCTCCGCGCTGAAGCACATCGCCAAGCGGCAAACCTTCCTCTCTCCGGTTCTGCTAATCGCTACGGAATACCTGCTTGATTGTCTCTAATACCCGCTAATCCTGTTTTGCTTTATCATTTAGTACATGGGAAAGAAGTCTTCCAACTCAGAAATCGATCGACGTATTCATACCGTCGTCAAACTTTTGTCGTCTGCGAAGACATCCAGCTACATCGTTCGATTCTGTTCGGAGGAGTATGGGGTCACTAGCCGACAAGCCGAGAACTACCTGAGGCGCGCCAGAGAAATCATCCGGGCGGATTACAGCGTTGATCGGTCTGACTTTCTCGGCTCTCGTTTAGCCCTGCTCGACGAAATCATCGAAGCCAGTATCCGCACCAAGCAGCATTCAAATGCGGTGGGTGCTTTGAAGCTGCAGGCTCAGCTAACACGGTTGGTGGAAGGCGGTTGAAGCAGTTCTGCAGCAAGTAATGCAAAACATCCGCATTCTGCGTTCAGGCATATCTCAACCTATTACCCTCATAATTTTTCTGCAGAATTACCAATCGCTCTGTTAAAGAGTCATGCCTTGTAGCTGCAGCAGAATTACTTGGATCAATCAGATCAAATCTGGCAGTAGCAAGATATTCCAGAAAGTCCTTTGGCTCACATCTTGAACCTCTTCTGCTTTGCCAGCTATGGAAGTCAGCATGGATACTGCTTTCGAGAATCAAGATGTTTTCATGAAGATCCGCAAGATCTGGTCTGCTGGACTTGTTGAACAAATGATGTCCATCAAGAGTTAGCTGCCTTCCACGCGCTTTGCGAGAACCCGTCACCTGGCAGGTATCTCTGGCTGCTCGTTTAGCATGCTTAATCGCTTTAGTGATTCGTAAATCGGCACTAGAAAGTCTTTTCAGCTCTTTTTTAAAACAGTCCTCAACCACTTCGCCTACGGCCGAGACCCAAGCTCGCCTAGATTTAGTGATTGAAGAATTTACCTTCATATCCATGGCAATACTTGCAAGCCCCTTTTGGCTCCATGCTTTTTCGCCTTTCTGATCAAGAACAAAATCCTTTTCGATCTCTAGACCTTCCTGTCCATCCAGGGAATCTGACTTCACAAGCCGATCAATTGCATTGTTAATGCCAAGACCATTTGTTTGAAGTACCTTGATAGAAGTGCGCCTATCAATAAATAACAACTCACCAGAAGCATGCACTATTCCATTGGTTTCAATCAACTCTTGCGTAATTCGGCGTGAAACAAGCATTTGCTTACGCTTTCGTTTTCGGTGAGTAAACATCTCTACAACCCTGGAGACGACCCCTTCCCTATCGCCTTCAAGGTACTTAGCAATTGCCTCAACCCCTTCTTCGGTAAAACGCCTCTCTTGATAATCACCTGTGCTTTGAACGAACTCAAAATGCTCGCCTTCGACTAGATCCCAGGGATCATCGTCATACTTATCGAAGAAATCGACAGTGTCGTAAAGCTGATTGATTTTGATACCAAGGATTTTGGCAGATTCCCTGTCAGTAAGAAGTTCCCTCATGGTTCTACTCCTCAATCAATTCATTAATGCGAGCAGCGAGTCGCGCATCTTTTGAAGACGCTCAAAAACTCGTGCATCCCCTCCCATATCGGGATGATGTGTCTTCACAAGTTGCCTATAGGACTTCTTGATGTCATCTGTTGTTGCTGTAGACGAGTTCAAACCGAAGACATGCCACGGCCTGAAATTCTCAAGAACATCTATTCCATTGATGCAGGTAGGCCCCTCTTGCTCTCTTTCATCTTCAGGAACTGCGATCCATTTTCTATATTGTTTTCTCCAGTCTTCGGTTGTTTTTAAGCCAATCTTTTCTCCAGTTAAAGCCATTGCGAATGTCTTATTTTTACGCAGTTCAGTTACTGTCTTGCATCCAAACTTGTTAAGAACAGCTTTTCTCATTGTCGTAGCAGTAAGTTCTTTTGGCTTTAATTTCTTGGGCGCCTTAAATGGTCCTCGGTTGATCGTCACCGCGAAAGCCAAAAGAGCGTCAACACTTGGTGAATTCGAGTGAATCAGTAGATCCCGAATCAGCTTCTGAACTTCTGGAAGAGTTAATTTCGTCTTTCTTGTTGCCATGTGCGAACTGGATCTGTGAGGCTCTAACCCCGTGAACACACCATCTCAGTTCCAGCTGGAAATCAACTCCCCCAACTGAGGGATTTATTCAGCGGACTTCATCCCCCAAAAGGACTAGAGGCTTACCCCCAGGTGCCAGCCAACCAGCCTGTCCGCTTCGTCAGTCGTGAGGATCGGGTCCATCCAGTCCAGTAGCAGCTCAATGACCGCAGGCTTTCCGAGCCGTTCGATGCCTAGTGACAGCCATGCCTTGAAGCTATCGGGTCATTGGCACGTAGCGCCAAGAGCAGCTCCTGCAGCAGCGCAAGGGTCATTTGCGTGTCGAGGGTCATGGTTCAGGCGTGTCTGCCTTGAGTGTTCACCGCTCTTGGTGGCAATAAAAAACCCCGCCTTGCGACGGGGTGAATGTTTGTCGGGAGATCGATAGCGACAACCACGCTCCTTGCCTTCCCCGCCGGACTCGGGTCTTGTATAGCTTTCAGCTGATAGGCATCAGGCTTCCCGACAAAGGATTAGCGGCAAACCTGTTTTGCACGGTATTCGCCAGCACTTCCAGGCATTAAGTCAGTCCAGGGTCTGTTTTTGAACGAACTTTGCCAAGTGCTGCAATTAATCCATTGTGGATATTGATTGTTAGCATGGTTTATTTCTACTTGGCAGAGATTTCCTCTGCACCCTTTTGATCTCCAGTACACAGGATCACCGTCAGAATGCCCCATGAACATCCAGCCATTTCTTGCTTCGACGGGATTTGGAGCGATGAATGAAGCACCGATAACAGCAGCGGCAGCGATTGCGTTGAAGAGTTTCATTTGACTCAAGGATTAGAGGAATAGTTTGTCAATCATTCAGAGAAGGATGAGAAGGACGACGCCGAGCGTTGTGAGTGTTGTGCCGATGTTTGCGAGAGCTTCGTTGCGATCGGTGTGGGTGGCA
Organism: Synechococcus sp. A10-1-5-9; assembly: GCF_047716785.1. Lineage (NCBI taxonomy): Bacteria > Bacillati > Cyanobacteriota > Cyanophyceae > Synechococcales > Synechococcaceae > Synechococcus > Synechococcus sp. A10-1-5-9. Next base: position 2,564,040 of record NZ_CP180406.1, read on the forward strand.
GTGGTGGTTGTCATGGTTGGTGTGAGCTGTGAGGCTCTCGCCCCGTGAACACACCATCTCGCTGGCAGCCCTGAATTCCCTCACCAAAATGGGTGGACCTCAAGTCATTCCCCTCCCCCAAAGGTGCAATTCGACCCAAAGTCAGAACAGCTGCAAGCTGTGACCCAAAAGAGCAAGAGCCTTTGGGGTGGCAAGACAGCAGTAGTGGCAATGGGTGACCTGCTGACCTTGGCAGCGTTCAGCCTGTTCCCACCCATTACCAACACACTGGTTGGTTCGTGCAGCACAGAACGGGAAGCACTCGCCGCGTGCAAGGACAAGCAGCCAGACCTCCTTTACGTCACTGAATGCTTAGAGCAGGGCTATGGCATTCCATTAGCCGTGAAGGTCAAAGCAGTGAGTCCGAACACTCGCGTGCTGCTGCTCTTGCACAGAGAGAATCAAGAGGTTGTAAGGGACGCACTTGATGCTCACATAGATGGGATTGCTTTTGTCAGTTCTATTGGTCAGGGCTTTGACGGTGACTTCTTCAAGTCGTTGGAAGCTATGGCTGATGGCAACACTTACTACCCGAAAAAGGTCCGAGAAACTGCTGGTTTCAAGAAGGGCCTGATCCTCAACGAACTATCATCGCGAGAGACGGAAGTCTTAGAAGCCCTTTGCCAGGGCATGAGTAACAAAGAAATTGCTGAAGTTATGGTCGTCTCGACTGAAACGATTAAGAGTCATGTGAGCACCATCATCAGCAAGCTTGGAGTCAAAGATAGAACACAAGCTGTTATCGCATGCATCCGTGCAGGCATTTAAAAACCCCGCCATTGCTGACGGGGTGAATGTTTGTCGGGAAATCGATAGCGACAACCACGCTCCTTGCCTTCCCCTTGTCGGGTCTTGTATGGCTCTCAGCCTCGATTCCAGGCTTCAGGCTTCCTGATAGTGAATTAATTGAAGCAATAACTTATGATTTTTCCCACTGGGATCTTGTCAATCTGCCCAATGCAGGCAGAGCTGAGTGGTCGTGGATAATTGAATTTGCTTGGAGTAGAACTATCTTTATCGAAAAGAATGTCCCAGCCAGCAGAGCGCATTCTTATGGCTTCCGCACCTTTAGCGATTTTCCAACCAGCTGCGGCCTGATATTTATTATCTGGATCTAATACGGCTAAATCGCAGCTTCCCTTTGGAATTCGACCGCTTATTTTTTTAGCAAAAGAGTCAGCTCTATAGGATTTATTCCAGGATTTATTGTTATTTGCGTAGATATATGGATCGTTATCATTGCAGACCATCATGTATTGCATTCCCGACAGTTGAAACCGAATTGAGGCATTAGCAGGAATTGTGTTGCCAATGCAGAAGGCGAAAACAGCGGTAGCGATTGCGTTGAAGAGTTTCATTTGACTCAAGGATTAGAGGAATAGTTTGTCAATCATTTAGAGAAGGATGAGAAGGACGACGCCGAGGGTTGTGAGTGTTGTGCCGATGTTTGCGAGAGCTTCGTTGCGATCGGTGTGGGTGTCAGTGGTGGTTGTCATGGTTGGTGTGAGCTGTGAGGCTCTCGCCCCGTGAACACACCATCTCGCTGGCAGCCCTGAATTCCCTCACCAAAATGGGGGGACCTCAAGTCATTCCCGTCCCCCAAAGGTGCAATTCGACCCAAAGTCAGAGCAGCTACAAGCTGTGACCCAAAAGAGCAAGAGCCTTTGGGATGGCACGACAGCAGTAGTGGCAATGGGTGACCTGCTGACCTTGGCAGCGTTCAGCCTGTTCCCACCCATTACCAACACACTGGTTGGTTCGTTCAGCACAGAACGGGAAGCACTCGCCGCGTGCAAGGACAAGCAGCCAGACCTCCTTTACGTCACTGAATGCTTAGAGCAGGGCTATGGCATTCCATTAGCCGTGAAGGTCAAAGCAGTGAGTCCGAACACTCGCGTGCTGCTGCTCTTGCACAGAGAGAATCAAGAGGTTGTAAGGGACGCACTTGATGCTCACATAGATGGGATTGCTTTTGTCAGTTCTATTGGTCAGGGCTTTGACGGTGACTTCTTCAAGTCGTTGGAAGCTATGGCTGATGGCAACACTTACTACCCGAAAAAGGTCCGAGAAACTGCTGGTTTCAAGAAGGGCCTGATCCTCAACGAACTATCATCGCGAGAGACGGAAGTCTTAGAAGCCCTTTGCCAGGGCATGAGTAACAAAGAAATTGCTGAAGTTATGGTCGTCTCGACTGAAACGATTAAGAGTCATGTGAGCACCATCATCAGCAAGCTTGGAGTCAAAGATAGAACACAAGCTGTTATCGCATGCATCCGTGCAGGCATTTAAAAACCCCGCCATTGCTGACGGGGTGAATGTTTGTCGGGAGATGGATAGCGACAACATCAGCGCCCCCTGCTTTCCCCTTGCGGGTCTTGTATAGCTTTCAGCCCCGCTAAACGGCTTCAGGCTTCCCGACAAGGATGATCAGTAGTTGCGGAATCGAATAGAGCCATAACCACCACCGGAATTTCTAAAGTTGTAACCACCACCTCCACGATTTGTGAAAGTGCTGCTGTTGCCGTAGCTATCGCGGACACGGAATCCATTTGGGCGCTGTTGAATTGTGTAAGTGCTGCTTCCGTAATACTGCGCAGATGCAGAAGTAGTGCTGGCAAACAATGCAGTACCGGCGATTGCAGCACCAGCGATTGCGTTGAAGAGTTTCATTTGAGTTAGGTGTTGTGGAGGTCATCTCTCCTGGACCTCTTCACCATCGCCGTTCTCGCCTGAAAGCAACTCCCCCAACTGAGGGATTTTTGAAGGAACCTTCCTCCCCCAAATGGGTCAGAGGCTTACGCCTAGGTGCCAACCCACCAGCCTGTCCGCTTCGTCAGTTGTGAGGATTGGATCCATCCAGTCCAGTAGCAGCTCAATCACAGCAGGCTTTCCAAGTCGTTCGATGCCTAGAAACAGCCATGCAGGCCCGTGGTCGGCCGCTGGTGAAGGTTACCGATCGAATGATTGGGAGGAGGGATCAGGTGTCGATCTGAGCTGACCAGCCTTGCTCGCCTGTCCAAGCCAGAACGGTTTGAATAGCATTGTTGATCTGCAGCGATGCCCTGCGAGTAGCTTCTGCACCCTTGGCTTTGCGGAGATGAAGTTCCACCGCTTCAGGACTACGAATCAAGTATGCAGCCTCCCTGACCAGCCGTGGTGTGTCGTCATGATCAAGCACCTTCTGGATAAGGCCAGCGCCCCATAGAGCAGCCCAGGGATGACTCGGGTCGCACATGTTGATCAAGCCGATAGGGGGTCTGCAATGTCTTGGAATGCTTGTTCCTGGAGTTGTTGAACTGCAGAGATTGCTTCATGGGCTGGCCACCCGTAGTGATGCATAAGCTCACCGACCAAGTAGTCCGGTGAGTTGGCGATTCGTGCATTTAATTCAGCTACGTAACTGTCTTCACGGGCGAGTGCAAAGAGTCTCAGCGAATGGAGTTGTCGAGCGGTTAGTTGTTTCATGGCATAAGTCTCCACGTTGGGGTGTCGTAGGTGCTGCCAAATGACCTCATCCGAGCAATCAAAAATCACACCACCCCGATGTAAACCGCCATGCAGAAAGTGCCTGTCCCTATGTCTGTTGATGTTCACCAATTAAGGGGCATACAGGCCCGTGGTTGGCAGCTGGTGAATGGGGAACCGATTGATTGGGGCTGATCAGCAGATCAATCCAGGGGCTGCCCCATTGCGTCATAGGTCTGCCCATTCCAGGTGAAGTGCTGGAGCACTCGATCGCTGATCCGGCCGCCGAACCGTAGGTAAGACGCAATGCCTTCGGGTGTTGTCCGATCGGCAGGGGGTTCGATTTCATCCACTTGCATAGGATCGCCATACCGGCAGTTTTCATAGAGGGCGAAAGCTGTGGTCATGAGATGGACCATCCTTCTGAGTCTGTGAATCACACGACGTCCTGAACGGCGCGAATGATCTGAAGCGATGCCCTTCGAGTGGCCGCTGCACCCTTGGCTCTGCGGAGATGAAGCTCCACAGCTTCAGGGCTACGGATCAGGAATGCAGCTTCCCGGATCCGACGTGGTGTGTCGTCGTGATCGATCACCTTCTGAACCAGACCCTGACGCCAGAGAGCATCACCGGGTCGATCGTGGCCAACCAGTGCAGCCATGGTGTCAGCAATGATCTGCTCAGTGCTGGTGACCGCTGGGGCAGGTCTTTGAGCCTGCTGCCGTTCACGAACTGATCGTTGTGGCTTCTGCTCTTCGGACCATGAGAGCCCAGTGCCTGGCAGGCCAACCGTTGTGCGTGTCCCGCCTTGGCGGGCAATCGGCACGTTCACCGTGGCGCCAGGACCACCGATGGACAGGCTGCTGAGACCGTTCTTGCTGAGGTTCAGCGCGAAGGGACCGAACTTGATCCGGCGACGGAATCTGAAATTCATTTGGCCTCCCAGCGGAGATCGTCTTCAGCCTGAGCAAGAGCCTGCCGGGCAATCGCGAGCGCTTGTTCCAAACGATCGTTGGAACCCTTGCCACTACCGCTGAGATAGGCCGCTGATTTGACGAACGCCTTCATCTCCTTGTCGAAGTCCTTGAGGATCTGGGCCTTGTCTTGGCGGCGCTGCTGATCTGCAGCCAGAGCACCATCAGGGTCGATTCCAAGCTGCAGGCAGCTCAGATGATGGATATGACGGCAGCCAGCGTGAAATTGCCAGAAATTCAGAGTCGCATTCACGGGGCGATTCATCACCCCCTCTGCTTCATCAGTCCCGTTTTGCTCCATATAGACGGAGACGGCGAGCATTTTTGCTTCCCAGCTGGCAAGCAACACATCAATGTCGGTTTTGCCGGAACCATCAAGCCAAACGGCACTATCACGAAGGATGCGGCTAAAGCGATAAGCAGCTTTGCTGGCGCTGTTGCTTTTGCCGTGGGTATACGAGCGGAAATTGAATTTCTGGCTGAACCACTTATTCCAAAAGTGTTCCACGTCCCGCATCACCCATGGAAACAAAATCCTGCCGTCTGCGGATTTAGCGGAGGTCATGCCGCCTCCTCTTCAATTGAGCGGAGACGGCTCAGATGCCAATCCGCTGCATGAGCACAATCAGCAGCGATCTGCTCGTAATGCGGGCCAAGGCTGGCGAAATAGACCGAGCGGAGACGTTCCCACCGCTCGGCGTAATGGAGCTGTTCTGCGGAGAGTGTGCGTTGGTATCCCATCAGTTGCTCTCCAGCTCTGCAGCGACAGCAGCCAGCCCGATCGATGCACGGGCCTTGGTCAGCTCACGAAGGCCACCTGAGAGGTTTCTGGCGACTGTTGAGGGGTGTTCGTACTGGAGGAAGTCTTCGACGGCTGCAATGGCCTGTTCGATCTCAGGCAGAACTGCATGACGCAGGTTCAGGACGGGATCGCCCTTGAATTTGGGTCTCATGGTTTTGATTTTTGGATTACTGGAGCCCCGGACTCGTTAGGTTCTTTCCAGATCTGAGAAGACGATGGGTGCCGGGAAAACGGCTTGGGAACGCCTCGGTGAGCACCTACGTGAAACCCAGGTCATTGACTCCATAAACAGGACGCTCTATTGGGATCAAAACACCCGCATGCCGGAGGGAGGAGCGCGTTGGCGAGGTGAGCAGCTCGCCCTGCTGGCCCGTCAGCTGCACTCCCGCCAAAGTTCGCAGTGCTACTCGGATCTGATTAACGAGGCGAGAGACGAGTGGCGTCAGCAAAGTGGCCTTGACGAGCAATCTGCAGCACAAAGTCGCAATCTTGATCTTCTTGAACAGGAGTTGTCTCGCCAGCAGGCATTAGACCCTGATCTTGTCAGCGCATTGGCGACTGCGAAATCTGAGGGGTATGACCTTTGGCAAAAAGCCAGGCGCGCTGACGATTTCGAGATGTTCGCTCCGGCGCTGCGGAACATGATTGCTCTGCGCCAAGAGCAGGCCCGTCAACTACAAGAACCTCGAGGCTGCTGGGAAACCCTGGCACAACCTTTTGAACCGGATCTCACCCTGAAGAGCCTGCAGGAGCTTTTTGCACCCCTGAGGAAACGTCTGCCTGAATTGCTCGGTCGGATCAAGGGTGGACCACGTCCTGGATCCCTCAGCTGGGATTTGCCGGTGGCCGTTCAACAGAACCTCAGGAGTCAGCTGCTTCAGGACTGGGGACGCAACGAAGCAATCACCTGTGTTGCTGAGTCGCCACATCCTTTTTCCATCACACTTGGACCCTCTGATTACCGCATCACAACGCGCGTGGTGCCTGGTCAGCCGCTCTCCTGTTTTCTGGCGACGGCCCATGAATGGGGACACTCTTTATATGAACAGGGGCTTCCTGATGTCAGCCATCAATGGTTTGCCTGGCCTCTTGGGCAAGCCACATCCATGGCTGTGCATGAAAGCCAGTCCCTGTTCTGGGAAAATAGGGTGGCACGAAGTTTGCCGTTTGCAGAACATTGGTGGCAACGCTTTGCAGCTGAAGGGGCACCGTTGGATTCAGCGCATGATTTTTGGCGGGAGATGAATCCCATGGCACCCGGTTGCAATCGCGTGGAAGCTGATGAGCTCAGCTACGGATTGCATATTCTGATCCGCATGGATCTCGAGCTTGCTTTGCTTGAACAGGGTCTGCCGGTTGAGGATCTGCCGGACCAATGGAACAAGCGTTATCAAGAGCTTCTGGGTGTGACACCAATCAATGATGCGCAGGGGTGCTTGCAGGATGTGCACTGGAGTGAGGGCTTGTTCGGATATTTCCCTTCTTATCTCCTTGGCCATCTGATCAGTGCTCAGTTGAGTGAAGCGATGGAAGCCTCGATCGGAGAGCCGGAGGCCCATATCCGGGACGGAAGTATCGATGTGATGTTGAATTGGTTGCGGCAGCATGTGCATCCAATTGGTCGGGCTCTGAACGCTGCGCAGTTGGTGGAGAAGGTGAGTGGCAGGCCTTTATCTGCAGAACCTTTCTTGAAATATCTTGAAGAAAAAATTGATAATTTTACTCGCTGATTGAGCGAATCAGTTTTATTTTTTTCTTTTGACAACCGCTTTCTTCTCTGAAGTATCTAGTTGTCGACATCGATCGTTTGATTGCCATGTCTGCAGCGACCTATTGAGGCCATGCTCAGTTGTTGGTGAAACGCATTGGCGTCAATGAGAATGATTCATTCTTGTCAATCAAAGCATGAAATAGGTCGTTGTCATGTAGATGTTGCCAGGACTACCCCAGGGGATCTGCAGGGGGGCTCGTAAGATTGTTGCGCCGAATGCCTCTTCCCATGGCCAATCTCGACCAAGCTCCCAGTCGCAGCATGCCCAACCTGCTGCACGTGCTTCCGGCGTTCGCTGATGAGTCTGAGCTGCGTCTGAACACGATCGTTGAGCTCAATTCCAACACGATCAACAAATATGAGTTGATCACGGAAACAGGCCATCTGAAGCTTGATCGTGTCGGTTATTCCTCGCTGGCTTATCCCTTCGCCTATGGCTGCATTCCTCGTACCTGGGATGAGGACGGCGATCCGCTGGATATTGAAATCGTCAACGTCACCGAACCCCTGATCCCTGGATCAATTGTTGAGGCCCGCATCATCGGCATCATGACGTTCGATGATGGCGGTGAAGTTGATGACAAAGTGATTGCTGTGCTGGCTGACGACAAGCGCATGGATCACATCAAGAGCTTTGAGGATCTTGGTGACCACTGGAAGAAGGAAACGACCTATTACTGGGAGCACTACAAGGATCTCAAGAAGCCAGGAACCTGCACAGTGAATGGTTTCTTCGGCACTGAGAAAGCCGTTGAAATCATCAAGACCTGTGAGGCTAGGTATATGACGGAGATCGATCCCAAGCTCGTTGACTGAATCGATGCGATGGTCTGAGGCGTCTCAGATCTACTCCATCCTTGATGCCGCTCGCTTGATGGTGAGCGGCATTTTTATTGTTTGATATTGCTTAGGGTTTGAGCAGTAAGGGGGCGTCCGTTGCTGGGATGTTGTACTTCACCCTCAGATCCACAACGGGTTGATCAGCGACCGCCCAGAAATCAAAGTCTTGAATGAGGTTCACGGAGCAGGCCAAGCCTTTTTCATATCCAGCCATGGCTGCATCAGGACTGAATTGACCAGTTTCTGGTGGGATGATGCTGTTGCTTGTGCTGAAAGCCTTGCCGAGGTGAAAGTCGAGAATCACCTCCAGCAGGGATTCAAATCCGAAGCCATCGGTGAACAGACCTGCCTGAAAGGCCGCCACATTCATCTCTCCAGGGCTGTCTGTGTTGAATCCTCCAAGGATGTGGCAGCAGTCGTGATTCACCAGAAGCTCTGAGGTGCTTTTGTGCTCTCCTGGCAGAGCCCAGCCCCGGTCGCGGTACCAGTGAAAAAACGTATGGCCGAGGGTTCCCTCAGCGAAAGTGTCGAGAGTGGCATATCGGCTGGCAACGGACGCATCTCCGATGGCCTGATGGACGGCCGTGATCACACCACGAACGAAGCGAGAGGGGCTGTCGAGACCTAGAAATTCAGCCATGCTTCTGCGCCCGTAGTCGAGAAGCAAGCGCCTGAGATGGTTGTCCCTCACCTGGTGCAGGTCTCGCAGAGTTTGGGGCGCGATCTCGAGAAATGATGCGAAATCGTCCACTACGCCCACCATGCGTGCATCCACTTTCATGTCCACATAGGGAATGAGCACGAGGATCTGAATCAGCTGTTCCCGCTTGCTTCGATCCGCAATGAGCGCGGGGTAATCAGGAGGATGGCGAATCTCTAGGGATTCGAGTTCCACTGAGGAATGCAGAACATGGCGCTGAATGGCCTCCATCATTTCCAGCGTGATCGGCTCTAGTGAAAGCACGCCTCCCGCCGTTCCCACTGTTTTGATCGCCTGCAGAAAGAGGCGTGCTTCCGTTTCCGTCCACTGAAGCTGCTGGGGCATGAGTCGCGTTGCGGTGCTTCGATTTAGCACTCATGCCCTGGATGACGCCGTTGTTGTGCTGACCAGCTGTGCAGTTTCTTCAGAAAGTCCTCCGATGGTGGACGGTTTTTGCTCTGGCCAATAAATAGCTTGAGACCAGTAAGTCTTGAGTGTCTCGAGGTGAAACGTCTTTGTTTTGGGCGGGGAGTCTGCTGCGCTACCGCTGTCACCGCTGTGTTCCTTTGCGGCGCTGCTCCCGGTTCGGCCTCGATGGCATCTGCTCCGGCCGTTGAGGATACGCATATTCATCTCGATCTGAGACAGCGGCGCATCAGCGTGATCCGCAATGGTCAACGCATTGGGCCCTGGCCTGTGGCCATCGGAGACCCAAAGACTCCCACGCCGACCGGCGTGTTTCAGGTTGAGAACAAGCGAGTGAATCCTCAGTACGAAAGTACCAAGTCAGGTCGTGTTCATCCTGTGACTGGACCCTCCAGCCCCCTGGGCCATCGCTGGATTGGTTTTCTTCGGCAGGGGCCCAACCAATTCGGGATTCATGGAACTCCCTGGCCCCATTGGGTGAAGATCCGCGCAGCAGTCTCCAATGGGTGCGTGCGCATGCTCAACGCCCATGTGCAAAAGCTCTATGAACTTGTTGATGTGGGCACCCCGGTGAAGATCACGCGCTGATGCCCAGCTCCCTCAACAGAGGGGAAGACTGCGGTCAGGCTTCGGGGCGAACCGCCTCGAAGATCTCCTGAAGGATTTCCCCTGCACCGCGGGATTTCAAGTCTGCGGCTAGGGCTCGTCCGATGGCTTCAGGATCGGTGAGGCTTCCTCGGCGCTCGTCACGGATCAGGCGCAGGCCATCCAGGCTGGCCACCATGCCAGTGAGGATCAGTTCCTGCCCATCGATGCGGCTGTTCACACCGATCGGAACCTGGCATCCTCCTTCCAGTTCACGCAGAAAAGCCCTTTCAGCCAGGCAGCGTCCGGCTGTGGGTGCATGCTCGAGTACCTGAATGATCTTCAGCACCTCAGGCCGATCACAGACGCACTCGATTCCAAGAGCACCCTGCCCGACGGCATGCAGGGAGATATGGCCAGGGATGATCTGGTGGATGCGGTCCCCGAATCCCAGCCGGCTCAGGCCTGCGGCCGCGAGAATCAAGCAGTCGTATTGACCTGCATCGAGTTTCTCGAGGCGGGTGATCACATTTCCGCGGACATCTTTGAATTGGAGATGGGGGAAGTGATGGCGCAGCTGGGCCAATCTGCGTAGAGAGCTTGTGCCAACCACGGAGCCTTCTGGAAGGGTTTCCAGGGTGTGGTCAGCGTTTTTGCTGTTGACCACAAGGGCGTCTGCAGGATCTTCTCTCTTGGTGATGCATCCCAGCATCAGCCCTTCAGGGAGGTTGGTTGGCAGATCCTTCAAGGAATGGACGGCGATCTCTGCCCTGCCCACAAGCATCTGCGCTTCAAGTTCTTTGGTGAACAGGCCTTTGTCACCGATCTTGGCGAGGGCCACATCAAGGATCTTGTCGCCCTGGGTGGCCATGGCTTCAACTGAGATGGCCATGCCTGGGTGCGCCGACTCAAGCTCCGCCTTGACCCAGTTGGTCTGAACCATGGCCAGCTGGCTGCGGCGGGACGCGATGCGCAGGTGCTCGAGAGCCATGGACATTTCAAAACGATGGTCAACCCTACGAACCCTAGGGATCCAAAAACCCTCAGCTTGAAGAGAGTGACACGGAATGAATGCGGTGGATTCCATCGCATTCATTCATTCTTCGCGCAGTGCCGACCATTTGTCTTTGGTTCCCGAGTCTCGTGAGCCATCTGGCTCGGCCCTCTCGTCACTGTGACCTAGGTGATCTGGCTGGGAACAGATCACTCTTGGGCCTCATTGAGCAGACCAGCCCAGGACTCTCATCAATCGGCCTACGATTGAATCTCATCGATTGGGTTTCATGCCAGGACCTGTCGTTAACGGTGTGAAGGTGAGCCGTTCCGCATCCGGTGAAGCCGCTCATCAAATAGCTGAATCACAACCTTTTCTGCCTGTGCTCAGTGAAGGAACGATCCGCGTGGTGTTACTCACCAGTGGGCTTTTGGTTGTGGCACGTCTCAGGCAGACCACCGATCCAGATGGCGATCGTGCTTATCAGTTGATTCGCCCTATGCGCCTGGTCGGGGACCTCGATGGTGATGAATGGTCCTTACATCCGTTTCTTGCGGGGCTGACACCGCAGCGCAACATCGTGATGCTGAAGGCCGCAGTGGCCGCAGTGCTGGAGCCCGAAGCCAGAATTCTTCAGGTTTACACGCGCTCCACAAACCAGGAATGCCCACCGTCAGAAACCCCTGTGGAGCGGTTGAAAAAAGCGTTCCAGGAATTCACAGACAGTATTGAGACCGGTTGAGTCCTTGTGAAGAGGAGTCATTGAGGCCAAAGTGCAGCACTTGACTCGACAATCCGACGACAACGGAGAGCCAGTGATGCGTTGGGATTGGGAACGCCCGCCCGTTTTCATGGGTAGAAGGGTTTCCCTGCAAGAGAAGACAACCGCTGCGTGTGCAGCATTCTGCTTCCACCAGAATCGATAGCGCTTGCACAACTCGCTGACTTGGAGATTCCCGCTGTCTTCAAGAAGAGCGGTTCTATCAAACTCTCGATCACGACATCGGGTACACGTTAAAAAGCCCCGCGTCAGCAGGGCATATGAATTGACTTCAGAGAGCTAACCAAAACATCAAATAGAGCAAGAGACTTTTTTGATGCCAAACGATCAAAAGAAGGAAAGGATCACAACAAGTGGCACAGGCTCAAATTCAATGCCAACCCGATACTCCATGCAAAACTCATTTTCCTGCCAAAATGAAACCCCTGAGAACCTTTGTTTAGCAAAAGCTTTCAGGGGCAACCGTTTTTTGCTCTTTAGAGCGTTGGATTATTTGATGTATTCCTTGAGTACGCCGTTGCGGTTGGGATGGCGCAGTTTGCGCAGAGCTTTGGCTTCAATCTGGCGGATGCGTTCGCGGGTGACATCGAAGATCTGTCCGATCTCCTCAAGGGTTTTCATGCGGCCGTCATCGAGGCCGTAGCGGAGTCGCAGGACATCCCGTTCCCGTGGGCTGAGGGTGGCCAGGACGCCCTCAAGGTCTTCCCTGAGAAGGTTCTTGGCCACATCCTGTTCTGGATTCTCGATGTCGGCTTCAATGAAGTCGCCAAGGCGTGAATCTTCTTCCTTGCCGATCGGTGTTTCCAGTGAAATCGGCAGTTGGGCTGATTTCGCAATAAACCGCAGTTTTTCGATGGTCATCTCCATCGATTCGGCGATTTCTTCTTCCGTGGGCTTGCGGCCGAATTCCTGACTCAGGACTTTGGTCGTTTTTTTGATCCGTGAAATCGTCTCGTAGAGGTGAACCGGTAGTCGGATCGTGCGGCTCTGGTCGGCAATGGCGCGGGTGATCGCCTGGCGAATCCACCACGTGGCGTAGGTGGAGAACTTGTAACCCTTCTCATGATCAAATTTTTCGGCGGCTCGGATCAGACCCAGGCTGCCCTCCTGAATCAGGTCCTGGAAGCTCAGGCCGCGATTCATGTATTTCTTGGCAATCGATACCACCAACCTCAGGTTCGATTGCACCATCTTTTCCTTGGCTCTTCGGCCCAACATCAGTCGCCTGCGGAAGCGAATGACTGGCATCTCCACCAGGGCAGCCCATTCTTTGGTGTCGGGCAACTTGCCGTTGTCACTCTCAAACTGGGCTGCGAGTTCCTCGAGATGGAGTAAGTCGGCAATCTTTCGGGCCAGTTCGATCTCTTCATCAGGACGCAACAGCCGGATTCGACCGATCTCCTGTAGGTAAACCCGAATGGAATCTTCGGTGTAGACCCCTTTCGGTCCCACCTTGATGCTGGCGAGAACCTTGGCTTTAGCATCAGCCTTGGCTTTCTCTTCTTTGGTGGTGGTGCCAGCATCAGCCGCTGACTGAGGAGTGCCTGCAGCTTTCCCCGACGCATTGGCCAGCAATTGATCTGCTGCCGCATCAAGGTCTGGAGCTTTGGAGGCAGCTGTTTTGCTGCGACTGCGTGAGGTGGTTTTCGTGGATTTGGTTGTTTTTGCCGCAGGCTTGGCTTTGGAGCTCTTCGCGGACGTTGGAGCAGCCTTGCTCTTGGGCTTGGCTTTGACGGTTAAATCTTTGGGTTGACCATTGGCATCAGCCATCATCACGATCGCTGGTGCTTGCTTAGCGTCAGCCTGAGCGGGTTTGCGCACTGCAGGGCTCATGGAAAATCAGGCGAAGAACTTCGATTTCGAACGTGCGACTGTGGTTTCTGAGAAAAGGTCAGAAAGTGTTCACTACGACTCCCGCTACCCGTTGCACTGGGGCAAACAACACGGGAGAGTGATCAAAATTCAGTCGATAGGGGTGTGGGTTGATGCAGGGCTGTCAGGGGCGTTCTCAGACCGGTGAGCCAAAGGGTTAAACCTGACTCAAGCATCGTGTCTTCCCACTGGACGGAACTCTGCATTGTTCCGACAACAGCATTTAGCTGCCCAACAGATTCATCTTAAGAAAAAACATGTGATGTCTGCAACCCCAGTGGAATCCAGTCAACCGAACGGGGCTCAGGGGCCTGTACGGGTGGTGGATGTCTGGCTTGAAGCAGGACGGGATGGCCGCACGTTCACGTACGGGGACTATCAGCAACTAGGGCTCGCTTTTGGGGATCTTGTGGTTGTGCGGCTGCGAGGTCGTCGACTTCAGGGTCTTGTCATCGACTCCCGTCCTTTGCGCGTTGAAACCCAGCAGCACTCGCAATCTCTTCAGCCCGTGGATGCTCTGCTCCAGCGGGCTGCGGTGGACCCCGACTGGCGAACCTGGCTCGATGCCATGGCAGCCGCCTGCCACACCAGTCCATTCCGAATGCTCAAAGCCGCGTTGCCACCAGGCTGGCTCGGGCAGCGCGGTCAGCCAGCCTCTCCAGGCCGAAAGCTCTGGTGGGTCGAACTAACGAGAACGCTCGGTGATCCCCATCCCAAGGCCGCCCGTCAACACGCCTTGCTGGAGAGTCTGAAAGCAGCTGGTGGGGGGGCATGGCAACGGGATCTCCTGAACCAGGGGTTTCACGCCGGGATGGTGCAGTCTCTACAGGTCAAGGGCTATCTGCGTCGAGAGCAGCGGATTGCTCCGGCTTCCGAGTCCTCCTTAGAGCTTCAGGGTAATCATTCCAACGAAGACGGGCTAGAACCACCGCGTGATCTCACCGATGAGCAACAGGCTGCGATCAATCGTTTTCAATCTTTGCCTGATGGAAGCGGCCTCCTCCTCTGGGGAATCACTGGCTCAGGCAAAACAGAGGTGTATCTGCAGTTGGCGGCTGCGGAGATCGCCCGCGGTCATCACTGCCTTCTCCTCACCCCTGAAATCGGCCTGATTCCCCAGTTGGCGGACCGCTGCCGCAACCGCTTCGGTCGTCGAGTTCTCGAATATCACAGTGGTTGCAGTGATGGGGAGAGGGTGCGCTGCTGGCGCCGCTGCCTTCAATCTGAGGAGCCGCTGGTGCTGGTTGGAACCCGCTCAGCGATTTTTCTCCCCTTGCGTCCCCTCGGCCTTGTGGTGCTCGATGAAGAGCACGACAGTTCCTACAAGCAGGAATCCCCGATGCCTTGTTACCACGCACGGGATCTTGCCCTTGATCGGATTCGTCGTCAGGGAGGGCGACTTTTGCTTGGCAGTGCCACCCCATCTCTGGAGTCCTGGAGCCGGCTAAAGCCAAAGGGGCCCCTAGAGCTGGCAAGGCTTTCCTCCCGAATCTCCCGCCAACCCCTGCCCCCGGTTCGCATCATCGACATGCGTCTCGAGCTGGCGGAAGGCCATAAGCAGCTCATCAGTCGCGCTCTGATGGACCGGTTGGCAGCCCTGCCTTCCAAGGGCGAACAAGCTGTTGTTTTGGTTCCGCGCCGGGGCTACAGCACCTTTCTCAGCTGTCGCAGCTGTGGTGAGGTGGTGATGTGTCCTCATTGCGATGTGGCCATGACCGTTCATGGCAGCCGCTCGCAGCAGCAGTGGCTTCGTTGTCATTGGTGTGACCATCGCGCAGCCCTGACAGATCACTGCACAGCCTGTGGTTCGTCAGCCTTCAAGCCGTTCGGCGCTGGCACGCAACGCGTGATGGAACGGTTGTCCGAGGAGCTGGATGGACTTCGCCTGCTCCGCTTCGATCGCGACTCAACGGGAGGGCGGGACGGGCACCGGCGCCTGCTGGCTCGATTCGCTGAGGGTGAAGCTGATGTCCTGGTCGGCACCCAGATGTTGGCCAAAGGGATGGATCTGCCCCAGGTCACTCTGGCTGCAGTGCTTGCGGCTGATGGCCTTCTGCACCGACCGGATCTGCGGGCTGGTGAGCAAGCTCTGCAGCTCATGCTCCAACTGGCTGGCAGGGCCGGCCGTGGAGAGAAACCCGGTGAGGTGCTTATTCAGACCTACTGCCCGGATCACCCGGTGATCCAGCATCTGATCGATGGGCGCTACGAACGGTTTCTCGAGGAAGAATCGACTCTCAGAAAACAGGCGGGGCTCGTCCCCTACGCGAGAGCTTGTCTGCTCCGATTGGCGGGGGAGTCCGCAGCTGCCACGGCGACGGCAGGAACTCTCCTGGCAGAACAACTTCGCCCTTTGTGCGCCGCTGCCGGTTGGCAGCTGCTTGGACCAGCGCCAGCGCCGGTCGCCCGGGTGGCAGGGCGCAGCCGCTGGCAGCTGTTGCTTCACGGCCCGACGGAGACGCCCATTCCTCTGCCTCAGGGCTCAGTACTTTGGGATCGATTACCCAAGGATGTGACTCTTTCTGTCGATCCAGATCCCCTCCAGCTCTGACGTTCAGGAAGGGAGCTGCGGGTACCCGTAGCCGAGCGATTGCCGGATCGACTGCAAGAGAGTGCTGACCAACAGGAGCCCCAGGACCACAAGGCTGCCCAGGCCGAGGCGGCTCCATTGCCATCGATGCAACTGCAGATGGTTCACCTCGCCAGGGGCCAGAGACCAAACGAGGCGTTGTTCCTCGAGCCGTGCAGGGACCGGCACGCTGTTCACGTGGCGCAGGTCAGTGCTGGGGCCAATGGTTACTGCGAGGGAATCGCGGGGAAGCGAGTCGATCTCCGTCAGATCAAGCTTCAGGCTTAGGTTCTGCTGCACGCCGACCAACCAGTTCCGTTCATGGATGCTGAGATCAGGAGGTGGCAGCGACAGTCCTGCGGTGCGTCCCGCGCGTTCAACGGTGTCGCTCATCAATCTTGCGGCTGTATCAGCGTTCAGAGGCCGACTGGTGAGAGTGAGTTCACCATCACGCAAGGTTGTCTGAGTCCAGATCGGGTTTGGATCGCGCACCGCTGATCTGAAATTGCTTTGCCAGGGCAATGTGCGGCCGCTCAGGCTGTTGATGTGCCAGGTCATTTCAAGTCGGTCTGGGCCCACCAGATCCAGATCCGCCCGGATCTGCATGCAGCCTCCCAGAAGAAGTGTGAGACCGACGAGCACCACGATCACCACAGCGGCAAAGCCTGCCGATGGCCCTTTGGTTGGCCCCGTCGGCGGTGGGGGTGGCGGAGTCGGTTGTCGACGTCGTCGGCTGATGCGTGGCCGCTGACCCATGCGCGGCGTCATTTCAAGGGTGGGGAGCTGCATCGACCAGCGCGCAGGTCGTTCAAGGCTTGGAGCCTCCAGCACATTCAGAAGCTGTTTGGCCCGGTTGCGCAGTTCCGGGTCCCTGCAGCGGGTGAGAAGCCTGCAGGTGGTCACCGCTCGACGATCTTCACCCTGTCCCATCCATGCAGTGACCATCAGCATGCGGATCAACGCCCCTTCGGATTCGCTGATGGGGTGGGTGGATGCCAGCGGTTCCAGAAGACGGAGGCAGCGTCCATAGTCACCCCGATCCAGTGCCTGCTGCGCTTCTGCCAGGCCAATGATCATGGTTCAGCCGCGTCCGAGCACCATGGTGCCGATTCCAGCATCAGTGAACACCTCCAGCAACAGCGCATGGGGAACCCTGCCATCCACGATGTGAGCGGCGGAGACACCCTGGGCGAGTGCTCGGATGCAGCATTCTGTTTTCGGGGTCATGCCACCAGCCACGACGCCGTCGTCGATCAGTTGCCTGGCTTCCGACAGCTTGAGTTGTCGGATCAGGGACTCCGGTGATTCGCGGTCTCTGAGAATGCCTGGGGTATCGGTGAGCAGGATCAGCTTTTCTGCCTCTAACGCTGCAGCCAGCTCGCCGGCAACAGTGTCTGCGTTGATGTTGTGTGCGACCCCTTCAACGTTGGCGGCAACACTGGAGATCACCGGTACGTAGCCTCGATCCAGAAGAGGCTCGAGCACATCCGGATTGACGCGCGCGACATCGCCGACCAGTCCGTGGCTGCCATCGCCCCAGGAGCGAGCTTCCACCAAGCTGCCGTCGCTCCCACTCAGGCCGACTGCTCTGGCTCCGAGGCGATTCAGTCCATTAACGATTTGTTTGTTGACCCTGCCAACGAGAACCATTTCCACCACGTCCATCGTGGCTGGATCAGTCACCCGCAAGCCCTCGCGGAATTCAGGTGCGATGTCGAGTCGTTTTAACCAGTGGTTGATCTCAGGTCCTCCGCCGTGAACAACCACCGGTTGCACACCCACGCTTCGCAACAGGGCGAGATCCCTGAACACAGCGGTTTGCAGTGCGGCATGGGCCATTGCTGCGCCGCCGTACTTCACCACGATCCGTCGCCCTGCGAATCGCTGGATGTACGGAAGGGCTTCGCTCAGGACGGAAACCCTGAGGGCATCATCCATCGGTTCGTGATCAGGACTCACCATGCTCGCCTGCCGAGGAGGCGCCCGCCGGCAGAAGGGTGAGATCGAGGCTGTCCCTGTCCAGTGGCGTGATGGTTGCCGAGAGCCCTTTGGCGAAGAACCGACCGAGACGTTCCCTGCGCTCTTGCCAGCGCTCGAGTGGAACCGCCTCGCAGGCGAAGCGCATGCGCAGGCCATAGCCGGACTCACCATGGAGTTCCTCGATCTCGAGCAACTGAGGAGGGCGATCTTCGTCCCACAGTTTCAACGCCTCAAGGGAACTCTCAAGGTGAGCTTTTTGACCGTATCTCCAGCGCGTGACATCGCCGAGCAGTTTGCCAAGTTCAGGCGCTGCAGCCTCCCTTTCCTGTTGGAGCTGATTCTTAGGAACAATGCGTTTGGCGGGTGGCAGTTCCGATGACTTCAGTGCCAAGCCTCCAAGCAGGATCGGGATTCCATAGAAAATTGTGGGAAGGCTGAGATTGGCGTTGCCGGTGGTGTAGGCCACTGCACCGACCACGGTGAGCACGCCTCCGGCAACAGTGACCAGACTTCCCGGTGAAAGCAGATCCTTCATTCGCTCTCGACAGTTGGGACATTCTGCCGGCGTAGGGGCCAGGATGGGTTGATTAACGATCACGCCGATGGAGAGCGCCACACCCCGGGAACCCTTCACGCAGCCGGAGGAGGGGGCGTTGGAACTCATCCAACAGTTGGAACAGGACAGAGCCTGGCTGCTTGAGCAGATCGATCGCGGACGCTGGTCCGACTTCCGGTTGGACCTGGCCGCACTGGAACGCGAACTCGGTCAGCTGCTTCGCAGGGCTGCGGAGCAGAGACCGGCCGAGCGGTAATCAGAAGGGAATGTCGTCGGTATCAGGCACCAGTGGAGCGCTGTTCCACTGCGCGGCGGGCTCTGATGCAGGAGGCTGCGAAGCTGGTGGCCGCGGTGTTGTCGGTTGAGAGGCTCGCTGGCCCTGGGGGGCGGCTGGAGTCGCCTGCGCTGGGGACGGTGT
Organism: Synechococcus sp. A10-1-5-9; assembly: GCF_047716785.1. Lineage (NCBI taxonomy): Bacteria > Bacillati > Cyanobacteriota > Cyanophyceae > Synechococcales > Synechococcaceae > Synechococcus > Synechococcus sp. A10-1-5-9. The sequence goes on from NZ_CP180406.1 coordinate 2,582,812, forward strand.
GGCGCCCACTGCATGCAGGCGGGACAAGGTGAACTCAGCCCGTTTCTCCTTGGTGCCGTCTTGCCGAGGAACAGTATTCATGCGCAATCGACCTTCGATTAACAGACGTTGTCCCACCTGCACGCGGTTCTGGAGGTCTTGGGCGAGATTGCCCCACCCGACAACTTTCAGTTGCCCGCGGGGGTCATCCGGTCGAAGAGCATCGAAGCTCACGTCCATTTCCGCGATCGGAGTTTGATTGTCCTGGGTGTAACGGAGGGTGGGAGCCTGGAGCACATCCACTTCCAGAACGCAGTGATTCATCCTCGATCGATGCGGTGAGCGCCATCCTGATGCACCGACGAACGAATCGCCAGAGCCACGTTCTTGTTTTCGCTGGCACCGGCGAGGGCCCTGCGCTGGTCGCGGCCCTCGGTCATGCCGGTCGGGGCGTCAGCGTCAGCGTCGTCACGGAATCGGCGGCTGAGGCGTATCGATTGGCAGACATCAGAGATCTGCATGTGGGTTCGTTTCGCTCAGCTGAGGATCTCGGCTCCCATTGTTTGACCCACGCTGTTGATGCGGTGGTGGATGCCACCCATCCCTTCGCGCTCACGATCAGCGCTCAGCTGCATCAGATGTGCATCGCCCATGCTTTACCGCTGGTTCGTTTTGAACGCCCGGGATGGACGGGAGACCGGGCGTCCTTGCTCAGCGAGGTGCACGCGCTCTCCCATCAGCCCCTGCAGGGTCGCAGGTTGCTACTGGCTTTGGGCGCTAGGCATCTGGCGGCGGCCACGCAGGCCGGCCGGGCTGCCGGTGCGATCGTGAAAGCTCGGGTGTTGCCGACACCTGCCGCGATCAGGCTTGCAGGGGCCGCGGGTCTCTCCGGAGAGGATTTGGCGGTCTTGCGACCGCTGAGTGGAATTCGTCCAGGGGCCGTTGAGGCCGCTGTCTGCCGCCGCTGGGCCATCACCGATGTGCTCTGCAGGCAGTCAGGAGGTGCGGCCGATGCGCTCTGGAGCGCTCTTGCCGAGTCCGTCGGATTTCATCTGTGGAAGTTGAAGCGTCCTTCCCCCCCAGAGACTGTCCCTATCGTTCAGAGCCCGCAAGAGCTCCTCGCTTGTCTGGATGGTTTGTCGGTTTAGCTCAGGTGCTGGGCGACTAAGTCCTTGAATGACACCTGGGAACGCGGCCCGAGCTGCGTCACGACCTGTCCAGCGCAGATGGAGCCGATCCGTCCGCAGGTCTCCAAGGCAAGTCCCTGGGTGTACCCGTGCAGAAAGCCCCCGGCATAGAGGTCGCCGGCGCCTGTGGTGTCGATCAGATCTCCCAGTGCATAAGAAGGAATGTCCCAGCGCTGGCTTCCACTGAGCACCACTGATCCCCGCTCGCTGCGGGTCAGTGCGGCCACACTGCAACAACCTTTCACTTGCGCGAGTGCGGACTCGAAATCATCCGTGCTGTAGAGCGATGTGATTTCACTCTCATTGGCGAACAGCACATCCACATGCCCGTTCACCAGTTCAAGGAAGCTGTCGCGGTGCCGGTCGACGCAGAAGCCGTCCGACAGGGAGAGTGCGACCTGGCCGCCCTCGCCCTTGCAGGCTTCAGCTGCAGCGATGAAGGCTCGCTTCGCTGCAGGACTGTCCCAGAGGTACCCCTCCAGATAAAGCACTTTTGTTTGCTTCACCATCGACAGATCCAGGTCATCTGGTTCGAGCTGCGTGGATGCACCCAGATACGTGCACATGGTGCGTTCGGCATCCGGGGTGACGTAGATCAGGCAGCGGGCGGTGGTGGATCCGCTGGTAGCCGCTGGTGTGTCAAAACGTGCACCCACGGCGCGGATGTCGTGGCTGAAGATCGATCCGAGCTGGTCATCCCGCACCCGTCCGATGAATCCGACTTGGCCGCCGAGTTGGGCGATGCCCACCATCGTGTTGGCCACCGAGCCACCGGAGGTCTCCAATCCTGGACCACTGGATCGGTAGAGCGCTTCTGCCTGCTGCTCATCAATCAGGGCCATGCCGCCTTTTTGAAGGCCTTGCTGCTCGAGAAATGCGTCATCGGTCTGCACGAGCACATCAACGATGGCGTTGCCGATCCCCACCACGTCAAACGTGGTGGTGGAGTTGGCGAATCGTGATGTGCTCATGGGGGCAGAACGCGTGAATTGGGGCAGTCTCGCTGTTCGTGGCACCCTCGTTGCCGCACTCCCTGGTTGATCAGGCGCTCAGCAGTGCCCGTTTCGGTCCGTGGATCGGATCCTCCACCACGATGGTCTGATCGCGGCTGGCACCGAGGGACACGATGGCGATGGGAACCTCCATCAGGTCGGCGAGGAAGCGCAGATAGGCCATTGCTTTCTCAGGCAGATCCTCCAGGCGGCGGCAGTCTGCGGTGGAACATTGCCAGCCTGGCAGTGTTTCGTAGATCGGCTTGCAGCGGGCGAATGCCTCGGAACAACTCGGGAAGTGGTCGATGCGCTCGCCATCGAGTTCGTAAGCCACGCAGACCTGGAGGGCATCGATCTCATCGAGCACATCCAGCTTGGTGACGGCAAGGCAGTCGAGACCGTTGACCTCCACGGCGTAACGTCCGATGACGCCATCAAACCAGCCACAGCGGCGACGGCGACCCGTGGTGGTGCCGAATTCACCACCTCGGTCACAGAGGTGATCGTTGAGGCTTCCGTCGAGTTCAGTCGGGAAGGGACCTTCTCCCACGCGAGTTGTGTAAGCCTTTGCCACGCCGATTACGCGGTCGATCAGTGTGGGGCCAACGCCTGCGCCGATGCAGGCACCACCGGACACCGGATTGGACGAGGTCACGTAGGGGTAGGTGCCGTGGTCGAGGTCGAGGAGTGTTCCCTGAGCACCCTCGAAAAGAATGTTTTTCCTATTGCGGGCAGCTCCGTGGATGGCCCGGGAGCAGTCCACAACATGGGGGGCTAAGCGCTGGCCGTACTCGAGATACTCGGCGATGACTTCCTCGTCGTTGAGAGGATCCATTCCATAGATGGATTGAAGGAGCTGATTCTTCTCTTGAAGCGGTCCCTCGAGGCGATCTCTCAGCCGTTGTTCATCGAGCAGATCAATGACCCGGATTCCGCTTCTTTGGGACTTATCGGCGTAGGTCGGACCGATGCCCCTTCCGGTGGTTCCAATTCTGCGGTCGCCCCGCTGCCGTTCCATCGCCTGATCGAGAAGACGGTGGTACGGCATCGTGACGTGGGCCGTTGACGCCAGCTGCAGGCCAGAGATGTCAATGCCATTTTTGATGAGCATGTCCAACTCGCCGAGCATCACCCGCGGATCCACAACGGTGCCTGATCCGATCAGACAGATCGTGTCTGGGTAGAGAATTCCTGAGGGAATCAGGTGAAGCTTCAGCACCTGATCATCAACAACGATGGTATGACCGGCGTTGACGCCTCCCTGATAGCGCACCACCACATCTGCGGAACGACTCAGAAGGTCGGTGATCTTTCCTTTTCCCTCGTCACCCCACTGAGCACCGATGACGACAACGTTGGCCAAAGACTCGGCGGCCCGAAGCCGCGGTTCTGCACAATCCGTGATTATCTCAGACTTGCGTGCCTAAGGTCAAAGATGCTTAGAACTATGTGACAGCGACAAGGTGGTCGTTGTGTCATGTTCCGCGAAGAGCCGCCTTTTCCGCCTTGCTGAGCTCTTTCTCAACGCGAGTTTTGAGAGCATCCGGCACTGGACGATTGGTGTACGTGTTGTAGTGACCCTGCAGAGAATTGAGCGCCGTCTGCATGGTTGTGAATGAGCTCAATCCGTTCACCTGAGGCCGTGGACGGTACCGGGACATGTAGTCATTGATGAGATCGTGGGCTTCATGCTCGGAGTCCTGCAGACCCTCCGAGTCGGAAGGCAGGGCAAGTGTGTTCTGAAGCATGTGGACCACAGCCACGGTGTCTTCGACGTAATCCCCGGAAAGCAGCGAGGTTGTGTTGTCACCACAGGCGGTGAGCAGAAGAGTGAGTCCAAGGCAGAGCGACAGGGTGAGGCTTGTCAGCTGTCGGCCTAGACGGGTCAGCGCGGCGTGCATGGCGTGGAGGATTTGCGGAACTTTAATGGGGGTCAGATCTCTGGTCGCAGGGTGTTGAGGATGGACTCCTTCACCTGTCGATAGGCCTCTTGATGGTCCATCGTTGTGGATTTGCATGCAGATCTCTCCACCACCTCAACCTCCCCATCTCCAGCATCCCTTCCCACCACAATTCTCCAGGGGATGCCAATGAGGTCCGCATCCTTGAATTTCACGCCTGCCCTTTCATCGCGATCGTCCAGCAAGGCATCGATGCCGGCGTCTAAAAACGACTGATAAAGCCCTTCTCCCAGGGCGACCTGGTTGGAATCCTTCATCTTGGCGATGACCACGATCACCTGGAACGGGGCGATACCCACAGGCCAGCAGATACCGGCATCGTCGTGGTGCTGTTCCACAGCAGCCTGGGCAAGCCTGGAGATGCCGATGCCGTAGCAGCCCATTAGCAGTGCTTCCTGCTGTCCCGCACTGTTGGTGAATCGAGCATCGAGTGCTTCCGAATATTTTCGTCCGAGCTGGAAGATATGACCCACTTCAATTCCTCGGCATGCGGAAAGGGTCTGGGAAGGATCGTGCACACACTGTTCGCCTGGGTGGGCTGTCCTCAGGTCAGCTCTGATCTGCGTCGGTATCGCGTCCCATGTGCGGCCCCAAACGTGTTGATCTCTGCTGCTGGCTCCACAGACGAATCGCGACAAATCGAGTGCCGTTGCATCGGCCAGTCGCAGGAAATGGGTCTGCCAAGTGCGGCTTCCTCGTAGTGCGGTGTCGCTGAGATCGGGGCCAATGGATCCAAAAGGAAGCTCTGATAGCCCCTGCTGGCGAAGCTGCTGTTCGGAGATGGGACTGATTTCAAGAACCGTGGCATCAAGCGATCGACTCACCGCATTCGCCAGCTTCACATCATTGAGAACCTGATCGCCCCGCAGGCTGACCAGAATCGGTTGCTCCCTTCCGTCGTCGAGGCGGGCGAGCAGTACGAGCACTTTTACGGTCTGGGTGGGGTCCAAACCATTGGCTGCACACAGCTGTTCGATTGAGGTTTGATCAGGTGTGTCGATCATTCGCTCTGAACCGGCCTCGAGCGTTTGGGCTATGGGGGGCAACGACGTTGCTTTCTCCTGATTCGCCGCGTACAGGCCATCGCTGCTGGTGAGAATCAAATCCTCGCCAGCTTCGGCGGTCACCATGTATTCCTGCGAGGCTGCACCGCCGATCGCCCCGCTGTCGGCGTCTACGGCGACAGCCTCAAGGCCACACCTCTTGAAAATTCGCGCATAGGCCGCAGCCATCGCCTGATAGGTGCCTTCGAGGTCGTCCTGGTTGGCGTGGAAGGAGTAGGCATCTTTCATGATGAATTCTCTCCCGCGCATTAAGCCGAAGCGAGGACGAATCTCATCTCTGAATTTGGTTTGGATCTGATAGAGCGTGACCGGCAGTTGTCGATAGGAGCGCAGCAGGTCTCCGGCCAGTTCGGTGATCACTTCTTCATGGGTGGGACCGAGCCCGAGCTGGCGGTTTTGGCGATCCTCAAGGTGAAACATGATCCCTTCACCTGCTGTGTAGCCCGGCCAGCGGCCGCTCCTCTCCCAGAGGTCTGCGGGTTGTAGCTGGGGTAGCAGGGTCTCGAGCGCTCCAAGGCTATTCAGCTCATCGCGAACAATCGCGTTGATCTTGCGAAGAACCCTCCACATCATCGGCAGGTACGCATAGATGCCAGCGCCAATCCGTCGGATATACCCACCGCGAACCAGCAGTTGATGTGAGGGGATTTCTGCGTCAGCAGGGACGTCCCTCAGCGTCACCAGCATCAGGCGGGAGACGCGCATGACATCCAAACAAAACAACCCCAGAAAGTTATCACCGCTGATAAAAAGGTCGATCTGAGAAGTGTCCTTTTGGCTGTGATCGTTGCTGGCATCACGAGTCTCAGCTGCTAAGGTCTGCGAATTCCAAGCCGTCCCAGTGCTGTCTCATGTTTCCTCGCCCGCTTGATGGTTCGGTGTCTTCCGCGGCCGATTCAGTGGGGCTAAATGAAGAAATTGGCTCTGTGCTTTCACAGTCTGATTCTTTAGTGGGGATCGATGATGTGCAAAAGTCTCTGAATCGTTCGCGGGCTTCTGTTTACCGTTATACAAATACAGATCCTCGCAATCTCAATCCTCCTTTTAATCCTAGAAAGCTAAATCCTGAGTATCGGAGCGATCAGAAAGATCCTTTGTTGTTTCACCCCAACGAAGTGGCCCGTTTCGCTAAGGACGTGCTCAGGATTAAGGAAGTCACCGTTGAGGTTTTAAATTCACCGTCAACGGCGACCCAGCAGGTTCTCGCTGCAATTCTTGAGGAATTGCGTCTTATTAGGACTCAGTTGGACGGTATTCCTGCGGCTCCATCGGATTTGGCGTCTCGTCGTGACCGTCAGGAGCGGCCTGCTGCATAGAGAGCCGAAAAGTGCCAGAATGGCAATGGTAAGACATTAATAAGCTTGCCATTCCCGGTCGAGAGTTCAGTTTCTCGATTCAGTCCGCGAGCTGAACCTGGGATGCCCCTGTTTTCCCCTTAATGGACCCTGAGCCCGTCTTCGAGACCGCACCAGTATCTGCTCCGCTGGTTTCCCTCCCTTTGCTTGTTCTTCTGGGGTTCACGCTTGCCGTAACAGGGCTCAGCATTCCGATGGTCGCGGTTTTGAGTGACCGACCATCATCAAAGTCCTCCTCTGTCACGAAGAGCAATGGACCTAAGGGCTCTTACCCCATCTCCCTCTCCAGGACTGGTCAATCTCCTCGTGGAGATTCCAGCGGGAAGTCGCAATAAATACGAGTATTACGAAGCTTGCGGAGTGATGGCTCTCGATCGAGTTCTCCACTCTTCAGTGCGTTACCCCTTCGATTACGGATTTATTCCCAACACCCTTGCAGCCGATGGATCTCCCCTCGATGCCATGGTGATCATGGAGGAGCCAACGTTCGCAGGCTGCCTAATCCAAGCCAGGCCCATCGGGGTCCTCGATATGCACGACATGGGGCATTACGACGGGAAAATCCTCTGTGTGCCTGTGGCGGACCCCCGGCAACGAAAAATCCACAGTATTCATCAGATCGCTCCCAGCCAGCTCGAGGATGTTGCGGAGTTTTTTCGTACCTACAAAAATATGGAAGGGCGGGTGACTGAAATCGGTGGTTGGAGGGATTCGGAGGCTGTGGCCCCCTTGCTTCAGGCTTGCATCGAGGCTGCTGAGCGCTGAGTCGAAGGTGACGTTCGACCAAAAATTGTCTGTTGGCTCCCGCCAAGTCCCCTGCTGCTTGTAAGTTGGTTCGCGCCAAGCCTGTGAACGACCGTGCCCACCATCCGTTTTGAGCAGGAAGGCCAGCAGGTCGGTTGTATCGAAGGTGCCAATCTGCGCAAAGCGGCTCTTGCTTCAGGCATCAATCCCTACAAAGGCCTGAATAACCTCAATAACTGCGGAGGCGTTGGCCAATGTGGCACCTGCGTCGTGGAGGTCCTGGAGGGTTCCCAGAATCTTTCCCCCCGCAGCGATGTTGAAGAGGTCTATCTCTCTGATCGACCAGCCAACTATCGCCTCAGCTGTCGCACGAGTGTGAACGGAGACGTCACGATCCGTACCCGTCCTGACGATGGTGTCGGCAAAGGTTCCAACAGCCTTCTCGGTGCTGTGAAGAGCCTTCTAGGCCGTTGATCGGTCCATGGCGGATTTGAAGGTTTACAGCTACTCCCGTTGTGCAACGTGCCGCAAAGCTCTGGCATGGCTTGAGTCCCACGACATCAGTGCCGAGGTCATTGACATCACTGTCAGGCCTCCTGACCGGCAGACCCTCACGGATGCTCTTCAGCAGTTCGGGCAGGTGAAGCCTTTGTTCAACACGAGTGGTCAGAGCTACAGGGCTTTGGGCGCTGCTGTTGTTAAGGCCATGACAGACGACGAAGCCATCGACGCACTGGCTGCTGATGGAAAGTTGATCAAGCGACCCTTCGTTTGTTGCGCTGATGACTCCTTCCTGGTTGGCTTCAAGCCTGAGGCTTGGGCGGAAGCCTTTCTGAACTGAAATTCAAGCCATCGAGCTCCGTAATCAGCTCATCAACATCTTTCTGAAGGCGGAGCTGACTCATGCTCGACCTCTTGAGATCTTCAAGAAAGACAGCGATGAGCTCCTGACTGCGTTCGAGCACAGCCCCTGTCTCCAGCTTGTGAGCCAGTTCTTCCCAGAATCGATCCGCTGTTTCTACCCCAAGACTTTCAAGGACTGGATCCTTCTGGCCGAGCCGATCTCCGGCATTGCGCGACAGATTCAAAAGCGAGTCGACCAGACCGGCAGACAACGTCTGGCTCAGCTTCTGTCCAGCATTGTCGACTCCTGGGAGTGTTCTCAGGGCTCCTGGAATCGCTGTTTCCTCCAGATTGCGCCGCAATATATGGCCGATAAAGGCAACCAGTTGAGGGCGAAGGGCAGGACCGACCTGAATGAGAATGAGCGGGAGCCAGAGCCTGAGGAGTTCGGCAAGCTCTGGTTCCCCCTCGTCGATCACACTCTGATGGGTGCACAGTCGCCGGATCTTCTCAGGTAGGCGGGGAGATTTCACCACATCCTGAGCGGTGTCAAGGATCCGCAAGGTGATCACTTCGAACAGTTCCAGAGCGAGAACAGCCACAACGCCGCGGCTGATCACAGCCCGCAGCGGCTCCAGTTGAAGCAATCGGGCACTGGACAGACGCTCGGTGACTGGAATGATGCGTAGCAACCTCCAGAAAGGAATCAAAAGCGGTAGATCAATCCAGCGGCGCAGCAGCGCGTCACGCCATGTGATGACGGGGTAACGCCGCTTCAGGCGAAAGCTGCGGATGAGGATGTCAAGTAGGAACAGGATCTGGAAGGGGGTATCGATCTGCCAGGAGCGATCGATCGCCTGTCCGTTCTCATCGGTTCCGCGCCAGTAATTGGAGCCGGCCAAGGGGAGGATGCTCTTGTTCCAGAAGCGCCTTTCCTCCTCCCAGTTCTGTTCTGAGAGGTGGTCGTTTCCTAGGAGATGGGCAGCAGCCTGTTTCGCCGAATCCATGCCTGCTCTGGAACGGAGGCGGCTTTTGAGCTTCTCGAGTGTGCCCGCCTTCCCCGAACTCACGAAGGGATTTTCGTCGATCAGTTGGCTGTTGCGAACCACCATCTCGAGGCGGAGCTGCTGAACTTCTGGGTTGTCGATTCCTTTCGTTGCCGCGGTTGTTTCCAGGCGTCGGAAATGGTTGATGTATCCCTGCGTGTCCCGATGGGGTTCGATTCCCTTGACCCTGTCGTACGCCGGCGTGATGTCTGGCAGCCAAGGGAGGGGAATCGCCAGGTTGATCGAGGGCAGCGGAAACAGGGTTCGCTGGAGCCAGAAATTCCGGAGCGGAACGTAGGTCACATCAAAGATGACCCAGGCCAGATTGATCGCAGCGATGGTTGCGACAACCCTGTCCCAGCCCAGCCAGAAGCGCTTGGCCGCGCTGGGCTGCACGCCTTGCCAGCGGGGTCTGACCATGGCTCCTCCTTCATGAAATGAGGCTAGGAGCTCATCGTTCCACGCCTATCTTGTGATGCTTAAGGCCATAGGTTTCCGTTGCCCAACGAGCAGCACGATTCATCGTCATCGGGTCCCAATTCGTCCGTGAAGGCGTCGAAGGCGTTGGTTGAATCCAACGTGTCCCGTTCTCATCCCTTCTGGGATTTCTGGGGCCCTGTCCTGTTCACCCTGGCTCTTTACTTAGGCATCCGCCACTTCGTTGCTGAGGCCCGCTTCATTCCCTCAGGATCCATGCTCCCCGGTCTGCAGATTCAGGACAGGCTTTTGGTGGAAAAACTCACTTACAGCGGAAGGAGCCCGCAGCGCGGTGAGATTGTGGTGTTCAATTCGCCCCATGCATTCGACCCTGCGCTCAAAGCAGCTGGCTCTCCCTCTCCACTGCGCTGCGGTCTGGTGAGTTTTCCACTCGTCGGATTGATTCCAGGGCTGGGTCATCCCGCTTGTGACGCTTACATCAAACGTGTGGTCGCTATTGGAGGTGACCGCGTGGTGGTCAATCCTCGCGGAGAGGTTTCCGTCAACGGCAAGGCTTTAGATGAGCCTTACGTCACGAAGTTCTGCCCCCTGGATGACCAGGGCATGAGCCTTTGCCGAACTCTCAATGTCACAGTCCCCGAGGGGCATGTGCTGGCACTTGGGGATAACCGCAGCAACAGCTGGGATGGTCGTTATTGGCCAGGCGGTCCTTTCCTGCCGGAGGACCAGATCATTGGCCGGGCGTTCTGGCGTTTCTGGCCCCTCAACAGAGTCGGCTCTCTGGGATCCTGAGTCCGCAATGCATCACCTGGCCTTTCAGCTCGTTGCCTAGGAGAGGCTGATTGGCTGAGCAAGGACTCATGGGGTCGGAACGTGAGGGCGTCCATGGGTGCTCAGGGTCGAATAGCAGCCAGCGGTTGCTGCCCAGTGCCAGCACCTCTTCCTTCACTCCCAGCAGCGTGGATGGACCGAAGCTGATGACCTGCCAAAGCTGTTCAGGGGTCCATCCTTCATCGACGACCAGGGTCTGCCAGAGGGACGGCAGTACTAAGTGATGCCCAGAGATCCCGCGAGAGCGCTGATCGGGCGGCAGGAGGCATTCCTCGTCGTCCAGTGGCGTGGCCTGAACGGCGACGGCCTGAATCAGGTTCTTTGCCAGTCCTTTAATCAAAGCCTTGCGATCCGACCGTGATCCCAGGGATGGATCCACAAACCATGTGGATGCGGTGGCGCTGCTTTCAAAGGAATCAGCCACTACATGCCACCAGTTCACGGTGGCTTTCGGGCGTAATGGCATCTGTTGCAGCAGCTCTACAGCGTCAGCGGTGGAGAGTGCCATCAGCACCAGTCGGCGGTCTGGGTGACACTGCTGGAGTTGCCCAAGCTGGCTGAGGGGCAACGTCTCACTGCTCACCGGGTCCAAAGGCCATCCAGCCCTCAAGGCGTTCACTCCTTCCCGCAGGAGACCCTCGCCCCGTAGCGCTAAGTCAAGCGGTGGGATCAGCAGGGGTGCTGCGTTCATCTCTCCAAGCGTTAGTGCGCGATCGAGGAGGGCAATCGGTGGCATGGACCTGCCGTCACTGAGGCCGACGGCTCCGGCTTCCAGCAGATCGCCATGGGCCGTTAACTCCACTCCGGAGCTCCCCCTGCTGAAACCTCCCCAAAGGTGAACGCTGACATCACAGTCGCTCCGCTGGAATCCCTGCAGATGGTCTGGCTGTTCCCGTTGACCATGCAAAGTTCTTGGAAGCAGGGCGAGCTGGCCGAAGCCGGCCGATCCAGCTGTCCGCACCAAGCTCCCCAGGGTTTCTCCCCTGCCGTGGAACGGTTCTGGAAGTCCCGAGTGACAATCCACCAGGCAGGGGGCCAGAAGCTGATGGCCGGCGTCCTGCGGCTCCAGAGCTTCGGATCGGCCCTTTCGGCGGGCTTCGTCCCCAAAGGCTTCAAGCCGCCGGTTCTTGATCAGAACAGCGGATTGCTTTTCTACAGCCTGACCCGGTCCGACCAGGACCTGGACAGGATCCAGCAGCATTGATGCATCCATCAGGGTTCAGAGTGCTCCAGCAGCTGTTCTGTCCAGAACCCCTCCGAGATGGGAGGTGAGGTTCAGGCAAGCAACAACTGCAGGCTGCCCTGTTTCCGTGGGCATGTCGACCACGGTGACGCCTCCATTGCCTTGTTTGATAGCCCAGATGTCACTGGGACTGAGGCCAAGGAGTGAACAGAGAATGGTCTTGTTGACCGCATCGTGAGCGACCACCAGAGCGGTTTCAGACCGATCCAGGGATTCCGCAATGGTGTTCCAGCTGTGGACCGAGCGTTCCCATACATCCTGGATGGTCTCTCCTTCTGGCATCTGCACCGTTTCAGGTGTGCGTTTCCATTCATCAAGAAGTTCAGCCCATTCGGCCCTGATCTCTGATTCCAGCTTCCCTTCCCAGAGTCCATGGCCGATCTCAACCAGTCCGCGGGTGACCGTCAGCGGCACTCCGGGATGGGAGCGCAGGATTCCTTCGGCTGTCTGTCGCGGCCTGGACATCGCGCTGCTGTAAGCACGCTGAATCGACACGGTTTCCAGAAAAGCCCTTGCTGCTTCGGCTTGGGCGTGACCATTGCTGTTCAGGGGGATGTCGATCTGCCCCTGAAAGCGCCCATCACGGTTCCAGTTCGTTTCCCCGTGCCGAACCAGAATCATCCTTGAACCGGCTCCTTTGGGAGGGAGCGGTGGATTGAGATGCGCCGTGCTGTTCAGGCACTCGATCTGTACCTGGTGGTTACTCCCCTGAGGGATGAGATTGAAGACAGACAAGGAGGCGTTGTCGAGTCGCAATCGGCGGAAGCCTCCCGCAGGATTGCCCAGCAATGTTGTGATCAGGCAGCGCAGGATGGCGTTGTGCCCAACCAGCAGCACTGTTTCGTTGCCGTCAACAGGATGACGGGCCAGCAGTGCGTCAAGAAACTGGCTGGCCTGTTGCATCAGTTCAGGCAGCGGTCGATAGCGGATGCCGTCGTGACGTGTCAGCTCCAGCTGCTCAGGATCACTCCTCCAGGCTGCGTACTCTTCTGGAAAACGCTCGGCTCGTTCGGCTGCCGTGAGGCCGCTCCAGGGTTCCAGATCGATTTCAAGAAGACCGTCATCGAAGCAAGGCTCAAGCGCATCGTTCCGGGCTGCCAGAACTCCTGCCGTGGTCGATGCAGCCCGTTTCAGCGGAGAGCTGTACACCGCCGTGATCGGCACGACTGCGAGGGCCGTGCCGGTGCGGCGTGCCTGCTCCTCGCCTGCTTCAGTCAGCGTAGAGAGGTCATCCCGCCCCTGGATTCTGCGCTCCACATTGAAGCTGCTGAGTCCGTGGCGAACGAGGAGAAGACGCAGGGTCACGGCTTCGTGCGTGCAGGGCGCCGCCATCGTATGAGTGAGCCCCTGTTTGCTCTGGCCTCGCCCGCTGCACCCGTCACCGACCAGAATCACTTTGAGTTGCCTGCGGCGTGTTGACCAGCCCACCTTCCGGACGTCCATCGGCTGACCGGTTTTTGAAGGTGTTTCTGGCCTTCGTCTCTCTCGTTCTGGCCACCTTGGTGTGGATCCTGGGATTGGTGGACAGCTTTGGAAAGCCGTCCGTTGTTCCGGCTTTGTCGTTGGAGCAAAAGGAGCTTTCCCTTTTGGCCCAGCCCAACATCCCAGAACCGCTTCGGCCTCTGGTGGTCGGTAAAGACCCTGCTGCTTCCCTGCTGGAGACCCTGCGCGACACCCCGTTGGACCGACTGGATGATCGCCAAATCCTTCTGTTCACGGCCCTTGAACAAGACGAGACCTACCGGGCAAGTCTTCGGCAGGTGACCATTGGCCAGCCAGAACTCATTCCGCTTCAGCAGGCCTTGCTTGGGAACGATGGTCCCGAACAGGGACGATCCGAATTGCTGGCTCTTGCTCCCGACCCTCTCATCCGCGGAGTTGTGTGCAGTGCCTTGGGAGGCTCATCCGCTGACTGCGTGGATTCAGCTCAGGCCTCCGCCGCAGCGCGCCGTTTGGTCTTCAGCGAGATGTTCCCGTTGGCGGCCCTGATTCTTGGAGGCCTGCTCTTGATCAGGCATGGGTGGCTGCTGCTGCGCCGTCGGTTGCCGTCCTGGCCGCCGCTTGTGTCGGCCCCCCTCAGCCCGCTCGACATGGTTCTGCTGGTGGCCGGTGGCTTTGTTGTTTTGGGGGAGGTGCTGGTTCCACTGTTGATCGCTCCATTCACTGCCTGGGTGAGCCGAGGCCTGTCTCCTGCACTGATGCAAGGGTTGACCGTCCTTGTCGGGTATGCCGCTTTGGCGGTTCCTCCTTTGCTCATCCTTCGCCAGCAGTTGTCGCAATGCGATCAGGAGGCTCCTCCATCGGGGGGCTGGTTGCAGTGGCAGGCCCGCCCGATCTCCTCAGCCCTTCTGCAAGGTGCAAGGGGATGGCTGATGGTGATGCCGCCTGTGGTGTTGAGCGGTTGGCTCGTGAGTCGATGGATCGGGGATCAGGGGGGGAGCAACCCTTTGCTGGAGATCGTCCTGAACAGCCGAGACCCCTTGGCCTTGGCACTACTGGCCATCACAGCTGTTGTTCTGGCCCCGCTGTTTGAGGAAACGATTTTCCGGGGGGTGTTGCTACCGGTTTTGGGCCGTTTCCTCGGGCGTGTCGGAAGTGTGTTGGTCAGTGCGCTTGTGTTCGCGATTGCTCACCTGAGCATCGGCGAGCTGCCTCCACTGCTTGTTCTTGGCGTCGGCTTGGCGTTGCTGCGGCTCGGTACAGGGCGCCTGTTCCCCTGTGTGGTGATGCACTCTCTCTGGAATGGCGTGACGTTCCTCAATCTCTTGCTGCTTGGGGCTTGATCGAAGCCCCCAGTGTTGATCAAGGTTTCAGCCTTGCGGCTCTTCTCTTCAGGTGGTTCACTGGCGCATTGCTGAGCTTCAGCCGTGGTCGCGGTTCCACAACCCCAGCCGATTTCCCCGCAACAGTCGTCCAGCGCTGGAACTTTTGAGCTTATTCAGGGCTCCCTGTCGGCTCGTCGTGCTGCGCGCCATTCTCCTCTCCTGGCCGGACTGCATCGCGTTGCCGATGGAGGGCTTCTCGGGGTTTTCGCGGCCGTTCTCCTGCTCAGCGGTCTCACACTTCACTGGCAGCATCGCTGGACTTTGGCGTTCAGGCAGCTTGAGTTGACTCGTGCTCTGACCCACCGTCTTACGGAGTCCACAGCGATGCTCGAACGGCACCTGCTGGAACACTCCAGGGTTCCAAAACGAATGGTGCCCACGACCGTGGCCAACCTTCTTTACCTCGATAAGCCCGGAGCGGTTGTGCCTCAAGGCGAACCTGATCATCTGACCATGCTCGGCTCCCTCATTGAGCATCCGATCAAGAACGGTTACTAATTCATGGGTCGCCCACGTGTCGTAGGACGGTCGATCCCGTCATCAACCCGTCGCAGGGTTGTGCCGCTGGAGCCCGTCCCCGTTGGACGCATGCGCTGGGTGTTTGCTCTGCTCTGTCTTGGGTTGTTCGGCCTGATGGGGAGGATGGCCTGGTTGCAGTTGTTCCAAGCACAGGCGCTTGAAGCCCGTGCCAGGTCTGTGCAGACCCAGCGCACGCAGCCTCTCGGCATACGACGACCGATCGTGGATCGCACCGGACGGATCATCGCTCTCGATGAAGAGCGCTATCGCCTCTGGTTGCACCCCCGCTACTTCAACCTCCCTGGCGACGACCCAGTTCTCATTCGGCCACCTGCTGATGTAGCCGATCGCCTTGCCCCTCTTCTGTCGATCCCCTCCACGAAGATCCTCAAGCAGATCGGCGATCGGCCCTCCGGCATCAAGCTTCTCGAAGGACTCGATCCTGAAACGGCTGCCGCTGTTCGAGCAACTGGAATCAGTGGTGTGGATCTTGAGTCCTATCTCCATCGGGTCTATCCCCAGGGAGAACTGTTCGCCAATGTGGTTGGTTTTCTCAATCAGGAACGTGTTCCTCAGGCAGGTCTGGAACAGAGCCGTCACGACGATCTGCAGCGTCATGAACTGGCCAGGAGTCTTCGTCGTGGTGCAGATGGAACCCCCCTGCCTGACAACCTCGATGCCGGCGTTTTCTTCGGTGATGATCTTCGTCTTCAACTCACCCTTGATGCGCGTCTTCAGGCTCTGGCTGCGAAAGCTCTGAGTGCTCAAGTGAAGAAATGGAACGCGAAAAAAGGTGTCGCCATCGTGATGGATGTCACCAATGGTGAGTTGCTCGCCCTCGCTTCAGTTCCTACTTACGACCCCAATCGGTATTGGGACTTTTCCTCTGCTCGATTCAGAGAATGGTCTGTTCAGGACCTCTATGAACCAGGCTCAACCTTCAAGCCCATCAACCTGGCTATCGCTCTCCAGGAGGGAGCAATCAAGGCCAATGGGCAGGTTTATGACAACGGCATGATCAAGGTCGGTGGCTGGCCGATCAACAACCACGATCGAAAGGTCAACGGAGTGATTGATTTCGCCACCGTTCTGCAGGTCTCGAGCAATGTGGGAATGGTGCAGGCCATGCGTCGTCTGCCGGCTGACAGCTACTGGGACTGGCTCAGTCGTCTGCGTCTCGATGCTCGCCCTGATACGGACTTGCCCGGAGCGATTGCTGGGCAGCTCAAGTCAAAAGAACAATTCACCAAACAACCCATCGAGCCGGCTACGGCATCCTTCGGTCAGGGATTTTCATTGACGCCACTCAAACTTGTTCAATTGCATGCACTTTTGGCGAATGGTGGTCGATTGGTCAGTCCTCACATCACCAGGGGACTGCGTGCTGGCAATGCCCTGGCATCAGCTGGAACTCGTCAAGGTCAACAGTTGCTCAAGCCCGAGGTGACTCGCACGGTGCTCGCCTGGATGGAGTCTGTGGTGGAGAAGGGCAGTGGTAAGGGAGTACGAACTCCTGGATATCGGATCGGAGGCAAGACCGGAACCGCACAGAAAGCTCTTAATGGTGTGTATGTCCCTGGCGCCTTGATCTGCAGTTTCGTTGCCACTCTGCCGATTGAGGATCCGCGTTATGTCGTGCTGGTGGTTGTCGATGAGCCCCAGGGCGGAAATGCCTATGGCTCAACTGTGGCCTTGCCTGTTGCGAAGTCCATCATTGATGGACTTTTGGTCATTGAGAAAATTCCGCCGAGCATCGCTCAATCCCCTGGTTGAATTCAAAAGGGTTGGTCAGGGTTACAACGGCCTGTGCAGGGGGATACCCGCAAGGGTGCCAGCCAACGAAACCTAGCTACGTTGCACTTATCAAGACTTTCAGCGCTATGGCCAGTCTTCTCGATCAGCTCTCAGCGATGACCGTTGTGGTCGCAGACACCGGGGATCTGGAGGCAATCCGTAAGTTCACCCCGAGAGACGCCACGACGAATCCTTCTCTGATCCTCGCGGCTGCCCAGATTCCTGCTTATCAGAATTTGATCGATGAAGCTCTGCGATCCTCTCGTCGACTGATTGGTGACAACGCACCGGTGGAACAGGTGGTGCGTGAAGCGCTGGATGAAATCAGTGTGATCTTCGGCAAACAAATTCTCAAGATCGTTCCCGGGCGTGTGTCCACCGAGGTCGATGCCCGGCTCAGTTTTGACACCGAGGCCACGATCGAAAAAGGCCGCAAACTGATTCGCCTCTATAACGATGCAGGCATCAGCAACGACCGTGTGCTGATCAAGATCGCCTCCACTTGGGAAGGCATCAAAGCTGCCGAAATCCTCGAGACAGAGGGAATTCATTGCAACTTAACGCTGCTGTTCGGTTTCGGTCAGGCCGTGGCTTGTGCCGAGGCTGGTGTCACCTTGATTTCACCCTTCGTCGGTCGCATTCTCGATTGGTACAAAGCGGATACCGGTCGTGATTCCTACCCCGGTCCTGAGGATCCCGGGGTGCTGTCTGTGACCCGGATCTTCAACTACTTCAAAACCTACGGCTACAAAACCGAGGTGATGGGGGCCAGCTTCCGCAACATTGACGAAATCACTGAGCTCGCTGGCTGCGATTTGTTGACCATTTCACCCAAGCTTCTCGATCAGCTGCGTGAGAGCCAAGCCACTCTCTCCCGCAAACTCGACGGTGAGAATCCCTCCAGCAATGAAGCTCAGATCCATGTGGACCGTGAGCAGTTCGAGGCCCTGATGAAGACGGACCGCATGGCCACCGACAAACTTGCTGAAGGCATCAAAGGATTCAGCAAAGCGATCGAAACGCTTGAGAGCATGTTGGCCCACCGGTTGGCTGAACTCGAAGGTGGTCAGGCTTTTGGTCATGCCGTTCAGGAAATCTTTCTGCTCAATGACATGAACGGTGATGGTTGCATCACCCGTGATGAGTGGCTCGGGAGCGATGCGGTGTTCGACGCGTTGGACTTGGATCACGATGGGCTTCTCACTCCAGAGGACGTCCGCAGGGGATTCGGTGCAGCTCTTGCACTCACAACCGCCTGAGTCGGCGATTGCATTACCCACTCTTCATCTGAGCTGATCAGAATTCCAAGAGTTCTAGCCGCTTTCGTGAACGCTCTCGACACCATGCGTGGCCTCGCTCAGAAGAGCGAGGTTCACGCGTTCAAGACAGGCGACATCATTTTTAAGGCTGACGACCCCGGGGCTTCGATGTTTGGAGTCCTTGAGGGTTCTGTTCGTTTGTCGTGGAAAAATGACGAGGGAAATGAGGGATATGAGCTCATCCACGCTGGGAATGTGTTCGGAGCCGGAGCCCTTGTCATGGATGGTCACCGTCGCCTAGGGACAGCGCAAGCTGAAAGTCCTTGCCGTCTGATTGAGATGAACAGGGAGAAGTTCCTGTTCGCTGTTCAGGAAGCGCCGATGTTCGCGATTGAGCTGCTGGCTTCTGTGGATGCGCGTCTTCGGGATCTGAAAATTACCTCCGCCGGCTGACTCGCTTTTCTATCGTCCGCTAATTCAATCCGGCTTCGTCCGTGGTCCATGGCCTCCAGCTGGTCTGGTTCAAACGTGATCTGAGGCTGGTGGATCATCAGCCCCTGGCCAGAGCGCTGGCCAGGGGACCTGTTCTGCCTCTCTATATCGTTGAACCGGAACTCTGGGGTCAACCGGATTGCTCAGCCAGGCAATGGGCGTTCTGCCGAGAATCCCTGCAGGATCTTCAGGAGGCCTTTGCTGACGTTGGTCAACCATTAATCATTCGGAGCGGCGATGCCGTGGATGTGCTCGAACGGGCCCGGCGTCAGCTCGGCATTTCGGCACTCTGGAGCCATGAGGAAACAGGCAATGCCTGGACCTTTGCCCGGGACCGGCGGGTCGCTGCATGGGCGAAGGAACGGGGCATTCCTTGGCATGAACTGCCTCAGTTTGGAGTCGTCAGGCGGTTACAGACGCGCAGGGGTTGGGCCCGCCGCTGGGAGGAGCGCATGGGTGAGGCGATCACCCCGGCACCCACTGGCTTGACGCCCCTTTCTGGCATCGCTCCAGGAGACCTGCCGACCAACGATGCTTTGGCTCTGCAGGCTGATCCATGCCCCTACCGGCAGCGTGGCGGCCGTCGGTTGGGCCTCCAGGAGCTCAATGATTTCCTCGCGCATCGGGTTCAGGGCTACTGCCGTTCCATCTCCAGTCCGAATCTGGCCTTC
This sequence comes from Synechococcus sp. A10-1-5-9, assembly GCF_047716785.1. Taxonomy (NCBI): domain Bacteria; kingdom Bacillati; phylum Cyanobacteriota; class Cyanophyceae; order Synechococcales; family Synechococcaceae; genus Synechococcus; species Synechococcus sp. A10-1-5-9. The sequence continues at coordinate 2,602,055 of NZ_CP180406.1, forward strand.
AAGGGCTGCTCAAGACTTTCCGCTTACATCACCTGGGGCTGCCTCTCCATGCGGGAAGTGCTGCAACGCAGCCGTGAATTCCAGGGGCGTGGGGTGAGCAGCTTCAGTTCGCGGCTGCACTGGCATTGCCACTTCATCCAGAAACTGGAAGATCAACCTCCGATCGAATGGGAGGACTTTCACCCCTTCATGCGCGGCATCCGTTCTCTGGACGACGCCCGCTTCGCGGCCTGGGCTGAGGGCCAAACGGGCGTTCCCTTCGTGGATGCCTGCATGAGGGCTCTGCGAGCCCATGGCTGGATCAACTTCCGCATGCGGGCCATGTTGATGTCTTTCGCCAGTTACAACCTCTGGCTTCCTTGGCGTGATACGGGTCTGCATTTGGCCAGGCAGTTCGTGGATTACGAACCAGGAATTCATTGGAGCCAGTGCCAGATGCAGTCCGGCAGCACCTCCATTAACACGATCCGCATCTACAACCCGATTAAGCAGGGGCATGATCACGACCCTGATGGAGCCTTCATCCGTCGTTGGTGTCCGGAACTCGAGGACGTGCCTGCCGTGCATTTGCATGAACCCTGGTCTCTTCTCGGTGCTCCCAGGTCGATGCCGATCGTTGATTGCGCGATTTCAGCGCGTGAAGCCAAAGAGCGCATCTTTGAGATTCGCCGCTCCGCAGGTTTTGATCGCCATGCGGATGCCATTCAGCAGCGCCATGGGTCCCGACGTTCAGGTCTGCCCTCGACCAGGCGGAGACGATCGAGCCGGCTGACCACTGACCCCGGCATTGAGCAACTGGCGCTGGATCTTTAGCCCCGCTGCAGAAGAAGGCGACGGATTACCCGCTGGGCGATGTCTCCGTAGCCCATCTCACCGGAAAGGATCTGGGCAATTCGGCGGGGAGCCGTGGGACGCTTGATTCCAAGCTGATACCCCACACCGGGAAAGCGATAGAACACCTGGGCGATGCGGCGGCCCCACGCCATGGAGTCCCCCCAGCGGTGACGCATCACCGTGGAGTAGTCCGCGAGGGATGCCACCTCATTGTTCAGCCAGCGGTCGAGACATTTCGCTGCCTCATATCCGCTCATCAGTGCCGGTCGCAATCCCTCAGCCAGAAATGGATCACACAGTGATGCCGCATCGCCGACCGCCACCATTCCGTCGCGGTGCAATGGACTGTGACCATTCCAGACCCTCAGGGCCGCCTGTTGGCGGAGTCCAGCGTCCGCTGGGAATCCAAGATCAGGAAGCAAGGCGCTGAGAACGGTTTCTGCATCCATCGCATTCCGGCCGATGAATGTGCCCACGCCCACGTTGATGCCTTCATTCAGGGGAAAGGCCCAGGCGAAACCGTGGTGGACAAGACCGAATTCGAAGCGAGCGACACCAGGGTTGAGTGTTCCAAGACCTTCCAGACGCACGGAGAGTGTGCTGGCGAGATGGAGGTCTCGTGGGCCAAGGCCGAACTGACCCGACCAGGGCGATGCCGAACCATCCGCAATCACCACCGCTCTGGTCGTCAACGACTTGCCGCTGTCACCGCGGATTGTCCATTGACCATCCTCACGTTCGACCTGCTGCACAAGACAAGGGCAGTGGAGCGTGGCTCCAGCCTCCAGGGCCTTCTCCAGCAGCAGACAATCGAGACGTTCGCGTCTCACGATCCAGAACGGTGCCTCTCCAGGTAGCTCAGCAACCACCGGATCGTCCAGGCACCAGCTGAAATCGACCCGGCGGATCACATCGTCGACCGCTGGGCTGAGATCGAAGGGAAACCACTGCTGAACTGATGACGCCATGCCGCCACCGCAGGGTTTGACGCGCGGTCCTTCTACCGCTTCCAGAACGCACACCCGATGCCCGGCATTGGCGAGGTGAAAAGCTGCTGTGGAGCCGGCTGCCCCGGCTCCGATCACAGCGACGTCGTAGACGCTCACACCTTCAGGATGTCGGCTTCCTTTGTGGCGAGATGCTTTTCCAGTTCGGCGATGAACTGATTGGTCAGCTTCTGGATCTCATCCTGTTGATCACGGCTCTGGTCTTCGGAAAGGTCGCCATCCTTCTCCTGCTTCTTGATTTTGTCGATCGCATCCCGGCGGAGATTCCGCAGAGCCACCTTGCCTTCCTCGGCATACTTTGAGGCCAGCTTGCAGAATTCCTTGCGGCGTTCCTCAGTCAGAGGGGGAACGTTGATGCGGATGACCTTGCCGTCGTTGTTCGGCGTAAAGCCAAGTTCGCTCATGGCGATCGCTTTTTCGATCGAGGCGAGCGCACTGATGTCGAACGGCTGAATCTGAATTGTCTGAGAATCCGGTGTTGAGAGGGTGGCCAGAGATTTCAATGGTGTGTCTGCCCCGTAATACTCCACGCTGATGCGGTCGAGAAGAGACGAATTGGCTCGACCGGTTCGGATGGTGTTGAAGTTGCGCTGGGTGGCTTCCACCGACTTGCGCATGCTGGATTCGAGATCGGAGTGAGACATGAAGATGACTAGTTACTGATGCGAGAACCGATGGGCTCACCTGCCACGGCACGGCCGATGTTGCCGGCTTCGAACAGATTGAAGACCACGATGGGGATGTTGTTGTCTTTGCAGAGGGCGATGGCGGTGCTGTCCATCACCGCCAATTCACCGCTGAGTACCTGTTGGAAGGTCAGAGCGTCGTAGCGCACCGCATCGGCGTGCTTGTGGGGGTCTTTGTCGTAGACCCCATCGACCTTGGTGGCCTTGAACACCACATCGGCTCCGATTTCTGCAGCCCTTAGGGCTGCGGTGGTGTCAGTGGTGAAGAAGGGGTTTCCGCATCCTGCACCGAAGACCACCACACGACCTTTTTCAAGATGCCGGATAGCCCGCCTGCGGATGTAGGGCTCGGCGACTTCTTGCATTTCGATGGCTGTCTGCACCCTCGTGGGGATGCCAGCCCGCTCGAGACCATCCTGCAAGGTGATGGCATTCATCACAGTGGCGAGCATTCCCACATAATCCGCCGTGGCTCGGTCCATTCCCGCGGCCGATCCTTTGAGTCCCCTGAAAATGTTGCCACCACCGACCACGATCGCCAGCTGGGTGCCGCTGGCCACGACACCGGCCACGTCTCGGGCGATGGCCTGAACAATGGCAGGGTCGATTCCGTAGCCTTGGTCTCCCATCAGCGCTTCCCCGCTGAGTTTCAGGAGTGCGCGCGCGTAGGCCATTCATCCACCTGATCCTGAAGACAGTAGCAAGCGAGATCGGACGGTCCCAACACTGGCGCGATCGTGCGCTAGCCGCTTGGATAGGGAAACGACAGGGAATCCATGGCTGAAGAGAACGGCGCACGCAGTTCGGTAATGGCCCGTCTCACTCTTTCAGCCCTTGACCGTGCCAGCCACGATCCTTCCTGCTGGCGTGATCCCCTGGTTCACCGTGCACTCCTGGTGAGTGGATTGTCAGTTCTGACTGCGGCTATGGGGCTGTTGCGCAGCGATCTCGACCAGCAGTGATCTCTAAAATTCAATACCCATCTGCGCTTTAACGCCCTGCTCGCGAAATGGGTGGTAAATCAAGGTCATTTCTGTGACCAGATCGGCAGCGTCCACAAGCTCTGCAGGGGCTCCTCGCCCTGTCACGGCTACGTGGGTCAGCGCGGGCCGTTCTCTCAACCCGGTTATGACGGTGTCTGCATCGATGTAGCCCAGCTTCAGAGCCACATTCAATTCATCGAGCAGCACCAGCTTCACTGCTTCATCTCGCAGATACTCCAGGGCTGTTTTCCAGGCCGTTTCCACCAGCTGCTGATCCCGTTCCCGGTCTTGGGTCTCCCAGGTGAAGCCCTCGCCCAGGGCATGCCAGCGCACCTGGTCTCCGAAAGCTTTCAGCGCCCGTGCCTCTCCCGGTTCCCAGCCGCCCTTGATGAACTGCACGATGGCCACCCGCTCACCATGGCCAAGCATTCGCAAGACGAGACCCAGTCCTGCGGTTGTTTTCCCCTTGCCCTGGCCAGTGAACACGAGAATCAGGCCCTTTTCCTTGTTGCGTTCTTCCACCCGCTGCTTCTGGACCTGCTGGCGTCGCTCCATCCGTTTGCGATAACCGGCATCGTCTGGTTCAGGGGCAAGCTTTCCGCCCATGCCCAGCTCCGCTGCCGATTGATCGAGATCCTTCGTACTCATGGCTGTTCGGTTTGGATGGGACGCATGGCGGTGATCCGCTGCAGTGCCTGCCCTGCGAGAAGCTCCTGCTTCACAGATGTGAAACCAAGCTGCTGAAGTTCGGAGGGCAGATCGTCCTCCAGCATGGCGGTCGCGGTGTCCGTTTCAAACAGTTCACAAAAGATCTGCTGAGGCAGGCGCAGCCAAGGACCAGCAGGATGTAAATCCACCAGCACCAGCCAACCGCCGGGTTGGAGCAGGCGTAGCGCACTGCTCAACACCATCGCCCTCTCAGGGCGTGGAAACTCATGCAAGGCGACGCTCAGCTGGATGGCACTGAAACTCCCGGAACGCAGTGGGGGGGCCTCGGCAAGGCCCTCCACGCGTTGCAGCATCGGGTGGCGAGTTGCGGCCAGCTGCAAGGCACGAGGGGAGACATCGAGCCCCGTGACAGCAAAGCCCGCAGCCAGCCAGGGGGCGGCTGCCTCGCCGCTGCCGCAACAGAGATCCAGTACGGCAGCTCCAGTTTGTAGATGCGGTTGAAGGGCTTCAAGGCCTAACCCTCGCAGTTTCTCCACACCGCCCACGCTCAGGGATGACACTGCCGTCACTGCGTCGTAAATCCAGCGATAGCGATAGGCCAGGGGGCGGAGAAATGACGACATCAGGGAAGGGGGGGGTCAGGCTCGATGACGGGCTAAGGCCGCATCTACCGCCTGCTGCTGATCACGGCGGGTGATCCAGTGGTGATAGGTGCGCGTGTGAATCGCCACTGAGTGGCCCATCATCCTGGCGGCAACGGTGTCCGGCAGGCCGATGTGAATGGTGCGCACGGCCCAGGCATGACGCAGGTCGTAAGGGGTGATCGGCAGTGCATAGCGGTGGAACTGCTCGCTCACCCGACGCCCCACCTGCTGCAGGGTGGTGCGTCGCAGATCGGTGCGGATCGCCGGTAGCGCTTTCGGGTTGTCGGCCAGCTCTTGAAGGCCGAAGCGCTCGACCCACTCGGGATGGAAGGGCCAGCTCTGGTGCTCGCCAGTTTTGGTGGTGGGCAGGACCCGCAGCACGCGATCTCCGCCCTCGGCTAACGCGGAACAATCGCAGAAGAACACTTCATGGTTGCGAAGTCCGTAGGTGGCCATCAGTCCGTAGGCCAGGCGCCAGCTTGGATTCGGGATGGTGAGTGCGGCTTCGAGAATTTGGCGATCTGTGGGCAGCTGGCGGAACCGGGCCCGGTGCAGGCCATAACCTCCGGCTTCTTCTCGCCAGTCATCAGGCAGCGGAATCTCCATGAAGCGGGCCAGGGCCGCAAGCGCTGTGGCGCATTGCTGGCGACTGCGGCTCCCGTCTTCGTAACTCGTGAGAGTCTGCATCAACAGATCGGCATTGATGGTGCCGTCAGCGGACTGATTCGACAGACGGCGCAGGTAAGGAAGGTACGCACCGCTCCAGGTTGTGCGACTGCCAGATGGAGAGCGGCGACGCCTGGGATCTGAGAAAAAGGCTTTTTCGAAACGCTTCAAGGCGGAGTTAACCGCGTGGGGCGGCTCGAGTGCTTTGGCACCGCTTCGGCGGGATGACCAGGCTGACCAGTCAAAGCAGCCCTGATCGATCTGCAGTCGAACCAAGGATGCGGCATTGAGGGCATGGTCGAGGCCCGCCGGGTCTGCCTTGACGCCGAGGCTGATGCGCTGGAGTTTTGTTTGCCCCGGATCCAGACGCAATGGCAGCACGCCGCGTAGGTTCAAGCGGGAGCCGCGTTGCTCGATTCGCAGTTTCGATCCCTGCGCCGCCAACCGTGTATTGGCGGAAACCAGCGCCTTCTCGAACTCCATAAATGTGTCGCCGACGCCAAGGATCGCGTTAATGGCCGCTACGCTCAACCCCCTTAACCCGGTGTGATTGCTATGTCCCGCGTCGGCGTCGTACTGCTGAACCTGGGTGGTCCCGAACGCATTCAGGACGTAGGCCCCTTCCTGTTCAACCTCTTCGCTGACCCGGAGATCATCCGGTTGCCCATACCGGCGCTGCAGAAGCCTCTGGCCTGGTTGATCAGCACCCTGCGAAGTGGGAAGTCCCAGGAGGCCTACCGCTCCATCGGAGGAGGGTCACCGCTCCGGAGGATCACTGAGCAGCAGGCCAGGGAACTTCAGAGTTTGCTGCGTCAGCGCGGAATTGATGCCACCAGCTATGTGGCCATGCGCTACTGGCATCCCTTCACCGAATCCGCCGTTGCCGATATCAAGGCCGATGGCATGGATCAAGTGGTGGTTCTGCCCCTCTACCCTCACTTTTCCATCAGCACGAGTGGTTCCAGCTTCCGCGAGCTTCAGCGGCTGAGGCAGGGAGATGCATCCTTTGAAAAGCTGCCGATTCGATGCATCCGGAGTTGGTTCGATCACCCGGGATATGTGCGGGCGATGGCCGAGTTGATCGCCGAGGAAGTGCGTAAGAGCGACGATCCCACCCAAGCGCATGTGTTCTTCAGCGCTCATGGTGTTCCCAAGAGTTACGTGGAGGAAGCGGGAGATCCTTATCAGCAGGAGATCGAATCCTGCACGGATCTGATCATGAAGGCGTTAGGCGAGCTGATGGGCCATGAGAATCCCTTCACCCTCGCCTACCAGAGCCGGGTTGGCCCGGTGGAATGGCTCAAGCCCTACACCGAGGAAGCGCTCGAGGAACTTGGTCAGGCCAAGATCAACGACCTGGTCGTGGTGCCGATCAGCTTTGTCAGCGAGCACATCGAAACTCTGGAAGAGATCGACATTGAATATCGCGAGTTGGCCACGGAAGCTGGCGTGGTGAATTTCCGGCGCGTCCGAGCTCTTGATACCTATCCGCCGTTCATCGAAGGGTTGGCCGATCTCGTGGCAACCAGTCTGGACGGCCCTGAAGTCAGTCTTGATGCTGCAGCTGAGCTGCCCACGAAAGTCAAGCTTTATCCGCAGGAGAAATGGGAATGGGGCTGGAACAACAGCTCTGAAGTTTGGAACGGTCGCCTGGCCATGCTCGGATTCTCGGCGTTTCTTTTCGAGCTGATCAGTGGTCACGGACCGTTGCATGCCCTCGGTCTTCTCTGATGGTTGCAACAGGCGGCCTCAACGCCGGGCAGGAAAACAGGTTGAACCTTAATGTTGATGAACAGTATGTCGTGATGCCGCTGTGACGCTGACCTCCGCTCCCAAGGTCGATGCAGCGTCCGGACTAGGGGATGGGTGCCGTATGACCGGTGCCAATGCCCTGATGGACGCTTTGCGTCGCCATGGAGTCGACACGATCTTCGGCTATCCAGGCGGCGCCATCCTCCCCATCTATGACGCTCTTCATGTGGCGGAAAGCGAGGGGTGGCTGCGTCACGTGCTGGTTCGGCATGAGCAGGGAGGAACGCATGCCGCCGATGCCTACGCGCGGGCAACAGGTCGCGTCGGCGTTTGTTTCGGTACCTCAGGACCTGGCGCCACCAATCTCGTCACCGGCATCGCGACGGCGCAGATGGATTCGGTTCCGATGGTTGTGATCACCGGGCAGGTTCCCCGAACGGCGATCGGCACCGACGCCTTCCAGGAAACCGATATTTTCGGAATCACCCTTCCGATCGTGAAGCATTCCTGGGTGGTTCGCGATCCTGCGGATCTTGCCTCGGTGGTTGCCCAGGCCTTTCATATCGCTGCCTCCGGGCGTCCAGGTCCGGTGCTGATCGATATCCCAAAGGATGTCGGACAGGAGGAGTTCGATTACGAGCCCGTTGAGCCGGGCACGGTGATTCCTGCCGGTTTCAGCGCCACTCCACCTCCGGATCTCACTGCGATTGCTGACGCGCTTGCGCTGATCAAGACGGCCAACCGCCCCTTGTTGTATGTGGGTGGTGGGGCTGTCGCCGCTTCCGCCCACGACAGCCTGATGGTGCTGGCGGAGCGCTATCAGCTCCCCGTGACAACAACACTCATGGGGAAGGGGGCCTTTGATGAAAACCACCCACTGGCGCTCGGCATGCTTGGCATGCACGGCACCGCTTACGCCAATTTCGCGGTCACTGATTGTGACTTGCTTATTGCTGTGGGAGCGCGTTTCGACGATCGCGTGACCGGCAAGCTCGACACCTTCGCCCCCCGGGCACGGGTGATCCATTTTGAGATCGACCCTGCTGAAATCGGCAAGAACAGGCGAGCGGATGTGGCCGTGCTCGGGGACGTCGGGGCCAGCTTGGCTGCTCTGGTGGAACTGAGCCTGCAACAGGGACATGAACCTCGCACCGCAGCCTGGCTCGAAAGGATCAAGGACTGGAAACAGCGTTATCCCCTAACAATCCCTCCTGCTGAAGGATCGATCTACCCCCAGGAGGTTCTTCTGGCGGTCAGAGATCTGGCGTCCGATGCCATCGTCACCACCGATGTGGGGCAGCATCAGATGTGGGCTGCCCAGTACCTGCGCAATGGCCCCCGAGGCTGGATCAGCAGTGCGGGTCTGGGAACGATGGGATTTGGCATGCCTGCGGCACTCGGCGCCCAGGTGGCCTGTCCCGATCGGAGGGTCGTGTGTATCGCAGGCGACGCCAGTATTCTGATGAACATTCAGGAGCTAGGCACGCTCGCGCAGTACGACCTGCCCGTGAAAGTGGTGATCGTGAACAACCACTGGCAAGGCATGGTCCGGCAGTGGCAAGAAAGCTTCTATGACGAGCGATATTCAGCATCCGACATGCTGAGAGGAATGCCGGATTTCGCGATGCTGGCGCGCTCCTTCGGCGTTGAGGGACTCAAAATTGTCGAACGTGCCGAGCTCAAGTCGGGACTGGCTGCAGCCCTCGCCTCACCCCATCCCACGATTGTTGATGTGCATGTCCGACGGGGGGAGAACTGCTATCCGATGGTGCCACCGGGATGCAGCAACGCCCAGATGGTTGGTTTACCCTCTCATCCTGAATTGGCCATGGATACCCAACGCAACTGTCCAGCTTGTGGTGCCGTCACCTCCAGTGATCACCGTTTCTGCCCTTCCTGTGGCAGTGCTCTGTGATGGGGCGTCATGTCCTGGGTGTTGCACTGGCGCTCATGCTGCTTTTGATTCAGCCCCTGCTCACCCAGGCCGCTGAAGTTCTTCAGGTTCGTGAAGCCACGCTTCTGCAGGTCGGTGATCGCAACCGCAATTACAGCGTTCGCTTGGCTTGTATCGAGGTGTCCCCGGAGGACCAGCAACTGGCCGTCGACTGGTTGCGCCGGACCCTACCCCGTCGCCGACGCGTCAATCTTCGTCCGGAAGGAAGTGTTGATGGTGTGCTCCTTGCACGGGTGACGCCGATCGGTGTTGAACAGGATCTGGGTGCTGCTCTGGTGGATGAGGGCCTGGCCCACGCCACCTGTCCCCCTGCTTGAGATGGCGCGCAACCGAATCGCCTCCGGCATCGTGATGGTCCCGTGCTTCCTGCTCGGGTCGGCATTCTTCAGTACAGCGATCTGGGGGGATGCTGCCTCCGGCAATCGACCGCTTGCTCTGGGTATGGGAGCTCTGCTTGTTCTCGCCGGTTGTCTCGCCTTGCTGATTCAGGGGGATGCTCCAGACACACCGCAAGATCCTGTGACAAAACCCGACGATCCAGTCTGAAATCTCTACGTTCAAAACCTGGGTGCGTTTTGTCATGACCCATCCTTCTCAAGCATCTTCCAAGGTCCCTGCATCGGATGAACCCATTGCGGAGTCTCCTCCCGAGGCGTGTGTGGGTGGTCAGCCGCCTTTCGTTCGCTTCCTGCAATCCGGCTTTGTGCTTCTGGCCACAGTGATCGGTTGCCAGGCCTTATCAGCCAGTGCCTCCTCGAGATCCTCTGTGGTTGCCATTTCGAATGGTGGTGGCTCTGGCGCGAATGCTGAATTCATGGCGGGGTTTGCTGTCGGTCTGGATCAGGTCAGGGCGTGTGGCGTAGATCCTGCATCCGTTGACTGGTTGTCGGTTGCTCCAGGAGATGATCCATCGGCTCTTCTTGGCCAACAGGTGTCTGTGTTGGTGGCGCCTTTCTCCGCTGATCTGTCCATCTATGCCCAGCTCGCAAGCCAGCGCAAGCTTGGGGTTCTACTGCCCTATCAGCGTGGAGAATCCCTCAGGGGCCTTGCTGAACTGGATCCTGAAGGACGCCTCCATCCGGTTGTTCCTCCGTATCAGCAGGATCTCAATCAACTGATCGGTGACCTTCTCGACCATGGCATTCGCCGGGTGATGGTGGTGGCCGATCCGACTGATCGGAGTGCCGATCAAGCGGAGAGTTTTGTTTCGGCCTTCCAGGGGGATGGCGGAATTGTGGACTCTTACGAACCATCCCTGGTACAGACGGTCAGCGCAGATGATGCGGCCGCTCTGGAACGGTTGTTCAAGGATGTGTCCTGGAAGGGACCTCAGGCCATCGTTTTGGCCGCGGCTCATGACAGTGTCCTGGCTCAGAAACTGGATCGAGCTCAAGCTTCGGGCCGTCTCGGACAACGTCCTGAGGCCCTACTTCGGGTTTGGTTGCTGCCTCATCACCGCGTCAGCGATCTGTCTGAACGTTCCTGGCCACAGCTCATTCTCGATCAGCCCGCCCATGGCCCCGGTTGGGGTGACTTTGCGTCCATCTATCGCCGTTCACGTGGGGAACAGCCCACTCTTTTGGCGGCGTCTGGGTTCGATACCGCACGGCTGGTGGCTCTCTCCTCTCTTGCCCCACCACCGGTTTCAACGGAGGGAACCCGGGACCCGCTGGGTTGGCTGGATCCTGCCCAAGAGCCGACACTCCTTTGTGATGCGATTGAGGATCGTCTTGGCGGACAGCCCGTGCGTCTGATTGGTGCGGCAAGCGATCTGGTGCTGCGCCCTGGACAGTCTCCTTCAGGGCAAGCCACCATCCGCCGGATCCCCGGTCGGTAGGTTTTCAAGGGGGACGACTCGGGAGAGTGGACTTGTGCTGAGGCTGAGCGAGCTCCGTCTGGAGCTTGATCACACGGATGAGGATCTGGAACAAGCTGTTCTTCGCTGCCTGAAAATTTCACGGGAGCGCCTGCTCGAGTGCCATCTGGTGAAACGCAGCATCGATGCGCGACGTCGCGATCGGATTCGCCTGATCTACAGCGTTGACGTGCAGGTGAGCGGAGAGGACGCCCTTCTGCGTCGGTTCGCTCAGGATCGCAGGATCCGTCGCAGCCCTGATGAGCGCTACCACTACGTCGCGCAGGCTCCAGCGTCCCCCTGCGCGGGTGGTCCGCTTCGTCCTGTTGTGATCGGCGCTGGCCCGTGTGGTTATTTTGCGGCACTTCTGCTCGCTCAGATGGGCTTTCGGCCTCTTCTGCTGGAGCGGGGGCAGCCAGTAAAGCAGCGCAGTGCCGACACATTTGGATTCTGGAGAAGGACCTCGGCGTTTCAGCCAGAATCCAATGTGCAGTTCGGTGAGGGAGGGGCAGGAACCTTCTCCGACGGAAAGCTCTACAGCCAGGTGAGTGATCCTGCCCACTACGGCAGGAAAGTGCTGGAGGAACTTGTTGCCTGCGGTGCCAACAGTGAGATCCTCACTCTGCATCGCCCCCATATCGGTACCTTCAAACTTGCCACCGTGGTGAGGGGCTTGCGGGCACGGATCGAAGCGCTGGGAGGTGAAGTGCGCTTTGGAAGCCGGGTGGATGCACTGGAGATCGAACCAGGATCATCGTCCGCCATGAAACCTTTGCTGCTCTCCGGAGTGAGGCTTTCTGATGGCACGCATCTGGCTTGCGACCAGCTGGTTCTGGCGCCGGGACATTCGGCCAGAGATACCTTCGAGATGTTGGAACGTGTTGGCGTTGCACTGGAACGCAAACCGTTCGCCGTAGGTGTTCGAATCGAACATCCTCAAGCCCTAATCGATCGCGCCCGCTGGGGAGACTGCGCCGGTCACCCGTTGCTCGGTGCCGCCGAATACAAGCTTGTTCATCACGCCAGCAACGGTCGGTGCGTCTACAGCTTCTGCATGTGCCCCGGCGGATTTGTGGTGGGTGCGACCTCGGAGGCGGGCCGTGTCGTGACGAACGGCATGAGCCAACACTCCCGCAATGAGCGCAATGCCAACAGTGGGCTCGTGATCCCGGTCATGGACGATGACCTGGAACCCCATGCCCGCTTCCTGGGGGATCCCTTGGCGGGTATGGCGTTTCAACGTGCACTTGAAAGCCGCGCCTTCGACCTGGGAGGAGGCGATTACAGCGCCCCTATCCAGCGCTTGGAAGACTTCCTAAAGGGCCGTGCGTCCAAGGACATCGGCTCTGTGGTCCCGTCCTGCCAACCAGGTGTACGTCCTGCCGATCTCGCCGAACTGCTGCCAGAAACGATGATTGCTGCATTCAGGGAGGCCCTGCCGGCCTTCGCGGATCAACTCCCAGGATATGACCACCCTGATGCCGTGCTCACTGCCGTCGAAACGCGCACATCGTCTCCACTGCGCATCCCGCGCGATGAGGCGTTGGAGTCGATCAATGTTGCGGGTTTGACTCCCGCCGGTGAAGGTGCGGGGTTCGCGGGGGGAATCCTGTCCGCCGCGATTGACGGGATCCGGGTCGCTGAAGCTGTGGCTTTGCGCCTTTTGGAACGACCCTCGAACTGACCCTGGTTGAATTCAGGCCGCGGCCTGACCGACGATGCCACTCCATTGGACCGCCTTGACCTGGTCGCGTCGCCAGGAGTGGAAGAGGTCCGGTTCGCCGACAGTACAGAGAGGACACAAGCTGATCCTGTCAGCTTGCAGGCCCCAGTCCACCAGCTGGGAGAAGGCGGCCCTGCGGATGTCGAGGCGATAGTGACCGTCCTTGGGATCATCACGAATGATCCCATCCTTTTCCAGGGCCTGGAAGGATGCCTGCCGGCTCCCTAACGAGGCTCCAACTTTCTCAGCCACAGCCTCTTCAACCTGATAAAGCTCACCGCTCACGGCAGGACCCATCGCAACCAGGAGGCGGTCTTTTCGGGCACCCAGTGCTTCCAGTTGAGAGACCGCTTCCGGAAGAATCCTGCTGGCCACGCCTCGCCATCCGGCGTGACAGGCCGAGGCGTGACCGGTGTCCGGATCGGCAATCAGTACAGGTGTGCAGTCAGCACCGCAGACCCAGAGACTTTGCCCGCCTTGATCACTCACCAGCCCATCGGCCTCAGGCCAGGGTGATTCAGTCGCTTTCGAGGCTGGCAGAACGACGTTGCCATGCACTTGTTGAGGACGGTGCACACTGGCGCCCGCTGAGAGGTAGCCGGCGAGTTCATCAGGTCCCCGGCCCTGCCAGCGCCGGGTGAAAAAACCATGTTCAAACCCCGCTGCGTGCAGGAGGTCAGAGGTGAGGTAGTACCCCCCGTAACAGCCGACCCATGTCCAGTGCTCGAGAACATTGAAGCAGCGGTCAGGGCTCTGGAAGGGTCCGCCATTGCAGTCGTTGGTTTTGATTGGATCCACGCTCAGATCTCGGGTCGATCTCTGAGCATCCAGAAGCCATCAAACCGTTGGCTGTCCGGTGTGGTCTGTACGGAGATGAACTGAAGGCCGCGGCCCCTGCTGACCGAGTCCATGAGGGCCTCACGGCACTGATTCGCCTCCATCTGGCCAAGGTCGCTGACCAGCCAACTGTCATCCTGTCCGGCGTCAAGCACCAGTTGCTGGTTGCTTACTCGCAATCGGACCGGTTCCAGGCCTCCAAGCCAGCCAGCCAGCGCCAGGGCGCGGGTTTGGCTGAAGAGGCGCAGGCCTGGAACCGGCAGCTCAGGATCCATCCCCTCTGGAATCGGAAGCAGATCGTTGAATCCCATGGGCCATTCGCCGGCTTCAAGCAGACTTCCTAAAGGCAGGGCTGCCCAGCACCAGGCGTCTCCCCGAACGGCCTCAGGCAAGGGCAAAGGAGGCGTGGCAATCGGTGCAGGAGGTGGAGCGATCGGGCCGGCCATGAACCCCTCATCCAGGGGATACACGCTGCGCTCTCGCTCCTCCAGCCAGTCGAGGAGTGCATAGGTTCTCCGACTTGGAATCATCTCCAGACCCAGCTCGCTGGCTGCGCGTTGCACCATCGTGCGCATCGCGCTGCGCCAAGTGCGCAATCGTTTGGGCTGTAACCATCCCTGTTCGTTGGCTGCGGTCAGGGCTTCGCGAAGTGCGGAAGTTAGCCAGGTGGAGTTCACATCTCCTGCCGGACAGCGCTTTTCAAAGCGGAAACAGACCGGCTCTGTCGGGGTAGGAGTGCTTGTGATCAGAAGTTCCCATCGCTTCTTCCCATCGGCTTCCAGGATCGGTCTCGAATAGAAATCAAGTTCCCAGTCAGCCTGTTTCTGGGCCGAGGATTGCTCTCCATTGTTCCCGGCTGTCTGCGGAGCGGTGATCATCCAGCTGACTGTTCCTGTTGCCTGAGGACGTTACGAGCTCTGTTGGCGCGATCGGTCGCTTCTTCCATCACTCCATCACGATTAATGAGGAGCTCGCCAGGCTGCCCTTCAAGCATGGCCGTGTTGAGGGCGATGCGTCCCCGTCCGGGATCGAGCTCAGTGATCAGCGCCTTGACGGAGTCACCATGATCGAAGACTTCCCGTATTGATCGCAGACTGCCGCCGGTGATCATCGACTGGTGAAGAAGTCCGCTGATGCCGCCGAGATCGATAAAGAGTCCATAGGGCTTGACTGCGGCCACATGGCCCTCCACCAGCTGGCCGACTTCGAGTTCGGCGAAGCGGGCCGCTGTTGCGGCCTTTTTCTCGGACAGCACAAGCTTGCGTGTGTCGGGATTGACCTCTAAGAAGGCGACGCCAAGGGTCTTGCCAACAAGCGCTTCATGGTTCTCGCCATCCTGAAGCTGGGATCTGGGGATGAATCCACGTAGACCCTCGAGATCACAGGTGACGCCTCCACGGTTGAAACCACTGACCTTCACCTGGGCCACCTTGCCCTCCTTCTCGAGCTGCTTCACCTTGTCCCAGCTTTGACGCAGTGCCAGGGCCCTGCAGCTGATGGTGACCATGCCGTCGGCATTCTGCTCCCGAGTCACCAGCACCTGGATCTCGAGGCCTTTCGGGAAACGTTCCTTGAGATTTGTGATCACTCCCAGACCGCACTCGCTCTTCGGCATGAAGCCAGGCGCTTTACCACCGATGTCGACATACACACCATCGCTTTCCATCCCGATCACCGTTCCTGTGACCACCTCGCCTGTGGTGCCGATGGGTTCGTTCTCGTCCAGGGCAGCCAGGAAGGCATCCTCGTCAAAGTCGAAATCATCAACACTGCGCTGAAGCCCTCCTGGGGCCTGCTGCATTTGAGCAGGCTTCCGGCGAGGCTCAGACCCACCCATGAGATCGGCCATGGTCATGCCGCCGAAATCGTCGTGATCGGGTGATCGGCTCGCCTGGGGTTCCGCTGTGCGGGGAGCTGCAGGCACGGCTGCCTGGGGAGGCGGTGCAAGGGACGTCCCGGCCTCACGGGCCGCCTGCTCGAGCTGTTCTGCCTTCGCTGCCGCCGCATCTGCCGCAGCTCTGGCTTCTTCGGCTTCCCGGCGGAGACGGTCTTGCTCCTCACGCTTGCTGATGTGCATCACCTGCAAGGGCTTCTTCGGCTGCTGAGGGGAGGGAGTCAATGCCTTAGGGGATTCTTCAGATGAATTTTGACGTTCTGTGCCGGCCATGGGACCCGTCGTCCTTGATCAGCCACTTTGACAGGAAATGGTGAAGTGCCGATGGAATGCTCGGACTCCCGCGGGTCGCGACGGCTTGATTTTCTGCATTGGCCTGATGCCGCGTCAGGGCTGAAAGCTCACCGTTCAACGCTGGTCTGGCCATTCGGAGCCCTGGAACAGCACGGACCTCAGCTGCCTCTCGCCACAGATGCTCTCTTCGCAGAGCAGATTCTCAACAGGGTGCTGGAGTCACTCCCTGCCCAATGGCCGATCTGGTCCCTCCCGCTTCAGTCCATCGGTCTGTCTCCTGAACACCGCGGCTTTCCTGGAACCCTGAGCCTCAGTGCCGACCTGCTGATCCGGTTGGTCGTGGAGGTGGGGAAGCAGTTGGCGGACCAGGAGGTGAAGCGACTTGTGCTGTTCAACGCTCATGGTGGGCAGATTGGATTGCTTCAGACCGCGGCCAGAGAACTGGCGGTTCGGGCTCCTTCGATGGCCGTGCTTCCCTGCTTTCTGTGGAGTGGGGTCCCTGGGCTCGAGGCCTTGATCCCGCGCCAGGAGCTGCAGAACGGATTGCACGCAGGGTTGGCAGAAACAAGTCTCATGCTGGCGCTTGCCCCTGATCTCGTTGGCGTGGAGCGCCCCTGCGACGGCCATCAATCCTCCACGCCTCCTCCCGACGGATGGAGCCTCGAGGGTGCCGCCCCTTGTGCCTGGTTCACAGCCGACATCAGTCACAGCGGAGTTGTCGGAGACAGCCGTGGGGCCGACGCATTCCTTGGGCAGCGTCTGCGTGAGGTCTTGATTGAGCACTGGACCGGCCTCTTCAAAAGCCTGATGACTTCTGACTGGCCGCCCTCTGCCGACGCCAGGCGTGTGAGAGGACCATCAACCGAACATCCATAGTGGGTTGCACTAGTTACAGTCAGTCGCATCGATGAATACGGAAAGATCCATGCCGACCCCTGTCACCTCCGAGGTCGCCGTCCTTGACGAGCAGGCTGGGTCCTCTTCGCTGCTCCCCGACTTTTCCAGCGAAGCCTATAAAGACGCTTACAGCCGGATCAATGCGATCGTGATTGAAGGTGAGCAAGAAGCTCATGACAACTACATCTCACTGGGCACATTGATCCCTGATCAGGCCGATGAACTGGCTCGCCTCGCCAGAATGGAAATGAAGCACATGAAAGGATTCACATCCTGCGGACGCAATCTGGGTGTTGACGCAGACATGCCTTTCGCAAAAACTTTCTTCGCTCCCCTTCATGGCAATTTTCAGACGGCTCTGAAGGACGGAAAAGTTGTGACCTGTCTGCTCATTCAGGCGTTGCTGATTGAAGCTTTCGCAATCTCCGCATATCACATCTACATACCAGTTGCTGATCCCTTTGCACGCAAGATCACTGAGGGTGTGGTGAAGGATGAATACACCCATCTCAATTACGGTCAAGAGTGGTTGAAGGCTAATTTCGACGCAAGCCGCGAGGAATTGATGGAAGCCAACAAAGTGAATTTGCCGCTGATCCGTTCAATGCTCGAGCAGGTGGCCGAGGATGCCGCTGTCCTCAAAATGGAGAAGGAAGATCTGATTGAGGATTTCCTGATCGCTTACCAAGAGGCGCTGGAACAGATTGGATTCACCTCGAGAGATATCGCTCGGATGGCTGCTGCGGCACTCGCGGTCTGAACCCGGAAACCTCGATCAGGTCCGGTTCGCCCACAGTCACGTTGTGCACAACACGTGCCAACGTGGGACCATGATTGATCAGCCCACCTTCGCGTGAGCTTCTGTTCCATGCGTTCACACACGACCGTCGGCGGCATATGTTTGGTCTGATTGGACATTCCACAAGTTTCGAAGCCGCCAGGCGGAAGGCTTCCGACCTTGGGTTCGATCACATTGCCGAGGGAGATCTCGATGTGTGGTGCAGTGCTCCTCCCCAGCTTGTGGAGCATGTCGAAGTCACCAGCCCCACAGGCAAATCCATCCAGGGTGCCTACATCGATTCCTGCTTCGTGCCGGAAATGCTGAGTCGTTTCAAGACAGCACGACGCAAAGTGCTCAATGCCATGGAGCTCGCCCAGAAAAAGGGGATCGACATCACGGCTCTTGGCGGATTCACATCGATTATTTTCGAGAATTTCAACCTGCTTCAGCATCAGCATGTGCGCAGCACAACCTTGGCTTGGGAGCGTTTCACTACGGGGAATACCCACACGGCCTGGGTGATCTGCAGGCAGGTTGAAAACAATGCTCCGTCTTTGGGCATCGATCTCAAAAAGGCCTCGGTTGCTGTTGTTGGAGCGACCGGCGACATCGGCAGTGCTGTGTGCCGCTGGCTCTCCTCCCGAACCGGGGTGGCTGAATTGTTGCTCGTGGCCCGGCAACAGAAACCACTTGAAGATCTCCGGGATGAGCTGGGTGGCGGTCGGATTCTCAGTCTCGAGGACGCCCTGCCGGAAGCTGATGTTGTGGTTTGGGTTGCCAGCATGCCGCGCACCCTCGAGATTGATGCGTCACGACTGAAAACACCCTGTCTGATGATCGATGGTGGTTACCCCAAAAACCTTGATGCCCGTGTGGCTGCCAAGGGTATTCACGTTCTGAAGGGAGGGATTGTTGAATTCTTTACTGATATTGGATGGTCGATGATGGAAATAGCAGAGATGGAGAAACCTCAACGGCAGATGTTTGCTTGTTTTGCCGAAGCCATGCTCCTCGAGTTTGAGTCGCATCACACCAACTTCAGCTGGGGGCGGAACAACATCACGCTTGAGAAGATGGACTTCATCGGTGGAGCATCCGTTCGCCATGGTTTCTCCACCCTCAATCTGCAAGGCCTTCCGCAGGCTGCCGCTGCCTGACCTCACTCTCCTGAACCGCAATGCCACGCCGTCCGCTTCTCGAGTTTGAGAAACCCCTGGTCGAACTCGAACAGCAGATCGAACAGATCAGACAGAGAGCGAGAGATTCTGAGGTTGATGTCAGCCCTCAGCTCCAGCAGCTCGAAACATTGGCCGCACGTCGTCGTGAGGAGATTTTTAAATCCCTGACACCCGCTCAGAAGATTCAAGTAGCCCGTCATCCCCACCGCCCAAGCACGCTGGATTACATCCAGATCCTGTGTGATGACTGGGTTGAGCTCCATGGGGATCGGCGTGGCAGTGACGATCAGGCTCTAATCGGAGGTATTGGTCGTTTGGGAGATCGTTCAGTGATGTTGATCGGACATCAAAAAGGACGGGATACCAAAGAAAACGTGGCACGGAATTTCGGGATGGCGACGCCTGGTGGCTATCGCAAAGCCCTCCGGCTGATGGATCATGCCGATCGCTTTCATCTGCCGATTCTTTCGTTTATCGATACCCCAGGGGCCTATGCGGGCTTGCTCGCCGAGGAACAGGGCCAGGGAGAGGCGATTGCCGTGAATCTGCGCGAGATGTTCAGATTTGGAGTGCCGATTATCGCCACAGTGATTGGTGAAGGTGGATCCGGTGGCGCTCTGGGTATCGGTGTTGCCGACAGGCTGCTGATGTTCGAGCACAGCGTCTACACAGTTGCGAGTCCTGAGGCCTGCGCTTCCATTCTTTGGCGTGATGCCGCCAAAGCCTCGGAAGCGGCGACGGCTCTCAAGATCACGGGCCCGGATCTGCTCAGTCTTGGTGTTGTGGATGAGGTGCTGCCTGAGCCAGTCGGCGGAAATCATTGGGCACCACTTGAGGCTGGTGAAATCTTGCGAGAGGCGCTCTCCCGAAATCTTGAGGCCCTGCTCGAGCTTTCCGAGCAGCAACTGAGAGAGCAGCGCTACCGCAAATTCCGGGCCATGGGGCATTTTCTTGATGGCTCATCGACGGAAGTCGTCTCAGATGACTAGGGTGCTGCAGCTCGCGCGGATTCATTGCCTTCCGTACTGATTACAGGTGCATCCCGGGGAATTGGTCACGCAGCTGCAAAAGCATTTGCAGAGGCTGGTTGGGATCTCCTTCTGGTTTCACGAAGTGAGGCGGCTCTTCAGTCCCTTACGACGGAACTCTCAGCCAGTGGAGTCCGAGTTGTTTATCAAGCCATTGACCTCACAGACCCTTCAGTCATCGCTCCGGGTCTGCAAGATCTCCTCAACCAGGGTCTGCGTCCTTCGGTACTGATCAACAATGCGGGTGCGGCCTGGACTGGTGATCTGCTTGCCATGCCTCTTGATCGTTGGGCGTGGCTCATGCAGCTCAATCTCACAAGCGTTTTTCAAGTCTGTGCAGGCGTGGTTCCGGCCATGCGTCCCGCGGGCGGTCTTGTTATCAATGTCAGCAGCCATGCGGCACGTAACGCGTTCCCAGGTTGGGGGGCCTACTGCACTGTTAAAGCTGCTCTGGCAAGTTTCACTCGCTGTTTAGCAGAAGAGGAGCGGACGAATGGGATCCGCGCTTGCACGCTCACCCTCGGAGCTGTTGACTCGTCACTCTGGGATTCGCCCACAGTGGAGAGCAATTTCGACCGCCGTGCCATGCTTCCCGTGAATCAGGCAGCTGCCGCGCTCCTGCACCTTGCTCAGCAACCCGCCACTCAGGTCATCGAAGACCTCACCCTGATGCCGGCCACCGGCGCATTCTGATCACAGCTCGATATGACTTCCACTCTTCCTGTCTCCACCAACGGCAACGGTTCCGTATCCCAGAACGGAAAGCTACCTGCTCTAGATTCGCGCGTTTCCGATCGCATCCGTGCGCGATTGCGGGAACAGGATGTGTCGTTTCTAGCCAATGACAATGTGGCTGACCACATCCTCCCTGGGGAGTTGGATGATTTGCAGGTTGAAGTTGCGGATCGTGTTCGTGATCTCCTGCATGCCTTGGTGATCGATATCGAGAACGACCACAACACTGCGGAAACAGCAGAACGAGTGGCGAAGATGTATCTGCACGAAGTTTTTAAGGGTCGCTATCATCATCAGCCAAAAGTTGCAAGTTTCCCTAACGTTAAAAGGCTTGATGAGATTTATACAGTTGGGCCCATCACCGTGCGTTCTGCCTGTTCTCACCACTTGGTGCCGATCATGGGTAATTGCTGGATCGGCATCAAGCCTGGCGAGAGAGTCATTGGCCTCTCCAAATTCACAAGAGTTGCCGATTGGGTTTTTTCAAGACCTCATATCCAGGAAGAAGCTGTGATGATTCTGGCCGATGAGATTGAGCGACTCTGCGAACCGCAGGGTTTGGGGATCATCATCAAAGCCCAGCACTACTGCATGAAATGGCGCGGCGTAAAAGAACCTCAGACCAGCATGGTGAATTCAGTGGTTCGGGGCGATTTCCGTCATGATCCCAGCCTTAAACAGGAATTCTTTGAGCTCGTTCGCCAGCAGGAAGCTCTTCTAAGTACCTAAGGCAGATATTTTTACGGTTCTCTTTGGTTGCTTAGTTCCTAGCAGGTCCGATCACATTGCTCGATATCCGCTGGGCTTTCCCGTCAGAAGTTTCTACAACGAGAACGGCCATTAGTTGATCTCCGCGATCGCTGGAACGAATGCGGTAAGTACTTTCGCTGACGTTATCGACCAACTGCCAATTTCCTTGGTCGCTTCGTCGATACCAATGGATGTGGACTTCATCGAATCCTCCACCTTGAAGCATCAACTCAGCCTTGATCAGCTGCCCTTCTTTGGCTTCGCCGATCAGTTCAAAGCGTTTTAATCCTTCGATCGCTTGCTCTAGCTGACCTTCGGTCCTTACGCCACGGTTGATCCTGCCGTCCAAAACCTGAATTTGCTGCTGGGGATCGGCTGTAAGTCCTGGAACGCACTGCAGGCTTCCGTTTTCGAGACGGCATCCAGGAAGTAGCCCCTGGGCTGACGTCCCTGCTGACAGGCCTGCTGTGATCACCATGAGCAGCGTTGAATGCCGAAGCATGAAGCTGTGACTCAGAGCCTTCAAGCTATTTGAGCCTTCTGGCTCTGTCTTCCACAGAGTTCACGAGAGCGCGCACGCGGTTGAGATCCTTCACTCCGGGACGTACTTCCAACCGGCTTGATGCGTCTAATCCATAAGGATGGATCTTGTCCAAGCTCGGTACCCATTCTGCGCAGACCCCACCGGCTAGCCACCAGGGGGGACCACCTGCGAGTTGATCTTGCACCCGCTTGAGCCAGGTCGGGTTCAGCTGGTGCCCCGTTCCCCCCAGTTGGTTGGAGCTCCAGGCATCAATCAGCAGTGCATCCACATGGCTCCAATAGCGCTTGATCGTCTCGAGATCCGCATCATCACGAGGGCGCAGTGCCTTCCACCAGCGGATGCTCGGATGTCTGGAGCGGAGATCCTTGCAGCGTGCTTCTGATTCTTGACCATGAAGTTGAACCACCGAAGGCGTTCCCTGGCCGCTCAGGACTTCGTCGAGTTCATTGTCATCGGGGTCAGCAGACACCCAGACGCGCTCAACGTTTGATTGAGAGGCCAACTTGGCATAGATCTCCCTTCGCCTCTCGGAAGAGACGCAGCGTGGCGTTCCCTGCACTCCGATCACCCCGATGGCCTGCACCCCCAAGGCCGCGATGGCGCAAGCCTGAGCGCTGTCGGTCAGACCGCAGATCTTGAGATGCAGGGCTTGGCCAACCATGGCGAGAAGCGACGATCGCAATCCTTTCTAGGATCATGGAATTGATGGCGACCGGCTTTGCCGGCGAATCTCTTGGCTGATGGCTGGCAACTGATGCGTATTGGTGGCATCCCGCTGAGGGTCCATCCCAGCTGGTTCATCATTTTGGTTCTCTTCACCCTGGCGTTCCAGAGTGAAGTGGCTCAGCTTCCGGAGGCGCAAGGGCTGGTCTGGGCTAGCTGGTTAACGGGTTTCCTGACCGCTCTTTTGCTCTTTGTCTCCGTTCTGCTGCATGAGCTGGGGCATTCGGTGATGGCGATCCGCGAGGGCGTCAAGGTCAGCAGCATCACCCTGTTCCTGCTCGGGGGTGTAGCCAGAGTTGAAAAGGAATGTCCCACGCCGATGGGGGCCTTGCGGGTCGCGGCGGCAGGGCCAGCTGTGAGTCTCCTTCTTGCCGCTGGTCTGCTGGCCAGCGTGCAGGCAGCAGGACAGGTGAATCCGCTGCTGGGAAATCTGGTTGCAAAGCTCGGTTGGCTCAATCTCATCCTTGCCCTGTTCAACCTGCTGCCCGGCTTGCCTCTCGATGGTGGTCTGATCCTCAAGGCCCTTGTCTGGCAGTGGACCGGCAGCCAACGCAAGGGCATCCAGGTGGCAACGGCCAGCGGACGTTTCCTATCGCTTTTGGCGATGGTGATTGGGTTTTGGTTGATCTTCAAAGGTGCCGTCTGGCCAGGCCTTTGGTTGGTGATGCTCGGTTGGTTTGGCATGGGGGCCTCACGCAGCCAAACCCAAACTCTTGCTTTGCAGCAGGTTCTTCAAAACGAGACTGTCGGCAAGACGGCGTCCCGACGTTTTCGAGTTGTTGAAGCCGATCAGCCCCTGCGCACGCTGAGTCAGATGAGGCTTGGGGCTGTGGAGACGGATGATCCCCGCCTTTCCCACTGGGTTCTGGTCTGCAGGAACGGTCGATGGGTCGGATTCATCACCGATCAACCCCTCAAAGACCTCCCTGTTCAGCAATGGGATCGGCAGACGATCAGCGATCATCTGCAGCCTTTGGACCTCTTGCCCTCAATCCAACAGTCATCGCCACTTTGGAAGGCGGTCCTCGCGCTTGAGAAGAGTGATCAGGGTCGTCTGCTTGTGCTGGGCCCAGCAGGACTCCCCGACGGCACCCTTGATCGCAGTGAGCTTGGTGAGGCCGTGCTTCGTGGGTTGGCTGTGAAGCTTCCTGATGCCATGTTGGAAAGCTCGAGGCGGAACAACACCTACCCCCTTGGTCTGCCCCTGCTGCAAGTGGTCAACAGCATGCAGGCGTCAGGACTTCTCAAGCGTCAGGCCTGATCCGGTTCAAGGCAGTAACGGGTCGTGAGCTTGTCCATCTGCCGAATCTCCTCTTGGGATAGATCTTCCTCACGCCAATTCAGACCTGGGTTGAGTGTTTGGAACGACTGCTTCAGAGCGAGCTCAAGGCTTGCTGGCGAGGGTGCCGAGGGCGTCCAGCGGGGGGGAGAGGATGCAAACACAGCCTCCCAGAGGCCTTCATGCGGATCCAAGGGGATTTCCCCGTGCTGCAGCAGGTGACCCCGTTTCCAGAATTGGGCACTGCCGATGCGTTTGCAGCCGCCGGAATCGACCAAATCCGCTGTTGTGGACTGCGCAAAACAGTCAGCAACGATTGTGGTCGCTGCGGCACCCCCGGGCTTGAGATGCAGGCCCAGGACCTCCAATCCCTCTTGAAGGCACTGGTTCACCTGGGCATAAGCCTGCCGGCGTTGGCGGGGTGGATCGGTCCAGATCAGGGCATAGGTGAGTCCGCCGGCATGCAGCACGGCGCCACCTCCGCTCGGGCGCCTTACCAGATCCAGGTCGCCGGCGGCGGCGAGCTGTCGCCACTGCTCGGTCGGGGGCCCCTGGTGGCGCCCTAAGGAGAGGGTGGGGCGACGCCACTGATAAAAACGCAGAATCAGGGCGTCAGATCCGCCGCCGCAGCTCTGCTCCAGAAGCAGGGCGTCAAGAGCCATCTGTTCAGCACCGCTGAGGCTCTGGGTCGGCACAAGCCGGGCTGGGCGGCGTCTGCCGGGCGGGCAAGATGCAGGCAGCGTCATGACAGCGATGACTTTGGCAGAAGGTCTAGTGGTTCTGCCGATGGGATTGCTCGCGGGAGCCCTGGCAGGCCTGCTGGGCATCGGCGGAGGGCTGATTTTCGCGCCTCTACTGCTGTGGATGGGGCTGACCCCGCATCAAGCCTTGGCCACCAGCACCTTTGCCATTGTTCCCACCGCCATCGGCGGAAGTTTCACCCATTGGCGGAGCCGTTCCTTGCCGCTGAAGGCTGCCTTTGTGATCGGCCTGACGGCCTTCGCGACCGCACTGATCTTCAGTCGTCTGGGAGGTCTGGTGGCCGGCTGGCACCTCCTGGCCCTGCAGGCCTTGTTGTATCTGGTGCTGGCCGGCTCAATCCGAGCTGATCGTGAGACGGCTCCGCAAACTGATGGGCAGCGTCCTTCTCCCTGGGGGTTGTCTGCTGTTGGAGCTGTGGCCGGTCTTTCCGGAGGACTGCTGGGTCTGGGCGGAGGTCTGTTGATGGTGCCCCTGATGGTGAGTGGACTGTCGATGCCCATCCGTCAGGCCATTCGACTGAGCACCTTGGCCGTGGCCTGTTCAGCCAGTGCGGCTTCGCTCCAGTTTCTCCAGGAAGGACGGGGACTGGCTTCGATGGGGTTGCTGCTGGGAGGTGTCGCTGCTGTTTCAGCCCAGTGGACTGCATCTCGCCTGGATCGCGTCAGGCCAGGAACGCTGGCCTGGCTTCTGCGGCTTCTTGCATTCCTGCTGGCCATCGACAGCGGACGACGGGCCATCACACTTGCACTGCAACTGGACTGAACTCAGCCCCCAGTCCATGCGATAAGCGGCTGGAGGCCGAGAGCGATCACAAGGCTGACAATCACGCCGATGAACGCTTTCCAGAGATCACTGCCGATGATCTTGCCGAGATTGCCTCCAGACCGATTGGTGAACACGTATTCGAATTCCTGTTCTTTGATGCGTAGGGCGATCTCACGTCCACCGAGCAGACCCAGGAAGACCCATGTTGTGCTTAATGGGAAGCTGCTCAGAAATGCCTTGTACAACAGGCAAAGCCCGAACATGAAATCAATCACCGTGGCTGAACGCAGATCAGCGGTGTTTGTTTTCGAGCGAAGTACACCCTGAATTGGACCACCTCCGATGGCCACGAGCACGCAAAGACCAATGCAGAGAATGGCGGTGCAGATCAGCATCGGGAATAACCCGAGATTGCGTGGCAGAAAGACGAAAATGTTGGCGAGATCTTGAACCATCCACATGCTCCAGAGGAAGCCGGTGGAGAACCACTGCAGGCCATACCAAACCTTGTTGAAATCCTTGCCCTCCTGGGTACGCCGGAAGACCCAACGCTCCAGCAGCCACAGACCAAGCCCCCAGGCCGCCAGACCGAGACAGAACGCCAAGAAATAACCGGAGAGAGAGCTTTCGAGAAGTTTGGGGATGTTCTTGGGAACAAACGCTGAAAGCACCAGGAAGGATGTACTCACGGGTGCACCCCAGGCGGTGAGGCCCAGCACCGCAAGCGGAGGAATGATGTAAACCCAGGTGAAGTTTTCAGGAGTCGGGAATTTTGCCAGCCGTCCCCAGGCCGGGTCGCCGCCGTTAATGGACCAGCCGAGCATCAGCACGAAGATCGTGACCATGCAGATGAAGATCATCTGCACCACCTTGGGAGTGCGTTTTTTGTTGGATGAAATGTAAGTGCCCAGTGTCTGAAGCGAATCGTTCGCCATCACTGAATAGGCAGCTAACAAAAAGCCAATAATCATCCAGATGTTGGCGTCCATCGATCCAAGGAATTCCATCCGTTTTTAGGGACCGTTCTGGGGTGCTGGTGTGATGCGTACAACACGTGGATTGTTCGCAAATTGCGTGCTGTCTTCTTTCGAGAATTAGTTCAACACGGTTAGTGATTGGATCTGGGACATTTTTGCCCAGCTTGCGAGGGCCTCCAGTGAGGTGCGATCTGGAAGACAGACGCAGCCACTGCCGGGGTTACAACCATGGATGCCCAAGCCGGAGCGGGTTGTTTCGAAGCGTGGCGTCAGGGTGAACCAGATGTCGTCTCCCCAGGCTTCAGGTAGACCCAAGGAGTAGTTGCCCGCAGGCAAAGGGGCTCCATTGCCGGGAGACCAGCGGCGATCAAGTGATTGGCTGGAAGCAAACCCGCTCACGGCCTCCCAGCTGGCCAGAAGTCGATCGTCTTGATGAAGCTCCAGTATCCAGAGGCGTTCTCCATCCTGACGTTCGCGTTCAGTGCGTCGAGCCGACAAAGAGAGAGGAGCTTGGCTCAGATTGGCCATAAGTTCTGGCGTTGGGCCGAGCTGCCCCGGTGGCGGAGGTTCCTGTGGCTGTGATTCTGATATTGCTGCAGGGATAGAGGCTCGCGCTGGTGCTGGGGATGTGAGGGCTTGTTCTGGTGGCGACCGCCTCCAGCAGCCCTGGAGAAGAACCCCCGCCAGCATTAGGCAGCACCATTGATACCTGGCTCTTCTCGGGGTCATCGCGACTGGTCCAGCAGCTCCCAGAAGCCCCCATCCAACTCGAAGCCGAGGCTCGCAGCCATTAAGGAGAGATTGCCGCGTTGGTGTCCAGGAATCCCTGCATCTGCCCCATGCTGATCCAGAACCATCAGTCGGTGAGTGATCCAGAGCTCAAGGGCCTGAGGGTCGAAGCGGATTCCATCGC
Organism: Synechococcus sp. A10-1-5-9; assembly: GCF_047716785.1. NCBI lineage: Bacteria > Bacillati > Cyanobacteriota > Cyanophyceae > Synechococcales > Synechococcaceae > Synechococcus > Synechococcus sp. A10-1-5-9. The sequence goes on from NZ_CP180406.1 coordinate 2,629,185, forward strand.
TCGGGCGAAAATCATGGGGAACGAGCATGGCCACATGCTGAACGAGGCAGCCCTTCGGGCGATCCAGCAGGAGTGGTAGCCAGGGATATTTGGCGTCAGCTCTTAAAGCCCAAAGTCTGGGTTCTGCACATTCACTCAGCTCCCGAGGATCTTCTGCCGGACGGGGCCATTCATAACTCAACTCGAGAACAGCTCCGTCGTTCAACAGCTTGGTCATGGGCTTGTCCATCCAGCTGTCTAGGGCCCTCAGATCCAGTCGTTGAATCGCATCTGCGCCAATGGTCAGCGAAGACTGATGGCATCCGGCTTCCATAAAGGTGTGACAGGCCTTTGCGAATGATGGCGCTCGAAGGGGGCTTGGCGAAAGAATGCAAGGGTTTCGAGGTTCGTCATGGTCAGCTCCATCACCCAGGCTGAAATCTTCATCGCTCTCGTGGTCGCTGCCCATGCAGGGGTGCTCGCTGTGCGTTTGTGCGTCAGCCTCTACCGAGCCTGAGCGGTCGATGACCCCTGCATGATCCCCTTGGCACGGTGTTATCCCTGCGTTACAAGCGGGCATGCGAAAAGCTGTTTCAGAACCGACCGACGCAGCCACTCTGGCTGCGCTCCTTCAACGGCAAAATGACCGCAGAGAGAAGTTTTGCAGCTCTCTCGCGTTGTCAGTGAAACTCGGACTCATGCTACTGGGCGTCGTGAGTTTGATTCGCCTTTCCATGGCTTACCAAGAGCGACTCGAACGGCATGGCGAGATGGCTGCTGTCGTTGATGTAGAGACATCCAAGCTCGAAAACCTACAGCGGCGCTTTGACGCGTTTTTCACTCTGGGCGGTGATGATCGCCTGATGGATGAACAGGATCAGTGGATCGCACCGAACCGCCTGAGAGTGATCTGGCGCTGAGTTTCGTGATCTCAGGACGAGTGATGCAGCATTGAAGGGCAGACTGACTTCCTTCCAAGGGGTTTGAGATGACGACGCCCGGCACTGTTCTGATCACCGGCACCACATCCGGCGTGGGCCTGAATGCCACGCGTGCGTTGGTGAATCGAGGTTGGACGGTCATCACCGCCAACCGCAGCTCTGAGCGGGCCGCGGCGGCTGCCGATGCGCTGGACCTTCCTAAGGAGAGGCTTCAGCACGTGGTAATGGATCTCGGTGATCTCGATAGCGTGCGTCTGGGGGTTGATGCTCTTCCTGATCGCTTGGATGCTGTGGTCTGCAATGCAGCGGTGTACAAACCCAAGTTGAAGCAGCCAGAGCGTTCACCTCAGGGGTATGAAATCTCAATGGCCACGAACCACCTTGGTCATTTCCTTCTGGTACAGCTGCTGTTGGGTCGCCTGCAGAACTCCAGTCACCCCTCAAGGCGGGTCGTGATCCTTGGCACCGTCACGGCCAACTCCAAGGAACTAGGCGGCAAAATCCCCATTCCCGCTCCTGCTGATCTGGGAGATCTATCCGGTTTCGAGGCCGGTTTCAAAGACCCCATTGCGATGGCCAGTGGCAAGCCTTTCAAGCCCGGCAAGGCTTATAAAGACAGCAAGCTCTGCAACATGATCACCACGCAGGAGTTGCATCGCCGCTTGCACGCGGACATGGGAATCACCTTCACGTCGCTCTACCCCGGTTGCGTGGCGGATACTCCGCTGTTCCGCAACACACCCAAGGCCTTCCAGACAATTTTTCCCTGGTTCCAGAAGAACATTACTGGCGGCTATGTCTCTCAAGCGTTGGCGGGAGAACGGGTTGCCGACGTTGTCGCCAATCCCGACTTCACCGAATCGGGCGTGCACTGGAGCTGGGGCAACCGGCAGAAGAAAGATGGGCAGCAATTCAGCCAGGAGCTGTCAGATAAGGCCACCGACCCAGACACCGCTCGACGGGTCTGGGAACTGTCGATGCAGCTGGTGGGACTCTGATCAGTCGAAGCCGAGCAGGTCGAAGATCTCTCGGTCCTTCAGCGATGTGGCTTCGAGGGGCTGCACGTTCTCGAGCATGTTCTGCGCCAGACGCAGATATTCCTGGCGAACGGCCTGAACTCCCTCATCTGCATCATCCATTTCAAAAATGGTGCACTTCTTGAGACGCGACCGTCGAATGGCGTCGACATCTTTGAAGTGCGCCATCGTGCGCAGGCCCGTGCGCTCGTTGAATTTGTCGATCTGATCAGTGTCAGCTGAGCGGTTGGCCACGACTCCCCCGAGCCGCACCTTGTAGTTCTTGGCTTTGGCCTGAATCGCCTGAACGATCCGGTTCATCGCGAAGATCGAATCGAAATCGTTGGCGGTGACTATGAGGCAGTAATTGGCGTGCTGCAGGGGGGCGGCGAAGCCACCGCAGACCACATCGCCGAGCACATCGAAGATCACCACATCGGTGTCTTCCAGCAGGTGATGTTCCTTCAGCAACTTCACCGTCTGGCCGGTGACGTAACCGCCGCAACCGGTACCTGCGGGCGGTCCTCCGCTTTCCACACATTTCACTCCGTTGAAGCCTGTGAAAACGAAGTCCTCTGGACGCAGTTCCTCGCTGTGGAAGTCCACTTCCTCAAGGATGTCAATGACCGTCGGCACCATCTTGTGGGTCAGCGTGAAGGTGCTGTCGTGCTTGGGATCGCAGCCGATCTGAAGCACCCGCTTGCCAAGCTTGGAAAACGCGGCCGAGAGATTGGAGGAGGTGGTGGACTTGCCGATGCCGCCCTTGCCGTAAACGGCGATGACCAGGGTTTCCTCTTCGATGTTCAGCGAGGGGTCCTGATGGACCTGAACACTGCCGTCGCCATCAACAGGACGCTTCAGGGTCGTGGTCATGCAGCGACCTTTGCACAATGGATCAATGTCATTCAACAGCAGCGGATGTGTTCTGTCTGTGATTCAGCGGGAAATGAAAGATCTGCTTTCAGAAGCTTTAGCTTCACTGTTGATTATTGGTTGATTGGGTTAAATAATTGAGTGGAAATGCTCATGCTTTGTAGTGGGCTTTGGCGTCATAGAGCGTTTCGCTGCTGATTTGCTTGCATCCCACCTCCTTGGCATACGACTCGGCATTGCGGCGAACTTTCCCACGCACAAAGAAGGGAATCTTCTTCAGTTCGGCTTCGCCATCGGCGGTCCAAACCAGTTGGCTGGATGAGGCCTCGTGATGGCTGTCAATTTCGTTTGAGACCTCTGTTCCGTTCTCAGCTTCCGCACCTCCTTGGTGACCCAAATGACTTTGGTGCCCATCCACAAACTCGAAGTCGTGGCGGAACATGCCGATCAGGTGCTCCTCCAGGCCCATCATTAATGGGTGGACCCAGGCATCGAAGATCACATTCGCGCCTTCCCAGCCCATCTGAGGGCTGTGGCGTGCGGGAACATCCTGAACATGCATCGGGGTGCTGATCACGGCGCAAGGAATCCCAAGCCGTTTAGCGCTGTGCCGTTCCATCTGGGTACCCAGGACGAGTTCGGGAGCCGCTTCGGCCATGGCTGCCTCGACCGCCAGATAGTCATCGCAGATCAGGGCCTCAAGACCCAGCCTTTTGGCAGCGGCACGAACAGGTCTGGCCATTTCCCGGCTGTAGGTACCCAGCCCCACCACGGTGAATCCAAGTTCTTCGCTGCAGATCCTTGCTGCGGCAATGGCGTGGGTGCCGTCGCCGAAGATGAAGACCCGCTTTCCTGTGAGATAAGTGGAATCGACAGACTCGGAATACCAGGGCATGCGGGATCGCTGGTATCCCTCTGCAGCCTCCGGGGGGGCCATCCCAAGCAGGGCATGTACCTCCACAAGAAAGTCGTGGGTTGCCCCCATTCCGATCGGCACCGTTTTGCTGAAAGGGATTCCGAAGTTGCGTTCCAGCCAGCTGCAGCTGGATTCAGCCACTTCCGGATAGAGGCACACATTCAAGTCAGCCTGGGGCAGGCGAAGAATGTCCTTCACCCCTGCACTCAGCGGCGCGACAACGCCAACGTCGATGCCGTGAAGTGATAGCAGTCGCTGGATTTCAAGAACATCGTCTCGACAACGGAAACCAAGCAGGGACGGCCCGAGCAGATTCACCCGTGGGCGACGCCCTTCCTGCTTCCAGGCTTTCACGTCATGGTTCGGCTGCGGCGGGACGGTTTGTTTCAGCAGCCCTCGCACCAGTTGGTAGAAGGTCTCAGCAGCTCCCCAGTTCTCTTTCTTGCTGTAAGCGGGCAGCTCCAGGGTGACCACGGGCATCGGTAATCCCATTCCCTGCGCCAGAGCACCGGGCTGGTCTTGGATCAGTTCGGCCGTGCAGCTTTCTCCCACAAGCAGAGCATCGGGTTGAAAACGATCGGCTGCTTCTTGCACGTGCCGCTTGACCAGTTCTGCGGTGTCGCCTCCCAGATCTCTGGCCTGAAAGGTGGTGTAGGTCACCGGTGGTCGTTGCCCGCGACGTTCGATCATCGTGAACAGAAGATCGGCGTAGGTGTCGCCCTGCGGTGCATGAAGCACGTAGTGAACCCCTTGCATTGAGGCGGCGATGCGCATGGCACCCACATGGGGGGGGCCTTCGTAAGTCCAGAGCGTCAGTTCCATCGAATCAAGCGTGAACGGGGTGATCGGAGGGCGTTGGGTGCAGAGCCGGGTGGATCAGTTGGCGTCTGTGCAGTGGGCGTGAAAACAGTTCTGCAAGATCGCCGGCCTGGTCGATGCCGTGGATCGGACTGAACACCAGTTCGATCGACCATTTGGTTGTGATCCCCTCCGCTTCCAGGGGGTTGGCGAGTCCCATCCCACATACCACCAGATCCGGGCGGCCGGCGCGCACGCGATCCAGCTGCCGTTCCACGTGCTGCCCCTCCACAACGGTTGTCCCATCAGGAAGCAGGGCCAGTTCTTCGACCATTTGTTCGCGATTGAGATAAGGAACGCCCACCTCAACCAGCTCCATACCGCATTCCCTGTGCAAAAAGCGGGCCAATGGAAGTTCAAGTTGGGATTCCGGCAGCAGGAAGATGCGCTTTCCAGCCAGCACCTCACGATGGGGGGCGAGGGCGATCCGGGCCCGTGCTTCGAGAGGATCCAGAACTTCTCGGACGCTGGCTTCCGGACACTGGAAGTTGGCTGCGGCAGCTTCCATCCAGCGTCGGCTGCCCTCGGCGCCTAGAGGGAACGGGGCTTTGAGCACCGTGGCGCCTCGGTCACGCAGCAACCGTGCGGTTTCGGTGAGGAAGGGCTGCGTCAGCAGCACCGTGGTACCGGGCCCCACCGGTGGCAGCTCAGAGGACTGGCGCGGCGGGAGACTGCGCACGGTCTCGATGCCGAGTTTCGAGAAGAGGTGGATCAGGCGATCCTCCACGGCATCAGCCAAGGTGCCCACCAGGAGAAGCTGGCGGGCGTCGCTGGCCGGCAGCAGAGGCACGAGTGCAGCCAGGGCTCCGTCTTCCCCCTGGGTGAAGGTTGTTTCGATGCCGCTTCCCGAATAATTCACAACCCGGACGCGCCCCTGGAGCTCTTCGTTGAGGCGTTCGGCGGCTCGGGCGAGATCCAGCTTGATGACTTCGCTTGGACAAGATCCCACCAAGAAAAGGGTGCGGATTTCTGGGCGCCGTTTTAAGAGTTCCCGGGCAACCCGGTCGAGCTCGTCGTGGGCATCAGCCAGACCAGCAAGATCACGCTCGCTGAGAATGGCGGTGCCGAATCGAGGCTCGGCAAAGATCATCACGCCGGCGGCGCTCTGGATCAGGTGCGCGCAGGTGCGAGATCCCACCACGAGGAAGAAGGCATCGGGCATGCGGCGGTGCAGCCACACGATCGACGTCAGGCCGCAGAACACCTCCCGAGGCCCGGATTCCTTGAGAAGATTGGCGCTCATTTCGCCTGCGTCCACAGATCCTGTTCTCACCATGGCGCTGGAATCCCAAAAGGGGCCAACTGCCTGAAACTCTTTGGGATCGTGACGGTTCGAATCTGGAAATCTGACTACATTTCAACCGATGATCGGACGAATCCATGTCCTCGCTGCGCGTTCTCTCGGCGGCCCTAGCCCTTGGCCTGGCACTTGCGGCCTGCCAGTCCGCCGAGAAGAAAGCGGCCATGGATGAAGTGAAGGTGGCGCGAGGTGTTGAGGCGGTTTGTGCTGCTCAGGCGGATGTTGATGACGCCGTGGTCGCGGTCAACGCGCTTACAGCTGAATCCACCGTTGCCGAGGCCGAGAAAGCAGGCGAAAAGCTCAACAACGCACTGTCCGCACTGAACAAGGCTGAAGATCAGCTGGTGAAGGCAGAGGTGAAGGAGTACCGCGATCAGGTTGAAATCTTCCGTCAGGCCGTCAATGACGTCAGCAAGAACAAAAATCTCACCCTTGCCGAAGCTGCCGATCAGTTGAAGGGCAAGGCTGCACCTGTGGTGGCCGCACGCGCACAGCTGGCTGCGACCTCCGTTTGTGTGGCTGTGGAAGATGACTCCATGAAGGATCCCTCCTAAATGCGATTCGTCGTTCAGAGGCGACGGCGGAAGCGGTCATCGGCATAGCTTCCGCCCGATCTCTCGTCAGAAACTTCGATTTTCGTGAGCCGCCAGACATTGCGGCTCACGCGCCTGGCGCACAGCCCACCGCGCTCTACCTGCTCGGTGCCAGGCCTGGCACCGAGCAGGAAACCCACTTCCGCAGTACTCAGTGGTGCTCCGGTCTCCAGAGCCAATGCGGTGAGCTCCAGCCGTTGCCGCAGTTGATGCAGGGTCTGGGCTTTGTTTTCGTTTTGGGATGGCAACCAAGGCAGTTCGGCGTGTCCTTCTCGGTCCAAACGCTGCATCAGGCCATAGCTCACCAGTCCGAGCGCCTGTTCGGCATTCAGTTCAGTGGCTGGATTTCCATCGTTCAGGCGGGGCTCCTGTGTCGAGGTCATCGGTCTTGATGCATGTGGGCTGAAGGTATCGGCTGGCTTCAGCGGCGCAAGCGCACAGCCCTTGCGCACAGTCGGCTTCCGGTAAGATCCGCGCCATGAATCGTTTCGCCGGCTTCGATGCCAGGGAGCGGCGCGTCGGCGGCAGCGCCCTCGTTACCGGTACGGAAGTCCATCCTTCCGCGAGTGGAGCCAGCTGCGTTGTTACCACTGATTCCGAATCGTCACGCTTTACCCGCCGAAACAGCCATGTGCAGTCGATCGAACTGCGCACGCATGTCTTCATTGACTCCCTCCAGCCCCAACTAGCGGCGTATATGGGGTCTGTCAGCCAAGGTTTTCTTCCGATCCCAGGAGATGCCTGTCTCTGGATGGAAGTGTCACCGGGAATGGCCGTTCATCGTGTTACTGATATTGCCCTGAAGGCCAGCAATGTGCGGCTCGGACAGATGGTGGTGGAGCGGGCTTTCGGCTCCATGGCCTTGTATCACCGCGATCAGAGCACAGTGCTTCACTCCGGAGATGTGGTTCTCGAGGCGATCGGCAGCTCCATCGACCAGCGCAGTCCGGCTGAGGTGAGCTGGACTGAGGTGATTCGTGCGATTACACCTGACCATGCGGTGCTGATTAATCGGCAAAATCGACGGGGCTCGATGATTGAGGCGGGGATGAGCATGTTCATCCTCGAAACGGAACCAGCTGGTTACGTGCTGATCGCAGCCAATGAAGCCGAGAAGGCTTCCAACATCACATTGGTGGATGTGAAAGCGGTGGGTGCATTCGGACGTCTCACCCTGGCGGGGCGAGAAGGTGATGTTGAAGAGGCCGCTGCCGCCGCCATGCGAGCCATCGACTTGGTGAATCGACGTTCAACACTGCGCTGACTTCAGTCCAAATTGAGGCGTCTACGCAGGCCTTGAGCCAAATTGCGTGCGGCTTTTCCGCGACTGCCCAGCCTCGAGAGCTGGGAGGCGTTGAGTTGGCCGTAACTGCAGCCTGCTTCACGAACCCAGAACAGGGATTCAATCCCTCCACCCGGATAGGCAGGGGTATGGAGCAATTCACCCCAGCAGAACCCTTCAGCTTCCTCATCACAGCTCCCCTCCGGTGAGCAGAGCACCATGGCGCTGCGAAAGCATGCGCTTCGGTAGGGAATGTCGGCCATCGCCGCTTGAAGGCGTTCCAGCTTGTCGTGGTCCGATGCGGCGAACCTTGCCGTGAAGAGCCCAGGAGCACCGTCAAGAGCGTCGACTTCCAAGCCGGAATCGTCGGCAAGCGCCCAGCACCCTGTTCGCAGAGCGGCGGCGCGAGCTTTCAGGCGAGCATTTTCGAGATAAGTGCTTCCTGTTTCCTCCACATCAAGATCCGCAGGCTGGCGGCTCACGTCCACGTTGATCGGACCGAGCATGGCTTCAATCTCCGCCACTTTGTGTGGATTGCCACTGGCGATGATCAGCCTGCGCAAAGAACCCCCTTTGAAGCATTCCATTGTGTGGGATTAACGGGGCAACCAACCCCCTCTTGAGGCATGTTTTTTTGTAAACAAAGACTTTTGCCGTCGTCGGCAACCCAATGTGTTCAGGTGCTCACGCGATACACCAGCAGCTGTTCCCATCAGTCATAGAAAGGCTGATCAGTGAAGCTTATGAAGTTCACTATGGACAGTGATCTCCAGAATTCTCCAGATCGCTTGACGGCCAGGCCTTTGGCAGAGCAGGCTCAGCGGCGAACATTCCACCCCCTTTCCCGGTAGGCAATGGCTAACGAAACCATGGGCATCGCCCTCGGCATGATCGAGACCCGCGGTCTGGTCCCCGCCATCGAGGCAGCTGATGCCATGACCAAGGCTGCCGAAGTGCGCCTGATCGGTCGTGAGTTCGTCGGCGGCGGCTACGTCACCGTTCTGGTGCGCGGCGAAACCGGCGCTGTGAACGCTGCTGTGCGTGCTGGCGCCGATGCTTGCGAACGTGTCGGCGACGGCCTGGTCGCTGCTCACATCATTGCCCGCCCCCACCGCGAAGTAGAGCCTGCTCTGGGCAACGGCAACTTCATCGGTCAGAAGGACTGAGATCTTCCGCTGAGCCTCAGATGAGGCACGCGAACGTCTCAACCTCTTCACCGACCTAACGGAGATTTCCCATGAGCAAGAAGTACGACGCTGGGGTCAAGGAGTACAGGGATACCTACTGGACTCCTGATTACGTCCCCCTCGACACCGACCTGCTGGCCTGCTTCAAGTGCACCGGCCAAGACGGTGTGCCCAAGGAAGAAGTTGCCGCTGCTGTGGCTGCTGAATCCTCCACCGGCACCTGGTCCACTGTGTGGTCCGAGCTCCTCACCGATCTCGACTTCTATAAAGGCCGTTGCTACCGCATCGAAGACGTCCCTGGTGACAAGGAGTCTTTCTATGCATTCATCGCATACCCCCTCGACCTGTTCGAAGAGGGTTCCATCACCAACGTTCTGACCTCCCTGGTCGGCAACGTGTTCGGTTTCAAGGCTCTTCGCCACCTGCGCCTGGAAGACATCCGCTTCCCGATGGCGTTCATCAAGAGCTGCTACGGCCCGCCGAACGGCATCCAGGTCGAGCGCGACCGGATGAACAAGTACGGGCGTCCCCTGCTGGGTTGCACCATCAAGCCGAAGCTCGGCTTGAGCGGTAAGAACTACGGCCGTGTTGTCTATGAGTGCCTGCGCGGTGGTCTGGACTTCACCAAAGACGACGAGAACATCAACTCCCAGCCCTTCCAGCGTTGGCAGAACCGCTTCGAATTCGTTGCGGAAGCCATCAAGCTGTCCGAGCAGGAGACCGGAGAGCGCAAGGGTCACTACCTCAACGTGACCGCCAACACTCCCGAAGAGATGTACGAGCGCGCTGAGTTCGCCAAGGAACTCGGCATGCCGATCATCATGCACGACTTCATCACCGGTGGCTTCACGGCCAACACCGGTTTGTCGAAGTGGTGCCGCAAGAACGGCATGTTGCTGCACATCCACCGCGCCATGCACGCGGTGATCGATCGTCACCCCAAGCACGGCATCCACTTCCGCGTTCTGGCCAAGTGTCTGCGTCTGTCCGGTGGTGACCAGCTCCACACCGGCACCGTGGTCGGAAAGCTGGAAGGTGATCGTCAGACCACCCTCGGCTACATCGACCAGCTGCGCGAATCCTTCGTGCCCGAAGACCGCAGCCGCGGCAACTTCTTCGATCAGGACTGGGGTTCCATGCCTGGCGTGTTCGCCGTTGCTTCCGGCGGTATCCACGTGTGGCACATGCCTGCCCTGGTCACCATCTTCGGCGACGACTCCGTTCTGCAGTTCGGTGGTGGTACCCACGGTCACCCCTGGGGTTCCGCTGCAGGTGCTGCGGCCAATCGCGTGGCCCTCGAGGCCTGCGTCAAGGCCCGCAACGCCGGCCGTCATCTCGAGAAAGAGAGCCGCGACATCCTCATGGAAGCCGGCAAGCACAGCCCTGAGCTGGCGATCGCCCTCGAGACCTGGAAGGAGATCAAGTTCGAGTTCGACACCGTCGACAAGCTCGACGTTCAGAACTGATCGTTTCTACGGCCGGTTGATGCAACCGGCCCAACCCTTTTTTTACAACCAGGATCCCCATGCCTTTCCAGAGCACCGTGGGTGACTATCAAACAGTCGCCACCCTGGAGACCTTCGGCTTTCTCCCGCCGATGACCCAGGACGAGATCTACGACCAGATCGCGTACATCATTGCCCAGGGTTGGAGCCCGCTCGTCGAGCACGTCCACCCCAGCAACTCCATGGCCACGTACTGGTCCTATTGGAAGCTCCCCTTCTTCGGTGAGAAGGACCTCAACGTTGTTGTGAGTGAGCTCGAGGCTTGCCATCGCGCTTACCCCGACCACCACGTTCGCATCGTCGGTTACGACGCTTACACCCAGAGCCAGGGTGCCTGCTTCGTGGTTTTCGAAGGACGCTGATCCTTCGAACCTTTGGTTCCGAGCCCTGAACTCCTCAGGGCTCCAGTTTTTTCAGGAGGGGCAGGTGCCCCTCCACTTCACGACGACACCCTCGGGCGGACATGGCAAGACTTTCCAGTCGCGAACTCGCACTCGAGCGCCGCAAGGCGCTGACCACCTCCGGTAAGAAGTCCTCTGTGGCTGCAAGAGATGGTGCCAATCGCGTGCGCACTGCCGCCGACGCACGTCCCACCCGTACGGAGGCTGCTGCCGCTGTTGAGCCCACTGCTCCAGCTGTTGCCGCTCCCGTGAAACCCAAGGTGTCGTTTACACCGGCGTCCCCTTCCCGCAGTTCTCAGGTGAAGCCTCAGCGTCATCCCAGCCGGGATCTAGTGCTGGCCCGTCGTGAGGCACTGTCGCGCCGCGGTAAGACCGCTGACACCAGCCGCGATCGCAGCCGAGCAGATGTCGCCCGTCAAACCAAAGCGGCTGCACCAGCTGAATCCACCAAGAGCTGTGGCTGCGGTGGCAAGCGTGCTGCTGAGAAGACTGCACTGACTTCACTGAGTGCATCGGCACCCAAGCTGTCCGCTCGCACGGAGCGTCGTTCAGCGACGCCAAAGCGTCGCGCTATCGAGAACCCGAGTCGTGCTCTTGTGCTCGCTCGACGAGACGCCATGTCGAAGCATGGCAAAACCGCAGGTAAACAGCCCACTAGTGCTGCGGCTGTGGCTCGCCAGGCCAATCCAGACCTCACCAGCCGAGAGCTCGCTCAGCAGGTGCGCGAGCTGCGCACGAAGGCCGGTGCCCGCAACAAGCAAAGCGCCGGTGTGACCCGGCCCACTGGCCCGAACCGTCACGGTGCCAAACAGGCTGCTGCTGCCGATGCGCATTGGAAGGTGGGTGAAAGCACCACCACCTCAGGCCAGACCGTCACAGGCACGCAAGCCAACCGTTCGGTCAAGACCACTGGCAACGAAGCCAGCACTTGCCGTTCGATCACGGGTACCGAATATCTGGGCGCTGAGGTGTTCCAGACGTTCTGCCAGCAGGCACCTGAGCCCACCACCCCAGCCAAGGTGCGAGTGTCTGCCACCAGTCATGGCAACCGGGTCACCGGTAACGAGGTTGGTCGCTCCGACAAAGTCACCGGTGATGAGCCCGGGACTTGCAAAAACGTAACGGGTACTGAATACATCTCGGCCAACCAGTCCGCTGCCTACTGCGGTAGCTCGCAGGTTTCACCTCGAAAGGTGGGCCATAGCCTCACCCAGCAAGGGCGTCCTGTCAGTGGGGTGATGGTGGGCCGCTCCTCCAGTGTCACCGGTGATGAGGCTGGTGCTGGCCGCAGTCTCACCGGTGATCAATACCTCGGGTCTGATCCCCTCCCTGAAGGTCGTCCTGCCGCCAAAGTTGGCCTGTCGGGAACTCTCTCCGGCACAGGTGTCACCGGCACCATGGTGGGCCGGTCCTCTCAGGTGACAGGCGATGAGTTCGGCTCATGCCATCGCGTGACTGGCGATCAATACATCAGTGCAGAACAGGTGAATGCCTTCTGCGGCAGCAAGCCTGAGCCTGAAGCTGCCAAAGTCGGCTTCAGCATCACCAACCGCAACCAGGTGGTGAGCGGCACCCGCACCGGTCGTTCGGAGCGTGTGACTGGCGATGAGCCCGGCAGTTGCCAGGCTGTCACCGGCACCCCCTATGCAGGTCTTGAGCAGGCCGGCCAACACTGTGGTACTCCAGCTGTGCAGGCCATTCGCGAACGCACCCCTGTGCGTCTCGGTACGCCGTCTGCAGCTATGACCGGTATTCAGCCCGGTGTGGGTGGTGTGATGACGGGCGACGAAAAAGGTGCCTGCGAAGCTGTCACCGGTACTCCCTATGTGGGCGCAGACCAGCTTGCCCAGGCCTGTGGTGATGAATCTCCCGCAGGTACAGAGACCCACGGTCAATCCCCCGAGGGTGCAGCCTGGACTCGCTTCAGCGTGATGTCCCCTGCCCGCGCCGCCCAGCAACAGCGCGATGCCCAGGGTGCTGTCACTGGAACTTCTTACGAGCAGGGCAACCGCATCACCGGCCCTTTTGACATGGCCGGTGGCAAGGTCACCGGCACCGAGCAGTTCCGCTTCGACAATCGCGAATTCCAGCGTCGTCATTTTCAAGCCACTCCGCCAGTGGTTGAGGCTCCGGTGACCATGGATGAGGATCTACGTCAGGTCTCCCGGGTCACCGGTGAAGGTTCAGCGAGGAAAGTGACTGGTGATGACTGGGACCGTGGTGAGCACGTCACCGGCACCGAGGGAGCTTCCGCCCGTCGGCGCAATCCCAGCCGCACCGGATCGATGGGTGCGATGCCACCTTTCGAGCGCAAGCGCAATCAAGAAACCGACTGGCCTGTCAGTCGCGTTACAGGTTCCAGCGGCAATACCGACAAGGGATCTCTGATCACAGTGTCTGGCGGCGCACGGGGTTGAGGATCTGATGGTTCGCTCCATGCCTCTCCGCGGCGGGCGACCTCAGGCGCCCACGGCTCCGACGCGGCGTCAACTGTTTTCTCAGGATGACCAACCGTCATCATCTCCAGGGTCTTCCATTCCGTTAACCCGATCCGAGACGCGTTCTTCAGCGCTGCAACGCCGACAAGCGTTGACCACCGCTGGTAAGGCTGCTGTTCTTAACTCTGGTTCAGTCGCTGCTGGGCGAGTTCGCACTCAGCAAGACCGTCCCCGACCTTCAACCCAGCAGCCTGGCTGGGTCAAGAAGGTCTCTCAGCCATCGCGTTCGACTGTCAATCTCAGCCGCTCGTCTCTTCCATGGACCGTTGATCTTCACCCCCTGACGGATCAACAGCAGAACCGTGATCTTCAGGCTTATGAGACTGAGATCAAAGGACGATTTGATCGGATTGTTCCTGTGCTCAAGCAGGTGGCGGTCCTGCAGCATGAGCCAGATTTCCTTTCGCAGGCCCAACGTCTGGCTCGAGCCGAACTGGGATTTGATCTGCCGGATCACATTCTTGAAAAGTCCTGGGTCCGTCCCCTGGATATGCGAGCGTTGTTCGCCTGGTGTGTTTTTCAATCTCACCAGCAGTTCAGCGATCACTTCTTTCAGGAGGATCCTCTGAAGAGCGCTGTGGGGAGTTCAAATGCTCAGGCATTTGATTCATTTCTCCTCGAGTGTGGATTCCATTTACTGGATGTCACTCCCTGTGCTGATGGTCGGCTAGCGCACACCATTGCTTATGCCCTGCGCATTCCTTTCAGCTCTGTTCGCCGACGTTCCCACGCTGGTGCGATGTTCGATATTGAGAACACTGTCAATCGCTGGGTAAAGACCGAACATCGACGTTTCCGAGAGCAGATTCCGAATGAAGCTCATGCTTCAACGCGTTATCTGAAAATGGTGGCGTATCACTTCAGCTCAGTTGATCCTCTCCATCAGGGATGTGCAGCGCATGGAAGTGACGATGGTTTAGCGGCATCGTCCGGGCTTCGTCGCCTACTTGATTTCAGAGAGGCTGTTGAAAATAGTTTTTGCTGCGGAGCGTCTGTTGATTTACTTCTGATCGGTTTAGACACCGATACGGATGCGATCCGTGTCCATGTTCCCGATCAGCAGGGTGAGATCCGTGTTGACCAATGGTTATGTGCCAGGGCGCTGTACGACAGCACGGTGTCCTTGACATCAGAGCAGGCGCATGAAGCTGTGGAAGCTGCTGTCACTACGCATGTTGCAGCGGCTCCTGATCCGGGCATGGTGCGTTTTGTTTCACAGCTTCTGGTTAATAACTTTTCTCAGCAGGACTATGTCCGTGCTTTGCACCGCGGCCCCTATCCCGACGCAGGTCATGCCGAACGATTCATTGGTGTTGGTATTGGATTCAAGGAGGTTCACCTTCGCAATCTCACGTATTTTGCTCACCTTGATACGGTTGAACAGGGAGCTCCTGATCTGGATGTGGGAGTGAAGATCTTCAAAGGTCTGAATGTATCCCGTGATCTTCCGATTCCAGTTGTGGTGCGTTTTGACTATTCAGGAAAGGTTCCAGGTGCCCGTGATCGAGCGATTGCTGATTGTCATCGCATCCAGTCGGCGATCAACGATCGTTATGAACCTTTGGTGAGTCAGGGACTGCTTCATACGCTGCTCACCATCCGCGACCGCGATCAACCTCATTCCGCCGTTGTCGTTGGTTCAACACTCGATCCCGTTCAACAGGAGGCTCACTGATCATGTTGATCGTCAAGGTCATCAAGCCGCTGGTTTCCACTAACCGGATTCCTGATTTCGAGCACAAGCATCTTCAGGTTGTGCAAGACGGCAGTACCAAGAAAGTGGCGGTGGATGCTGTAGGCGCCAAACCAGGCGACTGGGTCATCTGTGTCAGCAGTTCTGCTGCCCGCGAAGCCGCCGGGAGTAAGTCGTATCCCAGCGATCTCACAATTGTGGGAATCATCGACCACTGGGAACCAGACCCTCCCAAGTCCCCAACCCCTGCGCCTGCCCCAACCTCAGCGCCTGCACCAGCATCAACGTCTGCTCCCGCAGCGAATCCAGCGGCAGGAGCGGCTGGCTGATGGAGATTATGCAGGTGATGGGAACTCTGGTCTGCACCTTCCGCGTGGCGGGATTGGATCACATGCACCTGCGCGTCTTGTGCAATTCCAAGGGCAAAAAACTGGTGGCAGTGGATCCTGTGGGTGCCCGAGAGGGCAACTGGGTGTTCACCGCCAGTGGCTCTGCCGCCCGACATGCCTGCCCCGACAACACGGTCCTGACCGATCTGACAATCGGCGGGATCATTGATCACTGGAATCCGGACGGATAGGGAGTTTTCCCCTCTCTCCTCCGTTTCCGTTCCGCTTCCACACCGTTAACCCCATGGCCACTCCATCCCCTTCTCCCCGTCGCCGCACCACCCGCAGCAGTGCCGCTGCGAACAAGACCGTTGATGTGAATCCTGTGGCCACACCTGCTTCCACCTCTCCAGATCCGGCTGCCAGCTCCACCCCAGAGGCATCCACTGGTTCGACAGCGACTAGTTCAGCGGTCACCCGCGCAACCGCCAGTCGCTCCACGACACGCGGCAGTGCAGCGACAGGTTCCGGAGGTCGGGGCAGTGTGCCCAAGCCTGAGACCACCTCCTCATCCGCGGCCCAGCCCATCAAGGGTATCGCTCTGGGCATGATCGAGACGCGTGGCATGGTGCCTGCCATCGAGGCCGCTGATGCGATGACCAAGGCTGCAGAGGTCTCTCTCATCAGTCGTGAGTACGTCGGTGGTGGTTATGTGACCGTGATGGTGCGCGGAGAGACCGGCGCTGTGAATGCTGCCGTGCGTGCCGGGGCCGACGCCTGTGAGCGGGTCGGTGACGGGCTCGTTGCGGCTCACATCATCGCCAGGCCGCATCAGGAAGTAGAACCCGCACTCATGGCGACCAATGTGCGACGACGTAGCTGATCAGAGATGTCGCCTTTCGACATTTCAGGGTAGATTCCCCGGCCAACACGACATACGAAGATCGATCCGGTCTCGTTTCCTTTGACCTCAGCATTGACGCTGCCACTCCAGACCGCCTGGTTCATTCCTCTCTACGGATTGGCCGGGATGATTGTCTCTCTCCCCTGGGCCTTTGGCTGGTTCCGTCGGGATGCACACAAGCCTCCCGCTTATCTCAACATTCTGCTCACCCTGGTTGCGGTGATCCATGGCAGCTTGGTGCTCAGAGACGTCATGCTCACCGGGCCGGCTTTGATTCGAGTGCCCTGGCTTTCCGTGGCCGATCTGAATCTCGAGATCAGTTTCAGCCTTTCTCTGACGAATGTATCTGCGCTTGAGCTGATCACTGGATTGAGCCTCTTGTCCCAGATTTACTCACTTGGATACATGGACAAAGAGTGGGCTTTGGCTCGCTTCTTTGCGCTGCTTGGATTTTTCGAAGGGGCTATGTCAGGTGTTGTTCTGAGTGACTCGCTTTTTCAGAGTTATTTCCTTCTGGAAATGCTTACATTGTCAACCTATCTGTTGGTTGGATTTTGGTATGCCCAGCCGCTTGTTGTTACTGCAGCCCGAGATGCCTTTCTGACCAAGCGTGTTGGTGACGTGTTGCTGCTGATGAGTGTTGTGGCAGTGACCGCTTGGTCTGGCGTGACGAGCTTTGAGGATCTTTACACCTGGTCTGCTCAGAGAACACTTTTTCCTCTTGCGGCAACGCTTCTCGGGCTTGGACTGATTGCTGGCCCTACAGGTAAGTGTGCACAGTTTCCCATGCACCTCTGGTTGGATGAAGCGATGGAAGGTCCCAACCCCGCGTCCATTCTTCGCAATTCTGTGGTGGTGACTTGTGGTGCCATCGTTCTGCTGAAGGTGATGCCGCTTCTTCAAAACGCTCCCGTCACCTTGGTGGTTCTTCAGGTGATCGGTGCGATCAGCGCCATTGGTGGTTCATTGGTATCGATCGCTCAGGTTGATATCAAGCGAACACTCTCCTATTCCACAACCGCTTATCTGGGCCTGGTCTTTATCGCAATTTCCCTTCAGGTCCCTGTGTTGGCCTTGCTACTTCTTTACGCTCATGCAGTTTCGAAAGCACTGCTCTCCATGAGTGTGGGGGGAGTGATTGCTTCAACCAATTGCCAGGACATCACCGAGCTTGGTGGCTTGGCCAGTCGCATGCCGGCGACAACAGGCTCATTCCTGATTGGTGGTGCTGGACTTGTCGGCCTTTTGCCGCTGGGGGGATTTCTCTGTCTGGCACAGGCGGTTGAGCTGATTGGCGCTCGAGAGGTGATTTTTGTGCCTGTTTTCTTGACCACAAATGTTTTAACGGCACTCAATCTCACTCGAGTTTTCAGACAGGTCTTCCTTGGTCAATCCCTCGCGAAGACGAGGCGAGCCGCTGAGGTGAACTGGTTGATGGCTCTGCCAATGGTTGCGCTGGCAGTGATTGTGCTCTTAACACCATTCCTGCTGATTCGTCTGGAGTCCCTCGATGGTCTTCTTGCATTCCCCCTATGGGCAGCAGCACTGGTGGTCATCAGTGGAGTGATCGGAGTTTCGATCGGTGGTTTGATCCCACTGAACAAGGCTTGGTCCCGATCCCTTAATCCCATTTTGCGATGGCTTCAAGATCTTTTGGAAAATGATTTCTACACAGAGCGTTTTTACAGGGTGACCATTGTTAATGTCGTGGCGAGCTTTTCTCGTTTGGCAGGTTGGTTCGACAGCACTGTTGTTGATGGTGTGCTTCATGGCTTGGCTCGAATCTCTCTTCAATCGGCTGAAGGTCTCAAACTCAGCATCAGTGGGCAGACTCAGTCTTATGTACTCACGGTGATCGCGGCCATTGTGATTCTTCTCTCCTCCCTTAGTTGGATCCTGAACTGATTCTGTCATGCTTACGATTCTTCTTTTAATTCCTTTCCTTGGTGCGCTGGTCATCAGTGTTCTCCCTCCTGAGGGTTCCGGCAAAAATAGATTTCTTGCATTGTTAACCCTTGCTATTCAGTGTGTTTATAGCTTTGCTTTGTTAATTCCTTTTCAGGCCGGCGAGGCTGGCCAGCAATTGGTTGACAGCGTTCCATGGCTCCCTGTTGTAGGTCTTGAGTTCAGCCTTGGTGTTGATGGCTTGTCCCTGCCTCTGGTGCTGATGAATGGAGTTCTTTGCCTGGTTGCTGCATTAGCTTCGCGTTCAGTTGATAACCGTTCGAGGCTTTATTTCTCACTACTGTTGGTGATCAGTGGAGCGGTTAATGGTGCTTTTCTCTCTCAGAATCTGCTTCTGTTTTTTATTTTTTACGAACTGGAGTTGATCCCTCTTTGGTTGCTGATCGCAATCTGGGGTGGTGCAAACCGGGCCTATGCATCGACAAAGTTTCTGATTATAACTGCCGTCTCTGGTGTACTCATTCTGGTTGCATTTCTTGGAATTGCTTTAGTTACTGGATCGGCTGACTTTGGAATACGTCCAATTCTTGTCGGTCAGATGAGTTTGTTCACCCAGCTGTTGCTGATGGGTGCTCTTCTCGTTGGATTCGGCATCAAGATTCCTTTGTTCCCTTTCCATACTTGGCTGCCTGATGCTCATACCGAAGCTTCAACGCCCGTTTCAGTTTTGCTGGCAGGTGTTCTTCTCAAGCTGGGCACCTACGGACTCTTGCGCTTTTGCCTGGGACTCTTTCCTGAAGCCTGGTCTGTGGCGGCCCCTTGGTTAGCAGGCTGGGCTGCTATTTCAGTGCTCTACGGATCGCTGGCTGCCATTGCACAGACTGACATGAAGCGCATGGTGGCCTACAGCTCGGTTGGCCACATGGGGTATGTGCTGCTTGCGGCAGCTGCTGCAACGCCATTGGCGATTATGGGCGCTTTGTTCCAGATGGTGAGTCATGGATTGATATCCGCTGTGCTTTTTCTCGCGGTCGGCATCGTCTATCAGCAAACAGGAACGCGTGATCTCAATGTTCTTCGAGGACTTCTCAACCCTCAACGGGGTTTGCCTCTCACAGGCACACTGATGATTATTGGTGTGATGGCCAGTGCAGGTATTCCTGGGATGGCAGGTTTCATTGCTGAATTCCTGGTCTTCAAAGGAAGTTTCGAGCACTTCCCTTTGGCCACCCTCTTGTCCATGGTCGGCTCCGGTCTGACTGCTGTGTATTTCCTGCTGCTGGTTAACCGTGCGTTTTTTGGTCGCCTTGCAACTGCTCCTGGCGAAACTCTCAATCCGAATATTCTCGATAAGGTGAACTTGTTTCAACAACTTCCAGCGTTGTCCATGTCTGCGCTGATCCTCATCCTTGGACTGGCTCCACACCTTCTGGTTGGACTCAGCCAAGCGGCCACGACGCAGCTGAGCGATCTTGCCTCGCTGGTTCCATCTGGAGGTTTCGCATGATCACAAGCACTCAGTCGCTGCCTCAAACCCCAGCGCAGGCTCTTCCTGATCAGGATGAGCTGGTTCGGCGCCTCCTTTCAGACACCCCTCTCCTGGCTGATACTCCTGACCACTTGTTGCAGGTGGTCAACATTCTTGAAAGCTACGGACTCGTTCTTGATGCTTATAGTCGCAATTTGATTCATCAAGGAAACACTCAGCTTCTCAATCCTTTTCCAGTACTACGTTTTTTTCACGAAGGCTTTTCCTTAGATCGTCTTTGGTCTCATCTTCTTGGTGATCGCATCAATTTTGAATATGCTGAATACTGCCAGAAGGCGATGTTTTGGCATGGCACGGGCGGGATGGATGCCTATTTCGATTCGGATGCCTTCAAGAGTGCCTGTCAGCAGGTGATTGGTTTACGTAGCCGTCGCGATCCTCTGTTGCGCCTCGTTAACGGGCTTTACCCCGGCTTTGCCCCTGAGGCGATTCGTTCGATGACCACGATCTACGCCCTTGGTCTGTTTTGGCGGGTGATGAGTGATATTTTCATTGATCTCGCACGTCGGTATCGAATCGGCGAAGTGGCTTGTGTCCTCGATGTTGTCCATCACATCCGGGATGGACTCGTTGCTGCAGCTGCAAGCCCGATCACTTACAAAGTCACCCTGGGTGATGAATCCGTGTGGCTTCTTCCACCCGAGGCTGGGCTTACCTTCCTCGTGGATGTGGCGGTTCCTTATGTAGAGGCTGTCTTTTTTCGCGGGATGCCTTTCCTGGGAACGGTGTCTTACAACGCTCAGGCGCGTCAGATCTCTCCCGATCAAAGCCAATTTAAGTATGGGGCGCTCTACGCCGATCCAGTGCCCAGCATGGGTGCTGGGATCCCTCCGAGCCTTTGCATGCAGGATATGTTTAGAAACCTCCCGGAGGAGCTGAACGCTTGGTATGCGTCTCATGGACGCTCTGACGCTGACGTGCATGTGCAGATCTGTGTGAGCTTCCAGAAATCAATGTTCTGCGTCACAAACGCTGCCATTGCAGGCACCATGCCTCATCCATTGGAAAGCCCGGAACCTTGTGATCAAGCGGCTAATAGAGCCTATGCTGAGGTATGGGCAGGTCGGTTGATGGGATGCCAGCGTGGGGCTCTCCTCTAGCTTTCTTTCAGTTGGTCTGACAAAAGGATGGATCAGTGGACTGAGCGCAAACGTCCGGTTTGTCTGGAAAAACGCATTGAATTCTCTTCCTATGCTGAAACTCGGGACTTTCTTGATCGTCTTGGTTGCTTGAGTGAAGCTCAAGATCGCTTCCCTGATCTCAGCTTTGGCAAAACTTATGTCAACATCACGTTGCGGCCGGTGAGCGACGACGTTGATGCAGTGCTGACTAGTGATGACCATTCATTCGCGAAACTCATTGATGAGCTCGTTGATTGATCTCGCATCCTCTTATAAGTCTTCTGGTGTTGCTGACTTGCTTCAGCAGCTTGATCATGAACTGATTGGCCTGCATCCAGTCAAAACTCGAATCCGCGAGATTGCAGCGTTGCTTCTCGTTGATCAGGCTCGACGTCAACTTGACCTTGTCAGTACGGCACCCAGTCTTCACATGTCCTTTACTGGGCAACCGGGAACAGGAAAAACAACGGTGGCACTTCGCATGTCACTGATTTTGCATCGTTTGGGCTACCTCCGAAAAGGCCATGTCGTTACTGTGACTAGAGATGATTTAGTGGGGCAATACGTTGGACATACAGCACCTAAAACGAAAGAGATGATCAAAAGGGCACATGGAGGGGTCCTATTTATTGATGAGGCTTATTATCTATACAAGCCAGGTAATGAACGTGATTACGGCGCTGAAGCGATTGAAATATTGTTGCAGGAGATGGAGAGCCAGCGCAATGATCTCGTTGTGATTTTTGCTGGATATAAAGATAAGATGAATGATTTTTACCTTTCTAATCCAGGCTTGTCTTCACGTGTCGCTCATCATATTGATTTTCCGGATTACAGTGAATCAGAGCTATTGCAAATCACCACCTTGTTGTTGCATCAGCAGCAATACGAATTAAGCGCTGATGCTGCTGATGCGTTCGTGACCTATATCTCCAGGCGACGCCAGCTCCCTTTTTTCGCGAACGCCCGTTCAATGCGTAACGCGGTGGATCGCCTTCGTCTTAGGCAAGCGAACCGCCTGTTCTCCCAGATGCACAGCCCTCTTGATCGGGATGCTCTTGTGACGATTGAAGCAGCAGATGTGCTGGCCAGTCGTGTGTTTCAGGGGATGGTGGAGGGGGAGGATCCTTCGATCCCTCTCACCGAGATCGAGCCCCCTTCCGCGAGCTGAGAAGCAGGGTCAGGTGGGGCTGGCTTGCTCGAGGTCCCGCCTGATTAACGCCATGAGATAGGACGGAGCTTTGTAGCGACCAGGAAGGCAGCGGTTGAGGGTCTCGAGGTGTCCCCAGCAGACAGTTTTCTCGATCTCTTTGACCTCGCGTCCTTCTTTCAAAAGTCTCCGTAAAGCCTTGCAGTACAAGGGGTAACCCGCTTCCAGTTCGCCGATGGTCAGCTTTGCCTGGGGCATGAGGATTGCTCGGGTGCAACCCTCAACCTATGAAACCGTCGGTCAGCTGTTGGGGCCAAGGCCAGCGAGATGGAGGACCAATTGGCTGCTGTTCGCTTTTGCCAGCTTCTCGATCGTTTCAATTGGACCTTGCAGCCAGTGAGCCACCTGAAGCATCGCCTTCAGATCGAGCGGTTCCTCCAATTCGTTCCGCTCCGTTCCACTCAGACGACGCAAGGTGCTTCGCTCAATGCCCTGCTCTTCCAGCCAGGTTCTCAATGGAAGGCTGAGTTGCCTTTGGCAGGCTTCGATCCAGAGATCCCAATCGCCCTGCGCTTCACCATCGGCGTCGACAGGAATCTGCAGACTGATCTGCAGGCTTTCGCTTGGGTCAAGGAGTGTGACACTGGCGCGATGGGGTGTGAGCCCTGAATACAGCCGCTGCCAGCCGTTGGCGACCAGTGATCGCGTTGCCTCTTCCCTGGCATTCAGCCAAGGCGTGAGTTCCTCAGAAGTTTGTTGATCAACCTTTTCAAATGATTGGGTAAGGGACTCCACGACAAGGTTCAGCAAGGCACAAGAGACTTAAAAGATGGACGCGTGTGCCTTGCGTTTGCCGTGATACTTCATGTTGAAATGTGGATGAATGCGGGATTGTCCCCAGCTCAACTGAGGCAGGCGATGCAATCGATCTCGACCCTTGATCCTTTGGGCA
The DNA here is from genome assembly GCF_047716785.1 of Synechococcus sp. A10-1-5-9. Classification (NCBI taxonomy): domain Bacteria; kingdom Bacillati; phylum Cyanobacteriota; class Cyanophyceae; order Synechococcales; family Synechococcaceae; genus Synechococcus; species Synechococcus sp. A10-1-5-9. The sequence continues at coordinate 2,652,137 of NZ_CP180406.1, forward strand.
AGGCAGCTACCTGCACACAGGCTCTGGCCGGGCTGACACCCTCTCCGAACCATTCGGCGTAGATCGCATTCACCACCTGAAAGTCGTTGAGATCCACCAGATACACCGTTGTGCGGACCACGCGTGATCCATCGGTGCCTGCTGCTTTCAGTACCGCATCAAGGTTATGAAGGACTTGGCGTGTTTCTGCCTCCACATCGCCTTCTCCCACCATTTCGCCACTGGCAGGATCAAGAGGGATTTGTCCTGAGCAGTAAAGCCATCCGCCAGCCTGGACCGCTTGGTTGTAAGGGCCGACTGGAGCCGGAGCAGCATCGGTATAAACGGCCTGAATCGCAGAAAGAGTCATGGTTGAGGCTCACAATGTGTCTGCATCTTCGCGTTTTGTGCCGATGGGGGCCTTGCCGGTCGAGATCAATGGTCTCTGGCATCGCTATGGCGGATCCGCTGATGATTGGACCCTTCAGGCAATCGATCTCAAGCTTCAAAGTGGTGAGTTGGTGGGACTGTTGGGACCTTCCGGTTGCGGTAAAACCACGCTGTTGAGACTGATTGCTGGATTTGAGACTCCAACCCGTGGTGTGGTGCGTCTGCATGGAAGTGAAGTAGCCACACCAGAGAGATCCCTGCCGCCGGAGCGACGCGGTGTTGGCATGGTGTTTCAGGATTACGCCCTGTTCCCGCACCTCAACGCATGGGACAACACTTGTTTCGGGCTGCGACGGGGGGCGGATACCAGTCGGGCCTCGTGGCTTTTGGAACTCCTGGGCCTTGAGCGTCTTCAGCAGCGCTATCCCCATGAACTTTCGGGAGGCCAGCGGCAGCGGCTGGCTTTAGCTCGGGCCCTTGCACCCGCTCCGTCGGTCGTGCTTCTGGATGAGCCGTTCTCCAATCTTGATGTGGAGGTTCGACTAAGGCTGCGAAGTGAGCTCCCCTCTGTCCTTAGTGCTTGTGGCGCCAGCGGAGTGCTAGTCACCCACGACCCCGAAGAGGCCTTGGCCATCTGTCATCGCGTGGCTGTTTTGCGTGATGGATCCCTGCATCAGTGCGCCAGCCCAAGAGAACTCGTGGCGTCACCGGCCACGCCCTTCGTCGGCCGCTTCGTGTTGCAGAGCAATGTGCTTCCCGTTTGGCGAGAGCTCTCGGCCGGGTGTCTTCGATGTCCCCTCGGTGATCTGGGGGATCCAGGCGACCTCGATGAGGAATCATTGCCGGAGGACGCCACTGTCCTCGTCGCTCCAGAAGCCATCATCCTGCACCCTGACCCTTCCGGAGAAGACTGTGTGATGGGACGAGAGTTCCTTGGCCACGGCTGGCTTTATCGGGTTCAGAGTGGTGAGCGTCAACTTCGACTTCTGAGACCACTGGCGGAAGATCACGATCGTGGCCTTCGATGCCATCTGCAACTTCAACCGGGGGCAACCGTGCTCTTGCATCCTCAGCGCCGGCCTCTTAAAGCCCTCACCAGGCGTCTTTGAGTTTGCGCAGGTCACCGAGCTCTTCTGCAGATTCCGCTCGCAGAAAAAGATTTGATCGACGTTCCTCACCAATCGTGCTCGGCACGGTGAGTTGTCCATGGCTCCTCAGTTCGACCACGTCCCTGAGCCGAGCCTTGATCGCCTGGTCATCAGGCTTGAGTGCATGGGCCCAGTGGAGATTGCCCTCCGTGTATTCATGGGCGCAGTACACACGCGTCGATTCAGGCAGGGCCGCGAGTTTCTGCAAGGCCCTGTGCATGTCGTCGGGAGAGCCTTCAAACAGTCGTCCGCATCCTCCGCTGAACAGGGTGTCGCCACAGAAGAGTGCAGGGGTTGTTTCAGCGGGCGAACAGCCGTCCGGTAAGACAAAGGCGAGATGGGCATTGGTATGAGCCCGTACGTCGATGACGTCCACGGGCATGCCAAGCAAATGGAATCGTGTACCGGCTGAGACCGATTGGGTCTGAAAAGGGATCCGCCGTCGATCCTGTCCTGAGGCGATCACGGCGGCTTGAGGCCACTGATCAAGCAACGCGGGCGTGCCGCCGATGTGATCGGCATGGTGATGGGTCTGCAGCACAGCAATCAACGTCAGCTTTTGCTGCTGAAGTGTCTGGATGACCGGCTCTGCAACGGCGGGATCCACAACCACGGCCTCGGATCCACGTGACCAGATCCAGATGATGTTGTCCTGCAGGACAGGCAGAGGCTGAATGGCTTTCCTCTCCGATACCAGGCTCATCGTTAAAGTCCGAAATGTTGCAGAAGTCCATGATCACCGTTGCATTGGCCAAGGGCGCGCTGTTGCGGGATTCCGTGGAACGATTCCGCTTGGCCGGTCTGGACTTTTCAGCGGTGCTTGATCCGGACAACCGCCAGTTGATGGTTCCCTCCACCTGCGGACGGGCCAGAGCCCTGCTCGTGCGCAACGGGGATGTGCCTGTTTACGTGGCCTATGGACAGGCCCAGCTTGGAATTGTGGGTTACGACGTGTTGCGCGAACACCAAATGCCGGTTGCCCATCTCGTGGATCTGGGTTTCGGAGGCTGCAGGATGTCTGTGGCCGTGAAGAGCTCAAGCGATTACACAAGAGCAACGGATCTCCCTCCGCATTGCAGGGTGGCTAGCAAGTTCACTCGATGCGCGCGTCACTATTTCGATTCCATTGACCTTCCGGTTGAGCTCATTCATCTCTCCGGGTCAGTGGAACTTGGACCGATCACAGGGATTGCTGAAGCCATCGTGGACTTGGTGGCTACAGGCCGAACGTTGCGTGACAACGGGCTCGTGGCCATCGAGGATTTGTTTCATACAACGGCTCGTCTTGTCGGTCATCCGCTTGCCTTGCGTCTGGATCAGGGAGAACTTCAGGGCATCGTTGATGTCATGCAGGGCTCCCGGCACGATGCAGTGGGCGTGAGCTGATGGCGGGTTCGGATCTGCAACGCATCCGCAGGCTCGGCCGCTACCTCGGACGTGACCGTCGCCGACTCCTGCTCACGCTGACGCTGCTGGTGCCTTTGGCTCTGGCTGGCGCTATCCAGCCGCTTCTTGTGGGTCAGGCGATTTCTGTGCTTCGCACAGTGGCTGGTGCCACGAATGAGTCGGTCCTTCCAGCTCTCCAGGGTCTCGACAGCTCAGTGGCCATCCGTCTGATTATCGGCACGTTGTTGTTATCTGTCTTGCTGCGTTTGGCCCTGCAGGGTTATCAATCGCTCAATATTCAAATTGTTGGCCAGCGTCTGACGGCACGAATCAGGCGTGATTTGTTCTCACACGCCATGGATCTCTCGCTCCGGTTCCATGATCGGATGCCTGTGGGAAAGCTTCTCACCAGACTGACCAGTGATGTTGACGCTTTGGCTGAAGTTTTCGGTAGTGGTGCCGTGGGTGTGCTCGGAGATCTGGTTTCACTGACAGTGATCGCCATTTCAATGGTGTTGATCGAGTGGCGGCTGGGGTTGCTCCTCCTCGTCACGCAGGTTCCGGTCACTTTGTTCATCCTCTGGCTTCAGCGTCGTTACAGGAAGGCGAATTACAGAGTGCGAGAAGAGCTCTCACAACTCAATGCTGAGTTTCAGGAAAATCTTCAGGGCTTGGAAGTCGTTCAGATGTATCGCAGGGAAGCCTTCAACGGTTCCCGGTTTGAAACCACTGGTTTCGCGTACAGAAAGGCTGTGAATGGAACGATCTTTTACGACAGCAGCATTTCCGCATTTCTGGAATGGGTGTCGCTGGGTGCCGTCGCCATTGTTCTCGCTCTGGGTGGATGGATGGTCACGGCTGGTGCCATGGGGCTGGGCACGCTCACCACATTCATTCTTTATTCCCAGCGGTTGTTTGATCCCCTTCGCCAGATGGCAGAACGTTTTACACAGATTCAGGGCGGGTTGACGGCGGTGGAGCGCATCGGTGAGCTGCTCGAAGAGCCCCTCGAGATCCAGAAGCAACCCATCGCTGCGGATGTCGTTCAGCAATCCATCACGACCAAACCACTCCAACTCATCCAGACGCCTCGGGGGGAGGTGGTGTTCGACAACGTGCATTTCGCTTATCGCCCTGACGAACCGATCCTTGAAGACCTCAGTTTCCGCATTGCACCCGGGGAGCATGTGGCGTTGGTCGGCCCAACCGGCTCTGGGAAAACCACGGTGATCCGTTTGCTGTGCCGTCTTTATGAACCCCAGCGGGGGAGGATCCTGCTGGATGGCCAAGACATCCGCACCCTCTCCCTCTCAGATTTGCGTCATCAGCTCGGAGTGGTTCTGCAGGACACCTTTCTCTTCAGCGGCAGCATCGCTGACAATCTTCGGCTCGATCAGAACATTGCTGATCAGAAGCTGGAGGATATCTGCAGAGATCTTGGTCTCAGTGGCCTTCTCAATCGCCTGCCGGAGGGACTTGACACTGAACTCCGGGAACGGGGGGGAAATCTCAGTTCAGGAGAGAGGCAGCTGTTGGCTGTTGCCAGGGTGGCCATTCGCAATCCCACTGTGTTGGTGATGGATGAAGCCACTGCGTTTCTCGACCCCTCAACCGAAGCCACGCTTCAACGCGATCTGGATCGGCTTCTGGAACGACGAACAGCTGTGGTGATTGCGCACCGTTTGGCCACCGTGGAGGCGGCAGACCGAATTCTGGTGTTACGGCGTGGTCGTCTGATCGAGCAGGGCAGCCATCTCCAGCTTCGAGCCCAAGGTGGTTTGTACGCCGAACTGGCTGAACTTCAGGAACGTGGTCTGGCCAGGCTCTGAGCGATCAGCCACGTCTCAATCTCAGTACATAACGCCTCCGGTTGCTCCCGCATCGGCAGATGTCCGCAGTTCGTGATTTCCCGATAGTCATGCCCGGAGCTGTATCCCGCCAGGTGGCGCACATAGCCAGGTTCCATCACCTGATCTCGCTCACCACTGATCCACAGGCTGTTCACCGCAAGCCGTGCCACCATCCCCGGCAGTTGACGAACAGCTCCCCTGCTGGTGCTGTTCACTAGAAGCCCCCGGGCAGCTCGACTCTCGGCTCGTAGAGGACCCAGGCGCCCCAGGGGCGGCGGTAGCCGGTGCAGGCCCTCCGGTCGCATGTGGATCACGAGTCGTCCGATCGAGCGCAGTTGCCGGAAGGGTTTGGGCTGATAAATTCCTCCCCCCGCCGCCACGCAAACAAGGCCACACAAGCCTGACTTGGCGTTTCTGCGCAGTTCGGCTTCCGCGTGAAGCACAACGCTCCCTCCTAGGGAATGCCCCATGAGAATGAAGGGTCGACCTGCTGCTCGATCCAGAGCCTGAGTGGCCAACCAACGTCCGTAGGCCGCCAGTGTTGGCAGAAGGGTCTTTGGGCGGATCCGGTCTCCGAAGCCAGGCAGGTCCGGACACCACAACGTGACAGGGATGCCTCGCTGTTCCCAGGTCTTCACAAACGGTTCCCAGACCTGTCGGCTCAGCATCCAGCCATGCACCGCGATCAGCAGGGGAGAGTCGTTCATCAGAGCGTCAGTGGCCCGACCAGCCTGCCGTCTTCTGGGCCTCCGGTGCGTCAGGATCACTCCAAAGCAGCACAGGTCGGTGATCAGCGGTTCCTCCCTTCAACCGGAAACTCTGCAGGCCATGTACGGAGAACAGGCCAAGCTGTGCATGTCTCCCAACGAGCAGCTGACTCTGGTGTTCAGTCAGCACCGGGCGTTCGATCTGGTGGAGCTGGAGCAGCTTCTGGAAGCGGTGGGTTGGAGCCGACGGCCAGTGCGCAGAGTTCGCAAGGCCCTTGATCACAGCCTTCTGCGGGTTGGTCTGTGGCGACATGACGCGCGGATTCCCCGCTTGGTTGGATTTGCGCGCTGCACTGGGGATGGAGTGCTTGAGGCCACCATCTGGGATGTGGCTGTGCATCCCCTCTACCAGGGGGCAGGCCTCGGCAAGCAGCTCATGGATTACATCCTCGATTGCTTGCGCACGATGGGCACAGAGCGTGCCACTCTTTTCGCTGATCCTGGGGTGTTGCCGTTCTACCAGCGGTTGGGATGGGATCTGGAGCCTGCCGGTCATCGTTGCGGCTTCTGGTACGCCAGCTAGGAGGTGTAGTAGTCGCGGGCCAGCGTTTCCAGGGAAACACCTTGTTTCCATCTCCGCTTGAGCCTGAAATTTTGCAAGCAGCGCTGGAGCACACCGCAACGCTCCCAGCGACGCCCGTCGGTGATCAAAGGGATATGCAGTGGGCGCAACATGGCGATCCTGCTCAGTCGTTCCACCAGGTCGAGGTCTTCCATCAAGGGGACTTCGGCGAATCCCCCAGAGCGTTCGTAGAGAGTCTGATGCAGGAGAAGTCCCTGGTCCCCGTAAGGCCTTTGCAGCCATCGGCTGCGAAGGGCGACAGCTTTCCCCAGGATGTGCCTCATCGGGGTTTCAGGATCGATGTGGAGATCGAAATACCAGGCGGATGCCGCTGCCTGCCGTGAGAGAAGAACCGTGCGGATGTGTTCGGCCCAGGTCTTCGGCAGCCGACTGTCAGCGTGAAGAAACAGCAACCACGACCCGGATGCATGACGGGCGCCTTTGGCAAGCTGGCGGCCTCGACCAGCCGGTTCCACAGTGATGACCTGGGCTCCGCTGAGCCGAGCGATCGCAGGGCTGCCATCGATGCTGCCCCCGTCCGCGATCACCAGTTCGAGATCGCCACGTCCCTGATGGAGATCGGCCAATAACAACGGCAGCCTGTCGCGCTCATTCAGGCAAGGAATCACCACACTCAGGAATGGGATCGCCTGGTTCATGCCAGCCAACCACTTAGGTCGCCGATCGTATCGATGTCATTGCGCCAGCTCAGGAACTCCGGGGTCCGGCCCAGACGCCGGGCTCTCTCGACGGTGAGCCTGCAGACCGCATCCGTTCCCCACGGAATGGAATGAAAGGGCCAGTGAGGGTCTTCCTCCGCAGCCAGGCCGATGAGCCAGTACCCCCCATCAGGCGATGGACCGATCACCAACGGTGAATGGTTCAGTTTGTCGATCGCTGTGAGTAGATCCTGCTGATGAAGATCGGGCAGATCCGTGCCGATCAGGATCACCGAAGTGGGGGGGCGGTGGGCCCGGGCTCTGAGCACTTCATGACAGAGACGGGTCCCCAGGCCACCGCGACTCTGGGCGTTCACCGACACACCCTGCTGAGGGGAAAGCCAGCGCCGACAGGCTTTGGGACCAGCTCCACTCACAGCGATCCTTACGTCCAGAACCCTGTTTTGCGCGAGGCTTTCCGCCACGGCCAGCGTGTGACTGATCAAACGGGCCTGAATGCCCGCAGCTGAAGCCTTCCCAAGGCTTTGGGCTAGGCGTTGTTTGCAGCGCCCGCTGGCAGGCCAGCGGGTCATCACGATCAGGACAGGCAGAGCTCCGGATTCACCCTGATGACTCATTGTTGTCTGGGTAGTTCCTCGGGTGTCACGGTGAGGTCGAGGCGTTGCCCATCTCGCTCCACCACGATCGGCATCGCTTCACCCACGCGACCACGGTCAACGGCCAACTGGACCTGGGAAGGATCCTGAACCTCTGTGCTGTTGACATTCCGAATCAGGTCACACGGCTTGATTCCAGCTTTTGCTGCAGGGCTGTTTTGCACAACTTCGATCACAAGCACGCCGTTGAGCTCAGGGACCTTGCAAAGGTCGATCGTGGCATTGATCTCTTTAGCCAGCTGAGGCGTGAGGCTCTGCAGCCTCACGCCGATGAACGGATGGGAGGCCTGTCCGGTACTGACGATCTGCTGGGCGATCCTTTTGGCCAGATTGATGGGGATCGCGAAGCTCAGGCCAGCCCCCGGTGCCTGCCGGATAGCCGTGTTGATGCCGATCACCTGGCCTGAGGCATTGATCAGCGGACCACCACTATTGCCAGGGTTCACCGCTGCATCCGTTTGGATGTAGGGGACTCGCTGTCCTTCACCAACAGCATTGGTCCGGTCAACGGCACTGATGATGCCTGCTGTCACCGTGTTGTTGAGTCCAAGGGGGTTGCCGATCGCAATGGCCCATTCCCCGGGTTTGAGGTCATTGGAATTCCCTAACGGCGCTACCGGCAGTTTGTCGGCCACGACGCGGACGACGGCCACATCCGTCAGCGGGTCTCCCCCGAGAACACGACCACTGAAACTGCGTCCATCGGGCAGGGTGACCGACACCTGATCAGCGCCTTCCACCACGTGGGCGTTGGTGAAGATCAATCCGTCTGATCGGGTAATGAAGCCGGAGCCCTGGCCAGCCTGCCTCTGGATGGGGGCTCGGCCGCCGAATAAATTTCCGAGTGGACTGGCCACCCGTTTCAGGGTGTCGATGCGAACCACCGCAGGACCCACCCGGTCCACCGCCTCAACGATCACGCTCTCTCCCGGCTTGAGCGGTGCTGACCGGGGGCCGTCACTGACCTCTGGCATCGGCTCTGCAACAGGCTTCTTCTCAAGGCCAATGCGCTGCCGCCACGAGCCATCGCAGCTGCTGAGACCGGTGCTCAGGAGGCCGAGGGTCAGCGTGGCAAGGATTGGCTGCCTGGAGCGCTTAATAGCGGGAGCCATGAAGAGAGAGTGTTGTTGTCAGTGCCTCATTAAAGACCGATTGATCGACGGAGAGTGCGTAGATTCACTTCCGCGAGGCAGGAGGGGT